>CAVPLQ010000001.1:0-197939 GCA_963706125.1 uncultured Flavobacteriales bacterium
GATCGAACACCGCACCCAGCCAGCTATTGGTGGTGTGACACACGTCGCACTCTTGCGCCGTCACCAGGTGACCCGTGCCCTGACCCGGCGCAAAGCCGTCATCGTGGCAACTCGAACACGTGCCCAGCACTTCGTTGTGATCCACCGCTGAGGCCACCACGCTCCAGTCCACGAACCCGCTGTGACACGCCTCGCACACCTGCGGGCTCTGCAGCGGCAGGTGATTCACATCCGCCGTCCCGGTCGCTATGCTGCCGTCATGGCAACTGACACAGTTGCCGCTCACCCCGCTGTGATCGAACACCGCACCCAGCCAGCTATTGGTGGTGTGACACACGTCGCACTCTTGCGCCGTCACCAGGTGACCCGTGCCCTGACCCGGCGCAAAGCCGTCATCGTGGCAACTCGAACACGTGCCCAGCACTTCGTTGTGATCCACCGCTGAGGCCACCACGCTCCAGTCCACGAACCCGCTGTGACACGCCTCGCACACCTGCGGGCTCTGCAGCGGCAGGTGATTCACATCCGCCGTCCCGGTCGCTATGCTGCCGTCATGGCAACTGACACAGTTGCCGCTCACCCCGCTGTGATCGAACACCGCACCCAGCCAGCTATTGGTGGTGTGACACACGTCGCACTCTTGCGCCGTCACCAGGTGACCCGTGCCCTGACCCGGCGCAAAGCCGTCATCGTGGCAACTCGAACACGTGCCCAGCACTTCGTTGTGATCCACCGCTGAGGCCACCACGCTCCAGTCCACGAACCCGCTGTGACACGCCTCGCACACCTGCGGGCTCTGCAGCGGCAGGTGATTCACATCCGCCGTCCCGGTCGCTATGCTGCCGTCATGGCAACTGACACAGTTGCCGCTCACCCCGCTGTGATCGAACACCGCACCCAGCCAGCTATTGGTGGTGTGACACACGTCGCACTCTTGCGCCGTCACCAGGTGACCCGTGCCCTGACCCGGCGCAAAGCCGTCATCGTGGCAACTCGAACACGTGCCCAGCACTTCGTTGTGATCCACCGCTGAGGCCACCACGCTCCAGTCCACGAACCCGCTGTGACACGCCTCGCACACCTGCGGGCTCTGCAGCGGCAGGTGATTCACATCCGCCGTCCCGGTCGCTATGCTGCCGTCATGGCAACTGACACAGTTGCCGCTCACCCCGCTGTGATCGAACACCGCACCCAGCCAGCTATTGGTGGTGTGACACACGTCGCACTCTTGCGCCGTCACCAGGTGACCCGTGCCCTGACCCGGCGCAAAGCCGTCATCGTGGCAACTCGAACACGTGCCCAGCACTTCGTTGTGATCCACCGCTGAGGCCACCACGCTCCAGTCCACGAACCCGCTGTGACACGCCTCGCACACCTGCGGGCTCTGCAGCGGCAGGTGATTCACATCCGCCGTCCCGGTCGCTATGCTGCCGTCATGGCAACTGACACAGTTGCCGCTCACCCCGCTGTGATCGAACACCGCACCCAGCCAGCTATTGGTGGTGTGACACACGTCGCACTCTTGCGCCGTCACCAGGTGACCCGTGCCCTGACCCGGCGCAAAGCCGTCATCGTGGCAACTCGAACACGTGCCCAGCACTTCGTTGTGATCCACCGCTGAGGCCACCACGCTCCAGTCCACGAACCCGCTGTGACACGCCTCGCACACCTGCGGGCTCTGCAGCGGCAGGTGATTCACATCCGCCGTCCCGGTCGCTATGCTGCCGTCATGGCAACTGACACAGTTGCCGCTCACCCCGCTGTGATCGAACACCGCACCCAGCCAGCTATTGGTGGTGTGACACACGTCGCACTCTTGCGCCGTCACCAGGTGACCCGTGCCCTGACCCGGCGCAAAGCCGTCATCGTGGCAACTCGAACACGTGCCCAGCACTTCGTTGTGATCCACCGCTGAGGCCACCACGCTCCAGTCCACGAACCCGCTGTGACACGCCTCGCACACCTGCGGGCTCTGCAGCGGCAGGTGATTCACATCCGCCGTCCCGGTCGCTATGCTGCCGTCATGGCAACTGACACAGTTGCCGCTCACCCCGCTGTGATCGAACACCGCACCCAGCCAGCTATTGGTGGTGTGACACACGTCGCACTCTTGCGCCGTCACCAGGTGACCCGTGCCCTGACCCGGCGCAAAGCCGTCATCGTGGCAACTCGAACACGTGCCCAGCACTTCGTTGTGATCCACCGCTGAGGCCACCACGCTCCAGTCCACGAACCCGCTGTGACACGCCTCGCACACCTGCGGGCTCTGCAGCGGCAGGTGATTCACATCCGCCGTCCCGGTCGCTATGCTGCCGTCATGGCAACTGACACAGTTGCCGCTCACCCCGCTGTGATCGAACACCGCACCCAGCCAGCTATTGGTGGTGTGACACACGTCGCACTCTTGCGCCGTCACCAGGTGACCCGTGCCCTGACCCGGCGCAAAGCCGTCATCGTGGCAACTCGAACACGTGCCCAGCACTTCGTTGTGATCCACCGCTGAGGCCACCACGCTCCAGTCCACGAACCCGCTGTGACACGCCTCGCACACCTGCGGGCTCTGCAGCGGCAGGTGATTCACATCCGCCGTCCCGGTCGCTATGCTGCCGTCATGGCAACTGACACAGTTGCCGCTCACCCCGCTGTGATCGAACACCGCACCCAGCCAGCTATTGGTGGTGTGACACACGTCGCACTCTTGCGCCGTCACCAGGTGACCCGTGCCCTGACCCGGCGCAAAGCCGTCATCGTGGCAACTCGAACACGTGCCCAGCACTTCGTTGTGATCCACCGCTGAGGCCACCACGCTCCAGTCCACGAACCCGCTGTGACACGCCTCGCACACCTGCGGGCTCTGCAGCGGCAGGTGATTCACATCCGCCGTCCCGGTCGCTATGCTGCCGTCATGGCAACTGACACAGTTGCCGCTCACCCCGCTGTGATCGAACACCGCACCCAGCCAGCTATTGGTGGTGTGACACACGTCGCACTCTTGCGCCGTCACCAGGTGACCCGTGCCCTGACCCGGCGCAAAGCCGTCATCGTGGCAACTCGAACACGTGCCCAGCACTTCGTTGTGATCCACCGCTGAGGCCACCACGCTCCAGTCCACGAACCCGCTGTGACACGCCTCGCACACCTGCGGGCTCTGCAGCGGCAGGTGATTCACATCCGCCGTCCCGGTCGCTATGCTGCCGTCATGGCAACTGACACAGTTGCCGCTCACCCCGCTGTGATCGAACACCGCACCCAGCCAGCTATTGGTGGTGTGACACACGTCGCACTCTTGCGCCGTCACCAGGTGACCCGTGCCCTGACCCGGCGCAAAGCCGTCATCGTGGCAACTCGAACACGTGCCCAGCACTTCGTTGTGATCCACCGCTGAGGCCACCACGCTCCAGTCCACGAACCCGCTGTGACACGCCTCGCACACCTGCGGGCTCTGCAGCGGCAGGTGATTCACATCCGCCGTCCCGGTCGCTATGCTGCCGTCATGGCAACTGACACAGTTGCCGCTCACCCCGCTGTGATCGAACACCGCACCCAGCCAGCTATTGGTGGTGTGACACACGTCGCACTCTTGCGCCGTCACCAGGTGACCCGTGCCCTGACCCGGCGCAAAGCCGTCATCGTGGCAACTCGAACACGTGCCCAGCACTTCGTTGTGATCCACCGCTGAGGCCACCACGCTCCAGTCCACGAACCCGCTGTGACACGCCTCGCACACCTGCGGGCTCTGCAGCGGCAGGTGATTCACATCCGCCGTCCCGGTCGCTATGCTGCCGTCATGGCAACTGACACAGTTGCCGCTCACCCCGCTGTGATCGAACACCACACCCAGCCAGCTATTGGTGGTGTGACACACGTCCGCACTCTTGCGCCGTCACCAGGCGACCCGTGCCCTGACCCGGCGCAAAGCCGTCATCGTGGCAACTCGAACACGTGCCCAGCACTTCGTTGTGATCCACCGCTGAGGCCACCACGCTCCAGTCCACGAACCCGCTGTGACACGCCTCGCACACCTGCGGGCTCTGCAGCGGCAGGTGATTCACATCCGCCGTCCCGGTCGCTATGCTGCCGTCATGGCAACTGACACAGTTGCCGCTCACCCCGCTGTGATCGAACACCGCACCCAGCCAGCTATTGGTGGTGTGACACACGTCGCACTCTTGCGCCGTCACCAGGTGACCCGTGCCCTGACCCGGCGCAAAGCCGTCATCGTGGCAACACGGCGAGTTCATTCCATCCGAATGCGAACCAGCGATTATTGTACTGCTTGAGGTAGTACGGATGAAAATTTATGCGATCCGGTTCCGCCTGCTTGAAGCCCTGATAGGTCAATCGCAAGACTTGTTGCTGCCGGATGGCATTGAACAAAGGGGTGATGTGTTCATTCCCTTTCAGGTAGGGGTTCTCTTCGAACTCAATGATGTGGCTAGCACCAGGGTCCAGATGAAAACCGCTCTTCAATCGTGCTATCATCTCATCAAGCCACTGGAATTGTGGCATGCCCTTGAATCGCCCAAGGGATAGCAAGACTTCCTTGAGCTGGTCGGCCTCGCCCGGAGAAAGAGGTTGCTTATTGATGGAGAACTCCGGATCACTGTAACGGTAATACACCCGCTTCCCGTCCTTGCACCGCTCCAAAGGAATGGACCAACCTTGGTCGCTCATCATGAACTTGATGTCCTCGAATAGCTGACGACGACCGATCCCTCTTTCATTTCCGGAGTACTCGTAAGGGTCCGCATTGCATGCCGCGACAAGGTCATCAAGAAAGAAGCGCTTACCCCGGTTGGAGAAGCAGCGGTCCAATGTCTGATAGCGAATGGTCGCATTCTTGTTCGTTGCCATTTGGTTCAGTACCTATCGGGTTTCAAGAGATAATGCTCGAGATCGCACGATCCTGCGTGAGGTCGTTAAATGACCTTGTTATCGCATCCAGTTGTATTGCGGCCCGTTGTTCCGTGCCGGTCATCCGGGCTTGTTCCAAATAATTCGTCGCCTGCATCCGCGCGATCGTTTGGGCCCTTTGTAGTTGAATGCTATCAGCCAACTCCATTTCCATTTCATAAGCCGTCTTGGGAAAACCGGCTTTTGCCAACAGAGGTGAGAGCTCCACAAGAACAAGGATCAGCGTGAGGAGGACATATACAGAAAGCACCATGGTATCTGATGCAATGTAGCGATGCAGTGCATGGAGCCGCTCGAACAACCCGCCGGTGCTTTGGGCTACAGCCAACCTATTCTCGCTTGCCGAAATGTCCTGCATTTCGCGTCTCTGGATACCGTCCTTGTTCCGTCGCGCAATTTGAAGGTCATTACGCCGCTCCGATACTAAACGCTCCTTGGCGCGCGCAACGTTTCCATTACCATACAATCCACTTCCAGAAGAATCTCCATTCATCTCTGCTTTCCAATCCTGCTCCGCGTCTACCAGTGCATTTTTTGCTGATCCGTATGCTACATCCGCGCCTACCAGCTCCTTGGCGTAGCGCTCCTTTACTTGCTCTTGCATTACGGTGTGTTGCTCTTGATGTATTGCGACCAATGTCTGGTCGACCTCCGACCGCATGATGCACAGATCCAACCCTGCTCCACCGATCAGCGACATGGCCAAAGCCAACAACCCACGCATGAGCATGAAAGATCTCTGCTTACCGGAAGTGAGCAGCATCATACGATCGATCAGAAACACGGTAGCTCCCAAGCCAACGCCCAATGCCAAGGCTTGAGGTCCGGTGATCCCGAATGCGTTCACCCCCAAGTTATACCCAGTGAAAAACCACAAGCTCGATACCACCAACAAGCCTGTGCCCATGACCAACACCTTCTTTCTCGATATTGGACCATGTGTACGAAGTACATCATATCGGTCCCCAGTGAGGAGTGCGAAGATTCGTAGCATGTTCATCCTTGGTGCTTTTCCATTAACAGTGTGGCATCGAGATAGGCCTGGTACCCCTGCCTAAAGCCCATCGAGAAAGTGGTCAGCGGAAATTCCGCGTATCCGCTATTCCCTCCGATAAGGAGCTTCTGCTCATGAAGCCTCAGCCGATGGCGATCCATTTCCACCCGGCGCGCATGCACACGCCGTTGCATGTTGGAGGGCTCTTCTGACTGCAAGCAATTTAATTCCAAGTCAGCATTCGCTAACAAGAGACCGATCGCATCAATCTCCATTTCCAAGGCCCGACCGATCTCTGCCTTTATGCGCTCCTGCATAAGACGACAAACATCCATATCATGGAAGTTCAGACCGGCCTCATATCCCTCTGAGCTCCGATCCTTCGAGGCAAGATTTTTCACTTTTGAAGAACCCGGATCACGTTGGGATTCAAACTTGGGTGATTCTGGATCAATGAACAGTTCCTTGGCGGGTACTCGGAATGACCCCAAGGGATTCACTAGCGAAGCATCTGCGGTAGCGTTCTGCCCCAACTTCGAATCCTTCTTGAAAAAATTGATGAGCTTGTTCATGGTGAAAAATGAATGAATGGTTCAAATTGAGAATGCGGGAATGTTGAAGTTGAGGTGACCTGTCTTGTGGCAGTCCTTACAAAGTGTGATGAGGTATTTACTTGCGTAGCACCAAGGTGCCACCTTGTATCCCTTGTGCCAGTGATACTGCCGATGGTGCACTTGCAATTCGGACTGAGTTCCGCAACTACGGCAGGCATGGCCGTCACGCTCCAAAATTTCCAGCCGTTTAGCCGTCCATTCTGCCTTGCTCAATTGCTCTGCGTAATCCCCTGCGATGAGTTTCATTTTGCTCCCGTTTATTTCGGTGGCAAATGGAAACTCCATGTGTGCAGTCTATCTGCACAGATAAACTGGACTAGTATAAAAGGACCATGAGCGTACCGAAGCTCTCAGGGAAAGCGCAAGGCCAAGCGCTTCTTGCTATCTAGGACAACCCTTGGTCGTGTCGTTTAAACGACTTCCCTCCTCACCGCCCTCCCCCCGGCGAAGCATACATCACTTTGTCCAAGCCATCCGGGAAATACCGGTCCGCGAGCTTCACGAACTCATCGCCGCGCATGAAGTGGCCCATGTTCACATCATCCACATTGTCCAGCCCGCAGGCGGCGAGCAGTTCCATCAACGAGAGCAGCGTGTTGCGGTGGAAGTTGAAGACGCGCTCACATTTCTCGCTTACCACTATGCCGCGCACCAATGCGGGGTCCTGCGTGGTGATGCCCGTGGGGCAGTCGTTGGTATTGCAACGCAGGGCCTGGATGCAACCGAGCGAGAACATGAAGCCGCGCGCACTGTTGCAGAGGTCGGCTCCGAGGGCGAGCATCTTCATCAGGCTGGCGGCCGTGAGCACCTTGCCGCTGGCGATGATCTTGATCTCGCCGTGCAGGCCAAAGCGTTCCAAGGTGCGTCGCACGAACATCAGGGCGGGTTCGATCGGCATGCCCACGGAATCGGTGAACTCCAAGGGTGAGGCGCCAGTGCCTCCTTCCGCCCCATCCACTGTGATGAAGTCCGGGCGCATGCCCGACTCGACCATTTTTTCGCAGAGCTCGGTGAACTCATCCGTCCGGCCGATGCAGAGCTTGAAGCCCACGGGCAGGCCGCCGCTCAGTTCGCGCAGCTTACCGATGAAGCGCAGCAAGCCATCGCCATCGGTGAAAGCGCTGTGGCCCGGCGGCGAAAGCACGGTGGTGTGCGGCTCGATATGCCGGATCCGCGCGATCTCCTCGGAATTCTTCACCGCCGGGAGCACGCCTCCATGCCCGGGCTTCGCCCCCTGGGAGAGCTTCAGCTCGATCATCCGCACTTGGTGATGTTCGGCCACCTTGGCACAGAAGAGTTCCGGATCGAAATCGCCATCCTTGGTACGGCAGCCGAAGTATCCGGTCCCGATCTGCCACACCAGGTCGCCGCCCGGCTTCAGGTGGTGCTCGCTGAGGCCACCCTCGCCTGTATTGTGATAAAAGCCCCCCTTCCGGGCACCGGTGTTCAGCGCCAGTACGGCCCTGTCGCTCAAGGCCCCGAAGCTCATCGCGGAGATGTTCAGCAGCGAGGCCATGTAGGGCTTCTCGCAGAATTCACCACCGATCCTTATTCGCGGAGGATCGGCTGGGATTTCCTTCGGGTAGATCGAGTGCCGGATGCCCTCGTAGTTCGCCGCATTGATGTCCAGCTGGGTGCCGAACGGGACTGTGTCGCCCACGTTCTTCGCCCGTTGGTACACGAGCGATCGTTGCTGGCGACTGAAGGGCCTACCGTCGGTATGGCGCTCGATGAAGTACTGCTGGATCTCCGGCGCGATGAATTCGAACGTATAGCGCACATAACCCAGCACGGGGAAATTCCGCAGGATGGTGTGCCACGGCTGTATCGCGTTATAGATCCCGAGCAGGAAAAGTGGTAGCACTAAGGCATAGGCCCAGAAATAGCGATGATCGAACCAGCCCACGAGAGCTATGACAATGAGCAACAAGGTGCCGATGAGATAAAAGAGCTTGCGCATGGCGGTGAAATTAAAGGTGCCGTTATGGGATCGGTAGGAAGACTTCCAAAATTCAGCCAACGACGGAATAACTCCGGACCGAAAAGGTGCGTTCATCGTGGGCATTGCATTTCCCTCCGACCGTACCTTGCAGCACCGCCACTTCAGCACATGGATCACCCTCCTCGTGACGAGAAGGACGAATAGATCGTTCCGATGAAGAAACTCCGCATACTGCCCGCCCTCCTGTTGGCAACCTCAGCCGCTGTTCTGTCCGCACAAGAGCAGCCGGTCACCCCGGAACGCCCGGCCCCGATCAGTTGGTCCATACAAGTAGGCGGCGGAGGCATGGGACAAACTGACCGGTCGTTGGATGATCGGCGTCGTTCGGCACCGAACAGTACCATTCTGCAGGGTGCTGTCCCGATGGGTGATGACCCTGGCGTTTTCGACAAGCATCCCCATGTCAACGGCGGTGGTTTCCTCTCCATCACCGCCGGTCTTCGGCCATTCAATAAGCTCCGTGGTGGTTCACGGATCTCGTCCGAACTTCGATTGGGGTTCCAGTACTCCGGCCGGTTCAACCGCTCGGACAGCCGCTATGGCGAAACACGTTTCCCGCACGACACGTTGGTATCGCAGACGACCGGCGAGGTGGTCTACATGGATTCCGTGATCACGGAGACCTATGACTTTCAGCAACGGGCAAAAATGTTCGGCCTGGACGCTTCCCTGTTGCTCCGGGCAAAGGCCGGCAAGCGTTTCGAGTTTTATGGAGGTATGGGTCTTGCGGGCGGAATGGTCGTCGATCCGCGCACCACGATCACCTATGACCGGAAAACATACTTGGAAGACGCGTACACCTATTCGGACCGATATTACAATGAACAGTTGCGATCGCAAGAGGAGGAATACACCGAAGGTTCCGGCGCTTGGCTGCTTGGCTATGTCCCCTTGGGCGTGGACCTCCGTTTTGGCCAGCAACACGAGGACGGCTTCGAATTCCATCTGTTCACGGAGATACACCCGGGGTTGCACTACCTGTCATTGGGCACCACGGGCGATCAGTGGAGTTCCAGCGTTGATGCCAGCTTGGGCGTGCGCTTGGTGTTGAAGTGAGCTCCGGTTCCCGACATTCCTACCACCGGATCCGTTGGAGGTCGTCCCCTCGGTCACATCCGTACCTTTGCCGCCCCTCCCATAAAGGCGCAACGGACACTTCATGAGCGACGCGATCAAGCACGAATGCGGTCTGGCCTTCATCCGCTTGCGGAAACCCTTGGTGCACTATCAGGAGCGGTACGGTAGCGCGCTATACGGCCTCACCAAGTTGTACCTGCTGATGGAAAAGCAGCACAACCGCGGACAGGACGGTGCGGGGGTGGCCACGATCAAGCTGGACCCGCTGCCGGGTGCCAACTTCATCGATCGCGACCGCAGTACCTCAAAGGACGCCATCCAGCTGATCTTCGACCGCATCCACCGGGGCATCGGAGCGGCGCTGGTGGAAACCCCCAAGGCGGAGAACGATGCCGAGTTGTTGAAGCAGGCCGCGCCCTATGTGGGCGAGCTGTTGCTAGGGCACCTGCGCTATGCCACCTTCGGCCGCGATGAACTGGAGAATTGCCACCCGCGCCGCCGCCTGAGCAACTGGATCACGCGCAACCTCGTGGTGGCGGGCAACTTCAACATGACCAACGTGGACGAGCTCTTCAACCTGTTGGTGAGCATCGGCCAAACACCGAAAGAGCGCAGCGACACCATGACGGTGCTGGAAAAGATCGGGCACTATCTGGACATGGAGAACGAGCGACTGCGAGGCATCCACCACCAGCTCGGCTACAACGACCGGCAGATCACCAAGATGATCGAGGAGAAGCTGGACGTGAAGAGCATCCTGCAACAGAGCGCGATCGACTTCGACGGCGGCTACGCGCTGGCAGGCCTCATCGGTCACGGCGATGCCTTCGTGCTGCGCGACCCCGCCGGTATCCGCCCGTGCTATTGGTACGCCGATGATGAAGTGGTGGTGGCGGCCAGCGAACGGCCAGCGATCCAAACGGCCTTCGGCCTGAAGGTGGAGCAGGTGCATGAGCTGGAGCCGGGGAAAGCGTTGATCGTGAAGAAGGACGGCTCGTACACCACGGAGGAGATCCTGCCGCCGTTGGAAAAACGCTCGTGCAGTTTCGAGCGCATCTACTTCAGCCGAGGCAGCGACATGGACGTTTACCGTGAACGCATCGCCTTGGGCCGTTCCGTGTGCCCCGCGATCCTGGAGACCATCGACCACGATCTGGAGAACACGGTGTTCTCGTTCATCCCCAACACTGCCGAGGTGGCGTGCTACGGCATGATGAAGGAGATGGAGGACCAGCTGGACCGGCTGAAGGAACGCCGCATCCTGGAGCTGGGTCCGAAGCCCGATGTGGAAAAACTCCGAGCCATCCTCGCCCTTCGTCCCCGCATGGAAAAGGTGGCGATCAAGGACGCGAAATTGCGCACCTTCATCACCAATGAGAGCTCGCGCGCGGACCTCGTGGCGCATGTGTACGACATCACCTACGGCACCGTGCGCCCCGGCATGGATTCGCTGGTAGTGATCGACGACAGCATTGTGCGCGGCACTACGCTCAAGCAGAGCATCCTGAAAATGCTGGACCGGCTTGAGCCGCGGAAGATCGTGGTGGTGAGCAGCGCGCCGCAGATCCGCTACCCCGATTGCTACGGCATCGACATGGCGAAGATGGGCGACCTTGCCGCCTTCCAAGCGGCCATTTCACTGCTGAAGGAGACCAAGCAGGAGAACATCATCGACGATGTGTACGACCGCTGCTTGGCCATGGTGGACAAGCCCATCGGCGAACAAGAGAACGTGGTGAAGGACATCTACAGGCCGTTCTCTGCGGAACAGATCAGTAAGCGGATCGGCGAATTGTTGACCTCGCCCGAGATCAAGGCCGAGGTGGCCATAGTGTACCAAAGCATCGAGGGCCTGCACGCCGCTTGCCCGGGCCACACCGGCGACTGGTATTTCACCGGCGACTACCCTACACCCGGCGGCAACCGCGTGGTGAACCGGGCCTTCATCAACTGGAGGCAAGGGAAGAACGTGCGGGCGTATTGAGGTTTTTACCGCCAAGACGCAAAGAACGCCAAGGAACCGCGCCTACGGCAGGCAGGCGCAACGGCCCGATGTGGATCGGAGGTAACGGTAGCGCAACGAAATACCTTGCATTGCACTACCCATTCCGCAGAGTGGAACGGTATGCCGTCGGCAGTCTGATAGTTGACAACCGACAACTCACTCAGGCAACCCCAGCATCCGCCGATAAGTCGAATCCGCCACAGCGTGTTGTGCCCAGTACGGCTCCATCACCTGTTGCTTCAATCGTGCCGTGGTGGTGAGCGTGCGCACGTTGTCACCAAAACCGTCCGGGCGGGTTTCCTCCCAGCCGAAGATCAAATGCGGAAAGGCGGTGCCGAAGTGGATCGAGACCGTGCGGTCCAGTGACGTGAAGTGCATTCGGTACGTGCTCGTATCGCCTTGTGCGGTGAGCTCCGCGTTCACCTTCACGGGTGTGATGGGCTTGTGCATCAGGCGTAGGTAGCTCAGCGTGGGAAGTATGTCCACTGTGCCTTTCGGAAGCTTTGAGGGGTCGATGCGGATCTGCAGCATGATGCCGTCCTCGAGCACGGTACTCCCGATCGTACCATCCTTGTCCCCATCCGCTTGGAAGTAGCTCCGCAGCTCGTAGCGATAGCCTGCGGCCTGTCGGTTCAATTGGATGAACAGTAGGCCGCACCAATCCTGCGTAGTGTAGCTCACCTTCATCGGCGGCGTGCCGTCCACGGGGCTGAACGTGCTCGTCATCAGCGAATAGTCATAGATGCCGGTGATGAAGCGGTCGATGCGGTTCAGCTTCAGCACGCTGGTGTGCAGCGCGGCGCCCCTGCCTTCGTACTTCACTTGAGCGCTGTCCAAGAGATCTTCCGTGACGAAGATGAGCACCGCATTGCCGTTGCGCAGTTCGCCGTAACGGGCTTGGGTGAGGGCGTAGTGGTTCAGTTCGGCCTTGCCTTGGTGCCAGTATGAATTGAATTCCGCAGAGGGAGGCGTGCCTGTAGGAGTGTCGTTGTCCACATGCTTTTCCGAAGGGCCCGCGGAACACGTGGCGAACAGTAAGATGACGGCACCAATGCCGATCAACAATGGCCATGAGCGTTTCATGGTACAAAGTTCGGGAATGGGTTCCGGTCCTGACATTGACGCTGAAGAACAGTGACACAACGCACACTCGTCCTCGTTCCCACCCGGTAGCTTCGCGCCGCACAACATGCAGCACTATTGGGACATCATCGCCAACTCCTACACGGGCTACTGGAACTACCTCGTGGGCGAGATCTCGCACCTCAGCTGGCATAGCTACTTCTGGTGGCTCGTGGGGCTTTCGCTCTTCGCGTGGACGGCGGAGATCCTCTTTCCGTGGCGCAAGGACCAGCCGCGCATCCGGCAGGATTTCTGGCTGGACGGTTTCTACATGTTCTTCAACTATTTCCTCTTTTCACTGATCGCTTACAACGCGATAAGCAACGTGGCGGTGGACCTCTTCAATAGCGCCTTGGCGGCCGTCGGCATCACCAACATTGTGGCAGTGGAGATCGGCAGTTGGCCGAAATGGGCGCAGCTGCTCACGCTCTTTCTTGTAGCCGACTTTATCCATTGGAACGTGCATCGCATGTTGCATCGCGTGCCGTGGATGTGGAAGTTCCATCAAGTGCATCACAGTGTGAAACAGATGGGTTTTGCGGCACATCTACGCTTTCATTGGATGGAGAACGTGTTCTACAAAAGCGCACAATACATCCCCTTGGCGATGATCGGGTTCGGCCTGAAGGACTTCTTCATCGTCCACATTTTTGCCACCGCGATCGGGCACTTGAACCACAGCAACCTCAACCTCAGCTACGGCCCGCTGAAGTATGTGCTGAACAATCCACGCATGCACATCTGGCACCACGTGAAAGAGCTTCCGGCCGGTCGGAAATTCGGCATCAACTACGGCATTAGTCTCAGCCTGTGGGACTACCTCTTCGGCACCGCCGTGATCCCCTCGAACGGTCGCGACATCGAGCTGGGATTCCCCGGTGACGAGACCTTCCCGAAAACATTCATCAAACAGGTCGCCTTTCCTCCACGCAACCAATGAACTTCATCAACGACTGGAAAGTCCTGGTGCCCATGGCACTACTGCTTGGCCTGATGCCATTTTTTCCTGAGCCGCACCTGTGGGGCAAACTGCGTTGGGTGGCTGGTGGCGCACACGGCATGCAGGCGATGGACTGGTTGGACCTCTTGTGGCATGGTTTTCCCTTCATCCTCTTGGCCCGGCTCGGTATCTTGCGATTGATGGGCAAGCGGCCCGCCGCGTGATCAACACCACAAATGCCCATGCTCCGGTCCATCGGCATCCATCTCTTCTTGCTGCTTGGCATGGGGTCTGCTTTTGCGCAGCACGTGCGGGAGCCTGCGTACCAGGAGAAGTTGCAGCACCTGCTCTCCGACAGAACGCCCGCGATCGATGTTCCGCAACTGGCCAAGCAACCGAACGCCGTGCTGCTGGATGCACGGCCCAAGGAAGAATACGACGTGAGCCACATCGCCAAGGCGCGCCGCGTGGGCTACGATGATTTCGACATCGCCAAGGTGAAGGACCTGCCGAAGGACACGGTCATCGTGGTGTATTGCTCTGTCGGCTATCGCAGCGAGAAGGTCACGGAAAAACTGCTGAAGGCGGGCTACACCGACGTGAAAAACCTCTACGGCGGCATCTTTGAATGGATGAATACGGGCCACGCGGTTGTGGACGACGCCGGTAGGCCCACGGATCGCATCCATGTCTACAACAAGAACTGGTCGCGCTGGGTGCTGAAGGGCGTGAAGGTCTACTAGTCTTAAGTCCTGAAGTCTGGAGTGGTGAGTCAACCCCGGATGGGACTCACGACTTCAGACTCACGACTTCAGGACTCAAGACTCGCGACCAGCAACTCCGTCACACTATCCGTACCTTATGCCAATGAACAATCTCATCGTGAAGCACTGGAAACACACGTTGATCGCTTGTCTGCTGGCACCTGCTGCGGAAGCACAAGTGGACGGCTTCAACAAAGGCGCGGGAAATATCGACGTGGTCGCCTCCATCAGTTACGAAAGGGGCTTGGGCTATTACCTTTCGGAAGGAAATGCAGGCATAAAAAGAAGCCGGATCGCCGCCACGCTTTTTGCCGCTGGTGGCCTAACGGAAGACTTGGACCTGCAAGTGAGCATTCCGTACATTTCAAACTCCACCGAAGCGGACCTTCAAGATGCCTCGGCATTCTTAAAATGGTTGCCCCTTAAAACCGCTATGGCCAAGGGCAAGCTGGCACTCGGCCCCGCTCTGGGCTATAGCATTCCTGTGACGAACTACCAGACCGAAGGCGTGAACGCGATCGGCCAGGATGCCACTTGTGTGATCCCCATGGGCGTGGTGCAGTACACTTGGGACGCGGGGTGCTTCGTCAGCCTCGTGGGTGGTGAGGTGTTCGCCTCCGACCCTACGCCCGATGCGCTCATCGGCACCTTGCGTTTCGGCCACTTTAACGCCACGCATTACTGGGAACTTTACGTACAAGGCCAGCAAGCGGACGGTGGCCGGAATTACCGGGGAATGGGTGAATTGGCACCAATGAGCTTCAGGCAGCTTGGTGTGGACTTCGTGAAGGCCGGCGGGAAGTACTACAGGCCCATAGGTAAGCGCTTCGGCGTGGTCGGCGAGGCGAGCTACGTCCTTAGCGGAAGGAATGTCGATCAAGCTGTGCTCGTTGCAGGATCGTTCATCGTTCACTCTCGGAAGTAGGCCGCGTCAGGTCGTGCTTGTTCCCGCGACCTTCGCTTAGGTCCGTAACGAACATTCCAAGGTGTAAGCGCGTCATTTGTTCATGGAAGTCACATCCAAAACCGAAGGTTCGACGAAAAGTGTCGTGGAAAAACCCGCGATGAACGCTTCCGACCCGGCAACACGCTTTCATGCTGTGCGCGACCGCACCGTTGCCATCTGCGCCCCACTGCGCGTGGAGGACCATGTGGTGCAACCAGTAGTAGATGTCTCGCCGCCGAAGTGGCACCTTGGCCACACCACGTGGTTCTTCGAGCAGTTCATCCTGAAGGGAACACCCGGCTATAAGCTGTTCAATGATGACATGGCCTTCATGTTCAACAGCTATTATGAGACCGTCGGCAAGCGCGTGCTGCGCGCCGATCGAGGCAACATGACGCGGCCCGCGCTGGAGGAGGTGCATGCATACCGCGCACACGTGGACAACGCGATGGATGCGCTCTTTGCCAGCGGAAAGGCCACGGAGGAAGCGTTGCGCATTTTAGAGCTTGGGCTGAACCACGAGGAGCAGCACCAGGAACTGCTGATGACCGACCTGAAGTACATCCTTGGCAACAACCCGCTTTTCCCGAAGTATGACGACTTCACCGAAAGCCGCGCGGAGAAGTCCAAAGGCGAGTTCATCGCCATTTCAACGGCGGCTTGCATTCCATCGGCTTTGAGGGCGAAGGCTTCAGCTTCGACAATGAGCATGCGCGGCACCAAGTGTTCTTGGACGACTTCGCGATCAGCGATCGCTGGTGACCAACGGCGAATTCCTGGCGTTCATGGACGATGGTGGCTACGCGGACTTCAACCATTGGCACAGCGACGGTTGGCAGTGGGTGCAGGACAACAACGTGCAAGCGCCGATGTACTGGCACAAGGTGGATGGCACTTGGCACTACTACACGCTCAAGGGCTTGACCGTGGTTGAACCCAAGATGCCGCTCTGCCACATCTCTTTTTACGAAGCTTTCGCCTTCGCGGAATGGAGCGGGAAGCGCCTGCCAACGGAAGCGGAATGGGAAGTGGCGAACACGCGGTTCCAATGGGGCCAGCGCTGGGAATGGACGAACAGTGCCTACCTGCCATATCCGGGATACAAACGAGTTCCCGGTGCGCTGGGCGAATACAACGGAAAGTTCATGGTGAACCAGATGGTGCTGCGCGGAGCCTCGGTGGCCACAGCGCCAAACCATTCACGCGCCACGTACCGCAATTTCTTTCAGCCAAACCTGCGATGGCAATACACCGGGCTGCGGCTTGCGCAGAATACATCGGAAGCGAAGTAGACCGGGTATTCGGAAAATGAAGGACGTGCTCCAAAAAGTATCCGCAGAGACGATGGAATTTCGGGAGCATGTGCTGGCCGGACTTGCCGGAACCCCGAAGAGGATCAGCTCGCGCTACTTCTACGATGCGGCGGGCGACAAGCTCTTCCAGCGGATCATGGCCTCGAAGGATTACTATGTGACGAACGCCGAGGACGAGATCCTACGGGATCAAACGGATGCGGTCCTAGCGGCCTTGGCCAACGGGCATCAACGCTTTTCCCTCTTCGAGCTGGGCGCTGGCGATGGAGCGAAAACCAAGCATTTACTGAGGCGTGCGCTGGAGCAGGGCCGTGATCCCGTGTATCGTCCCATCGATATTTCGCGGCATGTGCTGGACCAACTCGGACAAGCGTTGAAGAAGGAGCTGCCCTCGCTGCGGTACCATGCGGAACAAGGCGAATATTTCGAGGCCATCGAGCGCGGCTTCTCGGATCCCTCGGAAGCGAAGGCCGTGCTTTTCCTCGGCTCCAACATCGGCAACTTGGATCGTGAGCGCGCCATCGACCTGCTGAAAGGCGTTGCGAGGTTCTTGGGGCCGAACGACCGGTTCCTCGTGGGCTTCGACCGGAAGAAGGCTCCTGCGACCATCCTGCGTGCCTACAACGATAGCGAGGGCCACACACGCGAATTCAACCTCAACCTGCTGCGCCGGATCAATCGCGAGTTAGGTGCCGACTTCAACGTGGAGCAGTTCATTCACGCCCCTGTTTACGACCCCTGCACAGGCCGCGCACTCAGTTACCTCGTGAGCACCTGCGACCAGGACGTGAACATTTCCGGAGCTGATGCGCCCATCCATTTCCGGGCGTGGGAGGCACTCCACACGGAGATCAGCCAGAAGTATGACAGCGCAATGATCGAGGACCTCGCCAAGCATGCTGGACTGCGTATTACCGAGCGGTTCACCGACAGCAAAAACTATTTCTCCGATGTCGTTTTCGCCCCACAATACACAAGTAAATGAAAGCTATTTGGAACGGTAGGGTCATAGCCGAAAGCCACCACACCGTCATGATGGAAGGCAACCGCTACTTCCCGGCGGATGCGATCAAGAAGGAGTACTTCAAGCCTTCATCAACACACACGTTCTGTCCGTGGAAAGGCACCGCGAGCTACTACACGTTGGATGTGGACGGCATGGAGAACCCGGATGCCGCTTGGTACTATCCTGAGGTAAAGATCGCTGCCAAGGAGATCAAAAGGCTCGTGGCGTTCTGGAAGGGCGTGGAAGTGGTGGAGTGAGACTACCAGGTCAGTTCTTGGACGCAGAGGCGCAGAGAAGCGGATAGTAGCTGACTGGCGCCGAGGTGTTGAGGATCTTGTGTTGGGTGTGGTACGGCCGCCGGCATGTTCAGCCTCCTCAAAAGTCAAGGGATCAGATCATGCATTTCTCCGCGCTTCTGCGCCTCCGCGGCTTCTCCCCTCACGAAACTCCCTCCACCAGCCGCTCCACATCCTCTTCGTTATTGTAGAAGTGGATCCCGATCCGGATGCCCGCGCCGCGCAACTGCGCTTGCACGCCGGCCTGTTTCAGCTTTGCCAGGCGTTCTTCACCACCTTCAAACAGGATGATGCCTGCCCGCGTCTTTGGGTCCGTGCCGCTATATATGCGAATGCCCGCTTTGTGCAGCTGGTCCACGGCATGATCACACAGGTGGTGCACGCGCTCCATGATCGCTTCAGATCCGAACGTCGTGACCCGTTGCAATGCATCGCTTAAACGCACCAGCGCAACAGGATCAAGATGCCCTTCGGAAAGCGCAGCAACGGGATCAAAGTTGTTGCGTTCCGTCAGTTCCGCTCGCACTGACTCCGAGAGGTGGAAAAAGCCGTTGCCAAAACCCGCCAAGGGCCACTTGTATCCGCTGGCACCAAGGATGTCAATGGGCGCGTTGTGAAGATCGATCGGTGCGCTGCACCACGACTGTGTGGCATCCACCACCGACCAGGCACCAATTGAGCGGCACAGCTCGGTAAGGGCGCGCAGGTCGATCACGAAGCCCGTCTGCCATTGCACATGGCTGATGGCGACGAGCTGCGGTTTTTCGCGTTCGACCGCCGCCTCCAGCAGGTCCATCGGGATCGTTCCGTCAGTAGCCGGATCCACTGTGACGATATCGAAACCGTTCCACTTGAACGGCGCGTGCAACGTGGGGTAATCACCGCCAACGAGCAGCACCTTTTTACGGTGCTTCAGCATCGGCGCCAAGCGCGACATCCCACCGGTGAAGTTCTGTAGCAATGCCATGCCCGCTGTGCTTCCCCCGATATGCGCAGCGACAATGCTCCCTACTTCAGCGCGCCCTTTCACATGCCAGTACCCATAGCGCACAGATCCTTCGCGCATCAAGCGCTCCTGCTCAATGCTCGCCGCTTCGGCCGTGGAACGTGCGATCAAGCCGCAGGAAGAGGTGTCCAAATACGTCCCGTTTTCCAGCCCGGGATAGTCTGAACGGATCAACTTCCTATCCGGGGTGTTCGACGCTTCCATGGTGCGAAGTTCAGGAAACTGAAGTTCCCTTCTCTTTCTTCAGCCAGGTCACCACCTCCACCGTCTCGTGCAAGGTGCGGTGTACAGGGCATCGGTCGGCGATCTCCAGCAGCCGCTTGCGTTGCGCCTCATCCAAGTCTCCATGCAGCTCCAGCATGCGCTCGAAGCGGACGATCTTGCCCGTGGTGCCTTCCGCGCAGCTTTCGCAATCGGTCGCGTGGATCTTGCCGTGTTTAAGGTGTACGAAGGCCTCCTGCAGGTCCCACTTCTTCCGTTCGGCATACATCTTCATCGTCATGGCGGTGCACGCTCCCAATGCCGCGCTCAGCAGGTCGTAGGGTGAAGGGCCATAGTTGTTGCCCCCCACGCTTGCGGGTTCATCGGCCGTGAGGTGATGGCCATTGGCGAGGACCTGCGTGGTGTACTTCTCGTTCGCAATGTGCACCACCACCGGCATCTCGCTTTGGAGTTCCTCCTCCGGCTGATCCGTCGGCAAGTAGCGCCGCGACCATTCGGCGATCATGCGCCCCGCGTAGTTGGAGTCGGTGCGATCGCTCAGCAGGTGGTCCGCGCCGTCCAAGCTGAGGAAGCTCTTCGGATGCCGCGCGGCATGGAACAGCTCGGCAGCGTTGGACACGCCCACCACGGCGTCCTGCGGGCTGTGTGCGATCAGGATGGGCTTGCGCAGCTCACCCAGTATGACGGCGAGATCGCGCTTTTCCAAGTCTTCCAGGAAAGAACGCGCAATGGTGAACGGCCTGCCGCCAATACTGACTTCCGCATGACCTTCCGCCTTGATCTTTTCGAGGTCGCCGCGGAACAGCTTCTTGATGTGCCCCACGTCGCCCGGCGCGCCGATAGTGGCCACCACCTTGATGTGCTCCGCTTCGGCCCCGGCCACGATCGCCGCAGCTCCGCCCAGCGAATGCCCGATGAGCAAAGCGGGCGCGATGTGCTCCGCCTCCAGGTAGGCCATCGCGGCGTGGAGGTCCGTCACATTGCTGCTGAAATTGGTCTCACTGAACTCGCCTTCGCTGTGGCCCAGCCCGGTGAAGTCGAAGCGCATCACACCGAAGCCGGCACCGGTGAGCGCACGGCTGATGTTGCGCACCGCGTGAAGGTCCTTGCTGCAGGTGAAGCAGTGGGCGAACAGGGCGAAATACAGCGGCTTTCGGTCCGGAGGGAGGTCAATGCGCGCGCTGAGCGTGGTGCCTTGGGCGTTTTGAAAGGTGATCTTGGTGCTTTTCATTTGATCTCGATCAGGTGCTTGAATGTTCTCAACAACAACTTAGCGCAATGTGAACAAGGTCGAGCAACTTCTTGTTCCTGACAGGATCTCACATTCTTCAGGATCGCCCAAAACACCATCCGAATAGCTTTGCCAGGGATGCCAGCAACTGACCAAGCCACGGGCCAACGCGAGTTCGATACATGGGTGCATGCCCATACCGGTGACCTGCTCCGCTACGCCAAGGCGCGCGTGCGGGAGGAGGACGTCGCCGAAGACCTGGTGCAGCTGGCCTTCATCGCCGCCTGGGAAGGGCGCAAGAAATTCGCGCAGCAAAGCAGCCCGCGCACCTGGCTCTTCTCCATTCTGAAGAACAAGATCGCCGACCACTGGCGAAAGGCTTACCGCGATCCCGTGGTGCATGGCGTGGAGCCGGTGGACGCGGACTTCTTCGACGGCGTCGGACGTTGGGCCCCGGGGCACATCCCGGAGGAATGGGGCTTGGACGGGCCGGATCAGGGTGAGCAGGTACATGGCTTCCTCGCGGATTGCCTCCAGCAATTGCCTGCCCATTGGCGCGCTGCGGTGGAGATGAAATTCCTCAAGGAGAAAGATGCCGAGGCCATCTGTCAGGAGCTCGACATCACCGCGACGAACTATTGGCAACAAATACATCGGGCCAAAATGCGGCTACGGGAATGTATCAGTACGAAGATGAAGAAGGACCACCTACATTGATATGGGACTCATGCAAACCCTCCTGCTCTCCTGCCGCAAGGCCGCGGAGCTCACCGAACGGCACGCCTTCGCACCGCTTCCCGCCGGGCAAGCGGTCCAGCTGTGGTTGCACACCAGGATATGTGCCGGTTGCAAGACTTACCAGCACCAGAGCAAGCTGATCGATTCGCTCCTCGAACAACGGGATGCTGAGATCGTGCCCCTGCCTACCGGGCCGCTGGAGGAGCGCATCATAGCAGCGATCGACATTAAAAAATAGAATACCCAAAAGCTCCCGACCAACATGCCAAAGAAGTATTACGACCCAGCGGACCTCGGCAAATTCGGCGACATCTCCAAGTTCCAGAAACCCTTGGCCGACAAGTTCTTCGCTTGGTACGGCGAGGTGTTCAAGGAAGGCGCGCTCACCGCCCGGGAGAAATCGCTGATCGCGCTGGCCGTAGCACATGGCGTGCAATGCCCGTACTGCATCGACGCGTATAGCACCGACGCGCTGGAGAAAGGCTGCAGCGAGGCCCAGATGATGGAGGCCGTGCATGTGGCAGCCGCGATCCGCGGTGGGGCCACCTTGGTGCATGGCACACAGATGATGAACCATGTACAGGACTTGACCGGGGCATGAAAAGCCTTTTGGCACAACACGCCTTGTTGAGCGCGGCTTCCGAGCAGCGGCTCGTGCTGGAAGATCCGGGTTCGGCACTGCCGTTCTTTGCGGACAAGCTGGCAGCGAGCGGACTGCCCGAGCTGCGTTCCACCGAGATGGAAGTGCTACAGCTCAACTTGGGCCGCATGTGCAACCAGACCTGCGTACACTGCCACGTGGACGCGGGACCCGACCGCAAGGAGCGCATGAGCCGCGAAGTGATGGAGGATTGCCTCCGCTCGCTGGATGCACACCCCGTACACACTTTAGACCTCACCGGTGGAGCGCCTGAGATGCACCCGGATTTCCGCTGGTTCGTTGAGCGTCTTAGCGAGAAAGGCAGCCACATCATCGTGCGCTGCAACCTCACCATCATTCTCGCCAACAAGAAGTACCACGACCTGCCGGAATTCTACCGGAAGCACAAGGTGGAAGTGGTGAGCTCGCTGCCCTTCTACACCGCCGACCGCACCGACCGCCAGCGCGGAAAAGGCGTCTTCGAGCATTCCATCGAAGCCCTGAAGATGCTGAACGCCGTGGGCTACGGCATGCCGGATAGCGAGCTCGAGCTGAACCTCGTGTACAACCCCGCCGGTGCCTTTCTACCCGGTTCACAGGATGAGCTGGAGAAGCAGTTCAAGAAAAGCCTGATGGCCGACCACGGCATCCATTTCCACAAGCTTTTCGCCATCACCAACCTGCCCATCAGCCGCTTCCTGGAATACTTGGTGCGCACCGACCATTACGAGGAGTACATGGAGCGTCTCGTTAACGCCTTCAACCCGGCAGCAGTGCAAGGCGTGATGTGCCGCAACATGATCTCCGTCTCGCACGACGGAAGCATTTACGATTGTGACTTCAACCAGATGCTTGACCTGCCCCTGAGCGCCGGCATGCCGCGCCACATCCGCGACCTGGCCAAGTCGAACGTGGCAGGCCGGGCCATCGTCACCGGTAGGCATTGCTATGGCTGCACCGCCGGTGCGGGCAGCAGTTGCGGCGGCTCAGTGACATGAGCAGCAAGCCTTTGCTTCTGGTGTTCCTGCGTGCCCCGGTATTGGGCAAGGTGAAGACCCGCTTGGCGGCCACCCTCGGGAATGAACGTGCGCTGGAGATCTACAAGCGGTTGCTTCGGCACACCATTGAACAAGGCGCTCAGCTCGGTGTGGACCGGCAGGCGTGGTATGCCGATGAACTCCCGGCGGATGAACTGTGCACCGCGCTGGGCTATTCCGTGCATCAACAAGCTGGCGCGGACCTCGGCGAACGCATGCAACGCGCGTTCGAGGCCGGTTTTGCAAGCGGGCACTCACCTGTCATCATCATCGGCACGGACTTGCCACAGCTCTCGGAGGCACTGCTGCGCGAAGCCTTGAAGGCGCTGGAAACACACGATGCCGTGGTCGGCCCCGCCAAAGACGGTGGGTACTACCTCCTGGGCCTACGGAAGCCCTGTGCGGAGCTGTTCCAAGGAAAAACCTGGAGTACGGACACCGTTTTCAAGCAGACCACGGAAGACCTGGAACGGCTCGGTCGCACGTGGGAAGCACTGCCGGAGCTGACCGACATCGACACCCAAGCTGACTTGGATGCCGTAGGGCTTCCTTGAGCGCTCTTTTCTCCTTTGTTCTCAGGCTTGTAAGCCATCGTTCGGGGGGCTACCTTTGCGTCCGATACCCTACTTAGAATCAATCCAAATAAGCCGATTATCGGCTGATCCTGAACACTATGCTGAAGATCAAAGAACTTCATGCCCGGATCGAGGGCAAGGATATTTTGAAAGGCCTCAACCTGGAAGTGAAAGCCGGGGAGGTCCATGCCATCATGGGGCCCAACGGCAGCGGCAAGAGCACGCTGGCCAATGTGCTCGCCGGCCGTTCCGAATATGAGGTAACCGGCGGCAGCGTAAGCTACTTTGGTGAGGACCTGTTGGAATTGGCCCCGGAGGAACGCGCTTGGAAAGGGATCTTTCTTGCCTTCCAATATCCGGTGGAGATCCCCGGTGTGAGCAATATGAACTTCCTACGTACCGCGCTGAACGAGAAGCGCAAGGCGAACGGCGAAGCGGAACTGGGCGGTAAGGACTTCCTCGCCTTGGTCCGCGAACGTGCCAAATTGGTGGAAATGGACCCCGCGCTGATGAACCGTAACCTCAACGTGGGCTTCAGCGGAGGTGAGAAAAAGCGCAACGAGATCTTCCAGATGTCCATGCTGGAGCCCAAGCTCGGCATCCTTGACGAGACCGATAGCGGCCTGGATATCGACGCATTGCGCATCGTGGCCGGCGGCGTTAACAAACTGCGCAGCCGCGACAACGCCTTCATCGTGGTGACGCACTACCAGCGCCTGCTGGACTACATCATCCCTGACGTGGTACACGTGATGGCCGACGGCAAGATCATCAAGAGCGGACCGAAGGAACTGGCGCTGGAGCTGGAGGAGAAGGGATATGACTGGGTGAAGGCATGAGCACGGATCAGATAGTAGAACGTAGTAAGGACGGGAGATCTCCCGCCCCAGCTGACCTCAAAACCACAGTGCTGCCGCTGCTGCTGGAAAGCACATGGCCCGGCGCTGCGGAAGCCTTGGTGCTTGCCCGCGAACTACCGATCCCTGACCGGCGCACCGAAGCCTGGAAATACACCCGCGTCACAAAGCTGTTCGGCAGAAATTTCGTTGCGCCCGTTGCGCCCGTCGCGGTCCAGATTCCAGCCCGCTTGCCCTTTCCCGCCACACGCGTGGTCTTCGTCAACGGCCATTTACGCGCCGATCTCAGTGACGACTTGAATGCTGATAAAGGCATAGTGATCGACAGCATCACCAACCACCTCGGCCATGGCCCGGTGAAGGCGCACTACGGCCAGGTCGCGCCGATCGGCGATAGGCTCTTCACAGCGATGAACACCGCTGCGCCCACCGACGGCCTCATCATCCTCGCCATCAAGGGTTCGAAGACGAGCAAGCCGATCCACATCCTACGCATCACCATCGGTGAAAAGGATGCTGCTCCCATGTTGATCCAGCCGCGCGACCTCTTCATGTTGCACGAAGGCGCCGAAGTGGAAGTGATCGATGAACACATCGCCATCGGTGAAACCGCCGGCTCCTTGGTGAACGGCGTGCGCGAAAGCGCGGTGGGCAAAGGCGCGAGCCTCACGCTGCACCTATTGCAAAACGAAGCCGACGGTCCGGCGGACATCAACCTTGACGAGGTGACGATCGCCGCCAAGGGCCGCTTCAGTATCGACACCACCACGCTCTACGGCCCGCTGGTGCGGAACGAGGTGAACGTTTCGCTGGCCGGTCCTGAAGCGCATGCCGAGCTAAGCGGCGTGTACCTGCTGGACGGGAATGCGCACTGCGACAACCACAGCTACATCGGCCACGACGTACCGGACTGCACCAGCGATGAGCTGTACAAGGGCATCGTGGCGGGCAAGGCCACAGGTGTCTTCAACGGCAAGGTCTTCGTGAAGCAGGACGCCCAGCGGACACGTGCATACCAGAGCAACGCGAACATCCTTCAAGGCGATGATGCACGCGTTTTCTCCAAGCCCGAGCTGGAGATCTATGCCGACGATGTAAAGTGCAGCCACGGTTGCACCATCGGCCGCATGGACGAGCAAGCGATCTTCTACCTCCGTTCACGCGGGGTGAGCGAGGCGGAAGCGCGACGTATGATGTCGCATGCTTTCATGACCAACGTGCTGGACCGGATCGCGAACTCGGATTGGCGGAAGCATTTGGAAGGGATGATCGACGCTAAACTGGAGGAGATCTGAAACTTTCACCACAGAGGCACAGAGGACACAGAGAAATGCTCGAATTGAATGGGGTGCTACAGGGTATAGGGTACCGAGTACAGGGTACAATGCGGCGCTGTTCCCGCAAGTACCTGCATTCGGTACTCGGTACTCAATACCCAGTACCCAGTAACAAAACCCGAACCTCCGGCCAACACCCCTCTGTGCTTCTGTGGTGAACCTAAAATCATGACACTCGCGACCATCAAACCAGCCTTCGACGTGGAAGGGATCCGTGCGCAGTTCCCGATCCTGAAGGAGCTGGTGCATGGCAAGCCGCTGGTCTATTTCGACAACGCCGCGACCTGTCAGAAGCCCCGCCGTGTGATCAAGGCGGAGAGCGCCTACTACGCGAAGATCAATGCCAACGTGCATCGCGGTGTGCATACGCTGAGCACACTGGCCACGGATGCGCAGGAAGCCGCACGCGAGACCGTCCGTGCGCACATCAACGCGAAGCATACGCATGAGGTGGTCTTCACCGCGGGCACTACGGCAAGCCTCAATCTCGTGGCCAACAGCCTCGGGCAAATGCTGCTGAAGAAGGGCGACGAAGTGCTCATCAGCGGCATGGAGCACCACGCGAACATCGTCCCGTGGCAATTGGCATGTGAGCGCTACGGTGCGAAGCTGAAGGTGATCCCCATCACGGATGCGGGGAGCTGCAACCTACCCGTCATTCCGGGCCCGACCCGGAATTCCGGCGTGTTCACCGATCACACCAAGATCCTAGCTCTCTCCCACGTTAGCAACACGCTCGGCACGATCAACCCCGTGAAGGAGCTGATCGCGGAAGCGAAGAAGCGTGGTATCATCACTGTGCTCGATGGTGCCCAAGCAGTGCCGCACATGGCGGTGGACGTGCAGGACCTCGACTGCGACTTCTATGCCTTCAGCGGACACAAGATGTACGCGCCCACCGGCATCGGCGTGCTCTACGGGTGCGAGGAACTGCTGGATCAAATGCCGCCCTGGCAAGGCGGCGGCGAGATGATCGACCAGGTCACCTTCGAGAAGACCACTTATGCCAAGCTGCCCTTCAAATTCGAGGCCGGCACGCCGCACATCGCGGGCATCATCGGCTTGGGCGAGGCCGTCCGCTGGATGCGGGACTACGACCTCAGCGCCATGGCTGCGCACGAGCATGTGCTGCTGGAACACGCCACGAAAGAGCTTCTCGCCATCGAAGGCTTGCGCATAATCGGCACGGCGAAAGAGAAAGTGGGTGTGATCAGCTTTGTCATCAACCCAGCGCACCCTGAGGGTCTCGAAGGACGCGCTGGAGCTGGTGTCCACCATTATGACCTCGGCACCTTGCTGGACCAACAAGGTATTGCGGTGCGCACGGGCCACCACTGCACACAACCGCTGATGGACCGCTTCGGCATTAGCGGGACCACGCGAGCCAGCTTCGCACCATTCAATACGATCGCTGAAGTGGATGCGATGGTCGCGGCGACGAAGAAGGCGGTGAAGATGCTGCGATGATGGAAACGACTTTGGAACAAGCCCAGCAGGAAATCGTGGACGAGTTCGCGATGCTCGGCGATTGGCAGGACCGCTATGAGCAGCTGATCGAGCTGGGCAAGGAACTGCCGTTGATCGCTCCCGAATTCAAGACCGATGAGAACCTCGTTCGCGGATGCCAGAGCCGCGTATGGCTCACCGCAGAACAACGTGGAGAGACCGTCCATTTCACTGCGGACAGCGACGCGATGATCACCAAAGGACTCGTTGCCCTGCTGGTGCGCGTGCTGAACGACCGTACACCGCAGGAGATCCTGGGCACACCGCTCACCTTCATCGACCGGATCGGCCTGCGGGAGCACCTTTCCCCCAATCGCAGCAATGGCGTGGTGGCCATGCTGGACCAGATGAAACGCTATGCACTGGCTTATTCCATGGAACAATGACCGACGACGAAAAAGGACAACTGGAGGAGCGCGTGATCATGATGCTCAAGACGATCTATGACCCGGAGATCCCCGTGGACATCTATGAGCTGGGCCTGATCTACGATGTGGTGGTGGGCGACGATGCGAGCATCTACATCAAGATGACCTTGACCAGCCCGGCCTGTCCAGTGGCCGGCACGTTGCCGGGCGAAGTGGAGGAGAAAGTGGCCGAGACCATGGGCGCGAACGGTGCCAAGGTGGAACTTACTTTCGAGCCTGCTTGGGACCGCGACATGATGAGCGAGGCGGCACAGTTGGAGCTGGGGTTCATGTGAGTTTTTCACCACAGAGGCACAGAAGGCACAGAGATAATGTTGGAGGGTGCCCTGGCCGCTGAGGCGCAGAGAAGAATATAGAACCGCTACGACGCAACGATAGCGCAACGCAGACCCATGAGCGACGAAGGTTCCATCATCAATAAGGTCGCTTCCAGCGGTATCCAGACCTTGGACCTGGAAGACCATTATCCGCATGGCGAACGCACCGTCTTCGACATCGCACCGCTGCTGTGGGAGGGCATCGCCCTGAAGGAAAAGGACTTCCGTGCATTCGTGAAAGACCATGACTGGTCGCAGTACCAAGGCCAATTCGTTTCGGTGCACTGCTCCGTTGATGCGATCATCCCGACATGGGCCTATATGCTGGTGGCCGCTCACCTTCAACCGCATGCCGTGTTCGTATCACAAGGGGATGCGGAGCAACTGGAGCGGGCCGTGTTCACGCGGTTCGTGGAGCAACTGGACGTTGAGCCTTACCGTGGGGGCCGCATCGTGGTGAAAGGGTGCAGCAGAGTTGCGGTCCCGTTGAACGCATATGTGGAGCTTACGGCCAGGCTGCTGCCGGTGGTGAGGAGCCTCATGTTCGGCGAGCCGTGCAGCACCGTGCCGCTGTATAAGGCACCGAAAGCTTAGGGCTACCTTCGGCAACATGCGCTGGATCAACTTCCTCCCGGCCCTTTTCCTGTGCCATGCGGTCTTCCCGCAGGATACCGTTGCGCCGGAAAGTGCGAGCATCCCCAACAGCGGGAACGGATGGTACCTCAGCCCGCACGGCACCATCCGCATCCTCGTGATCTTCGCTGAGGTCGACTACGACAAGAACCCAAAAAACGACCCTCAGCCGGACGGGTCGGACAATTGGCACAAGGGCGAACTGCCCAACTGGAAGGACGACCTGTTCGACCCCTTTCCGTTGGCGGAACCGAAGGCCGAGGTCTCGCGCTACTACCGCGACGTGAGCTTAGGCCAATTCATCGTGCTGGGCGATCACATCGATCAGCTGGTGACGGTCCGCGAGAGTGAGCAACGCAGTCTGCGCGATTGGAGCGGCATGGCATGGGAGGCCGCCAACATGCTCGGCTCATTGCATACCGCACACGATCTCTCCATCACCGACTTTGACCAATGGACCGACGGGGGAAAGCCCGGCCTACCCAAGTTGAACCGGTCAGATGATCCACACAGCTACGACCACGTGATGGTGATCTACCGCAACAGCAACGTCCTCACGCACGGGCAGGGCAGCACCGACGCGGGAAGTGCCGGACTGTTGTTCGGTCATCCAAGCGACACCCAAAGCCGCTTCGGGGCGATGAACGGGCTGCCCCTTGCTATCCTCAAGCATGAGTTCAACCACCTGTTGCTGGGTGGCAACAACTTCCATAGCGGAGGCGGTAATGCGCCCATCTTCACCGGCTATTTCATGCCCGTGATGGGAGGATGGAGCATGATGGGCGCAGCCAACAGCTCGCTGCTCACCGCCTGCGCCTGGGACCGCGACCGCTTAGGTTGGCGGGCGGAAGGAAGCCGGTACCACATTAGCGCGCATGACCTTGCCGGATCGGAAGTGAACGGCGACATCGACCCGCTCGCGGGCGATACCGGCATCTTCGTCCTGAAGGACTTCGTCACCGGCTGGGACGCGCTACGCATCCGCATGCCCTTCCTGCCGGACGATGTTTACCCACAGTGGCTTTGGTTGGAAAACCACCAGACGAAGTCGCGCAACGGCTGCCCCACGGATAAATTCCACTACGAGGAGATCCCTTGTGTGAAGCCGGCGGTCCCGGGGATATACGCCCTGATGCAGGTGGACAAGGAGAAGAAGTCCGGCAACGACATCTATGGTGGCTTCGCGGATTATCTACGGCCGGTGCTGGCCAACGGGAACTTCGACTGGCGCCTGCGCGGGGACACCGTCACTTTCCAATGCCTGTGGCCGGGGCCTGCGGAGCCTTTCCTGGTGAAGGACGACTGGGCAAACCCGCTCAGTGGGAGCCAGGACCAAGAGTTCCCCTTGTTCGACAAAAACAACGATGGGAAGATCAGCCGGAAAGAAGCAATTGTCCCCCACATGGAAGTGCGCAATGGTGAAATGATCGATGACGCCATGTACCTCGGCAGCACGCGCCATGTTTTCACCCCGGACGGGAACCGGCGCATTGGCATGGGCACCAATCCATCAAGTGCCAACATGCTCACCTTGGCGTGCAGCACGAACATGGAACGGAACAAGGGGGAAAAGCCGGACAACAGGGTGGTCTACCTTAACGGGATCAGCGTGGAGCTGATGGAACAACGATCCGACGGCGGCATTGTGTTGCACGTTCGCACGGGAGACACACGCCTCACCGACGATGTGCGCTGGTGCGCGGACAGCATCGTACTGCCCGAACTGAAAGGTTACCATGGTACTGCGCTCACTCTAGCTGCCGGGAAGACCCTGAGGTTGGATCGTTCAGGAACCCCGACGCGCATGGCGCAGCAAGGCACGAAAGCGGATGGGAGCTTTTGGTTCAGCCCGCCTACGAAATTCACCGTGGACAGCGGGGCCCGAATGGTACTTGAACGAAAGGCCAAGCTGCAACTGTTGAACAACTCGGTGCTGAACTTGATGCCTGGTGCCGCACTGGAGCTGGATCGAAAGGCAAAGCTGGATGTCCAAGCCGGCTCGCGACTGGTGCTGCACGGGAACGCCACGCTCCAAGCCAAGGCCCGCCTCCTTCGGAAGTTGAGAAAGAAGGGGCGTATCGTGAACGTACCAGAGTGAAGAGGCATTCAGGCCCTGATGGCCCTTCGCGCTTTGCCCCATCGCATTTCCCACCCGATGAAACCAAGCAACAGCACGTATTCCACGGGGATCCACCAATAGGGTTGTTGATAGGGAACGGTGCTGTAGGTGAGGTAGGTGGGCACGATCAACAGCGACCAGAGAATGGGCCAACGCCAGCCGGTAAGTGCGGCGAAAGCCACAAACGGGAGGATGTACCACGGCTGCACGGCCTGCGCACCGAAGAGGTAGATCGCCAATAGCCACAGCATCGCTTCCGGCCACGTTGCGCGTTTTCTCTTCCACAGAGCGATCGCATACACGCCAAGGCCGATCAGTGTGATCGCGCTCAACAGGCCCGTGCCTTTCACCAAGGCATTACCGAGTAAGCGGCGCAAACCTTCGAACAATGCGCCATTGAATTCGAGGTAGCTCACGTAGAGTTTCAGGCTGCTGCCGAAGTGCGCGAAGAAGCCCGGTGTCCAGAACGGGATCCACGACACCAGGAAGAGCACGATCACGATCGCGACGTAGCGTACCGAATGTCGCCATCCGATATGAGAGGGCAGCCATGCCAGGAAAAGCAAGGGCCACAACTTGATGGCCGCACCGATGGCGACGAAGACAGCGGAGATGTTCAAGCGCTCGCGGCGGAACAAGTGGACCGCCCAAAGACAAGGCGCGATCATCAGGACCTCGGTGTGGACGTTCACCGTGAATTCCATCAGCACCAAGGGGTTCAAGGCATACAGCGCGACCTTGCGCACGCGGCCCGGATCGTTCTTCAACAACAACCCCAGCACGAATATCGTGGCCAGGTCGAAGACGATCGAGATCCCCCGCAACACGAGCGTCGATGCCCAAACGCTGCCTCGTCCGATCCAGGCCGCCAATGCGAATTCCGCTTGTGCCAACGGTGGGTAGACCGAATAGAAGTGGGGTGAATTCAGCTGTGCATAAAGTGCGGGCGTGAAGACCTCAGGCATCGTCTTCACCAGTTCGTCCGGGGTGAAGGCGAACGGGGAGATCCCGTGCACGGAACAGAGGCCGTCCCAGATGTAGCGGTAGTGATCGTCCGTCCAGGTGATGGGTGCGAGGAACAACAGCACGCGGAAAACCACGGCGATGATCAGCAGTTGGTTCCAAGAGAAGCCCGCCTTTCGCACGGACCAGAGATAGGCGGCGAAGGCCACGGCGAAGCCCAGCAGCAAGGGCATACTTTGGGACCTGTCCGGGCCGTAGCCGAGGAAGAACACCGCGACCGCAAGCAAAAGAAAGGGCTCGGGGCGAATGGCGGTGCGGGCGTTCATCGGGCGGCCGTCCGCAGGGAATGCGACAAGGAGAACCAGCACACCGCGCCGAAGCCCAGGGCCAGCATGATGTGGTAGGGGAGCAGCCCGAGGTCCTGTACACGGAAAGCGATCACGATACCGAGCACCGCATACAAGGCGATCGCCCCTTCCAGCAGTGTGAGCGGTGTGATCGCGCTTTTCCAATAGCCGTCGCGGGCAATGGCCTTGTCGGTGCCGGTGCCACCGGATTTCGGGGTTCGCATAAAAGGCGTTTTACGTCCCGCATATCCTTCCAGCACCGCGATCGCGTTGTGCAGCGAGAGGCCCATGCTTATCGAGAGGAAAGCAGGGAAGGTCCAAAGGAAGGACAGTGTGCCGCGCCATCCGGGGCGGTGTTGCCGGTAGGACGTCCAGTAGAACACGACCAGCACCAGCAGGGCGAAGGTGAATATGATCGCGATGTTGAAGAGCACACGGAATTCGGGATGCCCTTGCTTTACCAGCAAGAGCGGAACACTGAGCAGTGCAGTGCCGAGGATGGCGACAAAGACGGTGCTGTTCATCAAGTGGAAAAGCGCATGCACCTTGGTGCCAAAGGAAAGGTCGCTACGGCGCAGAACTTTAGGCAGGTTCTTCACCGCACATTCCGCAGCACCCTTGTTCCAGCGGTATTGCTGGGTCTTCAGGGCGTTCATCGCGGCAGGAAGCTCGGCCGGCGAGATGACGTTCTCGAGGTAGTGGAATCGCCAGCCTTTGAGCTGTGCGCGGTAGCTCAGGTCGAGGTCCTCCGTTAGGGTATCGGCTTGCCAGCCACCGGCATCGGTGATGCAGCTCTTGCGCCAAACGCCAGCCGTGCCGTTGAAGTTGATGAAGTGCTTCAGCCCTTCGCGGCCGGTCTGTTCCACGGAAAAGTGAGCGTCCAGCCCGAATGCTTGCAAGCGCGTGAGCAGATTGGCGTCTCTGTTCAGGTGCCCCCAGCGTGTTTGCACCATGCCCATCTTCGGGTCGTTGAACCACGGTGCCACGGAGTGGAGCAGGTCTTTCGGCGGAAGGAAGTCGGCATCGAACACGACGATCAGTTCGCCCTTGGCGCGCTCCAGACCGTACGCCAACGCACCGGCCTTGTAGCCAATGCGGTCCGGGCGACGGACATGGGTGATATCCACGCCCTGGTGCTGCCAGAATGCGATCCGGGCGGCAGCAAGGTCCACCGTGCTATCATTGCTGTCGTCCAGCACTTGCACCTCTACGCGGTCGCGCGGCCAGTCCATCGCAGCCACCTCGTCGATCAGGCGCTCCACCACGTTGCGCTCGTTGTAGATCGGCAATTGCACGGTGATGTGTGGCAGCGGATCTCCAACGGCTTGTTCAGGAACAAGCTGGGGGTTCCGCTTTTTCCGGCGATAGGCCCAAGTAAGCTGCAACTGCACCAGGCTGAACAACAGGATGAAGCTCAGCAACAAGGCGTAGAGGATGAGGATCGCGAGGGCCATCAGCGGTATTTGATGATGGTGGTGATGATCTTCCAGCCCGCCAGCACAGAGCCTTTCACCGTGCCGCTGATCTTTGAGAAGCCGATCCGCTTGCGGTAGTCCACCGGCACTTCCGTGATCCGCAGACCTTGCTTGGCAGCTTTCAGTTGCATCTCCACCGTCCACCCGAAGGTACGGTCGCGCATGCCCATGGCTTGTAGCGCTTCCCACCGCACGGCGCGGAAAGGCCCGAGATCAGTGTACTTCACGCCGTAGAGAAGCTTGAGGAGCCGCGTGGCCAGCCAGTTGCCGAAGATCTGCTGGGGCATCATGCTGCCCGCATCGCGATGGCCCAGCGCACGCGACCCGATCACGAAGTCGGCACGCCCTTCCACGATCGGTGCCACCACTTCCGTCATCTGCTCAGGGCGATCGCTGTTGTCCGCGTCGATGAAAACAACAATATCCGGCGGCGGCTCGTGCATGGCCACCTGCGCGATCCCTTTCAAACAGGCGTTGCCGTAGCCGCGCTGCGGCTGGTCTACCACGATGGCCCCCGCCGCACGCGCCATCTCACTGGTCTTGTCGCTGCTGGCATTGTTCACCACCACGACATGGCGCACCAAGTCTTTCGGGATGTCGCGCACCACCAGTCCCACGGCTTCCTGCTCGTTGAAGGCGGGAATGATGACGTCGATGATGGGTGCAGGCATTCGGGATCGTGCGTGGAGCGTGGCCGAGGCTTCAAGGATAAGCCATCACAGCGGTCCGTTCCCAAGTACGGGGAAGTCGCATGGAACGGATGGAACTGACGGGGAATGTGCTGATGAGCGGAAAGTAATGCGGGCATTTCGTGCGGATCTGCATTTGAAATGCGGAACTGCACGACTGATGCTGTCCAAAAACGGCTCAGTCGCCTACCTCGATCGCATATTCATACCCATCGTAGTTACCGCCAAAGCGTTCGGCGAACCGGGATAGCAGGTCGTACCGCGCCATGAGGGTGTCCGTATCGACCACATGGGGGGTGGACAGGATCGACCCCCAGTTTCCCCCGCTGGCAGTGGTCCTCCAGGAATCTTGGACGTGGTAGTCCATGTCGAGTGCGGCGATGATGAGGTGGTCCATGTCCTCCTTTCGGTTGAAGTAGAACCAATGGGTCACGATACGCTCCCGGTCGGGATCGTCGTTGCGAAGCTGTTCCAGCGCCCGCTCTTTTTCGTCCATTCACCGCAAGGTAGCCCCGGTCTTCCCGATCGCGATCGGATCACTGCTCACCCGGCCGGAGACCTTTCCGTTCTCCAGCTTCAGCACCCCGCGCGGACAGACCGCAGCGCAAATGCCGCAGCCCACACAGCTGGACCGCACGATGTTCTCGCCGCGTTGCGCGTAGCTGCGCACGTCGATGCCCATTTCACAGTAGGTGCTGCAGTTGCCGCAGCTGATGCACTGCCCGCCGTTGGTGGTGATGCGGAAGCGCGAGAAGAAGCGCTGCTGCAGGCCGAGGATCGCCGCCATGGGACAGCCGAAGCGGCACCACACGCGGCTGCCCATCAATGGATAGAATCCCACGCCGATGACACCGCTGAAGATGGATCCGATCGCGAAGCCGTAGGCCTTCCGCAGCGGATAGCTCTGCACGAAGAAGATGTCGCCGCGGCCCGTGAGGTAGGCCCATGCCGTGAAACCGATGAGCAGCACCGCGACACCGATGCCAACGAAGCGGGCGGTCTTGTTGATCTCCTTCACCATGCCAGGCCGTATCAGCAACACTGCGGCCACCGCACCAAGGACGATAACAATGATGCCGAGGAACATGCCGCGCGTCACCCAAAAGCCTTTCGCGCTGTCGCCGCCGAGGTAGCTATAGATCAGCGCTGCGGTCATCAACACCACGAACACGAGCACCGAATGGATCACCCAGCGCTCCACCTTCCATGCCTTCACGCTCTTGTCGCTGAGCTGCCGGAAGGGATCGCCGGCCGTTTCCGCGAGTCCGCCGCAACCGCACACCCACGAGCAGTACCAGCGCTTGCCATGGAAGTAGGTGAGGATGGGGGAGATGATGAAGATCATCGCCACGCCGAAGAGCAGCATGAACAGGCCGAATCCGCCCGCATCGATCATGCCCTTCACGCTCCAATCATCGAAGAAATAGTAGTTAAGCGGCCACATGTTCTTGAAGTCGTTGTAGGGCAGGCTGAGCCGCGCCAACAGCTCCGGGATGAGGAATGCGAAGCCGAGCTGGAAGAACATTACCGAGCTGGTGCGCACCACTTCGTACTTGTTGTGGCGGTATTTCAAAATGAACTTGAAGCCCATGGACAGGATGGCCAGCGTATAGAGCGAGCCATACACGAACCATTGCGACGCCGGGTTGCCACTGAGCAGCCTGCTGAGCGGGTCGAAGAGCGCGATGATGCCGGTGTTGGCCTTGCCATCGCCGGCTAGGCCGAGGTATTGCGGAAAGAAATAGAGCACCACGTAGAAGCCGGTGAGCAGTATGCCGATGACCCATGCCGCCGCGCCTCGTGAGGTGAGGCTCTTGTGCCAAACGCCGTCGTTCTTGATCCCCGCCGGATGATGCGCATAGGAGCGCCAGGCATAGCCCACCGTGCCCAAGGTGATCGCGAGAAGGGCCGAAGTGAGCCACAGGCCGGCATGCGGGACCTGCTCCATCGGAAGGCTCATCAGCAGGCCAAGAACGCCCAATGCCGCCACCGCCAAGGCACCTTTTTGCAGGCCGTCCAAGCTGCAACTTTGCGGTGCGGCGATCGAGAGGCTATGGTCCGAGCTGCTCATGCGGTCACCGTATTTTCTTGGTGGAACGAGGCGCGGATGGCGGGTTCTATGCGCTGGAAAAGCTCGGGGTCGAAGGCGGCTTCGTGCAGGTGTTCCACCACGTGGTCCACGGTCGTTTTTTCGCGGAGCCAGCGATCGAACACTTTATGCCGCAAGCGAAATCCGAAACTGTTCACGCCATGCAGCACGCGGCTTTCCGCGTTCCACACCAAGTGCAGCGCGGTCTTTCCATTGGGATGTTCCCAGTAGTGTTCAGCCTCGCCATCTTGCAATTCGTTGCGCACCCAGCCGTAGGTCTGGTATTCGATGTCGAAGAACTTCGCACTGTTGAACCAGATGCCGGGATCGTACACGGTGCGCTCGCCGGTGAGCGTGCGCGCCACGGTCTCGCCCATCAATCGCCCGGTGTACCACACTTGTTCAATGTTCTTGCGCTGCGGATCGGGGTGCTTGTGGAATTCCACGCAGTCACCGATCGCGTAAACATCCGCTGCGCTGGTCTCCAAGAATTCGTTCACCAACACGCCTTTTTTCGTCTCGATGTTTGGACTTTCCTTCAGCCAGTTGATGTTCGGGTGAACACCCACCGCAAGCCCAACAAAGCCGCAAGCGATGGCTTCGCCGCTCTTCGTACGGATTCCTCGCACACGACCATCGGGCCCGGCCAGCACTTCCTCCAGTTCCGTGTTGAAACGCAGGTCCACACCGTGTTCGCGCATATGCCGCGTGATCAGGTCCGCTTCGGGCGTAGGCAAAATGCCGCCCCAGAACGTGCCCTCTCGCACGAGAAAGGTCACCGCGATGTTCCGCGTGCGCAGCATCTCCGCCATCTCCACGCCGATCAATCCGCCGCCCACGATCACCGCGCGCGAAATGCCCTTGCTGTTCTCCTCCATCGCCTCCACGTCCTGCAAGCTGTACAGGCCCTGCACGCCGGGCAGGTCCTGTCCCGGCCAGCCGAACATGTTGCTCTCGCTGCCAGTGGCGATGATGAGGGTATCGTAGGCGACCGCACTGCCATCGTTCAACAGCACGGACTTCCGTTCCGTGTCTATCCGCGCTACCGTGGCGTGCTTCAATTCGATCCGGTTCTTCGCCCAAAAGCCGTCCTCGTAGGGCTTGATGTCGCGGTAGCGCATGTGGCCCATGTACACGTACATCAGCGCGGTGCGGCTGAAGAAGTGCTCGCTTTCCTTGCCGATCACGGTGATCTGCGCATCGCTCCGTTTGCGGATGTGGCGTGCCGCAGTGATGCCGCTGATGCCGTTGCCGATGATGACGATGCGGTCGTTGCTCATAAGGAATGTGCGAAATTCGTACTGCGGCGCGTTACTCCGTGACTGTCGCGATCATCGCAATGTACCTGACAACACGCCTCGCCTTCGTCCTGTTCTTCGGGTTCGCCGTTCTTCTGCCCGAACCACTGTGGGCCCAACGCATCGAAGGCGTTTGCTTCAGTGCACCGCCCAATGAAATAGGCGACAGTTCCATTGCGCAAGTACAGACCATTGGCGCGAATTGGCTCTGTCTGATGCCCTACGCCTACGGCCCCGGAACGGATGGCCGCATCATCTTCCATACGGACGGTCGCCAATACTGGGGCGAGCGGCCCGAGGGCATCCGGGCCATGGTGCGCATGGCGAAGGCGCGCGGCATGAAGGTGATGCTGAAGCCGCATCTCTGGTTGGGCCATGGCGAATTCACCGGGACATACGTGCCGGACAGTGCGATCGGATGGGGGCCGTACGAGCAGAGCTATCAGGAGTACATCCTGTACCATGCGAAACTGGCGAAGGAGGTCGGCGTGGACCTCTTCTGCGTGGGCACGGAGATGGAAACCTTCGTGCAAGCGCGGCCCGTGTACTGGAACAAGCTGATCGACAAGGTGAGCGATGCCTTCCAAGGTCCGCTCACATACGCCGCGAATTGGGATGAGGTGAACGATTTTCCGCTGTGGAACCGCATGGACTACATCGGCGTGGACGGCTATTTCCCGCTCTGCGAAAAGGATCGGCCCGGCTTGCACGAATTGGAAGCGGGCTGGGCAACGCATGCGGATGCCTTGGCGCGGTTGTCGGCCGCCGAGGACCGCCCGGTGCTCTTTACGGAAATGGGCTATTGCAGCACCGCGAACTGTGCGGCCCGGCCTTGGAGCGACGACCTTGATGCCGTTCCCGACGAGCAGGCACAGGCCATGGCGTGGCAGGCCTTCTTCAACATCTTCGCGGACAAGCCGTGGTATGCGGGCTGCTTCGTGTGGAAGTGGTTCGCCTACGGAAATGCGCATGAAGAGCGCCAAGGGAATGGTTTTTCCCCGCAAGGAAAGGCCGCGATGGACGTGTTGCGCAAGGAGTTCAAGGGGGGGTAGCAGGGTCATCGGGCCTTCTGGCCGTGCCTAGCGGCGCAGCTCGTTAAGAGAGGAACCACGGATGGACGCGGATAAACACAGATCAACTTGCGGCTGGCCATCCGTGGAAATCCGTGTCCATCCGTGGTTCAAACCATCAAGAGCCCCACGCCCGCAGGGCGTTTGAGTTCCTCCGCCTTAAGGGGGCGACCATTTTTCGCGCCCAACGGGCGCATGAACCAAGAGCTCTGGGGATAGGCCGAAAAGGGTCTGCGTAACTTCGATGCTGCTGAAGAACGTCAGGAAAACCGGGCATGGACGACTGACCGTGCAAAGCACCATGCACAACTGGGCCACGACCCTCCTTCTTTCGCTTGCCGCGATCAGTGGCACGGGGAGCGTGTGCGCTCAAGAACATCCGTTCCTTTCCGAGTACGCGTTGACGGAACTTCCGGACGGTGTCCTGGTCAATTGGACCATTCACGGCGGAAGCACCTGCGACGGCCAGGAAGTGCAACGTTCCACGGACAGCCTCAACTTCTCGGTGGTCCACACGATCCAAGGCATCTGCGGAAGCCCGGAAGCTTCCACACCCTACACCTGGTTCGACCCCGCACCGCCGGAGCTCAGCACCGTCTTCTATCGTTTGAAATTGGGCTTCGACGGATTCAGCTCGGTGAAGGCCGTCTTCTTCGAGCAGCTCAACGAAAGTGACCAACGCTTCTTCCCGAATCCCGCGACGGATGTAGCCACCTTGGTGGTGGATGCAAAGCCGAACACCCCGTTGGACCTATTGGTATTCAATGGATCGGGGATGCTGGTGGTAAGCTTGAGCGGAGTGAACGGGCCGACCGTGGACATACCCGTGCAGCAATTGCCGGCCGGGCTGTACACCTATCGCGTGAGCACCGTGGAAGGCCGTTCGTTCAGCGGTCGCTTCGTGAAGCTTTGATGAAGTCAGCAATGATGTTCCGGTATCAGGAGATCTCCTTTGTCTGGATCTCCAGGAGATTGGCGATCGGGGCGTTCTTCTTCACGCTCTCGATGCCGCCGTCACGTGAGGCTTCCGTGGTATACACTTGGCTCGTTCCCACCACTTGCATGTTGGCGGCCAACAGGTTGAACGAAGCACCGGCCTCCGTGGTCTTGCACTCGTAGTTGGCATCGTCGGGCGCGTTGGTCTTCACGCTCTCGATGCCGTTCAAGGCCGAGTCCTTGGAGGTGTAGCCTTGGCTGGCCAAGATGATCTCGCCGTTCCCGGCCTTCAGGCGAAAGCGGAATTGATCGGCCTTGTCGGTGTAGAGTTCGAAGGTTGCCATGATGGTTGGTTTTTAAAGGGAACACCATGCAAGGGCAAAATGTTGGCATCCGACCGGAATTAAACAGCCGATATTACCCCACCGAACCCTCCAAACTCACCGCAAGCAACTTCTGCGCCTCCACCGCGAATTCCATCGGCAGCTGGTTCAGCACGTCCTTGCAATAGCCGTTCACGATCAAGGAGACCGCTTTCTCCGGAGGGATACCGCGCTGGTTGAGGTAGAACAATTGGTCCTCGCCGATCTTGCTCGTGGTGGCCTCGTGTTCCACCATCGCCGAGGGGTTCTCGCTTTCGATGTAGGGGAAGGTGTGCGCGCCGCAGCGGTCGCCAAGCAAAAGCGAATCGCACTGGCTGTAGTTGCGCGCACCTTTTGCGCCCTTGCCGATCTTCACCAGGCCGCGATAGCTGTTGTTGCTCTGCCCCGCACTGATGCCCTTGCTCACGATGGTGCTCTTCGTGTTTTTGCCAATGTGGGTCATCTTGGTGCCCGTGTCGGCCTGCTGCTTGAACTTGGTGAGCGCCACGCTGTAGAACTCGCCTACGCTGTCATCACCCTTCAGAACGCAGCTCGGGTACTTCCACGTGATCGCGCTGCCGGTCTCCACTTGCGTCCAGCTGATCTTGCTGCGATCACCCAGGCACATGCCGCGCTTGGTGACAAAATTGTAGACACCGCCCACGCCGTTCTCATCGCCGGGATACCAGTTCTGTACCGTACTGTACTTGATCTCGGCATCCTTCATCGCGATCAGCTCCACCACGGCGGCGTGCATCTGGTTCTCGTCGCGCATGGGCGCAGTGCAGCCTTCGAGGTAGCTCACGTATCCACCTTCATCGGCGATGAGCAGGGTGCGTTCGAACTGGCCGGTGTTGGCGGAGTTGATCCGGAAGTAGGTGCTCAGCTCCATGGGGCAGCGCACGCCCGGCGGGATGTAGCAGAAGCTGCCGTCGCTGAAGACCGCGCTGTTGAGCGCCGCGTAGAAATTGTCAGTCGGAGGCACCACGCTGCCGAGGTATTTGCGCACCAGTTCCGGGTGGTTCTGCACCGCATCGCTGAAGCTGCTGAAGATGACGCCCTTCTCCTTGAGCGCCGCTTGGAAGGTGGTCTTCACGCTCACGCTGTCGAACACCACGTCCACCGCCACGCCGGCCAAGCGCTTCTGCTCCTGAAGCGAGATGCCCAGCTTTTCAAACGTCTTGATCAGCTCGGGGTCGGCCTCGTCGAGGCTGTTCAATGTGGGCTTCTTCTTGGGCGCGCTGTAATAATGCGCATCCTGAAAATCCACCTTCGGATAGTGGACCAGCGCCCAAGTGGGCTCGGTCATCTTCAGCCAGTTCCTGAAAGCGGCCAAGCGCCATTCCAACAGCCATTCCGGCTCGTTCTTCTTCGCGCTGATGAAGCGCACGGTGTCCTCGGAGAGCCCCTTGGGGGCCATCTCGCTCTCAATGTCCGTGACGAAGCCGAACTCGTATTCCTTGTTGGCTGCCTCGTGGAGGATCTCGTTGCTGTCCTGTGCCATCTGGTAGTTCAGGAGTTCATGCCACAGAGGCACGGGGCCACGGAGGGCACAGGGCTATTTCCTTGTTCAATTTCCAGCAATTCATTCATGTGATCCATTTCTTCCAAGCTCTCCGTGTTTCTCTGTGACTTCGTGTCTCTGTGGTCTTCTCCTTACCTCATATCGAAAAACTCTCCCCGCAGCCGCAGGTCCGGCTTGCATTGGGGTTCACGAACTGGAAGCCCTTTCCGTTGAGGCCGCCACTGAAGTCCAGCGTGGTGCCCAACAGGTAGAGCAGGCTCTTCTTGTCCACCACCACCTTCACGCCGTTGTCCTCGAACACCTTGTCTCCATCCATCATCTTGTCGTCGAAGACCAGGTCGTAGGAGAGACCGCTGCAGCCGCCACCCTTCACGCCGACGCGGACGAAGTGCTGTGGGCCACGGCCTTCCGTGCCCAAAAGCTTGGTGAATTCTTGCTTTGCGTTGTCACTCACTTTGATCATGCCTGCGTGCTGTTTAGAATCCGTCTAAATAAAGACGGTCACAAAGGTACAAAGCAATGGGGGCGCAGCAAACGGGGTTCTCGACCGCTTCACCGATAGACTTTTGCTTGGTCGCGAAAGATCAGGGTCCAATCCATCTTCCCGTAATTGGTGCCCAACCGCACCATTACCAGTTCCCGCGCGGGATCCACATAAATGAACTGCCCGAGGTAGCCCTTGGCCTCAAAGTCACCTTCAGGCGATGGCAGCCACCATTGGTACTGATAGAACGGGGCGCTTCCGTTGGCGGTGTCCAAGCGGGTGCTTTGCTCCACCCATTCCTTCGGTACCAGCTGCTTCCCCCGCCATTCACCATTATGCAGGTATAGCGAACCGAGCTTGGCGAAATCACGTGCGGGCGCATTCAGGCAGCAGAAGGTCTTCTCAATACCGCCCTTCTTGCGGTCGATGCTCCAGGAAGCGGGATAAACCATGCCCAAGGGTGCCCAGATCTTGTCGTTGGTATATGCGGTGATCGTACGCATGTCACCGCCCTTCCGCAAGGCGCGCTCCAGGAGCCACCCGAGCAATTGGCTGCTTCCGCTTTGGTACTCGAAATGCTCACCTGGCGGATGGCCTCGTTTCATCTTCGCCATGCCTCGGTATAGGCGCCTACCATAGTAGAACGTGGCGGCATCGCCGAAAGGGCTCTTGTAGCTCTCGTTGAATTTGAGGCCACTGGTCATCTGCAGAAGGTTCTCCACGGTCACCTTGTCGAACCCGTTCTTCCGCAGCTCCGGGATGAAGTCGGTGATGGGCTGGTCGACTCCGGTGATGTAGCCGTCCGCGATGGCGCAGCCGATCAACATGCTCAGTAAGGATTTGGCCATGGAGAACGACGCGTGCAGGTGGGCCTCATCGTAGCCATTGTAGTAGCGCTCGTACACGATGGTGTCGCGCTGGATCACCAAGAAGGCCACCGTCTCACGCTCCTCAATGAATTCGTCGAACGTTTGTTCTTTCCCCTCATAGGTTATGCTGTGCGGGAGCTTTTCCGTTTCCGCCACCGCATAATGGTAGGGCTCCGGTGAGGCTGGCAGCGGTCGTGACGGGAACTTGCGCCAGTCATTGGTGCCGGCGAAATTGTAGATGACGAAGCGGCCGACCGTGCAGCTACCAAGTAGGAGGCAGGCGAAAAGGAAAACAGTGGCTTTCAGGGAACCGGAGCGCATGGCGAAAAATAGCCATTGGGGTCCAAAGGGCGGATCCGTTCAGCGACGGACCGTTGGAAGGGTTCAGCTTGATCGACTTGCGGCATACCTGAGGGATCCACTTGATCAAACCGTTACAGTCGGTACCTTCGCACACAGGAAGGACCTTCACCAAAAAAACCGGTGAAGAGCATCCCACAACGTTGCCATGCTCAAGCAATACCTCTCCCAAAAACTTCAACAGAAGCTCAGCCCGCAGCAGATCCAGCTGATGAAGCTGCTCCAAGTGCCAACACTTGAACTTGAGCAGCGCATCAAGCAGGAGATGGAGGAGAATCCTGCTTTAGAGGAGGGCGAGGATCACGACGAGGAGGAGGAGATGACCCAAGAGGCGGCGGCAGAGAATGAGGAGAGCACCGAATCGAGCAACGAGGAATTCGACCTGAGCGACTACTTCCAAGACGACGACACACCGGACTATAAGCTGAGCGCGAAGAACCAGAGCGCGGACGACGAGGAGTACGAAACACCGATCACCGGCGGCAGCACGTTCCAGGATGCCATGCGCACGCAACTCTCCCTGCGCGATGTGGACGAACGCACCGAGCAATTGGCCGAGCACATCATTGGCAACCTGGACGAGGACGGTTACCTCCGCCGCGGACTGGACCAGATCGTGAACGACCTGGCCTTCACCGCCAACATCATGACAGATGAGGCGGAACTCGGCAAAGTGCTGAAGGAAGTCCAGTCGCTTGATCCGGTCGGCGTGGCCGCACGTGACCTACGTGAATGCCTCCTGCTTCAATTGGCGCGGATGCACAACGCGGTGGACGTGCTCACGGCGAAAGCCCTCGTGGACAAGCACTTTGACGCGTTCACCAAGAAGCACTATGACCGGATCATGGAGCGGTTGGAGATCGATGAGGATGCCTTGCGCGACGCCATTGAGGTGATCGTGCGCCTGAACCCGAAGCCCGGCAATACCGGCCGCGACACCACGAAGTCCGCGCAAGCCATCGTGCCCGACTTCGCGGTGAACGCCGTGGATGGACAGTTGGAGCTTTCACTCAACGGGCGCAATGCCCCGGAACTGCGCGTGAGCCGCCAGTACCGCGACATGATCAAGGAGTATCAGCGCAACAAGATGGATCCCAAGGCCAAGGATGCATTGGTCTTCATCAAGCAGAAGCTCGATTCCGCCAAGTGGTTCATCGATGCGATCAAGCAGCGCCAGAACACGCTGCTCATCACCATGGAGGCCATCATGGAGCATCAGCGCGACTTTTTCCTCACCGGCGACGAGACCAAGATGAAGCCCATGATCCTGAAGGACATCGCCGAGAAGGTGAGCATGGACATCAGCACCGTGAGCCGCGTGGCCAACAGCAAATATGTGCAGACCGACCACGGCACCTACCTGCTCAAGTTCTTCTTCAGTGAAAGCCTGATGACGGACAGTGGCGAGGAAGTAAGCACCCGTGAAGTGAAGAAGATCCTGGAGGAAGCGATCATTGCGGAGAACAAGCAGGACCCACTGACGGACGACGAGCTGACAAAACTGCTGCGCGGCAAAGGCTACAACATCGCCCGGCGCACGGTGGCGAAATACCGGGAGCAATTGCACATGCCGGTGGCCCGCCTCCGGAAGGAGCTTTGATGCGCAAGGCGGCACACACGCTTTCCCTCCTGCTCCACCCGGTGTGGATGCCCACGCTCGCCGTGATCATCGCGTTCCACGTCGACCCGCACCTCACGTTCGCCTTCACTCCGCAAGGCCAATGGTTGATCGTAGGCATGGTCTTCATCATGTCCGCGCTCTTCCCTATCTCCAGCATGTTCATGCTCTGGCGCAGCGGAGCGGTCTCGGAACTGGCGATGCCCGGCCGCAAGGAGCGCATCGTGCCCTACCTGCTCACGCTGATCTATTTCTGCATGACCTACTACCTGCTGCGCAGAACACCGAACCATCCGGCCACGCTCGCGCTGTTCAGCGGTATCATCATCGCCTTGGTCGTGGACCTTATCATCACCTTCCGCTGGAAGATCAGCCTGCACATGACGGGCATCGGGGGCCTCATCGGCATGGTGCTGGGTTTGATGGTGCTGCACGGCACCCCGGCCGGCTTTCTGCCCTTGTTGCTGGTGTTGACCGGCGCGCTTGGCACGGCACGGCTGCTGGTGACGGACCACTCCCCCGCGCAGGTATACATCGGTGCGCTGGTCGGGTTCGCCAGTACGTTCCTCTGCCTGCTGTTCGGGATCTACTACTGAACCTCCGGCTCCGCCAAGGTCTGCTGCCAGCGCCACGCATCACGGAGCGCATCGGCCAAGGTGAGTTCCGTTTGCCAGCCGAGGACCTTCCAGCTCTTGGTGGTGTCGGCATACATGGCCACCACGTCGCCCGGCCTGCGGGGGCCGATCACGTAGGGAACCTTCACTCCGTTCTCCTGCTCGAAGGTGTTCACCGCTTCCAGCACGGTGTTGCCGGTGCCCGTTCCCAGGTTGAACACGTCGTAGACCGGTGCTACCTGTTTCTCGATCCACCTCAAGGCCAGTACATGCGCTTTGGCCAAGTCCACCACATGGATGTAGTCGCGGATGCAGGACCCGTCCCTGGTGGGGTAATCGTCCCCGAACACCGTGAGCTTTTCGCGAAGGCCCGCCGCGGCCTGTGTAATGAAGGGGACGAGGTTGTTCGGCACGCCGATCGGCAGTTCACCGATGATCCCCGACGGGTGCGCCCCGATGGGATTGAAATAACGCAGCATCACCACGCGCAAGGCAGGGTCGGCGGCGGAAGCGTCCCGGAGCAATTGCTCACAGACCACCTTGCTGTATCCGTACGGTGATGCCGCCACGCCCGTGCGGGAGGTCTCGGTCACCGGCAGTTGATCGGTGTCGCCATAAACTGTGCAGGAGGAGGAAAAAACGATGTTCTTCACTTCGTGCTTCTCCATCACCCGTAGTAGAGTGACCAGCGAACCGATGTTGTTCGCATAGTACTTCAACGGATCCCGCACGCTTTCCCCCACGGCCTTGTCCGCCGCGAAGTGGATCACGCTTGCCGGTCGTTCCGAATCGAAGACTTTTTCCAGCGCCACAGCATCGGCGCAATCGATGCGATAGTTCTTCAAGGTGCGGCCCAAAATAGTCTCCAAGCCGCGCAACACGCGCTCATCACTGTTGCGGAGGTCATCGACGATGATGGGCTCGAAACCGGCCTCCACCAGCTCCACGCACGTATGCGAACCGATGAAGCCCGCCCCCCCCGTAACGATCACTTTTTCCATGGTCCGCGAAAATAGGGCAGTTGCCGGTCGCCGGGTACTTCGCACTTTAGCGCCATGTCCGCAGGCCGTCATCGATCATCCTTGCTTGCCGTTCTGGCCTTGATGCTACTGTTCACGTTTGTCTCCGTTCGCTCCTCCAAGGACAATGTGGGCGGGATCATCAGAAGCGATGTTCACGGCTACTATGGCTACCTCCATGCTTTGTTCATCACGCACGACCTCGGGCATGAGCAAATGCGGCACGAGTATGTGAACGTGACTCCGAACGGCACGCTCAACAAGTATTTCGCCGGGGAAGCCGTGCTGCTGACCCCGTTCTTCCTCTGCGCCCACGCTTACGTAAAGACAACCGGGGGCGTGGCGGACGGATTCTCCCCACCGTACGAACACGCCATCGCCTTTGCGGCACTGTTCTATGCCCTCTTGGGGCTGCTTGCGTTCCGGGCCTTGCTGCTGCGCATGGGCATCAGCGACATCACCGTGGCCATCGTACTGCTGATGCTCGGTTTCGGCACCCAGCTACTCCAGTTCACCGCTGTGCAACCGGGCTGGTCCCATGTCTATTCCTTCGCGTTGTTCGCCGTTTTCCTGCTGCTCACACAGCACATCGCTAAAGAAGCTCGGGCAGGCTGGATCGTCACTTGGGGTGTAGTGCTGGGGCTGATCGTGCTGGTGAGACCGGTGAACGGGCTTGTTCTGCTGGCGGTACCGGTCGTGCTGGGCAAAGCCACACCGGACCTGCTGCGTGCCTTTCGCCAGAAGCCGTTCGCCGGTTTACTGATGCTCTTGGCCGGAGCATGCGTGGTGGCCATCCAACCCATCCTTTGGCACGCCCAGGTGGGAAGCTTCGTGGCCTACGGCTACAAGGGGGAAGGTTTTCAATGGGGTCGCCCAGCCATCCTTCAAGTGCTCATCGGCATCCGGCGCGGCTTGTTCATCTGGACGCCCGTGCTGATCCTTGCGGCGCTCAGTGTACCGTTGTTGTGGAGGCACGATCGTTTTCGGGCCATTAGCGCAACGGTATACTGGTTGGTGATCACTTATGTCATCAGTAGCTGGTGGATCTGGTATTACGGCAGCGGCTTTGGCGCACGCGTGTATGTGGAGCATTACACCGTGCTCGCGCTTCCTCTATCGTTCATGCTGGACCGTTGGCACGGGTGGCGAAGGATGGCGGCCATCACCTTTCTGATGCTCGCTTCAGCGCTCCAGTTGGCACAGTGCTACCAGTACGACCACGGCTTTCTGGACCGTGAATGCATGGACCGGAAGAAGTACGCGTACAGCTTTCTGCAGTTCGACGCCGATCACCATGAACGCCTCGGCGGGCGCTACATGATCGCACCCTACAACCCCAACGGTATGGACACATTGGTACATGTCCGCTGGGACGCCGAACGCTGGGTGCGCTTCTGGCACGGCAAGCCGGTCCTCTTCGATCCCGCACCCAGCCCATGGCATGTGGTGACCTGTGACACCACCGACGAGTTCGGCCCCAGCTTCGAGATGCCCGCCAAAGACCTGCCGACAGGGCGCGCATTGTATTTCGCATTGGGCTTTGAGCGGTACGTGTACCATGCCGATGACACCCGGGGCGTAACGGTGGTGGCCAGCGCCGAGAACGCGAAAGGCGAGATCGTCCAGTACCAGTCCTTCGCGATGGAGCCGATGCCCCCGGCCGGTGACAGCCTCTGGGAGCATATTGAATACCGGGTGCCGCTGGAGCCTTTAAGTAAAGGCGAGCGCGTCAAATTCTACTTCTGGAACCAGAACGGGAAAAGCCGCTTCCTGGCCGACGACCTGGACATGACCGTGACGGCCGTGCGCCCGTATTGACAGGCGTGGAATGAAATGGTGGGCCCAGCAGGATTTGAACCTGCGACCAACGGATTATGAGTCCGCTGCTCTGACCGCTGAGCTATAGGCCCGGTAACAGGCCGCGAAAGTAGCCGTTGATGCGGATCCCGTGCAGCGGATAGCTTCGCGCCCCATGGAACGACCGTTGCCGTACAACACCATACTGCTCGACCTGGGCGGTGTGCTCATCGATGTGGACTACCATGCCGCCGCCCGCGAGTTCGAGAAGCTGGGCTTCGCCGATTTCGACAGGCTCTACAGCAAAGCGAAACAAGACCATCTTTTCGACGGCTTCGAAACGGGTGCCCTTTCTCCCGCCCAATTCCGCGACCGGATCCGGCAATTGCACGGCTCACCGCTCACGGACGCACAGGTCGACCATTGCTGGAACGCCATGCTCGGCAGCATTCCTTCCGAACGCATTGATCTGGTGAAGCGACTGAAGGAACGGTACGAAGTGCTGATGCTCAGCAACACCAACGCCATTCATGTGCCGGCTTTCGAGGCTATCGTGTCTAAAGAGAACGGCATCACCGATTTCAAAGGCCTGTTCGACGGTGCTTACTACAGTTGTGAAATGGGCATGCGGAAACCGGATGTGGAGATCTTTCTCCACGTGCTTTCCTTACATGGTGCGGACCCGAAGCGCACCTTGTTCATTGACGACAGCATCCAGCATGTGGAAGGGGCGCAGAAGGCCGGGCTGCATGCCGAACATTTGGACCTGGCCAAGGAGGATTTGTTCGCTCTTACGGAGCGGCTCGGGCTATTTCGCTGAACGTTTGCCACGGCCCTTCCTAGGCTTCGGCTCCGGAAGTGCGGCAGCTATGTCGATCAGGATCCTCGGCAGCCCACGAATGGACGACCATTGGTCCTCGTCCAGCGCATAGTGTGCCTTCGCTCCCGGATAGGGCGGACCCTGTTCACAGATGGCACGTAGGTCCTCGCTCGGTGGGACGATCTTCACGAAGAGACGTTCATCGCAGACCAGCGCGACGGTCTTCCCGTCGGCATACAAGGCGTATGCACCGAACATGCTCTTGATCGCAAAGCGATCCGGCATGCCCAAGCATTCCAGCAGGAAGTCGACGGTCTCTTTACGTGTTGCCATTCCTAGTTCACTCAACCTCCTGACAAAGCTCTATCAGCACGCCGTTGGCGCTCTTCGGATGTACGAAGCACACGAGCTTATTGTCCGCACCCGGCTTGGGGTCCTCGTTCAGCAGGATGAATCCTTCGGCCTTTAGGCGGTTCATCTCGGCCCGGATATCGGCCACTTCGAAGGCGATGTGGTGGATGCCCTCGCCCCGCTTTTCGATGGCTTTGGCGATGGGACCGTCAGCGCGGGTGCTTTCCAAGAGTTCGATCTTGTTCGGCCCAACTTGGAAGAACGAGGTGATGACGCCTTCACTGGCGACCTCCTCGCGCTTATAGCTGGGGCTTCCCAGCAGGGCGGTATAGACCTCTTCGGCCTTGGCCAGGTCTTTCACGGCGATGCCGATGTGCTCGATACGGATCATGGTGGAAAGTTAGGCCGGGCAGCTATGCCGTTCAGCAAAAGACCCCGCCGAAGCGAGGTCCTGCATTCCGATCAAAGTCACCTTCACCGCTTGACGAAGGTGTCTCCCATCTTGTTGTCGTAGTTCAGGTAGTAGAGTCCCCGCTTCAAGTCGCTCACATCAACATCCGTGGAATAGCCGCGCTTCACGATGTTACCGAACTGGTCGTAGATCTCATACAGGCTGCCGCTGCTGAGGTGTATCTGCTCCGCCTTCTTGTCATAGGCCCAGGTCACCACCGGCACCGAAGGGTTGGTGTAGGTCGCGTTCTCGCTGAAGCGGGAACGTTTGGACATATCGGTCTGTTTCACCCGGTAGATGTTCTCGCCGCTGTGGGGCACCACCTTGAAGGAATAGGAATGCTCGCCGGGGGTCCCGTTACCCATCACCTCTCCTACCCGGATCCACTTGTTCCACCGCTTCTCTTGCACCACAAAGGGTAATTCGCCGGTTTCGTTGGATGTTGTCCACGAATAGGTGCCTTCCGTGGAAACACCCTGTTTCACGATATCAAAGGTGCTTTTCGGCTTGAGCACCTCCGGATTCAACACTTTGGGGGTGCAACCATCCTTGTGCATGATCTTGATCGTCACCTTGTCGCCCACCTTCAAGCCGAAGTTCGCCAGATCGATCTCGAAAGCACTGGAGTTGATCTCATCGGTGGCCACCTTGTCGTTCACCGTCACTTGGAAAACGCAAAAGCCCACGCCGGCTTCGGAAAACGGGTTCTGAACAAAGATGTTCTTGCCTTGGTAATTGCCGTCCAGCACGATGGTGCCTGCCTGTGCGAACAGGCCGACGAGCAAGGCACTAAGGAGAAGGAGATGTCGGAGCTTCAGCATTGCGGGTGGGGTATAGAAGGCCGAAATATACGGTAGATGTCGGAACTGCCTGCCAATTTCGGGCCACGTAATCAGCAGTTACGCGTCAGGCCGGGGATTTTACATGCACGGCCGCAGCCATCTTATTCACGTCTTCCAAGGTGAAGGCCGTGCCGTCATCCGCATCCTCAATGTGAAAGATGCGACCGTCCGCAGTGACCGATCGATCGAAATGATAGAATACCAACGTGGTATCATCGGGAAATTCAGACCTGTAGATGATCAGGTCGGGCTTCTCTTCCACGATGGTGTTCTTCTTCAACAGGTCGCGGTCCAGGTCGGCCTTCAAACGTTCCATGTCGGCGGGCGCTTCTGAGATCTCGATGGCAAAATGGCCCCCGGCCCGCACCTCCAGCTTACCGATCTCATCCTTCCAGACCAAGGTGGGTGCCGGTGCGCCGGTCGGCATCTCCAGCACCAAGGGCATGTAATACTCGGCCAGGTCGACGGATGCTGCCATGCGGGCGCTGTCGGCGGCGGCCATCAGCTTAGCAGCATCGGACTTGCCATCGCCGCAGGCGTTCATCAACAATGCCGCGCCAAGGACGGCGGAAGGAAAAAGTGCTTTCATGCGGCGAAGGTATACGCGTTCCAAAGGGACAATGTTCACTTCCCCACCTCGATCCGTACGCCTTCGCTGTGGGACGCGAATTCCGGTGCGTACATGCACATCGCGGTGGTGATGCCGTTGCTGAAGTCGCCTGCGTGGGAGACGCGCAGGTCGTACTCGAAGACGTAGGTGCCTGGCCGGAGGTGGTCGAAGAAGAAGTCCGTGGCCGCGTCGCGGGTGCTTTGGTAGTAGCCCAAGCCGCCTTGATAGCGGTAGCCGCTGAGTGTTTCCGTCGGCTCCAGGCCTGCGGCGCGCAGGTCCTTCAAATGCACGTAGTCCATGGCGCGGTCGGTGCGCAGCTCGATGCGGATGGTGAGCTTGTCGCCGGGTTTCAGCGCACGGGTCTTTTCCAGCGCGATCAGCTTCGGTCCCGCGTCGGTCGGCTCGTTCAGCATCACTTGTTTCTTGATGCTGAAGGGGCTTTCGGCGGAAGTGACCTTGTCCATCCGCTCGAAATACTGCCAGTAGAGCGCACCCCATGCGGCACGGTCGGCGGTGGTAGTGATCGTCACCTCGCCCAAGGCGGGTTTGATGGCATCTGCGGCCCACATCTTCTGGAAGTAGCCGGTGCCCGCTTCCTGCTTTTCAGCCACGATCTTCTGCCCGCCCACCGTGATCACCGGTGCATCCACAGGCTCCAACCAATTGTCTCCGGTGAGCAGGAGCGCATAGCAGGCCTCCGCCGTGGCTTTGGTGGTTTTCCAATCGGTGGTCTGTTTCAGTTTCAGCAGGTAGAGGCGCAGTTCATTCACGGCGGCATCGTCCTTGGCCACTTCGTGGAAGGCCTCGATCATCAGCGCGTGGGTCTCCGTGGGGAAGTCCCACCAGTACCAGCCCGCGTTGAAATTCTTCCAGTACATGCCAAGCTCTTCGCTGCGCGTGGCGCGCTCGCTCAAGGACTTCATGATGAGTTCTGCCGTGGCATGATCGCCAAGCCTGTCCATGGCGAGTGCGATCATGGCCTGTTCCTGCAGGCCGAAGCTGAGCCAAGTGGCGGCTAAACGGCCCTTATAGAAATCCACGCCGGTGCTGGTGCCTCCCTTGATCGGCCAGCGTTTGAAGAAACTGCGCGCATAGAGGTATTGCACCACGGAATGATCGGGGGTGTACTTCGTGCGCTCGGCTGCAGTGGTCCGCTTGAGCAGAAGCTTATAGTCGTTGTCCACGTCACTGTCCAGCCACTGTACGGCATTCTTCAACATCACTTGCGTCTGTCCGTCGGGGCGGAGGTCCGCAGCACCGAGTTTTTCCAGATGCCCGAATCCCGCCACGATGCCCTGCGTGACCCAGCGCGAGGGCTGCATGCCGCTGAACCACGGCCAAGCCCCGTTGCCGAGCTGTGCATCACGTAGTTTTTTCAGGGCCACGGCCTTCTCGTTGGCCATCCGCTGCATGTCGAAGAGCAAGGCGATGCGCTGCTTACTTTCCCTTTCACTACGGGCATTGAGCACCCACGGCGTTTCCGCCAGCACCACGTTCTTCAGTTCGCTGTTCTTTTCCAATTTACTGAGGAACGCTTCCTCATTGCCCTCTCCCTTCGCGGCCCACTGCGCAAAGACCTGCTTGATCGCGGGACGCTCGTCCACGATGTGCGCCGCGAGGCTGTTGGCATAGAAGCGGCTGAAGACCTGCTCGCTGCATTCGTGCGGGTACTCCATCAGGTAGGGCAGCGCCTGCACGGCATACCACGCTGGGTTCGGCGTGAACTCCAGTTTCAGGCTTTGGTTGCGAAGCGTGGAACTGGTGCTGTTCTTCAGTTTCTCCAGCGTGAAGGCCTTCGTACCCGCCTTGCTGATCGGCAGCGGCAGGCTCTCGGTGACCAGCACGCGGTCGGTGAGGATAGGCAAGGGCTTCTCCTCGCCATCAGTGAAGGACCCGGCCTTGGCGCTGATGCGGACGCTCACCGCGCTCACACCTTCGGGCACTTGGACATCCCACGCTACGGCAGCGCTCGCTCCCGGCCCGGCCGTGAAAGGAACGGTGTTATTCTTCAGCCCGAAACGAACGTTCAATGCCGCATTGGAGAAGGGGTCGAAGAGTTCCAGTGTGGCAATGCCGGTAACCGTCCCGCCTTCGATCACCGCCACTTTGGAGGTCAGCGCGATCACATCGCCTTCGCGCAGGAAGCGCGGCAAATTCGGCGTCACCATCAAGGGCTTTTGTGTGATCACTTCCTTGGTGAATTGCACGGCCTTGAGGTCCATGGTGTGGGCCAGCCCCATCAGCTTCCACCGGGTAAGCGCGTCCGGCATGGTGAACCGCAGGATCACGCTGCCGTCCTTGTCGGTGAGCAGATCCGGCAGGAAGAAGGCTGTTTCACGGAAATCCGTGCGGGTGGCGGGCGGTGCATCCTCCGACGAGGGTTGAGCGGGAGCTTCTTTGCGCTTGTCCAGCTCCTGCCCGCTGGCATCCCCCGTCGTTGGTATTGCAGGAGGCTCTTCTTCCACGGTCGTGCTTTCCGCTCTCGCCATGCCAAAAGAGAGCGCGTTTTCCTCGCCCGCACTATCCTTGAGCGATCCCCCGGTGCGGCGGTTCCGAAAGTCATACCTCCCGATGCCGAAGGTGTTCAGCTCCGGATAGATATGGAACGTATCCGCAGGCAGCCGGAGGTTGCGCCACAGCCGGTCCCCATTGTTAACACCGAACGGGATGGGCTGCTCCCAGCCCATCCGAGAGCTGTTCGTCGGCCAAATGGACATGTCCCATGCGTGCGGCACGAAGTGGTCGAGTGAGGCATCGTACATGCCTGCGAGCAGCTGGGCGGCCACTTTCTCTCCTTTCGGGCCTGTGATCTTCAACCTCCAATCCTCTTTCGCGCCGGGCAAGAGTTTGTCGCGGAAGGTCATCCATTCCACCTGCAGTTCCTTGTTGCTCCATGGCACGTCGATGTTCACGTCCTGCCAGTGCGGGCGTCCGCGTTCCACGCAGATGAAGTGTACCCCGAAGCCGCCGCGGTCGCCCTCCAGCACCGGCAGTTCCACACGCTGTTGTCCATCCTTCAACGTGAGCCAGCGCCGCACCGCGATCACACCTTCACGTTCCACTTCCATCAGGACGTGTGCTTCCGGCAACGCGGAACTCACTAACAGCACCACTTTTCCCCCCGGCTCGGCTTTCGCCTTCACGGCTTCCACATGGAATGCTTCGTTGACGAAGCCGGTGTGCTGCACGGCGGGGTCGTAGACCGTTACCGCTTTCTGAACATGCACCGTATCGCCCTCCGAATCCACGGCGCTCACTTCGATCAGGTAGCTGCCCACGTCCCAACTGGTGATGCCTGCTAATGCCAATGGTTTCCCATTGGCAAGCCATGCGCTACGCTCCATCATCACGGCTTCTTTCTGCCATGTGAGCGGATCATTCTCGTCAGCATACTCGTCCTGCGGGAAGCGTTCCTTGAATTGCGCGGCGGTGAGGATGTGTCGGTCCGGCTGTTCCCAAGTACGGTCGCGGAGCGGCGTCAGGGGTGTCCGCAGCCGCGTGATGCGCACGTCCATCGGCACGTCGAGCGTGTTGCCGTTGAGGTCCTGCACGCGTACTTCCAAGCTGTCGGCGGTGGAACGATCGATGCCGTCGCCCACGTTCAACGCGAGGTCGATGCTGCGATAGCCTACCGAAATGCCGGTACTGCTGCTTTGTGTTTCACCGTTCACGTCGGTGATGCTAGCCTCGATACTGAATGCGAACGTGGGATCAGCCTTGCGTGAAATGGTTACATCGGCCTCGGCCAAGAAGCTGATCGAAAAGTTGCCGTTGGCATCCGCTTCCGACGTACCGCTGGCGACCTCAGTGGGCGTTCCCCACGAAAAAGCCGAACGCCAATAGCTGCCGCACCACCACGGCATGCGCGCTTCACGCCTTACCGTCCATTGCACGTGCGCGCCGTCCAGGGGTACGCCGGCGTAGCTTTTCGCAAGGCCATGCACCGTGGCCGTCCCGTTCAACTTCGCGGTGCTGGCGGCATTGGCAGTATCGTTCTTCGGGAAGAGGACTTCGAATGTCGGCCGCTTGTATTCCTCCACTTGGATGTACCGGCTGCCGAACTCTTCTTCCAATCGCATGCTGCCGGTGAGCGTTCCCTGCGGTGCGGTGAACCGGCCATGGAAGGACCCGAACGCATCCGTGGTCACCGCTGTGGAATCGACCAACTGGCCGTTCACATCAAAGAAGCGGACCGTGGTCTTGTATCCGGTCTTCACCACGGTGGTCTTGCCCCGCTTCATGGAAACGATGCCCTTGAACATCACCGGTTGGCCGGGGCGATAGATGGCGCGGTCGGTGAAGAGGAAGGTGCGGAGCGTGTCGCGGACATTTCCTCTGTCGTAGTAACGGTAGTAGTAGCTGCCGGGGGTCGCAAGCCGGTCTTTCCCTAAGGTGATCACCCAACGTTGCTGTCCGGGCCGGTCATTCGGTGCGACGACCTCGGCCATGCCTTCTGCACCCGTGATGGCAGAACCGATACTGATGTCACGCAAGCCGCCGTTCTGATAGAACTGTGAAAAGAGCTCCGCTTTGGCACCCTCCACTGGCGTTCCGCTTTCACGGTCCATCACCAGCACGGCGGGTTTGCCTTTTGCAGTGGAGCGCTGCGCCATGGACAAACGCGTCACCTGCACTTCCGTGATCACGATAAGACCGCTCTCGTTCGGCAGCGGCGTATCCGAGGCGATGATGCTGTAACTGCCGATCGAGAGCGGGTCCACCGGGATCTCCACCAGGTGTCCATTGAGATCACCGTCGTCCGGCAGTTGCACGTTCCACTCGCGCAGCACGGGCAGTCCCAGGATCCGCTTCAGATCCTCCCGGTCCCGGTATCCGCGGCGCTCATTCCGCTTTGTGTCATCCTTCACGATGCGCAGCCACAAATGGGGGACGTTGGCATAGTTCGCGGAGATCCGGAAGGGTATGTTCGGCGTCACGGCCTCCTCCGCGTTCACCTGCAAGGATGGCTGCGTCCACTGTGCGATCAAGGCCTTGGCGCGTTTGGAGGCGAAGGGTTCCTGCTGGTTCGTGGCGATCTCACGGCAGATGTCAACGGCGGTCTTCCTTTCCCACTTGAACGCGCTGTCCGGTGCGAGCCGTTGGTAGTTGCCGGCCTGCTCCGCATGCCATTGCGCAATAGCGAGCATCACCGCGCTTTTCTCCTCGCCGGCCATGAGCGTGATGCTCTGTGCTTGTAGCGCCTTGACGTACAGGCTGTCCTTGTCCGGAAGCGTGCTGTTGGCACGGGCGAAGGCGAGACGGTCAAGGGCGACATCGGTGAGCGCGGCCTGGCGGTTATCCGTGAGATGCAATGCGGTGAGCCGCTGGTAGAGCCGCAGCGCCTGCCATTCCCAAGCGGTGCTATCGCGTGTTGCGAAGCTCGCCGAGGCGAATTCGGATGCTGATGCGAAGGCGTTCGGACTATCGAGCTTAAAGCGCCATGCCGGTTCCGCCAAGCGCGTTTCGCTGTTCTGGAAAACCTCCAGCGCCCGGCGGGCGAGCACATCAAAGAGCGTTGGCCGCAGTTTGCTGTCAGCATTGGTCGGTCCCAGCAAGGGCCCCAGATCACCCACGGGGATCTTCGCAAGATCTTCCCCCGGTTCCAGCGATGTGGCATAGCGTTCGATCACCTTTTGCATAAAGGTGGCCTGGTCCCAAGTCTCCGGGTCGTCGGTGGCCTCCGCCATGTTGGTGCGGTCGAGCACCTTCCATCGGTTCTGTTGATAGTAGCCCCACCATTGATCGGCCACCACGCTATGCAACAGTTGCTTCAGGGGAGTTTCCGCGTTGTTCCCGGCGGAATCCAGCTTGGCGATCACCTGCACGGCATCAGCACCGGTATAGCGCAGGAACCGCGCGGCGTACATCCAGGCTTGGAACTCCGTGCGCCAGTCGTGCGCAACGTGTGCTTCGGCCAATATCACCTCCGTGACTTTCAGGGCCGATGCGAACTGGCCGATATTGCTGAGCGAGTCCACGGCGGCCCAGCGCGGGTCGTTCTTCCCTTGGGGCATGTTAACGACTTTCTGCGTGGAGGCGCAGCCCAACACTACAACAAGTGCTGCGGCCGTGCCGAAAAGGATCTTGCGGGCGTGTCGCATCAAGCGCTGCCGCAGCCGCTTTATCGGTCGGGCATCGAGCCAAAGGTCGCCATTCATGCCGGGCCGTACACCTTGGGGCGACATGGGTTCAATGTGCGTCTTTTTACGGCGGGCCGATCGGCTCCGGCCGCTTAAAGCAACTTGTGGGCCGCACAATAGGTCTTAGCTTGGGAGTCCGAAACCAAAGGTCCCCGTTCATCGTGCGCCATCCGCTTTGCATAGCCTTCTGCCTGTTCGCCGTTTCGCTGATGGCCGCGCAGCCGCCTGCGGCACGGTTCACGCAGAACAGAGGCCAATGGCCGGGGCAGGTGGCCTATCGCACGTTGGTGCCGGGCGGGGCCTTGTTCGTGGAGCGGAACGCACTCACTTATACGCTTCATTCCGGAGGCTCGATGGAGCACCATGGTCATGAACACGACGGTCCGCCGGAGCCGGAGCATGCGCATGCCTTCCGCGTTTCCTTCGAAGGGGCCGAGGAAGCGATTCCGTCAGGTGCTTCCGAACAGCCGTTCTACGAAAACTTTTTTCTGGGAAACGATCCTGCACATTGGGGCACCGGATGCAACGTCTATGGAGAAGTGAAGTTGAAGGAATTGTATCCCGGCATCGACCTGCGGATGGACGGCCGCACGGGGCTGAAATACGACTTCATCGTGGCGCCCGGAAGTGATCCGGCACAGGTGCGCCTACATTTCGAAGGACAGGACGGACTGTCCCTGAAGGACGGACGCCTGTTCGTGAAGACATCCGCAGGCACCGTGATCGAAGAGGCGCCCGTGGCCTATCAGGAAACATCTTCAGGCCGCAAAGGCGTGCGTTGCTTGTACCGGCTGAACGGCTCCCATGTGACCTTCGACCTCCCGGACGGTTACGACATTCTACTTCCGTTGGTGATCGATCCCGTGCTGACCTTCGGCACATACAGCGGCAGCACAGCTGACAATTTCGGCTTCACCGCCACCTATGACTCCGACGGCCACCTCTACGGCGGGGGCATCGTGTTCGGTGCCGGCTACCCCACCACGGCTGGTGTACTGGATCCCAGCTTCAATGGAGGCACGATCGATATCGGGATCACCAAGTTCTCACCTGACGGCACCTCCCAGATCTGGAGCACCTATATCGGGGGCAGCGGCAATGAGTGCCCGCACAGCTTGGTCGTGAACTCCAACAACGAGCTGTACATGATGGGCAGCACCGGATCGGCGGATTTTCCTGCCACCGGCGGAGCCTATGACCAGACATTCAACGGAGGAAGCGACATCAGCGTCGGGGCACCGACATGGGCGGGCCAGACCTTTGGCTACGGCTACGGCCATGCCAACGGTACGGACATCGTGCTCGCGCACTTCAGTGCGGACGCCACCTCCTTGATCGCCTGCACATTCGTGGGCGGAAGCAGCAACGACGGAGTGAACAACGTGCTCCCCTTGTCACACAACTACGGGGACCATTTCCGCGGGGAAGTGGCCTTGGACGCCTCGGAGTGGCCCGTGATAAGCACCTCCACCCAAAGCGCGGACATTCCCGTGAGCGCCAATGCGCCGCAGGCCGTCTTCGGCGGCGGCGTCCAGGACGCCTACCTCTTTCGGATGGATCCTTCGCTCACCACCTTGCAGGCCAGCTTCTACGGCGGTAGTGGCAATGACAGCGGCTACGGCGTGCAGTTCGATTCCAACGGCCAGGTCTTCACCACGGGCGGTACCACCAGCACCGACCTCGCCATGCCCGGCACGCCCTTCCAAGCCACCAATAACGGGGGTGTCGACGGCTATGTGGCGCGCTGGAGCACCGACCTCGGCAGTTTGCTTTCCGCCTCCTTCCTCGGCACGTCCGCCTTTGACCAGACCTATTTCGTCCAGGTTGACAATTTCGACGACGTGTACTTAGTGGGGCAGACCCATGGCAGCTATCCCGTGTCGCCCGGTGTCTATGCCAACCCCGGCAGTTCACAGTTCATTCAAAAAATAGGCAACGACCTCTCGACGTCCATCTGGTCCACGGTGATCGGTTCCGGCGCGGGGAACGAGGACATTTCACCGACGGCGTTTTTGGTGAGCAATTGCGGCCAGATCTACTTCTGCGGTTGGGGTGGCACTGTGAACCATAACATGGCCAATGCCGGCTCCAGCAGCACGGCCGGCCTGCCGCTCACCGCGGACGCTTTCCAGGCCACCACCGATGGCAGTGATTTCTACCTGATGCTGCTGGACCCCGATGCCGTCGCGCTGAACTACGCCACCTATTTCGGCGGTGGCACCAGCTTGGAGCATGTGGACGGCGGGACCTCGCGCTTTGACAAGGACGGCACGGTGTACCAAGCCGTCTGTGCAGGCTGCCAAGGCCACGATGACTTCCCCACCACCCCCGGGGCATGGAGCAACACCAACAATTCATTCAATTGCAACCTCGGCGTGTTCAAATTCGAGCTGGCCGTGGCGCACGTCACCATCGGCATCGACGGGCCCAACACCATCTGCATCCCCGGCAGCATCCAGTTCACCAATAGCAGCACCGGTGGGGACACCTACTTATGGGACTTCGGTGATGGCACCACCAGCACGGAACTCGCGCCGGCACATATCTACACTTCCGAAGGCACCTTCAACGTGAGCATGGTGTTGTCCGACAGCTACGGTTGCACCACCTCGGATTCATCGACCATCCAGGTCATCAGTATCGCCCCGACCGTGACCGCGATAGACCCCGTTCCGCCCATTTGCCCCGGTACAGGCATCCAACTGCAGGCCACGGGCGGCACCTCTTGGGCCTGGTCGCCTGCCATGGGATTGAGCGACCCCGCCATCGCGGACCCCGTGGCCACGCCCGCCAGCGACAGCACCACCTATCAAGTGATCGCCAGCAGCGACTGCGGCATTGATACCGCCACGGTGCTCATCACTTGGCTGGACCCCGTCGGATCCGCAGGCATGGACACGTCCGTATGCCTCGGTTCCGGTATCGCCTTGGATGCCAGCGGTGGCGGGTCCTATCTCTGGTCGCCCGCAGCGACCTTGTCCGATCCCGGCATCCGCAACCCTGTCGCTTCGCCCGTAGCGGATGCGCAATACACGGTGATCATCACCACGCCGGAGGGATGCACGGTGGAGGACAACGTGCTGGTGACGGTCTTCACGGACCCGCCACTGCCCGCGTTGACGGACACGGTGATCTGTCCGGGAAATTCAGTTCAACTTCATGCCGGTGATGCGGTATGGTACGCTTGGCATGCCGCGCCGGGCATCACCGACCTTAGCGTTCAAGATCCCACCGTCTCGCCCCTTGTGCCTACGATATACGTGGTGGACATGAGCAATGCCTGTGGAAGTCTTTCCGATAGTGCCTTCGTGGGTATAGCCGCGGTTGAGGCACAGGCCTGGCCGGACACTCTTGTATGCGCCGGCGCTCCCGTCACGCTCCACGCTTCCGGCGGAACGGAGTACGCCTGGTCGCCCATCGGCTCGGATGATGACTCGCTCGTTCTTGATCCCGCCGTGGCAGGCACCTATTCCGTGACTGTCACCAATGCCTTTGGCTGCGCGGCCAGCACACAGGTCCAGGTGGATCTGCACCCGGCGGCCACGGTCACAGCAGGCTACGAGACCAGCGTCGACTTTGGTGGCGGCACTGTGCTCAGTGCATTCGGCATCGGCACCTTCCTCTGGTCCCCGGACTCATCGCTCAGTTGCGATACCTGCGCCTATCCCGTCGCTACGCCCCATACTACCACCACCTATACCGTGGAGCTCACCGACATGAACGGCTGCAAGGCCACAGACCAAGTGACGGTTTTCTTCAGGGGCACTCTCTTCGTACCGAACACTTTCACGCCCAATGGGGACGGGGTGAACGATCAGTTCTATGCCTTGACGAGCGAAGTGTCCGAGCTCCGCCTGTTGGTCTTCAACCGTTGGGGTGAACAGGTTTTCAGCACGGACCAATTGGACGGCGCATGGGACGGGACCTTCAAAGGGAAGGGATCACCGATCGACACCTATGTGTGGCGCGTGGACTACACCGAAACGAACGGCAGCAGCCGCACGGTCTACGGGCACGTGAACCTGGTCAGGTGAACGCGCCGCGTTCCAAGCCCAGCCACTGCAGGGCCGCGCCGCTAAGCACCAGTTCCTTCTGCTTATCGTCCCACGGCATGGAGCGGACCAACTGGCCCGGCTGTAGTTCGCCCAGCGGGAAGGGATAGTCCGTGCCCAAGGCCACCTTGTCGGCGCCGCAGAGGTCCACGATGTGTTGCAGCAACGCGGGGTCATGCACGAGTGAATCGAGCCAGAACTTGCCTATGTATTCGCGTGGCGGCACCGGATTGTCCACGGCGCAGAGGTCGGGCCGCACATCGAAGCCGTGCTGGATGCGCGGGAAGGTGCCCGGAAAGGAGCCACCACCATGCGCGAAGGCCACCCGCAACTTCGGCAGTTTTTCAAACAATCCACTGAAGATCATGCTGGTGATCGCCAGCGTGGTCTCCACCGGCATGGCCACTAACCAAGGCATCCAATACTTGTCCGTGCGTTCCTTGCCCAGCATGTCCCATGGATGCACGAACACCGCCATGCCCAGTTCCTCGCATGCCTGGAACACCGGGAGTAGGCGGGGCTCCCCGAGGTTCACGTTCTCCACGTGCGTGCCGACCTGGATCCCCTTGAGGCCGATCGCCTTGCAGCGCTCCAACTCCTTCACGGCCAGCTCCGTGTCCTGCATGGGCAAGGTGCCCAGACCGATGAAGCGCTTCGGGTGCTTCTCCACGATCCCCGCGATGTGGTCGTTGAGGAACATGGCCAGGTTCAGCGTGTCCATTGGCTTGGCCCAGTAGCTGAACATCACCGGCACAGTGCTGAGCACTTGCACATGTACTTGGTGCGTTTCGCACTCGTGCATGCGCACCTCCGGGTCCCATACGTTCGCCTCAACCTCCCGGAAGAACCGATCGTCTTTCATCATCCGCGCACAACCGGGGCGGTGATGGTCCAGGTGGATGAAGCCGCCATAACCGAAGCGCCTCCCGAAGTCGGGAATGTCCTGCGGCAGGATGTGGGTGTGGATGTCTACAGTGAGCAGTTCGGCCATGAGGGGTCTGCTCAGATAAAGCGCGGATCGGCCTCCATTACGGTTCCACACTTGTCGCAGGTGCGCAACTCCTCACTGCCATAGAATTTTCTGAACCGGGGCAGGAAATCTTTTTCGATATCGTTCAGCACGAAGTATTCCTCGTGGAGCTTGTTGTTGCACTTCTCGCAGAACCAGAGCAGGCCGTCCTTCACCTCGCGATCGGCACGCTTGGCTTCCACCACTAATCCCACGGTGTTGGCCGGACGGCTCGGTGAGTGCGGTGTGCGGGCGGGCAGCAGGAACATCTCACCCTCCTTGATAGGGATCTTCACGGCCTTGCCATCCTCTTGGATGCCCACTTCGATATCCCCTTCCAGCTGCAAGAAAAGCTCCTCTGTCTCGTTCCAGTGGTAGTCCTTGCGCGCGTTCGGCCCACCGACCACCATCACGATGAAATCGCCCGCATCCACATAAAGGTTCTTGTTGCCCACGGGCGGTTTCAGTAGATCCCGATTTTCGGAAACCCATTGTTTGAGATTGAAGGGACGGCGGATGGACATGGTGGTTCGATCGGTCCCCGAAAGTACGGACCGGCAACGGCGGATGAAAACCGAAGGGTCTGAATGACAAGGGGGCGACCGCATTCGCGACCGCCCCCTTGCTGTATTGGTGTGTATGGTCCGCTCTACTTCACCATGAGTTTCACCATGCTGCTGCCTTCGGTACTGGTCACACGGAAGAGGTAGCTACCCGCCTTCAGTTTACCGGCCAGGAAAAGCCGGTAGGCTTCACCTGCCTTCAGGTTTGCTTGCTCCACATGAACGGTCCTTCCCGTCATGTCCAGCACGGTGATGCGGGCATCCGTCCACGTAACGGACGGCACAAAAGTGATATCACCGGTGCCCGGGTTCGGATACAGGTGGACCGTTCCCCGGTCCATGCTGCCCACTCCGGTGGTGTTGTCCGATGTAACGCAGAGAGCGAAGGTTCCCGGAGTTCCATCCTCTTGGGTGAAGACCCGCACATGATAGATGGAGTCCGATAGTTGAGTAAGCTCGATCGGCGACCCATCAATGGAGCAGGCAAGGCTGCTGTCCCCACAGGCTGCGAAGACCTCCAGACCCGCGCCGTCAGAGGTACCGGGCACTAAGCTGATCGTCACTTCCTCGGCACCGCCGGTGTTGAACGTGTACCATACGTCCTGCCAGTTCTGGTCGGGGTCGGCGCAGGCGGGCAGATCTCCGCTGCCGGTGGCGTTGAGGTTATCGCCGATCACCACACCGGTAGCGCAGGAATCAGGAGCCACCACCGTGATGCTTGCGGCATCCGCGCATTCGTCGTTCGCAGGTAACACCACCGTATCGCAGGCAACGGCCGCTACGTTGATCGTGTACACGCCCATGGCGCTGGCGGAGTCCATCATGACAGGGATCCAATAGGTACCCGCTGCCAGTTCCGCGAAGGTCTGGACCGGGTTGCCCGAAGCACAGGTATCCGTGCTGTTGGGCTGGATCAATTGAGTGGCCGGGCAATCGGCATAGATGCCCGTGGCGAATGCAGTGAATGCAGTATCGGTACCGCAGTAATCGACCGTTACGCTGGCACATTCGGTGATGGTGAAGGACTCCCAGACATTCTCGTAACCCAGTCCCTCGCTGTCCGTGGCACCGGTGTTATTGCCGGTGAACGTCAGCGTATCACCTGCGGCCAGCACCTGCGGATCCACATTAGCGCAGAGATCGTTCACCGGGCCTGAAACGCTATCGCAAGCAACGGCCGTTACGTTGATCGTGTACACACCCACGGCGCTCGCGGTGTCCATCATGACCGGGATCCAATAAGTCCCGGCAGCAAGCTCCGCGAAGGTCTGGACCGGATTGCCCGAAGCACAGGTATCCGTGCTGCTCGGCTGGATCAACTGCGTGGCCGGGCAATCGGCATAGATACCCGTGGCGAATGCAGTGAACGTGTTATCAGTACCGCAGTAGTCCACCGTTACGTTCGCACATTCGGTGATGGTGATGGACTCCCACACGTTGGCGTAGCCCAGTCCTTCACTGTCCGTGGCACCGGTGTTATTGCCGGTGAGTGTCAGCGTATCACCAACGGCCAGTCCTTGAGGGATAAGAGCTTCGCAAAGATCATTGGGCGGTGCGGTGTTGGCGCAAGCAGTGGCGGAAACGTTGATCACATAAGGGCCTTCAGCCGCGTCCGGTACCATCACGACAGGGATCCAGTATGTGCCTGCGGCCAGACCTTGGAAGTTCGCGTTCAGGTTGCCATCGGCACAGGCGTTGAAGCTCCCGGGTTCGATCAGTTCCGTCACCGGGCATTCGGCATAGATACCAGGGATCGCGGCCGCCGTGAACACGGGATCAGTGCCGCAGTAACTCACTTCCACATCCGCGCATTCGGTGATCGTAAAGGATTCCCACACGCTGGCATAACCCAGTCCTTCGTTGTCCGTGGCTCCGGTATTATCGCCATTGAGCACCAATGTATCGCCCACGGCCAGGTCATTCAGGCCGGCTCCACTGCAGTAGTTGTTTGCAGGTCCGGCACATGCCGTGGCCGCGACGTTCAAGGTGTAGGCACCCTCCGCACTACCGGCTTCCATCGCAACAGGGATCCAGTACGTGCCGGGAGCGAGGCCATCGAAGGTATCACTCCTGTTCCCGTCCGGGCAGGTGCCACCCGCAGTGGTGTCAATGAATGCGGTGGCGGGGCAGTCCGCATAAATGCCGTGGAAGTTCACGGTGAATGCGGGGTCGGTGCCGCAATAGTCCACGGTCACGTTCGCACACTGGGCCAGCGTGAAGGATTCCCAAACCACCGGTAAACCGAGTCCGTCGTTATCCGTGGCCCCTGTGTTGTCGCCGGTGATGGTCACCGGATCACCGATGTCCAGTGCATGAGGTTGCGCACCGGTGCAGAGATCATTTGGGGGGCCTGCAGAAGCACAGGCCGCGGCGGAGATCGTGATCACGTAATCCCCGATGGCCTCATCTGCTCTCGACCATACGGGATAGTAATAGGTGCCTGCCGGGAGTTCGCTGTAGTACATCACCGGCTGCCCATCCGCACATTCATTGTTGTTGTAATCCTGTGTCACAACAAGTTCATCCGCCGGGCATTGGGGTGTGATCGCATTCCAGAAATAGTCTCCATAAAAGGGCGCTGTTGACCCACAGAACGCAATGCTCACATCCGAGCACTGCGTTGTGACGAAGGCCACCCATACCACGGGTACTCCGAACACGTCCAACCCGGAGCCGGGCTCATTGTCGCCATCGATCGTGGCTCCTTCATTGTTCCCGGTAAAGACAAGGGCACTATCAATGGCCAAAGGCAAGGGGGAAACATCCTCGCAATGGTCATTTGGCGGTGGGCCTTGGGCCTGGATCGTGGTGCTGGAGATCGCGAAGCATAAAGCCGCGAAGGCGGCGATCAAATGTCTTGTTCTTCTCATGATATGGTGTTCAAATTGGGGCTTGAACAAGAGGTCCAAGCCACCTTGGCAACTTCGGATCACAAGAACGCACTTAATCACGAACGGTTCACTGATGCTGGTCATAAACAATCGTTGGTGGGTTGTTCAAACCTCATCTTACCACCCTTCTACCTTTGCTGCATGAACATTCGATTGGACGGTCTTCATGCCCTGGTCGGTGGCGGCACCCAAGGCATCGGAAATGCCACGGCACAGGAAATGGCGCGGCTGGGCGCCCGGATCACGCTGTTGGCGCGCGATGCTGCCAAGTTGCAGGAAGCCGTGGCGGAACTGGATACTTCCAAGGGACAAGAACACCTGTTCCTTGTCGCCGACATGGCGGACACCGCCGCGCTGCATGTCGCCATTACGGCGCACGTGCAAGCACACGGCCCGGTGGACATCCTGGTGAACAACACGGGTGGCCCGCCTCCGGGGCTGGCCCATGAGGCACAGGTCGAAGCCTACGAGCAGGCCTTCCGCCTGCACCTGATAGCTTTCCAGACCCTCGTCCTGGCGATCGTACCGGGCATGAAGGAGGGCCGCCGTGGCCGCATCATCAATGTGATCAGCACCAGCGTGAAGGTGCCGTTGCCCAACCTCGGCGTCAGCAACACCGTGCGCGGTGCCGTGGCACAATGGTCCAAGACGTTGGCCAACGAGCTGGGGCCGTTCAACATCACGGTGAACAACGTGCTGCCCGGCGCCACAGCGACGGGACGCTTGAAAGCGATCATCACCAACAAAAGCAAGAAGTCGGGTAGCACGGAGGAAGAGGCTGCACAGGCGATGCGGGAAGAGATCCCGTTGCGGCGCTTCGCGGAGCCGGAGGAGACCGCGAACGCCATCTGCTTTTTGGCCGGGCCTTCGGGAGCTTACATCAACGGCGTTAACCTGCCCGTGGACGGCGGCCGGACAGGTTGTTTGTGATCGAGTGATCCGTCTCTGGCCTCAAAGGTGGAAACCTTGAGGGGACAGAACGCAACAAGGGGCGGCCGCAAATGCGACCGCCCCTTGGCGTTAGTGTCCGGTGTTCCGCTTACTTGATCATCACCGGGCGGCTGCTGATGCCGTTGGCGGTGATCAAGCGCAGGGTATAGGTACCTTGGGCCAGTTTACCGTTCAGCGGCAAGGTCACAGGCTGGTTGGCGGTCATGGACTTCTGGTCCTTGTACACCACGCGGCCGGTCATGTCGGTGAGCTCGAAGTTCACCGTTCCGCTCAGGTCGGCACCGCTGATGGTGATGTCGCCCTTGGTCGGGTTCGGGAACACGGTCACGTTCATGCTGTTCAATTCACGCACGCCTGTGGGGATGGTGATATCCACGGAATAGTCCTCGATCTCACCGTATCCATAATCTTCGCAAGGATCCATGTCCATCGCATCCCACGCGCACCGCACGCGCAAGCGCGTGTTACCGAGGGTGGCATCCATGGGCACGGTGAAGGGAAGTGCGATCAGCTCCCCGGCCGTAGTACCAGCAAACTCCCCGAGCTTCTCAGTGGCTTGGAAGGTGGAATCCACGTTGTAGTCGATCCATGCAGCGTAGTAGTCCTCGCCATAGGCCCCGCTGGTGATGGAGAGGGTGTACGAACCGCCCTGCTCCACCATGGTGCTTTGTGCGGTGTAGTCCTCATAGTTGTTGTCCCCGACGGTGGTGTTATTGATGGTCCCCAGCGTCACGTTCGCGATATAATCGCCATCGCTCGGGTCCGCACCTGTAGGAATGCAATATGCGGCCGGAGGTGCCCCGGAGGTGACACAAATGTTGAAATTGTGGCCCGTGGAAGCATGCGCATAGTCGTATACACGGACATAGTAGGTCTGCCCGACGCTCAATCCGGAAAGCACCATCACTTCTGTTGCGGGCCCAGTGGTCGGATAGTTGCCGTCCTCACAGACGATGGAGGTGAGACCGCTGCAGTCCCCGGAGAACAGCTCCAGTACGGCGTCAAAAGTACCGATGCCTTCCACGGTCACTGTATGGTCCGTCTCGGTTGCGGTGAAGGAATACCACACATCATTGGCGTTCGCGCTCGTGAAGCCATTGCAAAGGATGGGGTCCATGCTTTGGGTCGCACCGTCCGTTGTTCCCGCCACGGGAACGCAATCGACTGCCGGGGTCAGGTCCACTGCTCCGGCACATTCATCATTGTCCGGGGGGGTGGCACAAGGTGCAGCACTGACCTCAATGGTGTAGGCACCCACTGGTGTGGTCGCCGGATCCACCATTACCGGGATGTAATACATCCCTGCTGGCAATGCCTCGAAGGCGACCGTGCATGAGTCACTTGTACCCGAAAGTACTCCTGTGATGAAATCCGGGCACTGGACGGCCAAGTTCACCAAGAAATTATCGAATTCAAATCCTGGCACGCAATAGTTGATCGTAATGTTGGCGCATTCCGTAGTGGTGAAGGCATGCCAGACCATGACGAATCCCGTGCCTCCGTCCTCAGTGGCTCCGGTGTTGTCACCGGAGAAGGTCAACGTGGAATCGACGGCCAGGTCTTCGTTGACAGCACCTGTGCAATCATCATTCGCGGGCGCAGCCGAACAAGCCTCTGCGCTGACATCTATGCTGTAAGGGCCTACCGCATAGGTTGCGGCCGCTGTATCCATCAGCACAGGGAAGTAATACTCACCCGCATCCAGGTTGTTGAAGTGCAGTGTGGCATTATCTCCCGCAGCGCATGTGGTAAAATCACCTGTGGAGAACAGCACATAATCCGCATCGGTGGCCGGGCATGTCCTTGCCAAGAAGGCGGCCACGTTACCAAAGCCAGGCGAGGTCGCACAGTAGGAGACGGTCACGTTCGTGCATTCGCTGGTGGAGAACTTGTGCCAGACCACGGGTCCGAAGCCGTCCAGTCCGCTGCCGGGTTCGAAATCCCCTCCCTCGGTAGCGTTCGTATTGTCACCGGAGAAGGTGATCGATGCCCCTGCCGCAAGTGCAACAGTACTGGTTTGGCCACAAGCGTCATTGGCCGGCGCTCCTCCACCACGCTGCGCGTTGGCGGATCCGTGATGAGGCAACGCGGACACGTTCACCAAGTTGGTGGTCCGGACCGCGCTTCGGTTCTTCAACGTCAATCCGCTCTGTGCGCCCACGGTTCCACTGAAAAGCAGTGCCGTGGTTGCCAGAACAATACCGTAGATGTTCTTCATGTTGGGTGTTTTAGGTGAGTTGGGCCACAAAGATGCAAGAAAAGGGTTGCGGCAAGCCAATAAAAATGCAGTCCCACCAACAACCTCAATTACTTCAACTTGCTGGCACCACCAGCCTGAACCCTTTCCCATGCACATTGGCGACCTCCACGTCGGGATCGTCGGCCACGTACTTGCGCAATTTGGCGATGTACACGTCCATGCTCCTGCCGTTGAAGTAGTTGTCGTCCCCCCACACGGTGCGTAATGCGGTGGACCGTTCCAGCACGGTGTTGGCGTTCTCGCAGAGCAGGCGCAACAGGTCGTTCTCCTTCGTGGTGAGCCTGCGCTCGCCGTCCGGGCCCGTGAGCAGCTGCTTGCGCGCATCGAACGTGTATCGCCCAAGATCGAAGGTGGTATTGCGTTCGGGCTGCGGTTCCACGCCACGCGCCCGGCGGAGCACCGCCGTGATGCGCAACAACAGTTCCTCCATACTGAAAGGCTTGGTGAGGTAGTCGTCCGCACCGGATTCGAACCCGGTGATGGTGTCCTTCCGCATGTTCTTGGCGGTGAGAAAAATGATGGGGACTTCGGAGTTGTTCTTCCGGATCTCCCGCGCCAAGGTGAACCCGTCCTTCAGGGGCATCATCACGTCCAGCAGCAACAGGTCGAACTTGGACTTCTTGTACGCCGCCAGTCCTTGGTCGCCGTCCACGCAGAGCTCCACCTCGTAGTCCTTCGCCTTCAGGTATTGGGCGAGCAGGGTGCCCAAGTTGGGGTCATCCTCGCACAGCAGCAGTCTCGTGTTGTTCTCCATGTTCAAAAGGTATGGTGATGATGAACCGGCTTCCGGTCCCTTGGTCATTGCCTTCCGGTCCGCTCTCCACGCGGATGGTGCCGTCGTGTCTTTCCACTACGGACTTCACATAGCTCAGGCCCAGCCCGAAGCCCTTCACATTATGCACGTTGCCGGTAGGCACACGGTATAGACGATCGAAGACCTTGCGTTGTTCGCTGCGCGGGATGCCGATGCCATTATCGCGGACCTCGATGGTGAGGGCTTGTGCATCGCTGCGGGTGGTGATGTGGATGATGGGCGAAACGATACAGTATTTCACCGCGTTGTCAATGAGGTTGTAAAAGATGCTCGTGAGGTGGGTGCGGTCGCCGCGCACATGCGCCAATTCGGCGGTCGGCGCAAATTTGATGCGCCCGCCGCGCTTCTCCGCCTGGAGCGCACTGTTACGCACCACTTCCGCCAGTAGGGCGTGCATGTCCACGTCGGTGATGCGCAGCCGCATGCCGCCTTGGTCGGTCACCGCGCTCTGGAGCACGCTTTCCACCAACATGCCCAAGCGCTTGTTCTCGTCGCGGATCATGTTCGTGAACAAGCGCACCTGTGCGGGGTCCTTGGGAATACCGGGGTCATTCAGTGCCTCACAGGCCAATGAGATGGTGCTGATGGGCGTCTTCAGCTCGTGGGTCAGGTTATTCACCAGATCGTTCTTGACGTCGCCCAAGCGCTTCTGCCGAAGAATGGTGCGCAGGGTGAACCCGAAGATGGCGGCCACCATCAACAGGAAGATGGCGGAGGTCACTAACATGGGCCACAAGCTGCGCAGGAGCATGGAGGGTCGGGACGGGACGCTCAAGTGCAACCACCAGCCATTCCCCGCGGACCGCTCCTGCGGCCAATCATTCCGGAAAAGCCGGGTACGGTGGGGACTGCTGCGCACCAAATTACTGTCCGCGGCGTCGCTCAGGCTGAGGAGCACGGCATCTCCCCCATCCCCGAACACGCCGTATTCAAAGGCGCAATGAATATGGCGCAACCGCAACTCCTCCGTGATCAGCGAATCCAGCAAGCGCGGATCGATACGCTCGTGGATGTCCCGGAACATACCCGCGCTCAGGATCCCCCGGAGCAATTCGTTCAAGGTGTCTTTGTTCAAGAAGTCCGGCCCCGCCAAGCTATCACGGTCGGCAAGACCCTGATCGATATACAGGTCCCCCCCCTTGACGTCCGCAGGTAGGGTATGCAAGTTCAGCCGCGCCTCTGCACGCTCTAGGCGGTCACCCACGGCCACCAGGGCATTGTCGACGCCTTCATTGAACTGGGTGTCCTTAAGGGTCAAGGTGTCGCTCACCCACTTGGCCTGGATCAGGACCAACCCGAGCAAGGCCACGCTGATGGCCACGATCAAGGCAGTGATCGTCCGTTTTTCCATGGAAGGTTGAAAGCTACCCGATGCGCGCACTACGACGATGACCGGTTAACGATGTTTAACCGGATATGTGCACGAGCACAGGAAATGAGGATGGAGCCCGGTCGGCACGCGCTGTGTGCGACCAGCTACTTTTACACCATCATGGAGCAGGTCCTCAACTACATCAACGGCGAATTGCGACAGGCATTAGGTGGCGGGTGGTTGGAGGGCCACGCCCCGGCGGAAGGCAAGGTGTATGCACAGATCGCGGACAGCGGCGCGAAGGATGTGGACCTCGCCGTGGAAGCCGCCGAAAAAGCATTGCCCGCATGGATGGCGCTGGGCAGGCAAGGGCGCCACGACGCGATGATTCGCGTGGCCGATCTCGTAGAGCGCGACTTGGAGCTCTTCGCCCGTGCCGAAAGCAGGGACAATGGCAAGCCCGTCAGCTTGGCCCGTACGGTCGACATTCCACGCGCCATCGCCAACCTCCGTTTTTTCGCCACGGCCATCCTGCACTGGGGCAGCGAGGCGCACATCACCGACGATGTGGCGGTGAACTATACGGACCGGCAGCCTTCCGGTGTAGCGGGGTGCATCAGTCCCTGGAACCTGCCCTTGTACTTGTTCACTTGGAAAATAGCCCCCGCCTTGGCGGCCGGGTGTACGGTGGTGGCGAAGCCCTCGGAGATCACGCCCTACACCACTTGGATGTTGGCCGAGCGCTGCATCGAGGCCGGGTTCCCCGCCGGGGTGCTCAACATTGTCCAAGGCACCGGACCCAAGGTCGGAGCGGCCATCACATCACATCCGGGCGTCCCGGCGATATCCTTTACCGGCGGCACCGCAACTGGAGCCCGCATCGCGTCCGTCGCGGCACCGATGTTCAAGAAGTTGAGCTTGGAGCTGGGCGGAAAGAACGCGGTGCTGGTCTTCGCGGACTGTGACTTCGAACGGATGCTCTCCGAGACCGTGCGGTCCTCCTTCAGCAACCAGGGCCAGATCTGCCTGTGCGGTTCACGGATCTTGGTGGAACGCTCCATCTATGAGCGTTTCCGGGAAGCTTTCGTCCAACGGGTGAAAGCCCTTCACGTAGGCGACCCTTCGCAGGAGAACACCGATATCGGAGCGGTGGTGAGCGGGCCGCATCTTCAAAAAGTTCTTGGCCATATCGCCTTGGCGAAAGAGGAGGGCGGCCGCATCCTGTGCGGTGGCGAGCGTGTGGTGCTGGACGGGCCATTGGCGGAAGGTTGGTACCTGGCTCCCACGGTGATCGAGGGCTTGGGCCCGCAATGCCGCACCAACCAAGAGGAGATCTTCGGGCCGGTGGTCACCATCCAACCCTTTGACACGGAAGAGGAGGCCTTGGACATGGCCAATGGCACGCCTTACGGCTTGGCCAGCACGCTTTGGACCTCGGACGGCACCCGCATGCACCGCATGGCGCGCCTGTTGAAAAGCGGGATCGTCTGGGTGAACTGCTGGATGCTCCGGGACTTACGCACGCCCTTCGGCGGAATGAAGCAAAGCGGAGTTGGCCGTGAAGGCGGCGTGGAAGCGCTGCGGTTCTTCACCGAAGCGAAGAACGTGTGCATCAAGTTATAGGGGCCGCAGGTCCGCAGAAGGCTCCTCCGGAAGGGACCTCTCCGGCGATCGGTGCTTCATGCCGTTGGTGAAGAACCAGCCGAAGCGCAGGTCGAACCATTCCTCGAACTCGAGGAGACTACGGCGAAGGTTATGGAGCATTTCACGCATTTGTGAGGTGGTACGAGGCGAACGCGGGAAGAGTTCCAAATAGTGTACCGGCCTGTGGTGGGCCAATGCACGGGCGGGGAAGCTCACCAAGGAACGTCCACGGTAGCAAGCACCGTTTCGCCCTCGAGCTGGTCCTCCACGCGAAGTGTGGCCTCTACATCGGAAAGACGGGCCTGCAACTTCTCCACCGCTCTCCGATCGATCATCCCGCCCATGGAAAATACCGTGCGGTCCCCGCCATGGACCACGAACAACACAGGGGCTGCCAGATCAAAGGCGGGCCGGACCACCTCAACTGTCCGTTTCAGCCTGTCGCTTCGCTTGAAGAGGTCTCCCCCTTCGGCAGGTCTTTCGTTCAAGGCCAGCTCCATGAGAACATGTTCAATTTCGGTGGTCCAGATACCTACATGGAAGAGAAGGATCCGGTGTTCCAGCACCAGCCGATGCAACGGACCATCCAGTTGCAATGTGTCCGCACTGTCGGTGGCCCCCACATCCAAGGAAATGGCGAACAGGTCATGCCCGTCCTCGACAGGGTTGAACGTCCACGCCGCCCCACCTCCCGTGCGCCGCACCATTTCGATCAGCCCCAGCCCTGCACCCCGTGTTCCAGGCTTGCTCGTCCGCTGGATCCCTTCCAAATACAGTTCCTTCAGTTCCGCATTGTCCCGGCCTTGAAGGTCGGCGAGGTCCTTGTCCAGCTTCAGCGCTTGGGAGCGGGTGACCAAGTTGCAGGCAAAGACCTGTTGCCCGGCGGCATGACAACGCAAGAGGAACATGCTTTGACCTTCACCCCGATCGGGCATGGACAGCGGCCGAGCGCGATGACGCACGATGTTCTGGTAGGCCTCGACCATCACATACCCCAAGCGGCCCTTGACCGGCAGGGGTCCCTCCCATCCGTTGAGCACAGCCTCGCCAAGCTCGATCAGGCGGGGTGAATGCTCGTCCGGGAAAAAGCCACTGTATCCGAAAATGCAACGGTCCTCGCGCAATGCTTCGATAAGGGAATGGGCAAACTGGATGTCCATGCGCGATAAGCCCGGAATAAAGCGAAGGTAGCGGGGAAAGCCCGGACTATTTTCGGCACCGATGATCACACAGAGCCTGATCGAGAAAGCGCAGCTGCACATCCGCCGTTTCTTCTCGAAGCACATACCGGACCAAATGCAGTTCCACGACCTGGAACACACACTTACCGTAGCGCGCACTGCGAAGGAGGTCGGACGTGCGTCCGGGCTGGGTGGGCAGGAGCTCATGCTGGTGGAGCTTGCCGCCCTGTTCCATGACACGGGCTATGCCGTGGCCTATGCCGGACATGAGGAGGAAAGTGCCAAACTGGCCACGACGTGGATGCTCTCCCACGATGTGGACCTTCGCGAGGTAAAAGCGGTCTCCTCGCTCATCCTGGCCACACGGTTCGATCATGTGGCCCGCGGGCTGTCCCAGCGCGTGCTGCGCGATGCCGACTCCGCAAAGGCCGGACAAGCTGATTTCCTGGAAAAGGGCGAACGCCTGCGGGCTGAACTCACGGCCTGTTCAGGAAAAAGGGGCTCCAGTGCCGCTTGGGGCCGGGAGAACGTGGCGTACTTGGAGAAACACCGGTTCGCGACGCCGTATGCGCGACAGCGGTTCGGAAAGCAGAAGGAGATCAACCTGGCCCTACTTCGCCGCGCCGTTTCGAAAAAATCCGGGCAAAGGGCGACCTCGCCCACGCTTCCCGAGCCGTTCATGGACCGCGACCTGAGCTGGCTCGCCTTTAACGCGCGGGTGCTTCAGGAAGCACAGGACCCCGGTGTGCCCTTGCTGGAACGGCTGAAATTCGTGGCGATCCACAGCAGCAACCTCGATGAGTTCTACCGTGTGCGCGTGGCCCAGCTCCGCGGACTGCGCAAATTGGGAAAGTGGAACCGCTCGGCCTTGGGTGTTCCGCCGGGGAAGCATATCGAGCTGATCAATCAGGTCGCCTTGAAGCAACAGGCCGCTCTGGGAAAAGTCTACCGGGGCGCCCTCATTCCCGAGCTGCGGGCCCATGGCATCCGTTTTCGGAACGAGGGTCAGCTTTCCATTGTTCAGCGCCAGTTCGTACTGGACCACTTCAAGAAACATGTTGCCCCGTTGCTCCGGGCGGTCACCATGCGGGAAAATAAGCCGCCGTTCATCGAGGACCGGCGGCTCTATCTCGTGCTGTCCCTCTCCCAAAAAGGCCGGACTAAAAAGCGTCCGGTCATGGTGAACGTGCCATCTGCCGAACTGGGCCGCTTCATCACGCTGCCTTCGCGTGTGGGAAGCACGGACCTGCTGTACTTGGATGATGCGATCCGCTTGGGCGCGCCAGCCCATTTCAAGGGATGGACCGTTGAGGACTGCCATGCGATCAAACTTTCACGCGATGCGGAACTCTACTTGGAAGAGGAGTTCACGGAGGATGTCGCGGACAAAGTGCGCCGCAGCCTTCGGAAGCGTAGCACGGGCGTACCTGCGCGTTTCCTCTATGACCGGGCCATGCCCAAAGCCCTGCTGGAACAGGTGCGTCGCTTACTGGATGTGAAGAAGAGCGACATGCTCGAAGGTGGGCGCTACCACAACCTCAGCGACCTGATGAGGCTGCCGGTCATCGGACATCCGGAGCTGCGGGAAAAGTCCCTGTTGCCCATCGCTCATCCGGCATTCTCGGGCAAAGATCCCTTTCGGGCCATGCGTTCCAGGGACATCCTGTTGCACTTCCCCTACCATTCGTTCAAGCCTGTGATCAGCCTGCTTGCCTACGCGGCAAGAGACCCCAAGGTGGATCGCATCGCGATCACGTTGTACCGTGTAGCATCCAAGTCGCTCGTCTGTGAAGCGTTGGCGGAAGCCGCCCGCAATGGAAAACAAGTGGATGTGATAATAGAGGTACAAGCGCGGTTCGATGAGGGCAACAACCTGTTCTGGGCCTCGGTGCTCAACGATGCCGGTGCCCGGGTCAGCTACGGCCTGCCCGGGCTTAAGGTGCATTGCAAACTGTTGCTCATTGAACGAAGGGAGGCGAAAGGCCCAAAGCACTACGCCTACTTGGGAACGGGCAACTTCAATGAGCAGACCGCGCGGATCTATTCCGACATGGCTTTGTTGACGGCGCGCAAAGCGATCACCGACGATGTGCGGGAGGTGTTCAGCAAGTTGTTGGCCGGTGAAGCGCCCGGACCGTCGAATATCATTTCCACTTCTCCGGACCACCTGCGCGGTTATCTGGAGCGCGCTATCGACCGGGAGATCGAGCAGGCCTTTCTGGGCAAACCCGCGTCGATCCTGCTGAAGTTGAACAGCTTGGAGGACAAGCCCTTGATCCGCAAGCTCTACGATGCCGACCGGGCGGGCGTGAAGGTGCGCCTGATCGTGCGCGGCATCTGCTGCCTTGTGCCCGGTGTTCCACAGCATAGCGGGACCATTGAGGCGATCAGTATCGTAGACCGCTTCCTCGAGCATGCACGGGCATACGTGTTCCACAACCTCGGCCGGCCCACGGTACACTTAGCCTCGGCCGATTGGATGGAACGGAACATGGACCGCCGGGTGGAGGCCGCATTCCCGGTCCTGGACGAAAAGCTGAAGGCCGAGGTCATCCAATTCCTGGAACTGGAGTGGAAGGACAATGTGAAGGCGAGGATCATCGACAAGGCGCAGAGCAACCAGTATCGGCCCCGCAAGAAAGGAGCGCGAAAGATCCGGTCACAAGCGGCTTGGTTTGAGCAGTTGAGGGCCGCGGCAAAGCAATGACCCATCAGACCGCAGGGTCCGCATCGAGTGATCTTGCGGGAGCGTCCGGAGCGTGCCTACGGGTCCCGAGGCGGAGACCGCTGAGCGAACAAAAAAGAAAGGCGATCCCGTGGGACCGCCTTTCCGTGGAGAATATCGGAGTCGAACCGATGACCTCTTGCATGCCATGCAAGCGCTCTAGCCAGCTGAGCTAATCCCCCCATTACCGATTTCAAATATACATCCGAAATCGAGGCGGCAAATGTAGGTAAAACACCCATTCCTAAAACCAGGTCAGTAGGAGATGGTGATCCGTAGCCATTCACTTGTTGCAACTACGGATGTTTCCTTTGTGCATGCTCTTGCCCCAAACCGTTGGCCTCCATCTCGAATCCCTGCTCACAGAACGGCAAGAGCGCCCGATCACTATTCGGGCGGCGCACCCCGTGCATGGAGGCAATGTGAACGATGCCTTCCGCTTGGAAACGGATGTCGGGCCGTTCTTTCTGAAGACCAACTCCGCCGATCAGTTCCCCAGCCTTTTCAACGGCGAGGCGCATGGCCTGCACCTCCTCCGGCAGGCTGGCGATCTGCGCGTCCCTGCGTTCATCGCCCAGGGCGAATGTGGCGGCACGACCTTTCTGATGCTGGAATATGTTCCTCCGGCCGAAGAGGATGCCGGTTTCCAGTCCCGCTTCGGGAGAAAGCTGGCCCGGCTGCATCGCCATACGCAGGCCATCTTCGGGCTGGACCGGAACAATCATATCGGCCTGTTACCGCAAGTGAACACACCGCACCTGGACTGGGCCGAATTTCTGGTCCATTGCCGCTTCATGCCCTTGGTAAAAATGGCCCGTGACAACAAACGCATCCGTACCGGGGATGTGTTCCGCTTTGAGCGGCTTTATGGCCAATTGCCATCCTTGTTCCCCGCCGAGCTGCCAGCGCTGCTGCACGGCGACCTATGGAAGAACAACTACCTCGCTGCTGCGGACGGCGAAGCCGTGTTGATCGATCCGGCGGTGTACTACGGCCACCGCGAAATGGACATCGCCATGACCCGGCTTTTCGGGGGCTTTGACCGGGATTTTTACGATGCCTACCAAGAGGAGGAACCCTTGGCTTCGGATTGGGAAGATCGCGTAGACCTCTGCAATCTTTATCCATTGCTGGTACACCTCAACTTGTTCGGTGGTAGCTATGCGGAGCGGGTGGGTTCGGTGCTCCGGAAATACGTGTGAGGCTATTGGGTACCCTACTGGGTAGTTCGAAGAACCTGTTGACAACTCAGCGGTTTGGGATCTTGACAAATTGAACTGCGATCGATCTCTTTGGGGCATGAAGAAGCGACCCTCGCGCAGCCTGTTTGATGAGCAGTTCAAGCACCAAAAGTTGGAGCAGATCAACGATGTGTTGCCGCGCCTGTCGCGGATGATCCGGTGGGAGGCATTTCGTGTGCAACTGGATTCGGCTTTCCCGGTGCGAGACCCGAAGAAGGGAGGACAGCCACGTTACGACCGTGTGATGATGTTCAAGGCCATCGTGCTGATGGAACTCTATGGGTTGAGTGCTGAAGCCTTGGAATACCAGATCAACGACCGCGCGAGTTTTCAGCGTTTCCTGGGCTTGGAGCCACAGCATCAAGTACCTGATTCCACCACGGTCCGACTCTTCGCCGAACACCTTACCAAGGCCAAGGCGATGGAGCAGCTCTTTGCCGCCTACCATGCTCGGCTAAGCGCGGCGAACCTGGTGGTCAATGAAGGCAAGATCGTTGATGCCAGCATGGTACATGCGCCCATCCAGCACAATGGGCGGGATGACCGGGAGAAGTTGGAGAACGGGGAGGTCCCGGAGAACTGGTCCTCGCGCAAAAAGGCACAAAAGGACCTGGATGCCGATTGGACCAAGAAGCACGGCAAGAGTTACCATGGCTACAAGAACCACGTGAAGGTGGACGCGGGAAGCAAGGTCATTGACCATTACGTGGTGACGCCTGCATCGGTGAGCGATGGCAAGATGGCTTGGGAACTGCTGGATGAGGCCGATCACGGACAAAGCTTCTACGGGGACAAGGGCTATGATTGGCAGGACGTGAAGGACGGGATCGCATTGGCCCAGATGAAGGACTGCGTGCTCAAGCAGCCCCGCAAGAACAAGCCGCTCAGCGAACAGGACAAGCAACGCAACAAGGAACTAAGCCGTGTCCGCGCACGGGTTGAGCACGTCTTCGGCAGCATGAACAAGCAACTGCACGGACTCAGCGTGCGGTGCATCGGCTTGGAGCGTGCAACCTTCCGCGTGGGGCTCACCAACCTGTGCTACAACTTCCTGCGCTCCTTGCATCTCATACCTGGATCAACCGTGGGGATCGTGTGACCTGACGAATCGAAATGGGCCTGAAACACGGCCTGAAAACCACAAAATGACCCATGGACAACTCAACCCCAATGCCCAGAACCGTCAACAGTGGTTCTTCGGACTACCCTACTCCCAGCTCGGCGCCTCGTGCCGTTCCTCGTAGATGTTGGTGTGGGAGCCCTTCTTCCCGAAGCAGTCCAAGTCGAGGTCGCCGATACCTTCCGGCTTCGCAAAATCTCCTTTGCTTATGGTGATCGTGCTGTCGGCGTACACCTTGTTCATGTAGTAGCCGTAGATCGGAAGGGCCATGTTGGCGCCTTGGCCCAGGTCGGTCCTGCTGAACCGGACACTGCGGTCCGCGGCGCCGGTCCACACTCCGGTCACCAGATCCGGGGTGATCCCGATGAACCAGCCGTCACTGTTGTTCTGGGTGGTGCCGGTCTTGCCTGCAGTGGGGTATTTGATGTTCGCATACTTCGCCCTGTTGCCCCAGCCCATGCGCAGCCTCATGCCGGTGCCCACGGTCTTCCCCGTACTGGGGTTGTACGCACCATCTACCACGCCCTTCAGCATTACCAGCATGATGTAGGAGGTCCGTGGATCAAGCGCCTCCTCGGTCTTCGGGGTCATGTCGAAGATGGTGTTCCCGCTCTTGTCCTCGATGCGCGTGAAGACCACCGGCCTGATATACACGCCGTCGTTGGCGAAGGTGGAGAACGCGCCGACCATCTCCTCCAGTGTGAGGTCCGCTACGCCCAAGCATAATGATGGCACGGGATCCATCGGGCTCTTCACGCCCATGTGGCGCGCCAGTGTGATCACCGATTGCGGACCGTATTGCTTCATCAGCCAGGCGGTGATGGTGTTCATCGAATTGGCCAAGGCATACTTGATGGTGACCATGCCACCGTATTCATTATCGCTGTTCTGCGGGCACCAGTCCGGCTGCCCTGCGGGCATGTCGAAGCAGGTCTTCTGGTTCGGCAGTTCCAGACAGGGTTTCAGCCCGTCCCGGATGGCAGTGGCGTAGACGAAAGGCTTGAAGGTGGAACCCACCTGCCGTCGCGCCTGTGCCACATGGTCGAACTGGAAGTGCTTGTAGTCGATGCCGCCCACCCATGCCTTCACGAAGCCGGTGTGCGGGTCCATGCTCAGCAGGCCGCTCTGCAGGAAGCTTTTGTAGTATCGGATGCTGTCGTTCGGGGACAAGACCGTGTCCACTTCGCCGTGCCAGCTGAACACGGTCATGTGCGTGGGGGTCTCGAATTGTTTCTCGATGGCCTTTTCATCCAGCACCGGCCACCAGGTGTCGCACCCGCCCTTGTCCGGGTCGCAATGGAACATGGACTTCCCGTCATGCACCCGCTTCACGATGTAAGCTGCGGGCCGCTGGCAGTTGGGGCATTGTTTCCCAACATCGGTACGGTACCTGTCACTGCGTTTGCGGGCGGTGTTCATGATGCCCTCCACTTCCTCCTTGCTCACCCGGAAGTCGAAGGGATTGTTCTTCTTCTTGGCGAGGTCCTTGAAGAACTGCTCCTGCAATTCCGTGGAGAGGTGCTCACGCAAGCCCCACTCTGCATAGCTCTGCATCCGGCGATCGATGGTGGTGTAGATCTTAAGTCCGTCGGTATAGATATCATACGCGGAACCGTCCGGCTTGGCCAGTCGGAGCTTTCCGGTCCCCGGGTCCTTCTCGTTGAACATCTTTTGCAGTTCACCGCGCAAGGTTTCCCGCAGGTAGGGCGCTGGGCCTTCGGTATGGTCGATCCGCTGGAAGTCCAGCCCGAGCGGCAGCACTTTCAACGAGTCGTATTGCTGCTTGTTCAGGGATCCGCTTTTCACCATTTGCGCCAGCACCACCATGCGGCGGGTGATAGTGGTGTCGGGCCGGCGGAGCGGGTTGAAGAGCGCGGGGTTCTTGCACATGCCCACCAGCATGGCGGCCTGTTCGACGCGTAGGGAATCGGGCGTGGTGTTGAAATAGACGCGGGCCGCGGAGTTGATGCCCACCGCCTGATTGATCCAATCGAAACGGTTGAGGTACATGGCGATGATCTCGTCCTTGGTGTACTCGCGCTCGAGCCGTGCGGAGATGGTCCACTCCTGGAATTTTTGGAAGATGCGGCCCAGGATGTCCCGCCGGACATCGTGGAAGAGCATCTTGGCCAACTGCTGGGTGATGGTGCTCGCCCCACCGCGCTTGCCGAGGAAGATCGCCGCGCGTGCCGTTCCGCGCACATCAATGCCGCTGTGCTCCCGGAAACGTTCATCCTCGGTGGCCACCAAGGCCTGCACCACGTATGGGTTGATGTGCGCATAGTCCACCGGGATGCGGTTCTCCCTGTAGTACTGCCCCATGATGGAGCCATCGCTGAAGAGCACCGCCGTGGCCAGGTCGCTACGGGGATTCTGCAGTTCCGTGGTACTGGGCAGGCCTTTGCTTCCCGCCGCGACCAATAGTATCACGAGCAGGCCAAGCACGGGCCCGAGCACCACCGTCCACCACAAGGCATACCATCGCCCACCGGTCTTAGCTTGCTTCTTTCCCTTGGTAGCCATGGTCTTTTTCCGTTCAACGGCGCTTCCGGGCCTCTTCCACGCTCACGCCCACGTCGATCACCCCTTGCAGGTCCTCGGTGCGCATGGCCTGTTCCAGCGTGAACACATAACGGCCCGAGCGGGGAAATCGGTTGTTCATCCGGTAGAGGACGTGCGCTTGGAAGCGGTCGCTGAAGATGAAGCCTGTGCCTTTCCCGTACCAACGGCCCGTGGGGTCGGCGAGCGTGCATTCCACGGTGTCCGTGAAGGAATGGCCTCCGGGGCCTTGCAGGGTGGTAAAGATGTAGATGTTGCTGAACCGGTAATCACCGGTATGGCGGATGTCCAAATAAATGTTGCGTTGCGCAAGGGTGTCGGTGATGTCGAAAGCGAACTGTGGTTTCCAAGACCGCGACCAGGAGCCTCCCGGCACCTCGGCGACCTCCTGGAACACCACATGCTCAGTGCAGCCGACCATTAACAGGCCGACCAAAAGGGTGGTCAGTGCAATGGGCTTCACGCGTTGTTGGGCTTGGGGCCTCCACCGCCTTGCGGCGGTCCGTTGGGCCGGGGACCTTTCCTTCTACGCCCCCGGGCATCGCGGCTCCGGCGTTCACCGGCGGGACGCTCACCACCTGAAGCGGATTTTGCGCCTTCAGGGCGTGGAGCTTGTTTGGCGGACCGTTCACCGGCTGGGCCGCCCTCGCGCTTCCTGCCGTCCCGAGGTGGGCGTTGCCCTTGTCCTCCTTCCCCGGGGCCGCGGCTTCCGGACGCCTTCCGCTTTTTGCCGTCCCGGCCACGCTTCCGGCCACCGGTCTTGATCTTCTTGTCGAAGCGGGAAAGATCCTCCGCACCGTCGATCACATTCTCATAGTCCGTGCTCTTGTCCTCAACCTTTGCTTTAGGGCGCTCCTCGGCCATGTGCAGGTCCACCTCGGGCTCGATGCCTTCCTTGTTCTGCGCCAGGATCTCCCGCACGGTCTCCACCGGGAATCCAGCCATCGCCGTCGGCTCCCCGGGTTTCTTGAAGATGTACCACATCTGCTCCCCGAAGATGTCCGTTTTGATGTGCATGCCCGTGCCATGCTTGGTCTTCAGCTTGGCATTGGCCGAGGGATAGCTCTTGATGGCCTCGATGTACATGTCCAGCTCGTAGTTCAAGCAGCACTTCAGCTTGCCGCATTGGCCCGCGAGCTTCTGGGGATTGAGCGCCAGTTGCTGGTAACGCGCGGCGCTTGTGGTAACGCTCCGCAGATCGGTGAGCCAGGTGCTGCAGCACAGTTCGCGGCCGCAGCTTCCGATGCCGCCGACACGACCGGCCTCCTGACGGGCACCGATCTGCTTCATGTCCACGCGCACACGGAACTGGTCCGCCAGCTTCCGCAGCAGGTCCCTGAAATCAATGCGTTGTTCGGCGGTGTAGAAGAAGGTGGCGCGGGTGCCGTCGCCTTGGTATTCCACGTCGCTCACCTTCATGTCGAGGCGGGCGTCCTTGCAGATCCGGCGAGCCTCCACCAGCGTTTCGTCCTCCCGCTTCCTGGCGGCATGCCAAGTATCAATATCGTCCTGTGCACTCTTGCGGATCACTTTGCGGAGCTCGTAGCTGTCCGTGGTTGCGCCCTTGCGCTGCATCTGTGCACGGACCAGTTCGCCGGTGAGGCTCACCATGCCCACGTCATGCCCGGAACTGGCCTCCACGGTCACCAGGTCGCCCGGCATCAGCGAGAGTCCGCCGGATGGCGGATTCCGGTAGAAGGATTTCCGCGTGCTCTTGAAGCGCACCTCCACCGCGTCGAACGGCGTTTGACCGCCCGGCAGGGGCACGCCCGCGAGCCAATCGAAGACATCGAGCTTATTGCAGCCGCTGCTGCTGCAAAAGCCATTGCTCTTGCATCCGGCGGGCTTGCCGTCGGCACCATTTGCGCAACTTGTACAGGACATAAGGCGCGAAGATAACTGGAGCGGGGTCAGTGTGCAGCGGGCAGTTGGCAGATGCAGTCAGCAGCGGCAGCGCTGATCACCGATCACAAGACATCCATTTCAAACCCTTCACGCCACCGGCTCCTTCTGCCGCAGCAGGGTGCCCAAGCTGTAGCTCAGGTCCAGGAAAAGCACCTTGGGATTGGCGTTGCGCTCCAAGTGGCCGTGGGCCATTTCCAGTTCGCGTCGGATGCCGTCGGCATTGTGGACGTTGAGCAAGGCACTGAACTTCTTCACAAACTCCATCTCCTGCCCGAAGGCGGCGATCAGCTGCGGCACATCCTGCCATTGCAGCATGCACTGGCGGATCAGATAGAGCGCGTAGGTCATGAAGCCCTTCTGCTTTTCCCGGCCCATCTTGGCGAAGTAGTCGGCGTAATAGACGTTCTCGGCCATGTTGTTGGAATAACAAGCGCGGAGCCAATCGCGGAAGACAACGAAGATCTCCTCCTCCTCTCCTTCGGCCATGGCAAAGGCCTCCAACAGGTCGCCCTCGCTGCGCGCCGCAATACCGCGTGCATCCGCCGGGGTGATCTCCGGATAGCGTTCCAGTATCGCTGCGACCACCTCACCGGGGTCTGGTGCCGCCACTTTCACCAGTTGCGTGCGGCTGAGGATGGTGGGCAGGATCCGGTCGTTGGCATGGCCGGCCAGCAGGAAGACCGTCTTCGGCTCCGGCTCCTCCAGCACTTTCAGGATCTTGTTCGCCATCGGGGCGTCCATCATCTCCGGAAGCCAGATCAGCATCACTTTCCATCCGCCCATATAGGACTTCAGGCTGAGCTTCCGCACCACCTCCGCTGCGATGTCCACCCCCATCCGGAGCTGCTTGTTCTCCCCCTTCAGCACTTCGCGCCACACATCGGCATCGAGGTAGGGGTCTTTCAAGACCGCATCGCGCCATTCACCCGCGAAGGGTTCGCAGGTCTTTCCCTTGTCCGACAGGAAGATCGGGAACACTAGGTTGAGGTCCGGGTGTGCGACCTTCTCCATCATCTTGCAGGAGTTGCATTGACCGCAACTGTCACCCGCGCCGGGTTCTTCGCAGAAGAGGTAGGCGGCATAGGCCAGCACCAAGGGAAGCACCCCACTGCCTCGCGGACCGAGGTAGAACTGCGCATGCGCCACACGGCCCTCGCGGATGTTGCCAATGAGCCGCGCCTTCAGCTCGGCATGCCCGATGATCTTGTTGAACTGCACGATGCAAGTTTAGGCAGTCGGCGGAGAGCAGTGGGCAGTGGCAGGCGGCAGTGGCCGGTGGGCGGTCTGCCGTCTGCTTTCTGCCAACTGCGACCTTCTTTGCTACCACCAACTTGCTCCGGCGGTAATTTCGCGGCATGCACACCATGGATAGTTTCGATTTCAAAGGCCGCAAGGCTCTCGTTCGCGTGGACCTCAACGTGCCCCTCGACGCGCAATTCAATGTGACCGACGACAACCGCACCAAGGCCATCGTCCCTACGGTGAAGAAGATCTTGAAGGACGGCGGAAGCGTGATCCTGATGAGCCACCTCGGTAGGCCCAAGGGCAAAGTGAACCCCGACCTGAGCCTGAAGCCCGTGGCCAAACATTTGGAGGAATTGCTCGGCGTGTCCGTGCAATTCGCCACGGATTGCATCGGCGCTGACGCCCAATCCAAATCAACGGCGTTGAAGCCCGGCGAAGTGCTCCTGTTGGAGAACCTCCGCTTCCATCCCGAAGAGGAGAAGGGTGACGAAGCCTTCAGCAAGGCGCTCTCCACGCTCGGCGATGTATATGTGAATGACGCATTCGGCACCGCGCACCGCGCACACGCCAGCACCACCGTGGTGGCCAAGTATTTCCCGGATGCCAAGCTCTTCGGCTACCTCATCTCGGGTGAGCTGGACAGCCTCGGCAAGGTGCTCCACCAGCCGAAGAAGCCGCTCTGCGCTATCGTGGGCGGGGCGAAGGTGAGCAGCAAGATCGAGGTGCTACAGAACCTATTGGACAAGTGCGATGAGGTGATCATCGGCGGCGGCATGGCCTTCACCTTTCTCAAAGCGCAGGGCGGAAAAGTGGGTGCCTCGCTCGTGGAGGACGACCACCTCGAAACCGCCAAGGCCATCCTCGCGGCCGCGCAGGACAAGGGCGTGATGCTGCACCTGCCCAGCGATGCCGTGGTCGCGGACGCCTTCGCGGATACGGCCAACACGGACATCTGCCCCGCCAATGCCATCCCCGACGGATGGATGGGCCTGGACATCGGCCCGGAGACGATCAAGACCTTCAGCACGGTGGTGAAACGCGCGAAGACCATCCTCTGGAACGGGCCGATGGGTGTGTTCGAGATGTCGAGCTTCCAGAAGGGCACCCGCGCCATCGCGGAGGCCGTGGCCGATGCCACCGCATACGGCGCCTACTCCTTGGTGGGCGGCGGCGACAGCGTGGCCGCGGTGAACCAGTTCGGCCTCGCCGACAAGATCAGCTACGTGAGCACCGGCGGCGGCGCCATGCTGGAATACTTGGAAGGCAAGGTGCTGCCGGGTATTGCGGCGATGGAGGAGTGAGGGAAGTGATCATTTTTCACTCCGGTCACTGTTCCGGTTTTCCAATGCTTTGTGTCGCGGTTCCGGGTGGCAGTCTGAAGACTGGCGGAATCGGGGGGTGCTGCAGATATGCGGCTGCGTAGGATGTTGGTTCTGTGCTTATCTGTGAAGTCTTCGGACTTCTTGCGATGAGTACCGGGTATACTGTTCCACACTTACACCGCCTCCAGCGCCTGCCCGAGGTCCCAGATCAAGTCTTCCGGATGCTCTACGCCCACGCTGAGGCGTACCAGCCCGCCGGTGATGCCGAGCTTTTCGCGCTCCACCGGGTCCACGCCCACGTGGGTCATGGTGGCGGGGTGTTCCGCGAGCGATTCGGTACTGCCGAGGCTCACGGCGAGCTTCACCAGCTTCAGCGCGTTGAGGAAGCGGAAGGCTTCGGGCTCGCCGCCTTGTACATCGAACGAGAGCATGGCGCCGGCGCTGAAGCACTGAGCATCATAGATAGCCTGTTGCTCCGGGGTGTCCAAGAAGCCGAGGTAATGGACTTTCTTCACCTTGGGGTGATTCCTCAGGTAGGCCGCCACCTGCTCGGCGTTGCGGGCCTGTGTCTCCATGCGGGGTTTGAGCGTCTCCAAGCTGCGCAAGAGCAGCCAGCCCGTCCATGGGCCGGCCATGCAGCCCAAAAAACTCCGCATCCCTCTCACCCGGGCGATCAGCTCATTGCTTCCCAAGCAAGCGCCGGCGATCACGTCGCTATGGCCGCCGATGTACTTGGTGGCCGAGTAGAGCACCAGGTCCGCGCCCTGCTTCATGGGGTGCTGCCATAGCGGCCCCATGTAGGTGTTGTCCACCGCCAGCAACACCTGCTTTTCAGCGGTGCTGAAGGTCTTCGCCACGCGACTGCATGCCGTGATGTCGATCAGGATATTGGTCGGATTGGCGGGGGTTTCCACGTACACCATCTTCAGGCGGTCACCCTTGCCGCTCTCGCGCACGATCGCCTCCAAGCGATCCTGTTCCCACGGATAGAAGCCGATCACTTCGATACCGAAGCGGGTAAGCGTCTGCTTGATGAAGTGGTCCGTTCCACCGTAGATCGGGTTGCTGTACAGGAGCACATCGCCGGGCGAGAGAAACTCCAGCAACATGGTGGTGATAGCGCTCATGCCGCTCTCGAACACCGCGCAGTCCTCGGCGCTTTCCCACAGGGAGAGCCGGTCCTCCAAGATTTCCAGGTCCGGATTGTTCAGTCGGCTGTAGATCAGCCCCAGTTCTTCCTTCTCGCCTTGTTCGCGCAGCCCGTAGGCCACCTCGAAGAAAGCCTTTCCATCCTCGGCCTTTTGAAAGACAAAGGTGCTGGTCTGGAAGATGGGGCATTTGATGGCACCTTGGGAGAGCTCGGGCTTGTAGCCGTGGCTCATCATCAGGCTTTCGGGGCGGAGTTTGCGTTCGGACATGTTGCGAAGCTACCGTTTCACCTCGGCAATTGCGGTGACTAAGATCACTCCTCGGCAGCCTCTTCCTCCCCGGTCCTTTCCTTCAGCGCCTCGATCGCATCCTGCACCCAACGGCTGTCCCCAAGTGCCGGTACGATGAAAGGTGCGAAAGCGCGCAGCGGACGGTAGAGCGCGGAACCCTCAAGCGCGTCCCGCGGAACGATGCCGGAAACCTCCGCCCGCGCCATCAGGATGTTCAGCACCACGCTGAGCACGAAGGCCGCCCGCAACGCGCCGAAGAACGTACCCGCCACCTTGTTCGGCAAGCCCAGCATGGCCAGATCCATCGCCTTGGTGAGAACCTTGGCCAGGAGATGTACCAAGATCAATACGCCGATGGTGGTGACGATGAAGGAGATCACCTCGTGCTGCGCGTCCATGCCCACCCAAGCTGCCACATGGGCGTTGTAGCGGGAAGCCACCCAGATGCCCAGGATCACTGCGACCAACGAGGCGATCTCCACAATGAAGCCCCGGAAGAAACCACGGATCGCGGCAGCGGCCAGCAAGGCGAGCAAGGTCCAATCCAACCAATTCATGGCAACAAGTGTAACACGGTCGACTTGAAGCGGGTCCGCCGATCGGGGTGATAACGGTTCTTTTTCATCCACAGAGATCCGGGGAGTGAAGCGCAGTTACCGCAGATCGGCACAGATAAATGCAGGCATTAGGGTCGTCGTCCGCTGCGCACAACACCTGGCGCCAGAAAGGCTCGGCGGAAGGCTTTCAACTGAGATCGCATCTGCGCTATCCGCGAATAAACTCCGCGGGCAACCCGGCGCAAGCGTGCCACCCGTCAAGTCTACCTTCGCCGCCCTTCCTTTGCACTTTCATCGCAGGAAGAATTATCAAATGTTCGATCTGGCTTTTGACAAGCGTTGGCGCGACCTCCTGAAGAACATGGAGAAGCGTTTCGGCATGCCCGTGGACCTCAACGGTGTGCTCTTTCTCATCGGCGTGCAGGAGCTCGGCCAGCATGCGCGGGTGTTCAAGAAGGACGAAAAGGTGAACTTGATGCACATCGCCATCTCAGTGGTGCTCACACCATACGGATACTACAAGGAGCTTGGCCGCGACGCCGATGGCTGGCCGCATTTCGAGCGCGTGAAGGACCTTCCGGCGCTGGATGCGAAAGAGCAGGAACGCCTGATGAAGGAGGCGATCCTCTCCTACTTCGAGGAACACTGAAGGTTGGAACTAGGCGGTTGGCTTAATTGCCGCCGGAGACGACCACTGTCTCTTCGTTGGTCTGCTCCTCTTCGATGCGGATGATGCCCTCGCCGGACATCGAATCCTTCTGCGCCAGAATGTCCAGCACCGCGAAGCCGGCCTGTCCGCGCTTGTAGAACTCGCTATAGTCGAAGGTGACCTTGCCATCCCCTCTGGTGGTGCCTTCCATGGTCAGGCGGGAGAAATCAGCTTGAAGCGGATTGGTGGGGTTGGCGTAGAGTTTCACATAGGCACCACCAACGGCAGCACCTGCGGTATCCAGCACGGTGATCGTTGCCTTGGTGTCCTTCTCCTTGTTGCATGCGCCAAGGCCGGAACCCAAGATGAGCAAGAGAACGGGAACGATGATGGCCTTACGGAACATGGGAGGGCGTGTTGGTTACTTTTGGCCGCCTTGTTGCAGCCTTCGCACCGCGAATGAAGCCAAAAATAAGGTTCTCAGCGATGCCAGCGCAATTATCTCTCCGGAATCTGATTCTCGTGACCGCGCTCCTATCCGTGGCGAACTCCGCTTCGGCGCAGCGGAAACCCGTGGAAAAACGCCACCTGGTGGAGATCAAGACCACGGCCGGGCGCATGGTGGTGGAGCTGTACAACGAGACACCGGTCCACCGCGACAACTTCCTGAAGCTGGTCCGCGAGCATTATTACGACAGCACCTTGTTCCACCGGGTGATCCCCGGTTTCATGATACAGGGCGGCGACCCCGACAGCCGCAAGGCCGAGGACCGCACGGTGCCATTGGGCCAAGGCGGACCCGGATACACGCTCCCGGCGGAGATCCAGGCCGCATTCATCCACCGCAAGGGCACGCTGGCAGCCGCACGCCTCGGCGATGATGTCAATCCGGAAAAACGCAGCAGCGGCAGCCAATTCTACATCGTGGAAGGCCGCACTTGGAGGGCCTCCGACCTGGAACAACTCGAAACCCGGTTGAACAGTGACCGTCCGGACAGTCCCGCAGTCCATTACACACCTGACCAAGTGGAGACCTACAAGACCTTGGGCGGCACTCCGCACTTGGACGGTGGCTATACCGTGTTCGGTCAGGTGGTGGCCGGCATGGACGCACTGGACCTTATCGCGAACCAACCGTGTGACGGAGCGGACCGTCCACTGGCAGATATCCGCATGTGGATGCGCGAACTCCAATGAACCTGAAAGAACGCATCGAGGCCGTGGAGGCTGAATTGACCGCGGCCGTCGCGGCATCCGCAGAAGCCGTGGAGGCATTTCGTGTGGACATGCTCGGCCGCAATGGCAAAGTGACCTCGCTGCTGGACGCCTTCAAGGAGGTGCCCGCCGAGGAAAAACGCCTTTGGGGCCAACGGCTGAACCAGCTTAAAAGCGCCGCCCGCACACGCTGGGAAGAGCTGAAGGCCGCCGCAGAGGCCGCGCCCGCGAAGGCAACTGGACCCGTGGGCGACCTCACGCGGCCCGCTCTCACCGAAGCCACCGGAAGCCTGCATCCCATCAGCATCGTCCGCCAGCGCATCGTGGACGTGTTCGCACGGATCGGCTATACCGTGAGTCAAGGGCCCGAGGTAGAGGATGACCACCACAACTTTGGCGCGCTCAACTTCCCACCGGACCATCCGGCGCGGGACATGCAGGACACGTTCTTCGTTGAGGACCTTGACGCTATGAGTGATAGTGGCAAAGGCCTTGCATTACGCACACATACCAGCAGCGTGCAAGTACGCGTGATGGAGGGCGGAGCGCCCCCGATCCGCACCATTTCCCCGGGCCGTGTCTATCGCAACGAGGCCATCAGTGCGCGGGCACATTGCATGTTCCACCAAGTGGAAGGCCTTTATGTGGACAAGGGCGTGAGCTTCGCGGAACTGAAGGGCACGCTGGACCATTTCGTTAAGAGCATGTTCGGGCCGGAGGTGAAGATCCGCTTACGTCCGAGCTACTTCCCGTTCACGGAGCCGAGCGCCGAGGTGGACATGAGCTGCACCATCTGCGGCGGAAGCGGCTGCGCAGTGTGCAAACACAGCGGCTGGGTGGAGATCATGGGCTGCGGCATGGTAGATCCTGCCGTGCTGTCCAACTGCAACATCGACCCGGAAGTTTACAGCGGTTTCGCCTTTGGCATGGGTGTGGAGCGTATCGCGCAGTTGATCTATCGCGTGCCGGACCTAAGGCTGTATTGGGAGAACGACGTGCGCTTCCTGGACCAGTTCACCGACGGTGCCTTCCGTGGCTGAACCCGCCATGGCTGACAGCGTTGAAGGCGGACGTCTGCATCCTCGGTGCAGGCCCGGGCGGATGTGCCACGGCCTTGCAATTGGCCAAGCACGGCGTGGATACGCTGCTGCTGGACAAGGCCGTGTTCCCTCGCGACAAAGTGTGCGGCGATGCGCTTAGCGGCAAGGTGATGCGCTCGCTCGAACGGCTTGATCCCGCGCTGGCCGTGGAGCTTCGGAAACACGCGGCGTTGGAGCCGAGCTGGGGCGTCACCTTCGTGGCCCCTAGTGGCAAGGCATTGCGTGTTCCGTTCAGCCGGGAGACGGGCATCGGTGAGGCACCGGGCGCGATCCTCCCCCGGATGGATTTCGACCATTTCATGTTGGAGGCGGTGAAGCGCGATGGCCATGCCCGGGTCCTGGAAGGCACACAGGCGAAGGCCTTCGAGCGAACGGTGAACGGCTGGTCGATCACGGTGGTCGGAACAGACAAGACGGAGCGTACCGTGGGTTGCCGCTTGTTGATCGATGCTTCCGGCGCCAATTCCATTTTCTCCAAGCAAGTGGCCGGGCTGCCGATGAAACCTCGGCACCACTGCGCCGGGGTGCGGGCTTACTACAGCGGCGTCACCGGCATGGACCCCCAAGGCTTTATCGAGCTGATCTTCCTGAAGGACCTGCTACCCGGCTACCTGTGGATCTTCCCGTTGCCCAACGGACGTGCCAATGTCGGCCTTGGCCTGCGCAGTGATATGGTTCGCAAACGCAAGGTGGACCTGAAGAAATTGCTGAACGAGCTGACCTCCGAGCACCCGCAACTACGTGACCGCTTCAAAAATGCAAAAGCTGAAGGACCGGTCCAAGGCATGGGCCTGCCGCTGGCGAGCAAGCGATGGCCCCTCAGCGGCGACGGCTATATGTTGATCGGGGATGCAGCGCACTTGATCGATCCGTTCACCGGAGAAGGCATTAGCCATGCGATGATCAGCGGGGTACACGCCGCGAACGTCGCCGCAGAGGCCCTTCAAGCCACCCCCAAGGATGAAGCGGTGCCACAAGCCGCCCTCAAGGACTACGACGCCCGCGTCTGGAAGCGCTTGGGCAAGGAACTCGGCATCAGCACCCGCCTGCAGCAACTCGCCGACCGCCCGTGGTTGTTCAACTTCGTGGTGAACAAGGCGGCCGAGCAATCCTGTGCTCGCGGATACCATCAGCTGCATGTTCAACGACCTGGACATGCGCGAACGGTTGAAAAAGCCCGGCTTCTATTTGAAGCTGCTCTTCGGGTGAAACGGGACGCAGAGGCCCGGAGAATGCCATGTATACGATGAGCATCGTCGTGAGCACGTGGCAACTACGGCTTTACTACGCGCACCACTTGGCGTTCAACACCGTTCCGCAGTTCGAGGAGATAGCTTCCCGAGCGCAGTGCCGCGGTCGGTAGATCAAATGTGTTGGTACCAGCAGAAAGGGTGAATGCCCCCTCTGCGACGGACCGCCCCATCATATCGAACACATGTGCGTTCCAAGTCCCCGGCTCGCGGACACTAAGCTCCATATCCAATCGGTCGCCAATGGGATTGCCAAGCAATTTCAACGGCGCGACCTGTTCCTTCGGCAATTCGATCACGCGCACCTTCAAGCGGTCGGGACGTGAAAGCGCGGAGACGTCCACGAAGCCACCGTCAGGACCACTTCCAGCATCTTCCTCTGGCCGAAACCACTGGCGTTGATCGATCTTCGACCCCGGCGCGAACGTCAGCTTCGCGCCATCCTTCAGTACCACGCGCAGGTCCTCGACCTGAGTAGCGTTCTCTCTGGCCATAAGGATCAAGGCACCGCGCATATCCAACTCCGCGTTGGCATCCAGTTGCACATTACATCCTGCGTTCAGCGCGAGCATGCCACGACCGCCTTCGCCGTAATGGAAGCTGCTTCCGGCCGCCACTTCCAACGTGGACCCGGGCTTGAACTGCAAGCAGGAATAGTCCCCGGCGAAGTCCACGTATCCACTGCGGTGTGTGTACTTGTCCCCGGGGCTGAAGAACACCTCGATCCACATGTACCCCAAGCAAAGTTCCGCGCCATCGTTGATCAGGTCGATGGAGTGCCGCAAGGAATCACTGCCCGATACAAGCCCTCCTCGCATTTGGGTGAAGGGTTGGAAATTGAACCCGATGGACGGGTCCAGATAGACCTGTACTTGCTGCGAGTCCGGTGTATTGGGAATGGGCGAAAAATCAAGGTAGCGCTCATGGTTGACGTCCGGATAGGTGGTGTCCGGGTACATCACCAAGAAGTTGTAGGCCCAGTTCGGGTAGAAATAATAGCCGCTCGGGCCGTTTTGATAGTCGGACAGGTTGTCCTGTGTAAGCGGGATCAGGTTGCCGTTGGCCGTTAGGTCGGTGATCTCCGGCCACGCCAGAAGGAAGCGCTGCCCCGATGCCGTGGACGGCGCCTTGAAGCTCACCACCAATTCGGCGAGATCGTTCTGCGCGAAGTGCTCCGTGGGAATGCACAAGTGGAAGGCTGAACTGCTCCAGCTATCCGCAGTGTATGCGGACTGGTACCAGCGCAGATCGGTGCCGATACCGCTCCAATGTGGAATGCGCACAGCGGCCCGCCAGCCCGTGCATGGTCCGCCCGAACAGGTATTGGATGCATCGAAACCCGAACTGGAATAGTTGTTCATGTCCAGCGCGTATTCATTGTCAGAGGTCAACGGGATCACATTGGTGCTGTCCGACAACCAGCGCAGAAAGACCGGGCGCGAGGGGTCTGTCTGATCCGCATCGATGTAGGCTTGGACATAGTTGCCCTGCACGTGGGCCAAGTCAATGCACACTGTGCTGTCGCGAGGGCCGTTCCACAGGTCGTTCACCGTTTGGTAGGCTTCCCAATCGGAATAGGCGAGGATACCGGACCGTCGTATCATGCGGACAGGGTTTGGTGACGGTGTCCTGCGCACTGAAGCCCGGCAACTGAGGCTGGGCGGTGGCGAGGAGGGGCAAGAGGCAGGCGATGCAGGTGTAGCGTGGGTCCATGCGTTGGCTTTTAGGCAAGACAAGGTAAGTGCGGAATTTGCTGCCTGTGCCGATCCAGCACGACTACTCGTGCCGCTCCGCCACCACCATCCAGTTCCAGGGCATGGGTGCGGCCATGTCCGCAGGCGCATCCTCCAGGATGTAGGCCCACGGGTACTCGATCTTCTGCATTTCCAGCACCTTCATGCCCTGCTGCGTCAGCAGGTCAGACAGTTCCTCCTTCAGGAGGTGCTTGGTGGGCGCACCGTTGACCACTACGATGCCCATATCCAATTTGGTGGTGTCCCGTGCGGCCTTGCGCTGGGCCACGGCGGGCTTCATGCCCTTCTGTTCGTTCAACTGCACCAAACGATGCGAGGCATACAGCGCGGATTCCAGCGCGGGCGTGACCAGCAACAAGTGCCCACCGGGCTTGACGGCAGCGCAGATATTCGCCAGCATCGCCTGGTGTTTGGTGCGCGAAGCGATGAGCAATACATTGATGCAGAGCGCAAAGTCCACGGTCGCGAACGGCAACGGACTTACAAGGTCGGCGTGCAGATATTCCACGTTGTGGTAACAGGCGTTCTTGTTCTCTGCCACGGCGAGGCATTCGCTGGAGATGTCCGTCGCATGGACCTTTCCGAAGCGTTCGGCGAGCATGGGCAGGGTTCGCCCGATGCCGCAACCGATGTCCGCTGCGGTCCTGTCTTTTCCCGCGTAGCGCTGTACACGCTTCAGGATCTCCTGCTTCCTATCGTGCTCCGGCACGCTGAAGATGTCCTCATCGAAAGTGGCCGCCACATCATCCCAATCCTGCTCGTCCATTGGTGGGCGAAGGTCGGGGTTCATGATGATGAGGTTTATATGTCTGCTAACTTATCCGCCACGATCGCTAAGCTATCGATCGTTAGCAGCGCTTTATCAACGGGTTGTTCACAGGTTTGCGGTGCCTTCCAATGAAGGAGGGCGATAAAAACCTCTAACGCATGAAGAAGCTTTTTTTCGTTTTGGCGATCATGGGCATCGCGGGCACTGCGAAGGCACAACAGAAACAAGGAGCAGCAGGCCCCGTCAACATTCCCGGCACAAATCTCGGTGAATCGGGCGGCCCTGTAATGAACATAAATTGTAAAGCGAGCCAAGAGATCTGTTGCGTGATTTGGATCACCCACAGTGTCGGGAAGGCTAACACTGTGACCTCCAACGGAAAGACCTATACGTTCAAGACATACACGACCAAGACCGATGGCAAGGGAAACTCCACCCTCACGTTCAACGATGCCAAGCCCCAATAGTGAGGTTCTTTCTGGAAACGGGCCGGGACGTCACCCGGCCCATTTCCGGGCCGTCTTGTCCTTGGTCCTTTGCTACAGCCTTCTATTTGGGGCGTGCGGGCAACACAAGGGAGCGATCGGTACGTCCGCCAGCAGATCGGGGATCACTGCTGTTTCTGGCACAGCGGAAATTCGCGCAGACACGGCACCGGTCAGTCTGATTCAGAGCATCCCCCTTTCACGGAAGGTGGACCTGCCAGCTTTTCAAGTGAAGAGTTTCGTGGACCACAAGTTCTTCATGCTGAACGATGCGCCCGATGGTCAGTGCTTCTTCGCCATGGCGGATACTGTGCTGGACACGCTGCCGGTCCGACCTGTGTCGATCCCGATGAGTTACCGCGCCTTGTTGCGCAGGCACAAGATCGCGGCGGCCGAGAACGATACCAACTTCTTGGGCGAAGGCACCTTCGCAGGCTATTGGGCGCCACGCCTTATCGCGGTGAAAAAGCACGGAGGCCACATCTACGAGTGCATCCGTATCCGCGCACTTGGCCACACCTATCGATCTACCCGGCCATCTTTGGTCTGATCCGGAAGGGGTCCTATGTGACCACCGCCTACCCCTTGATCTACGATCTGAAAACAGATAGTGCGCTGGATCTGGGAAAACTACCGGAACTGTAGGAACGAATTGGAACCTAACGACCCCGAATTACACTGCTTGGGATGTACTGTCCTGCGGCGATGGACAGGTAATGATCTTGTTCACAATGGAAGATAAGACCGAATTGGCATGGGTGGACATGAACAACCGACGAATCATGCGACGGCAAACCATACCCACGGATGATGTCGATGTGGGCACCATGCGGATCCTGGGGGATGGCCGCTTGATCGCCTTCTCAAAGAACTACGATGCCTTGATCATTCAGCAATGAACTTCACGGGGGTTAGGCGTCGCTATTGACTCTGGAGCGTGCTCGCCCATACAAGCAAACTACTGATTATCTCTTCTGTGTTGGAAAGAGCTGAAAAAGGAACTATCCCTGTATTGAAAGCCTGACATGAGGTTCAAAGATCAAAGCTACCTCTGTTCATTTTCAAAGACAATCTGGTCGAATTGCTATTTCTCCAAGTTCTTGGTAACTGCCAGCATAGCATTTTGCTCTTCGACACTTCAAGCTCAACAAAACACAATTCCGACTTCAGTGGCAGATGATACTAGCGTAACAAATGCATGGGACTGCCAAGCCGGTGATAGCACCACGGCTATTGCCAACAGAAATAGCGATATCGTCGCTACTTCCCTCTACGGCTCCCTCTCCGCCAGCTACGCCAGTAGCAGCAACTGGAACGGGCGTGATCGGCGCAACTTCGCATTGGTGGGCAACCTGCTATACACGCACGATCGAATTACTCCGGGTCACAGCCATTCTCACCAATTGCTGGCCGACCTCGGCTACCTGAAGTTCGCGGACAGCACTTGGGAAAAGAGCTTGGACAGGCTACAGGTGAACCTCCTGTGGAATAGGAACGGAAAGAAATTCAACAGTTCTTATTCCGTGGCCTTCGGCACGCAGTTCCTGCCCAGCGCGTTCCAGGAATATGACATTGAGCAAGACAAGCTGGTGGAGAGATCCGTCGGCGGTTTTCTGAACCCTTTCAACTTGCAGTTGGGCTATGGTGGAGTGTTCACTTTTTGGGGCCTGAGCAACATCAATTTTGCCTTCGCCACCTTGCAGATGAGCAGCTCTCCAAAAGAATTCACCTCGCCCGCCTTTACGGATGCCAATGTGATCGAGGGCAAGCAGGCGTACTACTTCATGAACTACGGCTTCTCCGTTTCAACCGCCATCAACAAGAACTTTGGAGACCATGTGCAGTGGATCAACAACACGCGCTTTTTCGGCAACGGCCTGGACCGCGACCATGTGAACCTCCAGTTCAACAACATGGTGATCGTGAAGCTGTGGAAGTACCTGCAACTGCGGTTTGATACACGCCTTGCGTACAACCCAATGTTGAACTACAAGATGCAGTTCCGACAAGAGGCGCTGATCGGCTTCTTTTACGAGCGGAACAAGTGAGGGCGGTGAATAGTGTTCAAGCTCAGGGTCCCCTGCGGGAGACCGCTGAGCGAACTCTGATAAACAAGGAAGCGCTCACACCGGGCTCAAGCGGATCATGTTGGCCATGCCTTGTTCGGCGATGGGCATGCTGGCGATGTTCACCACCAGGTCACCTTTTTTCACCAGCTCCTTGCGCCGCAGGATGTGCTTGATGTCGGCGATGGTGTGGTCGGTGCTCACGGTCTTGTCGTAGTACTCAGCGCGTACGCCCCAAACCAGGTTGAGCATGTTGAGGATGCGCTTGTTGCTGGTGAAGGCGAAGATGTGCGCCTTGGGGCGGAGGCTGCTGATCTTGAAGGCCGTATAGCCACTGTGCGTCATGGTGACGATGGCCTTGATGTCGATGGCGGCGGCCATGCGCACACTGGCGGTACAGATGGTGTCCGTGACCATGCGCTCGTGATCGATCAGGTCGGGTTCCGTCACGTTGTACATGATCTCGCTCTTCTCCATCTCGAGCAGGATCTTGTTCATGGCCTTCACCACTTCCACGGGGTATTTGCCCACGCTGGTCTCGGCGCTGAGCATCACGGCGTCGGCATGGTCCAGCACGGCATTGGCCACATCGTTCACTTCGGCGCGGGTGGGGGTGCTGCTGGTGATCATGCTCTCCATCATCTGTGTGGCCACGATCACCGGGCGGTGCTGCAAGAGGCAACGGCGGATAATGTCCTTTTGCAGCAGCGGCACCTGTTCCATGGGAACCTCCACGCCGAGGTCGCCGCGGGCCACCATCAGCGCGTCCGATTCGCGGATGATCTCGTCGATCTCCAACATGGCCTCCGGCTTCTCGATCTTGGCGACCACGCGGGCCGTGCTGCCCTCGGTATGGATCAGGTGTTTCAGCTCGATGATGTCGCGGGCGCTGCGCACGAAGCTGAGCCCCACCCAATCCACGCCTTGGGAGAGCGCGAAGGTGAGGTCCTCCCGGTCCTTGTTGGTAAGGCAGGGCAAGCTCACCTTGGTGTTGGGCAAGTTGATCCCCTTGTTGCTGCTGAGCATGCCGCCGTTGATCACCGTGGTGGTCACTTTCTTCTTCCCGTCGGTATGCTTCACCTGCAAGCGCAACTTACCGTCATCAAGGAGCACATACTCCCCCACATTGATGTCCTGGGGGAATTGGGTATAGCTGGTGCTTACCAAGCCGGGGACGCCTTTCACAGGTTCGGTGGTGATCACCAACTCCTCGCCCTCCTTCAGTTCGATAGGGCCGTCCGCCATTTCGCCCACCCGCAATTTGGGTCCTTGCAAGTCCGCCAGGATCGCCGTGGTGAGCCCCAGCTCCTCATTGAGCGAGCGGATGGTAGCGATCACTTCGGTGTAGAATTCGTAGCTGCCATGGCTGAAGTTCAGCCGGCAGACATCCAGGCCATTGATCAACATCTCACGGAGCACTTCGCGCTTCGAGCTGGCAGGGCCGAGAGTGGCCACGATCTTGGTCTTCGGGTCGGGTGCAGAGGTCATTGCAAGAGCTTATAGGCGCCTTTGAGGCTTTTGATATCCAAATGGAACGCGGTGAGCACGAACTCGGCTTGCCTCACGCGCTCAAGTGCTTGAGCGGGCAAGAGCGTGCTTTCCCCGTCCACCACGAGGAAAAAATCGGCTTGCCGTTGTTCGTTCACCAGAACACCTTCGGGCGCGTGGTTGCTGATCAGGGTGATGTTGGCCTGAGTGGCCTCCTCGGTATGGTCGAAGGCGGAAAAGTAGGCGGGATGTTCCGGCCCTTCTTCCTCGATGTCCTTCTTCCGCCGGCCGAGGTCGATGCCAAGGCTGTTGTTCAACGACCAGCAGAGCCGGTAGTCGTTCACATGGCTGCTGATCGCGATGAGGAAGACATCGGGGTCCGGGTCGCTATCGAGCTTCAATTTGGCCATCCTGGAAAAGAGCGAACAAAGGTAGAACGGCGATGGGACCCTTTCACATCGCCACCTAGAGCTAACAAGTTCGAAGCAGTACCCTGTTCACCTCACTTTCGATCCTCGGTCGTGGAGTTCGCCCATTGCGACCGGGCTGCAGTGCCCGGTTTCCGGGCCCGGCACGGATCCCGCGCATGTTGCGGGCTCAATCGTCCCGCTTCTCTTCGTTCTTCCGGGGTTTGTTTCCCGACCTGCCGCCGCCCCGCCGCCGTTGAGGCGATCGTTGCCGTGATCTTGGCCCGGGCGGCCTAGCTCCTTCTCCTTCGCCCGGCTCGTTGTTCCCGCTCATGGGCAGCCTCAATTTCCGCGATGCATCGCGGGCGGCCTCCTGCTCGGCCTTTTTCTTGCTGTGGCCCTTTCCGATGCCACAAGGCTTGCCGTCCACGTGCACCTCCGCAGTGAACTGCTTGCCCCTGCCGCCCCGTTCAAGTTCCTCCGTGAGGATGAATTCCACCTTCTTGCGCTTCTTCTGGCCCCACTCCAGCAAGCGGCTCTTGCTGTCCCGGTCCTCCAGCTCCACCGTCTTCAGGTCGAAATGGAGGGTGATCAACTTGATCACCGTGATTTTCGTGCGCTCGAAGCCTTTGTCCAAGTATAGCGCACCGATCAAGGCCTCCATGGCGTTGCCCGGCACGGAGGTGTCCCTGCCGCTGCCGATCTTCAACTCCATCACCCGTTCGATCTCCACCTTTTTGGCAAGGATGCTGAGCTGATGCCGGCTCACCAGCTTGCTGCGCATGCGGGTAAGGAACCCTTCGCCCTTATCGGGATATGAGCGAAAAAGGTACTGCCCTACGATGGTGTCTAAAACAGTATCGCCGAGGAATTCCAAGCGCTCGTTGTCCGGCACGTCGGGCCGGTCCTCGGGGACGGCGCTGCGATGGCGCAGGGCCTGCTGGTAAAGGGGCAGGTTCTTCGGCGTAACGCCCAATGTCTTTCGGCACCAAGCGCGGATACGGCGCTCCTCGGGGGAGGCGGCTCGGCTGAAAAGGGCAGAGAATAAAAGCACTTAGCTGTACTTGCGGAAGATCACCGAGGTGTTGTGCCCGCCAAACCCGAAGGTGTTGCTCATGGCGGCATTGACCGTGCGATTCTGCGCCTTGTTGAACGTGAAGTTCAATTTGTGGTCGATCTCGGGGTCGTCCGTGAAATGATTGATCGTGGGCGGCACCGTGTCCGTATGCACGGCCATGATGCTCGCGATGGCCTCCACTGCCCCGGCAGCGCCCAACAGGTGGCCGGTCATGCTCTTGGTGGCGCTGATGTTGAGGCGGTAGGCGTCCTCGCCAAAAAGGCGCTGAATGGCCTTCACCTCCTGCGGGTCGCCGATGGGCGTGCTGGTGCCATGGGTGTTGACGTAGTCGATCTCCCCCGGCTTCATGCCGGCGTCCTGCAGGGCGTGCTTCATGCAAAGGAAAGCGCCGAGTCCTTCCGGGTGCGGTGCGGTGATGTGATAGGCATCGCTGCTCATGCCGCCGCCCATCACTTCGCAGTAGATCTTGGCGCCACGTGCCTTGGCATGCTCCAGCTCTTCGAGGACGAGAATGCCGCTTCCCTCGCCCAGCACGAATCCGTCGCGGTCCTTGTCGTAGGGCCGGCTGGCGGTGGTGGGGTCGTCGTTGCGGGTGCTCATGGCGTGCATGGCGTTGAAGCCTCCCACCCCCGCCTCGTGGATCGAAGCCTCGCTGCCGCCGGTGACCATGGCGTCCACGGTGCCCAATCGGATGTAGTTGAAGGAGTCGATCAAGGCGTTGTTGGCGCTGGCACAGGCGCTCACCGTCACGTAGCTCGGGCCGCGCAGCCCATGCCGTATGCTGATGAGCCCGGAGGAACCGTCGGCGATCATCTTCGGGATGAAGAACGGGTTGAAACGCGGGGTGCCGTCGCCGCGGCCGAAGTTGATGCACTCCTCCTGAAAGGTGAGCAGACCACCGATACCGGAGCCGAGGATCACGCCCATGCGCTCCCGCTCCTGATCGGTCTCCAGCACCAGCCCGCTGTCCTTCATGGCCTCATCGCTGGCGGCCACGGCGAACTGGGAGAAGGGGTCCATCTTACGGGCCTCCTTCCGGTCCATGAACTCCGTGGGGTCAAAGCCTTTGACCTCACAGGCGAACTGTGTCTTGAACTTGGACGCGTCGAAATTCGTGATGGGCGCAGCTCCGCTCGTACCCTTCACCAGCGCTGCCCAATACGCCTGAAGCGTATTCCCGAGCGGGGTGAGAGCGCCCAGACCGGTGACAACCACTCGTCTGAGCTGCATCCGTCAAGGTTACTTCGCGTTCTTCTCCACGTAGTCCACGGCTTGGCCTACGGTTTGGATCTTCTCGGCCTGATCGTCAGGGATGGCGATGTTGAATTCCTTCTCGAACTCCATGATGAGCTCGACAGTATCCAGGCTGTCGGCGCCAAGGTCGTTGGTGAAGCTCGCCTCGGGTGTGACCTCGCCCTGGTCTACCCCGAGCTTATCCACGATGATGGCGATGACCCTTGACTTGATATCGGACATATCCGTTTGTTGTTGGTTGAACAGGGTGCAAAGGAAAGATATTTTCGACACCTGCGACGAAACGGTTATTTGAATGGCACCAGGACCTCATTCAAAGGCTTGCGGGAAAGGGCGGGTACCCGGCACCCCTCAGCCGGAAATCCCATGGGGATCAAGAGGAAAGGTCGTTCGTTGGCCGGGCGGCCCAAGAGTGTCGATAAAAAATTCATGCGGCTGGGAGTATGTGTGAGCGTGGCCAGGCCGGCGTGGTGCGCGGCGGCCAGCAGCAGGCCTGTGGCGATGCCAACACTCTCGCTCACGTAATAGTTGGGGTGCTTATGGCCGCCCTCCTCCACCTCGAAGACGCGCTTGAAGACCACAACTAACCACGGCGCCGTCTCCAAAAACGGCTTCTTCCAGTCGGTACCGAACACGGCCAGGTCGCGGAGCCATTCCTCGCTCATGCGCCCCTCGTAGTTGATGCGCTCTTCTTCCTCGGCCGCCTCGCGGATCTGCTTCTTTATCCCGGGATCGCCCACCACGCAGAAAGTCCACGGCTGCTTATGCGCACCGCTCGGGGCCGTGCTGGCGGCGCGTACCACCTCCTCCAACACCGCATAAGGCACGGGGTCCGGGCTGAATTGGCGCACGGTGCGCCGTCGGTCCATTTCGGCATGGAAGACCTTGGCGCGAACAAGCATGTTGCCGACATCACGTCGTTCGAATTCTAAAGGGGTCTGATCAATATTGTTCTTCATCTTGAAGCCGAAGGTCGCAACTTCGCGCCATGGTACGTATCGCCATACTCGCATCCGGTTCCGGCACCAACGCCCAAAAGCTTATGGAGCACTTCCAAGAGCATCCTTCGGCGGAGATCGTCCTGGTCTGCAGCGACAAGCCCCGTGCGGGCGTGGTGCAGCGCGCTTGGGACATGGGCGTGCCGTGCTACCTGTTCAATGGTGCTGCGCTGAAGGACGGCACGTTGTTGCACGAACTGGAAGCCTGCCGCATCGACCTGGTCGTGCTCGCCGGTTTCATGCGTTTGATACCGGCAGAAATGGTCCGTGCCTTCCCGGACCGGATCATCAACATCCATCCCGCGCTGCTTCCGAAGTACGGCGGCAAGGGCATGTTCGGAGAGCATGTCCATAAGGCCGTGCTGGCCGCCGGCGAAAAGGAGAGCGGCATCACTATCCACTTGGTGAATGAACGGTACGATGAGGGCCAAGTGCTCTTTCAGGCTACCTGTCCGGTGCTTCCAGAAGATGATGCTGATGCACTTGCCGCACGGATCCATGCTTTGGAACATGCGCATTATCCTGCGGTGGTGGGGGGTATTGTGAACAGCATCCGCGACAAGACGGTGGAATAATTCCAAGGACTTGCGGGTCTGCATCCAGACCTTCCCCCCGACCTTCGCGCCATGGAACTGACACACGTGCTCAAGGCGTTCCTCGTGCTCTTCGCGGTGATCGACATCATCGGCGGCATCCCGGTGATCCTGCAGGTGCGGGAGAAGGCGGGTAAGATCTATCCGGCGCGGGCCACCATCGTCAGCGGCAGCATTATGATCGTGTTCCTCTATCTGGGGGAGACCATCCTTTCCTTCCTCGGCATCGACGTGAACTCGTTCGCCGTGGCCGGCTCCCTGGTGTTGTTCTTCATCGCGTTGGAAATGATCTTGGGCATCCGCCTGTTCAAGGAGGACACCTCGGCCCCGGGATTGAGCGAAGACCCCAAGGTCTACAGCATCGTTCCCTTGGCCTTTCCGGTGATCGCTGGTTCAGGGACCATCACCACCGTGCTTTCGCTGCGCGCGGAATTCACCCGTCCGGAGATCCTGGTGGCGATCCTGATGAACTTGGCGGTGGTGGTGACGGTGCTACTGCTCACCAATCGCATCGAGCGCATGCTGGGCCGCGTGGGGCTGATCGTATTGCGCAAAGCCTTTGGCGTGATCCTCTTGGCCATCAGCGTGAAGCTCTTCGCGGGGAACATCACGTACCTCTTCCCGGGGTGAACCGCTGCTTTTTTGAACCGCAACGCACGCAAAGAACGCAACGTGAAAAGGCTTGAATTGAACCGTTGCTGACGCAACCCGATCGAACCACTAAAAAGATAACGGAGAATGAACTGGCTGAGGTTGCGGTAGAGGCTGCGTTCCGCGTGCATAGGGAGGTAGGTCCCGGTTTGCTGGAGCATGCGTATGTGAAATGTATGCACCACGAGTTGCTTGAAATGGGTATTGCGACAAAGCTGGAACATTCCGTTCCGCTAGTGTACAAAGGGGCGAACATGGGCGCGGGCTACCGCTTGGACTTATGGGTAGTTCGAAGAACCTGTTGACAACTCAGCGGTTTGGGATCTTGACAAATTGAACTGCGATCGATCTCTTTGGGGCATGAAGAAGCGACCCTCGCGCAGCCTGTTTGATGAGCAGTTCAAGCACCAAAAGTTGGAGCAGATCAACGATGTGTTGCCGCGCCTGTCGCGGATGATCCGGTGGGAGGCATTTCGTGTGCAACTGGATTCGGCTTTCCCGGTGCGAGACCCGAAGAAGGGAGGACAGCCACGTTACGACCGTGTGATGATGTTCAAGGCCATCGTGCTGATGGAACTCTATGGGTTGAGTGCTGAAGCCTTGGAATACCAGATCAACGACCGCGCGAGTTTTCAGCGTTTCCTGGGCTTGGAGCCACAGCATCAAGTACCTGATTCCACCACGGTCCGACTCTTCGCCGAACACCTTACCAAGGCCAAGGCGATGGAGCAGCTCTTTGCCGCCTACCATGCTCGGCTAAGCGCGGCGAACCTGGTGGTCAATGAAGGCAAGATCGTTGATGCCAGCATGGTACATGCGCCCATCCAGCACAATGGGCGGGATGACCGGGAGAAGTTGGAGAACGGGGAGGTCCCGGAGAACTGGTCCTCGCGCAAAAAGGCACAAAAGGACCTGGATGCCGATTGGACCAAGAAGCACGGCAAGAGTTACCATGGCTACAAGAACCACGTGAAGGTGGACGCGGGAAGCAAGGTCATTGACCATTACGTGGTGACGCCTGCATCGGTGAGCGATGGCAAGATGGCTTGGGAACTGCTGGATGAGGCCGATCACGGACAAAGCTTCTACGGGGACAAGGGCTATGATTGGCAGGACGTGAAGGACGGGATCGCATTGGCCCAGATGAAGGACTGCGTGCTCAAGCAGCCCCGCAAGAACAAGCCGCTCAGCGAACAGGACAAGCAACGCAACAAGGAACTAAGCCGTGTCCGCGCACGGGTTGAGCACGTCTTCGGCAGCATGAACAAGCAACTTATGGCTTGCGGACAAGTAGATCATCGAGGCCAAGACTGTCGAGACGATCCTGCCGATCCATCGGGCACAACTGATGGCCTATTTGAAGCTCACCGGCAACAAGCTGGGCCTGCTGATGAACTTCAATGTCAGGTTGATGAAGGACGGCATCGAGCGCTGGACGAACGGGATGCCGGAATAGTTTTGCCTTCGCATCTCGTTGCGGTAAATTCTTTGTATTCCGTTGCAAACGTTGCGGTAAACCTCCTGCATTCCGTTGCGCTCGTTGCGGTAAGCCTTTGCATTTCGTTGCGTCCTTTGCGTCCGTTGCGGTAAACCCCCTTGCATTCCGTTGCGCTCGTTGCGAGCGTTGCGGTTAACATAGAATGAAGATCACCATCCACACTGACGGCGCGGCCAGCGGTAACCCCGGTCCCGGCGGTTTCGGCGCGGTGCTGGAGGCCGGTAAGCATCGCAAGGAGCTTTGGGGCGGTTTCCGGCGCACCACCAACAACCGCATGGAGCTGCTCGCGGTGATCGCGGCCTTGGAGGCCCTCAAGGGCGAAGGCCACGAGGTCACCATCATAAGCGACAGCAAATACGTGGTGGATTCCGTGGAGAAGGGCTGGGTGTTCGGGTGGGAGAAGAAGGGGTTCGCGAAAAAGAAAAACCCGGATCTGTGGAAGCGGTTCCTCAAGGTGTACCCCAAGAACAAGGTGCGGTTCCAGTGGATCAAAGGCCATGCAGGACATCCGCTGAACGAGCTGTGCGACCGATTGGCTGTCGCGGCACGTGAGCAGCCAGGATTGCCCGCGGATACGGCATTCGAGCGGTCGGATGGAACGGGCAAGGATATATTCGTCCCGTGATCGGGCATGGAATGAACCATGTCCGCCGTGAATTGTTCAAGCTAAGTTCATGTGCGCAAAATTGTACGCCACCGTAAATTCCGTCGCCAAGCCGTTGGAGCTGGAACGGAGCTCTCCGTCCGACCCTTGGTCGATAGGAAGTATGGGATCTCTTGATCTTTCCAACACGGGCCCCGGCATGTACAGCGTGGTGTACAAGGGGCGTTCGCACAGTGTTCTGGTGCTGAAAGAGGACCGTGAGACCGGCACGGTGCGGATGCGCATCGGCGCCCATTGCCATACGGTACACATGGAGGATGACCGTTCACGGCTGATGCTGCTGCTGGGCATCGACAGGAGCGCACGTGCGATGGTGCGCGAGCTGAAAGCCCCCATGCCCGGCCTGGTGCTGAAGATGCTGGTGAAAGAGGGCGATACGGTGAAGAAGAACGACCCCTTGTTGGTGCTGGAGGCCATGAAGATGGAGAACGTGATCAAGAGCGCCGGGGATGCCGTCGTCAAAAAAATACATGCCGTGGAGCGGACCGCTGTGGAAAAGGGACAGCTCCTGCTCAGCTTTGAATGAAAACCCAGACGAAGACCATGAAAACACCAACCCTATCCCTGCTCACCCTTCTGTTGCTGGCCGCCTGCGGCAATCCACCCGCCGAGACCACACCCCCGCCGACAACAGACACCGTGGCCACGGCACCTCCTGCTATGCGTCCCGATGTGGTAGCTCCCTCCGACGCCACGATCAAACTCGTGGTCGCCCCGCCAGCGACCCAATTTCCGGACGCGGACCTGAAATTGGACACGCTCATCCCGAACAACAAGAAAATGGATGCGGAGTACAAGTTCACGGTGAACGGATTCGAGCTGAAGGCCCAGACACCCGACGCCGGAACGCGCGGCTGTGCCAACAGCAAGGACGGGCAGCACATCCACTTCATCCTCAACAACGCACCGTACAAGGCCGAATACAATTCGGACTTCACGGAGAAGGCGAACCCCGGCCGCAACGTGGCACTCTGCTTCCTGAGCCGCAGCTACCACGAAAGCCTGAAGAACAACAAGGCGGTGGTGGTGAAGGAGTTCACCATGCCCGGCAAGGACTCCCTCACGGCAGGCGATGTCACCAAGGACCCCACGCTCTTTTACAGCCGGCCCAAAGGCGATTACAAGAAGCTGGACGGTGACAAGATGCTACTGGACTTCTACTTGCTGAACACCGACCTCACCGACAAGGGTTACAGCGTGCGCGCTACCATCGACGGCAAGGTGTGGACGATCAACAAGTGGGACGCCTATTTCATCGAGGGCCTCGAACTGGGCAAGCACACTGTGCGCTTGGAACTGGTGGACGGCAACGGCACGTTGGTGCCCGGCCCCTTCAATGACAGCGGCGTGCGTGAGTTCAACTATCTGGGCAGCTAAGCGGCGCGCACCGTAAACAAAAAGTCCCCCGGACGTGATCTACGCGATCATGCCCGGGGACTTTTTGTTTCAGGGTTCACTTCAGTCGTTTACAACGGATGTACAGCGAATCGTGCTGGATGAGTTTACCGATCTGCACCACCGGGTCCGTAAAGGCTGCACGCGGGCCGCAGTCGCAGAGGTCGGTCAAGGATATCCTGTCCGTGATGGCCGCATCCAGTTCCGCCAATGACGGTGCGTTCTCCAAAGCCGCATACTCAGCGTAGGTCATCCCCAAGAAGGCCACGTTCATTCCGATGCCCCTGCGGTCGAGTAGCCATCCCTTCTCCAGCTCCACGGGTACCGACAAGCCATCGGTGGTCCGCAGATCCTTGGGATGGGGATAGGAGAGGATGGACTTAAGGTCCGCCGAGAGCATGACCGGTACCTGGTCGTGATGATCGGTCCTGGTGCGGTAGACAAGCAAATGGGCGGTAGCGGCCACCCCCGGTGCGGAGGCTTGGGAAAGCTGGCTGGCGCCGGCGGTAGGACCGGTGGTGGCTGTCGTTTGGGCAGCCTCCTTCTTTCCGCAGCAACCGGCGAACAACAGTACGGCAAGTGTGATCAATGACCCTTTCATCGGGCGATGATCAGGCGTTCGTTGCGCGTGCCCTTGTCGGTGAGCAAGCGCAGGAGGTAGGCACCTTCAGGCACGGCGGACACATCCACGACGGCCTGATCACGAGCCCCTTGGAACTTTCCGTTGTCCCATATCGTTCTGCCTTGCATGTCGACCAGTTGCACGCTCTCCAGTGTTCCCGGGAAACCGGCAATGTCGATGGTGAGCTTGTCCTTTGCCGGGTTGGGATGCACAGTGATCGCGCCAAGTGCCGGATCTTCCTCAATACCGACGTCGGCGCCGCGCTGGATATGGAGGTCCAGCAGGTATGTACCCATTCCCCCAGCGAAATAGGGAGCCACCTGGAACCAGACCGTGCCGCCGCCGGTCACGACGATGTTGCCGGACATCACGTCGTCATACGCGGTGGACCAGGAGTTACCGTCCGCGGACCAGCCCCAGACACCGTCCAGCGAATAGCTGTTCCCATTGCCGCTGTTCCACGAGTCGTGGATACGTGCCGTGATCGCATAGTTGTTGCCCACGGGTAGCACCACTTTGTAGAAATCCTGATCGGACTCATTGTGCAGATTTGAACCCGTAGTGCTCACGGAAGCGCTGTTCCCGGTGAAATTCACCGGTAGGGAATAGGCCTGTCCGGCATTGTTGTTCGCCTCGTACTGATCGCCCTGTATGGCCGGTGCGGTAACGGTGACAAAGACCGGGTTGGTGAAATAACTGGACCCGGTGAGCTGCCATCCGGTGTTGTTATAGTTGTGCTGTGCCGCCAACAGATAGGTGCCAGGCGGCACAGTGACACTCACGGGGCCGAAGGTGAGATATGGGGCGAGATAAGAATATCCGCTCGGCAGCCCATCCGGCTCATTCAGCAGGCCCACATCCTGTGCCCAAGAGCCGTCAATGTTGTACAGAGCCACGCCGTATTGGCCGATGAAGGTGGTCGACCCATCGTTCTCCACGTTCAGGTTCACCGATATCTGCCCGCCTTGTACCAACGAGTTGCCGGGCGATACGGTGATGGCGTTGGCGATCTCAATGTCGTTCGGGTTGATCACGCTCACCGGGATCAAGTTGGAATAGCCGCTGTTGTCCGCCACCAGCAACCATTCACCACCAGTAGCGCGATAGAGGATCGCGATCACATAGTCGCCCGGCAGCATGCTGAAGAGACCCGCCGTGGTGAACTCGATGTCGTTGTTATAGGCATAACCGGCGGGCAGGTTGTTGCCGTTAAGTTCCTGGATGAACCCGTAGAAGTTGCTCGATGCGTCGAACACCCCGGCGGCATAATCACCACTGAATGCGGAGGTGCCGTTGTTCACGATATTCGTGGTGACAGAGAATCCCTGACCGTAGTACAGCGTTGAGGAAGTCGGGGTCACGTAGTTGTACAGCGCCAACGTGCTCAATTGGCCGGTCCCTCCGCCACCTCCGCCGGTCGAGGGCTTGATGCCGATGATGGCTTCCTGGCCGCTGTTATAACCGCCATCGCCGCCACCCGTCCCGGTTGACCCCGGATTGAGAGCGCCCACCGCGAAATATCCGTCCGCCTGTCCACCCCACCCCCAATTGAAGTGGAAGAAATTGTTGTCATCGTAGCCGTCACTGACAAAGCAGTGCCCACCTCCCGACCCAAAGCCGTCATAGATGATCGGCCGGCTTGCGTCCAGTTCCGCCCTCAGCAGGTTGATCCACTGCTGCTCGCTGTAGTTGTCGCGTGAAATGCCCTGCATGCCCTGGTCATAGCCGAAGTAGTTCCTCAGGGCGAATTCCGTACAATTCTCGGTACCTGGGCTGTGGCTGCTTATCACCCATGCACCGCTCACCTGCGGGCTGTACTGCATGTCCACGCTTACGCCGCAGTGGTACATCAAGGTGGCTACGGCGTTGTTGGGGCCGCTCACTATGTTGGGCATGGCGGGCCAGTCGTAGGTAGTGGCCCCGAAGTTTGCCGAGAGCGTACCGTAGTTCGGAGCATTATAAGAATGGAGACCGGCTCCCTGTGCGGGGTGATTATGATACTTCATCACCTGTGCCATGGCGGTGGCCACGCATCCGGTCACAGACCCCCCGGGGCAAAGCGCGTTCACGTTGGGCGACTGGTCCCACCTCGTCTGTACCAAGGGGTTCACCCCCTCGGTGTCGCGCTCTCCGGATTGCACGCCGCTAATGACCTCCTGCCAGGCCAAGGTCACTTCCTGCGCCGCAGGGGCGTTGGCCTCGATCACTTCGCGGATCTCTCCGGCATAGCCTTCCAGCCACTTCGCCACGTTCTGTGCCAAGTTGCCCGATGGGAAGGACCGCTCCGTGGAGTAGGCGAGCACCGGCATCACCAGATCATCACCGGACACGATCACGAACCCTTGATCGTCCGCGTTGAACACGCGGAAAAAGACCGGCGCTGCGGACTGCTCAGAAGCGGTTCCACTTTTCACATACACCAACTGCAGGTCGGAGCTGCGCATGGCCGTGAACGAGGCGTTCCGCTCACGCAGGACATGGGCTGCAATGTCCCGGGCAATGTTTTCGTCAACCTGTGCGGCGTGGAGGGAACCCGCCCAGAGGAGCGCGATGGCCAAGAGCAAGGCCGTGACCGTGACACGGAAACGTTCCACAGGAAGAGGGAACAACGGGGTAAAAGTTCTCATGATCGGGACGTTTTAGCGGCCGTGTGTTCGGCCACTACAAGAATAGTTCGTCCCGAAAGCGGATGCAATCCCCAAAAAGGGGGATATTTTAGGGATCGCCGATTCCCCTATTTGCAAGATGATAGCGGACCTTATCCCGGTCCGAGACCCAGCCCTTATCCCGCCACCAGCTTGATGTCGAAATCCACCAGGTCCACGAACTGCTGGATGCGCAGGTCGATCTCCTCTTGGGTGAGTTCCAGCAGGCGCTCAACCCCGAACTTCTCGCAGCAGAAGGACGCCATGGCCGAGCCTACGATGATGGCACGCTTGAGGTTGTTGAAGCTGTGGTCGCCGCTTCGGGCGAGGTAGCCGATGAAGCCGCCAGCGAATGTGTCGCCCGCACCGGTGGGGTCCACGACCTCATCGAGCGGCAATGCCGGTGCGAAGAAGACATTGTCCTTATTGAAGAGCAGCGCTCCGTGTTCGCCCTTCTTCACTACGAGGTGTTTCGGGCCCATGCCCATGATCACCTTGGCGGCCTTCACCAGGCTGTGCTCGCCGCTCAACTGCCGGGCCTCGGAATCGTTGATGGTGAGGATATCCACCCGCTTGATGACCTCTTTGAGCTGGTCCATGGCGCTGTCCATCCAGAAGTTCATCGTGTCCATCACCACAAGTGCGGGTGCCTCCACCTGGTCCAGTACCTTGGCCTGCACTTTCGGGTCCAGGTTGCCGAGCATCAGGTACTCGGTGGCCTTGTAGTCGTCGTTCAATTTCGGATCGAGATCCAGCAACACATTGAGGCGCGTTTCCAGCGTATCGCGCGTATTCATGTCGTAGTGGTACTTGCCGCTCCAGAAGAAGCTTTCCTTGCCCTTCAGCACTTCCAGCCCGGTCTGGTCGATGCCTCTCGCGCGCATCTTCTCCATCATCTCCACTGGGAAATCCTCGCCCACCACGCTCACGATGCCCTGCTCCTTCAGGAAGAACGAAGCGGCCAACGAGATGTAGGTGGCGGCACCGCCGACCACCTTATCGGCGCGACCGAACGGGGTTTCAATGTTGTCGAATGCGACGGTTCCAACGGTAACGAGCTTCATGTTCGAGAGGATGTTTTGGGGGCGCAAAGGTGAAGAAAGCGCGGGAACTTGTGGGATCGCCCGCTCTTCCTACTTTTGCGCTCCCTTTTTCGAAAGGGGTTTCTTCCCTGGTAGCTCAGCTGGTTAGAGCACCTGACTGTTAATCAGGGGGTCGTTGGTTCAAGTCCAACCCGGGGAGCGAAAGGCCTCAGCATAGCGCTGGGGCCTTTTTCGTTCAGGGCCTCACAGGTCCTTGCCATAGATGCGATAACGCTTCCAGACCGTGCCCCCCAACCGTTCCAGTTCTGCGCGCATGAGATGGTTTGTTTCCTGCACAAGGTGACTGTCCATATGGGTGAATCCACGCTCATGGGCCTTGGTCAGCAGCTCGTTCGCCAATAGGCAGGTAAGGCCGCGCCCTTGCAGGTCCGGGCTTACGGCACCAAGGAATAAGTCCAGTTGGCGCGACCGCCGCATGGCCTGGAACACATGAATGAAACCGAACGGGAACATCCGCCCATGGGCACGGCGGATACCCTCGCTCATATCCGGCATGGCCACCACGAAGGCCACCGGCTCGTTGCTTTTGTCCACCACCACCTTCACCAGCGCGGGATCCAGCACCGGCATGTATTGCGCCGCCAGCTTCTTCATCTCCGGTCCGGTCATGGGTACAAAGCCCAGCAGGTCCTTGTAGCTGGCGTTCACCAGCCGGAACACGGGTATGATCCATGGTTTCAGTGCCTTCCTTGATGTGAAGGACAGCACGCGGAATTCCGACCGGTTGGCCAACCGGTCCACAATACGCCGGTAGACCGCAGGAAGCTGGGGCGCGATCTCCGTTCTATAGGCCACCGCATCGGCGACCTTCGCGTAGCCCGCACTTTCAATGTGGGCGGGAAGGAATGATGGATTCGAGGGTGTGGCCAGTACCGGCATGTGTTCGAAGCCTTCCACCTGCGCCCCTTGGGGATCCTTGTCGCTGAGCCCAAAAGGGCCGATGATGCGGTCCATGCCCAAGCTGCGCGCCCAGTGTTCAACCGCACCGATCAGCGCGGCGCTCACCGCCCGGTCATCGATCACGTCCAATTGATAAAAGCGTGCCGTGCGCTCCGCATGTCGCTGGTTGTGTTCGCCATGCACGATACCCATGATCCGGCCCACGCACCGATCGCTGTGCCAAGCGAGAAAACGCACCACCTCACAACCGGCCAGAGCGCTGTTCTTCCGCGGATCGTGGAACGCCCGTTCATCGGCCCAGATCGGCGGGACATAATTGGGGCGCTGCCCCGGTAGGCATTCCGAAAGATGGATGTAGCGATGAAGCGCCCTTGGATCACGCACCTCTTCCACACGGACATGTGTAGACTGCATCCTGTGGGGTGAACTTGTTCCGGGTGAGTTCTGCCGAATGTTGGCGCGAAGAGGTCTTTTTCGTTGGATGAAGTCAGTGCGCGTCAAACACAAGCTTCATCCGCGATCTTGATCGCCTTGGAGATGATCTCCAGGCCCTCGTCGATCCCCGCCTCATCGATGATCAGCGGCGGCGCGATGAAGATCCAGTTCCAGCGCACGAAGGTGAACATGCCGAGCTCTGCGACCTTGGCGGCCACTTTGCTCATCACGGCCATGTCGTTGGGCCCTGCGTTCCACGGCGCCATCGGTTCCTTGGTGCCGCGGTTCTTCACCAGCTCGATGCAGCCCAACAGTCCGGTATTACGGAAGTCGCCGATGCTCGGATGCTTCTGCGTCAGTTCGGCCACGCGCTTCTCCACGTATTGGCCCATGCGTGCGGAGTTGTCGATCAGGTTCTCGTCCTTGTAGACATCGATCACGGCGTTGGCAGCGGCGCAGGCTACGGCATGCGCGCTGTACGTGAGGCCGATAGGCAGCGGCTTGTCCGCGAAATGCTTCACGATCTCCTCGCGCACGATGATGCCGCCCAACGGGATGTAGCCGCTGGTAAGGCCCTTCGCCATGCACAGGATGTCCGGCACCACGCCATGGTGGTCGATACCGAACCATTTGCCGGTGCGTCCGAAGCCGCTCATCACCTCGTCGCAGATGGTGAGGATGCCGTACTTGTCCGCGATGGCCTTCACGCCTTTCCAGTATCCGGGAGGGTACTTGATGCAGCCGCTGGAGCCGCTTTCACCCTCCATCAGTATCGCCGCGATGTGTTCCGGTCCCTCGAATTTTACCACACGCTCCATGTTCGCCAGCGCGCGCTCGGTGCATTCCTCCGGCGTCTTACTGTTCCATGGGCAGCGGTAGAAATACGGGTTCTCCACATGGATGATGTTCGGTACGCCTTGGCTGTCATAAGGCAACCCGCGCGGGTCGCCGCCTGCTGAAAGCGCGCCGTAAGTGGCACCGTGGTAACTGCGATAGAGCGTGATGATCTTATGCCTGCCGGTGTACAGCCGGGCCAGCTTGATGGCGTTCTCGATCGCGTCCGCGCCACCGTTGGTGAAGAAGGTGCGGTTGAGCGTGCCCGGCGTGATCTCGCTGAGCGTCTTGCCCAGTTTGCCGCGTGCCTCAGTGATCATGCCGGGGTACACGTAGCTCACCTCGGCCATCTGCTTGGCCACCGCCTCGGCCACCTTCGGGTGCCCGTGCCCGATGTTCACGTTCATCAGTTGCGAGCTGAAGTCAATGATCTTCCGGCCATCACGGGTGTGCAGGTAGATGCCCTTGGCGCTCTCGATATTGAGCGGGTTCAGGCCGCTCTGCTTGTTCCAGCTGAAGATGGTGTGTTCGAGGTTCTCTTTCAGGATCTCGGCGGGGTCGGTCTTGGTCTGGGTGCTCATCAGGTTGTTTCAATCATGGGTCGCAGCGCGAACGAACTCGTCCGGTATCACTTGTATTTCATTCAGGACCTTCCGGATCAACGGCCTGCTGATGTCCTGGCCCTTATGATGAGGAAGTGTAGTGTAGCGTCCATCAGGATGCCGGTAGAATACATGACTCCCTTATTGTCGCACGACTTGGAAGCCCCATTTGAGCAGGATGCGTTCAAATGTTCTTGCATCCACGATCGGCAACTTGCTCATACCGCTATTGAGAAGGATTGCAGACCAACGAACGCAGGAAGTGCCTTGATGTCGTCGTCGCTCATCTCTTCCAGGCAAAGCTCGACCACCTCCTTCAGGTTTGCCTGAAGTTCGTCAAGGCTTTTTGCTTGCGTGTGTGCCCCCTGAATGCTCGGTACCATGCCGATGTACAAGCCACTTTCCGGGTCCTGCTCGATATGGGCGGTGAATTGAAGGTTGCGCATGCTGTTAGTCTTTGCTCAAAGATAGACAGCCGGGGTGGTCGGTTGCGACTGGCCAAATTGAGGCGCTATTGTGCAACTTGATCCGGTCCGGATCCAACTTCGTTGCCTTCATCTGCATCGGATCATTCAACTGGCACAAATACGGTAGGATTGCCACCACCATACTCATTGGCCTCGGGCAGTCTAAAATGGATCATGACGCTGTCAGTCGAGCTCGTCGGAGTCACTTGAAAGGATTTCGTGACCGTATCCATCGTGATCGTTGCTTGCCGTGTGATGGTGAATAACGCCCAGTCGCTCATAGCTATTCCATCGATCACGATCCGAAGCTGATTCATTGTGTCCCGGCGTAATGCAGGCATATCCATGGAGAGATGCACCGGATGCCCTAACAACAGGGTGTCGATCACAAATCCTGAACGTATTGCGCGTTGTAGCTCGTCCTCAGTCAGGTTCGGTTCACCGCAACAAACCAGTGCCGTCAGACAGAAGTATAACCAAGTACGCATCAACTCATCCAGTTCACCTTCCCTTCCGGGTTCCACTTCGTGGTGGTCTTTTTCAGCTGTGTCCAGAACTCGATGCTGCTCTTTCCGGTGATGTCACAGGTGCCGAACTTGCTGTCGTTCCAGCCCCCGAAGCTGAAGGGTTCGCGGGGCACGGGCACGCCTATGTTCACGCCGATCATGCCTGCGCTGGCGCGTTCCATCACCTGACGCGCTTGCCCTCCACTCTGCGTGAAGACCGCCGCCGCGTTGCCATACGGATTCGCGTTCTCGATGGCGATCGCCGCATCAAGGTCTTTCGTCCGGATGATGGTGATCACCGGTCCGAAGACTTCTTCCTTCGCAATGCGCATGTCGGGCGTCACCTGATCGATGATAGTGGGGCCGAGGTAGTAGCCGTCCTTGGCACCTCCTTCCACTTTGGGGTTGCGACCGTCGAGCAGGATCTTCGCACCGGCCTTTTCCGCCTCGGCGATGTATCCCGTGATACGCTCACAAGCTGCCTTGCTGATCACCGGTCCAAGGGTCTTCCCCGGGATCAGCTTCTTCGCTTCCACGAGCATCTGGTCCACGATGGGGTCCACAGCGCCGACGCCGACCATCTGTGCGGCGGCCATGCAGCGCTGTCCGGCGCAACCGCTCATGCTGGCCACCACATTGCCGGCGGTCATTTCCACATGCGCGTCGGGCAATACGATCAAGTGGTTCTTCGCACCACCTAAGCAGAGCGCACGTTTTAACGAGGCGCTGGCCCGGACGTAGACGATCTTGGCCACTTTGGTGCTGCCCACGAAGCTCACGGCCTTGATGCCGGGGTGGTCACAGATGGCCTCCACGATATCGCGGTCACCGTTGACAACGTTGAAGACGCCATCGGGCAGCCCGGCCTCCTTCAGCAGTACCGCGATACGCACACCGCTGATCGGTACCAGCTCGCTCGGCTTCAGGATCATGGTATTGCCCAACATCAGCGCGTTGGGGATGGTCCAGTGCGGTACCATGTTGGGGAAGTTGAATGGCGAAATGCTCGCCACCACGCCGAGCGGCTTCCGCTCGATGCGGCATTCCACGCCCCTGCTCACCTCAAGCACTTCGCCTTGCACAAGCTGCGGCAGGCTGCACGCGAACTCGGTGAGCTCCGCGCTCTTGTCCACCTCGGCGTAGCTCTCGTCCATCGTCTTGCCGTTCTCCTCATGCACCAGCCGAGCCAGTTCCTCGCGGTTTTTCAGCAGTAGCTCACGGTATTTGAAGAAGATCTGTGAGCGCTCCTTGATCGGCATGGCGCTCCATGCGGGGAACGCGGACTCGGCGGCCTTCACGGCGACATCAAGGTCCTTGGCGGTGCTGAGCGGTACGGTGCTGATCACACTGCCGTCAAGCGGCGAATGCACGTCCAATTGCTTTTGCCCGTTAGCGCCCAGCTTCCCTGCGATGTAGTTCTCGGTCTTGTATTTCAACGTTACTGTGGCCATGGTGTGTCTGAGGTTATCGGAAGGACAAAGTTACGCCCGGCGCCCACCCAAGGCGCGAACGACCCCTGGTCCTGTCAGCCCTCTTCACAATGGATAGAAAGTGCCGGGGTGCATCTAAAAGGAGGTCCTGCGGTCATCAACGATCGGTTCAAATAGGAAGGAGAATGATCCGCCCGTCGAGCCACCATCAACGGATCCTTGTACTTGGTCCTTGAGCGCGGCTACGCCCATGAAAGTCGCTATCTTTTCGCAATACTATACCTTTGCACGCCTTTTCCCCAACGGGCCATGCCCGTTAACCGGGACCAGACAATACAGCCATGATCGATCTGAGCACCATTCCCTTGATCAACGATACCAGTTCCCGCCAATTTGAAATGGAGGTGGACGGTCGGATGGCCAAGGTGGAATACGAACTGAACGGGACCAAGATGTTCCTGACCCACGCCAAGGTGCCTAAATCATTGGCCGGCAAAGGCGTGGGCGTGGAGATCGTGGAGCGTGTGTTCACTTTCATCGAGGAGAACAACCTGAAATTGGTACCGATGTGCTCCTTCGTCACCGCCCACTTGCGTCAGCATCCGGAATGGAAGCGCATCGTGGAGAAGGGCGTCGAAGTCTGAACACGTTTTTGCCCCCCGTACATTCACGCCAACGCAATTCTAGTTCGGCGGGTGCGTCCTGCCCGACGTGCCGGACCGCACCAATAGCATGTCCGTAAGAGTTCGTTTTGCCCCAAGCCCCACCGGGCCGTTGCACATGGGCGGTGTACGCACCGCCTTGTACAACTATCTGTTCGCCCGCAAGCACGGCGGCCAGTTCCTAGTGCGCATCGAGGACACGGACCGGACGCGGTTCGTTCCCGGAGCGGAGGATTACATCCGTGAAGCCTTGGCCTGGTGCGGCATGAAGCCCGATGAAGGGCCATGGAACGGCGGCCCCGATGGCCCCTACCGCCAAAGCGACCGTAAGTACCTGTACCGGGAGTACGCGGAGAAGCTGGTGCAGGACGACAAGGCCTATTACGCTTTCGACACGACCGAGGACCTGGACGCCATGCGCGAGCGGCTAAAAGCCGCCGGGGTCACTGCGCCGGCCTACAATGCCGTTACGCGGGAGCACATGAAGAACAGCCTTACCCTGAGCGCCACGGAGACGCAGGAAAGGCTGGCACGGGGCGATGAGCATGTGATCCGCTTGAAGGTGCCGCGCAATGCCGAGGTCCGTTTCGAGGATGTCATCCGGGGCTGGGTCACGGTTCACAGCTCCAACATCGACGACAAGGTGCTGTACAAGAGCGACGGTATGCCCACGTACCACTTGGCCAACATCGTGGACGACCACCTGATGCGCATCACCCATGTGATCCGCGGGGAGGAGTGGCTGCCGAGCGCCCCGCTGCATGTGCTCATGTACGAGGCCTTCGGCTGGGAGCGCCCAGCGTTTGCCCACCTCCCTCTGATCTTGAAGCCCGACGGCAACGGTAAGCTGAGCAAGCGCGACGGCGACCGGCTCGGTTTCCCGGTCTTCCCGCTCGACTGGCAGGACCCGGTCAGCGGCGAACGCAGCAGCGGCTATCGCGAGCGTGGATACTACCCGGAAGCCTTCGTGAACATGCTGGCCCTATTGGGCTGGAACCCCGGCACCGACCAAGAGATCATGTCCATGGAAGAGCTTACGAAACTCTTCGATCTGGAACGCGTCCATAAGGGCGGTGCGAAATTCGACCCGGAGAAGACCAAATGGTTCAACCAGCAATACCTGCGAATGCGACCGGACCCCGAGCTGGGCGAACAATTGCGCAAGGGTCTTGAAGGTTTGGGGGTCACCACCACTGCGGAAAAGACCACAGCGGCGGTGGCCCTGCTGAAAGAGCGTGCCACCTTTCCGGATGACATGCTGGAAGGCGCTTACCTCTTCACTTCGGGATCGCCCTTGGAAAACAACGAAGAGGGTCTGGCCGAACTGAAAAAACGCTGGAAACCGGAGGCCGCCGACACCTTGAACGCTTTCATTGCAAGGATCTCCGAAATGCCATCGGTCCGACCCGACGCCCTTGAACAGGTTTTCAACGAGGTGTTGAATGAGCATGGGAAGAAGATCGGCCAGATCATGCCGCTGTACCGGTTGTTCATGGCCGGTCGCATGCAAGGCCCGGGCATGTTCGACGTGAGCACTTTGTTGGGCAAGGATGAAGTGATCGCACGGCTGAAGGCCGGGCTTGAACGCTGCATGGCATGGGACTGATCGAGGTCAACGGTATCAAGGTGTACGCCTACCATGGCTGCCTCACGGAGGAAGGGCGCATCGGTGGGCACTACCGCGTGGATGTCGCTGTTCAGGGTGATATGGCCCGTGCGGAGCTGACGGACAAGTTGACGGACACCATCGATTACAGCCGTGTGACGGCGATCGTAGTGGAGCAAATGGCCGAGCGCTCCCACCTGGTCGAGCATGTGGCCGCCCGGATACTCGGGGCCCTGCGTAAGGAATGGCCCCATGGCTTTCTATGGCGGGTCCGGCTGGAAAAGGAACACCCGCCCATTCCGGGTGCCGTGGACCGCGTGGCGTACACCGTGGAGGGTTAAGGGGGAAGCGGTTATCTTCGCGGCCCTGAATATGGCCTAATGGGCATATTAGGGAAAAGCAATGGTCGCGTGGCCGAGTGGTTAGGCACAGCTCTGCAAAAGCTGCTACTGCGGTTCGAATCCGCACGCGACCTCACCCAAGACGCTCCGGAACCCCGGGGCGTCCTGCATTTGGCCCAATTTCGCCGTGCCATACCGATCCCCCTGCTTCCACGTTGTGTCCACCATAGTCCACTGACCGTATGCGACCATCCCGAACGCTGTTCCTTGTCTCCGGCCTCCTCGGTCTGGCCGGAGGTCTGGCCGCCCAACCCGCCATCGGCCACTGGCGTGATCATTTCCAGTACCGGAAGACCATTGCGGTAGTCCAAGGCAACGACGACATTTACTGCGCAACCACCACGGCGGTCTTCAAATACAATGAGGGGTCCGGTGAGACCGAGCGCTACTCGAAAGTGAACGCATTGTACGACGTTGACATTCTTTCACTGGGATGGAACACGGAACGCGATGCCCTATTGGTGGGCTACAAGAACGGCAATCTCGATGTGGTCCGGGACGGCAGCGCCGTCAATCTGCCGGACATCAAGCGGAGTTCCATCGTGGGCGATAAGGGCATCTACTACATCGCCAACCAAGGCGATCTGGCTTATTTGGGCTGCGGCTTCGGTATCGTGGTCGTGGACCTGGCCCGCATGGAGGTGAAAGACACTTGGCTGATCGGCCCGAACGCCGCACAATTGCAGGTGAACGGCATCACCTTCCATGGCGATTCCATTTATGCCGCTACCCAGCAGGGCCTCTATGCAGCCTGGCGATGGGAGGCCAATTTGGCCGCTTATACCAACTGGCACAAACGGCCGGACGTCCCGAGTGCGAACGGTGCGTTCTCCGCCGTCCTCTCCTTCGGCGGTAAGTTGCTGGTGAACCACATCGGAAGCACGGATCCCACAGTGCTGCTCGACACGACGTACTACTTCGACACTGGGTGGCATGTCATGACCGCCACCCAGGGCAATTTCAACATGAATATGCATATTTCCCGTGATGGTTCCACCCTCACGGTCAGCCAGCCAGGACATGTGCGGCAGTTCAACACGGACTTGAACGAGACCTACTATGCCGACCAAGCTTCCGGGAATGCCCCCATGGGACCGGTGGACGCCATCGGGCGAGAGAACGGCGGCCTTTGGGTGGCGACGAGCGCCCATGGCCTTGTCCGCTTTAGGGGGGAGAGTGACGTGATCGACATCTACCCAAATGGTCCATACAACAACAATGTCTATCGCATGTCCTCTGCAAAAGGTTCCTTGTATGTCACCACAGGGGCACCCTCGGGGAATTGGGGCGACGAATTCCGCAAGGACGGGGTGCATTTTCTGGTGGATGGCCGCTGGGGGACGGCGGACCGTAGCAACGACCCGCTATTTGCCTCCGGCAGCAACGACTTTGGCGCTGAATTAAACGATGTTATGCCCGTGCAGGTCGATCCTCAGGACGGAAACCACGCCTTCATCGGCAGTTGGGATGATGGCCTGCTTGAGATGCGCGATGGCCGTGGTGTCGGCTTCTATGGCGCGGACAACAGTTCGCTTCAACGGAACCAGAACAGCAGTTCCAATTCCGTCGCCACACTGGTGGGCGGCTTGGCCTATGATGAAGTTGGGAACTTGTGGGTCACCAACAGCCATTGCAATGAACCCATCAGCGTGCGCATGAAGAACGGCACCTGGCACTCCTTCTCGGCCAATGCCGCCCTGGCCAACAATGCCTTGCTCTCCGATATCATCGTAGGAAAGAACGGATACAAATGGATCGTCAGGCCCCGGAGTGCCGGTATGCTGGTATTCACGGACAATGGTACTCCGTCCGATCCGGGGGACGACCTGGCCAAAGCCCTTAACACCTTTGAAGGCCAGGGAGGGCTTCCATCGATGGACGTGTTCACCGTTGCCGAGGACAAGGACCAGCAGATCTGGGTGGGCACGGGAAAAGGGGTTGCGGTGTTTTACAATCCGGACGCGGTTTTCACCACTGGGGATTTCGATGCTCAGCAGATCTTGATCGAGCAGGACGGGAATGTCCAGATCCTTCTGGAGACGGAATCCGTGAGCGCGATCGCGGTGGACGGAGCGAATAGGAAGTGGCTGGGCACACAGACCAGCGGCGTCTTCTTGGTATCGGCCGACGGCTCGAAGGAGATCGCCCACTTCACTGCGGCGAACAGCCCATTGCCCAGCGACAACGTCATCTGCTTGAACATCGATGCCGTGACCGGCGAAGTGTTCATCGGCACCGATCAAGGTATCATGGGCTACCGCGGGGAGGCCACCGAGGGCAGTGAGACGGCGGACTGTGCCAGTGTGTTCCCCAATCCGGTCAGAGAAACCTTTACCGGCCCCGTGGCCATTACCGGCCTAGTACGGGGTAGTGATGTGCGCATCACGGACGTCGCCGGCAACCTCGTCTTCCACACCATCTCCTTGGGCGGACAGGCCATTTGGCCCGCCACGGACATGAACGGCAACCGCGTCAGCACCGGTATCTACCTCGTGCTGGCCGTGGATCCCGAAGGCAAACGCAAGTGCAATACCAAAGTGGCCGTGGTGAGATAGGCCCACGCCGGTCAGCCCGTCAGGTATTTTCGCACATGCTCCAGACCACCCGGGCCGTTGTGCTGCGCACCTTCAAGCACGGTGACAGCTCCGTCATCCTGAAGGCGTACACGGAAGCATTCGGCCTGCGCTCATACATCGTGCGCATCAGCAAGCGCGGTACGGCAAAACCGGCGCATCTGCAGCCGTTGGACCGCTTGGAACTGGTGGTGAGCGAAAGCGGGGAACGGGAACTGCACACCGTCCGTGAGGTCCGGACGGAGAAGGCGTACGTGGGCATTGCGGGTGATCCGGCCAGAGGACTTCTGCTGCTCTTCGCCCAAGAAGTGTTCTATCGCACCCTGAAGGAGGAATCACCCGACCCCGAACTGTTCGATCTCGTTCAGCGCACCCTTGAGGAGATCGATACAGAGGACAACCTCGGCCAGCTTCCACTGTTGCTCCTTCTGCGCCTGGCCCGGCACTTGGGCTTTCTTCCCGAACAGCCCGGGCCGGGGGAGGACCGGTTCGATCTGCGTGAAGGACATTTCTTCAGCGGCGTACCCAAGCATGGGTTCTGCATGGACGTGAAGAGTTCCCTGGCCTTTGCCGAACTGCTAAGAGCTGAATCGATGGGCGTGGACTTTACACTGGCCTCCGATCTCCGAAAAGGGTTGCTGGAGCAACTACTGGACTACTTCCGCCTGCACGTGGAAGGATTCGGGCAATTGCGCTCTCCTGCGATATTGCACGCCCTGCTCCACTGAGGCCGGTCCGCTGGCCGGGCGCTATTTTCGCCAGCCTTGTCACCTGCCACTATCGCACTTGGCCGATCCCGCCCGTTCGAACACCATGAAAGCCTTCTCCCTGCCACGACCGCCCCGCGCTGCGAAGGAACCCCACCGGACCACCATGCATGGGCAGACGCGGACAGACGAGTTCGCGTGGATGCGACTGACCGAAAAGCAGCGCATTGCCAAAGTCCCGGATGAGCACACCCAACGTGTGATCGCCTACCTGCGCGAAGAGAATACCTATTGTGAAGGCATGCTCGCACCGGTCTCCGAGCTGCGCAATACCCTGTTCTCCGAGATGAAGGGGCGGGTGAAGGAAAGCGACCTGAGCGTGCCGTATCGGGAAAACGGGTACTGGTACCGATACCGATTCGAAGAAGGGGCGGAATACCCCATCCACATGCGGGCGCCCGTGCTTGCTGAAAAAGACCGGATACCCGAAGGTTTCGTGGATTTCTTAGATGAGAATGCCATGGCCTCGGAACACGACTATTTCGATCTGGCCGACTTCGAGATAGCCCCCGGGAACAAGCTGATGGCCTATAGCTTGGATACGGTGGGCCGCAGACGGTACGAGATCCGTTTCCGCGACCTGGCCACCGGCAAGGACCTGGAGGACGTGATCGCCCATGCGGGAGACGGGGGCGCCTTCGCGGACGACGGTACATTCTTCTATGTGCGCAAGGACCGCAGCCTGCGCAATGCCCGCGTGTTCCGCCATCTGATCGGCACGGACCCCACGACGGATATGGAGATGTTCCACGAAAAGAACCGCGCCTTCAGTTGTGATGTCTTCCGCAGCCGGTCGGACCGGTACGTCATCATCTCCACCGAGAGCACCTTGTCCAGCGAACACAGGCTTCTACGCACCGACGACCCGTTGGGCGAATTCCGGACCCTCTTTCCGCGCTGTCGCAAGCATGAGATGAGCATCATGCACGTACCGGATGTTGAAGGCCCGTCGAAGCACGGTAAATTCTACATTCTCACCAATTGGAAAGCCCGGAACTTCCGGCTTATGGAATGTCCTGAGGACCGGACCGAAAAGTCCGCGTGGGCCGAGGTGGTGCCCCATCGTGAGGATGTGATGCTGGAGGACGTCGAGGTATTCATCGACCACTTGGTCTTCACCGAGAGGGTACACGGCCTTGCCCACCTGCGAATCCGGCGGCTCAGCACCGGGGAAGAGCATGAGATCACCTTCCACGATCCCGCCTACCTGGCCTTTGGCGGCACGAACCCCGAATGGGACACCACCAAATTCCGCTATGGCTACACCTCGCTCACCACGCCTACCAGCGTGTTCGAGCACGACATGATCACCGCCCAACACCTCCTGCTGAAGCAGCAGGAGGTGTTGGGCGGGTTCGACGCCACACGTTACGTGAGCGAACGGATCTGGGCCACTGCGAAGGACGGCGTGCAAGTGCCCATTAGTCTGGTCTGTCGGCGGGACACGGAGCTGAACGGCAAGCCGCCGTTCCTTTTGTACGGTTATGGTGCATACGGCATCAATGTGGAACCGGTCTTCAGCAGTGCGCGCCTGAGCCTGCTGGACCGCGGCTTCGTCTTCGGCATCGCCCATGTACGGGGCGGTGAGGAGCTGGGGCGCGCCTGGTATGAGGATGGGCGCATGGAGAACAAGATGAACACCTTCACCGACTTCATCGCTTGCGCGGAACAGCTAGTGGCGGACGGCCATGCCGACCCCAAGCGGCTCTACTGCATGGGCGGAAGTGCTGGTGGCCTGCTCGTGGGAGCAGTGATGAACATGCGGCCCGACCTCTGGGACGCGGTCGTGGCCGAAGTCCCTTTCGTGGACGTGGCCAATACGATGCTTGACGCCAGCCTTCCGCTAACAACCGGTGAATACGACGAATGGGGCGATCCGCGCGAAGCCGACGCGTTCGAACGGATCCTCGGGTATTCACCCTACGACAACGTGCATGATGCGAAGTATCCGGCGCTCTTGGTCACCACCGGCTTCCACGACAGCCAAGTGCAGTATTGGGAACCTGCAAAATGGGTCTCACGCCTGCGCGAACACCAACAGGATCACCGGCCCATGCTGTTGTGGACGAACATGGAGGCCGGCCACGGCGGGGCCACCGGGCGTTTTGAACGTTTGAACGAGGTGGCCCGGATCTATGCTTTCCTGCTTGACAGAGCGTATGACCCAAACGGTAGGGCTGACGAAAAAAGGACCAAGAAACTAACTGACCAAGCGCTCGGCAAGTAAGATCTCCTCCGGGGACATGGGGATCACCTCCAACGGTTGCCGGGGATCACGGCGCGAACGCTCGTAGTCACCAATGGAGGCAAAGTGGAGCCGGTCGTTCCCATTGGTTCCCGCCTCCCACACCACGCCGAAGATCTCCCTGCCGGAGCGAAGGCGGAACCGGCAATGCGCATGCATGAATTCACGGATGTTTGACAGGCCCATGGTGCATCTGTTTGCACCGAAAGGTAATTGAACGCAGATGGTTCACCTCGACAAATCCATCAACAATAGCGACCAGATCGTTGAAAACAACGACGGGCGGGCAGATCCGATCTCAGCCTTTCTCCACGCCCACCTTGATCTTCTCGCCCACGGTCAGGTGGTGGAAATTCATGTTGGCATTAAGTCGCTTCAGGTCGTCCATACTGACCCCGGGATAGTTCTGCGCAATACCCCACAAGGTATCCCCCGGCTGCACGGTATGGTATATGTATTCCTTTGTCCCGGCACTTGGTGGGCCAGCCTTGGCCTCTTCGGGCTCCTTCTTGGTCGTAGTTACCGGCTCCGAGGCAACTTCACGGTGCAGTACCAATCGCTGTCCGGCACGGATGCGGTCCCCGTGCAAATGGTTCCACCTGCGCAGGTCCTGAATGCTGACACGGTTCCGCTGGGCGATCAATCCCAGCGATTCCCCGCTCCGGACCACATGCGTATAGCTCTTCGATGAACCCTTGGTGGCGGAAGCATAAGTTACGGGCGCCGGTGCGCTGGCATCCGGAACATAAGAGCGCGAAATAGTGTCCTCGTACTGGATGAATGATGCCGTGAGGGTCCTAGGGATGTACACAGTGGCAGGACCGTCCATCACTGGGACCACACCCACCTTGAACATGGGGTTGAGGTCACGCAGCTCCGTGGAGTCCGCTCCGAGGATGGCCGCGAGCCGGTCCAGTTCCAAGGGGTAGCGTATCTGCATAGTGTCCACCTCGTACGCACAGTAGTTGGGGATCACCGGGTAGATGTTGTGGTCCGAGGCGTGGTTAAAGATGTAATTGACGGCGATGAACGCAGGCACGTACCCGCGGGTCTCACGGGGCAGGTGATCATAGATCCTCCAATAGTCCATGGTGCCTCCCGCACGGCGGACGGCCTTGTTCACGTTGCCCGGCCCACAGTTGTAAGCGGCCAGCGCCAGCTCCCAATTGCCAAAGGCCTCATGGAGATCGCGCAGGTAGCGGCAGGCGGCATCGGTGCTCTTGTATACCTCGCAACGCTCGTCCACGTAGCTGTCCACGCGCAGGCCGTAGAGTTTGCCGGTGCCGATGATGAACTGCCACAGGCCTACCGCGGCGGCCCGTGACCGTGCTCCGGGATAGAGCGCGCTCTCCACCACGGCAAGGTATTTCAATTCCTGCGGAAGATCGTAGCGGTCCAGTGCCTGTTCGAATGCAGGAAAGTAGAGTTGCGCCATGCCCAACATCCGTGCGGTCTGATCGCGTTTGCGTTCGGCATACATGTCGATGTAGGCCTGCACCTGTTTGTTATAGGTCAGCTTGAACGGCGTGCGTTCATCCAATTCCAGCAGTCGTTGCTGGTATACCTCCGGTGAATACGCGGGGACCACCCCGGGTGCGAAGTTGTGCGTGTTCAGCTCGCCCACGTCCGTGGTGAACGGGTCGTTCTTCAGCCAGGGAAGCTGGCTCAGCGCGTCCAAGCGCTCCAGCACCGGATCGTTCACCGGTATGGGATCCTGAGCGGCAAGCCCGAACGGAAGCAGCGCGGTCGCGAGAAAAAGAAGGCGGATCTTCATGAAGGGGCGAATATCTCGTTTCATACGTCGACAAATGATCGGATGTTGCCCATTATGGTCAACGATCGATCGTTGGCTCACCGGCACTGAAGGTACGGCCAATACCTTATCCACCGAACAACTGCTGCGCCCAGTTTAATAACCGCTCATCGTCGAATGGCTTGGCCATCAACTGGATACCGAAAGGCAGCCCGTTGGAATGGGTGCCCGTGGGGAGCGAGATCGCCGGTGTGCCGGCAAGGTTGGCCTGCACGGTGAAGATGTCTTGCAAGTACATGGCCACCGGGTCGCTGATGTGTCCGTGGGGGAAAGCGGTGGTGGGGCAGGTGGGCATCAGCACCAGATCATGGCGGGAAAGGGTGTCCAGGGCATTGTCCCGGATCATCCGGCGCACCCGCATGCCTTGGGCGTAATACGCATCATAGAAACCGGCGCTTAACACGAAGGTGCCCAACAGGATCCGGCGTTTCACCTCGGGTCCGAAGCCCTCCGTGCGGCTTTTCCGATAGGTCTCGTCGATCCCGTTCGCACGCTCGGAGCGGTGTCCATAACGGATACCGTCGAAGCGGGCCAGGTTGCTGCTGGCCTCGGCGGTGGAAAGGATGTAGTAAGTGGGCACGAACAGTTCCGCCATGGGCAGCTCCACCGGCTCCACCGTGTGCCCTTCCGCGCGCAGCCGTTCGATCTGGCCGCTGACATGGGCCTTGATCTCCGGATCCATTCCCGGGTGCTCCAAGCTATGATCGTAGTAGCCGATCTTCAATTTGCCCGTTACCGCCGTAACGGAGGGTAAGGGCCGGTGGCTGCTGGTATTGTCCCGCTCGTCAGGCCCGGCGATCACTCGGTACACGCTGTCGATGTCCCGCGTGTCGTGGGCAAAGGGCCCGATCTGGTCGAACGAGCTGGCGAAGGCGATCAATCCGTACCGGCTCACCCGACCGTATGTGGGCTTGAAACCGGCCACGCCGCAAAAAGCGGCAGGCTGACGGATGGAGCCGCCCGTATCGCTGCCCAATGCGATGTGACAGATACCCGCCGCTACCGAGGCCGCCGCACCGCCGCTGCTTCCACCGGGCACCATGGTCGGGTCCGCGGGGTTGCGCACCGCGCCGAATGCGCTGTTCTCGTTGCTGCTTCCCATGGCGAACTCGTCACAATTGGTGCGCCCGAGGATCACCGCGTCAGCGGCCAAAATGCGCTCCACCGCAGTGCCGCTATATGGGCTCACATAACCTTCCAGCATGTGGGACGATGCCGACACGCGATGGCCGGCATAGCAGAGGTTGTCTTTGATGCTGATGATAGCCCCGGCCAATGGCCCTGCCGTCCCCGCCGCGATCTTGGCATCCACCTCGGTGGCCTTGGTCAAGGCACTTTCCTCGAACAGCTCCAGAAAAATGTTCAGATCAGCCTTCGTCCGGGCCTCACGAAGCGCCGCACGGGTCATATCCACCACGGTCGTGGTACCGGATGCCAATGCGGCCTTGGCCTCGTGAAAGGTTCGCGTCATGCTCATCGCGCCGGGGAAAGCGCGCTCAGGAGTTGTCCGAAGGCGGCGTGGTGTCGTCCTTCTGGGCGTTCTTGAACTCCTTCATGCCTCTTCCGAGTCCACGCATGAGCTCGGGGATCTTCTTACCTCCGAAGATCAGTAGGATGACCGCGACAATGAGGATGATCTCCGTAGGACCTAATTTTCCCATGATTGAGCGGGCGGCCGAAAGAGCGGTCCGTCCGAGGTGACAAATGTAGTGCGGCGGGGACTTTCCTCCCTATTGCAGGATCCAGGTGGCGGGATCCACTTTTTGCAGGGTGCCGTCACTGGTGATCTTCCAGATCTCGATATGCGCCGTACTGGCACCGTCCTCGGTCATCACGGTGCCTACTTCCTGCCTGGTGTCCACCCGGTCGCCCTTGGCCACGGACACGTCCCGGAGGTTGCTGTAAACGGTGCGATAAGCCCCGTGGCTCAGCATTACGGCCTTGCCCGCGCCAGGTATCACGATCACGCTGCTGACCTCGCCGCGGAAGATGGCCCGCACCGGCGCACCGGGCACACAACCGATGTCCAGGCCGTTGTTCTCGATCATGATACCACGAAGCACCGGATGGGCTTGTTTGCCGAACCCGCTGGTGATGGTGCCCTTTGCGACGGGCCAGGGCAGTTTGCCCTTGTTCTTTTCAAAGTCCGCGTTCAGCTCCTTGGCCTCCGGGGTCATGGTGAACTCCATTTTCCCCGATGCCGTGCCCGGCTTCGTGCTCTTACCTGCGGCCTTCCTGCTCTTGGCGATCTCGGCCTCAATGGACTTGCGGATGGCAGCCGCTAATTCCTGTCGTTGCTTTTCCTGCTTCTTCAGGGCTTGTCGCAGTCGGCCTTCCTCTTTTCTTAATCCTACCAAGGCACTTTGCTGGCCTTGCTTGTCCGCTGTCAGCTTTTGCGACTCCGTCAATTGGCGGTCCAACAGGTTGGTCTTGTCCTTCCGCCTTGCGGCCAGCACATCCACTTTACCGGAGAGCATGGTGCGCGTCTCCTCGATCAGCGTGGCCTGTTGCCGACGCTGCTGGGCCAATTGCTCCAGATACCGTGATCGCCGGAACGCTTGGGCGAAGCTCTCCGCCGCAAAGATGTAGCTGAGCCGGTCGTAGGCGTTCCTGTTCATGTAGGCGAACTGCACCATCCGCCCATACTCCTCCTTGAGTTTCTCCAGGTCGGTCTCCAAGGTGCGGATGCTGTCACGCGTGTCCTGGGTCTCCTGGTCGATCCGGAACACCTCGCTGTTCATCGTGTTGATCAGCTCTTGGCGCTGGTGGATCTGTGCTTCGAGCAGCTGCACTTGTTGTTGGGTGCTGCGTTGCTGGCCGCGGGCCTTTTCGATCAGCGCGCTGGTCTCCTTGATCTGTGCGTCCAAGGCATCGCGCTTCTTCTCCAGGTCCTTTCTCCCCTGCGCGGCTGCCGGGATCAGGCAGATGCCGAGGAACAGGACCACCGCCAATGACCTAGTCCATCGGAGTGAACTTCTCCGGAATGCGGAAGGGAAGGTTGAGCGGTCCATTCAGTTGGATGCGGTCCAGACGCAACGTGCCTGTGGCTTGTTGGTCCGGAGCGGACAAAGAAAGTATGACGAGGGTGGGAATTGAGCGCCCGTCCACGATCTTTCGTTCCATATAACGCACATCGGCCTGTTGATCGTGCGCAAGATCGCTGATGAGCACACGGCTTACACGCATGCTGTCGGGATCTATCCAATACTTGTACACCATCGCTTCGTGGCGCTCGGCTTTGCGCAAAGTCCGCTCCAGCCTTTTTTCGCGCATGTCCCTGTCGTTCGGCAGGGTATCACCTGGAGCAATATCCTCGGCAGCCCGGACGAATTTCCGTCTTTCCTTGCCGGTAAGCGTGTACATGCCATCCTCCCGGTCGTTGCGGTATTTTTCCGTGGGGTCCAGCCCGATGGGCAGCCCGAGCAACGCGTCCTGGAAGAGCTGCAACGTGGGCTTCACACCGAATTTGGCCTGCGCCTGGGTGGTGTCGCCGAGCCAATAGGTGTCATGGATCTTATCGATCAGAAAGAGCGAGTCGGTGGTCAACAACGCGCGGGCCACTTCGATGCCCAATGCCGGGGTTATGCTGATCCAGGCGGCGCTGTCCCGCACCACCCGCAGGTGTGCCTTGAAACTCTTGTTGCCTGTGCCGGTCTTCAGGGTGATATCCGCCTTGGCACTGAAATAGTGAGCGTTGGCCGGGGTGCGGGCCGCCAGGTTCTCCAAGAGTTCCGTGGTGCTCTTCGGATGGAGGTCGCTATTGCTTCTCCCGATCAGAGGAATGCCGCTGCGGCAGGCGGATAGCAAGAGCACAAGTCCCGCGGGGATGGCCCAATGCGGTGGCCTCATTCCACCAAGGTGCCTTCGCCGACCTTCCGGTCGATGAGATCACTTGCCCCGCCTGCGGCCTGGGCTTTTTTCCATTGCTCCAATGCACCTGCGACATCCCCAAGCTTGAAGAGGATGTCCCCGTAGTGTTCCAGCAAAACGCCCTCGTCCTTGTCATTGGCCTTCAGGGCTTTCTCCTGCCACTCCTTGGCCTTATCATATTGACCTTCCTTGTACAGGATCCAGGCATAGGTGTCCATGTAGGTGGCCACTCCCGGCGCGAGGTCATTGCACTTCCGGCTCATTTCCTCGGCCTTGGCGAGCTTTTCGCCACGCTCACTAAGGTAATAGGCCCAGTTATTCAGTGCACTGGCATCGTTGGCGTTTATGGCGAGCGCCTTGCCATATGCCTCATCGCTCTGGGGATAATCCTTCACGGAGTTGTATGAATCACCGAGCAGGCTCCAGAACTGGGCCTCCAACGGTTTGTTGTCCACCACTAAGTCCCGTCCGGTAACCAGTGCGTCAATGGCCTCATCGTTACGCTTGAGCTGGGTGAGGGCGATGCCCTGATAGAGATAGAGTTCGGGCTGGGTGGGAAAAAGGTCCGCAGCTTTTGTGGCATCCTCGTCCAGTGACTTCCAGTCCGCCAGCTGGTAGTCCAGCTGCAGCAGGGCGCTCCAGATCGGGAACTTGTCCTGCTCATGCAAGAGTGCTTCCCTGAAAGCATCGCGGGCCTGCTCGGGTTTCTTTTCCCGCATGAAAAAGTCCCCTTCGATCGACCATGGCTTACCGGACTGCGGATGGGCCTTCTTCAGCACATCGATCAGTTGGTGGCTCTGCTCGACGAGCTGCTGGTTCACCGAATCAGCTTGGGCCGCACCGGTCATCTGGTAAAAACCAAGCAACAACTGCATCTTCGGGTCGATATCCAGATCGGGGTCGGAAAAGGCCTCTCGTAATTGCTCGAAACCCTGTTCCAGATCGCCTTTGTCGTAGTGATACTGCGCCAAAGAGATGCGCGTCATGCTGTCATCGGGATCGGCGGTGATCGCCTTTTTATACAGCTCCAACGCTTTATCGTCCTGACCCAGTTCCTGGTATACCTCGGCGAGCATGCCGTAGTAGCGCGTGTCCTGCGGGTCCGCAGCGATGCTCCGCTCCAAGAGGTCTCGGGCTTTTTCGATCTCGTTGGCCCCCACCAGCATGTCGTATTCACGCATCACCAGCTCCTCGCTGGGCCCGATGCGCTTCTCCAGGTCGCGGTATACCTTTTGGGCCTCGTCGATCTTTTTCTGTTTGCTCAGCACATCGGCTAAGCCGAAGTACACCTCGTAGCGTTCAGGCCATTTATCCAGAATGCCCTGATAAGCCTTGGTGGCGCCTGGAAGATCACCGAGCTGGGTGCTGAGGTCCGCCATCAGAAAGCGGTACCAGATGTTGGCCTTGTCCGTTGCAACGGCCTTTCTTGCCATGGCGAGCGCCTCGTCGCCCTGTTGCGCTTGGTGGTAAAGCTTGGCAAGCTCGAACATGGCCGCTGCGTTGGACGGATCCACCTTTAGTGCAGCGCGGTAAAGGTGTACGGCCTTTCCGGGATCACCTTGGAGCCGGGCACTGGTGGCGTCCAAGAATAGACGCATCTCCATCGCCTGCTTGTCCTTCGGCGCGGAGCCCTCAGTATCCGGCGAGGAGGAGCCGCTGCTCACCGCTTTCGTACCGCTGCAAGAAGCCAGCAGTACGATCAGGAGCAGAGGGAGGAAGATGCGTGTCATAGAGGGGTTCAGGCTACTGTACAATCGTCTCCGATACTGAGGTCCATGGCCTGTCCGCGCACGGAGCTGCGCTCGCCGAACATGCTGTTGTCGATCACGGCATCTGTGATCGAAACGTTCGCACGCACAATGGAATTGCGCACTACGCTGCCGGTGATCGTACTGCCCTTCTCGATGGAGACATAAGGTCCGACAATGGCCTTGTCCAAAGTGACGCCCTCGCCGATGAAGCACGGCGGGATCACCACGCTATCGGTCATCTTCAGCTTGGGGTCCACCAATCCTTTCTCATCCTTGATGAAACCGAGCACCTTGGTGTTGGTGTCCACCATGGCGTTCTTGTTGCCGCAGTCCATCCACGCGCTCACGGTGCCGGCCTTGAAGCGGGCACCTTTCTGCTTCATGTGCTCCATGGCGTTGGTGAGCTGGTATTCGCCCTTATCGCGGATGTCGTTGTCGATGAGGTATTGCATCTCACCGCGAAGCCGCTCACCATCCTTGAAGTAGTAGATGCCGATGATGGCGAGGTCGCTCACGAATTCCTGCGGCTTCTCCACGAATTCGGTGATGATGCCTTTGTCATCCAGCTTCACCACGCCGAAAGCGCGCGGGTCTTCCACCTTGTTCACCCAGATCACGCCATCGCAATCGGCATCCAGTATCATGTCGGCGCGGAAGAGCGTATCGGCAAAGGCGACGATCACCGGACCGGAAAGTGCGGTCTGCGCACAAAGGATGGCATGGGCGGTACCCAAGGCCTCCGTCTGGTGGTGGATGGTCCCTTTGGCCCCAACGCCTTTTGCAATGGCCACCAGTTGTTCTTCCACGGCGAGTACCGAACTGCCGGGTTGGTCACAAAGGCGACCTCCTCCACGGGTTCCCCGGCCACCTTGGCGAGGTCTTCCACGAGGCGTTGTACAATGGGTTTGCCCGCAATAGGCAACAAGGGTTTCGCGGTGGTGTGGGTGTGCGGACGCATCCGCTTGCCCATACCGGCCATGGGAACGATGATCTTCATATCCGGGGTCTTCACGGTCAGTGTTTACCGGTGTGGCCGAAGCCGCCGGTGCCGCGTTCAGAGGCGCGAAGGTCCGCGTTTTCCTCGAAACGGATGCGTTCGTAACGCGAAACAACCAATTGGGCCACCCGTTCACCGTCCTTCACCTCGAAGGGCTCCTTGCCATGATTGATCAGCAGAACGCCCACCTCGCCGCGGTAATCCGCATCAATAGTGCCCGGTGCATTCAACACCGTGACGCCATGCTTGAAGGCCAGACCGCTGCGGGGCCGCACCTGCGCCTCCGTGCCTTCCGGCAGCTCAATGTACAGTCCCGTGGGAATGAGCTTGTATGCGCCGGGGACTATGATGATGGATGCCTCCAAATTGGCGCGGAGGTCCAAGCCCGCGCTGTGGCCCGTCGCATATTCAGGCAACGGATGTCGGCCCTTGTTCACCACGCGCACGGTGGCTGCGGGCTGTGTTTCCTGTAGTAGGATGTTGGACTGAAGGTCGTTCGGCATGGTACAAAGGTCGGGGCTGGGAGTGGGATGATGGCTGAATGCCGCCGATGTTCAAGGAGAATAAGGCGACCACTAAACCCGTTAGCGCCAGTGAAAGTGCCCTTTCCGTTTATATTCGTATTGACTTCTGAATTCCTCAGATCGTGAGAAGCTTCATATCCTTGGCTCTGTTGGTATCAATCCTGCCCGTTGCCTCCGCCCAATATTGAACGGATGCCGGCTTCCAGATCGATAACATCGGGCAGATCGGTTCGCTGTCCGTGGATTCCACGGACAATACCCTGTACTGCACGGGTGCCTTGATCCAGGACTGGGGGCAACCGGAACAATCTTTTAGGTATGCAGCCTTACACAACGGCCAATGGACGTTGGGGCCGCTCATGAACAGTGGGTCTGTCACCTCGATCGTGAACTACCACGACACACTTTTCGTAGCCGGGCGCTTTGATCATGTGAACGGGGAGTACACCAGTTCGGTGGTCTATCGGGCCAATGGGGCCTGGCATTCCGCCGGTGATTTCGATCTTGGCGTCAATACGTTGAAGATGATCGACGACGAACTCTATGCACTGGGTACCTTCAGTATGGTGAACGGGGAACCGTGCAAAGGCTTGGTGAAGCGGGTCGGCAACGGCTGGGAGTGCATGGGCCTGGACTGTACTACCTGCTACGCCTATGACATGGTGAAGTACCATGGCCATCTGGTGGTCTCGGGCACATTGACCTGGCCCGGATATCATCACATTCGGCAGTTGGTGGATGGCCAATGGTCGCCGGTCGGCGCGGGGATCTTGGGCGGGCTCAGTGGCGTTGGGTCATTGGCCGTTTACCACGGAGACCTCTACCTCGGCGGTCTTATCATGCAGTCCGCAGGCAATCCGGGGCACGCCATCATGCGTTGGGACGGAACGGCTTGGCACCAAGTAGGTGAGGGGCTGCAGGATGCAAGCGGGACGAGTTCGGGAACTTTTAATGGAGAAAATCTTATGGTACATGTTGACCTTCTCTTCGTCAGTGGAGGGTTTTCATATGCGGGGCATATGCCTGCAGATCACATCGCGACATGGGATGGCACGGAGTGGTGTTCAGTAGGGGGGGGGGGATTTTTCCGGCGAGACTTTGCCCTACGGGATGACCTTTTACAACGACACCCTGTACATAGGATGTGGGCTGGAAGACATTGTGGACGGGCAGCCCATTAACGGGGTCGCCAAGTTCATTGCTCCCGGCTGTGAGAACAACTGCAGTGGTACCGCTGCTATTTCGGAGAAAGACGGTCCGGCCTTTGAGCAACTTATGTCCATAGGCGCGGGCCTGTTCTTCGTTAGCGGCTGCGTAGGACGGGGTCCATTGACCATCTTCGGGATAACAGGCCAAGTGATTGCCCAACGCACTGTATCGGAAGGAACCACTTTTGAACTCAGTGTGCTTTCCGCCGGTGTTTATGTAGCGCGGCTTCCGCGAGATTCGTTCCAACGGTTCGTGGTCGAATGAATTCCGCAACTTGAGCGGGCATTTTTCACCTCACCTGTGGCTGCCCGGCTTGAAGTCGCATTTTGCGACCTCAAGGATTCCTTTTTCATCCGCCGGTATGGAGGTTACAATTTGTGTCCTCCAATCAGTAGTGTCCGGTTAAGAATCGAACAAAATCAACTGGTTCAGAGGGCTTGCTGCTGAATTCGTCTCGTCGATCTTTTGAAAAGCTTGCTGGATGGGCATTTTCTCGAAAGGCATGACCGAACAGATCTGTAGAATGGAATGGAGCGAAGCGTCCAACTTCAGCCGCTTGCGCACGATGGCCACCAGCAGGTACACCGAGACTGCGATCCATATCTGGCACTTCACTGCATTCTCCGAGAGACCGTAGAACTTCTTGATACGCAGATGTTGCTTGATCCATTTGAAGAACAATTCGACCTGCCAGCGGTTGCGGTACAGTTCGGCGACGGTGGTGGCGGGCAGCGCGAAGTTGTTGGTGAGGAAAACCAGAAGGCGCCCACTTTCCGGATCCTTGAACTTGATGCGCCGGAGTTTGTGAGGGTACTCCGTAGCCGACTTCGTTCCGGCGAAGACGACGGTCTGATCGCAGATAATGCCGGTCTTGCGATCGGTGGGTGCCGAATAAAGCCGCCTCAGGTCGCTGTTGGACTTGGCCCGAATAATGAAGTATGCTGCGCAAATATGCATTGTGCAAAGGCGCTTCAAAGCCAGATAGGCCCGATCCATGACGTAGAAACTGCCCGCCTCCGGGATGAGCAGGTCCAAGGCGTTCACATCGTGCATCTTGCCATCGCTCACATGGATGAAACTGGGGATCGAGCCGCGCAGGTCCATGAGCGTGTGCATCTTCACAGCTGCTTTGGTCTTGCGGAATACGGCCCACGGAAAGGAGGACAGACACAGGTCGATGGTGGTGGAGTCCAGCGCATAGATCGTCTCCTTGATGTCCAGCACACCCGGTTCGCTCGCATGCAGCTTGCGTGCTTGCCCGATCAAAACCTGAGCGAAATCCGAGTAGATGCGCCAGTCGCGCAGTTCGTTCGCGTCGGCCAGTGTGCTGCGCTTCACCGGGCTGCTCAAGCCCATGCGGAAAAGCTTGCTGGGCTGAGCACCCAAGCAGGTTTCGATATCGCGAAGACTCTCCCGATAAGTAAGCTGCGCGAAGGCCATAGCCCTGAACTGCTCCCGACATGTAAGGGTCCGAACTCTGTAGTCGCCAGCATAGCGCTCCACGATACGGTCGAACGTTGTCCAAGGAAGATGCGCCATCAATTGGCTGTATACCGTGCTGCCGATGTTCATGCGGGTTTCCTTGAGTTGTCCTCAAGGAAGCCCACCTCAGCGACTGCCAGCAATTCAAATCCGCCCCACGTATTTTCGTTCGATAGATCGCGTCCATATTGGGTTCTTCCTATGTTCGACCACAGCTTAACCGGACACTACTGTCCTCCAATGATCAAGGTCTTCCTTGCACATCTCGCCCTGAACTTGAAGTCACAAATTGTGACTTCAAGTTCAGGGCGTTGTCAATAGAGGTGGACGCAATTTGCCGCCACCTTGGACTATGCTTTCAAGCGATGATGCAACCTCCCGCATCACCGCTTGCCTTTCTCCTTCCCGGCCTTGAACCCAACGACCGACCGGGGCTTGGTCTTGGCGACTTGCGCGAACAAGCGGCGTTCCTCATCGCGCTGTTCCATCTTCTTTAAGTGCTTGAAGATCGCCCGGATGTCCCGGCTATGATGGCTTACCGCGCCACTCGGTTTTTCCAACTTCAACAACAGGTCACCATGCACTGCAAACGCCGCACGCATCCTAGTGAACACGCGAATGATCTGGATGTTGACCGCGATGGCGGCCTGGCTGTTCAGCACGCTGGACAACATCAGCACGCCATGCTCCGTGAAACAGAACGGGGCAAAACGCAAGCCCATATTGTCCCCTGGATTGGAGGTCACAATTTGTGACCTCCAATGACCAAGTTCCACCTTGCTCATCTCGAACATGAAGTCCTCCGGGAAGCGGTCGGCGTTGCGACGTACGGCCTGCTTGAGCGCCTTGGTCGTTACGCCATAGAGTTCCGCCAGATCGCGGTCGAGCATCACCTTGTGCCCGTGCACCGTATGGATCTTGCTCATCACCAGCTCCTCTGCAATGACAGATGTGTTTTCCTCTTTGCTCATGTTGATCGTTGTGTGTGTTGGCTTTCAGCAAAAAAGCAGCGGGGGCACGGAAAACCCGCACCCCCGCTTCCTGCATTCGGACCAGCTCAGGCGGCTGCCTTGGTCTCGGCTTCCTCCTCCCGCTTGGTGTAGGCGATCACCTTGAAGTCGCTCAGCACGATCTCGGTGATGTAGCGCTTGAGGCCGTCCTTCCCGGCGTAGCTGCGGTGTACCAGGCGGCCTTCCAGCATCACGGGGGAGCCTTTTTTCAGCATCATCTCCACCTGGCCGGCGATGCGGCCCCAGGCCACCACGGTGTGCCACTGGGTATCGGTGACCTTATCGCCTGCGGAGTTGGTGTAGCTCTCGTTGGTGGCGACGCTCATCCGGGCCACTTTGCGTCCCTTGGCGATCTCACGCACTTCGGGGTCGAATCCGAGGTTTCCGGTCAAGCGGACGAGGTTGTTCAGCGTCTTCATGGTGTTGGGGGTTTAAGGGTTTTCGGTTTGAGGGAATTGTTGGTGTTGAACTCCGCTGCAAACATTCACCGGTGCTTTCCCTTTATTCGGTTGATCTTGCGTTTGTAATCGTTCATAGCTGTTTGCAGTCGTTTGCACAACGGCCATTTCGGGTCCCCGAAACCCCTTATTCACCCTATCTTTCAGAAATCCATCCACCGAGGCAGCGCGGGGCCTCTGTTCCGTGTCTTCCCCTCGGAAAACACCTTGACCCGACCGGTGCGAGAACTCAGCGAATACGAGCTGGCACGAGGATGCCAGCGAGAGGAACGCAGCGCGCAGGAGGCCCTGTACGCCCGTTTTGCACGGCGCATGTTCGCTGTGTGCCTCCGCTATGCGCGCCATCGGCCGGAGGCGGAGGACCTGTTGCAAGAGGGTTTTGTGCGGGTGTTCGATAAGCTGGGCGGCTTCCGCATGGAGGGATCACTGGAGGGATGGATACGACGGATCATGGTACACACCTGCATCAACCACGTCCGGAAAAAGTCCGTGCGCAACGAGGTTTTGGGCACGGACCACGTACAGGAGCGCTCCGTGGCCCCCGTGGCGATGGCGAACCTCGGGCAGGAGGAACTGATGACCATGGTACAAGAACTACCGCCGGGCTATCGGGCGGTGTTCAACCTGTACGCGATAGAGGGATATGACCACGCGGAGATCGCGGAGCTGATGGCATTCGGGGAAAGCACCTCGCGCAGCCAATTGGCCAAGGCCCGGCAGATGCTGCAGCGGCGCTTGGAAGAACTGAAAGCAATGGAACATCATGAGGGAACAACATCCATTAGATGACCTTTTCGCCCGCACCCTGCGGGATGCCGAGGCCGCACCGTCCGATGCGGTGTGGGAAGGCATCGTGCAGGAACGCGGCTGGGCGCACCTGACGCTGTTGCGGTTGCGGCGGCGCTGGGTCTGGCTGGCACTGCTACTTCTATTGGGTGGCACCGCAGGTTATTTGGGCAGCACCTCATCGAGTGAAAAACATGCTGCGGTGCCGAGAACGGACAGCTCGACTTCCGTTGCCGTTGTCCCGAACGCCTCGTTGGCCGGTGCTTCCATTGTGGTAGCGAACGCATCCTTCAATGAACCCGAACCTGTGAGCACGGAGTCTTCAAGCGCAACGGTCACGACCGGACCACTGCCTGCTTCATCCACGACCGCCTCGCAGCCAATGGATGACGCTTCCGTCGCGGAACACAGATCACCTGAGACCAGCCCTGATCATAGGGTAAGCGGTCAAGGGCATTCTTTGATGAAGCCTCCTACCAGCATCTCGGCGGTAACCTCCGAAGCCGATGAGACCTTGACCGCAACAGTCGATCAAATAGGACTTTCCGTTTCCGACGAACCAACGACCGGACCGACTTCCGGAACTTTGACGGCGGAATTACCGAACTCACGTTCCGCATGGGCTGAGACATTCGACCGGAAGGGTCGTGGCGATGCGCCGGGCCTGGAGATCAGCCGCATCGGCCTGCTGCCCACACGCTCACCGAGGCCGGACCGAGCACTGCTTCAAGCAGTTCCGCAAAATATGCCCCTTCCGTCCTTTATCGGCCCCCGCCAAGCATGGTGGGTGGCGGTGACGGTGGGTCAATACCGGGAAACGCGCAACTGGCACGGCGGGGACGCGCAACTTGTGACGGCCCTGCAAGACACGGAAACACCCCACCGGACAACGAGCTTCGGCGTGCTTGCCGGGCTGGAGGGGCGCAAAGGCTGGAGTTTCGCAACCGGCATTGAGTACGGCGCGGCCCGCTATGATTTCCAGCACTTCGACCAGTTCCGTTCCACCCGGGACTCCTTGGTCACGCATGTGATCACCTTCAACACCGTCGTGCTGGACAGCTATGTGGATACGGTCTCCACCTCTACCGAAGTACGTCGGACAGTGGCCGCCGTGAACCGGTACACCACGGTACGTGTGCCGTTGGAGGGCGGTTGGCACCGGGCTTGGCGCCGTTGGCACGTAGGCCTTCGGGGCAGCGTGGCCGTGGAGTTCAACACCATGCGGTCCGGTGTCACTTTGATGAACAGCGATGGCGGTACGCGGAGCGTGGACGTTTCGTCGACGGACAAGCAAAAGGCCACGCTATTGAGCGGCGGGCTTGCCATGGATGTTGGATACGCGCTCACCGAGCGCTTGGGTCTTTGGGCCTCGCCCGGCTACGCCGCAGGGCTGTTTTCTTTGTCACCCACCGATGGCTCCCCGTACGCCATGCCCGAACGCCTGGGTATCCGCGTCCGTCTCGCTTATACCCTTCGCCCCGGACGATGAGAACCCGACAACTTCGAACCGCACGACCGCTCGCACTCTTGGTGTTTGTGGCATCCTTCGCCCTTGTCTCCGTGGCCCAGAATACCTGCGACAGCTTGAACACGGTGACCTTCACCGACCAGAGCACAGGGGCGTACAGTTACCAGTTCAATCCGGTCCCTCCGGTCTCCGGGGCGAGCATCGTGTACACGGAATGGGGGTTCGGCAGTCTCGATTTCACGGACTTCAGCCTGGCACCCCAGCCTCAGTACACCTTTCCCGGACCGGGAGAATACTTGGTCTGTATGCGCGCCACAGTAACAGACGGCCCACAAACCTGCCAGTCAACACATTGTGAACTGCTGGTGGTCCCCGAGGATCCGGCCTGTGCATCCTTGGTCCCCGATTTTACCATCGGCTACCAAAGCGGGATCTTGAATTTCATAGACCAATCCACGCACAACGGACCGATCACGAGCTGGACATGGGATTTCGGGGATGGCACCGGTTCCACCGAAATGGCTCCCACGCACAGCTATACGGGTGCGGGGCCCTATCAGGCCTGCCTCACCGTGGCCACCGATAGCTGTAGTTCCACAGCCTGCAATTGGATCTATATGGGACCGACCGGTGTTCCCTGCGACACCCTGCTGCATCCGGTCATTGGCGTGATCCAGTATGAACGGACCATCGCGGTGTTCGATCAAAGCGTCACCTCCGGCATGAACTCTTCCATCATCTGGGATTTCGGCGATGGCATCACGGCCACCGGCAGTCCGGCCATTCACACCTATGGCGATAATGGCTACTACCAAGTTTGCGGGGAGGTGGACCTGTGGGGTCCCTTGACACCGGACACCTGCACGGCTTCGGCTTGTGCCGGTGTCTCCGCCTTCATTGCCACCGGGATCGGGCCGCATAGCGCTCCTGAGGTTCTACGCGCTTATCCCGTCCCCTTCACCGATGCGTTTACTGTTGAGGGAGCTGATGCCAGCGTTCGCTGGGAGCTGGTGGATGTACTGGGCCGTACCCTGCTGAACGGGGTCTCACCCGCTGCCGGGCCGTTCACCATTCCCGGGGGAAAGCTCGCCGCAGGCAATTATCTGCTACGGTTGACCTCCTCCACAAATGTAAAAGTGATCCATGTGGTCAAAAGCTCCGACTGATGAATTTTAGAGCGTAGGCGACATCGGCGGCGGTGTAGTGCGTCATAACCCCACCGAACCATCATGCCCATGCGGATCTTGTACACCATTCTCCTCCTTGCCGTTCTCTCTGCAACCGCGCTTGCACAAAATCCCTGCGACGACCTCAACGCCGGCTTCCAGGTGACCGTGAATGGCCCGGTGGCCATCTTTCACACCGGAAGCAGCTCCAGCCAACACTACATCTGGCACTTCGGCGACGGCAGTACCAGTGAAGGACCGCAGCCCGCGCATACGTACTCCGCGCCAGGCACATACACCGCATGCCTCGCGACGTGGGCTTGGAACACGCAGACACAGGACACCTGTTGGGCTGACCATTGCGAGACGGTCGTCATCACCGGCGCCGATCCGTGCGATCAACTCAACGCCTGCTTCGTCCCGAACGACTTCGGCAACGGCACTTGGTTCTTCGACAACTGCACCAGCGGACCCAACGGTACCCAGTACTCATGGAGCTTCGGTGATGGAACGAACAACACGGTGACCAATGCAGAGCACCATTATGATCAGCCGGGCACCTATACGGTATGCCTCACCGCCTATTGGCAGAATTGCGTGGACAGCACCTGCGTAACGATCACGGTACCCGTTAGCAGCCCGTGCGACGAACTCACTGCCGGGTTCGAAGCGTCACCGGCCGGCCTTGGTGTGAATTTCGCCAATGATGCGATCGACTTTTCGTGGACCTATTTGTGGCAATTCGGGGATGGGACCACCGGTTCCGGGCCGAACCCTTACCACACGTATCCCGGCCCGGGCATCTACACGGTTTGCCTGCTTGTTTGGGTTTGGGATCCCCTAACACAGGACACCTGCTTCGCTGATCAGTGCGAATTGATCACGGTGGTGAATGACGACCCCTGTGCGGACCTGGAAGCCTGCTTCGTCCCGAACGACTTCGGCAACGGCACTTGGTTCTTCGACAACTGCACCAGCGGACCCAACGGTACCCAGTACTCATGGAGCTTCGGTGATGGAACGAACAACACGGTGACCAATGCAGAGCACCATTATGATCAGCCGGGCACCTATATGGTATGCCTCACCGCCTATTGGCAGAATTGCGTGGACAGCACCTGCGTAACGATCACGGTACCCGTTAGCAGCCCGTGCGACGAACTCACTGCCGGGTTCGAAGCGTCACCGGCCGGCCTTGGTGTGAATTTCGCCAATGATGCGATCGACTTTTCGTGGACCTATTTGTGGCAATTCGGGGATGGGACCACCGGTTCCGGGCCGAACCCTTACCACACGTATCCCGGCCCGGGCATCTACACGGTTTGCCTGCTTGTTTGGGTTTGGGATCCCCTAACACAGGACACCTGCTTCGCTGATCAGTGCGAATTGATCACGGTGGTGAATGACGACCCCTGTGCGGACCTGGAAGCCTGCTTCGTCCCGAACGACTTCGGCAACGGCACTTGGTTCTTCGACAACTGCACCAGCGGACCCAACGGTACCCAGTACTCATGGAGCTTCGGTGATGGAACGAACAACACGGTGACCAATGCAGAGCACCATTATGATCAGCCGGGCACCTATACGGTATGCCTCACCGCCTATTGGCAGAACTGTGTGGACAGTACCTGCACAACGATCACTGTGGGAACGACCGACCCTTGCGTTGGCCTGGTCGCGGAGTTCACCTCCACCACGACCCCGAACGGAACATTCTTCTCCAACGGCACCACCGGCACCGGCTTTCAAACATCCTTTTTCTGGGACTTCGGTGATGGGCAGACCAGCAATGATGCGCAGCCGTTCCATACATACTCCTCGCCGGGCACTTATGAAGCATGCCTCCAAGTCCTGAGCATCTTCGAACTGGCGGGTGGCGTGGTCCATACCTGCTTGGACACCGTTTGCCATGTTGTAGTGATAGGCACCACCGACCCCTGCGCCGGTTTCGACGCGGCCATGACCTGGGACGGTGGGGCAAGCAACACCGTGCTCTTCGCCGGGACCACCAACCTGCCGGCCGACGGCTACGTGTGGTACTTCGGGGACGGTACCGAGGGATACGACCAAACGACCTCTCACGCCTATTCGGCGTCAGGCACTTATGAAGTGTGCTTTGCGGCCTATATCTGGAGCAGCCAGACCCAGGACACTTGCTGGACCGAGGCATGCCAGACGATCACCGTGGGTAGCGGAGGGCCATGCGATCAGCTCAATGCATGCTTCACCGCACAACCAACCGGGAACGGCAACATGGTCTTCCACAGTTGCACCACACCGGGAACGAACACCCAATATGTCTGGGACTTCGGCGATGGGACCACCGGTACCAATGCGCAAGCGGACCATCACTACACACAGCCCGGCACCTACACCGTTTGTCTCACCGCCTATTGGCAGAACTGTGTGGACAGCACCTGCACGACGATCATCGTAACCAGTTCGGATCCGTGCGATCAGCTCCAGGTCTGCTTCTGGCCCATCGACCAGGACAACGGCAACTTCCTGTTCGAGAATTGCTCCACAGCGCCCGTGGGAGCGGTGTTCGAGTGGACTTTCGGCGATGGGACGGGAGCCGCGGGATATCATGTTGAGCACCACTATGATCAACCGGGGACCTACACCGTATGCATCTTGGCCACGTGGGGCAACTGTGCCGATAGCACATGTAGCACCGTAGTGGTGGAAGACAATGCAAGTCCCTGTGACAGCCTCAACGCCGGCTTCCAAGTGACCGTCGATGGACAGGTCGCCATCTTCCACACCGGCAGCAACAACGGGCAGCACTACATCTGGCACTTCGGCGATGGCACTTCCGGCGACGGACCACAACCCGTGCATACATACTCCGAGCCCGGTACCTACACTGCCTGCCTCGCAGTGTGGGCATGGGACCCGCAGACACAGGACACCTGCTGGGCAGACCATTGCGAGACGATCGTGATCCTTCCCCTAAGTATGGCGGAAGCTGCTTCCACAGGCGGACTTAAGGCCTGGCCGCAGCCTTTTCCCAACGGCTTGACCCTTTCCGGCAGCGACCTGCACGGCCCATATCAAGTCTCATTGGTCGATCTGACAGGACAAGTAGTGGACGACCGGCATGTCGTGGTCCAGGGAAGCACACTGCTCGATTATGGTTTCGTTCCACCTGGTCCTTATATCCTTCGCGTTCGGGGCATCACCACGAACAGGGCGATCAGGGTGCTGAAGTATTGAGGCCCACTTAAAATGCAACGAGGGCCGCGGCATCTGCCGCGGCCCTCGCCGTTTGTTCGTTGTGGTCGGGACCTAAGCCGCCTCTGCGATCTCGGCGGTCTTCTCCATGATCTGGAAGGAGTTCATGACCACTTCTGTGAAATACCGCTTTTGTCCCTCCTTGGTCTCGTAGGACCCGTGGACCAAACGGCCCTCCAGTGTGATGCGGGCGCCCTTGCTCAACTGCTCCGTGGCCTGATCCGCCAGCTTGCCCCATGCCACCACGCTGTGCCACTGGGTATCCTCTTTGATCTGTCCATCCCCGTAGGTGAAGCGTTCGTTGGTGGCCACACTGAAGCGCACCTTCTTCTTGCCTCCGTCAAACTCCCTGAGGTCCGGGTCTTTGCCCAGGTTGCCCATCAGTTGCACGCGGTTTTTGATCATCGTTTCCATGTTTTCTTGTTGTTGTTTAGGGTTTGTGTTCCGATCGGTTTGTTTGGCCGCTGCAAACATTCAGCGGCCTTCCGACAGCATTCGGTCAGTATGCGTTTATAGGCGTTCATAAGCGTTTGTTGAGCAGCTTTTTGGGCCCTTTCCACTTGTACCGAAGGATGGATCTCGCCCTATCTTAGCCGCCCACCGACGAAAAGCACATTGCTGTCATGAGCGAGAAGAAACGGATCCTGGTCCCCACGGACTTCACCAAAGTGGCGGATTGCGCCATGAACCATGCATCGGCACTGGCTGAACTGATGGACGCAGAGGTCAATATCCTCCACATCGTATCCAAACAGACGGAACTGGAGGAAGCCCGCCTGAAAGTGGGCATGGAAGTGGAGCGGGCCAAGCGCTGGAGCGACCGCGTGAAGGTGAAGCCCCAGGTGCGGGTCGGGTCGGTATACGAGGAGATCGGGAATACGGCCTCGGAGATCGGAGCGGAACTCATCATCATGGGCACCCATGGGATGCGGGGTATGCAATTCATCACAGGTAGCCGGGCTTTACGCGTGATCACCAACGGCAATGTGCCGTTCATCGTGGTGCAGGACCGCAACATCCGGGAGAACGGTTACAGCGACATCGTGGTCCCGATGGACCTACAGCGGGAAACGCGCCAAAAGGTCGCGCTCGTAGCTGATATGGCAAGCTATTTCGATAGCAAGGTGCATGTGATCACCCCTCGGGAATCCGACGAATTCCTGCATAAGCAGCTGGAGAACAACATCCGGTTCGCCAAACAGTACTTCGGGGAGCGCCGGGTGGAGTTGGATGCCACGATCGCCGATGTGGACAGCGGCAGCTTCGTGGACGCCGTGGTGAACCATGCGCGCAAAGTGGATGCGGACCTGATCGCCATCATGAACTTGGCAAAGGGCAACATCTTCGGCGTGTTGGGCGTGCCCTACGAGCAGGAGATGATCACCAATGAGGCGATGATCCCGGTGATGCTGATGAACCCGCGCGAATCCGCGGGCGGCGGTGGCTGGAGCTTCCAGTGATTTCGCCGCGCCGCTTCCTATTGAGGCTGGCCCTATCCGAGTGAAGAGCCATTACCGATCAGGGGCCGACTGCGGTCTTTGCACTAAACCCGCATACCCATCACCAGAATGTCATCCACTTGTTCCTGGGTCCCCTTCCAATCGTTGAACGCTTCGATCAGTAAGGCTTTCCTGCGTTCGGGCGTTTCGGGCGTGATCCGTACCAGCAGGTCACGGAATTGGCGATAGAAGAATTTCTTTCCCCTGGGCCCTCCGAACTGATCGGCATAGCCGTCCGAGAACACATAGGCGGCATCGCCCTTTTGCAATTGTACGGTGTGCCCCGTGAACACCTTGTCCTCCAGTGCGAACCCGCCGATCGGCATCTTGTTCGGTGCGAATTGCAGCACCTCTTCGCCCCGCACCACATAGAGCGGACAATTGGCCCCGGCGAATTCCAGCACTAATTCCTCCGGATGGAACGTGCATAAGGCCATGTCCATGCCGTCACGGACATATTGGTCCCGGTCCTTGTGGAGGGTTTCATAGGCGATCCGGTTCAACTGGTCCAGCACTTCGCTCGGCTTGGTGAGGCCCCTCTCCTTCACCACCTGGTTCAGGCCGTTGTGACCTACAAGGCTCATGAACGCGCCGGGTACGCCATGCCCGGTGCAATCCACAGCGGCAAAGACCGTCTTTCCATCAATGGGCTCCACCCAATAGAAGTCGCCGCTCACAATATCCTTGGGCCTGTACAGCACGAAACTCTCTGGCAGGAGTTCACGGATGCGCTGGTCCAAAGGCAGGATCGACTCCTGTAGCCGTTTCGCATATCGGATGCTGTCCGTGACATTTTTGTACAGCTCAACAACTTTCTTGCTCTGGCGCTCCACCTCGTCCTTCTGCCGCACCATTTCCTCGGTGCGCTCCCTAACCTTTTCCTCCAGGATGCGCTCCCTTTCACCGAGTTCCTTCCGCATCATCAACAAGGCGTGGCCCAGCACATCCTCATTGCTCAGGGGCTGGTATTCAGCCTTGAAGTCCCCTGCCGCCAAGGCATGGGAGAAATCCGTGGTCCGCTTCAACCCCTCCACCAGGCCCGTCAAGGCACGGGACATGTCGCCGATCTCGTCATTGCGCGGGACGATCCTGGCCCGCGGGAACACGCCACGGCCCAGCTGAAGTAGGATGCCCCTGAGGCGGTGGACGGGCCTCACGATGCCGCGCACCAGAAGAAAAGCCATGATGGAGCCGATCACCACCAGGGCGGACCCCAGATAGAGCACGAAGAATTTCAATGAGTTGAAGCTGCGGATCATGCCGTCCCGCAATGCCTCCCGCTTCCGGCCCTGCTCATTGAGAAGCACGTCCAGGTCGTCAAGCACCTTGTCCGTTTGCGCGTCCAAAACACCTCCTTCCTCCGCCAGGTCCCGGGCATTGAAATAGGCCACGGGGTCCTTGTAGCTCTCGAAGGTGGGAAGCATACGCTTCACGCTGTCATGCATGGCGAAGAGCACGCTCATGTCCTGGAAGGCCCGGCTCATGGACGCCACCTCATCCTTGTCCCATGCGGACTGTAGCGTATCGATCCGGTCGATAAGGGCTGGCAGGTCGCGCTCCGTCAATTGCAGCAGGGCGGTCTTCTCCGGGGCGTCGGGGATGCTCTCCACCAAGGCCCAGTGCTTAATGAGGGTCCGGGCGTTGACCACTAAGTTCCGCAGGCGCACCAAGGCGTCCACCGAGGGGCCGTACACATTGTTGATCTGGGTGTTGATCGAGCGGCTGTTCTCGATCGTGCGGTTGGTGAGCAGCACCACCACCAACGCAAAAAAGATGAAAAGCCCGAAGCTGATCCCGATCCGGCGCCCTATGGTCATCCGTATCCGCATGGTCAAGGGTCACTGGCCTTTCTCCTTTCGCTCGTCGTGTTCGAGCTCCTCGTACAGATGACGATAGTGCCTGCTCTGCTCATCGTCCTGAAGGCTGTAGTGGATCCCCTCAAGTCCCAAAATGGTCTCCTTCCGGTCCGGCCTCATCCGGTGTGCCTTGAGCATATAGGGCAGGGCCAAGGTGAAGAACTCCCGGCTCACCTCCTGTATCTGCTGGATGCTCGGTATGTCATTGTCCGCCGTGATCAGCTGGATATTGTAAACGCCACGGTTGTAGTACAGAGTGGCCAAGTTGTAGTTGGCTCCGTAGTTTGCACCGTCCAAGGTCAGGACGCGCTTATAGATGTCCACAGCCTTGTCATACCACTCCTGCCGCTTCCGGTCCTGGGCGTATAGTTTGACGTATACCGTCCCCAAGGCGTTCCCGAACTCGATGTCCCGTTCGGTGATCACGGTGTCCGGCGCCATGCGTCGCAAGGCCTCCCCGTACTTGTCGTAGAGCCCGATGGCCCGTGCGGGTTCCTGGTCGTTCAGCGCGTGGGCGGCATCATTGTACATCGTTTTTGCCAAATAGTAATAGGCCGGCACACTGCTCTCGGTATATTGCTTTGTGCTGTCAGTAACGAACGCTGTGTACAGGCTGGCCAACGCTTCATCCCGCAACACATCGGCCTCCTCGCCTTTCGCGTCCTTGCACAGGTCCTTATAAATGAAACCCCGCAATACCCAGACCTCCGGGGACCCCGCCAAGGCCTGGTCCGCCACGGCCTCGTCCACCAACGTGCGAGCACCCTTCAGGTCGCCATCCCGGTATTTTTGGTTCGCCCTGCCAAGCAGGTCGCTCTGGGCGAGGGTAGCCGCCGTGAGGACCAAGGTGCATAGGAGTATGGAAAGTGCGCGTTTCATGGTCATTCCACTACCCGGTCCGCTAGTTGCTTCAGCGTCAGGCCCACATCGATGTTCTGCTTGTTGGCGTTCACTACGCTGATCTCATATTTCAAGGTGTTCTTGGCGGTGACGAAGTTCACCACGGAGCCGCTGGCCAGTGCGTCGGGAAAATCGGTGATCACTAATGTTGACCGGGCATTGGCCTGCTTCATGATCCCGGGCAATAGCGCTCGGTCCTCCTCTGGTACGAACAAGATATGGCACCGGTCCACCTCTTGCGTCTCCGGTAGTTTTCGGACCTCGATGGGTTGTTTGCCGATGGATCGGGTGGCGTACTTCTTGACGAGTTCCTGATAGAGATTCCCGCTTCCCAGTACACCGATCACGAAAGGACCCTTGCGCAAAGCGGGCTCTCTCCACTCCACCAATTTGGCGATGTTGTAGATGTAGCTGGCCTGAATGATGGCGGTGGTGTCCTTGTCCGGTTCACGCTGGGCCGCGCCACCGAACAGAAGGGTGGTCAGCAGCAGCAGCAGAACGGAGGCTGTCCGCCACAGGGCGGTCCGCCCGGCCGGGTGCGTATTGCGCCCTACGGAGAATGGAAAAATGCGGATCTTCATTGGCCAAGGAAGTGCCAAAGTAGCCCCCGGCAACATCAATGCCACCTATGTGGAAACCCCGCTTTACACAGGCGGGTGTGTATTGCCTCTTCCCGGATGAGAGCGGCCGGTCCGGACCGGTCAGGGTTTTGACGATGCGGCACCGCTCAGGTCGCGATCGAACAGGTACAGACCTCCCTTGTCACTGCCGATCAGGTTAAGCTTATCGAGCATGGTACGCGCCAATCGCTCCTCTTCGATCTGCTCGGCCACATACCATTGCATGAAGTTGTGGGTGGTGTAATCCTTTTCCTTCAGGCAGAGGTCCACAATGCCATTGATCTCGCCGCTCACCTCGACCTCCTGTTGCAGGATGCTTTTGAACACGTCCATGATGCCCTTCATCTCCTTGGGCGGCTTGCCCAATGCAGGTACCACTGCATGCCCGCCGCGCTCATTGATATAGCGCATCAATTTCAGTGCGTGCGTCCGCTCCTCATCGCTGTGGCTATAGAGGAACGCGGCAATGCCTTCCAGGCCCTGCACCTCCGCCCAAGAGGCCATGGCCAAGTACACCTGGCTGCTCATCGCCTCCTTCGCCACTTGCGCGTTCAACGCGTTCTCCACTTTCTTGGATACCATCTTGCGGATTGTTTTGGGTTAGTGCGTGAAGGTAATCGATCCCGTCACCTTTTATTGAATCCGTTCATGGCCTGGGCGATCCCGAGCAGCCCGAACTGCAATACGGCCTTTCCGGAGAGTTTCACCTGTTCGGGCAGCGTCTTCGCTTCTTCAGCGGTCCACGCACCCAGGACATACTCACTTTGCCTCCCTCGCGGGAATTCACCGCCGATACCGAACCGTAAACGCGGGAATGCCTCGGTGCCGAGCAATTCGATGATGCTTGTGAGGCCATTGTGCCCACCGGCCCCGCCGGAGCCCCGCAGCCGGACCTTGCCGAAGGGGAGCGCCAGGTCATCGGTGATCACCATCAGGTGCTCCGCATCGAGGCTTTCCTGATCCAACCAATAGCGCACCGCTTTGCCACTGAGGTTCATGTAGGTCTGCGGCTTGATCAGCACGAAGGTGCGCCCCTTGTGCTTGAACCGCGCGGTGTCGGCATAGCGGCCAGGGCTGAAGGAGGTGTCGAACGCATCCGCCAGAGCGTCCACCACTTGGAAACCGATGTTGTGCCGCGTGCCGGCATACTCCGGCCCAGGATTGCCCAGGCCCACGATCAGGTATTTCATGGATCGGCCGTGAAAGTACAAGCCCCGCACGAGGCGGGGCTTGCGGACGGAAGAATGGATGCTACTTCACGCAGCTCCGGATCATTTCTTGGCGGCGGCGGGTTCCGCCTTCTTTTCCGCATCAGCAGGTGCGGCTGCTCCAGCAGCGGCAGCGGCAGCGGTCTCGGCCGGGGTCTCAACGACTTTCTTCGGCATTTTCACGCTGACCACCACATCATTGGGCTTCTCCATGATGGTGATCCCTGGCAGGCTCAGGTCGCTTACACGGATACTATCCCCCAGTTCCAGCTTGGTGATATCCAGCTCGATCAGCTCCGGCAATGCATCCGGCAGGCCCTTCACGCGCAACTTGCGCATGGTCTGGTTGAGCTTTCCGCCCATGCGTACGCCGGCGCTCTGTCCTTTCAGGCGTACGGTCATGCTCAAGCGGGACTCCCTGTTCGCGATGGTCTCCAGAAAATCGGCGTGGATCACCGCGTCGGTCACGGGCTGGAACTGCTTGTCGTGCAGCAGTGCCGTGCGCTTTTCGCCATCGATGTCCAGTTGAATGCTGTATGCTTCCGGGGAATGGACGATCTTGCTCAGTGCGCGCTCGTCCACGCTGAAATGCACGACGTCCTCGCCGCCATAAAGGACGCAGGGGACTTGCTTGTTGCGGCGGACCTCCTTGGCACCGGTGGTGCCTTTTGACTCGCGCTTGGTGCCGATGAGTTCGACGTTCTTCATTTTGACCTCGGGGTGTTATGCGATGATAAAGTGGCTGCTGATGCTCTCGTGATGCCGGACCCGTTGGATCACGTCGGCGAACAACTGCGCCACGGACAGTTGCTTGAGTTTGGGTGTTGCTTGAAGTTTTTCCGCCGCTACCGGGATGGTGTCGGTGACGATGAGCTCTACGAGGTCGCTGGCTTGGATGCGCGCACACGCCTCGCCGCTCAATACGGCATGGGTACACATGGCGCGGACACTGAGGGCGCCCTGCTCCATCATCATGGTGGCCGCTTTTGTCAACGTACCGGCGGTGTCCACCATATCGTCAATGAGCACCACGTTCTTGCCGGCCACATCGCCGATCACCGTCATGCTGTCCACCTTGTTGGCCACCTTGCGCTGCTTGTAGCAGATGGCCATGTCCACGCCCAGGTGCTTCGCATAGGCGTTCGCCCGTTTTGTGCCGCCGGTGTCCGGTGCGGCCATGATCAGGTCGTCGAGCTTCAGACTTTGGATATGGGGCAGGAAGATGCTGCTGGCGAAAAGGTGGTCCACAGGCACTTCGAAGAAGCCCTGGATCTGGTCCGCGTGCAGGTCCATGGTCATGACGCGGTCCACGCCGGCGGCGGTGAGCATATTGGCCACCAGCTTGGCGCCGATGCTCACGCGGGGCTTGTCTTTGCGGTCCTGCCGGGCAAAACCGAAGTAGGGGATCACGGCTACGATCCGCTTCGCACTGGCCCGCTTGGCGGCGTCCACCATCAGCAGCAGCTCGAACAGGTTGTCGCTGGGCGGCATGGTGCTTTGCACGATGAAGACCACATTGCCACGCACGGTCTCCTCGAAACTGGGTTGGAATTCCCCGTCGCTGAAGCGGCTTACAGTGACCTCGCCGAGCTTCTGTCCGCCCTCCGCGGCAATGCGATCCGCGAGGTCACGCGTGGCCGTGCCGCCGAAGATCTTCCCGCTATCGTGTTCGTTGTGGTCCATGCCTCAAAGGGCCGAAGCCCCCGAAAAGGGCCGCAAATGTAATGATCCTCCGCCAGTTATCAACGATCGGTGATCGGAACTTTTATGGCCCCGGAAAGCCCGCATCCATGGGGACTTGCCGCGCATTTCTTCCCACCTTCGCACCCAATGAGTAAAAAGACCCGGGCACGGCACACGAACGGCCCCTCCCAACAAGGCTTGCTGGCCTTGGTCCGTGATGCTGGCGGCACCGGCATCACAGCCCAACAATTGCTACTGAAGCTCGGCCTTGACAAACGGGACCGTGAAGCGGTCCATGCCATGCTTTCCGACCTGATCGCCAAGGGAAAAGTGGAAAGTGCGCCGCGCGGCCGCTACGTGGCGCAAGGCGGGCAAACAGCTCAGGGGAAACAGAGCGGCGGTACCGAGGCCACTATCGACATCATCATGAGCGGGGCCGGTTATGCGCGCCTCGGCCCCGGGAAGGACGATGTGTACGTACCTGAAAACGCCGTGGGCACGGCACTGCACGGCGACAAAGTGCTGTTGCGCATCAGCAGCGGGCGCGGCCGGCCCGAAGGCAAGGTGCTGCAAGTGCTGGAACGGCGCCGCACCCGCTATGTGGGAAAAGTGGAGAAGAAAGGCGCACAGATGCTGCTGAACCCGGATGACCAGAAGATGAACCGCCCCCTGTTGATCTCGCCCGAAGGCATCAACGGTGCCAAGGTGGGCGAGAAGGTCATCGCGGAAATGGCCCCTTGGACCGATGCCCGTGAGATGCCGTGCTGCTCCGTGGTGCGCATCTTGGGAAAAGCGGGCGAGCACGAGGTGGAGATCCACGCCATCCTAGCGGAATTCGACCTTCCGGCAGAATTCCCGGCGGAAGTGGAAGAGGCCGCTGAGAATATCCCTTCCGGCATTTCCAAGGAAGAGATCGCCAAGCGCCGCGACGTGCGCAAGATCACCACCCTCACCATCGACCCGGACGACGCCAAGGACCTCGACGACGCCCTCAGTGTGCGCAAACTGGAGAACGGGAACTGGGAGGTCGGTATCCACATCGCCGACGTGAGCCACTATGTGCAACCCGGTGCCCTCGTGGACAAAGAGGCCGCAGCCCGCGCCACCAGCGTTTACTTGGTGGATCGCGTGGTGCCCATGCTGCCCGAGCACCTCAGTAACAACCTCTGCTCGCTGAACCCGCACACGGACAAGCTCAGCTTCAGCGCGATCTTCGAGATCGACGACAAGGCCCGCCTGCACGGCGAATGGTTCGGCCGCACCATCATGAACAGCGACCGGCGATTTGCCTATGCTGAGGCGCAGGCTCTCATCGACGGCGGCCAAGGCGAGTTCAAAGAGGAAGTGCTCACGCTGTATGAGCTCTCGAAGATCCTACGCAGGGAGCGCATGGAGAACGGCGCGCTGGAAGTGGGCGGGAATGAAGTGAAATTCAAGCTGGACGAGAAGGGCCGACCCATCGAGGTGTATGAGAAGGTGATGGGCCCTGCCAACTGGCTGATCGAGGAATTCATGCTGTTGGCGAACAAGCGCGTGGCGGCTTGGGTGAGCAACCGCAAGGGCGGCGCACCGCCGTTCGTGTACCGCATCCATGACCTGCCAGACCCTGAAAAAGTGCAGCAATTGCGCATACTGGCCAAAAGCTTCGGGCACAACTTGAAGACCGACGGAAGACCGGAAGACCTGCCCAAGGCGATCAACCAGCTGATGCGTGCGATCAAGGGCACCGAGGAGGAGAACATCCTCAAGCAGGTCACCATCCGCAGCATGAGCAAGGCCATCTACAGCACGGAAAACATCGGGCACTATGGCCTGGCCTTCGAGGACTACACACACTTTACCAGCCCCATCCGCCGCTACCCGGACCTGATGGTACACCGCGCCATAGCGCACTACTTAGCGGGAGGCAAGCCCTTGGACGTGAAGAAGCTGGACATCAGCTGCGCCCACAGCAGCGCCATGGAAAAGCGCGCCGCCGACGCCGAGCGCGCCAGCATCAAATTCAAGCAGGCGGAATACATGCTTGCGCGCGTGGGGCAGACCTTCGCAGGTATCATCAGCGGCCTTACCTCTTGGGGCATGTACGTGGAGGTGATCGAGAACAAATGCGAGGGCATGATCACCCTGCGCGACCTTCCCGGCGACCACTACAAGTTCGAACAGGAGAAATACTCCGTGGTGGGCCAACGCACCGGGCGGCGCTTTAGCTTAGGCGATGATCTGGAAGTGATGGTGCGCGGCGTGGACATGGAAAAGCGGGTGATCGACTTCTCCTTAGTGGATGAAGGACCCGGCAACGTACCGTCGGAAAAGCCGACCCGGGGCCAATGGGACGAGACACGCCCCTACCCTGCCGGCGGCGGCAACGGCGCAAAGAAGGGCTTCCGCAGCCCTAAGGGAACGGACGCGAAAAAGGGAAGGAAAGGAGGAAAACCAAAGGGGAAGGGGAAGAAGCGGCGGTAGGATCTGTGTTCCTGATGGACCCTTTCAGTACCCCCTTTGCCCTTCGCGGTAAAAAACCAACGCCACCCGCAGTAGATCCGTATCGGGGTGCGCCGTCGCTTCGTTGCCGCTACACCTTCACACCAAGTTCAACCGCTTCGCCAAGTCGTCCTTATAGCTCCCGCCGATCGGGATGATCTTCTTCTCGTTCTCCAAGATCAGGTTGGGCTGCTCGATGGCGGTGATCTTGTCGATGCGGACGATGAAAGAGCGGTGTACGCGCATGAAGTCGGCTTCGGGCAGCTTGGCCTCGATGTCCTTCATGGTGCTGTGGATGGTGTAGCGCGTGTTCAAGGTGTTGATCACCACGTAATCCTTCAACGCTTCGATGTAGTAGATATCGTTGGTGCGGAGCTTCACCATGCGGCTGTTGCTCTTCACGAAGAGCAGGTCGCGGTTGCCGCTTTGGCCCTCCACCAGGTTGAACAGTAGATCGCGCTCCTTCAACACCTCGGCCTCCTTCTTGTGCTTGTAGAGGGCCATCTCGATCGACGTGTGGATATCGATCTCCTTGAACGGCTTGATGATGTAGCCATAAGGCTGGGTCACCTTGGCCTTACTGAGGGTGCTCTCATCGGCGTACGCGGTGAGGAAGATCACAGGGATATTGGCCTCGGCCCGGATCTGGGTGGCCGCCTCGATCCCGTTCATCTCGCCCTTGAGCATGATGTCCATGAGGATGATGTCCGGCCTGGCCTCCAAGGCCAACGTAACGGCATTTTCGCCCGTGGAGGCCGCACCCACCACGTTATAGCCCAATTTCTTCAGGCTTTGCTGGATGTCCTTGCTGACGATGCTTTCATCCTCAACCACCAATACATTCGTCTGCGCCATGGTCAGTGATCAGTAACGTTCAAAAGTAATCAAATAGGAGGTTCCTTGTGCTTCTTTCGGGCCGGATCGTCCAATTTGTCCGTCCAGTTGGTCGATCAGCATCTCCACAAGCTCCATACCAAGGCCCCGGTCCAAGTCCTCCACATAGTCTGCGGGGAATCCCGCCCCGTCATCACCCAAGGTGATGCGTACAGTACCCTCCTCCTCGATCAGCCCGATGTTGATGTTACCTCCATTGTTCCCCGGAAATGCGTGCTTTAACGCATTGCTGATCAATTCGTTCAAAATAAGCCCGCACGGGATAGCCTTGTCCAGATCGAGCATCAGGGGTTGAAGTTGGGTATGGAGCAACACTTTTTCCGTGAGTGAATAGCTCATCACCAGGTTGCGGCTTAACCCTTCGACATACTGGGCGAAGTCGACTTGGCTGAAATTCGTGTTCTGATAAAGGCTTTCGTGGATGAAGGACATGCTGCGGATCCGGTTCTGGCTCTCGTGCAACAGGGCCATGGACCGGGGATCGTCCGCTACGTGATCGCGCTGCAGGCTGAAGATGCTACTGATGATCTGCAGGTTGTTCTTCACGCGGTGGTGTACTTCCTTCAACAGGACCTCCTTCTCCCGGAGGCTTTCCATCACGGCCTGTTCCGTCTTCTTTTTCTCGGTTATGTCGTACGCCATGCAGCTCACCTCGTTAACCAGCCCGTCAGCCATGATGGGGCTGACAAAGAACTCGATCCAGATCACGGATCCGTCCTTCCTCCTCATTTCTGTTTCACGGTGTTGGGCATTACCTGCGAACACCGAGCTGGCCAATTGCAGAAATTCCTTGTCCTGTTCCGGAGGTATAAGGCTTAAAAATGCATTCCGGATATTCATGCCCACCTCGATCTCCATCCCGTAATGCTGGCTTAGAATACGCCTAAGGTGCCTATTGCAGGCGGTGATCCGGAATTCTTTGTCCAAGCCCCAGATCATCACGTCCGCACTGCTTTCGAAGATGGCATTGAGCTTGGCCGCCTGCTCGCGCACCTGGGCCTCGGCCACGCGCTCGGCGGTGATCTCGTGGCCGATGCCGAAAGCCTCCACCACGTTGCCCTCGCTGTCCAGCACAGGGCTGAGATAGATCTCATTGCAGACGCGCTCCCCGTTCCGGTCTGTTCGGTCCGTTTCAAAGCGTACCGTATTTCCTGCGAACACCTCGTCGTACTTGCTCTTCCAGAAATCATGGTAGTCCTCCGGGGCGAAGAGGTCACGGGGCGTGTCCGGATCGGTGTTGATGCGGGGAACGGTCCCATGAAGACGGTCCACCATGTTCAGATAGCCTTGGTTGAAGCTGGTGAGGGCGATGCGGCGGTCCACTGTCCAGAACAGGTGTTCGCTGGCTTCAAAGAGGGCTTTTTCCTTGGCAGCATGCTTAAGCAGTTGCTCCTGTGCCGCGTCCGCGGCGGTGATATCGCGGAAGATGCTGCGTACGGCAACGGTCTTCCCCTGTTCCTGTCGAAGACTGGAAGTGCCTTCCATTAACAGTTTCCTACCGTCCTTGGTGATAAAGATCGATCGCCATGGAGCGGGATCGGCCTTTTCAGTTATTTGTGCCAGCCACGCTCGTGCCAGTTCTCGTTTGTCCTCCGGCAAGAGGTCGAACAAAGTCATGGAGGCCAGATTTTCCTCCTTATAGCCCAATGTTCTTTTCCAAGCGCTGTTCACGAAAAGGATCCGGCCCGTGGCATCCATGCTGTGGATCAGGTCCGTGGCATTGTCCACGAGATCGCGGTATCGCTCCTCGCTGTTCCGCAAGGCCTCCTGGTCCCGCTTTGCTTGGGTGACATCCCTGCTGACGCCCATGCCACCGAGCAACACACCGTCCTCATCAAACAGCCGCGATGCGGCCAAAAAGCTCACGAATACCTTTCCCTCGGCCGTGATGTTCCGGACCTCGCCGGCATAAGCCCCATAGCCTGTCATTTCCTCCTGCACGCGATCGAATTCGGCCTGGTCGGCATAAAGCATGCGGGAATTCCGACCCAGAATATCCTCCGTCTCATAGCCGAATTTGATCATGGCGGCGGGATTGAACTCGGTGATCGATCCTTTTGGATCCACCGCAACGATCACGTCCAATGAGCTATCGATCAGGCTCTTCGATAAGCGTCTGCTTTGTAGTAACGCCTCTTGCGTGCGCTGGTGTTCATCGATCTCCGAGCGGAGCATTGCGTTCACTTCCTCGGCCATTGTTGCACGCAGCCGTTCCTGCATCAGGCTCCGCTCGGTCTCGGCATCATGTAGCGTGAGCTGAACGGCCGGGGCGTCCAAGTGCCAAGTGATCGTTCCAAAGACCATTAATGGACATGGTGCGGCAACTCCGGTCCTGAAATTGATCCTCACGGTATCTGCTTCTTGTCCGCCCTGGATCGCTACGAGCAGGTCGTTCAGTACAGGGACATCCTCATCCACCACCAATTGGGCCAGTTCCATATCCGTGGGAAATGATGTTCCCAGCATGGTGGCGGCGGAGGGATTGGCGTACGTCACCTTTCCCTGCTGCACGATCAGGATGCCGTCCCTTATCCGTTCCGTGAGCTGGCGATAACTGTTGGCCAGTTCACGTTGTTCCATCTCGGCTTGGCGAAGTGGGGTGATGTCGATGATGATCCCTTCGATCACGGAGGCCCTTCCCGGCTCTTCCCGCACCACCACGTTCTCCAGCACATGCACGGCCCTTCCATTGCGGTGTTTAAGCAGGACCTCATAATTGTTCAATCGCTTCTTGGAAAGGAGATCCTCAATAAAGCGCTGGCGCTCCACCATATCAAAATAGAACTCCTTCACCGGGATCTCCATAAGCTCTTCCCGGGTGCCATAGCCCAGGAGGTTCGAAAGGGCTTGGTTACAATCCAGCATGCGGCCCGTTACGGATGTGCGGTACCAACCCAGCAGATCCCCCTCCAATAGGTCCCCGTAGTGCGGCTGGTGATCGCTCACCGGCCCCTCAACCTTTCCTTTGCTTGACATTTCCTTGGATCTCTGATAAACGAAAACATGGTCACTTTATGGCATAAAGCCGGACGGCTCGAAAGGTGGTGGAAGTTTTTCATTGTCAAGGCGCATCTCCTTGCCGTCCTTGTACCGGATGGAGAGAAGTAACATCCCATTGCTATCATAATAGTTGAAGTCACCTTGTTCCATGCCCGCCGTGTACTTCCCCTCCAGTTTCAATCGGCCGTTCGGCCAGTACCACCGTTGCTTACCATTGCGTTCCCCACCCACGAACGAACCGGTGAAGTTCTTCTTTCCATTGTCGTAAAGACTGGACCATGGTCCGTCCCGCAGCCCGTCCTTGTAGGCTCCTTTCTCGGTATGTCCGCCCACGTGGTAAGTCCACATGCCATCCTTTAAGCCATCGATGTACTCGCCTTGGGTGATCACGGTGCCATCCATTTCATACTCCACCGAGGCCCCCTCCTCCTTGCCTTTTCTGTAATTTTCCTCGCGATGTAGCTCCCCTGTCCGGTAGTACCACTTCCAGTTGCTTTGGGGCAGGCCATTCAGGTAGTTTCCTTTCTGCTCCACCTCACTGCTTCGGTGATAGAAGGTCCACGGCCCGTCCTTCTTGCCCTCCTTGTACTGGCCTTCCGCCCGTTTCTCTCCGGTGGAATAGAACTCCGTCCACGGTCCGGTCATAGCACCGACCTCGCTCATTTCCCCTTCACTGACCAGTACATTGTTCCTAAAAATCGAAGCATCCGTTGGTTTCCCCTTGGCATCGAACCGGCGGAACAGGCCCTCTTTCTTGCCTTCCTTGGAATAGCTTCCGATGCTGGCCACGGTCCCATTGGAATGGTAGGTGTTCTTGATGTCCAACAAGGTGGTCTCCGCAGCGTCCGGTTGAACTTCGTCCTGGTCGTACTTCGCCAAGTCCTGCAGGTTTCCTTGCTGGTCGTATTCCTTGAAGATCCCTTGGCGCTTGTCGTCCACGAAGCGCCCCTCCCACTTCAGTCTTCCATTGGGCCAATTGCCCTGCCAAGGACCCTGCCGTAGGTGCTGCGCATCATACCGGTTGATGGCCTGCCTGCGTTGCAGAACACCCGCGCGCCAGTCCGTGATGGTAATGATCCTCCCGTCCTCGGCGTATTCATACGCCTTGGCTTCCTCCTTACCGTCCTTGAACTCCACCGTGGATCTCTTGGTCCCGTCCGGAAAGAAACCGATGGAAGGGCCTTCCTTCACGTCCGCTACATAGTTCTCCTCGCTGACGAGCGTATCACCCGGCGCATACGTTTTCAAAGGCCCGTTCTTCTTCCCGTTCTTGTATTCGATGGTGCTGGTCAAACTTCCGTCCGGGGCATGAAAAAACCATGTACTGTCCAGCTGGAAATCCACCCTGTTCCCTTCGCTTTTGAGCACCCCGTTCTCGTAGAACGTCTTCCAGTGGCCCTCTGGCTTACCGTCCACCAAGATCCCTTCGCTGCTGACTTTTCCATCGGGATAAAAGTACTGGTGGAAGCCATCGCCGACCTGAGCGGACAGCACACCCACTTGAACACACATCAGTATCATTATTACTCTTTTAAAAAAGAGATGATGATATGATAAGGGCTGTTGATCGTGTTGACGATCGGTTTGGTCCGGGCTTGACTTTATCACTTCTCAAAAGTATTCAACATGCCGTGAACAAAGGAGGTGATGGTGTTTGTTGCGGGGAACGGTGCCCACAGTGGAAGGAGCGGTAGATCATCAACGATCGTGCAAAGCCTTGGTTGCTTCCCGTGTTGATGGATCGTTCGGTCCATGGACCCCTCCTGATCGTTCGATCCCTGTTTGAAGTCGGTGACGGAAGATCCTTGCAACCCCGGATATTTTGATCATGCAGGACAGGATCGGAACGGGCGCAATATCTTCATCATAAGTTGTCCACGGGATAACTTCCTTTTCAACAGGTGGAATGTTCGATCATTGTGGTGGCCGCTATCTTTGAGGCATGCACATGGCAATAGGCAGTGATCACGCCGGTTTCCGGCTGAAGGAGCAGCTAATGGAACACCTTCGGGCCGCTGGCCACACCGTGGAGGACAAAGGAACCTTCAGTGATGCCAGCACCGATTACCCGGACTATGCCCATGCTGTTGCGCGGGACGTGGCGGAGAAGAAGGTGGACCTGGGCATTGTGATCTGCGGGAGCGGCAACGGGGTGAACATCACCGCTAACAAGCACCACGGCGTGCGCTCGGCCTTGGCCTGGAACAGGGAGGTGGCCGAACTGGCCCGCCAGCACAATGATGCCAACGTGCTCGCGCTGCCGGCGCGGTACATTTCAACGGAGGAGGCCATCGCGATCACCAAGGCTTTTCTGGGGACGGATTTCGAGGGCGGCCGTCATCAACGGCGCGTGGCTGCCATTGAGCAATAGCAAGCAGCATGTGGAGAGGCACTATCCTGGCCGCGTTCATCACGACCTTCACCCCGGCCATGGCCCAACTGGACAGTATGGCCCTGCGCTATGCGTCCACCATCACCGAAGCAGACCTGCGTACACACCTGACCATACTGGCGAGCGACGCATACGAAGGACGGGAGACCGGTATGATGGGCCAGAAGATGGCCGCGACGTACATCGAGGAACAGTTCAGGCAATTCGGCATTCCGCCGGTACCCGATGCGGAGGAACGGGGCATGCTGGCCGGCGGTTACCAGCAGCAATACCCGCTGGTATTGTCCAAGCCGGGCGGGCTTGCGATGGCGGTGGACGGTAAGGAGTACGGCTACATGCAGGACTACTTCTATAATGATGAGCGGCTCCGGCAGGACTTGGAGGCTCCGGAAGTGATGTTGGCCACGCCCGTGTCGCTCGGCGGCATGCGGCTGGGCGGCGGCAGCAAGGTGGTGATGCTCATAGACGCGGACAAGCCGGACAATACCCTGTTCATGGACATGCGGGCGCTGACAGATGCGCTCGACAAGACCGTGACCAAAGTGTTGCTGGTGGTGAACGACAGTGCCAAAAGCATGATGAAACGCTTCGGCCCGCTCTTGGACCGGGATCGGATGCGCTTGGCGGAACCAGGGAAAAAGGTGACGAACAAGGGCATGCAAATACTGGTGATCACCCCGGAACTGGCCCAGGCCATACTGGACAAGGGCCGCTATTCCATGAAGAAGGCCGTGAAGACCGTCAGCAAGAAGCGTGTCATCATCAAAGTTCCGGTCAAATTCACCTATCGTTCACGGGACAAGGAACTCACAGGGGAGAACGTGCTGGGTTATGTGGAGGGCAGCGACAAGAAGAATGAGTTGATCGCGGTGACGGCGCACTATGACCACATCGGCGTGATCGACGGCGAGGTGCACAACGGCGCGGACGACGATGGTTCCGGCACGGTAGCAGTCCTTGAAATGGCCCAAGCGTTCGCCAAGGCCAAGGCGGAAGGCCATGGTCCCCGGCGCAGCATGCTGTTCATGACGGTGAGCGGTGAGGAGAAAGGGTTGCTCGGTTCGGAGTGGTACACCGACCATCCGGTGTTCCCGTTGGACGGCACAGTGGCGAACCTCAATATCGACATGATCGGTCGGACGGACACGGTGTACGGGGACAGTTCCTCGTATGTGTATGTGATCGGCAGCAAGCGGATCAGCAGTGAGCTGGGCGCCATCATCGAGCGGAAGAACACCACCTGGACCCATTTAGACTTGGATTACACCTTCGATCCAGACACCGACCCCAACCGCTTCTACTATCGGAGCGACCACTACAACTTCGCCAAGCACGGCGTGCCCATCGCCTTCTTCTTCAATGGCGTCCATGCGGACTACCACGGGCCTTATGACGAGGTGGACAAGATCCGTTTCGACCTGTTGCACAGGCGGGCGCTCTTGGTGTTCCACACCGCTTGGGATCTGGCGAACCGCGATGCGGGGATCGTGGTGGACCATCCGGAGAAGAAGGGTGAGTAGTCCAGTGATCCCCTTGCCCGAACCACCCCCGACCCCTCCTTTTCGGAAGGAGGGGAGACCGAAAGACCCCGATGTGATCAACTGATGGTGGCTGCGAACAATTGCATCAGCTGATCAGCTAATCCTTCTGATCAGCCTTTCACCGGCTCGCGGAGCAACTCCACTATGGTATTCTCCATACGGTCCTTGAAGCGGGTGTAGCGCGCTCCGGTCCCTGGCCCGTAGATGCCGGTGAAAATGCGCCGGACCGTGCCATCGCGACCGATGAGCAAGGTGGTGGGATAGCTCTTGAGCCGGCTGATAAAAGGGAGCTTCTTGCGCACACTGTCCGCGTTGGCGAAGCCGGCATAGAGCATGTCGTAATCCACACCCAGTTTTTCCTTGAAGTGGCGTATGGCGGCCACAGAGGCCGCACTGTCCGGATAGCGCTCAAAGCATAGTGCCACAGCCTCCAAGCCGTCCTTGTGGTACTTCGCATAGAATTCGTGCAACATGCGGCTCTCGTCAATGCAGTTTGGGCACCACGTGCCCATGATCTCCACCACCACCGCACGATCCCTGTATTTATCGTCCAGTAGGTCGTGGACAACCCCGTCCGTGTCCGGGAAGGAGAACGCTACTGGATACTTCGGGTCCAGCTGCGTCAGGGTCTCATCGTCGGCCAGTGCGAAGTGCGGGTTGCGCACGGCATGCCAAGGCTGTTTCCAGTGGTGGCCACTGCGGAATTCCCCCAGCAGGCTGTCGGGTCGGATAGCAGCACTGAACAGGAAGGCTTGTGAGCCATTGAACGACGAAAGGAAGAGTGAATCCTTCGTGGTCACTCCCTCCAAGAAGCGCAGGTCGCCGGTCTCCGTGGCGAACGAACCCTTTACATGGCCATGGTCCACGGAGAAGATCCCGATGGCCGGTTCATCGTCGCCATCGTCAGTGAAGTGTACTTCCCAGTCTCCGGAAATATCCGAGGAAGCAGTGGTTGTCGCTTTTGCGAACCGTGGTTGCTCCCCGGCGGTAGCGGTGAAGGGAATGGTGTAATCCGGCCCTTTGTAATGGTTGTACCAAAGGCCCTGAAAGAGCTTTTGACCTTTCACCACGCCCCGGAATTCCGAGTCGAAGAAGGGCATTCGGATACGGATGCTGTCCCCGTTCAACACAATGGAATCCACTACGATGGCCTCGTCCTGGTTATGGATGGTCATTTGCCATCCGGATTCCTTTCGGGCCAGTTCGAATTGGAAGGGAAGTTCTGTGTAGGCATTTGTCGTGTCCAGGTCCAAGGCCATGTGCCACGGGCCGGTGACGAGTTTCTCCACAGGAACCTTGGTAGCCTGTTGTTGGCAGGCACAGGTCGATAGCAACAGAATATAGGCTGGGAACAGAGTTCGGGACATCATATCCATAGAAAGGCACGAACATAGGCGGAGCCTCCCGAAATCTAGGACATAAAACCGCACAGGCTTGAAGTCCCCACCCGGTTTTTAAAGCTGAGATCAGAAAGGTGAAGGTTGAAACAGAGCCAACAAGGTTGCAGTCGGTAGTGGCAGTCGGCTGATCACTTGCCATCCGCCGTCATTGGAATTTCTCAGCGACTCAGCGCCTCAGCGGCTTCCCTCCAACACGCTCAGAGGTCGAACTTGATCCCCTGTGCCAAGGGTACGGTGGTGCCGTAGTTGATCGTGTTCGTCTGCCTGCGCATGTAGGCTTTCCAGGCATCGGAGCCGCTTTCGCGCCCGCCGCCGGTCTCTTTCTCCCCGCCGAAGGCCCCACCGATCTCAGCGCCGCTGGTGCCGATGTTCACGTTTGCGATGCCGCAATCGCTACCGGCCACGCTGAGGAAACGCTCCATATCGCGCAGGTCCGTGGTCATGATCGCCGAGGAAAGTCCCTGCTTCACGTTGTTCTGAACGGCGATCGCATTGGCCACTCCGCCGGTGTAGCGCATCACGTAGAGAATGGGCGCGAAGGTCTCCTGCTTCACGATGGCCATTTCCGGTGTGGCCTCCACGATCGCGGGCTTCACGTAGCAACCGCTCTGGTACTTCTCGCCGGTAAGCACCCCGCCCTCCACTAGTATTTTTCCGCCTTGCTGTTTTGCGGCATCCAGGGCCTTCAGGTACATGTCCACGGCGGCCTTGTCGATCAGGGGTCCCACATGGTTGTTCTCGTCCAATGGATCGCCGATGCGAAGCTGGCCGTACGCCTTTACCAGCTTTTGGGTGAAAGCATCGAACACGCTTTCGTGGATGATGAGCCTACGGGTACTGGTGCAGCGCTGGCCGGCCGTGCCCACTGCACCGAAGAGTGACGCGTGCATGGCGATGTCGAGATCGGCCTTGTCGGTAATAATGATGGCGTTGTTGCCGCCCAATTCCAGCAGGGAACGGCCCAAACGCTGGCCCACCGCAGCGCCCACGGACTTGCCCATGCGAGTACTACCGGTTGCGCTCACTAAGGGAATGCGCTCATCGTTGGCAAGCCACTCCCCTACTTCACGCCCGCCGTTCACGATCGAACAGACACCTTCAGGCGCATTGTTGCGGGCCAACACTTCCGCTGCGATGGTTTGGCAGGCCACGCTGCAGAGCGGCGTTTTCTCGCTGGATTTCCAAATGCAGGTATCGCCGCAAACCCAGGCCAATGCCGTGTTCCAGGCCCAAACGGCCACCGGGAAATTGAACGCGCTGATGATGCCGATCGGACCATAGGGGTGCCATTGCTCGTACATGCGATGCTCGGGGCGTTCGCTGTGCATGGTAAGGCCGTGCAGTTGGCGGGAAAGACCAACCGCGAAGTCGCAGATGTCGATCATCTCCTGTACCTCACCCAGACCTTCCTGATAGCTCTTGCCCATTTCGTAGCTCACGAGCTTGCCCAAGTCCGCCTTGTGTTTCCGGAGCTCCTCGCCGAACTGGCGAACCACTTCACCACGCTTTGGGGCGGGCCAAGTGCGCCATTCCAGGAAAGCGGCTTGCGCTGTTTCCACGACCTGATCGTATTCCGCCCGGGAAGCACCACGCACCACACCGATCTGTGCGCCCTCCACGGGGGACGAGGACACCAGCTCCTCCCCTTCTCCCTTCAACCACTTTTTGCCGGTGGAAACGCCGGAATGGTTATCGGAGATGTTCCATTGCTTCAGGATGTCGGCAATGCGCGAGGGGGATGTGAGGGTGCTCATGGGAATAGGTTCTGAATTCGGGCTGCAAAGGTACGGAGCTTTAGGAGGGGGTGAAATTGGCCTGATAGCTTCGTACTTCGCCTTCACACATTAGGAAAACCTTCCGTGCATAAATTGCAGACGGCGACCGCAAGTGGCGAGATGGTTACGGGGTGAAGTGCGGACCATTTTGATATTCAAGAACTGACCGATGGATGTGACGACGAAAACCATGAAAACCATGCTCCTCGCAGGGCTGGCCACCTTGGTGGTCGGCCCCAGCGTGGCGCAGGTGCCCCTTACGCTGGACACCTCGTTCCGCAGCACTCAGATCACTCTATCCAAGCCTTTCCGACGTATTGCCGCTGGAGGATGGTAGTGTTGTGGTAACCGGTGTTTTTGCACTGACCCTCAACTACCCAACTAGATGGGTGAGATTGTTGCAAGACGGAATGTTGGACGGTTTATGGCCAATTTCGACTGCGGGGGGGGGGGAGCATTCTTCCGTACTATCCATATTACTATGTCTCTGGAACCGGAACACCCAAAAGATTCCTCCAAGCTACTGGAGCATTTGACCAGGCATTCTCCATTTCCAATGCGAACCAGCCGGATCCAGGATTGAGCACCTTGCAAGGTGCGGGGGCCTTCATACAGGCGGATGGCAAGGTGCTCTTTGTGGGGGACTATCATTTAGAGCAGCAGTATGGCCTCCTTTCGCCGGGCTACTACTCCTTGTTGCGGGCGAACACCGATGCCACCTTGGACAGCACCTTTCAGGGGCGCAAAACGGACGGGGTGATCTGGACCATTGAACCCACCACCCAAGGCCGTTTCCTGCTGAGCGGGGTATATAGTACCTACGAGGGCGAAGCGGCGGGCCGTATCCTGCGCATCTGGCCGGACGGCAGCTTGGACAGCACCTTCCACAGCGACATCATCAAGGGCTACGCTAAATACCTGCTCGAACAGGCCGATGGCCGGATCATCGCGGGGGGGGCAGTTCGTCTTCCCTAACGAGCCGGACACCATGCACCTGATCCGCTTGATGCCGGACGGCGCCTTGGACGCGAGCTTCAACAACCATACTGAGTATAAGCGGTTACCGCAGCCTTCCTTCGGGGATTTCAGCTTGGGGATCAGTGCCGTTCTGCAATTGGGGGACGGAACGATTATGGTCGGGGGCAACTTCACTCATATCGACGGACAATTACGGCGCGGTATCGCCTTGCTGGACAGCACGGGCCATTTGCTCAACACGGCCTTTACCGGAGAAGGTTGCGGACTCACACACGACATCAATGACCCCTCTCTCTACAGCGGCATCTCCTCGATCACCCCGGCCCCGGACGGGAGCATCTTTTTGGCGGGCACCTTCCACGGCTTTGATGATGGCACGGTGAGCGATACGGCACAGCGCATGATCTGCAAGCTGCACGGCTTGAGCGACGGGGTCGGGGTAAAACCAACACCGAGCCCCGCTTGGCAACCGCAGGTCTATCCCAACCCCGGCACGGACCTGCTGCACATCATTACGGGCATTCCCGGCAAGGCCGAGGTGCGCTTGATGGATAGCAGAGGCCGCGTGGTTTTGGAAGCGAGCAGGCCAACAGGAACGATGGAACTGGATTGTGGCGATCTCCCGAAAGGCATCTACGTTGTTGAAGTGAATACCAGTGAAGGGCGGCGAACGGTGAAATGGGTCAAAGAGTGACCGGGCCACATAGTTTGGCCGTCAAGCGGATAAGCCACAGATAATCAGCGACTTATAATGAAGCTGTAGGATTGGTCGTATCGAGCGTTCGGCAGGTCGGCATAGGTGCGCTACCGCAGAAACGACAAATCGCCGGAAATCGAAGGATCTGGCCGTTCTACGGGGTTTCTGGTTTTCGGGCCAGAAAAAGCGAACTCGAAGTGGGGCGCTTGGAGACCAAGCTCAACACATTGGACCAAAGTCCCCAAACTGTACCCTTTACCAACGAACCGACCGGACCAGTGCCGAGATACTGTTCGCTCAGCATGCTTACATAAGGTGCATCGAAGTACATGGGCTTTGTTTCCAGGATCTCAAAACCGGTTTCTTTGAGCAGCTTATGAACATCCTGTTGACGGAAATGGGACAAGTGCCGGGGAACATCCCAGGCCGCCCATTTCGGTCCGTAATGCTGGCAGTCCCAGCTCTCGTTGTCGGGCACGGCGATCACCAATAAGCCACCTTTTGAACATCTTTCAAACAACTGCTTGAGGGTCTCGCGGGGATCGGCAACATGCTCCAGAACGTGCCACAAGCTGATCACATTGAATTGGCCTTGGGCAGGAATATCCGCCAATTGTGAGGCTACGGAAACGCCTTTGTTCGCTGCGATCTTGTGGGCATCCGGACTTACTTCCACGCCCTGTGCGGAATAACCCTGTGCGACCAGGTAGGTTAGAAAGTCACCAGTTCCGCAACCGACGTCCAAGGCTGAGCCTGTGGGTTGGTAATGGGCGATCAGTTTGTGCTTGTTCCGGATAGCCCGCTTGCGCACCCAGTGGTAGATGCGGTCCTTTAGACCGGTCGCTTTTTCCGCGTGTGAGATGTAGCTTTCGGAAAGGTAGTACTCCCCTATCCGGTCTTGTTGCGGCCTTGGTGAGGTGTACTGGAATCCGCAAGTGCCACAGCGCTGAATGGTGAACGCGGTGTGGCTTACCGTATGATCTTCCGCAGAGAGTGCAACGGAGCTTTCGGAGCTTCCGCAAACGGGGCAATGGTCTACTGTTTCCATGGCGTTGTTCCACGTGGAACGATCGAAGTTCAGCGGCCTAAGTAAACCATCAAAACGCTGATATCGGCCGGGGAGATGCCGCTGATGCGCGCCGCTTGGCCAAGGGTCTTGGGTTGGATCTTGCTGAGTTTTTGGCGGGCTTCAATGGACAGGGAAGTGAGTTTGTCGTAGGCCATATCGAATTGCAACGGCACGTTTTCCAAGCGGGAAACGCGCTCCGCCATGTCGCGTTCCTTTTCGATGTAGCCTTCGTATTTCATCTGGATCTCCACCTGTTCGGCCACCTCATCGCGGAGCGATCCAAAGCTGGAGGTGAGTTCAGACAGTGCCGAAGAGAGCGGCTCGATATCCGCGTAGGAAAGTTGCGGACGGAGTACGAGACTATGGAGCTTTACCTTTTGTTTCAGGGCTTCTGTTCCACGTGGAACGATCACCGGATTGGCAGACTCCGGGGCGGCACTTTCGGTACGCAGGGCTTTGGAAAGGGAGGCTGAATAGCCGGATTTTTCTTCCAGTCGCTGCATGCGTGCATCGCTGGCCAAACCGATCGCGTGAGCCATAGGGGTAAGGCGCTGGTCGGCATTGTCCTGCCGCAAAAGGATGCGGAATTCCGCCCGGCTGGTGAACATGCGATAGGGTTCCTCGGTACCTTTCGTGATGAGGTCGTCTATCAGAACACCGATATAGGCTTGGTCCCGGGCCAGCACGAAAGGTTCCTTTTCCTGAAGTTTAAGGTGTGCATTTAGGCCTGCCATCAAACCTTGGCAGGCAGCTTCCTCATAGCCCGTGGTGCCATTGATCTGGCCTGCGAAATAGAGTCCGTCCACGAGCTTCGTCTCCAGCGTGTGTCGCATCTGGGTGGGCGGGAAATAGTCATATTCAACAGCATAGCCGGGGCGGAAAATGCGGGCATGGGCGAAGCCGGGCATTTTGTGCAATGCGGCGGTCTGTACCTCCTCGGGTAGGCTTGTGCTGAACCCGTTGATGTAGGTTTCCACCGTGTTCCAGCCTTCCGGCTCCACGAAGATCTGGTGGCTATCCTTTTCGGCGAAGCGATCGATCTTGTCCTCAATGCTGGGGCAATAGCGGGGCCCCTGACCCTGGATCCGGCCACTGAACATGGGGCTCCGATCAAAGCCCGTGCGCAGGATGTCGTGGACCTCGTTGCTTGTGTGCGTGATCCAGCAGCTCAATTGCTTTTGGATGGGCTGTGTTTCGGGGGAGAAGCTGAACTTGGCCGGACGTGCGTCTCCCTTCTGCTCCTCCAGCGCGCTATAGTCGATACTGCGACCGTCCACACGGGGTGGTGTGCCGGTCTTCATACGTCCCGATTCAAAGCCAAGGCCGAGTAGTTGTTCCGTGATGCCGTGCGCTGCCTTTTCCCCTGCGCGGCCGCCACCAAATTGCTTCTCTCCGATGTGCATCATCGCGCTGAGGAAGGTGCCGTTGGTCAGCACCACGGCGCGGCAAGCAATGGTGCTGCCAATGGCGGTCCGCACGCCGGAGATCCGGGTTCTACCGTGCGCATCCGTTTCGGTTTCAATGCTGGTCACGGTGTCCTGGCGGAAGTGGACGTTCGGCGTTTCCTCCAACTTTTTCCTCCACGTCTGCGCGAATAGTTCGCGGTCGTTCTGCGTACGCGGACTCCACATGGCGGGTCCTTTGCTCCGGTTCAGCATCCGGAACTGGACCGTGCTGATGTCGCTGACGATGCCGGAGTAGCCGCCAAGCGCATCGATCTCCCGCACGATCTGTCCTTTGCCTACGCCGCCCATGGCTGGGTTGCAGCTCATCTGCGCGATCACGCCCATGTTCATGGTGATCAACAGCACGGAACTGCCCAAATTGGCCGCCGCCGCCGCGGCTTCACAGCCCGCATGGCCTCCGCCCACCACGATGATGTCGTAACTGTCGCTCATGAATGTTGTTCCACGTGGAACATTTGCCTATTGTGATTGATCATCAGTTGGTTACTAGTGGCGAAAGGTGAGTTGCCACTGTTTTCGGCTTCGTATGGTCTGGGATTTGGATAAACTATGCAGGGGTGGGTCCGCGGTGCCCGGATGGGCCCGACGACCGAACCCACAAAGGTAGGTGCAGCGCAAATGGTTTGATCCTTAGCTGCAGGGCCGCAACAGAACCATGTTCCGTGCGCTCGCATGGACGTGGGGGAATTGCCCAATGCGTGGTGGGTTTTCCCCGCCATCAACGCTTTGTTCATGGGTGGATCCGGAAGGTCCGTTATTTGCTTGACCCTTTGAGCATCGAATTCGTCGATCCGTGATCCGGGTTGATGTCCTTAAGCTCCTCCGATGATCATTGCAACCCCCAAATGAATGTCCTCCTGATCGACGATGAGACAGAGATCTGTTTCCTGTTGAAGAACATGTTGCGCCGCGAGGGCATTACCTGCGATGCGGCCCATTCGATGGCGGAAGGGCGGATACGGTTGGGTTCAGGGAAGTACCAAGTAGTCTTCTTGGATATTCACCTGCCCGATGGTCTGGGTTACCAATTGATCCCCGAGATCCGGGAATCCCAGCCGGACACGCAAGTGATCGCGATCAGTGCCGTGGACAACGAGCGAAAAAATGCCAAGGAACAAGGGGCCGACCTCTTCATCGCCAAACCATTCGCCAAGGGCAGTATCTTAGACGGCTTGCGCACACTGGGTCTCACCACCTGAACCCCGTTATACACCCCATGGCCAAATCCAACCTGCTCGTCATCGATGACGACGCCGACATCTGCACCTTGCTTACCCGCTTCCTCACGAAGCAGGGGTTCGAGGTGGATTCCGCCCAGCGGGGTTCCACCGCCAAGGACCTGCTGAAACAGAAGCACTACGATCTGGTGCTTTGCGACCACCGGTTGCCGGACACCGACAGTGTGGAGATGCTCCAGCACATCAAAGGGATCTCGCGTGATACGGCCGTGATCATCATCACGGGTTATTCCGACGTCCGTACTGCGGTGGACCTGATGCGAAAAGGGGCGTTCGACTATGTGGGAAAGCCGCTTTATCCGGATGAGATCCTGATGCGGATCAAGGACGCGTTGGCCGAGGGGGCAGGGGAGAAGCCGGACGCGGCCAAGGCCAAGCCGAAAGGGACGGGGTCAAAGAGTGCGGACTACGTACAAGGTACCGGCCCTCACGCAGCGAACTTGGCGGCGCACATCGCCTTGGTGGCCCCCACCGACATGACGGTGTTGATCACCGGGGACACGGGCACGGGCAAGGAATTCGTGGCCCAGGAGATCCACCGGAAGAGTAAACGTGCGGGGAACGTCTTCGTGGCCGTGGATTGCGGCGCCCTGCCCAAGGAACTGGCCGGCAGTGAACTGTTCGGGCACGTCAAGGGAGCCTTCACCGGTGCCGTGGGGGACAAGCGCGGCAGCTTCGAGCAGGCCAACGGGGGCACTTTGTTCCTGGACGAGATCGGCAACCTGACCTATGAGAACCAGGTGAAGCTGCTGCGCGTGCTGCAGGAGCGGCGCATCAAGCGGGTGGGGGACGAGAAAGACATCACCGTGGACGTGCGCGTGCTCGCCGCCACCAACGAGGACCTGCACATGGCCTTGGCCGAGGGGCGCTTCCGGGAGGATCTGCTTCACCGGGTCAATGAGTTCAGCCTGGCCTTGTTGCCGTTGCGGGACCGGCCGGAGGACATCATGGTCTTCGCCCACTATTTCTTGGAGAAGGCCAATGCGCAGCTCGGTAAGGCCGTGGAGGGCTTCGACAAAGCGGTGGAGGCGCGGATCAAGGCGCATGCATGGCCGGGCAACCTGCGCGAATTAGGCAATGTGGTGAAGCGCGCCGTCCTGCTCACCACGGGACCGTTGATCCAGATGAACGGCCTTCCCGCCGAGGTCATCAGCGGCATGCCGGCGCCCCGGGCGCAGGATCGTGGTGCGGCGCTGGCCATGGAGGTCGAAGGGCTGAAAGGGGTGTCCCACTCGGCGGAGAAGCAGGCCATCCTGAAGGCCCTGGAGCGGAACGGCTTCAACAAGTCGCGCACGGCGGAAATGCTGAACATCGACCGCAAGACGCTTTACAACAAATTGAAATCCTTTGGTATTGAGATCTGAGCGGGGCGCGAACATCAGTGGTCCACGACGTCCCGTGATCCGCTCATCGGGCCGTCCGAAGTTCTGCAAGCAAGATGTTCCCGATCGGTAGCCCGGCCAACAGAAGTGCAAAAGAGCGCCGATTGCTCCGGATATTGTACGCCGGGACGGTGCTGCTGCTGGCCGTATTCCTGTTGGCCACCATCCGCACCTTCGACCGCTATTCCTCCGCCAATCGGAGCATCCGGGAGGGCAATGCGGTGCTTCAGGAACTGGAATTGATGGTCTCCGGCCTGAAGGACGCCCAGGCGGGGTACCGGGGCTACGTCCTCACGCACGACACCTCCTTCGTGTTGCCCTTCCGTATTGCACAGCCGGCCGTGGAACAGAGCATCCGCCGGTTGGATTCACTGAGCCGTGCAGGTGCCACGTCCCTTGACCTGAGCAAGCTCCAGGAACTCTCACGGCAAATGCTCAAGGGCGTTCAGGAGCAATTTCTTTCCGAGCGCACCTCCCCGATCGGACTTCAGGGCACGGAGATGGCCCAAATGCAGCGCTCGCGGGACCTGATGGAACGGGTCCGGACCGAGCAAGTACAATTGATGGCCGCAGTGGTAAGGAGCCGGGACGCCAACCTCTCGGAAGAGCGGAGCCTGAAACCGGACACGCCCATGATGCTGGTGGTGTATTCCATCCTGGCCATATTGGCCACCGGCATTCTGTTCTGGCGGTTATTCCGGGCATTGGCCAAGGCGGACCGGGGCGAAACGGAGATCCAGCGAAAGGTGAATGAGCTGAACAAGGAGATCCGGACCCGTGAATTCGCCGAACGCTCGCTGAAGCGGGTGCTGGACAGTTCGCCCAGCTCCATTATGGCGTTCCGGAGCATCCGGGACCACCTCGGCAGCGTGGTGGATTTCGAGTGGATACTGGCGAACCGGGAAAGCGTGCGGATCTACGGTGGACGGGAAGGGGGGCTGATCGGCAAGCGCCTGCTGACGGTGATGCCGGAGTTTCGGGGAAGTGATCTGTTCGATCTCTTGCTGGAGGTGGTGGAATCCGGGAGGCCCTACGAGAACGACCAGCAATCCACACAGCGCCCGGACGTGTGGATCCATGTGCATGCCTTGCGCCTTCTGGACGGTTTCGTGGTGACGATCACCGACATCTCCGAGACGCGGCGGGCACAGGGGCTTTTGGCGGAAGGCGACCGCTTGGCCATCACAGGGGGCATCGCCCGCACCATCGCCCATGAGGTGCGCAACCCGCTCACCAACTTGCACATGGCCCTGGAGCAGATGCTCGATGAGCTGGAACCGGAGGTCCAAGAGGAGATCAAGCCCTATTCGGAGATCCTGCAGCGGAACATGCACCGGATCAGCAAGCTCATCACCGACCTGCTGGAATCCTCCAAGGCGAAGGAACTGCACAAGACACCCTGTAATGTGGAGGCTTTGTTGAACACCGCCCTGGCCTCGGTGCAAGACCGCATGGACCTGCTCGAGATGCGTGCCGACGTCTCCGTGGAAAGTGGCGTGGGGGAGGTGATGGCCGACCCTGAGGTGATCGGGGTAGCCCTGACCAACCTGTGCATCAATGCGATCGAGGCCATGGAGGAGGGCAAAGGGCATCTGATCCTTAGGGCGGTGAAGCATCGCGACAAGGTCCGTGCCTACGTGATCGATAACGGGAAGGGAATTGCCGAGGAGAACATCCAGCGGCTCTTCCAAGCGTTTTATTCCGGCCGGACCGGGGGCATGGGGCTCGGCCTCACCAGCGCTCGCACCATCCTCAATGCGCACGGTGTGCACATGGATGTGGAAAGCACGCTGGGCGAAGGCACCACGTTTACACTCACCTTCCCCGAGTGACCTTGCCTGAAGGTGCTGGCGCATTCGAGCTATGCGGCGTTGGCGGGCGCGGCCTGCAAGCTGGGGGATATCGCGGGGGTGCGGAGGGGGTAGCACATCCGGGCCTTGGCGCGGAAACAGCGTGTATGCCTTTTGTACGGCGCGAAGGACGATGAGCACAACCAGGTGGTGGTGCTGCGCGAGGTGCTCCTGGACAAGTAATGCCGCATTGTAGACCGGTCGGAACCGTGCAGGAAGTTGTCTCGGATCAAAACGGCTCCCCTCGTGTGCCGCCGTGCCGCTTCGTATCGTTGGACAACGCGAGATCCATGAATTCGACCCGTGCCCGGTCCGGGAGTGAACGGCCGGCAGCTATGTTCCCACTCCTACCACCTTGGGGTTCAGATATTCAACACCCACCCACTCCAGAACTACCTTGGCACCGCTCCGGCCCATCATGAAGAAAGGCATCGACGTTTTACGGGACAAGACCATCAACCGTTCCGTGGAGTTCACGCGTGCCGAACGTGAGGCGTTGGGGTTGCAAGGACTATTGCCGTATTTGGTGGCCACGCAGCAACACCAAGTGGACCGCGTTATGGAAACCCTGCGGCGCAAGGAGAACGATATCGAGCGTTACATCCTGCTGAATTCATTGAGCGACAGGAACGAGCGCTTGTTCTACGCCGTCATTGTGCAACACATCGAGGAGATCATGCCGCTGATCTACACGCCCACCGTGGGGCAGGCGTGCCGTGAATTCTCGCACATCTTCCGCCAAACGAAAGGGTTCTACATCACCCCGGACGACAAGGGCCGCATCAGCGCTATCCTCGGGAACTGGCCGGAGAAGGACATCCGCATCATCGTGGTCACCGATGGTCAGCGCATCTTGGGCTTGGGCGACCTGGGTGCCAACGGCATGGGCATTCCGATCGGCAAGTTGGCACTGTATTCGGGCACTGCAGGTATTCCACCGCATCAATGCATGCCCGTGATGCTGGACGTGGGCACCAACAACCTGGATCTACTGGACGACGTGCTGTATCTTGGCTATCCGAAGCAGCGGCTGGAAGGGGACGCGTACATGGAACTCGTGGATGAATTCGTGCAGGCCGTGCAGCAGAAGTTCCCCAAGGCGCTCATCCAGTTCGAGGATTTTTCAACACCGAACGCGTACACCTTCCTGGATAAATACCGGGATGAAGTGCTCTGTTTCAACGACGATATCCAAGGCACGGCGGCGGTGGCTTTGGCGGGCGTGTATGCGTCCACACGCATCACCGGCATGGCGTTCAAGGACCTGCGCGTGATGTTCCTGGGGGCCGGTTCCGCAGCAACGGGCATTGCTGATCTGATGGTCTCCGCATTCCAAGAGGAAGGGTTGAGCGAGAAGGAAGCCTACCACCGCCTGTGGTTCCTGGACAGCAAGGGACTGATCGTGGAAGGCCGGGACCAACTGAAGTCGTACAACTTGCGGTATGCGCACAAGCACGCCCCGATGCAGTTCATGGATGCCCTGGACGCCATTATGCCGCATGTGTTGATCGGCGCCACAGGCTCGCCGGGCACGTTCAACAAAGCGGTCATTGAAAAGATGAGCGCGATGAACGAACGCCCCGTGATCTTTGCGCTGAGCAACCCCACCTCCCGCGCCGAATGCACCGCCGAAGAAGCCTACACATGGAGCGATGGCAAGGCGGTATTCACCAGCGGCAGCCCGTTCGACAAGGTGCAGTACAAAGGCACCGAATTCCGACCAGGGCAGGGCAACAACGCGTACATCTTTCCGGGCGTGGGGCTGGGTGCCATCATTGCGGACACCCGCATCATCACCGATGCCATGTTCCTGATCGCCACGCGCACCTTGGCGGAATGTGTGCAGGAGATGGACATCGCACGCGGCTCCTTATATCCACGCTTGACGGTGATCCGCAAGCTCTCCCAAGCCGTAGCGGTCGCCGTTGCCGATGAAGCGTTCAACACAGGCATGGCAAGAGCCGATAGGCCTGCGGATCTTCAGCAAGCCGTGGCCGATTACATGTACGATCCATTGGCGGACTAGAAGAAGTCGAGTGATCGGAGTTCTTCGGGTCGGCGGATGGGGTGCGGCCGACCTGCATTATTGCTTGACCTGCTGCCTGTTCCGGCTGTCCGCAGCAGGAAGTTCAGGCAGTACCCCATCCGTCTTCGAGTCCACGGGTGATCTCCGGAAAGGCGCAGCTCCTGTTCACTCCCCGTTACTGCCTAACTTTCGGGACAATTCCGCTGGTGCTGCCCCGTTGAGGGATGGCATCCCCGTTGCGCCCATGGCTTCCGACTACGACCTGCTCATCGCCAAGCTGGATGGCTTCATCCGCAAGTACTACAAGGACCGCTTGATCCGCGGGGCGTTGTACAGCGTGGGGCTGCTCGTGCTTTTCTTCCTGATGGCCTCGCTGGGCGAGTACTTCGGAAAATTCGGCACGGGAGTGCGCACTGGTCTGTTCTGGCTGCTGACGGCGGTGACGGCCGTGGTGCTGGTGCGCTTCATCGCCATCCCGCTGGTGAAGCTATTTCGTCTGGGTACGATGATCACGCATGAAGAGGCCGCCAGCATTGTGGGCAGCCACTTTCCGCAGGTGAAGGACAAGCTGCTGAATACGCTGCAATTGCGTGGACAGAATGAGGAGGATCCGCAACGGCGGATGCTCATCGAGGCCAGCATCGCGCAACGCAGCCGGGAGCTATCGCCGGTGCCGTTCAGCACGGCCATCGATCTGGGCCGCAACCGCCGTTACCTGCGCTATGCGCTGCCTCCGGTAGGCGTGTTGGTGATCCTGCTCTTCGCAGCGCCCAGCCTCATCACCGGCCCCACGAAACGGATCCTGGCCCACAGCACCGAGTTTCTTCCGGAGGCGCCGTTCCGCTTCGTGGTGGGCAACAAGGACCTGACCGTGCCGGAGAACGAGGACTTCGAACTACAGGTGGAGATGAGGGGCGACGCCCTGCCCCAGCAGGTTTTCCTGGAGCAGGACGGCAAACGCATCCCCTTGGTGCGCCAGGATGCATCGCACTTCACGCACCGCTTCCGCAATGTGCAGGAGCCGGTGGATTTCCGCCTTGGCGCGGACGGCTTCCACAGCGCGGCCATGCGCCTGAGCACCGAGGCCAATCCCATGCTGCTCGGCCTCACCGTGGCGCTGGATTACCCGCCTTACTTGGGCCTGAAGAACACCGTGACGAACAACACGGGTGACATCAGTGTGCCCGCCGGCACCCGCGTCACCTGGACCGCCGAGACCCGCAGCGCTGACAAGGTTGCCATCGCATTCGATGACACAACATACAGCCTGCTTCCGGCGCATGCGGGCGACCAGCGCTTCACCGCCACCCGACGTTTTCTCAAGGGCAGCGCTTACTCCTTGATCCTGGCAACGGCGACCTGAAGGCGCAGACACCTGCCCAATACCGTGTGGATGTGGTGCCTGACCTTTATCCAACCATCGCGGTAGAGCAGAAGGCCGACAGCATTTCGCCGCGCCGCCTCTACTTCAAGGGTGACATCGGCGACGACCACGGATTCAAGCGTTTGGCCTTCCACTATCGCGTCACCCAAGGTGGCGATAGCATCCCAGCGGACAAGCGCGAACTGAGCAAGAACATTGGCATCGAGCCCACCACCACGCGCCAGAGCTTCTTCGACTTCGAGGACCTCGGCGAGCTGCGCCTGATGCCCGGCGACAAGCTGGAATACTGGTTCGAGGTGTGGGACAACGACGGCGTGAACGGCAGCAAGAGCTCGCGCAGCACCACGCGGGTCTTCGAGGCGCCCACACTGAAGGAGCTGGCGGAGAAGCAGGACAAGCAGGGCGAGGCGATCAAGGACGAGCTCCGCGAGAGCATCAAGCAGGCGCAGGAACTGCAACGTGACCTGGATAAAATGCGCCGGGAGATGCAGGACAAGAAGGAGCTGAACTGGCAGGACAAGCAGAAGATGCAGAACGTGCTTGACCGGCAGAAGAAGCTGGAGCAGCGCATCGAGAACGCCACGGAGCAGATGAAGCAGACGCAGCAAGAGCAGCAGAGCTTCAAGGAGAATGATGAGCGGATCCTTCAGAAACAGCAACAGGTGCAGGAGCTTTTCGAGAACGTGCTGAGCGAGCAGATGAAGGAGCTCTACCGCCAGGTGCAGGAGATGCTGGAGAAGATCGACAAGGACCAGCTGCAAGAGAAGATGCAGGACATGAAGTTGAGCCAGGAGGACATGGAGAAGGAGCTGGACCGGGCCTTGGAGCAGTTCAAGCAGATGGAGGTGGAACAGAAGGCGGAGGACATTGCCGACCAGCTGGAGAAGCTTGCGGAGCAGCAGCAGAAGTTGAGCGAGGAGACCAAGGACCCCAAGAGCGACAAGGACGACTTGAAGCAGAAACAGGACGCATTGAACAAGGAGTTCGAGGACGTGCGCGACCAGCTGGATTCATTGGACAAGAAGAACCAGGACCTGGAACGGCCGCTGGACCTGCCGAAGACCGAGGAGCAGGAGGAGAGCATCCAGAAGGAACAGGAGAACAGCAGCGAGCAGCTCGAGAAGAAGCAGGACAAAAAGGCCAGCGAAAGCCAGAAGAAGGCAGGTGACCAGATGGAGCAATTGGCCGCTGACATGAAGAGCGCCATGAAGGACGACCAACAGGAGCAAGCTGAGGAGGACATGGACGCACTGCGGCAATTGCTGGAAAACATCGTCCAGCTCAGCTTCGATCAAGAGGCGAACATGAACGACCTGCAGGCCACGGCCGTGCGCGACCCGCACCTGGTGGACATCGGACGGCAGCAGAAGAAACTGCGCGACGACGCCAGGCTGGTGGAGGACTCGCTCTTCGCCCTGAGCAAGCGCGTGCCGCAGTTGCAGGCCATGGTGAACCGCGAGATGAACCTCGTGAACGACAACATGGACCAAGCGCTTTCACATTTGGCGGAGGCCCGTGCGAACGATCGCGAGCGCCCCTTGGCGGCGGATCGTCAGCAGCGTGCCATGACGTCCTTGAACAACCTCGCGCTGATGCTTGACGAGGCGCTTCAGCAGATGCAGCAGCAGGCTAGCGGCATGCCGGGCAAGGGCAGTTGCAAAAAGCCGGGTGGTGCAGGCAGCAGCAGTGGCGATAGCAAGAAGATGCAGAAGATCAAGAGCCAACAGGAGGCTTTGTCCAAGCAGTTGGAGGCGATGAAGAAGGCGCTGGAAAAAGGAAAGAAACCCGGAGAAAAGCCCGGTGAGAAGAACCCCGGCGGCATGGGCCCCGGCATGAGCCAGCAGCTCGCGCAATTGGCGGCCCAGCAGGCGGCACTTCGGCAGGAGATGCAGCGCATGGCCCAAGAGCTGAACAAGGATGGTTCCGGCAGCGGGAACGGCCTCCAGAAGCTCGCCGAGCAGATGGAACAGAACGAGAAGGACATCGTGAACAAGAACCTCACGAACGAATCGATGAAGCGCCAACAGGACATCATGACGCGCATGCTGGAGGCGGAGAAGGCGGAGCGAGAACGTGAGCTGGACCAGAAGCGGGAAAGCATCTCGGGGCAGGACCGCGACCATCCGGACCCGGCCCGCTTTTTCAACTACCAACGCAGCAAAATGAGGGAGGCGGAACTGCTCCGCACCGTGCCTCCGGGGCTCAAACCCTATTACAAGGCCCGGGTGGATCAGTATTTCGATACTTTTGACCGACCCTGAAGAACGACCATGGGAGCACCAACAGAGGATATCCAGTTCACGGAGCGCATCGAATTTGCCGCCAAGGCAGAGAACATCCACCTGGCAGAAAAGATGATCGACGAGGCCTGTGGCCGGTATAACGTGCATGAATCCCTGTACGGCAACATCCTTATCGCCCTCACCGAGGCGGTGAACAATGCGATCCACCACGGCAATGCCTTGGACCCTGCCAAGCAGGTGAGCTTGGGCTATGTGGCGGAAGGGGAGAAGATCACCTTCATGGTCAGTGATGAGGGCCCGGGCTTCGACTTTGAGCACCTGCCCGACCCCACGGACCCGCAGAACATCGAGAAGCCGCACGGCCGCGGCGTGTTCCTGATGCACGCCCTTTCGGATAACGTGGAGTTCTCCGACAATGGCGCCTCCGTAGCGCTCGCCTTCAGCCTCATACCCGTCACCGAATAATGGCCCAGAGCGGGATCATCGCGTTCAAGGCCATCGGTGTCACCGACGCCTTCCGCGATCGGGAGTCCCTGCGGAAATGGATCCGCGCCGTCGCCTCGGACCATGGGCATTCCATCGGCGAGGTCACCTTCGTACTGCTGGATGACAAGGGCCTGCTGCCCTACAATAAGCGGTACTTGGGCCACGACGAGTTCACCGACGTGATCACCTTCGACCTGCAGACAGGCACGGGCATCTCGGGCGATATCCTCATCAGCTACGACCGGGTGCGGGAGAACGCGAAGACCTACGGCGTCAGCGCCCAGCAGGAGCTGCGTCGCGTGATGGTCCACGGACTGCTGCACCTGATGGGCCACAGCGACAAGAGCGTGGCCAAGAGAGCTGCCATGCGGGTGGTGGAGGACAAGTACTTGGCGCGGCTGAAGTGATCGGATCGATCTTTGGGTAGTTTTGGTTTTCCCCTCCTTTTTTCAAGGAGGGGCAGGGGTGGTGCATTCTCTTTGGATGAACATGCGGTTGCTTTGTTGAACAGACAGCTTGATGCGCATAGCTACCGAAGACCCATGTACGAGAGGTGCCATAACCGCTTTGAACAGAAAGGCGAACGAAAGGCTCTGCGGGGAAGGATGACCGCCTCCGAGGCTACGTTGTGGAAAGCATTGAGTAATAAACAGCTTGATGGTCGGAAATTCAGAAGACAGCACGGGATAGGTCCGTTCATCGCGGATTTCTACTGCCCTTCGGAACGCTTGGTGATCGAAGTGGACGGTGCATCACACGATGACCCCACTTCATCCACCAATGACGGACTGCGGGATGAATACATGAATGCCAAGAACATCTGTGTGCTTCGCATTGAGAACAAGAGCATCGTTGATGATCTTCCCGGGGTTCTTGATCTGATCCGCAGCTATTTTCAGCCTTAGTGTGAACGTGTTACCGGAACCACCCCCAACCCCTCCTTGAAAAAAGGAGGGGAGACCCACCACAAGCCTCAGAGATCCGCTGCCTGCCCGTCCGCGCTACCCTGAACAGAAGACCGTTCCAGCCTCCACGCATATCCTACCGCGCCGAGGAAGACCACTGCACGCACGGCATACTTCGCGGGACCCTCCAGCGGCAATTGCTCGCAGCCCCACCACAGGAACACGCCACCGGCCATGTAGCCCAGCACGCGGGCCACGTTATAGGGGATGGGGTAGTGTTTCTGGCCCCACACGTAGCTGATCACGGCCATGGAGGCGTAGCAGAGGAAGGTGGCCCAGGCGGCGCCGAGATAGCCGAAGATCGGGATCCACCAGAACAGCAGCGTCAGCGTGATGATGGCCCCGATGATGGAGATGGTGCTGCCGGCGCGCGTGCGGTCGCTCAGCTTGTACCACACGCTCTGGTTGTAGTAGATGCCTAAGAATACGTTGGCCAGCATCAGTACCGGCACCACCACCAAGCCGGGCCAGTATGCCGGGTTGGGGATGAACCACTTGAAGGCGTCCAGAAAGAGCATCACGAGCAGGAAGGCGCTCATGCAGACCGCCACGAAGATGTTCATGATGCGTGCGAACGTCTCGCGGCTGTCCTTCTCCTTGGCATGGCTGAAGAAGAACGGTTCCGCAGCGAAACGGAAGGCCTGGATGAAGAGCGTGATAAGCATCGCCAGCTTGTAGCAGGCGCCGTAGATCCCGATCTGGGCATCCGCGACATCCGCAGGGAGCAGGTGTTTCATCAGCACCCGGTCCGCGGTTTCGTTGGTCATGCCGGCAAGGCCCGCGATCAACAGCGGAAGACCGAACGCCAACATGGGCCGCAGCAGTTTGGTATCGAACGCTTTCTCGGAAGCTCCGAAACGCAACGGTGGCCATTCCGGGAGCAACAGCAGGAATTTCAGGCTGCTGCTGATGAGGTTGAGGAGGAAGACATAGCCGACACCGAAGTCGGGGTTGTATACCGCATTGATCAGCGCATTGCTTTCCCCGGCGTTGTACTTGGGCATGCAGTACATGAAGATGAAGAGGCTCATCACCACGTTCAACACCACGCTCGCCACGTTGATGGCAGCGAACTTCCACGGCCGGTTCTTCAGGCGCAGGTTCGCCATGGGCACGGTGGCCATCGCCTCGATGCCGATGATCAGCACCAGCAGGCGCACGGAAACGACATGGTCCGGATAGCCCATCATGGCGGCGATGGAATGCGCGAAGAGCATTCCCAGCGACAGGAAAACCACCGTTGTGGCGACCAGCAGATACACGGCGGTGGTGTAGATCCGCTTATTGTCTTCGTGCTTGCTCGCAAAGCGGAAGAAGGTGGTCTCCATCCCGTAGGTGAGCACCACGTTGAGGAAGGCCGTCCACGCATAGAGCGAGGTGATCACTCCGAAGGCCGCCGGCGCGAACACCCCGCGGCTGGTGTACAGGGGCGTGAGCAGGTAGTTGAGGAAGCGTGCAACGATGCTGCTCAACCCATAGATGGCCGTCTGGCCTGCGAGTTTGCGGAGGACGCTCACGTTAGTTTGATTATCTACTTGTCGGTTTATCCTTTTGGATCTCCAAGGAACCTAAGCAATCATCAAAAACAAGGAACCGCTCTGCACGAACAGCCCGATCGCACCCTTGCGCAGGCATGCTTTCGGGATATGAAAATATGAGCGTATCAGCTATCGATCGAAATGTTCCATAGTACTTCTGGGAATCAGATGAACGAAGGCCTCCATTATTGAACTCGAATGAATTATCAGAAAAGAGCTTCATGGTCACCCAGCCAAGCGGGGCTTCGCGACCAGCGATAAGAATCTGATGTTTTTCTTCATTGTCTGAATGCGAGCAAGCGACGAAGAGAAAACTAAAAAGCACGCCACGCACACACAAAGTAGCCATTTGGCCTGCGAGGTTGCATAGGATGCGCACAGCTGTTCAGTTGCCTTTGAATTCCGCCTTCCTCTTCCCCAAGAACGCGTTGGTCCCCTCTTCAAAATCCGCCGTCCCGAAGCATTTACCGAATTCCTCGATCTCGCGTTGCATGCCGTCGGCGCCCGGTTCGTAGCCCGCGTTCACCGCGCGGATGGCAGCTGCCAAAGCGGAGGGGGAGTTCTTTATGATCGCGGTGGCGAGCTCGGTACACTTGGCCAGCAGTTGGTCCTGTGGTACAACGTGGTTCACCAAGCCCCATTGCAGGGCCTCGTCGGCTTTGATCATGCCTGCGGTGAAGATCATCTCCATGGCCTTGCCCTTGCCCACGAGACGCGCGAGGCGTTGTGTGCCGCCGTAACCGGGGATTACGCCCAAGCTCGTTTCCGGCAGGCCCATTCGGGCGTTGTCGCTGGCCACGCGGAAGTGGCAGCTCATCGCCAATTCCAGCCCGCCGCCCAGCGCGAAACCGTTCACTGCGGCGATCACCGGTTTTTCGAAATGTTCCACATGGTCGAAGAGCTGCTTGTGCCCCTCGGCGCTGAGCATTTTGCCTTCTTCCACGGAAAAATGCGCGAACTCCTTGATGTCGGCACCGGCCACAAAAGCCTTGGGGCCGCTGCCGGTGATGATCAGCACGCGCACGGCCTTGTCGGCTTGGGCCTGGTTCAGCGCTTCGTTCAGTTCGGCGATGGTGGCGCGGTTCAGCGCGTTCAGCTGCTCCGGCCGGGTGATGGTGATGGTGCGGATGCCTTCCGCATCAGCGATCAAGAGATTGGTAAAGGACATGGATGTCAATGCTTTTTGGATCATCGATCAAGGAACTGATCGATCACGTTGGGCAAATGTATCGGCTATGGCACCAGCGAAGCTTTCGTTGCGCTCGTAGCGTGCGTTGCGGTGAAACCTCTGCGCAAACTTGCCTTCGTGTTCTTAGTGTCCTTCGCGGTAGAACTTTAACCCACCAGCGGCAATTCCACAAAGAAGGAAGTTCCCTCTCTCCTCGGCTCCACGGAGGTCTCGAACCACACCCTTCCGCCCGCGTTCTCCATCATCCGTTGAACGATGGACAGCCCCAGCCCCATGCCGCTGCTCTTCGTGGTGAAGCGCGGTTCGAAAATGTGGTCGCGGTCCGCTTCGGCGATGCCCGTGCCGTTGTCACGCACCTCGATCACCGCCCTGTTCCCGTCCTCGCGAAGTATCACCTCCACGTGTCCGGAGCGACCATCGGGCATGGCCTGCACGGCGTTCTTGATCAGGTTGGTGAAGGTGCGCAGCAGGTGCTCGCGGTCCACGTGTACCATGGGTGAACGCTCGGCTAGCAGCGTCACTTGTGCATTTGGCTCTGCTGCGAAGAGGGCGGTGGCGGCGTTCGCCACCTCGCGAAGGTCCACCTGCTCGGCGTGTGCTCGTGGCATCTGCGCGAAGTCGGAAAACTCACCCGCGATCCGGCTTAACACATCGATCTGTTCCACCATGCCGTTGCTGAAGCGGTCCAAGCGTTCCTTGGCATCGAGCAGGTCCGGCGACCAGGTGCGTTGGAACTGCTGGATGTTCAGCTTCATCGGCGTCAGCGGGTTCTTGATCTCATGTGCCACCTGCTTGGCCATTTCGCGCCAAGCGCTTTCGCGTTCGCTGCGGGCCAGCTTCATCGCGCTTTCGCGGAGCTCGTCCACCTTGCGGTTGTACACGCTCACCAATTGCCCCAGCTCATCTTCCCCGCGATAGGTGAGGGGTTCGTTGTGGGCACCGAGGCCGATGCGCTCCAGACCGCGCCGCAGCAGTTCCAACGGGCGCGTGGTCCAGTGGGTGATCAACGCGGCGGCGATCACGCTCAACAGGAAGAGCAGGGTGAAGAGGTTCACCAGCGCCACATAGCCCGCCGCGCGCTCCTGCTCCACCTCGCCCTGGCGCGCGAAGTAGGGCAGGGCGAGGTAGGCCAGCACTTCCCCTCCGTCGTTGCGGAAGGGCATGTACGCCGTGCTGAAGTCGGCACTTCCGATGTGCTCGCCATGGATGAAGGAAGATGCATCTTCCACCGCTAATCGCTGGTAGGCGCGCGGGTCCATGCGGCGGCCCAGCAGGCCGGTGTTGAACACCTGTTCGCGGGAGGTGGCGAGCAGTGTTCCGTCGGGCGCATATAGCGTGAGGTCGGTGAAGAACACGTTGCTGAGGTTGCCCAGCAAATGGTCCAAGTAGGGGGCCATCGCTGGTGACAGCGCTCCTTCCCCGCGCAAGGTCTGGCGCAATTCCGCGATCACCCCGCGCGATCGTTCGTCCAGTGTCCGCGTGCTGCGCTGTTCCCGGCGGACATCGATCATGTGGCGCAAGCCGAAGGTGAACAGCAACAGGCTGACAACAGCGAAGCCGGCCACGCCCAGCCGCACCTTCCCGCTGATGCCCATTGCGCCGGACCAACGCCTGCCCAGCAACGCGCCCATGCCGCCGATCACGGCGGCCAGCAGGCAGAAGAAGAGGAAAAGGTAGGAGAACGTGGTCACATGGTCCCACCAGGTCGGCACCTTCGTGCCCAGGACCAGGAGTGCGCCGTGCGGATCGCCCTGCGCCAGCAGGTCATAGCCGTTCGTGGACCAGTGCAGGCCTTCGGTCGGCACCGCCTTTTCCCAATTCACCGGGAAGACGTAGGTGCCTGAGGACGAGGTGAGCACGCCGCGCTCATAGCGCGCCCGCACAAAGCGGCCCGGACCGAAAGGCGAAGGCCGGTCGCCCGCCAGCAGCAGTTCGGGGAATCCCAGCCCATCGGCCACAAGGCGGGGGCGTATTTCCACGAACAGCAAGGTACTTCCGAGCTCGATCCTGCCGATGTAGAGCGCATCCTCGCCGGGGCGATCGGTGATGCGCAGATCGTCGTCGTTCTCCACGGGCACGCCTTGCTCGAAGCGGTCCAGGATAGGTTGTGCCGAAGTGGGCGCGTCCGGCGAGGTGGTGCAATAGGTTTGTTTGCGGGCCGAGATGAAGTGCAGGCGGAGGTCGTAGCGGGCCCAATACCCGGTGAAGAAAGGCTGGCGCACCAAGCGGTCCAGATCGGTGGCGGAGCAAGGGCCGTCCGCATTGAGCCAGGCCCGTACGGCGGGGTCCGTCGTGACTTCACGTTCGGCCTCATCGAAGAGCAGCTCGATCACCGGGTCCTCGTGCGTGGTGGCGGTCTCGGCCAAGGTCTGCCGGTCCAGCTCCACCCGTTTGAAGGTCTGCCGGTTCAGCACGTGGGCGGTGAAAAGCGCAAGCGTGGCGATGAGCAGCAGGGCGGGAATAGCCCCGGGGCGCTTCCTTATGCGATCCAGCAGCAACAGCGCGAGCAGAGGCCACAACGCGAGCATCAGGTCGTAGTTGCCCGCGAAATGGTTGAAGAGAACAAGCGCGGCACTGACCAGCACGATCAGCAGCAGCTTAGGCCCGGAAGAAAGGGCGGGAGAAAGCAGGTGGATAAGGGCATCCGCCAGCAAGCACCAAGCGAAGAGCAGCACGCCGATGGCGATCAAGGCGGCGAGGCTGTAGCCATCGAAGCCCTGTACGCGGAAGAGGTCGAGGCTCACGCTGCTGTCATGCACCAGCGCGATCATCACTGAACCGATGCCCTCCGCACACAGGAAGAGGAGGACTGCGGCCACCACTGCGACGGGCCATGGACGCACTGGGATGGCTGCATCACGCAGGGCGCGGCGGATGAACAAGGCCGCGCACAGCAGCACGGCGGCATTGATCAGCAGGTCGCCGAGCGAAGGCATGAAGAACGAGGAAGCGAAGAGCGAGGGGTCGAACAAGGGGAAGGAGGTGAGCGCATCGAAGGCGCCGTGCGCCAACGTGGCCCAGCGGGCACCCAGCAGCACCGGCAGGAAGAGCAGCACCGGACCCCATGTGCCGGGGATCAACAAGGCCAAGAGCCACAGCACGGTGACCGCGCATACGATCGCAGCAAAGGCCAACAGCAACGCCACCATAGAGCGCGTGCCGGGCAGCGCGGTCTCATCGGCCCATTGCAGGCGCAGCATCACCTTTCCGTCCGCGTCGCGCACCACGGGTCCCAGTCCGGGGCCTTGTTCCGCCACGATACCCTTCGCCAGCGTGAAGCCCGGATCGAAGTGGTCGCGCAGGTACTGGTTCTGGAACGGCGGCTTGAACCAGACGCGCTGAACGGCGTGAACGCTCCGGTCGCCCTGCATGGCGAAGGCATGCAAATAGGTGCCGTCCGGGAGGGTGAGGTGCGCAGCGCGGGCGGTGTCCAAAGAAGCATCGGCGATGGGCGCATGGTCGGTCCAGGCCTTCACCACACTGTCTTTGTACAGCCGCAGCCCGCCTTCGCCCAAGGCGTGCCCCTCGTCCAAGTGCACGGTGTCTTTTTCGAGCGCGTCCTTGGCTTGGGTAGCCAGTTCCGTGGCGGCAACATCGAACCGTACCTGTAGTTCCGCTGCTGCACCGGCAAGCCGCTCTTGTGGTGGGCGCTCTTGGATCAATGCCGCGCACAGCCCGAAGAGCAATGCAAGGAGCAGGAAGAGGAGGGGGCGGCGCATGGATCGGTGGGGCAGCAAGGCACGGGCCAAGGTAGCGGGGGGGCGCATTTAATGATGGCAGAATGAAGCACGGCGTTCGTGAACGGCAATGAGCGCGTCAACCCGGTTCTCGATCTGCCCCAACTCGCGCCAGTTCGGGGAGTCCATTCGGTCTTCAGGTCAGCAGGCAAACGATCGCATTTCGCAGGTCCCGAGGTGGAATACGCTGTGGATGTGCAAGCCGCCAGAAGCGGATGAAGTGCTGGGCGCTCAGGATACATTAGAGCGCCGGGATGCGGGCCGCTATCGGGCAGTGACCGTTCCCGACAGGGTGCCGGACATCAACCGAGCGATCACCCGGGTCATGGGGAATTGCTCCAGGATGATCTTCACGAATACCGTGATGGGTATGGCCATGATCAGGCCGGGAACACCCCAGATATAGCCCCAGAGCATGAGCATGACCAGCACCGTGATCACATTGATGGAGAATGTCTTACCCAGGAAGATCGGTTCCAGTATGGACCCCATGAGCACTTGAACGCCAATGATGACAAGGATAAAGGCCAGCAGTGTACCCGAAGGATCGATCTCCACCATGGCAAAGAGGCTCAGGAGAACAACTGAAACAATGGAGCCCACCATCTGCACGAAGTTGATCAGGAAGGCAAAGATCCCCCAGAGGAACGGAAAGCTCACATCGAAGAACAAGCACGCCAACGTGAACCCGAGACCTGTGAAAAAGCTGATGACGAACTTGACCCGGATGAACTTGATGATATCCTTTTCTATTCTCCGGAACACCTTGATCGAAGCGTACCTGTGCGGAAAGATCACGGTCTGAAGCACGTCTTGCAGGTTGATGGAACCGGCCAAAAGAAGAACGACAAAGAACACGGTCATCAAGGTCATGGTCAGCGTATCACCCACCATTCCGATCAGCGGCCCCAGGTTATCCACCAGGTCGAAGTCCTTGAGGTAATGATCCAGCACCTTTACTCCCACCAAGCGTTCTATACCGAAGAACGATTCGATCGAGACCACGATGCCCAGCAGTTTGGACCCGGCCGCTGCAACAATGGAGCTGTCAGCGGACAGCACCTCGCGAACAGCTATTCGGACCAAGCGACCACCAAGGAACAATGCGGAAATGAGGATGCCGACAGCCGCCGATACCCCGAGCGCGTTCGGCACTTTTTTCTTTTTGAACCACCGCATGAGCGGAAGGAACAGCAACGCAAGGAACATGGAGAAAAAAAGCGGCACGAATATGAACGACAGCTCCTTCAACAAGTAGAAGATGAAGGGAACAACGAAGATCAGTAAGAGCTTGTTCGTAGTGCCAATGTCCTTCATCACAACTATCGGGTACGCCCCAGTCCCCCTGTTGGAACTGAACGTCCGAAAGGTCGTGAAATATTTCCCGTTCCACACGGACCAGCCCAAGGAGTCAAGGAAATGAAAAGGGGCAGGGGCCGTTCCGCTTGAGCGAGATCCCCCAACTCGCGCCAGAAGTGAACGGGGAAAGGACCGTTCAGCGGTTGAGCATCATCAAGTAGGTAAAGAACTCAGGGTCTTCCGCCGAAAGGCGGAGACCCTTGCGTTCGATGGTCGATGACACCGGGTCCCGAGGCGGGATCTGCGGAAGGTTCAAAGGAATGGTCAGGACGCCTTTCTCCGGAGCCTCTCACCACCTATTTCCAACAGGTAGCTTCCCTGCCCGGCCACGGTGAGGCCGAAAAGGTCCTGTTGTAACCAGATGAACAGGGCGGTATCCGAGCTGAGCAACACGGCACGGCCCCGAAGCATCCCGAGGGAAAGGATCGGAGGGTTCTCGTTGTCGTTCGGCAGCGCTTCGTCCACGGCAAGTTCCACGTACAGGTCGCGCCCGTGGAGATGTTCGGAAAGCCAGTTGGCCGCGATGGGTGCCAGCGCATCCGGCCGGGCATTGATCTCGTGCAGATGGAGCAGGTCTTCCCGCAGCTCGAGCAGCTGTTCGATCAGGTCATGCCATTCCTCCTCTGCCAGTGGTGCCGCGCTCCAGGTCCGTAGCACCAGCGCGGCGCCATGCTCGCCGACCAGCCGTTGGTCAGTTCTGCCAAACCCTTCGATCAGCAGTGCCACCACGGGCTCCACAGCCTCCCGGAAGTAGCGGGCCGCTTCATATGCCTGCTGCTCACCGGCTTTGAATGTGACGTGCATAACCATTGTCCTTCTCCGTTCCCCTATAACGTTGGACCCGGAAAAAGGTGACGGCCGGAACGAGGAACGGTAGGGATGAACAGGCACGTTTCCTGCGCAACTCGCGCGAGCGTCCTCGCTCGTGAGCTACACCCTCCCGGCGCTCGGCTTTGCGAAAACCTCACGGATCTGCCGAGTGCCCACCACGTTGATCCGCCTCTGGCGGGCTCTGCCGGTACTGGTATAAGACGTGAACAGGCGTTGCCCGCCGGAGGCGGAGGAGCCCATGGCACTCGGCAAAAAGCCGACTCTACACTTGCCCTTGGTTGGTTGAACCAACTTTAAGGACGAAAAGTGGAATCCCCGGAGAGAACTGAGCAGGGCGGCAGATGAACCAATTAAGCCGATAGGTCAATGACCTAGGCGCTTATCGGTACCTGCCGTCCACTCGGGTCCAAGGCTCGAATAGAATATCAGGTTAACGGCCTATTAGAGTCATCGAGCATCAGGCCCTGCGCACAGGCCCTCCGGAGACCACAGGTGTAATCCAAAACTAAACAATGATGCATTACATCGGGATAGATGTGAGCAAGGCCAAGTTGGACTTCGCCTTGCTCGGTGACCAAGGCCACTTGGTGCGTCAGGCGGAGGTGCACAACAGCAGTGCTGCGGTCAACTCGCTATTGAAGCGGTGGAACCGTGAAGACGGTGTGGACCACAATGGCTGCTTGGCCTGTTTGGAACCCACCGGGCATTACTCCAACACCGTGTTGGCCGCATTGGTGAAGGGCCAAGTGCCCACGTGGGTCGCCCATCCCATGGACATCCGGCAGCGCATGGGCATGGTAAGGGGCAAGAACGACCGCATCGATGCGTTGCGCATTGCCGACTACGCCATGCGGTATCAGGACAAGAAACGTGTGGCTGGTCCGACCATCTTGGCCATATTGGAACTCAAACAGCTACTGGCGTTCCGGGACCGGATGGTGGTTGACGGAGTAAAGCATGGCGTGCACAACAGCGACCTGAACACCTGTGTGGCAAAGCCCCTTCAGAAGGTGTTCAAGGAGTACTCCGCAAGGCGCATCAAGGACAGCAAGGCGATGGTGAAACAGGTGGACAGGATGATCGAGGACCACATTGCCCAAGACCCCATCATGCAGGAACAGTACCAGCTCTTGCTCACCATTCCCCGCGTAGGACCTGTATTGGCCGCGCACTTGCTGGCCGCCACCGAGCTCTTCACCCGGATGTGCAAGGGCCGCCAACTGGCCTGCCATGCTGGTGTGGCTCCGTATGAGCATACTTCCGGCTCCAGTATCAAAGGCCGCTCCAGGGTATCGCATCATGCCGACAAGCGCTTGAAATCATTGCTGCACATGGCGGCACTGTGCATGATCCAATGCGACAACGAGTTCAGCGCCTATTATCGTCGGAAGGTGGCCGATGGCAAGCATCCCATGAGCGTGCTGAATGCCATTCGTTGCAAGATCATCCTGAGGGTATGCGCCGTGATCAGGGAGGGAAGACCATACGAGCCTCGCAAGGCCCAACCCATCCAGATGGTCCCTGAGGAGGTGGGCGCGATCAGCACGGAATAGACCAACTTTACCACATCGGGCCAAACGGAAGCGGGCCATGCTGGAGAGCAACCCGCCAGGATCAACCCGACGAACGACGGGCTTCGGCCATGGGCGGGGAGACCAAAAGAATTCCCGCCCATGCCCGGAGTTCTTCATGCATCAAAAACTCAACAAGCGTTTGGAGATGTCATAGAATAAGCGCCGGGACGGCATTCGCCGAGCGCGTGCATAGGGAGCGCCGGGGACCCCGAAAACAGAGGCCTTCGTGGTCCCTAAAGGAAGCCAGTATTAAATCTTCACCTTATCGGGCGCATCCGTCGTGATCCTTGACATCCATCATACCAGGGTAACATACGGGTCGTAGGTTCGCTATCCACCCACATCCGGACCCCATGGCACACATCCTGCTCCCCACCGACTTCAGCGATGGATCGTTGAACGCATGCGCTTATGCGCTCGACCTGTTCGGCAACGCCGGCAACACGTTCACCCTGGCCCATGCCTACATGGACCCCTTGCCCGGTTACGCCACAATGGTGGACATGACCAGCGCGCAGTACGCGAATGCGGTGGAGGGCTTGGCGGACTTCACCGGTCGCTTCCGGGAATTGAAGGGTGGCGCGGACGCCGTGGTGGTAACGGAGGCGCTCTATGGACCGCTCACGTCGGCGCTCAACACCCTGTGCGAGGAGAAGGACGTGGACCTCATCGTCATGGGGACACAGGGAGCCACTGGAGGCAATCTGTTCGGCAGCAGTGCGGGCAGCGTGGCCAAGTCCAGCAGCATACCGGTGCTCGTGGTGCCGAGGGATGCGCACTTCAGGGGTTTGCGGAATATCCTCCTGGCCGATGACCACGGCCGCGTGGAACCGGCCCCCTTGCAGCCACTTGTGCAATTGGCGCAGCGGTCCGCCGCGCGCATCACCATTGCGCACGTGCTGCGCAATGAGGAGCAAGTTCCCGCTCCGCAGGTGGTGGCGGACTATGCCGGGGTCTTCGCCGGGATCATCCATAGCTACACGTCCGACATGGGGGAGGATGTTGCGTTGACATTGAGCAGCGCGGCCGAACGGGACAACATGGACCTCGTGGCCGTGCTGCACCGCCACACGGGCTTCATGGAAAGCCTGTTCCACGGAAGCGTGGCCAAGCGCCTGGCCCTGCACTCCCGCATACCGCTACTGGTGCTCCAGCATTGAAGGTTCCGTGCCCGGGGCCTGTGGACCTGCATCCTCATGCCAGCGCCGGGACGGGGCAATACATGCCCGTGCCTATCGCGCTATCAGCGGTACGTCGGACCGCAAAACGGTGCCGACAACAACACGCACTTCCGGCCGGTCGGTCAGCAGCTCGATGGTGAAACTGCCACGCAGCCTAAGGTTGTTCTCGTACGTCCGGAACACGAAGACCTGCCCTGCCACCTGCGGTCCTGCGCCGGGTCCCATCCACGCTTGGCCATCCCACACCCCCACCGCGATCGTGTCTCCCGTGAAGATCCATTCCGGCAGCATCTCCTGCTCTCCATCGTTCCAGAAAGCGGGGACCGTATCGCCTGCCGCAAAGGTCTTCAGCACGTACGGCCAGACGTCCCGCTCCAACCTGTGCAGCAAGCCGGTACCGGACAGCGTGGACACCGTTCGAGTGGACCGGACAGAAGCGCCGGGCACACCGTTGCCGGCCTCCACGGACCCGCTGATCAACAGGTCCGGTATGCCATCCATGTTCACATCGACCGTATCGTTCGGCGGCAGCCCGCCAAAGCGCTGCGACAAGGTCAGATGGCCCAACGGTTGGCTGCTGCCTACCGCAGCTGCAGCGTACGCGATCAGCATCGCAAGTTTCCTCATGCCCATCCAAGTATGCTTTTCTTCCGCATGTGCGGTGGTCGGTCGTGAGGTACGGGGATCAGTGGCCTTTTGCGGTCATCAAGCACCCGTACACCCGGGAAGTGCCGTGGTTCGATCGCCGCGGCCGCACGCGTTCTGGGCTCAATGATACAGTGCTCAGATCACTCTCCATCCCGGCCCATTGCCCACAACGGTTACCTGCCGCTTCGCAACTGAATGAGCATGGGAACGAAGTGTTCGCTGACCGTTGGGGGTCGGAGCAGTTGATCAGTACTCGCTAAACACGCGAGCGCCGGGATGGGAGGCTCTTGGGCATTCGGCTTTCCGGTCCAAAGGCGCATTAGGTACATGGCGATCGTTGGCCTGTTCAAGGCCCAGGCTGTTCAGGTCTTTCGGCTCTATAGCGCATTCAGGTATTGGGCTCAATCGGTGTTCGGGCTGCTTAAGGCCTCTTGGGTTAATAAGGCATTCGGCGCGGTGGGCTGGTATGGCTACTTAGGTAAAGGCACGAGCGTGGACACACGCGCCAGAATTGGTGGGAATTATCCGATCGATGTTCGGACCTTTGCCTGCTACGCCCTGCTCGATGAAAGCGATCACCCTCTTGCTCCTAGCCGCCACCATGTGGAACGCAGCGAACGCCCAGAACGGTGTTGTGCGGCCCACCGGCGCCATGCGCAACACCATGTTCAACGGCCAGTTGGCCGCGCTCATCGGTATGGACAGCATCGCGAAAGCGGGCACCTACGGGCTGGGCCCGCTCGCCTTCCTGCGCGGTGAACTGTTGGTGGTGGACGGGCACTGCTACGTGGCGACGGCGACCAGCGACAGCACGATGCAGGTGGATGAGCGCCGCGATGCGGGCGCGCCCTTCTTCGTGCGGCAGGAGGTGTACACGTGGCGGCCCGTGGCCCTGCCCGATAGTGTGACGGACCTGCGCCGTTTGGATGGTTTCCTGACCGCCGAGTTCGGTGCCTTGGCGGCGCCCTTCGCGTTCCACCTGGCGGGTGTGTTCCGGTCCGTGCAGCTGCACCTGGTGGCTGTACCCCCCGGCACGGAGGTACACGGACCTGCCGATGCCCATGCGCACAACTGGAACTACCCGTTGAACAACAGCGATGCGGAGGCCATCGGCTTCTTCTCCACGAAGCACCATGCGGTGTTCACGCACCACGACACCAACATCCATGTGCATGCCATTACCACGGATCGGCGTATGATGGGGCATGCGGACGGACTGCTCTTCGATCCGGCGCAGGTGCAGCTTAAGGTGGCGCTGCCATAGGCGGTAAGGGTAACGCCCGGGCGTGGGGGCCGGGCGGTGCCAGCATGCATCCGGCCGGAGAACAGGGGACTTCCGTTATGGTGCCAGGGTGGTGCGCTTCCACGTGCCCCCATCACGACTGTACAGGAACCGGTCGTGCAACCGGGCCGTACGTCCGGTCCAGAATTCAATGGTAGAGGGCCTTACCAGAAAACCGCCCCAGTGTGGAGGACGAGGAATTGGCTTTCCGGAGTACCGGGCATCGTATTTGGCCACCTGGTCCAACAGCCATTTTCGGCCCGGGATCGGTTGACTTTGCGGCGAAGCCCAGGCACCGAGCTGGCTTTCACGACCGCGACCTTCAAAGTAGATGTCCGAAAGTTCTTCCGGTGCCTTTTCCGCCACGCCACGTACACGCACCTGGCGCTCGATGGAGGTCCAATGGAAATTCAAGGCCACGTTGGGGTTCGCCAGGATCTGTGCCGCTTTGACGCTCTTGTAGTTGGTGTAGAAGACAAACCCTTCCTCCACGAGGTTCCGGAGGTAGACCACCCGCGCATGGGGCATCCCGTCCCGGTCCACGGTGGCGACCGACATGGCGTCGGGTTCCGGATCACCGTTGAGGAGCGCGTCCTGTTTCCATTTATTGAACAGCGTTATCGGGTCGGATGGGTCCATCACACAAGGCATTCAGAAATGAGCGGTGAAGGTATGTCAACGCGCTTCTGGACCGTGCCACATGGTTCGCCCGGTCCGAGGTAACGCCGGACCGGGCCAATAACCTGAACCCCGGGCGCAGGGGACGGGACCCTACGCGGGCTTGCACACCGAACACTGGTCGTATCTTTCAGGCACCAATGGACCTCACTACCCTTTCGCCGCGCCTTCCTGCCTTCGCCGCCATGCTACAGGTGCTCTGGTTCATCCTGCTCTCCATCGCCCGCGTGCGAATGGGCGGCACCAGTGCGCTGCTGGTGGTGAAACTGATCGACCTGCTGATGCCGCTTCCGGCCTTGATCGGTTCGGTGCTGGGCATCTTGATGCTGTGGAGATCGGGTGGCCAGGGCGGTCTCTGGCTGTGGGGTGGTGCGGTCGCCTGCGCGCTGATCAGTGCGGTGTTCATCAAGGTGCTGCTGAGCTGAGGCCTGCCGCTCCGCCGGGATAACCAACCGATCGGCGAACTGCCCCCGCCGGTGAAATTGGCGAGCCGCCTCACTACCACCCAAGGCCGTGCCTCGCTGGTGTGGGACGGTCCGGAAGGCACGCGCTTGTGCAACCTGTACAAAAGCCTGAGCAGCGACCCCTTCAACTGGGAACTGATCGGGCCTCCTCGAAGCAGCGTTTCAACGTGGACGGGCTGAAGGCCGGCGAGTTCTACTGGTTCGCCGTGAGCGCGAACGGTACCGCCGGTGAAAGCAGCCTGAGCGAGCCCGCCCGGGTGATGGCGGCGGCGTAAGGCGCAAGTATCACTGCAAGCACAGACCCCGGCGCGATGCCGGGGTTTGTGCGTTTTGTGGGGTAACAGGCGCATACGGTTCTCACGGATGGGCCGTTCATTTGACATGGCCTTCTTCTCGGATGGATCATCCGCGCGATCAACCGCTACTCGAATGTCCGCTTGGAGAACCAGGAACCTCGCGCAGGGTCTCCGCCTCGGGACCCTGCGCAAGTCTTAGGCAGGCGTGCGGCACGGCACCAAGCCTTCTTCACGCAAAAGCCCCGGCCCACCCGCCGGGGCTTTTTGCATGGGGATGTAATTGAGCAAATGGACCCTCTTGCAGATCCCGCCTTGGGCCCTTGATCATGGAAGCCCGCATGGCAGTCCTAAGCCCGTACGATCCTTAATTTGCCAGAGGGGTTTTCTCGAGAAGCTCTCAGTAAAACTAAGGCAGCCCGAGGCCGATGCATGGCGGGCACGGACGGAACACGCGAGCACCGGAGTGTGAGCGGATCTCCAAGCGACTGTTGATCGCCCCTGCCACTCACCGCAAAAGCACCACATGCCCCACGCGGTCGTGTACCTTCCCGTTGGTATCGCGCAGGTGGACCTTCCACACGTACACGCCATCGGGAACACCATCGCCGCTCCAGCCTTCGCCGACGTTCTCCGAAATGAAGAGAACACGACCCCAGCGGTCGAAAATGGTGAGCGCATAGTCCGTGGGGTTGCCGACGCTGGTGCCCACATCGAAGCGGTCGTTGATGCCATCGTTGTTCGGGGTGAAGCTGTTCGGCACCCACAGTTGGAAGGGGTCCTCCACGCAGATCTCCCGGGTGGTCCCGTCCGTGCAACCGTAGTTGTTGCTCACGTTCAAAGTCACGGTGTAGCAGTCCACGTCCGCGAAGGTGTATGTGAAGCCGGGTGCATCCGTGGTGAACAGATCGGCCACGTTCCAGGTCAGATCATCCGCATCGGTGCTGTGGTCCTGCACGTTCACGGTAGGTGCTTCCATGGTGACCACCGAAGGTGTGATACTGAAGTCCGCAACGGGGGTGGGCCAGGCATCGATGTACCCCGTTGCCGACACGGTGCCGGGGCAGCGCGGATCACCAGCGGGGGCGTATGCG
>CAVPLQ010000002.1:0-656159 GCA_963706125.1 uncultured Flavobacteriales bacterium
CAGGCATTGTGAGTGATCATTGATGATCCATGATGAATGGCTTCAAAGCAAGAGATGTATACAAGTGCTCATGGTTGTTGTGAATCTGAAAATTTTAGAATTGAATGGATATGTTTATATTGGTTTTCTTTGCATGCACATATAGATGTGCTTGTCTTCAAATATACCTTTTTTTCAAAGATGATGTCCCTGGTGTAGATGTCCCATAACTGTTTCTTGTATACATACCATCCTTTAACAATTTGAGTTTTCGAGGTCTTTACATTCTGAAGCCAAGGATTATGCATGTTGATGACCCTGCGGACACCTGTTTGTCTATAGTTAGCCTTCAGTTGAGGTGTATTGATGATTGTTGACTGTGGTTTGCCTTGTTGATTAGAGGTTTATGTGGGTAGGTGATTCATATTAAGGTTGTATCCAAGCAAGGTGACTGCGATTTCTTGCTGCTGGTTTTTATTTCTGCTGCGCATTCAGCATTTCCAGCTCCTCGTTCAGCGCGCCCAGTTGCTCCCCGAAGTCCTCATCGCTGAGGTCCACACCGGGCACCACGCCCACATAGCGGCCGGGGTTCAGGCTGTAGCCCTGCGCTTCGATCTCGTCCAAGGTGGCCACCTTGCATAAGCCCGGCGACATCGGCGTAGGCGGGCTTGCTTCCCGAACACTTCCTTCAACTTCGCTTCGGCCTCGGCACCGCCGTAGGTCAGGTCCACTTCTTCGCCCCGGTACAGCCGCACGATGTTGGCGAGGAAGCCCACCTGCGCTTCGGTCCAGTCGCGGTGCGCGCGGTCTATCTGGCGGTAGATGTGGCGGGCATCCAGGAAGAGCACTTGTGTCCTTCCGCTTGGTGCTGCGTTTCCCCTTGTCCAGGAACCAGAGCGTACAGGGCAGGGTAACGGTGTAGAACATGTTGGGGCCTACGCTCACCATCACGTCCACGGCCTGGTCCTCCAGCATTTGCCGGCGGATGTCCTGCTCGCTGCTGCGGGCATCGCTGGCGCTGTTGGCCATCACGAAACCGGCACGGCCGGTATCGTTCAGCGCGCTGTGGAAGAGTTGGATCCAGAGGTAGTTGGCATTGTCGGTACGCGGCATGCCGAAGGGGTAGCGGCGCCCGTTGCCGGTGGTGGCCTCCAGCCGGTCCTTGTCCACCTTGTTCACGTTGAAGGGCGGGTTGGCCAGCACGAAATCGAAACGGCCCGTGGCCCCGTGCGGGTCGTCGTAGTAGCTGATGGCCTGCTTGATGTCGCCCTCCAGCCCGTGCATCGCCAAGTTCATGCGGCACAGCGCGGTGGTGGCCTCCTCCTTCTCCATGCCGAACACACTGAGGGTGGAGCCGGGTGCGCCTTGGTGCTCGCTCACGAAGCGTGCGCTCTGCACGAACATGCCACCGCTGCCACAGGCGGGATCCAGGATGCGGCCGTGGAAGGGTTCGATCACTTCGGTGAGCAGCCGCACGATGCTGGGTGGCGTGAAGAACTCACCGCCCTTCTGCCCTTCGCTGCGCGCAAAGGCACCGAGGAAGTATTCGTAGATGCGACCGAAGGCATCGAACTCCAAGCTCGCCGGTATGGTGCTGATGGTCTTGATCAGGCTCTTGAGCGCGGCGGGGTCGCTGAAGCGTTCGTAGGTCTTGGGCAGCACACCGGCCAGTTGCGGGTTGTCGCGCTCGATGGTGCGCATGGCCTCGTTCACGGCCTGCGCCAAGCTCACCTTGCCTTTGCCGCCTTCGGGGTATTCCAGCAGGTAGTCGTAGCGCGCGGTGCGCTCCAAGTAGATGATGCCCTTGGCGTGGTAGGCAGCGGGTTCATCCACCCGGCTACCGCGCCGGCTGCTGGCACCTTCCTTCTCCAATTCCTTGCGCGCATTCGCAAAGCGCACCTCGGCAAAGCGCAAGAAGATGAGGCCGAGCACGGGTGTGCTGTACTCGCTGCTCTTGAGGCCGCTGTTGGCCCGCATTTCATCGGCGGCGTCCCAGAGCTTCGTTTCGAGGCTGTCGCTCTCGGCGTCCCGCTCGCTGGGAGCGACCCAGCTGCCGGTCCAGGGGCCGGGTGTGGCTGGGCGCGCTCCCCTCTCCTTGGGAGAGGGGCCGGGGGTGAGGGCGGATTGCATTTGGCCTTTCGGCTTTTTGGCCTTGGGCTCTTTGGTGGCTTTGGTCATGGGTGGGTTCGGGAAGGAATGCTGGTGGGCATTCGCAGGCAAAGTAGGGAATGGGTTGATAGGATGGTTCAGTTGTCAGTGCGCCCCGGTCTTGAGCGGGGGCTTGGCAGCGATGGCTCCACCGAGCCAAAGGCCAATGAGCTAAATGCCTGAATACGCCTGAAGGCCGAACCAACCAAAAGACCTTGAATGCCGCGTGTGCCGGAGGTCCCGCACAGCCTGGGCCACGGGGCTGCCGGGGACCAAGCCAAAGCCAACGAACGCCCGGCCTGAATACGCCTGACCCCGGGTCGAGGATGTGCCGCTCAACAGCGAGCCCAGGGCCGAACATGCCTCAACCGACCCAACGCCTAAAGCGCCAAGAGAACCGCCTCCACCTCCCCTGCGCAGAGCGCCAGATAGCCCAGCCAAGCGGCCACGAACTGCAGGGCCGCGGCCTTTACCCAGCGGAGCTCCACGTTCCAATAGCGTTCGTTGCGGCTGAGGGAGCGGTAGATGTGCAGGCATTCGGCGGGCAGGGGCAGCCAGAGCTTGGGCCGCACCAGGCGGTTGCCGAGGATGCCGCAGGGGGCCAGCACACCTACCTTATAGTGGAGGCAGAAGGGGGAATGCTCCAACAGGCTGCGGATGCGGCGCAGGCGCACCTTCAGGGCGAGGTGGTCGGCGAGGCCGTGGGGATAGTGGAGGCCGCCGCAGGCGCCGCCGGGCACGGGCGGGGCCTGCCAGCCGTAGAAGACGAAGGGACCGGGATGGCAGGGGTCGGCGCGGCGCACGAAGCCGTTGGGGCCTCGCTCCCATTGGCGGCAGAAGCTCTTGCGGGCGCGGCTGCGGTAGCCTTGGTACACGTCGCAGCAGGTGAACCGGCCCGTGTACAGGCGGCGGCCGCCTTGCAGGAGGGCGCCTTCCACCAAGGGGAAGGCCTGCCCGCAGAAGGGTATGCCCATGGCAACGCTGACCAGGTGCTCCATGCCCCACAAAAAGAACCGGAGCGGAACAGCTGTGCAATACCGGGAAATGGGTATTTTTCGGTGCGGGCACGCTCCGCTCCCACGGCAACTTGGGGCATCACGCGCGCCCTTGCCAATGCGACTGAACGCCCTGCGGGCGTGGGAACAATAATGCTATGAACCACGGATGGACACGGATACGCACGGATCAAGCCACGCGACGGCGCGTGGACAGCCACAGACCTGTCCGTGTTCATCCGTGTCCATCCGTGGTTCCCCTCCGGGAGACCGACCGCGCCGCAAGGCGCCGCGGCAAAACCCGATCTCCTTGCCCCCGCTCCCATGGACATTCCCGCAGTGCCCATGGACATCGCGCCCCTTCCCGTGGGCCATGCCGAAGTTCCCGTGGGATGTGCCGCACTTCCCGTGGGTCGTGCCGCAGTTCCCGTGGGTTGTGCCGAGGTTCCCGTGGGATGTGCCGCAGTTCCCATGGGTCGTGCCGCCCTTCCCGTGGGTCGTGCCGCACTTCCCGTGGGATGTGCCGCAGTGTCCGTGGACTGTGCCGCAGTTCCCGTGGGATGTGCCGCACATCCCATGGGATGTAGGAAAATGTCAGTGGGATGTGCCGCACTTCCCATGGGATGTGATCTTCGGCGTGTGAACATTCGGCCCGGAACGGCGGCGACGAAACCGCTACAGCCCGCCATGGGCAAGGGCTTCAAGCATTTCGACGAATTCGCTGCAACATCGTCCCCGGAAGCCCGGGTTCAAATCCTCGGAAAGCGTGATGACCGCGCTTCCCCGGAAAACCGGACTTGTCGTCCGGACCGGCGTTCCAACCGGGCGTAACGCACCCCCCTAATACGAAAGGTCATGAAACAAGTTGTACGAGTCGTAGTTCGGCTCAAAGGGCGTAGCGCCCTCGCAGTGGTGGACCAGGCCCGGTTCACGGTAAGCAAGATGAAGGGCAATGTAAACTTCCCCACGCTGGCCACGCAAGTGACCGACCTGGAGAGCGCAACGGACACGCTGGAGTCCGCAATTACCGAAGCCCGCACGGGGGACCACGAGAAAGTGGGCCAGAAGCAGGTGGAGGTGGAAACGGTGATGACGGGGCTGGCCAAGCTCTGCGATTCGATCAATGGCCTGGCCGCCGGTGACAAGCCGGTGCTGCTGACCTGCGGCCTGCCGCTCCGCCGGGATAACCAACCGATCGGCGAACTGCCCCCGCCGGTGAAGTTGGTGAGCCGCCTCACCACCACCCAGGGCCGTGCCTCGCTGGTGTGGGACGGTCCGGAAGGCACGCGCTTGTACAACCTGTACAAGAGCCTGAGCAGCGATCCCTTCAACTGGGAGCTGATCGGGTCCTCCTCGAAGCAGCGCTTCAACGTGGACGGGCTGAAGGCCGGTGAGTTCTACTGGTTCGCGGTGAGCGCGAACGGTACCGCCGGCGAAAGCAGCCTGAGCGAGCCCGCCCGGGTGATGGCGGCAGCGTAAGGCGCACGTATCACTGCAAGCACAGACCCCGGCGAGATGCCGGGGTTTGTGCGTTCCGGGGGGGGGGGTGGAAGTGGTCCGGACTTAACTCCCGCAGGAATTTCCGGTCCGGGATCCCGGATCACCGGGACCGCTGCAAGCCAACATTTGTGCGGACCGCGCGCAAAGCCCCCCCCCCATTGTCCATAACCCTGTTGACAACGAAAGGCGAACACCCCATTATGCGCGGTCCCGGCATCTTCCCCTCCGCTACTTTTCGCCGGGCAATTCAGGTCACCGCAAAACCGGTTTCGTACGGATCCGGCACCGTGATCGGACCTGCCCTCCCCCACATCACATTCACTTACTACCAGCACCACCATGGGAAACTTTGGAGTCTTCCTTTCGCTCCTCTTTCTCGGCGTGGCGCAATGCGCTTGGGGCCAATGCACCAACACCTCCTCGTACGGCGGCGGCGTGGCACCCACGGCGGGCAATACGCTCACCTTGTCCACCTGCCAGTATGCGAGCGAGTATGCGCCGGTGACCGGCGTGGCGGCGAGCACTTCCTACCAGTCCACCAGCTCGGCGGCCACGGACTTCATCACCGTGCGGCGGGGCAGTTCCGGGGGAACGGTGATCGCCTCGGGCGTGCAACCCTTGAACTGGACCTCCACCACGGCCGGCACCTACTACATCCATTGCAATACCAATGCGGCCTGCGGCACGCAGAGCGTTTGCCGCACCACCGCGCTCACCGCCACATCACCGATGGCCTATGCGTCCAGCACCTCCACGCAGGCCAATACCACAGCGGTGACCAAGTGCTCCTTGACGGACAAGGAGATCATCGGGGTGCAGATCGTGACCACCGGGGCCACGTCCCCGCTCAGCGCTACCCGCTTCACCATCCGCACCAACGGCAGTACCGCTCCGCTTACGGACATCGCCAACATCAAGATCTACTACACGGGCAACAGTGCCACCTTCGCCGCGACGAACCTCTTCGGGACCGCACCCCCTGCGGCGTCCGGCACCAACATCCTCATCACCGGCACCCGGGCATTGGCGACCGGGGTGAACTATTTCTGGGTCACCTATGACCTGAACGCGGCGGCCACCATCGGGAATGTCCTGGACGCCCAATGCACCACCATGATCGTGGCGGCGGTGAACCGCACGCCCACCGTTACCTCGCCCGCCGGCACCCGGACGATAACGGCGTGCCCGCCTTCCCCCGGCGGGGTGGACACGGGCCTGCTGATCTGGCTGAAGTCGGACGCGGGGCTCACCACCAGCGGCGTGAACGTAACGGCATGGACGGACCAAAGCCCGGCAACGACGGCGACCACGGTATACGGCAGCCCGGACAAGGTGCTCGCGGGCAGGAACTACAACCCCACCGTGCTGTTCACCATGAGCAATGTGGCGGCCGGTGGAGGCGACTTCCTGAAGACCGCCAACCTCAACGTGCGCTCCTTCTTCTGCGCCGCCCAGTTGCAGAACACGGCCCGGGAATCCACGCACATTGTTACATACGACGGCGTCAGCACCAGCCTTCCCTGCCCGGGCTGTGCCATCCACGGAGGGAACAATGGCGCCAACGTGGCCGAGTTCGGTGAACTGGGCTATGGCAATGCGAAATTCCAGGCGGCAGGGGTGTGGCGCAGGAACGGCGACGCTGGCGGGGTGGCATACACCACAAGGCACAGCGGGAACTTCGATGTGGTCACCGCCCTGGGCACCGGCACCGGTTCCGTGAACGCGCTGCTCGGAGGGCAGTTGGACATCACCGGATTCTTCAATGGCCGCTTGCGCGATTGGCTGGGGCCGGTGGGCGAACTGGTCCTCTATTCCGGGGCCGTCACCACGGCGGAAGCGAACAGGGTGGAGTCCTATGTGGCCATCAAGTACGGCATCACCCTGGGCGGCAACGGCTCCACCACGTTGGCCTATCGTTCCTCCGCCGGCACCACGCTCTGGGCCGCCAATTCAGGGTACCACAACGATGTGATCGGGATCGGCCGTGACGACAGGAGCGCGCTGGTCCAGAAACAATCCAAGACCCCGGACGACACCACGCAGATCTACCTGAACACATTGACCACGACGAACCAATTGAACACCGGGACCTTCGCGAACGACGGCGCCTTCCTGATGGTGGGCCGCAACACGGGCAAGGTGTGCGCCACGTTCGCCTCCTCCTTGGAAATGCCGGCCGGGCTCTACTCCCGCATGGAGCGGGAATGGAAAGTGCAGAACACGGCCTTTGCCGGCACCTTCAATTTCGCGGTGAAGCTGAATGCCTGCGCCGCGCCCGGATCGGTAACCCTGTCGGACCTCTGCCTACTGGTGGACAACGATGGCAATTTCTCCGATGCCACGGTCCATGCCGCAGGTGGTGGCCTCTCCTTCGCATACACGGGCGGCGTCATTTCAGTGACCGGCATTTCCACGGCGATGATCCCGCAGAACGGCACACGCTACATCACCATCGCTTCGGTGAACGCGGCCACTCCGCTCCCGATCGAACTGGTGGCGTTCGATGCGGACTGCAATGGCAACAGCGTGGAGGTGAGCTGGACCACCGCCTCGGAACGGAACAATGCTTTCTTCACCGTGGAAAGAAGCGAGGATGGCGTGAACTTCCACGCGTTGGCGCAGTTGGACGGCATCGGTACCAGCAGTTCGATGCACCACTATGCTTGGGCGGACGCTGCTCCGGCAAACGGTTTGAGCTATTACCGATTGAAGCAGACGGACCTCGACGGTGCATACACTTATTCGAACGCGGTGCCCGTGGACTGTGGACAAGCTCAGGACTTCACCATCTTCCCGAACCCCGCCACCGGTGGATTTTCCTTCTTCTACTCCCCGCGGTCCGGTGACGCACCGCTTGACGTGGAGTTGCACGGCATCACGGGCCAATTGGTCTGGCGCAGGACGTACACGGGAACGGAGGGCGGCCCATCACGGGTCGATGTCAGCCTGGAAGGGGTGAGCGAGGGGGTCTACTTCGTCCGGTTCGCGCAGGGCGATAGGAACAGGACGCACAAGCTTTCCGTGCTGAAGTAGGAAGGAGGTGGATCACATCCCCTTCCGCAACCCCTCGATCGTGGCCTGCGGCACCTTGGAGAGGTCCAAGAGCACCAGCCCGTCCAGCGAATCGTTGAAGTGCGGGTCGCGGTTGAAGCCGATGATCTTGGCGTTCAGGGAGAGGTATCGTTTCAGCAGCACGGGCACTGCGGAACCGTTCTCCTCGATGTCCGAGATCACCTGGTCCAGCTTCTTGATGTCTTCGCCGGAGGCTTCCAGTAAGGCATCGCCATCGGCCTTGTCGATACCGACATAAAAACGGTTGCGCGGTTTCACGTACTTGGCCAGTTCCTCATCGTAGTGGTACTTCCGCACGAACTCAGTGATCAAACGACGCGAGGATTTACTGTAGCCGCCGCTGATGCTCACCGGGCCGATGAGGTAGCGGTGGTCCGGGTGGGACGTGACATGCAGGAGCAGACCGCGCCAGAGCATGAACAAAGGCATGCGGTGGCGCTGGTAGTCGGGCGCCACGAAGGAACGGCCCAGCTCGAAGCTGCTAGCGAGCACTGTGCGCATGGGCCGGCCCAGCTTGAAGAGCGTATTGAGATAGAAGCCGCGCTTGCCGTAGCGCTCCATGATCACCTTGCCATCGCCCACGCGGTAGGCCCCTGCCAGCTTGCGTTGCTCACGGTCCCAGAGGAAGAGGTGATCGTAGTAGTGATCGAACTCGTCGAGGTCGATGGCCTTGTTGGTGCCCTCCTCCACGGCGCGGAAGGTCTCCTCACGAAGCCTGCCGATCTCGCGTAGGATGTTCGGGATCCGCCCGCTGGGCGCGAGGTAGAGGTCGAACTCACCCTGCGTGTTCAGTCGTTTATCCTCCAGTATGGCGAGTTCCGCCTCCATCGCTTCCACCGGACCGGCCGCTACTACGGGCTTCGGTTTCCGGGGGAAGAACAGGGGCCTGAAATGCTCGCGCCGAACGGTGACGCCGCTGCCGATCGAATAGGTCTTGGCACGCAGGAAACGGGCGAGCGCGTCCATGGACGTGAACTGCCCGAGCTCCTTCTCCGTGAGCGGATTGCCGATGCGCATCCGGACGGTGCGACCGTGCATCCGCAGCATCTCACGAGGCAGTTGCAAGGTGCGCAAGCTCGGGTGTACCATGCCCAGGATCTGGAATACCACACTGTTGGCCCCGTCGAACCAAAGCGGTACGATGGGCACCTCCGCATGGCGGATCAGCTTGATCACGGGTGTCTTCCAGCGGGTATCAGCCACGGTGTCGAGGTCGTTGCGGTAGCTGCTCACCTCGCCGGCGGGGAATACGCCCAAGGCCCCGCCATCGGCCAGATGTTGGTGCGCCTGCCGCATGCCCTGGAAACTGCTGCGCGTGGTGAGCTGTTCGAACGGGTTCACCCCGATGAAGCGGCCCTGCAACGGCTCCAGCTGCTGCAGCATGAAGTTGGCCATCACCTGCAGGTCCGGGCGCCGGGCGCGCAGCACATGCAGCATGGCCAAACCGTCGATGGCACCATAGGGATGGTTCGCCACGATAGCCACGCCGCCCTCTTTCGGAACGCGTTCCAGATCGGCGGGATCCACCTCCAAGCGCAGGTCGAGATGCGCGAACAAGGCCGTGATGAAGTCCTCGCCGGGATCGATCTGGATCTCGTTGTAGAGGCGTTCCAGACGGTTCAACCCGCTCACCTCGGCCAGCATCGCGAACCGCGGGTCGCCCGGCTTCATGTGGCTGGCCTTCGCCAATTCCGCCGGGTTCATCAATTTGCGGTCTTCCGACATACTGTCAAATGTAGGGCCGGAAGGATCGCTCACACGTGCAAGATCCCGATGATCTTCTCGTTCATCACCTTGCCGCCGGGATAGTGGCGCGTGTAGTCGAGGTTGATCCAGTGGTCGCCGTTGGCGTCCGTGTGGTAGTAGAGGTCGGCACGGCGGGCTTCCTCCGGAAAGAGTTCGTTGCGGATGAGGTGGACAGCGCGTTGTAAACCCTTCACATCGCCCACGCACATTTCCGGATAGATGTGCCCGGTGGTGCGCACAAGTCGCACTTTCCCGCCGATGGCCTTGATGCAGGCAGCCATCAGCACGGCATGGTCGTCACAATCGCCCGCCAGCAATGGCACGCTTTCACTGGCCTTGGCGAAATACTCCCCGTTGGCGGGATCGCTCACGTAGATCCAGGAGGAGTTGATCACCTTGAAGATGGAAAAGGCCTGGACCAAGGTGCGGTTCCCCTTCACTTCCGCTTCTTCTTTGAACCAAGTGGTGGCGGAACGCACGGCGAAGGAGCGCACCATCGGATCGATATGGTTCATGGCCGTACGCAACTCCTCAGCCCCGTTGAACGGCCGCAGTTCCTTCACTTCCGGAAGCGCATTGGTGCTCTGCGGAAGCGAGGACAGCATCACGCCATAATCGTCGAACAGGGACCGCAAGCCATGCCCGCCCTGGAAAGCGCGGAAGGTGACCACGGCCAGGACGATCACCAGCGCGCCATAGCCCAGCAACGGCAATTTCCTCAACAGGAAAAACACCGCGGCGAAGACCAACAGGAGCAACAGCAACCGGTCCAGGCCGATCCCTCCTACGGACGGAAGCCGCGTCAACGGCAGATCGGGCCACGCTAAGATGCAGATGGGCAACGCCACCACCAAGGCCACCAGAACGTGGGGCGCGGTCCGAAGCAGGCCACTTACCCGGCCCCGTGCTTCCGTCTTGGCTTTCACACCTGTCATCGCATCCCCTCCACGATCATCGTGCCGGACCGAGGCCCAGCACGTCAAGCCCTTGCTCGAACACCACGTCCACGGGTATATGTGCGGCTTTGAGGCGGTCGAGGTCTTTCTGCAGCTGTGGCTTGATCGACCCTTCCTTCTCCATCAGTGCACGAACACCTTCCAAGTCCCCGTCGCCTTGCAGTTTCAAGATCAAGGCACTCAGCTCGGCGATGGCGGCATGCATCTTTTCAGGGTCCACTCGGTAGGTGCCCGTGGCCTCATCACGCTGGAGGGCCCCGGCGTTCATGAAGTAGTTGAAGCGGAGCATGTTCGCACGGCCGTGCGCAGCGCTGGCGCCGAAGCGCACGGAACGGAACACGCTGGCCATGAAGGTGACATAGTTGTCCATCACTTCGCCGTCGGTGATCTCGCCTTTGTCCCGCAGTTGTTCCACCATGTAAATGCCGAGGATGTCCGCCTTTCCCTCTTCCAATGCACCCGCCTCATCGAGCAGTGCATCACGCACGGAGCCTTTGCCGTTGATGGTGTTCTTGATGCCCAGTCCGTGCGCCACTTCATGGAACATCACGTTCTGGAAGAAGGCCTCGAAGGTGATGTGCTTCCGCTGGTCCTCGGCCATAAGCAAGTCCGCGATGGGCACCACGATCTGGTCGAATTTGGCCTTCATCGCGTTCTTCAACTGCAGGCGGCGCGTGCCTTTATTCAATTGGATCGCCTCGTCGTTGGGCAGGTTCACCGCGATGGTCTTGCCGCCCGCGTTAGCATCGCCTGCATAGTACACCACGTCATAAGCACCGAGCTGTGCGTCGCTGCCGGGCTTCTCACGCTTGTATGCCTCGGGCACGGGAAGGCCCCGCTGCAGGCCGGGAAGCAGCTTGGCAAAACGCTCCAGCCGCGCGGTCCATGCGCTGTCCTTTACAAGCACGTACGCCTCATGAGCGGCCTTGTAACCGTATAGCTGGTCCTCATAGGTCTCGATGGGGCCCGCGATCAGGTCCATGGTGTTATGGCGCATGTCCAGCCAGGCGATGTCGCTCGGGTCGTAATTATCCGTGCGCAACGCTTTGGCCCGGGCGCTCAGGTATTTCTTCTGACCGGCGTCCGTAGCGATCGCCACCGCACTGTCGAGGAGATCGGCCGCTCGGCCTACCGCCCCTTTGAAAAATTCATGATAAGGGATGGCGACGAGCTTTCCCTGCCCGTCCCGGCGCACCATGGTGTACTGGCTTTGCTTCGCGCTGTCTTCCCAAGCATCGAATTCCTCGGCCGTCATGTCCTTCGGATAGAAGTGTGCTCCCTTGGGTTTCTCCCCTACACCGTCAACGAAAGGCCGGTCGCCCGCCAGCCGGTCCCATGGACCGTAGTTCATGGTGAAGAATGCTTTGACGTCGGCGTCCGGATGCTTCATCGGGATGCTGTCCGGCCGGCCCCAGGACTCCTGCCAGAAAAGACTGTCCATGATGTTCGCCACGCTGATGAACAACGGTAGCAATTGCCGGTCGGTCGCACTGAGCGCGTTCAGGTCCGTGGTGAGCTTTACGGGCATATAGATGGAAGGCCGCACACGGGCATCCATCCGGGCACTGTCAACGCCCAACCTGTCATGTTCCGCCTCTTTCGCGGGTGACCCGCAAGCGGAGATGAGCAAGATCAACGAAAGGAGGAGGACGGTGGGGTTGTGTTTCATGATTAACGATCATTAACCGGGGGGCGCAAAGATGGTGGATGCACCGCACCTGCGCGTGGATAAAGGGGATCTTCGCAGTTCTTAAGTTGGACACATGGCAATGTCAATGATGGATCGGCCTCCGGGGGTCGAACGCGTGGCCTGCGCGGATAGATTTGCGCTCCATGAACAAAAAACCGACGATCTCCGCCCTGCTTCTGGTGGTCTTCGCCGCGATGCATGTATCGGCCTTCGCGCAGGAGGATGCCAGTGCCATTGGCGGGCCGGAGGACCCCGAGACCTACGTGGAGACCGGTGACGGCCCCATTGTGGACGAGGCGCCCACGCCGGACCTCTGGACCGCGGCGGACTCCACCTACCACATTCCGGCCTATGAGACCTACGGGGACTGGAACACCGACCAGATCTTTGAACGAGGGTCTGCCATCAAGGACACCATTGCCCTGCGATTGGCCTATGCACCTTGCGATCATGAGATGCCGATCTGTGGGCGGATCACTTCTCCGTTCGGCATCCGCCACGGCCGCCACCATTACGGCACGGACATCAAGCTGCAAGTGGGCGACCCGGTGTTGGCCGCCTTCTCGGGCATGGTGCGCATCTCCCGCTATCACCGCGACTTTGGCAATGTGGTGGTCGTGCGCCATGCCAACGGGCTGGAAACCCTGTACGGCCATATGAGCAAACGCGCGGTGGAGGTGGGCGACCATGTGGAAGCGGGCGAAGAGATCGGCCTGGGCGGTTCCACGGGAAGGTCCACCGGGAGCCACCTGCATTTCGAGACGCGCTACTTGGGCCACCCGATCGATCCGCAGAAGGTCTTCGACCTCGAAATGGGCACGCTGCACAGTGACAGCCTCACCATCTCCCCCTCCATCTTCAACGTCACGGCTTCGGCGGGCGGCAGCTCCTATCGGGTCCGGCGCGGCGATACGCTCTACGGCATCTCCCGAAAGACCGGTGTATCGGTGGCCGGCCTTTGCCGGGTTAACCGGATCAGTTCGCGAAGCACGCTGCGCATAGGCCAGCGGATCCGGCTCCATTAAGACCGCAGATCACACGTTCGGGGAGGGACCGAGCCTCTTGGCCTTTCCGATGGCCCGCACCATCCGTTCACCGTATTTCGGAGAGAGCAGCAGCACACCCCCGTCCCGGATCCGCAGCAGGACCAAGCTCTGCCTGAAACTGTGCGTGCTCAGGCTGGAAAGCCCGGCCACGATGGTGACCAAGCGCCCCGTGGCAATGGGCACCCCGCAATAGCGCGTGGAAGTTCGGTGCAGATCGCCCGTCCGGCCATGTCCCGATTCAACGTCGGTGCTTCCGTGCTGTTGGACGTAGTCCTTGGCGCTCACCGGATCGATCAGATTGGCATCGATCACATTTTCCAAAGGCAACCGTTCTTCCTCCGCGCCGCGCCTGAGCAGCAAGGTGTCCCCGCCCAACTCATACTCGATGATGTCCTTGTTGGCCTGCATGGTAAATACGATCAGCCCAAGAACCACCATCGCCCCGACAAGAAACAACAGGACCGTGGAGCCGGTCATGTTCATGGCTAATAGGCCCAGTACGACCAAGAACAAACAAGTGCCAGCCCATAAGGTCATCCCTCGATAAGAGCGTCGGCTATTGAATCGTTTTATGGACATCGCGTTCCGATCAAAGATAGCCGCGATCGGAAGGAACGATGACTTCCGCGGGCAGGGAGGCTAAAAGGGCTGATCGGCACTTTTGCTGCGACGCGTCCGGGGGCCTAAAACCAACAGAGCGGCTCGCGCCGCTCTGTCTGTACCGAAGAAGGGACTCGAACCCTTACAACCTTACGGTTACACGCCCCTGAAACGTGCGCGTCTACCAATTCCGCCACTCCGGTAAGGAGTCCAATTTTCCCAAGGGGCCGCAAATATAGTCGTGATCATGACCGCGACAAGGCCCCTTCGATCAATTCGTTACGGGCAGGAAGCTGTGCTTCTCGCCGTATTCCAGCATTTGATCGATGAAATTGTCCGGGTATTCCACCTTCACGTCGGTGATCTTGCCGCTCGCGTCCTCCACGGGCACCAAGCGCGGCTGGATGAAGCCGGAATACGGTGCGGTCTTGATGTTCTCCGCGCGCTTCAGCACCTCGGCGTGCAGGGCCGCGTCCACTTTCACGCCGTAGTTCTCCACCAGGTCGTGCCCGGCTTTGTAGTCGCCTTGGCTCTTGATGCGTTGCACTTCGCGCAGCAGGTCACCGAAGATGGTGCGCAGCTTTTCGTGATCGCGGATATGGAAGAAGGTCTTCCCGTCGCGCACCTCTTTCACGATCACGCTGTCCGGCAGGCCTTTTTCATACGCCCAGGCACTTACCCATTGGCGGTTGCGCATGTGCGCCTCTTCCACTTGGTTGCCCATTTTCAATCGGCGCAATTGCACCATCAGGCCGTTGCGGATGTAACCGTCGTATTCGGACTTGCCTGCATCCAGGGAAGGCATTACGCCCAGATCCACCATCTTGGGGTCCAGCATGAAATACAACGCCACCAGATCGGCACGGCCTTCCTCCAAGGTGCTCGCATAGCTCTTTAATGTGGCATCCGGACCCGCGATACCGGGCTCGATCTGGCCACTGGCGTGGCCCACCACTTCGTGCAGTGCGGTATGTAGACTTCCTGCGACCGAACCATACTTCACCGCCCGATCGATCTCCGCCTGGTCGTAACAGAACTCCTTCAGGCTGCTCTGGCCCGAACTCTTGTCGTAGGCATCGATGATGTTGCCCAAGCTGATGCTCTTGCTGCCATGGTCCTTGCGGATCCAGTCGGCGTTGGGCAGGTTCACCCCGATGGGTGTGCTGGGCGCAGCATCGCCGGATTCGCCCACGGAGTTGATGAAACGGTAGGTGATGCCCACCACCTTCTTTTTCTTGTGTTCCGGAAGCAAGGGGGAATGGTCCTCGAACCATTGTGCATTCTCCTGGATCACGGACATGCTCTTGGTGGCGATGGGGTCGTTCACCTCCACGATGGACTCGTAGGAACCGCGCTTGCCCAACGGATCGTTGTAGACCTCCACGAAACCCTGGATGAAGTCCACCGTGCCGGTGGTGTCCTTCACCCATGCCACATTGAAATCATCCCAGGTCTTCAGGTCGCCGGTGCGGTAGTATTCGATCAATAGCTTGATGGCCTCCCGCTGCTGGTCGTTCTCGGCCACGTCCACTGCTTGCTCCAACCACTTCACGCTTTCCTGCAAGGCCGCGCCGTACATGCCACCGATCTTCCAGGTCTGCTCCATGAGCTTGCCGTCCTTGCCGCGTACCAGCTTGCTGTTCAAGCCATAGCTCAACGGTGTGGTATCACCCTTCACTTCCATGGCGGCATAAAAGGCTTCCACCTCTTTTGCGTTCACATCCTCGCCATAGAAGTTCACGGCCGAGGCCAGCACCAAATCCTTGTCCTTGTCAAGGCTCACCTTCTTGGCATCGATGGCAGGGTCGAAGAGGATGTCCACGATCTCTTTCGGCAGGCTCGCACCGCTGGATGCCAATAGGGAATCCATATAGGCTCGCGGGAATTCCGGCATGAACTTGTCCATGCCGTAGTGATGATGGATACCGTTGGCGAAGAAGATCTCCTTAGCATAGATCATGAAGGCATCCCATTCCGTTCCGGAGCGCTCGCCCTTGTAGTCCTTGATGACCTTCTCCAGTGCGTGCCGCACGGCGAGGTTGTGGCGATAGTTCTGGTCCCAGATGATGTCGCGACAGCTGAGGCCCGCCATGGTGAGGTAGTAGGCCAGCTTCTTCTGCTGGAGGGAAAGTTGCTCCCACCCCGGGATCTTGTACCGAAGCACGCGCACATCCCCGAACTGGTCGGCCTCCCACTTGAAGGAATCCGCGGCCAAGGTGTCGGCCGTGTTCGTCTTGTTCGGTCCGGCACCGGGGCTACCGCAGGCCATTACGAGGGGAAGTGCCAGGAAGGCGAGAAGGAAATGGCGCATGTTCAGTGGTTTTTCAAGTCCGCGAATATAGCCGCAAGGACCAAGGTCTCAGGTTGACGGCGTCTTCCGCCCGTTCCCTTGGCCGTCCTCGGAACGTGCCTCTTCGGCCAGTTTACGCAGCTTGTGGTAGGCGGCCAGTTGGCGGTTGTAGCGCTTTAGGTCGGACTGGTCCAGCGCGTTCAGGTGGCGGATGTCCATCTTGTCGGATAGGTCGTGGAGCTTCACGCGGGTGGCCAATCCGTTCTTCGCCACCCGCTCGATGTAACCGATGTAGTCCTCTTCTTTCCGCCTGGAAATATGCTCCAAGGCCGTGAGCACGCGGGGCGGAAAGCCCTTCAGTTCCAGGTCGGCGGTGGTGAGGTCGGAGCGCTCCAGCAGATCGTGCAGTGCGCCCAACAGTTGTTCCTCCATGTCGGTACCGCGCATCATCACCCGCATCACGTGCAGGATGTACGGTTTTTGCGCCCGGTCCTTCTGGCCCTTGTGGACCTTCGCCGCCAAGCGGATGGCGCGCTCCAGCAAATGCTCTTCCATGCCCTGCCCCTACTTGTCCAAGGTGATGCGCAGATCGAGCGCTTTGGGGTCCTTCATGATCACGGACCAGTCGGTGGAGAGGTTGACCTGCTTGGGCTTCGGATCTTCCCGTGTCACCCCATCGGCCAAGGTGATGTCGCGGATCGCATCCGGGAACTTGAAACTGTACCTGTATTTCATGCTTTCCAACATGCTGGTGAGGTCGGTGGAGTCCGTCCCACCGGTCATGTCACTACCCATCTTCTCGGCGTACTGGTTGTTCGTTCGCACCAACGTGTTCCCCTCCCAGCGGAAGAAGGCCTGTTGTACGCCACTGCTGTCGGCCATCAGCACGTTCAGCGCCCTGTTCAATGCGTCCAGGTCCTTGAAGGCGAAGGAGATCCGCTGCACATAGCCGTCCTCCTCTTCCTTCAGCTTCACCCGCTTGACCCCTTCCAGTTCCTTGAGCTGTTTGATACGCTCCTCCGTTCCTGTGATCGGGCCGTCGGTCTTCTCCTTCTTGGCTTTCTCCCCTCCGGTGTCCAAGGCGTCCATCATGCCCTGCATCGCGCTCATGTCCATCACGTATTCCATGGTGCCGGAGCCGTTCTTCTTGAAGGTGTAGTGCTCCTCGATGGTGATGCAGCCGGTGGCAAAGAGGATCACGGCGGGAAGCGCCCAACTTCGAACGGGGTGCAGGGAATGGATCAGGGATCTCATGTGCGGAGGTGATGACTTTCGCCAAAGGTATCCGCAGATGGCAGTTGGCAGGCGGTAGTGGCCAGGGCTATCGGGTCTTCGAGCCACGCCTAACGGCGCGGTCGGTCCAACGAGGGGAACCACGGATTCACACGGATTCACACGGATAAATACCGCCCTCATCCGTGACTATCCGTGTCTATCCGTGTCCATCCGTGGTTCAAAAGATCAAGGTTCGCTCGCCCGCAGGGCGTTCAAGCGCTGCCGAATGAGGCCCATGTGACCTTGTATCCCGCGCCCAACGGGCGCATAAGACCCGATAGCCCTGCGGTAGTGGCAGTGGGCAGTAGTAGTCGTCTGATCACCAATCACCAGCCACCAATCACCAACACTACAACGCCAGCCTCCCCTGCTTCTCCATCGTCATCCGCAGTTGGCCCACTTCCTTGCGCAGGTCCATCACGCTGCTGGCGAGTTCGTCCCGGCTCAGGTTCGGCTCGGGCAGCTCATGGCTGATGAAGTGGACGAACTTCCACACTTCGAAGACTTCCGAGATGGGCACCTCGTATGGTTGGTAGACCGGATTGGTGCTGCAGAGCAACAGACCGCCGGTGGTCTTCAGCTGGTTGTATACCACCTTGAACACGATGCCGTCCTCCTTGGTGATGATGATGTAGGGCTGGCCGTCGCGGATGGTCTGCCAGTTCTGCACGTACTCGCCCGTGACCCACGAGCCTTCGCTCACGGGCGGCATGCTGTCGCCGCTGATCTGGAACGTGCGGTACTTGCGGTCGCGGCTGAGGAAGGGCATCTGGAAGGCCGGCAGCACGCTGATGTATTCGGGATCGGCATAGCCCAGCGCATAGCCGGCCTTGGCCTTTTCATGCACCAGCTCGATGTTCTCCCGGTCTTTGGCGTCCACGGTGGTGGCCAGCACGCGCAACCGGCGCCCGCTGAGGTCCACGTCGCCGCCGCGCTCCAGGATGCCGAGCTGGCTTTCGCTCAACAGCGTGAGGTCGTCCTTCAGCAGCTTGTCCAAGCTTACCCTGAAGTAGCCGCTGATGCGCACCAACAGGTCCAAGGGCGGCTCGGCGCTGCCATTCTCGTAGCCGCTCCAGCTGGAGCGTTTCACGTCGAGGCCGACAGCGACCTCTTCCTGCGAGCGGCCGCGGCGGGCGCGCAGCAGCTTCAGGTTGCTTCCGAAATGGGGATGTGGGCTCATGGCGCAGAAGGATTGGTGCGCCAAATATATTGACGATATATCCGTTTTCCAAATGACGGCGTTCTCGTCATTGCGGCATCAGGGTCCGCTTGCGAGACCTTGATGGGACTCAGGGTTCCCTCAGCGGTCTCGCGAAGCGGACCCTGAGGACAGAGCACGCTATGGGAAGACGGAAGCCGCTTCCGCCACGCTGCGCTCCAGTTGCCCCAGGTCCAGCCCCGTGCGCACCCCGCGTTCTTCCAGGTCCCGCACGAACTGCTCCATGGCCAAGTTGCCCACCAGGTCATCCTCCGCCATCGGGCAGCCGCCATACCCTTTCAACGCACCGTCGAAGCGGCGGCATCCTGCTTTCCATGCGGCATCGGTCTTCGGCTTCCAATTGTCCAGGCGGGCATGGAGGTGTGCACCGAACTCCACTTCCGGCATCGCCGGTACCAAGGCACTGAACATGCTCGTGATGTCCTCCGGCTTGGCCACGCCCACGGTGTCGCTCAGCGCGATGATGCGCACGCCGAGCTCCTTCACCAAGCGGTCCGTCCACTGATGCGCGATCTCCGCGTTCCACGGATCACCGTACGGGTTACCGAAGGCCATGCTGATGTAGACCACCAGCTCCTTCCCCGCTTTCCGCGCCAGCTCCGCGATGTGCGCCGTGCGCGCCCAACTGCCTTCGATGCTCGTGTTCGTGTTGCGCTGCTGGAAGGTCTCGCTGATGCTGAACGGATAGCCGAGATAGCTGACGCTTTCCTGCTTCACCGCGTCCTCCGCGCCGCGCTCGTTCGCCACTATCACCAGCAGCTTGCTCTTCGTGGTGCTGAGGTCGATGCGTTGAAGCACCTCCGCCGTGTCCGCCAATTGCGGGATCGCCTTGGGGCTGACGAAGCTGCCGATATCGATGGTGTCGTAGCCCACGCGCAGCAGCCCGTTGAGGTAGTTCACCTTCACATCCGTGGGGATGAATTGATGGATGCCTTGCATGGCATCGCGCGGGCACTCGACCAGCTTCACTTCGCTCATTTCACGCTCGGATCATGGCTGCAAGGTCGGAAAAAGAACCACGGTCTGTTTTGCCGGGGTGTAGCCGGTGGACCGCAAGCGGTCACCGGACCCTCGCTTTGGAACCACGGATGAACACGGATCGACACGGATAAATGCAGAGGGGCGTGATGACCGCCGGTGAAGATCCATGGATAAACACGGATGAGATCATCGCACGACCCTTTTCCATTTCAATTGGGCGAACTTGAAATTCAGGATCAGCCCAACCCTGAATCCTGTCAAGGTCAGATAGTTCAGCATTTGGCCCATCTCATGGTCGCCGATGCTGTCTATGACCTTTGTTTCCGCGATGATCCTGTTCCGCACAATGAGGTCGGGAACATAGAGGCCAACGCGCTCTTCCTTATATATGACGTCGAACTGCGGCTGCTGCCCGAACTGTATGCCACGGAGGCGGAATTCCACTGCCAGCGCATTCTCGTAAGGTTTCTCAAGCAGCCCATGTCCCAGCAATTTCGAGACCTCCATCGCTGCGCCGATGATCGCTTCAGTGTCCTCTGCGAAGAGAAGCTTTCCATCACCCATTCAGCACCTCTTTCCGTGTCCATCAACTTACAGTTTAGAATATCGCGTATTCGGTAAGCCAATGCAAGGCACTCCGATCCGTGTTCATCCGTAGTTCACCCCCCCCTTCGCAAAGCGAAGGCATAGCAACCCATCCGTGTTCATCCGTGTCCATCCGTGGTTCAAACTTCAACCCCTTCGCGAAGCGAAGGCTCAGCACCCCACCCGTCCCCCTCATCCGTGGTTCAAACATCAACGCCTTCGCGCAGCGAAGGCCACATTGATCCGCTTCAAAAGCCCCGGTCCTTCATAGATCAAGCCGGTGTACACCTGCACCAGGTCCGCACCGGCGTCGAGCTTCTCGATGGCGGCCTCCGCGCTGTCGATGCCGCCCACACCGATGATGACGACCGGCTTCGGCAAGCGCTGCCGCAAATACTTCACCACCTCCGTGCTGCGCTCCCGCACGGGGCTACCGCTCACACCGCCCGCGCCCATGGCTTCCACTTCGCTCTTCGGCATTTGCAATCCCTCGCGCGAGATGGTGGTATTCGTGGCGATCACACCCGCGATGCCGCTTTCCTTCACCACGGAAACGATGTCGTCCAACTGTTCATCCGTGAGGTCCGGCGCGATCTTCAATAGGATGGGGCGATGCACCGGCTTCGCGGCATCACGCTTGCTTCAATTCATTCAGGATGGCCAGCAGCGGACCTTTCTCCTGCAGTGCGCGCAAGGCCGGGCGTGTTCGGGCTGCTCACGTTCACCACGAAGTAGTCCACCACGTCGTGTAGCGCCTCAAAGCATTTCACATAATCATCAATGGCCTGCTCGTTCGGCGTCACCTTGTTCTTGCCGATGTTGCCGCCCACGATGATGCCGGGCGTGCGCTTCTTCAAGCGTTCCACCGCCGCCTGCACGCCGCCGTTGTTGAAGCCCATGCGGTTGATCAGCGCACGATCGGCCTTCAGTCGGAAGAGCCGCGGCCGCTCGTTGCCCGGTTGTGCCACGGGCGTCAACGTACCGATCTCCACGGAACCGAAGCCGATCCGTGACAACGCATCCACGTGCTTGGCGTCCTTGTCCATGCCTGCCGCCAAGCCTACAGGGCCGGGGAATTTCAAACCCATCACTTCAACAACCGCCTGCTTCGGGGGACGTGCGCCGCCCACCAACGCAAGTGCGCCGGGTACGCGCTTCGCAACTTCCAACAGCGAAAAGGTGAGGTGGTGCGCCCGCTCGGGGGAAAGACTGAAGAGAAGCGGACGGAGGACCTTGTACATCGGCCGCAAAAGTAGCTGCGGGCTTCGTGCATCAGGGTCCACTGCGTGAGACCCCGATGGAGCAACATCGTGTGCGCCCGTTGGGCGCGACATGCAAGGTCGCATAGCTCCCTTCGGTAACGTTTCAACGCCCTGCGGGCGTGCGGATCTTGTTGTTTTGAACCACGGATGGACACGGATACACACGGATAAATACCGCCCACATCCGTGTGTATCCGTGGTTCCTCTCTAAGCCAACCACGCCGCAGGCGTGCCGAAAGACCCGGATGGAGCAACATCACCCGCCTACCTTCGCCGCCGCCCCCGACCCTGCGTGCAGCATTTGGCTCCGCGGCCCTGTCCATGTCCCAGCAAACTTCATCCACGCCATCCGTGCGCCCCAAGGACGGTCTGCTGATCGCCGGCATCCTGCTGATCGCCCTCAACCTGCGCCCCGCGCTGGCGGCAGTGGGTCCGTTGGTGGGCATGATCCGCGACAGCACGGGGCTTTCCAACACCATGCTGGGTCTGCTGACCACCTTGCCCTTGCTGGCCTTTGCAGGGATCTCTTTGGTGACACCCTTGGCCACGCGGCGCTACGGCATTCCCGGCATGTTGGCCGCCGCCATGGGCCTGCTCACCATCGGCATTCTGGTCCGGTCCATTCCCTCCGTGTTCATGCTCTATAGCGGTACGCTGATGCTCGGGGTGGCCATCGCCTTCGGCAACGTGCTGCTGCCCGGGCTTGTCAAGCAGAGCTTCTCCAAGAAATTCGGGCTGATGACGAGCATGTACTCCAGCGCCATGGGCGTGGGGGCCGCCGTTGCCGCCGGGCTTACCGTGCCGCTGGCGGAAGGCCTCGCATGGGGCTGGCGCGGCGCGTTGGCCATATGGGCGGCGTTGGCCCTTGTGGCGCTCCTGCTGTGGCTTCCGCAACTTTCACGCTTGCCGCATGTAAGGCCGCCGGGCAGCTATAAGCAGGCGATGAAGCAGCTGCTCGCTTCCCGGCTCGCATGGAACGTGGCGCTCTTCATGGGGCTACAGTCCTTGGCCTTTTACGTGATCCTGGCGTGGCTGCCGGACATGATCCAAGGTCGTGGTGAGGACGCCGTCTTTGCCGGATGGATGCTCTCGCTCTCCCAGGCCACCGGCGTGCTCGGCTCGTTGCTTACACCGTTGTGGGCCGGGAAACGCCCGGACCAGCGTTCCATCATCCTCGTTCTGATCGCCATGGAGGTGGTCGCCCTGATCGGGTTGGTCTTACCAAGCATCGGGCCGGTGCAGCTCTGGGTGGCCATGATCGGCTTTGCGCTCGGCGGTTCCTTCGGGCTGTCGCTGTACCTGATCGTGGTGCGATCCAGCAACACGGAGACCGCCACAAAGCTCTCCGGAATGGCACAGGCCGTCGGCTATTCACTCGCGGCCACCGGGCCTTTCATCGCGGGCAGCCTCTTCGACCTCACCGCCAACTGGAACTACGTGTTCGTGCTGCTGCTGGCACTGGCAGGCATCAAGCTGTACACCGGGCTGGGAGCGGCACGGCCGGAAGAGGTATCGCTGTAGTGATCGGTGAAGGGTGATTGGTTGCTGGTGATCGGTGATTAGCTCTGACCGCTGCCGACAAGAGGCGAGGGACAGGATTATTATTGACAGGATTTCCGCGCTGTGCGCGGAGCAGTACGCTACTGACTGGAAAATGGCGGCTAACGCTGGTGACCTACGGAACCCCGATCACCGATCACCATCCACTAATCACCAGTTTAGTCTTGTCTAATCATTTTATTTCATCCTACATTTGTCCCCATGCTCACCCGCAGCGAGGAAGACCATATCAAGGCCGTTCACGCGCTGTTGCAGGACGGCGCCACTGCCGGCACCAAGGACCTTGCGGGGCGCTTGAACATCAAGGCCAGCAGTGTCACCGTGATGCTGAAGAAGCTCGCCGAGAAGGGCCTCTTGAAGCATGAACCGTACTACGGTGTGAAGCTCACCGCCAAGGGCAAGGTCGCCGCGCTGAAGCTCGTCCGCAAGCACCGCTTGTGGGAGACCTTCCTGGTAGAACGCCTCGGCTTCAAGTGGAACGAGGTGCATGAGGTGGCGGAGCAGTTGGAGCACGTCAGCAGTGGGAAGCTCACCGATAGCCTCGCGGAATACCTCGGCGACCCGGCCTTCGATCCACACGGCGACCCCATCCCGGACCGCAACGGACGCATGACCGAGCGCGACACCCGGCCGCTGACGGAATGTACCGCTGGCATGCAGGTGCGCATCGCCGCCGTGAAGGATGGCAGTGACGCCCTGCTGCACCTGCTGGATGGCAAAGGCGTCAGCATCGGGATGACCTTTGAGGTGAAGGCCCGCCATGCCTTTGACGAGAGCGTGGAACTGCAAAGCGGAAAGGCGCTGCACCTCACGCTCTCCGCGCAAGTGGCCGCCCACCTGCTGGTGGAACTGCTGCCCAAGGGAAAAAGCCGGAAGCCATGATGCGCGACCGCCGTTCCCTCGGCGACGCGCATTCCAGCGTGGCCATCCCCACCGCGAAAGGCTGGCGCCGCATCCTCGCCTTCCTCGGGCCCGCCTACTTGGTGAGCGTGGGCTACATGGACCCCGGCAACTGGGCCACCGACATCGCCGGCGGTTCCGCTTTCGGCTACCAGCTGATCTGGGTGCTGCTGATGAGCAACCTCATGGCGCTGCTGCTGCAAAGCCTCAGCGCCCGCCTCGGCATCGTCCGCGGGCTGGACCTCGCGCAGGCCAGCAGGCACACCTATCCGCCCATCGTCAACATCCCGCTCTACTTCCTGGCCGAGATCGCCATCGCCGCCTGCGACCTCGCCGAAGTGATCGGCATGGCCATCGGCCTCAACCTCCTCTTCGGCCTGCCCGTGCTCTGGGGCGTGTTCATCTCCGGCCTCGACACGCTGCTGATCTTACTGTTGCTGAACAAAGGCATGCGTATCATGGAGGTCTTCATCATCTCCATCGTCACGTTGATCGGCCTGGCCTTCCTCGCCGAAATGTTCATCGTGGAACCCGTTGTGGGCGATGTGCTCCAAGGTCTCGTGCCCTCTGCACTGTCCGACAAAGCGCTCTACATCGCCATTGGCATTATCGGCGCCACCGTGATGCCGCACAACCTCTACCTCCACAGCTCGCTGGTGCAGACGCGCCGCTTCGAGCGCACCGACAAGGGCATGCGCGAAGCCATCCGCTTCAACTTCTTCGATACCACCATCGCGCTCAACCTCGCCTTCTTCGTCAACGCCGCCATCCTCATCCTCGCCGCCGCCGCCTTCCACACCGCCGGGCATTTCGACGTGGCGGAGATCGACCAGGCGCACGAGTTGCTTGGCGAGCTCTTCGGCACCATGGCCCCGGCCCTCTTCGCCATCGCCCTCATCGGCGCGGGTCAGAGCAGCACCATCACCGGCACGCTGGCGGGCCAGATCGTGATGGAAGGCTACCTCGACCTGCGCATCCGCCCGTGGCTGCGGCGGCTGATCACCCGCCTGCTCGCCATCATCCCGGCCGTGGTCAGCATCATTTATTTCGGGCCGGATTCCTTGGGCGAACTGCTCGTCTTCAGCCAGGTGGTCCTCAGCCTGCAGTTAGGCTTCGCCGTTATCCCGCTGATCCACTTCACGGCCGATAAGAAGCGCATGGGCACCTTCGCCATCAAGCCCTGGGTGCAACTGCTGGCCTGGGCCACGGCGCTCATCATCGTGGTACTGAACGCCCAGTTAGTGGTACAGGAGGTGCAAGGCTGGCTGAAAGAAGGTGGCTCACATGTGATCTGGGTGGAATTTCTCGTGATCCCGGTCATCGTGATGTCCGCGCTCCTGCTGCTTTACATCACCGTGAAGCCGTTCTTTGTGAAACTGAGACCCGCCAAGCGACATATCGACGGCACCATCCCCGAGCTGAACGTAGCGGAAAAGCCTGCGCCCAAGTACGTTGCCGTCACGGTGGAATTCAAGCCGCTGGACGAACGCGTGGTGAACGCCGCCCTCGCCCAAGGCGGCAAGGAAGCGCAGTACATCCTCATCCACGTGACTGAGAGCGCCGCCGCGCGCTACTTAGGTGCCCTCACCAGCGACCGCGAGGCCGTGGACGATGCGATCAACCTGGAGCACTATGCCGATAAGCTCCGCGAAGCCGGCTACACCGTGCAAGCGGTGGTGGGCCAAGGCAGCCCGGTGGAAGCCATTTCCACCTTGGTGAACAACAGCCAAGCCGACCTCCTGGTGATGGGCTCGCACGGCCACCGGGGACTGAAGGACCTGCTGTTTGGCGCTACCGTGGATGCGGTAAGGCATAGGGTGAAGGTGCCGGTGCTGGTGGTGAAGTAGACCTGAGCACGAGGGCTTTGCTCGCCTCATTTGAAAAGTCGCAGTTCGAATGGTGTGTTGAAACCGCCAGAGGCGGATGGTTAGCCGGGCACTCGGCAGATCGTTGGTAATACTGGAGAAGCCGAGCGCCGTGGTATGCAACCGAGCGTGGGAATAGAGGTTCGGCCCGGATGGCTTCTGAGAAAGGCCCGAGCGCAAATGCGCGAGCCAGCGTCCGGGCCCGTTCCAGGCCGGATCGGCCGCTCCGGACCTGCGGTGCTCAGCCCTGTTGCCGTTCCAGTAACTTCAGGATCCGACCGTTCAGGATCTGGGACAAATTCCACAGGTACAGATCGGGGTCCGTGGTGCTGTAGAACGCTACGGTGACCGCATCCAGCTCTTCGTGGTACTTGGCAAAGCTCTGGTAGCCCGGCACCCAACCATCATGCTCATACTTGTACAGGGTGGAATAGATCTCCCGTTCCCCCTCATCGAACACGGAGCCATCGTTCAAGGCCCGCAGGAAGGTGCCCACGTCCCGCGCCGTGGCCAGCATGCCTTGGTCGTCCGCCTTCAGGTCGTAGGGATGGCCTTGATGATAGCCGCTCATCACATCGGCCGGGTCCACATCGCTAACGGAACCGAAGGTGTGCTGCAGGCCAAGCGGGGTCAGGATCTCCTCCTGGATGAACTTGAATACGGACTGGCCCTGCGTCTTTTCGATCAGCATGGCGAGCAACAGGTAGTTCGTGTTGCTGTACGCGTAGCCTTCGCCCGGGTCGAAGGTCGCGGGCCGGTCCAGTACCAGAGCGAGTTTTTCGGCATTGCTCTCTTTCGGACTTGCCCAATAGTCGGGCGTGTCCGTGTAGTTCGGTATGCCGCTCCGGTGCTGCACCAGCATGCGCACGGTGATCCGCTCCGCGTTCTCGATCCGCCCCGCCAGTTCCGGAAAGAGATCGGCCACCGTTTGGTCCAAGCCCAAGTGACCCCTGTGCACCAGTTTGGTAATGGCAACGGCCGTGTACAGCTTACTGATGCTGCCGATCTTGAACAAGGCATCCGGCTTGGCGGGTATCCGGCCCTCGCGGTCGTGCCAGCCGGCGGTGTAAAAAGCGGGTGCCTGGCCGGCCTCGTCCACATACACGATCACCCCGGCATAGCCATAGTCCAAGGCTTGGTCCACTTGTGCCTGCACCGTATCCGGAAGCGGCCGTATCCAGGCCCGCACCAGTACCCATGGCACAAGGAACAGGGAGGCCACGGTGCCAAGCAACAGGGCTATTCTAAGGACCCGCTTTATTGCCTTCTTCTTCACAATGGCAAGCAAGGTACATTTTCCATAGCTCTTCATCGGGGTCTCCGCTTCGTGATCCTGAGGTTTCTGGATCATCAGCGTCTTCTTCGAGAGACCTTTAGGGAGCATTCGAATAGTGCTGACCGCTTGCGAGAAACCACTGTTACTTCGCCGACCACAAGGAACACACCATGTCCACACTCTAGCGCGAGCGTCTGCGCTCGTGCTTTCATCACCTAGGCGCTTACCATAGCATCATGAGCGAAGGCTATCAGCTCGTTGAGAAAAGGAGGCACGAGCGTGGAGACTCGCGCTAGTTGTGGAGAAGCTCCCGGCAGTCTTCAGACTGCTTCACGGAACTACCTACAGAGGTGTAAGCTTTGGCACGAAGACCATTCGTTGAGTACTTTCGATGTGTTCGACCCTCCTCTGTGTGAAGTCCGAAGACTTCACGGATAAGCATCGATGATAGCATCATACATCACCCACAAGTCGCCCCGGCTGAACATGCTGGTACCCAAAGTTTGGTTGGCCGGGAAGACTTGCCGGAGCGAGGGGCGATGTGAGCTCAAGAAAGAACAGGCCGGGGCGACTTGAGGCTTGGCCCAAAACGTTAGGAGATCACACTTGATCATGCCCTCAAAAAAAGCGCCTCCGGAAAAGGGAAGACTACATGCTCGGAACAGGAACCGAGAGCGGTATGACCTGAACGCATTGTCAGCTTCTGTTCCTGCGTTGAAAGACCAAATACGGGTCAACGAATTCGGAGCAGCGTCGATCGACTTTGCAATTCCTCGAGCGGTCAAGACCCTGAATAAGGCACTGCTCCACCATCACTACGGCATACCTAACTGGGATTTCCCTGATGAGAACCTCTGTCCAGCCGTACCTGGACGAGCCGATCATATTCACCACATTGCTGACCTCTTAGGTGGAAGCAATGGGGGCACGATCCCCCTTGGCGGCAGGATCACTTGCCTTGATGTGGGCATAGGGGCGAGTTGCATTTACCCCATCATCGGTGTCACTGAATATGGCTGGCGGTTCATCGGATCTGATATTGACCCAAGGTCGATCGCATCGGCAGAGCTGATCATCCGGTCCGATCCATCACTCAGGGGTAAGGTTGAATGCCGGCTACAGAAGGACCCGAAAGCCATTTTCCACGGCATACTGAGCAAAGAGGACAAGATCGACGTCACGATGTGTAATCCTCCTTTCCATGCTTCGCTTGATGAGGCTCGAATAGGAACACGAAGGAAAATAAAGAACCTATCGGGCAAGAGCGTAAAAACACCCGAACTCAATTTTTCCGGGATCAGCAATGAGCTGATAACCGACGGCGGGGAATACGGATTCATTCAACACATGATCCGGGAGAGCAAGGCGTTCGGTAAAAACTGCTTCTGGTTTTCCACATTGGTATCAAAGCATTCCAATCTTAAAGGGATCCATCGGCTATTGGACGAAAGCGAAGCCAGCCAGGTCAAGACCATCGCCATGGGGACCGGGAATAAGATCAGCCGAATTGTTGCCTGGACCTTGCTTTCCCGCGAAGAACAGAAGGAGTGGATAAAAACTCGATGGAAAGAGGCGTTGTAATACCTCCCCCTGCTCCCGCATGTCTTTCCGGCTCTACTCTGAAGTGAGCTCCTGATAGGAACAGGGAGGTAGGACTTGTGGGCTCATGCTGTTCGGTCGATCAAGGCGAAAATGCTTCCGGGCAGCTTCACACTGCTGCATCGTCGCCTTTCACTTCGGGGCCGCCCCGCCGCCGGTGGAGCCTTCGCAATAGGCCAACCAAGCCGCATACTGGTCCATCGTCAAGATGTTCTTCAGCTCTTTCATGATCATGTCGCCACCCGAGTGGGAGATCGGGTCTTCCTCCTTCTTCACGTTGGGCAGGTCGCATTCCGTTTTGCAGGCCTCCAACACCCGGCTTATGCGTTCCGATTGATCACTGGTGAGCTTCAACTTGGTCCAAGTCGCCGCAGGCGTGCCCATGAAGCAGCTCTGCAGCACCGCGCTGGAAGGAGCTCCACCAGGCGTTTGCGCGAAGGCATCCGTCGTGAAGAAGAGCAATGCGGTGATCCAGATCAGGGCTTTCATCTTTGCTGTGGGATTGAACGTGTTGCCAAGGCGACATCCAAGGTACGAAAGGACTGATCGCTTGGGAACGGAAAGTTTCCAGCGGCCTTGATCGGGAAGCGCACATAACTTGCATCTCCATGGAAACATTCATCGCAGCTCGCTTTGCGGAAGGGAACCGGATCTTCCCCTCCAAGATCATCATTGACCAACAAGGCGTCACGCTGAAAGTACCCAGTCTTTTCAGTGGTAATGAGAAGACCATCCCCTTCACGCGTATCTCCTCCGTTGACATAGACTGCCCCCTAGTTGGCTATTCCACCATCATCATCAACACCACCGGCGAGGGGAACATCCGTGCGCACGGATTCACAAAGGCAGAAGTGATCCGGATGAAGACCTTGATCCTGGAGAAGATCTGAGCGCGCTGGAAGTCAACATCACTTCTCCCCATCCAAAGTCCACTGAGGTGGTAGCCCCGGAAGACAACAAGACACAGCAACTCGATCTTGACAACGATGAAAAACCCGCTCTTGATGGCGCTGGCATGTGCCGCTACTTTCGGACTGGGCTTCGCATCCAAAACAGCCGCATCTGAACAAACCAACGACAAGGCAACGATGAAAAAAGTGACCGGCATCGGAGGTGTCTTTTTCAAGTGCAAAGACCCAAAGCAGATGAACGAACGGTATAACACGCATCTGGGCATTGATGCCGGCCAGTACGGGGCCAGCTTTGAATGGAGGGAAGAAGCCCACCCCACCAAAAAAGGGGTGACGCAATGGAGCACGTTCGCCGAAAACACGGAATACTTTGAACCTTAGGCGAAGGACTTCATGACCAACTACCGGGTGGAGAATCTGGAAGGATTGGTGGAGCAACTGATGAAGGAAGGCGTGACCTTTGTGGACAGCATCGAGGCGTCGGACTATGGCAAGTTCGTCCACATCCTGCGCCCTGAGGGGAACAAGGTTGAGGTGGTCGACATCCTGAAGGCCTATGATACCGGTGCGGAGCACCTGTTCAAGGAAATGGATGGAAGGCTCACGGGTTCGATCAGGAGCAGGAGCTTGGTCCTTGCTTCCATGCTTGCTTTCTATGATCGCATGGATGACGCCGCCAATTACACGCAAACCCTCGATCTGTACATCTCCAAAATGTGGAATGACGAAGGCGAGTTGAACAATTTTGCCTGGGGCATATACGAGCACGCTAAGCCAGCTGAGATCGAAAAGGTCGAAGCCGCGACCAAGTGCTCCATTCGTTCCATTGAGCTGAAGAAAAACTACGCCAACAACGACACTTACGCTTGGTTGCTGTACAAAGCAGACAAAAAGCAAGAGGCGCTTGCGCAAGCGGAGAAGGCCATCGAGATCGGAAAGGCGAACAATGAAGACTGCTCGGAAACCCAAAAGCTGGTGAGACGGATAAAGGGGACAGAGTGAAAAGAAGAGGCCTGTACCATCCTTGGTCGGAATAACCCGTCCTGAAATGGGTTTACCCAAAACCGTACACCTATCTTCGGACATCAACCAAAACCTGTAACCCTTTTTCAGGACGGGTCAAAACGCTGAAGGCCGCAGGGACCCGAAGCGGAGCCCATGCGGAAGTAGAATAGATGTATATTTCAACAACTTAGGCCGATGAATTTGATACTTCCCATATTGCTAAAAAGAGGGCTGCTTCCCGTAGCACTATTCCTCTCGCAGATCACGTTTGCACAGATCACCCTCATTCCAGACCCGAATTTCGAACAAGCGTTGATCGATCTGAGCCTGGATGATCTGCTCGATGGTGAAGTCCTTACCGTGAATATCGCCACAGTTGAGGGACTGAATGTCGATGACCGAAGCATCACCAACTTGACAGGTATCCAAGCATTCGGCTCATTGTCAAATTTGAGCTGCAAGCAGAATTTATTGACCGCCCTTGATGTTTCACAGAATTCTGAACTGACCGTCCTTGATTGCAGGTTGAACCTATTGACCACAGTCGACGTGGTTGAGAACAACCTTCTACAGACCTTAAGATGCGCTGACAATTCGATCAGCGAGATCGATGTCTCACAGAATCCGGTATTTCGAGTTTTGGACTGTTCGAACAATCCTCTTACTGGTCTGGATATAAGCTCCAACCCTGACCTCCTCTGGCTGTATTGCGAAAACACCGGCCTTGCGAGCCTTGATGTCACCCAAAATCCTCTGCTCACAATACTCCATTGCAGTGGCAACGAATTATCCAGCCTCGATCTGGGTCAGAACGTTGATCTCCTTACGCTGGAAGCTTATGATAATCAATTGGTCTCCATCGACTTCGGAACCACCACAAGTATGAGCATTCTGCATTGCGCGAATAACCTCTTGACCGAGCTTGGGACCGGCAACATGATACTGTTGGAAAGTCTGCATTGTGATGGCAATCAGATCGCTCAGCTCGATCTCGTCAGCACGTGCCTGCAAGGAGTCAGCTGTAACAACAATCAAATGGAATACTTGGACATGAGCCAGTCCAATACCATGTCCGCACTTTTATGTTCGAACAATCCTCCTCTGGAGTGGATCGACCTGCGAAACAGCAATACAAGTGCCATAGGTACACTTGTTGCGCAGGATGACCCGAATTTGACGTGCATCTATGTAGATGATGCCACGTACGATCACGGCCCGAACTGGCAATTCGATACATCGTCCACCGTTATCGTGGAAACTGAAGCCGAGTGCACGATGTACTTGGGATCTTCAGAGTACCATATCGGGGACGGTTCTGTTATTTACCCCAACCCTTCCTCCGGGCATTTTTCCATTGAGAGCACGGAGCAGGTAAATGGCATTAGCATCTATGATATCCATGGTAAGAAAATGCGGGCATTCCCATCTCAAAGTATGTATTCAATCGAATTGCCCGGAGGGATCTATATTGTAAGACTAGAGTATTATAAAAAACACGAAATCAAATTCTTGTTCGTTCAATAGCCGGAGCATGCTAGATCTTCTATCATGAACTCCCAGCGTGCATCACTAGATATGAGCCATAGCGACCGAACGTACATGCCTCCTAAAATGTTATCCGGAAAAAGCAGGATCTTCCCGACAACCGTTCTTTCCTTTTCGATCGCATTTGTTCTATCGACCTCCTCGTTGACCGCCCAGTCCTTTACTGGAAGCTTCGATCTGGTCGGAATTCAGAACTATCCCAATGGCAACGAACGCAGTGACACGATCAGCTATTATTTTGGGGATGACAAAACAGCGATCCTGATCTATGGAAGGCGCAATGACCCCGATATGCGCATGGTGTTCAGCCCGCTGGACACCACGATCACAAGTCTCTATGAACTGAACGGAAAAAAGGGCGGGTTCATTCTACCGATGGACGAGGAGCATTGGCCGGGGCTACCACAGTCACTCCGCCCCTATGGCAGTGGGCCTGATACGCAACAGAACTATACCGGAATCGAGAAAATGATCGAGGGCCATACCTGCCAGGAAGTATTGGCCGAAAGTGAGGACTACAGCGCCATATTGTGGGTAGCCGAGGACATCCCGCTCTCCATGACCCGCGTGCTGAGCTATCAAAGCGTGGGTACCGGGAAGTCCAAAAAGGAGATCGAGCTTTTCGACCAATTCGGGGTGGAAGACCTTCCGCTGGAATTGTTCCTGAAAAGCAAAAAGGGAAAAGCGGACGTAACGATCCACCTGATCAATTTCATCAACACCGTCGACACCTCCTTTTTCAGTACCCAAGGACATACCTTGAGCAAGGTGGATCATTGAGCATTCCTTTGATCAGCACGCAGCTTTCCGGCGCACTTCCGATCGCCCGCTCTGCACATTCGTTACCATGGTGTTCAAGGGATTCGCGTAACATCCTCTCCCGGCAGTGCTGACGGGAGGAGTTCATCAGGTGCTTAAGTGTTCGCCAGACCATCTACATTGATCCGGCAGCGGAGATGGTGGTCATGCGCTAGGCCTCACATCCGGTTGCTGCCAACAGCGGCAATGACGCGTATGTCATGCTAGCGTATATGGTGGTGGCGAAGTATTGATGACGGGAAAATAGGACCTCCCCTACGTCTTCCTACCGAACCTTGAATTGACCGCGGGGCGAATTCGGATGGCGCTATATTCGACCTCCCTTCCATCCAAAAAACCACCCCATGATAGTTGTAGCCGTGATCGTCGTCCTGATCCTGCTCGTGGCATTCTATGCCATCGGGATCTACAACAAGTTGGTAAAGCTGAAGAACTTGGTGGCCGAGGCGTGGAGCGGCATCGATGTGCAGTTGAAGAAGCGCTATGACCTGATCCCCAACCTGGTGGAAACGGTGAAGGGCTATGCCACCCATGAGAAGGAGACCTTCGAGAACGTGACCCGCGCCCGGGCCGCGGCGCAGCAGGCCACCACGGTGGAAGGCCAGCAGGCGGCGGAGAACGCGCTGAAAGGTTCGCTGGTGAACCTTATGGCGGTGGCGGAGCGCTATCCCGACCTGAAGGCGAACGTGAATTTCCTGGACCTGCAGAACAAATTGGCCGAAGTGGAAGGCGATATCGAAAAGTCGCGGCGCTACTACAACGGCAATGTGCGCGAGCAGAACACGCTGATCGAGACGTTCCCGAGCAACGTGGTCGCCAATTCATTCGGCTTCGCCAAGTCCGCGTTCTTCGAGTTGGATGATCAAGCCGAGAAACAGGCACCATCCGTAAAGTTCTCGTGATGCGGCGCTGGCTGCTGCTGGCATCGGTACTTGGTGTGCTGTCCGTCTTCGGACAGACCGAGAAGATCAACTCCTTCCACACGGACCTGACAGTCGCACCCGATGGCCGGTTGACGGTGACGGAGGACATCAATGCGCATGTGGAGGGCATCGACTTAAAACGCGGTATCGTCCGGCAGTTGCCCCTTTCGTTCCAGGACCACAACGGCAAGGAGATCCATGTGCGGTATGACGTCAGCGATGTCCAAGTGAACGGTACACCGGCACCTTACCACACCGACAAGGAAGCCGGGAAGTTCGTCATTTACGTGGGCGACAAGAACACCTTGCTGGAACGCGGGGACTACCGCTACCGGATCACCTATACCACGAAGGGCCAGGTCGGTTTCTTCCCCGAATACGATGAGATCTACTGGAATGTGAACGGCAATGGCTGGAACTTCCGGATCGACAGCATTTCGGCCAGCATCCATCTGCCCACAACGGCCCAGGTGAAACAGACAGCCTGCTACACGGGGGAATATGGCTCCACAGAAAGTGCTTGTACCGATACGATGCTCAATGGGCACACCGTCAACTTTCAAGGGCGCAGCCTGCTGAACTACGAAGGCCTGACCGTGGCCGTGGGCTTCCAGAAAGGCGTGGTGGCCGAACCGCCGCCACCGACTTTTTTCGAACAACATGCCGTGCCGATCATTGGTGGGATCATCACACTGCTGCTCCTGCTCTACTACATCGTAACGTGGATCCGGTTCGGCCGGGACCCGGACCTGCCGACCGTGATCCCGCTCTTCGAGCCACCTGATGCCATGTCACCGGCCTCGGTAGGCATGGTGATGGAAGGGAAGTTCCAGAACTACCTGATCACCCCTGCGATGATCGACCTGGCCGTGAAGGGACTGATCCGGATCGATGAGCGAAAGGAGGAACAGCTGCTGGGCCTGATCAACAAGGAGATCTATACCATCGTGAGGTTGAAGGGAGCCACGGGCCTGCCCAAGGAGGAGCAGGAGCTCTTTGGCCGGTTGTTCAACTCAGGGCCGGAAGGCTTTGTTTTCGACGGCACGTACGACCCGCGCATGCAGAGCATGGCCGCCGCGTTCAAGGCCTCGCTCACCTCCCAATGGACCGCGTTCCTCCACAAGGGCAACAACGTGAAGTTCTGGCTGATCCCGACCCTAACCGTTATCGCTTGTGTAGTGGCCATCTTTTTCCTTCACAGCGAACGTTGGGACGGATACGACGCAGTGTACATGATCGCTTTCATGGCGGTGAATTTCATACTGTTCCTGATCTACATTATTCTCATCAAGAAGCCCAGCCTTGAAAAGCAGGCCTTGCGGTCGAGGCTGCTGGGGTTCAAGATGTACTTGGGCGCGGCGGAGGAAAAGCAGATCCAGCACTTCAATCCTCCCACGATGACGCCCGAGGTCTTTGAGAAATACCTCCCCTACGCCATCGCGTTCAAGGTGGAGAAGATCTGGGGCGACCGGTTCCAGGACATGATCAGCAAGGCTCTGATCGACAAGAGCTACCACCCCGGCTGGTACAGCGGTTCCATTATGAATTACGGCATGTTCTCCCAGCATATGAACTCCTCGCTTTCCAGCAGTGTCCGGTCCTCGAGCACGCCCCCTTCCAGCAGCAGCGGGGGTTCCGGCGGTGGTGGGTTCTCCGGCGGCGGTGGTGGTGGCGGCGGCGGTGGCGGGTGGTAAACTTGCCATTCCTCCTGAAGAGCACTTCAACGGATCGAATGGACAAACAACTTTCAGCGGATCAGCGGGATGCATTGCAAAGCGCATTGCAAGCCCGCTTCGAAAAGAACATGCACCGCCACAAGCGTTTGAAGTGGGCCGATGTGGCTGCCCGGTTGAAGGCCCATCGGGAAAAGCTGCGCGCGCTGGATGCCATGGAAGAGACCGGTGGCGAGCCGGACGTGGTGGGCCACGACAAGAAGAGCGGTGCGTTCATCTTCATCAATTGCTCCGCAGAAACCCCGAAGGGACGGAGAAGTGTTTGCTATGACCGCCAAGGCTTGGAGAGCCGGAAGGAACACCGGCCGGCCAACAGCGCGGTGGACATGGCCGCAGAGATGGGCATCGAGATCCTGACGGAAGAACAATACCGGGAGCTTCAAAAACTCGGTGAATTCGACTTGAAAACATCCAGCTGGGTGCTGACGCCGCCTGCAGTACGCAAGCTAGGCGGCGCACTCTTCTGCGATCGGCGCTACGACCAAGTGTTCACGTACCACAACGGGGCGCAGTCGTACTATGGCGTGAGAGGTTTTCGGGGGATGTTGCGGGTATGATCCATCATGGGGGCGCTGACATTTCTGCCTGCGCTTCACTGGAGCCGCCCACAGAATAGGGAGCATCTTTGCCGGGTACGCAAACCCAGCGCTGCGACCATTGTTACTTCGCTATGGACCATGGCCGGGAAAGAGCTGAACAGCACATGCACGACAACGCAGAGGTCGATACCATCATCATCGGTTCCGGCGCGGGCGGCCTGGCCGCGGCAATTTGCCTGTCCCGTGCAGGCCAGCGCGTGGTGGTGCTGGAGCAACACGATGTGCCCGGCGGCTGGTGCCACAGCTTCTACCTGAACGGGCATCGTTTCACACCGGGTGTGCATTACGTCGGGCTTCTGGGCGAAGGGGAGTCCACCAGCCAGTTGTACGAAGGCCTTGGGATCGCGAACGACCTTGTGTTCTTCCGCATGAACCCGGCGGGCTATGAACATTGCTGGATAGGCGAGCAGCGCTTCCACCTGCCTGCAGGGCACGAGGAACTGATCGAGCACCTGTCGGCCCTTTTCCCCAAGGAGCGCAAGAACCTGCGGGAATACCTGAACATGGTGCGCACCGTGTCCGAGCAGCTGATGCTGATCCCCAAGATGAGCGGCTTCTGGGACAATGTCACCATCCCTTGGCGCACCCGGTACATGGGCAAATATGCCTTGTTCAGCCTGAGGCGCGTGATCGGTTGGTACATCAAGGACCCCTTGCTGAAGAACATCCTGAACATCCAGTGCGGCGACCACGGCCTACCTCCGGGCAAGGCGAGTTTCCCCTTGCACTGCGCGGTGATGGCGCACTACTTCGAAGGTGCCTACTATCCGATGGGCGGCGGTGGCGGCCTCGTGAAAGCCATGACCAACGCGATCAAACGCCATGGCGGCGACGTGCGCACCTCGCAACGTGTGCGCCGCATCCTGGTGGAAGGAACAGGAAAGAAGCGTGCCGCCGGCGTTGAGCTGGAGAGCGGTGAGCAGCTTCGCGCCAAGCGGGTGATCAGCAATGCGGATCCGGACACCACCTATCGCCGCCTGGTGGGTGAGGAGCACCTGAGCCCTGGACTGGTGAAGAAGCTGGACCGGACCACCTACTCCTGCACCTCGCTGATGCTCTTCCTCACGGTGGACATGGACCTGCGCAAGGCGGGCCTGGATTCCGGCAACATCTGGATCGCCCCGGAGGATCTGGATGCCGACGAGCTCTATGCCAAACTGATGGGACCGGACCTTGAGATCGGGGCGGAGTTCCCCGGCATGTTCATCAGTTGCACCACGCTCAAGGACCCCTCCAGTTTCGATGGCAGGCACCATTGCATCGAGGCCATCACCTACGTGGATCACAAAGCCTTGAAGGACTTCGCGGATGAAGGCCCGGAACGCTCCCCGGCCTACCAGGCCTTCAAGGAGCTGCTGATGCGGAAGATGATGAAGACCTTGGAAAGAGTGGTGCCGGGCATCGGTGAACATGTGGTACACAAAGAGCTGGGAACACCATTGACGAACGAATTCTACATCAACTCCACGAACGGTTCGGTGTACGGCACGGAGAAGGTGCTCAAGCAGATCGGTCCCTTCGCGTTCCGGCCAACTTCAGCGATCGCCGATCTCTACCTCTGCGGTGCAAGCATCCAATCGCACGGTGTTGCAGGTGCCGGGTATTCCGGCGTGCAAACAGCGGCCATCATCCTCAAATGCCGGCCGGAAGCACTGCTGAAGACCGATGGTTCCCAAAGCGTGCGGATCTACGAAGCGGAAGATGCGAGCGATCATCCCGACTGGATCAAACGCAAGGTGGACATGAGGAGGAAGAGGTCCAGTATAGGATGATCATTGACGGGACTTCCGATGGATCGCCCCGATGCAATGAGACTAAATTATCGGTTCAGGACCTTCGCGCTTCGCACTACTTGAATTGAATATGGTATTCCTGAGCCGTACCGGTGAGCGCTACTTTTCTATACCGGTGCCGGGAGCAACGGCGACCCGCCGCCGCCGGTCCCGTCGATCACCTGCGGTGTCCGTTGCGTTCTGCGGCGAAGCGTCCCTTGACCTGTTGCGTAGTTTTAACGGGAAGCTGTTCCGCGCATCGTCCTCCAAGGTGCCACCACGCTAATTTCGCCACCGGAAAATGGCCAAGAACACCTCGCAACACATCCTCGGCACCTCCGCGAATCTGCTGGGATTTTGCCTCTTTGTGATCACCTCGCTGCACGTTTCAAACCAGGTCGAAGGGAGCATCATCGATGAGTTCACCTCGGTGATCGCATTGCTGCTCACCATCTCCTGCTTCTTATCCTATGGCTCGATCCGCACTCTGCACCAGCTCAGGCAGGAGCGGATGGAGCGCGTGGCCGATTGGTTCTTCATCGCCTCGCTCATGGGGATCATGGCCATCATCCTGCTGTTGGTGTTCCACTTCGTGAAGTAGTACCGTACTTGGGGCCGATTTGATCCGATGCATTCCGCGGGACAGATTTTCCAGTGCGACATGCACGCGCGTGCTTTTGTAGCATCCTGTGACAAATTCGGACAAGGCCGACGGAGCTCGCGCGAGGGTGCCGGTCAATGCATGATCACAACCCGACGCTTCACTTCCTCCGTGGAAGTGGTTGATCGGAGCATATAAACTCCATCCGGTACGGACGCGACCGGAAATACGGAGCGCATGTTGTCCGCAGCCCATGTGCGCACTTTCCGCCCGCGCAGATCCAATAGGTCCACTGTCGCCCCGGGCGATATCCCGGTGACTTGGAGTTGATCATTGGCCGGAACAGGAGCAACGAGCATCAGGCCGTCGTTGTTGGGCACTGCTTCCACGGCCAAGGCAATGCAAGCGTTGGTGATCGGTTCAAGTTCAATGGGCGCACCCGGGCTCAGATCATGGCCCACAAGCCTTGGATCATCCACTGCCAACCACGTGCAACGGAACACGGCGTTGCCCGTTGGCGCATCACCCTGTGTCATCGGCCCATTGTTGTTCACCGGGCTGATGTAGCGCCAAACCTCGTTCCCGTCGGCATCGATCTCCACGAACGTTCCGCTGGGACCATTGCACGCTATGAAGCCGCCATTCGGCAAAGCCTCCACGCCCGATATGTTCATTCCATAAAAGGACGTAGGCGGTGTGGCGGTCCACGAAAAGTTCAACGCTGAAGGCGCATAAGCATCCGTAGCACCGATGGTGTAATCACCGTTCGCATCCGGGGCAGGCGCGAAGATGTCGATGCTGGAATACGGCCCAGCTGGCCGACCTAACCCATTGTTGAACACCAGGACCTCCCCGGCACGTGGCATGCCCGCACGGATCCATTGCGCATTGTGCTGGCCGAAATAAACCCGATCAACGGCCGAACCCCGACCATACGCCTGTGGATTGCCCCAGCGATAGAGAAGGTCCCCACCATCCCCATGAACTCCACCAAGATGGGTTGCCGCTTCAGCGGTGGTGGTACCATGGTCGATCACCCATACTTCGTTCAAATTGTGCGAACTCAGGATCACTTGGTCAAGGTCGGCATTGTAGTCTATTGCATTCGCATGGATCCAATCGGCGATCACATTCCCCGTAATGTAGTTAAGATCGACCAGCTCCGGGTGTTCGGCCACCACGCCGTAGTTGGGCTTGGCAACATCGAAGTCCTGCACCAGATGGTCCCACAAATGCCACTCCCAAACAATGTTCGCCCCGTTGGTCCCGACCGGCTGTAGTTCCACGATCTTCTCGCTCCACAGTGAAGTGGAAAGGAGTGCAGGGTCCCTGCCTTCGGAGACGGCATCGGCGGTGGTATGCGCCTCCCAAACGATGACCAGCACATTTCCGTTCGGCATTGGTTGTATGTCGTGGTGTGAGCATTGCGTGGCATCACTGATGGTGTAGCTCCATTCCACCGTGCCATCCCACGCGATCCGCTGGATCACCCCGCCGCGCCCACCTGCGGTGAAGGTCGTGTTGGGAGGAGCACCGGTCCGCAGCAGCGCGCCATCATCCAAAAGATACACCGCCTGACCCGGCATGTAGGTGCTCGGCCACGTGTGCACGGCTCGACCGCACTTATCGACCAAATAGGTGGTCGTGCTGGTGAGCGGCGCAAAAAGCAAATACCCGTCAAGGTTCGCGGGGTTGTAGTTGGTGAGACCCACCGTTTGTGCGGTGGCCACAGTTGCGCCAAAGAGGCTTATGACACTAATGACGAAGATCCGATGCATGGTGTTTGTTCAGGGAAGGTGGATACAGCTGTGAAACGGTAGTTGGACGATCATTTACCCAAAATCCTTCGCGGTGCACGAAGCTATTGGTCCACAGCGAGTTTCATTGTGCTTCCCGCCTTCCACGACCGGGAACAGAAATGAGATCTTGGCCATCATCCTGCTCTTGGGGACCCACTTCGTAAAGTAGGTCCCATCGCCGATCAGATCCGTTTTGATACCCTTGTGGTGTGCATTGCCACATTCGGCAATTCCCGCAGTCCCTTGGAACCCCTTCCATCCATAGCGCAACTCTATGCCGACCATGGCGACATGGTCTTCAACCTCGCGCTGAACCACCTGCAACAGCGGGAGGAAGCGGAGGAAGTGACGCAGGATGTCTTCGTGAAAGTGCATCAGAAACTGGAGGGCTTTTCCGGCCGGTCCAGCGTGAAGACCTGGATCTACCGGATCACCGTGAACCAATGCCTGGACCGGTTGAAGGCGCGAAAAAGGCTGAAGCGTTCCGGTTTCCACCTCCGGATCTTCGGTGGTGATGATCGAGACCCGATCGCAGAGCTGCCCGATCATGATCACCCCGGCGTGCAATTGGAGGACAAGGAGGCGGTGCATGCCCTGTTCGCGTTGATGGACGAACTTCCTGAACGGCAACGCACCGCCTTGATCCTGAAAGCGATGGATGGCTTGGAACAACAGGAGATCGCGGAGATCATGCAGCTCAACGTGAAGGCCGTGGAATCCCTACTCTCGCGCGCCAAGACCGGATTGAAAAAGAAAATGAACCAAAACGAAGGAACGACGACCGGAACGGCGTCCAACAAACCAAGGACATGAAAGACCTGAACGAACTGGAGTTGCTGGGCCGCATTCAAAAAGTGGCGCCACCGCCCTTCCTGCTTACGCGGATCGAAGCCCGGATCGCCGCCTCGCGTGCGGAACGCTTGCCCACGGGATGGGCCGTCAGCCTCGCCTTTTCCCTGCTCGTGCTGCTTACCGCCAACACGGTAGCCTACCAACGAAGCCAAGGTGCCGGTAGCCATGCGGGGAACGATATCCAACAGCTCGCCGGGGACCTGTCCCTCTCACCCTCCGAACAATTCTACCGATGACAAAGGTCCGTGCATTGACCATCGCCGTAGTGGCATTGATCCTATTGAACGTCGCCCTCGTCGCGTTCGTCGTCAGCCATGGCGGGCCACCGCACCGGCCGGAGGGTCAGAAAAAGATCATCATCGAGCGGCTCCATTTCGATCCCAAGCAGATCAGTGCCTACGAGCTGGCCATCGGAGAACACCAAGGATGGGTCGAAGGGAAAATGGCCGAGCAGAATCGCCGACGGGAAGCACTCTACAACCTGTTGCAGCAACCGGACCGCCACGGCGCGGACTCCATCGCCGCCGCCATCGGTGCGGTCCAGACGCAGATCGAGATGATCCATTTTCGGCACTTTGAAGCGATCGAGGCCATCTGCCGACCGGAGCAAAAAGCGGACTTTATCACACTGAGCAGCGAACTGGCCCAGTTGTTCCGCGGGCCACCGCCGGACGGAGGAAGACCATGATACAGGGCTTGGTCATACTCCTCGGAGCATCCGCTTCTTTGAACCTGATGGCACAGGACACTGCGGACCGTGTTCATCTGCGCTTCTCCCCCGTTTTCCGAGGGAAAGAATTCGTTCTGGCAGCGGACGGGAGCGCACCTGCGTCGCACCAGATCAAAACGTTCAAGTGCTACTTGAGCGCCTTCGCTTTGACCGCTGATGGCCAAGTGGTCTGGTCCGAGAAAGACAGCTTTCACTTCTTGGACGCTACCGATCCAACAACAATGGAAGTAGATCTCGCCGCTCCCAAGTACATGACCTACGACGCGGTGCAATTCCAGTTGGGCATCGACAGCCCCACCTCCGTTTCCGGGGCCATGGGCGGCGATCTCGATCCCACGAAGGGCATGTACTGGACCTGGAACAGCGAGCTTCACACCAATGGCAGGAATTAAACCGGAACGAATAACTCAAACCAAAATAAGAATCCAACAGAATGAACAAAATGAATTTAAAACCAAGCTTTCTTTTGGCAACGCACCTTTTCGTTTCTGTATGTATTCATGCTCAGATAACCTATCCAATAGTTGACACGAATGTTTCTGACCATTACAATAATTCCTCGATTATTTCATCTCCCAACGCAGGTGATGCGTTCTATGGTCAAGATGCGACATACAATGGCAACCAACCTTCTTATACGAACAATGGAGATGGTACAGTAACCGATAATGTGACAGCATTGATCTGGCAACAAAACATGGGGGCTAAGATATCGTACACAGATGCAGTTGCCAAGGCAGACACTATGACCCTTGGCGGACATACGGATTGGCGAATACCCACAATTAAAGAATTGTATTCACTATCCATATTTACCGGAAGATGCTTTGGCGATCAAGCAATGTATAAATTCATTGACACTACCTATTTTGATCAGCCTATTGGAGATGTCTCACTTGGGGAAAGAGAGATCGATGCTCAGGTCTGGTCAATAACACATTACGTCGATCTGATCATGCTGGGGGATACAGCAATTTTTGGATATAACTTTGTGGATGGAAGGCTCAAAGGTTACCCCAAATATTCTCCAATGAGTGGCACTCCTAATAAATTCTATTTTAGAATGGTAAGGGGAAATACATCCTATGGAGTGAATGATCTTATTGATAATGCAGATGGAACTATTTCAGATAACGCAACTGGACTGATGTGGCAACAAGCCGATAACGGCACCACTTATGATTGGGAAAATGCCTTGTCATATGCTGAAGGTTTCAATCTTGCAGATCATAGTGATTGGCGCCTGCCAAATGCAAAAGAATTACAGAGTATTGTCGATTACACAAGAAGTCCGAATACAACAGCATCTCCAGCAATAGACCCATTATTCCTTTGTACATCGATCAATGACCCGAATGGTAACCCAGGGCAATATGGGTACTATTGGAGCAGTTCGCCACTTCAGGATGGTCCACAACCGTATTCTGATGCTGTATATTTTTGTTTTGGGAAGGCACTAGGACGAATGGAATTACCCCCAAATTCCGGGAATTTTCAAATACTGGACGTTCACGGTGCAGGTGCTCAAAGAAATGACCCTAAAACTGGAGACCCCTCTAATTTTCCGGATTATTTCGGGCCCCAAGGTGATGCTCGTTATGTGTTCAATTTCGTTAGATGCGTTAGAGATATCAGCTCATTTTCATCGATCAACGGATCCGATATAGAGAACGATATAAAAATATATCCGAACCCTTCCTGCGTGGTTCTGGTTGTAGAAAATGGCTCGCGATCCAACATATCGAAAATAGAGATCACGAATGTCAATGGTCAGTTGATCAGATCAATTACTGATGCAGACAGTACGATAACCATTGATATTTCAACATTGGGTTCTGGTATTTATTTTTTAAACATCTACACAGGTGGTGGAAGTGTTTCAAGGAAATTTGTTGTTGAATAAAGAATTCCACTTTTAGCGCAGGAGAGATCACGCTCGTTCTTTTGAAGCATTTGCGGCAAGCTTGGAATAGGACCCGTAAGGACACTGTAAGCAGCGGGTCTTAGCTTTCGCCCCTCGTGATCCACACCGGCCAACTTCAAGATCTTATCATCCTGCGCAACACCAGCGTGGGTGTCTTCCTTGGTGATGACGAGGGGAACGAGGTGCTGCTGCCCAACAAGTACGTCCCTGCCGAGCATGACCAAGGAACTGTGCTCAGCGTGTTCGTCTACCGCGATTCCGAGGACCGCCAAGTGGCCACCACGCTTGATCCGAAGATCCAACTGAATGGTTTCGCCAGCCTGCGCACATTTGCAGTGGACCGCCTTGGCGCCTTCATGGACTGGGGCATGGAGAAGCATTTGTTGGTGCCGTTCAAAGAACAACAAAAGAAATTGGAGGAAGGCCGATGGTACGTCACCTATATGGCACTGGACGAGCAGACCGACCGGCTCTACGGCAGCACGCGCATCGATAAGCACCTTGACAATTCGGAACTGTCCGTGGCGGAAGGTGATGAGGTGGAGCTCTTAGTCTTTGGCCGCAGCGAGATGGGCTGGTCGGTGATCGTGAATGACAAGCACCAAGGCCTGATACACGCCAACGACGTTTTCAAGCCGATCTCCATGGGCGATCGCATCAGCGGCTTCGTGAAAACCGTGCGTGCCGACAACAAGCTGGACATCACGCTGCAACCCATTGGCTATGAACACTACAACGATGCCAACACCGCACTGGTGGCCAGACGCCTGCGCCAGCACGAGGGCTTCCTGCCATTGACGGACAAGAGTTCGCCGGAGGAGATCTACCGGGTGTTCGGCATCAGCAAGAAGGCCTTCAAGAAAGCGTTGGGGGCGCTGTATAAAGAGCGCAAGGTGCGGATCGAGGAGCAGGGCATCGTGTGGGTGGATGAAGTGGAGCGCACATAGTCGTAGTTCGCAACTACGCATGATCACGGGGATCGGACTTGGGCCACATCATCGTCACGAAAACGGGGGCACAGTACTTTTCCGCGACTAAAACACGATCATGGTCCGCAAAGCCCTGTCCCAATTGATCTTCGGAAAAGGCCTGCCGAGGACTACGGAGCTTCAGCCCACCCTGCGCAAACGTCGGGACAATCTGGCGGCCATTTGGAACAACGCGTATCAGGAGGACGCCGGATTGGAAAAGGCCTTAAGGTTGCTTCTGGCCGCTGTTCAATTCCTGTTCCCAGGCACCTACATCCGGCATTTGTTCTGGCGACAGGGCCCGTTGGTGCAGGACTTCGCCATCGAGGTATTCGTACTGGCAAAGACCTTTTTTCCCTTGGCGGCGATCTATTTCGGCTGGACCCATCAACCATGGACAGTGACCTTGGTGGTCTGGTTCATGCTGGAAACAGTGACCTATATCCCCACGTTGATCTTCGCCTCTGACACCTTTCCGACACCGCGCTCCTTCCGCCGTTCCAAGATCTTGATCTTCCTCAACTATTTGGAGGTCGTCTTCGCCTTTGCGGCGATCTATTCGGCCGGTGATCATCTCAATGTCCCGTTCAGCCACTGGTTCGATCCGGTCTACTACAGCTTCATGACCACCAGCACCATCGGCTACGGCGACCTGTATCCGGTGACGGCGGTCGGTAAAGCGCTGGCATCGCTCCAGTCGTTGTTCTACCTGAGCTATATCGTGCTCTTCATCGGCTTCTTCCGGATGGGCAAGGAGAAGGGGTACTTCGGCGGAAAAAAAGGAAGATAGTCCGCGAAGCGGGCCTTCGATCGAGCCTTCATAGGTCCACCGCACTGGTTCGTCCCCGGCATCCACGACCGCGTCTTCGGCACTGCAAGGTGATCTCGGGGTAATCCGGGGATCCGCCCCATCTTCGCGCCATGGCCGCCCCAGTGATGCCCGAGATCAAGAACCGCCGCGCGGCGTTCGAGTATTTCTTTCTCGAAACGCACGAGTGCGGCATCATGCTGGTGGGTAGTGAAGTGAAGAGCCTGCGCCTTGGTGACGCCAGCATCACCGAGGCCTTCTGCACCTTCATCGGCGATGACCTCTACCTGCGGAACATGCGGATCCAACCGTTCGAGAAAGCAAAGAACTTCGCCCATGAACCGATCCGCGACCGCAAGCTGCTGCTGCACCGAAAGGAGTTGAACAAGCTGCAGCGCAAGCTGAAGGACCAAGGGGTCACCATCGTACCGATCCGCTCCTACTTCGCCAAGAACGGCATGGTGAAGGTGGAGATCGCGCTGGCTAAGGGCAAGAAAACCTACGACAAACGGGAGAGCTTGAAGGAAAAGGACCTCAAACGCGACCTGAATCGTGGCAACTGAACAACCGCATTGGCGCAGGCGGCTCGAAGAAGCGGCCGCCTTCTGCGTACCAGGCGACCCGGTACACCGCTGGGCCTTACTGGCGCTGCTGTTACTGGCCGCCATGCTGCGCCTATGGAATCTGCCGCACATCCCCTACACTCACGACGAGATCAGCGCGTTGCTCCGCATCTACCCTTCCTTGGCCGAAACGGTGAGCAAGGGCGTGATCGCATTGGACACGCATCCCCCCGGCGTGCAGGTGTTCGAGTGGGCATGGACCAAGCTTTTCGGCACGGGTGAAGCGGCGGTGAAGCTCCCCTTCATCGTGATGTCATTGCTCGCGTTGTTCTTCCTCTACCGCTTCACGTTCGCCTGGTGCGGCGGGAACGTGGCGCTCATCGTCACCGCGTTGTTGGCAACACTCCAATACACGGTGATGTACGGCCAGATCGCGCGTCCATACGCGGCGGGCTTGTTTACCACGGCCCTGCTGGCGGACCAATTGACGCGCTACCTCGGCAGCGGTTCCCGCCGGGCACTGATCGGCATCGGAGCGGCTACGCTGCTCAGCGCCTACACACACCACTTCGCATTGATGCTGGCGGCGTTCATGCTGCTTACCTACTTCTTCCTCATCGACGCCACGAAACGTAAAGAGTACCTTGTCACCTGCGGGATCGCCGCCCTGCTGTACCTGCCCAACGTCCCGATCTTCCTGAAGCAGCTCGGCCAAAAGGGGCTGGACGAATGGCTCTCACCACCCACGTTCTCGTGGATCCCGGACTACCTCTGGTGGATCGCACACTGCTCCCTCTATTTTGCTGCTGCATGGGCGCTCTTGGTGCTCGGCTCGGCGGCGCTCCGGATCCGGCATCGCGGTAACATCGGTCCGCTATGGGCCCTCACCTTGATCTGGGGCCTGCTGCCCCTGGTGATCGGCTATGCATACTCCGTTTGGCGCGCACCGGTGCTCCAGTATTCCGTGGTGCTCTTCTCTTTCCCCTACCTGCTGATCGGCGTCCTGGCGGGGCTTCGGCACATGCGACCGGCGTGGACCGTGCCTATCGCCTTCGCCGTCGCAGCGCTCTCGGTGTTCACGCTCATCTCCGTCCGCAAGCATTACGAGGTCTTCTATCGCTCGAAATATGAAGCTGCGGTACGGGGAATTCTGGAAGCGTCCGAACAGGACGACCGGCTGGCGCTGGTGGAGCTGCCGGAAGAGATCCCCGGTTTCTACTTCAAGCAATGGGGCGTGGACAGCTCCACCATGCCCTATGTCAACTTGCGCTCGCGACCGACCCGATATGTGGACAGCCTGTTGAACACCGCGTCCGCCGCCGAAGTGTTCTATGGCGCCACCGCCGGGGCCGATCCCGAAAACCTGGCCCGTATCCAGCAAGCTTTTCCATTCATGGCCGAACGGCACGACATGGTGGAGGGCCAGAGCTTCTTGTTCTCCGGTATGCCGAACGGAACGGGCTTGGATGACCTCTCGCATGTCAGCGTGGTGACACCGGAAGCGCTGAAAGGCGATGGATGGGAGGTGGACGCGGACCTTCCTTCATCCCGCGATACATTGGGAGCCTATGGCTCGGCCCCCAAGGGCTGGGACCTTGCCGGTCGGGAGTTCGGTGCCGTTTTTGAGCGCTCAGTATTCGAACTCTCTTCGGGTGACAACGACATCCTGGAAGCCCGGATGGACGTGATGAACGCCGCGCCCGGGAGCGAGCTGAAGCTGGTGATGGAGCTGAAAGAGGGGGACCGCTCGACCTTTTACCGCACCAGCGGTGATGGCCCCGCGCATGGTCGGTCCATGCTATTCACGGCCATTCCGTTGTCAGACCTGCCAGAGCACGGCCATGGCGCACGGCTTAAGGTCTACCTCTGGAACCCCGGCGGAAAGGCGGCGCAGTTGTCCTCCATCGAGGTGCGTGTGCGCGAAGGTGACCCGTGGCTGTATGGCTTGTTCCAGCCGCTGAAGGGGCCGCTGAGGTTTCCTTGAGCCGATCACTCCATTCTCGCAATGCACGCACAGGTAGCGAAGCATGCAAAAAGGGCCGCATCCCGAAGGAAGCGGCCCTTTTGAACAAGGATGCTTGTGATCAGAGCTTCAACATGATGCCCAGACCGATGGTCTCCTTGAACTGGGTCCCTTTGCCCACATATTGCAGAGGCGTGTCCTCCCAAGGCTTCATGATCTGCGTGTCGTGATCATAGATCAGCAACGTGCTCAACGTGGCAGCGAACCAGTCGTTCACTTTGAACGTGAAAAGCGTCTCCCAGTTCACATCGACGTTCTGCGGATCCTTCAGGTAGTTGCTGAAGAAATCGGCGCGGGTGAGGAAGTTGATGTTCTTCGCCAGGTCGTGCGTGTACATCAGTTTCACGTATCCACCGAATTCGAACAGACTGTTCTTGCCGCTGGCGGTCATGAGCCCCGTAACTTCATCATAAGTGGCAGGGTCCACTCCGAAGGCACCGGCGTCAGCCAGGGCCTGGTCGTTCACGAAGGTGATCTTGGCCGTGGCCGGTGAGACGAACGCCGAAAAGTGGTCGTTCGGCTTGTAATCGACACCGAGGCCCAGGATCAAGTAGCCGGGTGCCATGAAGTCGGAGATGCGGGTTCCGGAGGCAGCGTCCTTCCCTTCGGTGAACTGAGTCTTGAACTGACCCAAGGCAGCGAGGTACCACGACTTCTTCAATTCATAGCCGTACTTGGTGTTCAGCTCGATGCGGTCGTCCGTTTTTACCGCATCCTGTCCGTCCTGCGCGAGCAGGCCGTAGGCCAAAGCAACTGAGTTGTCCCAAGCGAAACGGCCCTTCTTGCGGTTGGCGAAAGCATTGAACTGGGCGATGCCGCTGACCGAGCTGAAACCACCGGCGGACCAATTGGTGAGGCTCACTTGACTCATGTTCAACTGGATGTTCCCACCCTTGGTCCAGATCTTACCGGTGGAGTCCGCGGCGGTCTTCGCCTGCATGGCGGCGGCCGCAGCATCGCGCTGCGCCTTGTCCTCCTGTGCATTCGCCGCGATGGACAAGGTCAATAGCAAGGCAAATGAAAGTGTGATCTTCTTCATGTTCATGGGGTTCTGCCTACGCGGTCGTAGCAGGTGTAGTGACAGACAAGGATCCGGAAGGTGAAATTGTTCGTGATCGGCCCCGGAATTCCGTTCCATGGGTTTCTCCCACGATCTTGAAGTTCCGGTCTATGCCGCAACTGCAGGTCGTCCGATCATCTTTTCCACTCATAGATCGAAAGTGGAAGTGGGCGTTGCCGGATTCGAACCAGCGACCCCTACCTTGTCGAGGTAGTGCTCTAAACCAGCTGAGCTAAACGCCCGGGACCAAGTATTCCCCGGATAATGGGGCGCAAATGTAATTGTTTCGGCAGATCCGCCCTCACTGGGCCGCCATAGCATCTTCCGCCGCTCTTTTAGCGGCCAGCCTGAAAGTACTTTCGGCCCATATGCATGCGCGCATTGGGTCCTTCCTGATCGGAACAATCCTCTTGCTTTCCGCACACGGCCAATCCTGTGTGTTGGTGGCCCGGGACGATGGCCGCTCCGCCGCCGGGCTGGTGGTCCGCGATCGCACCGGGGCCACCATCGGCACTGTGGACGCTTTCGGAAGGCTCTGCCCGGATGTCCGGCCGGACACCGTGGTGTTCTTCGGCAAGGACCTGCACGCACTGCGGATCGCCTGGGATGATGCCCTGCGCACCGGGCGGATCGAACTGCGTACGCTGCGGAAGGAAACGGAACTCCGGCCCGTGGCGGTGACACCTTGGCCTGCTGCACATGAGCGGCGTGCGTTGGCAGCCGTCAGCACCGTGGACAGCACGGACCTTTCAGCCTACGAAGGCTCCTCCATGCGAAGCGCATTGCTGTGGGTACCCGGTGTGCAGATGGACGAACGCGGCCACGGCGGCAGCACGCGGCTCAGCATCCGGGGAAGCCTGCTTCGCTCACCATATGGGGTACGCGGGGTGAAAGTGTACTGGGGGCCTTTCTCCCTTACCCTGGCCGATGGGTCAACTCCGCTGGAACTGCTTGATCCCGCACTGATCGGCTCCGTCGACGTGGTCCGGAGCATTGGCGGGCCGATATACGGCAGCGCACCGTCGGGCTTGATCCTCGCTACGGCCCCGGAGCGGCAGGACTCGGGCTTCGACGCCACGTTGTCCACCATCGGTGGTAGCGATGGATACTTCAGGCTTTCAGCGACCACCCGCGTACAGCAGACCAACGGGACAACACTGAGCGCAGGGCTGCTCCGCATGGGCAATGACGGCTACCGCGAACAGGAATATGCGCGGCGGGACCAGGCCTTCCTCACCCAACGGTTCCCCCTGAAAAATGGCAGCGCCACCATCTACCTCACTGCGCAAAAAGTCGCGTGGGGCCTGCCCGGAAGCCTCGACAGCCTCACCGCGCTGCACGACCCGCGCGCTGCACGTCCTTTTTCGCAACTGATCGATGCGCGGTTGGAGAAATCCCAGGTCTTCGCCGGGATCGCCGTGGAACAGCGGGTGTGGCAAGGGCTGCTGATGCGCTCCTCCCTGCACGTTCACGCGATCGACAAGCTCAACCCGTACGGCACCTCTCCGGGGTTCAGCGGCTACAAGGACGAACAGGTGCGGTCCGCCGGCACGCGTCTATCCCTGGGACGGGTGTTCCACCGCAATACCGTTTCGTTCGCTTGGGAACTGGGCATGGAGGCGCTCCTGGAACGCGACCAACTGAACGAGCAGAACTTCGTCAACGCCGTCCCGGCGGATGTACGGACCGATGCCGACACACGCACCAGCAACATCAACGGCTTCCTTTCCACTCGTTTACTTCTCAGCGATCACACCATCTTCTTTGCGGATATCGGCTCCGAGGCAACGGTCTTCCGCCATCAGGACAAGTTGCGCGCGGTGGAGACCAAGGACGTGCCGGCCTCGCAGTTCTATCCGATGCTCGGCGTTGAACGTGTGCTCTCGCATCATGTCACTGCCCACCTGCGTTATGCGGAAAGCACGTCGCGGCCCACGATCTGGGAGGTGCTCGGCTCAACGGGCGTGCCCAATACCGATCTGGCCGCCGAGCGCGTGCAGGAGTCGGAAGCGGGCGTACACTTTCTGGGCGAACGGACCTCTTTTACGGTGAACGGCTATCTGCGGCATACGCGGGACATGATCCTGCCGCAGCGGGTGAACGGCGGGACCGAAGAGGTGTTCACAAACGCCGGTGATGCCCGGCAGAACGGCGTGGAAATGACCGCCCAAACCCTGCGCGAACTGCCGGGAGAAACCCGGCTTACTGTGCTATTCAGCGGCGCTTGGCAACGCCACCGGCTGCATCCACCGGACAACACCGCCCAGGTCGATGTCCCGGGCGTGCCGCGCTGGTCCGGGGGGGCACGGATCCGGCTGAATACCAAGGACCGAAACTCCGCCGAGCTCGGTTACCGCACCAATTCCTCCGTGGTGGCGAACAGCATGAACGGCGACCGTGTTCCCGGATACGGATCAATGCATTTCCGGATCGAACACATATGGCAATGGAGAGGAATGCGCTTGGGGGCATTCCTGCTGGTGGAGAACGTGCTCGATGCGCGGTACACCTCGTTCATCCAGCTGAACGACCCCGGCGGACGCTACTACAACCCGGCACCGGGGCGCAGCTATTTCGGGGGGCTCAGCTTCACCTTCGATCCGCGGATATCGGCATCATCGGCACGGGGCATATCCTGATGCTTAATTTTGCGGATGACGATCATGGTAAACAAACCACAAACCGGTGCCGGACGGATCTTTAAAAACCCGGTGCTTGAAGCGTTCACCAAAACGCACATCGCCATCCCGCTCGTCCTGTTCTGGTCGGTGGGCATTGTCACCCTGTGGTATTCCATGGCCAAGCTGGGCATCTCCTGGCAGACGGTCCTGGTCTTCTTCCTCGGAGGCATTGTGCTGTTCACCTTAGTGGAATATGTGATGCACCGCTACCTGTACCACATTCCCGCACGGTCCGAAAAACGGAAGCGCTTCCAGTACGTGATCCACGGGATACACCATGACCATCCCCGCGACAAGGCCCGCTTGGCCATGCCCCCGCTGGTGAGCATCGTGCTCTCGGTATTGTTCATCAGCCTCTTCCGGCTGTTGATCGGACCGAACGGATATGCCTTTGGAGGCGGTTTCCTCTTCGGCTACAGCACTTACCTGCTGGCGCACTACGCCATTCACATCTACAAACAGCCCAAGAACTTCCTCGGCATCATTTGGAAACACCACAACCTCCACCATTTCGTGGGTGATGACGGTGCCTTCGGGGTGAGCACGCCCTTCTGGGACTACATCTTCGGCACCATGCCGAAGGAGCCGCGCCGTAAGGAAGCGCAAAAAGTGAACCTGCTGTAAGCGGCCGATCCGTACATGCAAGAGCGCCACACCGACCGGGAGAAGTATTTCCGGGAGCAGGAGACCACGGTGCGCAACCACGTGCTGCCGTTCATCTCCGAGGTGCTGGAGATCAATGCCCAGAGCTCGGTGCTGGAGATCGGCTGTGGCGAGGGCGGTAACCTGAAGCCCTTCATGGACCTGGGGTGCGAACGCGTGGTGGGCGTGGACATGGCCCCGGGAAAGGTCGCGAACGCGAAGGCCTATTTTGCAGGGCATCCGAACCAGGGCAACTTGGAGCTGATCGTGTCGAACATTTATGACACGAAGGACATCGGGCAGTTCGACATCATCATCATGCGGGACGTGCTGGAGCACATCCACGGGCAGGAACGCTTCATGGAATTCGCGCGCGGGCTGCTGAAGCCGAAGGGCCGCTTCTTCCTCGGCTTCCCCCCGTGGCACAATCCCTTCGGGGGGCACCAGCAGATCTGCGAGAGCCGGGTCCTTTCCAAACTTCCGTTCTTCCACATCCTCCCGAGGCCGATCTATGCCGCCATCCTGAAAGGTTTCGGCGAGACGAAGACGAAGGTGACCGACCTGTTGGAGATCAAACAGACCGGCATCACGATCGAACGGTTCGAGCGGATCTTGAAAAAGACGAACTACGTGAAGGACAAGCGGACGTTCTACTTGGTGAACCCGAACTATGAGGCCAAGTTCGGCCTGAAGCCCCGCAAACAGTCGCGGTTGATCTCGTCCATTCCCTACTTGCGGAATTTCTTGATCACGACCAACTACTACTTGGTCTCGCTTGGCGCCGGTCACGATCGGCCCTGATCGGTCCGGGAAGGTGGCCGTCCTGTGGAGACCCCGCCACGGTCAGCGGCCCGAAGGCCTGTTGGTGCGCGGTGAGCGCTTGTTCAGTTCCTTCCACTTTTCGTATTGGCCACCGGTGAGAAAGCCCTTCAGGTCGAACTCCCGTGCGGCGTGCAGTCTGATGTAGGTGGGGTGGTGTACCGGGTCCTTTCCCAGCGTGCTGTACTTGCTGTCCCATCGGGCACCCTTTTCATACCATACCTGTTTCTGGTCTTCCCGGAGGCCGATCGCCTGCCCGGTACTGTCGCTCATGGCGACCCAATGGGGCGCGGTCGCATCGGGTGACCTGGTGGTGTCTTGGGCGCTTAGTGTGGACCACAGGCTGATCAAGCACGCACAAAGAAAAATAGCGGTCCGTTTCATGGTGGTGTCCATTTATGTGGTAGCCGACAAAAGATGTGCCGCCGCCACAGCCACCAAGGTAAGGATGCCAGTGATCCGATGCACTTTGGCAGCGCGTCACTATCTTGTACGCATCCCAAACCCACCGATCGATGATGAGAAACTACACCACTACTTTCCTTTTGGCCTTGTCCGTGGCCGCTACTGCACAGACCACCTTCGAATTGACCAACATAGGCATCTCCTTCGATCCGCCTGTGATCAACATGGTGGCAGGAGACAGCATCCACTTGGTCCTGGCCGATCCGCACACCTGCACCGAGGTTGACCAGGCCACATGGGAGGCCAATGACAATACCCCCAACGGAGGCTTCGACTTCCCTTCCGGAGAGCACACCTTCGCTCTGGACGTGGCCGGCACCTATTACTACGTCTGCTCTCCTCACGCCGACAATGGCATGAAAGGGACCTTTCTAGTGGCCACCAATACCGGCGTGCAGGACCAGGCGGCCGGTCCCGTCCCGCAGATCTTCCCCAATCCGGCGAACAAACGGGTGACCGTGTCCGGCATCGTGGCCGGCCAGCAAATGCAGGTGCTCGACATGAACGGGCGCTTGATCCTCGAAATGACCTCCTCCCCAGATAATGTACTGGATGTTTCCGCATTGGAGATCGGCACCTACATGTTGACGGTGAAGGATGAGCAAGGGGGATCGACCACACTGGAGCGTTTGGTGATCACGCGGTAAGCGAACAGACCTAAGCGGAAGGGCGCGGACCAGTTGGTCGGCGCCCTTCCGTGTTCTTGGCCGAGGCTCACTTGTCCGCCGTGGCCCCTTGAGCGACCAGCGCTTCAATGTCGTTGTTCACGCTGAGGATCAGTAGCGCGGTGGCCGTGCAGAACACCGGGCTGGTGATGCAGTGGTGCCCGTTCCAGCTACCGTCGTTGTTCTGGATCCCGACCAAACGCGCCGTCGTCGCATCATACCAGTTCCTCCAGCTCTTGTCCTTGTTGATGATGAGCGACTCTCCGGTCTGCAGGAAGCTCATGAACTCCTCCCCGCCATTGTTCCCAAAGCCATTGAGCACCTCGCTGGACTGTGCCCGCACCTTGGCTGCCTGATAAACATTGTAAGCGGTGTTCACCTTCTCGGCCTCATCCCGGCTGAGGCCTGCATCCTCCAGCGCAGCGGAAGAGACCGGCGCATCGGCCTTCACCTTGCCATCCTTCTTTGCGCGGTCCAGCACCTCTTCCGCCTGGCGGGCCTCCTTGGCGCTGCTACGCGTGCTGCCACTGACGGCATAGAGCGTCACCCCGGCGGCGGCGTCCGTGGCCACCGTGCCGGTATTCGCATCGAAGTTGCCCTTCTGAAAATCACGCGCTTGTTCCAACGCTTTCTCGTCCACGTCCGCGCCCACATGATCGGCGCTCTCCAAGGCGTTGGCGGCGAAACTGGACTGTAGCACACCGGCCCAGCCGTTGCCTTGCACGCTGCCGTTGGCCGTCTGCGACCGCTGGATCTTGGCGGTGCAGATGTTCAACGCGTTCAGCCAGCGGTCGTGCTTGGGATCATTGCAGGGCATGCGGCCCATGAGGTTGCTGAGGTACTGCGCGGCAAGGGCCACATCGATGTTCTGCCCCAGCTTCACCTGGATCTGGGTGCCGGTGAGCGGGGTGATGTTCAACGCGTCCTTCGGGGAGGTTTCGATGGCCTTCAACAGGAACTCCGTGGTGCGCGTAAGCACGGCGGCGAAACGGCCCTCGGTGACGGTGCTACCGGCACGCAGCAGCGCCATGCTCACCATCGCCGTGGTGGCGGGGTCGCTCGGTGCGGCATGCGGGTCCATCACCTCCTGGTGCGCATGGCTGCCCGCCGCAAATCCGCCATCGTTGTTCTGTGCAGCGGTCAACCAATCGTATCCGCGGTTCTCCGAGGTAAGCACCTCGGCGGGTGTCTTCAGCACGAAGGCCGGGTCCAGCCCTTCGCCTTCGTAGACCGTCTTGAAGACGCAGCCCTTTGGAGGCGTTCCGTTACGAAGGTCCGTAGCATGTGTTGTGGCCGCAGTGCGGAAGGAGAACAGCAGCGTTGCACCGGTGAACGCCGCAGCAAGGGCAAGTGTGATGATGATCGGCTTTTTCATGGCATGAAGGTTTGGTTGTTCAGGGTCGTGTCATGCTGCCGTACACCGCTGCTCCCCGGAAGTTCGATCCATGGTCCCGCGCCGGGCTGAGCGATATTTACGCCTTATGCCCCTGCCGCGTATCCCGATCATCCCGTGCTTAGCCGCCCTTACGGCGTTGCTGCTGGCATGCCAAACCGCGCACGCACAATCCAAGCGAAAGGCCGACACGTTCGATACCGCCTACGTCAAGGACTATTCACACATCATCACGGGCCGCGTGTACGGCAGCACCAAGTACAATAAGTTGCAGCTCGGCGGGCGGAGGGGCACCAAGGCATTGATCTACCGGCCCAACAACAAGATCAACTTCGGAGTGGGTGCCAGCTATCGTGCGCTGACGTTGAATATTGGCGTAGGCATACCGCTGGTGAACAACGACCAGGACAAACGGGGTGAAACGCGCTACTTCGACGCTCAGGCGAACATCTACACCAAGCGCTGGGCCACGAATCTCTTCCTGCAACGTTTTCAAGGCTACTACATCAGCTCCTACACGAAGCCCGAACTGGGCTGGTTCCAGGACACGGAATTTCCCACACGACCGGACCTGGTGGAATACAACCTCGGGGTGAGCACCGTCCACATCTTCAACAACGACCGCTTCAGCTATCGTGCCGCGTTCAATCAGGACGCCTGGCAGCGCAGGAGCCAAGGGTCCCTGCTCGTGGGCGGCTACCTCACCTACTTCCATCTCAAGTCGGATTCCTCCCTGATCCCTGCGGCGCTGAACAGCTCATTCGACCCCGGCCTGCAACTGCGCAGAGGCGGATTTCTGGACCTCGGGCCCAGCGTGGGCTACGCGTACACCTTGATTTTCAAGGAGCACTTCTTCCTCACTGGCTCTTTTGTGGTCGGAGGGGGCCTCAGCTTGCAACGGGCGACGACCACCAATACCGACGGCTCCGAAGTGCTCAAGACCAGCGCCGGACTCGGCTGGCACGGACAGTTCCGCGCAGGCACCGGGTACAATGGGGCGAAATACTATGTCGGCGTCTCCTTCAATCAGGAGAATATCGGGTACTTGGTCGATGAACGCAGCAACTTCTACTGGAGCGTGGGCAATATCCGGCTCAACTTCGTCAAGCGTTTCAATACGCATATCCGCATGATGGACCGTGGCTTCCGCTGGTACAAACGGAAGGTGAAGGAACCGGCCGAGGAGGCTGTGCCGGTGCTCTCGAAATAGACCGCAACAACACCGGGTACACCAGAACATGGGCATGTCCCGTGATGGCATCACTCGTGCGGCCCGGCATGGAATACCGTAACTTCGGACATGCGCCGGATGCTCTATTCCATACTTAGCCTTACGCTCCCATTGGCAATGACCGCCCAAGATCGGGCATTGCACTTTACCCGTACCTCCGGCTTCGACCACAATACCCGCGCAGCCTCCTACGCGATGTTCTCCTTCATCGCGAACGAGATCGGCATCACCGTGGATGATGATGCTTCCGGAGATCCCTTCAGCGACCTCGCCGTGCTGGACCAGTATGACGTGATCATCTTCAGCAACACCAGCGGGAACGCGATACTTGACGCCGGACAACGCGCCGTCTTCGAGCAGTGGGTCGCCGATGGCGGCAGCGTGCTGGGGATCCATGCCGCCAGCGACACCTACCGCCATAGCACGGCCAACGGAAACAACACCGGTTCGTGGGACTTCTACGCGGAACTGATCGGCGCCAGCGTGCAGGAGAACCCCAACCACGTTTCCGGCACGCCATCCTACGCCCTCTCGCATATCGGCACACACCCGAGCACGAACAGCCTGCCGGACCCGTGGGTAAAGAACGAGGAATACTACTACTGGGAAGGCGGCTACTACGGACCGGGCAATTTCGCGGTGCTCCAAGTGGAGGGGACTGTCGGGCCCAACGGCATGATCAATAGCTACGATGCGGCACGCCCCATGAGCTGGTACCGCTTGTTACCCAGCGGAAGCAAGGTGTTCTACACCGCCTTGGGGCATGCACAGGACGACTACGTGACCGATGCGCGGTTCCGCAGCCACCTGCGTGATGCGTTGCAATGGCTGTTGGAAGGCACCGCTGTAGTGCCGCAGGTCGCGGGCCCACAGGTGGCCCGCCTCTTCCCCAACCCGGCAACGAGCACGGTGTCGGTACGGATGTCCGACCCGATCACGCGGTCACCACTGCACGTGGTCGATGCTCTCGGACGGGTGTTGCTGACACGCCAAGCTGCCGACCCACTGGTGAGTCTCGACCTGAGCGGCATGGCACCGGGCCATTATACCGTCCGGATAGGCGACAGGTATCAACTGCCACTGGTTATCCAGCGCGAGTAACGCGCGGGGGCCAACGCACCGCTCAGTGCGTTCTATGCCGGGCGAAAAGGAATGGACTACGCGTCCTGCAGCTTCTTCGCGTTGCGCTTGCGGTCCACCTCGCTCAGGTGGATCTTACGCATGCGCAGGCTCTTGGGCGTCACCTCCAGGTACTCATCGTCGGCGATGTATTCCATGCACTCTTCGAGGCTGAACTTCACGGCGGGCGCGATGTTCAGCTTCTCGTCGGTGCCGCTGGCGCGCATGTTGGTGAGCTTCTTGGTGCGCACCACGTTCACCACTAATTCCTCGCCGGGCTTGGGGCTTTCGCCGATCACCTGGCCGATGTAGATCTCCTCGCCGGGGTCCACGAAGAACTTGCCGCGGTCCTGCAACTTGTCCAGCGCGTAGGCCACCACGGCGCCGTTCTCCCCACTGACGATGCAGCCGGGACGCGGTGTTTGGATGGTGCCTTTGTGCGGCTCGTAGCCCTTGAAGCGGTGCGCGATGATGGCCTCGCCCTCGGTGGCGGTGAGCAACGCGTTGCGCAGGCCGATAATGCCGCGCGCCGGGATGGAGAACTCCAGCACGGTGCGGTCGCTCTTCTGCTCGATGTTGAGGATGTCGCCTTTGCGGCGCGTCACATTGTCGATCACGCGGCTGCTGAACTGCTCCGGCACTTGCACGGTGAGCAGTTCCATGGGCTCATGCCGCTGCCCGTCGATCTCCTTGTAAAGCACCTGCGGCTGGCCCAGTTGGAACTCATAACCTTCGCGGCGCATGGTCTCCACCAGGATGCTCAGGTGCAGGATGCCGCGGCCGAACACCAGCAACCGGTCAGGGCTTTCGGTCTCCTGTAAGCGCATGGCGAGGTTCTTCTCGATCTCCTTGAAGAGGCGGTCACGCACGTGGCGGCTGGTGACGAACTGGCCTTCCTTGCCGAAGAAGGGCGAGTTGTTGATGGTGAAGAGCATGCTCATCGTCGGCTCGTCCACCTTGAACTTGGCCAAACCCTCGGGGTTCTCGGCGTCGGCCACGGTGTCGCCGATGTCGAAATTTTCCAGGCCCATCAGTGCCACGATCTCTCCGCAGCCCACTTCCGTCTTGATCTTTTCCTTGCCAAGGCCCTCGAAGATCATCAATTCCTTGATCTGGCCTTTGGTGGTGCCGCCCTCGTTCTTCACCAAGCTGATCTGCTGCCCGGCCTTGATGGTGCCGCGCGACACGCGGCCCACGGCGATACGGCCTTGGAACGTGCTGTAGTCCAGCGAGGTGATGCGCATCTGCAACGTACCGGGCACCTGCTTCGGCGCGGGCACGTGTTCCAGGATCACGTCCAGCAAGTAGCTCACGTCCTCCGTCGGGTTCTTCCAGTCCGGACCCATCCAACCGTTCTTGCTGCTGCCATAGACCGTGGGGAAATTGAGCTGGTCCTCCGTGGCATCCAGCGCGAACATCAGATCGAAAACGGCCTCATGTACCTCATCCGGTGTACAGTTGGGCTTGTCCACCTTGTTGACCACCACCACGGGCTTCAGGCCCAGCTCGATGGCCTTGCCCAGCACGAAGCGGGTCTGTGGCATCGGCCCTTCGAAGGCGTCCACCAGCAGGATCACGCCGTCCGCCATGTTGAGCACGCGCTCCACCTCACCGCCGAAATCACTGTGGCCGGGGGTGTCGATGATGTTGATCTTCACGTCCTTGTAGTGGACGCTCACGTTCTTGCTGAGAATGGTGATGCCGCGTTCGCGCTCCAGGTCGTTGTTGTCCAGCAGCAGGTCCTTCACCTCCTCGTTCGATCGGAAGAGCTGGCACTGGTGCAGGATCTTGTCCACCAATGTGGTCTTGCCGTGGTCGACGTGTGCGATGATGGCGATGTTGCGGAGGTCCTTCATACTTGAAGCGCCGTAGCCCGGCGAAGGTGTTTGGGGCGCCGAAGCTCGGCGGAAACGTTGGTCAGGGTCGTTGAAAAAGCGCGCAAAGGTAGTGGTTTTCAAGGGACTTCATGAGAATGAGAGCATCCTGCACCAAGGTCCGTTGGCCCCAACGCCGGAGCACCTGCCTCTACAGGCGGTCCTGCATGCCGCAGCCTACTTTCGGCGACCCTAATGACCGCACCGGCCCAAGAACGTCCCTCCGCATGAGATCATTCCTCCTCCCCGCCATCCTGCTCCTTACCGCATGCACCTCGGTCGATGATCCGAAACAAGCGGTACCGGTGGACTTTGACGGCTTCAAGACGCGCTTCCTGGATGCCTACTGGAAGCAGTACCCGTCCGCTGCGATCGCCGTGGGCTATGGGAAGTACTACGATGAACTCCCCGTCCCGGACAGCGCATACTACGCGGGCAGCGTCGCCTTCGCGGACCGATGGCTCGATTCACTTCACGCCATCGGTAGCGAGCAACTGCCGCTGGACGAACGCATCAGCTACCGCATGATCGAGAATGAACTGCGCCGTAGCATCTGGGCGATCGACACCTTGCAGGACCAACGCTGGGATGCTTCCCGCTACAACATCGGCGGCGACGCCTACGCCATCCTCACCCAGGGATACGCACCGCTGGATGCCCGACTGCGCGACCTCTCCGCACACCTCGTCCAAGCCGGGGACTACTACGCCGCAGCCCTGCATGGGCTGAAGAACCCCACCAAGGAGCACATCCGATTGGCCATCGGCCAGAACCAGGGCGCGCTGTCGGTATTCGGGCAGGACATGGCGGACTCGATCGCGAAGTCGACGCTATCGGATGTCGATCGGCAAACGCTCAACCAGCGGATCGATGATGCGAAGGCCGCCATCAACGGCTACATCAACGGGTTGACCGCCATCCTCGCGGACAGCAGTATCACGTTCCGCGACTTCCGGCTCGATCGGGCCTTGTACGATCAGAAGTTCAAGTATGAGATCGTCTCGGACATGGGGCCGGACGAGATCTTCCAATTGGCCAATGCGCAAAAAGACAAGTGCCACCGGGAGATGTACCGGCTTGCCAAGGAACTCTGGCCGAAGTACCTCGCCAACGCCCCGGAGCCGACCGACAGCCTGATCCTGATCAAGACGATGATCGACCGCCTCTCGCTCCAGCACGTGCAGCCCGCGCAACTCTTCGACACGATCAATGCCCAAATGCAGCGCATCGACCGCTTCATCCTCGCCAAGGACCTCTTCAACTTCGACACCACCGCCTCCGTGAAAGTGCGCCTGATGCCGCCCTTCGCCAGCGGTGTCACCATCGCTTCCGCGGACTTCCCACTGCCCTACCAAGAAGCTTCTTCCGCGTACTACAACGTGGCGGACCTCAGCGGGAAACCGCCTGCCGAGGTGGAAAGCGCACTGCGGGAATACAACCAGTGGATGCTGCAACTGCTTACCATCCACGAGGCCGTGCCCGGCCATTGCATGCAAGGGATCTACACCCAGCGTGAAGCACCGGACATGGTGAAGGCCGTGTTCGCGAACGGTGCCATGGTGGAAGGTTGGGCGGTGTACAGCGAGCGGATGATGATGGAGAACGGCTGGGACAATGATGCGCCGGAAATGTGGCTGATGTACTACAAGTGGAACCTCCGCGAATGCACCAACGTGCTCGTGGACTACGGCATCCATGTGCTGGGCTGGACGGAAAAGGATATCCGCGGCCTCCTCGTGGACCAGGCCTTCCAGGAGGAAGCGCAGGTGCGGGAAAAATACCGCAGGGCCACGCTCTCGCAGGTGCAGCTCTGCTCCTACTTCACCGGTTCCACCGAGATCCTCGCGCTTCGCGAAGCCTACCAGCAGAAAATGGGCGATGCCTACAGCCTGAAGGCGTTCCACGAAGCCTTCCTCAGCCACGGTGCCGCACCGGTGAAGTACATCCGCGAGGCGATGCTCCAATAAAGGGCATCGCCACCCGGATCGCAGGGCTCTCCGGTCTTCCGGCACGCCTAGCCGCGCGGTCGGCCCAAAGCGGGAACCACGGATCCACACGGACATGCCCGGATGAGGGCGGTATCCATCCGTGTGCATCCGTGTGCATCCGTGGTTCAAAAAAACAAGGCAGCGCGCCCAACGGGCGCCCAAGACCCGATACCCTTGGCCCGGATTACTTTCGCCGCCATGCGAACAGCCCCTGTTTCCTTGCTCTACATCTTGGCCTTGGCCTATGGTTGCGGTGAAGTCGGCACGACCGAAAAAGCCGGTGTCGACACCTATTGGGAGGGCGAGGTCCGGATCCTACCGGGCGATACCGCATTTACACCGTGCGGCAGCACCACTCCTGTCCGGCTGACCGGACCGGGCTTGGACAGCATCGCCCATCGCTATACCTATCTCAATACTGCCACCGGCCAATGGGTCAAGACCTGGTTGAGCGGTCGCATGACCTTGCCCGTCGCTGCCAAGGACAGTGTTCTACAGGCCATGAGCTGCATGCACATGGACAGCGAGGTGAACTGTCCTCCCGTGCCCAACGACCGGATGACGGGAAAATATGTCTCGATCAGTGGTGCTTCGTTGGGGATCGTCACACAACAGGTCATGTTACTTCCCGGTGGGGATGCGGTGTTGACCACGACAGCCCCGGACTCGCCGCTCGTCGAGGATGACGGGTATTGGGGCCTCGATGCCGACCGGGACCTGGTCCTTGAAATTCCCAAGCGGCACGCCACGTTCTACTTCACTTGGGAGAAAGGCGGCCTGAGGAGCCATCTGGCCAATGGCGCTCCCGGGCCGGCATACAAGCTTATGGGTCCCGCTGACCGGATGGAAGGCACCTTTGGTCGCACCGCCATGTGGCTGGCCGCGGTGGCCACAGGCCAAGGCGATACGTTGCGCGCGGAAAGCCTTCGGCCGGGCATGTCCTTGGACAGCCTCTTCCCTACACCCGCCGCCCGCGAGGCACTTCGGGCTTCCGCCCCGGACACGCTGGGCATGACCGAGCAGAAACTGAATACTCTGTGGGGTTCGGCGGTGCAAGTGAAGGATGTGAACGCCCTGCTGCGCAACCACATCAGGGAAGTCCGATAACACCAGGGTGTCGCGATGAACCTCACTCCCGCGTCATCGGTCCGCAGCATGGCGGACCGACCCTTCAGGCAAGCGTTCGAGGTTCTTCGAGGCACCCTTACCTTCGCGCCCGCTCCGAGCAAAATGGAGCGGAAATCCGGCCCCGTAGTTCAATTGGATAGAATGACAGATTCCGGTTCTGTTGGTTGGAGGTTCGAATCCTCCCGGGGTCACTGAAAACGAAGCGGGGTCCGATGGTTATCGGACCCCGCTTCGTTAGTTGTCACGCGTCCGACGACGGTAGCCTGTGAACACGTCTCCTAACCGGGCATGTACCTTCGGAACAGTGAGGGCGCTCAGAACTTGATCCCGGCCCCGACAACGGACAACGAACAACTGACAACTGCCCCCAATGCGCATCGATAAATTCCTCTGGTGTGTCCGCCTCTGCAAGACGCGCAGCCTTGCGGTGGAGGAATGCAAGCGCGGCCATGTGCAACTGAACGGACGCGAGGCGAAGGCCAGCGCCGAGGTGAAGGAGAACGATGTGGTCTCCGTACGGCAGGCGCCCATCTGGCGGGTGTTCCAAGTGATGGCCATACCGCCGTCGCGCGTCGGTGCGAAGCTGGTGCCGGAGCTGCTCTCCGATAAAACACCATGGGAGGACCTGGAGAAACAGGAGATCGCACGAAAGGTGCGCGTGGCCAGCCGTGACCCGGGCGCTGGGCGGCCCACCAAGCGGGATCGCCGCGACATGGAACGGTTCGAGGGATAGGATAGCTGCACCGCACGCCGATCGCGTTCTTATTTTCGACCCGAACATGAGAATAGTGATCCGCATTCTGCTCTCCACCATTGCCGTGATGGTGGCCGACCTGCTGCTTTCCGGCGTGCATGCCCCGGACCTGAAGACCGGTCTGCTCGTAGCCGTGGTGCTGGGCGTTCTGAACGCCGTGGTACGCCCGATCATCGTGCTGCTCACGCTGCCGGTGACGGTCGTGACCTTAGGCCTTTTTGTACTGGTGATAAATGCTGCAATGGTGATGCTTGCTGCACGCATCGTTCCGGGCTTCACGGTGATCGGGTTCTGGTGGGCGCTCGCGTTCAGCGTGGTGATGTGGGCCGTGCAGAGCGCACTGCTGAAGCTGGACGGCGGGGCGGAACGCCGATAACCAGCCTGCGGAAGACGCGTTCCGGGACCTATCGATCATCACCGTCAAGCAGGTCGCCTAAGCCGCCCAGGATGCTTCCTTCGCCCTTCCGCTTTCCGCCGAGCTTCGGCACGGAGGCAATGATGTTATCCGCCAGCCTGCTGAAGGGAAGGGACTGCGTCCAGATGTGCCCCGGACCCCGCAACGTGGCCAGGAAAAGACCCTCGCCGCCGAACAATGTGTTGCGGATGCCGCCCACGTATGCGATGTCGTATTCCACCTCCTTGGTCATGCCTACTAGGCAGCCGGTGTCCACTTTGATCACCTCACCCGGCAACAGGTCGCGCTGCACGAGCATGCCGCCGGCGTTGACGTACACCATGCCATCGCCGTCCAGCTTCTGCATGATGAAGCCTTCACCACCGAAGAGCCCCACGCCGATCTTCTTGTTGAAGGCTACGCCGATGCTCACCCCCTTCGCGGCGCAGAGGAAGGAGTTCTTCTGGAGGATGAGCTGGTCGTTGAACTCGCGCAGGTCCAGGGCGAGGATCTTGCCGGGGAAGGCTGCGGCGAACCAGACCGTGCGCCTACCGGTGGTCTGGTTGGTGTAGGTGGTCATAAAAAGGCTTTCGCCCGTAAGCACCCGCTTGCCCGCGCTGAGCATCTTGTCCATCAGGCCTTGGACCTGTCCGCGCCCATCTCCGAAGATGGTGCTCATGGCGATGCCGTCGTCCATCATCATAAGGCTGCCCGCCTCCGCCACTACCGTCTCATGCGGGTCTAAGGTGATCTCCACGCATTGGATGTCATCACCCATGATGCGGTGATCGATCTCGTGTGCTGAACGGTCCATGGTACTGATCTGTTTGGTGTTATTAGTGCACTGTTCCAAGGGGTGAAAGTAAAAGCCCTTCCGGCGCCTAGTGTCCCAACCCGTAATTTAGCCGTCCCTGTAGAATTGCCCATGCCAGCGACCACCACCCGGACGGAACACGAGGAAAAAACCCTCGGCCAGCAGACCCTGCTGAAGGCCTGGGAGTTGATGTGTACCGCGAAGGCGATGACGGACATCTACGAGGAGAACTTCAAGTTCACAGGCAAATACGTCCATGCCACTTCACGCGGACATGAAGCGATCCAACTCGCCCTTGGCCTGCAATTGAAACCGCAGGACTTCGTGGCCCCGTACTACCGCGACGACAGCATCCTACTGGCTATCGGCATGAGGCCTTATGAGCTGATGCTGCAGTTGATGGCCAAGCGCGACGACCCCTTCAGCGGGGGGCGCTCCTACTACTGCCACCCGAGCCTGCGGCGCGACGATATGCCGAAGATCCCGCACCAGAGCAGCGCCACCGGCATGCAGGCCATCCCCACCACCGGCGTGGCCATGGGTGTGCAATACAAGGAACTCTTGGGCATCGCGGAGGACCATGGCGGGGAAGACCCGGTGGTGGTCTGCTCCATCGGTGATGCGGCCATCACGGAAGGCGAGGTGAGCGAGGCCTTCCAGATGGCCGTGCTGAAGAAGTTGCCGATCATCTATTTGGTGCAGGACAACGAATGGGACATCAGTGCCACCGCGGCGGAGATCCGTGCCGGTGATGCCGGCCAGTACGCCAAAGGCTTTCCCGGCCTGGAAGTACGCAAGGTGGACGGCACGGACTTCGTCGCCTCCTACAACGTCCTGAACGAAGTGATCGCCACGGTGCGGAAGGAGCGCCGCCCGTTCCTGGTCCATGCCAAGGTGCCGCTGCTGAACCACCACACCAGCGGGGTGCGCATGGAGTTCTATCGCAGCGAGAAGGACCTCGCCGAGCACCGCAAACGCGATCCACAGCCACGCTTATTTCAGCAATTGCTGGACCTCGGCATACAACAACAAGGCCTGAAGGAGCTGGAGAAAAAGGCCATCGCCACGGTGATGGCGGACTTCGAACTGGCCAAGCAGGCGGAAGACCCCCGACCGGAGGACCTCTACACGCACATGTTCGCTCCCACCCCGGTGACCGAGGAACAGGGCACGCGCGCACCGAAGGACAAGGAACCCACGCTGATGGTGGACTGTGCGCTCTTCGCCGTGCGGGAGCTGATGCATGAGGACCCGCATTGCCTGCTTTACGGGCAGGACGTGGGCGCCCGCTTAGGTGGCGTGTTCCGCGAAGCCGCCACATTGGGCCGCGATTTCGGGGAGCACCGCGTCTTCAACACACCGATCCAGGAAGCCTTCATCATCGGGAGCACCGTGGGCATGAGCGCCGTCGGCCTGAAGCCGATCGTGGAGGTGCAGTTCGCCGACTACATCTGGCCGGGGCTGAACCAGCTCTTCACCGAGGTGGCGCGCAGCTGCTACCTCAGCAATGGGCAAGTGGCCGGTCTCCGCCGTCATCCGCGTGCCCATCGGCGCCTACGGCAGCGGAGGTCCCTACCACAGCAGCAGCGTGGAGAGCGTGCTCTGTAACATCAAGGGCATCAAGGTGGCCTATCCCAGCAACGGTGCGGACATGAAGGGGTTGTTGAAGGCGGCCTACCACGACCCCAACCCCGTGGTGATGCTCGAACACAAGGGCCTCTATTGGAGCAAGCTCCCGGGTACCGAAGGAGCCAAGACCATCGAGCCTTCGGCGGATTATATCATCCCCTTTGGGAAAGCGCGTGTGGTGCAGGAGGCCGAAGCAGCACGCATCGCCAACGGGGAAGTCGTTGCGGTGATCACCTATGGCATGGGCGTGTACTGGTCGAAGACCGCCGCGAAGAAATTTCCAGGGCGCGTCACCATCATCGACCTGCGGACGTTGGTGCCACTGGACGAAGAGGCCGTGATGGGAGCCGCGCGCAGCCATGGCCGCTGCCTCGTGGTGACCGAGGAATCCATCACCAACTCCTTCGCACAGGCGCTGGCCGGGAAGATCACGGCGGAATGCTTCGAAAAACTGGATGCCCCGGTGCGCTTCATCGGCTCTGCGGACATGCCGGCCATCCCCCTGAACAGCACGCTGGAGGCTGAGATGATCCCGAACGCGGAAAAAGTCGGGAACGTTCTCGGTGAACTACTTGCATACTGATCGCGTGGAAGAGCATCACCTCAGCACGCCCCGTACCGCCCGGTACCATACCGTGGGCGATCCGGCCTCGGCGAAGCACATCTGGATCGTGCTGCATGGATACGACCAGTTAGCCCGCTATTTCCTGCGGCCTTTCGAAGGTCTGGAAACAGATCGGTTGATCGCTGCTCCGGAAGGGCTCTCCCGTTTCTACTCCGACATCGCTCATACACGCGTAGGCGCCACCTGGATGACGCGGGAAGACCGCGATCATGAGATCATGGACCAGACCGCCTATTTGGATCGTTTGGCCGATCATCTTCAGCAGCAATGCCAGCCCGGCACCCCGCTCTCCGTGCTCGGCTTCTCGCAAGGGGTGGCGACGGCCTGCCGCTGGGCCTTGTCCTCGAAGGTCACAATGGAACGCTTGGTCCTGTGGGGCGGAACGATACCCCCTGAACCTGATGCGACGGCCTTGCGTGAAAAGTTGAATGGAATGAAGGTCGAACTTGTCCACGGCGAGCAGGACAGGTTGGTGAAGGAGCAGGCACTCCTGCACAACGGATCGCGATTACGGGAGGCCGGCATCGATCACCAGATCATCCGCTTCACGGGCGGGCATGAACTGGAGCGGCTGACCCTGAAACGGATCTTGGACCCACTCCCGGGGCCCGTAGGCGGACCGGCCGGTGGCACGGATCCGTGATCAAAAGGCCACCGGCCTCTCAGGCATCCAGTGCAGCATTTCGTCGATGGTGCGGACGCTCACACTGTGGTAGTTGGGCCGCGCTTGGCCGTAGATCTTGCGTGCGATGGCCTTGCCCTTGTCCGTGGTGATCAACTCTTGGTACAATGGCACCAGGAACTTGCGCCGGCCTACCTTGGTAAGGAACTCCTCCAGCTTCCCGTAGGCTTTTTCATGGTCGTTCTGCACGCATTGTTCGAGCCAGGCCGCAAGGATCTCCGAATTGCCCGAGGCTGTGAAGTGGAACGTGGCATCGAGATCGTCCATCCGTTTTTCGGTCTGGCCTTTCGGCAGATGGCGCAGGAAGTGCATCCACTGGAAGGTGCCCCAATCACTTGTGGCGAGCTCTTTCGCGGCAGCTCCGTTGTTCCACTTCGCGAGCTGTGCATCCACGAGGTTGAACTTGTCCGATACGGGAATGATGAAGTCGGCGGGGATACCGGGCTTGTCGATCCAGTTGGCCAGGTCCACCTGCACCTGTTCAGGCTCCAAGAGGTTCTTCCTGATGTATTCCTCGAAGGTGGCGGTGGTGATGCTCTGGAACGCGAAGTGGTCGAAGTAGCCTCGCAGAAATGCATCGAACTTGGGCCGCCCCACTTTGCTTTCGATCAGGCGCAGCAAGGCATATCCCTTTTCATACGGCACGTCCGTCATGCCGTCGTCCGGGTTGCGGCCGGTGAGATCCACGAGCAACGCGCTGTCATTGGGATGTGCACTGGTATCGATCTGGGCGATGTTCGCCAGCAGGTCCTGATAGCCGAGCAAGCTTGTCATGTCGTTGTATTCCTTCCCGTACAGCTCCTCCGTGATGCGGTGCTCGAAATAGACGGTGAAGCCCTCGTTCAGCCAGAAGTCGTTCCAGGTGGCATTGGTCACCAGATTGCCGCTCCAGCTGTGTGCCAGCTCATGGGCCACCAGCGAGGTGAGCGATCGGTCGCCCGCGAGGATCGTGGGCGTGGCGAAGGTGAGGCACGGGTTCTCCATACCACCGAAGGGGAAGCTCGGCGGGAGGATGATCACATCGTAGCGGCCCCAACGGTACGGTCCGTACAATGCTTCCGCGGCCTCCACCATCTTCTCCATGTCGGCCAGTTCCCAAGCGGCAGAGTCCACCACGCTGCGTTCGGCATAGACGCCGGTGCGCCGTCCGGTGGGCTTGAACTCGAGGTCTCCCACGGCCAAGGCGATCAAATAGGACGGGATCGGCTTGTCCATACGGAAACTGTACGAGCCGTCCGGGCTGTGCTCCTGCGGGTTGGTGGCGCTCATCACGGCCATCAGGTCGGAGGGCACGGTGACATGCGCGTTGTAGGTGATCCGGATGCCGGGGCTGTCCTGGACGGGGATCCAGGTGCGCGTGAGGATCGCTTCACCCTGCGTGAAGAGAAAGGGGAATTTCTTCTCTGCGGTCTGCGCCGGGGAAAGCCACTGCAACGCCTTCGCGCCCGGCCCGGTGGAATACGTGATGGCCACCTTGTCCATACCCTTCGGAAGGGCAACGTTCAAAGACCGCCCCATGAAGGTGCTGTCGCCCAAGGTGAACTTGGCTTCCGTACCGTCACCCAACGTGACACGCTCGATGGTGAGCCCGTCCGTATCGAAGATCACGCTGTCCCCGCTGTTGCGCCTGAGGTCGTAAGTGGCCGTTCCGCTGATGCGGTGCTTGTCCATGTCCACGTGGATGTCGAGTTCCAAGTGCGTGGTCACGGCCTCTTCGGGGCGTGAGAAGCTGTGGGAGTCCATGGCGTAGGTGGTTTGGGCACTGTTGTCCGAGGCATCCTTGGAGGCATTGCCGGAAGACGTGCATGCGGCAAAGGCCGCAGTGCAAAGTGCGATAGCGAGAACGTAGCTGGAAAGATTCATTGGAGCATTGTGGAGCGGGGCAAATGTATAAGGTCGAACAAAAGGAGGGAAGAAGCGGAGACGAGCCTATTGCGGTGTCAATGAAAGAGGGCCGTCCCTTCCGGAACGGCCCCTTACCAGTCGGGGTGACTGGATTCGAACCAGCGACCACTTGCACCCCATGCAAGTGCGCTACCGGGCTGCGCTACACCCCGAAATGACTTGTCCCGCAATTGGAATCGACCATTCCGCTGTTGGCGGCATGTACTCCCGGGCCTGCGCTAAACCCTTAAGAGGGCGCGAATGTAATATCTGCGGCCTTCACCTCGCCCAACGGCAGAGAAACTAATGATCCGGTCAGGCGCTCAATTCCCGGAGACCGCGAGCCATGAGCCCATGGAGGCCGAGGAGGCTGCGACCAACAGCACCAAGGCGAGCAAGGCAAGGATCAGCAGATAATCCAACAGGTGGCGTGCGAGGGTCTTCATCGGGGCGTTCATTGGCGAACACTGCAAAAATCCGGTCCAGCGCTGGTCTCCACAATCCCCATTTGTGGGTATTTTACCATGCACCTTGTCCCGGACATCACGGCTCATTCGACCCTTCAGGCAAAGGCAGTTCAATGCTGATCGTGGCACCATGGCCGGGTGTGGAGTCGATGTGCAGCACGCCCCCCGCCGCCGCCACCCTGGAGCGCACATGGTCCAAGCCCGTTCCACCTCCTTGGTCGGCGGGATCAGATCCCCTGCCATTGTCGGAGACGATGATGCTGAGCCCGTCGGACCTGCGGGTGATGGCGATGGAGATCTCCGTGGGCCGATGGAGCTTGAGGGCATTGGCCACCAGTTCCTGCACAATGCGGTACACGGCTTCCTTAACGGAACGCTCCATGCGCGGTTCCAGACCAAAGAGCACCATCTCCACCTCCGGTCCGCCCTGATCAGCGAGGTCCTTATGCAGCTCTTCCAATGCCGCCACTAGGCCAAAACCGTTCAATACACTGCTCATCATATCAAGGAAAACGCATTCTGGACCGACAGATCGGGGTCATTCTTGCCTGCCTGTTACTTCATGCGCAGCACCACCCTCTCTCCATGGCATACTTCACCAGACCGGCGACGTTTCGGAGATCCAGCTTGTGCAGGATGTTCTTGCGATGTGTATCAATGGTCTGACTGCTCAGGAAGAGCGCGGTGGCGATCTCTTGCGTGGTGTATTCCTTGCAGATCAACATCACTACTTCCTTCTCCCGCTTGGATAGGGACACATAGGCCTTTTCACCGTCACGGTCCTTGAAGTGGTCATCTTCATCGAGCATCCGCTGCACCTCCTCCGCGATGTACTGCTGACCGGCGGCCACCGTCCGCAGGGCCGTGCGCAGTTCCTCCTTTCCCACGTTCTTCAGCAGGAAACCGCTGGCCCCGGCCTCCAGGATCTCGTGTACGAACTCCTTGTTGCCGTACATGGTGAGCATCAGTACCCGCGTTGAGGTGCAGCACTTCATTAATTCACGCATGGCCTCGATACCGTCCATCTTCGGCATGCTGATGTCCATCAGCACCATGTCCGGCCGTAGCTCCTTCGCACGTTCCACGGCCTCAAGGCCGTTGGACGCACGCCCTACGATCCGCACATCCTCGTCATGCTGGAGGAGCGCCTCCAGTCCGTCAAGGATGATCGATTGGTCGTCGGCGAGGAGAAGTGTCATTTGGGTGACCCGTTTTTCCGTTGTACAAAGGTCCAGATCGGAAGCCTATGTAAAAATACCCATTTCTGGGTATTTTGGGATCGGGACCCACATCGTATTGGCGACAGTTCACCGACCGTCTTTCTTGGAAACCGGTCTCAGCGGACGCTGCTACTTTTGCGCCCTTCCCATGCCACTGTTCCGCCGGACCCTTCTCTGTGCCCTGCTCTTCGCCGTGGCATTCGCCGCTAATGCCCAACGCCAATCCGTGAGCGGCTACGTCACCGATTCCGCCACGGGCGAGGCGCTCATCGGGGCCACCGTATTCGTTCAGGAGCTGAACAAGGGCGTGCCCTCCAACAACTACGGCTACTATTCGGCCACGCTGGACCAAGGCACGTACACCTTGGTGGTGAAGTATATCGGCTATGCCGACCTGAGGCGGACCGTGGACCTTACCGCCGACCGGAAGGTGAATTTGAAGCTCAGCCCCGTGGTGCAGGTGATGAAAGCCGTGGAGGTGAAGGGCGATAAGTCCAAAAGCCGGACGGAGAGCACGGACATGGGCCGCATGGACGTGGACGTCACCAAGCTGCAAACGCTGCCCGCACTGCTGGGCGAAGTGGACATCCTGAAGACGATCCAGTTCCTGCCCGGGGTGCAGAGTAATGGCGAGGGCAACAGCGGCTTCTATGTGCGCGGTGGTGGTCCGGACCAGAATTTGATCCTGCTGGACGAGGCCACGGTGTACAACGCCAGCCATCTCTTCGGCTTCTTCAGCGTGTTCAACGCCGACGCGGTGAAGGACATCGAGCTGATCAAGGGCGGCATGCCCGCATACTACGGCGGAAGGACCAGCAGCGTGCTGGCGATCACCATGAAGGACGGCAACGACAAGGAGTTCCACGGGCAGGGCGGCATCGGCCTCATCAGCAGCCGCCTTACGCTGGAAGGGCCCATCGTGAAAGAGAAAAGCTCCTTCATCGTCAGCGCGCGCCGCACCTATATCGACGTGCTGACCAAACCGTTCATCAACAAGGAAAGCACCTTCGCGGGCAGTAGTTACTACTTCTACGACCTCAATGCCAAGGCCAACTACCGCCTTAGCGACAAGGACCGCTTCTTCCTCAGCGGTTACTTCGGGCGCGACGTGTTCAACCTCACCGGGAACCAGCCCGGCAGCCCCAACTTCAAGATCCCTTGGGGCAACGCCACGGTGAGCGGCCGCTGGAACCACGTCTTCGGCCCAAAGCTCTTCCTCAACACCACCGCCATCTTCAGCGATTACAAGTTCTCCTTCAGCGGGAACCAGGACCAGTTCGGCTTCAAGCTCAGCAGCGGTATCCGCGACTACGGCCTGAAGGTGGACTTCAACCAATATCCGAACATCCGCCACAACGTGCGATACGGCTTCCAGTACACCTACCACATCTACACGCCCAGCACCGTGGCGGTGAACAGCGGGGACGTGGACTTCAACATCGATACGCCTTCCAAGCTCAATGCGCACGAGGCCGCGGTTTACGTCCAAGATGATTTCGATGTCACCGACCGGTTCCGCATCAACGCCGGGCTACGCTTCAGCTGGTTCGCCCATGTAGGTCCCTTTCGCGAGTACATCACCAATGACGTGGGCGAGAACATCGGCACCACAAACTACGGCAGTGGCGACATCATCAAACAGTACAGCGGGCTGGAACCACGGCTTTCCATGCGCTACACCATTAACAAGAAGAACAGCGTGAAAGCCAGCTTCAACCGGAACCTGCAATATGTCCACCTCGCCAGCTTCAGCTCCATCGGCCTGCCCACGGACACCTGGATCCCCAGCGGGAAGAACGTGAAGCCGCAGGAGGCCGTGCAATATGCCGTGGGCTGGTTCCGCGACCTGAAGGAGCGCAAATACGAGGGCAGCATCGAGCTGTATTACAAGGACATGGCCAACCAGATCGAATATGCCGAAGGGGCCAGCCCGGAGAGCGGCGGCAACGCCAACTACGACAAGGCCCTGGTGTTCGGCAAAGGCTGGAGCTACGGTGCCGAGTTCTTCCTGAAGCGCCGCCTGGGCAAGCTCACCGGCTGGGTGGGGTACACCTGGAGCAAGACCGAACGCAATTTCCCCGACATCGACAACGGCGAAGCCTTCCCCAGCCGCTGGGACCGCCGCCACGACGTAAGCGTGGTGGCCGGCTATGAGCTGAACGACCGATGGACCTTCGGCGGCACCTTCGTGTACAGCACCGGCCAGGCCGCCACGCTGCCCGTGCAGCGCTACTTCATCGAGGGCCGCTTGGTGAGCCAGTACACACAGCGCAACGGTTTCCGCATGGCGCCCTACCACCGGCTGGACATCGCGGCGACGTTGAAGAACAAACCGGTCAAACAGGTGAAGGACAAGACCACGGGCGAGGTGACCACCGTGCAACGCAAGTACCGCAGCAGCTGGACACTTTCCGTCTACAACGTGTACAACCGCAAGAACCCGTACTTCATCTACTTCGCCACCGAAGGGGAATCAGGGCTGTCGGGATTGCAGTTGACGGCCAAGCAGGTCTCGTTGTTCAGCATCCTGCCTTCGATCACATGGAATTTTGAGTTTTGAGAAAGATTCACCACAGAGGCACAGAGAACACGGAAGAATGCGAAAGTTAACTGGAACGGTACCGAGTACAGGGTATAGCGTACAGGGTATGCAACGCGCGGCACCCATGCTCCATACCCGGCACCCGGTACCCAATACCCTGTACCCAACACGAACCTCCGGAAAATGAAGCTCCTGCCGCTCACCATCCTTCTCCTTTTCCTCACCTCCTGCGAGAAGGACATCACCGTGGACCTGCCCCAGGTGCCGGAGCAGCTCGTGGTGGAAGGCACCATCGAACCGGGCATGCCGCCCTTCGTGATCCTTACCCGCACGCAATCCTTCTTCTCCCCCACGGACCTCGGTTCCATAGCCAACATGTTCGTCAGTGGGGCCACCGTCACGGTGACCAGCAACGGTGAGACCTGGATGCTGGACCAAGTGTGCAGCAGCCTGCTGGACTCCGCCTCGATCGCCCTTGCGGCGGAGGCCACGGGCCTCAGCCCGGTGTTGCTCGCTGCGGCCAACATCTGTATTTATACCTCTGCCAACCCCGCATACGTCGGCATCATCGGCCGCACCTACCGGCTGGACATCAGCGCGGAGGGGAAGACACTTTCCGCCGTCAGCACCATCCCGCACCCGGTGGCGCTGGATTCCGTCTGGTTCCAGCTGGCTCTGCAGACATCCGGTGATGACAGCCTCGGTTACGCGTGGGCGCGCATCACGGACCCCGACACCATGGGCAATGGATACCGCTGGATGGCCCAGCGCATCAACCACCGCGCCAACGGGGAGGTGAAGGACCCCAACTACATCTCGCCTTTGGGGAGCACCTACAACGACCAGTACATCAACGGCCTCACCTTCGACTTCACCGAGGCCCGTGGGCAACAGTATTTCGCCGGGAACCTCGATGACAACAATGAGGAGAAGGGCTTCTTCAAGGTGGGCGACACCATTGCGGTGAAAGCCCTGAGCATCGGCCGGAAGGAGTATGATTTCTACAACTCCTACGACACCAACGTGGGCTCGCTCGGCGATCTCTTCAGCACCCCGGCGAACGTGAAGACCAACATCACCGGTGGGCTGGGCATCTGGGCAGGGCGGGGCGTTTACTTGGACACTATTATTTGTGTTCCCTGAACTATTGTTGGTGATCCGTGATCGGACCGCTGCCGGCTGCATACTGCCACTGCCGACTGCCATCTACCCCTATCTTTTGACAACGGACAACTACCCTCTAACCCCAGCTGGTTAAATTCGCGCCCGCCGCCTGAAATGGTGGATCCCCGAAAAACATGAGCACCACGCCTGAAGTCCTCGATTGCCTGATCATCGGATCCGGCCCCGCCGCCTACTCCGCAGCCATCTACGCCGCCCGTGCCGATCTGAAGCCGGTGGTGATAGAAGGCCCCGTGCCCGGTGGCCAGCTCACCCAGACCACCGACGTGGACAACTACCCAGGCTACCCCGACGGCCGCACCGGCCCGGAGATGATGGAGGACCTGAAGAGACAAGCCCAGCGGTTCAAGACCGATGTGCGCAGCGGATGGGTGACCAAGGTGGACTTCACCGGACCGATGCACAAGGTGTGGGTGGACGAGAAGACAGAGATCCATGCCCGCACGGTGATCATCGCCACGGGGGCCAGCGCCAAGTGGCTCGGGCTGCCCAATGAGATCCGCCTCCGCGACATCGGTGGCGGCGTGACGGCCTGCGCCGTGTGCGACGGCTTCTTCTACAAAGGCCAAACGGTGGCACTGGTGGGCGCCGGCGATTCCGCCGCCGAGGAAGCCACCTACCTCGCCAAGCTTTGCCCCAAAGTCTATATGCTCGTGCGCCGCGACGAGTTCCGCGCCAGCAAGGCCATGGTACACCGCGTGATGAACACCCCGCAGATCGAAGTGCTTTACAACCACGAGGTGAAGGACGTGCTCGGCGACCAGGTCGTGGAGGGCATCATCGCCGTGAACAACAAGACCGGCGAGGAGCGCAAGCTGGATGTCTCCGGCCTGTTCATGGCCATCGGCCACACGCCCGCCACGGAGCTCTTCAAGGACTGGCTGGACATGGACCCGCAAGGCTACCTCAAGCACGTCCCGGACCGCACCAGCACCAAGATCCCCGGCGTGTTCGTCTCCGGCGATGCCGCCGACCGCGTCTACCGTCAGGCCGTCACCAGCGCCGGCACGGGCTGCATGGCAGCGCTGGACGCCGAGCGGTATTTGGCCGCAGCAGGAGTGCATTGAGCGCGATCCGGCCCTGACCGGGTGATCACGGGAACGTTCCCGCTACTTGAGGCCGTAGCCAATGTCACGTCTTCAGCAGCGGAGCGATCCACTTCTTTCTACTTTTCCCGCCACGGCCCGTCCGATCCACGGCCCCGGACCTTGAATTCCCTCGCCAAACCCCGGCCATGAAGCTGCCCTACTACAAAAATCTGGACGGCGTCAGGGGCATCGCGGCTTTGCTGGTCATGGTCTTTCACTTCTTCCACGGTTTCAACCCGGTGAAAGGGGCGGTACCGATCCTCAACAAGCTGTCCTACTTCGGCCAGACCGGCGTGGACCTCTTCTTCGTCCTTTCAGGATTCTTGATCACCCGGATCCTGATCCATACCAAGGAGCAGGAAGGCTACTTCAAGAATTTCTACGTGCGCCGGACGCTGCGGATCTTCCCCCTCTACTACCTCTTCCTCATCCTCAACTACTACGTTTTCCCGCACTTCATCCCCGTACAGCCGGCGACATTGCACCAGCAGCTCCCATATCTCACCTATCTGCAGGACTTCGCGATCACCTTCAACTGGAACACGGTCGGGCCGGGGCACTTCTGGTCGCTGGCCGTGGAGGAGCACTATTACCTGTTCTGGCCCCTTGCGGTGCTTTTCCTTTCGCGGAAAAGCCTGCTCAAGCTGATCGTGGGCATCGTGCTGTTCGCCATACTCCTTCGGGCGTACATGTTCTCCAACGGTTATGAGGTTTTCTATTTCACCTTCACCCGCTTCGACGCTTTGGCCATCGGGTCGGCATTGGCGCTCTTGGAGTTGAGGAACGCCTTCCAGCCCGCCAACTTCAAGTGGTTCTTCCTGCTGATCGTAGCCGTCGCCATTCCCACGGCCCTCATCTGGACCAGCTTCTCCGGTGCGGGCGCCCTCTACGTCCAAGTGTTCAAATACCTCTTCGTTTCGTTGATCTACTTCGCGCTGATCGGCGCCGTGCTCTCCCTTCGCTCCGGCCATCCGGTCAATGCCGTCCTCAAGACCCGGTTCTTCAGCTACACCGGAAAAGTGAGCTACGGCCTCTACGTCTACCACCCGATCATCTACTTCATCTGTTCCCGGTACATCGACACCGGATCCATCCCGCTGAACATCGGGATCCGCTTCCTCCTCACCTATGCCGTCGCGGCGCTGAGCTACCACCTCATCGAAGAGCGGTTCCTGAAGCTGAAAAAGTACTTCGCATTCGAGAAGCCGACGATAACAGAGGCATAGACGGGGTTTCAGAGATCTGAGCCTTGCGGACAGCTCAGCGCTTTCGATCAGCGACAAGCTGATCCGGAGAATGTTCGACTATGACCAGAAGGTCCATCCGGACCAACTGGACAGCAGCTCACGGATTTCGGGTGATACCTTGATCAACCTGAAAACAAACGAGCGGGTGGCGATAACGCATGACGGCGACAGCCTGGTAGAGCACATCCATTACGTCGACACGCTCTTCCAAATGGACTACGACAATGTGGCGCGGAACTTCAAGGGATACTGTTTTCTGAACATCCGCCATGGAAAGGACAGATGGGAGGTAAAAAAGGTCCAGTTGTCCAAAGGGCACCTGGTGATCAGCAGCATTTCATCGGAGCCGGACGTCGACAACCTGAAAACCCTGACCGAAACAACGCAGGACACGGTCGGTCCCTACAACTTCACAACGACCAAAAGACAATTCAAGAAGTTCATCAAGAGCGATGGCTTCAGTGATAGCGAAGTATTCGTGCGACAGAAGTAAAGGCCATTGGTCCAACAGCCCGATCCCCGCCACTCCAGGGCGAGCGTCCACGGTCATGCACTTACATAAAGCTCGCAAGGTCGTTTGAGTGGACCTGGTTTTCGCGCGACGTTGTCCGGTATTCATCGGACGCACACTTGAGCATTTGGAGAGGCTGTTCGGATCGGATCGCGGCAAGCAACCCCATTATATCATCTACCGTCAAAAGTATTCCGGGGCATTACCTTGGTAGATCATCTCCAATTTCGGCGGAGAGCAATAGTTCCTTCCTCGTTGAACCCGCGATCAGCCCCCCAACCCAACAATTCCACCCATGCGCTTCCCTCTACTTCTTATCGCTGGACTTGGTGCTCTTGCCACTGCGGCGCAGACCACCTGCATCGACCATACGTTCATGGCCGATGTGCCTTCCGTACAGGTGCTGAAGGTGGTGGAGCTGCCGGATGGAAAGATCCTTATGGGCGGCACCTTCACCAATTATGCAGGTTCGAACTACGACCATTTGGTACGGTTGAATGCCGATGGTTCCTTGGACTACACCTTCAATACCGGGCATGAAGGGCCACAAAACTCCGTCTACGATATTGACGTGATGCCGGACGGGCGCATTCTGATCTGCGGGAATTTTCTGCAATACGATGGCGTGAACAGCTATTTCGTGGCACGGCTGCATGCGAACGGCACGTTGGACCCTACGTTCAACATACCCCCCAACTCCATCAACGGTGCGGTGAACGCAGTGGCCTGGCATGCAGAGGACAAGGTGGTTGCCGCTGGTGATTTCTTCATCTGCGCAGGCCACAGCCAACCGCACATCGTCCGCTTCAATACCACCGGAACGGTGGACACCACCTTTCAAATAGGAACAGGGTTCACAACGAACGTCTATGACCTTGAGGTGCTCCCGAACATGGAGATCCTCGTGGCTGGTGCCTTCTTTCAGTACGATGGTACCTCCTGCGGAAGAGTCGCCCTGTTGCACGCCGACGGAACCTACGATCCCGGCATGAACAACACACCGGGATTCAACGGGATCGCCCGCCACATTGAAGTGCAACCGGATGGCAAGATCTTGGTGGGCGGCAGCTTCGATCAACACAATGGCCAGGACAGCTGGGGCCTTGCACGGCTCAACCTTGATGGCACTGCCGATCCCGCGTTCACTTCGCCGTTCTACCCTTATGCTCCCATTTTCGCCATCGCCGTGCAGGCGGATGGAAAGATCGTAGTAGGTGGCGAATGGACCGAGAACATGTACGCTGTTGGTGTTGGCCCGGGAACACCGCGATTAACACGTCTTTTGCCCGATGGCACACGCGACAGCACGTTCGTAATCGGTACAGGCCCCGGTGATCTGGGCACCGAGACTTTCTACGTCCGGGATGTGGCCGTGCTATCGACCGGCAAGATCCTCGTTGCGGGCCGTTTCTCCAAGTTCGATTCCGAGACCCAATACCAACAAATCATTCGGTTGAACGAAACATTGAACGTTGGCGTAACGGACAACGAACCCGCCGCGACCATCGATGTGATCCAGGACCGCAGCAATGACCAGATCCGCTTGACCACATCCGAGAACCTGCACGGCACGTACCAATTGGTGAACACATCCGGACAAGTGGTTTCCGACGGTGTGGTGGCGAACAGCACGACCTTGATCAGCACGTCTTCCTTGTCGCAAGGAGTTTATCTGCTTCGCGTGCAGACCAGTGATGGTGTTCTGCATTCCGCAAAACTGGTGCGGTAGTGCTTGGATACACTGGCCCACAGATCACCCCCGCTGTTCTCGTTGGAAAACGGTGCTCGAAAAGCGGGGAAGACTTGAGGGAATGTGGAGGATGCTCTGCCAAGTCGCTGGCCATGACATGGGCACAGTTACCGCCCCTCCACCTCCCACTGCTTCATCGCGAGCCAGAACCGCACAAGCTCCCGCTTGCGGAAGGGAATGTCCCAATCGCCATCATAGTTGATGAAGGTGGGCACGAGCTCCCCGGCCACCACGGTGTTGTCCACTTGGATACGAATGTCGAAATCCAGCAGCAGTGAGGCGTGCTGGATCCGGTATTCCCGTGCGATCACCTGCATGGTGCTTTGATCGAACCAAGTGTGCATGGTCTTGATGACGGTGGCGTCGTCATCGGCTCGATTGCCGTTGAGGCTGTCCTTCGCAACCGCACTGAATTTCCAGCAGGTGTGGCCGTTGCGGAAGCTGGTGCCGATGCCGTAGTCGTAGAAGGGCGTCATAGTCGGGTCGAAGAGCGCAAGCTTGTCGCCGATGAAGGGCACGTTGGCGATCTCCTGCCCGGGGTTGAACATGAACTTCTTCAGCTGGTCCTTGTACTTCTCGATGCGCCCGCCGCCGCGCTGCCCTTGCTCGTAACTCGCGATGCTGTTGTCCGCGCGCCATTGGCCCGTAGGCCAGAAGAGGTCGTCGTAAAGCTCGGCGGTGATGTAGCGCATGTCGCCGTTCCGTGATCGCAGCTTGCCGGTTTCGCTGGTGCTGTCCACGCGCAGCTCGGCGTTCGGTCCGGTGCGCACCAAACGTCCCTGCCGGTACATGTGGGCCGTTTCCTTTTCGCCCTTGTTCCGCACCAGCAGCCCGCTCTTCACGGCGTGCGGGAAGTAGCGCATGTTCAGAAATGCGTGCAGGAAGCTCGTGTCCTCCTTCACCTGCCGCATGAAGCCCTCCAGGTCCAAGCCCTCGGCCCGGCCGTGGATCACCAGGTCGCCGAGCTGGTAGACGTTGGTAATGGTGTCCGTGTCCTCCTGTGCATGGGCCTCTTGGTGCGGGAACACAGCCAAACACAAGGCCACAACGGGCGCTATGCCCCACCGCATCAATGTTGCCGCGTGGGGCCGAGGCTGGTGTAGAGTTCGTACTTCTTCTTCACGTAGACCAGAAAGTCATACTGCGACAGCCCTTGGAGCACATCCTCCGGCACAGCACAGAAGTCGATGAAGTCGTCGAAGCTGTCGTTGCTCAGGTTGATGATGCCGTAGTCCACATACTGCTGCAACAACTCACGCAGGAGCTCCCGCTTCATGTCATCGTTCTCCATCTGCGCCACCTTGCGCTTACTCCGCTCCCGTTTGCTGAATTCCTGATAGAGGAACGTGATCGGGCTTTCCAAGGCATTGACGCCAGTCTCGCGGTAGTCCTTCTCGTTGTACCCGAGCTTCTCGATGTCCGCCTGGATCTGCCGCAGCGTACGCTCCGGCAAGATGGCCACGGGCTGCAGGTCGATGTTCCACGGACGCAGGATGATCCTCAGTCTGTACAGCTCCTCATCCGGGAATTCCCCCAAAGGCAAGGTGCGTGTAACGTAGCCGCCCGCGCCGATGAGCAGCGTGTCGTTGCGTTGTACCCGGGCGGTGAAACTGCCGTCGGTATTGGCGAAGGTCCCCGTTCGCGTGCGACGGTTCACGATCATCAGGTCGTAGAAGACGTGCTCGCCATCGCCGCCCGAGACTTTGCCTTGGACGGTGATCTCCTGGGCGAAGGCGCCTTGGCCTACTAAGAGGAGGAGGAAAAGGGAAAAGATCTTGTGCTTCACGTGGCAAAAATAACGGCAGGGAGAGTGGCGGTTGCCTTGGCAACAGGACTTGGGAAAAATGGGCGGCCCGAAAATGGCTCGTGACGTCCGTTCCACATCCTAGCACAACCTGTGCCAGCCCAAAGGCAACGGAATTGATACACGCCTGTTCATTACTCCATGGGCATTGGGCAAGATCCGTGTACCCGTGGATCGGCGCGGGATGATCCGTTCCATTCCCATCTCAATTGCTGCTGATAGCAGCAGATCAAAGGAAGGCGGCGCCTGAAAAGCACCACCGATGGTTAACCCTTGATGGATCACAATGGGTCCTACGGGAACCTACGGTCGGTGTTTACTTTGCACAGCGCATGCCGTCAGATCACCCTACTCCGCGGGTAGCGTTCATCACTTGGCCATCCGTGCGGTCAATAATGAGAGGAACACCTGTCCTATTCGTTCTTTTCATCGCACGAACGTGCTTGGGGCAAGGGATCATTGACACCTGTTTTTTCAGCGTGACCCCATCAACTGATTTTGTATCAAGTATCGACCTGGCGAACCTGGGATCCACGCAAGCCGATCTTCTCGAGTGGAACGGGACCAGCTGGAACGGTGGCTGGTCAACGGCCAACCTGACCATCCCGCCTCCCTCCAATGCGCAAGGATGCAGGGCCATCTTCATCGGCAGTGCAACAACATGGACGGCTGGGGGAGAAGGGTTCGGCCTGAGGCTGAACGCCCCCCTTGTCGCGGGTCAAGCCTATTCGTTCGACTTTACCTATGTGAGCCACGGGTTGGGAAGCAACGGTGCCTTCAGCCCTGGGATATATACCGGGACCGCACCGGGCCTGGGCGTTCATGTTGGCGACTTGCCTGCTGCGGGAAACACTTGGACCACGCAAGCATTTTCCTTCACGGCCATGGCGGCGCAGGCGGGGCACACCTGGCTCATGGCCACCACCGCACCAAACGGTAGTTCAGGCCTGATCGATGCGTTCTGCCGGGACTGCACCGATACAACGCTGATCAGTTGCGATATCAATCTCGGTGGGGATCGGACCATTTGCGAGGGTGCCACAGTGCTGCTGAACGCGACCACACCGAATGCCACGTACTTGTGGCAGGACAATTCCACGGGTCCAACATTCACCGTCAGCCAGCAAGGCACCTATTCCGTGAGGGTGACCAGAGCGAATTGCAGTGCCACGGACTCCGTGCAGATCACATTCAGGGAATGCTCCGCACCGCTCGAGATGCCCAACGTCTTCACGCCGAACCGGGATGGACGGAACGATCTCTTCACCCCGATCTCCGATCGGGGGATCGCTTCCATGCACACCACCATCCGCAACCGCTGGGGCCAGGTGATCTACGAAACGGACCTTCCTTCCATCGGCTGGAACGGGAAGGATGCACCTGAAGGCACCTACTTCTGGATCGCGAGCTATGTGGATGTCGATGGGGATCGGAAGAGTGTGGAGGGGTATGTTACACTGTTGAGATAGGCTGTACGACTCATGCATGTCCGCTTGTGACCCTGCCATGAATTTGCAAACCGTTAGGCGGAATACGCTACAATGACGTTTACGCATTAGCCCTTGCCATGGCTTACCGACCCTCAACGACGACTTCACATGCACCCATGAAATACCTCCTGTCCATAGCACTTCTGGTCCTGTGCAGCTACGCGACCGCGCAACCCGATCTCCATGCCCAACTCGCCGACTCTGCGGAAGTGCTGACCCGGCAATTCGTGCAATACGACCCCTCCTACTTCAAACTGGACTATCCCAACGGCGATGTACCTGCGGACAAGGGAGTATGCACGGATGTAGTGATCCGAGCATACAGAAAGCTGGGGATCGACCTGCAAAAGGAAGTCCACGAGGACATGCGGTCCAACTTCGGGAAGTATCCGAAGAACTGGGGACTGAGCCAGCCGAACAAGAACATCGACCATCGGCGTGTTCCAAACCTGATGACGTTCTTCTCAAGGCACGGAACCGTGAAGGACATCGTCCAAGACCCCAAGACCTATTTGCCAGGAGACATCGTCTGTTGGAGCTTGGGCGGCGGCCTCACACACATCGGGGTCGTTTCCAGCAAGTGGTCACCGGATGGCCAACGGCATTTGATGGTACACAACATAGGTGCGGGACAAGTGCTTGAAGACTGCTTGTTCAGCTATCGGATAATTGGACACTATCGGTATGGGCAGTAGAAGGGGTCTGTCGCTCTCCGTTGCAGCCGCTCGGCTTTTTGCCGAGTGGCCGGCGTTCTATGGCCTCCGGCCCGACTAATTCCGTAAACACCACAGCTGGATCTGGTAGCACAGAGGATATGCAGAACGCATTCGGGCCCTCGAGGGCCTCAGGCACCGCGCGTGCCTCAGGATCCCCTTCGGGAGATCGCTGAGGGGACTAAGAAAAGGCCCCGGCATCTCTGCCAGGGCCTTTCAAAAAAATACCCGCGCACCTGTAAGCCGGATCCTGTCCTCCGCTGCCTTGCGACAACGAAGGCTCCGCCATCTATCTGGGACCGCGCTCACGCACGGCCTCTATCGACCTACCCGCCGGGATCAAGCGGGCCGCCCTTATCCCGTCCGAAGACGGGAGCCCCGGCTTATTTGGTCTTTCAGCCCGTGGGGTTTACCAAGCTGCCCCGCTCACACGAGGCACTGGTGGGCTCTTACCCCACCTTTTCATCCTTACCTCCGCCTTGCGACGGGTCGGCGGTTTCCCTTTCTGCGGCACTTTCCGTGGCACCACCGTCACCAGTGGTACCCCTTCCCGTTAGGAAGCACGGTGCCCTATGCTGCCCGGACTTTCCTCCCTCCCCGCCTTGCGGCGGAAAGAACGGCGGAGCGATGCGCGGGATGTCAATGAACTCACTTCTCTCGCAGGATCTCCGCCTCGGGACCCTGCGCTCTCAACTTCAATGGTGCAGGATCTCTATGGCCGTTGCACCGTAGCCGTATTTGCGCGGGTCGGCGTCATCGAAACGTACACCTTCATAGAACTGGAGGGCCTTGCGCACTTCCTCCCGCAGGATGCCCTCGCCCACGCCGTGGATGACGATGACGCGCTTTTTGCGCTCGCGGATGGCCGTGTTCAAGCGGCGCTCGAAGAATTCCAGTTGGAAACGGAGCTTCTCCCCGTCGCTCAAGGAGGCTTCGTCCTCCACCAGCTTGTGCAGGTGCAGGTCCACTTCCATCACGCCGGGGTCCTCCACCGGGATGGGAGCGCGGCCACCGTTCTGCACCGTGGCGCCGCGGCCTTTGTCGCGCTCGATGCGCTCGGCCATACGGTCGTCCGAAGCGCGCAATTGCGCTTGATGGTCGCTTACCGCCCGGCTTGGATCACGTGCGTTCAACACCAGTTCCTTGATCGGATACACAAGCTCAAAGCCGTCATTGGTGCGCACTTTGGCCTGATCACGCCCAAGGATCTCCAACACAAGCCCCCCTCCCACATCGTTGAGAAAAGAGACCGTGTCACCCGGGACCGGTTTTTGTTGAGCGGACATGTTGCAAATTTACGGGACCATGGGACGCCTTCAGCTTTTACTTCTCGCTTATTTCCTCGGGACCGCTTGCGCCAGCGCACAAGCCTTCGCCACGCCGGAACCCTACGGTGGCAAACAGGCGGTGGCGTGGATGCTGGAGCAGGAGCAGCATTTCCCGGCGGAAGCGCTGGTAGCAGGCCTGAAAGGGGATGTGGTGGTGGCCTTCAAGGTGCTCGGGGACGGCAGCATCCGCAGCCTGCGCGTGCAGATCCCGCTGGAGCCCGCCTGCGATGCGGAGGCCCTGCGCTTGGTGAAGCTGATCCGCTGGCGGCCCGCGTCTGTGAGCGGAACACCGATGGACACTGACCATTCCATCGCGATCCCGTTCAATGCGAAGCGCTACGGAAAGCTGCACGCGAAGAAGGAGCCGTGCCCACCTCTTTCAGCCACACTGCCTTCGGACAAGAGCGACACCCTCTACGAAGACCGCGCCGTGGACACCTTGGCCATGCCGCGGATCCCCGGCGGCCTGCGCGCCCTTCCCCAGTACCTGGCGGACAACCTGAAGTATCCGCCGGAGGCTTTCCGCTTGGACATCCAGGGCAAGGTGACCATCGAGTTCGTGGTGGAGACCAGCGGCAGCATCAGCAACCTGCGCACATTGAATTTCTTAGGTGGCGGCTGCGATGATGAGGCGATGCGCTTGGCGCGGACGATCTGCTGGAGCCCGGCGATCAAGAACGGGGAGCTGGTCCGGAGCATGATGAAACTGGATATTCTCTTCCAGTTGAATCCTTCACTGCGGTGATAGGTGAAGTACCACGAAGGACACGAAGGGCACGAAGAGCGCTGAGTAATGCCGTCCGCCGAAAAGAGAACCGATACTCCTTTGCGATCTTTGCGGCATGAAGAAGCGTGGCCCTTGGACGACCTTGAGCGAACGACCCGCATACGAGACGCCGTGGATCTCGGTGGCGCACCATGAGGTGATCGACCCCGGTGGTAAGCAGGGTGTCTACGGGGTGATCCACTTCAAGAACCTCGCGGTGGGCGTGATCCCGTTGGATGAGGAGATGAACACCTGGATCGTGGGGCAGTACCGCTATCCGATGGAAGCCTACAGTTGGGAAATGCCCGAAGGTGGCGGCGACCGGAACGTTCCCGCTGTGGAAAGCGCGAAGCGTGAGCTGCGCGAGGAAGTGGGCATCGAGGCGGAACAGTGGACGGAGGTCCTACAGATGGACCTGAGCAACAGCGCCAGCGACGAGCAGGCCATCATCTTCGTGGCGCAGGGACTCACTTACCACGCGCCACAGCCGGACCACGACGAGGAATTGGAGCAACGCAAACTGCCCTTCGCCGAACTCTACCAAATGGTGCAGCGAGGCGAAGTGCGGGACAGCCTCACCGTAGCCGCTGTGCTTAAGGTGAAGTTGATGCTGCTGGAGGGGAAACTTCAGAAGTAAAGCCAATGCCCGCGCACGTCACCGTAGCTGCGGAACTCTATTGCGGGCGTGGGCATCTTCAAGGCATCGAGCATGAAGAACAGGGTGCGCATGAACTTGCTTCGCGTGGGGATGCGCGAGAAGGCGATGTCCGGCGCGAGGTAGAATTGGCGGTAGGATCCGGGATTGCTCCTTGCGTTGAGCATGCCTTCGGCGCCCATGCCTGCGGAGAAGTTGAGCCAGACGGGCATGGACTTCCAGCCGAAGGCGTGCGGGTTGGCGCTGAGCCAGACGGTGGTGCCGTTGTAGTCCTTGAGCAATTGTTCCGATAAAGTGGAGCCCAGCACGTCCGGCCGCTGCGCCGCGAAGTCGGTGGGATGCGCGGACCATTTCATCAGGATGCGCTGCTCCTGCCAGCCTAACTGCTGCCCGATGAAGAGAGCGGCACCGGCACCGTTCGCGGCCATGTCCCAACCGCTGAAGCCATAGGCGGAGGAATGGCCGTCGAGGTATTCGATGCCGGTGAGGTAGAGCAGGCCCACGGAGCCACCGACCCATGTGGACACCTTTTCATTAAGCCCCGCCCAGCGGAAGGCGGCATGGCCCGCGCGCCCCAGCTGGTAGGAACTGTGTGCATGGCCCAGCTTGTCCACTTGGTACCATTCATCGCCGTCGTCGAAGCCGTGGAAAGTGGTGCGGTCGTGGCCTTTGTACCACGCTTCGTTGAGGGCGATGAGGGAGCCGGTGGCAAAGGCCGCTGTACCGCCGGCCACGAGCCAGACGCGTCCACGGCGAACGCTGTCCGTCCCCAAAGTGTCCGATCGCTGACCTGCTGCCGTGAGCGAACATCCGATGAGGGCGATAGCGACCGCCTTGCCCATCGACCGCTTGACCGCTCGTTCCATCATCCGTTCATATGTCCGCTGACCCGCAGCGTCGCCTTCCGGCCCTATGCACCGATCGTCTCGCGACAGGCGGCGAGGATCTTCCGGGCATCTTCCATGGTGGCGCCACCAGCGTAAAGGCGAAGGACGGGCTCCGTTCCACTGGCGCGGATCATCAGCCATTCCTCGTTCTCGAAGAAGTACTTATAGCCGTCGAGCGTGTCGCGCTTCAGGGGCTTATACGGTCCGAAATTCGTGTAGGCATCGGCCTCGCAGTCCTTCAGCACTTTCTGCTTGATGGCCTCCGTGATGTGCAGGTCGTTGCGCTCGTAGGCGAAGGGCCCGGTGATGGCGTAGACTTCTTGCACGAGGTCGTCGAGGCTCTTGCCGCTCTTGGCCATGAACTCCCAGATGGTGAGTCCCATCCAGATGCCGTCGCGCTCCGGGATGTGGCCCTTGATGGCGATGCCGCCGCTCTCCTCACCGCCCAGCAGTACGTCGTCGGTGATCATGATGCCGCAGATCCACTTGAAGCCGATCTTGGTGACCTGGTATTCCAGGCCGTAGTGCGCGCAGAGCCTTTCCACTTTCGGCGTGGTGCTGATGGCCACCACCACTTTGCCCGTCATTTTCTTGTACTTCACCAGGTAGTGGATCAGCAACAGGATGATGTGGTGCGAATCCACGAACTCACCATTGGCGTTGTACAGGCCGATGCGGTCCGCGTCGCCGTCGGTGGCAAGGCCGCAGTCGAGCTTGTCCTTTTTGATCAGCTCGGAGAACGGGATGAGGTTCTTGTGGATCGGCTCCGGCGCCTGCCCCATGAAAGAGGGGTTGTAGTCGCAGTGCAGCAGGGTTGTTTCCGGCAGGATGCGCGGGATCACGTTCTGGCCCGAGCCGTACATGGCGTCGTAGCCGAGCTTCAGGCCGCTCTTGCGGATGGCTTCCAGATCGAAGCTCTTCTCCACATGGTCCACGTACATGGCTTCCAGGTCGACACCTTTCAGAAGGCCATCGGTCACGGCCTTTTTGAAGTCGACGTTGGCGAGGTCTATGCCATGTTCATCGGGGATCAGGTCCTCCACCTCCTGCACCTGCTCGGGGATCAGCGGGCCGCCATGGGAGCCTTTTAATTTGTAGCCGTTGTAGCTGGGCGGGTTATGGCTGGCGGTGATGATAACGCCCATGCTGGACTCCGACCTCAAAGTGCCGAGCGATACCATCGGCGTGCTCACGAAATCCTTGGCCAGATGCACCCTGATGCCATGGCTCACCAGCACTTTGACGGTGGTCTCGGCAAAGAGCTCACCGGCAAAGCGGCAGTCGTGCCCGACGACCACGCTGGGGTCTTCCGGAAAATTCTTCTTCAACCAAAGGGCCACGCCGACTGTGACACGTGCGACGTTGTCCACGGTGAATTCCTGTGCGATGATGGCCCTCCAGCCGTCGGTACCGAATTTGATCTTGCTCATGCTTTTCAAGTAGGGCGCGAAAATAGGGCTTGAGCCTCACCCCCGGCCCCTCTCCCGCTGGAGAGGGATGACCGGACTTGCTTGCTAAGTGAGGCTTGCTTGTGCGGTGCTGTCTTCGAGCTGATGCTCGACGTCGCCAGAGTGCTTTGACGTCGGCAGCCTGACAACTGAGAACGGACAACTGCTCAACGGTAGATCCCGCGCTTGTTCAGGGCCTGCTGGTAGCGCCGCGCGTTGACCATGTGCTGCTGGTAGGTGGCGCTGAAATTGCTGTAACCACTGAGGTCCTCACGGGCACAGAAGTAGAGGTAACTGCTTTTGGCGGGATGAAGGACGGCTTCGATGTAGCGCGGCTCGGGCAGGTTGATGGGTCCCGGCGGCAGGCCCACATGCGTATAGGTGTTGTAGGGCGAATCGACGCGCATGTCAGCGATGAGCAGGCGGTTGAGGCTGTCCATGCCGAGTGCGAATTTCAGCGTGGGGTCCGCCTGTAAGGGCATGCCGATGCGCAAGCGATTGAGGTAGACGCTGGCGATCATGGGCGCGTCCGCCGCCTTACCGGTCTCGGCCTGCACGATGCTGGCCAAGGTGCTCACCTCGCTTTGCGACAGCCCCAATGCTTTGGCAGCTGCCTGGCGTTCCGGTGTCCAGAAGCGCTTGTATTCCTTGGCGAAGCGGTCGATCAGCTGGTCCGGCGTCACCGTCCACCAGACTTCATAGGTGTTCGGGAGGAACAGCGAGATGATGGTCTGCCGCGTGAACCCCAAGCGTTCCGCAGTGGCGGGCGACAGGATGGCTTCGATCATGGCCAGCGAATCCGCCTCAAGGTACTTTGCGACCTGCCCGGCCAACTGCGGGATGTTCTTGATGTTGGTGAAGGTGATCCGCACGGGGTCCTGCTCCCCGTTGCGCAGCTTGTTCACCAAGTCGTTCATGGACATGCCGCTGGGCACCACATAGCGGCCTGCCCGCACTTTGCCCGCGTACTTCTTGCGTTCCGCGACCCAGTGGAATGTCTTCGGGTCCTGCACGATCCCCGTGGCCTTCAGGCTGTCCACGACCTGGTCGAGATCGGCACCGGTCGGGATCAGCAACACCTTCTCCTTTGCCACGAAGCTCACCCCGGGGCCGAAGATCTCCTTCCACTTCCGCCACGCGAAGAATCCGCTGACCAGCAACACGATGAGAACGAGCAAGAGCAGGATCTTCTTCATGCGGAAAGTTCAACCTCACCTTTGAAAACCTCCTTCACGGGGCCGCGAAGCAAGATGTCGGCAAACGCTTCACCGCTCAAGCGAGCGCCCACATGCAATGCACCACCGGGCGTTGTTACGGCACAACCATCGTGCCCATGGCCACGCGCCATCGCGCTCAATGCCGCCGCGGTGACGCCCGTGCCGCAGCTCAGGGTCTCGGCCTCCACGCCGCGCTCGTAGGTGCGCATTTCCACACGACCATCGTACCAGCGCACGAAGTTCACGTTCACGCCCTCTTTCGCGAAGCGGGCGCCATAACGGTGTTCATGTGCTGCGGGAACGATGTCCACGGCGGCCGGATCTTCCACCCAGATCACCAGGTGCGGAGAGCCGGTGTAGAGCAGGTCCATATTCCCGGCCAAGCGTTCGACCCCTTGCACATCGCGCATGGTGATCTCCACTTCACCTTCGCTCCACTTCGCTTCATGTACGCCGTCGATGGCGGTGAACTTCACTGCTGCGCGATCACCCGACAGAGCGCTCCGGAAAGCGAACGCGCAGCGGCTCCCGTTCCCGCAGAAGCTGCGGCTGCCGTCGGGGTTGAGGAATTCCATGTGGTAGATCGTTCCCTCTGCTTCCGGACTACGCAGGAGGATCAGGCCGTCGCTGCCAATGCCGAAGTGGCGATCGCAAAGCTTCCGTGCGAGTTCCACAGCGTCGGTCGGCAGCGCGCCATCGCGGTCATCCACAAGAATGAAATCATTGCCGGTGCCGTGCCATTTGGAAAAGGGGATGATCGCCATAACGGCAGCAAATATCGCTTTGGCATGCTCCTCGCACGGCAGACCTGACACCAGAATGCACACAAAAAGCGATCAACAGTTGTTAACAGCACCGCGCCGAACAAGGCTTTCACACTTGCGTTGCTTAGCTGTGCGATAAGGCACGAGACCCTAAAAATGAACAAGCAAACAGGAACCTTCAAACGTGCATTGGGATATTTCGGCATGGCCGTGGCCGGCGGATTGTTCGCCTTGGGCGTACATGACCGCATCGCCCCCGCGCCCGGTGCCGCCACTTCATCCAGCTCCAATACCCCCACGCATTTCGTGAGCATGCCCACCGCCGGCACCACGGTGGAGGCCGCGGACTTCACCACCGCCGCCGCCAAGAGCATCGACGCCGTGGTCCACGTGACCACCGAGGCCACCGTTCAACGGGGATCCGTGGGCAGCTACTTCTGGGGCTATGCACAACCGGCGCCGCAGCAGGTGCGTGGCGCGGGCAGTGGTGTCATCATCAGCAACGACGGCTATATCGTGACGAACAACCACGTGGTGGAGAAAGCCGACAAGATCCAGGTACACCTGAACGACAAGCGGAAATACGACGCGACGGTGATCGGCCGCGATCCGAGCACCGACATCGCCTTGATCAAGATCGACGCGGAGGATTTGCCCACGCTGGGTTTTGCCAACAGCGATGTCGTGAAGGTGGGCCAATGGGTATTGGCCGTGGGCAACCCGATGAACCTGACGAGCACGGTGACCGCCGGGATCGTCAGTGCCAAGGCCCGCAACATCAACATTCTTCAGTATGACCCGGCCAAGGACATCTTCCCGATCGAAAGCTTCATCCAGACCGATGCGGCGGTGAACCCGGGCAACAGCGGCGGAGCGCTGGTCAATACCACCGGCGACCTCATCGGGATCAACAGCGCCATCGCCAGCACCACCGGCGCATATACAGGCTACTCCTTCGCGGTGCCGTCGAACATCGTCAGCAAGGTCACTAGCGACCTGATGGAGTTCGGCAGCGTGCGGCGCGCATACTTGGGCGTCACCATCAGCGATATCGACCAGGACATGGCGAAGAGCCTCGACCTGACGCGCTTGAAAGGCGTCTATGTAAAGGATGTGATGGACGACGGCGCGGCGAAGTCCGCAGGTGTGAAGAGCGGCGACGTGATCGTGAAGGTGGGTGCCATGAACGTGGACAACGTGCCTGAACTACAGGAGCAGGTGGGCAAATTCAGCCCTGGCGACAAAGTGGCGATCACCTTGGTGCGCGGTGGCAAGGAAGAAGTGATGGACATGACCTTGCTCGGTCGTCCAGGCGCTGATCCCCCAACGGCTTCGAAGGATGTCAGCCTGCCCTCGCTGGGCGCCGAGCTGGCCGCCGCCACGGACGCGGAACTGAAGGCCCTGAGGATCGGGAACGGCGTGAAGGTGGTGCGGATCAACGGTGGGAAATTGCGCAGCATCGGCATCCGCGAAGGCTTCATCATCACCAAGATCGACCAGAAACCGATGCGCAGCCCGGCGGACATAGACAAGGCGCTTGTCGGCCGGCAGGGCGGGGTGTTGATCGAGGGCGTGTACCCGAACGGCATGCGGGCCTACTATGGCCTTGGCGTATAACCGACTAACCATCAGGCACTTTTAAAAAAGAACAAGATCCCCCTTGCGGCGGCTTGCCTGATCGCACGGGGCGGATGTACCTTCGCGGCCTGACTGAACGAAGTGCCCGGTACGCGTGTTATCAACCGGAACAAGTTCCTTCGACCGCCACACCTCCACGAACTAAATACCCCCGACGCCCGTGACTAGCAGAATGCGCCAACTCAAGATCACCAAGTCGATCACCAATCGGGAGAGCCAGTCTCTGGACAAGTATCTCCAGGAGATCGGCAAGGAAGGTCTGATCAATGCCGAAATGGAGGTCGAGCTTGCCCGCAAGATCAAGAAGGGTGATGGTGCCGCGCTGGACAAACTGGTGAAAGCCAACCTGCGCTTCGTGGTCTCCGTGGCCAAGCAGTACCAGAACCAGGGCCTGAGCCTTCCCGACCTGATCAACGAGGGCAATCTCGGCCTGATCAAGGCCGCGCAGCGCTTTGACGAGACCCGAGGCTTCAAGTTCATCAGCTATGCCGTTTGGTGGATCCGCCAGAGCATCCTGCAGGCACTGGCCGAGCAGAGCCGTATCGTGCGCCTGCCGCTGAACCAGGTGGGTTCGCTGAACAAGATCAACAAGGCCTTCGCCAAGCTGGAGCAGGAATATGAGCGCCCGCCCAGTGCGGACGAACTCGCCACCTTACTTGAGCTCCCCCCGGAGAAGGTCGCCGACACCATGAAGGTGAGCGGTCGTCACATCAGCATGGACGCCCCCTTCGTGGAAGGCGAGAGCAACAGCCTGCTGGACGTGCTGCCGAACAACGACAGCATGCCGGCCGACCGCGTGCTGATCAATGAGAGCCTTTCCAAGGAGATCGACCGTGCGTTGAGCACCCTCACCGAGCGCGAGCGCGACGTGGTGAAGCTGTTCTTCGGCATCAACATCAACCACGGGCTCACACTGGAGGAGATCGGCGCGAAGTTCGACCTCACCCGTGAGCGCGTGCGGCAGATCAAGGAGAAGGCCATCCGCCGCCTCCGCCACACCAGCCGCAGCAAGCTGCTCAAGGCCTACTTGGGCTGAGCATAGTTGTCGTGAAGCAGTTCTCTTTTTCTCAACACCCCCAACATGGAGACTTTGGCAAAGAAGGTCGGCTATGAGGCCGGCCTAAAGGATTATGTGGACCGTGAAAAATCCGCGGTGGACCTGCTGAACTCGGTAGGTCAACTGATGTTCGAGCATGGCGTGGAGCTGGTCTTCTTCCGGAACCACCTCCTGGACATCAACACCTCGGAGGTGATCAAGCTCTACAATTATGCGGACACGGTGGTACACAAGCCCATCGAGATCAAAAGCACCGCCGAGCTGGCACGTGTACTGTTGACGCTGGGGCTGGCCCCCAGCAAGATCGACATCGGGCGCCTGACCCATGAGTTCAAGGAATCCGGGAACGCTTCGGCCACCGACTTCCTCAAGAAGCAGTTGGACCGCTTCATCGGACTGGACAAGCACACTTTCAAGCCACAGGACGTGGTGCTGTACGGCTTCGGCCGCATCGGCCGCATTGCCGCGCGCGAGCTGATCAAGCAAGCGGGCAAAGGCCAGCAGTTGCGCCTCCGCGCGATCGTTATGCGCACCCTTAACGACGAACAGATCGTGAAGCGTGCGGCACTGTTGCGCAACGATAGCGTGCATGGCGCCTTCAAGGGCACCGTGGAAGAGGACGTGGAGAACAAGACCCTCACCATCAATGGCCAACAGGTGCAGTTGATCGCTGCGTCGAATCCCGAGGACATCGACTACACCGTGTTCGGCATCCAAGACGCCTTGGTGGTCGACAACACCGGAGCCTTCACCAACCGGGCCGCGCTGGAGCGCCACCTCAAGTCCAAAGGCGTTAAGAAGGTGCTGCTGACGGCCCCTGGCAAGGAGATCCCGAACATCGTATACGGCATCAACCATAAGGATCTCGACATCGAGAACGAGAGCATCTTCAGCGCCGCCAGCTGTACCACCAACGCCATCGCCCCCATCCTGAAGGTGGTGGAGGACGAGCTGGGTATCGAAAAGGGGCACATCGAAACGGTGCATGCCTACACGAACGACCAGAACCTGTTGGACAACTACCACAAGGGCCCGCGCCGTGGCCGCAGTGCCGCCATCAACATGGTGATCACCAGCACCGGTGCCGGCACGGCCGTGAGCAAGGCGATCCCCAGCCTGAAGGACAAGCTGACGGCCAACGCGGTGCGTGTGCCCACGCCGAACGGTTCGCTCGCCATCATGAGCCTCACCGTGAAGAAGGACGTGACCTTGGAGCAGATGAACGAGTTGATCCGCCACGCCGCGCTGAACGGTGAACTGGTCAACCAGATCCACTACCAGATCGATCCCGAGCTCGTGAGCAGCGACATCATCGGCGATACCTGTTGCAGCGTGTTCGACAGCAATGCCACCATCGTGAGCAACGATAAGCGGAGCGTGGTGCTGTACACTTGGTATGACAACGAGTTCGGCTACACGAAGCAAGTGATCCGTCTCGCGAAGCACATCGCCAAAGTGCGCCGCTTGGTGTACTACTGAGCCTTCCTATCCATCCTTGAAAAAGGGCCATCCTGCACAGGATGGCCCTTTTTTGTTGCGGCCCCTCTATGATCAATGCCTGAAGGGATCGCAACTACTGCATCACCAGCCGCTTCAAATACCGGTGGCTGTCCGTGATCACTCCCACCATGTAAAGCCCACGGTCCACATCCTTCAGTTCCATGGCAAAGTGCGCCTTCCCTACTACCGGCGTGACCGAAGCCTGATGGACCAAGCGGCCGGATACATCGTGCACTTCGATGAGCACGTCCCGGTTCCCGGCGGCAAGTCCGTCGATGTCCACATGGACCATCCCTGATAAATGCGGATTGGGATAGAGCGACACGGTGATCCCATGTGTTTGGCCCGCTTCCGTGATGCCGATGGTGATCGTCCCCGTACAGACGCATTCCGGTGTGATGATGTCATTGACGGTCGTGGAATCCCCATCATCGCAAGGACCGCCTATCTCACCTACCAATGTCGGGCAACTATCGATGCAATCAGCGAGGCCGTCCTTGTCGGAATCAATATCCGGTATGCCGCAGCCGCAGATCCCGGGTGCGATCTTGTCGGGGTCCGTGGGGCATCCATCGATGCAATCCGCGGCCCCATCATTGTCCGTGTCCGTGTCGGAGATCCCACACCCACAGATCCCCGGTGAAAGCTTGTTCGGATCTTGAGGGCAGAGGTCCCCACCCACCGATACGTATCCGGCAGGTGGGATACAGGCCTGCACGGTGCTCGCATCATCCCCAATGCCGTCGTTATCCACGTCCGCATACCAGGTGACAGGAGCGTTGATCACCACCGCGGCCGTGGTGCTGAAGGCTGAGCAACCGCCGTCGGCCGCAATGGTGTACGTCACCGTGTACGTTCCGGACGCGCTGCTCCCCAGGTTGATCGTTCCATTGTTCCCATTGAGGGAAAGGCCGCTCGGGCTCGCCGTGTACGTCCCGCCGGAAGTGCCTGTCCGCGTGACAGAGGCCGTGCCGGTGGTACCGCAATACGGTGTTCCCGCATAGGTGATCGTCGCCGAGGGGCCGGCGGTGATCACAACCGTCGCCGAGGTGCTGAAGGATGCGCAGCCACCGCCCGCCGCAATGGTGTACGTCACCGTGTACGTGCCTGGCGTGCTGTTCCCCAAGTTGATCGTTCCGTTGTTCCCGTTGATGGAAAGGCCGCTCGGGCTCGCCGTGTACGTCCCACCGGAAGTGCCCGTCCGCGTGACAGAGGCCGTGCCGGTGGTAGCGCAGTATGGTGTTCCTACATAGCTGATCGTAGCCGAAGGGCCAGTTGTGATCACGACCGTGGCCGTGGTGCTGAAGGCCGCACAGCCACCGCCTGCTGCAATGGTGTATGTCACCGTATACGTGCCTGCCGTGCTGTTCCCCAAGTTGATCGTTCCGTTGTTCCCGTTGATGGAAAGGCCTCCGGAGCTCGCGGTGTACGTCCCGCCGGACGTGCCCGTACGTGTGACCGTGGCTGTACCGGTGGTAGCGCAGTAGGGAGAACCACCGTATGCGATCGTCGCGGATGGCGCCGGTTGCACCACCACCGGAACAGTGGCCGATGCATCACCACAGGCGTTGGACACCGTCACTTGGTATGAACCCGTAGCCGCCCCTGATACCGTAACACTTGCGGTTGTCGCGTTGGGGGAATAGCTGCCCGTGCCGGTCCATGCATAGCTCAACGGAGCTGACCCGGTGGCCGTTACGCTCAAGCTCAGCCCGCTACTGGAACAGATCGGTGAGTTGGTGCTCGTGCCCGTGATCGTCGGGGGTATGCAACCTGCTGTGCCGGCACAGGCACAGTCCACCCCCCAAGTATCGTCAATGGTGTTCGGGTCCAGATCATCGCAGGGAGTTCCGGGAAGCGCACTACCTCCGGGAATGCCTAAGCAATCCGGTGCGCAGTTCCCGGCGTTGACCGGTCCGCCCAGAATCTGCCCGGTAACATTGTGGCCGCCCATGGACACATAGTAATTCCGGTTGGACAGTTGGGTAAAGGCGTCATTGCCCAGGATGAATTCCGTGCAACCATCCCCGGCGACCGGGATGGTGGTGATTGTGAACCATACCTCCGGCACCATGGATATACCGCAACCTCCGTCAAAGACAGGATCCTCCAACCGGTTGATCCCGAAACCGTTGTACGTCCGATAGGCCAGCCCTCCGTCCAGGACGACCGGGGACGGCGAAAAAGCACTCCATGCGCTACAAAAGCTCGTGCCCCCTCCGAGCGCCATGCCGGAAGAAGCGTCATAACGGATCGTGACGGTAAGCGCACTGAAGATCCCGCCGAAATCCGCAGTACTGTGGACCTTCATCTGCACCAGCAGTTGATCTCCGGTAGCGCCTTGTACCAGACGGATATCCGCCGATGAAGGGATCACATCTTGGGCTTGCACGTGGTTGAACGTCGCGAAGAGCGAGACGATAACACCCCATGGGAAACCACGTGCTGACCATTTGCCGAGATCCTTCATTTCCGTCCGGTCTATTTGTTCTGTTTCAGTTTCACGGGCCACCTACTTGATCCGAAATGATCAGCCTGGCCTGGTGCTTCGTTGGATCGGGATAAAAAGCGTCGATCAGGGCACTCTTGCCCCGGTGTATCAACCTCTTTATCCGTGGCTACAAAGGTAGTTCCTACGTGCCTTAGTGGCCACCACAACAGGACGCACCCATCACCTTCTTGGCCCGGCGACCGGACCGAAATGAAAGTCCCCGCTTCTTCCGGGAAGAGCGGGGACCATCACAGGAATGGACAACAGATCTACTGGATCACCAAGCGCCGCAGGTAATGCCGGTCCCCAGCGATAGCTTCCACCATGTACAACCCTTGAGAGACCCGCTTGGAAAGATCCATGCCGTGGTGAAGTACACCGCTCGCGGCTTGGGCCGTTTCCTGATACACCAGCCTTCCTGAAGCATCGTGGATCACGATCAGTACAGCGCGCTGCCCCTGCTCAAGTCCTTCGATGTGCACAGTGACCACTCCGGTACGGTTCGGGTTCGGGAATAATGACATCGCATCGTCCGAACTTCCGGCCGGGTCATCGATGCCATCGATGATATGGCCTTGGCAAATGCAATCCTCGGTGATGACGTCCTCGTCGGTCGCGGCATTGCCGTCATCACATGCATCACCCACGTTCGCCTGAAGATCCGGGCAGTCGTAGATGCTCGTGCCTAAGCAGGCACAATCAGCCGTGACCATGTCGTTCGTCGTGGTAGCGTCGCCGTCGTCACAAGCATCGCCAACGTTCGCCTGAAGATCCGGGCAGTCGTAGATGCTCGTGCCTACGCATGCACAATCGGCCGTGACCATGTCGTTCGTCGTGGTAGCGTCGCCGTCGTCACAAGCATCGCCAACGTTCGCCTGAAGATCCGGGCAGTCGTAGATGCTCGTACCTACGCAAGCACAATCGGCCGTGACCATGTCGTTCATCGTGGTAGCGTCGCCGTCGTCGCAAGCATCGCCAACGTTCGCTTGAAGATCGGGGCAGTCGTAGACGACCGTGCCCGCACAAACGCAATCGGAAGTGATCACATCGTCCTCCGTGCCCGGGTCATTATCGTCGCAGGCATCTCCGATCTGGCCTGTCAAGGTCGGGCAGCTATCAATGCAATCCGCGATGCCGTCCCCGTCCGAATCAGTATCCGGCACTCCGCAACCACATACTCCCGGTGCGATCTTGTCCGGGTCCGTGGGGCATCCATCGATACAATCCGCCGTACCATCATTGTCCGTGTCCGTATCAGGGATGCCGCAGCCACAGATCCCGGGGTCCAGTTTATCCGGATCCGTCGGGCAGGCATCACCACTGATGGCCACATAGCCCGAAGGCTGCTCACAGGCGAGAACGGCATCGGTATCGGAGCCTACCCCGTCGCCATCCACATCGGCATACCATACAGTGGGGGCCTGCACCACGATATCGGCCGTTGTGCTGAACGGCCCACAGCCACCGTTGGCATCAATGCTGTACATCACCACATAGGTCCCGGCCGTGCTCGCATCCAGGTCGACCGCACCGGTGCCCGGATCGATCGCCAGCCCGCCAGGTGCTGCGGAGTAGCTGCCATCCGGGGTCCCGAGCCGCGTCACTTGAGCGAAGCCGCTGCTCGTGCAGTACGGGGAGCCATCATAATTGATCGTCGCTGAGGGGGCCACGCTAACTACCACGGAGACCGTGGCATTGGCACTGCCGCAGTTGTTGGAGACCGTGACCTGATAATCCCCCGTGGAAGCTCCCGTTACGGCGACATACTGTGAAAGCGGGCCGGGGTCGAACAAACCAGCACCGGACCATGCATAGCTCAGCATTCCTGTTCCGCTTGCTGTCACGCCCAAGTTGAGCACGGATCCGGAGCAGATCGGCGAATCACTTGAGGTCTCCGTTATGCTGGGCGGAACGCAGATCGACCGTTCCGATGCAATCACAATCCGCCGTGACCTGGTCGTTCGCCGTGTTCGCATTGCCATCGTCACAGGCATCACCGATGTTCGCCATCAGCACCGGGCAGTCGTACACAACAGTGCCTACGCATTCGCAGTCCGCAGTGACCTGGTCGTTCGTCGTGTTCACGTCGCCGTCGTCACAGGCATCACCGATGTTCGCCATCAGCACCGGGCAGTCGTACACAACAGTGCCTACGCATTCGCAGTCCGCAGTGACCTGGTCGTTCGTCGTGTTCACGTCGCCGTCGTCACAGGCATCACCGATGTTCGCCATCAGCACCGGGCAGTCGTACACAACAGTGCCTACGCATTCGCAGTCCGCAGTGACCTGGTCGTTCGTCGTGTTCACGTCGCCGTCGTCACAGGCATCACCGATGTTCGCCAGCAGCACCGGGCAGTCGTACACAACAGTGCCTACGCATTCGCAGTCCGCAGTGACCTGGTCGTTCGTCGTGTTCACGTCGCCGTCGTCACAGGCATCACCGATGTTCGCCATCAGCACCGGGCAGTCGTACACAACAGTGCCTACGCATTCGCAGTCCGCAGTGACCTGGTCGTTCGTCGTGTTCACGTCGCCGTCGTCACAGGCATCACCGATGTTCGCCATCAGCACCGGGCAGTCGTACACAACAGTGCCTACGCATTCGCAGTCCGCAGTGACCTGGTCGTTCGTCGTGTTCACGTCCCCGTCGTCGCAGGCATCGCCGATGTTCGCCATCAATACCGGGCAGTCATACACCACCGTGCCTACGCATTCGCAGTCCGAAGTGATCTGGTCGTTCGTCGTGTTAACGTCCCCGTCGTCGCACGCATCGCCGATGTTCGCCATCAATACCGGGCAGTCATACACCACCGTGCCCACGCATTCGCAGTCCGAAGTGATCTGGTCGTTCGTCGTGTTCACGTCCCCGTCGTCGCAGGCATCACCGATGTTCGCCATTAGGACGGGGCAGTCGTAAACCAACGTGCCTACGCATTCGCAGTCCGAAGTGATCTGGTCGTTCGTCGTGTTAACGTCCCCGTCGTCGCAGGCATCGCCGATGTTCGCCATCAGCACCGGGCAGTCGTAAACCAACGTGCCTACGCATTCGCAGTCCGAAGTGATCTGGTCGTTCGTCGTGTTCACGTTCCCGTCGTCGCAGGCATCACCGATGTTCGCCATCAGCACCGGGCAGTCGTAAACCAACGTACCCACGCATTCGCAGTCCGAAGTGATCTGGTCGTTCGTCGTGTTCACGTCCCCGTCGTCGCAGGCGTCGCCCACTCCACCCGATAGCAGCGGGCAACTATCGATGCAATCCGGTACTCCATCAAGATCCGTGTCCGTATCCGGTACTCCACAGCCACATGTGCCGGGGTCGACCTTGTTCGGGTCGGAAGGGCAGAGGTCACCAGCCACGGCCACATAGCCGGTCGGTTGTCCACAAGCCAGCAAGGTGACCGCCGGATCCCCGGCGCCATCCACATCGGCGTCAGCATACCACATTGATGCCTCGTCGATCACCACATCAGTAGAGGTCGAGAAGGAAACACATCCGCCGGAAGCTGCGATGCTGTACGTCACCGTGTAGGTCCCGGCGGTGCTCGCTCCGGGATCGATGCTGCCCGTGGACGTATTCAACGACAAACCTGAAGGAACCGAAGAATAGACTCCGCCGCCACTGCCGGTCCGGGTCACGTTCGCGCTCACGTCGGAGGTACAATAAGGTGATCCATTGTATTCGATCGTGGCTGAAGGTGCTGTCCCGATGACCAAAGGCGCGGAGGTAGTGAACAATGCGCAACCACCGGAGGCTGCGATGCTGTATGTAACCGTGTACGTACCTGCGGTGCTTGCCCCTAGGTCGACCTGGCCTGTGTTTGCACTGATCGAAAGCCCGCCCGGGACGGCAGCATATGTGCCTCCGGCAGTCCCAGTGCGGGTAACGTTCACGGAGCCACCACCCGAGCAATACGGTGATCCGTCATAACCGATGGAAGCGGACGGGGCGGACCCGACGATCACAGAGGCGGTCGTATTGTACGCAGCGCACCCACCGTTCGCCGCAATGCTGTACGTCACCGTGTACGTCCCTGCGCTGCTTGTGCCCATGGTGATCGTACCGCTGGCGGAGTTGATGGAAAGCCCTGCCGGGTCGGCCGAGTAAGTCCCGCCCGTGGTACCGGTCCGCACCACGCTTGCTGTTCCATCATCGGTACAATAAGGCGAACCCGCATAGGAAATGGTCGCGGACGGTGCTTCGTTCACGACCACCTGTGCGGTGGTGCTGAAGGCCGTGCATCCACCCCCTGCAGCAATGGCGTAGGTCACCGTGTAGGTGCCCGCTAAGCTGTTCCCAAGATCGATGGCGCCGTTGGCCGCATTGATCGAAAGGCCGGTTGGTGCCGAACTGAACGTTCCGCCCGGTGTGCCGGCACGGGTCACGGCCGCACTACCTCCGGACGTGCAATAGGGTGAACCACCATAATTGATCGTGGCGGAAGGAGCGGCCCCGATGGAGATCACGGTGGTGGTGCTGAACGCCGAGCAACCGCCGGCGGCCGCGATAGCGTAGGTCACCGTGTACGTGCCCGGTGCGCTGGTCGTCAGATCGACATGCCCCGTTCCGGGAGCGATGGCCAAGCCCGATGGCGTGGCACTGAAAACTCCGCCGGAAGAACCGGTGCGGGTCACATCAGCCTGGCCTGCCGAAGCACAGAAGGGCGAGCCGAAATAAGCGATCGTGGCCGAAGGGGCTGCGCCCACCGATATTTCAGCGGTGGTTGAAAATGCAGCGCACCCCCCGTTGGGCGCGATGGCATAGGTGACCGTATATGTGCCGGTGGTGCTTGTAGCCAGGTCCACGGAACCCGTGCTTGCATTGATGGCCAGACCACTTGGGCTGGCCGTAAAGGTCCCCCCACTTGCACCCGTCAAGGACACCACGGCCTGGCCACCGGAGGCACAATAGGGCGAGCCGGTGTAGGCGATGGTGGCAGTCGGTGCCTGGCCGATCTGTATCGTGGCCGTGGTACTGAAGGTGGGACAACCACCAGCAGCTGCGACCGTGTAGGTCACCGTGTATGTCGCCGCTGTGCTGCCGCCCAAGTTGATCACGCCCGTGTTGGGGTTGATCGATAGGCCTGGCGGAACAGCGCTGTAAGTACCGCCAGTGCTGCCCGTACGTGTCACGGTCGCAGTGCCGCCCGAAGTGCAGTATGGTGCACCGTTGTAACTGATCGTAGCTGTTGATGCCGCATTGATCACAACGGAAGCGGTGGTACTGAAAGCCGAACAGCCACCTCCGGCAGCGATGCTATAGGTCACCGTGTAACTGCCTGCGTTGCTCGATCCCAAGGTGATCGCACCCGTACTCGCATTGATCGACAAGCCGGTTGGTGTCGCGCTGTATGTACCACCGCTGCTGCCGGTCCGCGTCACGGTGGCCGTGCTGCCGGAAGTGCAGAAGGGCGAGCCTGAGTAACTGATCGTAGCCGATGGCGCTGCATTGATCACTACCGAAGCCGTCGTGCTAAATTCCGCGCAACCACCGCTGGCAGCAATGCTGTACGTCACCGTGTAGGTGCCCGCAGTGCTCGACCCCAAAGTGATAACGCCTGTGCTCGAACTGAGCGAAAGACCCGATGGGGAAGCACTGTATATCCCGCCCGTGCTGCCCGTCCGCGTCACGTTCGCAGTGCCACCGGAGGTGCAATAAGGTGAGCCACTATACGCGATCGTGGCAGAGGGCGCCGTGCCGATAACGACCTGCGCCGTCGTGCTGAACGCCGAACAACCACCGCTTGCGGCGATGCTGTACGTCACCGTGTAGGTGCCCGCAGTGCTCGATCCCAAGGTGATCGCGCCCGTGCTCGAACTGAGCGAAAGACCAGAAGGGGAAGCGCTGTATATGCCGCCCGTGCTGCCCGTCCGCGTCACGTTCGCAGTGCCACCGGAGGTGCAATAAGGTGAGCCACTATACGCGATCGTGGCAGAGGGCGCCGTGCCGATAACGACCTGCGCCGTCGTGCTGAACGCCGAACAGCCACCGCTTGCGGCGATGCTGTACGTCACCGTGTAGGTGCCCGCAGTGCTCGATCCCAAGGTGATCGCGCCCGTGCTCGAACTGAGCGAAAGACCAGAAGGCGTCGCGCTGTACGTCCCGCCCGTGCTGCCCGTCCGCGTCACGTTCGCAGTGCCACCGGAGGTGCAATAAGGTGAGCCACTATACGCGATCGTGGCAGAGGGCGCAGTGCCGATAACGACCTGCGCCGTCGTGCTGAACGCCGAACAGCCACCGCTTGCGGCGATGCTGTACGTCACCGTGTAGGTGCCCGCAGTGCTCGACCCCAAGGTGATCACGCCCGTGCTCGAACTGAGCGAAAGACCAGAAGGCGTCGCGCTGTACGTCCCGCCCGTGCTGCCCGTCCGCGTCACGTTCGCAGTGCCACCGGAGGTGCAATAAGGTGAGCCACTATACGCGATCGTGGCAGAGGGCGCCGTGCCGATAACGACCTGCGCCGTCGTGCTGAACGCCGAACAGCCACCGCTTGCGGCGATGCTGTACGTCACCGTGTAGGTGCCCGCAGTGCTCGATCCCAAGGTGATCGCGCCCGTGCTCGAACTGAGCGAAAGACCAGATGGGGAAGCACTGTATATCCCGCCCGTGCTGCCCGTCCGCGTCACGTTCGCAGTGCCACCGGAGGTGCAATAAGGTGAGCCACTATACGCGATCGTGGCAGAGGGCGCCGTGCCGATAACGACCTGCGCCGTCGTGCTGAACGCCGAACAGCCACCGCTCGCCGCAACGCTGTACGTCACCGTGTAGGTGCCCGCAGTACTCGACCCCAAGGTGATAGCGCCCGTGCTCGAACTGAGCGAAAGACCAGAAGGCGTCGCGCTGTACGTCCCGCCCGTGCTGCCCGTCCGCGTCACGTTCGCAGTGCCACCGGAGGTGCAATAAGGTGAGCCACTATACGCGATCGTGGCAGAGGGCGCAGTGCCGATAACGACCTGCGCCGTCGTGCTGAACGCCGAACAGCCACCGCTTGCGGCGATGCTGTACGTCACCGTGTAGGTGCCCGCAGTGCTCGATCCCAAGGTGATAGCGCCCGTGCTCGAACTGAGCGAAAGACCAGAAGGCGTCGCGCTGTACGTCCCGCCCGTGCTGCCCGTCCGCGTCACGTTCGCAGTGCCACCGGAGGTGCAATAAGGCGAACCTGCGTAGCTGATCGTAGCCGAGGGTGCCGTGTTCACAACGACAGGGACACTTGACGAAGCCGTACCACAGGCATTCGTCACCACGACCTGATAGTTGCCCGTGGCTGCTCCGGTGACCGATACGTTCTGCGATGATGCATTGGGGCTGAAGGAGCCTGTTCCGGTCCACGCATAGCTCAATGGCCCGGTACCCGTTGCGGTGACACCAAGGTTCAAGGTGGAACTGGAGCATATCGGGGTATTGCTCGAGGTGCCGCTAATGGCCGGTGCTGTGCATACCGGTGTACCGATGCAAATGCAGGATGCGCTCCACGTATCATTCGTAGTGTTGGCATTGCCATCATCGCAAGCCGTACCGGGAAGGGCCGTACCACCGATCATGCCTAAGCAGTCCTCGGCACAATTGCCCCCGCTCACCGGACCACCGACCACTTGGCCGGTGACATCCTGCCCGTTCATGGAGATGTAGAAATCCCTGTTGTCGGATCCGGTAAAGGCATCATTGCCCAAGGTGAACGCCGTGCAGCCCGTACCACCGACCGGAATGGTGGTGATCGTGAACCAGGTCTCCACCGGTAAGCTCATCGCACATCCCCCGTCAAAGGCCGGATCTTCAAGCCGGTTGAGGCCAAACCCGTTGTAGGTCCGGTAGGCCGTACCGCTGTTGACCACCACCGATGACGGTGGAAATGAGCTCCACGCGTTGCAAAAAGTCGTTCCCCCTCCCAATGCCCCGCCGGCGGCGGCATCGTACCTGATCGTGACGGTCATTGCACTCAAGATCCCACCGAACGTGCCTACGCTATGCAATTTCACCTGCACCAGCAACTGATCCGCGGTACTGCCCTGCACCAATCGGACATCAACTGAACTTGGTAAGATATCGGTCTGTGCCGCGGCAGGCAATGCAAGACTTGCAAGCAGTAAAGCGACCAAGCCCGTCCGCAGGCAGTATCCTGATACAAAGGATCTAAATCGTCCCATCAGCTCATCGAATTTTTTCAGTGTGTAAAGAAGATGCGGTTGTCACCAATACCCGTCAAGGCAGTTGTTCGACCACCACTGCCGTTGGGGATGAACCTCCGATATTCAGGAGGATGGGGTCCCGGTCATTTGAGATCCCTGTGTATTTCACCACACCGTCCATGGTCACGTCCGCAGTAAGATAGCCGGTAGCAATACCGGTCAGTACCGCCCCCCCTATGGCGATCAGCACTGCATCGCGGTCGTTGCCGCCGCCTGTGAATTTGACCTTGGCATCGCCCGTGATCTCGCCGGACCACATGGCCCTAGAAGAACCGACGGTCTTCCGCGCGTTCGTACCCCAAGTGGCCACGCCGGACGACCGTAGGTCAATGGCGGTGGCCGAGCCGGTCAAAGCATAACTTGAAGCGCTCATTATTCCCAGGTGATTTCGGTGTTGGACAGCGAGATTGTACGAGCCGTTCGACACGCGCATGCTCACCGCGCTCTTACCGTCCAAGTCCACCACATCCCCGTCGCGCTGCAGCAATGCTGCACGTGCGGCCACCACGTTCGAATTGTTCGCCGCTGAACGGAGTTCCAACCAGACCCAATCAACGATGGCGTTGTTCCCGGTCACCGCAAGGACGCTGGGTGAAAGGCGATGTGGAACATCCATGCCCATGGGAACAAAGCCCAATGCCGGGTACGGGTCGACCACGGGAACCAGCCCTTGGATGCGCAGATCATCGTTCATCAAACCAGTGCCCTGCACGTAAGGCCCGTCCAAGATCACTTTCGCTGCCAGCATCGAAGTGCGGGTCTCCCCTTCGGTGGTCTTGATCCATTGGTCCGCGGCCAGGCTGTAGTACTTGTCGTCGATCCCGGATGGCCAATGCACGATCGCCGAGTCCACCACCGTGTTCGCCCCCATCCCGAAATGGCAGGTGAAGGAGCATACAATACCGTAACTCTCTCCGGCGCGCACCTCGCGGATCTGCGTACCCCAAGCACCATAGATCGTCACCCGGGCACCCACGCCGTCCCGATTGCTCGTGGTCCCCTCCAAATTGAAGTTGATGAAGTGGTTGCTGTTGCCATCGTTCAAGTACAGCTCATCACGGCGTGTGGAGCTGTATGAAACATAACCCGAGCCATAGCCGGCGTACACATCGATGAAACCATCGTGGTTCATATCGCCCAAGGCGAAGGTGTGCAGGTTGCGCGAGGAAGGCTCGGGAAGCATGTTCGGCATTTGCGTGAAGGTCCCGTCACCATTGCCATGGAAATAGAATTCGGCGCTGCCTCCCAGATTCCCGCTCGTGATCAGGTCCAGAAACCCATCATTGTCCAGGTCCTCGAACTTGGACTGCAGGAAGGCCGCGCTGATCTCCAGTCCGCTTCCCGAAGTGGCATCGGTGAAATGCCCGGTGCCATCATTCAGGAAGAGCTCCATGCTGCGACTGTGGTTGGTGACGACCATGTCCAGATCCCCGTCATTATCGATATCGCCGAAATCCGTCGTCCAGGACTGCTCCCTGTTCTGCGCGCCGTAGGTCAGGGCCTCATCAGTATAATGGTTAGTGCCATCATTGACGAAAAGACGGTTCCAGCGGCGCGGATCGGAGGAACTATTGACTCCTTGCCTACAGTGCGCAATGAAAAAATCCAAGTCCCCGTCATTGTCGAAATCGATGAAAACACTCCCGTAGTTGCCGCTCGCGTCACTCGATGGCGAGGTGCTGAAATCCACATAGTCATTGTAGGACAGAGACCCGGAGCCATTGTTCAGCCAGATCTTCGGGGCGGCGTTGTCGTGGCACCCGAAAGCGTCCAACCAACCATCGTTATTAATGTCCGCCATGTTCGCGCATTGCATGAACATGGTGCCGTTGTTCAAGCTGCTCCATGTTCCGGAACCCCTACCGCTCATCCGGAGGAAATGGACGCCATCGTTCGAACCGCCACTGAAGAAGTCCTTGTGACCGTCATTGTCCACATCCCCGGCGGCCATGCCCCACTGCGATGCGGATGAAGCCTGGCCCATGTAGTAAGAGCTGTAGGTGCCGCCAGCAGCTTGGTAGTCGATGTAGACATTCTTGCTTTCGTCCAACAACAGCAGGTCGTCGTAGCCATCCCCGTCCATGTCGGCGATGCCCACACAACCTCCGGAATGGGCGCTTTGGTCAGAGAGGATGCCCGTGCTCAGCGTGAATGTTTGACCCACCACGAAAGCAGGTGATATAACGAGAAGGGCGAGAAGAGGAAAGTTTGGCTTCATGCGTGCGCGGATGAGCTGTTTGGAAGCGAAAGTACGTTCAACCGAATCGCAAAGTCAAACCCCCCGCCGATCAAATCAGATATTTCATCGACGAAAAGTTCGATCTTATCGATCGAAGAATCGACGTTCAACCGCACCGAGCCGATCTATGGCAACTGCTCGATCCGGACATCGGTGGGTTGGTTTCCCCCGAGATTCAACAAGATGGGGTCCCTGTCGTTATCCGATCCCGTGTACCGCACGAACCCGTCCATGGAACAATCCTCCACGAAGTAGCCCTGAACACTTGCCGTCGGATCCGGCCCTCCGATCCTGTTGATGATCGGGTCCCGGTCATTCTGGGCCCCTGTGTAGCTGAGCTTGTTGTCCACAAATGCATTTCCCATCCACAGCAGGCGCTCGTTGCCCGAGGGCTTTCGCGCATCGGTCCCGTAAGTGGCGGTCGCGAGGGAAGTGAAGTCCACGTTCGTGGCCGTTCCGTTCAATGCGATCGCCTGCTCCGTCATGCAACCCAAGTGGTTCCTGTGCCGAACGGTGACAAAATAGTTGCCGGGCTGCACCTCAAAGGATACCGGGGAGATCCCATCGACATCCACGATATCGCCATCCCGCTGGAGCAAGGCTTGGCGCGTGGCCACCAGTGCGGAAGGTGTGCCGGCAGCCCGAAGTTCCAGGCGCACCCAATCAACGATCGCATCCGCCCCGGTGGCCAGAAGTACTCCTGAGGCGCACGTCTCCCCTCCCCCGTTCCCCGCTTGACCAGATCCGAGCGTGGTATAGGGTTCCTCCGTGGGCACCAAGCTGGCCGCCCTCAGGTCATCCTTCATGATGCCTCCTTCCACAAAGGGGCCTTCCAGCCAAACCTTCGCCTGGATAAGCACCTGCTCCGGAGCGGTGATGGTAAAGTCCTGATCACTGATATCGAAGAAGATATTGCCGTTGGCACGGACCATCACACGGGCGGTCGAGGTCGCCAAGTTCGGCAGGACCACCGGGGTACTCCCATCGTTCGGCGTGGCGCTGGCCAAGGTGTACGGATAGGTGAGGCCTCCATCCACGCTCAATAGGATGTCCACGTTCGCACAATTCACCGGTGATCCGGCGGTGCCTGCCGGGTTCCATGTGACTGCTTGGCTGCTCATGGCAGGCCATGTCAATGCCGTGTTGGGCTGGGTCACGAGAAATGGGCCTGAGCTTCCACTGACGGTCACGGTCATGTTGTCCTGGTCGTTGCAGCCACCACCTACGGCATTATCACGGACGGTGACGCGGAAGCTGTACGTACGCGAGACGTCGGCCAGCACCTCCCAGTTCGGTGACGGGGTCGTTCCGGAAGCAAGGGTCTCAAGATTGGGGAACCATCGTTGCGGACTTGGGGTGGGAAGCCAAGGGCGGAAATTCGGGCCATCATCGCTGGATGCCTCCGGAGGCTGGGTGGAGGGCTGATAGTCCATCTGCTCCCAACTGTACGTGAGGTTGTTATCGGCATCAACGTCCCCCCCTATGGCGGTGAGTACAAATGGTGTGTTCCGCGGTATAGTGCGGTCCCCGCCGGCGCTTACCGTGGGCGACATATTGACCAGTGGCACCGTCTGTGGGCATCCGCTGCTATTGCCTCCGGTGATGTTGGCGTGGATCTCCTGGAGGCTGTACGCGCCGAACATGTCGATACTGTGAGCCTCCACATTCGGGGAGCACACCCCCGCATAGCCCATGATGGTTATACCGCTGCCTACTTCCACGGCGGCTTGGCCCGCCCTGTTGCAACTGTTGTTCTGCGTGTGATTGCCCCCGTACTGATGTCCCATCTCGTGCGCCACGTAGTCAATATCGAAGGGGTCCCCGACAGGCGCGGACTGCCCCGTGACGCCCCCTGCCTTATTGCCGGTGCAGGGTGAATTCAGGTAAGCCACGCCTCCACCACCGGTGCTGAAGACGTGCCCGATGTCATAGTTCGAGTAGCCGATCACTGCGTCGCACTTGGTCTGGTTCTGACTCAACATGGCCCCACCGCTACTATTGGTGTAGCCATCGGTGGCGGGGTTCGTAAACACCAATTGGTCATTGTTCGCCACCAGTACCATGGTCAGTGCCGCTTCACGTTCATAGACCCCGTTTACCCGGTTGAGCGTAGTGGCCATGGCCGCGATGGCCGGTGCTTTGTTCGTTCCGGTGGCCCCGAAGAAGTTGGCATACTCACCCGTGCAGGCCAAGGCCAAGCGATAGGTGCGGAACTGACAATCCCCCGCTCGGGCTGCATCGGCTTGTGCGATCCACTGGGCCGTTTGCGCCATGGCGTGCGGCACGTCGTTCACTTCGTCGTAGGTGCAGGTCATGGAGCTTCGGCCTGATAAGGGGCGCAGGTCACGCTTCCAATAGACCTGATGGTCCACACTGTTCCCCATTGCGACCGGGTCGATGAACGCATCCCCTCCGGGCAGGCCCGTGATCATTCCATGAAAACCGGCCGGAGTGAGATCGAACTTCACGCGTACCAGCGGATCAGCAATGGCTACACCCGAATACGTCCGGATGTAGGCGTACCGTTCCGCCATCCGGGTCTCCATCAAAGGGGTTTCCAGAAAACGGAACTGCTGGAACGTACCGTTCGGCAGGGGCAGTGAGACCACCGCAGTGGCAGAGGGTAGGTCTTGGACCGTTCCGCGGGCCACATGGCCGGACCGATCGCGCATGACAGTTGTATCCAGCTGGAAGCCCAGCGCCTCGTCCGGGGTGATCATGCGCCCCTCCTGTGCCACGGAGACCAACGGAATGGAGCGCCAAAGGACTCTTCCTTGAGCCGAAATATTCAGGTTGAACGCAACGAGGATCAACGGGAGCAAGATGTGTCGCAAGGTCATTTTAGGGAGCTGTAATGCAGATATGTTCTTCACTTCCGGCACCCTTGGCAAAAGGCACGGCATTGCGAAAAGATACGCATCCGCAATTTGGCGAAAAAAAGGACGCGTTGGCCTATTGGGTCCATCGAGGTCACCCAAGAACCTCGGCCGCCCGGCCACTTTGGCTCAGAGCAGCTCGCGGATGATCCGCTCCGCCGTGACCCCTTCGGCCTCGGCCTTGTAGTTGCGCACCAAACGGTGCCTCAGGATCGGTTCCGCCACGGCCTGCACGTCCTCGATGTCCGGGCTGAAACGTCCACGCACCAAGGCGTGGCATTTGGCCCCGATAACCAAGTATTGGCTCGCCCGCGGCCCGGCTCCCCAGCTCACATGGTCCCTGATCACAGCTGGCGTTCCCGGTGATCCGGGCCGCGTGCTGGTGGCCAGCTTCACGGCATACTCCAGCACATTGTCCGGCACCGGGATACGCCGCACCAACCCTTGGTAGAAGAGGATCTCTTCAAGGCTCATCACGGGTTCCACGGTGGCCGTGGTCCCACCGGTGGTGGCCTTTACCACCGCGAGCTCGTCCTGGTAGGAAGGATAATCCACCCAGATGTTGAACATAAAACGGTCCAACTGGGCCTCCGGCAAAGGATAGGTTCCTTCTTGCTCAATGGGGTTCTGCGTGGCCAGCACGAAGAAGGGCTCAGGGAGTTTGAAGGTGTTGCCTGCCGCAGTGACGGACTTTTCCTGCATGGCCTCCAAAAGCGCGGCCTGGGTCTTGGGCGGGGTCCTGTTAATCTCGTCAGCGAGAATAATGTTGGCGAAAAGCGGTCCTTTCACAAAGCGGAACTGGCGGTCCTGGTCGAGCACTTCGGAGCCGATGATGTCACTGGGCATCAGGTCCGGCGTGAACTGGATCCGGTTGAAGCTGAGGCCCAGCGCACCGCCCACGGTGTTCACCAACAAGGTCTTGGCCAAACCCGGAACACCCACCAACAAGCAGTGGCCCCGGCTGAAGATCGCAATGAGCACATCGTCCACCACCTTGTCCTGCCCGATGATGACCTTGTTGATCTCAGCCTTCAACCGGCGGTATTTCGCGCCGAACTCCTCCACTGCTCGCACATCACTGTTCTCTCCGCTCATGCTGTTCGTATTGATCGTTCAAATTAGGGCTATTGCGCCGATGCAGCGATCCAGGGATGCTCGAAATTGCAGCCTTGATAGGCCGGTACGATGCTCACGTAGGTGCCGGTGAGCTTATCCTTCACCCAGTGATCCACGCTCCGTTGGCGCAGCTTGGCCTCCGCGGCCTGCTGGACCAAGGGATAATCCTGTACCAGGTCCATGCGGTGCGGATCGGTGCGCTTGAGCAGGCGGAAGACCCGGTACCCTTTGTTCCCTTCCATGTCCTCGAACGCTTGCGGCTCGCTGATCTGGCCCACTTGGACCTTGTCCAGCACGAGGAAGGTCTTCTGGTCCAGATCGCCGATGGCCCAATGCGGGCTGTTGCTGTTGGGCTCGATCACCAAGCCGTTCGTGCCTTTGGTGTCCTCGTCGTCGTTGTAGTCCGTTGCAGTCTTGCTGAAGTCGAGTTTGCCGTCCCGTACCTGCGTCATCAGGCTGTCCAATCGGTCCTTTACCCCGAGCACGTCCGCCGGGGAGGCTTTCGGGATCAGCAGGATGTGGCGTGCATTGTATTGTTCGCCCTTACGGTCTATCATCTCCATGATGTGATATCCGTACTTGGTCTTGAACACCGGGGATATCTCCCCGCCCTTCAGGCTCATCGCCACGGCATCGAACTCGGGCACCATCACGCCTTGCGGGACCATGCCCAACTCGCCGCATTGGGCGGCCGAACCCGGGTCCTCACTATAGAGGATGGCCACGGTGCAGAAGTCCTTCTCCCCTTTCACGATGGCATCGCGGTATTCCTCCAGTTTCAGTTTCACGCGCCGATCTTCATCCTCCGTGGGTTTGGCGTAGATGGAAATGCGCGCGAACTCCACCCCGGCATTGATGAATGGCAGGCTGTCCTGAGGGATGCTCCTGAAGAACTGCTCCACCTCCTTGGGTGTCACCCGTCCATCACCGGTGATCTTCTGCTGCATCTGTTGGCTCATGAGCTGGTCCGAGACCTGGTCGTGAAAGTCCGCCTTGATCTCCGTGACGCTCTTGCCATAGAATTTCTCCAGCTTTTCACGCCCGCCGATCTGCTGCTCGAAGTACCGGATGCGGCGGTCCAGCTCGGCCCCGACCTGGACCTCGTCCGGGATCACGCTGTCAATGCGCGCCTGCTCCAACAACAACTGTTGGTAAAGCAGGTCCTCGAACTCATTGCAGGCCAAGGAATCCGTGACCTTCTCCCCGCTTTGGCGCGCTTGTTCCAGCCTGCCCGCCAATTCGCTGTACAGGATGATGCGCCCGGCCACGTTGGCGATGACCCCGTCGATGTAACGGCCCGGAGGTGCGGGTTGCTGCTCTTGCGCCCGTGCCGGTGTTGCGCCGCCACCGATGGCAAACAGGCCCAGAAGCGCCAAGGCACCCTTAGGGGAAACGGACATCCTTCTTGGCGAGCGCATTGGTGTACAGTTCTTCGCGCATCCGCTCCACGAGCTTGAGCTTGCGCTGATTAATGATAATGGATCGGATCTGCCCCGCCACTATGTCGATCGGCGAGGTGCTGTCCTTCAAACGATGGTCGAGAAATTCCACGAAGTAAGTGCCATTGGCGTCCTCCACGGTCACCTTCTGCTGTCGTTGCAACCAATCCGTGGGATTATCCGGGCGCAAAGGTACCTGCTGTTGTAAGGCGGTGAACTCCACCCAGTCGTCATGGGTGTCCACGATGGCGGTGCCGCGCTGGGCGAGAAGCACTTCCAGCTTATGGGTGTCCTCCTCTTTGGCACTGCGCCACAACTGTTCCACTCGTTTTATCAGTTTTTTGTCCTTGTCCCGCAGCTTGAACCAGCGGACGCGGACGATATTGTCCTTCAGTTGGAAATTGGCGATGTTCTTGTCGTAATAGTCTTGGACCTGAGAACCGCTGACCACGGTATCCAGGTTCTGTAGCACCAAGGCCTGTTCGTACGCAAATGTGAGCAGCGATTCCCGATAGGCCTTGATCCGGGCTTCCACGTTCATCTGGTCCTTGTCCAGATTCTCCTCGGCCATGTGCAGCATCACGCGGTCCCTGGCCCAGTTGTCAAGGAACCGGCGCGCGATCGCCGCACTGTCTTCCGGGGAGGCGTCCATAGGCACCACGGGGCGCAGGTCGCTCCAATACAGTTTGTCGCCGTATGCCTCGGCCACTATGCTGTCGGCAGGATCGCGCTCCGCCCAACAGGAAGCAAGGAGAAGGGCGGCGATGACCGCCGCCCTTCCCATGCTCGTTCCGGGGCAATATCCCGCCATGGTCACTTAATGCTGTACAGCACGTCCTGTTCCACCTTCACCGGGTACTTGGCCCGCAGTTCCTTGATCCAGTCCTTTTCCAGTTGGTCCTGATAAGCGGCGGTCACCAGCCCTCGGGCCTCGATCAACGGCTTGGGCTCGGGCTGCACCACCTTTTTCATGTCAGCAAAGAGCACCTTGCCGTCCGCGGCCACGTCCGTGGTCAGCCCCGGCAACGTTACATCCTTGATCAACGGCTTCTCCTCCTTGGTGAACAGCCCGCTCTCGATGGAAAGCGCGGTCGTATCCTTCTTGTTGACGTTGGCCAGCAGGTCTTTGCCCGTTTTCCCCTTCTTCAACAAGCTGCGCACCAGCTTCGCCACGTCCGCATTAGCACAGGTGTAAATGTCCAGGTCATAGCGCACCGGGTACATGAAGTCGAACTTGTGCTGCTCGTAATAATTCTCCAGTCCTGCCGTGTCCTTTACCGCCTTGCTCCAGACCTTCTCATCGGTAAGCTCAAAGAGCAGGATACCGTCGCGGTATTCCTTCATCAGCATCCGGAACTCGGGATATTTCTTTTCCAGGTTCCCGTCCTCAAAGGCCAGCAGCTGGTCGTCCACGAACTGGTCGAAATGGTCCTTCACGTACGGGCCTATCGGTTGCATGGGACCGCGGCGCTGCTTCTGCTGGATGTAGTCCAACAGGTCCAGCTGGCTATAGCTCTTGCCATCGACTGTGAAGACCGGCTTGGTGAGCTTGGCATTGTGCCCCTTGTCGTTCACCCATCCCTGCTCCACATCGCGAACCACCACGGTATCATCCGGCATAGGCGGGATCTTGCCCTCCATCTTCGCGAGCGGGCTCATCATCTTCCCGTTCTTCAACGCGCCGGTGATGGTGCGGTCATATTTCAGGCCGTTGTGCGTCACCATGGTCTGCTCGGCATCCTTGCGCAACAAGGTGTCCATCACACTGGTGCCCTTCCTGAATACCGTGGTGTCCAATGCCTTTTCCACGGCCGCCAAGTTCTTGGGGAATGCCTTGAAGTGGTACTCGCTCCGCAGGTCGGCCAGGAATTTCTTACGGGTGATCTCCGCGCGGCTGTCATGGGCGATCTTGGTTTTGAGCTCGCCCTTCACTTCCTCAAAGTTGGGAGGCCGGGCGTAGCTCAGGCGCTTCACGATGTGCCAGCCGTAGGAGGTCTTGAACGGCGTGCTCAAGTCACCGTCACTTTGCAACGCAAATGCTTTCGTCTCGAACTCCGGGATCATTTTGCCCGTGGTGAACGGCGGCAGTTCACCACCCTTGGTGCTGGTGGCAGCATCGTCGCTGTATTTCATCGCAGCGTCCGAGAAGCTCAACTCGCCGCTCTTGATCCGGCCATAGGCCTCTTCGATCTTCTTCTCCGCCTCCTGCTGCTTCTCGGGGCTGTCCTCGTCGGTGGTGCGGATCATGATGTGGGCCACCTTGACCTCACCTTGTGCCGGTCTCCTATCGGTGGCCTTGATGATGTGGTAGCCGAACTTGGTGCGCACCGGTCGGCTCACCTGCCCCACGGGCGTGTTGTATGCCGCGTTCTCGAAGGGGTACACCATCTGCAGCACGCTGAAGTAACCGAGGTCACCTCCATTGGTTTTCGCACTGGGGTCATCGCTGCCGCCCTTGCTTTTGGCCACGGTGGCGAAATCCTCGCCAGCTACCACACGGGCGCGCAACGCCTCGATCCGTTTCCAAGCGGCCAACGTGTCTTCCGGGGAGGCGTCCGGGGCCACTTGCACCAGGACGTGGCTCGCGCGTATCTCTTCCTTCTTGCGGTTGAATGCTTCCTGCATCAGCTGGTCGTTCAAGCCGCGGTCGATCAGGTAGGGCCGTGCCAATTGCGTGCGATAGCCCGCCAGCTCGCTTTTGAACTTCGCAACGGTGTCCATACCGAGGTCTTCAGCCGCACGCACCTTCAGCTTGTAGTTGATAAAGAGGTCCAAGTATTCGTCCAGCGCCTCCTGGGTCACCGGCGCGTCCTTGTTGTTCTTCTTGTAGATCGACTCGAACTCGCTGCGCGAGACCGGCTGGTTCGCCACGGTCATTAACACAGGGTCACTGGGGTCGGACTGGGCTTGTGCCCCGAAGGACAGGAAACATAGTGTTGCTCCGAACAAGATCTGCTTCATCATGGAATAGTGCATTGAAAAGGGCGACAAATGTAACGGGTTCGGCATGTTGCCGGGCCGGGGCGGCACAGCGGGACGTTAATAAGATCCAAGCAGGCCCAGTTTCACGCCCGGGGACATCCGAAAAACTCTGTCCGTTCATCCTACCTTGTTCCGATTTTCGCTTTTCGATATGGAGCAAGAACTACCCACCGACCTTTCCGACTCCCCACTCTACAGCCCCGACCTGGCGCCCATTCCCGTCGGAAAGCGCACGTGGAACGTGTGGAACTTGGCCGCGCTCTGGGTGGGCATGGCGGTGTGTATCCCCACTTACCTGCTGGCCTCGTACATGATGCGCGCCGGCCTCAGTTGGCAGGCAGCGATCACCATTATCGGACTCGCCAATCTGGTGATCACCGTGCCCATGGTGCTCAACGGCCACGCCGGTGTGAAATACGGGATCCCTTTCCCCGTGGTGGGCCGCTCGGCCTTCGGGACACAGGGCATCCACATCCCCAGCATGGTGCGCGCCATCGTGGCCTGCGGTTGGTTCGGCGTGAATGCGTGGATCGGTGGGCTGGCGCTCTATTCCATTTGGAACGCGGCCCTCGGCATACCGGGCGATCCCGGCCTAAGCATGGGCAAGTTCGTTGCCTTCGGAGTGTTCTGGCTGATCCAGATCTGGTTCATCTGGCGCGGCACGGAAAGTATCAAGTGGATGGAGACTTGGGCCGCGCCGATCCTGATCGTGATCGGACTGCTGCTGATCGGTTGGGGGGCGAAGAACGCCGGTGGTTTCATGAACGCATTGGAGCAGGGCAAGCAGTTGCAGCACGGCACGGTGACCATGGCCAAGGCCATGGACGCCCCCGGCCGAACGTTGGTGCTCGCACCACTGCAATACACGGACGGCTCGCTCAAGGCCACGCACTATCGCTTGTTTCCGGAGACGACCAAGGATCTGGAGGCAACCTACTGGACCCCGCTCATGGATCCCGTGACCGAAGTGCCCATCGGCATGCAGACCATCGCGGATGTGCAGTTCAAGGATGATGCAGGCAACCTGTCGAGCATCGTGACCGTGAACGCCGAGGCCCCGCCCGACGAAGGTGTCGGCTTCTGGAGCTACCTGCTCTGGTTCACGGCAATGGTCGGTTTTTGGGCTACGATGGCGATCAGTATCTCGGACATCACGCGCTTCGCGAAGACGCAAAAGGACCAGATCGCGGGCCAGTTCATCGGGCTTCCGGGCACCATGCTCTTCTACTCGTTCGTCGGCATCTTCGTCACCAGCGCGGCCGTGGTGGCCTTCAAGGACGTACTGATCGCCGAGGACGCGCCTTGGGACCCCGTAACGCTCGTGAGCAAATTCCAGAACCCGGGCGTGGTCATTTTTGCGCAGTTCGCCATGCTGATCGCCACTCTCAGCACCAACATCGCGGCGAACGTGATCGCACCGGCCAACGCCATCAGTAACCTCTTTCCGAAGAAGATCAGCTTCCGCGTCGGCGGCGTGATCGCCGGGCTGATCGGCGTGGCGATCTGCCCGTGGTGGCTGATGGACGAGATCAGCGGGATCCTCATTTTCGTCAGCGGCCTGCTAGGCCCGGTGCTGGGCATCCTGCTCTGCGACTATTTCCTCGTTCGGAACCGCACGCTCATATTGGCGGATCTGTACCGCGAGAACGGGCCGCACGCCGGTGTGAGCAAGCCTGCATTGATCGCCTTGATCGCGGGTGTGCTCGTTGCCTTGGTCGGCTATTGGGTGAAACCGCTGGAAGCGCTTTACCAGCTTTCGTGGTTCACGGGATTCATCGTCAGCTTCGTTGTTTATGCCGTGCTAAAGCGAAGGGAAACTGCAACCTCCGCCGTCCAACACGCCAATTGATCAACGTCCTCTTCCCTAAAATTCCTCTAACACAAGGCGACCGTAGCCCAGCCTTGATACATTCGGCACACCATGAGCATATTGATCAAGAACGGGACTGTTGTCACCGCAGCCGACCTGCACCGCGCGGATGTCCTCATAGAAGGCGAACACGTCAAGGCCATCGGGCATGACCTGAAAGCGGATGGTGCAGAGATCATCGATGCGAAAGGGATGTTCGTGCTGCCCGGCGGCATCGACCCGCATGTGCATTTGGACATGCCTTTCATGGGCACCTTCAGCAGCGACAACTACGAGACCGGCACGCTGGCCGCGCTGCATGGCGGCACCACCACCGTCATCGACTTCATCCTGCAAACGCAAGGCAAGAGCCTGCGCCACGCGCTGGAGACCTGGCAGGGCCGCATGAACGGAAACTTGTACGGTGACCTCGCCTGGCACATGGCCGTCACCGATTTCAACGACGACACGAAGAAGGAGGTGAAGGAAATGATCGAACAGGAAGGCATCACGAGCTTCAAGACCTTTATGGCGTACAAGGGCGCGCTGATGATCGACGATCGCCAGATGGTGGGCCTGATGAACGAGGTGAAGGCGAACGGCGGCATCGTCACCGTGCACGCCACCAATGGAGACATGATCGACTTCCTCGTGCAGAAGAACCGCGCCGAGGGGAACACGGCACCGCTGTACCATTACCTCAGCCAGCCGGAGATCACCGAGGCCGAGGCCACGGGACGCTTCGCCGACATGGCCTCCTACACCGGTGTACCTGCCTATGTCGTACACATGACCTGCGAGGGCGCGCTGAACCATGTACGGGACGCCGCCCGCCGCAACCAACGCGTGCTGGCCGAGACCTGCATCCAATACCTGCTGCTCGATGCATCGCTCTACGAAAAGGCCGATGGCGCCAAGTGGGTGATGAGCCCGCCGCTGCGCGAGAAGAAGGACCAGGCCGCGCTGTGGGGTGCGATCGACCAAGGCACCGTGCAAGTCGTGGCCACCGACCACTGCCCCTTCACCTTGGAGCAGAAAGCCATGGGCAAGAACGATTTTTCGAAGATCCCCAACGGCCACCCCGCCATCGAGCACCGCATGGAACTGCTCTTCAGCGAAGGCGTGAACAAGAAGCGCATCACGCTGAACAAATTCGTGGAGATCACCGCCACCAACCCGGCGAAGATCTTCGGCATGTTCCCGCGCAAAGGCACCATCGGTATCGGCAGCGACGCGGACATCATCCTGCTCGACCCGAACGAGAAGCACACCCTCAGCGCCAAGACCCACCACATGAACACGGACTACAGCGGCTACGAGGGCATGGAGCTCACCGGCAAAGTGAAGACCGTGATCCTCCGTGGCCAAGTGGCCATCCATAACGGCGAGGTGAAGATCAAGAAGGGGTATGGACAGTTCGTGAAGCGCGCGAAGGTGTCGGGGATGCTTTGAGGGATAGAACGCAGATGTCGCTGATGCTCCTACCTTGATGCCATATAAAACAACATTGCTCATCGTCAAACTCCGAGGTTGAGCAACACGAAAAACCGGAAATCACAAAACTCAGATCCGCGTTGATCATGAAGTTCAGCGCCATCTGCGTTCCAATCAGAACCTCATGCCAAGGAAGATCAAAAGCGGCCTCATTCAGATGAGCCTCCCGAAAACAGAAGGCGAAGGCACCATCCCCGAGATCATCGATGCGATGGTGCAGAAGCACATTCCCTTCATCGAGAAAGCAGGGAAAGCAGGCGTGCAGATCCTGTGTTTGCAGGAGATCTTCAACACGCCCTACTTCTGCCCGGGCCAGGACAAGAAGTGGTACGAAAGCGCGGAGAGCGTGCCCGGCCCCACCACGGAGCTGATGCAGACCTATGCCAAGAAGTACAATATGGTCATCATCGTTCCGATCTATGAAAAGGAATCACCCGGTGTGCTGTACAACACAGCTGCTGTGATCGATGCCGACGGAACCTATTTGGGCAAGTACCGCAAGAACCACATTCCGCACACCACCGGTTTCTGGGAGAAGTTCTTCTTCAAACCCGGCAACCTGGGCTACCCGGTGTTCCAGACGAAGTACGCCAAGGTCGGCGTGTACATCTGTTACGACCGTCACTTCCCCGATGGGGCCCGCTGCCTCGGCCTCAACGGTGCCGAGATCGTGTACAACCCCAGCGCCACCGTGGCCGGATTGAGCGAGTACCTCTGGAAATTGGAGCAACCCGCGCACGCTGCGGCGAACGGCTACTTCATGGGCTGCATCAACCGCGTGGGCGAAGAGAAGCCATGGAACCTCGGCAAATTCTATGGCCAGAGCTACTTCGTGGATCCCCGAGGTCAGATCTTCGCACAAGCCTCACGTGACAATGATGAATTGCTGATCGCCGAATTCGACCTGGACATGATCGAGGAGGTGCGCAGTACGTGGCAGTTCTACAGGGATAGAAGGCCGGAGACGTATGGTAGGTTGGTTGAACTCTAGCGCACGAGGCGGGCGCCGTTGTCGGTTGTCAGAAATTGGCTGTCGCACAAGGCCAACGCACTCCTGAAACCTCCAGCCGCGCAAGGCCAGCGTGACAATGAAGATCGATACTTTACAACAGCAATTGAGCGCGAGGCCCGTGCGACGGTGAAAACCGACAACCGACAACAGAATACAGAGTTAAGCCCAATGGCAGAGTACAAGAAACCCACCACCGAAGCCGAGTTCGCCAAGAACTTCCACCCGAAGAAGCCGTTGATGACGGACACGGAGGCCTACTACGAGAGCTCGCGCTGTCTGTATTGCTACGACGCGCCGTGCATCACCGCATGCCCCACGGGGATCGACATCCCGCTCTTCATCCGGCAGATCAACAGTGACAACAAGGACGGCGCGGCGAAGACGATCTACGAAAGCAACTGGATGGGCCATGCCTGCGGGAATGTGTGCCCCACCGAAGAACTGTGCGAGGGTGCCTGCGTGTACAATCACAGCGATGTGAAGCCGATCGAGATCGGGCGCTTGCAATCACATGCCACGGACATAGTGATCCGTTCCAAGAAGAAACTCTTCCGCACCGGCAAGGACACCGGTAAGAAGGTCGCCGTTGTCGGTGCAGGGCCGGCCGGTATTTCCGCCGCTTGCGAATTGCGCATGCTCGGCCACGCGGTGGACATTTTCGAGGCGAAGGCCAATCCCAGCGGCCTCTGCGTTTATGGTGTCGCACCGTACAAGCTCACCAATGAAGAGGCGTTGGATGAGGTCGCCTACTTGCAGGAGCAGTTCGGTTTCACTGTCCAGTACAACAAGCCGATCAACGGTCGCGCGGACTTTGAGAAATTGGAAAAAGGCTACGACGCGATCTTCATCGGTATCGGCTTGGGCGGCACTTCAGCGTTGGGCATTCCCGGAGAGGAAAAGCAGGGCGTGATGGGTGCGCTGGAGTTCGTGGAAGAACTGCGGATGAAACACCACAAGACGACCGTTGGCAAAAAGGTGATCGTGCTCGGTGGTGGCAACACGGCCATGGACGCCGCGAGCGAGAGTTGCCGCATGGGCGCGGAAAGTGTCATCATCGCCTATCGTCGTGGACCGGAGGAAATGGGCGCTTACTCCTTCGAATTCGACTTGGCGAAGAAGAGCGGGGCAAAGGCCCTATTCAATGTGACCCCGGTGGAAATAATGGGGGCCAAGGAAGTGACCGGAGTGAAATTCATCCGCAACAAAGCCGCTTACGGGAAGATCGAAGCGATCCCCGGCAGCGAGTTCGTAGAGCCGTGCGACATGGTGTTGCTCGGCACCGGCCAAGGCAAACAGGTGGATTTGCTCGAGCAGATCTCCGGCGTGAAGCTGGAGCACAAGAGCCGCATCCTCGATGACCGTGGAAGGCTGGTAGTGAACGAACATTTCCAGACCAACAACCCGAAGTACTTCGCTGCGGGTGATGCCGTGAACGGCGGTGTGGAAGTGGTGAACGCCGCGGCGGAAGCAAAGAAGGCAGCACACGGAATTGATCAATACTTGAAGAAGTTAGACCATGGCAGATCTTAGAACGAACCTCGCGGGGATCAAGTCCCCCAATCCATTCTGGCTGGCATCAGCACCACCAACGAACAGCGGCTACCAGATCATGAAGGCCTTCGATGCGGGCTGGGGCGGTGCCGTGTGGAAGACACTCGGCGTACCCGTGGTGAACGTGAGCAGCCGCTACGGCAGCTTGAACTACCGCGACAACCGCATGATGGGCTTCAACAACATTGAGCTGATCACCGACCGGCCCTTGAAGGACAACCTGCGCGAAATATCTGAGGTAAAGAAGCGCTTCCCGGACCATGCTGTGATCGCTTCGCTAATGGTGGAGACGCGTGAAGAATGGCACAACATCGTCCGCGACGTGGAGAACGCCGGGGCCGATGGCATCGAGCTGAACTTCGGCTGCCCGCACGGTATGTGCGAACGCGGCATGGGCAGCGCAGTGGGCCAAGAGCCCAAGGTGTTGCAGACCATTGTGGAATGGGTGAAGGAAGTGGCCAAGATCCCCGTGATCACAAAGCTCACGCCGAACATCTCGGACATCACGCGGCCAGCCCGTGCTGCACGAGCAGGTGGTAGCGATGCGATCTCGTTGATCAACACGATCCAAAGCGTCATAGGCGTGGACCTGGACACCTTCGTGCCCTCCCCCAACGTGGACGGCAAGAGCACCAATGGCGGCTACTGCGGTCCCGCCGTGAAGCCGATCGCGCTGAACATGTTGAAGAACTGTGCGCAGGACCAGCAGGTCGGTATTCCGATCAGCGGGATCGGCGGCGTGGAGAATTGGCGCGATGCTGCCGAATTCATTCTTCTTGGTGCCACTTCCGTGCAAGTATGTACCGCCGTGATGCACTTCGGCTTCGGCATTATCCGCGACCTGAAAACAGGGCTGGAGCGCTACATGGATGAAAAGGGATTCAAGACCATAGAGGACTTCCGTGGAAAAGCACTTCCGAACATTTTGCATTGGGAAGACCTCAACCTGAAGTACAAGGTGGTGGCCGACATCAACAAGGACAAGTGCATCGGCTGCCAGCTCTGTTACACCGCCTGCGAGGATGGCGCGCACCAGGCCATCTCGCTAAGCAGCGATCCCACGGACCGCAAGCCGACGATCATCGAGGAGAACTGCGTGGGCTGCAACCTCTGCTCCATCGTGTGCCCCGTGGAGGAATGCATCACCATGGAACGCCGCGACGACGGCAAGCAGCACCTCACCTGGGGTGACCGCACGCGCGAGGGCAACATCCCGAAGACATTCGATGACCCTCTGGCGGGCGGCTTGCACCATTGGGTGCCTGAGCCTGCGGATGCCTTGGCGAAGGAGAAACCGAGGCACTACAAGGGTTGATCGCCGATGCGGGCGAGGTCGATCACTTCTTCCGGAAGAACACCCGGATCGGCACGCCCGTGAAGGTGAAGTGCTCGCGCAGCTTGTTCTCCAGGTAGCGTGTGTAGCTCTCCTTCACATACTGCGGCAGGTTGCAGAAGAATGCGAACGCAGGCACCACGCCGGGCAGCTGCGTCACGTATTTGATCCGGATCGCTTTCCCCTTGTTCATCGGTGGTGGCATCCGCTCGATCTCCGGGAGCATCACATCGTTCAGCTTGCGCGTGGCGATGCGCTGGGCGCGGTTCGCGTAGACTTCCATGGCCAGCTCCAACGTCTTGTGGATCCGCTGCTTCTCCGTAACGGAAGTGAACACGATGGGCAGGTCCGTGAAAGGTGACAACTTCCTGCGGATCTCCTCTTCGAAGACCAAGGTCGTCTTGGTGTCCTTCTCGATCAGGTCCCATTTGTTCACCACCACCACGATGCCTTTACCACCTTTCTCGATCATTGAGAAAATGTGCAGGTCCTGATGGTTGACGCCATCTTGGGCATCGATCAGCAAAAGGCAGACGTCGCTCTCCTCGATGGCGCGGACGCTGCGCAGCACGCTGTAGAATTCAATGTCTTCGTCCACCTTGCTCTTCCGGCGGATGCCTGCGGTGTCAAGCAACGTCACGTCGAAACCAAAGCCGGTATAGTGCGAGTTGATGTTGTCCCGGGTGGTGCCGGCAACAGGTGTCACGATGTTGCGCTCATTCCCCAGGAGCGTGTTCACCAAGGAGGATTTACCGACGTTCGGCTTGCCCACGATCGCGATCTTCGGGCGCTCGTCGAGCACTTCTTCCGTGGGCTTCGCGAAGCCTTTCACCACTTCGTCCAACAGGTCGCCAGTGCCTGCTCCGCTTTGCGCGCTGATGCTGTACACCTCACCCAGGCCGAATTTGTAGAACTCCGCAGCGTATACCTCCTTGTCGTTCGAATCCACCTTATTGGCCACTAGGAAGACGGGCTTTTCAGCCTTGCGGAGCATCTGGGCGACCGCTTGGTCCATTCCCGTGATCCCCTGTTGGGTATCCACTAAGAAGAGAATGCTGTCCGCCTCTTCGATGGCGAGCGCCACCTGCTTGCGGATCTCCTTCTCGAACACGTCATCGCTGCCCTGCACGTAGCCGCCGGTGTCCACCACGTTGAAGTGCTTCCCGTTCCATTCGGCCTTGCCGTAGTGGCGGTCCCGCGTGGTGCCCGCCGTGGGGTCGGTGATGGCGATGCGGCTCTCGATGAGCCGGTTGAAGAGTGTGCTTTTGCCCACGTTCGGGCGACCAACAATTGCGACGATGTTCATCTTTTCAAATCCCTGTTGTCCGATCGGGGCTTCAGAACCGGGCTGTTACGCAGCAACTCCCTTGTTCCTCCATCGCCGCCCGTATTGATCTTTCTCTGTGTCCTCTGTGCCTCTGTGGTGAAATTCCGATAGCGTTGGCCGGCTCTCAATACCCGTATCCACGTAGTTTCCGTTCATCCCCGCGCCAATCCTCGTCCACTTTCACCTTCAGATCAAGGAAGACCTTGTTGTTGACGAACTTCTCAATGGCCTTGCGCGCCTCGGTACCCAGTTGGCGCAGCGCTCCCCCGCCCTTTCCGATGATGATGCCCTTCTGGCTGTCGCGCATCACGAACACGTCCGCCTGGATCTTCACGATCTCCGGGCTTTCTTCAAAACTGTTCACCACCACCTGGGCGCTGTACGGGATCTCCTGTTTGTATATGCTCAGGATCTTCTCGCGGATCATCTCGCTGATGAAGAACCGCATGTCGCGGTCGCTCATCTCATCCTTCGGGAAATACGGCGGATGCTCAGGCAGCAGATCGATCAGTTTGGAGCGCAGTTCCTTCACATACAGCCCGTGCAAGGCGGAGATCGGCAGCACTGTGGCATCCGGGAATGCCTGATGCCAAGCCTCAAAGGCCGTGTTCAGTCTCTCCTCATCGCCCAGATCTACCTTGTTGATCAATACCAAGGTTTTCCCATCAAATCGGCGTGCCCTGCGCAAAAGCTCCTCAGACTTCTCCGGTGCTTCGCCCAGCTCCACCATCACGATCAGCACGTCGGCATCGCGGAGCGCCTCGTCCACGGCGTGCATCATGCTCTCCTGCAGCTTGTACACCGGTTCCAGGATGCCGGGCGTATCGGACAGGATCAGTTGGTGATCTTCCCCATTGAGGATACCGAGAATGCGATGGCGCGTGGTCTGCGCCTTCGGGTTCACGATCACCAGCTTCTCGCCCAGCAAGGCGTTCAGCAGGGTGCTCTTCCCCACATTGGGCCTTCCGATGATGTTGACGTATCCCGCCCGGTGTTCCATGCTATTGAGACTACTAAGGTCGTTGGAAAGCGGTGGGATTGTTCGATGCTTCAAATTGGAACACTCAGCTCAGGAAAACCAAAGGGGCCATCCCGATGTGAGATAGCCCCTTTTTAGTAGCGGGGGTAGGACTCGAACCTACGGCCTTCGGGTTATGAGCCCGACGAGCTACCATCTGCTCCACCCCGCAATAGGGGCGCAAATATAGCGCAAATACAGGACGAGATCACGAACAGTGGAATTCAACCGGCTTCAGGCCTATTCGGCAAGCTCCTCCACCTGTGCCGAGGCTGCCTCCCAGTCCCCCATCACCTGCGCGATCTGCTTGGCCACCGTGCCCATTTTCTCATAACCAGCCTGCACTTGGTCCGCCGGGAGGTTGCCCTTCATCACCTTGGCCTGGAGGTCTTTCTCCTCCTGTTCCAGCTCAGCCAAGCGCTTTTCCAATCGCTCCACGGCGTTGCGTGCTTTCCGGAGCTCTTTGTCACGATCTTTGTCACCGCGATGGTTCTTCCCGGTTTTGGCCTTCTTCACCTCTTTTGCGCGCTCGGAGCTCTTGCCAATATCAGCGCCTTGTAAGGCCTTGCGCTTTTCGATCAGCTCCAGAATGTCCATGTGCTGGTCCCGGATGCGGTAGTCGTCCAGTTCCAATAGGCGATCGGTAAGGCCGGTGAGGAAGTCACGGTCGTGGCTGACGAGCAGGAAGGTGCCGTCGTAGTTCTTCAAGGCCTCCTTCAGCACATCCTTGCTTTGGATGTCCAAGTGGTGCGTGGGTTCGTCCAGGAGAAGGAAATTGAGCGGTTTCAAGAGCATGCAGCACAGGGCCAAACGTGCTCTTTCACCGCCACTTAGCACCTTCACCTTCTTGTCCACGTCCTCACCGCTGAACATGAAGGCGCCGAGCATGGCGCGTACACGTGTCCGGTTCTCCTCGCTGGCGGCGTCCTCCGCGGTCTCGATCACCGTGCGTTGCGGGGCCATACGCTCGGGCATGTCCTGTGCGTAATAGCCCGTGATCACGTTGTGGCCCAGCCTGATCTCACCCTCGAAGGGTTCCTCCCGCATGATCATCCGCACCAGCGTACTCTTGCCCGTACCGTTCGCGCCCACCAAGGCCAAGTGTTCGCCTTTGGCGATGGTTAGCTCCGCATTGCTGAAGATCCGCTTCGGACCGTAGGACTTGGAGACCCCCAGCACCTCGCAGACCAGCTTCCCGCTGGTGGGTGCGGGCGGGAATTTCACGAGCATCTTCCGCAGGTCCTCGTCCTCCACTTCGATGCGGTCCAGCTTGTCCAGCCTGTTGATGAGGTTTTGCGCGAACGCGGCCTTGCTGGCTTTTGCCCGGAATTTGTTGATGAGCGCCTCGGTCTCCTTGATGTAGCGCTGCTGTTCCTTCGCCGCGGCGGATTGTTGTTCGCGTTCCACCTTGCGCAGCTCCACATATTGGCTCCAAGGCACCTTGCGGTCGATGATCTCGCCGCCGGTGACCTCCAGCGTGCGTTTGGTGAGCTTATCCAGAAACGTCTTGTCGTGGCTGATGAGCACCAAAGCGGCGGGATAGCTGCGCAGCAGGTCCTCCAGCCATTGGATGGCTGGCAGGTCCAAGTGGTTGGTCGGCTCGTCCAGCAGCAGCAGGTCCGGCTGCATGAGCAGGATGCGGGCCAGTTCCGCACGCATGCGCCAGCCACCGCTGAGCTCCTTCATACTGCGGTGCATATCCTGCTCCACGAAGCCGATGCCCTTCAACATGCGCTCGATACGCATGTCATGGTCAGTGACGCCCAAGGTGTTCAGCCGTTCATGGGCATGCGCGAGCATTGTCGCCAGGTCCATGGCCTCATCGTCCGTGGTGGCCTTTTCCAGGTCGGCAGTGATCCGATCGATCGAGGCGTTCAGCTCCTGCGCTTCGGCAAAGGCCTTCTCAGCCACCTGCCATGGGGTGAGGTCCAGGTCATGGGCCATCTCCTGCGGCAGGTAGCCCATGGTGAGTTCCTTGGGCCTGCCGATGTTCCCCTTGTCGAAGGGTTGCTCACCGGCAAGGATCTTCAGCAGCGTGCTTTTACCCGCTCCATTGCGCCCCACAAGCCCGATGCGGTCATCACTTCCGATGAAGAAGGAGACATTGTCGAACATGGGGCGTTCGCCAAAATGCAGAAGGAGGTTGCTGACACTGATCATTTTTTCGGGCGGCAAAGGTACGGCTAGTTTGAGACAGGGGAAGACGGCCCACTTTACCGATCATTCCGTATTCAGCATCAACTCCGCATCGGGGCCACTACCAGCGGAACGACGCGACGACCCGCATGCATGAGAAAGGCCCCGCAAATTGCGGGGCCTTCAACTGAATACGGGACCGCTTCCTTAGAAATTCCAGAGGTCGTGCTCGAAGTTGAACAGGTCCTCCTTGATCGCCTCCGCTTGCAACAGGCCGTCCATGCCGGTCGCATATTGGTTCACCTTCCGGTCGTAGACGTTGCTTACCTTGGTGATGGTGCTGTTGAACTGGCGGGTCCAGAACAGATGATCGAAGGAGCGACGCTCCGCATCGTTCTCCCGGTTGAACACGTCCCAATTCACGAGCACGTAACGGAGTTCCGGGAAATAGAGCCAGAACAACGGTACATAGCCCTTTACTTCACCTTCGTCCCCTAGAACCTCCTTCTTGGGGCAAAGGCCTATGATCCGGATGTCCATCACCGAGCGCTGCCGGTCGAAGATCCAATCCTCCTTCAGTTCGTAACGCTTGATCTTGTCGCTGGTGACTTCGGTGCTGTTGTACACCGTATCCATGGCGCCCGTGTAGATGTTCTCCGTATAATTGGTATCAAGCTTGCTCAGAAGCGCCTTCACCTCAGCAGGCAGAAGCGGCTTCTTGAACTCATCGTCCTGAGCGGTTGCGCCCACATCGTAGGCAGTGATCGAGCCATCATCCAGGATACCCTGCTTGATCACATCGAAAAGGCTCTTCCGATCGTTGATCGGCTCGATCGGATAGTACAACGGCAGGTTGATCTTCTCCCGCAGGTCGACCTCGCGCCACACACGCCGGTACCACATCACATCGGCCTCGCGGATATATGGATAGGGCACTACGCGCTGGGTCTTAGCGTGCTCCTTGATGTAGGCACCGTCAAGCACGGTCTGTGCCTGCACCGATCCCGAGGGAGCGGCGGCCAGGCCGAGCAGCACGACGTAGAGAATGTTCTTCAGGGTCTTCATCGGAGCAGGTCTTACGAAGATCAGATCACCTTGAACGACAGGGCACCGATGTTACGGACGGTTCCGTCCGGACCCTTGGCCTTGATGTTCTCGATGTAGACCTTCTGGTTGGTCCTCAATTTGCTCAATACGGTCTTGGCGTCCTCACTGAGCGCCGGGCCACGACACTCTTTTTCCAATAGGTTGCCGCCGATGGTGGCGGAAACCGTATAGCTCACCACATCAAAGCGAAGGTCGAACTGGAAGTTCTCCAATTTGGCGATCACCCCTTGGGCAGCCTTCAGTTCATTGCTCTTCACGACGTTGTCGTTCACGCCCTTTCCGGCGAAATAAGGTGTGGGGTTGGGCACGTTCTTCACCCGGAACTCCACGCCGGGCATGGACTTCTTGGTGCCGTCCGGATTGGTCACGGTGACGCCCACCACGGCGTCCTGTCCTGCGCCCGGCCGTACGACGTAGCCGTCCTTGTCCCTACTGAGCGTGCCATTGGTCATGTTCGGTGCGATGTTCGTCGCGCTGTAACCGGCCACGCTGATACTCACCGGGTTGTCCACCCCGCGGTAGAACACGTTCATCTTCGTCGGGCTCACCACCAAGCTCGGTGCTGCCACCTCATATTCGGTGGTGAATCGACGGATCTGTTCCTCTCCACCCACGGGCTTGAACTTGATGATGCCGGTAACGGTCTTCAACCCCGCGCTGGTGGCGGATTGTTCCAAGATCGCCTGTGCACCCTCCATGGGCAGCTTGATGGCCTCACCCACAATGACCGGTGGAGTGACCGTGGTATCGACGCGAGCTCCCGGACCGCAGATGTATACTTCTGGAGCATTCTGATTGTCATAAGCACCGAGGAAAATGTTCGCCCGGTAGGTCCCCCCGGAGGTGACATAGCTGCTCTGTGGCTTGATGATCGCTGCCAAGGTGTTGAATTTGAAGCTCTCCTGTTCCACGGCCCCCATCATGCGGCCCACCAGTTCGCTCTCCATGGTCCGGATGTCCGTCTGGATCTTCGAAAGCGTGGTAATGCCGGCCACGACGGGCACGTGGTAGAAGTTCATCGAAGACCAGTTGTTCATGGTACCGCTGGCGTCCTTGCGGTCGTCGAAGTTGAACATGCGGTCCGCGCTGGTCTGTAGCTTGGGATCGCCCTTGGCGGCATCCTTCACCTTGTCGCGGAAACTCTCGAGCATCTGGCGAAGCTCCCATGCGGAGTAAGGTGTTTGCTTGGGCTTGGCTGGCTCAGAACCCACCATCATCTCGGTGATATAGGTGTTGTTGTCCTTGCTGTTTACGAACTCCAGGTTCAGCACCGTGTCCACACCGTTCTCCATGCCCATCACCTGTTCCAACGGAACACCATCGGTCTTGGAGATCAACATACCCTTCAGGGTGTCGATGTGGGAGACAAGCTTGGACGCCAAGCCCTGCACTTGTTGCGCATCCTTCCATGCCGCACCGTACTTCGCGTCGTTCTCCTGAGCCAAGCGACTGAACTGCCCGTAAGTCGCGTCCATCTTGTCCTTGAAGGTAGACTTGGTGTTCTCCAGACCATTGTTCACGGTGACGAAGCTGTCGAGGATCTCCTTGGATACGTTCAGCGCAAGGAGCGCCGTAAGCACCAAGTACATCAAGTTGATCATTTTCTGTCTCGGGGACAGATTACCACCTGCCATGTTGGGCTTTGGTTTTGGTCGTTAGTATGAAACGCTGCTTGTCGCCGTTCCCGTTCAACGAACGGTCATGGCATTCAGCATGTTGCCGTACACAGTGTTGAGCTTGGCCAGATTTTCGCTCAATTCGGCGATGTTCTCCTTGTAGCGCTTGGTGTCGTTCACAGTGTCGCTGAGGTTGGTGAGCATCTCGCCCATGCCCTCGAACATCTGGTTGGCAGCCTCCAACTTCTCACGGCTGGTGCGCAACTGAAGCTCGTACATTTCATTGAGGTCGCTGAGGTTCTTGCTCATGCGGCCCAGACTTTCACCGGCATTACGGCCAGCGTCGACGTTCTCGGTAAGGCCGACAAGGCTCTCGCTGGCCTTGGCATAGCTCTCGCTCAGTTCGCTCACACGGCTGGAAGCCCCCTTCAGGCTGTCCGCATATTCGTTCGTGGCCGCCGCTGCACCTGTGATCTCGCCCATCTGCCGGGCCTGGTCACTGAGGCTGCGCATTCCCGTCACCAAGGCTCTCGATCAGCTCGGGTTCGATCTTCGCGCCTTCGAGCATGTCGTCCAATTGCTCGGTGATCGAACGCTGGTCGTCCTTCTTGAAATCCTCGCCCATCAGCGTGCTCCGCGGAAGCCAGTTCAGGGTATACCAAGCTCCAGTCCGGTTCCTCATGCGGGGGTTCGAACGCGGAGAACGAAGAAGATGATCGCCTCGGTGCTCAGACCGATGATCAGAAAAAAGTCGGCCATTGGCCAGTGCTGGATCTTGAAGAGCGCACCAACGAGCACTACGGCAGCGCCCAATCCGTACAACTTGGCCATGAAATTCTTCCACTTCTTGCTGCCTGGTTTCATCGTATCGTCCTTGCTTTTAGGTTGATCTGTGGTTGTTCTTTGCGAAATGTAGGGCCGCACAGGTTCAATGCGGCACCCCTGGTCCTTTTTTATCCACTACAGGTCTTCTGCGCTCACTGCCTTGCCACGACCGAGATAGGTCAAGGCACTCCGGAAGCCGATGTAGCACTTGGCCGTGTCCTGGTATTCAAAGGCCCGTGTGCCGGTCTGAATATACAGGCCCACGTCCTTGAATGAGCCACCACGCACCACCTTCCGTTTCAGGAAGGAGGGTCGTTGGCCAACGCATCGTACGAGTACTCGGGGTTCATGTCGTGGTCGAAATCGTACACGCTCTCGTCGAACGCCGTGCTCGTCCATTCGGCCACGTTGCCGCTCATGTTGTACAGGCCGTAATCATTGGCCGAGTAGCTGTCCACCGGTACGGTGTGGAAACCACCATCGTCCGTGTAGTTGCCGTGGAGGGGCTTGAAGTTCGCCAAGAAGCAGCCCGAACGGTTGCGCACATATGGGCCGCCCCAAGGGAAGGGCGAAAGGTCCAGACCACCACGTGCGGCATATTCCCATTCGGCCTCGGTGGGCAGACGGAAGTGGTTGATGAACGGCTCTCCATCGCTTTGCAGCCATGCGTTCATCATGTTCTGTGTCCGCCACACGTTGAACGCATTGGCCTGGCTGCCAGGTGACGCCCACAACCGGATAATCGTCGTATGCCGGATGCCAGAAATAATTTTCCGTCATCGGCTCGTTGAACGAATAGGTGAAGTCATGCACCCAAGACAACGTGTCCGGGTATACGTTGATGATCTCCTTGATGATGAACTTGCTCCGATCGCTATGCCCGCGTATGGCGTTGTTGCCTCCTTTCACGTCCGTATAGCTGAGGTCCAGATCCTTGCCGGCCTTCCGGGCGGCCTCCTTCAGGTCGATCCAGTAGTATTCGAACATCAGCTTGCGCGTGTCGATCTGCTTGCGGCGGTAGAAGCGCTCACTTTCCGGAAGAACATGTCGGCCAGAGCCTCTCGCTCTTCCTCACCGTCCCAGAAGATGCGCTCCCTCCAGTTGATGACCGGCGGATCGATCTCCTCACCGAACTCGTCCTCGGTGATCACCTGTTCGCCGATGTCCTCGTCGCCCAAGATCCGCTTGGCCGTGGAGTCGATCACGTACTCGACGAACTGACGGTACTCGTTGTTGCTGATCTCCGTCTGGTCCATGTAGAACGCCTGGATGGAGACGGTCTTGGATTTCGCGACCTGCGCATAAGGAGCATCCTGATCGCTGGGCCCCATGATGTAGCTGCCCAAGGGAATGTAGTTCATCCCATAAGGGTCCACTTGGTACCAAGAAGGTCGGTTCTGGACACCGATGAGCTGGCCTTGGCCACCCTGACCGCAACTAGCCAGCACGGCTATGCCGCAGAGATAGAGAATGGGACGTCGTTCCATGGTCTTCCTTGTTATACCGCTCCTATGTTGTCCAGGTTCCTTGCAGGGTTCCCTTTGTTCCACCCCGAAAGCCGGGATTTCCTTGGACATACATGCAACGGCGATCTGGTCCTTTTGTTACGCTCGCCTACAAGAAACGCGGGTGATGGTAGATCTCGTTCACCACGGGTTTCACGATTTTGAAGCAGTAGCTCAGCATTATTTCATGGCTGCCACTGCTGTAGTTTTTAATTTCGGAGGTTGTCACGTCGTAGCTGTACCCTATACGCAACATGCTGTCCCCCTTCGGGAATTTGTATTGGTAGCCGATGATCGGGGCGATGGCATCCTCGGTGCGGTAGCCAACACCGATCCACACCATGTTGTTATAAAGGAACAGTGCACCGACGTCCAACTGGGTGGAGGTGGCATCGCTCTTCAACAACACACTGGGCTGGAGCGTGTACTTGTTGTTGCCGCCGATGGCCCAGTCGTAACCCGCCTGCACATAGTAATGCCGTTTGTTCTTGATGCTCACGTCGCTGAGCTCAGTCTCGGGCAATTGCGTGCTGGAGAGGCCGAGCCATAGCTTGGGCGACTTGTAGTAGAGGCCTGCGCCCATGTCGAAACCATTGGCGCTCTTGCCGCTGGACGGAATGGCGTTGTCATCGGCCACCGGGTCTATGGCAACCCACTTGCTGTCCAAGGCCCGCCCGGTCATACCGACATAAAAACCTGCGCTCAACGTGCTCTGGGCCCCCACCTTCAAGTGATAGGCGTAGTGTAGGCGTACGATGGTGCTCCGTTCCTGGCCCAATTTGTCGTAGTAGACCGAAAAGCCGATCCCGCTGTTGATCTTGTTTATGGGTCCTTGGAAATTGAGGAGGCCGGTCTTGGGTGCGCCGTCGAAGCCCGACCATTGTTGACGTAGAAGCGCCGTGGCACAGATATTGCCAGTGCCCCCCGCAACGGCGGAGTTTACCGACAGACGGTCGAACATGTACTGGGTGAACTGAGGGTCCTGTTGCGCATAAGAAGCGCTTCCGACCAACGCGCACACCACTGCGGTAATTATCCCCCTCATCCTATTTCTTCTTGTTTGACGCGGCCTCCGGAGCATTTCACCGGTTGGGCTTACCGTATTAGCAGCCGCCAAAATAGCAAAAAAGCATACGGCCCGAACTTTTTACTGAAATCAGTTCGCGCCAGCGTTCCCTTAAAAATGGGATCACGCCAGTTTCTGGAAGGTGCGCCACCATCGGTCCGGCACCTCTTCCCGGCAGGCCGCCATGTAATCGCTGTAGGCACATGGCACCAAGTGGTGACGCTCGAAACGGGCCTCCTGCTCCGCGCGGTAAGGGACGTCCATCCACCATCGGTCGCTCACCGTGCTCTTGTAGAACACCAGTTCCTGCTCATGTCCCTTGATCGGCACATGAAAGCGGGTGAACCGTTTGCGGTCCAGCCAGGGCAGGTCGTTGGTGCGGCTACCGAAGCCGTCCAGGAAGCACCAGACCATCTGGGCCACCAGTTGCGCGGTGGCCTGGTCCTGATCCGCGCCAAGGGTCCATCTCGTAGAGCCCCACCGAGGTGACCTTCTCACTGATGCCCGCATAGCGCATCAACTGGCACACTTCCTCCCCATGGAAGCCATTGGGGCCCGGCCGTGTGGTGCCCGGCGCATCCGCCCGGCGAATACTGGTCATGTCGATGCTCACCGTGTCCGCATTGCGCAGCACCGGCTCGGCCTCGGTGATGTTGGCGCGCAGCTCCCCCAAGCGGTGGGCATCGAAGAACAACTTGTCCATCAGCTCGATGCCGGGCTGGTCCACCAAGTAGGTCTGGAAGCCAAGGTTGCTGTAATTGAAGAGGAAGTTGGGCTGGCGCAGCACGATGTGGCTGAGGTAGCTGCTCTCGGCCAGCCCCTGCCCGGGTTCGCCCAGATCGAAAGCGTCCATCGACACAGACCAGATTGGCCGTGCGTTCCAGCTTTTCATAAGCGAGGTACTGGGTGAACGTATGCGCCTGCCCACCGCCGATGATCACCGGTACGATGTTCAACCGCACCAGTTCGGCTATGGTCTCGGCGAGCGCATGCCGGGTGTCCTCGGCGGTGTTCCCAGGATGAAGATCACCCAGGTCGGCGATGCCGAAGCTGTTCACCGGAACATACAATTTGTAGAGCTGGGCGCGAACGGCATCGGGGGCGTCCACGCAACCACGAGGCTTGGCATGACCGGGGTCGTCCGGCACCCCGAAGATGACCACCTTCACACCTTCCAGCGAAGGCATTCCCTTGGTGGTGTGGAACACGGTATGGTCGCCCAAGGTGTTGGCCGCCCATTCCGGGCGGCTTTCACCGAAACCCTTGGAGGGCGTGAAGTAGATGCTGGATTCCATGGGAGGTCACGGCTATTGGGCGTGGCGAAGATCGCCGAGGCCTTGTCCCGTGCAGGGCCGAGCTGGCGTCAAATGCGCACAGTGGGCTGTTAGTCTTTCCATTCAGGGTCTTCCGCCATACGTCGGAAGACCCTGAATGAGAGTCAGCGTTGTCGCAGCTTCGGTGTCCTCACGAAGTGGAACTACTTCTTCCTCGCCGCCTTCTTTTTGGCCGCTTTCTTCTTGGGCACGGCCTTTTTCGCGGCGGCCTTCTTCTTCGGTGCGGCTTTCTTCTTGCCCTTGCGCTCCGGCGCATCGGCCAGCAGTTTCTTCGCTTCCTCCAACGTCACATCGCCGGGCTCCTTCTCCTTGGGCACGTTGGCGTTCTTGGAGCCGTCGGTGATGTACGGCCCGTAGCGGCCCGCCAGCACTTGGATCTCCGAACCGTCGAACTCCTTCAGGACCTTCGCACGGGCACCTTCCAGCTTCGCCTTGATCAATTCGATCCCTCGCTCGAGTGTCACCGCTGCCGGATCTTCACCTTTGGGAATGTTCGCATACATCTTCCCTTGGCGCACGAACGGCCCGAAACGGCCACGGCCCACTTCCAGCATGCCACCTTCGTATTCCCCCAGCTCGCGGGTCTTGCTGGCCGCCTTCTTCAGGTCGATCAGTTCGATGGCGCGCGGCAGTTCGATGGTCATGGGGTCATCCTCCTTGGTGAGACTCGCGAAAGTGGAGCCGAGCTTCACGTAGGGCCCGAAACGACCGATGCCCGCGATCACTTCCTCCTCCCCGCTCTCGCCCAAGGTGCGTGGCAGTTTGAAAAGGTCCATCGCCTCCTCGAAGGTGATGCGTCGCGATGCTTTGATCCTTCCGGAGGCGGCGAAGCGTGGCTTCTCCTCATCGTCCACCTCACCGATCTGCATCATGGGCCCGAATCGACCGATACGGGCCACCACGTCTTTCCCGGTCTTGGGGTCCACGCCCAGTTCGCGGGCACCGGTGGCCCGTTCGGCGGTCTCCACGACGGTACCGATGGTCTCATGGAAGGGCTTGTAGAAGCGGCCGATCATCTCGCGCCAGTTCTCCTTGCCCTCGGCGATCACGTCGAACTCCTCTTCCACCTTGGCGGTGAAGTTGAGGTCCACGATGTTGGGGAAGTGCTCCACGAGGAAGTCGTTCACCACCATGCCGATGTCGGTGGGGAAGAGCTTCTGCTTTTCTGCACCGACGTTCTCGGTGGCCGTCCTGTCGCTGATGTTACCGTTGGCCAAGGTGAGAATGCGGTACGGGCGCTGGGTACCGTCACGGTTCTCCTTCACCACGTAGCCGCGCTTCTGCACGGTGCTGATGGTGGGCGCATAGGTGGACGGACGACCGATGCCGAGTTCCTCGAGTTTCTTCACCAAGCTGGCCTCGGTGTATCGTGGCGCGGGACGATCGAAACGTTGCGTGGCGGTCATTTCCTGCAAAGCGAGCTGCTCCCCTGCTTCATTTCCGGCAACAGGCCTTCCTGTTCCTCGTCGTCCTCGTCGTCCTTTCCTTCCAGGTAGACCTTCAGGAAACCATCGAAGAGGATCACTTCGCCCTGTGCCTGCAGCATGTCCAGGACGTGTGCTGATGGCGATGTCCACCACGGTCTTCTCCAGTTCGGCATCGGCCATTTGGCTGGCCAGGGTGCGTTTCCAGATAAGGTCGTAGAGCTTCTCCGCGTCGCGGTCGCTACCGGCGTTGCGCACCCTCATGTCGGCTGGGCGGATGGCCTCGTGCGCCTCTTGCGCGCCCTTGCTCTTGGTGGCGAAGCGGCGGGGTTTGCTGTAGCGTGCGCCGTATTGTTCGCTGATGGCCTCCACCGCTGCGGCGATGGCCAGCTCACTCAGGTTCACCGAATCGGTACGCATGTAGGTGATGTGCCCCTGCTCGTACAGGCCTTGGGCGATGCGCATGGTGCGGTCCACGCCGTAGCCGAGTTTGCGGCTGGCCTCCTGCTGCAAGGTTGAAGTGGTGAACGGTGCGGCCGGTGTGCGCTTGCCGGGCTTCTTCTCCACGGCCTTCACGGCGAATTCCGCACCGATGCAGCCTTTGAGGAATTCCATGGCCTCGGCCTCGGTGGCGAAGCGCTGCGGCAGGTCGGCCTTCACGGCTGCTTTGCTTGCAGTGAGGAATTGCGCGGTGATGCGGAATGCGCTTTTGGCGTCGAAATCGAGGATCTCGCGTTCACGCTCCACGATGAGGCGCACGGCCACGCTCTGCACGCGGCCGGCGCTCAGGCTGGGCTTCACCTTGCGCCAGAGCACAGGGCTCAGCTCATAGCCCACCAAACGGTCCAGCACACGGCGGGCTTGCTGGGCATCCACCAGGTGGATATCGATCTACGTGGAGTTGGCGATAGCCTCGGTGACGGCCTTCTTGGTGATCTCGTTGAAGGTGATCCGCTTCACCTTGTCATCGGCAAGGTCCAAGCGCCTCCTTCAGGTGCCAGCTGATGGCCTCTCCTTCGCGGTCTTCATCAGTCGCGAGCCATACGGTCCCGGCCTTGTCGGCCTGCTTCTGCAGCTTGGCGCAGTCGGTCCTTCTTGTCATCGGGAACGATGTAGTGTCGGCTCGAAGCCGTTCTCCACATCCACACTGAGGTCACGCTCCGGGAGGTCCCGCACATGACCATAAGCTGCTGAGCACGGTGAAGCCGGCGACCAAGGTATTTCTCGATGGTCTTCGCCTTGGCGGGTGACTCCACGATCACCAGGTCGTTCGCGTTGCTCGTTGCCATTCAGGGGGGATTTTCGGGGCGCAAAGAAAAGGATGTCCGGCGGGGATCGGCACAATCTTGCCCTCATCCTTGAACTTCCCCTTTGGGGAATCTTTTTTTGCAGCACCCGTTCGGGGAACCTTTACGGGCAAGGTCGGGGCCACCTCCTCCGCGACCGTTTCCCCGAACTCCTTGCCCACACAGTTCCACGCAGGCAGGGCGTCCTTTGGCCCGATCCCTGCGTCACCAAGTATATCGTTGAACAGATCGGCAATAAGATGTCCCTCCTGAAGATCAACTCACCACTCTTCCTTGGATGTGCCTTGCTGGTCCTGGCCGCTCTGCTGGTGGCCAGATGCGGCGCCGCGGCCAGTAGTTCAACAGACCATGCAACGGCCACCACACAAGGCGAAGTCCATGACCGTGCGAACAACCCCTATTGGAGCTCAACCGACACCACCACACTGAAAGTGCCAAAAAGCGAATGGGAAAAGATCCTTCCGCCAGAGCTTTACCATGTCGCCTTCGAGGGTGGCACCGAACGGGCTTTTACCGGGAAATACACGGACTACAAAGGTGATGGCACCTTCGTGTGCGCTGTGTGCGGACATCCGTTGTACGACGCCAAGACCGAATTCCATAGCGGCACCGGATGGCCCAGCTTTTACCAGCCGCTTACGCCCAGCGCCGTGGGCCACCGCAGCGATGGCAGCTTGGGCATGGAGCGCACGGAGATCGTCTGCCCGCGTTGCGGTGCGCACCTCGGCCATGTGTTCGAGGACGGGCCGCAACCGACCGGCCTGCGCTATTGTATGAATTCAGTGAGCCTGTACCTTGTGAATTAGCCGTCAGCTATTGCCCCCGTTCAGGAGCCCGCAAAGCTGTCGTTGAGGGCCTTGGATTATTTGAGCGGAGCACTATCTTTCACCACATATCCGGCCCTGGCGGAAAGGTGGTGGCAATGGCTCATATTATAGGTCATAGGGCTCATATTCGATATTTGTGTGCGATCATTCCGCTGTGCATCCTCATGCTGGCAGGTGGTTGCACCTCTTCCGCAGGCGATGAAGGGGATAAGGATGCCTTGGCACATCAGCAGTCCTTGGCCATACGGCATGCCAAGGACGGACTGCACGGGAACATGGACAGTGCGTTGGCCCTTGTAGACAGGCTGGAGGCAACAGCGAAACACGCCCATGATGCCCGTTCGGTGCTGCAAGCGCGCGCACTTCGGGCCGAGGTGCTGTTGCATAACCGGGCTCCTGGTTTTGAGGAGTACATGATCGAGTTGGCGCGTTTTGACGTGCCCGGCGTCCCGCAGGCATACGCTCCGTGGGCCACGTATTACCAGGTCCGGTGGCAGCTCGGGAACCGCAACTGGGATGCGGCGGACAGCCTGTTGGGCAGCTTGTTCCGCGGGGAACAAGGGCCGCAGGACCCGGAGCTGTACCTGCGCTGCCGCATCGCGCAACTGAAGGTACTTGCCTCACGGAAGGAACAAGCCAAGGCCGACTCCCTCGCGGAAACACTGCGCCCCGCGCTGGAAATGCGCGGCGACCCCGAACTGCTGTGGCGCTACAAAATGGCCCACGCCCTAGCACACCTCAACGGCACGGACCCACAAGGTGCGGAATTGTTGTACGGGGAAGCACTGGCAGCCGCCAAGCAAGCGGAAAGCGCTTATGCGGAAGGCCTGAGCCTGGAAGGACTGGCCAATGCGCAGATCGACCAAGGACATTCGGACAAAAGCGCGGCCATCGCCAATAAGGCCGACGAGGCATTCATCCGGGCCGGGGACCAACGGGACCGGGTGGAGGTGTTGAAGCTTATCGGTTATTGCTACTGGGACAACATAGGGCCGGAGGAGGTGGTGAAGCGGTGGGACCTCGCCCTTCGCATTGCGGACAGCTTGGGCATGGAGCGCGAAAAGGCCATGACGTTGCTCCAGGTGGCCAAGTTCAGGGTAAGCTTGGACAGCAGCGGGTCCACAACGTTGGGTTACGATCACGCCGACCGCTTCGGCACCGCCATGGCCATGATCGACACCGCCGAGCAGATCGCCAAGGAGAATATGGACACCGACCTGCATACCCATGTGGTGAAAACGCGCAGCACTATCTTGAGCTGGCAGGGAAAACTCGACGAGGCCTATGCCGTGAGCGAGGAAGCACTTCGGAACTACACGGATCTGGGGAACAGACAAATGGCCACCGCAAGCATGATCGACCTGGCCTCCATGGACATTACGCGCAAACGATGGAACTCCGCCTTGCGTTCATTGGAAAAAGCGCTGCCCGAAGCGGAACGGGGGCACTACAACACCTTGCGGCTTTTGGCCTTGAACCGGCTCTCCTATGCTCACCGGAACCTGGGCAATTTTGCGAAGGCATTAGAATACAAGGACGATTGGACCGACCTGAAGGATTCCCTTGAAGGGGTGGAAGTGACGGCGAAGATCGCACAGACCGAGCTTCGGCACAGTTTCGCCAAGCGCCACTACACCGACAGTCTCGCTCACGTGCAGACCCTTTCTTTGGAACGGGAGGTCGCCATGGAAAGCGTGAACCGGCTCCGTATGCGCAGCTTCGGGCTGGCGGGTGGCGGCCTGCTCCTTGCAGTGGGTGGCACAGCCGCCTTCATGTTGGACCGAAGACGCCGCCGCGAGCGTTACGCCAAACATGCCGCCCAATTGGAGGTCAAGGCCTTGCGTGCGCAGATGAACCCCCACTTCATCTTTAACGCTCTGAACAGCATCAGCGCCTTCATCCGCGAACAGAAACCCGAAAAAGCCCACGGCTTCATCGCCCGCTTCGGCAAGCTCATGCGCATCGTGCTGGAGAACAGCCGCAAAAGCGAGGTGCCCTTAGCCAGCGACCTGGAGGCACTGGGCCTCTACATGGAGCTGGAGCAAGCGCGTTCAAGGGACAAATTCGATATCAAGATCACCGTGGACCCAACGATCGATCAGCAAGAGATGATGGTGCCGCCCTTGGTCCTTCAACCCTTCGTGGAGAATGCCGTGTGGCATGGCATGGCGGGCAAGGAAGGACGCGGCACGGTAGCCCTTGACATCCGGATGCGTACCGGCAACCTGGTGGTCACCATCAGCGATGACGGCATCGGCATGCCCAAGGACAAGTCGGCGGGCACCGGCAGGCGCTCACTGGGCACGGTGATCACCAAGGAACGCTTGGACCAATTAGCCGAGCAGAAAGGGCGGCCTGCGGGCTTCGGGTATCTGGAGTGCCTGAAAGGGACGTGCGTGGAAGTTGTGATACCGGTGTGATCGATCTCGCAGGAAAATCTAATTTCATCCCGACAAAAGGGGATCCATGGCCACGACCGCAGTGATCGTCGATGACGAAGCACAATGCCGCGAAACGCTTTCGGCCTTGTTGGCGGAACGGCACCCCGACATCCAACTGATCGGCATGGCCGATGATGTGCCCGGCGGTACCGCCCTGGTCCGCGCAGAGCGTCCGGACCTGCTTTTCCTGGACGTGGAGATGGGCCGCATGACCGGCTTCGACTTGCTGAAGGCCATCGCGCCGCAGCAACCGCACGTGATCTTCACCACCGCCCACGAGGGCTATGCCGTGCGCGCTATACGCTTCAGCGCCGTGGATTATTTGCTGAAGCCCGTGGTGCCCGAGGAATTGGACGACGCGGTACACAAGGCCATAGCAGCCATAGCAAAAGGCAATGGCACCGCCGACATCCCCTCCCTGCTGCACCAGGTGGTCGACGACCGCCAGCTGGCCCTGCCCACCCGCGAGGGCCTCTCCGTGTTCCTGATCGATGACATCCTGTACTGTACCAGCGACAACAACTACACTGAGGTCTACCTGCGCGAGGAGAAAAAGCCGCAAGTGGTGAGCCGCCCGCTCAGCGAATTCGATGCCTTTCTGGTGCCACAAGGTTTTGTGCGCATCCACCAAAGCCACTTGGTGAACCGCAGGCACATCAAGCGCTACGTGAAGGGTGAAGGCGGCGAAGTGGTGATGCGCGACGGCAAGAACCTCCCGGTGAGCCGCAGGCAGAAGGCGGAACTGATGGAAGCACTGGAGCGTTTATGATCGGTCACACAGGGATCGATGGGAAAAGCGAACCGCAGATGACGCAGACCGTGCTTCGCCAAAGCGCTTCGCGACGGCGCGTGGACACAGATAAATCCGCCATGCATTCCGCCGCCGAATTCTCAGTGGATGCCACCGGATACTCAGACAGGAATGTCATTGGAATTTGAAACCCGCACTTTTGATACCGTTGGCCTCAACGTACATGCGAACGTGAAATCCAGCCAGTAAGTCATCCGACGAACAGCTCAAACACCAAACCCAAAACACCATGCGTACCCTGCCGAAATTCTTCCTGCTCATTCTGCTCTCCCTCCAGATGCTGACCCTGCCAGTAAAGGCATCAGCCCAAGCGGAGGCCTTCGACGTGCAGATCTCACGCCTAGACAGCGAGATCGCTCAAGCCGCTGCGGAACGCAACTATGAGGCCGTGGCCGGACTCCAACGTGACAAAGACAACATGGTGGCGATGAAGCGCGCGATCGAAAGCAACGATGTGGCCGGGATCATGGCCCTTCAGGCAGCGATGCAGCACCCCTACGATTACCAACCGGGACAGACCTCGACCGCACCGGCGGAGCAGCAAGGAGAGACAGGTCCGGAGTTCTACAACCAAGTGTACACGAAGGATGCGAACGGCAACTACCAGCAGTTGGAAAAAAATGAAGCCACTACTTCATCGAACGGTGGTGGTTACGGCGGGTTCAGCGGTCACACCAGCTCCGTGAAGATCCCCGGAAGCAGTTCCAACATCCGGTTCAAAAAGGGCCAGTATCATTTCGTGGTTAAGGTCTATCCCGGCCAGGACCCCTCGGACATCATCAAACTTCTCCGGTTCGACATCCGCGGAAGAAAAAAGGACCGCTTTGTGGACGTGTCCAAGAGCAGCTCCGCGATGTTCAGCACCAACAGCCATGAGGTGACCGAGAACCGCATCCGCATCTCGTTCAAGAATATCGGCGACCAGATCTACGAGATCAATATCGCTGACGAAGACATAACCCCTGGGGAATACACGTTCATGAACGCTGACAAGTGCTTTGCCTTCGGCGTGGACGAATGATCGACCTGCGCCAAACAAGCCGAAAAGCCTCGGGGGGAGCGGATCCCTTCGGGGCTTTTGCTTTGGGGGTACTTGGCTACAGCTCTATGGCTGATCCAGCTTCGGATGGGGAACTTACCGGATTCTCGATCGGTGGGACCGGATGCTCAGGGGCGGTAGTTCTTGGGGAAGGTGTGTGGGAGTTTTGGGGAAACAAACCCGGAACCTCATGAAAACCTCAACCCTGCTCTTTGGAATTGCATGCGTGCTACTTCCGATACTTGGCCATGCTACCGTATGGCGCGTGAACAACCAAGGCTATGGAGCCACGTTCACAGGAACAAACGCATTACTGACCGCGATCTCTCATCCGGATGTTGATGACAATGACACCCTGCATGTGGAAGCCTCACCGCTGACTTATGGGGTTATCACGCTTGCACGGCCACTCGTGCTCATTGGGCCGGGTTATTTCCTGTCCGAGAACAGCCCACAGCAGGCCAATCAGCGTACAGCGAATTTGTCTCAATTGACAATAGATTTTGGTGCTGATGGGGCAGTCATATCGGGCTTGGAGATCGGGAACAATAAATTGGCCGTCCGAGCAAGCGACATCACGATTGAACGTTGCCTGATCCGCAATACCGTAGATCTTAATTACCTGAACCAGAACAGCTCCATCACTAACATCGTCATCAGGCAGAACCATTTTGTCGGTCAGAACGCCAGGGTTGCACACACGGTGAATAGCGATTCCGTGACCAATCTTCAAATCGTGAATAACAGTTTTGACCACCAGAATTCCGGGGGCGGCAATTCGGTCAACCTAAGATCCACCACTTCCGGAGTTGTTGCGCAGAATGTGCTACACAGAACACCAGTCGTATACTCCGGAGTCTCGTTCTACAACAACATCATACGTGCTGGAATTGCGATGCAGCAGAATGACAACTCGGCCAGTAATGTCCACCACAATATCTTCGAAGCCACGGCATTTCCGACCTGGCTCACTGGCTCTATGAACTACCCGGCCAACATTGTCGACGTGTTCGTAACGTCAGCGAGCCCGGATGGGCAATGGGAGACCGCGCCGGGCTGCACCGACTGCGCGAACGGTTTCAACGGTGAGACCATTGGGATGTACGGTGGTGTGGACCCGTACCGTTTGAGCGGGCTGCCTGCGATCCCTTCGATCTACCACCTCCAAACAACGGGACCAGTCTTGGAAGGAGGAACGCTGGATGTGAGCATTGGAACCCGTAGCAACAACTATGGACCATGGTACGCAACATCACAACCCTTGTGTTTGCCGGCCTATTGGGCATGGCGCACGCTCAGGATATCATACGCGGGGAGTATTGGGTCGATACGGACCCTGGCTTTGGGAATGCTTTTCCGATGGATCCAGCACTCATCACAGCACCAAACATCCCTCCAACGTGGATCAACGTCCCGCTCACGGGAAAGGAAGTCGGTATCCATTTGGTCGGTTATCGCACGCAGGATGCAAACTACCGTTGGAGTTTGACGAACATCAGCACCGTTCTTATTGCCGATAGCAGCCACAGTGAGATCCGTCCGGATCGAGTACTTCTGGGATACCGATCCAGGCTTCGGCCAATCGCCCCTTGACACATTGCTGGCGAACCCGGCAACGAACTGGAACGACACGGTGGTGGCGGGCGTGCCATGGGGAACCACGCCACTCACAGATCATCTTTTATACATGCGATCCATGGACAGCAGGGGCCGTTGGAGCCACACCAATCGCAGGCTTCGATCGATGTCACAGGCGTGCATGTCGAAGACCTAAGCGAAATCCGGCATCTCCGTCTCTCCCAACCCCTTCACCGAAGGCAGGTCACGTGAAGACCGGAAGATGGTCTTACCGCGTGCGGGTGGTACTGCACGATCCGCAACGGAAGGTTGGTGTACGACCGCTTCCATGTATGACGGCGAGCATGGATCGACCGAGCCAAGAAGCGGGTAGCTACACCGCCTTCTTTTGGAAGGAAAAGAACCTCATCCACCGACTACAGCTCTTAAAGCAGTGAACAGACCTACAGAAACGATCTGAGAACAGCAACCTGACCTACGATGAAACACCTTTCAACCTTCCTTCTCGGTGCGTTACTAAGCACCACCCTCACGGCGCAATACTGCATTGTGCGGCAGAACAATGGCGAGAGCAGCTTCTACTACCACGATGCGAATACGGCCTTCAGTGTGCTGCAGCAAGCTATAAGTGAAGCGAACACAGGGGATACGCTTCATCTGCCGGGTGCCACTTACTCAATATCAAGTGAGTTCTCTATTGATAAGAGGTTGGTGATCGTGGGTACCGGCATCGATCCAGATAGCACAGCTACTACCCAGGGCACGATATGGAGCACGGATGGTTTTGGTATCCGCGTGCTGAATACGGCGGATGGACTTGAATTCCATGGTTTGTCAATGGTCAGTGGTGGCGCGGCACCCTTCCTGTACTTCGGAACATCTTTAGCCACGAGTGACGTTTCGGATGTGAAGTTCATCCGGTGCACGATCGGAGTACAAGTGGTAATGCAAGGTGCGGGAAGCGGCAACTCCTTGGCGACCAATACCCTGTTCGATGGATGCGTCATCCTCAGCACGATACAGGTTCGCAAAGCTGTCTTCACAACGATCCGAAATAGCATTCTGAAAGGAGATGATCTATTCGACGCAGGGACCGGATGTGTTGTTGAGAATTGCGTCATCCTGGACATTCAACCGGGTACTTCCAACAGTAACCAGGATGTGAACTACCGCAATTGCATATTCCTTCGGAATGCTGGTACGGCTTTCGCACCGGTGGAGCAGAGTGACTTTGAGAACAACCTGTGGATATTGCAACCCGGCGGCACGCTCAACCTCAGCGGTGTGGCAAGCGCAAGCGGGAACTTATCCACGACCTTGATCGATGAGGTCTTCCTGCCGAATTTACCTGCGTACAACATCTTCAGTTGGGCGTACAACTACCATTTGGTTCCCGGTAGCGCCTATGAGACCATGGGCATCGGAGGCACCCAAGTGGGCGTTTATGGCGGCGCGCCGCTGGCAGCTTGGAAGGATGGCGCATTGCCCTTCAACCCGCATTGGGAATCGCTCGATGTGCCGAGCGCCACCACGACGAATGGCGTGTTGGAAGGTCTTCACATCCGTGGTACAGCACAAAGCCATTGAGCCATGAGAACCTTGATCACCTTGGCGCTGCTCCTTGCCGCAGGCTTATGCAGCGCGCAGAATAACATGGCGGGTTACCAATACTGGTTCGATCAGGACCATGCGAACCCGTTCTTCATCCCCACAGCGTCCAGCACAGTGTTGGACGAAACAACGCAGCCCGCGATCGGGGCGCTTTCACAAGGCGTGCATCGTATCTACTTCCGTCTTCGCGATGAGCAAGGAAGATGGAGCAGCGTGCTCTCGCGCTCATTCACCGTGCATCCGGCAGGTCCGCATGAAGTGGTGGCCTTGCGCTATTGGAGCGACCTGACGCAGAGCGGACCTACCGACCTGGTCGTATTGGATGTGGCTTCGCCCGCACAATTACTGGACATCATGACCAACATCGACCAGTGCGCACAAGCCCAAGCCGGTGCTTCGCGGCTCTACTTCCAGTTGAAGGACAATCATGCGCAGTGGAGCAGCGCGATGGCGCTGGACATTACGATCGATACCGTGGGCGTGGGCGCAGGGTTTGCCAGCATTACCTGCACGGGCTGCCTTGGCGGTATTGACCCCAATACGGATTACACTTTCGTAGCTGAAGCGGACGGTGCATCCACTTACAACTGGGTCTTCCCCGTGGGCTGGACCATCGTACTGCAGAATGGAGATTCAGCTATGGCCACCAGCCCAATGAGTCCGAACTCCAACATAGTCACGGTCACTCCGTCCAATAGTTGTGGTACCGGGGCTGATGGAACCTTCCTGTTAAGCCCTACAGGTATTCCTGATAGCCAACAAGGGACAGTAACCCACCTCTTCCCCAACCCCACCACCGGCCCCTTCACCATCACCAGCGATGTCACCTGCCCTGTGGATGTGACCCTGTACGCCAGCACCGGCCAGCAGGTGGGCGGCACGCATCGCTATGCGGCGGCCGAGCGCATCGCTTTTGACCCCGGCAACCTCGCACCCGGTGCATACATCGTGGAAGTGACCTCCAACAACAAGATCTCGCGAACGCCCCTGCTCATCCAACACCCTTGAAAATGAAAAAGCTGTTCCTCCCACTTATCCTGCTCTGCCTTTCGGGCTGCGGAAACGGGATCTCCGGAGAGTACGAGTCCGTGAAAGCCGGTGGAATTCTCGACACTAAGACCATCCTGGATCTGAAGCCGGACGGGAAGGTGACGGGGTACCTAAAAATGATCCCGGACGGAACCTATACCACGGACAGCGGCAAGATCCAGATCATCTTCAACGGCGATACAGGTGTGGCGACCTTAAGCGGGGACACGTTGGTGATCGAGGGTGAAGCATTCGTAAAAAAGCACTGAACCACTATTCGGATCCCGCATCAACCCAAACCGTGAGCGCTGCCAGCACACCGCCATGAAACGCCTGCTCCTCCCTTTCCTGATCCTCTGCCAACTGGCCTGCGGCAAGGACACGGTGCATTCCGAAGTGTATGAGACCATCACCATTGAGGACATGGACGGCATGCGCGCTGCTTCCTTGGAGCTGCGGCCGGACGGACAGTACTATTTCACCCTGAAGCTGCTGGGCCAGACGGTGACGGGCACCTACGAGCGAAGGGACGAAAAGCTGCTATTGAAGCCGACGGACGGCGTGACGAGCTTGGGCACTTGGAACGGAGATACACTAAATGTGAACGGGCTGAAGATGTTGCCGAAATGAGCCGCGATCAAGAGCCATCTTGCTGTGCAAGGGCGTCCATGTCCCGGGACGCCCTTCCCTTCCCCGCCAAATTCTCGCCTGATCCCGCCACATCCTCAGCGGGGCTTTGGAACGCTTGTGCATCGCGGTTGTTTCGCCTTCACCAACGGGAACCAACATGCTTACCATCATCCTTTTTGCAGCCGCCATCGCGATCTCGCCGATCTTCTTCACTTCTTCGGCAGCGGAAAGACACAGTCACTCCATCCTTACTGGCCATGAGCGCTAAGACAATTGGAGTGTCCGCCCTGTCCTTTACCGAGCCTCCCTGAGACACGGTCTCAGTCGTAAAGCCCCGGGATCATTGCGGCATTCCACGACCGCATGAAGCACCGTTCCTTGAGCAAGTACGGCCCGGGCGCACCCCGGCTCCGCCAAGGCGGATGTCCGGGGTGCATGCTTTTCAACCTGCCAGCTTGGTCCCGAACCTCGCTTTAGTTCGACGTCCCTGAAGAAGATTGCGCGTTAAGCGAACCCACGATGGGAATTTGGCCAAAGACCGTACTTCTGCCACTTTGTCACTGCGCGTTCATATCGGTACCTTTGCGCCCCTTTCCAAATGAGCAAGAAAGTCCATATCGAGAGCTACGGCTGCCAGATGAACCTCAGCGACAGTGAGATCGTCGCGAGCATTCTGGCCAAGGACGGTTATGAGCTGGCGGCCAGCGCCGGAAGAGGCGGACCTGGTGCTGCTGAACACGTGCAGCATCCGCGAAAAGGCGGAGTACACGGTAATGCAGCGCATCAACGAGATGAACAACCTGAAGGCCAGCAAAAAGGGGCTGAAGGTGGGTGTGCTGGGCTGCATGGCCGAGCGGATGCGGGAAAACCTGCTGGAGAAGAAGAAGCGTGGTGGACCTCGTGGTCGGGCCCGATGCCTACCGGAGCCTGCCGCAGTTGCTGGAAGAAGTGGGCACGCGGACAAAAAGCGGTGAACGTGCTGCTGAGCCGTGAGGAAACCTATGGAGAGATCGAGCCGGTGCGCTTGGACAGCAACGGCGTCACGGCATTCGTCACCATCATGCGGGGCTGCGACAACATGTGCGCTTTCTGCGTGGTGCCTTTCACCCGGGGCCGGGAGCGCAGCCGCGACCCGCAGACCATCGTGGACGAGTGCAAGCAGCTGGTGGCGAACGGCTACAAGGAGGTGACGCTGCTGGGGCAGAACGTGGATTCTTACAAGTGGCAATCCCGATCGGACGATCAGATCGATCAGACGATCAGATGATGGCACCACCCCTGATCAACCTACGGAGATCGCTGACTTCGCCGACCTGCTGGAGATGGTGGCTATTGCCTGCCCGACCCTGCGCATCCGCTACAGCACCAGCCACCCGAAGGACATGACCGACAAGGTGCTGGAGGTGATGGCGCGGTACGACAACATCTGCAAGTACATCCACCTGCCCGTGCAAAGCGGCAGCAGCGAAGTGCTGAAGCGCATGAACCGCGGCTACGACCGGGAATGGTACATGGACCGCGTGGCCAGCATCCGAAAGCACATGCCGAATTGCGCCATCAGTACGGACATCATCGCGGGCTTCTGCGGCGAAACGGAGGAGGACCATCAAGCGACGCTATGAGCTGATGAACGACGTGGGCTACGACATGGCCTACATGTTCAAATACAGCGAACGGCCCAAGACCTTGGCGGCCCGCAAGTATGAAGACGATGTGCCGGAGGACGTGAAGGGTCGCAGGCTTGCAGGAGATCATCGAAGCACAGAAGTTGAATTCCGCGAAGCGCACGGCAACCTATGTGGGCCAAGTCCACGAGGTGCTGATCGAAGGGGTGAGCAAGCGCAGTGAAGAGCACATGTACGGTCGGAATACGCAGAATTCGGTGGTCATCGTGCCGCGCCTCATTGAAGACGAACAACTGACAACGAACGAGTTGCGTCCCGGAGACATCCTCAAGGTCCGCATTGCAAGTGCCACGGCCGGCTCGCCTCAAGGGCGAACCGATCTGCTTATGATCACTGAACTTGTTCAGGAAGCATGAACATCCAGCCCATCAAACAACGCTTCGGCATCATCGGGGCCTCGCCCTTGCTGGACCGGGCCATCGAGATCGCCGCGCAGGTGGCGCCGACCGACCTCAGCGTATTGATCACCGGGGAGAGCGGCAGCGGCAAGGAGGTGATGCCGCAGATCGTGCATGCCTACAGCGCACGCAAGCACGGCCCGTACATCGCGGTGAACTGTGGCGCCATCCCGGAAGGCACCATCGACAGCGAGCTCTTCGGGCACGAGAAAGGTTCTTTCACCGGGGCGCATGAAGCACGCAAGGGCTACTTCGAAGTGGCCAACGGCGGAACGATCTTCTTGGACGAGGTGGGCGAACTGCCGCTGACCACACAGGTCCGTTTGCTGCGGGTCCTGGAGACCGGCGAATTCATCCGCGTGGGCAGCAGCAAGGCACAAAAGACCAACGTGCGCGTAGTGGCCGCTACCAACGTGAACATGCTGCAGGCGGTGCAACGTGGCACGTTCCGCGAGGACCTGTACTACCGGTTGAACACCGTGCCCATCCAAGTGCCGGCGCTGCGCGAACGGAAAGAGGACATCCACCTGCTGTTCCGCTGGTTCGCCCAAGAGGCGGCTTCGCGTTACAAGGCGCCTCCCATCACCCTGACCGACGGAGGCCCGGCAGTTGCTCACCGCCTATCGCTGGCCGGGCAATGTGCGCCAACTTCGCAATCATCGTGGAGCAGATGAGCGTGATCGAGAAGGAGCGCGCGATCGATGCGGAGACCCTGCGCGGCTATCTGCCCGAGGAGAACACGGCCCTGGTCCCCTCCGGTGATCGGAGAGCGGGCAGGGCGGGGAAGCCATCAATGAACGGGAGCTGATCTTCAAGTTCCTCTTCGACATGAAGAACGACCTGAACGCGCTGAAGGAACAGGTGCGGGCGCTGGCGGAACGGCCACTTGCACACGCCCGCACCGACGGCCTATCCGGAGAAACTGCTCTATTCCCATGGGTCGCGACAGCGGCACGTGAGCATCCGCATGCGCGATGAGGTGGATGAGGACGTGGACCATACCGAGGTGGAGGAATCGCTCAGCTTGGAGGACAAGGAGAAGGAGTTGATCCGGAAGGCCTTGGACAAGCACCGTGGCAAGCGTAAAAAAGCCGCCGAGGAACTGGGTATCAGCGAACGCACGTTGTACCGAAAGATCAAAGAGTGGAACATCGACTGACGGTCCGGGGAGGCGCGCTGGCCCTGCTCCTGCTGGCCGGCTGCACGGTGAACTACTCACTGAGCGGAGGCTCCGTGCCGCCCTCCGCCAAGACGCTCAGCGTGGCCAGCCTGGACGCCCGCGCGCCGCTCTGCTCCCCACAGACCGCCCAGACCCTCACTGAGGCCGTACGCGACCTGATGCAGGCCCAAACCCCGCTCACCCTCACCCAACAGGACGGCGACATCGCTTACGAGGGCGCCATCACCGGCTACGATGTGCAGCCCGTGGCGATCCAGGCCAATGAGACCGCCGCGCTCAACCGCCTCACCATCACCGTGAGCATCCACTACGCTAACAAGGCCGACGCCAAGACCGACGCCGACCTCACCCTGTCCCGTTTCGCCGACTTTTCCAGCACCCAGGACCTCAGCACCGTGGAGGACGGCCTGGTCCGCGATATCGGAAAACAGTTGGCGCAGGATATCTTCGACCGGACTTTGGGAAATTGGTAGTGCCGATCAGAAAATGGACCGCGAACGCTTGACCGAACTGCTGCAGGACCCTTCGCAAGTGGCGAAGCAGGATCTCACGGCCTTGCGCACCATGGCCGAGCGGTTCCCGTGGTTCAGCGGCGCCCATCTGCTGCTGGCCGTGGGCGAGCATGAGACGGGCGATGTGCTGGCCAATGACCACCAAAACAGCCCTGCCGCATTCCTGCCTTCGCGGGCCGTGCTGTTCGACCTCGTGCGGCAGGAGGAGCAGCAGCGGGTCTCAACGCTGCGCGTGGTGAAGGACGAGCTTCAACAAGCAACGGTAGTGCCGCCAAAAGAACCTGTTCTGAATAATGTAACCGAGATCGCTCCGCCTGAAGCGCATGAGAATGCCCTGCCGGAAGAAGAGGCCAAGTCCGCCATGCCGGAACTGCCGGAGGCTGCCATGCCGGAAGAAGGATCCACAGTCGCCGTACCGTACCAAAAGGATCCGGCACCGACCCCGTCCGTTTCCCCGGTCGCGGGGAAAGCCCAGATGCCGCCGGACACCCACGCAGCGGGCATCCTGGAACTGCAGATCAAAGAAGCCATTCTCGCCACGGGCTACGATCTGGGCCGATACGAAGCCCCTCCTGTGGCAGCGGCACCGCCGCCAGAGAACTCCCTCCAGCGGCCCCGACCCTTCCGCCGGTACTGGATGTCACCGTGGAAATGGCTGACCCCCAACGAGATGGACCGGTCCGGGAGACACCTGCTCCCGCTCCTCCCTCATTCTGGCCCGACACACGCCTCCGCTTCACCGATTGGCTGGAGCGGTCTGACACAGAAATCCACAGTTCTGCGCCTCTGGCACCGGAACAACCGCCGATCCCCGCCATGCCACCAGCAACGGCACCCGTGTCGACGGTGGCCGCCGATCCACCGGATCTCAACCCACAGGAGATCATGGAGCAGTTCATCCAGCGTTCCTCTCCCCTATCTTCAGCGACAAAAGCTGAATTTTTCAACCCCCAACAGGCCGCGAAGCGAAGCCTCCAGGATGACGGGCTGGTAAGCGAAACACTCGCGCAGATACACGAAAAACAGGGCAATTTTGCCAAGGCGAAAGAAGTATATGATCGATTGGCGGTGAAGCATCCGGAGAAAAGCGTTTACTTCGCAGCCCTTTCAAAGGCCCTTGAAGGCCGCATGCACAAGTAGAATGGTCGCCATTTCCATCATCATCATCATTTTGGCCATCCTGTTGGCCTTGGTCGTATTGGCTCAAAACCCCAAGGGTGGCGGGCTTGCCGCTGGCTTCACAGGGGCCTCGCAGATCGGCGGCGTACAGCGCACTGCGGATTTCATGGAGAAAGCCACATGGAGCCTCGCGGGCGCCTTAATGGTGCTCTGCTTAGTCTCGGCATCGCTCCAGCACTCCACGGTGGTGGGCGACAATTTGGACGCGCCCATAACATTGGACGAGAATCCGAATGCCAACACGGCCACCTCCACCACCGGTGAAAGCGAAAGCATCACCATCCCCTCCCAACAGGACCCCGAGTGAGCACGGTGGCCCGCCAGCCTGTCAGCAAGATCCTGACAGGTCCGGCAGCTTCATCATTCCTTTCAGGCGACTTTGACAGTTCCCCGGCAATGGCACGGGAATCGCTGAGCGCGCAGCCGTAAATCATCCCAATAACCCAACAAAACATGGCGACCAAAGTGAAGCCGCTGGCGGATCGCGTGCTCGTAGAAGCCGCAGCCGCTGAAGAGACCACCAAAGGTGGTATCATCATCCCCGATACCGCGAAAGAGAAGCCACAGCGTGGCAAGGTCATCGCCGTCGGCACCGGCCGTGTGGCCGATGACGGCAAAGTGACCCCCCTTGAGCGTGAAGGTGGGCGACAGTATCCTGTACGGCAAGTACAGCGGCACCGAGCTCAACCTCGAAGGCAAGGACTACATGATCATGCGCGAGAGCGACATCTACGCAGTGCTGAACTGAGCTCCGCTCAGTTCGCAAAGGCGCGTGTCTTGCATCAGCTCCGACACTCAAGAACCCCCCAACGAACCCAAAGAAAATGGCAGCAAAGAACATCCAATTCGACGTAGACGCCCGCGACCGCTTGAAGCGTGGAGTCGATCACCTCGCGAACGCCGTGAAGGTGACCCTCGGCCCCAAAGGCCGCAACGTGATCATCGACAAGAAATTCGGTGCACCCCAAGTGACCAAGGACGGCGTGACCGTGGCCAAGGAGATCGAGCTGAAGGACCCCGTGGAGAACATGGGCGCCCAGATGCTGAAGGAAGTGGCCAGCAAGACCGCCGACATCGCCGGTGACGGCACCACCACCGCTACCGTACTCGCCCAGGCCATCGTTACCGCCGGTCTGAAGAACGTGGCCGCAGGTGCCAACCCCATGGACCTGAAGCGCGGCATCGACAAGGCCGTTACCGCCGTGGTGGCCGACCTGAAGAAAATGAGCAAGACCGTCGGTGACGACAACGCCAAGATCAAGCAGGTCGCCAGCATCAGCGCGAACAACGACGACACCATCGGCACCCTGATCGCCGAGGCCATGGCCAAGGTGAAGAAGGAAGGTGTGATCACCGTGGAAGAAGCGAAAGGCACCGACACCACCGTGGAGAGTGGTGGAAGGCATGCAGTTCGACCGCGGCTACCTCAGCCCCTACTTCGTGACCAACGCGGAGAAGATGGAGGTGGAACTGGAGAACGCCGCACATCCTGATCTACGACAAGAAGATCAGCACCATGAAGGAGCTTCTCCCCATCTTGGAGAAGAGCGCCCAGACCGGCAAGCCCCTGTTGATCATCAGCGAGGACGTGGACGGTGAAGCACTGGCCACCTTGGTGGTGAACAAGATCCGCGGCGCCCTGAAAGTTTGCGCGGTGAAAGCCCCTGGCTTCGGCGACCGTCGCAAGGCCATGCTGGAAGACCTCGCCATCCTGACCGGAGGCACCGTGATCAGCGAAGAGCGTGGCTTCAAGCTGGAGAACGCCGACCTGACCATGCTGGGTACCGCCGAGAAGATCAGCATCGACAAGGACAACACGACCATCGTGAACGGTGCCGGCAAGAAGGCCGACATCGTCGGACGCGTGAACCAGATCAAAGCACAGATCGAGACCACCACCAGCGATTACGACAAGGAGAAGCTGCAGGAGCGTCTTGGCCAAGTTGGCAGGCGGTGTTGCCGTGCTCTACATCGGTGCCGCTACCGAGGTGGAGATGAAGGAGAAGAAGGACCGTGTGGACGACGCCCTGCACGCTACCCGTGCTGCCGTGGAGGAAGGCATCGTACCGGTGGTGGCGTGGCCTACATCCGCGCCCAGAAGGTCACTGGAGAAGATGGAAGGCATCAATGCCGATGAGACCACCGGTATCGCCATCGTTCGCCGCGCACTGGAGGAGCCGCTGCGCCAGATCGTGGCCAACGCCGGCATGGAAGGCAGCATCGTGGTGCAGAAAGTGCGCGACGGCAAGGCCGACTTCGGCTTCAACGCCCGCACCGAGGTGTACGAGAACCTGCTCGCAGCAGGTGTGATCGACCCGACCAAGGTGACCCGCGTGGCGCTTGAGAACGCAGCTTCGATCGCCTCCATGTTGCTCACCACCGAGTGCGTGATCAGCGACGAGAAGGAAGAGAAGGCCACAGCCATGCCCGACATGAGCGGCATGGGAGGCATGGGCGGCATGATGTAAGCATCAACGCCAACGAACAGGGAAAGCCCCGGCCGGAAGGTCGGGGCTTCTGCTTTTCAGCCTTGAGAAAATTGAAGTGGCCGTTCAGGTGGTGCGTGGTGCCCTGCCCTTCCGCCACCACCACAACGCCAAAAGAAGCACGCATCCCAATGCGGCCCAAGCCCAACGAGGGAAGCTCTTTGATAACACCACCGGTTCAACATCCCCCACCAGCACCATGCCTGCCCAGTAATACGGAAGGCCGAGCTCATCCGGTGCTTTGGCCAAGAAATCCAATTTGGCCTGGCGTAAGGCTTTGTGCTTCGGCATCCCGTCTGCCAAGTGCTTATAGAACTTTGCGATGATCTCCGCGCTCACCTTTTCATCGATGTTCCACAGCGAGACCACCAAGCTGGGACAACCGGAATAGGCAAAGGCGTACCCCAAGGAACGCACACCTTCGCCGGCATCTTCCTTTCCCGTTCCGGTGGCGCAGGCGGTAAGCACAGCAAGTTGTGCCCGCAGGTCGAGCTCATAGAGCTCGTAGGCGTGGAGATAGCCATCATCATCGGGATCCAACTCACCTCCGTCCTTGGTCAGGACCAGTCGCGAGTACATGGGCGAGGTGGCGTTCATTTCCGCATGGGTGCCCAAGTGCAGGATGCCGTACCCGGAAGCCGCTTTACGGAACGCCCCTTCGCTGGCAGCATTCCCGGTCAACACCTGTGCGGAGAGCGAGGTGCCCAGAGCCTGCACCGTGCGTTCAGCAAATGGTTGCCGAACGAAATGAAGATAGTCGCGGTCCACAAGCGTTGAGTCCTTGACGCCTGAGAGATAGTCCTGCTTCAACTGGTCGGTGAAGCCGGGCGCGATGGCGAGCACGCCTTTGGATCGTTTCCGGGACATTTTGGCGAATTGCAGCGCCGTGGTGGCGCTGAGCAGATAGGCGATCGTGTGCCGTTGGATCAGCAGGTGATCCCGGAATCCCTTGGTACCGGGCTGCGTCAGCAGGGTCTCGTAGTTCACGGCATGCAACGCACCGTCGGGGATGATGAGGAGCTCGGGCTTGGTGAGCAGGTGCTCCACCGGGGCGATGGTCAGCTGGTACAGTCGATATGCGGCCTCGGCATAAGGCTCTATGGTCCTCGCCATGATCGCGGTGTTCAACGCCTTCACGGCATCGCCGATACCGGCATTACGGAGGCGGATCACGGTATCCCCCTCCAAGCTCGACACCCACGCGTACATGTGCTCGCCCGACTTGGCAAAGGCCAGCAATTGCCGCTGTGGCGTGAGCAACTTCTTGTGGATCTCCGTCAGGGTGAGGTGCGGCTCCCCATAGCGCAAGTTGAAGTAGGCAGGATAGGTCCGTTCCAGGCCTCCGAGAAAGTCCGCGTACGCCCGCTCGCGCTTGCCCATATCAGTGGCGGCGGTACGATCTTCGGGGTCGAGGTCAAGGGCGGTGAAGAGCTCCTGTTCGCGGGCGATCACGGAATCCGGGACCCCGGCGAAGTGCAGGCCGGCGAAGCTGTTCAGCCGGGCCTTCAACAGAATGGAGCGGTCGGCCTCGGAAATGTTGATGAATCGTTCCAGGTCAGCGTCGGACCCCGAACCGGTGTAACCATCAAAGGCCACGTCCAGAGCCAGTTCAAACAAATTCCTTTGGGCAGCGATAAGCAACAGTTTCGATCCTTCGTCCCGCACGGCGGCCTTGTTCCGCTCCAATGCCCGTATCGCGAGGTCCAAGTCGTCGTTCCACTCCTTCCCCACTTTCCCGGGGCCGGCGATCATCCGTTCCGAACGCACCTTCCAATAGATGGCGTCCGGGAGGATGTGCGGGTCGTTGAAGGTTTGCGGGGCATTGGTGGCTTGGAGCGAGGTGATGCGGTCCTGCAACAGGCCCAACGCGCTGCGGGCATACGACAAGGCTGGATCGGTTTCACCCTGCCCGAAGGCCGCTTCCGCCAGTAGTACGTCGCAGCTCGCCACTTTGTAATGCGCGGGTCCGTTTACGTTCACCAAGATGTCCCTGGCCCGTACCAGGTCGTTCAGTGCTTGCTCATTCCGGCCTGCGATCCCGTGCATGCGCGCACGGGCCTGCAAGGTGGTGGCGAGTATGCCGTTGATGTTGGCGTCCGTGTTCAGGCGGCCTGCGGCGATGCTCGCACTGAAGAGTGAATCGGCCCTGGCGGTATTCCCCATGCGCAGTGCGATGTCGCCAAGCTTGGAGCAAACACGGATGTACTCCTCGCTCTTCTTCCCGTATTTCCGTTCGCAGGCAAGCAGGTAATTACGCGTGAGTTTTTCAGCCTTTGCGAGATCACCGGCGGCAAGTTCCACGTCGGCCATGCGTTCCCGCACCGCCAACAGTTGCGGGTCGTCCGCTTCCAGCACTTTGCTGCGGTCGTTCCATGCCATTTGTAGTAATTCGCGGGCACGTCCCCCGTCGCCGTACTGATGGTACACCGTTGCTAGGTTGACGTACGCCCGCGACCGGTTCACGATGGCCTCGTCCCGCATGGCGGGATCCGAGGTGCGTGCGATGAGGAAGTCCAGGATCTGCAGCCCTTCGTAGTAATGTATCTTGCTGCGGGCATAGTTCCCCGCATCCTGCCACAGCACGCCAAGGTTGCCGCAAGTACTGGCCTTGCGGGCGAGGACGGCCTCCGAGGTGCCGTCGCCCAAGGCATCCAACGCCTTATTGAGGTAGTGCTCCGCATCGTTCACCTTGCCCATGTGCAGGTATGCGGTGCCCACGGCGTTGTAGGATTCAGACCATTGCGTCGGAGGGATCGAATCCGCTTTTCCATAGTGGGCCAATGCCTTCAACGCATACTTCGCCGAGCTGGCGTGATCACCCAGCACGGAATGATCGAACGCAACATACTGGCACGCGCGTCCGCGTTCCGAAAGCGGGATCTCCGGCGCGCCTTCCGCGACCTGCACGGCCGTGGAATCCACGCGCAGGCTTTCCTTCATCCGGCCTACTTCATAGTAGGTCCAACTAAGGTCGAGGAGGGCGACCAGCTCATGTTCCGGATCGCCGCGCTGTTTCACCAATGCGCAAACACGTTCGGCGGCCGCCACGCCGGCATCGGCATCCTTCAGCTTGCGGCAAGCCCGGCCGTATTTGTACACGTACAAGTGGAGGGAGTCCTCCCAAGGCGTGCCTTCCGCCTCCTTCAGCTGCAGGTCGATCAAGCGCGCCACCTCGGCATGGCGATCGGCCTTGTACGCTGTGTCGATCAGCGCGTGGCGGCGTGCCAGTTCCTGTGCCCCCGCTCCCATCGAAGCGCATACCGCCAGCAGGAACAGGAAGCGACGCATCAGGAATGAATTCGCGACCGGATGGCGCGCACCCGCTCGCCGTATGCTGGATCGTTCTCCAAGATCGTATCGGGGAGCTCGTTCAACCGCCCCTCATGCAAATAAGCGAGAACAAGGTACCAGCGGGCTTTGTCACGGAATGCCGAAGAGAATGCGTCCGCGACAGTATGAAACAACGGGATCGCCGCTTTCGCGTCCCCTTGGGCCAAGTAGGTATTGGCGATGTAGAAGCGTAGCGTGTCGTTGCCCGGGTCCGCTTGCAGGAGGTTGCCCCATTTGGTACGCGCCTCGGCGAAGTCGCCGAGCTTGTACGCCACCATGGCGTCCTGGAACACGGGATCGTTCACCGCGCTCATGGGCACGGGCAGGCCGGGATCCTCCACGTAATATTCGGCGAAGAGGCGCTCGTTCTCCGTAGGTCTGGTAGACCACCAGACGGTGCCAAGGATGAGCACAGCCACCATGGCGGCGTATTTCAGGTAGTTCGTCCAGTTGCCGCCTCCGGATGCCGGGCCGGTTTCGCGATGCTCGCCCCGTGCAGCTTGCAGCGTACGCGTGATGCCCGCATGTTCCACGGCAAGGGTGTTCTCCCGCTGCAGCTCCACTTCTTCGCGCAACGCAACATCGGCCAACAGCTCCTGCTCGAACCGGTAGCGCGCCTCCGGGGAAATGGTGCACAGCAGAAAGGCCTCGATGGCCTCGAACCGGTCCTTGTGCAATGCGGATTCGCTCATTTTGCTTTACGGTCTTCGCCGCCGATGGTCCGGCGGAATGCCCTCAACTTCATCATGCAGCGGTACTTGATGGTGCGGATGCTCTCTTCTTCCACGCCCATGTCCGCGGCGATGCTGGCGAGGTCCTTCCGCTCAAAGTAGAACTGATCAAGCACCTGCCGGCACTTATCGTCGAGCATGGCATAGATCTCGCGCAAGCGCAGGATGCGTTCCTCGACGTCGTGATCGCCATCGAGCGCGTGAGGGTCGGGGGTTTCGTTATGCAGCACCCTCATGTTTCGATGTGCTGCAGACCTTACCACGTCCAGCCATTTGAATTTCGCCACCCGGAACAGGAAGCCGCCGGGGTCGGGATCCGCATTCGCATTGAACCGGCCCTCCTTTACTTGCATCCATAAGACCGTCACGGCTTCCTGGAACACGTCCTGCGCATCGTCGACGGTGCCGCTGTTCTTCAGGACGTACTGGCGCACGGCGGGGTAATGAACCGCATACAGCGACCGGACCACCGTCGGGTCGTTCCGAAGCAATCCGTTCACCCAAGTTGGCGGTGAATGGGTATGGGGTGCTGCGGGCCGTTCCACGGAAATGGGGGAATTGACCACGATAATACGGAGAATGAAGCTTGGTGTCCATGATAGGCAACGATCCCGAGCCCAAAAACAGGCCGCGTTCAGCTATACATCGAAGAGCACGGCGAATGTGAACAGCAGGATCGTGAAAAGGCCGGAAAATAATTTTCATGGTGATCGTTCACATCGTACAGCGCTCCCCGATATAGAGGTAAAGCCCACCGCCATGGACCTTCCCACAACTAATGATCGCACACAACGAACACTCGTGGTCGTTGCCTTACTGGGAGATAATGAGCTCACGGACGAAAAGTTGAACGCCGGCACCGTCGGATATATCCTGCAAGGCGACAGCCAGGCGGACCTGATGCGCGCCGTGGAGGACTTGCGGAACGGCCGTCAGCCCTCCACGGAAGCCCGGCGCGTCACCGTGCAGCTGCGCCCGGAATGCGCGGCCGCCAAGGATCGTCGGCTCAGCCCGCGCGAGCTGGACGTGCTGCGCGCCTTGGTGGACGGCCTGAGCTACAAGATGATCGCTGCGGAACTGCAGATCAGCTTCGAGACCGTGCGCAGCCACATGAAGGTGATCTACCAGAAAATGCATGTGAACAACAATACCGCAGCCGTGGCAAAGGCGATCCATGAGGGGCTGGTCGCGGCCTGAGCATTCGGCATCGCACAAATGGTGCTGCAACCGAAGCAGATCATCCTGGACATTCAGAACATCAACGGCAAGCAGGTCTTCGCCAAGGAGTACAGCACCAACGGCGATCGCTTCAGCACGAACCTGCACCTGCCGGGCGACATCGCCAGCGCCGTGCATATGATCAACATCACCGTCAACGGACAGCAGACCCTCCAGCGGTTGAGCATCATCTAGTAGTCGAAAGGTCGCAGCATCCACCTCGAGGGAGGCGCTGGGGCCGAAGTCCGATCAGAACGCAAAGGGGCTGTCTCAAAAGGAGGCAGCCCCTTTGCTTCTTGTTGAAAAGTGGAGGGTATATGCTCCTGACAAGGCGGTCCGGTTGGTCGGCCAGACCCGCCGGCACCTAAAACCCAAGAGATCCGTTCCTTCGCAAAGGCGTTCTTTTGCCGGAACACTTCAGAAAGATCATGCCTGTCTCCATCACGCGCATCCTCCTCTTTCTGTTGGTGCTCCTTCCACAGGCCTTGAGGGCACAGGGCCTCCCGGACCGCAATTGGCATTTCCGCGTGCCGCTGTCCGTGACCGTGGGGGTCAACTTCGCGCATTTGTACAACCTCTCGGGTGAGGAGTTCCAGCAAAGCATCGGTCCCGTGATCTCGCTCAATACGGGCCTCACCATTACGCGAAGGGAGAATTGGGGTATCGGCATGGAAGGCGGGTATCAAGCGGACAATTACAACTTTTCCAACACGGACGCATCCTATAGCATCACCCTGCTCAGCTGGCGTGCGGAGGGCCGGTTCTTCAAGCTGGTCCCGCTTTCGGAAAGGCATCACATGAGCTGGAGTTTCGGCCTGGGCATCGGGAACACCTTCTACCACGGGGATTCGATACAGACCTTGGAAGGCTCGTTGAACGCAGTGTCAAGGTCTTCGGACCATTATCTTCCGTTCATCGCTCCGGAGGTGGGCCTGTCCAAACGGATAGGCCGGCACCGTGCGGAAGTGCTGTTGAAATACCAATTAAACCTCGGTGATCCACATGCGATCACCACTACCCTGCACACTTCCGGATCCCGCGCTATGGCACAGGGCACGGGCAACTATGTCGGCGTGGCGATCCGCTTTGAATACGGCTTCAAAAAGAAGGAACCGAAGCCTGTGAACAGGCCCATGCCCGATCTGGATTATGCCGACCGCGCAACGGACAGCGTGGCCACCTTCCACACCAAACGCACCCGCATCAGCCTGCTGTTCTGGGACAATGCAGAGGTGGACGGCGACACCATTTCCGTATTCCTCAACGACAGGCCCGGTTTTGTGGGCATGGCGCTCACCAAACGGAAGAAAAAAGTACGCATGGACCTGCTTCCGGGCGAGAATGCCATCACGATCGTCGCGCACAACGAGGGCCGCGTACCGCCCAACACCGCCAGTTGCGTGGTACGCAATGGACTGAAACGGACACCGTTGTTGCTGAAGACCTCGCTGCAGGAGGACGACCTGATCCGCATTGTCCGGGAATAGGTCTCTGCGAGAGATCCAATGCTGGACCCGAGATCGAAAGGTTGATCGCCCGCTTACTTTGCAGATCATGATCGATCCCCACCACTTCCGCATTACTGCTGGCAGCATGTTCAAGCTGGCGGACCATCCCACGCAAATAGTGAAAGCGATCACAAAAGATGACCTGGAGGACTCCGTGAAGAAGGACGCGAAGCAGATCGGCAAATTGCAGGACAAGCTGTACGCGGAGAACAACCGTTCACTGCTGCTGATCTTCCAGGCGATGGACGCCGCCGGGAAGGACAGCTGCATCGCGCGGGTGCTGGGCGGTGTGAACCCGCAAGGCTGCCGTGTAACGAGCTTCAAGGCACCGACCACCGATGAGCTGGCCCATGACTTCCTGTGGCGTCATGCAAAGGCCACACCCGCCACCGGCATGTTCGGCGTACACAACCGCAGCCACTACGAGGAGGTGCTCGTGGTGAAAGTACATCCGGAATACTTGCTGGGCCAGCATCTCCCCGGCATTGCCTCAGGGAAGGACCCCGGCAAGGACTTCTGGGAAGCGCGCTACGCCAGCATCCGCAACTTCGAGGAACATCTTTCACGCCAAGGCACCACCATCATGAAATTCTACTTGCACATGGGGCGTGAAGCGCAGAAAGAGCGGTTCATGGAACGCATCGAAGACCCGGAAAAGAACTGGAAATTCAGCATGGGAGACGTGAAGGAACGGGCCCATTGGAATGAATACATGGCAGCCTACGAAGCGGCCATCTGCGCCACATCCGCAAGCCATTCACCATGGTATGTCGTTCCGGCGGACGACCAGTGGGAGACGCGGGCCATCGTTTGCCGTGCCGTGCGTGAACAACTGGAAGCGATGGACCCGCAGATCCCGACAATGAGCGGTAAGGCCGCGGCGGAACTGCCTGAAGTGGCGAAGGCGTTGAGAGCAGAATGAAGAGGAACCGCAACGACGCAACGGTTACGCAATGGATTTTCTGAATAGACCCGGCAGCCCCTCACATCGACGTTGCGGCATTTTCATCGCGTCGTCGCGTCGTTGCGGTTCAATACAGCCCGATAACGGTAACTTGCACGCATGTCCGCAATGACGAAGCGATGGAGGTTGAAACCTCCGGTGGACCCGGAGGTGGTGGCCGGGCTGACGCATACGCGCAGCACGCCGGAGCTCGCGACCCTGCTCGCACAGCGGGGGATACGCACCCCTGCGGAGGCTAAGGACTTTTACCACCCGCGCATTGAGCATCTGCACGACCCCTTCCTGATGAAGGACATGGACCATGCGGTGGAACGCATCAATCAGGCGTTGCGCGATAAGGAAGGCATCATGGTCTACGGCGACTACGATGTGGACGGCACCACTTCCGTAGCCCTTGTGTACAGCGTGCTATCGCGCTGCACGGGTGACATCATGTACTACATACCCGACCGTTATACGGAAGGCTATGGCATTTCCACGCTCGGCATCGACCGGGCAGCGGAGCTGGGCATATCGCTGATCATCGCGCTGGACTGCGGTATTAAGTCCGTGGACAAAGTGGCCTATGCCAAGGAGAAAGGCATCGACTTCATCATCTGCGACCACCATCTGCCGGGCGAAACCATACCGGATGCGGTCGCCGTGCTCGACCCCAAGCGCTCCGATTGCGTTTACCCGTTCAAGGAACTTAGCGGTTGCGGCATCGGCTTCAAGCTGATGCAGGCCTTCGCGCAGCAGAACGACATGCCGTTCAGTGAGGTCGGGGAATTGCTGGACCTGGTGGCTGTGAGCATCGGTTGCGACATCGTGCCGCTGGACGGGGAGAACCGCACTCTCGCCCATTTCGGACTGAAGGGGTTGAATGACAGGGAACCCCGACCGGGGATCAAGGCGATCCTGGGGATGTCAAATTTCAAGCGCAGACTTTCCATCATGGACCTTGTCTTTGTGCTGGGTCCCCGGATCAACGCGGCCGGGCGGATCGAGCACGGGCAGCAAGCGGTGGAACTCTTGCTGGCAAAGACGGACAATGAGGCGGAAAACATCGGGCGCCGTGTCGACGGGAACAACTCCGCACGACAGGACCTGGACAAATCGATCACCGAAGAAGCGCTCGGCCTCTTTGAGACGGATGACTTCCTGAAGGACTCCTGGAGCACCGTGGTGTTCAACCCGAACTGGCACAAGGGCGTGGTGGGCATCGTGGCATCGCGCCTCATCGAACAGCACTATCGGCCCACGGTGGTGCTCACCGAAAGCAACGGCATGGTGAGCGGCAGTGCGCGCAGCGTGAAGGGCTTCAACGTCCACGACGCCATCGGCGCATGCAGCGATCTGCTGGACCAGTACGGCGGACACATGTATGCGGCGGGCCTCACCATGAAGCCGGAGAACGTGGAAGCCTTCCGTCAGCGTTTTGAGGAAGTAGTGCGTGAAACAATTGAGCCTTCCATGCGCATCCCTGAGGAGGAGGTGGACCTGGAGATCGGCCTGTCGGTGATCCAGCCGCCGTTCATTCGTGGTATTGAAGGCATGGAGCCATTCGGTCCCTGCAACATGAAACCGGTATTCCTTACGCGCGGCGTGATCGCCAAGGACTTGCGACTCCTCGGCACAAGCGGTGACCATTTGAAATTCAAGGTGGCCCATCCGAAGTCTCCGAAGGTTGAGCTGGATGCGATCGCTTTCCGGCAGGGCGAGCACTACGACCTGCTGCGCTCTGGCGAACCGTTCAGCATGCTGTACGCGATCGAGCAGAACCACTGGCAAGGCAAGGTTTCCACGCAGTTGAACGTGAAGGACATCAAACCGGGGATCGCGGGCGTGCTCGAGGATGAAAAAGGCGCCACCATGGAAACGGCCATCGCTTGATGCCGGAAGCGATACTTCCGCCCCACGATGACGAACATTGGATGCGGCACGCGCTGCGTGAGGCCGAGCAGGCCTTTGCAGCGGACGAGGTGCCCATCGGCGCGGTGATCGTAGCCAACGACCGCATTATTGCGCGCGGCCACAACCTCACCGAACGCCTGAACGATGTGACCGCGCACGCGGAGATGCAGGCCATCACGGCGGCCGCGGACCACATCGGCGGAAAGTACTTGCAGGACTGCACGCTCTACGTGACCTTGGAGCCTTGCGTGATGTGCGCCGGTGCATTAGCGTGGGGCCACATCGGCCGCATCGTCTTCGGAGCGTTCGACGAGAAAGCCGGATACCGCCGCGTAGGCCACATGTTGCTTCATCCCAAAACACAGGTGACCGGCGGTGTGCTCGAACCCGCATGCGCGGACCTGATGAAGGCGTTCTTCAAGAAGAAGAGATCGTTGAAGGGTTAGACGCGGAGGCGCGGAGGCGAAGAGAAGAATTTCACATGGATCTGTGATGCTCAAGCTCTGATCACAGCAGCGCATGAATCATGGATATTCCGTCGTCAAACCTCAACCTTCACGTACCAAGCCTCTTCGGATAAGTGGGGGGGACCAACCCGCCTTTACATTTCTCCGCGCCTATGCGTCCCCTTCTCTTACGCTCCCGCCAAATACCTCCGGCTCAAGCTGCGCAAAGGCACCCAGGCCGCAAGCGTTCCTATGGCCATCACGGCGAAGAAGATCAGTACGAGGTCCGATCCCATCACCAGCACGGGATAGCTCTCCACCACGGAATCCTGCAAGGACACCATGCCGGTCCATTCCTGTAAGCCGCACAATCCGAGGCCGACCAGCAAGCCACTGACCGTGCCGACGAGCACGATCAACATGCCTTCCAGAAAGAACACGCGGCGGATAAAGCCTTCCGTGACGCCCATGCCGCTCAAGGTGCGCATGTCCTGCCGTTTTTCGATCATCATCAACGTGAGCGAAGCGATGATGTTGAAGGCACCGATGAGACCGATGAAGGCGAGCACAATGAACGTGAACCACTTCTCCGTGGCGTTCGTGCTGTACATCAATGCGTTCTTCTGGTGGCGTGTCTTCACCGTAAAGCGCGGGCCGGCTATGGCCTCGATCTTGCGTTGCAGCCGTTCGGGACCGGTCCCTTTCACCGCTTGGATCTCCAGCGCGTTCACCGCGTCGCCGTAGTGCAATAGCTCGGAGGCCAGGCCGATCGGCGCTAGCACATATTGGTTATCGAACTCCAAGTTGATCGTGAAAGCACCCGCAACGGCCACGCGCTGCTGTTCGAACGAGGACTGGGATAGCTTGCCCGGCTTGCTGCCACGGACCAAAGCGGCGATATCCAAGGGCCGTGTGACGCCGTCGTCCTTGGGAACTCCCAGGCCGTCCTTCAGAGCCGCGCCCAGGATCACCAAAGGCCCCGTGACGCCATTGAACTTGGCGTCGCCGCTGTACATCTGCGCGGGAAGGCGGCTCATTTCGAGATACTGCGGTTCCACACCCTTCATCGTGGCCACCGTCTGTTGGCCGCCGGAGCGGAGCAGTACGTTCTCCTCGATCACCCAGCTCGTCCGCTGCACCTCGGACAAAGCCTTGATGGCCACGAGGTCGAGGCTGTCGTGCGAGAAGGTCTTACCGGCAGCAGCCGTGATGGTGATGTCCTGATCGAACGGACTGTAGAGCGTGTCCACCAGCTGGGAGATGCCGTTGAGCGTGCTGAGCACCACCACCATCGCCGCCGTCACCACTGCCACCACCACGATGCTGATCAGCGTGATGATGTTGATCGCATTGCGACCGCGTTTGGCCAGCAGGTAGCGGCGGGCGAAGAGGAGTGGGAGGTTCACGCCCCAAAGTAAACGTGAACCGGTGCGACTATAGCGGGAGAGGGTAGGACAGAATGAACGAGCGAGGGTACGCCCCTTGCGCCTTTCACCCTGATGCTCATTTACTCCTGCCCTTTTCACCGGGAATTATGGCCTGCACCACCACCACACGTTCGCTTTCGTCATACACGTGGCGTGCCAACCGCTCCCCCAAACCCTTTGCGGTGATGGAGCCAATGGGAACACCCGCTTCCACGAGCACGCGCTTCACAGCATCCGCCCGTTCTTGGGACAGCCGTAAATTGAAGCCCGCATCGCCGGACTTGTCCGTGGTGCCGGTCACCAGCACGCGCTGCACATGGGCGGCGGCAAGGCGTTTGCCGGACTTCAACAGTTGAAGGCGGGCCACGGACCCGACCCTGCTGCTTCCGCTGCTGAAGACCACGGTGTCCAAGAATGTTTCCTCTATTCCCGTTCCGGTACGGACCTCACCGCTATCCTTCGCGGTCGCATGCTTTGCCCGAAGGTCTTCCAGCTCCCGGTCCATCGCCTCGATGCGCCGCTTGAGCGAATCCGTTTCCACCGCGCTTCTTTGGTCGTCCATCACCTCGATGTAGCGCTCCAACGTGGCTATACGGTCAGCGAGGAGGCCGTTCATGATCATGGGGTAATACCCGGCATTGATGCCCGGTTGAATGGTGGTGTCCGGGAATGTTGCGTTGGTGTCGATCGGATAGGTCCCGGAGGTGCTGGTCCGCAAGCTGTCCGCGAGATGCCGCAACCTGATGTTCTCGGCCTTCATCTTCAGCAGGCTGTCCTGCAGTGCGGGGTCTGCCACGGTCTTCGTGTTGTTCGTGGACACGATCACGGGCACGGGCATCACAGTTGTTTTCGACCGCTCGCCCGGTTCCTGGCGGGTGATCACCTGCTGCGGCTGCTGCGTGCTGGTCGGAGCTTGTTGCTCTTGTCCGGCCGCAGGTACCGGCCGGTCCACGTACACGGTGTCCACACGTCCGGCGACTGTCGAGCGCTCGCGATACACAGGTACCGTGTCGTGTACCACTTGCTGTGTATTGACTTCCACGATCCTCCCGGCTCTCTGCCCTTGAAGCGTGTCCCGGATGATAACGGGTGCCTCGACCTTCACGAGGCTGTCAGCGCCCATATACTGTTGCATTAAGGAGCCTGCCGGAAGGCTGTCCGTTCCGAGCTGCTGCACCGTGTCGGGCAACAACGGCACCACACTGTCGGGCCGGGGCTCCTCCAAACCGTTCCGCGTCGGTGCGAACAGGCTGTCCGGCTCCGGAGCGCGCAGCGTGTCCGCCAACACAGGCACGATGCCGTCCCCCGGTGCTTCAACCTCGGGAACAGGCGGAACTGTTCGAAGGCTGTCGGGCTCCGGAGCACGAAGCGTATCCAACAATGCAGGCACAATGGTGTCTTCGTGCATTTCGATCTTGGCAGGGGGCAAAGCTGTTCGAAGGCTGTCCGACATGATGGTCCCCAAGCTGTCCAGGTCGGCATTCCGCAGGCTGTCGATACCCGAAGTGTCCAGCCCGGCAGTGTTCTGGAGAATGCTGTCCAACTCGGTCTTTCGGATGGTGTGACCCGCAGCACTGTCCTGTGCGGTCTTTTTGCGCTCCACGATGGTGCCCACCACCAACGTATCCACCGAAAGCGAGCCCACAGTGATTCGCTCCACATTGATCACCACGTTGGTGGGTACGGGCGGTGCCGAAGGCTTCGCCACGGGCTTGGCGGCGGGCGACGGCGGTGGCAACGACCGGTCGTCCACATAGACCGGCTCCATGCGATAACTGGTGGAGCGCTTTCCAAAGTAGTAGGCCAAATTGAGCCCGATGGACTGGTACTTGTCGTTCGTACCTATGTCTCCACGTTGACCACTGCGGCCGGTGGGGTTGCTGATATAAGCCAGTTCACCTTGCGGCTGTCTGGCCGGATAGGCATCATGGACATCATCGATCCAGTCCGTGAACGTCCAATTGAACCCGTAGTACAGCTCCGCAGCCATCCGGTCACAAATGCGCCACTTCAGGCCGATCCGTGCCGGGATGAACACGAAGTTTTGATCCTTCGGTTTATTGTCCTCGGTAGCCAGATCGGTCAATCGCGTCTCAAAATCACCATCCTGCGTGATCACAGTGGCGTTGGCGGCATTGCTACCGCTTTCGGCCTGGTCACGAATCGTGCCGTCGCTCCAATGATAATACCGCGAACCGCTGGCGGAGTAAAGGTCGCCGAACACGTCATATTTTCCTACGCCTACGCCCAAGGCCACGAACGGTGCAAAGCGCGCATCGTACTTCAGCAGCTTACCGTTGTCCATGCGGAATGTCAGCTCCATCTGGGCGGTGTACAGTTCCGACTTGAAGTTCAACGCCCTGTCCTTCCGGCCGGTCAGCACGTCATTGCCGGAAACAAGGGCGTGTTCAACCCCAAGACCTAAGGAAACACCGTAGCCGAGCGACTTGGACAACTCCAGCCCCTGCACCCGGGAACGGTCCCAGTTTACATCGTTGTAAGAGCTTTCGATGTCCGAAAGGGAGCGTGTGATGCCGGCATGCGCAGCAATGCGCCATTGGAAAAGATCCTGTTGGCCCATGGCCGAGACCGCCATCAGCAACAAGGGGAAAAGCACGACCCGCCTCATTTGCCGATGCCGAGCCAAAGGTTGATCTCAAGGCTCACGCCCAGGAAGGGCCGGACTTCCAGCGAGCTCGATGTGCCGCCGTCAAGGTTCGGCGTGTCCTTCTGCACCAAGGTGCCGCCCGCATTCAGCCGGACCATGCGGAACACACGGTAGCCATATCCGAGATAGATCGGTCGGTCGATCAAAGGGCCGGTTACGACGGTGCCATCATAGTCCTCGGTATTCTCCACGAATGCGCCCAGTGAAATAGAGCTGTTCGACCAAAAACGGGAGGAAAAGGCACGACGGCCAAGGGGGAAGGATATGCCGACGTATGGGGCTTGGCCGTAGGAAAGGTCGTCCGCAGTACCGCTATTGTAGATGCCTCCGTAACCCACGTTCAACGATATCGTGTTCGGTGTATGCTCCGTAGCCTGGTCGGTGAGCACGGTACGGTGCTGCAATACCATCATCTCGCGGTCCAGATAGGAGTGCAGCTCGGCGTTGAGCATGGCCTTCACGGCGCCGATCTCGTGGCGCGCCATGTCGATCCGTTGGTCCCGCTTGTCCTCGTCCGTTTTCTTCTTGAACAGGTACTTCGCATCGGACAGGCGTGTGTCGTTCAGCCTCGCCAGTTTGTCTTCCACCAGCTGGGAAAAGCCCGCGAACGGCATGTCCAAGCGGCTTCTGTAGTTGTCCGTACCGCGCCGCACGATGATGCTCAATTCATCCATCACCTGTCCAACCGGCTTAGTAAGACGGGTGCGGTTGCTGCTGACGTCCACGCTTTGGTCCACGTAAGCTCCAAGGTATGCGCTCAGCCTGGCGGCCAAGGTGTCGGAGGCTTCGCGGCCTATGGAGCTGTAAAAGCCAAGGACCACCGTGTACTTGGCGTTGCCCCGCAGTTTCTGGTCCAAGTTGATGTTGAACGAGGGGTTGTTGCCCAGCTCAGTGTGTTCCCAACGGCCCTTCGTGGCCATGTGCTTCATGGCCGCTTCCTCATAGATGCGCGCCTCCACGATACCGATATCCGCGGCCACCGGCCCGGTGATGGACCATTGCTTTTCTGCCGGCAGGGGCTGGCCGTTGCCCAATAAATTGGAGCCGGGGTCGAATACGACGGGCTGGTATTGGGCCGATCCGGCAAGGCTCAAGGAAAGCAGTGCCAAGGTGGCACATAGTGTACGGGGTTTTATCATGTACGGGGGATGTTCAGTTGCTGCGAAGAAGATACGGGGGAAATTCCATACCTGCAACAAGGTACAGCACCTGATTGTTCGGGAACGCCTGTCAGACGATCACTTCCACGCCTTCACGATCAAGCCCGTGCCGGTGGCGTGCTTCGTATGCACGTCAAACCAGTTCAGTGCGTAGGCGATCGGATAGGCGATAAGGTAATAGAACGGCAGCACGATGAAGAACAACTTGCTGGCCTGCAGCATCAGCAAGGGCCATTTCATGCTGAGCTTCCAGCTGATCTTTCCCGGTGCGCCATAGCTGTAGCGCGCTTCCACCTTGCTGAAGCCGTTGCGCAATGCCTTCGCCTCGATGTCCTGGATGTTATATCCGTCGCGCACATGCTCCTCGATGAAGGAGCCTTCCTCCTCCCCATGCACATCGCTGCCCCCTTGGTCACTGGGTGTGCTGATGATGAGCATGCCGCCGGTCTTCAATGAGTTTGAATAGCACCGCAGCGCGGCCTCGTCCTCCAAGATGTGCTCCATCACGTCCACGCACACCACCAGCTCGAACGTTTCCGGCTGTTGGAATCTCGTCACGTCGCCCACTTCGAATATCACCTGTGGCCTGCCGATGGCTTGAAAGAAAGCATTGCAGTCCACCACCTGCTCTTCCTTCACGTCGATGGCGGTGATGCTCCATTTCCGGGAAAGCCCGCTGAGCCAATAACTGTACTGGCCGAAACCGGCACCGGCGTCATAGATCACCAGCTCGCGACCGCGCTTGTCCTTGGCCCATGCGCGCAGCTCCTTGTGGATGTGCCACGCGCGCAGCAGCAGCAGGTCCAGCAGCCGGTAGAACACCTTACGCAGGAACGGCGTGCTGTTGAATACCGCGCCAAGGCGGCGCTTCACCGGATCATACTGCATGGCCCGTGGGGAATGGAAATTGAAAAATGAGGAATGGCCGCAGAGGCGCAGAGAAATGCGAATTGGTGATCAGCGAATGGTGATCGGTGATTGGACGGCTGCCGACCGCTGCTGCCCTCTGAAACTGCCTAGTGTTGCTACTGAACACTGCAACGCCTGATAACCGACAACTAACAACTGACAACTCCTCCAACATCACCCCTTCTTCAGCAAATTATCGATCTCCTCGATGCGGTCCAATGAGTCATCAATGTAAAAAAGCAGCTCCGGCACGATCCGTAGCTGCTTCCCTACACGATGGCCCAATTCCCCGCGCAGTTTGTGGCCCATGTTCCGCACATTGTCCAACACGGTCTGCTTGTCCTTCACCGGGAAAAGGCTGATATAGATCTTCGCGATACCAAGGTCCGGGCTTACGCGCACGGCGGTAACGGTGATGAGGCCTCCGGGTAGCAGGGCGTGGTTGTGCCCCTGCATCACCTCGGCCATCTCCTGCTGGAGAAGGCTGTTCACCTTGTTCTGTCGGACGCTGTCCATGGCGCGAAGATAGACGGGGATAAATGCATTAAACCACAACGGCGCTACGGCGCAACGAAATGCACGCAACGCTTTTATTGAAGCCGGTTCTGCATTCACGTTGCGGGACCGTTGCGCCGTGGCGTCGTTGCGGTTGATCTACCGGATACCTTTGCCGCTTTCCATGAAGAATTTCCTCCGCATCATGCGCTTCGGCCGGCCGTATGGCCGGTATGCGGTGATGAACGGCGTGTTCAACCTGCTGGCCACCGTGTTCCACTTGGCCAGCATGCTGCTTTTCATACCCTTCCTGCGGCTTCTGCTGGGGCAGACGAAAGCGGTGCATGAAAAGCCGGTGCACGCTTGGGACAAAGCCACTTTGGAGCAGGGATTCAACTGGTCACTGACGCACTTGATCGAACTGTACGGCCAGATCGGTGCGCTGGGGATCATCTGCGTCTCGGTGGTCGTCATGTTCCTGTTGAAGAACGTGTTCCGCTACTTAGCCGTGCGCTCCATCTGCACCTTCCGCAACCGGATCATCCGTGATGTGCGCTCCCGCATCTTCAGCAAGATGCTGGAACTCCCATTGCGCTACCACAACGACGAGCGCAAGGGCAACCTGCTTTCCCTGATCACCAACGACATGCAGGTGCTGGAATTCTCCGTGATGTATTCCATCGAGATGGTGTTCCGCGAGCCGATCGCCGTGATATTGTTCCTCGGCACCATGGTGACACTCTCACCACAGCTCACATTGTGGTCGCTGCTGCTGCTGCCCATCAGCGGGCTCATCATCTCGCGCATCAGTAAAAGCCTGAAGCGCCGCAGCACGCGCGTGCAGGAGAAAAGCGCCGACCTGCTGGCGCGCGTAGAGGAAACGCTCACCGGCATGCGCGTGGTGAAGGCCTTCAACGGTGAAGATGCCATGCGCCGTCGTTTCGAGAAAGAGAACGAGCTGCTCATGCGGTCCAGCATCAGCATGCTGAACCGGCAGGACGTGGCCTCGCCCTTGAGCGAGACCTTGGGCACGGCCGTGATGGCGGCGATCGCATTCCTCGGAGGCACGTTGGTGTTGGGTCCCGATGCCAGCCTCAGCGGTGACAGCTTCTTAGGCTTCATCATCATCTTCTCTCAGTTGCTCACGCCGATCAAGGGCTTCTCCCAAGGCTATTCCGGCATTGTGCGAGGCTCCTCCAGCGCCCAGCGCGTGTTCGACCTGCTGGAAACACCGAACACCGTGGTGGAGAAGCCGAATGCACGGCCTATAGCTGCGTTCACCGACAAGGTCGAATTCAAGGACGTGTCGTTCGCATACGATGAGAAACCGGTGCTTCAGCATGTCGACCTCACCGTTCCCAAGGGAAAAAGCGTAGCGCTCGTCGGCACCAGCGGCGGTGGGAAGACCACCTTGGCCGGGCTTCTTCCCCGCTTCTTCGATGTGACCGGCGGAGCGGTAAAGATCGACGGCACCGACCTGCGCGACCTGCGGATCAAGGACCTGCGCGCACTGATGGGCATCGTGACCCAGGACAGCCTGCTGTTCAACGAGAGTATCGCATCCAACATCGCATTCGGCAGGCCGGGGATCAGCGAGACGGACATCCAACGGGCCGCCGAGATCGCCAATGCGCACGAGTTCATCGTCCGCATGCCGAACGGCTACCAGACCAGCATCGGTGATGCAGGGAACCGCTTGAGCGGCGGGCAGAAACAGCGCATCGCCATCGCGCGTGCCGTGCTGGGCGACCCGGCGATCCTCATCCTGGACGAAGCCACTTCAGCGCTGGACACCGAAAGTGAACGGCTGGTGCAGGACGCGCTCTTCAAACTGATGAAGGACCGGACCTCTTTGGTGATAGCGCACCGCCTGAGCACGATACAGCATTGCGATGAGATCATCGTGCTGGACCGTGGCCAGATCATCGAGCGCGGCACGCACGCGCAGTTGTTCGCGGCGGAAGGCCAATACCGCAAACTCTGCGACTTGCAGGCCTTCGCCTAAGCCGATGAGCGGTGCGCGCGTTGGTGGACGGATCTTCGGCCTCGACGTGATGCGCGCCATGGCGGGCGTGATGGTGATGCTCGCCCACACGAGCCATTTGGTGGCCGATCATTGGCCCCGCTTTCCGGCCGTTCCTTCCATCGATTGGGTCGGTGTGTTCTTCGTGCTGAGCGGCTATCTTATCGGTGGTATGCTGCTGGACGCTTCGGCCAAGCCCGGTCCAGCTTCGTTGCGCTTCCTCGACTTCATGCAACGGCGCTGGTTGCGCACGCTTCCGAACTACTACCTCTTTCTGCTGCTGAACATCCTCTTGGTATCCGTGGGCGCCGCACCGGGCATGCTCAGCCACATGACCGCTGCCTATGCCGTGTTCATGCAGAACTTCCACCTGCCGTTGGACCTGTTCTTCTGGGAATCCTGGTCGCTTGCGGTCGAGGAGTGGTTCTACCTGCTCTTCCCCTTGATCGTCTTCGGGGCGATCGCGTTTTTCGGACTGCACGGCAGAAATGCGTTCTTGGTGGCTTGCGTGCTGTTCATCGTCCTCCCGGTCGTGGCGCGCTTCAGCGTCGCGCACCATGTGCTGGACGAAACCACCTGGGCGCTGTGGATACACAAGCTGGTGATCACGCGGCTGGATGCGCCGGGGTACGGCATGCTGGCGGCATGGGTGGCGCGGGGCTGGCCGATGCCATGGAGACGTTTACGCTGGCCTTCCTTGGCGCTGGGCATGTACCTCCTGCTCACCTATTGCACCCGTGGTTACGACGCTGCGCCCCACTTTGCCACCTTGGCCTTGGAAAGCCTTGAACCGTTCTCCGTGGCCCTGTTCCTTCCGATCCTTTCAGGCTGGAAGAACGGCAGCGTATTCCAGCGCCCCATGCGCGGCCTCAGCCTCATCACTTATGCGATCTACCTGGTCCACCTGCCCATGCTCTACCTCTTTGGCTCCCGCGTCCCCGATCCCGTGGCGTGGAAATGTGCGATGTACTACGCCTTGTTCCTATGCACCATACTGGCCATTGCCACATTGGTCTACCGCTTCTGGGAGCGGCCCTTCATGGAGTTCCGGGCCCCGTTGGGCCGCTGGTTGGCGCGCCAATGGCCGAGGGCAAGAACCTCCGTTTGAGCTTCTTCTGCGCTATTCCTTCTTTGGGAACAACCGTTGGAAGAATCCCCTCCTCTCCTCTTCCTTTCGCTCCGGATCTTCCGGGTCGTGCTGCTTGTCCACGGCACCGGGTTCCCGCTGGAAGATCACGTTCAAGAAGCGGTCGATGAGGTTGCTCGACCGGCGCGGCTCGCAGTTCATATCGATCTCCGTGCTGTCCTCCGGAAAGGCTTGGAGATAGGCCTTGCGCATGATGGATGATCGTTCCACCTCGGCCAGCGTGCCGCCGATGATGGGCAAGGCCAACTGCGATCCGGTGCCAAGCCCGCTGCTGAAATGCACGGCGGGGTCACGGGCGCCTACCCACGTGCCCGCCACCAATCCCGGCGTGTAGGCCATGAACCATGCATCGCTGTAATCTTGCGAAGTGCCTGTCTTTCCCGCCAGTGCGGCACGTAGGCCGAAGCGCGAGCGGATGGAGGCACCGGTGCCATGGTCCACCGCACGTCGCAACATCGCCGTGATCGTCTCTGCGACTTCCTCATCTAACGCACGCTTGGCGGAGGCCATCCGACCCTGGTAGATCACCTTCCCACGGGCATCGGTGATCTTCTCGATCATCTGCGGGTCGCGCACCAGTCCCCCGTTCGCAAAAGCGGAATAGGCACGCACGATCTCCCGCAGTGAAATATCCGCGGCACCCAAGGCCAACGATGGATTATCGACCCCGCCGATGGGCAGGCCAAGAGACTTGAACGTATCCCGAATGGTGTCCACCCCGGTGCGGAAATAGAGGTCCACCGTGGGGATGTTCATCGAATGCACCAACGCGTACCACATCGCCACCTGCCCGCCAATGCTGTCTTTCTCGAAGTTCTGCGGCGACCAGCCGTCGTATTCATCGTAGGTCTTCCGCTCGTTATTCAGGTAAACGCAGGGTTCCAATCCCTTGCGCAGGCCAGCGGCATAGATCACCGGCTTGATGGTGGAGGCGATCGGCCGGTGGCTTTCCACCTGATCGAACGGCAGCGTGCGGAAGTCGTTGCCACCGCTGTACGCGCGGACCTTTCCGCTGGAGGGATCCACCATCAGGAAAGCCGCTTGCAGCATGCTGTGATAGTGCCACAGGCTGTCGCGATAGCTCATGGTGTCCGGTGGTGCATCGTTCCACGTGAACACATCACGCACGAGCTTGTCATTCGTGCGCCAAGCTGCCGTGGCCCTTTTGCCTTGGGACTTTTCCCAGCTCTTCCGTGCGTTCTGTCCGCGCAGCTGGCGGTCCAGTTTGGGCTGCATGGCAGATAGCTGTTTCTGCACAGCGCGCAGGGCCGCCTGTTGCAACGTCGTGTCCAGCGTGGTGTAGATCCGCAGTCCGTCCTTCTCGATGTCGTAGATCACGCTCTTCTTCTTGCCCAGGTCAGCAAGGATCGCACGGGCCTGTTTCGTCACTTGCGCATCGAAGTAGCCATAGGGGTCCAGTGCATCGACACCTGCGTACCGGATCGTCAGCGGAAGCGCCTGCAGACTGTCCCGAAGTTTGTTGGACAGTTTGCCATTGCCGGCCATCAACGCCAGCACCTGGTCGCGTCTCCGCTTCGCCGCCTCGGGATGCAACCTCGGATTGTAGCCGGTGTTCGCCTTCAACATGCCGACGAGCACCGCGCCCTCCTCCACCTTCAACTTCGTGGAGGGCTTGCTGAAATAACGCTCCGACGCCGCCTCGATGCCGTACATGTTCTCGCCGAACGGGACCGAATTCAGGTAGAGCGTGATCACGTCCTCCTTGGAATAGACCTTCTCCAAACGCTGCGCCACCAAGGCTTCTTTGATCTTGTTGATCGGCACGGTGAGGAGCCCGTGTCGTTCACGGCCGTAAAGATTCTTGATCAACTGCTGCGAAATGGTGCTGCCCCCGCCACCGCTGCGGTCCCGTGCAATGATGGTGCGGAACAACACGCGCACGTAGCTGATGGCATCCACGCCCTCATGCTCGAAGAAGCGTTGGTCCTCCGTGGAAACGAGCGCATTCACCACATGCGATGGGATATCCTTCCAATGCACATTGGTGCGGTCCTCCGCGAAGACTTTGCCTATCACCGCCCCGTTTGACGAGAGGATCAATGTGGCCTCTTCATTGCGCAATGCCGCTAAGTCCTCCGTAGTGGGCAGCTTGCCGAAGACGTCCTTCCGCACGAGGAAGATCAAGGTGAAGACGGCGATGAAGCCGACGGCCAGTAGGAGGAAGAGTGTCTTCCAAAGGAATGCGGCTCCCTTGGACGGCTTATTCTTTTTCTTCTTCGCCATCGAAGGTGTAGCCGCAGAGGCGCGGAGACGCGGAGAACACTATTGATCTGTGCAACGCTGCCCCAAACCTAAATGGAAGGCCCTAACGTGACTCACCCGAACAACAATTCCTTCAACAAGCGGAAAGCCTAAAACTCCAAGGGATCATCGAAATCATCCGGGATCTCCACCATTCCCTTTGCCAAGCCCGGAATGGGTGTTTTATGCTCCCCATCAGGCCCACCACCTTGCTTGCGCTTCACCAGAAACTCGATGAAGTCCAGAACCTGTTGGCGAATGTCCTTGGGCAGGGTGGACAGTTGGATATAGTTGTCCGCAGTAGCCATGCTGCGAAGTTAGCGGACTTTCGGTTGTCCGAAGGCATATATTCGACCGGCCCAACGACCCCGACCTCAATCCGACGAAATGCAGATACGTCCGCTGTACAGCAACCTGGCGAGCATCACCAAGTGAATGACCCTTGTCCTTCTTGCGCTCGGATGCTCCATGCAAACCAGTGCCAAGAACTACATCCATTACCATCAGCAATCGCTGTTGGTGCAGGAATACATCGCCCAAGGCGAACCGGCGAAGGCGCTCGCCTTGCTGACCAAGTTGGAGAAGCGCTACGGCCTCATGCCAACAGAGACCTTCGCCCGCGCTTGGTGCCAAGTGGCGGTGGGCGATACCGCAGCGGCGCGTCTTTCCTACTTGAAGAGCTTCCGGCAACGCGCTCGGCTTGGGTGGCTCTGGAATAGGATCCCGCCGCTCCGGTCTGTGGAAGATTCTTTGTGGTACGACCGGGTCACCGCCGAATGTGAAGCTTTCCGGGAATCCCGACCTGTATACGTTGATGGCCCGAACGGCACGGTGCCCACGGGTGTTACTTGGGTCAACAACAAATACCAGAGTTTCTTCGATTCGCTTTCAGCCCTGGATGGTGGCAATGAATGGAGCACGGATGCCAGCAGGTCTACAAGGAGCTTAGGGAACTGCATGATGTGGTCCTTGACAGCATCATAACGGGTAAGGTTCCCTTTCCATCCATTGCGGTGTATGGCGTAAATAACGAATTCGAAATGCTCGTCATCCATAGTACGACCACCTTTACCTACGACAAGCAGAAGTACTTCAAGCGGTGGTTGAAGCAAGGACTGATCTATCCCCGTGTCTATGCGACCTGCTTCGAATGGCATGCGCAGGAAAATGGCAAGCCCTTCCCGTACGGGATATTCAACAATCTAAAACCGGAAGACCTGGAACCCGGTTACGAGAAACGCCGAGCAGACATCGGCATGGGTGTCGATCGGTTGGACGGAATGCGGTTTCATATAGGAGGTTGGAGCAACCGGATCAGCTGATGTGTTGGATCAGCTAAATAGCTGATGGGCGCTATGCCATCAGCTCATCATCCTCATCAGCTAATCAGCTAATCAGCTAATCACTCTTCCACGCTCCAATCCCGGAACAACAGATCCGTTTCGTAAGGATAGCGTGCGATGTGGATCGACTTCACCCGCTCGTACATCAACTTCCGAAGCGTGTCGATGTTGTCCTTCCGCGTTGCGGAAATGAAGATCGCCTCCTCTCCGTCCGCGTCTTTGTGGGCGATGCGTGACATCCATGTGCGCTCCAGCTCCTCCAAGGTGTACTGGTCCTCCCGTTTGGGCGCGAGATCGTGCGGGTCGTGCGGCGCGGGGGTGTAGGCGTCGATCTTGTTGAAGACGACGATCACCGGTTTTCCGCCGGCACCGATCTCCTCCAACGTCTGCCGCACGGTGTTGTACTGGCTCTCGAACTGCGGGTGGCTGATGTCCACGATGTGCAGCAGCAGGTCGGCCTCGCGCGTTTCATCCAGGGTGCTCTTAAAGCTTTCGATCAACTGGTGCGGCAGCTTGCGGATGAAGCCCACCGTGTCGCTGAGCAGGAAGGGAAGGTTGCCCAGCACCACCTTGCGCACGGTCGTATCGAGCGTGGCGAAGAGCTTGTTCTCCGCGAAGACGTCGCTCTTGCTCAGCACGTTCATCAGGGTGCTCTTGCCCACGTTGGTGTAACCCACCAGGGCCACGCGCACCAGCTTGCCACGGTTACCGCGCTGGGTCTGCTTCTGCCGGTCGATGTCCTTTAGCTGGTTCTTCAGCAGACTGATCCGATCGCGCACCAAACGACGATCCGTCTCGATCTCCTTTTCACCCGCTCCACCGCGTGTTCCTGTGCCACCGCGCTGCCGCTCCAAGTGTGTCCACAGCTTGGTGAGACGCGGAAGCATGTACTCGTATTGAGCGAGCTCCACCTGCGTCTTCGCATGCGCGGTGCGGGCCCGGCTCGCGAAGATGTCGAGGATCAGACGTGGGCGATCGAGCACGGGACGCTCCAGCTCCTTCTCCAGATTGCGTTGCTGTGCAGGACTCAGCTCATCATCGAAGATCACGCAGGCATCCGGTGCCTTATCATCGATCCAAGCCTTTATCTCGGCAAGTTTGCCGGAGCCAATGTGGAACTTGCCATCAGGCTTGTGCAGCCGTTGTGTGAAGCGCTTCTCGGTGACGATGCCGGCGGTGTTGGCCAAGAAGTCCAGCTCATCGAGGTACTCCTCCACCTGCTCTGGCGTCTGGCGGTCAGTGGCAAGGCCGATGAGCACGGCCTTTTCGGCTGTGATGCGGGTTTCTTGTGGGTCGATCATTTCGGATGGAACGCAGATGACATTGAAAGGGCTGATGATCGCGGATCAAATTACTTGCATGCTCATGTTGTTGAACCACGGATAAACACGGATGGACACGGATGATACCTTTTTTGTTTGATCAGGTTATTGAGCTTGTCGAAATACTGATCTTCTAATTGTCTGATCCGATCGGCTCATGCAAGGTGCGCACATGGTCCACCACTTCCTCGACCTCCTTTTCGGAGAGCCGTTCCCCGTAGCCGATCATGCCTGCTTTCCCATTGGTGACGATCGCGATCATCTCCCACTTGGTCAATGCGCTTTTCGTGAGGTCCTTCGCGCCGCCCATGTTCAGGTCGCCCGTGCGGCCGTGGCACATTACGCATTGGCTCCTGAAAATAGCCTCGCCGGGGCTGCGAGGCTTCTCCTCCATGGTGCCGCCACACGCTGCGGAACAGGCCAACAGCAACAGCACAAGGCCCACCAAGGAAAGGATACCCGCGTTCATAGCCATTCACGACCTTCTCCCATGCCGGTACCGGGCCAAGGGATCATCAACAGCATCACCAACAGGGCCAGCAGATAAAAGATGGCCACGCGCATGTGCTTGCCCTGCTCCGTCTCGGCCTTCTTGCTGGAAAGTCGTCCGATCGTGACCAACGCAATGACGACCACCATCATGCCCATGTGCTCGAATTTCCAATAGCGCATGCTGTCCGGGGTCATCCTGTCGAATTTGCCATTGGCGATGTCAAGACCATAGAGAATGAAACCGATCACGAGCTGTGCATGGCAAAGTATCATGGCCCAAATGGCCACGGCTCGTTGCCAGGTGATCACCGGCCCGCTGCGGAGCCAGCCCATCAACGCGTTAAAGCCCGCCACGGCCACCGTGAGCAGGATACCCCAGCGGAGCAGGCTGTGGAAGAAGAGAAAGACCGGAGCAAGGTCGATGGGGGTGGCAGCGGCAACGTTCATGGAATTGTGGAGCTTTGGCAGGGTGTCAAAAGTAGCTTGTGGACAAGAACGGCAATTAAGGCGGGAGCGCCTTGGGTGCGCCGCTACCTTGCGCCTTTCCTTCAGGACCGTGCGCAACTTGAACCTCCTGCTGGCCTTCGGGGCCGTTCTGTTCGCCGGAATTCCGGCGTCCGCGCAGGAGAACGCACCCGTGAACGGCCCCCATGACCGCGCCGAACTGCCCATCGCGCTGGTCCACGCCACGGTGCATGTTTCGCCTACGGAGACGCTCACCGATGCCACGGTGCTGATCCAGGGCGAACGCATCCTCGAAGTCGGAAAAAGAGTGCGCGTGCCCGCCGGCGCAGAGGTGCATGACCTGAGCGGACTGCACGTATGGCCCGGCCTCATTGACCCCTTCAGCGACCTCGGCATCGCTGCCCGGGACCGTGGCAAGACGAAGGAGGCACAAGGTGCGCATTATTGGAACCGCGCTATTGTCGCCAGCACGAACGCGGACGAGCTGTACCTGCCGGATGAGAAGCGCGCCTCGGCATTGCGCGCCCAAGGCTTCACCACCGTGGTGGCCCAGCGCATGGACGGCATCGTCCGCGGCACCGGTTGCGCCATTACCCTAGCGGACCGGAACCCCGCCCAGGATGTCATTATGTCCCGCACCTCGGCGAACTTCTCCTTCAACAAAGGCAGCTCGCCGGATGCCTACCCCGGCTCACTCATGGGCAGTATCGCCTTGTTGCGCCAGGCGCTGTATGACGCCCGCTGGTATACCACCGGGGGTTGGAAGAAGCAGAGCGACGCCGATCTGGAAGCGCTCAACACGCAACTACAACTGCCGCTGGTGTTCGAGGCGGACGACCATGCGAACATGCTCCGTGCGGCCAAGCTCGGCAAGGAGTTCGGGCTGAATTTTATCCTCAAGGGCGGCGGTGATGCATACCTGCGCCTTGCCGACATCCTCGCCACCGGTTCGCCGCTGATCATCCCGCTTCGATTACCGGAGGCATACGATGTGGAGGACCCCTTCGATGCGCTGGAAGTCACCCTCGGTCAACTTAAGGATTGGGAACTTGCCCCGTCCAACGCGGGCCGCATCGCTGAGGCCGGCGGCATCTTCGCCTTCACTGCCCATGGCCTGAAGGACCCTGCAGAGATGTGGCCCGCACTGCGGCAGATGGTCCGCGCGGGTCTGGACACAGCCACCGCCCTCGCGGCACTGACCACCGTCCCCGCCCAGCTCTTCCACATGAGCGATCAGGTGGGAACGTTGGAGCCGGGCATGCGCGCCGACCTCCTCATCAGTTCGAAGCATTTGTTGGATCCGGAGAACGTGATCCACGAGACCTGGGCCGATGGCAGGCGTTTCATCCAAAAACCGCTGGAGAACGAGGACCCGCGCGGCACCTTCGACCTGAATCTCCGCTCCGTGATCCTCAAGCTCCACGTAAAGGGAACATCCGAAAAGCCGATCGCCGAAGTACGCAGCTCCGGGGCCGACACCACTTGGGAAAAGGCCATCCTCACCGTTGCGGGGCCGGTGGTCTCGCTCTGGTTCCAAGGGGAAAAGCGGGGCTTTGCCGGTCCCGTCCGGCTGAACGGCGTGATCCACGACCGGGGCGGCATCTGGGATGGGCAAGCGCAAGGCCCCACCGGTGAATGGTTCGCCTGGAGCGCAATAAGGCAACGCACCAACGGCCGGGGTATGGTGAAGGAAAAAAAGGCGATCGCCGCTTTGGACAGCATCCTTTCGCTGCCCCCGGGCGAGGTGTGGTACCCCATGAACGCCTTCGGGGTCACCCAACTGCCCGACACGGAGACTGTCATTTTCCGCAACGCCACGGTATGGACCAATGGCCCACAAGGCATCCTGCCGAACACCGACGTCTGCATCCGGAAGGGCCGCATCGTCGCCGTGGGACCGAAGCTCAGCGCCGCCATGCTCTTTCCCAAGGAACGGTTGACGGTGCCGGAGATCGATGCCTCGGGCATGCACCTCACCTGCGGCATTATCGATGAACATTCCCACATTGGCATCGCAAGCGGCGTGAACGAAGGCACGCAGTCCGTGACATCGGAAGTGCGCGTGGGCGACGTGATCGACCCGGACGACATCAACCTGTACCGCGCGCTCGCAGGCGGCGTCACGGCGGTACAGCAACTGCATGGCTCGGCCAACGCGATCGGCGGGCAAAGCTCCATGATCAAACTGCGCTGGGGCCGTGATGCGGACGACCTCCCGATCGCAGGTGCGCCGGGCTTCATCAAGTTCGCACTCGGTGAGAATGTCAAACGCAGCAACTGGGGATCATCAGACCGCTTCCCGCAGACACGCATGGGCGTGGAACAAATGTTCTACGACGCCTTCCACCGGGCGAAGGACTACGCGGCGGAACGGGCGGCATTCGACGCGATGAAGCCCAAAGAGAAAGCGAAAGCCACGCCGCCACGCCGCGATCTGGAACTGGACGCTCTGGCGGAGATCCTGGCCGGCACGCGCCACATCACCTGCCACAGCTACGTACAGAGCGAGATCCTGATGCTGATGCACGTCGCCGACAGTATGGGCTTCCAAGTGAACACCTTCACCCATGTGCTGGAAGGCTACAAGGTGGCCCGTGAACTGAAGCAGCACGGCGCCAATGCGTCCACCTTCAGCGATTGGTGGGCCTACAAATTCGAGGTGAACGATGCCATTCCGTACAACGCCGCGATCCTCAACGAACAAGGCGTGAACACCTGCATCAACAGTGACGACGCGGAGATGGGGAGGCGCCTGAACCAGGAGGCCGCGAAGACGGTGAAGTACGGCGGGGTTTCCCCGAAGGACGCCTGGAAGATAGTGACCCTGAACCCGGCAAAAGCCCTGCATTTGGACGAGCACATGGGCAGTGTGGAGGTCGGAAAGGACGCGGACCTGGTGCTCTGGAACGACAACCCGCTCGGCATCCGGGCCAAGGCGATGATGACCTTCGTGGACGGCGTGCGCTACTACGACCGCCGGCGCGACCTGGACCAGCACGTGAAGGCCGAGGCGGAGCGCTCACGCATCGTGGGGAAGATGCTCGCGGCCAAGCAGGCCGGGGCAGCCGTTCGCAAGGCGAGGCGCCAGGAACCGGACCAGTGGCATTGTGAGACCATCGGTGAGCATCCATGAGAGCAGCAGCTTCCATCATCGGTATCTGCGCGGTCGCGACGCTGTTCGCGCAGCGGCCTTCCCCCGCTCCGGTGCAAACGAGGTCCGTCGTGGTGAAAGGTGGCACCGTGCATGTTGGCGACGGGCGCACCTTCGTTGAGGGCGCGGTGGGCTTCCGCAACGGCACCATCGATTACGTGGGCTACGGTTATGGTGTGAAAGCCGTCTATGACACGGTGATCAATGCTCCCGGCAGCCAGATCTATCCAGGCTTCATCCTTCCGGACGCTACGCTCGGGCTGGTGGAGATCGACGCCGTGCGGGCATCCGTGGACGAGGCGGAAATGGGCCGAACGGAACCCGAGGTACGCACCCTCAGCGCCTATGATGCGGACTCCAAGATCATCTCCACGGTGCGGGCCAACGGAGTGCTGCTGGCGCAGATCGCCCCGCGCGGCAATGTGATCAGCGGCACCAGCGGCATCGTGCAATTGGACGCTTGGAACAACAACGATGCGGTGGTGCGCGCCGACGACGGCATCCACCTGAACTGGCCTGAAGCGTTCCAACACACGGGCTGGTGGGCCGAGCCCGGTACCACGGAAAAAGAAGCGGCCGACAAGCGGGCCAAGGACCTCGCGGAGATCCGTGCGTTCTTCCTGCGGGCCAAAGCATATGCGGAGCTGGCGCAGCCGGAAAAGACGGATCTTCGGATGGAGGCCATGCGCGGTCTTTTCAATGGAGGGAGATCGCTTTTTATCCATACCGATGCCGCACGCGAGAATCCAAGAGGCGGTGCTCTTCACACGGGAGATGGGCGTACAGCGCACCGTGCTGGTCGGCGGCTATGATGCTTGGCGTGTGGCCGACCTGCTCCGCGAAAAAAATGTGGACGTGATCCTTCGACGCCTGCACACATTGCCCCAGCGCGAGGATGAGGACGTGGACCTGCCCTATCGCCTTCCTGCCATGCTCAAGGAACGCGGCGTGCGCTTCTGCCTCGGCTACAGCGGTGACATGGAGCGCATGGGCGCACGCAACCTCGGCTTCCTGGCCGGGACCGCCAGTGCCTACGGGCTTTCAGCAGAAGATGCACTTCGCGCGATAACGCTCGACGCCGCTGCGATCCTCGGTATCGATAAGCACTACGGCAGCTTGGAGGTCGGCAAGTCCGCCACGTTCTTCGTCTCCACCGGCGACGCCATGGACATGCGCACCAACAACGTCACCGAGGCCTTCATAGACGGAAGGCGGATCTCCTTGGACGATGGCCAGAAACGGCTCTGGCAGCAGTACGAAGAGCGGTACCGGAAGTAGTTGTCAGTTGCCGGACGAGTGAGCTGATCGACCCGCCGTCCATCCCTACTACAAGTACTGACCCAACTGCGCAGATCCACTCTTTTCAGTGTCATCAGCGTTCCATCCATCGAACTACCTTCGCCGCCATGAGCGAACTGCTTCCCTTGATGGACCATGCGATCGCAGCCGCCTTCGCCGCTGGCCGCGAGATCCTGGACGTCTATTCCCGCCCCATCAACGTGGAATTGAAGGACGATCGAAGTCCCCTCACCGAGGCCGACAAGCGCGCACATGCCGCCATCGCGAAGGAGCTGGAAAAGACCGGCCTGCCCGTGCTCAGCGAGGAAGGCAAGCACCTCCCTCCCGCCGAACGACAGGCTTGGGGCATGTACTGGCTCGTCGACCCGGTGGACGGCACCAAGGAATTCATCAAGCGCAACGGAGAGTTCACGGTGAACATCGCCCTGATGGCAAGGGACAGCGAACCTGCCGGGAGCCTCGGATCGCACCGGCCGATAGCCGGGGTGCTGTACGTGCCCGTGAAGGATATCCTCTACTTCGCTTGGAAGGACGGCGGCTCGTACCGGTTGGAAAAGGCGACAACCTTCGACGGAAAAACGGCGTATGAAGCCGCTGCCAGCGCAATGCGCCTGCCCATGCCGCACAACAGGGAAGCCTTCACCATCGTAGCCAGCCGCTCGCACGCTTCCCCCGACACCGACGCCTATATCGAACGCATGGAGAAGGAACACGGCAAGGTGGCTACCGTGAGCATGGGCAGCGCGCTGAAGATCTGCTTGGTGGCCGAAGGTGCCGCCGATGCCTATCCACGCTATGCACCCACCATGGAATGGGACACGGCCGCGGGCCATGCCATCGCCGATGAGGCCGGGAAGAGCCTCGTGGACGTCAGTACCGGCCAACCCATGCGCTACAACAAATACGACCTGTTGAACCAGTGGTTCATCGTTCAATAAAACCGAGAAGGAAGAGAGACATGGCAAAGAAGAAAACGGCCGCAAAGGCCCCCGCCACCAAAAAGACAAAGCCCGTAACGGCAATAAAGGCACCCGCCAAAACCGCCGCTGCGAGAAAGGTGACAGCCAAGTCCGCCCCGAAAAAGGCCGGTCCCAAAAAGGGAAAGCGCAAGGTCGCCCTCATCACCGGCGTCACCGGGCAGGACGGTGCCTACCTCAGCGAGCTGCTGCTGAACAAGGGCTACGAAGTGCACGGCGTGAAGCGCCGCAGCTCGTTGTTCAACACGGACCGCATCGACCACCTCTACCACGATATGCACGAGAAGGGACGTCCCCTTCTTCCTGCACTACGGCGACCTCACCGACAGTGTCAACTGCGTCCGCTTGGTGCAAGGAGATCCAACCGGACGAGATCTACAACCTCGCGGCCATGAGCCATGTGGCCGTGAGCTTCGAACTGCCGGAGTACACCGCAAACGCGGACGGTATCGGCACACTGCGTTTCTTGGAGGCCATCCGCATCCTCGGCATGGAGAAGAAGACCCGCTTCTACCAGGCCAGCACCAGCGAACTGTACGGCGGTGTGCTGCCACAGCGCGCAGAACGAGGAGACGCCGTTCTACCCGAAGAGCCCCTATGGCGTGGCCAAGCTCTACGGCTTCTGGATCACCAAGAACTACCGCGAGAGCTATGGCATGTTCGCGTGCAACGGCATCCTCTTCAACCACGAGAGCCCGCTGCGCGGTGAGACCTTCGTGACCCGCAAGATCACCCGTGCCGCGGCCAAGATCAAGCTGGGCCTGCAGGACACGCTCTACCTCGGCAACATCGACAGCCAAGCGCGACTGGGGCCATGCGAAGGATTACGTGGAAGGCATGTGGCGGATGCTGCAAGCCAAGAAACCGGATGACTTCGTGCTCGCCACCGGAAAGACCTACACCGTGCGCCACTTCATGGACCTCGCCTTCGCGGAGGCCGGCATGAAGCTGGAATGGAAAGGCAAGGGCGTGAAGGAAAAAGGCATCGATAAAAAGACCGGCAAGATCGTTGTCGCCATCGACCCGCGCTACTACCGCCCGGCGGAAGTGGACCACCTGGAAGGCGACCCCAGCAAGGCCCAGCCGCGTGCTGGGCTGGAAGCACACGTACGAGCTGAAGGACCTCGGTGAAGGAGATGGTGCGCGAGCGACCTCGAGCTCTTCAAGCGCGATGTGTACCTGAAGAAAGGCGGACATAAGATCCTGCACGAGCAGGAGTGATCGCCACGCGATCATTCCGTAGGGACGATGCAAGCATCGTCCAAGGAGGCAAGCATCGCCCGAGGAGGATCGAAGCCGCCGGATACCTCCATGAGTGCAAGGGCGATGCATGCATCGCCCCAACGACCTAGAACAATGAACCAGCAAGACAAGATCTACATCGCAGGCCACCGCGGCATGGTGGGCAGCGCCATCATGCGCACGCCTCCAGAAGGACGGCTTCAACAACATCGTGACGCGCACCAGCAAGCGAGCTGGACCTGAAGGAGCAACAGGCCGCCGTACGCGACTTCTTCCGCAAGGAAAAACCCGATCACGTCGTGCTCGCCGCAGCGAAAGTGGGCGGCATCCAGGCCAACAACGTCTACCGTGCGCAGTTCCTCTACGAGAACCTGATGATCCAGAACAACGTGATCCACTCCAGCCTACGAGAACGGGGTGAAGCAGCTTGCTCTTCCTGGGATCATCGTGCATCTACCCGAAGCTGGCCCCACAGCCATTGAAGGAGGAAAGCCTGCTAACCGGCCTGCTGGAAGCAGACCAACGAGCCTTACGCCATCGCCAAGATCGCAGGCATCAAGATGGTGGAGAGCTACCGCCGCCAGTACGGTTGCAACTACATCAGCGCCATGCCCACCAACCTCTACGGGCCGAACGACAACTACGACCTGAACAACAGCCACGTGATGCCCGCGCTGATCCGCAAGTTCCACACGGCCAAGCAGGAAGGCGCACCGAGCGTGGAGGTGTGGGGCACCGGCTCCCCCATGCGCGAATTCCTGCACGTGGACGATCTCGCAGATGCCTGCTTCTTCCTGTTACAGAACTACCACGACGAGCTCTTCGTCAACATCGGCACCGGCGAGGACCTCACTATCAAGGCCCTCGCAGAATTGATCAAGGACATCGTCGGCTTCGAAGGCGAACTGAAGTGGAACAGCAGCAAACCCGACGGCACACCCCGCAAGCTGATGGACGTCTCCCGCCTGCACAACATGGGCTGGAAGCACACACATCGAGCTGCGCGAAGGCATCACGGAAGTGTACGAGGCTTTCAAGAAGTACGAGGGAGCGAAGGTGTGACCACTCATTGACCCAGGCGTTCTCAAGATGTCCGGTTTTGGGCCACAGCCTCATGCCCTAAGTGGACCCTTCCAACCAAGGCTATGCCTCTTGTCACATCACGTTCCAGCTCAAGAACGTCATAATATAGTTCAGCTTTTGTTGGCCATCGTTATTGCTTTAGAACATTGATGGTCGCCATAATTTCACTTGATGTTATTTGAATACTGTAGCAACCAGCAGGCCCTGCAATTGATACAGGAATGAGATTCGTATTCATAACTTCTTGAGTGGAGATCAGCCGGCCGGCCATATCCGTTATTCTCACACTAAAGCGATCGTATTTTCTATCGAGCATTATATTAAGCTCGCCACGAGTCGGATTGGGAAACACTTCTATTTGACCTTCGAACATATTTTCCACTAGCCCGACCATGTTCCCATTCACCTTCTGGACAAATCCTGCTGCTCCGATAGAACCTGTAGCGGTGAAATTCAATGTATCCGGACCCGGATCCAGATCCGCCGTGCCTTCAAAATTTCCAACAGAATATATGATCCCGGCAGCATCAACAACACTGGCTTGTACATTATCGGAATAGCCCGTGCCTCCAATACTAAAGGCCCATGAAAAATTTCCCGTAGCATCCAGCTTGCTGAAGAACATATCATTGCTGCCTTGAGATGTGAGGTTGACCGCACCCGGCCCAGGATCAAGATCAGGAGCACCTTCAAATTGCCCTGCTATATATAGCTCTCCCATGGGACCTACGGAAATGTGATTTCCGAAAACATTCTGCACTCCTGCCAAACTTTTGACCCAAATAAATTCACCGAATGGATCGAGCTTAGAGATAAATGCATCCCCATCGCCGAGCGATAAAAGGTTAGAACTCCCTGGTCCTGGATCGAAGTCCGCCATACCAGCGAATCCTCCGGTTGTATAAACATTGCCTGCAGCATCCACTGCTATGGACCCGACAGATTCGCCATCCGGTCCTCCGAGGTTCTTTGCCCAATGGAAATCCCCAGCGTTATCTAGTTTAGATATGAATATATCACCGCTTCCGAATGGGCTGAGGTTGGATGCTCCAGGCCCCGGATCAAAATCCACAGTACCAACAAACCTGCCCGTTGTATACACATTGCCAGAACCATCTACAGCTATATCAATTCCATAGTCGACATTAGGCCCTCCCATATTTCTAGCCCATACAAAATCTCCGGAAGTGTTCAATTTCGAGATGAACACATCACGGAGGCCGGAAGGAGTGAGATCATAAATACCCAGTCCCGGGTCGAAGTCGACCGTATCTTCAAAATAACCGGTAGTGTAAACATTACCGGAATCGTCAACCGCTATTGCGAAGGGGCGCTCTTGATCGACCCCTCCCATGCTTCTTGCCCATATCAGGTCGCCATTGCTATCAAGTTTGATAACAAAAATATCGAGGCTTCCTGCCGATACTAGATTGGTAACTCCCTGCCCAGGTTCAAGATCAGCTGTGGCGGCAAATGCTCCGGCGATGTAGATATTATCCGTATCATCAATATTCATGGAAATCCAAAGACCATCGAATTGCTTCGCCCAAACGAATGCACCAGAGGCATCCAACTTACAAATGAATGCCTCCCCCAGAGGGGCGGAAGTCAGATTGAATACTCCGGGTCCCGGGTCAAAGTCTGCAGTGCCTTCGAACAGTCCGACCACATAGACATTACCCCCAACGTCGACAACTACATCATCTGGCAATACGTAGTCCGTTGCATCCAACTGCTTTGCCCATTCCAATGTTTGAGCATGGGTGTATTGTAGTGAAACGATCAGGATCATGAATAACAAGAACGACCTTTTCATGGGATGAAATTTTTAGTACTCGTTTCTTCGACTCTAATGTTTCCCAACTAGTCGTTCTACACCTACATTGGGGCGTATTTTCGGATTTGGCCGGTGATTAAAGTGGGTTATATACACTGTTTCGGTATGTAAAGCCCCATAGGTGTTCAGTGATCCAAGTTGTCCAAAGGGTTTAGGGTCTTGCCGTGGTTTGGCGATTGGGCATGGTCGGTCGATCTCGGTGGACTTGCTGGTTGGAACTGCCTTTCAGGGTTTGAATATAGCACTGTTCCGTTTCGTTCACCAACAAGAGAGCGGCAATCGAGCGCATCATACACACAGCAACCGCCCATCACCGTCAGGCTTCCCAACCGCCTCCCTTCCGCTAACTTCGGCCCCGGTCCGAAAAGAGATGCTCCGCTCTTGCCTTCGCATATTCATCGCTCTTGGAGCGCTCCTGTCCGGCCTATTGGCCTTGGCGCAGCAGAACGACATACCGCTGAACCGCGACATCTATTACGACCTGGACCGCAACGGGGCGGAGAAGAGCAGCACGATGCATACGGGCATGCGGCCCATCATCCAAAGCCGCGCGGACCTGTATAACGTGATGGGATTCCGGCCGGACAGCTCTCGCCAGTATTATTTGACCACGCAAAAGCTCTTCAAGGAGCATTTGATCAATGTGAAGGACGGTGGGTTCAGGATGACCATTGATCCCGTGCTGCAGTTTGAGCTGGGACAGGAATTCCAAGAGAACGACCTGTTCACTAACGAGCGTTTCCTGAGCCACAATGGACGCGGGTTCCAGCTTGCTGTGGACTTGGGTCCAACGGTCTCTTTCCATAGCTCCTTCTACGAGAACCAGGCCGTGCTGCCAGCCTACCTCTACCGCTATGCCCAGGACCAAGGCGTAGTGCCCGGCCAAGGGCGCATCAAGACCTTCAATTCGCGCGGTTTGGATTTTGCCTGGGCGACCGGTAATGTGAGCTGGTCGCCGCGACCGTGGCTGAACGCGCAGCTAGGGCAGGGGCGGCACTTCGTGGGTAATGGCTACCGCTCGGTACTGCTCAGCGATAACGCCTCCCCATATCCGTACGTGAAGTTCAGCGCACTCACCAATAATAAGCGTTTCCAGTACACCGCCATTTTCGCGAAGTTGCAACTGGTGGGCGAGACGAACCGCCTGCCGACCGGCGAGGCCAGCGAGTCGCTCTTCTACTGGAAGCGCGCCTCCTTTCAATACCTGAGCGTAAACCTCGGCCCTGTGCAAATGGGCCTGTTCGAGGGCACCATGTGGAAGAACATCGACACGGGCGGCGTGCGCCCCTTCAACACCATGCAGTTGAACCCCGTGATCGGCCTGAACACCTTGGTGAACGGTTTTAATAGTGACAACACCCAGCTGCTAGGCCTGGACGCCAAGTACAAGATCACCGACAAGGTGTTCACCTACGGGCAATTCGCCCTCACGGACCCGGGGCGCAGCCGATATGCCTGGCAGGTCGGCATGCAGTGGTTCGACCTGTTCCGTCGGGACCTCCATCTGCTGGCGGAATTCAATCAGGCGACGCCCTATGCCTATGTGCGGAACGACGCGCGTATGAGCTGGACGCACGCCAACCAGCCGTTGGCCTCGCCTTTGGGCACGAGCTTTACCGAAGTGGTGCTGCGAGTGGATTATGGTATCCGGCAAAAAATCTGGTTCCAAGGCGAACTGAGCCTGGAACAGCACCCTGCCGCCACCAGTATCGAAAATACTCCGGGAAACATCATATTCGGTCCGGACATGCCCATCGGCACCTCGGGCAAGCAACAACAGCGGCTGTATGCCGGCCTCAATGTTTCCTGGCGGATGAACCAGATGACCAACATGCAGCTCACGCTGGGTTATTCCATGCGGGACCTCCAACCGGCACAGACCGACCGCAACAGCGGCATGCTCTACATCGCATGGCATACCGGACTGTTCAACAGGTACTACGATATTTGACCCAGGTCTGAACGGTGAAAGAGCACGGATACATATTGCTGATGGGCTTCCTCACCGCGTTCTTCGTGGTGCTCTTCACCATGCCCAGCCTGATCAAGGTGGCGCGGATGAAGCACCTTGTGGACGAGCCCGGCGAGGGGCGCAAGCTCCATAGCCGCAGCGTGCCCACCATCGGGGGCATCATCATCTTCGCCGCCATCATCTTCAGCTACAGCCTGTGGTTCCCGCATGCCCGGGCCGACCTCGCGGGTCCCATGGCCAATTTCCGCGCGCTTTACATCGAAATGGGCACGGCCTACGCGGACTTTAAGATCGTGATCGCCGTGATGGTGCTACTGTTCTTCATCGGTGTGAAGGATGATATCATCGGGTTCTCCCCAGTGAAAAAACTGGTGGGTCATTTCGTGGTGGCCTATATCCTGGTGATCATGGGCGACATCCGCATCCGAGACATGCACGGGATCCTCGGGCTCTACGCGTTGACGAACGAAGTGAGCATCGCTTTCTCCTTCTTCACTTACATCGTGCTGGTGAACGCCTTCAACCTCATCGACGGCGTGGACGGGCTCGCGGGCGGTATCGGCCTGATCAGTGCCGTGGCCTACGGCTTTTGGCTGTATTGGGCGGGCGACGTGGCCTTGGCATTGCTAGCCTTCACGCTGGCCGGTGCGTTGGTCGGCTTCCTCATTTTCAATACGCACCCCGCCCGTATCTTCATGGGCGACAGCGGCTCGCTGATCATCGGCGCCATCCTGAGCGTGCTGGCCATGCGCGTGGTGGACCACGACACCTCGCGCCTGCCCATCTGGCTGCGCACCGTGCCCACGCCTTTGTTCGCCATGTCCGTGATCGCCTTCCCGTTGGTGGACACCTTCCGCGTCTTCGTGGTGCGCATGGCGCGCGGCACCTCCCCTTTCCAGGCGGACAAGAACCACATCCACCACCGCCTGCTGGCGCTCGGCCTTGGCCATCGCGGCACGGTGGCCGTGCTCTATGCCTATGCCATCGCCATCATCCTGCTGAGCCTTACCACCCGCGATGTGCTGCCGAACAAGGGACTGCTATTGCTCGGGGTCACCGCGTTCGGGCTGGCCATGGTGCCTTTCTTCATCCGCAAACGGGACAAGGCATGATCCGGGGACTTTGCCTTTTGGCGCTCACGGCGCCCGCTTCCGTATTCGCCCAGCAAGGACTGCATCCGTTGAGCGGGACCGTGGACGCGCCATGGACCGCCCTCATGCACAGGTCCGACATCCCAGCCCACAGCGCTGTCCGCCCCTACTTCCGTGATGACCTGAATGCCTTGGCCGACGCTGACACGGTACTTTCGCACGCCTGGAAACCTTGGATGGAACGCATGGCCGACCCTGCCCATCGCTGGTACGGAGGACCGCTGATCGATGTGCTGGCCGGTGCCTCCATCGGGGAAGAAGACTTGCTTAAATACCGCACGGGCCTTGGCGGATGGATAGGATGGAACGCCACGCCCCGCCTCACCTTCGGGGTTGACGTGGAAGCCTGGACCGAGGTGCTGCCCAACTACCTGGACAGCGCCACGTGGGCCTCGGAGGTCACGCCCGGCGAGGGTTATGCGCACCGCTCCGGGAACGCGGTGGCCCATTACGACTGGAATGCTTATGCCGACTACAAGGCCGGGGAGTATTTCCATCTCACGCTGGGCAAGGGCCGCAATTTTATCGGTGAAGGCTACCGTTCGCTCTTCCTCAGCGATGAGGCGTACAGCTATCCTTACTTCAAGATCACCACCACCGCATGGCACCTCCGTTATGTGAACCTGTTCACCCTGATGGACGACATCCGGGGCGCGGGCGGCGACCCGACGCATTTTGCAAAGAAGTTCACCAGCATGCATTACCTGAGCTGGAACGTCTCCAAGCGGCTGAACGTCGGCCTTTTCGAGGCGATCGTATGGCAGGACAACGACCCAAAATATCCGCGCGGCTTCGACCTCTCCTATGTGAACCCGGTGATCTTCTACCGGCCGGTGGAGTACGGCCTTGGCTCCCCTGACAATGCCCTGCTCGGGATCGCCATGAACATGAAGTTGGGTAAAAAGGTTCAGCTCTATTCCCAGGTGATCCTGGACGAGTTCCTCTTAAGTAACGTGCGTGCAGGGGAAGGCTGGTACGGTAACAAGCAGGGGGTGCAAGTAGGCGCGGTAGCGCATGACGTGTTCCGCCAGAAAGGGCTGATGCTGCGGGGCGAAGTGAACTATGTGAGGCCCTTCATGTACACGCACACGGACACCCGGCAGAACTATGCGCACTACGGCGAGCCGCTGGCCCATCCATACGGCAGCGGCTTCCTGGAAGGTTTGGTGCAGGGCGAATGGCGTCACGGGCGCTGGCTGATCGGGGACATCCTCAGCTACGCGATCATGGGCCACGACACGGCCTCCGGGCCCAACAGCAGCTACGGCAACAACATCTACCTGCCGGAGGGCGAACGGGTGCTCAATGCTGACGGGAGCAAACCCCGTAACTACGGCTACTATTTGGGAGAACCGGCCCAGCAGACGGTGGTCCAGAATCAACTGCGGGCCGGTTGGCTCATGCAACCCCGTGCGGGGATCATGCTGGAACTGGCATGGACGTACCGCGCCGAGACCGGCGGTGAGGCCCCTTCGTTGATGACGAACTACGTGCGGGCCGGGATCTCGTCCAACCTGCACAACAGCCACCGTTTCCGCACGGTGCGCCGCTGACCTGCCCTGATCGGCAAGCTGTACGGCCCGCAACGGAAAAGGAGCTCCGGGACAAGTGCCCGTGTCTTACTTTCGCCGCCGATTTGGAAACCCGGGAAACATATACCGTCAGGATAGGGGCGGTGGCGAAAGTGAAAGACCTCGCAGCGCTGTTCAAGCTGCGTCTGGCGTCCTTGGTGGTGGTAAGCGCCGTGCTGGGTTACGGCATGGGCGTGCCAATAGGCGGTTTCAGCATCGTGAACGCCTTGCTGCTGACCGTGGGCGGGCTACTGGTCACGGGTGCTTCCAATGCACTGAACCAGGTGATCGAAGTGGAGCAGGACAGCCTGATGTCGCGCACGGCAGAGCGTCCGTTGGCACGGCGCTCCATGAGCATGACCGAAGCGACCATCGTCGCCGTGCTCGCAGGTGCCATCGGCACCTTTATTCTCTGGAACACCTTCGGCCCCCTCACGGGCATTCTTGGCCTCCTCTCCCTGTTCATGTACGTGGCGCTTTACACGCCGATGAAGCGCTTCAGCTCGTGGGCCGTCTTTGTCGGTGCGTTCCCGGGCGCATTCCCGCCCATGCTGGGCTATGTGGCAGCCACGGGGCATTTCGACCTGGGGCCGGGCCTGCTCTTCGCGATGCAGTTCATGTGGCAGTTCCCCCACTTCTGGAGCATTGCCTGGGTACTGAACGACGACTACGCCAAGGCCGGTTATCACCTGCTCCCATCCCGGGGCGGACGTGACCGTTACAGTGGATTCCTCATCGTGCTATACACCTTCTTCGCTCTGCTCACGGGCCTGTTGCCGTGGGTCTTCGGCCTGGCCGGCCCTTGGTCGGCACTGACGGCGGCTTTGCTGGGGCTTTGGATGCTGCTGCACGCGTTGCGCCTGATGCGTTCGTTGGACAAGGCTTATGCACGCCGTCTGATGTTCGCCAGCTTCCTGTATCTCCCCGTTGTGCAATTGGCATACGTATTTGATAAGTTATGAGCGAGCAGGAAGAGACCGCGGAACGCAAGGCCCGGATGATCAAGGCGAAGAGGAACCTCACCTTCCTCATGCTCTTCTCCGTCGTGATGTTCTTCGCCGGGCTTACGAGCGCTTATCTGGTGAGCAAAGGCGGCTCCGAGTATTGGGTGAATTTTCAGCTGCCGAAGATCTTTTGGTGGAGCACCGGCATCATCATCATCAGCAGTGTCACCATCCACATGGCCTTGGTACAGGCCAGAAAGGACCATAAACGCTCCGTTGCACCGTGGGTGTTGATCACCTTGGCCCTTGGTCTCGGCTTCAGCGCCAGCCAGCTCAAGGGCTGGGGGGCATTGCTGAAGGACGGATATGCCTTGGTGAGCCGCCTGAAGAACGTGAACGAGGTCTATGGGACCGAGTACACCATCGAGCGCCGCGGCCTCACCCTGGTAAAGAACGGTGACCTGTATTACCTGCCTGATGATACGGCCTTCACCCGTCCGCTGAACGCCGAAATGGACGAGTCCATGAACGCCGCCAGCTCCTATTTCTTCGTACTCACCTATGCCCACTTCGCACACATCATCGGCGGGCTCATCGCCCTGCTGGTGATCTCGGTCAAAGCACTTCTGGGCCGCTACGGCCGGGAAGATCACCAAGGTTTGTGGGCCGGAACTATCTTCTGGCACTTTTTGGCGGGCCTCTGGGTCTACCTGCTTTTGTTCTTGGCCTTCGTTCACTAACATTGCCACCGAAATACTTCCCATGTCAGGAGACGCATCCAAAGCCCTGAGCAACGACGTCCTTTGGGGCGGCGGTCGCTCCCCGTTCAGCATGAGCTACGGGAAGATGATGATGTGGTTCTTCCTCGTGTCCGACGCCCTTACCTTCAGCGGTCTGTTGGTATCGTACGGCTTCGCACGCCATTCGCTGCTTCCGGGCATGGAATGGCCCATCGGCGAGTATGTCTTCAGCAAGTTCCCCGGTATTTCGGGCAACATGCCCCTGATGTACGTGGCCCTGATGACCTTCATCCTCATCATCAGCTCCGTCACCATGGTACTGGCCGTGGAGGCGGGCCACCGGATGGACAAGAAAGGCGTGATCAAATGGTTCTTCCTCACCGTGCTGGGCGGGCCTGTTCTTCGTGGGTTCACAGGCTTAGGAGTGGAGCCACTTCATCCACGGCAGCAATGCCCGCATCACCTTGGCCGACGGGCGGACCGCCTACTTGGAGGAGAACCTGCACCACGGTGAGACGTACGATCCCGCCACGTTCGCCATGACCCTTGGCAGCACGCGCTCGGAAGAGGTGTTGAGGGGTCCCGAAGCCTACAAACTCTACCAGAACGCCGTGCATGTCACCAGCGGCGCGAACATGACCGAGAATGAGTATGGCCCGCCCGCCTACGCTAATTTCTTCTTCTTCATCACCGGCTTCCACGGATTCCACGTATTCAGCGGGGTGATCATCAACCTCATCGTCCTGATCATGGTGATCAAGGGCGTGTTCCATCGCCGCGGCCACTACGAAATGGTGGAAAAAGCCGGTCTCTACTGGCACTTCGTGGATCTTGTGTGGGTGTTCGTCTTCACCTTCTTCTATCTTGTGTGATCAAAACGCCTTCGCCTGACCTAACTGAATAAACCAACACCTTCGCCGGGCTACGGCGGTCTACATGGAACGCGACGACATCATCGAATACAGCTTGGACGCAGACCATAGCGAGGAGGAAGGCCGGACGATCCGCAAGAAGATCTTCTTCGTCACCATCCTCCTTTCGGTGATCACCAGCTTCGAGGTGCTTCTAGGCGTTTTCTGGCGCAATTGGATGCCGGGGTCCTGGCACTGGGTGAAATGGACCTTCATCGTCCTCACTCTGGTGAAAGCCACCTACATCGTGATGACCTTCATGCATCTGGGCGACGAGCGTAGGAACATCCGAAGCATGATCCTCCTGCCATATGCCCTCTTTCTCCTCTTCCTCATTTTCATCGCCATCTGGGATTCCACCTACATCCATGAGGCACTGATGAATTTCCTGTGAGACAAGGACCGGAACCGGCTGGCAAAGGCAAGAAGGCTGCCCTGTTGCTCCTTTTGTTGGTACTGATACCCGGGGCGATCTTTCTCTTCTGGGGCTCCAAGAGCCACTACACCTACCTGCCCTACCTCGGTGAGCGTGAGGTACACGCCTCAGGGGATACCACCTACTTCACGGTGCCCCCGTTCCATTTCATCGATGAGGACGGAGAGCCTTTCACCGACAAGGACATCGAGGGGAAGGTGTTGATCGTGGACTTCTTCTTCACACGGTGCACCAGCATCTGCCCCCGCATGAGCGTCCAGATGCAGCAATTGCAACTTCAATTGGACGATCCCGCATACAAGGATGTGCTCTTTCTCAGCCATACCGTGGACCCTGAGCATGATTCGCCCACCGTGCTGAAAGCATACGCCAAGCGCTTGGAGGCGGACCCCACGCGATGGAAATTCCTCACCGGCAACGCCCCGGACATCTACCGGCAAGGCAACTTGGGCTATCTGCTCAGTGCGAGCAAGGACAGTTCCGCAGCCGAGCAGTTCGTTCACTCCCCCCAGTTCGTGCTCGTGGACAAGCGCCACCACATCCGGGGAATGTTTGACGGGACGGACACCGATGCCATGCGCGACCTGTTGACGGACCTGAAGATGCTCTTGCTGGAGGAAAAGGCACGGGCACGGGAGGACGATACGCCATCTGACCGTTGACCATGGTCTCCATGACCGATCGCCAAGGCAAGACCATCGCTTGGACCCTGAGCATCCTGTTGATCGGGGGCATCACCTTCCTGTATCTCGGCCCTAAGATGATCGTGGTGGGCGGGCTTACCGCTTCCACCCTGCCCAAGGTGAACGCCGTGCTGAACGGCATGGCCGCCCTTGTGCTGATCATCGCTTGGCGTGCCATCCTCAGGAAGAACATTCCCCTGCACCGGCGTTTGATGTTGACGGCGGTGGGGCTCAGCACGCTCTTTCTCGTCAGCTATGTGATACAGCACGGCAGCTTCCCCTCGGTGAAGTATGGCGGATCGCTGGGCTGGATCTATTACCCGGTCTTGATCTCGCACATCATCCTGGCGGCGGTCATCGCTCCCCTGGTGCTGATCACCTTGATCAGGGCCTTGAGCGCGCGCTTCGACAAGCACCGGAAGATCGCTCGCTGGACCCTGCCCCTGTGGCTTTATGTGAGCATCACGGGGGTGCTGGTCTATCTGATGTGCGCGCCGTACTACTGAACCGCGGACAAGACGGCCCCACCGCGATTACCTTTGCATCGATGTTGTTCCGCCGCCTGTTGCCCATTGCCGCCCTCTTGGTGGTGGTGTTGCTGCCCGTCGATGTCTGGGCGCAGGGCTGTTCCATGTGCAAGGCCGTGGCCGAAACACAGCCCGGGGGCAACGTCTATGGCGGAAGTCAGGCCGTGGGAGCCGGCCTGAACAAGGGCATCCTGTTCATGATGACCGTGCCCTACATCCTCCTCTTCCTGTTCTTCCGGAAACGGATCGTGGGCTTCATCAAGGAATTCCGGTCCGCGCAAGGTTGAAACCCGTACGCCCGGAACGGATGCCCGCCTCTAACGATCGTCCATAAAAGTGGCCCGGGCCATTTCCGGGCCGTTCATGCTACGGCAGTTGTTCCGTGCGTGCGTCGGTGGGGGTGGCACCCCCGATGCTCTGAAGGATCGCATCCCGGTCGTTGTTATAACCGGTGTATTTCACCACCCCGTCCAAGTTCACGTCGCTGGACTCATATCCTGTCGTCGTCGCCGAGGGCACGCTTTGACCTATGGTCGTCAGGATCGGGTCGCGGTCATTGCTCGTGCCGGTATAGCGCAGGGCACCATCGCGCACGACATTGCCGGACCAGAGCAACATCATTCCGTCCCTGGTGCGGCGTGCATCCGTGCCGTATGTGGCGGTTGGGCTCAGGCTAAAGTCGACAAAAGTGGGCGTGGCTGAAAGCGTTCGCGCCGTCGCCGTCATGCAGCCCAAGTGGTTCCGATGCCTCACAGCGATGTAAAAGTCACCGGTAGTTGCGGCAAAGTGCAACGCCGACGAGCCATCAGCGGCAACCACGTCCCCATCCCGCTGGAGCAGGGCACATTGGGCCTCCACGATCTGGCCCGGCGTGCCACTGGAGCGCAGTTCCACCACCACCCAGTCCACGATGGCATCGTCCCCCGTCGCGGCCAATAAACCGCTTCCTGCCGTTTCGCCTCCTCCCCCGGTAAGCGAGAAGCCCAACACGGAGTACGGTTCGGTGGCGGGCAACAGGCTATTTGCGCGCAACTGGTCGTCCATCCGGTGTTCTGTCGTGTTGTAACAGCCATCCAAGTACATGCGTACGCTCACGGAAGCTCCGGCGGTGCCGGACACGTTCATATTATCGAAGTACAAGCGTTGGCCATAGCCGGTGATGTTGATGAAGCGGAGCATGATGACCTCGCCGTCGTATGCGCTTAGGTCTAGATCGTGCGAGGCCCATTCGGAGCAGTCCGCCGGCACCCAATTGCTGGAAGTATTGTCCGCCGCAGTGGCCAAAGCACTTCCGGACGCGTTGTAGAGGTTGGTCCAGCTGTTGCCGCAATCATTGCTGATGTCCACCCGGAAGGCGTCGAAATAGGAAGAACTATACCGCGCATAGGCATGATCAAAGGTGAGGTGGTTATTGGAGGACCCGGAGAGGTCGATCATGGGCGTGATCAGCCGGTCCTCCTGACCCGAGGAATTGTAGCTGTAATTGTTGATCGCCCAGGCCGTGGTGGAGGAGCAATCCGCGCCATCGGCCAAGGTGGCGGTGGTCCAGGTCGTCGTATTATCCGGGTTCTGGAGGGTCCATCCTGCGGGCGTGGCGGAACCGCCTTCCACATCCTCTGAAAGTGGCGCGGCCACGGTGGTACCCACCACCCCGTTGAGCGCGTTGCTGGCTTCGTCATCACCGGGATACTCATCACCGGAAAGCACGGTCCCCACCGTCAATGTATGAGCGCCGGTGGATGCCAGCATAACGGGCTGGCTGAAGGTGAAGACCTCGGATGCACCGGCCACCAAGGTGCCCGGATAGGCTTGACTGACGTAGGGAGCACCGTCCAAGGAATAGCGCACGGTGAAGCCGCTTTGCGGTAGAATGCCGAAGTTGCGCAGTTGGGCACTGACGGTGACAGGGGTGCTGCCGCAGGTGAAGAAGTCGCCAGCGCCCGGAGTAAGGACCTGGGCGATGCCGATGTCATTCTGCAGGGGCATGTTGTAGGCCTCGGTCTGGTCGTTCAAACTGTTCGAGCTGCCTTGGCTGGCGCCATAACCCAGTCCGCGCCTGGCGAAAGCGGACCAGATGAGGCTCTGGTTGGCCCCGCCGTTGTTCTGCGCATCGGCCTGGAGGATGGCGTCCCTGGCGTCCACGAAACCCGGGCTGCAAGCGGTGAGCTTCAGGCCGTCGATCACCAATTGCATGGCGATGTTGTTCCCGCCGGTCCCGTTGTACAGGTCCGGGTCGAAACCGTACTGGTCCACCAGGTCCCAGGTCATTTCCCACAGCATGGTACACCAGATGAAGCCGATGGCATGGGAGTATTGGTAGGAGGGGTCCTCGGTATCGGCGTAGGTGAAGCCGTTCACCCCGAAGGAAGTGGAATATGGCGAGGGGCGGATCCCCGGGCCGGTCACCGGCTCCCCGAGCACATAGGTGCCGATTCCACGTGCGTCCGTGCGTGCGTCCCCCGGTTCCATGGTCATCATCAATCCGAAGAAGTCGCTCCAGCCCTCGCCCATTTGTTCATTGTTGTCCAAGCAACTCACGTTGGACGGCCCGCCGACCAACCTGTTGCTGATCCCGTGGCCGTACTCATGGGCGATAATGCCGCCGTCGAGATCACCATCGCGATCCGGGTTGGTGGAGGTCCAGAGATACATCTGCATCCGCGGGTTGCTGCCATCGGGCGGCGTGCCGAAATTGGCGTTGTTCGTGCCACTGCCGTCCTGCCCGTCCGCCAATACATAGTCCCCGCCTGCACCACCACGTCCATAGTTGTTCTCTTGAAAATTCCCGCTCACGTCATCGAAACCGTACCGGTACCACACGTCGTGCATCATGTTGTTCCAGTAGAACAGGTTGGTCAGGGCGGCATCCTGGTAATTGGACGGTTCTTGCGATAAGTTGATGGGGTAGTCGAAATCCAATGTGGCCCCACCGTCCGGGCTGTAGCCGGTACCGTTGTTTCCGTTGGCATCCTCCTGCGCCAGCACGTTATTGCCTCGGGTGATGGTGTACTCGGCGCCCGCCGACCCGTTGGTATCGTGCCAACCGTACGGTGAGGCAATGCCTGCGGCGGTCCAAGGTGCATTGCGGATGGCACGGGATCCGTGGTTCGGGCTTTCCAACGGAGCGGGATAGACGTTATAGTCGTTCGGCGCGGACGGCATCATCGGGGGTGCCGGGGCTTCCTCGTGCGCCCTTTTATTCATGATCTCATCGAACCCGCACTGGCTCACCCAATCGTTGCGGTCCAGTTCCTCGCCGGTGTTCGCGCTGATGCGCACGCTCCACCAATGCGCCCCGTCGGGTTGATAGAAGTTGACGTTCCAGACCAGACGCAAGGTCTTGTCCGATGGCAGGTACATCAATTGGACATTGACCGGTTCCCCACTGAAGGCAGTACCATCGTACACTAGCTTTTGCCCTCCGTCTACGGACGACACCAAGGAAGGGACCGTGGCAGAGGGAAGGTCCTTGCGCAACACGGTCGCCAGTGCCTGTTCCGCGCTGATGACGGGCTCAGGCGCTTCAGCCGTCTTTCCGCAATAGGCCCATGCCCCGTTGTTCATCGCGATCACACGGCCGTCCGCCGCCTGATGCACCGCGATGTCGCCATTGAAGACCTCTATGCCGTGCCAACGCTGGCGCAGGAAAGTATGCTCCACCCCGTTGTGGGCGTCGCGGTATTGGTCTTTGACCAGCAGGTCCGCGAGGTCGTCAGCTTTGTATCCGTTGTCGACCAAACGGGCACGCACCAGTTCCGAAGGTTCCTTGGAGCGCTCTTGTGCCATGGTGGGGAAAGTGAAGAAGGAGAGTGCCGCGAGGAGCAGCAGGTGGAAAGAAAAGCGCATGTGTTGAAGATCAAGCCCGCAAATTAGCCCGTACCATACAACGGGGCAAGCCACGATCTGCGGCCGGCGCGCAAAGCTGACGGCGGTCACGGTAGTTCATCCCCATGGAAAGTATCTTTGCACCTAAACGTGTCATCCCGGAAGGGTAGGCATTTTCTCTTCACACTAGCCCCATCAACACATGTACCCAGAAGAACTGACCGCCCCCATGGTCGCCGACCTCACCGAAGTGGGGTTCACCGAATTGAAGACCCCCGCGCAAGTGGATACCGCGTTCAAGCAGTCCGGCACTGTGCTGTGCGTCGTGAACAGCGTCTGCGGATGTGCGGCAGGCGCGTGCCGTCCCGGCGTGAAAGCCTCGTTGCAAGGCGACAAGCGTCCCGACCACCTTACCACCGTCTTTGCCGGCGTGGATACCGACGCGGTGATGCAGGCACGCAAGCACTTCCTCCCCTACCCGCCCAGCAGCCCCAGCATCGCCCTTTTCAATGACGGAAAGCTGGTGCATTTCGTGGAGCGTCACCACATCGAAGGGCGCAGCGCGGAGATGATCGCCGAGCACCTGAAGATGGTGTACGGTGAGTTCTGCTGAACATCAGTCCTAGAATGAAAAAAGCCCCGGAAGTTCCGGGGCTTTTTCATTCTACAAACTTCTCGGTTCACACCACCCCTTGGTCCAGCATGGCATCCGCGACCTTCACGAATCCGGCGATGTTGGCACCTTTCACATAGTTCACGTGGTTGCCTTCCTGTCCGTGTTTCACGCAGGCGGCGTGGATGTTCTTCATGATGGCGTGGAGCTTGGCGTCAACCTCATCGCGGGTCCAGGCCAAGCGTAAGCTGTTCTGGCTCATTTCAAGACCGCTGGTGGCCACGCCACCGGCATTGCTGGCCTTGCCGGGAGCGAAATACACTTTGGCTGCGTGGAAGGCCTCTATCGCATCCGGAGTTGTGGGCATGTTGGCCCCTTCGGCCACATACTTGACCCCTTTCTTGATCAGCGCCTTTGCGTTGTTAAGGTCCAGTTCGTTCTGTGTGGCGCAAGGCAGGGCCACATCGCACTTGGCCACTACGTCCCACACCCGGGCGCCCTTCACATACTTGCTGCCTTTGAATTTCTTGGCGTATTCCTCTATGCGCCCGCGCTTCACGTTCTTGAGCTCCATGAGGAAGGCAAGCTTCTCCTTAGTGATCCCCGTGGGGTCGTAGATGCTGCCGTCACTGTCGCTTGCGCTGACCACTTTGGCCCCGAACTGCGTGGCCTTTTCAATGGCGTACTGGGCCACGTTGCCGCTGCCGCTCACCGCCACGATCCTGCCTTTGAAGCTGCTCTTGTTGCGGCCCAGCATTTCGTTCGCGAAATACACACAGCCGTATCCGGTGGCCTCCGGACGGATCAAGGAACCACCCCAAGAGGCGCCCTTGCCGGTAAGGACGCCGGTGAACTCGTTCGCCAAGCGCTTGTACTGGCCGAACATGTAACCGATCTCGCGGCCGCCCACACCGATGTCGCCTGCGGGCACGTCGGTGTCAGGGCCGATGTGGCGGAAGAGTTCGTTCATCAGGCTTTGGCAGAAGCGCATCACCTCACCGTCGCTCTTGCCTTTAGGGTCGAAATCGCTGCCGCCTTTGCCGCCGCCCATGGGCAGGGTGGTGAGGCTGTTCTTGAACGTCTGCTCGAACCCGAGGAATTTCAGGATGCTGAGGTTCACACTTGGATGGAAGCGCAGGCCGCCCTTGTACGGCCCGATGGCGCTATTGAACTCGATGCGGAAGGCGCGGTTCACCTGCGTGTTGCCCTTATCGTCCACCCAAGGCACGCGAAAAATGATCGTTCGCTCGGGTTCCACCATGCGCTCAAGGAGCATTTTGCCCTTGTACTTGGGGTTGGCCTCGATGAACGGGATGACCATTTCGGCCACTTCATGCACGGCTTGTAAAAATTCAGGCTCATTGGTGTTTTTGGCCTTTACATAGGCCATGAACGCGTCCACTGCCTTGGTGGCTGCAGTTGTCGACTTTGCCATTGGTGGTTCTTCGGGATTTTTTTGGTGGAAGTGCCATGCCTCGAACATGGAGGCGGCAAATGTAGCAGTGTGCGATGGTCAAGAACATGAATTCCCGAACAGGCTACTTACAGGGTGTTTCATTTGTTCGGCATGCAGCGTCCGTGAAGGCTGGACTGTCGCCTGTACGTCCATGATCAGCAGGATCACAGATCATCCTCGGTCATCTGGGCCTTGCCGGCATATTTTCCCTCCACGTACACTTCCACCTTGTAGAGGAGGCCGTTACGGTCATACTTATACACCTTCCCGTTCCAAAGGCGCCCTTTGCGGTACTCGCCCTGTTGGGACAGGCGATGTTGATTGTTGTACAAGGTGTTCCAACCCTCCGCCCGGAAATCCGTGGCATTGGTGGTCTCCTGGGCGGTCTTGGCCGGTGCCGCCACGGTCGCCTTATCGGGCTTGGGCTCCGGTACCCGCTGCTTAGGGCGATAGCTCTTGAAGGAAGCCTGATCGGCCAGGCCTCCGGCGAAATCCACCGTTTCCTGCAATTCGCCGTTGGCATAATAGCGCTTCAACTTGCCCTCTTCCCTGCCTTGCTTCACGGTGACATCGGCTTCCAATTGCCCGTTCTCGTGGTAGTACTTCTGCTCGCCATCGCGCGTGCCGAACTGGTCGAAGATGAATTCCTGCGACAAATGACCATTGGGATGCCAACGCTTGAACGTGCCGGTATTCCGGTCCAGGTCCCACGCGCCCTGCTCTTCCTTTGTACCGTCCTCGTAATAGGTGGTGTAGTTACCTCTGGGAAGTCCCTTCACGTAGGTGATCTCGCTCTTCACTTTGCCATTGGGCCAGTAGCGACGCCAGATGCCCGTCCGCTTGTTGTCGGTGTATCGTCCTTCCTCCACCACAGCCCCCGCAGCATGACCGAGCTTGGCCGACAATGGCGCCAAAAGCTGCCACCAACCCTCCTTGCGCCCCAGGTCGTCCAGCCTGTTCAGGGTGTCCGGTGCGGAAGTGTTCCCTTGCGCCAACGCGACCGGTCCGGCCAAGAACAAAGTCAGGCCGAGGGTGAGGGAATAAAAAAGGCTATGATGCCGCATGTAAATACCGGACGGGGAATGCCCGTGCGATACGGGAAACGGCTCTACAGGGTTGCGTCGAGGCCTGTTCAGGAAGGTCCCAACTTCCGGCTCAAGTGCGCCATCATGTCGTCCACCATGGCCTTGAGGTCGAACTCCGGCTTCCAGCCCCAGTCATTGCGGGCGGCGCTGTCGTCGATGCTGCGCGGCCACGAATCCGCATACGCCTGTCGCTCGTCCGGGGCATAGGACATCTTCAAGCCGGGGATGTGCCGGGCCACCTCCGCAGCGATCTCCTCCGGGCTGAAGCTGACCCCCGCCAGGTTGTAGCTGCCGCGCTCCTTGATCTGTTCCACCGGAGCCTCCATCAGGTCGATCGTGGCGCGGATGGCATCCGGCATGTACATCATCGGCAGCGTGCTCTTCGGCCCGAGGAAGCTGGTGTAGGCGCCGTTCTTGATCGCTTCGTGAAAGATGTGGACGGCGTAATCCGTGGTGCCGCCGCCCGGCGCGCTTTTCCAGCCGATAAGGCCCGGATAGCGGATACTGCGCACATCCACGCCATAGCGGGAATGGTAGTACGCGCACCAACCCTCGCCCGCCAATTTGCTGATGCCGTAGACCGTGCTCGGCTCGGTGACCGTGTGCTGCGGCGTGGCGTCCTTCGGCGTAGTAGGCCCGAAAACGGCGATGCTGCTGGGCCAGTAAACTTTCTTCAGCTTGCCTTCCCGGGCCAGCTCGAGGATGATCAGGATGCTCTCCATGTTGAGCTTCCATGCGAAGGCCGGGTCCTTCTCCGCCGTGGCGCTGAGCAGCGCTGCCAACAGGTACACCTCGGTGATGCCGTGCTTGTCGATGACGCGCTCGATGCCGCGCCGGTCCATGGCGTTCACCAAGGCGAAGGGGCCGGTCTGTCTGGCCTGCGGCTCCTTGATGTCGCTGGCCACCACGTCCTCCGCACCGAAGCGATCGCGCAGGCCTTCCACGAGCTCGGTGCCGATCTGGCCGCTGGCGCCGATAACGAGGATCTTCTTGGTCATTTCGCGTTCCCGTTTTCCTTGGTCCCGATGGGGAGCCAAAGCTATCAGAGACCCGGACACCGGCAACGGATCCGTAATTTGGCACCCATGGAAACCCATCGGCTGCGCAACCTCCTGCATCCGGACCAGCTCCGCGAACGGCTGGGATCCGAGGGCAAGGCACGCACCACGCTCAGCTTCTACCGATACGTGCGCCTTGCCGAAGTGGAGGCCCTGCGCCACGAGCTCTATGGCGAATGGGATACCCTTGGCGTTCTCGGCCGCATTTACATCTCACAGGAGGGTATCAATGCGCAGATCAGCCTGCCCACGACGAATTTGGATGCCTTCCGTTCAGCGTTGGATGCAAGTGAAGCCTTCCGCGACATGCCTTGGAAGATCGCGGTGGAAGATGACGGAAAGAGTTTCCTGAAACTGAAGATCAAGGTGCGGAACAAGATCGTGGCCGACGGCCTCGCCGACGACGCCTTCGACGTGACGAACGTGGGCGAACACCTCGATGCGGAAAGCTTCAACCGGAAGCTTGAGGAAGGCGCGCTGGTGATCGACATGCGGAACAACTATGAATGCCTCATCGGCCACTTCGAAGGCGCATACCTACCGAAAGCGGATACCTTCCGCGGAGCGATCGATGAGGTGACGGAAGTGATGAAGGGCAAGGAGGAGAAGGAAGTCCTGCTGTATTGCACCGGCGGCATCCGCTGCGAAAAGGCCAGCGCCTACCTGAGGCATCACGGCTTCGCGAAGGTGAACCAGTTGCACGGCGGCATCATCGACTATGCGCGGCAGATCAAAGCCCAAGGACTGGAGAGCCGCTACAAGGGACAGAACTTCGTGTTCGATGAACGCCTTGCCGAGCGCATCACTGACGATGTGGTGAGCACTTGCATGCAATGCGGTACGGCTAGCGACCGCATAAGCAACTGCCAAGAAGCCACCTGCAACATGCTGCTGGTGCAGTGCGAAAGCTGCGCCGAGAAATACGCGGATTGCTGCTCACCGAGCTGCCGCGAGATCCACCTGCTGCCGATCGAAGCACAACGCACATGGCGCAAAGGCCGCAGTACCCGCAGCACCAAGACCAAAGCGATCAATGACCCCGAAGGATTGCGACAGCGTATTCACGAAGAGGAAGAAATCCTTGCGAGGAACGGAACGCTTCATCAGGACCTGACGGAGATCAGTGTGAACTTGAGAGTAAACCCATCGCAGCAAATTGCAGATGGTGAATAGTGGATGGTGATTGGTGATCAGAAAATGCAGTTATGTGCCTACCGGATCGCCCAAATCACTGATCACCATTCACTGATCACCCACTAAACCGCGTAACATGCCTTTCTACCACACCCTCGGAAACATCCCGCACAAGCGGCACACCATCTTCAAGAACGGCAAGGACCGCTTCTACTACGAGCAGCTTTTCGGCACCGTCGGTTTCGACGGCATGAGCACGCTGCTCTACCATACGCATCGCCCCACACAGGTGAAGGAGATCGTCAGCGCCACGGACGTCACCCCGAAGGTCGCCATCGAGAAGAACCTGCGTTGCATGCGGCTTACCGGCTTCAACGTGGCACCGGAGAACGACCACCTCAAAGCGCGCAAAACGTTGCTGTTCAATAACGATGTTTCCATGGCCCTGGCCGCACCCAAGGCCCTGAAGGTGGACTACTTCTATAAGAACGCGGACTGCGACGAGCTGATCTTCATCCACAAGGGAAGCGGCAAGTTGCGGAGCTTGGTCGGCACACTGGAATTCAAGTACGGCGACTACTTGGTGATCCCGCGTGGCATGATCTACACGCTGGAGTTCGACAGCGCGGACAACCGCCACTTGGTGCTGGAGAGCCACCATCCGCTCTACACGCCGAAGCGCTACCGCAACTGGTTCGGCCAGATGTTGGAAAGCAGCCCCTTCTGCGAACGCGACATCCGCCGCCCCAAGGACCTCGAGACGCACGACGAGAAGGGCGAATTCCGTGTACGGGTGAAGAAGCAGAATGTGATCCACGAGTTCATCTATGCTACGCATCCCTTCGACGTGGTGGGCTGGGACGGCTACAACTACCCCTACGCGCTCAGCATCCACGACTTCGAGCCGATCACCGGTCGCGTTCACCAGCCGCCGCCCGTCCACCAGACCTTCGAGACGAGCGCCTTCGTGGTGTGCAGCTTCTGCCCACGCCTATACGACTACCATCCGGAAGCCATCCCTGCGCCCTACAACCACAGCAACATCGATAGCGACGAGATCCTTTACTACGTGGACGGCGATTTCATGAGCCGGAACGACATCGATGCAGGGGACATCACTCTTCACGTCGCGGGCATTCCGCACGGCCCGCAACCCGGTGCCATGGAGCGTTCCATCGGCAAGACGAAGACGGATGAACTCGCCGTTATGCTGGATACCTTTAAGCCGTTGATGGTAACGGAAGAGGCGATGAAGATCGATGATGGCAAATACTGGAAATCCTGGCTGGAGTGACCCATCGCTCCAGCATAAAACATGATACGACAATGAGCATAACCAGCATCACTCCCGAACTCGAGAAGATCAACCCCGCAGCGGCTGACTTCCTCCCCCTTCTTGGCACCGACTACATCGAGTTCTACGTCGGGAACGCCAAGCAGGCCGCGCACTACTACAAGACCGCCTTCGGTTTCCAGAGCCTTGCCTACGCCGGTTTGGAGACCGGCGTGAAGGACCGCACCAGCTATGTGATCGTGCAGGACAAGATCCGCCTGGTGCTCACCACACCGCTCATGAAGGACAGCCCGATAAACGACCACCTGCGCCAGCACGGCGACGGCGTGAAGGTGATCGCCCTGTGGGTGGACGATGCGCGCAAAGCCTACGAGGAGACGATCAAACGCGGCGCCGTGAGTTTCATGGAACCCACCGTGGAGAAGGACGCCGACGGCGAAGTGGTGAAGAGCGGCATCAAGCTGTACGGCGACACGGTACACATCTTCGTGGAGCGCAAGAATTACAACGGCACTTTCCTGCCGGGCTACAAGCCTTGGATGAGCGCCTACAACCCGCTGCCCACCGGCCTGAAATACGTGGACCACATGGTGGCGAACGTGGGCTGGAACCAGATGAACAAGTGGGTGGAGTTCTACGAGAAGGTGATGGGCTTCGCAAACCTGCTGAGCTTCGACGACAAGGACATCAGCACGGAGTACAGCGCGTTGATGAGCAAAGTGATGAGCAACGGCAACGGCCGCATCAAGTTCCCCATCAACGAGCCGGCCAAGGGCAAGAAGCGGAGCCAGGTGGAGGAATACCTCGATTTCTACAACGGCGAAGGCGTGCAGCACATCGCGGTGGCGACGGACGACATCGTAAAAACCGTGCGCGACTTGATGAGCCGTGGCGTGGAGTTCCTCAAAGTGCCCTCCAGCTACTACGAAGGACTACTGGAACGTACGGGGCCGATCGACGAGGACCTTGGCCCGCTCAGCGAGCTCGGCATTCTCGTGGACGTGGACGACGAGGGCTACCTGCTGCAACTCTTCAGCAAACCGGTGGAAGACCGCCCCACACTGTTCTACGAGATCATCCAGCGCAAGGGCGCGAAGAGTTTCGGGAAGGGCAACTTCAAGGCGCTGTTCGAGGCGATCGAGCGGGAGCAGGAGAGCCGGGGGACGCTCTGATCAAGAACGACCAGGACAACGAAGAAGGGCGCTCGGCAATGAGCGCCCTTCCTTTTACTGCATTGTTCAGTTCAACTAGCGAACAACGACCTTCCTCACCCAGCGCTTTCCACCTTCCTTGACGGTCACTGCGTACATGCCGGTCGGCAGGTCACCGAGCGATAACGGGGATCCGTCCCAGTCCCGAACGATGCAGCTTCTTCCTGCGGCATCGGAAACCCGGAGCTCCACCCGTTCTGAAGTGGCCATTGTGATCGACGTCCCGTTCGGGCCCTGTCTAACGACCATGGGGTCCATGCCTCCGGTTTCCTCGATACCGGTGCTAAGACAGCCGGTCACAAGAAGCTCGAACTGCCCCATGGTCATCACTTCGTTGCCATTCTCCATGGTGAGCGGACCGGAAACCTCACCGTTCGTGTATTCCAGCCAATACACTCCACAGACCGAAATGAGGTAATCTTCCGGTTGTTCCATGGTGCCTCCAGCTAGATCGGTGTGCTGGAGACCCCATACGACGGTATCTCCTATCGACCAAGTATCGGCATAGGTCCGGCAAAGATTTCCGGTATCACCCCACACACGGACCGTGTCACCTGCATGCAATTGACCCGCGAATGCGTTCAGCACCAAGATATCCATGCCATGCGCTGTCGAGGACAACTTCACCCCAAGCACGACCGCATCCGGGATCCACCATTCGGGTTGCTCATAAGGCGGATCCAACGTACCACAGAACGTTTGAGGTCCAAAGCAGGAGCATGCCGCCATTGGAAGCACCTGTGACAAGGAAAACAGGAGAATGAATATGTTCCTCATGGTGGTTGTGTTGTTCAGCAGGATCAGATCGAAACCCTCACCGTGTCATGTTATGGACGATGGTAAAGCGATAAAAGCTGCCTGTGCTGTTCCGGTCCGTTCATGTAAAGATCGGGCTTCCATCGGGAGGCACCTTTCCGGTCGCTCCACCCCGGTTCACATTTACCATCGCAACATGAAAAGGATGGTGCGTGGGAACCGGTTGTGGGCGGGCTGATCTGAGCGGTGTAAAATGACGGACATGCACTTCCAGGCTGTTCCACTGGTCTAACTTTGCCGAATGCACAACTCCGCGTTCTTCTTGTTGCTAGCGGCAGCATTTTTCACAGAGACCGGCTGCACTAAAGACCAGCCCGATGGCGATCATGCCGCCGACATCACTTTCCGCACGGACAGCGGCTACACTTGGCTGAACGATACAGTCCCGCTTTCGGATACGCTACACATCGGCATCTCCGTTTCAAAAGGCTCTGACAACCTCCGGTCCTTCTTCGTGGATGTGGCATACGACAGCGGCCCGCGCATCCGGCAGGACAGCGCGCCTGTGGACAGTGATCCGTTCACGTTCGAGAAAACGGTGATCACGCGCGATCAGGCCGGCACTGAAAAATGGTGGTTCTCCGTGGATGAATATGACGGCGACATCACGCAACGCCCGCTGACGTTGACTGTGCAGTAGGCTTGGGAGCGCTTCGGTACATTCGCCGCAGTTTCAACCCCATGTACCGCACCCATACCTGTGGCGAACTCCGCCTCACCGACGTAGGCAAGACCGTGACCCTCGCCGGCTGGGTCCAACGCACCCGCGACCTCGGTGGCATGACCTTCGTGGACCTCCGCGACCGCTACGGCATCACGCAGCTCACCTTCAATACGGACAGCGATGCCGCACTACGCGACACCGCTCGGAGCCTTGGCCGTGAATATGTGGTGCAGGTGACAGGAACAGTCATGGAGCGTCAGAGCAAGAACGCCAACATGCCTACTGGCGAGGTGGAGATCTTCGCTACGGAACTCAAGGTGATGAACAGCGCGAAGACACCGCCCTTCACCATCGAGGAGGAGACCGACGGCGGCGATGAGCTGCGGATGAAGTACCGCTACTTGGACCTGCGCCGGGCCAGTGTCCGGAAGAATTTCGAGCTACGGCACCGCATGGCGATCGAGGTGCGCAACTACCTCAGCGCACAACAATTCCTGGAAGTGGAAACGCCGGTGTCTGATCAAGAGCACGCCGGAAGGCGCCCGCGATTTCGTGGTGCCCAGCCGCATGAACCAAGGCGAGTTCTACGCCCTGCCGCAAAGCCCGCAGACCTTCAAGCAACTGCTGATGGTGGCAGGCATGGACCGCTATTTCCAGATCGTGAAATGCTTCCGTGACGAGGACCTCCGCGCCGACCGCCAGCCGGAGTTCACGCAGATCGATTGCGAGATGGCCTTCGTGGAACGCGAGGATATCCTGAACACGTTCGAGGGCTTGGCAAAGCACCTGTTCAAGTCCATTCTCGGGAAGGACATGAACGAGCCTTTCCTGCGGATGCCGTACGACGAGGCCATGAGCAACTACGGCTGCGACAAGCCGGACCTGCGCTTTGACATGCGCTTCCAAACCCTCACCCCAGCGCTCTCCCAAGGAGAGGGGGCCGACCTCGTTCGAGGCCGTGGGTTCAAGATTTTTGATGATGCGGAACTCGTTGTTGGCATCAAGGCTGAAGGTTGTGCTGCGTGGAGCCGAAAACAGACGGATGCCCTCATCGAATTCGTGAAAAGACCACAGGTGGGTGCCACCGGGATCATCTTCGTGCGCTGGGGCGCGGAGGGCCTGAAGAGCACCGTGGACAAGTTCTACGGACCCGAGGACCTGCAATGCTGGGCGGAACGCTTCGGCATGCAGGAGGGCGATCTGCTTTGCATCATGGCCGGGCCTGCGGACAAGACGCGCAAGGCGCTGAACGAACTGCGCCTACACCTCGGCGAACTGCTGAACCTGCGCGACCCGAACGTCTTCAAACCTCTATGGGTGGTGGACTTCCCGCTATTGGAAATGGACGAGGAAAGCGGACGCTGGCATGCCATGCACCACCCTTTCACCGCGCCGGTCCCGAAGGATGCGCACAAATTGGAGAGCGATCCCGGCCACGTGAAGGCCAACGCCTACGACCTGGTGATCAACGGCACGGAGATCGGCGGCGGCAGCATCCGCATCCACGACCGCGCCATGCAAGAGGCAATGTTCCGCGTGTTGGGCTTCACCGATGAAGAGGCCCGCTTCAAATTCGGTTTCCTGCTGGATGCCTTTGAATATGGTGCCCCTCCACACGGCGGCGCGGCCTTCGGCTTCGACCGCTGGGTGGCGCTCTTCGGCGGCCGCAGCGATATCCGTGAGTTCATCGCCTTCCCGAAAAACAACGCCGGGCGTGATGTGATGATCGATGCGCCCTCGACGATCGATGAGATCCAGTTGAAGGAGTTGGGCTTGGAGGTGAAGGGGTGAGTGAAAAGAGGGCCGCGGAGGCGCAGAGATGCGGAGAAGATCTAACCGCAGAGCGCGCAGAGTTCGCGGAGCGAGCCAACTCACCCCGCGTAGTGCCACACTGAAGTGCTAGGACTTGATCACGAACCATTGATCATGGGGTGGCATATTACCTTTCCAGCGATGAACGAACAGGACGAACGCTTTCTGCGCATGGCCATTGAGGCCTCACGCGCAGGCATGGAACGCGGGGATGGCGGCCCCTTCGGCTGCGTGGTGGTGAAGGACGGGCAAGTTGTGGGCACTGGGAACAACCGTGTCACCAGCACCAACGACCCTACCGCCCATGCCGAAGTGGTGGCGATCCGTGACGCCTGCAAGAATCTCGGCGATTTTCAACTCACCGGCTGCGTGCTCTACACCAGTTGCGAACCTTGTCCCATGTGTCTCGGCGCGATCTACTGGGCGCGGCCGGACCGCATCGTGTTCGCCGCCACGCGTACGGACGCAGCCGAGGTGGGCTTTGACGACCAGCTGATCTACGACGAGTTGCCATTGCCGATCTCCGAGCGGCGTATTCCCACCCAGCAGGCCCTGCGGAATGAGGGCGTGGACGTCTTCAAGGCATGGGCGAAGTTGGCGGACAAGGTGCGTTACTGACCTTCTTGGGTTTGTCGGAGTCCTGAACCGTTCGGATGAACTACAGGGTGGTGCTACTTGCAGGGCTGATGGCGTTGAGCGCCTCCGTGCGCATTTTTTCCCGGTACCATCGGCGAAAATTGACACCCGCTCAACGGCGCGTGATGACCACCTATGCCACTTACTACGGGCGCTTGGATGCCGCCTCTAAGACCAGCTTTGAGCGGATCGTGGCCGACTTCGTGAACGGGAAGGAATGGCGAGGCTCGGGCATCACCGTGATGGACGAGATGAAGGTGATGATCGGTTCATGCGCAGCACAGCTGCTCCATGGTTTTCCTGAAGTGCGTTTGCGGCATTTCAAACACATTGCCGTAACGGCCGGCCCCTATCGCTCCGAGCGGAACGGTCGGCTGCACCTCGGCGAAGTGCGCCCCGGACCGGGCGTGATCCTCATATCCTGGAGCGACTTTGTAAAAGGCTATACCGATCCGCGGAACGCCTACAACGTCGGGCTGCATGAGTTCGCGCACGCGCTGTGGTTCGAGAACGCCATAGAGAACGGTGAAGACGATTTCCTGGATGGCGTAATGCTGCGGAAGTGGAATGCGCAGGCCCTGACGGAGATCTCCCGGATCAACGGGGAGAACGCTCACTTCTTTCGAAAATACGCCGGTTCCAATGCTGCGGAGTTCTTCGCCGTGGCCGTGGAGTATTTCTTCGAGCAGCCCAAAGCATTCAAGGTGGCATTGCCGGAATTGTACGGCACGCTCAGCGGTTTGCTTCGGCAGGACCCTGCGGATCTTCGATCGGAGGAACTGAGCGGCACGCCTCCATTCCGGGAAGCTGGCCCGGCATCCATCAGGGCCCAATTCGTGAGACCCTGTTGGAGCTGATCTCCCCCGCTACAACTTCACGCTCACCTTTTCCGAATAGGGTGAATCCTCTCCGTGCGGATCGACCACCTGGATGAAGTACTGGTATTCCGCACCTTGTTTAATGAGCGTATCGTGCCAGGTTCGTTGGTCGTTCCCCAGCATCTTCACGCGGTCGAAGGTGCCGCGGTCGTTGGAGCGCATCACCACGAACAGCACGGCCTCTCGTTGGTCATACTCCCATTCCAGGTCCACGGTCTTCTGCCCGGCATTGTAACGGGCCTTCAATTTTTTCACGGTGGGCGTTCCGACCCGGCTCATCAACCGCAGCTTGAAACTGTTGGCCATGGGGCTCCACAGGCCGTCATCGTCGCGCGCCAAAACCGCATATTCGAATCGTCCTCCGTTGCCTTTGTCCTTCTCCACATACGTCGAATACAGTTCCGTCGCTGGCTCGTAGCGCTGGATGGTGTCCCAAGCGGACTCGCCCACCGGCCTGCGCAGCAACACTTGCAACGCTACGTCCGCACTGCTGCTGTTGGCCCATTTGATCCAGATCCCTTGCTCGTCCACCTTGTAATCCACCAGCAAAGGGGAGACGGGTGCGTGCAGGTCCGGTCGCTTCAATTTCAGCTGTTGACTGGGCTTGCTGTTGTTCTTCACCACGTCCAACGCCACCACTTGATAGTACACATCCTCGGTAATGGTAGCCATCGTGATGGTGTCCGTAAAGGTGGTGTCGCGCACCGGGTAAGGCGTGATGCGCGCGCCCACATCGGTGGCGCCGTTGCGCAGGAACACGTAGTAGCCGTACAGGTCCACTTCCTTGCCGCGCTGCCAGTTCAAGGTGACCACCCCGTTCGTGTCCACCTTTCCCGTTAGCTCCGTAGGGGCGGCGGGTGCCACGCTGTCATTGATGGCGCCCCATGCGCCTATGCTGAGCCCGGTGTTCCCCGCCGTGTCCACCGCGACCACCAAGTAGTAATTGTGCGCATGTACCACCGGGTGTTTGTCCACGAATTTGCGCGTGCTTTTCGGTAGCGGTTTTTCGTTCAGCAGAACATGCTCGTCGCCGAACTCGTTGTTGGTACGCACCACATGGAAGCCCTTTAGGTCGGGCACGGTGTCGGTGTATGCCCAGGTCACCGTAAGCTCGTTCGCCACTTCCTCGGCCACGCGCACTGTGTTGGGTGAAGGCGGTGCGGTGGCATCACGCGCCATGGCCTTTACGGTGTTGCTTGCCGGGCTTTCCATGCCGAAGGACGTGATGCCGACGACGCGGTAGGTCTGCGGCAAGTACATCCGGTCCACACTGTCCGTGTAGGTAATGGAGTTCATGGTGCTGGGCAATTCCGCGTTGGTGAATGCGATAAAGGGCAGCTTGTTGCGCCGGGTGAACGTCCTGCCGCCGTCCGAGGAGCGCTCGACCCAGTAGGCCGTAAAAAGCTGATCGTGTTTCGCACGGTCCCAAGAGATCGAAATGGTGCGCTCCGCCCCTTTCGCCGCACGAATTTCGGGCCGTGGTATCACTTCCGCGCTGTCGGTGGAAACGAAGGCATAAGCGGTATCGATGGGATAGTTGCCGCTCTTGCTGTCCACCGAAATGCGATACATGTAGCTGTGACCTTTCACGATATTCTTGTCCGCCAAGCCAAGCGCGCTGCCTACGGCGGCGGGCCAGCTCAGGTCTGCGGCGAGCAGGGCCAGGCCCATGCGCTCCTTCAGTTGCGCCGCCGCTTCCACCATGTCGGGGTTGAAGCCCACGTTCTCTGGCAGCAGGGCGGAATGGATCATCTCCCCTGCCATCAAGCCGTAGTTGTCATCCGGATATTCCTCGTGGTAGGCCCGCCAGCCGGGGATGCTCAAGGGCTTCAACACTTCCTGCGTCATCGGGGTGAACTTGGCAGAGGTATCGATGGCCTCATCGGTGAGCACGCCGAGGTCCAACCGTTCCACGCGGTAGCCCAGCAGGTTGGCGTTCATCCAGCCGCCGGGCGCATCGGGCAGCCAACGTAGGCGCACTTGCGTACCATCAAAGAATGCGGACGCTTCCAGGTGGGCGAAGAAATTCTCCTTCGCCGTCCGGTACTCCTTGTCCTGCTGGATCATTTGCAGGCTGTCCAAATGCTGGGCCGAGGCGCTCAACGGCGCCAGGCTAATGAGGGCCAGTGCCCGAATAAGCAGGTGCTTCATGGCGTAGGGTGAAGGGTTTGGTTGAACTGGTGTTCTGCGAACCGCTCACCGGGGAACGGAACCAGAACTTCACATGGTAGTTGTTGCTGTAGGTCCGCCCGAACTCATCGGGGGGCGGCATGTTGTCGCTGTGCAGCAATTGCGTCGTTTGCGGCGATACGAAGTAGGCCACGCTGCGCATGGAGACGTACCTGTTCTGCGGACCATATATCTGGAGCAGCTGCTCCAGGGTCTTCGGAATAAGGGGGGCCATCTTGGTGGTGTGCAAGGCTTCACGTGTGGCATCCCGGGCCTCCATGAAATCGCGCCAAGCCAACCTGCCCGCCAGGAACGTGAGGTTCAAATTGCGCGGGGGAGCGCTATTGATCCCGGAGAACGGGCTGCTGCCGAACGGGCTGCTGCCACCGAACAAACCGCCGAGGCCAGCCGAGGCCCCGCCACCCAAGAACGAGGAGCCCGTGGCCGTGGACGCGCCGGGGACGAACAAGGGTAGCCCGGTCGACAAGGACGGCTGCTGCACTGTTACCAGCGTGCCGCTCATTTCCGACGCGGCCAGCGGTGGTGCCGGGTAGCTGTAGTGGTCGAACACCGGCTCATCCGGATAGTGCAAGGTCCAGAGCAACCAATATGGCGCAGGCCAGCTCGGCACGGTGAGATGGATGTATGGAGGTATGAAGCTGCCCACATCGAACGTGTAATTCCGCGTACCTGAATAGCTGAGGTAGCCGCTGTACCTGACCGACAAGTAGTGGTAATAGTCATCCGAGAAAACCGGAGCGATCCGGACGAGCGGAGCCAGCTTCCGGCTGCCACCTTTCCACACCCCGTCGATATCGAAGTCATCGAACTTCTCTTCCATTTGTCCTTTCACATCGGCCAGGTCGTTGCCGCGCGTACTTGGCCAAGTGCCGTCCAGCTCCAAGGCGGCCAGCTTTTGGTGCAGCGTGTTGAACTTGCTGGTGCGGAAAGAGAAATTGTAGAGCTCATGGTCGTACTTGCCCATCTTCACCAGATCGGTCACCGTGGCACCGCCGTTCAACGTCATGGTCTCGCCAATGGAATTGCTGAGCGTGAGCTGGGTCGAGGCATCAGCAGTAATGCCAGGCAGCACAACGTTGGTGTTGCCCACTACGTCGGCCATGTGCTCCTGCATAGTGGGTGTCCGGCGTTTGAGCAGTTGGCACTCATAGGCGGTTTCGGGCTGTAGTGCAGGCAGGTCCAAGGGAAGCACTTGCCCACCGGTGTAGTTGATGGGCATTTCCAGGGGATCGCTACCGTCCAGCGGAATGTAGCGTGCCACGAAGGTGAAGGTCTCCCCTTCCACTTCGGTCTCGAAAAGCTGCGGCATTCCCATTGTCAGCTGCACCTTGCCCTTGTTGTTGCTTTCGCCGGGCAAAAAGTAGCGCTGGGCGTGTACGGGATAGGTATAGTCCACCCGTTCGATCTCAATGTGGTCCGGCATATCGCCCGTTCTGAAGTTCGCATCCTTCTCCTCATACCAGAGGCTTCCGGTCTCCGGGTTGATGAAATCGATGCGGCTGCCCGGCGCGATCTCGTCCTTCACCTGCACGCGGACATGGATCTGATGGTCGGTTTGCCCGTCCAGCATGTTCTCGCGTTCAAGCGCGATCAGTGCGGTATTGCCGCCTACTATTTGCGGGGTGCCGGGGATCATGCTCCCGTTGTTCAGGTTCTTCAAGGTGTAGCTGCTCATGTACGGGTAGAAGCGGTACATGATCATCTCGCCGGTCTCCGGATCGCTGCGCTTGGGCAGCTCCAACAATTGGTTCATGGGGAATTCGAGGGCGGCTTGTGGAAGGGCGAACACGCTCACGTCATTACCCACGGGTGCCAGCTCCCTGATGAACTTGATGTCCGCCAGCGGATCGCCTTTGATCATGAACAGGCAAGGCTGCCCTTTCTCCACTTGGAAGGATGCCGAACCACTGAACCGCCCACCGAGCACCGCATAGTTCACCGTTGCCTGCCCCTTGAATCCCATGGGGTTCGGGAGATTGCCCTTCACCAGCATGGCTGCGGAGAGGTTGATGATCGGGAACCGGAATTTCTTGAAGATCAGGTTGAGCTGCACGCCCAGTTCGCCTTCCATGCCGCAGTAGAACTGGCCCTGTGCGAACCAGCGGTTCCTGCCGGGATCGGTGATCTCGTCATAACCCCTTTCCTCATCACCGGCGCACATCAAAGCACTGTTCAGTTTGCTCAAATTCACATCGAAGCCGAGGCCCATGTAAAACTTGGCGTAAATGATGGCCAGGCTCAGGTCCACGTCCACCTCGAACGTGGCCCCGAAGGCGAAGCCTGCACCGGTCGGCAAGGAGCTTGTCGTGCCCTCATCCCTGTCCCCGTTCAACACCGCATCGGTCTCCGCTTCGGTACCCAAGCGCCCTGCAGGATCGCCATTGAGGATGTTGAGTATGCGCTGCGGGGGCGGTGGCAATTGGGCCGGGATGCCCGAATTGCCCGTCATGATGTAAGTGGTAAGCGAAAGGTTCAACCCGGGAATGCCCACCTTCAACTCTGCCGGCGCGCCGATGCTCTTGGGTTCGCCCATTTTGAAATACCAGTGTTCCGGGTCGAAATGCACCCGTGCGTCCACCATTTTCTTATTGGCGTCCATGCCCCCATAAATGACCTCGAAGTCCGCCCAAAGCACGAAGGACCCGTCAAAGACCTTCCCCGCAGCGTTGTTCACGTATGCCAAGGAAACGCTTGCGGTAAGTGGTGCATTTTCCCGTTGATCGATATCCGCCAAAGCATACAGGTCCCCATTGAACTCCATGCGCGAAATGCTGCCATTGCTGAACTCCGCGATCAACTCCACGTCCAAGTTGTAGGTGGAATGGTTGCCTTGGCAGGCCAACACCACGCCGAGGCGTAGGCCGAGGTCCGTCGCAAAATGCTCCCGGAAATCCAGTCCGCTGTCCGCGACAGGGTTCGTCGCGGCACCCTCCTCTTCCGGTGGTGCCGTGGCGGCCATGCCTTGGACTTGTTCGGCGCCCGGCATGGTCTGCCCCGGGACCATCTCCATGTGGTACCACAAGCCGCCGCCGAAGCCGATCAGTTCCACACCGGTGAACAGCGTGAGGCCCGGCGTGAAATAGACCTGGCCGTCGATCAACCAGTAAGGATAGTTCTGCGCCGTGTTGAAAGGAGCGGAAGGGTTGGCCCGGCTCACCCCGAAGATGGACTTCAACTTGCCCTTAATGCCCATGGGCAGTCCTACGGCCAGCTCGCCGCGGAATTCCTTCTTGGTCGCTTCGTTGATCCAACTGATGCGCCCCTCCAACGTGATGCCGTTCAGGTCAGTTTCGATCAGGATATCGTTCACGGCGACGCGATCGAATGACACGCGGTCTATCCCGCTTTCGTTCGTGTTCACGTTCACGAAGAAGGTGATCTCCGCTGCGGCCGCCAGGCTCACGCTCTCGCTGCCGAAGGTGAGCATGGGGGTAATGGACAGGCCGGGTTTTTGGACATCGCTGAGGTCAAGACCAATGTCGGTGATGGTGAGCGGGAAGCCGCTCATGCTCTTGTCCGGGCTGGAAACGGAGAAGCAACTGTTGCATTCGTAACCGGTCTGCGTGTCGTACACCAGGTGTTCTATGTGAATGCCGGGCATACTTAAGCCATTGCCGGAGTCGCCGCCACCTTCCCCATCGGTAATGGCTAACGTGGCGTTGAGCTCCATGTGCAATTTGGAAGTAGCACCGAGCCGCGCGCGGATCAAGGTGTTGGGCTTCAGTTCCACCTGGGCCACCCATGCGGGGAACGTGATGCCGTCATCCACGTTCACCTCCAAGGCCAAGCCCCATTCGGTGTCACCATCACCGTCATCGTCCTCCTGGCCGAACACCGCGAGGTAGTTCAAATAGTCGTGTTCCCCGGCAATGGGCAAGCCTACTTGGCCTTTCAATCCCGCGCCGCGGAAGGTGCTCTTCCAAATATCGATGTAGAGGCTGTCCATGGAGAAGGAACAGCCGTCCAGATTGCCCTCCCCCACGTTCACCAAGTTGGTCAAGGCCACGTTCATGGTAAGGCCCAGGTCGTCGATGATGAAGTTGTTCACCGAGGCCGTGAACGGCGCATCATCGGCGCCGGTGATCTCGGCAGGCGAGGCCATGGAAAGACGCTTCAGGAAGAAGCCTTCCCACAGGTTCACCGTGCTTGCACCGCCCGTTGCGGAAGGATGGCCGTACCCGGTGGGGAACAGTATGGTGGGTGGATTGTTCACGGAGCTCAGGTCGATCCAGGCCTCCTCGATAGTGAACACCCAGCCGGGTGCACCGGTGGCTTCAAAGGGGTCCATGGTGAACTGTGCGAGAAAGTCCCAATCCGTGCAGACCTGCACCTTGAAATCCGCGCTCACCTGGGTTGTCGTGCCCTCCTCCGTTTCGCCGGCAGGCACGATGTTGTCCCGCGAGAACTTGATGCCCGCAGCGACCTGCAAGCACTTGAAGCCGTTGCAATCCCAGTCGAAATAGGTGAGGTTCGCAAGATCCGTGGACGCTCCGCCCTTGAAGGAGAAGGTGTTCCCGTTGAAGGGTATATCGATGTTGCTGGCCAAGTAGGCGCGGCCCTCATCGCCCAGCCCGCCGGGCGTAAAGCACATGTCGCCCACGCCGAAGCTGAGCATGGTGGGCACCTCGGTGATCTCGATGCCCGCCACCATGTCCAAGTGTGCGCGCGTCGGGGTGAACACCATGTTGATAATGCCCAGGATCACCTGCCTGCCGCCCACCTCACGGTCCATGCCGATGGGCAAGCTCATCGGGGAGCCACTGCTGGAAAGCAGGCTCACCAAGCGATGGCCGTCGATGAGATATCCGTTCATGGACACCGCATCGCTGGAGTCGATGGAGGGGATCTGCTGAGCCCCGCTGGTAACGGTAGTGAGCGACAGCGGCGTCCAATCCTTGCGCGCGGTCACCGTGCCGGCGAACATCTCGCCCGCATCGTTCACGCGCAGGCCGGTGAACTCCACTTTGATCTTCGCTTCGTTCAGAAAATCCACGGTGATATGGCCTTCCCCGGCGAAGGTGCCGCTGCCCGAAACGGTCTCGATCTCCATGTCGAACTGGCCGACTTTCACGGTAGCGCCCATGGCCAGCACACTTCGGGTGGTCGCAGTGCTGGGTGCGAGCACCTCGCATTCGGACACGCATTCGCCGGGCTCTTCGCCCTCCTCGTCCTCGCTCGCTGTTGTTCCCCCTTCGCCGATGATGAAGCGGAACACAGGGCTGGTGTTGTAGTTGGCGGAACTTTCATTCGTGGGGTCCACCTTCCAATGCAGGCGCCAGTAGTAGGTGCCCGTATCCGTGGCGTGTACCGAAGCATCGAGCTGCTTGTACATTTCGTTGCGGAAGGTGGTGGGATCCTCTATCGCGTTCACTAGGTCGAAACCGGAACCGCCGAGCGTACCGGTAGTGTCAAAAAGGATGGTCGCGAAGTCTGACGTTCTGCTCACCTCCAGTTTCCAGCGTTCGTTCACCCACCCGTTGATGAACGTGGTACCGGCCGCGCTCCTGGCCTGGACCACATTGTAAGGCGGTAGCAGGGGATCGGGAATGTCCGCCGTATTCCAGCGGAGCTGTACATCACCCGTGTCCACCGAGGCACCATCCGCAGGAGAAAGCGGTTGCGAAGCACCCATACCGATCTGGAAGGGTTCTTCACCGGTATCGCCGTGGTAGGTGGAACTGCCGAGGGTGAAATCGCCTGCGGTGCGCCAGTGATACTGTTCTCCCCGTCTGAAGGAATGCCCGCTCGGCATGGTCGCATTGTTGTAGTAGGTGGCCAGGTGCTGGGCCTCGTCCTCGGTCACGGTGAAGGTCACCGAGCTCTGCCCCGCGACAGGCCCTGAAGGCCAGTTATTGTCATCGGTCCGCGTCGGATAGGCCCCGGCCCCATCGGAATTCAAGGTGGTGGTCCAATCGAAATGCGTGTACTCCCGATATGGCTCGAACTTCAGGATGAGCGGCACAAAATCGAAGGGGTACGCATTACCGCCCGCGGGCCACACCGGCCTCAAAATTCCGGTGCCACCGGTACTTTCAGGGGAGTATAGGAAGGAGCACACTATGCTATGGCCTTGGTTCACTACCGGTAATGTTCCGTCCGGCGAGAAGGCTGTTACCCGCACCGCATAGCGGAATCCGGCGTCCAATTCCAATTCATCGGGGATCTCGATCTGGGCGGGCGCCTCATCATATTCCACGGTGAAGATGTTGGGCTCGGTGGCGCTCAGCATCGCATCGTTCGCATCGCCTTCGCGGCCATCGGCGGGTTCGATCTTCACGATCTCCAAGCGATAGTCGATCTCATGCTCGAATCCGATCGGGGGCATGTAGGTCCAAGAGATGGTAAGGATGCCGTCGGGCAGGGTGTATTCCCTGTCGCAGATATCCGTGAGCTCAGGCGGGTACAGGGTCGGAACAAAGAAGGTCACACAACCTTGGGGAACGGGTCCGGAAAGCGCATCATCGCCCGGACAGGAAAGCAGTTGTATGCATAGTTCCCATGATGGGCCGGGAAGTTGTTGATCGCTTTCGATCTGCGATGCGGAAATGCCTTCAAAACTGAACAAGTCCGCATCAAACCCCCCACCACTGCTGAACATCGGAGCAAGTTCTTCCACTGCGAACATGTTGGGGCCTGCGGGTATGTGAAAACACGGCTGCGTGCCGACCGCATCCAGCGACCGGATCACAATGCCTGCGTCCGCATTGCGAAGCACCACGCGGGCGCGGACATCGGTTGCCGCCCCCGAATTCTCGATGTTCACGAACGCATTGGCCGTAGCGTCGGCGAGTTCCGCGTAGGTATAGGGCGGCGGGAGTGGCGTGCTGGGGCTCACCGTCATTTGGTACTGGGCAGCCGCGCCCATGGCCATGGCAAGAAATGCTGCCGAAAGAATGTGCCGTGCGTTCATTTTCCGGTGGTCTTTATGGTCATGCCCTTCTTCTTGGGCCGAAGGGTGAGGCTGTACGTGAGCTGCCCGCGCACCTGATACTGGCCCAGGTCCTGCGTTGTGCTCACTTTGCGCGTGTTGTAGTTGAAGGAAAGCCCGAGCGTATGGTCAGTGCCGATCTTGCGGTCCACCCCCGCCGTGGCGATCAATGAAACGCTCGGCGCGGTTTGGTCACTGCGGTTGAAATAGAAGGCGAACCGGCCGCTCACCCCCATTTTGTCGTTGAAGAAGCCCTTCCTTCCGTTCAAGGAAAGCCCGTACTTGTTGCGCTGCGCTCCGGCCAGCTCGAAGTGGGTGTAAGTGGCACGTGCGCCCAGCGTGGTGTTGCGCTCCTTCAAGCGGTGCCGGTAGCCGATGCTCCCTGTATAGGTGCTGGTCTTCTGCGCTTCCGTCCCCTGCCCCTCGTTCACGTACTGCTGAAAGCTGATGGTGGCACTTACACTGCGCGTGTTCTTCTTGTCCACGTCGCGGAAGCGGAGACTTTGGTTGAGGGTGGCGTTGTGCGAGACCTGCGCTAAGTGGATGGTATCGGTCTCCGCTGCGCTGAATACGCTGCGCATGTCGGCCTCGAAATTGGAATAGCTCAACATGGCGGAATAGGTCTTGCCGCTGTTGTACTGCACGCTGGCGGAGCCGATGGTGCGCCTGGTGCGGTAGCTGTTCACCTTGGCCAGGTCGTTGTGCTGGATGCCCATGGAAAGCATGGTGCGCAACTTCTGCTTGAATGCGCCGAACGCCACGGAGCCCCGGTAGTTGGCCACATCGCTCAAGAAGTAGTAGTTGCCCAGCGTCTCGAAGAGCGGGCTGATGCGGTCGTACTTCGCGCTGATCACCATGCCGCGCAGGTTGTAGCTGAGGCCGCTCTTTATGGCCGTGCCACGCCGTGAGCGAGGATCGAGGTTGAACAGGAACGTGTCGAAGTTGTTCGCCACATCAACGCCGTCCCCGGTGCGGGAGCCGGGGACGGCGCCTTCATTCAGCAGGCTTAGCGCCGCATCCACTTGCAGTTGCAGGCCTTTGGCAAGCTGCATCCCCGCATCGATGCCGACCACCAGATTTTCCTTGGGCTGAACGGTGCCGTAGTAGCCTTCCTTCAGCTCCCCGACATCGAAAGCGTCCTTGGCTTGGAACAGGATCAGGTCCAGATGATCTCTTCGCGTACCGAAGCCGATGCGCGCGGCCATGGCACGGCGGTCGAACGAGGGTTCGACATACGTGCCGTCCGTGGTATCGGCGAAGACCTCCTTGCGCAACTTCCCGTACATCGCCGCGAAGCGGAACTTGCCCGGATCCAGTTCCACGCCCGCGCCAAAGAAGCGTTGGCCGCTCATGGTTAGTTCACTGAAGTGCATGCTACGGTGCCCGAGGTGCGCCTTGAACCATTTATACTTGGGACTGAGGCCATATTGGTTGAAGGGCTGCCGGAAATCGCGTTCCTTCTCGCTGAGCACGAACGAAAAAGGGATCTGGAGCTGGTAGATGCTGAAATTGACGCGGCCACTGAGCCCCCAGGTGAACGGCACTTGCCGGGGATCCGTCCGGTCCGTGGCGTAGAAACCGGTGTATGCCGAAAGGCCGCCGCTCCATTGCACTGCGGGTCCTTGGCCCAGTTGGCCGAGGTCCTGCGCCATGCCGCACACCCCCATGAACAGGGAGCAGGATGTCGCAATATGCTTCTTCAGGGCGGGCATGTATATCCGTCAGGTTAAAAATGCGCACACCTACGATGGGAGCAACACGCTATCGAGCAGTTGGCATAGTGGAATGAGCGATCGGCAAAACCGATGGCACCAGCATCCAAAAAGAAGCGGCGACGCCATTGGCTCCGCCGCTCAGTTCCAAGGGATCAGCAGGGTCAACGCGAGTGCCCGGAGAGTGCTGCTGCCGGGGTGATCCGTTCAGGCTCTACCCACCCTGTCCCAGCGCGCTCAACAGGTCGTCTTTCTTGGCCCGTGATACGGGCACTTGCTTCGCCCCTGCCAGCACAACATACCCGCCCGAGCCGCGCACGTACTTCTCGATCTTGCCCAAGGCCACCACATGCGATTGATGGATGCGCATGAAATCCTTCGCGGGCAGTTCCTTCTCCACGTCCTTCAAGGTGCGCGAAACCAGGATGCGGCGCCCGTCGCTGAGATGCAGCTTGGTGTAGTTGTCATCGGCCTCGGCATGTACGATCAATGCCATGTCCACCATTTCCAGGCCTTCACGCGTGGGGATGGCGAGCCTGTACGATGTGCCGGGGCCGCCGGTGACTTTCCGCAACAGATCATCAATGCGGTCCATCATGCCTTCACGTTGCTTGCTCCCCACTTTGGCCACCGCAGCGATCAGTTCATCCTTATCCACGGGCTTCAACAAGTAATCCAACGCACTGTGCTTGATCGCCCGTATGGCGAACTCATCGTAGGCGGTAGTGAACACGACATCACACTTCAAGTCCCCCAGGGCGAGCAACAGGTCGAAGGCGTTCAACACGGGCATCTCGATGTCAAGGAAAATGACATCGGGCGCGTTGTTCTGCAGGTACTTCAGCGCCTGCGCCGGTTCATTGAACACTTGCTGCACGGCAACTTGCGGGCAGTACTGCTCCAACAACCAGCTGAGCATGTCGGTACAATGTTCCTCATCATCTATGAGGACGGCGGTGATCTGCTCCATTACGTGGTCGTTGTTTTATGCATGCTGATGATCACCTTGGTGCCGCAGGGCTTTTGGGCCGCGTCGTACAGGTCGATGATCCTTACTTCCGTGTTCAAGTTGAACATGCTGCGCGCCAGTTGCATCCGGTCGCTCGTTATGCGCATGCCCATGCTTCGCTTGTGTGTTGCCGACTTGCTCTTCAACTCCGCCGATCTCTTGCGGCCCACCCCGTTGTCCTCGATCTCGAAAAGCAGGATGCCCGCGTTCCGGGAAACGCGCAGGGACAGTTTCCCACCGCCCCCCTTGCGATGCATCAGGCCGTGCCAGATGGCGTTCTCCACATAGGGCTGCAGAAGCAACGGCGGGATCAAGACCTGTTCGATGTCATCCTCCACTTCCACGCGGGACTCGAAGGTGAAGCGGTCCTTGAAACGCAACGCTTCCATTTCCACGTAGAGCTTCAGTGCTTCCAGTTCGTCCTTCAAACTGACCTGCTGCTTCTCCGAATTCTGCAGCACCGATCGCATGAGCCGGGAGAACTTGGTGAGGTATTCCGACGCCACGCGCGGTTCGTTGTGGACGATGTACCGATTGATGGAGTTCAATGAATTGAACAAAAAATGCGGGTTCATCTGTGCCCGCAACGCGTTCATCTCCACCTCGGCGATGCGCTTGTTCAGGTCGATGCGCAGACGCTCCTTACCCCGCATGATGCCCAAACGCCACTGCGCAAAGGCCCCCACCACTGCGACCAACATCAGCACCACCAATAGCCTGAACCACCAGGTCTGCCAATAGGCCGGGGCGATCAGGATGTTCAGGCCCGACACTTCCGACCACTGACCATGCAGTTCCTGCTCCACCACGAACCGGTACGTGCCAGGTGGCAGGCCGGTATACACCGCCGTGCCCTCGGCCCCGGTGGGGATGGGCGGCAGGTCCAGGCCTTCCAAGCGGTGCTGCAGCAGTATCCTTCCGCGGAGGCTGGTGGAGATCGCGCCGTAATCGATGCGGAGGAAATTCTGGTCGTGCGGCAGTTCCAGGGCATGCAGCATGGCGGGCACGGTATCAGTATCCCAAAGTGTGCCGTTCACCTTAATGTCCTTGAGGAAGACGTGGGCCGGGGCGGTCAGTTCCGGGATGTTCTTCGGGTCTATGAAAAGCACCTCGCCCAGGTCATAGACCACGGTGATCAGGCCGCTGGGGTGCTGCCGGATGTCCGCATGATGGAATTTGGCCTGCCGCAATCCCTCATGCCGGTCCAAACGGCGCACGGACAGGTCCTTGCCGCTGATGCGGTACAGCCCCGACGGGCCGGCGGCCCAAGCATCATCTTCCGCATCGATGAAAACGGAGGTGATCTTGGATGAGATCCCCTCGCGTGCCGCGAGCTGCACGGTGCCAGCACCCCCGGGGTCTTGCGCCGGGGTAATGATGATACCCTCCCCGTTGGTGGCGATCCACAAGCGGTCCCTGCCATCAATGGCCAGATCCCAGACTTTCCGCGTAGGCAACCACGTCAAGCTGTCGGCAAGGAAATGGTCGATCCGCATACGATCGGCACTGATGCGGATCAAGCCGGCATCCTGTGCGCTCACCCAGATGCGGTGATCGCGGTCTTCCGCGATGCCCATGGGCCAGGTACCGGACAAGCGCCGGCCCTCCGGGCCTTTTCCGTCGATCCGTTCCATGAAGCCGGTACGCGGGTCCCAATGGTACAGCCCTCGGTGCTGGCTGCCGATCCATATCTCTCCCCGGTGATCTTCCAGAAAGCCCAGCTGATACATCCCGCCGTACCGTTGAAAAACACTTTCGTACGCCCGCTCGGCCTCCAACGTGACCGGATCCACCTTGAACAGGCCCTGGCTGGTGAATGCGATCGTGCCGTGATCACGGGTGCGCTCAATGCCCCTGATCTCAAGCTTGTGCAACTTCCGGACCTCACCGGTGCGCCGGAGCCTGAGCACTTCCGGCCGATCGAAAATGAGCCCCCCCTCGCCCAGTGCGGTACCGATGAAGTACCGGTCGCCCAATTCCACGATCCCGTTGACGATCGGTCTGGGATTCGGATAGCCGGCCGGGTTCGCAATGGGGAGTGTCCGCAGGGTGTTCTTGGCGGGATCAAGGACCGATAATCCCAGTTCGGTGCCGATCCAGGTAACGCCGTTGCGGTCGGTCATCACCAGCGTCACCCGACCGGGCGCCAACGAATGGGGATCATCGGGGTCATGCTTGATAATGTCGGTGATGCCCTGCCCGGGCTCCAGGGTCACCACACCCTCTTCCGATGCTACGAGGTAGCGGGTCGGCGAGGCCGCGCAAATGGTCAGAAAAATGTTCTTGCTACCGTTCGTGGGCGGTTTGCCGTCAATGGTATGCACGCGCCAAACCGGGTCGCCAGGAGCAGCTTCCCAAAGCCCGCCGCCCCATGAGCAAAGCCAAACGGTCCCATGCTCGTCCTGATGAACATCGTGGAAGATCCAATGCTCCTTGTCCCTGTATGGTCGCTCCGGCAGGTCGTGGGGCAAGTACTTGCAGGTGCGCAGGTCCAACAGCTGTATCCGGTCTTCGATCAGCACCCACGCCTTGTTGCTGTCCGTAGCTGTAGGCTTGATACGCTTGGCACCGCGGATGGTGCGGATACCGTCCTCTCCGATCACCGTCGTCCTTTTGCGGGAAGGTTCGAACAGGACCACGCCCAAGCTGTTACACCCGACAAAAATGGAGTCGCTGGTGTAACACAGGACCTCCGCCGTGGCTAAGCCGCGGGTAGGGTCTGGCGTGCCTGTAAGTTCCTCCCAGGTCAGGAATTCATCTTTCCAAGGGTCATACCGGGCCAGCTTCCCGTTCGTGGAAGAGAACCAGATATACCCGTCAGGCGCTTGCGCCATTTGGTCCACGTCATCATGGGGCAACGAGGTGCTATCCTGCGGATCGTAGTGGTATTGCTTGAACTCGTTGCCATCGAAGCGGTTCAACCCGTCCTCGGTGGCGATCCACATAAAACCTTGCCGGTCCTGCATCATGGAAGCGATGCTCTGGTTGCTCAGACCGTCACTGGTGCCATAGTTCGTGAAGAACTGTGCATGCAGGCACAAGCCCGCCACCAACCCGCATATTGTAAGCACGTTCCTGCACACGCTGCAAGTTGGGGCATCAGCGGCAGAAGTACATCACCGATCGAGGGATGGCACGTGCTTATTGAGGCATTGGCAAGGCGGGCACCGGAAATTGTCCGGACGCAGGCCGTATTGACATTGTATTTGGTCCCTGGCAGCGTCGCGCTCCGCTCGAGATCGATCTTCCCGCCCGGTCGGTCCAACAAAAAACTGCTTTCCCGGGCGTTCGTGGTCATGCCCCCAACTTGCCGAGCTGGAAGCTCGACGGACATTGCACAGCGAAAAACCCCGCTCTCGCGGGGCTTCCTTTGTTGGCCGACCAGGGCTTCCCGCATATATGCTTCGCTCCGCGCGGGATAAACTTCTCACCCCGCCCATCCAACAAAAAACCCCGCTCTCGCGGGGCTTCCTTTGTTGGCCGACCAGGGCTCGAACCTGGACTCTTCTGAACCAAAATCAGACGTGTTGCCAGTTACACCATCGGCCAATACAGCTTCCAGAACCGGCTTGCGCCACCTTGAAAGCGCGGCAAATTTAGAAAGTTCCACAATACAGCGGCAGTAAAAGTTACCCAGCTTACGACTTTCGGTACATTCGCCGCTTACAGAAGCCCGCCACCCCTATGAACTTCAAGAAGCTGAACGTCATCACCGGATGGATAATCTTCCTGGTGGCCACCTTCACCTACCTCTCCACCATCGAGCCCACGGCGAGCTTCTGGGACTGCGGGGAATTCATCGCCACGGCCTTTAAACTGGAGGTGGGCCACCCGCCCGGAGCACCCCTGTTCATGATATTAGCCCGCGTGGCCAGTGCCTTCGTCTCCACCGAGCATGTGCCGGTGGCAGTGAACAGCCTGAGCGCTCTGGCCAGCGCCTTCACCATCCTCTTCCTCTTCTGGAGCATCACCCACATGGCCCTGCGCTTGGCCACCCGCAAAGGGGATGAGGAGCTCACCTCCGGCAAGATCATCGCCATCCTCGGCAGCGGCATCGTGGGCGCCTTGGCATACGCTTGGAGCGATTCCTTCTGGTTCAGTGCTGTGGAGGGCGAGGTCTACGGCATGTCCTCCTTCTTCACCGCAATCGTGTTCTGGGCCATTTTGAAGTGGGAAAGCGAGGCCGACAAGCCGCACAACACCCGCTGGCTGATCCTGATCGCCTACCTCATGGGCCTCAGCATCGGCGTCCACCTGCTGAACCTGCTCTGTATCCCCGCCATCGCCTTCGTCTACTACTTCAAGAAATACAATGTGACCCGCAAAGGGGTGATCTACACCTTCATCATTTCCGCCGTGATCCTCGGCGCGATCCAGGCGGTGATCATCCCGGGCATCATAAAGCTGGCCGGTAAGTTCGAGCTGCTCTTCGTGAACGACTTCGGGCTGCCCTTCAACAGCGGTAATTTCATTTATGCGGCCATCATCATCGGGCTGATCGTTTGGGGCCTCATGTGGACACAGCGCCGGGGCAAGGCCCTGCTGAACACGGTGATCCTGAGCGTGAGCGTGATCCTGCTGGGGTACAGCACTTTCGCGATGATCGTGGTGCGCAGCAACGCCAACCCGCCGATCGACGAGAACAACCCGGAGAACGTCTTCAACCTGCTGAGCTACCTGAACCGCGAACAATACGGCGACCGTCCCTTGCTGATGGGCCAGTTCTGGGGCAGCCAGATGAGCAATGTGCGCGGTGACGGCTCCCCCGTGTACACCGCCACGTACAAGGTGATGAAGGGGTCGCGCACGGAAAAGATCTTCTATGACGGCTGGATGGCTGACCACTATGTGGCGCAAAATCCCGGCACCACCATCGACAATGAATACGTGATCACCGATGCCCGAAAAGGCACCGAGCCGGAATACGACCCCGCGACCACCATGATGTTCCCGCGGATGTACAGTTCTCAGGCCAACCACGTCCAAGCCTACAAGGATTGGAGCAACTTCAAGGGCTACCCCGTCCGCACCACCGATCGCGAAGGCAAGCCCACCGTGATCCAGAAACCCACCCAGATGGAGAACATGCGCTTCTTCGTCAATTACCAGGTGAACTGGATGTACTGGCGGTATTTCCTCTGGAATTTCGCCGGTCGCCAGAACGACATCCAAGGCAGCGGGAACATCACCGAAGGCAACTGGTACACGGGCATCAAGGCTATCGACGCACAGCGCTTGGGCAACCAGGACCACTTGCCGCCGAGCATGACGGAGAACAAGGCCATGAACAAGCTTTACCTGCTGCCATTCCTCTTGGGCTTGATCGGGCTGGTGTACCAGCTCACCCGCGACCTGCGCAACTGGAGCGTGGTGATGCTGCTTTTCCTCTTCACCGGTATGGCCATCGTGGTCTACCTGAACCAGTACCCGTTCCAGCCCCGCGAACGTGATTATGCCTACGTGGGCTCGTTCTATGCCTTCGCCTTCTGGATCGGCCTTGGCGTGTACGCCCTGTTCGACGCGGCACGGTCGATCAGCCCGAAGGAATTGCTGTATGGCGTTGGCGGCACATTAGGCATCGGTGTCCTGAAGTACCTCACCGAGCTCGTGGCCGGTGCGGACCATTCGATCTCCTACTGCTTCCTCTACATCGGCATAGTGAGCGGTGCGGCCATGGGGGTGATGTACCTGATGCGCACCCTTCGGAACGACCGGGCCAGTGCCGTGGTTGCCACACTCATCGGTCTGGTGGTGCCCGTGGTGATGGTGCGTGCCGAATGGGACGACCATGACCGCAGCAACCGATACCCGGCCCGCGACCTCGCCGCCGACTACCTCAATAGCTGTGCTCCCAACGCGATCCTCTTCACCAACGGCGACAACGACACCTTCCCGCTTTGGTACGCCCAAGAGGTGGAAGGCATCCGCACCGACGTGCGCGTGGTGAACCTGAGCCTCTTGAACACCGACTGGTACATCGACCAGATGCGCCGTAAGGCTTACGATAGCGAACCGGTGCCCTTCAACATCGACCCCGCCAAGTACCGGCAGGGCACGCGGGACGTGGTGGCCTTGATCCCGAACGAGAAGGTGAAGGGCTATCTGGACCTCAAGCGTGCGATGGACTTCGCTACGGACGACCGCAACCTGCAGCAGATCTTCCAGCAGGGCGTGAAGGACGCCTACATCCCCACGCAGAATTTCCGCATCCCTGCGGACAGCGCCTTCGTCTTCGGACCCCAAGGCATGCTCACAGCCAAGGACACGGCCTATTTCACCGGTGACGTGCGCTGGAGCATCAAGAAGCAGTACGTGCTGAAGAACCACTTCATGATGATGGACCTGTTGGCCAACAACGATTGGAAGCGGCCTATCTATTTCGCCGTCACCACCGGCCCGGACAGCTACCTGAACCTGCAGAGCTACTTCCGTTTGGAAGGACTCACCTACCGGTTGGTGCCTGTAGCCGAAAAGTCCGCGAACCCCAACACCTACGGCGGCGTGGCCACCGACATCATGCTGGACAACGTGATGAACAAGTTCAAATGGGGCGGCATGGACCATGAGCCGGGCGTGTATCTGGACGAGAACGTGCTTCGGATGACCACCAACCTGCGCCTGCAGATCGCCACGCTCGCCACCGAGCTGGCCACCGAAGGACGCAACGAGGAGGCTAAGCAAGTGCTGGACCTCGCCCAAGCGAAGATGCCCGAGCATAACGTGCCCTACGACCGCATCATGCTCCCGATCATCGAGGCCTACTACCAAGCGGGCGATTCGGCCTCGGCGAACCGCCTCAACCAACGGCTCTTCACCATCATGGACGAGAACATGAACTGGTACCTGAGCCTTTCCCCGGAATTCGCCAACAAGGTGACCGATGACATGGGCATGGCCAAACTGGTGATGGAACGCTTGGCCCGCACCGCACAGATCAACGGGCAAAAGCCGCTGTCAGACAAGCTCAATGCACGCTCGGCGGAAGTGGACACTCTCTACCAAATGAAACTGGAGGACATTGCCACGCAAGGGATGCGCACCACCAACGCCCGGTTCTAAGAGCCTGTTCAGGATCTCTTGGGCGATGGACCACGCGTCTATTTTTCGGTCAGGCGAAGCCGGAAAAACATCGCGTAGCGTTGTCTACAGGATTATTTTCTGGCGAAGCATGGGCGGAAAAGAGGCCGGGGGCCGCGTTCGGAGAGGTCCTGAACAGGCTCTAATGCCGCGCGGTCTGGTCCTGGGCATGCTGGCCATGCTGGACCGCCGCATTCGTTGGCGGATGCCAGCCACGGCGAAGGAGGTGTACCTCACCTTCGATGACGGGCCCGAACCCGAGGTGACGCCTTGGGTATTGGACACCTTAGCGGAGCATGGCGCTAAGGCGACTTTCTTCTGCTTGGGCAGGAATGTGCCGCGCCATCCGGAACTGTTCAACCGTCTGCAAAGTGAAGGTCATGCTATGGGGCACCACACCTGGGACCATCCGGACGGCTGGCGGACGCCGGTGCGGGCCTATTACCGCAATGTGCTCCGCGGTGCGGAGCAGGTCGGTGGCATCTTGTTCCGTCCGCCCTATGGTCGGATCGGCATTGGCAGGGCGCGCTCACTGGGCAAACGCTACCAAGTGGTGATGTGGGACGTGCTGGCCGGGGACTTCAGGAAGGGCATGAGCGGTGAGGCCTGCACCCGGCATGTCCTACGCCGGATAAAGCCAGGCAGTATCGTGGTGCTGCACGACAACCTCAAAAGCCAAGCCTGCTTGAGGGAAGCGCTACCCTTGATACTAGCGGGCCTGAAAGAGAAAGGCTACCGTTGCAAGACTCTGGACGAGAGGGCGGTCACGAGCCGACGACACCGGTGACGACGTACTCCACCCGCTCGTTCTCCGCGTGCTGCAGGCCCGTGCATTCCACTCCGGGACCGCACGGATTCACCGGCTTGTTGATGCCATAGCCCTTCACCGTAAGGCGGTCCTTCGGGATCCCCTTGGAACGCAGGTAGGTGTCGATCACCTTGGCCCGGTCCTGGGTGAGTTTCAAGGCCGGGCCTGCTGCCCGCTTGGTATTGGCATGCACGCCTACCTCGATATCGAGCGTCGGATTCACCTGCATACGGTCGGCGAGCTGGTCCAACTGCGCTTTGGCCGTAGGCGACAAAATGGTCTCATCCCCGGACCAATTAATGAACTTCAGCGGGATCGACCTACCGACCTCCATGCGTTCCAAGGCCAGTTCCTTCACCTGCCCGAGCTCGATGATGCCCTGCTTCACACCTGCCGTGTTCACCGGGACGCTCACGGTGAAATAGCCGGGCTTCTCCAGCCAAACCTCGAACTCTTCATTGGGCTGCATCCGGAAAAGGAAATCGCCACTCGCGTCCGTGGTGCGTACCTCGTTGAAAAGGCTGCTCATGTTTACCACGGTCACCTTCAACCCTTCCACGAAGCCGAGCTTGTCCTTGTACTTCACCGCGCCCCTCAGCCAGATACCCGCATCGGGGAGAAGATGTACGTCACGCGCCACGATCTGGCGCTGACCGATGTTCTCCGTGCTCAAGTGGACCAGCCCGTCATAGTGACCGGCCGATCGGGCACGCACGGCGTACTCCATATTCTCCTTCACCGGGAAGGAATAACGGCCTTCTGCATCGCTTTTCGTATTCTCCACCACCGTTCCTTCATCGTTCAGTAGCGCCACCTCCGCATCGGCCACGGGTTGTGCGTTCTCATCATCGATCACCGTACCCGTGCAGAGGAAACGCTGCTCGAGGGGGTAATGCATCCGGAAGGCATAGATATCGTCGCCACCGTCGCCACCGGGCCTATCGCTGCTAAAATAGCCCGTGGCGTTGGCCTTGTCGATCACGAAAGCAAAGTCGTCCTTGGGCCCGTTCACCGGTGCGCCCACGTTCACGGAGAAGGAAAAGTCCCCATTGGGGCCGCGCTTTGCTGCGAACACGTCCAAACCTCCCAACCCCGGAAGGCCGGTGCTGGAGAAGTACAGCGTGCCGTTGTCCGCTATGAATGGAAAAAGCTCGTTCCGTGTGGTGTTCACCCCCGGGCCCAGATTACGTGGCTCGCCCCATTGCCCGCCCATGTTCTGGCACATATAGATGTCAGTGCCGCCATATCCGCCGGGCATATCACTGACAAAGAAGAACCATTTGCCGTCCGCTGAAATGGCAGGGTGTCCCACGGAACACTCCGGATTGTTGTAAAGGAAGGGGTCCTCACCAGTGAATCCCGCCGCGTCGCGTTCCGCATGAAGAATGCTGAGGCGCTGAATGCCGTTCTTGCTGCGTGAGGCATTGGTCCGGGTATACCACAGCGAGCCGTCCGGAGCCACCACGGCGGGTCCTTCATGCATCTTTGTGTTCACATTCCCGGTCAAGAGTTGTGGTGCGATGAGGTCTCCGCCGGGTTGCCTTTCGGCCACATAAAGGTCAAGAAAGGGTTTATCGTTCCATGCGGATCGCCACTGCATGCCCACGGTGGTGTCCCGGTTGGAGGCGAAGATCACGCGGTCCTTGCCGTTCCAGATGGCGCCCATGTCGTCCAACGGCGAATTGGCCATGACACGGGTCACCGTGAAGCGGTCCATGTTCGCCGTGAACTTCTTGGCGAAATCCAAGATGTTGCTCTTTTTTGGTTGCCCTTCAAGCTGCGCCATGTCCAGATAGCGGTCCATCCATTCCTCGGCCTGGGCATATTTCCCGTTCCCCTTCAGGGCTTGCGCATACATGTACAGGTCCAGTGGTTCGCGATTGAGGTACTTGACCACTTGGCCGTACCAGGTCTCCCCGTCCTCGGTATCGCCGAGCTTCATCGAGCAGTCAGCGAGGCGTTTGACCACGTGTTCGTTCACCGCTCCCAAGTCCGCAGCCAGCTTGTACTCCTCCTTCGCCTGGGCGTATGCCATCCGCTGGTAGAAGCGGTCCGCGATGCGTGTATGCGCCTCCGCGCTCTGGGCAAACACCGGCACTGCGGGCGCCATGAGCACGAGCAGGAAAAGGATGCGGCACAGGGGCTGTTTCATCAGAAATACCGCGGCGAAATGGTCCGTCCCTTGGTGAATTTGAAGTCGTAACCGATCATGATCTCATGGGTGCCCGCATTGTATGCGCCCAGTTTGGTGGTGGTCATGTCGAACGCATAGCCCAAGCGCAACTGCTCGTTCACCTGATACTGGGCCATAACACCGAAACCGTTCCCGTACCGGTACATGGCCCCGAACCACACGCGGTCACGCAGGAGGAAATTCGCGTTCACGTCCAAGGAAAGTGGCGCACCCTCCACGGCCCGGAGCATGATCGAGGGCTTGAACTTGAGGTCCGGATTGATGTCGAGCACATAGCCCGCCATGAGGAAATAGTGCCGGAACTCCTGACTGGTCACCACGGTGCCGTCGTCGCCGATCTTGTTCTCCAGCAACTTCGGTGCGCTGATGCCCACATAGTAGCGCGGTGCATGCCAATAGAGGCCGAAGCCGAAGTTGGGCAGTACTTTGCCGCCGATGTTCCCATTGTGCGGGTCTGTTTCCACCGTGCTCAGGGAAGCTAGATCGGCTTGGAAGAAATTGATGCCTCCGCTGAGGCCGAATGAAAGGCGCGTTTCGCCACCGGTGCGGATGCGGTAAGCCACGTCGAGGAAAACACTGTTCTGCTTGGCCGGGCCGGCCACATCATGGATCAAATTGCCGCCCAACGCCAGTTTGCCCCCGGGCAGCGGGGAATTCACGGACAGGGTCTGCGTGGAGGGCGCACCTGTGAAGCCGACCCACTGATGCCGACTGAGGGCCATGGCGCTGAAGACGTCCGCACTGCCCGCGTAAGCCGGGTTGAAGGCCAACGAATTGAACATGTACTGGCTGTACATGGGGTCTTGCTGCGCCTTGGCCGAAGGTGCCAAGCCCAGCATGATCGAATCCAATCACCGCGAGGAATATCCGCCGTGCGCCCCTCATCGGTTCAGGTAGATGAAGCCCTTCAGCGGATCGGAGCCGTCGCCCAGATCGAGGACATAGTAATAAGTGCCCGTGGAGGCATCACCCGGTACCAGCGCTTTCGGCGAGCTGCCGTCCCACACGGTGCGGACGTTGTCATAGCCCGCCGCCTTGTACACCTCGCCGCCCCAGCGGTTAAAGATGACGATGTTGTTGCCGGGATAGCCCTCGATCCCCGGGATCGTGAAGTTGTCGTTGATCCCGTCACCGTTCGGAGTGAAGGACTCGGGAACGAACACCTCGTCCTGGAACTGGCATGGCGTGTTGCCTTCGACCGTCCGCGGCGTGCAGTGGTTCGCATCATCCGCTTGGAAGGCGAATGGCTGACTGGTAAATATCGGTGCGCTGGTGAAGACGTACGGTGCTACGCTGGAAAGCGTACCCGGCCCTCCCGTAACTGCGTAGCTCATGGGCGTTCCGCCCGTTAGTTTGAAGCTCACCACATAGGTGCGGTCCTGTTCATTGCAGATGCGTTGCACATCGCTCACGGTCACGCCGTCCACAACGAGCAAGGCTACTTCACTGCTGTCCGATGGGCAACCCTGCACATCCACGGTGTACCGGAAACGGTACTGTCCTGCGTTCAAACCGGCGGCGTTCACGGTGCCACCCATCAACGCGCCGCTGCCGTCGAGGTCGGTCCACGTCCCACCGGTCTGTGCCCCACCGCTCAACAAGGGGAAAAGGGTGACCTGTTCATCGTTGCACACTTGTGCGGCACCATCACCACCGGCATTGGCCGTCGGGTTCACAACGATGGTCACACGGGCCAAGGTATCCGCGCAATAGGCACTTCCGGTCAAGTGATAGCTGTATACACCGGCGGGATCGGTGGCAGGATCAAAGCTGTTGTCCGTGGGTGTTCCGTCCGGTGCTGTCCAATTGCCGCCGGCATCCGCATGGCCCAAGAGGACGTCCAAGATGAATGTGGCGGATGTTGCGCAGACCGTCACCGTGGTGTCCGGACCAGGGTCCGGATAGGGCGCGATGAACATCTGGACCACGCTCTGCACCTGTCCGCAGGCAATGTCGTTCAGCGTATACGCGATCGAATAGAAAAACCCCGGTGCCAGCACGGTTGCGTTGAGGAAGTTCCCCGAGATCGCGTCCACGCCGGTCTGTTCGCTCCAAACACCTCCGGGATCGGGAGCTCCGCCCAAGGATTGGAACAGGTCATACGCCGTGAGCGCTCCACAGATGGTGTCGTTGCTTCCGGTGCCCGCATTAAGGCCAGCGCCAACGTTCACCGTCACCGTGGCAGTGGAATCATTGCATGGCGAGGTGCCGGCCACCGTGTAGGTGAACACATAAGTGCCAATGATGCTCTGGGTTGCATCGAAAAGACTGTCCTCCAGCACCACGTTGTTGCTGTCCGTCCATACGCCTGTGCTGTCGGCTGTCGGGCCCAGTGCTGCGAAAAGGTTCACTGCGGTATCCGTGGGGCACACGTTCAGGCTGGCATTCTGGCCAGGCTGGGGCGCTCGCACCTCTGTTACCGTGAGCCGGGCCGTGTCGTTGGCACAAGCCCCTGTACCCGTGCGGATATAGAGGAACACGCCGCTGCTGTCCTCTGCCGGGTTGTAAGTCGAGCCATGCGCTGTTGGCGGTGACCCGTCCCTACGCCATGTCCCCCCGCTCTGCGGATTCCCGGCTAGCTGGTCCCGCATGTTGAAAGAGCCCTCGCTGGAGCAGAAGGTGTAGCTGTCATCATCCCCGGCATAAGGGGCCTGGGTCTCCGTGACGAAAACCGACGCCGAAGCATTGGAACAAGGGGTTTGTCCGACGACCGTGTACACGTAATTGCCCGGCATATCAATGGCGGGATTATAGACCGGGCCATGCGCCACGGGCGGCGACCCGAAAGTCCAGTGGCCGGTCGTGTCCGGGCTTCCGGTAAGTCCGGTGCTCAAGTATTGCGAAGCGCCATTTGAACAGAAACTGAGCGTTCCGTCCGTACCCGCGCTCACCGCTTGGATGATCGTCACGTTCACAACCGAAGTGTCGGCGGCGCAGTCGCCAATAGCCGGAACGACATAGTGGTAGGCACCGGACGGGTCGGTGGCAGGATCCACGGAGGAACCGGCCAATGCACCTCCGTTGCCCGGGAAATACCAGGTGCCGTTCATGTCGTGCGGGTTACCGATCTGCAAGAACAGGTCGATGTCGTCACTGCTGGAACAGGCCGTGGTGTTCCCATCAGAACCTGCCTGTGGCCCTGTCTGGATGGTCACCGTGAGGATCGCTGTGTCCGGTTGGCAATTGGAGGATCCGCTGAGCACATACCGGTAATGGTGTATCCCTACCCCGGCAGCTGAACAGTTCAGCACTCCATTGATCAGTCCCACTTGGCTTTCATCACCGGTCCAGGTTCCACCCGGTTGCGGGTTTCCGGCCAAATAAGGAGTAAGGTCCACGAGCTCGCTGAGACAGAGCACGACGCTTGTGTCATTCCCGGCATCCAATTCCGGGCTGACCGTTACCGCCACCGAGGCCGTGTCCTGCGCACAAGGCCCGATGCCCGCTACCGTATAACGGAATCGATAAACTCCCGCCGCTACGGCGCAAGCATTGAATATGCCATTGCTCAAGTGCCCGGAGGCGTTGATATCGGTCCAGGTTCCTCCGGCCTGCGGAATGCCAAGCAGACCATCTCTGAGCACCACTGCGCATTCGCTCACACACACGCTCATGGTGCCGAACAGGCCCGCATCCGGCGGGTCGATCAAGGTGATCTGTACGGTGGCCGTGGAATTGGTGCAGGGTGCCGATCCGGTCACGGTATACACATACGCACCTGCGGGATCCGTCGCGGGATCGAAGATGGGCCCGTGCGGCACGGCGGGGCCGACGGCAGGTTGGTAGGACCAGCTTCCGTTGGCGTCCGGCATTCCCCCTAATAAGCTCAACAATGCCAGGAGTTGGCTATTCCTACAGATCTGCGGTGCCGTGCTGATCCCGGCCTGAGGCTTCCGGTTCACGGTAATTGACACTGTGGCGGTGTCGTTCACGCAGGGGGCGTCCCCTTCAACAATGTAGCGGTACACGTAGGTGCCTGGCGGATGGTCATGCGGCACGAAGACGGACGAAGCAAACGTTCCGGACGCATTGATCCAGTTCCCGGTGGAGTCGGCACTGGGTCCCAACAAGTTGAACATGTCCACGTCCGGGCCATCGGAGCATACGTTCACCGAGGTTGAAATACCGGCACTGGGTTTCTTGTTCTGAATGATGGTGGCTTGCGCGGTGGCCGTGGCACACGGGGACTGGCCCTGAACGGTGTATGTGAACACATGCACCCCGGGCCCGTAATAATCCGCTTGATAGATCTCGCTTTCAGTGATACCGTTCAAGGTCCACGTCCCCCCGGGGTCCGGGTTTCCGTTCAGTGCACCGCTAAGCACAAAGATCGTATTCGGCGGCGCACAAATAAACGTGACCTTGTTGCTGCCCGCGTTCGGAGCTTGGTTCACCGCCACGGTGACGTTCGCCGTGGCATTGGCACAGCCTGTGCCTCCACCTCCGGTGACCGTGTACGTATAGGTTCCGGCAAGATCCCCGTTCGGGTTCGGGTTGAAATTGCTCCCATGGCTGAGGCCATTGTACATCCATGTCCCACCGGGCTCCGGATTGCCGGTCAAGGAGGGGAACATCGGAGTGATCCCGCTTGTGGAACAGAGGATCAAATTCCCGTCACCGCCGGCTATGGGGGCCGCCGTCACAATGAAAGTGAGGGCGGAATGCCGCGGCCCGCAAGGCGAGTTGGGCGCACCTGGTACGATGTACCTGAAACTGAACGTTCCGGGTGTGTTCGGGATGAAGACCGGGTTGTGCGGGGCCTGCCCAGGTAGCGTTACCCACGAACCGTTCTGGTCAGGACTGCCGCCGAGGCTGTCCACCATCACGATCGGGATGTTCGATTGGCAGACATAGATGGTCCTGCTTGTGCCCGGGTCCGGTGGCGTGATCACCGACACGGTCACCTTGCTGCTATCATCGGCACAAGGCGGCTCGCCGCTCACATGGTAGGTGTACACGCCGGGACTGTTGATGCCGGGTTGGAAAGTGCCGCTAAAATAGGCTTGTGAAGGTGCCGGTCCCGTCCATGTACCGGTCTGGTCATGCGGTCCACCGAGCAGGTTCACCAATTGCATGGCCGCACCGTCCAAGCAGAAAGCCAAACTGGTATCGCGCCCGGCTTCGGGCGGATCGGTCTCGAAAACAGTGACCGTACCCTCGGCCACACCACATGGAAGAACCCCCGTGACGCGATAGGTGTAGGTCCCCGGTTGGCTCAGTCCGGGCGTGTAATAACCGCTTGGGAATACCACCATGCCCGGATCGAACCAAGTTCCTCCCGTTGAAGCGCCGGTCAACAGGCCAAAGAGCGGAAAACCCGTTGCATTACCGCAGACCGTGATGGCGTTGGCACCACCGGCATTGGGTACCGTATTGACATTCACGGTAAGCGACCGCGTCTTGTCCCCACAGGGGGAAGTGCCCGCCACGGTATACAGATAGACCCCGGGGAGATCCAGACCCGGCACGAAAATATTGGTATGGCCCATCCCGTCCGGGTCCACCCAAGTTCCGTTAAGGTCCGGCGTGCCTCCCAATAATCCGGTCATATTGAAAGAAGGGCCGTTTTCACACACGGTGGTCACGGCGGAGTTGCCTGCGTTGGGAGTAGGGGTCTCGCTCACGTGTACCACGGCCACGGCCGCGCTGCATGGAGCAGTACCGCTCACGGTATAGGTGTAGTCGCCGGGATCGAAGGTGCTGGGCACATAGGTGCCACCGAAGACCTCATTGCCCGGTGCTGGTTTACGCCACGTCCCGCCCCCATCAGCCGGACTGATATAGGAGAATAGGCCTGCCGACGACCCGTCCGAACAGAAGGTCACAAACCCTTCATGGCCAGCATTCGGGCCGGCGATCACGTTCACCGTGACCGTGGCTGAATCCGAATTGCATCCCAATGCACCCGTAAGCCTGTACCTGAAATGATAAGCGCCGACACCTTGTCCGTTCGCATTGAAGTACTGCCCGGTAACCTGGCCCGTGGCGTCCAGGTCCACCCACACACCACCGGGTTGCGGCGATCCCCCCAGACCGGTGAAGAGGTTCACCTGGGTCTCGGTGTTGCACACGTTCTTCGTGCCATTGTTACCGGCATCCAGCAAGGGAACGATGGTCACGCGCACCGTTGCGGTATCCGCCATGCAAAGCCCGCTCGCTGGAACGATATATCTGAAATCATAATTCCCCGGAGGGAGTTGCGTGGGTGTTCCCGGATTGAAGAAGTGGGTGCTGAGCCGGCCCGTTACGGTGACCTCGCTCCATGTGCCGTTCATGTCCGGCGTTCCGCCAAGTCCATCGAATAGGTCCACTGTGTTCTGGCCGGAACAGATGGTCAACGTGCCGTTGGTCCCGGCATTGGGAGCCTGGGTCACGGTCACCGTGACCGTCGCGCTATCGGGACCGCAGGGCGCCGTGCCCGTCACTTTGTATGTGTACGCGAACGTGCCTGCGGCGGAGGGGATGAACACGCCATTGCTGGACGTACCGCCCGGTCCGGTCCACATACCACCGGCATCAGGGGTGCCGCCCAAGCTATTGAAGATGTTGACCGGGTCATCAGTGCTGCACAACGGCAAGGGGGCGTCCGTGCCGGCGACAGGCCTGCGGTGCTGGGTCACGGTCACCACGGCGGAGGCATTGGCACATGGGCTGATGCCTGTCACGGTGTAGGTGTAGCCACCTTGCACCGCACCGGGGCCGGGAACATAGGCGCCATTATTGTTCTGGTTGTTCGGGTCTTTCCACGTGCCTCCTGCGTCCGGGTTGCCGCCGAGCAAGGCGAACAGGTCCACGGGAGCATCATCGCTGCACACCACCGTTGCACCATTGGTCCCGGCTTTAGGTGCAGTGGCCACGTTCACCGTCACCTTGCTGGTATCGTTCGGGCAAGGCGTTAGGCCGGTCACCACGTAGCGGTAAACCCCTGGAGGCGTGACGCCCGGCGTGAACGTCGCAGGCACGGTCGCATTGGCCGCGTTTCTCCATGTTCCCCCCGGATCAGGCGGACCGCCGAGGATCGTGGCCATGTTGAAAGGCGGATTGGTGCTGCACTGCGGAGTGGTCGCATCCACACCCGCGTTGGGTGCCTGGTTCTCCACGACTTGGACAGTGGCGCTCACATTGGGGCAAGGTGTGGTCCCGGTAACGGTATAGGTGTACGTTCCGGCCGGATGTGCCGCGTTCGAGGGCTGGTAGTTGCCACCGGCCAATACCCCGCCCGGCGGTGTGGGCTTCGTCCACGATCCGCCCGTGTTCGGCGTTCCGCCCAAGTGGGTGAAGAGATTGTCGTTAGGGCTGGTGCTGCACAAGGTCACGGAGCCGTTGCTTCCAGCATTCGCAGCAGGGACCACAGTAACGGTGACCTTCGCGGTGGCGTCCACACATGGCGAGGTGCCCGTCACGCGGTAGGTGTAATCACCGGACGGGCTCGTAGCGGGATTGAACGTGCCGGAAGGCACCGGGCTTCCCCCCGGACCCGTCCAAGTGCCGCCCACGTCGGGGTTGCCCTTCAACCGGGGGAACAACGCGAATGTGCCTTCGCTGCTGCATACGCTGAACGTGCTGTCGAGCCCAGCATTCGGCGCCTGTATCACCGATACGTTCACCGTGGACGTGGCCGGTAAGCATGGTGACAGGCCTGTGACCGTATAGGTGTACGTGCCTGGCGGGGTGGTGCCCGGAACAAAATTACCGGACGGGAATGGCAGGTTGTCCGGGCCTTTCCAAGTTCCCGTGGTTGCTGGTGTTCCCCCAAGCTGTGAACGGAGTAAAAAGGAGGCGTCATTGGAGCATTTCACCACGCTCACACTGGTGCCGGCATTGGGCGCAGTGCGCACGGTAACGTTAACGGTGGCGACCGCAGGGTCACATGGCGCTTGCCCGGCAACGTGGTAGGCGTAAGCTCCGCCCGGATCGGTGCTTGGCTGGAACTGGCCGGAGTGGGCACCATCAGGACCGCTCCATGTGCCACCGACATCAGGCGTTCCGCCCAATGAATCGATCAGGTTGAAAACAGCTCCGTCGCTACACACGGTGACCGATCGGTCCGAACCCGCATTGGGCGCGGTGCGCACCGTGATCGTGAGCGCGGCGCTGGCATCGGAACAGGGTCCGGTGCCGGTCACCGTATAGGTGTACGGCCCCGGTGCCGAGGTGCCGGGAGTGAACGTGTCGCTACCACCGGGTGACCAGGTACCTCCCGGGGCTGGCGTGCCCCCCAATTGGGAACGCATGCTGAACGGGGCATCATCGCTGCACACCGTGATGCTGCGGCTGGTGCCTGCATTGGGTGCCGTCACCACCGTAACCACCACGTTCGCGGAGGCATTGGGGCAGGGAGGTGCGCCGTTCACCGTGTACACGTACGTGCCCGCAACGGAAGTTCCCGGTGTGAAGATGTTGCTGACCGGGTTTCCCGACAAGGTCCAAGCACCGCCGCCGTCAGGGGATCCATTGAGGCGGGTGAAGAGGTCGACCGCCGGGCCATTGCTACAGGTGTTCAAGGTGCCGGAAGTACCGGCATTGGGCAGCGAGTTTACCGTTACCACCACGTTCGCGGAGGCGTTCGGGCAGGGGGGTGTGCCCGTCACCGTATAGGTATACGTGCCCGGTGGCGAAGTACCCGGAGTGAACGTGTTGCTGACCGGATTTCCCAAGAACTTCCAAGACCCTCCCGGTTGCGGCGAATCGCCAAGACGGGTGAACAGATCGACCGGGGGACCATTGATGCATGTGGTGAGCGTGCCCGGCGTTCCCGCTGAAGGAAGGGCATGGACCGTAACTGTAACGGTCGCACTTGAAAGTCCGACAGTGTAGGTGAAGACCCCGGGTGTGTCCGTTGCTGGATCGAAAGTCCCGGGATGGGCCGCTGGCCCGCTCCATGTACCACCCGCATCGGGTGTCCCGTTCAAGCTGTCGATCAACTGGACCGCGGCGCCGTTACTGCACAGGGTAGCGCTGCCATTGGTCCCGGGGTCCGCCGCCCCAAGGATTTCCACGGTGGAAATTCCGTTCAAGGTCCGAACCTCGGCGCATGCCGGGATGTGCATAGCCATGGCCAGCGAAAACAGCACTGGCAAGAGATTCAGAAGAGGCCTGTTCGCGGTCATCGCATACCCGGCGACCGGAGGTTTTCCGGGCACTTTATGGTGCCGCAAGATAGAGAAACCGCAACGATCACGGGCCATACGCAAGCGGTGACACCCACTAATGCCGACCAAGTCACTTCCCTGCTCGACGTATCGCACGATTAACCGGACCTATCCCGCTTTGGAGACTTAGGGCGTGGGAGCCAAGGCTTTTTCGGCATTCGGCGCTGGTGGTTCCTTCCCAAATGTCACCGCGAGCATGACCTCATGCGTGCCTGAAGTGTAATTCCGAAGTCCTGTAGTGGTCAGGTCATAGCTGTAGCCGAATTGGAATGTTTTCTTCAACCAATATCCGACCATGAGGCTGATGGCGTCCTCGGTCCTGTATGTGGCGCCGATCCAGACCATGTCCCGGTACCTCAAGGTGGCGGTGAGGTCGATCTTCGGCGGGACCGGGTCCACGTATTTCAGCAGAAAGGACGGCTCCAGCTTCAGGTCCTCACCGATCGGGATGCGATAGCCGCCCATGGCATAATAATGGGCCGCCAACTGGCTCAGGCTTTGGTCATTTTCATCGTAGAACCACACTTGGTTCCTCAGCAATTGCGGCGCGGTCGCCCCGAACCACCATTTTTCATGGTGCAGGTATACACCGAAGGTGGCGTCGGGCATCAGTGAACCGCGCAATTGATCGTCCATTAAAGGTTCGTCGGCATCGTGGAACTGGATCTTCGAGCCATCGATCAAGTACTGGAGCATGCCGAAGGAAAGGCCCATGCCGAGCTTGATCTTGTCATTGATCTTCAGGTGATAGGCATAGCTGATCTGCATGCCGGTGCGCCGTGATGGCCCTACGTTGTCCGTGAAGACATAGCCGCCCAGTCCCATGTTGCTGCCCAAGGGCGTGGTTGCGCTGAGGACGAAGGTGCGCGGGGCGTCCTGAATGCCCACCCATTGGTTGCGGTGAGCGCTTCGGATCTCGAACCAAGGCCGGCTGCCTGCCACAGCGGGGTCGTACAGATAATCTTGGCTGTTGTACTGGCTGAACTGCGGTAACTGCTGTGCCCGCAAGGCCTGCAGGGACGATCCGGCGATCAGGAGAAGGAGGAGGTGTCGCATGGTGTCCATGGGTTATCGGATCACAGTGAGCGGTCCGGTGAGCGCATCCGGGAAGCGCGGGTCGTGCAGTTCGATCACGTAGTAGTACGTGCCCATCGGAACGGTCTTCCCATCGTACTTGCCGTCCCACGGCACGGCATAGCCCACGCTTCGGAACAGAGGTTCGCCCCATCGGCTGAACACTTGGACATCGAGGTCCGGGAACAGCATGGCGAAGTCCAGCACCCAGGTGTCGTTGTGCCCATCGCCGTTGGGCGTAAAGCCGCTGGGGACCTTCACTTCGGGAACGACCGTCACCAGCACCGAGTCGAGGCTGACACAGCCGTCCGGACCCACAACGGTGAGGATGAACCATGTGGTGCTGCTGACCGTGGCAGTGGGGTTCGGCATGTCGGGATGGTCCAACAAGGTGTCCGGTTGCCACGCGAACGTGCTTCCCGGAGGTCCGGAAGGCGATCCGCCCAACTCCGTGGTGCCTTGCACATAGATGACCCGGTCGTCGCCCGCATCAGCGATCGGCGTGGGCAGCACCGTGATCACTACCGTATCGGCATCAGAACAGACTCCGTCCGCGACGTTAAGTACGAATGTGTACGTGCCGTCGGAAAGCGCTCCAAGGTCAATGACCGGGTCCGTTCCAATGGTCCTTCCTTGGGCGTCGGACCATTCGTAGGTGCTTGCACCCTGGCTGGCGGAAGCGTCCAATATGATCAGCACATCCGAGCATTCCACGCGGTCCGGCCCGGCATCGGCCACTACCGAGTTCAGCGCTCCGACCACGATGGTGCTGGTGATCTGGCAATCGTTGAGGTCCGTCACCGTCACCTCATAGGTCCCGGGCAGCACCGCATTGAGGTCCTCATCGCTGAAAGTGAACCCATCGGGGCCGAACCATTCGACCGTGTAGCCCGGAACACCGCCAGTGATCGAAATGGAGATCGCACCATCGCTCGCCGTATTGCAGCTTGCCGATATAACGGTGTCCGTGAACAAGGTCAACGCCGGCGGCTGCGTGATGCTATAGCTGACGGTGGTATCGCAGCCCACGGCATCCGTGATGGTAACGGACCAGTTGTCCGGGCACAGTTGACTTACCGAGGCCGTGCCTTGCCCGGTGCCGGGTTCGGGGGTCCAGGCATAGGTGAGGTTGCCCACGCCACCTGAAACGGCCAGGTCGATGCTGCCATCGCATGCGCCGTTGCAGAACACTTGCTGCACCGTGGCCACGGGCGTGATCGGCATGAACGGGGCGATGGTGAAGGCGTACGTGGTATCGCATCCCGCGCCGTCGGAGATCGTCACCGTCCAATTCCCGGGGCATAACCCGCTCACCTGCTCGGTGCCTTGGCCGGTCGGGTTGCCCGGCTGCCAATTGTAGGCGTACCCGGACCCTGTTCCACCGGTGGGCGCCACCGCCGCGCTACCATCGCAGGGGCCGTTGCAGCTTTCGCCAAGGAAGGTGAGGTTCGCTTCGATCGGCGCACCTGTCGCCACGGTGAACGGTGTCGTCACCGAACAGCCGTGCGCGTCCATGACCGTCACGATGTGATCGCCCCCACAGAGCCCGAACACATCCTGCACGTCCTGATCGAGCACACCACCATCGGGACCCGTCCAAGTGATCGAATAAGGTGACACGCCCCCGGCGACATCCACATGGGCCGTGGCCACGCAATCGTTAAAGCAGACGTTGTCCGTGTGCGTCAGGTCCACCGTGAGGACCGGCGGATCGGTGAGCGTGAGCGTGAAGGTGGTATCGCAACCGTGCGTGTCGGTGAAGGTCACGCTCCACGCGTCCGCACAGAGGCCGGTCACTGTGTTGGTGCCCTGCCCCATATCCGGCTCCGGCGACCATTGATAGGTCAAGGTGCCAGTGCCGCCTTGGCCCATCACGGTGATGCTGCCGTCGCACGCACCGTTGCAGGTAATGGGCACCACCACGGCCGTGGCGGTGATCGGCTGAGGCGAAAGGATCAGCACGTCCTGGGTGATCGAGCATCCCGCCAGATCGGTGATCGTCACGGAATACGTGCCTGCGCACAGGTCGACCACATGCGGGGTGCCTTGCGCTGTGCCCGAGCCCAACACCCAATCGTACTCATAGCCACCGGCCCCGCCCGTGGGACCGACCGTGGCCGTGCCGTCGCAGTCGCCTGCGCAGGTCACCGGCGTGGTGCTGAGATTGGCCACGATGGGGTCCGGCGCGATCACGTTCGCGGTGTCGATGGTGGTGCATCCCAAGCCATTCGTCACCTGCACGAAATACGTTCCCGCGCAGAGATCGGAAAGCGTGTTGCCCGGCTCGTTCAGATCGGTCCCTCCGGCATTGAACCAAGCGATGCTGCAGTTCGGCTCGGTGCAATCAAAGGTCGCCGTTACCTCGCCGTCGCAATAGTCCGGGCAGGTGAGGTTGAAGTCGGTAGTGGTCACCACCTCCCCGCCCACATCGCTCACGGGCACGGGCGTTTCCACCATGCATCCGTGGGCATCCACCACGCGCACCAAATACAATCCCGCGCACAAGTCGGTGATGGTGCTGTCCGTGCCGATGGGCGCTCCGCTTTGCAGCCATGTGATCACATAAGGGGCTGTTCCGCCTGCGGGGATCACCGATGCCGTTCCGTTGCAGATGCTACATGTGCTCAAGGTCGAACTCGCGACCGCCGTGAGCGGAGCAGGCTCGGTGATGGTGAAGGTGAGGGTGGTATCGCAGCCGTTGAGGTCCGCCACCGTCACCGACCAATCACCCGGGCAGAGATCGAACGCGCCATTGCTTCCGGGACCGTTCGGAGGCATTGGGGACCATACGTAGGAGTAGAAGCCGTTCCCGCCGGAAGGGGAAAGCACGATGCTACCGTCGCAGGCCCCGTTGCAGGAGACTTGCGTCATTTGGGCATTGACCGTCAATGGCTGCGGCGCGGTGATCAATAGGCTCACCACGGTATCGCATCCGGTGGAATCCGCGATGGTCACAGTATATACGCCAGGGCAGAGACCGGTGGCGTGGGGCGTGTTCTGCCCACCGGGCGGCGGCGGGTTCCACGTGTAGGTATAAGGTGCGTTCCCGCCAGTGGGCCCCACCGTGGCCGTTCCATCACAGAGGTCATGGCAGCTCACGGGCGTGGTGGAAAGGTTGGGTATGATCACTTGGGAAGGCACCACATAAGCCGTGTCGATGGTCGTGCATCCGCTGCCGTTCAGCACTTGCACGAGGTAGGCCCCCGAGCACAAGCCGGACAACGTGTCCTGACCTTGGGCCAACTGGTTACCGGACATGTCGAGCCAGGTAACGGTGCATGCGGCATCGGAACAGTTGTAGGACACGCTCACCTCACCGTCACAGGAATTGGCGCACAGGGTCTGCCCGTCGATCGCGGTGATCGTTTCCCCGTTGGCATCGGGCACCACCACGGTCTGCATCGCGGAGCAGCCATGCGCATCCGTCACGGTGGCCACATAGATACCGGCGCACAGGTCCGTCAACGTTTGTCCGGAACCGATCGCCGCACCGCCTTGGGTCCATTGAATGTCGAACGTGCCGGAACCGCCGGTCACCATCATCGTGGCCGTGCCATCACAGACCGTGCAATTGCTCTCCGTACTAGACCCGGACAGCGTCAACGGCTGGGGATCGGTCAGGGTGAAGCTGAGAATGGTATCGCAGCCGTTGGCATCGGCCACGGTCACGGACCATGTTCCCGGACAAAGCCCGCTGGCCGTGCCCGTTCCCTGCCCGAAGGGAGGAGCCGGAGACCACGTGTAGCCGAGCGCGCCGGTGCCGCCTTGCGCATCCACAGTGATGGCCCCGTCGCACTGGCCGGGGCATGAGATATCGGTCACGGTCGCATCCAAGGTAATGGGAGACGGAGCGGTGATGAGCACGCTGAAGGTGGCATCGCAGCCGCCTTGGTCATGCACGAAAATGTCGTAGCTGCCCGGGCATAATCCCGTGACATGGGGCGCATTCGGGCCTCCCCCGGGCAGCGGGCTCCAGGCATAATCGAAGGGTCCCACACCACCGACAACGCCGATGGTGGCCGTTCCGTCGCACAGGTTGGCGCAACTGGCCGGGGTGCTGCTGATGTTGGCCGTCAGCGGTGCCGGTTCGGTGACAAAAGCCGTATCGATGCTGATACAACCGTTGCCGTTGGTCACGATCGCAAGGTAGCTGCCTGCGCATAGCCCGGTGATCGTGCCGCTCTGGCCCAGGTCATTCCCTTGCAGGTCCAGCCAGTTCAGTTCGCAAGGTGCGACACTGCAGTTGTAGGCCACGGAGACCGTTCCGTCGCAGACGTTCGGGCAGCTCGTGACCCCATCGGTCATGGTGAGCACCTCGCCGTCATCATCGGCCACGGCAACCACCAGTTGCACGGAACATCCGGAAGCATCCGTGATCACGACCGGGTAGACACCACCGCACAGGTCGATCCGGAGGCTGTCTGTGGTGGTGATGTTCAGCGGCGGTCCCCAGAAGAAGGAGTACGGCGCGTTCCCGCCGGATACATGCAGTTGCACAGCACCGTCACAGACGCCGCAATGGCTGGGGGTCACATCAGCACTCGCAACGATCGGCAAGGGTTCGGTAAGGGTGAAGGTGACCGTAGTGTCGCAACCATTGGCATCCGCGATCGCCACGGTCCAATCACCGGCGCAGAGTTGGCCCACGTGTGCGGTCCCCTGTCCTTGTGGTGGCTCCGGCGTCCATGTGTAGGTGGATCCGCCGGTACCGCCCTGTGTGTCGAGGTCGATGGCCCCGGTGCATTCCCCGCCACAATCGATGGGCGTGACCGAGGCGTTGGGATCGATCGGTGCCGGGGCGGTGATGGTGAAGTTCAAAGTGGTGTCACATCCGTCGGCATCGCTCACGATCACTTGGTAATTCCCCGAGCAGAGTCCCGTGGCCAGAGTGTCGCCCTGTCCGTTTGCAGGCTCGGGGATCCAGAAATACGTGTAAGGCAAGGCACCGCCGGTGGTGGCCATTACCGTGGCCGAGCCATCGCATGTGTTCGAGCAAGTCGCAGGTGAAAGGCTGAGCACGGGCTCGATCGGCACAAACGCCTGCACCGTGAACGCCACCGTGGTGTCACAGCCGTTCCCGTCGGTGATGGTGACGGTATAATTCACGCCGACGCACAGCCCCGTAACGGCGTTGGTGCCTTGCCCGGTGCCCGGGTCCGGCACCCACACATAGCCGAACGTTCCGCTTCCCCCGGTGGGGGCTGCGTCGGCCTCACCGGTGCAGGTCCCGGCGCAGTTTTCAGCTCGCAAGGTCAGGTTGGGCTGGATGGGCGGGGGCGCGAGGATGTTGAATGTGATCGTGGTGTCGCAACCCGCTTGGTCCGTTACGGTAACGGAGGCGGGACCTTGGCACAGTCCAGTGACATGGTCCGTGCCTTGCCCAGTGGCCGGTTCCGGCGTCCATTGATAGCCGAAGACCCCGGCACCTCCGGAGGCCGTCACCGTGGCCTCGCCGGTGCATTCATTCCAGCAAAGCCCGTCCACGGTGGTCACGCTTACTACGATGGGTGAATTGGGCAGTATAGTAAAGCACCACGTGGTGTCACAGCCCGCACCGTCGGTCACCGTCACGCACCAATCGCCGGCGCAAAGACCGCTGACCGAGTTCGTGCCCGCACCCACCGGTGGCGCTGGCGACCAAGTGTAGGTGAACGTTCCGTTCCCGCCGGTGGGCGAAACGGTGGCGGTACCATCGCAAGGACCGTTGCAACTTTCATTGGTGAACACGCCGTGCGGGTCGATCGCATCGGGCGATCCCACCGTGAAGACCAACGTGGTATCACAGCCGGCCTGATCGCCGATGGTCACCGTCCAAATGCCGGGGCATAGGCCGTCGACCGATCCAGTGCCTTGGCCGGTACCGGGCTCAGGCAGCCATGTCCAGATATAGGGTTCCACCCCGCCGGTGGCCGTCACGTCGATCGCTCCGTCGCAGGTGTTCGCACAACTGGCAGGCGTCACCGTTCCCGAGGCCACGATCCCCGAAGGCCTTGAAATGGTGAACTGCACCGTGGTGTCGCAGCCTGCCGCGTCGGTGATGGTGACCGCGTAGTCACCGGGGCAGAGCTCACTTGCGGTGGAAGTGCCTTGGCCTGTGCCGGGGTCCGGGACCCAGAAGTAGGTGTAGCCCGGAGTGCCTCCGGAAACGTTCAGCACCGCGCTGCCGTCACAAGCTGTGCCGCACGAGGCATCCAAGACCTGCAGGTCCGGCACGATCGGCGATGGCGCATCGATGGTGAAGGCGATCAGCGTATCACATCCGGCCGCATTGGAGATGGTCACGGTGTTCGGCCCGGGGCAAAGGCCGGTGACGTTCGCTGTGCCTTGTCCTGTTCCAGGCTCGGGCACCCAATTGAAGGTCAAGCCGGTGAGGTCGCCGGTCAAAGTGGCGGTGCCATCGCAGGTGTTCGCACAGTTCGCAGGTGTGAAAGCCAGGCTCACATCAATGGCGGGCGGCTGTGAGATGGTGAAGTGGAGCGTGGTGTCGCATCCTCCGCTGGAAACGACCACTTGGTATTCACCGGGGCATAGATCCACGGCTGAAGCCCCCGTGCCGGCCGATGGCGGTGCCCACACATAGCTGAACGGTCCCGTTCCTCCGGTGGCGACCAGCACGATGGAGCCGTCGCAATCGCCGGAGCAGCTCGCGTCGGTCACTGTGGATGCCACTTGGATGGGCGGCGGTGCCGTGATGGAGAACGCGATCGTGGTATCACAGCCCAAGGAGTCCGTAACGGTGAATGTTCCGGGGCCTTCGCAAAGACCGGTCGCGTTCAAGCTGCCCTGTCCACCGACAGGTTCCGGCGCCCACAGATAGGTGTACGGTGGGGCACCTCCGGATACCACGCCCGTCGCGGTGCCGTCACAAACGTTCGCGCAACTGATCGGTGTGGTCTGGACGGTGGCCACGATGGAGACCGCTGGCAGAATGGTGAAATTCTGCACCAGCTCACATCCATGGGCATCCGTGATCGTAACGCTCCATGCGCCCGCACAGAGCTGGGAGGCCGCGGGGCTGCCCTGCCCTTGTGGTGGCGCGGGCGTCCATACATAGGTATAGTCCGGCGTGCCACCGGCCACCACCACCGTGGCGGTCCCGTCGCAAGTGGTTCCGCAGGTGACGTTCGTTTGGCTCGCGGTCGCCGTCAAGGGCAATGGCTCCGTTATGGTGAATTGCACGGTGGTATCGCAACCATTGTCATCCGTGATGATCACGCTCCAATCCCCGGCGCACAGGCCGGTCGCTGAGGCGGTTCCATCACCTGCGGGGCTGCCCGGCTGCCAGTCGTAGGCGAGCACCCCGGTACCGCCCGTGGCCGGGGCGGTGGCGGTACCGTCGCACGCACCGGCGCAGCTCACATCCGTCTGCGATGCGTTGGGAACGATGGGAGGTGGCGATGCGATGGTGAATTGTACCGTGGTATCACAACCGGCATCATCGGTGATGGTGACGCTCCAGTTACCGGGGCAGAGCTGGGAGGCCATCGCCGTGTTCTGGCCTGCCGGTGGTTCCGGCGTCCAGAGGTAATCGTACGTCGGTGTCCCTCCCGCCGGGGCCACGGTGGCCGTGCCGTCGCAACTGTTGGCGCAGGTAGCATCGGTGCTGGAGGGGTTGGGCACGATGGCCGGTGGTGCATCGATGGTGATCGCCACCACGGTGTCACAGCCCGTACCGATGTCCACGATGGTCACCTCGTACACACCCTCACAAAGTCCCGTGGCCGTGGCGCTGTTCTGCCCTCCGCCCGGCTCCGGCGACCAACTGTACCCGAACGAGCCCGCACTCCCCGTCGGTGCGACGGTCGCGGTGCCGTCGCAAGCATTGCCGCAGGTGGCGTCCACATGGGTGGCGTTGGGCACGATCGGCGGTGGTTGGTCGATGGTGAACAGCAGCGTGGTGTCGCAACCGTTCGCATCGCTGATCGTGACCGTATAATCACCTGCGCAAAGGCCGGTCACTGCGGAGCTGCCATCGCCCGCTGGTGTTCCAGGGTTCCAATCATACGTGAAGCTGCCCGTGCCACCCACCGGGGCCACCTGTGCAGTACCGTCGCAAGCGTTAGCACAATTCACGTCCGTGGTGGTCAGGTTCGGCTGGATGGGCTGAATGGGGAAATTGAAGGTGGTGTCGAAGGCGCAGCCATTGGCGTCCGTGACATGCAACGTGTTGTTTCCCGGGCACAGCTGGTTGAAGCTCGCCCCGGTCCCGGCACCATTGTTCCATGAATAATCGTACCCCGGCACGCCACCTACTGCGAATGCGGAGGAAGACCCGTTGCAGACACCGGCACAGGTGGGGGGTTGGGTCGCTGCGAAGATCACGCTCAACAACGCGGGATCGGTGACCTGCACGGTGGTCGCACAGCTCACGCCCTGCCCTTGGTCCGTTACGATGACGATCTGATTGCCTGGACAGACATTGTTCCATGTGGCCGTCGCAGGCCCTCCGATCCAACTGTAGATGAACGGGCCAATGCCGCCCGTCACCGTGACCCGCACGGAACCGTTGCACACGCCATGGCAGCTCACACCGAATCCGTTGTAGTTACTGAGCAGCTGGGCATCGATGGTGAAGGGGGTCTGGCCCACGCCGGTGGCGCATACGTTCACGGCACGCAGATCATCCTGCTGTCCGGAACCCGCGTTCCATTCCACGGGGCCTCCACCGACCAACAACCTGGAACTGCCCGGGGCCACGGCATCCCGCCCGCTGCCCCGGCTGAACTCCTGAGCGAGCAATACCACGGAACTGCCGGCCATCAGCTTCGCACCCCTGTCGGCGATATTCAGCTTGCCCGACTTCAGCATATTACCGTTCGTCACCAGCGTCCCCGACCGCAACTCCAGATCGGCACGATCGCCGAGGACCAGGTCGCTCCGCATGGACCACGTGCCACCGCCAGTGAAGCGCAGGTCGCCGCCCAAGGGAATGCCGTGCAGGTCTAGCTGCGCCACATCCCTTTCCGCCGATAATTCCACGGTGGCCGTACTTGCCCATGTCACGCTGCCGCGCAGGACGAGATCCCCTCCCACGCGCATCCGGTCATTTCCGCCTTGCAGGACGACGCCGCCCCGCGTACCGTCCACCAACAAACTGCGCACATCGGCGTCCTTGTCCATCAACACCGTGGTCTCCCCGGTCACCGGCGCGATCACTACTTCATCATTGCCACGCGGCACGTTCTCCCCACCTTGGCCGTTGGCCGTAAGAGACCAGTGCGCACGGTCGTTCCACTTGCCGCTTCCGCCCACCCAGTGCCGCTCTTGTTGCGCCCATGTGGTGCCGGAGAAGAGGATGCCGCACAGCAGTGCGAACAAGGCGGGCGTCAAAGATCGCCGGGGGTTGCTCATTCGAAGATGGGGCATCGTACGATCGCTTTGCTTGGGTCCATGGGCGCACAGGGATAGATCCCGAGGATGAGCTCGTGGGTGTTCGCACCGCCCACGCGCAACCTGCTCGTGGTGATGTCATAGCTGTACCCGAGCGTGAAGAATTTCAGGAAGGGCAACTTGATCATGAAGGCCACGGCGTCCTGGTTCCTGTAGGTGACCCCCAGACCCACTTTACGGCGGTATTCCATCATCACATTGATGTCCATCGCCAAGGGCGAACCGGGCGAGAGCTTGAACAGGCCGCTGGGGACCGCGCTGAAGTTCTTGTTCAGCCGAAAGCGATGGCCAAGGCTCGCGATGTAATTCCGCGTGAGCCGCGTTTCCACACCGATCCCCTTCACTTTGTTGCCTAATGCCTGCTGGACGGAGAGCCCGGCCCAAGTGGACTTGCCATATAACCAGATCCCCGGCGTGACGTCCGGATAGACGAACACGCTGCCGTTATTCGCCAGTGCGGGATCGCTGTTATCATCAGCGAACACATCGCCCAAGGACAACTTCTCCTGCCTCAGGCCGGCGAAAAAGCCCAAGGACATGTAGAAGTCCTGCTTCATCTGGATGTGGTAGGCGTATGCCAACTGGAAGGAGGTGTACCCGAGCGGCCCCGTATGGTCGGCCTCCACGAAGGTCCCGATACCATGGCGATTGGCGTGGAAGGACCGTCGCTTGGACTTGATGGTACCGGCCACCGTGGCCCATCCCGTGACGGGCGCACCGGGAAAGCCCACCCATTGCTGGCGATAGCCCAAGCGCACATCGATGCAGTCCTTGCTGCCGGCCACGGCGGGGTTGATGGCGAACATGTTGAACACGTTCTGCGTGTACTGCGCCGTCTGCTGTGCCCATGCCGGGGTGCAGGCAAGCAGGAGAAGGGGGACGAGGATGCGCATCAGCGAACGATGGTGACGTAACCGGTGTAAGGGTCGGACTTGCCCCTGATGTCATTGACCTGAATATGCCAGTAATAGGTGGCCGTGGGCAGCCCCGCCCCGTCAAAGGGCTCGCGGTAGCCGACGCTGTGGTAGACGCGCTGGCCCCAGCGGTCATAAACGCTCACGTCGGCTTGGGGATAGTCGCGGATACCAAGTATGGTCCACGTATCATTGATGCCGTCGCCGTTCGGGGTGAAGGTGTTCACCGGATCGACGAGCCGCTTCACATCGACGGTAACGACATCCTCGTAGGTGCAACCGTCGATCACGGTGGTCACGGTGTAGATGGTCGTCTCGCTCGGCTGTGCCACGGGGTTGGCCACGGTGTTGCCGCTCAGTCCGGAGGTGGGGCTCCATTCATACGTGGTGCCGCCCGTGGCATTGAGCTGCGTGCTGGCACCTGCCGCGATGGAGACATTCGGCCCGGCATCGAAATCCACGTTGACGATATCGGCGCCGGGCCCGCTCACCGAAACGTTGAAGTCGCACTGGGAGGCGAACATCGCACCGTTGTTCCGCATGCCGCTCACCACCACCCAATACTGCGTGAGGGGTTGGAGTGCCAGCGAAGTGGTCATTGTGAAGGCCACCGAATCGAATGCGCAGGGCGGGACCGCTTGGAAACTGGCCGGTGTGCAGCTACCGTCGCCGCTCAGTATCACCGCGCTCAGCTCGTTGTCATAGCCCGCCACAACGTTGCAATCGATGCCGTCCACGGTGACGGAGACGGCACCGCCCACACTGTTGGTGGTAAAACTGTACCACACCGGGCTACCGCCGGGCTGGCAGAAGGTCGGGATGGTGCTATTGGCCCCGGTATTGGTGCCGGCCATGGCCTGCTGCGCGCACAGGTCCACCGCGCCGGAACACTCGCTGTTGGCAGGCTGTGCCAAGAGGCGTCCGGCGACGATGAGCAGCAGGGCCGTAACGACAGGACGAAGATCGGGCATGGGCACGTTGCGGGTTGCGCCGAAGGTAGGTTGGTGCTCCACCCGTGTTCCGAGCACAGGCCGCAGTTTCACACACGCCCCTGTTAGACGACGAAGGAACCGATCTCGGAGGATCAGAGTCCCCGCTCCGCATTGAAGCTACGCGACCCACACCGGGGGATGGAGAGCGAGACCCATTCCGCACCGCTGAAGGCGCGGGCCAGCACAATGACCTGGCCAACGTGGTACGCATAATGCGCTAGTTGCCGGTGCAACGCGTCAAGTACCGTGTAGTATGTGAAGAGCTTCATGAGCTCCCGTTTCAGCTTTCCGGTTTCAAAAAAGTAGCCTCACCAGGAATCGAACCTGGATCTAGAGTTTAGGAAACTCCTATTCTATCCGTTGAACTATGAGGCTGGAAGGAACGCCCGTTGCGAGCAGCGGACGCACCCTGAACGAAGGCGCGAAAATAGTCCTTGATCGACGCTCGTTGGTAACCGAGGCCCCTTCATGGAACTATGAGGGACCAGCCGCCTCTGCATGGCGGTCCGCTGCCATGTCCGCAGATCCCGAGGTGGCTGGAAAGAAGGCGGATGTCTGCGCGGGGAAGGCCAACATGCCGATCGTGAAAGCAGACGATCGGTTTGTGAAGGCAGACAACCCACTCCGGCGCTCGGGATTTCCCAAGTGCCGGGGTGGGGGGCTAGCCGGGACTGCGGGTCAAGCCCGCAGTGACGGCACTTGACCGGGACTGCCGGTCAGGCCCGCTGTGACGGATCGAAGCGGTGGGCGATCGGCAGATCCGTGAGGTTCTCGCAACGCCAAGCGCCGGGGTGGGGCAAAGGAGGCGTGAAGCCGCCTGCCACAATAAATACGGAACCATTTTCATGTGCTACACGTAAAGCACTGCATGTGCTCCTCAAAATATATTATGCTCCCGGTCCTTTACATGCTCGCCATAGGAACGGTTTCAGCCCAAGGGAAAGGGAAGGTGATGGTCCTTATGCAAAGGGATGGTCCCACCGGTCCTGTGGACACGGTCAAATTGGTCCGAAGTGCCCTCAAGCTGAACCCCATACTTTTTCTGCGCGGGGAGGTCCCGCTTTATTATGAGCGCGTCCTGTCCCCTCGCGTGAGCTTGGAACTGGCCGTGGGCCTTACAAGCAGGAATTCCATGGACCTGCCCCGTTCACATGAGCCCGCGGATGAGTTCAGCGCTGGCACTAAGGTGCTCACCCGGGCTTCGTATCACGCCGGCCTGCGCTACTACCTCACCAAGGACATGGAGCCCCAAGGCTTTTATTTCCAAGGCGAGTTCGCCTACTTGGAACATGCCAAGGACATCTCCATGAAGGACGAACAGGGCCGATCGACCGATGTGGCCCTGCGCGATGAAAGCCGGTTCAAGGACGGGCGGCTCTACTTCGGCTACCAGCGCTTGGCATCCACCAACAATTTCCTCTTGGACACCTACTTTGGAGCCGGTCTTCGGTCAAGTGCGCTCAACAGTGTGCATGAACGGCTGGACCTTGAGGAGAACAAGTGGTCCTATGCGCAAGAGAAGATCCGCGATCAGGTGGCGGCCTTCTACTTCGGCGTGAAGATGGGCTATGGCTTTTGACCGCGGTCCAAGTCGCCGGAAGTATCCATTGATCCCGCTGGCACCTCCCGCTCCCGCAGATCTCCGCCCCGGAGACCCGGCGTCACCGGAACATCTTGCTCAGGCGTCCGATAGGTATCGGACCGCTAGAAGGATCCTGCGTGAATGGCGGCCACGGCATCGCGAAGCTCGCATCTACTACACCGTGGAAGATCGGTACCACCGCCTACCTTCCCGCTGAACAAAGTTCATCTCTTCCATCGCCACAGGCAACGTTGAAGGCCCATATTCCATCAATCCATTCAGACGCCGCGCATAAGCACCCCCAACAGCCTACCATGATCGCCAAGGAAGCTCTTATGCGCACCAGTTATGCCGCCTTCAATGCGCGCGACATCGCCACGGCCCTCAAGGTCGTGGGGCCGGACGTGGAGTGGCCGGACCAATTGAGAGGGATGACCCTGCACGGTCCGGAAGCCGTGGGTGAATATTGGCGGCGGCAATGGGCCGTGATGGACCCCCAGTTCGAGATGAAGCATTTCGAACTGGACGCGAACGGGCACTTGGTGGTCACGCTTGTGCAGACGGTCCGCGGACTGAACGGAACCGCCATCTCCCAAGGGCTGGTGCGGCATCTCTTCGAATTCGAGAACGGACTGGTGAGGCGCATGTGGGTGCTGCTCTAGGCCAGCGCACCGCGCTCCGCAGGGCCCACAAAGAAGGAGTGCGCCCGATCCGACCAAACGGCTACTTTTGTGAACTTGGGCAAGTGTCGCCCAATTAGATCCGGACATTCCCAACCCCCTTTCTGCATGAAGAAGTTTTTTACCCTGCGTTCAATTGCTAAGAGTTCTGCTGCGGCCCTTAGTCTCTGCATGCTCGGCACTGCACCACTCGCGGTGAATGCTCAGCTGAATGTGGCCGCGACCAGTACTGCGTACACCATCAATTTCGGAGCGACGCTGGCTGGTGTACAGAATGGTGCATTCACTGGTGCTGGATTCCAAGCTACGCCTACTTCCGGACAATTGGATTCTGATGCATGGGCGTTGACAGGATGGGTCTGACGGCGCTTTGGCATTTGGAGGGACCAACACGGCTGGCGACTACGCCCGTGGAGCGTCTGCGGTGGCAGTTGGTACAGGTGGTATGTACAACTTTTCTGCATCTCCGATAACCGCCCCTTCACTTGGCTTTCAGCCCGGAGGATCGGACTGGGCGCCGGGCACAATTACGTTGAGGGTTCAGAACACCACCGGTGCCGACATCACCTCTTTCGACGTAGCATACAAGTTGTACGTGAGGAATGATCAGCCACGAGCGAATTCGTTCAACTTTTCGTACTCCTCGGATAATTCCACCTACACCTCAGTCAGTGCATTGGATTATTCCTCGGCTGCGGCCCTAGACGCGCTCGGGTTCGTGCTGAACAACAGGTCAACGACGATCACGGGTCTAAGCATCGCGAACAACGCCTATTTCTATATCCGTTGGTCTGGAGCGGATGTTTCTGGCTCCGGGAGCCGTGATGAATTCGCGTTGGATGATATTGTTGTTACGGGCTATGCACCACCTGCAACTCCCACGATCACCTCGTTCTCATCCTCGAACGGCTGCGTTGGTTCATCGCTCACGATCAACGGCACCAATTTGTCGGGAGCCTCAGTGGTGACCATTGGTGGGACAGCGGCAACGATCACGGGCAATACGGCTACTACCGTCACGGTAACAGTGGGAAGCGGTACGACAGGTGTGGTTGTCGTCACGTGTACTGCAGGTGTGGTTTCGAGTTCCGGGGGGTGGGCAATTTTACTGTCGTTCAACCTCCTACAACCGCCACGGTGGGAGGTGCACAGACGATCTGCGCATCGGGTATCACAATGAGTCTAGGAGGCAACACGCCTACGGATGGCACAGGAGCATGGAGCGTAGTGAGCGGCGGCACGGGCACCTTCAGTGCTATCCGGTAGCGGCAGTTCTACGTTCACCCATCTCACTGGAGCCGGTCCTGTTGTGGTTCGTTGGACGATCAGCAATGCACCCTGCACGGCCTCGACCGCGGATGTCAGTAAATTACGATCACACCTGCGGTAACACCGAGCGTGGCCATCGCTATTACCTCGGGCACCAACCCGACCTGCCCTGGAGCGAGCGTCACCTTTACGGCAACGCCTACGAACGGCGGCAAACTCCCACCTACCAGTGGACCAAGAACGGCACCAACATTTCCGGCGAAACGAGCGTGGCCTACACCGGCACTGCGGATACGGACTTCGTGAACGGCGATCTGATCCGTGTGGTGATGACCTCCACGGAGACATGTGCATCGCCCACCACGGCAACATCATCACCGATCACCATGACGGTTGCGGCATCGGTGACACCGAAGCGTGACCATCGCCATCACTTCGGGCTCCAACCCGACTTGCCCTGGAGCTAGTATCACCTTTACCGCAACGCCCACGAACGGTGGTACGCCCACCTACCAGTGGACCAACAACGGTACGAACATCTCAGGCGAAACAAGTGTGACCTACACTGGCATAGCTGACACGGACTTTGTGAACGGCGATCTGATCCGTGTGGTGATGACCTCCACAAATCCATGTGCGTCGCCCACCACAGCAACATCGTCACCGATCACCATGACGGTTGCCGGGACTGTGACCCGCGAGCTCGTGGCTATCGCCATCACTTCGGGCACCAACCCGACCTGCTCCGGCGGCAGCATCACCTTTACAGCAACACCCACGAACGGTGGTACACCCACCTATCAGTGGACCAACAACGGCACCAACATCTCCGGTGAAACGAGCGTGACCTACACCGGCACTGCGGATACGGACTTTGTGAATGGCGACCGATCCGTGTGGTGATGACCTCCACGAACCCATGTGCATCGCCTACCACAGCAACATCGTCACCGATCACCATGACAGTTACTGCGTTGGTGACGCCGAGCGTGGCTATCGCTATTACTTCAGGCACCAACCCGACCTGCTCCGGCGGCAGCATCACCTTTACAGCAACACCCACGAACGGTGGTACACCCACCTACCAGTGGACCAACAACGGCACGAACATCTCCGGTGAAACGAGCGTGACCTACACCGGCACTGCGGATACTGACTTCGTGAACGGCGATCTGATCCGTGCTGGTAATGACGTCCACGGCCACCTGTGCATCGCCCACCACTGCAACATCATCACCGATCACCATGACGGTTACCGCGTTGGTGACACCGAGCGTGGCCATCGCTATTACCTCGGGCACCAACCCGACCTGCCCTGGAGCGAGCGTCACCTTTACAGCAACACCCACGAACGGTGGTACACCCACCTACCAGTGGACCAACAACGGCACTAACATCTCCGGTGAAACGAGCGTGACCTACACCGGTACTGCGGATACGGACTTCGTGAACGGCGATCTCTTGATCCGTGTGGAAATGTCGTCCACGGCCACCTGTGCATCGCCCACCACTGCAACATCATCACCGATCACCATGACGGTGAACGCCTTGGTAACACCGAGCGTTGCCATCGCTATCACTTCGGGCACCAACCCGGCTTGTTCTGGCGGCAGCGTCACCTTTACGGCAACGCCCACGAACGGTGGTACACCCACCTACCAGTGGACCAAGAACGGCACCAACATCTCTGGTGCAACGAGCGTGACCTACACCGGTACTGCGGATACGGACTTCATTGATGGCGATCTGATCCGTGTGGTAATGACCTCCACGGCCGCATGCGCATCGCCCACCACGGCAACATCATCGCCGATCACCATGACTGTAGGTGTCACAGCTCCTGTGGCTGCGGCTGCGAGCGGTGTGAGTTCGGCCGGTTTCACGGCGAACTGGGGGCATCGGCCGGCGCGACGGATTATCGTTTGGATGTGTACACCAAGACCACGGTCACGTTGGCCCGGACCTCTTCATCTCCGAATACGTGGAGGGCAACAGCAATAACAAGTACATCGAGATCTACAATGGCACCGGCGCTTCGGTGGACTTGAGCGACTATGAGTTGCAGATCTTTGTCAATGGGGCGAGTTCAGCGCTTCAACTACCGATTCGATCAGTCGGCACCTTGGCGAATAGTGCGACCATCGTATATCAGAACAGCAGCGCATCGTCATACGGCGGAGCAGCGACGTCCGAGAGTTCAGGGTGAACTTCAATGGCGACGATGCCGTCGGCTTGTACAAAGTATCGACCACCAGCTATGTGGACATTTTCGGCGAGATCGGCAATGACCCAGGATCGGGAGCAATGGAGCGGAGGAGGAAATACCACGCAGAACGAGACCTTGGTGCGCAAGGCCAATGTGACCGGCGGTGTTACGGTGAACCCAACAGGTTTCGGATTCCCGACGTTTGCAAGTGAGTGGACGAGCTACACCATGAGGATGTGAGCCATCTGGGCGCACACACCTTCAATGCGCTCATGCTCAACTACGTGACCGGATACAACGATCTCACCGTTGCCGGGCACTTTCCCAGTGGTGACCGGATTATCGCCGGCCACCACCTACTATTATGTGGTGCGCGCTGTAGCCGGTGCGTGTACCTCGGCGGACAGCAATGAGATCACAGTGATGACCACTCCGGCACTATTACAGCCGCGCGAACGGCAACGTGACGGACAAGATCTGGAGAATACCACCGGCGGTGCCGCCGGAGCCGCGGTTTGGACCAGCGGATCCAGCATGGTGGTGCAAGCCGGAAATACGGTGACCAACACCGCCAATGTGAGCCTGAACGCCGTGACGGTGGATGCCACCGGCACATTGGTGCTGAATGCCACCACCAGTTTCAATGTCCACGGTGATGCCGACTTCAGCGGCACCTCTCACCGCCAACGACAACAGCACCTTGGCGATGCTCGGCACCGGCGGCGTGGTGCTCACCAGCACCAACACCTTGGACCTCTTCAACCTCACCGCGGACGTGCCGAGCGACCTGCTCACCGATGCCACCATCGAGGACAACAGCACCTTGGCGTTGCTCGGAACCGGCGGTGTGGTGCTCACCAGCACCAACACCTTGGACCTCTTCAACCTCACCGCGGACGTGCCGAGCGACCTGCTCACCGATGCCACCATCGAGAATCCGGGGGACGCTTTCCCTGCAAGATGGCGATTTCGAGGTGGACCCACTGGGCTCTTTAACGCTCACCAGCACCGCGACCGGCACGGGCCGTTTGGATTCCGTGGCCGCCACCGCCAGCTACACCGGCAACATGACCGTGCAGCGCTACATCCCGGCAGGGGCCACCAACTGGCGTTTCTTAGGCAGTGCCGTGGCCGGCCCAACGGTGAACAACTGGCAGGACGACTTCATCACGGCGGGCTACCCCGGTTCGCAGCATCCCAACTTCGACGACCCCGTGGGCAGCGGCATCCTGTGGCCCAGCATCCGCTACTACGATGAGACCGACACCTATGCCGATGCCGATACCGGTATCGTGGGCGTCACGAGCAACACCCAGGCACTCACCGTGGGCCAAGGCTTTCTGGCTTGGAGCGGTGACAACTTCAACACCACCGCAGCCTTCACCGTGGACGTGACCGGTACGCCCACCATCGCCAGCACGGCCATCACCCTGCCCATGAGCTATTCCACCTCAGGCACCAACAGTGAAGACGGCTGGAACTTAGTGAGCAACCCGTTGCCCAGCGCCATCGCGTTCGACTCCATCAGCCGCGGCAGTGACGTGCCCGACCAGTATTGGATCTTCGATCCCGTTTCAGGCACGCACAAGACCTATTCCGCCGGCGTCGGCCAAGATGGCGCCAATGGCAAGATCCAGAGCAGCCAAGCCTTCTGGCTGAAGGCGAACGGCACCAACGTCACCACCACGGTGAGCGAGGCCGACAAGGTGAGCGACCTCACCGGTGGCGTGTTCGGCGGAAGCCAGCAGGCCGTGCGGCCCATCCTGCGCCTCACCGTGGCCAGTGCCATCAACGCCTTCAGCGATGAGGCCACCTTCGTCTTTGACCAAGGCACCCCGGGCATCGATGCCGTGGACGCGCCCAAGTTCAGCTTCCGCACCATCGGCGCACCGCAAGTGGCTGCACAAGCTGCCAGCGGCGAGAAACTGGCCATCAACTTCTTCGGCGCCTACACCACGGACATCAGCATCCCGGTGATGGTGGACGTGGACGTGACCGGCACCTACACCATCAGTGCAGGGATCACCGGCATGCAGGATCTCAGCTGCCTGAGCTTGGAGGACCTTGCGACCGGCACCATCACCCCGCTCACCGACGGCGCCAGCTACAGTTTCACGGCCAACGCCGACGATAACGTGGACAGCCCGCGCTTCATCCTGCATGGTACAGCACCCTTGCCGTTCTATGCCGAGAACGCGACCTGTGCCAACACGCCCAACGGTACCGCCACGGTGGTGGTGGCCAACGGGCCGGTGGACATCATTTGGGCGGACGCTTTTGGCAATATCCTTTTGACCCAGAACGGAGTTGAGAACGGTGTGGCCATCAACAACGAACTCGGCGCGGGCAACTACACCGTGCGCGTCTCCCCCATCGGGGCCTGCGGCGAGGTCTATTCGGACTTCAGCATTGAGGCGCCAGCAGCGATCGAAGGCAGCGAGACCGCCAGCACCGCCACCTCCTGCCCCAACGGCACCGACGGTTCCGTCAATATTGAAGCGACCGGCGGCACCGGCGAACTGGGCTACATCTGGAATGATGGCACCATCGGCACCACCTTCAACGGGGCGGCCGGCGAGCACCAGGTCACCATCACCGATGAAACCGGATGCGCCACCACGGAGAGTTACACGGTACCTGCGGGCGAAGGCGCCATCGCGGGCTTCACCAACGGGCAGGCCGTGGAGGACCAGCCGGTGGTCTTCACCAACACCAGCACCAGCAGTGACGCTTGGACCTGGGACTTCGGTGACGGAAACTCCAGCACAGAAATGGACCCCGTACACATCTATGCGGAGCCCGGCACCTACACGGTGACACTCACCGCCGAGGACGGCAACTGCACGGACGTCATCACCCAGGAGGTCACCGTGGACATGGCCACGGCCATTGCCCCAGTGAGCACCACCGCCACGCTGAACGTCTACGCCACGCAACAGCAGTTGGTGATCGACCATCCCTTCGGGAATGCACCGGTGGACGTGACCGTGTTCGATGCCACGGGACGCCTTGCGATGGGCCGTGAGCACATCGTGACGCCGGAACGCATCACGTTGTCCGACCGCGAACTGGGCACCGGCGTCTGGTTCGTGCGCGTGAAGAGCGGCAAGACCGAACGCACCTTCCGCGTGCCGCTGATCCGTTGATCATATTCTTCTTTCCCATGGAAAGGGCTGCCTCTCGGGGCGGCCCTTTTTGTTACCGCAGATCGAAGTGAAGGAAAAACCGCAGAGCACGCAGGACCTGTTCCGCCATAGCGGAATGGCGCAGATGAAGGGCCGGAATGCCGTCGTTCTGCATTTCGTTGCGCTCGTTGCGTGCGTCGCGGTCCCCCCGTCGCGGCAAGGATCTTGGGAGCCAGCCCCCATCTGCGGAAATCTGCGGTCAGCACCTTCAGCGGCAGGGATCTCATCAGTGTGACAGCCCTCATCCGCCATACCGAAAAACCTTCCTATTGTTGCCGATCCTTTCAAGCCATTAACCATTCACCTTCATGAAGATCCGCTCCCATTCGCTGCTTTCCGCCCTGGTGCTCAGCGCGTCGCTTGCCCTGACACCGGCATCCGCCCAAGAGTGGCATCCCGTAGGCACCGGTACCGCTACCAACGGTGCCAATGGTGTACCCTGTCCGTTCGGTGATATCTACGCCGGCCAACGTGCCCAGTACATCTACCTCGCCTCAGAGCTTTCCGCCGCAGGTCTCACGGCCGGAGACGCCATCGTGCGTTTGCGGTGGGTGGTCACGGCGTTGAACGGCTCGGGCATGCACGAGAATTATACACTGCGTATCGGAAGCACCACGGCCACTTCGCTCAGCGCCTTCCTGGGCACGCCCACCGGTGCCGTCACCACGCCGAAGGATCACCAGCCGGTCCTAGGCAACAACGACTTCACGCTCAACACGCCGTTTATCTGGAACGGCACCAGCAACCTGTTAGTGGAGGTCACCCATTTCAGCCCCACCTATGGAACAGCCTCGGCCAACGCATCGGTCGCTTTCACCAGTACCGCACCGGTAAAGCGAAGCTATTCCCTGCTGGACGACCTGCTATACACCGCCGGCCAATTGGAACCGCTATCCGGTGAAACGCTGAACTCCACCGCCCTGCCCAATATCGTGCTGGGCGTGGCCGAGGTTTGCACACCGCTCACCGCTACGGGACTTTCCGTTTGCGTGAGCGATACCGTTCCTGCCGGCTCGGGTGTTTCCGTGGAAGGCTGCACCGAAGCGCTCGGTGGAAGGTTTACGGCGGTGTACAACTTCCCGGGAACCAACCTCGAATGCACCGGGGCTGAATACGTGCTTCGCGCTTCCATCACCCTGCCCCCGTTGCCCGACGGCGCCGTAGTGCAGGCAGGCCGCCTCATCCTCACCAACGTGCAAGCACCGGACCCGGTGTGGATGAGCGACCTCTTCATCAACCTCACCGGCAGCATTGCAGGAGAGATCCAGTTGATGCCGAACCATGAGCAGTATTCCGGGACGGTACCCGAACTGATCGTTCCCATGACGGGACCCTACGAAACCGGCGTGGCGCAACTCCAAACCAAAAGCACCTACGGTACAGGCTACATCGGCTCGGCACGTGTTGAGTTCGACTATCTCCTGCCCACTCCCTTCTGGTACGATGCGCCCAACGGTGGCAACATGTTAGCCTATGGCAATTCCACACTGGATCCCGTAGCTGAAGGGTTAGCCAGCACGGATGCTCCAGATGTTACCACACTGTATGTGGATTGCGGGGTCTCCTCCACCGTCTGCAACAGCGGCGGTCGCACACCGGTGGACTTCACGGTGTTGGCCGAGCCCCTACCAAGCTTTATCGCGGATACTGCCGAAGTGGTCGCGGGGATCGCCACGACCTTTTCCTACACCGGCAGCACCGCCACGAGCTATCTCTGGGACTTCGGCGATGGCAATACCAGCACCGCCATGGACCCCACACAGGTTTGGGCCGTGCCCGGCACTTACACCGTCCTCCTCACGGTGGACAACGGTGCCTGCGAAGCCACGTTCAGCATGGACGTGACGGTGGACGTGAACACCGGCATGAGCGCCGTTGATGGACTTGAGGACATGAACGTGTTCGCCACCGCTGCATCGATCATCATCGAGCATGGCTTCGGCACGGCGCCTGTGCGCGTGGAGGTGCTCGATGCCCTGGGCCGCACGGTGATCGACCGCGATAACATCCGGATCTCCGGGCGGATCAGCCTGCCTACGGAGGAGTTGAGCACTGGCGTGTGGTTCGTACGCGTGAATAGAGGCGATGCTCAGCGTACGTTCCGCGTGCCGCTGGTGCATTGATCTTGTTGAGGCATTCCGCTGAAAGGGCTGCCTCTTGGGGCGGCCCTTTTGGGTTTACCGCAGATCGAAGTGAAGGGATAATCCGCAGATCGCGCAGATAGCCGCAGATGAAGGGCCGGAGGTACCGGTCAAGTGGTTAACCACAACGAACGCAACGGCCTCAACCCCGGCCCCTTCTCCCGGGGAGAAGGGGTGACTGAACTTGCTTGTTCAGCGCGGCTTTCTTGTTCGGTGGTATTTGCTGGGCGGCCTCAATACGGCCTTGATCGCTAATACGCTTTGGCGCTACAACGCCTGACCACGGGTCAAGGCCCGGGCAGGCGGAGAACCAACAACTGACAACTAAACCTCACCTCACCTCACTCCCCGAAGGTACCTCCTCCGAAGGCTGCACAAAGCGCAATCGCCCCTCAGAGTCCTCCGCCATCAGCACCATGCCTTGGCTTTCCACACCGCGCATTTTGCGGGGTTCGAGGTTGCAGAGCAGGAGCACTTGTTTTCCGGGCAGTTGTTCGGGCGTAATGTGCTGCGCAATGCCGCTGACGATGGTGCGCGGCTCCGCTTCGCCGATGTCGATGGCGAGTTTTAGGAGCTTATCCGCCTTGGGCACCCGCTCCGCCGCTGTGATGGTGCCGATGCGCAGATCAAGCTTGGTAAATTCGTCGAAGGTGATCGTCGGCTTGGCGGTTTTGGGCGCAGCGGCGGCTTTCGGTTCTTCGGGCTTTTGGTCCATGGGCGCGTTGGCTTTCAGGCGTTCCACTTCGGCGGCGATCTCCGCGTCGGTGATGGGTTTGAAGAGGTGCTCCGGCTTGCCGAGCTGCGCGCCCGGAACGACGAGACCATCACGGAGCGCATCGGACCACTTGAGGCCGCCGAGGCCGAGCATGGTGCGCAGCTTTTGTGCGGTAAAGGGCAGGAACGGCTCCAGCACTACGCTGAGCGCGGCGGAGATCCGCAAGCCGTTGAAGAGCACGGTGCGCACGCGGTCCGGGTCGGTCTTCTCCAGCTTCCACGGCTCGGTGTCCGTGAGGTATTTGTTGCCTAAGCGCGCGGCGTTCATGGCCGTCGCCAGCGCATCGCGGAAGCGGAACTTGTCGATGTCCGCCGCCACTTTTCCGGGAATGCCCGAGAGCTCCGCCCACAGCACGGTGTCCTGTTCCCCTTGTGCCGCATTGGATGCAGCGGGTTCCGGCACCTTCCCATCGTAGTACTTGTTGCAAAGCACGAAGACGCGTTGCACGAAGTTGCCGATGATGGCCACCAGCTCGTTGTTGTTCTTGTCCTGGAAATCCTTCCACGTGAACTCACTGTCCTTGAATTCCGGAAAAATGGTGGTGAGCGTGTAGCGCAGTTCGTCCTGGCGGCCCGGCCAGCGCTCGATGTATTCGTGCAGCCACACCGCCCAGTTGCGGCTGGTGCTGAGCTTTCGGCCTTCGAGGTTGAGGAATTCGTTCGCGGGCACGTTCTGCGGCAGGATGAACCCGCCGTGTTCCTTCAGCAGGATCGGGAAGATGATGCAATGGAAAACGATGTTGTCCTTGCCGATGAAGTGCAGCAGACGCGTGTCGTCGGCCTTCCACCATTTCTCCCATCCCGGGCTAGACCCGGGAGCTTTCCGCTCCTGATCAAGGGCCCATTGCTTGGTGGCGCTGATGTAGCCGATGGGTGCATCCAGCCAAACATAGAGCGCCTTGCCTTCCGCACCCGGCAGCGGTACGGGCACGCCCCAATCGAGGTCGCGCGTCATGGCGCGGGGGCGCAGGCCTTCCTTCAGCCAGCTGTTGCATTGGCCCAGCACCTGCGGTTTCCATTCGCCGGCATCGTGCTGCTGTTCGCCATCGAGCATGCCGGTGTTGATCCACTCCGTCATCCATTCCTGGCTGCGCTCCATGGGCAGGTACCAGTGCTTGGTGGGCCGCAGCTCCGGCTTGCTGCCGCTGAGCGTGCTGCGCGGATCGATGAGGTCCTTGGGACTGAGCGCGCTGCCGCACTTCTCGCACTGGTCGCCGTAAGCATCGGGATTCCCACAGTTGGGACACGTGCCGATGATGTAGCGGTCCGCGAGGAATTGCTTGGCCTCGGCATCGTAATACTGCTCCTCGGTATTCTCCGTAAAAGCGCCGTTGGCATTTAGCTGAAGGAAGAAGTCCTGGGACGTCTTCTTGTGGAGCTCGCTGCTGGTGCGGTGGTAGATGTCGAACGCGATGCCGAAGTCGGCGAAGGCCTTCCCCATCATCGCGTGGTACTTGTCCACGATGGCCTGCGGGGTGGTGCCCTCCTTCAGGGCGCGCAGGGTGATGGCGGCACCGTGCTCATCACTTCCGCAGACAAAGAGCACCTGTTTGTCGCGTGCCCGCAGGTTCCGAACGTAGATATCGGAGGGCAGGTAGGCCCCGGCGATGTGGCCGATGTGCAGGGGGCCATTGGCATAGGGCAATGCAGCGGTGACGGTGGTGCGGGCGGGGGCTTTCATGCGGAAGCCGCGAAAGTACGGGGCGCGCCGGAGGTGGGGTCGATCAGATGATCAGAAAATCAGACGATCAGAAAATTTGAATGCCGCTCCCAATGCGGGGCGAAGGGAACGCTGATGCATGCCTTCGGCAGCCAGGGACGCAGATCGGGCGGATGAACGCTGATCTGAGAACGCAATGCCTTGCTTCTTCAGCAGGCCGCAACAAGCACTCCTTCCGAAGCGGGTTCCTTGGCACCTCCACTTAACGTGGATACCTCTATTGATCCGCCGTGCGCACCAACTTCACTGATGTGGCTCCCGCCTCGCTGAGGGTTCGCACGGTGTACAGCCCAGGCGCTAGCGCTCGGACATCCAGCTTCATCTGCGAAGCACCGATGGAGGGTGCTCGGGTGATCACCAGGGAGCCATCCGCGGCAAAGACCTGTACGAGCGTGGGCCGTTGATCCACGGACCATGTCAGGGTGACCTCAGAGGTAGATGGATTCGGTTGCACACTGATCTTATCCGTGGGGTAAGCTTCATTTACCCCAGTGGTAGACTCCAGGACCTTTACATAGATCGTGTATGTGGAGGTTAACGGTGTTGAGCCGTCCGTCAGTGCAGCATAGTTGATCGCATGCACGCCCACCTCGCTTGCATTAGGCGTGATCGCAGAGACGATCTGTGCAAAATTGCCGGAGGAGTTAGTGGTCTCCACATAGTTCGCGATGCCCAAGCACTGCGATGTTCCGGTGACCACTTGTCCCAGTCCGCCCGCGATCATCATCATGGGATAATCCATCGACGTACCCGCCTCGATCTCCAACGTGTCGCAACCGATGCTGGTGAAGATGGGTGGGATGGTCGCGCTGGCGGTGCTGAAGGTGAAGTGGCGGTCGTTGAGCCAAGCCACGCCGCTGGAATCCGAGTACGGACCAGCCCAATCGGTGCTGTCCCGATCGAAACGGCCGAATTGCAAGTAATTCACGCCGTCACCTTGGTTGGCACCAACGGTGGCGGGGATTCCTCCGAACCCTCCAACTCCCATGGACGCAGACCCCGTGGTCCATTGCATGTCACCAAAGCAGAAGGACACATTGTTGCCGCCGGCGATCACCGGATCGGCACCATCGGAAATGATCAATTGGAATGAGTTCAGTTTGTCCACCATGGAGTTGTAGTAGCCTACGGCGGTCCAGTTCACATACAAGGCATTGGAGGTCAATTTGTACTTGACCGTCCCGGCGCCCCGAGTATCCACATCCGCCCAGAAAGGAGCCACCATCTTGTAGCTGGCGTTCGGAAAGCTGCTCGAGGAATAGGTGCCATAGGCGTTCACGAAGGAGACATTCCCGTTGTTGTTGATGTAGAGCGAATTGTAAACTTCCCCGTAAAGAGTGAACGTGAACGGGAGAGTGATCAGGGAAGACGAGCCGTCATCATTCGGGGCCAATGCCAAGGTATAGGTCGAATCCGGCTCTATCCAACAAGCGCACGGCTCGCCATCACGCTGCGAGCCATTGGCTTGCTGCGAGTTACCCGGATGCACCGTCGGCTGCGCATGCTGGATCTGCGTGAGCTTCCACGCATCATAGACCTCGCCCTCGGCAGGCACTTGGGCCATTGAAACGGCTGCGAACAGTACGAGAAACAAGGAAGGAATGTAGCGTAACTGCATGGGTGAGGGTTTTGGTAGCCGAAAAGTAGCACATGTGTTGGCAACCACGCCCGAGTTACCTTCGCGCCCCCGCTATTTATCGGGGCTTTTCGGCCCGGCATTCCATGAAGAACATCCGCAATTTCTGCATCATCGCGCACATCGACCACGGCAAGAGCACGCTGGCCGACCGGTTGCTGCAGATGACAGGCACCATCGCCGACCGTGACATGCAGGCGCAGAACCTGGATGACATGGACCTGGAGCGCGAGCGCGGCATCACCATCAAGAGCAAGGCCATCCAGATGGACTACACGCTCAATGGCGAGAAGTACATCCTGAACCTGATCGATACGCCGGGCCACGTGGACTTCAGCTACGAGGTGAGCCGGAGCATAGCCGCTTGCGAAGGTGCGCTACTGATCGTGGACGCCACGCAAGGCATCCAGGCGCAGACCATCAGCAACCTCTACCTCGCCTTGGAGCACGACCTGGAGATCATCCCCGTGCTGAACAAGATGGACCTCCCCAGCGCCAACCCGGAGGAGGTGAAGGACCAGATCGTGGACCTCATCGGCTGCAAACTGGAGGACATCCTCAGCGCCAGCGGCAAGACCGGCTTGGGCGTGGACAAGCTACTGGAAGCGATCGTGGAGCGCGTGCCCGCCCCGAAAGGCGATCCCGCCGCACCGTTGCAGGCGCTCATCTTCGACAGCGTGTTCAACTCCTTCCGCGGCATCATCGCGTACTTCCGCGTGATGAACGGCACCATCCGCAAGGGCGAGAAAGTGAAGTTCTTCAACACCGGCGTGGTGTACGACGCGGACGAGATCGGTGTCCTCAAGATGGACCTGTTGCCCAAGCCGCAGCTGTGCGCGGGCGATGTGGGCTACATCATCAGCGGTATCAAGACCGCCAGCGAGGTGAAGGTGGGCGACACCATCACGCACCTGGCGCGGCCCTGCGCGGAGAGCATCAAAGGCTTCGAGGACGTGAAGCCGATGGTGTGGGCTGGTATCTTCCCCGTGGAAACCGACGAGTACGAGGAGCTGCGCGATGCCATGGAAAAGCTGAAGCTGAACGATGCCAGCCTCACCTGGACGCCCGAAAGCAGTGCCGCGCTGGGCTTCGGCTTCCGCTGCGGCTTCCTCGGCCTGCTGCACATGGAGATCGTCCAGGAGCGGATCGAGCGCGAGTTCGGCATCACCGTGATCACCACCGTCCCGAACGTGGGCTACATCGTCACCCGGACCGACGGGGATGTGATCAACGTACACAACCCCAGCGAGCTGCCACCGGTGATGCACATCGAGACGATCGAGGAGCCGTTCATCAAGGCGCAGATCATCACCAAGAGCGAATACACCGGCGTGATCATGAACCTGTGCATCGAGAAGCGCGGCATGCTCACCAACCAGAACTACCTCACCACGGACCGCGTGGAGCTCTCCTTCGAGCTTCCCCTCGGCGAGGTGGTCTTCGACTTCTTCGACAAGCTGAAGAGCATCAGCCGCGGCTACGCCAGCTTCGACTACCACCCCATCGGCTTCAAGCAGAGCGACCTGATCAAGCTGGACATCCTGCTGAACAGTGAGAAAGTGGACGCCCTCAGCGCGCTGATCCACCGCGATCACGCGCACGAGCTGGGCAAGAAGATGTGCAGCAAACTGAAGGAGCTCCTCCCCCGCCAGCAGTTCGACATCCCCATCCAAGCGGCCATCGGCGCGAAGATCGTGGCCCGCGAAACGGTGAAAGCCTTGCGCAAGGACGTGACCGCCAAGTGCTACGGCGGCGATATTTCACGCAAGCGCAAGCTGCTGGAGAAGCAGAAGGAAGGAAAGAAGCGCATGCGCTCCGTGGGTAGCGTGGAGATCCCGCAGGAAGCTTTCTTGGCGGTGCTGAAGTTGGATTGAGGATATCCGCTCCTGCGCTTCGCCATCTTTGAAACATGGATTGGCGCAAGTACATCACCAGCGACCCTAAGGTCTTGTCGGGTAAGCCCACAGTCAAAGGCACGCGACTGTCCGTGGAATTCATTTTGGGTCTGATGGCGAAAGGTTGGACTGAGGAAACACTCTTGGAGAATTATGAGCGCCTCAGGTCCGCCCACATCAAGGCGATCTATGGGTTCATGAGCGAGAACATCGCGGCAGGCCGGTATAATTGACCACCGTGGCTGAAGGCAAGGTGCGCCAGCGGGCTTGCTAATAGCGCATTTTCGGGCCCTCGACCAGCAAAAACGCAAGCTGCTGGAGAAGCAGAAGGAAGGAAAGAAGCGCATGCGCTCCGTGGATAGCGTGGAGATCCCGCAGGAGGCTTTCTTGGCGATGTTGAAGTTGGATTGAGGCGGGTTGCAGAGCCAAATGCGAAGCCCCGCAAGGCGGTGAGCGCATTCACTGACAACGTGGAGATCCCCCAGAAGTCATTTTGGGCTGTGCTGAGAAGTTGGATCGCGCAAGCGCTTTGACCAAAGCGGCTCGTTTGATCTGTACACGCACACCCAATATGAGGTGTGCAATGGCCACCCCGAGAGGTGCCGCACCTACATGTCTGTAACCGATCGGCCAGGCGTGCATCCAATGATCAAAACCATAAACCCATCATGAGAAACACATCCATCCTCCAACGCGGTACGAGCCTCTTCGCGCTCTCCGCATTCCTCTACGCGGGCGCCTTCGCACAGGACGCCCCGAAACTCTCCGATCCCGAGATCGCCCACGCAGCGGTAACGGCCAACCAGATCGACGTGGACTACGCGGCGATCGCCAAGGAAAAATCCACCAACAAGGACGTGCTCCACTTTGCGGAGACCATGGCCCGCGACCACACCGGGGTGATCAAGCAGGCTACGGAGCTCGCGGCCAAGCTGGGCGTTACCCCTGAGGATAACGCGATGAGCAAATCCCTGAAGGAAGGTGAGGTGAAGACCACCAAGATGCTCCGTTCACTGAAAGGCGAAGCCTTTGACAAGGCCTACATCGACAATGAGGTGGCCTACCACAAAGCCGTGATCGATGCCGTGAAGAACGTATTGATCCCCCAAACGCAGAACGCCGAGCTGAAGAACTTGCTGGTAAGCGTTGCACCCGTACTGGACTCGCACTTGACGCATGCCGAAATGGTACAGAAGGAATTCGCCAAGAAATGATCACTACTGCCGGAATACGGATCGCGCTACCGCTTCTTCTGGCTTGCGCTTGCATGACGGCCTGCAGCACCCCGGAGACAAAGAATACTGGTGCTGCGATACCCGAGGTCGCGAAGGAAGCACATGTGCCTACTTCGGTGAACGTGTCCATCGCACAGATGCAGTTCAATCCGGACACGGTCACTATCCAGCATGGCGACACGGTGGTGTTCACCAATAAGGACCTGGTGGACCACGATGCCACGGCACTGCCGGATTCGGCATGGACCTCCGGTCCCCTGCATCCGGGCGATAGCTGGAAGTTGGTGCCCGGCACTTCCACGGAGTATTTCTGCAGCATCCATGTGGTAATGCGCGGCGATATCGTCGTGGAATAGCGGACGTTGCCGAATGCTCCAAAACGGCAGGGCGGCCTTGGGGTCGCCCTGTTTGTTTGTCCATGCTTTATGATAGTCCCAAAATGGGGAGTTGATGGGAATGTCACGCCCCGTGAAAACATGCTTTTCACCTCAAATGACCTTCCATGGTCCATGGCATACGGTTGGCAGAGGGCTGTATAAAAAACCATCTACATGAAAAATTCATACCTGTACCTAGTGACCGTATGCGGGGCGCTTCTCCTCGCTGCACCAGCTTTTTCCCAAGGACCGGTCTTCGGAGTGAAGGGAGGACTGAACTACACCAACCTCGCGGGCGTGGATGCGCAGGATGACAATGCGCGCATCGGATTCAATGGCGGTGTGTTTGGCCGAACGATGCCCGATCAACCTGTAGGTCTATAAGTGGAACTGCTGTACTCAACCAAGGGAAATCACACCTCGTACCATGCCTTCTTCGGTCTGGTGGACCAGGACGTGGATTTCAACCTGAACTATTTGGAACTGCCCGTTCTGGTATCCATCCGCTTGATGGATGTGGTGGACCTCCAGATCGGTGGCTATGCCGCTTATTTGCTTTCCGCCAAGGTGAAGACCTCCGGGGATCTCGGCAGTGGCTCGGACACCGTTGACAAGGATAACTTCAAGTCCATCGATGCCGGTATTGCTGGTGGCGTGGGCTTCAACGTCGGGGAGAACCTGCAAGTAGGGATCCGCTATCTCCACGGGCTCACCGACGTGGTGGATAACTCGACCCTTCACGATGTGGTCGGCGATGCACAGAACAGGTGCGTGCAACTGTACATCGGCATAGGGGTTGGCGGATAATAATTGAGAGGTCCACTGCTGTGGGACTATTCCACGATCATGCGGGCGGTAAGTACATGGCCGTCCGCATTGCGTGCTTCCAGGAAGTACATCCCACGCGCCCATCCGTCGGTGCTGAATTGAAGACGGGCAGTCCGTTCGCTCAAGGCCAAGACCAAGCGACCTTGTGCATCTATCACGCGCAACTCATCCAGCGCCCTTCCATCGGTGCGGAACAGGGTGGAGAGACCGCTCACCGCGCTGACCACCAAGCGAGCATCCATTACTTCGGGAACGGATTGTGCCACTTCGATGCATGGGCTGTAAAAGTTGAAGGCCACGACTGAGGGCGTGGTCCAGGTCACGGGTGCGCGCGGCCCGGGTACCGCGTAGCCCATTCCCACGCCGAACGAGGACTGGCCGCCAGTGGGGCCTTGTTGCGGAATGAGCTCCATGAGGTAATTCCCCGGTGGAAGACAGATCGTATCCTGATCGTACTGCTGTTCATCCGTAAGAATAAATGTACCGGTGGCAACCGTTAAACCGGCTTCCCGGACCGTGTACAAGTACGACCCTGTTGCCAGCCCGGAACCAAAGTTCTGCATATCCACGATCACCTCGGTGCAACTTTCCGGCGGGCAGAGATCGACGGGAAGGTCCCAGGTACAGGCCAATGTATCGTAGAAGAGGGTCCACAATTGCAGGGTGCCGTTGAACGGTGAGGACGGCATGTTGGTGCCCGAGGGGATGGTGAGCGTGTGGTAGCTCTCCCCCGCGATCCCGAAGAAGTTCACCGTTTCCTGGGCGAGGGTGTCGCCATTGTCCGCCAACAGGAGGAAGCCGGGATAATCGAAGAGCATGGAACTCTGATTGTACACATGGACCAACAAACCCGTGTCGCTGAAGGGCGCCCAGGTGAGGCTGGCGAAAATGAGCGAGTCACAGGCGGAAGCACTTCCGGATACCGTGAACACATGTTGGTCGGATGGGGCTAAGTCCTGCACACCGAAGCCTGTGACGTTCACCGTGTATGTTCCGGCCGCCAATAGGCCCAGGTCAACGGGCTCCGTATGTGGAACTATCACGGTCAAGCCCGTCGTGTTCTCTGTTAGCAAAGCGACATTGACCGTGTATCCGTTCACATCGGCACTGGCTGATGTAATGGACGAACCCGTACTGGACAAGTTGCCGATAAGCTGCAACTGCACTTGGTCCTGGTCCGTGGGCGCTACGGGAACCACGGCGATCTGACCCAAGTAGAAATAGGTCTGGGCCTTTACGCTTCCGGCGGTCCATGAGATCCATACAGTGAGCAGTACGATCAGGAGGGTAGTTGTTTTCATTTGAAGAGGTCCTTGGCCCGTCCGGGGCGTTCATTGAGGTGAAGGTACAAGTACTATGACGCGGGCGGAGGTCAATATGCTGCCTCGGGTCTTCAGCCTTCATTGCTCAGGGACCGATACGTACCGATCCTGTGCGGAAGGGGCTTGTAACTTTCGCCAAAGCAGCCCGTCACATCTTCAGTACACCCTCATTCCGTGACCCTCACCGACTACAATAGCGCCGTGGACCAGCATGCGGACGGCATTTACCGTTTTGCGGTAAAGCACCTGCGCGACACCGATACGGCGAAGGACGTGGTACAAGAGAGCTTTGCACGGCTGTGGCAGAAGGTGGAGGACGTGGAGGGTGCGAAGGCCAAAAGCTACCTTTTCACCACCGCGCACCACCTTCTGGTGGATGAAGTGCGCAAGGGATCGCGCAGCACGCGCATGGAGGCAGAACATGACAACCTGCGATGGAGCGGGCAAGCCCAGCCGGACCTGAAGGAGGTGCTGGACGCCGCGCTGGCCACCTTGCCGGAGGTACAACGCAGCGTGGTGCTGCTGCGCGACCTCGAGGGATACAGCTATGAGGAGATCGCGGAACTGACGCAATTGAACATCACGCAAGTGAAGGTGTACATCTATCGCGGACGCACCGCGTTGAAGAACTACATCGGCAGCTTGGAGAACGTGCTATGAAACCGGACCGGGATACATACGAGGCTTGGCTGCTGGACCGCATGGAGGGCCGCTTGACCGCTGCGCAGGAAACGGCGCTCGACGCCTTTCTGCGCAACAACCCGGACCTGCGGCCCTACGCCGGTGACCTGCCGAACACGGAAGGTGAACCCCTTGAATTCCCCGGAAAGGACCTGTTGCGCAAAACCTATCCGCCAACTGGAAAGATCGATGCCATGCGATTGGATGACTTTCTGGTGGCGCGCTTGGAAAAGGACCTGGGCACGGTGCAGGAAAAGCAACTGGAGCGCTATCTCTACGAACATCCGGAGGCGGAACGGCTTGCGGCGTTGATGGCGATGGCCAAGGTGCCGAACACCGCGATCCCGTTCACGGAAAAAGAAACCGTGGAGCGCCACTTCCCGCCGAAGGGAATGCCCGATGCGCACCGCCTCACGGACTTCCTGATCGCTGAGCTGGAAGGCGATCTTTCCACGGAGCAGCAGCAGGCGTTGAGGCAATTCATCGCCGACAACAACGAAGCGCAGCATCAACAAAAGCTGGTCACTGCCACGCGTGTTGTGCCCGAGGCCCTGGTGTATCCGGACAAGGCCGGATCGAAGAAGCGCGAGGCCCGCGTGGTGGCGTTGTGGCCCAAGTTGGCCGCGGCCGCCAGTATCGCGTTGCTGCTTTCCGCAGCTTGGTGGCTCCTGCGTGAACGACCAACGGACATTCCCGAAACGGCCCGTGCGGAAACAACGGTGAAGTCCGTTGCACCTCCGCCACATGATGGAGCAGTTGCACCGGTGGATGTTGTGCAGCCAAGCAGAACAGAGGTGCCCGAAAATGCGACCGGGGAAAGTTCCAACGCTGGCGCCTTGCCGAAAATGAAGCCGCACGACGCGTTCACTCCGAAGGAACAGCCTCGCTCAAATTCCTCCGGACAAGAACCGGAACAGTTCCAAAGCCCTATTCCCGTGCCACAGCGCGTGCCTTCACCCCTTCCCATCATGGAACCGGAATTGGCGCAGCGAACACCGGAACTGAAAACACTTCCTGCCGATACCGCACAACTTGAATACACAAGCACGGCGCGACCGGCCGAGGATGAACTGGCCATGGCGGGCACGCACGGCACGGACCAGTCGCTCGGTGCCTTCGTGGCGAACGCCTTCCGCAACGATGTGCTGGACAAGCCACAACGAACGGCCACGCTGGATGGCGACGATGCGCTCGCCTTGGCGGACAAGGCGCTCGGCGCGGTCACCGGTGGGCATGGCGGCGTGATGGTGCAGCGTACTTCCGAGGGTGAGCGCTTCCGGCTGCACTTGGGGCGGAATTTTTCGATCAGCGCCAGCCGGGAGAGGTGATCTGCCGCAGGTACGGTGTGAAACGCTCCGCAGATCTTAGCCCAATTCCCGCAGATTGAATTTCACGCTGGCCGCATTTCATTTCCAACCGCGATGCGCAATGGACGCAACGTTCCGGGAGTGCATAGCCTCCGTGCATTTCGTTGCGTTCTTGGCGGTGATCTCTTCCGCCCATCCCCGCATTCGCGCCGCTCATCACGTTCCGCTATTCGCGATGTAACAATCCGGTGGCTTGCGTTGTCCTATGGCAAACAACCAACGGCCTTGGGCCAAAACACCGAACGCCATGAAAACCGTGATCCTCCGCTACTGGATAGCTGCAACTCTGTTACTACTTGTTTCCGGCACCCGCGCAGCAGATCCCGCCAGGTCCGTTCCCTCCCTCCACACCAGCAACTCCATCGCCATGGAGCGCGCCGTGGAGCACCAGATCAACCGCTACGTGATCTTCCCGCTGACCGATGAGGAAGAGGCGATGTTCGGAACGGTGGAGGTCCAGTTCGTGGTGAACACGGAAGGCCGACTGGTGGTGACCGCCGCGAATTCGGAGAACGCGAAACTGTGCGACTATGTGGTGCGCAAGCTCGGCAGGATCAACGTGGGTCCCAATCCTTCCGGGCTGTGGAAGACCTCGCACGTCAGGTTCAACTTCCGCCCTGAATAAGCCCGCCAACAAGCTGCGGTGAAAGCACCTTGAGGGCTGTAACTATTGGAACCGCGACCCGTCCTACTCCCAAAGACGACATCCCCGATGAAAACCTGGACCCTCTTCTCCCTACTGCTCCTCCCTTTCTCCGTATCGGCCCAGCAGGACAGCATCCCCAGCAAAACCGGCGCCGTTCCTCCGGACCAACATACCCTCTCCGTCACCGCAGGCACCAACGGTCTAAAGGTGAAAGTGGAGAACGCGGACACCAACTACGCGCAGAAAGGCGACACCATCCGCATCACCTCCAAGCGAAAGCTCATCCGCATCATCACCACCCCGCGCACTGGTTTGGACACCACCAAAACCTTTGAGGAGAAGCTGGCCGACCTGAAGCGCGAGCGCCGTAACCTCTTCTGCCATTGGGTCGGCCTGGAGTTCGGCATCAACAGCTTCGTGACCACGGACGGGCGGATCGGTGATGGGCCGGAAAGCGGGCCACTACAGCTGAACAACGCCCGGAGCCGCTTCTTCGCGATGAACTTCTGGGAGCGGAAGATCGAGTTCGGCACCAACCACGTGGGGCTCTTCACCGGCATCGGCATCGAGTTCAACAGCTACAAGCTGAGTGAGAATAACACGATCCAGTTCGATGGCGACAGCACTTGGGCGGTGGCCATGGACAGCCCGGACCTGCGCAAGAACAAGCTGCGCCAGATCGGCCTCCGTGTGCCGTTGATGTTGGAATTCAACACCAACCGGGCCAAACTGCCCGCCAATGAAGAGGAATTGAATGCCAAGCCGGACTGGTCTTTCAGTCGGAAGCACAACTTCCACTTGGCCGCCGGTGTGGTGGGCAGCTGGCTGTTCGACACCATGTACAAGCAGAAGTACACCGAGGACGGACATATGGTGAAGCAGCGCAGCAAGGACCATTTCAACCTACTGCCCTACCGCGTGGCAGCCCGGGCGCAGATCGGCTACGGACCATTGAACCTCTTTGCCGAATACGCGCTCACGCCAATGTTCGAGGAAGGAACCGCACCGGACCTGAGAGCGCTGAACGTGGGGGTCACGGTGGTCGGGTTCAACTAATGCCGGACCTCAGGGTCCCCGCCGAAGCGGCGGAGACCACTGAGGGAACCTAGGGGAAAACAGTTCGCTTTTGCCCGTGCGGGGCCGTCGCTTTGCGGCGGCCCCGCTTGTTTCAACTCACCACCGCATTCCCACAGGCTCGCTCGGCTCGCTCTCCGTGCCGTCCGGAAGCACCAAGCGCAGCACGTACAAGTGCAGCGCTCCGTCGATGGTGGAACCGTCGGTGTATCCCGAAGCATCGATCGGCAAGGACTTCAGGAGCTTGGGTTCTCCGTTGTCCACGGCACGGTACAGATTGAGGCCCTTGCCATGCCGTTCCCTGGCTGCCCATTCCAAGGCGATGCCCTGCGCCGTACGATGCGCCATCAACATGCGCGGGCCTGAACCGGCGGTGCTTTTAGCATTCAGAACAACGGACGCGGACGGAACACCACGCGTGCCATCAAGCGTCACCCCCACAATGCGGTAGCGGTAGGCGCGCTCCGGTGCTGCGGTGGAGTCCGTGAACACCGTCACTCCGGGATCCAAAGATGTTTTGTTCAGCGCGGAGAACGCCTCGCTTCCTTCATCGGCGCGTTCCACCACGGCATGGAAGGCACCCGGCTCACCGGCCCACGGATCGCGCCAAGAGATGATGACACCCTGCGCTCCCATGCGCCGTACGGCAAGATCCGTTGGTGAAGTGGGGATGCGCCGGTCGAAGGTCTGCACCTCGACACGTTCCGAGGGCTCACTGATGATGCCCCCGATGCTCACCGTTCGCACCCGGTAGCTCACCACCGTATTGCCGGCCGTCGTGCTGTCGTTCCAGTACACGGCCCCGCTGCTGTCCGCCCGAAGGCCATCGCCCACCAGCACGAACGCATCGGATCCCGGAAGCCCGCGTTCCACCTGGTAGTACGCGGCATCCGGCCCGATGTGAAGCCAGTTCAAATGCACCCCATTTCCTTCGGCACGGATCATCAGTGCGGTCGGTGCGGTGGCTGCGGGTTCCGCATCGCTCAGGCCCTGCACCGGCATGCTCACGGTGGAAAGACCCACGACATCGATCACCTCGAGGCGATAGAAGTAGGTCTCCTTCACGCGTTGAACGCGATCGGTATAGCTACTGTCGGAAGCGGGAACTTCGGCCAGGCGCTCGTACGGACCGTCATAGCGCACGGCGCGATGCACCGTGATCCCGCGTGCGCGCACTGCGTTCTCCAGGTGCCAGGTGATCTTGATCGCGCGTTCGCCGGGCAGGTCTTGCGCATGGATGGAATGCATCCAAGGCTGTGCTTCGCTGTTCAGGTTGTGCGCCGCGATCCATCCCGATGAAGCACCTTCCGCGCCGAGGCTGTCCACCGGCACGATGCGGTACTCATAGATGCCCAGTTCGGTGAACGCGCTGTCCCAGCACAACACGATGGTCGAGTCGTTCCGCGTGCCCGAAACGACCAGCGGATCGATTCTCCGCTTCCTCGCCGATGTGCTGGCGGCGGCGGTACACGCGCACCTTGGCCACCGTGCAGGCCGGTGACCACCAGCCGATGCGTATGCGTTCCCCTTCCGTGGCAGCGGATAACGGGGTCAGTTTGCAGGCCTGGACCGAAGAGGGTTTCGTTCCACCGGTCGAAGTGCTTGTCGCGGGTTGTTGAGCGAGGCAGGGGATCTGCGAGGATCGCCAGAAGGAGGCTCAAGGTTTTCATGGTCATTCGCTTTTTCATTGTCCGCATGATCCACTGATCCGTGCCAAGGTGATCTTGCCACCGGAGTTCACGCTGCCCTTCACGGTGAGGTCCACGCTGTCCCCGACTCCGCAGATGGATGCGCTGGCGGAGGCCGAGCCACAGGCGGTCATGGTGAGCTGGCTGTTCTGGTAAGCTGCCTCGAACAGCATTTCGACACCGGCGGAAACGTTGGCCGAGGAACAGTTCGGTATGGGGCTGAGCAACCAGAACTCCATGCCGAGATCGAGCATAGGCCATGCCGCCCATGCCGAGGCTGCCGCTCAGGTCCACCCAGGTACGGCCTTCCACCTTGCAGCTGGCGTGGCCTTCCACGCCGAGCACCAACAGGTCGATGCTCGGCACTGAGAAGTCGAGGAGGTCAAGTCGGTTCTGCAGGTAGAATCCAGGAAGATCTTCTTGCCGGCCATGTGCGCGGGCAGCGTCTTCAGGCGGAAGTCCTTCATCATATTGGTGAGCAGCGTGTCGGGGATCGCGTTGTGCGCACCGAGCAGGAACGCGGGATGATGGTCCTGCAAGGGCCACGGCGCGGCAGGCACCAGGACGTGCGATTTCGGGACGGACACGAGGAAGCCGTCCTTGTCCACCAACATGCCCACGGTGGCCTGCAGGATGTTCACGGCTCCGAATGGGACGTTGCTGATCGACATGCCGCCCACGAGGCGTGCGTGTTCAAAATCGTAGGACAGGTTCATGTTCCCGAAGGGCGTGCCGAGCTGCGACATGGAGATCTTGCCGTCGCTCAGGGCCACAGCGCCTTTCACGACGAAGGTGAGCTCGTTCTCCGGCGCATCATCGATCCCGCCCATGTTGAGCAGGTTCCCTTTGAAGGCGAGTTCGTTCCATTGGGTGCTGGCCATGGTCTGCCGACCGCTGTTCAGCAGCATCTTCTTGTCCAGCGAAGCACCGAAGCGGATCTCCTGTCGGGTGTTGCCCTTGTGGTTCTGGGCATCCACGCGGATCACATCCATGTAGGTGTTGTTCAACTTGTGATCGAGGTAACCGTAGGCGTACACCGGATCACCCGCGGCACCATCCTCCGGATCGATGCGGAACTTTCCATAACAGGTGAACTGGCCGGGCTTGATCTCTTGGTCCCCTGTATGATCGGCCATTTTGAAGTACACGTTGCCACGCCCTGTGGTCACCGTGGCTCCCAAGGGCTTCAAGCGGCTCACCGTCTTACCGCCCTCCTTGAAGAAGGAGAAGAAGCCCGTGGTGGTCGGTAGCCCCTTGATCTGCATGGAACAATTCACCAGCAGGTCCACGGCATCGGGTGTGAACTGCATGCTTCCCACGGGCGTTACATCCATGATGTCGTAGTAGCGGTGCTTGATCGCGCGCACTTCCGCAAGCGGCGCCCCACGGCTCACCAGGGAGAAGCTCGAGAACTGCATCTTGCTCGGGGCCAGTTCGGCAGGACCCTGTACGGTGGCCACTGTGGCGTTTCCACCAGTGAGCGTGCCGTAACGCCATACGCCTGTCTTGCCATCGAGCACATAGCCCGGATCGTAGCCGAAGGTCCATTCCGCGTTGGCTTCCGGGACCAACGGGGCAACGCCACCCAGGCGCACCTCACCCAGGTTCTTCGCCTTCATCTCGATCCCGTTCGGGCGGATCAGGATCTGCGTCATGTCCGCCTTCACCAACTCCATGTCGAGGATCCCTTTCGGTATCACGATCGCGGCCAAGCTGTTGTCGAAGACCCACGGTGCGGTGGACTTGAAGGTCCAATTGTTCAGCTCGAAGCTGAGCTCCTGCCCACCACCTTGTATGCCTTCGATGGAGGTGGCGTTCACCCGGATGTTGCCTACGTCCAACTGCAACACCTCGGGTGTGATGTCCGGAACATCCTTCACCTCGATGACGGTCGCGATCTTGAACACGTCGGGTTCCACCACGGAGCGGCTGCGGTCACTGTGCGCCTCAAAACCACGGAGCGAGAAGCGTGCGTTGGCGGGTGCCCACTGGTTGCCCGTGTAGTTCAGGGTCATCAGGTTGAAGCTGCGCTGCGGATAGAGTGCAGTGCTCCGGAACACATCGAACAGCGGTTGGTCGGCACCGTCCCCGAGGTAGAATCGTCCACTGAAATCGTAGGAGAAGTTGAACGAGGAAAGCTCCGTGCTCACCGTTCCGAGCACCTCGCCGCCCCCTGGTGTGCCTTGCACTTTCACTCGCCCCGGGAAGAGCCTGCCGGGCATGCCGCACAGGGTCACGTCCAGGTCGGTGTACAGCTTCAGGGACACATGCGTCATGTCGGTGGTTACCCGATCGTTGGCGGGAAAGGCGATGGGCTTGCCTTGTTCATTGGGCGTGCCGGGTGTCACCTTCACATTGGCGAAGGGTATGCGCTGCGCAGGATCCTCCAGCCGGAAGTTGGCGTTGCCCGGCAGTTGCACGAAGGCACCGCCGATGGTGGAGCTGCCATCGTTGTTCTTCACCAGTGTGGTCACTTCCACCGGGAAGCCGAGCAGGTGGGTGATGTCCATGTCATCAACGCGTTGCAAAGTGAGCTCGGCGTAGGGCAGGGAGGGGATCATCTTGAACGACGGCGGCGGCCCCGGCACCATGCCGTATGTGATCGCCTGCGAGGTGCCGATGTAGGTGGTCTGTGGGTCGGCCTTGGCCGCGAACACCGTGAAGGGACCCATCGGCACGCCGTGGAGGATGAATTCGCCGTTCTCGTCGCTGAAGACCTGGTTGAGCTGCGGGCCGTACTGGTCCGATCCGATCTGCATCCAAACGCGGGCGTTGGCCACCGGTGCATCGCCCGGCATGGAACGCACGCGACCGGTGAGCTTGGTGCCCGTCTCGATCATCTGCTCCAGCACTACCGGCTCCGGCGATACCTGGTTCACGATGATCCGGTCCACGGGCATCATGTCGCCCGGCGGGTCCACCTTCAAGCGGAACTCGGTCTCGGGGGAAAGGAATTCGAAGAAGGCGATGCCCGCTTGATCGGAGGTGCGTTGCAGGTCATCCACTTTCACGATCGCTCCCGCCACCGGTCCATCGAACGAGCTCAGCTTCACCTGCAGGCGATGGCGTTTCTCCTTCACCACGAAGGTGCCCAGGTCGCTGGGCGTTCCGCTTACGTTGAAGGGTACGTTGCGCTGCTCGGTAAGCGGGAAGTACTGGTCGCTGAGCGGGATCAACTTGATCGGTCGGAAGCCCGGAGGTCCCGGCACGCTGAAACGCTCTTGTGCCGTGAATTGCACCTCGCTCCAACCGCTGGGTCCTCCACCGCCGCCACCGGTGGCAAGGAACACGGTCTCCGTGCGGCCCCAAGGACCATCTGCCACCTGCACATCGCAGCGCACGGGTGTGCCGTTCTCGTTCACCACATTGCCGCTGGCAAGGCCGTAGGGCTCTAGCAGCAGGCCACTGGTCATGTCCCATTGCAGGCCCATCTTCAGGTCCACCCTCGGGTTCTCCGGATCGCTGAGGTTCAACGGACTTGGCAAGGTTCCCGGCTTGTTCCCGGAGGCCAATGGCCGGATGGTGCTCATGTAGCCCGGTTTACTCACCACGATGCTCGCATGCGGACCGAGGAAGGACATGCCATCCTGTGAACCCTTCACCAGGATATTGGAGAAGTCGAAGAAGCCGTTCGCATCGGTCTTCCGCGTGAACTCCATGTACAGGAAATCGTAGCTCTGCGTGCTTTGGTCACAACCCACCACTACCGGTGGTACACTGCCGGGAGACTTGTCGTAGTAGAGGCGCAATTTTACGGTGGCATCCTGCAAGGGCTGCGTCACGCTCACCATCACGCGGCCGATCACACGCGGTGATCGCGGCACCAGCGCCACCGGCAGTTCCCACAACTTCACTTCGAACCCACTGTTGCGCAAGTACCTGCGCTCGCCGGGATCACCATGGGTCCATTGTGTCACGATCGGACCATTGGCATCCATGTTGGGATACGGCTTCTGCCAAGAGAAGTACGTGTACAGGCCACGATCGTTGTTCGTGCTGCAGCGTACCAAGTACTCGTCCGGCACCTGCTGGAAGTGTGCCACCAAATTGCGGAAGAGCGCGGAGCCGTCACTGCTTTTCGAGGCACAGGTGGAGACCAGCGGAACGGTGCCCATCCCGGGTACGTTCACCGATTCATCCAGGTCCTGGCCTTCGTTCTCCGGCAGGTCATCTGTCGTATGGTCCGTGGGCCGTAGCACTTGCACCTGCACGTTGCCCATCGCCGCGCCGACACCGCCCATCTGTTGATCGCATGCGCCCTGCGTCACCTTCACCTTCAGGTCGTAGCTGCGCACGTAGCAGGCTTGGTCCGGCAGTTCCACCACGTCACCGGGCTGCGGATACAATTCGATATCGGGGCTGCAGTAATAGGGCGAGACCACGTCGAGCATGAGCACCTTGTAGGCACCCTTCGCCGTAGTGGTATTGGAACCAATGTTGCCTTGAGGCGTGAAGCTGTGTATCACCTGCTGCCCCATGGGAATACCCGTATAGTCGGGTTGATGGTAGAACAGGTCGAAGTTTCCAGAGTTGTCCGTGATTCCCGTGGCGATCACCCTCCCCATGTGCCATTGGGCGGTCCCGACGGCATTACCAGGGCTCAGCGCGTTGGGGGTCCCATTGATCCCCAGGATCACACGGTCGGCTTCGATCTTCACATGATGAACTGGATCATAGGTCTCCACGCCCTCCAATACCACGCGTTCCACCAAACGCACGGTGACGTTCTTCAGCGGCTTGCCGCCCACGGCGCTCACAGGGAAGCGATCGACCCACTTCTCGGAGGGGAAGGGGCTCGCAATGTTGGATACGTCCACCTGTATGCCATTGCTCAGGTCCGTATGGCCGGTGCTCCCTGTGCCACCGAAGTAGTTGTAGGCGCCCATCACCAAGTTCCCGGTCATGGCTTGGGCCGAGGCACTTCCACCACCCGTGGTTCCCGATCCCGGCCCGGCTATGATCGGTACGTTGGTGACCGCGACCGCTCCGTCCAGCAAATTCACCATTCCCACGCCCGAGCCATCGGTGCAAGCCGTGCGGCCGCTATCCTTGAAAACATGGACCAACCGTCCCTTGATGCGCGTATCGGGGATGGGGCCGATGGGAAGTACGGAAACAGTGGTGGCAAGGGTGCTTCCGTCAACAGAAGCGGTTATAGGGGTCGGCCCGCTTTCGATCAGGAAGGTACACACCTCACTTCGACCCTTGTTCTCGATCACGATGGTGTTGGAGATGTCGCGCGCCACCACGCCCACCGCGTATGTCGTGTTGACCTTCAGCGCTGGATCGTAGGGCTGCCATGGGTAGGATGGCACCATGAGGTCCTTGCGCGTGATCGGATTGCCCGCCACGCCATCGATCGCCAGCCAGAGCGCGTTCGTCGGGTTCTGGCCCGGAAGCAGTTCCAGCAGGTAGAGGTCGTAGCGGATATTGCTCAGGTTGAAATTGCCGATGGGCGGGCTCCAGGTGAACACCGGCCACGCCGTTGCGATGTTCTCGCCGCACCACGGGAAGGTGAGCACCGGCGGCTGCGCGTAACTGAGAGTAAAGAAGATGCATCCGATCGGTGCCTCCGGCGAGAGTGGTGCGTTGGTGGTGTAGTCGACGGCCTGGATGCAGAGCTCGTAGTTGCCCTCCGGCAGGATGCCTGTTTGCATCACCGCGTCCTGGATCTGCGACGGTGCGCTGATCTGGAAATTGTTCCGGTCGATGAACGACAATGCCGGAGAGTTGGCGTACAGCAGCCTCGTCTCGAACGCTGCAAGCTGGATGGGTTGTGCCGGCTGGTAGGTGGATCTCGTGTAACCGCGGTACCCGTTGTCACCGGTCAAGGAGCCGATGAGCTTTACCTGTTGCGGGTTTCCAGTGAGGTTCACCAAGTTCACGGTGAGCGCGCCCTGGTAGTCGCTGAGGTACAAACTGTATGGCGGCACCAGCACCGGCGTAACGGACACTTGGTTCTGCGCCCGGACCACGGCGAGGGACATCAGCGCAACAAGCAGGAGGAGGTGGCGAGTGTTCATGGTCAGAAGCGTATATCGACACCGACAATGCCGGTGTCCTCGGTGAAGGCAGGAAGGAAGGGGTCGTCACTGCGGTTGTCCTGGTGGCTCATTTGAAGCGTCAGGCCGAAGCGCTTGCTCACTTGGAAGTTCAGGTCGAGGTTCAGTTGCCAGGTGGATCCAACACCACCGGAAGGCAGGTCGTTGCTGAGGAAGTTGCAACGGAGCGCCGTACCCAATTTGTTCTCCTTCAACCACGCACGGCCCGCTTCCAGATGCACACCGCGACTATCCGTATGGCCTATGAGGCTTTCGGTGCGGCGGTAGATGAACCCGCCACCCAGCCGCGTGTTCCGTTGCTTCCAGTTGCGCGTGTAAGCCAGGTCGTTGTGCATGCCGGTGAGCTGTGCGCTGGCGAACGCGTTATCGCTGCGGTCGCTCAGGGCGAAGTAGTTGAAGGTGTAGCTGACGAGGTGACCACCGTTGGTCCGGTTGAACTGCAACCGCGGCTGAAGCAGCAGGTTCTGGCTCACCTGCTCAAGCAACGCCGTATCGCCGAGACTGGGGCGTATCGGTTGCTGCGTGATCCCGAAGTTGGTGTAGTTCACCATGCAGCCGAAGGCCTTGGAACTGGTGTAATTGAAGCCCAGGTTGCCGATGATGCGACGCGCGGTGGCGGTGCGCAGCTTCTTCAGGTTGTTGTGCTGCCAGCCCAGCGTAAGGTTGGCGCTCAACCTGTTCTTGAAGAAGGTGCTCGCCACTGTTCCGGTGATCTGTTCCACATCGGTCTGGAAATAATAAGCGCCCATGCTCTTGTAGTCCGGGTCCACACGGCGGTACACCAGTTTGTAGCGTGCGCGCTTGCGCTTGAGCGCGAGTCCTGTTTCCAAGGCCATCAGCCCTTGCGTGCTCGTGCGTGGCACGAAGAAGCTGTTCACCGCGTTGGTGATCACGCCACCGTCCTCCAGCAATTCATCGCTGCGCGAATCGCGGGTGAAAGCACTGCCGGCCAGATCGAAGTCCCAACGGAGCGCCTCCGACAATTTCACCTTTCCCACTAAGCCGAGCGCCAGATTTTCCGCAGGTGCCAGGTCGGTGCTCACCGGCTTGGGGATGGAGCCGGCATCGTCATGGGCGCGCAACAGGACAAGGTCCACATGCTGGTCCTCCGTCCCCACGCCCACCTTCACCACGTATCCCGTGCGCTTATAGGCCGGTACGGGCACATCGCTGATGTATTTGGACGGGTCGTACATGGCGGTCGTATCCTCCGCGACGGCCTTCCGGAAACGCCCGTAGATAAAGCCGAAGCGGAATTTGCCCGGGTTCAGTTCCACACCGGCCATAAAGGTGCGGTAACCCGCGAGGGTGAATTTCGAGAACGACACATCGCGATAGCCCAGATGCACTTTCACCCACTTGTAGTACGGACTCATGCCGAACTGGTTGAATGGCTGCTGGAAGGATCGTTGCTGGTCGCTGAGCACTACCATGAACGGTAGCTGAACCCCTTCTATGGTAGCGGTGGGTGTACCGCTGATCGACCAGAAATAAGGTGTGCGCCTCGGATCGATCCCGTCCACATGGTAGAAGCCGAACCGGGCCTGCACTCCCGCATTGAACTGGACCGGGCTTTGCTGCCCGATCTGTTCGAGATCCTGCGCATTCAGCGCCGCACAACCCAAGAAGGTGAGCACGAAAAACCAGCAGCGCATGGAGTTCCCTTGCATGACCGCCTGAAAATACCGATGTATGCAACGTCAACCGGACATGATCAAGCAAGGGTCACTTCTGATCGAGCATTCGGACGCTCAGGCTTAGTGCGGCCCGCTGCCCGGATCCCTTACACTTGGAACTTCTCTTGGAAGGCCTCACGTTTGCTCTTCGCCAAGGGTACGCTGGTGCCGTCTCCCATCACCAAGTAGCCACCTTCGCTGCGCACGTACTTCGTCAGGTGCAACGGATTGATCAGGTGCGACTGGTGGCAGCGGAAGAAACCGTGCAGGGTGAGCATGTCGTCAAGGTCCTTGAGCGTTCGGGAGAGCAAGAGCTTGCGGCCGTCCTTCACATGCACGTGCGTGTAGTTGCTGTCCGCTTCGCAGCGCACGATGTCCTCCACGCTGAAGAATTCGACGCCATCACCGGTGGGCAGCGCGATGCGCGGATGCCTTGCCCCTTCGGTCCCCATGTTGTGCATGAGCACGCGCATGTGCTTGCCTGCGGCGATGTCTCCGCGGAGCAAAGAGCGCTGCACGGCCTGTTTCAATTCGCTCGGCTGCACCGGCTTCAGCAGGTAGTCCACCGCGCTGAAGCGGAAGGCGCGTATGGCGTACTGGTCGAAGGCCGTGACGAAGATCACTTGGCCCTTGATGTCGCCCAGCTTCTCCAGCACCTGGAAGCCGTCCATGCGCGGCATCTGCACGTCCAGGAAGATCAGATCCGGTGCGTGCTGCTTCACGGCTTCGATCGCTTCCGGTCCGGAGCTGCACAACGCCACGATCGATACCTCCGGGCAGTGCTGTTCCAATTCCATGCGCAGCGTTTCGCGGCTGTGCTTCTCGTCGTCGGCGATGATTGCGGTATGGCCCATGGCGGTCGGGTTCAAGTGATGTCCTCGTGCATCAAGGGAATGAAAAGTACAACGCGCGTGCCGCATGGCGCTCCGTTCGCATCAACGAGGTCCTCCACCGTGGACCGGAGGCCCAGGCCCAAGGTCTGCGCGGCAAGTTCCATCCGTTCGGCGGTGATGCGCATGCCGAAAGATCGTTCGCGATGGGCGGTCTTGTTCTTGATCTCTTCGGCCTTGGCACGGCCCACGCCGTCATCCTCGATCACGATCCGCAGCTCTTCCCTGTCCGTGCTGATGTCCACGGCGAGCGTGCCGCGTTCCACCTTGTTCATCAGGCCGTGCCAGATGGCGTTCTCCACATAGGGCTGCACCAGCATGGGCGGCAAGCGGAGCTGCTCCGGGTCTATGTCCTCCGCTACCCGGATGTGGTGGTCGAATTTGTGTTCCAGCCGGAGTGATTCGATCTCGATGTAGAGCCGCAATGCTTCCAATTCGTCCTTCAGGGGTACCAGGTCTTCGCGCGAGTTCTGGAGGATGCGGCGGATGAGCATGGCGAAGGTGCCGAGGTAGTCGGCCGTTTCACGCGGTGTCTTCGTCATCGCGTAGTACTTGATGCTGTTGAGGCTGTTGAAGAGGAAGTGCGGGTTCATCTGCGCACGCAGGGCATGCATCTCCACTTCGGCGAGCTGCTTCTGGAACGCGGCCTTGCGTCGTTCCTCCTTCCGTACCGAACGCAGCCGTATGCGGAAGAGGATGAACACCGCCAGGATGACCAACAGGATCGCCATGATCTGCGCCAGCACTGTTCGGTACCAAGGGGGTGTAATGATGAACGTGATCCGCTTCACATTATCGAGTGCCCGGCCGCCACGCACGGAACGGAATTCCACTTGATACTCACCAGGCTCCAGCGAAGCGAACTGTACGCTGCGTTCCTGGCCCAGCGTATGCCATGCGGAATCGCGCCCAAGGATGCGGTAGGTGTATTGATGAGCGAACGGACGCGAGAGGTCGATCGCTGCGAATTCGATCTGCAGGGGCAGGTCCGCTTCCTTGATGCGAATGGCCGATCCCTTCGCAGCCATTTGGTCCGGGGCTGTGTTGCTTGTCCGTGTGCGGATCCGCAGCAGCTCGATCGAGGGCGCTGCGGGCTCGCGCAAGAGATCCGCGACGCGGAATATTTGTAATCTCGGCTCATTGTCCACGTGAAGCACGAGGCGCCCATCGCGTGTCACGAGGATCCCCGCATCGCCATCGGGCAGCGAGAGCAGGCCATCGTTGCGATCGAAACGCCTGAAGGTCCCGCTCCGCGTGTCGATCATGAGGACACCTTTGTTCACGGCCCAAAGCCGGTCCTGCGTGTCGATGACCATGCGCAAGCAGCGCTCGCGATCGAGGCCGGTGCGGGCATCGATCGGGCGGGATCGGAAGCTGCCGTCCGCATCCACCTCCACGCGGCAGACACCACCATGGATCAGGCTCACCCACATGGCACCGCGGCTGTCGCGGACCACGCTGTACACCCCCTCGGAAGTGAACCCTGAACGGCCCGTGGGGTCCTTGCCGAAGTTAAAGAAGCGGCCCTGCGCCTCGTCATAAACACTTAATCCGGCGTGTGTCGCGATCCACATGCGCCCCAACGTGTCCTGTGCGATACCCCAGATCCTGGCATTGCCGATGAGCGAGTTGGCGTTGTTGGGATCATGCTTCAATCGCTTCACGGTTCCTTGGCCGCGTTGCCACACACGGACACCTTCGCTCGTCCCGATCCAAAGCCGCCCTTCAGTATCCTCGAACAGACCTGCGGACCAAATGCGTTCTTCCGGGTAGAGCGGGACCAGACCATCCGCACCCGGTTCCTGCACCAAAGGGCCATCCCGGGAGGCGACCCACAGCCGACCATCCCGACCGTAGAGGATGTTGTTCACACGAACAGTGGCACCATCGGACTCCGGTGGTGCACGCACGATCTTCCAGGATCCATCCGCCTCCTGCTTCACCACGCCGGCACCATCGTACGTCCCCACGGTGATCGAGGCGTTGCGCGGGTCTTCCGCCATGGCCATTACCCATAGGGGTGTCGTTCCGGTCACGCCATCGTCCGGGAACTCGATCGTGCGGTAGGGATAGGGCGAGGCCGGCAGCACGAAGAGGCCGTTGTCCGTGGCGGCCAAAGCACCGCCCTTGCTGAGGCTCAGCACTTGGCTGGCCACGGAATGCTGTTGCGGGAGCATCGGATCCACCATGGCATGGGCCGAGCGGATCGTTCCGTCATCCGCGTCCATCTCCAACAAGCCGTACTCCGACGCGACCCACAGCGTGCTGTCATCCTTGATCGAGATCGAGGTGGTATAGCCGCCCAGGACATCGTTCATCTGCATGATCCGCAAGTGCTCCGCCTTGGAATGGTCCAAGCGGAAACGCCGCACGCCCTGCCCCCAGCTTCCCACCCAGATCCATCCCGCATGCACCACCGCAGGCACGGTCCTGTATTCACCTTCGCCATTGGGTCCGAGGTATTCGTGGAACGTTCCGGCAACAGGGTCGAACCCGGCTACCATGGTGTTCGTGGTGATGATCAATTGGCCGGGACGATCGGGATGTTCGGTAATGGCCTTGATGCCCTTGTCGGGGAATCGGGCAGGCAGGGCGAAACGCGTCCTTGTTCCATGGCCCGGGTCCACGCGTAGAAAGGCATCACGCAAGACCACCCAGATCATACCGTCCGGAGCCACATGCACATGGAGCGCGGGCTCGTACGGTACCATGTCCGGCACCTGGGGTCGCCATGCGCTTCTGCGCGCCACACGCCATGCGCACAACCCGTTGTCGGTGGCCAACCAAAGCAGTGAGTCGCCTTGCCAGGCTAACCACTGGATTCCTCGGCCCGGAATGGCCGTGCTGTCCATCGGGTCGTACGGCAGTCGCTCCACCGTGGTCCCGTTCGTCACGAAAAGCCCTTCCCCGCCTCCGATCCAGACGCGTCCTTCACGGTCCTCCACCATGGCCGACAATCGCCGGTCCGCCAGTTCCGTGAGGTGCGGATAGGCACGGAAGGGGTCGCCCTGTTTGAAGGGTTGGGCCGTGGCGCATGGCATCCCCGCGCCGCATAGAAAGAGCGCGACGAGCGAACACTGCACAGCGAGGCGGTTCATGAGATCTCTCGACACGGGCTGAAATTCGCCATTCGCCGCTTAGCACGAACTACAGATCGAGCAAGGATGCGTCTTGATCGATCCATCGGCACACAATGTCCAGCTTCCGGATCGGCCAACGGTGTGCAGGATGGCGTCCGGGGTCGGCCACAGTGGATACGATGGAAGGCGGATAGGTCGCTTACAGCGGCCCTGCCTATTTTCGCGGACCATCGGCGCACCTCGCGCCGCGCACATCTATCAAACAACAACACCATGGGACGGGTTTTCGAAAAGCGCAAGCACCGGATCTTCGCACGCAACGCCAAGCTCAGTAAGCTCTTCACCCGTATCGGCAAGGAGATCGCCATGGCCGTGAAGGCCGGCGGCCCAAGCCCCGATTCCAACCACCGGCTGAAGGTGGCCATCCAGAATGCCAAGGGCATGAACATGCCCAAGGACATCATCGACCGTGCGATCAAAAAGGCCGCCGGTGGTAACGAGGCCGACTACTCGGAGATGAACTACGAGGGCTATGCACCCGGTGGCGTGGCCATCTTCGTGGAAACCGCCACCAACAATACCACCCGCACCGTGGCCAACGTCCGCAGCTTCTTCAACAAATGCGACAGCACCCTTGGCAATTCCGGGTCGCTGTCCCATGTGTTCGACCGTAAAGCCGAGTTCGTGGTGACGGAGGAAGTGCTGAAGGGCATGGACACCGACGAGTTCGAAATGGCCTGCATCGACGCCGGTGCCGAGGACGTGCTCCACGACGAAGAGGGCTTTGTCGATCCTAGCCCCATATACCGAATTCGGCTCCTTGCAGCATAAGCTGGACGAGCTGAGCTTAGAGGCCAAGAGCGCCGAGCTCAAGCGATTCCCCCTTACCACCATGCCGGTCGACCTGGACACGGCACGCAACGTCATGAAGCTGATCGACCTGCTGGACGAGGACGAGGACGTGAACACCGTGTACCACAACATGGAGCTGAGCGAGGAGGTGGAGGCGGCGTTGGCCGAGGAGTGATCACGAGAGGAATCCGGACAGACCGGCCGTGGACCTGACACGGCATCGTGGCCCGCAAGTGCCACCCTGATAAGAATACCCATTTTTGGGTATTGCAGGCAGGTTGCGGCATGCCCAACTTTACAGGTTCCGGTCCGGGTCTTTTCGTACACCATCCACCAATCCCACGCCCCATGTTCCCCTCCAACCTCCATAAAGTGCCAATGCCCACCGTTTTCCTATCGTCCGTTTGCGCCTTGCTGCTCTCTGCTTGCGGGGGCGGTGGCGAAGGGGGCACGTCCGCCTCTGGCGACACCACCGCACCGGCCGTTCATGCGATCGCTGAAGCCCTTACTGACTGCGATAAATACAACATCCGATACCTGCATGAAGTCTATGACGAAGCCGATCTGAATACGTTTGCCGAGGTATTTATACGTCACTTCCAAGTGGACGTGGCCGGGACCACGGTGGAGATGAAGGACCCCGTCCTTCGGATCCCGTGGAAAAGCATTAAGGCCGCGCAAAAAACCGTGGCCAAAGCCGATGAGCCCGTGCGGGGGATCTACATCAACTATGGCTTGGACAGGGATAGATTTCATCCCATCTTCGAGTTCATGTACCCGGACCTGACCAATGGCAACCTGCTGGTCTTTAAGGGTGCCGCCTTCAGCTTCGATGGCACGGACCTGAAGCCGGAGCCCGACCCGAAGAAATACACCGACGCCTATTTCAAGAACATCCGCGTGAACCGCATCGGCAGCGGCTTCAGCGCACTCAACGACATTGGTGACCAACCCGACCCCTTGGGCACGTGGTACCAGTATGCCGACAAAGTGAACGACCTGTTGGCGAAAAACCCCGTGGCGGATACGGTGCTGGTGGTAAGCTGCATCAGTCAGCAACTGTGCTACGGAGCGCTAGCGTCCCTTCCGGCTCCCCACTTTGAGTTCCGCCATCTGCTGGCCTTGCATGTGGCCGATGGAACAAAGGACAAGTTGATCACCGACGGCTTTGACCCTTCGGATCGCTTCGTCGATCATGCGATGGACCTGGGCCACATATGTCCCCCTTATTGCGCAACGGGAAAACCGTAAAGGTCCGCTTTAGGTCCGATCTATTGAGGATCGCTATCCTTCGGTCTTTGCATCCAAATACTCATCCGGACCGGACATGGATTGGTTACGATCATTTTCTTTCTTAGCCACCATCAGCATCGCCTTCTCGCTCTGGTGCTGCCTGCGTTTAGGAAGTTCCCGGCGAACCTTCTTCTCCGCTCTCCTGCCGTTGCTATGTGCCGATCTGCTGGCAGAGCTATATGGGAACTACACAGCGCACCAAGGCCTCCGCAACACCACGTTCTACAATGCGTTCGCCGTGTTTGAATTCCTGCTGGTACTGCGGCTTTTGGCCACCCTCCGGCCCGGCAATAAATGGCCGTTCACCATCACGGCCTTATTGGGCCTGGCAGGCTGGTATTGGAGCTGGTCCCGCTGGAGGTCCTTTGATTTCCTGCTGACCGAGGGTGTTTCAATAGCCAGCTTGATGCTCACCATATGGGCACTGGTGCTGCTTTGGAAGCTCTCGGAGGAAAGCCGGGTACCCTTGGCCAAGGTGCCCGAATTCTGGGTGCTCACGGCCTTGCTGGTCTTCTACGGCTCGCTCTTCCCCATTATCGGCCCATTGCGCATGCTCTATGAGGATGCTCCCCAATTGGCCTTCTACCTCTATGTGATCATACAGGTCCTGTCCGTGGTGCGTTACGGACTGATCGGCTATGGTTGTATCTTGGAGGCGCGGGCACGGCAAAGGCCTCAAAAGCAATGAACAGCGCGGATCTGGTCAGCGCGCGCAATATTATGTCGCTGATCGACCTGCTGGACGAGGACGTGAACTCCGTGCACCACAACATGGACCTCAGCGAGGAGGTGGAGGCCGCCTTCCCGGGGGATCGATCCGGCAGAAAGGCCGAAAAAAAGGCCGACGGTCCCGATCATCGGCCCGCAAGTACGAACCTGAAAAACTACCCATTTCTGGGTATTGCGGGCAGGTTCCGGCACGCCCACCTTTACCGTTTCCGGAACGGGCCTTTCATTCACATTCCTCCAAAACCACCATACCGTGTTCTCATCCATCCGCGCTAAAGTGCCGACCGCCGTTCTCCTGCCGACCCTTTCTGCCTTGCTGCTCTCCGCCTGCACGGCCGGTGGCGGCAAGGGAACGCCCTCATCGGCTACTACCGCTGCCACGGCCGCACATGCGGCAGTTCCCGCTGCCTCCGATCGCAAAGACAACATAGTGTACCGGCAAGAATCCTACAACGGAACTGAACTGGATTCGCTGCGCAAGGTTTTTCTTGACCACTTCAAAGTGGAAGTGGACGGGAAGAACGAGGCGGTCCAAGACGCTATTCTGCGGATTCCTTGGCCGAGCATAGAGGCTGCGCAAGCAACGGTGGCCACGCCCGGCATGCCCGTGCGTGGCATTTACATCACCTATGGCCTGGACGGGGACCGGTTCCACCCCATTTTCGAGTTCATGTACCCGGATCCCCTCAATGGCAACCTTTTGGTCTTTGAGAACGCGCCCTTCAGTTTTGACGGAACGAAACTGAGACCGGAGAGCGACCCGAAGAAATACACGGACGCCTATATCAAGGACATCCGCATAAACCGCACCGGCCCCGGCTTCAGCGCGCTCAAGACCTCGGGTGAGGAACCCGACCCCTTGGCCACCTGGTACCAGTACGCGGACAAGGTGAACAATCTGTTGGAGGATAACCCCGTGCAGGACACTGTGCTGGTGATCAGCTGCATCAGCCAGCAGCTTTGCTACAGGGCCATTGTCGCACTCGCCGAATCAGTTCCGGAATGCCGGCATCTGATCGCCTTGCATATCGGCGACGGAACGACCGACAACTTGTCAACCGGCACTGTTATTTCGCCGGATCGCTTCAATATGAGAGCCATGGACATGGGCAGTATGTGCCCCCGGTCTGCCCGCCGCATAAACCATGATCACAGGTTGACATAGCCTTGGACAAGGCTTCGGACACGATCCCAAAAATCCAATGGTCGGGTTCCATCTTTCGTTATTCCTGAGTGTTGCCTTCACGGCATTCGCGCTAACCTTATGCCTGCGTATACGACGCCCTCGTCGCCCTTTCTTCTCGGCTTTGATGCCTCTATTGTGGCTTGATTTTCTTGCAGAGGTCTATGGAACCTGTACAGCGCTTCAAGGTCTCCGGAACACCACGTTCTTCAACGCGTTCGCCGTGGTGGAGTTCCTTCTGGTGCTGCGTCTTTTGGCCACGCTCCGCTCCGGCAGCAAAGGGCTGTTCGTGATCACCGCTCTCTTGGGCCTGTTAGGTTGGTGCTGGAGCTGGTCCCGCTGGAGGTCGTTCGATTTCCTGCTTACCGAGGGCATTTCAATTACCAGCCTGCTGCTTACCCTTTGGACATTGGTGCTGTTGTGGCAACTCTCGGAGGAAAGCCGGACACCCCTGGTAAAAGTGCCCGAATTGTGGGTACTTACGGCCTTGCTGGTTTTCTATGGCACGCTCTTCCCCATTATCGGCCCGTTGCGCCTGCTCTACGACGGTTCCCCGGAACTGGCCGGCTACCTCTATAACATCGTGAAGGTCCTGTCCTGGGTGCGTTACGGCCTGATCGGCTATGGTTGTATCTTGGAGGCGCGGGAACGGCGAAGGCCCTTGAACCAATGAACAGCACCGACCTGGCCTTGGGTATCATCGTGGGCACCCTGTTGCTCGTGCTGCTGATCGGCACGGTGATGATGATGTTGGTGCGCAACACCAGCCGCCGGCACCACCACCGGGCCGAGCTGGCCGAGCTGGACCTGCGGCACACACGCGAGGTGATGGTGGCGGAGCGGGAAGCCACCCAGCACACCCTGCAGGAGGTGGGCGCCGAACTGCACGACAATGTTGCGCAATTGCTGATGGTGGTCCACATGGGGCTGAACTGGGGACCGGACGACCAGCCTCCGGACCCGCGCTTGGACGCCTCCCGGGTAGCCTTGGCGGAAAGCATCAGCGAGGTGCGCCGATTAGGGCATACGCTGAACACCAACATGTGGGAGAAGCGGACGTTGGAGGAGGCCCTGCGGGACCTGACCGAACAGCTGGGACGCACGGGAAGACTGTCGGCGCACGTGGTGGTGAAGGGGAGACCGGCACAGTTGCCCGGCGATGTGAGCACGATCCTCTTCCGCGTTTGTCAAGAGGTGGTCACCAACGCGGTGAAGCACAGCGGTGCTGATACGCTCACGATCACCTTGCACAGCAGCCCGCTTGGCATTACCCTGGCGGACAATGGGAAAGGCTTCGACCCGGCAACGGCGAACGCCAACGCCGGCCTGAGCAACATCAAGCAGCGCTGTTCGCTCATCGGTTTCGAGGCCGAATGCCGATCAGCGCTTGGTGAAGGCTGTACGTGGTACCTGAGGCAACGCGTGGCGGCAACTACCGGTTAAACTTTGTGCAATGCGCATCAACACCCGGTTCAGTTCGCCTTGAACCGGATGTGATAGCGTGTGCCCTTCGCATCACTTTCCAAGGTCATGAATCCGTCGAGCTGCTCCACGAGGCTTTCGATCAGGCTGCGGCCCAGAGTGTCGGTGTCGCCGGTCAACTTCTCCTCGGGTATCCCGTGGCCATTGTCGCTGTAATGCAGATCGAACTGATCATCGTCCGCACGATGGATCCTTAAATTGATGAAGCCATCCTGTCCTTCGTGGAACGCGTGCTTGAACGAGTTGGTGATCAGCTCATTGAGGATCAGGCCCAAGGGCACCATGGTGTCAAGGTCCAGTACGAGGTCCGGATCGATGGCGGTGCGGTAGCGGATGCTTTCGCGGACCTTGTTCAACTGCACCAGCTCCGCGAAAAGATCCTTGATGTACTGCGAAAGGTCAACCTGCGCGAGGTCGTCACCCTTGTAGAGCTTCTCATGGATCAGGGCCATGGAAGCCACACGGCTCTGGCTCTGCGCGAAGATCTGTTGGAGATGCTCGTCCGCAATGGTGCCCGATTGCAGGCGGAGCATGCTGGCCACCACCTGGAGGTTGTTCTTCACCCGGTGGTGGATCTCGCGGATGAGCGTCTGGATGCGCGCATTTGCCTGTTCGAGCTTCTCTTTCTCCTGGCGGAGCGCCCGGTTATTCTCCATGTCCCGCTCACGCGCTGCCTTCAGATTGTCCCGCATGCGGGTGAGGGAGTGGCCCAGCACGTCCTGGTCGCCACGGACAATGACGGGGGTTTCGTAGTTCCCCTTGCCGATGGCGTCCGCACTGGTGGAAAGCGAGCGTATCGCCTCGATCATCACGTTGAAAGATCCCGCCATTTGGCCCACTTCGTCATTGGAGTTCACGGGTACCCGCGCACGCACGTCACCTTGGGCCAGTGCCGAGGCCGCATCGGTGACCTCCGAGACGGTGCTCCGGATCCCGCGCATGATCACCACGGCCATCACGGCCACTGCGCCCACTACGCCCAATAGGGCCAGCAGCACCAGCAGCAAGCGGTTCCGCGCCGCGCCGGAAAAGCCCTGGCTGGCCACGATGATCGAGTCGATGGAACGCTCCTCCACCTCACGTAGCCTTTCCGTGGTCTTGCCGCTCAGCTCCCACCATTCCGAGGCGGAGGTGCCCAGGTCGGCGATGGAGCGCTTTTCATGGACGGTACCGATCATGGACCGTACGAAGTTGACTTCCGGGCCTTGGAACGTGCTGCGGTAGTAGCCCAGTACGTCGGGCGTGGCATCCCGCTGGAACAGCACGGTGCTGGTCTCATAGAGGGCGATGCGCTCATTGAGCTCGCCCACGTCCGCCGAGCTGAGGCTCCCGCTGGTGAAGGCTCGGAGGATGCGGGTGCGGATGTCGCTGAGCGCGTCCTTCGCGTTGAGCAGGCTCTGGTGCGCGAAGAGCTTGCTGTTGGTCTCGGGATCCATGGCCTGCTTGGAGACCTCGCCCAGGTTGAGCAACAGTTCGCTGTTCATGGTGCGGTACACCTTCTCGGCGTGGTCGGCCGAGAGGTTCCGTGCATCGACACGTTCGCGGTAGCCCTCCAGCGGCCGAAGCACGTCACCGGGCCGCAGGAGGGGATCGAGGGTCAGGCCGGGATCGTTCAGCCGCGTGATGTACGCGTCGCTTTGTACGCGGACCAGCTTCAGGAGGCGATCGTTCGGCAAGACCCCCTCCAACGTGGCCACGGTCACCGCACTTTCATTCTGCAGCCCGTCCACCACGTCCCCGATCACGCGGATGTTGCGGGCCTGCTTGGAAACATAGCCCAGCACATCATTGCGCTTGATGCTGGAATCCACCTGCTTGCCAATAAGCAGGACCAGCCCGATCACAGGGATGCCCAGGGTGATCAGGAACTTGGTCCGGATGGGAAGGTCGGCAAAGCGCCAGGTCATCTGCCGACGAATGTAGGGGAAGCAGCGATGCCATGCGTTCTACATTTGGCCGGCGCCCGCCCAATTGCCTGTGCGCCAAAAGCCAAAGAGCCGCCATGGACATGAAAGCCAAGTTCGCCCTGTTGGGGGAAAAGACCGGAGAAGCCTTGCTGGGAGGAGGCACCGAACGCATCGACGCCCAGCATAAAAAGGGCAAGCTCACCGCCCGCGAGCGCATCCACCTGCTGCTGGACGAAGGTTCCTTCCAGGAGATCGGCCAATTGGTGACGCACCGCAGCGTCAACTTCGGGTTGGACAAGCAGCACTTCCTCGGCGACGGCGTGATCACCGGGTACGGCACCATTCAAGGGCGCACCGTTTACGTGTTCTCGCAGGATTTTACCGTGCTCGGCGGCTCCTTGGCGGAGGCGCACGCGGAAAAGATCTGCCGCATCATGGACCTGGCCATGCAGAACGGCTCCCCGGTGATCGGCCTCAACGACAGCGGCGGTGCGCGCATCCAAGAAGGCGTGGTATCCCTCGGCGGCTACGCGGACATCTTCCACCGCAACGTGATGGCCAGCGGCGTGGTGCCGCAGATCAGTGCCATCCTAGGGCCGTGCGCGGGCGGTGCCGTGTACAGCCCTGCGCTCACGGACTTCGTGCTGATGGTGGAGAGCACCAGCTACATGTTCGTCACAGGCCCCAACGTGGTGAAGACCGTGACGCACGAAACGGTGACCGCCGAGGAATTGGGCGGTGCCGGCACCCACGCCTCCAAGAGCGGCGTGGCCCATTTCACCGCGCCGGACGAGATGGACGCCTTTGACCAGTTGCGCCGCTTGGTAGGCTATATGCCGAACAACTGCGAGGAACGCGCACCCGTGCTGCCGTACGAGCCCGGTGACGAATCGCGCCCCGCGCTGGACAGCATCCTGCCGGAGAACCCGAACCAGCCCTACGATATCCGCGACGTGCTGAACGCGGTGATCGACCCCGACAGCAGCATGGAGGTGCATGCGGAATATGCACGCAACATGGTGATCGGCTTCGCCCGCGTTGCCGGTGAGACGGTGGGCTGCGTGGCGAACCAGCCCTCGGTGCTCGCCGGTGTGCTCGACATCGATGCCAGCATCAAGGCCGCCCGCTTCGTGCGTTTCTGCGACGCCTTCAACATCCCATTGCTCGTCTTCGTGGACGTGCCCGGCTTCCTCCCCGGCACCGAACAGGAATGGCGCGGCATCATCGACCATGGCGCCAAACTGCTGTATGCCTTCAGCGAGGCCACCGTGCCACGCATCACCGTGATCACACGGAAAGCATACGGCGGCGCGTATGACGTGATGAACAGCAAGCACATCGGCTGTGACATGAACTACGCGTGGCCCGCGGCTGAGATCGCCGTGATGGGCGCGAAAGGTGCCGCCGAGATCATCTTCCGCAACGACATCAAGAAGTCGGCGGACCCCGAGGCCACCCTTGCGGAAAAGGAGGCGGAGTACAAGGAGCGCTTCGCGAACCCGTATGAGGCGGCCGCGCACGGCTTCATCGACGAAGTGATCCAACCTGCGGAGACCCGCCAGAAGGTGATCGAGGCATTGCGCATGCTCCGCAACAAGGCACAGCGTCTTCCCCGGAAGAAGCACGGCAACATCCCGCTGTAAGCAACCACGGAAGGCCGGGGCGGATCGGGTGCCTGCATCACAGGTAGCCCGCCCGGTGCTTTATCACGGCACGGCGGCTATTTTCGCAGCATGCGCCACCCGCTGCCGAGGCATCCTTCCTTCCGCCGCCACCGGCCGCTCCGGGCACTGGTCCGAGTATCCGTGCTGGCAATGACCTTGGCCCCTTGGAGCAGCGCACAAGCACAGCCTGCGGCCGCTTCGGTCCCGCAAGTGCTGGCCCTGCCGGATGACACGGCCAAGGTGCTGAAGCTCTCCGACCTCTGTTTTGCGTACCGCCGAACGGATGCGGACTCGGCCCTGATCCTCGGTAACGCAGCGCTAAGGCTTGCCAAAAAGCTGCATTATCGGCGCGGCGAAGCGCAGGCCTGCAACGACATCGCCATCCTCCATATCGACCGCAGTGACTTTACCGCAGCGGACAGCCTGTTGCGACGCTCGCTCGGCCTGCGCACCCAGCTCGGCGACTCAGCGGGCATGGCCGCCGTGTACAACAAGCTCGGCATCATCTATCAGGCCCGCTTCATGCTGGAAGAAGCCTTGGAAGAGGACCTGAAAGCCTTGCAGATCTATGAGCGCACCGGCCCGCCCGCCCATGAAGCCGCCATCCTGAACAACATCGCCATCCTGCGCTTCAACCTGAAACGACTGCCCGACGCCCTGGCCACGCACCGCCGCGCGGCCGCCATCCGCGCCCGTATCGGCGACGGGGCCGGACTGGCCGCATCGCATGGCAACATGGCCAACGTGGAGGTACAGCTCGGCGACACCGCAGCGGCCATCGCGCACTACGAGGAAGCCATCGCCTACTTCCGCGAGCAGGACCAGAAGCCCGAACTGGCCGTGCAGTTGAACAACCTGGCCGGCATCCACATGGCCCGCGGCCAGCTGGAGGAAGCTGCGGCAGGATATGGCGAAGCCCTCTCGATCCGCACGCAAGCGGGCGAACGCAAGGCCATCGCTTCCTCCCTGATCGGGCTGGGGGGCACCCGCTTGCGGCAGGGGCGCTACGACGAGGCCCGGCGCATGTTGCTGAACGCGCTGGCCATGAGCCGCGCCGTGGACGCCCGCAGCGAACAGATGCAGGCGCTGCTCGATCTGGCCCGTCTTCACGCCAAGCTCGACCATGGGGACAGCTCCTTCTTCTACCACCAACACTACGCCGCCTTGAAGGACTCGGTCTTCACCGCCGACATGAGCGCGCGGCTGGCACAGGCCGAAGCGAGATTCGAGACCGCGAAAAAGGAACGCCGGATCCTGGCCCAACGGACGGAGATCGCGGAGCTGGAGCAACAAGGGGAGCACCGCAAATTGTGGCTCGTCACCGCCGTGGGCGGATCGGCCTTGGTGCTGGTGACCGCGTTGTTGTTGTTCCAGGTACAACGGCGCCGGGCGCGTGCAAAGCATGATGTGGCCCTCATCACCGAGCGCGAAGCCGGGCTGCGCGGTGTGATCAAGGCCACCGAGACCGAGCGCACACGCATCGCCCGCGAGCTGCACGACGGCGTGGGCCAGCAGCTTACCGACCTCAAGTTCCGCTTGGAGGAGATCGCAGCCAAGGCGGGTACGGAACACGGCAGCGGAAGCTCTGCAGTTTCCGAGGCATTGGCCATCGCGGACGATGCGGGCCGCGAAGTGCGCGACATCGCCCATGCCATGATGCCGCGCGCATTGGGCGATCAAGGGCTGGGCCCGGCCACTTCGGACATGCTTGCACGGGTCCTCGCGGGTGCGGGCATCACCCATGAGTTCGATCAGTTCGGCCTGCAGGACCGCTTGCCGGCGGACGTGGAGGTGGGCGTGTACCGCATCGCCCAAGAGCTGGTGCAGAACACCATGAAGCACGCCCAAGCACGCCAAGTGAACCTCCAACTGCTGAGGAACAACGGGCATCTCGTCCTGCTCTATGAGGATGACGGCAAGGGCATGGACCATGACGCCAAGCACGACGGCATCGGGCTGCGCAACATCCGCGAGCGGGTCCGGGCACTGCGCGGCATCTTCACCATCGGCAACGGGGAGGTCCGCGGGATCCACGCCACCGTACGGATTCCGTTGGACGCCGGTTGATCGCATCGGCATCGCCATCTTGCGCCCTGATCCGATCACTTGCAATGGAATTGAAGATACCGGTGAGGCTCGTGTTGTGCGACGATCACCGCATCATCACCGACGGGCTGCAGCGACTGCTGCAGGATGCGGCATGGGTGGAATGCGTGGGCACCGCTGCCTCGGGCAAAGAACTGCTCTTCCTGCTGGAACAACTCCCCGCTGACATCATTCTGCTGGACCTCGACATGCCCGGCATGGACGGTGCGGAGGCCATGCAGCAGGTCAAAGACCGGTGGCCCCGGACCAAAGTGATCATCCTCACCATGCATGATGGGCCCAGCATGGTGCGCCGCCTCATGGAGCAAGGTGCCGATGGCTACCTCCTGAAGACCTGCGGGCGAGATGAATTGTTGCGGGCGGTGCAGGCCGTGCATGAGGGGAACAAACATTTTTCAGCGGAGATCACCGAATCCCTGCTCAAGCAACGGGCGGAGGTCTCTTCCCGGGACGACGGCCTCGGTGCGATCAGCGAACGGGAACGCGAGGTGCTGGCCGCCTTGGCCCAGGGCCTCTCGAACAAGGAGATCGGTGATCGCCTCTTCATCTCACACCGCACCGTGGACACGCACCGCAGCAACCTGATGAAGAAGCTGAACGTGCATAACCTCGCAGGCCTGGTGCGCTTGGCCATGTCCGCAGGCCTCGTTCGATAGGAAGGATCCGCACCGCGAGAAGGAAGCGTAACTTTAGGCCAACCTCAATATCGCACACCATGCTCTTGAAGATTCTCGCCCTCGCCGCTTTCACCGGTATCGCGTTCACCGCTACTGACCTGCCCGATCTTGCCATCGGCACCACTGCGCCCGCTGTGGACGTGAAGTTGAAGGACGTGATCGGCGGTGAACGCAGCCTGAAGGACATCGCCGGAGAGAACGGCCTGCTCGTGATCTTCACCGGCAACATTTGCCCTTTCGTTGTGGGCAGTGCGGGCAGCGAAGGTTGGCAAGAGCGTTATGGACCCTTAGCCGCAGGTTGCGCTTCGAAACAGATCGGCGTTGCCTTGGTGAACAGCAACGATAGTCAACGCGACCAAGGCGATGGCTTCCTGGATATGCAACGGATCTACAAGGAGCACAACTACGGTGGTAGCTACCTGCTGGACCAAGGCCATGCCCTGGCCGATGCCTTCGGCACCCGCACCACGCCCCATGTCTTCCTCTTCGACAAGGACATGAAGCTGGTCTACAAAGGCGCGATCGACGATAACGTGAAAAGTGCCGACGGTGTGAAGGAGCCGTGGCTGCGGAACGCCATCACCGCCGTAGCGGAAGGGCGCGCACCGGAACCGGCCACCACGCGCAACATCGGGTGCAGCGTGAAGCGGGAGTGACCGCTTCTCCCTCGCAAAGGGTCTCCGCCTCGGGACCCTGAGCCTCTCCTACCTTTACCTTACCCAAATGGCCGTACGCACCCGCCAGCGCACTGACGGCGCCACCTTCTACTGCACCTTCACCTGTTGGCAGTGGTTGCCCAGCTACTCCCACGAGAAACGCGGAATGAAGGCTTCGAAATTTCGAAGTGGCACTTTTAAGCGAGGTTGGACCGCATCTTGATCAATTGTCCGTCATTGGATCGCGGAAGAAAGGACCCAGGATCCAAAACGGATCGCCATCATCCCATCGAAGTTCCGTCGGATCGTATTCCAAGACCCATTCTCCCCCGCTTAAAGTCTGTGGCCCATCCCCTATTGGTTCATGCAACCGCCACAATTCACTTTCCTATTCTCTTCCAATCGGATCCCCCTCACCTCTTGGACCGGTTTTCGGAAATTGGGCTTCAGCTCCGGGTGTACGTACGCCTCCATCGGGGTCAGACCTTTGAGCGTGCCATGCGGCCTTACGGAATTATAATCCTGCACGAACTGGATGAGCACCTTCTTTAAGGCGGGGAGTGTGCGCGGGTTGTAATGCCGCAGGTATTGCTTGAGGATCTTGTTGATGGCCTCGATGGGGGAGTTGGAAAAGCGAATGTCCCGCTGCGCTATCAACTTGGTGATGAGCGGATCCTGGGTAGCATCCAGGAGTGCCTCAACACAGTCCGCATGGTTTTCACCACCTGCGTCGGCGACAAGGTTGGCGTTCACCTGCCCAGGATGGTATTGGTGAATGGTAGCGATGGCCTGGCGATGAGCTTCCCCCCGCTCCCGCCAGTCTTCCCGGCCCATGATAATGTGAGCTCCAAACGGAAACAGGCCGGGGCGACTGGTGGGTTTGCTCTCAGAAGCCGATCAAGGCACGGAAGCTTCCTTGCCCTGAGGCGCTCAAAGGGCAGCAGTCTTCAGACTGCCACACGGAACTACCTTCAGAGCTGCATACAATGCCCCTTGCTGCTCGGCCACTTCTTGAATTGTTGGAAACTTCATTTCCTTTCCCAGCGGAAGGGTTCTTCCTTTGTGCGAAAGGCACAGGACCATGAACGTATTGTTGATCGGCGGCGGGGGCAGGGAACATGCCTTGGCCTGGAAACTGGCGCAGAGCTCCATGTTGGACGAGCTTTACGTGGCGCCCGGAAACCCCGGCACGGTGCGGCATGGCCGCAATGTGAAGCTGGACCTGAAGGACCAGCGCGCGGTGCGGCAGCTCATCATCGACAAGCGCATCCGCATGGTGGTGGTGGGCCCTGAAGGTCCGCTGGTGGACGGGCTGCACGACCGCATCGCGGCGGACCCGCAGCTCAAGGGCTTAGTGACAGTGATCGGCCCGAAGGCGGCCGGCGCGCGGCTGGAAGGCAGCAAGGAATTCGCGAAGGAGTTCATGTTCCGGCACAACATCCCCACAGCCGCGTTCCGGGCTTTTGGCAAGGACCAGTTGGCCGAGGCGATCACACACATCGGCCGCATGGAAGCGCCCTACGTGATCAAAGCGGACGGCTTGGCGCAAGGCAAAGGCGTGGTGATCTGCGCGGACCGCAAAGAGGCCGAAGCGACGCTTAACGCGATGCTCGGTGGCGACAGCTTCGGTGCCGCTGCGGAGCGCGTGTTGATCGAACAGCACCTCACGGGCGTGGAGGTCTCCGCCTTCCTCATCACCGATGGCGAGGCCTTCAAGATGCTTCCCGTGGCGAAGGACTACAAGCGCATCGGCGACGGCGACACCGGCCTGAACACCGGCGGCATGGGCGCGGTCTCACCCGTTCCCTTCGCGGACAAAGAGTTCATGGGCAAGGTGAACGACCGTATCGCAGTGCCCACCATCCGCGGCCTGCGCAGCGAGGGCATTCCCTACCAGGGCTTTCTCTTCATCGGGCTGATGAACGTGGGCGGCGAGCCTTACGTGATCGAATACAACGTGCGCCTCGGCGATCCGGAGGCCCAGGCCATTCTGCCGCGCCTGCGCAGCGACCTGATGGACCTGTTCGAAGGCATCGCCACGGGCACCCTGAGCGAACGGCACGTGGACGTGGACGACCGCACGAGCACCACCGTGGTGCTGGCCTCGGAGGGTTATCCGGGAAAGGTGGAAACGGGAAAGCCCATCGTGGGGCTTGAGCGGGTTCAGGCCGCACACATATTCCAATCCGGAACGGCCATGAAAGGGGATGAATTGGTGACGGCGGGCGGTCGCGTGCTCAGCGTGACGGCCTTCGGCAAGGACACCGAGCATGCCATACTCAACGCCTACGCCAGCGCCTCATTGATCGATTTCGAGGGAAAGACGAACCGCACCGACATCGGCCACGACCTCTTGCGCACCACGGCGGGCAAAGGCGGCGGGGCCAAGGTGGCGATCAAATGAACGCGTCGCGGTCCTTCGCCTTGCGCGTGAGCGCCAACTGCGTCCTCAACCAGAAGGCCATACCGAAAAGCAGGACGGCAATGAACAGCACCGGGATGGTCCAATTGGCCGCTTCGATGAACTCGAAGGTCCATTGCAGGAAATGGCCGAGGCCGAAAAAGAAGTTGGTCATGGTATATCACACGTTGAGGAGCGGCAAAGATAACGACCGGGAGCCGCTGCCCGGTCCCCTCCCGGGCCGGCCATGCTGACACGCTTTTTCCGGCAGGACCAGCCTACCGCATATCTGCCCTTCCCATTACTGATACTTCTGCTTTGGCCCGGCGCCGGCACCACCGGGGGCTGGCCGTTCAAAGCGGCCGCTGGCGTGGCCGACCAAGTGGTGACGGGCATGCCGCTGTATGCCCCCGTGCGCTGGTTGATGGAACAAGGCCCTTGGGCAGCGTTCGGCGCGAGCCTGCTGCTCGTACTGGGCGTTTCCCACAGTTTGAACCGGATGGCGAACGATACCGAGCTCTTCGATCGCCGCAACCACTTGCCGGTATTGCTGTTCCCCCTGCTCTTGTCCATCTGTCCCTTCGGGCTCGTGCCCGGCCCGGCTTTGCTCGGTGCCTGGGCCTTGATCGGGGCACTGGCGCGGACTTGGACCTCCTTGGGGCGGAAGAACATTTTGTCCGCCTTGTTCGATGCCGGGCTCCTGCTGGGGATCGCCGGGCTTTTCTACCTCCCTTATGCTTTCCTCGTGGTGGTGATCTGGGCCACCTTGTCGGTGACACGCCCGGTGAATTGGCGGGAATACGTCCTGCCCCTGATCGGCATGGCGGTGATGCTCTTCTTAGGTTGGGGCGCGGTCCATTTCATCGCTCCGGGAACGTGGCACCCGGTGGCCTCGATGCATTTCGCGCCGGACACTCCTGTGGTGCTGAAAGCGCACTGGATGTACAACGTGATACTGGTCGCCGTCCTGTTGATACTCACGGTAAGCGTGCTGGTCTCTTTCGCCGCCATCTATGCCCGCAGCGTGACGTGGGAAAAGAACCTCCGTGCCTCGTTCCTGGCGTTCGCCTTCGCCATGGGCCTGCTTGCGCTCTTCGCCTGGTGGCTGGACCAGCGGGTGCCGCCGGTATTGCTGGCCTTGCCGGCGGCGCTGTTGCTGACCTATCCGTTGTTGCAGGCGAAGCGCACCGCTTGGGCGGACGCTGCGGTATGGAGCCTTATCCTGCTGGCCTGCTGGGCAAGGTGGGCGGGCTGAACTACCTTCGCAGCCTCCATGCGGCCCGGCCGCGCAAGCAACAAACACCCATGAAATTCGGCGTCGTCACCTTCCCCGGTTCCAATTGTGATGAGGACATGGCCCTGGCCGTGGGATCCTTGACGCAACTTCCCGTGGAACGCCTCTGGCACAAGGAACACGATCTGCGCGGCTGCGACATGGTGCTGCTACCGGGCGGCTTTTCCTATGGCGACTATCTGCGCAGCGGCGCGATCGCACGCTTTTCGCCCATCATGCAGGAGGTAGCCCAGCACGCGAAAAAGGGCGGGCTGGTGTTCGGCGTCTGTAACGGCTTCCAAGTGCTCTGCGAGGCCGGACTGCTGCCCGGCGCGCTGCTCCACAACGAAGGCCGCAAGTTCGTGTGCCGCAACACCTGGATCCGCCCGGCGACGTTCAACACGCCACTCACCGCCGCGCTCAAGCCCAAGCCCCTGCTGATCCCCATCGCCCATGGCGAAGGACGTTACCATGCGGACGGAGAAACATTGAAGGCCCTGAACGAAGAGGACCGCGTGCTTTTCCACTACTGCGATGCCGAAGGCTGGCTGAAAGAGGAATCCAACCCCAACGGGAGCGTGGAGAACATCGCCGGGGTGTGCAACGAAGGGCGCAACGTATTCGGCATGATGCCCCATCCGGAGCGCGCGGCGGACGAGCGCTTAGGCAACACGGCGGGCAGGCAGCTATTCGAGTCCTTGCTGCAGGCCGCCATGGCGTGACATCCCCACCGGGCGGAACACCGCCGTGATGCGCAGGTTCCGCAGTGGCGCCACTACCAACTCTTGCCCCTCGCCTTCCGCGCCTTTCCAACCGGCGAATTCCATCCCGGACCCGGCCATCGCGCGCAAGTGGAGCGGCACACCGGAAAAGGCCGTCAACTCCCGTTGCGGTCCAGGGAGCACCAGGTCCTCCACTTCAACGAACCCCGCACCGGCCGGTTCCACGCGCACTGTGATCGTATGCTGCGCAAGGCCGGTGTAGCGCGACAACTGCACGAACAGCGCTTTGTTCCTTCCTGCGATATGCGCGAGGAGGTCGGCATGGGAGGCTTTCGGTGCGGGCTGTTCCATTTCCGTATTCCACCGGGCATGGTCCAGTTCCATGGCATCGCGGTATTGGAAGAAAATAGAGTCGGCCAAGAGCTTGGCCCGGTCCGGGCTCAAAGTGGTGGCCGCCAACGCGGAAAGGCGCGCCAGCAAGAGTTTGCGGAGTCCACTTTCCGCGAGTAGCTGTGGCAGGAAAGGGGTTTCGGGCGCGGTCGCACTGCACATGCGTTGCACCGTGCGGTCTTCTGCCGGTGCCCATTGGTCCATGTCGAACATCACCCAGCGCCAGCGCCCGTCGCGGGTCCGGGGACGCCAGCAGCGCACATTGAGGTCATGGTCCGCACGGCCCGTCCAGAGGTCGAAGCAGGCCATCTCCACCAAACTGCGCATGTCCAGCATGCCGGCCAGGCTGTCCCCGCTCTGGCCATCCGCGAGCGCCTTCAGCATCCGCAAGTAGTGCTTGTTCCGGCCGCTCACGGCAAGCGCGCCAGGTCCTTCGATGATCTCCGCGTCCTCCCCGGCGTTCAAGCTGCGCACCCATTCCTTTCCCTTGGCGGGCATCGCGCGGTAAAGGCCATCGTATCGTCCATTGAGGTAGAGCGGTACGGGGAAACTGGGCTGAACATCCACCCGCGAGCCGCTCCGCCGGGCCGTTTCCTCCATGAACAGGTTGCGCAGGAAGGCGTTGGGGGAGCCATCGGCGCGCAGGACCACATCCTTCCACGCCGTTCCGTCCGGCAAGACCAACGGACCTTCGCCGGAGAACCGGTCCCTCACCATCAATTTGAAATTCCGCTTGGGCAAGCTGCGGGAACCACTGCCAGCGATGGCGATCCCTGCGGGCTTGCTGTCCCCCCCTTGCTGCGACCAGACCTGACGCTGCCATTCGCGCCCCTTGCGTGCATGATTACCCGAGGACGTATCGGCAATGCCGAGCGGGCCGACGAGGTCCATAGGAGACACCACCAGCGCCCAAGCTGTGTCCGGCAATCCCATGGTGATCACGGCGCAAGGACTTGGCAAAGCATCCGCAGCGAACGACCGCGCATGCACCACGGTACCGCTGGGAAGATGTACAGGGCCATTGTACCGCGTGGAACCCGCCTCCGGAAGACTGCCATCCACAGTGTAGTGAAGGGCGGTGGACGGGTCTTCGGAAATGATCCGCAAAGTGCCGGCATGCTCGCTGATCGCAGGCTGCTTCAGCGCGCGTGAAACCGCGACGGAGCCGCCATTGGAAAAGCCCGGAGCGGGGTTTTGGAAATAACCCCAAGCGGGAGCCCCGTCCGTCCTCCTTCCGATGGAAACGCCCGGTGGCAATGCGGGCCACTGGAACAGATCCAGTACGGTGGAGCCGTTGGGCGCGATCAAGAGCAAGGTGCCGCCGTTGCGGGAAAGCCGCAGGTCAACATGGTCCGCGCCCAGCTCCGAAGCACGGTCACACCAAAGAACACAAACTTCCTTCGGTGCAATGGACAGGCCCGGCTTTAATCGTTGCGTGAGCCCATTAAGCACCAGCCGGTACCCACCGAGGTCCACCGCCTTGGGCCCGGCGTTGTACAGTTCCACCCAATCTCCTGCCGCGCCGCGCCCATCGCTGTCCGGTGCCCGTGTGCATTGCACTTCATTGATCCGCACTTGCGCTTGGAGCCATGTGGCCAAGAGCAGGAACAGTGTACAGGTCCAATGGCGCATCGGGGCAAATTAGAGGGTGCTGCCGAATGCTGCTACATTTGGGGTCATAAAATCAGTCCATGCGGCACACCCTGCTCCTTTCCTCTTTCTTCCTATCGGCCTGCTTTGTCCATGCCCAGCAGATCACCAATGTGACCATTTCACCCACACCGTTGCATGCCTGCCAAAGGGCGACCTACCATGTGATGGGGACAGGGGCTCCGGGCCTGAGCTTCACTTTCGTCCAAACCGCCAACACCGCCAACAGCATCACCTTGGTCGCCACTGTCAGTGCCGGCAATGGATCTTCTTCCTTCAACCAGCCCATCGGGCCCATCGGGCCGTACAACGAGGGATCCTATGCCTTGACCGTCAGCTTGGACTTCAACGGTACGATCACGTCCACTTGGACGGGCAGCTTGACGGTCCTTCCTGCCGATCCACCCGATGTGGGCGATTATACCGAGATCGCGGTATGCCCGAATGATGCACCCTTCCTCCTTTTTTCCCGTATGGGCGGATCGCCCGACCCCGGAGGTCTGTGGCTCAACCCCGTGCTCCAACCCGTGCCCAACGGCATGTTCGTACCGGGCACGAGCATGGCAGGTGATTATCAGTACTACTTCGACATCCCCGCCCCGTGCATTGCGGAATACCAATCCCTATATATCACCTACAACCCCAACAGTACGGCCGGTGTGAACGCCAGCGTTACCCTTTGCACCGCCCCCGGGGCTCCGCCGGTGAACCTGTTCACAAAGCTGGGCGGCACCCCCGACGCCGGTGGAACATGGACCGGACCGAATACCACCGGCATCTTCACCCCGGGCACCAGCCAACCCGGTCAATACGTGTACCATGTCCCCGGAATACCGCCTTGTTCCGACCCGTCCGCCACCGTGACCGTGGTCGGTGCTCCTCCTTCCAACCCCGGCGTCGGAAGCCCTGCGGTCTTCTGCTTTGACGAAACGGGCGCTAACCTCAGCAACTACGTCACCGGCGAGGATGAATCGGGCATCTGGTACGCACCCAACGGAACGGGGATCACGATTTTTGATCAGCCTGTCAACGTTTCCGCGTTCGGTGCAGGCATCTATCGCTACGTGGTCGAAACCCCTCCCTGCCCTGCGGACACCGCCTCCGTGACCGTCACCTTGAACGGCCCTCCCTGTACCTTGGGCATCGCCGACGGACCAAGCACCGGGGACCGCATGCACCTTGCCCCAAATCCGGCCACGGACAAAGTGGTGGTGGAGATCGAGCGCACGCATCCCGGTACGGGGCGGTTCATCGAACTTTCCGACGTGACCGGCAAAGTGGTGTTGCGCCGGTCGCTGAACGCGAGCGGCAGTTCGGTGCGCGAGGTCCTGGACCTCTCTTCACTGGCTCCGGGCGCCTATACGCTGAAGTTGGGCGGCGGCCGGGACGTCGTTTCGCAACGGTTGATGGTGCACTGATCACAGCGCATTGCGCGTCACCCAGTACCGGTAGGCCGCCAAGGCCATGCGCGGCGTGCTCAGGCGCGTAAGGTCAAGGTGCCGCTGCTTGGGCAGCACTTTCCGGTTGATGGCAGCAAGGATGCGGAATATGCGTTTGCGAATCGTCATCGGTCAGTGGTGTTGCAGGGCGCATTCATCCTGTGGCTGTTCCAGCTCGATCGTGGCGTGATGCACGCCCATCCCCTTCAGCATCCGTCGGGCCGAGTCCGTCACCATAGATCGTTCTGCGGCATCGAGGGTATCCACCTCGAGATGCACGGTGAGCACAATGTACTCGCCATCGAGGGTCCAGGCGTGCTGATCGTGCGAGCCCACCACATGGGATAATGTGCGCAACGCATCGGTGACGGCGGCCTCGTCGAAGCCCTCCGGCAGTCGTTGCATCAAAATGCCTGTGCCCTTGCGTAGCGCTCCCACGGCATTGTAGAGCACGTACAAGTTGATCGCGATGGAGAGCAACGGGTCCACAATGCCCAGCCCGGTGAACCGGATGATGATCGCGCCCACCAGTACCGCGGCCCAGCCCAGCACGTCCTCCATCAGGTGCAGGAAGGCGCCACGCTCGTTCAGTGAAGGTCCGCCGTGCAGTTTCCACGCCGCGAAGCCGTTCATCGCAAGCCCGAACACGGCCAGCAGGATCATCCCGTTGGCATGCGGGGCATGCACATCGTTGATCCGCGAAAGCGTGAAGCCCATGAGCACCAACGAGCCTATGGCGAGCACCAGCGCGGTGAGCCAGCCACCCAGCATGCCGTAGCGGCCATAACCGTAGCTGTATTTCCCATCGCGGCCGCGCACGGCCAAGTGGCTCAAGTACCACGCGGCGCCCAGCACCAGCACATCGCCCATGTCGTGGAACGCATCGCTGAGCACGGCCAGGCTGTTGGTCCATAGCCCGCCGGCGATCTCGATGAGCGTAAAGGCCAAGTTGAAGAAGAAGGCCAAGCGCAGATTGCTCGAACCGCTGGCATGGCCGTGCTCGATGTGCCCATGGTCATGCGCGTGTTCGTGGGCCATGGGGCGAAGGTAGAAGCCTAACCCACCACCACCCGCCCGGTAACCTTCGCAAAGGCTTTCTTCGCCTCCTGCAGCGCTACGAGCGTGTGCAACGCCATCTCGATGTCCGCCTCGTCCGTGAGCTCCTTCAGTTGCTCCTGCTTTTCCTTCAGCATACGGTCCACGCGGCGTTCCTTCAGCATGTTCAGGGCCAGGTCCACGGCGTCCAGCAGTTGGTCCCGTTCATGGGTGACGTGGATCTTGTGCTTGGCCTCCCAGTTGGGGCTGAGCGTGTGCCGCTCGGTGAGCAGGTCGATGCTGAGGCTGCGCCACTCCTCCTTCTCATTGGCCACATAGCGGGCGGGCGCCACGGCCTCCCCCATCTTGTGGGCAAAACTGTAGTCCCGGTAAATGGCTTGGAACAACGGCTCATCGAACGTGATGTCGTCCATGGCCATGGACTGGAACATGAACTCGGCCACGGAAAGCTCCTCGTCGAAAGAGCTGCCGTCCGCTTCCTGCATGGGCACCGTCACGCGCTCGTGGCCATAGGAGATCAGCATGCGCAAGAGGTCGCGCTCCTGCGGCGTAGTGCCGAGGTCCTCCACCTGGGGCTGCGGCGCGGCGATAGCGGGGTCCACCAACTCCTCAATGGGCGGGGCATCCCCGCCGAGGCGCTTGCGGTAGCCTTTCCGCAGCACCTTGTTCATCTCGCTCACCAGCGCCTGCTCCGAAACGTCGAGCATGCGGGCGCACTGCTTGATGTACAGCGAGCGCAACACATGGTCAGGCACCAGCGCGATGCTCGCCACCAGTTCGTGGATGGCTGCGGCCTTGCGCACGGGGTCGTCCCCGGCCTCTTTCACCAACAGGTCCGTCTTAAAGACCAGGAAATCCTTGGCGGTCTCCTGAAGGAAGGCCGTGATCTCGCTGCTGGAATGCTTGCGCGCGAAACTGTCCGGGTCGTCCCCGTCGGTGAAGACGACCACCTTCACACTGAGGCCCTCGGCTATGATGAGGTCGATGCCGCGCAGTGATGCCTTGATCCCCGCCGCGTCGCCATCATACAGGATGGTGATCGCGGGTGAATAGCGCTTGATCAATCGCACCTGATCCACGGTGAGGCTGGTGCCGCTGCTGGCCACCACATTGGCGACCCCGGCCTGGTGCAGGCTGATCACGTCCGTGTAGCCCTCCACCAACAGGCAGCTCTGCTGCTCCACGATCGCCTTCTTCGCAAAAGAGATCCCGTAGAGCGAGCGGCTCTTCACATAGAGCGTGCTCTCGGGGCTGTTGAAATATTTCGGAAGCTTCTTGTCGCTCTTCAGCGTGCGGGCGCCGAACGCGATGGGCTGGCCCGTGAGGCCGTGGATGGGGAAGGTGACGCGGCCCTGGAAGAAATCCCACGGCGAACCGTTGTCGCGTTGCTTGATCCAGCCCGCCTTCTCCAACAGGTCCGGCGCGAAGCCATGGGCGATGGCCGCTTTGGCGAAAGCATCACCCTTCTCCGGCACATAGCCGAGCTGGAACTCCTTGATCGTATCCTCACGGAAACCGCGTTCCACGAAATAGGCCAGACCGATCTGCTTGCCTTCCTCCGTGTTCCAGAGTTGGTCCACACTCCAGTTCAACGCCCATTGCTGCACCACACCGAGGCTTTCGCGCTCGCTCTGCTCCAGTTGCTGCTCTTCCGACTGCTCCTCTTCCTCCAGCTCGATCTGGTAGCGCTTTGCCAACCAGCGGATCGCCTCCACGAAGGAGAGGTGCTCCTGCTTCTCCAGGAAGGTGATGGCATCGCCGCTCTCCCCGCAGCCGAAGCACTTGTAAATGCCGAGCTGCGGGCTCACATTGAACGAAGGTGTCTTCTCGTTATGGAAGGGACAAAGCCCGAGGTAACGCGGCCCCTTGCGCTTGAGGTCCAGGAATTCGCCCAGCACCTCCTCGATGCGGACGGTATCCTTGACCTGCTGGACGGAATGTTGCTTGATCACGGCGTAAGGGGAAGGCCGAAACTTTTCGGACCGCGAATTTACCCAACTGCTCCGGCCCTACCGGGGATCGTTGATAACTGCCCCGCTGGTGTCGTAGTGTACCGTTCGCTCCAGATCCCCCTCCTCGTTGTAGAACTCCCAGCGGCCCACCTGCTTATCGTTGCGGTACTGGCCGGTGTAATACATGGCACCATTGTCGCGGAACACCGTGGAGAGGCCTTCCTGTTTGCCATCACGGTATTCGCCCCGGCTCTTCACCCGGCCCTTCGGCGTATAGCTTGTCCACACGCCGTTGCGCCTGCCGTCCTTCATGTCACCTTCCATCCGCAACCAGCCTTCCGGACTGAACACCTTGCTATGGCCATTGATCACTTTCACGGTGTCCCGAGGTGCTGCCTGGACCTCCGCTTCAGGTTTCTGCTCCGGCGCCGGGACCTCGGGGATCGTGGTATTGCCGCCACAACTAAGGGCAGTCAAGCCGATCACAAGGATCGAGATCTTCGGGAAGATGGTGCTCATTTGTTCCGTTCCACGGTCATTTCCAACAGGCCCTCCAGGGAATGGCGTGCTTCGGTGGCGGGCAATTGATGCAGAATGGCGAGGGCCTGGTCACGCTGATCGTACATCCGTCCGCGTGCATGGGCGATGCCGCCGACCTCCACCACCTTGGCCACCAAACGGGCCACGGCCTTGTTATCGGTGCTCTCGTGCTTCACGGTGCGCACCATCCATCGGCGGTCCTTGGCATCCACGTGCTGCAAGGCAAAGATCAACGGCAGTGTCAGCTTGCCTTCCTTGATGTCGATGCCGGTGGGTTTCCCCACGTCCTGCCCGGCCCCGTAGTCGAACAGGTCGTCCTTGATCTGGAAGGCCGTGCCGGCATGTTCTCCGAAGCGGTGCATCAGGGCGGTCTCCTGCACACTGGCTCCGCCGGCATGGGCGCCGCTGGCACAGCAGGCCGCGATAAGGCTGGCGGTCTTCTTCCGGATGATGTCGAAATACACGTCCTCCTTGAAGTTGAGCCCCCGCGCCTTTTCCAGCTGAAGCAGCTCGCCTTCGCTCATCTCGCGCACGGCGGTGCTCACGATACGGAGCAGTTCGAACTGTTCCTTCTCCACCGCCAGCAGCAGCCCCTTGCTCAACAGGTAGTCACCCACCAGCACGGCGATCTTGTTCTTCCACAGCGCATTGATGCTGAAGAAGCCCCGCCGCATGTTGCTGTCGTCCACCACGTCGTCATGCACCAATGTGGCGGTGTGCAAAAGCTCGATCAGCGAGGCCGCGGTATAGCCCGCCTCGTTGATCGGCCCGAACTGCCGGGCGCTCAGCAAGGTGAACAGGGGCCGCATCTGCTTGCCCTTCCGCTGCACGATGTAGTGCATCACCCGGTCCAGCAAAGCGACCTTGCTGCGCATGGCCTCGCGGAAGCGCCCCTCGAAGAGGTCCATCTCGGTGGCCACCGGACCGCGGATCGCCGACATGGAAAGCGGGACCGCGACTTCGCGCACAGGGGATGCGGCGTTCATTCCGCAAAGATGGGCAGGCCGGGCGAAGAGGCACCGGGAATTCTACCCCCAGAAGGTCCGGACCGGTCCAAGCGAAGGCTCCGCCCCGTACATTCGGCACATGACGCGCCGTGTTCTTCCCTTGTTTTTGGCATTCGCCTTGGTCTGTTCCGGGGGCGGCATGATGGCCCAGACCAACGGAAAAACCACGAAAGTCTTGCTGTACAAGGACCGGCTGGCCGCCCAATGGGACACGGTAAACTGCGTGAAGAACGTCCTCAAGATCAACCCGTTGTTGTTCCTGCGCGGTGAGATCCCCCTGTATTACGAGCGTGCCCTCTCCCACCGGCTCAGCGCCGAGATCGCCGTGGGCGTCACCTTCCGGAACTATTTGGGCGGTGGCTTCACCGGTGACAAGCCGGATGATTTCAGCGCCGGCACGAAGATCATCGCCAAGCCCTCGTTCCATGTGGGCATCCGCTGGTACCTCACGGATGACATTGAACCACAAGGCATTTATGTCCAAGGCGAGTTCGCCTATCTGGACCACAGCAAGAACATCTCCAAGAAGGACAGCTCCGGGCAATTCACGGAGGAGACCCTCCTGGACCAGCGGCTGTACAACGATGTCCGCCTGTACTTCGGCTACCAGCGCTTGGCCAGCACGAACAACTGGCTCATCGACGCTTACTGTGGCCTTGGATTCCGCAACAGGTCCCTGCAGTTGGTAGAGGAGCGGATCAACTTCGTGGACAGAAGCTTTAGCTACTCCGTGGAGGAGACCCACGATAACGTGCTGGCCGTATTCCTCGGCGTGAAGATCGGCTACGGCTTCTGAGCCGTTTTCGGCTTCATCACCCGTTCCCCACCCACTACCGCCGGCTCGTTCTTGTTGGCCAACTGGCCGCAAGCGGCATCGATGTCGCGGCCGCGGCTGCGGCGGATGCGTGCCGTGATGCCCTTGCCCTCCAAATAGTTTTGGAACTTCAGGGCCTGCTCGATCGGTGTGCGCTGGAAACGACCGTCATCGGTGGCGTTGTACTCGATCAGGTTCACCTTGGCGTCCACCTTACTGCACAGCCGCACCAGGTCGCGGGCGTCCTCCAGCGAGTCGTTGAAGTCCCGGAAGAGGATGTACTCGAAGGTGATGTCCTTGCGTGTGAGCCGCGTGTAGTGGCGCAGCGCGGCAAGCAGTTCGGCGAGGTTGTTGGTGTCGTTGATCGGCATCAGGCTGCTGCGCTTTTCATCGGTGGCAGCGTGCAGCGAAAGGGCGAGATTGAATTTGGCCCCGTCATCACCGAGTTCGCGGATCTGCTTGGCGAGGCCCGCAGTGCTCACCGTGATCCGGCGGTAGCTCATGCCCAAGCCGTCCTCCGCGTTGATGCGCTCGGCGCTGCGCATGGTGTTGGTATAGTTCAGCAGCGGCTCGCCCATGCCCATGTACACGATGTTGGTGAGCGGGCGCTTGAGATGCTCCTCGGCCAAGCGTGCGATCTGCACCACTTGGTCCACGATCTCGCCCGCACTGAGATTGCGTACACGCTTCAGTCTGCCCGTAGCGCAAAAGTCACAATCCAGACTGCACCCGATCTGTGAGCTGACGCAGGCGGTGATGCGCTTTTCCGTGGGGATCAGCACACCTTCCACGATGTGGCCGTCCCACGTGCGGAAAGCACATTTGATGGTGCCGTCGTCGCTCTTCTGCTGCTCAGCGATCACCAATGGCCGCAATACGGCTCGCTCGGCCAGCTTCGCCCGGAAATCCTTGGAAAGATTGCTCATCCCTTCGATGGAAGGCGCATGGGTCTTCCACAGCCATTCCCACACCTGCGCGGCGCGGTAGGGCTTCTCGCCCAGTTCGGCAACAAGGTCTATGACCTCCTCCTTGGAAAGTTCACGAAGGTCGATGGGCTTGGCGTTCATGGTGCAAAGGTCGCGTTTTGTGTTGCCATTTACTTATCCCAATATACGCCAACCGCGAAGTTGGAAGAAGTGGGCAGATGCGTTCACCACCGCGTTCAGTCCGATATGTTGGTTGATCACGGAAGGTGGATCCGTATGTCCATTGGACAGGGGCACGCCGACCCGGTCAATAGACCTTCACATCCCCCTACGCCAAAGAGGCACCTTGATGTGTCGCGATCACTTTTACCACACTTCACCACATTGGGACAATTGACCGGACCGCCCCGACATGCGCTTTAGGGCAAGCATCCTTCTCCCGTTGCTCCTTTGTTGCGCTTCCCATGCACAACGCACGTTCGATGTGACGATAGCCGACAGCACCTACCACATGAAGCAATCTTGGTCCGTGCTCTGCACTAGTGGAGATGCCCCGCCATTGGACAGTGCCACTTCCGTGATCACGCTGAAACAGCATTTGGACATCAGGAAGAGCAGGCAGAAAGGGGTTTGATACCCTCTCTTCGCGCCTTCTTCACCAGAAGGACTTCATAGATCACCACGGTAAGCAGGAACATCAGCAGCCCATAGAACACATCCTCCACAGGGATCGTGGCGATGCGTGCGCCCCAGATGTGCGCTTCATCGTACCAGACCACGGGGCGGTCCATTCCGGTCCCCGTCAACAGCCCGTTCACGATCAGGAAAGGGATCAGCAGGACGAGGTAGGTGAAATAGGCACGGCCTAGCCAATGCGGTTTTGACCACATCGTGATCATCAGGAGAAAGAAGGCGAGCAACGCGAAGGTGATACCCGAGTACAGCTTGAACGGGTAGAACACCGCGACCAAGAACGAGGCAGCGATGAGCCCTCCTGTGATCCCTTTAGCGTAGGGTTTGAAATAATCCTTCACGCCGAGCACCTCGAAGCAGTGATAGGTGAAGAGGCAGGCATAGGGGATGCAGATGAAGAAGAGCCATTCCTCAATGGGCAGGCCCAACAGGCTGAAACCCACAAGGTGCTCCGGGTTGAATCCCCATATGCCGCCAGCTGTGGCCAACGCATCCCACGGAATGAACAGTAACATCATGCCCAGAATGGCCGGCCATACGGCATGCCATTGCCGATCGAAGCGCAAGCGGGGATGAAAGCTGAACAGGAACGGCACGGCGAAGGCACCGAGGTCGATCCAGAGGTACGTCCACATCAACAGCCGGGACTGCTATTGTTTTTCTGCCGACGGGCCTGTCGAAAGAAAACGAACGGTACGATCAACATGCCGAAGCATTCTCCATCCTCCTTTCCCAGATGCTTATGATGCACCTTGTGCGCGCGGCGCAGTGCGAGGAAATAGGTGGAGTTCGAATTGCGCAACCAATTGATGCGCTGATGGATGAAGATCTCGTGGACCAGGAAATAGGCAATGCCATAGAGCAGGATACCCAGACCGGTCCAGAACCAAGGGGTTTGCAGACCGCGCAGGGTTCCGATGAGGAACAAGGCCATGGAAGGAACGGCGAAGATCAAGAAGAATGAATCGTTGCGCTCCAGCACGTGGTCATGGTCCCGCTGGTGATGGTCCTTGTGCACGCGCCACAAAAAGCCATGCATGACGAAACGGTGCGTGGCCCAAGCCACGAACTCCATGATCACGAAGGTGAGCACTACGGTACCGATGATCTGCCAATGGTTCATGGTGCTTTCCGGAAGAGTTGCTCCAAGGTACGTTCCCTGAAGTCGAATATCCCCATCAACTGCTTGCGCACAAAAGCCATGTGCGCCAACTCGCCCAAAGGCCCCAAGGAAAGGGCGTACTCCACATGATCCTTCATTCGGGTACCGCCAGGGACGGTCTCGAAGCTGTGCCGGTGCCGCCAAATGCCATAGGGGCCTTTCAGCTGTGTGTCCACAAAGCTCACCGGTTCATCCACTTCGGTGATCTCCGTCACCCACGTCAATGGTATGCCCAACAAGGGACGTATGGTATAGGTGATCCGCTGCCCACAGTGTATGCTACCAAGTGGAAGGGGCGGCCGGATCACGAAACCCATCTTCTTTGGGGTGATGCGAGAGAGGTTGTCCGGAGAGCTGAAAAACTCCCAGGCATCCCGGACGGAAATGGGCAGGAATTGCTGCCGCTCGATATGATGCAGCTTAGCCAATGATCACCGCTTTAGGGTATCGTTCCTTCCAAATTGCGAGGGCCTTCTTGCTGCCCACGGTGATCACGGTGCGGGCATCCAAACGGACTTTGATGACCTTGAGTCCTTCCTTCACCGGCTGGCTAAGGATCAGTCTTCTTTTCTTTCGTGGCATTGTCGTGTTGCTTTTCATTGATGAACATGTTCAGCTCCGCGTCCTTCCATGAGGCAGGCCTTGTAAGTCGCCATGGCTTTGTCCCGGGCAGTGGCATGATCGACGATCGGCGAAGGATAATGGGACGTGCCGTATTCGGGTATCCATTGCTTCACGTAGCGCAGGTCCGGGTCAAAGCGATGCTGCTGCAGGGCCGGGCTGAAGACACGGAACCACGGGGAAGCATCACAGCCGCTGCCGCTGGCCCATTGCCAGTTGCCGTTGTTGCTGCTGAGCTCAAAGTCCAACAAGTGTGCTGCGAACCAGGCTTCGCCCAAGCGCGGGTCCGTAAGGAGATGCTTGGTGAGAAAACTTGCCGCGACCATCCGGGCCCGATTGTGCATCAGCCCTGTGGCCAATAGCTCGCGCATGCCGGCATCCACAAAGGGAAAACCGGTACGTCCTTCACACCAAGCGTGAAAGAATGCGGGATCGCTGGTCCATGCGATGTGGTCATAAGCAGGCTTGAAAGACTTGTGCACCACGTGCGGGAAATACCACATCAACTGCATGAAGAATTCCCGCCAGATCAACTCGTTGAGGTAGGTCTCTCCGTGATCCATGGCCTTGCGCACCAAGTAACGAACGCTGACCGTGCCGAAGCGAAGGTGCACGCTCATCCGCGAGGTACCAGCGATCCCCGGCAGGTTGCGCGTTCGCGGATAGTGCTTCAGGACATCATCGGAAACGTGAGCGGGAGGGACTTGGAGGTCGGTGGGTTCGAAACCGATGGCAGGCAGTGTGGGAAAAGGCAAGGGTGTGGTCTTCCAGAGGTGCCCCAGTTCGCCCTCACTGCGGAAGGACTTGGTTTTGTCCGGTGTGATAAGGCTCTTCCACTTTCGGCTGTAAGGCGTGAAAACGGTGTAGGGATGACCGTCCTTCTTCACCACATCGTCCCGTTCGAAAATGCTGATGTCCTTGAACGTTCGGAAGGGGATCCCCTTCTCCATCAAGAGTGAGCGTACCGCTTCATCCCGTTGGAGCGCATAAGGCTCATGGTCATGGTTGGCGGTGACCGCGGTGATCTGGTAGCGATCCACCAAGCGGGACCAAACGGCTTCGGGTGTTCCTTGCTCGATCAGCAAGGCCCCACCCTGCTGCTCCACGGCTTCCTTGATCTCCCACAAAGCACGGTGGATGAAGTCGACCCGGCGATCGGCCTTGCTCTCCAAGCGATCAAGGATGCCGCTATCGAAAATGAAGAGGGGGAGCACCTCACCATGTTCCGCCAAAGCGCGAAAAAGGGCGTGGTTGTCCGCGATACGCAGATCGCGACGGAACCAATGGATGCTCACCTTGGGTCTGATAGCGCTCATTGGGAAATGGGCTGTAGGCGCAACTGCTCGCGCACTTGTTTCCAACAGATCAACAGCCAGAGGGTGAACCGCTCCGGCCCGGCAAGGATCTCGGCATCGAGTACCTCCGGCAAGATCCATCGCAGTGCATCAACCTCTGCGGGGTTCGGATGCAGGTCGCCTTCGAAGCCGCCGAAGAACACGTGATCGAACTCGTGTTCGTACAGGTCATTTTCGAAGCTCGCCTGGTAGACGAAGGTGAAGCGTTCGGTGAGATCGCAGGCGATGCCGAGTTCTTCCCGCAGTCGTCGTGAAGTTGCGCTCGTGAGCGCTTCACCAGGGCGGGGATGGCTGCAACAGGCATTGCTCCATAGCCCGGGGCTGTGGTACTTCCCCTCGGCCCGTTGTTGCAGGAGCGTGCGGCCGCTGTGGTCGAAGAGGAAGATGCTGAAAGCCCTGTGCAATGCGCCTTGGCGATGGGCTTCCATCTTTTCCATGGTGCCGATCTCCTCGTCACGCTCGTTCACTAAAACCACCTGGTCCAGCACATCGGTCATGTGATCATCCATCATATCAAACCGAAGCTGTGTTTGAAATAACTCGTCGCGAGCAGACCCATCTTGGCCCGTTTCCCCACCCGGATCCGCTCTTGCATGATGCGGCGTGCGGAAAGTCCTTGGATCCTTTTGAACAGGGCACGGTAGTAGACATAGCACACGTACACGCCGAAGCGCGACCCTTTGGGCAACTTGCGGATACCGTTGAGCGCGGCCTTGAAATCCGCCTCCATGTCCTGCTCTACCTTCTGCTTCATCCCTTCATCGAAGTAGTTCACGTCCACATGGGGGAAATAGCTTCGGCCCAGCGCGCTGTGATCATCTTTCAGATCGCGCAGGAAATTCACTTTCTGAAAAGCAGCACCCAGCCGAACGGCGGCAGACTTCAGTCGCAAGTAAGTGGCCTCATCCCCTTCACAGAATACGCGAAGGCACATCAGGCCGACCACTTCCGCGGAGCCAAAGACATAGGTATCGAAGGTTTCAGGATCGTGCGCGGTACGCTCGAGGTCCATGGCCATGCTGTCCAGGAATGGATCGATCAAGTCCCGGTCGATGCCATACTTCCGCACACAACGCTGGAAACTGTGCAGGATCGGATTCAGGCTGATCCCCTCTTCGATGGCCCGATAGGTATCCTCACGGAACCGCAGCAGCAAAGCGCGCTTGTCGTTCTCATGGAAGGTGTCCACGATCTCATCCGCAAAGCGCACAAAACCATAGATGGCCTTGATGGGTTCGCGGAAGCGCGGGTGCAAGGCATGAACACCGATGGAGAAGGAAGTGCTGTACCGGCGCACCACGGTGCTGCTGGCCTCTGAGCAAACGGAATCGTAAAGTGCAATGGTGTTCATTTCCAAGGTTTCTCGTTCATGATGAGTTTGGCGGCCACCTGTCCACTGATCAATGCCGGCGGCATGCCCGGCCCCGGTATGCTTAACTGCCCAGCGAAGTAGAGTCCCCGCACCTTGCGGCTCTTTACGCTGGGCCGGGAAGGTCCTGTTTGTCGCAATGTGCTGGCCAAGCCGTAAGCGTTGCCCCGGTAGGCGTTGTGATCACGTTCCAGATCCTTCACACAATAACTCCGCTTCACCTTGATGTGCGGGCGGATATCAAAGCCTAGGTGACGATGCATCCGCTCCGCTACGATCCGGAAATACCGTTCACGTGTCTCCTCGTTGTCCACGGAATTGCTCGCGATGGGAATGAGTATGACCAGATTTTCCCCGCCTGACGGAGCAGTGGAAGGGTCCGTTCGGGAGGTGCAGCTCAGATAGAACAACGGCTTTTCAGGCCAGCGACGATGTTCATAGATATCCGCACCATGGCGATCGAGGTCCTCATCGAAGAACAGGGTGTGGTGGTCCACGTTCGGCAACCGGGTATCCAGTCCGATATAGAACAACAGTGTGCTCGGGGCCATGGTCCTCCTTTTCCAATATGCCTCGGAGTAGGAACGGTATTGGGACTCGAGCAGATCTTGTTCAACATGATGGTAATCCGCAGTGGCCAAAACCACGTCCGCATGATGGATACCGCTTTCCGATTTCACACCGATCGCCTTGCCTTGCTGCACGATGATGCGCTCCACGGCATCGGAGGTCCTGATAACAGCGCCCTGCGTCTCAGCAATGTGCTGCATCGCATCCATCACCTTGCCCATGCCCCCCATTGGATACCAGGTCCCCAGATCGATGTCCGCATGGTTCATCAAGCTGTATAGGGCTGGTGTGCTCTGAGGAGTTGCGCCCAGAAAGAGCACCGGAAATTCCATCACTTGACGGATGCGGGCGCTAGTGAAGTGCCTGCGCACGTGGGTGCGCAAGGAGGAGAGGACGGAAGTGCGTAAGAGGCCAGCGAGGATGCGCGGATCGGCATATTCCATCCAGCTCAAAGAGGGCTTGTAAACGATGGTCTCCATGCCCAAGCGGTACTTCACGGCAGCTTCATCAAGGAAATCATCCAACTTCTTACCGGCTCCCTTCTCTTCCCGCTCGAACAACTCCGCTACCGCAGCACGCCCGGCCGGAAGACTCCACCGGTCGTTATCTCCGAAGATCACGGAATAGGAGGGGTCGAGGCGGCATAAGTCGTAATGATCTGCGGCAGCCGTGTTGAAGCGTGAAAAGAAGCGCTCGAAGACATCCGGCATCCAGTAGAAGCTGGGACCCATATCGAAGGTGAAGCCATCTTGGGTCCATGTTCGTGCGCGCCCGCCGACGGTCGTGTTGCGCTCCAACACGGTGACCTTACAGCCTTGCTGCGCCAATGTGGCCGCGGCCGCAAGGCCGGAGATCCCGGAACCAACGATGATCACAGCAGGCGCTTTGGAAGACTGGTTTTTCATTGAATGTTCGACAAATATAGCGTATTATTGAACATTGACATTTTCCCGGTTGTCGCAATTTCACATTCCATCGTGAAGATGCCGCCTGATCGGCATCCACGCCGCAAGTGCCGGGCCACTATCTAAAGGATCGTCCGCCTGCTCGCCTAATGACGCTGTATATCCTGCATACATGGCACTTATCACGGTCAGACACTTCGTTCACAAGGCCTTGGAGGATGACCTCATAGCGGGCCATTCGACCTCGTCAGCATCCATTCATCCCGAGAGCACTTCATGCGGCGACCCGGATTAATAATCTGAATGCGTTCATCTATTTTCTGTTTTCATTGAACACTTTAATTTTTATGCATTACGTTTGCACCACCCTAAAACACAGAACTCATGAACTTCAACAAAACCCTTTTAGCAGCCTTGGGGCTGATGCTGACCACGTCAGCATGGGCCGGTGGCGGTACCGCCTCGGTCCAGATCATCCACAACTGCGCCGACGCGGCCGCCAGCACGGTGGACATTTACCTGAACGGCGACTTGCTCCTGGACGACGTCGACTTCAGGACAGCCTCCCCCTTCCTTCCCGCCCCTGCCGGTATTCCTTTGACCGTAGGCATCGCGCCCGGGACCAGCATGAGCGCCAGTGAGTCCATCTACGAGCAGACCTTCACCTTGGCCGCAGACGCGAAGTACATCATCGTCGCATCGGGCATTGTGAGCCCCACGGGCTACGATCCAGCGCAGCCCTTCACCTTGGCCGTATATGATATGGCCGAGGAAGCTTCAGCGGGCGGAACCACCACGGATCTGCTGGTGTACCATGGCAGCACGGACGCCCCCACTGTGGATGTCTACGAAAGTGCCGTGCTGAACGCCACGGCCGTGGATGACATCTCTTACGGGGAGTTCGCAGGATACCTCGCTTTACCGACAAATGATCACACCATTCAAGTGCGCGACGCGGCCAACAGCACCATCGTGGCTGCCTATTCCGCTCCCTTGAGCACATTGAGCCTCGGCGGAGCCGCGATCACCGTGCTGGCCAGCGGTTTCTTGAACCCCGCAGTGAACAGCAATGGCCCGGCGTTCGGCCTTTATGTTGCCTTGGCTTCGGGAGGACCGTTGGTTCCCTTGCCGTCTGCAGCGATCCCTTCAGCCCGCGTCCAAGTGGTGCACAACTCATCTGACCTCGCCGCAGCCTCGGTCGATGTTTGGCTGAACAACACCCTGCTCCTCGACGACTTCGCATTCCGCACCGCTAGCCCCTTCGTGGACGCGCAGGCCGGTGTGCCCTTCATGGTGAGCATCGCGGCACCGACCAGCACGGACACCGTCGGCGCCCTTGCACAGTATACCTACACTTTGGCTGAAGGCGGAACTTACCAGATCGTCGCCAGCGGCATCGTGAGCGCGACCGGCTACAGCCCGGCACAGCCCTTCAACTTAGCCGTGTATGGTATGGCGGAGGAGGCCTCCACAGGTGGAGCCAACACCACTGACGTACTGGTGTACCATGGCAGCACTGACGCACCTACAGTGGATGTGTATGAGAGCGCCGTTTTGAACGCCACGGCAGTAGATGACATCGCCTACGGTGAATTCGCAGGTTACCTGCAGCTGCCCACGGATGACTACACCTTACAGGTGCGCGATGCCGCCAACAGCACTATCGTGGCAGCTTATGCGGCCCCCCTGAGCACATTGGGCCTCGGAGGCACCGCGATCACCGTCTTCGCCAGCGGATTCCTCAACCCGGCCGCCAACAGCGATGGTCCGGCTTTCGGCCTGTACGCGTCGTTGGCGACCGGTGGCCCCTTGGTGCCACTGCCCTCCCTGGCGATCCCGACCGCCCGCGTCCAAGTGGTGCATAACGCCGCTGACCTCGCCGCCGCCTCCGTGGACGTTTGGCTGAACAACACCTTGCTCCTCGACGACTTCGCCTTCCGCACCGCCAGCCCCTTTGTGGATGCGCAGGCCGGTGTGCCCTTCGTGGTCAGCATCAGTGCCCCCACCAGCACGGATACAGTGGGCGCCATCGCCCAGTATACCTACACGCTGGACGAAGGCGGCAGCTACATCCTGGTAGCCAATGGCATCGTAAGCGCCACCGGTTACTCCCCCGTGCAGCCTTTCGACATCTATGTGGCAGGTGATGCGCGAGAGGTCGCGGCCGACCCGATGCGGACGGACATTCTGGTGTTCCACGGTGCAACGGACGCACCCACAGTGGATGTTGCCGAGACCGCCGTGCTCGGCGGAACCACTTTGGTGGACGACCTTTCCTATAGTGAATACGCCGGGTACCTAGAAGTTCCGACCGATGACTACACCCTGGAAGTACGCACCGCCGATGGGACGCCCGTAGCCTCTTTTGATGCTCCTCTGGCCACCTTGGGTCTTGAAGGGCAGGCCATCACCGTGTTCGCTAGCGGATTCCTCAATCCTTCCGACAACAGCAATGGTCCCGCATTCGGACTGTGGGCTTCCTTGGCGACCGGTGGTCCTTTGGTGCCGTTGTCCAACACCACCGGGGTTGCCGACATCCAGAAAGTGGCCGATCTGGTTTCCCTCTATCCCAACCCGGCCAATAACGCGGCGGAGCTGGTGTTGCAGGGCGCGAAAAGCCAACGCATCAGCCTGCAGATCGCCGATGTGGCCGGCCGCATGGTGAAGGACCTGGGCACACGTGACCTAGGCACGAACGGAAATTTCGTGAACGTGGACGTCAGCAGCTTGGCTCCAGGCAGCTACCGGTTGCTCATTAGCACCACGGATGCCTACACTTCACTTCCTTTGCAAGTTGTACGCTAAGCGCAGCACATACCTACAGTGATGAGGAAGAGGCGGTCATGGTGATCGCCTCTTCCTACATTGCATTGATGCCTATTTGAATGAACGTCGAACCCGCCTACTTCAGTGAACGGTTCAGTATAAAGGACCTGGAGCTCTTCTCCGGGATCAAGGCCCACACCATCCGGGCCTGGGAGCGTCGGTACGGCCTGCTGAAACCATCACGGAGCAACACGAACATCCGGTCCTATGACATGGATGACCTGCGGACCATCCTCAACACCTCCTTGCTGTTGAAGAAAGGCATGTCCATCTCGCAGGTCGCTGCGTTGACGGAAGAACAGCGGCGTGAGAAGATCAAGACCGGGATCAGCGACCAATTGGACAAGGATGAGGCCCTGAACGCCTTGAAGATGGCCACGGTGGCGTACGATGAGGAGCTGTTCGAACGTACTTCGCGGAATTACCGGATCGACCATGGGTTCGAGGCGTTGGTGGAGAATCTTTACCTGCCCTTGCTGAACATGATCGGACTGTTGTGGCAATCCTCCTCGATCTGCGCGGCCCAAGAGCACTTTTCAAGCAACTTGGTGAGGCAGAAGCTGGTGAGCGCCATCGATTCAATTCCCTTAGGAAGCGATCGTGCGCAGCCTGTTGTGGTACTCTATCTGCCGGAGAATGAGATCCATGAGCTTGGCCTGCTCTATCTGCAATACCGCTTGCGCAGGGCAGGAAGGCGCACGATCTACCTCGGCGAGAGCGTTCCGATCGAAGACATCGTCGACTTGGCACGCCAATGGCCAGGGGCATTGGACATCTGTAGCATCCTGACGGTATTCCCTCAGATGGACCTCGTCGGTCGTTACTTGGCAACACTTGATGCGCAGCTCAAAGACCCGGAGATCCGCATCCATCTCTGCGGGCCGGTATTGGAGGGGATCACGCCAACGGACCTTCCAAGACGCATGACCGTTCACGCCAGCATCCCGATCATGCTGCAAGCCATCAATAGCGGTCGAGGCTGAGGAGCGTTCACCGGGTTACTGCCGGTTGCACCTTTTCTAGACCTGAGCCATTAAGTTCACGGGGCCTTCTTTGTGTGCTTCGTCTTCCGCGTATAGGTCTTCTTGCTCTTCTCCACCTTCTCCCGGAAGCGCCCGTCCAGCGCGCCCTGCTCCTTGCGCTCCTCACGCACTGCGGCCTGCTCGATCTTCAGGAGCTCCTTCTTGGTGATGCGTTTTCTCGCCATGACACCACAAAAATGCGACACAACCACTTCGACAGTTGCATTTCCGCTCTCGCTGGAATTAGTTTTCGCTTCACAAAACCTCCATAACATGAAAAAGTTCCTGAAGGTCATCGGCATTCTGTTGGCCGTGCTGGTGCTCATCATCATCGGTGGCCTCACATACATCACACAGGCCCTGCCGGACATCCTCGAACCCACGGACCTTAAGGTGGAATTAACGCCGGAGCGTGTGGCCCGCGGGGAATACCTCGCCAACCATGTGACGGTCTGCATGGACTGCCACAGCACCCGCGACTGGAACAAATTCTCCGGGCCATTGGTGTCTGGCACCTTGGGAAAAGGCGGTGAGGTGTTCGACCAGACCATGAATTTCCCCGGGCGGTTCGTGTCGAAGAACATCACGCCTTTCAACTTGAAGGGATGGTCCGATGGGGACATCTACCGCGCGATCACGAGCGGCGTGCATAAGGATGGGCACGCCTTCTTCCCGGTGATGCCCTATCCCTACTACAACAAGCTGGCGACGGAGGACGTGTACAGCATCATCGCCTATGTGCGCTCGTTGCCGCCCATTGAGAGCCACCCCGGGGATTCCAAGGCGGACTTCCCGATGAACATCATTCTGCACACCATCCCGCAACCGGCGCACCCCGTGCCACTGCCCGCCCCCACCGATCCGACCTTTGGTGCGTATCTGGTCAATGCGTGCGCCTGCCGGGAGTGTCACACGAAGATGGAAAAGGGCAAGGCCGTGGGCGAACCTTTCGCGGGCGGCTTCGAGTTCCACTTCCCGAACGGCGCCACGGTGCGCTCCGCCAACATCACCCCGGATCCGGTGAACGGTATCGGCGAATGGGACAAGGCGGCCTTCATCCGCAAGTTCAAGCAATTCGCGGACAGCAGCTATGTGCCGCCGACAGTAGACTGGAAGGACCAAGACTTCCAAACGGTGATGCCATGGATGCTGTACGCCGGCATGACCGAGCAGGACCTCGGCGCGATCTACGACTACTTGCGCACCTTACCTCCCGTGGCGACGAAGGTGCAGTTCTGGTCACCCGCAGATGAGAAGAAGACGGAGGTGAAATGAACCGCAAGAGCTGAGGAATGCAAACCGCAGATGTACGCGGATAAACACAGATGAATACCAAGGCTGCGCAGCATGTGTCTGGTCCGCGTTGATCATTACGATCCGCATGATCAGCGTTCCATCACCGCATCCCCGGCCCGCACCGTTCCTCTTCCCGAAAATGTCGCGTTCATCCCAAAACGCACCTTGTTCCCCACGGAGCGATACTTCGCCAAGGTGCGCAAGGGTTCTTTCGAGCGCTCACCCGTTCGCTGGTCCGTGGTGATGACGACGCAACGCGCGCAGGGTTTCACTATCGAGAAGCGCACATCGCCGATGGCGATCTCTTTCCAATGATCCTCTTGGAACCGCACTCCCCCGTCAATGACGAAGTTGGGGCGAAAGCGTTCCATCAGCACCGGCGTTTCCAGTCTGGTGTTGAGGTCGTCCAACGAGGCTTGCGAAATGATCAGGGACGGATAACCGTCGTTGAGCGCCACAGGGACATCGGCGTAGGTCGGGTCCGTTGTGCGCACCGCACTGTCCGGCATGTAGGCCACGCGCACCGAACGTTGCAGAGCCTCGCTGAACCATTGTTGCATGGAAACGGGGCCAAGCATCAGTTCCACTTCATCGTCCCAGACTTTGGCCTTGACGCCCTCCGTATCCGCTAGCGACCACGGCACGTCAAGGGTATTCCCATTCCGCGTATCGGTGACACGGAAACCGTTACCGTGCGGAGCGCAATGCAGGCAGGCCATGGCCGGGCATTCGCGTTGCGACAAAAACCGGCCTTCGGGATCGATCAGCATCCAGCGACGATCATGCTCCAGACCACGGTCGGTCAGGCCCACCTCCGGAACAGCAAATCCGCCTAAGGATTTGATCGGGTAGATGTGGATGGAAGCGAGGGTGGTGGGCGATGTCATGGAAGAAGAACCGGGGTCAGCCTTACGGATCGAGGTCATCGCTCCCGCAATAGCCCGTTCACATTCAGGTCTTACTGAAGAGCGAGGCCATCAGAGCATCCCTACTCAGGCTATGATGGACGGCGACATCACGCAATATTGCGGACAATGTCCCCACCTTCAGCGGGCGGTGTTCCGGGATAGTGATGTGATGGACACCGTTGCGGGAGGTCGTCAAACGAATATGGCTGCCGCTTTGTCGAGTGACCTCATAACCCAGTTTCCCAAGGGCGGCGATCAACTCCCTACCGTAGAGGTCGCGTGGGATCCTCATGCAGCGAACACCACTTCCTTCACCATGTGTAAGCGCACCACCTTCGGGCGCTCGCTGTCCTCAAAATGGCAGATCAAGGCATCGCGGACATTTGCCTCCAACTCCTTAAGGTCCGCACCATCGGTGAAAATTGAATGGTCCAATGCCTTGGCCTCCAAACCGCCTTCGGGTGATTCCTCAACCAGAAAAATGATCTCTTTCATGGGTATGGCCTTGTGCTGTAAAGATAGGGGAACAAGAGGCTCTGCCTTTCAGTGGAACACCCAATGACTCGCATTAGATTGAGCGGAGTGCTGCTGGAAGCGAGCGTGGTCGGCATCATGGCGCGGTCCGCACCACACGCACCAAGTGGTCACCCGGCGGTGTCGTGATCACCAAGTGATACACGCCCACCTGCTCGGGAAGCTCGCATCGCCAGCCATCGCCGCGCCGCGTTGTTCTTAGCGGCACACGCTTGCCACCGGCATCGTATGCGATGATCTTGGTCGCCTCCGGCACGGCGATCAGCACGAAGCCATCGCGTGTGGGATTCGGGAAAACCTGTGCTGCGATGTACCGCGCTGCGTGGATACCCGTTCCGATGTCCGTCAGCGAATCCGTCGCCATCAGGTCCGGGGTGCCGTCGGCATTGTCATACATCGTGCGGAACGTGTCGATCCTCGGTCCGTGGTGGCTGAACATCTCCGAATTCCACAAGGGCGGCACCTGCTGGTAAAACACTTTCGTCGTCACATGCACCGCCCCCGCGTATCCGTTGGTCGCGATGTGGTAATGGACGATATCGCCGCCGTTGCCTTCCATACCGCCGGCATCGTGGTTGAAGTCCGCGTCGCTCAATGCCCGGCCCGCGATCGCCGTGGTGTCATAGCTGAAATGGGAAGTGCTGTAGCCGATCGGCACAAGGCGGTTGTCCTTCACCCGTATCGCCGCGCGATTAAGGACACGGGTCACATCGCCGTTCACGTCCCCCATCACGAACTCATAGATCTGCACTTGGTCGCCCTGCGTGATCACATCGTGGTGCGGCTCATAGTCCGCGTCGTGTCCATTCACCTCGTAGGTCCCGTCCCATCCGCCGCTTTGGAAGAGGGTGTCGCCGGTGGCGGTGAGCGCGATCACTTGCACGAACGCGCGCCGGTTCGGGAAACCGCTGGGGATCTTGTGGCCGATGATGTTGGTGAGGTGTACGTCCACGAAGACGGTGTCATCCGTGCGTCCCGCGACCTCCGTATGCAGCTCCAAGGCGTGTTCCAGCTGGTACTGGGTGCGTGCGATGGTACTGTCGAACTGGGCGGCCGTGGCAGGGATGCCGAGTGTGCCGATGTGGTCCTTCATCAGCTTCAACATGAAATTGCCGCCGCCCGAGAGGTGGTGTTTGCCGAAGGGCGATTGGCCGCTCAGGAAGATGTATTCCGAGGCCAGCACGATGGAATCCTGGATCCGCGGCATGTGGCAGCTGCGGCAGTTCTGCTCCGTTCCGAAGTAGATCGAATTCTCGTATTCCTGCCACATGGTCTGCTCGTAGAAATACCCTCCCGTAAAGTTGCCTTCGAGGTCCAAGGTCCTGTTGATCGCCGTGTGGCATCCGGCGCAGACACGGCCGTCGAGGATGTGCGGGCCCTGGTCCGGCGTAAAGCCCACGAAGTACTGCATGATGTCCGGGTTGATCTGGTCCTGGGTGTACGGCCCCCAGACGCGGGCGCTGTCGAAATGCAGATCCCCGGAGAAGAAGCGCCCCGCCGAATCCGGGTTCTGCATGTGGCAGGCCAAGCAGGAAACCCCGTCCTGTGCCATCACGCTCGTATCGTACTGCGCCAAGGTGAACGGCGGGTTGCCCAGCATCTTCTGCTCGAAGACCGCCAACGGGGCATGGCACTTCATGCAGTTGTGCTCGATCGCCTCCTTGTGTCCGGGGTATTCCAGGCCCTCGTGCTCCACCTTGGCAAGGAAGAAGGGGTCGCGCGCACTGTTCGCCATCATGCTGCTGCGCCAGTCGTCGGCCACGTTCACATCCTCGCCCTCCCCGGCCACCATGGCGATGCCCAGCGAATCGTGCCCATGGCAACCGGCGCAGCGCCCCGCCGTGACGAAATAAGTGCCGAATTGCACATCGAGCCCTTGGATCTGTTCGCGGAGAATGGACAGCTCCAACGGGCTGTGCGGGCCCTTCACGGGGGTGGTCGCAGCGGACCAGCCTACGAGCAACAGCACCATGACGCCCAGCCCCGTGAGAACACGCAGCTTTTTAGGGAAAAAGGAAGTGGACCGCATTCGTGTTGGCTAAGGTATACGTGGTTGAGCTGGAAATGTGTCGTTCGAACGCTGGCCCACTGCCGTAGGGTCGCGCACCACACTTTCCCGCACACCATCGTTGATGCTTCCACGTTAGGTCCGAGCATGGATCACGGCACGCTTCTACTTTTGACCGCATGATCGTCCGACCATTCCTTCCAATCATTACCGGCAACCGCCTGCTCCAAGTGATCTTGCTGGCCGTGGGGCTCACTACCATCACCCCCGCCCAAGCCCAGACGGTGCTGCCCTATGTAGACCATTGGGACAGCCTGAAGACGGTGAAGAAGAGCGAGGGCCTGATGGTGAACGGACGCGAATGGGGAGAATGGAAATTCTGGGACACCCAAGGCCGCCTGACGGAAAAGAGCGACTTCAAAAGCGGCGAACGTGACGGCCATGTGGTGATCTACTACGACAATGGCAACATGCAGCATGACGGCTGGATCCACCGCGGCAAGCAGGACAGCACGATGCACAGCTACTACCGTACGGGACAGTTGATGGAGGAAGGCAGCTATGCCAACGACATAAAGGACAGCCTGTGGAACTACTACTATCCGGGCGGACACCTCTTATTGACCGAGCGCTGGAGCAAGGGGATCTGCCTAAGCCTCGATGCTTGGGACCGTGACAGCACACAGACGCTGAAGAAGGGCGACGGGCTGATACGCACCTACTACCCCACCGGCGATACGGCCGAGGTGAGCCATTACCGGTTCGGCGTGCGCAGCGGGGAGCAACGTGCGTATTGGCCAGCAGGGAACCTGAAAACCAGCGGGCAATGGCTGGGCGGTGTGAAGCACGGGCAATGGGACCACTGGTATTCCAACAGCGCGCACGAGCGCACGGAAACCTGGAACAAGGGCAAGCTGGACGGCCCCTTCACAGCGTGGTTCACGGATGGCAAGGAGAATGTCGAGGGCTTCTACCGGGAAGGAAAAAGGGACAGTACCTGGACCTGGTTCACCGCCACCGGCGACCGCGACATGCTCGGCCATTTCAAGAATGACCTGCAAGACGGGCTCTGGAAATATTGGTATCCGAACGGCCAGCTCAGCTCCACCGGGCTCTACCGGGCGGACAAGCAGGAAGGCGAGTGGCTCTACTACTACGATGGAGGCCAGAACTGGAAACGCGGCACCTTTAAGAACGGCGAAAAGGACGGTCCGTGGACCACTTGGTTCGAGAGTGGCCAGAAGTTGCAGGAAGGCAACTACGCCAACGGCAAGGAGGAAGGGGAATGGAACAGCTGGTTCGAGAACGGGCAGCAAAAGGACAAAGGCTCATTCAAACTGGGAGAGATGGACGGCATCTGGCAAGGTTGGCTGCCCGACGGCAGCCAGACCTACATGGCCACTTGGAAAAACAACATGAAGAACGGCCCCTGGAAAAGCTGGTTCGACAATGGCAAGCCCAACGAGGAGGGCAGCTTCACGGACGGGTTGAAGAGCGGCAATTGGCAGGTGTACAATGTGCGCGGCGTGCCTGTGAGCGAGGGAATGTACGTGAAAGGCACACCGAACGGCCCATGGACCTACTACGACGATGCCGGGGTCAAACAACGGGTGCAAGGCTTTGTGAACGGCGCTCCGGAAGGCAAATGCACCGTGTATGACCGAAGGGGCCGCATCGTGCAGGAGATGAATTACAGGAACGGCCGACTGGACGGCACCATGACCTGGTACGACGGCACGGGCAAGGCGGTCTCCACGGCGGAATATGAGGACGGGGCGGTAAAGCGTGCGCCTCCTCCGCCGGTGCGAAAGGACCAGAGGCGCCGTTGAGGTCGCAGTGTGGGCAGGATCATACGATCAGCTGAACGTGAGAAAGCCCCGGCTGTTCGCCGAGGCCTTGCCACCTGTCCGTTTTGAGCCCCGTCAAGAGGGAAGCACCAGTGCCATGTTCATCGGTAGCCGTTGATGTAAGCGTTGGCGATCAGCTCGCTTTCCCTTACCAGCCCCTGCACGATCTCCCGGATCAGCTCATCGAGCTGTTGGTCCGAGTACCGCTGCAGGTCGTTGTACACATGCGACTTGCGCTTGCTGCTCTTGATGAAGGCTATCTTGTCCTTCTTCGTCATGGCACTTTCAACGGCAGCTCACGGCAAAAGGATCCATTCCGGTTAAAAATTTTCTTCCATACCCGTCGGCATTGAGCATTTCAGCCTTGCACGTGGCGGAATACCCCACCACGGCATCAAGCTTTGACCGGATGCCGGATCAGGCCATGGCCACGGGCCGCATGCGCAAGGCGAACAACAGGCGCAAGGCGTGCAGGTAGCGTTCCACATCACCGGCCATCATCATGCGGGTGGCCGCGTTCATCAACTTTTGGGCACGTTCGGCATTGGGCTTCATCGGGGATGGTAATTGGTTTGACCCCCCTAAGCCAATGCCATGCCAAACCTCGGAGATGCTTGTTCCTGTAGGGTGAACCGCGTTATTCCCAGAGGCATCCCTCCATAAGCATCCATGGAAAGCCTCCCCGCCCTACATTTGGCGACGATGCATCGCGGTGCCTACCTAGTTGGTGTGGCCGGAGGCAGTGGATCGGGGAAGACCACCCTGGTACGCGCCCTCCGCGATCTGCTCCCCCCCGAAAGTGTGTGCATCGTTTCCCAGGACGACTATTATCTGCCCATCGAGCAGCAGGTGAAGGATCCCAACGGCAAGGTGAATTTCGACTTGCCTGGCGCTCTGGACCTTGATCTACTGGCCGAAGACCTGCGTTGCTTGGCCTCGGGAGAAGCGGTCTACCGCCAGGAATACAACTTCAACATGGCCACCGAGCCCCGTTGGATGGAGATCCGCCCGGCGTGCGTGATCCTGGTGGAAGGTCTTTTTCTTTTGCAACATCCCGGCCTGCGGGAGCTGTTCGACCTGAAGGTGTTCGTGGAAGCGAGCGAGGAGATCCAGCTGAGCCGCCGTACCGCACGGGACGGCCGTGAACGCGGCTATGCCATGGCCGACGTGCTGTACCAGTGGGAGAACCACGTGATGCCCGCCTATCGGGAGCACCTCCTTCCCTATCGCAACCACTGCGACCTGCACGTGGTGAACGAGAGCAATTTTGAACGGGCGTTGGGCGTTCTGCGGGACCACCTCATGCACAAGACCGGCGTGCCCGAATTCGAGGCCCTATCGGCGTGAGCGGAAGTTTGGTCGCAGAGGCGCCGAGGCGCGGAGAATGCCAAACGTGACTATGACGCGTAGTTGTCTATCGCCAAAAGACGTCAGCGATCAACCTGCGTAAAGCCCGTTCTGCCGGATATACGCCAAGACCTTCGGGTCCAACAGCCCGTCCACCGGGTGCCAGTTCCTGAGCCGCACGCGGATGCCGGTGGAGGAGACGGGGGTCTGCGGCGCATCGGGCACAACGGTCACGGACGGGTGGTAGAGCAGGTCCGCCTGAGCTAGGTGCTCCTCCAGCCCGGGACGCGGATAGACCAATACAGGGGTCTTCTCCAACATCTGCGAGGCATCCTTCCATTCATGCAGGGAAGCCAAGTTGTCGCTCCCGATGATGAGCGAGAACTTATGCTGCGGCCAGCGTTCGCGCATGAAGGCCAATGTGTCCGCCGTGTAGTTCGGCCGGGGCATGTCCAACTCCAGCCCGCTGGCGCTGAGGCCCTCCAAACCTTGCACGGCCAAGTGCGTCATGGCCAAGCGGTGTTTTTCCGGGCTCAACTTCCTGTCCTGCTTGAACGGGTTCTGTGGCGTGACCACCAACCAGACCTGGTCCAAGCCCTGGTGCTCCCGCATGTATTTGGCCAGCAGCACATGTCCCAGATGCGGTGGGTCGAAGGAACCGAACAGGCAACCGATCTTCATGCGCTCAAGAATCCGGATACGGCCGAGTATGCTTCTTCACAGGCAAGCTGCATATCGTCATTGATCACCACCTGGTCATAGTGGACGGTGAAGGTGAGTTCGTGCGAGGCTTTGTCCATGCGGACCCGCAATGATTCCGGAGTTTCAGAACCGCGTAACAGCAAACGCTGTTCCAATGCGGCGATGGTAGGCGGCGAGACGAAGAGCGATAGCGCGTTCTCACCGAAGATCTCCTTCAGGCGAAGGCCGCCCACCACGTCGACGTCGAAAATAGGGTACCGCCCGTCCTTCCAGATGCGCTCGATCTCGCTACGCAACGTGCCATAGAACCGGCCGGGGTAGACCTCCTCCCATTCCACGAAAGCGTCCGCGGCGATGCGCTTACGGAACTCCTCGGCGGAAAGGAAAAAGTAGTCGTGGCCATCACGCTCATAGTCACGTTTGGGCCTGCTGGTGGCCGAAACTGAGAAATCAAGGTCAAGGTCGCGCCCCAGCAGATGCCGCACGATCGTGGTCTTCCCCGCGCCGGACGGTGCCGAGACGATGATGCATTTGCCCTGTTCCGTCGCCATCTTCCTCACAGCACGTTCAGCATCTGCTCCTTGATCTTCTCCAGCTCGTCCTTCATCAACACCACGCGCTTTTGCATTTCCGCATCGTTGCTTTTGGAGCCGAGGGTGTTGATCTCGCGTCCCATCTCCTGCGTGATGAAGCCGAGCTTACGGCCTTGGCACTCCTCCCCTTCCATGGTCTTGAGGAAGTAGTCGCAGTGGGTGGCGAGCCGCAATTTTTCTTCGGTGACGTCCAATTTTTCGAGGTAGAAAACCAGCTCCTGCTCAAAGCGGTCCTGGTCCACCTTGACCTGCAATTCTTCCAGCTTGGCGTGGATCCGCTCACGGGTGCGGGTGATCCGGTCTCCGTCCATGGCGGCTACCTCAGCCAGCAGGCGTGTGATGTTGGTGGTGCGCTGCTTCAATTCGGCGTGCAACTTGGCACCTTCAGCGGTCCTGAACTCCTCGTAAGCAGCCCAGGCCTGTTCCACCAAACCCAAGACACCGTTCCACTCTTCGGGGTCGAATTCCTCCTTGGCGGTGGACATCACGTCGGGCATGCGCAGCACCACGGCCAAGAGGTCCGTGCTGCTTTGCGGCGCCACCGACTTGGCTACGGCGTGAAGCTCGTCGTGATAGGCTTTGATCACCTCGGCATTGAAGGTGGTGCGCTTGGCGACCTTGACCCCCTCCGCGCCAACGTACAGATCGGCCTTGCCACGCACCACGCGCTCACCGGCCCATTGGCGCAGTTCGGTCTCCTTTTCGCGCCACGCTCCGGGCAACTTCACCTGCAGGTCCAGCTGCTTGCTGTTGAGCGACCGCAGTTCAACGGTCACCTTCTTCTCATTCACTAAACCTTCGGCGCGGCCGAAGCCGGTCATGGAGCGCAACATGGGCCGCAAATGTAGCAGGGTTCCCGCAGGGTCCTTTTGGGCGGACCTACAGGAACGAAGACCGCGGATGCCCAATACGAAAGCCCGGTTCACGGTGATCCCGCAACGCTCCTTTTCTCCCTTCTTCCCACCAGCCACACCCCGACGAAAATGCACGCCGCGCTTGCGAACTGCGGCCATCCCAGGCCGAGGTCGCCGTCCATCACGACGTATGCGGTCAACAAGGCCAGCACGGGTTGCAGATAGATGAAGGTGCCCGCCACGCTGGGTTGCACCATCCGCAACGCCCACGTGTTCAGCAAATATGCCACGAAGGTCACCATCACCACCACGAAGGCCAGGCCACCCATTTCAGCACCGGTGAGGTTCCCCCATTCCACCGCACGGAACTCATGCAGGCCGAAAGGCACCACGATCACACTGCCCACCAGAAAGCACCACGCCATCACCGTCACTGCGGAATACTTCGACATCAGCGGCTTCACCATCACCAGAAAGATCGCGTAGGAGCTGGCGTTGATGAGGATGAAGAGGTCGCCGAGCATGGTGGCGCCATCGTTGTGCGCCGTACCGAGGAAGATGAGCATCAGCGCGCCCACCGCGCCCAGGGTCACGCCCAGCGCCTTGTTGCGCGTAATGCGCTCCCCGATTAGCACGCCGCTGAGCACCAGCACGAGGATGGGCGTGGCCACCATGATGATGCTGGCATGCACAGGCGAGGTGCGCATGAGCCCGTGGAAGAACATCAACTGGTTGATGGCCACACCTGAAACGCCGCAGAGTATCAACCGCTTTGCATCGCTCCAGGCCACGCGCTCCCGCTTGATCAGCCACACCGGCCAGAAAAGCAGGTTCGCCCCAGCAACGCGAAGCAGAATGAAGCCGGATGGGCCGATCACGCCCGGCATCAGCCCTTTCGCCACCACGTAGTTGATGCCATAAAGCAGATTGACGAAAAAGAGGGCGGCGAGCGCGAGGGAACGGCGGTCCAATTGGTGGAACATGTGAAGGATCGGCCTTGCGAGGCGGCTGTCGAATATCTTGGCCCCGTGGCAAAGGTGGTGCAAGAAGAGCTGGGCATCGACCCGAAGGACGAGCGCGAGGTGCGGCGTTCGTTCCGGGCGTGGCGTTCGGTGCTGCCCATCCTGTTCGGACTTTTTGCGGTGGCCTTTCTCCTGTGGCATGAACTGCACGCGGAGGGCTTCGAGCAAGTGGAGGCAGGGACCGGCAGCTACGCTTGGACGGATGCCAATGGAAACGGCGAGGTGGACCTCGGCACGTCGGCGGAGTTCGTTCCGGCGGCGCGCGGCGACTACCGCTTGATGAGCGGCATGGAGCGCTTGCGCAGCGTACACCTCGCACCTTGGGGCCTGTTGTTACTGTTCGGCGCACTGATCGCCAACGGCCTGCGTGACTATGGCTACATCGTGCGGCTGCGCATCCTCACCGACGGCGAGTTCGGCTGGAAACGCTCCTTCCAAGTGATCGCGCTCTGGGAATTCGCCACGGCGGTGGCCCCTGCGGTGGTGGGCGGCACCAGCGTGGCGATCTACGTGATGGCCAAGGACGGGACGCCCCTCGGGCGCAGCGCCGCGATCGTGCTGGTGACGGCCATGCTGGACGAGCTGTTCTTCCTCGTGTTCGCACCGGCGGTGTTCTTCCTCGTAGGCATGGACAGACTGTTCCCGCCGGAACTGGACGAAGCGATGTGGGGTCTTCCCGTGCAGGCGCTCTTCTGGATCGGTTATGCATTCATCGCCGTGATGAAGATCACCGTGTTCTATTCCGTCTTCTTCCGGCCCCGGGCGATCAAGTTATTCTTGGTGAACCTCTTCAAGCACCGCTGGATCCGCCGTTTCCGGCCGCACATGGCCGAGGCGGGCGACGACCTTATCGCAGCCAGTGATCAGTTCAAAGGGCGGTCCGTCGGCTTCTGGCTGAAAGCAATCGCGGCCACTTGGTGCTCATGGGGCGCACGCTTCCTCGTGCTCAACCTCATCGCAGCGGCGTTCTTCAATGTGAGCGACCACTTGCTGATGTATGCACGGCAGATCGTGCTGTGGGTGATCCTGCTCATCAGCCCCACGCCCGGTGCGAGCGGCGCGGCGGAGTTCGCCTTCGTAGGCTTCATGCGCGATCTGCTTCCGGCCGGGGCGATGCTCGTGGTGGTGGCCTTGCTCTGGCGCTTGTTCACCTACTACCTCTACCTCTTCGTGGGGGCAGCCGTGGCCCCGGGCTGGTTGCGGCGCACCGGAAAGCCCCGCCCTGACTGACATCCCGGTTTTTTCGGCCAAGATGCATGCATTTTCGGTGCTGATCCACCAACTTTGGAGCATCATTCAGATCATCGACCCATGTCGGACCCGGCCTCGGCCTTAGCACCCACGATCCACGACCAGCCTGCCACCGACGGGAAGGTGCTTCGGTCCTTCGGCCATGTGGAAGTACTGAGCATCAAACGCCGCTCGCGTAAACATCCGGAGTTATTGCTCTTCAAAGGTTCCCCGGGCTCCAAGCACAGCATCGTAAAAAGCGCCTTGATCACCATCGCGGAAACCCCGGATCAAACCCCGGCACCTTGGTTAGACAAGGAAAATGGGCGTCTCCACCTGTGCTATCCAAGCCAGGAACATCCGGAACTGGCGGCCCTGCTGAAGGATCCCGGAGCCTACTTGTGCTATTTCTGGATCAGCTCGGACGGTGCCCAGAGCCACGCTTGGCTGTTGAAGATCCGCTGAGCAGCGGTCACTCCCAGAATACGTCCTCCGGCTTGCCTCCCTTGGCCTCATGCTTGGGCAGGTCCGCATGCGCCCGCTCAATTTCCGCGAGCTGCTCCGGCGTGGCCGCCTCCTGGATCAGGTTGAACAGCTGCCGTTCCTCAAAACGGATGTGCGCCTCCAGTTCCTCCTCGACCAAAGCCACGGCCACCACCGCATCACTGTTGCCATTGATCAACCGCTGTAGGCGCCGGTGCTCCGCCAAGGCCTTGCGCACACCGGGATGATCCATGCCAAGAACGGGGAACAGCACGCTTTCCTCGATGTTGAAATGAGGTTTGAGCTGTTCCCGGAGAAAACGCCTGCAATAACGGCGGATGCGGGCGGGTGCCACGCCTTTCGCGGTGCCCGCCCTGATCTTCCAGCTCAGCAGGAGCCCGTCGTGGTGCTCGCGGCTGATCCCCTGTAGTTCAGGAAGTCGCTTAATTGGCGACATGCGCCAAGCTCCTCTCCAACGCTATCGCACGGGGGAACATGATGTTGTTCTCCAGGTGAATGTGCAGGTGCAGGTCCTCCTCGAACTCTTTCAGCATGCTGAAGGCCGTGGCATATGTGGCACAACCGTCCGCCGGGGTGGTGAAGCCATCACTGACGGCACCCATGCGTTCGAAGCGTTCGCCCTCGGCGACGTGATCCTCCATCATCATGTTCACCGGGTTCTCCACCGTTCCGAAGTGCGGTGTCTTGAACGGCTCATTGCTACGCTCGCTCTTGGCCAGGTTGCGCACGAAGGGGAAGAGCACCAGCTCCTCCTTTTTCATGTGTGAGGCCATGGCCCCCACGCAGGCGTTGAACTCATCATTGATCGTGAACAGCTCCGGATGGCGCTCGCCATGCACCCTGCAGAGTTTGGCCAGGTACTGTTGAATGATCGGTCCGCGCTCCTCCACGTACCGGTGGTGTACCGTCTCCACATGGTCCGCAAGCTGGTCCAACGGCCAAGTGCGGGCATCGTCACCGCTCTTGGCATCACGGGCCAGAAGTGTGGTGATGTCCTCGGCCAGTTTGTTCTGGTCGATGTTCTTGTTCTCGCAAACTTCCTGTACGGAGCGGCCGCCCTTGCAGCAGAAGTCGATGCCGTACTTGGTGAGCACGGCCGCCGCACGATAATCCTCGGCGACGATGGACCCCACGGTCCGTTCGGGTGTGATCTTCATGATCGTGTGTTTTGGTTGTTGATCGCCGGATCCCCGGCGCGGGTTGATAGGCGTGAGAATTGTGCGATGCCCAGCGCGGCCAGCGCAGTGACCTTCACGGCCTCCACTGCGGTATTCACCGTCCGAAGTCCGGTGCCTGCACCGCTCTGTCCGTGGAACACCAGCAAGGCGTCGGCGTCCATGGCCGGTTGAAGCCAAAGGGTCTGGACGGCCAGCAAAAGCACCGGGACCGCGACCAGAGCGAGCATGAGCATAGAGGACTTGCCCAAGAGCAGATCGGCCACAATGGCCAAGGCCAGCACCCACTCCACCCGCAGCAACGCGGGTAGCAGCTTCATGTCGATGCTCGCACCCACGGGAAGGGAAACCCCGAATGCGCGGTACTTGAGCCAGGAGACCATGAAGGCGGTCCCAACAACGAGCCCAAGCCATGTGAACACCACGACCAGAGCGACCGGATGCTTCACCACCGTCATCAGCGGATGGGTGTGGTGCCAGCACGCGCATGCTCGGCCATTCTGAACTGGAACATCTGCGCCATCATCACGGCGCGTTGCTTGGCCTCCTCGGTCGTGGGACCTTCAAAAAGATCGCTCAACGCGCCGTGGAAAAGCTGCAACCACCGGTCAAAGTGGCTCTTATCGACCGGAAGTTTCGAGTGTGGCAGAAAAGGGCTGCCGTTGTAAGTGTGCTGCCCCAAGAGGATGGTCTGCCAGAAGCTGTAGAGCTTGGCCAAGTGCTCCGGCCAGCGGTCCTGAATGGTATCGTTGAAGATGAGGCCTACCAGCTCATCCAAGCGGGCGCGGCCATAAAACGTGTCCACCAAGAGGCGAACGTCCTCGATCGTCCGGATGTCACCCTTTTCGCGCGGCTGCCCAGAGGCCTTTTCCGGGGGGGTGTTGTCCATGTCCGATCCGTTCTTCAAATTGAGGGTGCAAGTTATCCGGCCTAGAAACGGCGCATCCTGACGATCATCAGGATTCCTTACCAATAAGCGCTACCCGCCTGAGTAGACGTTGAAGCGCTCCCCGGACAGGAAGCCGACCAGCGTTAGCCCTCCTTTTTTCGCCAGCTGCACGGCCAATGAGGAAGGTGCGCCCACGGCGGCCATCATCGGAATGCCGGCCATGAGGCATTTCTGCACGAGCTCGAAACCGGCGCGGCCGCTTACAAGGAGTTGGTAGTTGTCAGTTGTCAGCTGTCCGGGGCCGACCCCCGGCTGCGAGCGCGTAGCCAGCAACAAGGCTCCGATCACCTTGTCCACGGCATTGTGGCGGCCCACGTCCTCCCGCAGGATCAGCAGCTTACCCTCACGATCGAAAAGCGCGGCCGCGTGGATGCCACCGGTATGCTTGAAGACGGTCTGCGCTTCGCGCATACGCCCGGGCAGTGCGGTGATCACCTTCGGATCGATCGGTCCGAACGGCGCGATGGGCCTCGCACATTGCGTATGCACGGCGCCGATGCTGGTCTTCCCGCATACACCGCAACTGCTGCTGGTGTAGAAGTTCCGCTGCCACTTCGCAGGCTCTATCTCAACGGCGGGATGAAGTTCCACACGCACTACGTTGCCCCTTTCCTCTTCCTTCACGTTCTCGCACGGCACCACACGCAGCACTTGGGACATGTCCGTGACAAGGCCTTCGGTGAAAAGGAATCCCATCGCCAATTCCTCATCGTTCCCCGGCGTACGCATGGTTACGCTCAGCTGTATCTCCTTGCGGTCCTCCTCCGGACCATGGCCAAGGCGGATCTCCAGCGGCTCCTCGGTGACGAGAATGTCGTCCACGACAGTGTTACCCGACGCTTCCACTCGAGTTATAGTGCCTGAAGAAACAGGTGCCGACATGATCTCTTGACTATGGGAAGAAGCGGTAGATCTCACGCCGGTCAATCAAACGCGCCAATTGAAACTGCTGCACGGAGACAAAAAAGCCCAACCGATAATGCCCAATGCGTATCCGATAAGCTTCCTTGCTCCCTTTCAATTTCTTCACCTGTTGAAGACCGAACACGCTTTCCGCCGCTTCCATTCTGCGGATCAGTACCAAGATCCTCTTCCGGACAGTGGCATCGGCTTTCGACAGGTCCTTCTCAAATGACCTGAGGAACAACACCTCCATGTCAAGAGCGGAGTGTCCGCATTACACGCTCCTTATCAGCAAACTTGGTCCGGTCCACCTTGGACAGGGCCATTGCCAATCCCATGTCCTCCATCTCCTCCCAAGATAAGGAACGCCCCTCAAGCCCCATCCGTTTGATGAGCAGCTGGAGCAATTTCTCCTCGTCCTTGTCCTTAGGCTTGATGATGATCGGTTTCGGCCCCATGCTCTCAAAGGTAATGGATCGTGCTATTTGGAACGTCGCCAGCATGTGACCAAGTGATCATCCACCATGCCGCAGGCCTGCATGAACGCATACACGATGGTGGTGCCGGTGAATTTGAAACCATGCTTCTTCAGGTCGTTGCTCATGGCATCGCTTTCGGGCGTGGACACAGGCACATCGCTCATCCGCTTCACCCTGTTCACCTTGGTCTTGCCGTGTACATGCTTCCACAAGAAGCGATCGAAGGAGCCGGGGCCGTCCTCCATGATCTTCAGGTAGGCCTGCGCATTGCCGATGGAGGCAAGGACCTTGGCGCGGTTGCGGATGATCCCGGCGTCGTTCATCAAGCGCTCGATATCCTTTTCGCCGTACCGTGCGATCTTCTTCGCATCCCAATCATGGTATGCCTTCGCATAGCTCTCCGTGCGGATCAGAATGGTATACCAACTCAGGCCCGCCTGCGCTCCATCAAGGATCAGCTTCGCGAAGAGCTTGCGGTCGTCATGCTCGGGCACGCCCCAGACCTCATCATGATAACGCAAGTAGATGTCGTCCTTCAGGCACCACGGGCAGCGCACCATTTCATCGGGCTTCATGGAGGCGAAGGTCGGGATCCTTCCGCCAAAAGCGTAATGCCCCGGCCGAAATGCGCCTCGGTACCTTTGCACCCGATATGGCCCTGCTCACCGACCTTCATTCCCGCACCCACCGCAACCTGCGCATCAGCATCGTGGACAAGTGCGACCTGCGCTGCACCTACTGCATGCCCGAGGATCAGCAGTTCCTGAAACGCGATGAGCTGATGACGCGGGAAGAGATCCACACGCTGGCAAAGCTCTTCGTGGAGCAATACGGCATCACTAAGATCCGACTGACAGGCGGTGAACCATTGATGCGGCCGGACGTGGTGGATATCGTCCGTGACATGGCGCTGCTGCCGGTGAAATTGGGGTTGACCACCAATGCGATGCGCCTGCATCTATTCCTGGGTGACCTGATCTCTGCCGGATTGAAGAGCGTCAACATCAGCTTGGACACTTTCGATGCTGAGCGCTTCCGCACCCTCTCCCGCCGCGATGGCCACGACCGTGTGCTGATGAACATCGAAGAGGCGATCGACCGCGGCCTGCACGTGAAGCTGAACATGGTGGTGATGCGCGGCGTGAACGATGATGAGCTGCTGCGCTTCACGGAGCTTACCCGCGACAGGAACGTACATGTGCGTTTCATCGAATTCATGCCCTTTGCCGGCAATCAGTGGGGCCGTGAGCGCGTGTACACCTACAGCGAAATGCTCGGCCACATCGGCAGCACGTACACGATCGAAAAGCTCGACGACGATCCGCACAGCACCGCCAAGGCCTACCGGGTGAAAGGCTGGCAAGGCACCTTCGCGGTGATCAGCACAGTGACCGAGCCCTTCTGCGGAAACTGCGATCGCCTGCGCCTGACCGCGGAAGGCAAGCTGCGCAACTGCCTCTTCGCCCGCGAGGAAACGGACCTGCTTTCAGCGTTGCGCAGCGGTGAGGATATTTCCTCCTTGATCGAAGCGAACGTGCTGGCAAAGCACAAGATGCTGGGAGGATTACCGCCGTTCGACCTCGACAAGCAAGAGGAAGTGCTGTATGACCTGAGCAGTAGGCCGATGGTGAGCATCGGGGGCTGAGGCGTAGTTCCCTCAGCGATCTCCCGAAGGGGATCCTGAGGACACGAAAAATACTTTGAGGCATCAACGTCCACTGCGTGAGACGTTGATGGAACTAATTCCCTGAATATCTTACACTGATGGCCACGCACTTTCACCAAGGAAACTCCGGTGGGCTGTTCTTCTGCACCGCTACTTGCTGGGATTGGCTGCCGTTGATCGAGCAAACGCATCTCTTCGACCACCTCTACGGATGGATGGCCCTCGTGCACGAAAAGGGTTGCCGCATGACCAGCTATGTTCTGATGCCAAATCACCTGCACTTCATGTTGTTCGTTCCGGAAGGCATGGTGATCAATACCATTTTAGCGAGCATGAAGCGTTTCGCGGCCTATGAGGTGATCAAACGATTACAGGCTTCGGAACATCGTGATCGCCTGGCCCGCCTCGCAGATGGAGTCAGCCTAACTGCATCCGGGTCACACAAGCACCGCGTTTGGCGCGTGTCATCAGACATCAAGCTCTGTTACTCTCCTTGGTTCGTCCAGCAGAAGATCGGCTACATCCATGGCAACCCGGTGCGGGGAAAATGGATGCTTGCCGAAGGTGCGTCGCTTTACCCTCATTCCAGCGCAGGTTTCTATCTAGAGGGTCGAGAGGACAAGAATGTGAAGCTTGTGCATGTGGAGGAGGTGGGCTTCGGAGCATCAACGTCCACTGTGTGAGACGTTGATGGGACTACGACTCCTGCTCGTAGAAGATCTTGTAGAACTTCCGTCCGTTCTCGTCCACGCCGTGCTCGATCTTGTTGCGGTCGCCGTGGATGTAGATGTGAAAATTCTTGTCCAGCTTCAGCACGCTTTTGAACACGCGCGCCTGCTTCTTCACAGCGTGGGAGGAGATCTCGAAGTTATCCTGCACCTGCACGTCGTTCTCCTTCTGGTAGCGGTCGCTGTACTGCTTGTACGACTGGATGGCCTTCTCTTCCTGAAATACTTCCTGCGTGAATTCGTCCTGGTCGAATTCCGTGTGGTTCTTGAAGTAATCCACGGAGCGGTTCAGCAGATCGATCTGGTCGGCCTTCTCCACCACGAAGTCCTGTGGAAGTTGTTCGGTGATGAAGGTCTTGGTGATGTGCATCCGATCGCTGGTGCTGTTCACGTGGTCCTTCTTCGCCCGTGATCCGATGAAATCCTTCTGCCAATATTCGGTGTTCGCCTGATTGTCGATGATGAAGAGCGTGGGGGAGTTCCCGGAGAAGACCACCAAGCAGGCCTTGTTCGGCTTGTTGTTGCCCAGGCCGCGCCTCATGCGCAGTGCGATGGCCTCATCCTTCAAGATGCTTTCCAGGAACACCTCCTTCTCATCGAATTTGAAGATGCCCACTGCCTCATGTTCCGCGCCGCCGACCTCCACTGCGCTGAACTTCGCCACGATCAGATCACCACCCGGCATCTTGTCTTCGGGGGCCACGGCAATGAGCAGCTTGGCAATGGCCTCGGAGTTCTCCACGATACTTTCACCGTCGTAGACCTTGGTACACAGCTCGTGCAAGGCGTTCTTCTTCGCGGCGAACTCACAGGTGAAGGCCATGTTGGTGAAGGGGCGCAGGAAGAGCTTTCGCAGGAACTGCTGCTCCAATTCGCCCTTGATCACCGCACTGAAGTCGCTGAACACACTGGGCTCGCCCTCGGCACCGATGCGATGCAGCACGAACTCCTCCACGAATGCTTCCTTGCCGTTGACCATGATCTTATACCACTAAGGGCACGAAGAACGCAAAGAAATGCCTTTTCGCGGTGCCCCTTCGCAAGATCGTTCGGACGTTGATCACATGACCCTCTACCTTCACGCCATGAAGCACCTCTTCGCATTCCTGATCCTGCTCGGAACGCTTAATTCCACCAGTGCGCAGACCACGCGCGTACTCTTCATCGGCAATAGCTACACCGCAGTGAACAACCTGCCGGAGATGACGCGGCAACTGGCGCTCTCCTTGGGTGATACGTTGGTCGTCAACAGCTCCACGCCGGGCGGCTACACCTTCAACGGGCATACCACCAATACGGCCACGCAGAACCTGATCGACCAAGGCGGATGGGACTACGTGGTGTTGCAGGAGCAAAGCCAGCTTCCCTCCTTTCCACCGGCGCAGGTGGCCGCAGAATCATTGCCCTACGCAACCGCATTGGTGGACAGTGTCCGTGCCCATTCCCCCTGTGCGGAACCTGTGTTATACATGACCTGGGGCCGCGAGAACGGCGATGCGGACAACTGCGCATTCTGGCCGCCTGTATGCACTTACGAGGGCATGCAAGAGCAACTACGGATCAGCTACCTGCAGATGGCACAGGACAACAGCGCCGAGTGCGCTCCCGCCGGCGTGGCGTGGAAGCGTATCCGCGAAGAGTTCCACACGATCGACCTGTATGCGGCAGATGGCAGTCATCCCAGCGTGGCCGGCTCCTATTTGGTTGCCTGCACCATGTACAGTACTTATTTCCGCAGAACAACCGTGGGCGCGACCTTCACTTCCACATTGGATGCAACGACCGCGACCACGATCCAACAGGTCGCATCATCCATGGTGATGGACAGTTTGAGCACGTGGAACATCGGTGTCAATGATCCTGTTGCACTACCGGAACACACGGACATCGGCGGTGGCCAGATCACGTTCAGCGAAAACTCCACGAACACCACCAGTAACTTCTGGGACCTCGGCGATGGCAGCACAAGCACGGAAAGCAGCTTCACGCATACCTACTCTGCCGATGGGAGCTACACGGTCACGTACATCGCTACGAATGATTGCGGGCGCATCGACACCAACGTCTTTCTCGTGGACGTCACCACAACGGGTATCACGGAACTGCAGACTTCGGCCTTCCGTGTTATCGGTGATGGCAATGGGCTGCTGATCCGCAACGGCGGCGATGCTGGGACTTTGGAGTTGTTCGATACGCAAGGCCGTGTACTGCGATCGGTACGAATAGATGCTCGTAACCATCAACGGATCTCGTGGCCGGGCGGGCAATTCGTGCTATGGCGCTTTGGCGGAACGACTGTTCCGAAGAGCGGCGTTGTTGTGGTGCCATAAAACTTAGCTTCTCGGCGGCGAAGCCAACTCCCCGCATTCATTGGCGCTCTTCGCGTTGTGGCGGAACCCCACTACGCTCCGTGCCGATACGCCATCTCCTGCACCTTGACCACATGCAGTACGAACGGGAAAAGCGCGTCCATCGTCTCTTGCGCACCTCTCGTTGATCCCGGCAGGGTGATCACCAACGTGCGATGGATCATCCCGGCGATGCCGCGGCTCATCATCGCGAGCGGTACGCGCTCTTGGCCGTAGCTGCGTGCGGCCTCCATGATGCCGGGTACTTCGCGGTCGAGAAGAGGTGCGATGGCTTCCGGCGTGCGATCACGTGGTGAAAGGCCCGTGCCGCCGGTGGTGAGAACGAGGTCGATGCCCTGCTCCGCCCACGCCTTCACCTGTGCAGCGATCTGCTCCGGCTCATCAGGCACCAATGCATTTGCAGCAAACTCCACTCCGAGCGTCTTCAACCGTTCACCGATCGTTTTTCCGGCCTTGTCCTCCTTCTTGCCCGCTGAAACGCTGTCGCTGATGACGAGCACGGCAGCGCTTGGCATCTTGTCGAACTGATCTCTCCAATCGCTCTTGCCCCCCTTCTTCCCCACTAAGCGGATGCGGTCGATGGTGATGCCCTTGTCGATCGGCTTAAGCATGTCGTAGATGGTGAGCGCCGCCACGCTTGCGCCGTGCATGGCCTCCACTTCCACGCCAGTGCGGTAGATGGTGCGCACCTTCACGGTGACCACGATGGCCATGTCCTGCACGCTGCTGGTCACCTCGGCGTGTTCCACCGGCAAGGGATGGCAGTCCGGGATCATGTCCGCAGTGCGTTTGATACCGAAGAGACCGGCGATGCGCGCGGCCTCGATCACGTCGCCCTTGGGGACGGTCCCGGCTTTCACCGCTGCGATCGTTTCCGGCTTGCTAACGCTAACGGTGGCCTCGGCGATGGCTTCGCGGAGGGAGGTAGGCTTGTGGGTGATGTCGATCATGATCGTTGGGGCGGAAGACCTTCCGCCCTTACCGGTTGCTTTTCCAGACGTGCGTGTTATCCTCCAAAACCTCTTTCCCGAAGATCGGTAGGCGCTTCTTCACTTCATCCGTGACGTAGGCCACGGCCTCGCGCGCCGTTTCGCGATGGGCCGATGAGGCGAAGACGAAGAAGCACAGCTCACCGGCCTTGATGACGCCCTGGCTGTGGTGTACGTGCAGGCAGGTGATGGGCCAGCGTGCGAAGGCTTCCTCCCGGATGGGGATCATCTGTTCGTTGGCCATGTCGCGGTAGGCGGTGTATTCGATGGCGGTTGTACGGGCGGAAGATCTTCCGCCCGTACCATCGCCCGTACGTGTGTCCGCCCTGATCTGGCCCAAGAAGATCTCGTGTGCACCGATGTCGTGGCGCGTGGCATGCTTCGCGATGCTCTCCGCGATGAAGGCCGGATCGATCGGACCATCAGTGAAGATGTCACGTTTCTTGGGCGCTTTGGTTTCGCTCATCCTCCTGCAAATGGGGGCAGCAGCGCGATCTCCTCGCTGCCGCTCAGTTCAACATTTTCATGCGTGATCTTCCGGTCCACGGCCAGCGCATAGCTCAGCGATGAAAGTCCTTCGATGCGTTCTTCCAAGGCTTGCCTTAACGCGCCCGTGTCCGGTGCCGAGATGGATAGCCTATCGGTCCCGGCCTTCTCCGCGATCAATCCAAAAAGCATGATGTCCATGGCTCAAAGGTCGGCAGGACTGTTGAGGTTGCAAAAGAGGTCCTCGGGCCAGCCGTCATCACCGGGCTTGATGTCCAAGTAGGCCATGTTGACGTCGGCCAAGGCTCCGTGCATGGAAAGCTGGCTGCGCGTGATGTGGTCCATGAAGGCACCGGCACAGCGGCGGTGATACGCAGCGACCAAGGGTTCCAATTCGTCGTCGTGGCGCGGGACCAAGGCATCGGCATCATCCGGCAGTTCGCGGGTGAGGCGTTCCAGCAACCTCGCGTTCACACCGGGCGCGTCCACCGCCAGCACCAGCAAACGGTCGTGCCGCGCGTTACCCATGGCCGTCACGATGCCGCCCAAGGGTCCCAGGCCGGGGATCTCATCCGGCATGACGTCAGGCCAGATGTGCCCATACTTGCGCGGTTCGCCGATCACGAGGAGCTCGCGCACATGCGGCTTCAACTTCTCCACGGCGTGAAGCAGCAACGGTTTCCCGTCCACTTCCAGCAGCGCCTTGTCCTGCCCCATGCGCGTGCTCTTGCCGCCAGCGAGCACCACTCCCGTCCATGCGTATTTGCTTCCCATCACCGGATGTAGTGTACTTCGATCGTGTCCCCTGCTTTGAGCTCCCGCACATCGGCCGGGACGAACGCCAATGCATTCGCTTCGGTTAGCGATCGCAGCATGTGCGAGCCTTCATCGGCCAATAATTTCACTTTCCCTTCCATCACGAGCGCCGCACGGAACTCCGCACGGTCGCCTTTGACCTTCAACGCCTGTTCGACCGGAAGATGCTCAATACGTGGACCGGGATCCGCAGCTCCTTGCATGGCGCGCAGAAAGGGCAGCACGTATTCACCGAACAGCACCATCACCGCGCGGGGATTGCCGGGCAGGCCGAAGACCGGCGTGCCGTCGAGCTTTGCAAAGAGCATCGGTTTGCCCGGCTTCTGCTTCACGCCGTGAAGGATGAACTCCGCTCCGAGCGCTTCCAAGGCGGGCCGGATCAGGTCATGATCCCCGACGGACACACCACCGGTGGAGATGACGAGGTCATGCGCCTTGGCTGCTTGCTTCCAGGCCATGATCAATGCATCGCGATCATCATTGACCTGCACGTTGCTTGCCTCGATCCCCGCGTTGCGCAAGGCCGCCTGCAACATCACGCCGTTGGTCCCGAAGATCTTGCCCGGCCGAGGGACCGCGCCCTCGGCGAATTCATCACCGCTGATCAGCAAGGCCACGCGCGGCCGCTTCGCCACAAGCACCTTCTGCACACCGACCGAAGCCAACAGCCCGATCGCGGGCGCATCCAGCGGCGTTCCTTTCAGCAACGCCACATCACCCGTGCGCAACTGCTCGCCTTTGCACCGCACGTTGCCGCCGCGTCTCAACTTCACGTCGGTGTGCGTCATCGCTTCACCGGAACGTTGCGCGAGTTCCTGCATCACCACGGTGTCCGCGCCTTCCGGCATCATGGCCCCGGTGAAGATGCGGACGCATTCACTCGCTTGAAGACCGCGTGAAAAAGCATCCCCGGCGGCCACTTCGCCCACCACGGTCCATGCCTTTGAATCATCGGAAAACCTGAACGCATAGCCGTCCATCGCGCTGCAATCGAACAGCGGATGATCGAAGGGTGCTACAACGTCATTCACCGCGAAACGGCCCAATGCATTAAGCAACGGCACGGCTTCCGTGGGCATCACCAGCACGTGGGCCATCAAACGCCGCTTCGCCTCCTTCACGTCGATCATGCCATCATCAATTTCACGCTGGCAAAGAGCAGTACGATGCCCAAAGCCTGCTTCAAGCGCAGTTCGTTCAACCGCTTCGCGCCGATCCAACTGCCGAGCAGGCCGCCCAGTATGGCCGCCATGATCCATGGCACCGTGTCCGCGCTCAACGTTTCACCATTGCCGAAAGCGCCCACGATACCGGCCGCGCTGTTCACAAAGATGAAGAGCGCCGAGGTGGCCGCCGTGGTCTTCATGTCCGCCCAGTTGAAGAGCAGCAGCACCGGGCTCAGCAGAATTCCACCTCCGATGCCGATCATGCCGGAGACGAAGCCCAGCACCGCGCCGATCAACAAGCCCCAGACCAACGGGATGGGCTGTAGGCCGTCCTTGCCTTTTCCGAAAAATCCGAAGAGCTTGGCGACCGCAAAGAGCAGGCAGACCGCAAGGATGCGCTTGTAGATCACGGGGTCCAGCACGACGTGCGCGCCGAGCCAAGCCGCCGGGATCGACAGCACCGCGAAGGGCCAGAAGGTGCTCCATTTGAAATGGCCGGAACGCGCGTAAAGCGTGAAGGAGATGGCGCTGACGAAGAGGTTCAATACGAGCGCGGTGGGGCGCATCACCACTATGGACATACCGGCCAACGCCATCAACGCGAGGTAGCCGCTGGCACCGCCGTGGCCCACCATGGCGTAGGCGAAGGCGACGAAGGCGATCAGGACGATCAACAAGGTGCTGTCCATCGATCAGTGGTCCGGGGGATCGATCGCGGTCCAACGTTTACCGTCGAAGAGGTCGATGCGGCCGTTCTTCACGGGTTCGCCCTGTCGCACGGCGCGCAGCAGTTGTGCCATGCGCCGGCCTGTTTCCTCGATGGTCTCCATCGGCACGTTCCGCATGTCGCAGCCGTCCTGCTCCCCGCCGGGTCTACCTTGGAAGAGCTCATCACGCGTGATCGCTTCGTCCTCCCCTTCCGCGTGCAAAAGGATCACCTGACTTTCCTTTCCGTGGACGGACCCGCTCACCAACGCCACGCCGAACTCGGCACAGGTGCGATCGATCAACCGCTTCACATGTGCATCGTCCGTGCAGTCCGCCACCACGTCGTGCACGGCAATGAGCGCTTCGGCGTTGTTCGCGTCGAGGAATTCATCCCGGGAGGCCATGTGCACCGGAACGGGCATGTTGCGGACCCAGGCCGCCAGTACATCACTCTTCGGCCTGCCGATGTCCACGGGCGCAAAGAGCTCTTGCCGTACCAAGTTCTTCTCCTCCACCCGGTCACCGTCCATGATGGTGATACCGTCCCATTTCCAGCGCAGGACGCGCGGCAGCAATGCATTACCGAGGGCACCTGCGCCCACAATGAGCAGCCTCAGCGACTGCTGTTCGTCCACCTGGTCGGTCATGCCGCAAAGTAACCACCTGATCGCCTTGGTCGGACATCAAAAAGCCCCGGGGTTTCCAGGGCTTCTTGTGGTGGATGCATTCGCGGTCAACGCTTCACGAAAGCCGTGTTGCTGTTGCCGTGTTCCCCGCGCAATTGCAAGGTGTAGGCACCGGGGGCCAAGGATGAAACATCGATCGTTACGCCAGCGGGAGTGATCGCGGCGCTGAGGCAGACACGGCCGGCCACGTCCAGGAACTCCGCAGTGGCAGCACCTTCGGGCAGTTTGCCTGAGATGGTGACTTTGTCCGTGGCCGGGTTCGGGAAGATGCGCAGGCCCTCGGCCTGATCATCGGACGCCACGCCCGTGGGGCCGACCAGCACTTCCACCGGTGTCCGTGGTCCTTCGCACCAAGAGGCCGGCGAGGCTACTTCCCAATCGTAGAAATAGTAGTAGTAATTGTCCGAGCCGGCGTTGCTGCCCGTGATCGCGCCCAGACCGCCCAGATCATACGGGTACACCGGGTTGCTGCCCACGCCATCGCGCCATAGCTGTGGGTCGCCGGAAACGATGCGAATGCCGTACGAGCCGCCACCCGGTGCCAGCAGGTCCAGTTGCACCCGGCTTTCACCATCGGGGATGAAGAAGTTGCCCGAGGCCACCACATCACCCGTGGTCCGGTCAACGATGGCGATCGGGCGCTCACCGGCCCCGTTCGCATACACCTTGGCGCTCTTGATCACCATGTTCTCGTAGGTGCTGAAATAGTTGAAGTAGGTGGCGTTGTTCTGGTAGGTCCCGATGTCGGACTTGTCCGTCTTTCCTCCGGACTGCGGCACACCGCCGTTCTGGCCCAGTTCCGAGCACCAGAAAAGGGTGTTCGTATCCACGAACGGCGTGGTCCACGGGCTGCCATGGCCCACGGGAGTGCCGTCCACCTCCGTATCATACCAAATAATGCTGTCGCCCGTGGCGGTGAGCACCGCGGTGCCGGCCACGGGGATCGACACATCCTCGCTCATCGGCGCGGCGGGCGCATTGAGCAGGGTCACCTCCACGGGTTCCGAGGTGAACTCAGAGCATGCTCCTTGTATCGTCACCGAGTAGTCCCCGGCCGCGCTCACCGTGATGCTCTGCTGGTCGCTTCCATTGCTCCACAGATAGCCGGATGCCGGGCTGGCGGTGAGCACCACCTGATCCAAGGGGCAGAACGTGGTGGGTCCTGCGGCGGAGACCGTCGGTGTCTCGTCCGGGCTCTCCAGTACGTTCACATTCGCTTGCGTGGTGCAGGTGCCGGTGCCGGTCATGATCCAATAAGCACCCGCTTGGTCCACGCTGAGGGTCGGTCCCGTGTCACCCGTGTTCCAAGTGAAGTCGGTTCCGGGTGAAGCGGTCAGCAGAACAGGGCCGCTGCTGGGGCAGATGATGGCGGAAGGCGAGGCCGAAATGGCCACGTTCGGTGAGACGCAGGTGCCCTCCACCACGGTGATGGTCTGGTCGGCGTTCAGATCGTTGAAGGTCTCCACCAGACCGCTGGGCCAGCGCACGGTCATTGTCGGCACCATGGTCTCCGCTCCCAGGCCGAAGGGCAGTATGAAGGAGTTCACCAGGCCGTAGCTCTCGCCGGAACGCACCTCACGGATCTGCGTGCCCCACGGGCCGCTGATGGTGACGCGCGCGCCAATGGCATCTTGATTACTGGTGGTGCCTTGCAGCCGCACGCGGAAGAAATGATTGCCGTTGGGCGTGTTCAACCAGAGGCGGTCCGGGTAGTTGCTGCTACCGTCCACATAGCCGCTGCCATAGTTGGCATACACATCCTCAAAGCCGTCCCTGTTGAGGTCGCCGAAGGCAAAACTGTGCATGGCCTTGGTGGAGGGGAACAGGTCTTCTACCAGAGTGAAGGTCCCGTCACCATTGCCCTTGTAATAAAACTCGCTGCCTCCGGCGATCAGGATGTCCAGGAAGCCGTCGTTGTCCATATCCCGGAAGAGGCCCTGCAGCGGAAAGCTCGCTACGCCCAATCCGCTTCCCGCGGTGACGTTCGTGTAGTGCCCCGTCCCGTCATTCTCGAACAGCTGGGTGCCCGTACTGTGCTCATTGCTGAACATGTCCATGTCGCCGTCGTTGTCGTAGTCACCGAAATCGGATGTCCAGGTCTGCTCGTGGTCCTGCACGCCATATTCTGCAGCTTGGTCCGTGTAATGGTTGGTGCCGTCGTTGACGAACAAGCGGTTCCAACGCCGCGGGTCATCGGAATTGTTCACCCCTTGGCGGCAGTGCGCGATGTACAGGTCGAGGTCGCCATCGTTGTCAAAATCGACAAAGCAGCTTCCGTAGTTACCGCTCATATCGCTGGAAGGAGAAGTGCTCCAATCGATATAGCTGTTGCTGTTCACCGGGACGCCGCTGGCATTGGTGAACCAGATGTTGGGCGGCCCGTTGTCATGGCAGGCGAAAATGTCCGTCCGGCCGTCATTGTTCATATCGCCCATGCTCATGCACTGGGTGAAGATGGACGGACCGTCAAGGTTGCTTAAGCTGGAGGCGCCACGTGCGGTGATACTGAGAAAATTCTGTTGGCCGGTGGCCCCTCCGCAGATGTCCTTATGCCCATCGTTGTCAAGGTCGCCGATGGCCCAGCCCCATTGGGAGCTATTGTCGATCGAGCCGTAGTCCACGGTGGTAAAGCTACCGTCGGTCTCTTGATAGAGCACGTAGACATGCGTACCGAAATCCAACTGCACCACATCGTCCAGGCCGTCGCCGTCCATGTCCGTGACGGCCATGCAACCACCGCTGTTTGCCGTGTGGCCCAGCATCGCGGTGCCATCGGTGAAGGCGGGTTGGGCGGTGGCTTGGGAGGCTATTAACAAGGCCGTAAAGACGAAGGCGTAGTTCTTGATCATGGGGTCGAGGATGGAACGATGTTGTGTTGGCTCAAGCATGAAAGCTATGCCGATCCATGACCAAAGTCAGGAGAGGCGATGCCATTCTCGCTCGATCCTTGGTATCCTGCGGCAAGTTGTTCGCGCTCCCAAACGGCGGTCTGCTTGCGGATGCTCTCGTCATGTACGGCGTCCATCAGCGCTTGGATGAAGTGCTGTGAATGCCCTAGGTCCTTGCCCATTGCCTGCGCGGCCCGCATGATGTACCGCCAACGTTCGGGCTGGAGTATGGCGATGTTGTGCGCCTGTTTGAACAGGCCGATGCGCTCGGAGATCTCCATGCGCGCCGCGACCTTCTGTAGGATCTCCTCATCGAGCCGATCGATCAGGTCGCGGTGCTCCTGCAATTCATCCCGGAGGTCCGGCCCGGCCGTGGAACGGCGATAGGTCGATCCGTTCAGGAGGGTGGCAAGGTCCTGTGGTCTTACCTGCTGGTCCGCGTCACTCTTCGCCGCCTTGGGATCGATATGCGTCTCGATCATCAGCCCGCTGAAGTTGAGGTCCAAGGCCTGTTGGGCCACGTCGGCCAAAAGTTCCCGGTTTCCTGCGATATGGCTGGGGTCGCACAGCAGTTCCAATTGGGGGAAGGCCGCCTTGAGCCGCACCGGGATCTCCCACATCGGGCTGTTCCGGTAGGGCGTGCGCTCGAACCAATGGAAACCGCGGTGTATGGCGGCCACGCGCATCTGCCCGGCGGCGAACAAGCGCTCCAAGGCACCGATCCACAATTGCAGGTCGGGGTTCACGGGGTTCTTCACGAATACCGGGATGTCCGTGCCGGAAAGCGCATCCGCGATCGCCTGTACACTGAACGGGTTCGGGGTGGTGCGCGCACCGATCCACAGCATGTCCACCCCGCCCTTCAGCGCGGCTTCCACATGTTGCGGTGTGGCCACCTCCACCATTGTCAACAGACCGGTGCGCTCCTTCACTTCGGCCAGCCAAGGCAAGGCGGCCTCGCCCGCGCCCTCAAAGCCACCGGGCCGGGTGCGGGGCTTCCACACGCCCGCGCGGAACACCTTCACCTGCGGAGCATGTTCCACGATCCCTTCAGCGGTGGCCAGCACCTGCTCACGGCTTTCAGCACTGCACGGGCCAGCAATGATCAAGGGTCGATCAATGCCGATGCCCCAATCGGCGAAGGGAACGGGCTGGATATTCAGTAGCGGCATGAGATGCAAAGGTATTGGGTCAAGGCCCGTCCGGACATAGCGATCGCATCTGATGCGTCCGCCGTACGGCGGACACGCGATCCATGTCATTCTTTAACCACGGATAGACACGGATCCACACGGATGGCCGGGGTCGAATGCGAGGCCGGTCTGCGAGGATCCGTCTCCCCTCCTTCCTAAAAGGAGGGGTCGGGGGTGGTTCAGGCGTTGCAAATACACCACCCCTGCCCCTCCTTGAAAAAAGGAAGGGAAAACCCAACACCTTCATGAAACCATGGCATCAAGACGCGACAGTCCAGATCGGCACGCCTTTTCGTGCGTACCTTGTACAAAGCAATTCACTGTACCATGGACACCAAGCCCACACCCGACCCGAAGCCACGCCCGCTCGGCAACGAAAGCACCGACCCGTTCTCGCCCACCTTACCGCCCGGCAGTCTGCACGAGCGGCTGCGCCAAGAGGAGGAAGAAGAGAATGTGGGCGGAGACCCCACGCCGGTGGAGGACGATCCCGACGCCAAGGAGAAGAAGGAATAGCATCAGCCCCACTGCACCGCCACCTTGCCAATGCTCCTCCCCGAGCCCAGCAGCTCCACCGCCTGCGGAAGTTGATCCGCGCTGAAAAGCGGATGGACCTTGGGTTTTAACCAGCCTTCGCGCATCGCGTCCAGCGCACCTTGCATGCACGCGGCCACCAACAAAGGCTTGTGCTCGCTGAGGCGCAACATGTTCACGCCGATCAGGCTCTTGCTGCGCATCATCAGGAAGATCGGGATCACCAGGCCCATGTTCCACACGAAGCGCAGCGTGCCGAACGCACCGCCCGCGCCGCGCTCGGCACCACCGAAGAGCAACAAGCGGCCACCGCTGCCGATCAACTTCAAGTCCTTTTTGAAGGTGGTCCCGCCCACCGCATTGAAGCTCGCGTCCAAGCGTGCCTTGCCCAGTAGTATGCCGATCCTTGCCGCATAGTCATCCGCTTTGCGATCGATGACGTGCTGCGCGCCCAGTTGCTTCAGGAAGGCCATCTTCTCCGCACCATGCGCCACCGCGAAGACCTCGCAACCTTGGCGTACTGCGATCTGCGTGAGCAACTGGCCCACTCCGCCGGCCGCGCTATGGACCAGCACGCGATCACCGCGCTGCACCGGGGCGGCCATCATGGCCATGTACCATGCCGTGGCACCTTGGGTGGCCATGGCCAAAGCTTCACCAAGCGCCATGCTGTCCGGGACCTCGGCCACGGCGCGATGGTCCGTGCAGGCCAGTTCGGCGTAGCCTCCGAAACGCGTCATGGCGAGAACGCGCTTGCCCAGAAGCTCTGCTGGAACACCTTCGCCGCAATGCTCCACACGGCCCAAGGTCTCATAACCGATCACGCAAGGCGGCGGCGGCGCATCGCGATAGAGGCCTTTCACGGCCATCACATCCGCGTAGTTCAGGCCGAAGCCCTCGCTGCGGAGGAGCACCTCGCCCGGCTTGGGTTCCGGATCGGGAAGTTCGCGTAGAGAGAGCACCTTCGATGGTTCGCCGTGGGCGGTAAGCTGCCATGCTTTCATGGGTGCAAGCTACCTTGGGCTGATGATGCCTCGGGTTTGAAAAACCGCCGATGCCGCCGATCTACGCGGATGAATGCCTTTCTTAGAGATGAATAAGCGGATACATTTGACAAGCTCACGATTACGGACGACCTACGGCCCCGCAATCTTGCCCTCCTCCACAGCCACTTCGTAGTTCACCACGCACTGGCGCACGCTGTCCATGTCGGTGCCTTCACCGATGCGTTCCAGCAACTCTGCATAGGCCGGCCAGGCTTCCTTGAACTTGGCGGAGGATGACTTGGTGTCGTCCGCCTTGAAGATCGCCGGGACGATCTCGCTTTGTATTTCCCGGCTCAGATAGGAGGCGTGGCCGTATTCGAAACCGGAAGCGCCTGAGGAGTCGCGCTGGATGCGCAGATGCGCAAGGCCGTTCTCCCAGTAGAAGATCGCACCCTGTGCCATCAACCGGACCGGCAGATGACCTTCCGGCTCGATGCGGTAGAGGAAGCCGTCATTGAGGAAGCCCCAGACCTTGCGGCTTGCGATGTGCTTTTTCCGGCCGTCCTTCACGTAGCGCACTACGAAGCGGCCCAGGTCCGGAGCCACGTCGATGTTGCCGTCCACCGCTTCCCCTTGTTTCGCCACGTATTCATCATAGTTGCGATAGATGACGTTCTGCGCCAAGGCTCCGGCCGCGATGCCGAGGGAGAGTAGGAGGATGAAGCTGCGCATAGGTGCGGGGCTTGTCGAAAGGTAGGAGACCGCAGGCGAATGAGGCCACATGCAGGGTGGAGCTTCCCAACCGCGGATCGTGGGTTAAGAGCTCCGGATGCATTTCTTCAGAACAAGGGTTGCACCAGAATACAACTCAGGCTGACCGACCTTCAGAACCCTGCCACGCACAACACGAACTCCCCCTTGGGCGCATGCTGTTCAAAATGCGCATGCAGTTCCTGCAAGGTGCCGCGTATTGTCTCTTCGTGGAGCTTGGTGATCTCGCGGGAGATGCTGGCTTGTCTTTCCGCGCCGAAGGCCTCCGCCAGTTCGCGTAGGGTGCGGACGATGCGGTGCGGACTTTCGTAGAAGACCATGGTGCGTTCTTCGTTCAACAGCCCAGTGATGCGCGTTCTTCGGCCCTTCTTCACTGGAAGAAAGCCTTCGAAAGTGAAGCGATCGCAGGGCAGGCCGCTGTTCACCAAGGCGGGCACGAAGGCGGTGGGGCCGGGAAGGCATTCCACGGCGACGCCCTGCTTTACGGCAGCACGCACCAGCAAAAAGCCGGGGTCGCTGATCGCGGGCGTTCCCGCATCGGTGACCAGCGCAAAGCGTTCACCGGCCACCAAGCGCTCCACCAAGCGGTCCGTGACCTTGTGCTCGTTGTGCGCGTGGAAGGCGATAAAGGGGCGGCTGATGCCGTAGTGCTGCAGCAGCCTTCCGCTCACCCGGGTGTCCTCGGCGATCACCGCGTCGGCTTCCTCCAGGATGCGTTTCGCGCGCAACGTGATGTCCTCTAGGTTACCGATGGGCGTGGGCACAAGGAAGAGCCGTCCGCCCGCGTGGTCCGCGCTCATTTCAAGGTGCTGAGCAGCGTGGCCAAGGTGCGGTAGAGGCCGTCGAACTTCGTGAGCAGCAAGGTCTCCGGCCGGTCGAGTACGTCGTGGTAGTAGCTCACGCCGCCCATGGTGTAGATGAAGATGGCCGGTACGCCCTTCTGCACAAAGGGACAGTGGTCACTGTTGCACGCCGGGCCGCGCGCCTTCACCTGTGGCAGGTCCTGGGTCTTCGCGTTGATCGCGACGAGCTGGTCGTAGACAGCCTGCTGGGCCGTAGCGTTCACCACGGTGATGCCTTCCTCACCTGTGCCATTGAGGTCCAGGTTGACGAGCATCTTAATGCGTGAAAGGTCGATCGGGCGGTCCGCCACGAACCATTGACTCCCTTTTAATCCGGCCTCTTCACCGGCAAATGCCACGAAGAGAATGTTCGTTTTCGGGGGATGTTTCTTGAACCATTCCGCGAGGCTGAGCAGCATGCTGACGCCGCTGGCATTGTCGTTCGCGCCGGGGAACAGGGCCTGCCCCATCATGCCAAGGTGGTCGTAGTGGGCCGTCACCAGCAACCAGTCCTTGCTGCCGCCCTTGGCCTTGGCCACGCCGAGCACATTGCGCGCGGTGTGCCTTGGGATGAAGTGGTTCTGCACGTGTATCGTCGCGGTGCGTGCGGAGTCCGGCATCACGCCGGCGCGCATCTCGATCACCGCGTTACGCAAATGGTCGCTTGATACGCTCCATGTGAGCTTCTCTCCGCCGATGCGGAACACCGGGACCGACCGTACCAATTCGCCTTCCCAGTCGCTGTACATCGCCAAGGTGTCCGCATTGGTGGTATGCGGGAATTTCAGCACGGCGGCATGGCCCATCACCACGCCCATGGTCAGGGCCTTGCGCTCCGGCGTCGCGAGGTCGTTCACGCCAAGGTGTACCAGCTCGTACTTCCCGTCCGACGGGCCGGATGCGGGATCCAGGAGGTAGTCGATGCCGGGCTTCAACAAGGTGCCGTCAACGCTCACCGCGATGGGGTCCGGAAACGAGTTCACCGGGAAAGTGAACGGCTCGAAACGCTTGTCGTTGAACTTTTCCAGCCCGATGCGATCGAACTGCTTGGCGATCCATTCCGCCGCGAGGCTGTCGCCGCCCTGCACGTAGCCGCGACCGTGCATGGCCGGACCCGCGAGGGTGTCCACATATTGCTTGGCCTGGTCCTTCACGGAAGGCATGTCCTGCGCGGCGAGCGTGCCGGCCAGGAGCAATGGCAAGAGAATGAAAGGGAAGCGCATCAGCTGAACCGGCGTTGCAACAGGTCCGTGAACGTGGCACTGACCTCTTCGCCCGGCGGCTTGGGCAGCTTCCCCGTGATCTCCGTGCGCATGTAGGCTTCGGCTTCTTCCTTGCTTCCCATGGCATTGATGGCGTCGATGGCTTTTTCATAGCGATCACGCTCCCCGCCGAAGAGCTCGGCGACGAACCAGAATTTCTGGCTCAGCGCGATCGCCTTGCGCAGGTCGGCCACGGGCGCGTGCTCCATCTTGTCCGCCACGCTGATCGGTTGTTCCTGTTTCTCTTTCACCAGCGGGGCCTTCGACGTTTTCGGCTTGGGCGGCGCAGGTGGCGCAGGCGCCTCGGCGGCAGGCTTGGGCGGCTCCGGGGGAGCAGGCGCTTCGGCGACAGGCTTGAGCGGCTCCGGGGGAGCAGGCGCTTCGGCGACCGGCTTGGGCGGTGCAGGGGGCTTGGGTACCTCAACGGCGGGCTTGGGCACCGGCACCGTTTCGGTCTCGGCGATCGCATCGATCAACGAGGTCTGGTGCGGTGGTGCATCCGCCGGTCGCGTGTCCAGTCGGATCACACTTTCCTTCACATCGGCTTCCGCGATGGCCTCCTCCACTGTGGCCGGCCTCACCCCCAACGGCTTCGCCACCACCGGTCTGCCCGCGCCCACAGCGGTTTCCCGCGCTTTGTGCCGCAGCACCACCAGGCGTTCATAGAGCGCCCGGGCATCTTCCGTGCATTGCTCGAGTTCGGGCAGGTCGAGCTTGCCCTCCCCCAACCGGCCGATGGCCTGTTGCAGGGAGCGGATCAGCTCATTCATGCGTTCAAGTGCTTTTTGCTGGGGCATATCGTGGGTTCCGGTGCGTGCGAATTTGGCTAAATTCGTGCCGCTTCCCAAATGCCTTCATCACAAGTCCGTCAAGCCTTTCCGATACATGTTCCTGGAACACACCGGTAACCGCTCCCGGAAGAAGGGCTGGATCGAGGTCGTTTGCGGCAGCATGTTCTCGGGAAAGACCGAGGAATTGATCCGCCGATTGCGCCGCGCGGAGTTCGCCAAACAGCGCGTGGGCATCTTCAAGCCCGGCACCGATACACGCTACCACGAGACCGATGTGGTGAGCCACGACAAGCGCGCCATCGCCAGCATCCCCGTGCGCGACAGTGCCGCGCTGCTGCAACAGGCCGTGGACCTGGAAGTGGTGGGCATCGATGAGGCGCAGTTCTTCGATGAGGGCCTTCCGCGCGTCTGTGAGCAGCTCGCTGCCCAAGGTGTGCGCGTGATCGTCGCCGGGCTGGACATGGATTTCCAAGGCCGGCCGTTCGGGCCGATGCCGCAACTGTTGGCCATCGCCGAATTCGTCACCAAGGTCCACGCGATCTGCATGCGCTGCGGCGAACTGGCCACCTTCAGCCACCGGACCACCGCCAGCGAACGCCTGATCCTGCTGGGGGAGACCGACAATTATGAACCGCTCTGCCGAAGCTGCTTCGATGCGGCCCGCGCGGAAAAGTCCGGTGCCAAGAACACCTTGTTCCCCTGATGCCCGCCCATCGGCTGCTCAGCGCGATCGCCGCGGCCACCGGGGGCGTGCTGCACGGCGCCGACCGCCGCACCGATCACCTCAGCATCGACACGCGACAGCCCTTTCCTCCGGAAGGCACGCTCTTCGTCGCCCTCGCCGGAAAGCACCACGACGGGCACCGCTACATCGCGGAACTGCGGCAGCGCGGCGTACAAGCATTTCTGGTGCAACGCGGCGCTATTCCCATCACCGAAGGAGATAGCGTGATCGAGGTGGACGATACCCTGAAGGCCCTGCAGGAGCTGGCCGCATGGCACCGCGCGCAATTCCAATTGCCCGTGATCGGCATCACCGGAAGCAATGGGAAGACCGTGGTGAAGGAATGGCTGAACCAGCTGCTCGCGGAAGAAGAGCGGATCGTGCGCAGCCCCGGCAGTTGGAACAGCCAGGTTGGCGTGCCGCTCAGTGTTTGGGAGATCGGTGAAGACGATACCCTTGGCATTTTCGAGGCGGGCATCAGCGAACTTGGTGAGATGGAAGCGCTGGCCCGCATCATCGCGCCGGACATCGGGATCTTCACCAAGATCGGCCCGGCGCACAGTGCGGGTTTTCCGAACGACGCTGCCAAGGCCCAAGAGAAGGCAAAGCTCTTCCGCGACGCCAAGTCCGTGGTCTATTGCCGCGACCACGCCGCAGTGCATGCCGCACTGTCGAAGTTGAACGGGCCAGCGTTACACGGGTGGTCACGGAAGGAGGAGGCCTATCTGCGGATCCTGAAAGAGAACATCGAGGACAGCGATACGCGCCTGTCACTGCAATGCAATGGAAAGACCTTCGATGTGCTGCTTCCTTTCACCGACGGCGCTTCGGTGGAGAACGCCCTGCATTGCATCACCCTGCTCTTCCTGTTGGGCCGTAGTTCAGAGGCCATCGCGGAACGCGTGCAGATTCTGCGCCCCGTGAGCATGCGCCTGGAGATGCTGCCGGGCTTGAACAACGGCACCTTGCTGAACGACGCCTACAGCAACGACATCGCCTCGCTCACCATCGCGCTCTCGCAACTGACCCGCATGGCCGTCGGTCGGCCGAAGACGGTGGTGCTATCGGACATCTCGGAAAGCGGTGAGGCACCGGCGCAGCTGTACGCACGGATCGCCGGGCTGCTCCATGCCGCGCAGGTGGAACAATTGATCGCGATCGGTCCGGGAATGCAGGAGCACGCGGCGCTGTTCGCCGACACCACACGCTTCTTTGCTGATGCCCCGATGTTGCTGCAAGCCATTCCGGAACCGCCTGTGGACGGAGCGGTGACCTTGGTGAAGGGAGCACGCCGATTCGGGCTGGAACGTGTGGTGGAGCGCTGGGAGGAACGCACCCATGGCACCGTGATGGAGATCGACGTGGAGGCCCTGCGCCACAACCTGAACCACTATCGTGAGCTGTGCGGTCCGGACGTCCGCATCATGGCCATGGTGAAGGCGGGCGGCTATGGCAGCGGCGCGGTGGAACTGGCCCGCTTCTTCGCGCACGAGCAGGTGGCGTGGCTCGGCGTGGCCTACGCGGACGAGGGCATTGAGCTGCGCAGGCAGGGCATCCGAACGCCCGTGCTGGTGATGAACCCCGAGCCGGTGCCGATGGAAACGCTGCACCGCTATCACTTGGAGGCGGAGGTGTATGATGCCCGATCACTGAAGGCCGCATTGGATTTCGCGGAGCATGTGCCCGACGCGCCGGCGGTCCACATGAAGCTGGACACCGGCATGCACCGCCTTGGCTTCATGCCGGAGGAAGTGCCCACCGTACTGGACGCGCTTCGCGGAACGAAGAAGCTGCGCGTGGCCTCCATCCTCTCCCACTTGGCCGCCAGCGAAGTCCCGCAGCACGACGCGTTCACGCGGGAACAGATCATGTTGTTCCGTTCGCTTTCCGCCGCCATCACCGATGCGCTGGGCTATCAACCGCTGCTGCACTTGGCCAACTCCGCCGGTGCCACGCGCTTTCCGGAGGCCCGGTTCAACATGGTGCGGCTGGGGATCGGCCTCCACGGCATCGGGGCGGATGCCGAAGAGACGGCGTTGCTGCAACCCGTTGAAACGCTCCGAACCGTGATCGCACAGGTGAAGGAGATCCTGCCGGGGACAGTATCAGCTATGGACGCAAGGCCCGTGTCTCCGTGCCAACGCGCATCGCCGTGCTGCCCATCGGCTACGCGGACGGCCTGTCGCGCCGCCTCGGAGAAGGCCGCGGTCGCGTCTGGACACATGGCCAGGAGGCGCGTTTTGTAGGCGCGATCTGCATGGACATGTGCATGGTGGATATCACCCACATCCCCTGCGCTGTGGGCGATGAAGCCATTCTCTTCTCCCCGGCACATCCCGTTCAGGAATACGCCAGCGACCTAGGCACGATCCCATACGAGGCACTAACTTCCATCAGCCCACGGGTGAAGCGGGTGTTCGTGCATGGTGGATAGTTGGCGGTCCGGTACTGATCGGACGTCAGTTGTGTATGGTCAGGCGTGGAGAGCGTGGCCCCACCGTGGCCTCCGGAACGGAAGCCGATCAGTCTTCCGGTATCCCCTCACCGGTCCCCGCCGCGGGCACTGAAGCGCTTCGTGTGGGCGAACAAGGTGGCATCATGCGGACTTCGGCACGTCCCCTTAATACGGCCAAGGAATGCCCACTTGGGTCGAGTCGCCGTTCGCGGAAGGTACCTTGGCGCAGGCCACCATGTTCCCGCCCGGGCACATGTTCCAGTGTACATCGACATCATCGAGGTCCCGGCCAAAGCCGATGGACTCATCAATGGCCCGCGACCGCACTGCGTAATACATGGCACAGGTGCGTTGAACGATATCGAATTTCAATATCCCCTTCACCGCCTTCGCCGGGCTCTTCAGGTCGTTCACACCATTCTTGGAGAGCATCGCCGCTGATGCCCTCGATCCTTGATCCGCACAGGAGCAGAAGGATGCGATGAGGATCAAAGCAAGCAGGTTTTTAGCACGCATATCCCACAGTTTGGAATGTGAAGTGACAACGGCGAATGCGGACCAAGTAAAATCCATGTAGTCTTTAACAGTTGGTCAGCCTGGCCTTCCCGATCATTTTCGGCTACGGTCGTTCCTGTTATCGCGGCCTTCCCTGTGGTGGACGTTCCGCCACCCGGTCAGGAATAATTCCGCGGGATCCTTATGTTCGCTGAAACCAAAACGTGCTCCTCATGGCTGATACCTGGCTATCCTCCCTCCTTACCAAAACGCCTCAAGAAGGCTATGAACTGGCGATCAAAATGGCGCGTATGGGCGTGAAGTACACCCAGCCTTCAGATGAGGTGCGGCAGCGTCTCCGGCCGCAGTATGCTGAAAACGCGGACAGCTTGACAGCTGCAGCGCATGTGATCGCCGTGAACTTCCAGACCGTGGCCGCCGCCAACAACTATTGGAGGGAGGCTTGATCGGCACACGACCGATCGCTCGTCGGTCCATCGGAAATGACGAACGCCCCGTCCGGTCTTGTGCCGGAACGGGGCGTTCGCTTTAGCGGGTCGTGCTCAGTTCAGTACAACGCGCACCACGCTGGTGCTGCCTTGGCTCTCCACACGCATCAGGTAGAGGCCGGGCGTGTGACCGGCCAATTCAACCGTGGTGCGGATCCCGTTGAGCGATCCAGCTTGCACCTGTTTTCCCGTGACATCGAAGATGCTGAAGTGCTCGCCGACCTGTGCGCCGGGCATGGTGATGGTGAACGCGCCTGTGGCGGGGTTGGGCCATACCGAGGCTTCGGCAATGGCATGGTCTACCACAGCGGTATTGATGAAAGCATACCCCTCCGAGGTGCTGGAGCAGCCATTGTCATTGGTCACGGTACCTGTGTACACGCCGGATGCAACAGGCGTTAACTCGGATTGATCGGCATCCGTGATCTCCACCCCGTTGTAGGACCATTGGAAGCTGCCATTTCCGGTGATGTAAAGCATGCCGTCCAGCTCGGAGAATCACAGGTACCTCAGGTAGTTCATTCACGGTCACCTCCACGGTTTCTGAACTTGCGCTCGAACAGCCGTTGAGCGCAATGGCCTCCACGCTGTAGCTGCCGCTGGCCAACACGTCCAGTTCGCTTTCCATGCTGCTGGTATTCCAGAGAAAGCTGACATCTTCATCCGAAGCAGCGATCAGGGTGACCATGCCGCCCTCGCAGAAGGAGATGTCGCCGGAAGCGGTGATGGATGGTGCTTCAGGAACGGACAGCACGTCCACTACGATGGCATCGGAAGGTTGGCTGGTGCATCCCAGGTCGCCGGTGGCGATCGCCGTATATGCACCGCTGAGCAAAACGTCCAGATCCTCACCGGTGGCTCCGATGATGTCCGAGCCGTCCAGCAGCCATTGGATGTTGGCCCCTTGGGCATCAGTGACCAACTGCACGGCACCACCCGCGCAGAATGCGGTGGGTCCATTGGCGGTCAACACGGGGCTGGCAACGGTTTCAGCGTTAACGGTGATAGCGGCCGTTGTGAAGCTGCAACCGGTGGTGATGTTGGTAACCTCCAAGCTGTATTCACCGGCGTCAGTGGCGGAAAGGTCGGCGGCATTGGCATCGGGCACCGGCACGCCATCGAGCAACCACTGATGGTCCAGCACGGCTTGGCCGGAGGTGTTGGTGGCGGTGAGCAGCACCGCGTCACCATTGCAGGCCAGCAGTTCCGTGGCATCCGGCGTGTGTACCGGCAATGGGTTCACCACCACGTCCATCGCAGCGGAAACATCGCTTCCGCAGGTATTGCTAACGAGCAACGAATAGCTGCCGGAGGCATCCGCATCCAGCGTTGCCGTGTTCGCCCCGGCCAGGGTATCGCCATCCAGAAGCCATTGATAGCTGAGGCCCGGAGCCGCTTCCGCGAGGAACTGCACCGTGCCACCGGCACAGAAGGTGGTGGGACCATTGGCGGTGGCCATGGCCACGGGCGCGGTGCCGATGGCGAGGTCGTACCCATTATCAGCACCGGTGAAGGCCGGGCTGGTGGATACCACGCGGATGCGATAGCCACTGCCTACCGGGGTGTTGGTCGGGATGGTGGCGTTGATGCTGCCGGAGGCGGTGGAGGTCACCGAGCCGATGTTCACCGCGTTGGTGAAGTCGCCGTTGGCGTCCGAAAGTTGCGCGCGGAAGGCATTGGCCGGGACGAAGAGGCTGCCGCTGTTGTATACGCCGGTCCGATCGTACGGCACGGACACCGGATCGCCCGCGCAGAGCATCGCCGCCAAGGGCTGCTGTACGGTGATGGTGTGCGGCTGGTCGTAGAAGTAGATCTCCGTGGCCACCTCGGCGCCGAGGATCTCCACCGTGCGGATCTCCAGCACGGGGACACGGATCCCAGCGGCAAGCCACTTGTACTGCCGGGTCACGGGCCTGTTGATGGCGAAGCCTAAGCTCAACGTATCAAGGTTGACGGTGTCCTTGGCGGTGATGGTCGTCTTCACGCGCAGTGCGTCGAAGGTGCCGCTGGGGGTGGTGATGCTGCCCCAGCCGTCCACCTGGTTCTGGCGGATCTGCCGGTAGCCGTAGTAGGCCAATGTGGGCAGGTCCACTTTCCAAGAGGAGTTGGAGACCGTATTGTCGCCGAAATGCAAGGGAAGTTCATACACCACATCGTGCTCGTCGAAGATGATCGGCACGGGGATGTTCGCGATCTCCGCACCGTATCCGACCGTCTCATAGCCCGTGGAGCTTTGGCGGCGGAAGGTGAAGGGGTCCCCGATGGGCAACAGGTCGCTGAAGGCGATGTCCGTCCCGGAATTGGCGAGGTTGGCCCGGTTGGGATTGAAGAAAATGTCCGCGTACACCAGCGCATACACCAGGTTCGTGGAGGATACGCTCACATAGTTGGTGCCCTCTTGACCGGCAGCGGTCAGGGAGGCGAAGTTCCAGTTATGCCCTGCACCGGTGGCCCCGTAGTTCACGAAGGGGTTAATGGTGGCTTTGGTGCTGTACAGGTCGTCCCCGCTGTGGGGCATTTCGTTCTGTCCAATGACCACCTGGGCTTGCAGTGAAGCACACAAGGCGAAGGACGCGGCAAGGGTAAAGAGCTGTTTCATGTTGAATAGGTTGCAGCAAGATATTTTCATTCGTCGACGAATGTCAAGTGTTCATCGAAATTTTACGGTATTTCACCGACGCTCATCCCGTTGGTCATTTGGACGGCATAGCCTCCGCGTTCGATCACAAATCCCGAAGCGCAGGCACCTTTCGGCTCACGGAGCGGGCAGGCTTTCCATGGCCCTCGGCACGTCTGACCTCCTACTGTGCACACCAAAGTGCCCATGGTCCGCGGAGTAGAACTTGCGCGCATCAACTACCAGAGGCCTGCACCGCCATTCTCACGATGGTAGCTTGTACTACAAGGTCAACCTGCAACGTTGATGGATCACAGGACATGCGCGCACTCCTTCTTCTCTTTTTGATCTTCCTCCGCGCAGGCAGCATTGCGGCACAAGGGCTGCAAGAGGTGGACGTCCACGGCCCTAACCCCGGTAAGTTGCGGATGTTCGTCCACCTGCCGCCGGCGGCCAACGAAGCCCGTGCCGCTCTTCCCTTGGTGGTGGCTTTGCACGGCTGCGGACAAACGGCGGAGGAGCTGCTCGATATCAGCGGCTGGGGAAAGCTTGCGGACCTGCGCGGTTTCATCCTGCTCTGCCCGCAACAACGGGGCGTGAACAACATGGCGCAATGTTTCGACTGGTTCCGCTACCGCGATGCGCAAGGACCGGACGGGGAGGCGGCCTCCATCATGGCCATGGTGGGCCAGGCCATGCGGACCTTGCCGGTGGATACGGGACGCGTGTTCGTTTACGGGGTGTCCGCAGGTGCGGCCATGGCGGTGAACCTCTTAGTGGCCCACCCGGCCGTGTTCAAGTGCGGTGCGGTGATCGCGGGCGGACCCTTCCTCGGGGATGTCAGTGCCTTCGAGGCGATGCGGACGATGATGGACCCGGTGGACCGGACGCCGGACGAGTGGCGCGGGATCGTCGACCGGTCATTCCCGGGGATCAAGGGGCCTTGGCCTCCATTGATCGTGATGCACGGCCTGAAGGACCGTGTGGTGGACCCGCGCGCATCCGATGAGCTGGTCGACCAATGGGTAGAACTGAACGGAATGGATACCACACCGGAGGAGGTGGCGCAGGGCCTGGACGGACAGCCCGGGATCACGCGGTACATCTATCGGGACAGTTCGGGCCGGGCGGCGGTCACCAGCTATGTGTTCAGGGATCTGGGACATGCATTGGCCATCGATGCGGGGGACGGCCCTTGCCAAGGCGGAAGCCCCGGACCCCGGTCCATCGATATCGGCTTCCACAGCACCTGCGTGATCGCGGACGGCTTCGGGCTCTGACGGGGTGGCTACTTTCGCGGCCTACTTCAATTCCTTTCCATGCAATTTTCGACCAAGGCCGTACACGCCGGCGTGGAGCCCGACCCCTCGACCGGTGCCATCATGACCCCCATCTTCCAGACCAGCACCTATGTGCAGGCGGCACCGGGCGACCACAAGGGCTACGAGTACAGCCGCACGCACAACCCCACACGCACGGCCTTGCAGAACGCATTGGCGGAACTGGAGAACGGCAAGCACGGCCTCTGCTTCGCCTCCGGCATGGCGAGCATCGATGCGGTGGTGAAGCTGCTGAAGCCGGGCGATGAAGTAGTGAGCACCAATGACCTCTACGGTGGCACCTACCGCCTCTTCACCAAGATCTTCGAGCCCTTCGGCGTGAAGTTCACTTTCGTGGACATGGAGGATCCTGCCAACGTGGCTGCGGCCATTACCCCGAAGACCAAATTGGTGTGGGTGGAAACGCCAACGAACCCCACCTTGCGTATTGTGGACATCGCTGCCATCGCGAAGCTCACCACTGGGAAAGACATCCTGTTGGCGGTGGACAACACCTTCGCCTCGCCCTACCTGCAGAACCCCATGGACCTGGGCGCGGACATCGTGATGCACTCGGTGACCAAATTCCTTGGTGGCCACAGCGACGTGGTGATGGGCGCATTGGTCGTGAACGATGATGAACTGGCCGAGCGCCTCGCCTTCATCCAGAACAGCTGCGGCGGCACGCCCGGTCCGCAGGATTGCTTCCTGGTGCTGCGCGGCCTGAAGACCCTGCACCTGCGCATGGAGCGGCACAGCACGAACGGTCGCGCCATCGCGGAATATTTGGTGAAGCATCCCAAGGTGGGCAAGGTGTATTGGCCCGGTCTGGAAAGCCATGTGAACCACGGCGTGGCCAAGCGGCAGATGCGCGATTTCGGCGGCATGATGAGCTTCACCATCAAGGGAGACAAGCAGGAGGATGCCATCAAATTCCTCAGTTCCTGTGAACTCTTCACCTTGGCGGAATCGCTTGGTGGCGTGGAATCCCTGATGGGGCACCCCGCTAGCATGACGCACGCCAGCATTCCCCGCGAGGTACGCCTGAAGTCGGGCGTCACCGATTCGCTCATACGCCTCAGCGTGGGCGTGGAGGACGCACAGGACCTCATCGCCGACCTGGAACAAGCACTGGGGTAGGAACTCGCCCTGCCGATTCCTTGGAACCCAAGAGTGCCCTGCCGCTTGGTGGCCGAGGCGGGCCGGAAATGTCAGGGAATCCGTAAATTTGGGACAGACCATGAACATGAAAAATATCTCCCGCATGTCCCGAAGTGCCTTTCGGCTATTGCTTTCCGCCCTGCTTCTCGGCCCCTTGGCCGCTTCCGCACAAGAGTCCGGTTTCAGTTGCCGTGCGCACGACCTGAGCCTCATGGACCCGTTGATCAGCAACGACCCTGTGCGCCTGCAGGAGATCCAGACCGCTGCGGACAACTTGGAACATTTCACCCAGACCTGGCAGGAAGATGCTTCCCGGGGCGGTGGAACCAACTACGTCATCCCGGTGGTCTTCCATATCATCCATGAGAACGGACCGGAAAACATCAGCGACCTTCAGGTGTATGACGCCATCCGCGTGATGAACGAGGACTACAACAAAATGACCCCGGACTGGCAGGACGTGCAGCCCGAATTCCTCAGCTTGGTGGGTGATGTCGGCATCACCTTCAAATTGGCCCAACTGGACCCGGACGGCAACTGCACCAATGGGATCACCCGCACGGTAAGCGCATTGACCAATTCCGGCAACCAGCAGATGAAGAATTTGATCAACTGGCCCCGCGACCGGTACCTGAATATCTGGGTTGCCGCCAACGCAGGTGGTGCTGCGGGGTATTCGCTGTATCCCTCGGATGTGTCCGGCAGTTGGGGAGCCGCCGCTGACGGCATCGTGGTCTTGAGCACCTACGTGGGTTCCATCGGCACCAGCAGCCTCTCCAACTCCCACACCTTGAGCCATGAGGCCGGCCACTGGATGAACCTGAAGCACTGCTGGGGGGATTCGAACAATCCGGGAGTCACCTCCAATTGCAGTGGGGACGACAATGTGTCGGATACGCCGAACACGATCGGTTGGACCTCCTGCAACATCCGGGGCGCCAGTTGCGGTTCGGTCGTGGACAACGTGGAAAACTTCATGGAATACTCTTACTGCTCCAAAATGTTCACCAATGGCCAGAAGTCCCGTGTACTGGCAGCGCTCAACAGCTCGACAGCTTCCCGCAACAACCTGTGGACATCGTCGAATCTGGCGCTCACGGGTGTTTCCTTGGATCCCGTGATCTGCGCCGTGCAGTTCATCAGCACTGAGCATGTGATCTGCGCCGGTGAGTCCGTGACCTTCACCGATGCCAGCTACAACGGCGTCACCGTGTGGGATTGGACCTTTGAGGGAGGGACCCCGGCCACCTCGGATTCCGTCTCCCCCTTGGTCACGTACGAAAACCCCGGGCTTTTCAATGTCAGTCTTACCGTGGGCAATGGCAGCCAGAGCCAGAGCACTACCGAACAGCAATACGTGCGCGTGCTTCCCTACGCCGGTGCGGCGCTGCCCTTTGAGGAGGGTTTCGAGGGAGTGAGCACGCTGCCTTCCAACGATTGGACGCTGAACGACGTCGACCTCGACGGAACGTTCCAAGTGAGTTCGTCGGCTGCTTTCTCGGGTTCAAAAAGTGTCCGCCTGCAAAACTCCTCCTCAACTACGGGACGCAAGGATGAATTGATCAGCACCACGATCGACATCACCACCGCCCCCCCCGTGGTGTTCAGCTTCCGCTATGCCTATGCCAAACGGTCCAGCGGCAACAACGATGCCCTGCGGGTGTATGCCAGTCGCGATTGCGGCGATACATGGAGCCTTCGGCGCACATTGAGCGGCGATGCCCTGGTCACGGCGCCCATCACCACCGGCTCTTTCACGCCCAATGGCCCGGACCAATGGGGGTATAATGAGACCTCGCCCATCGGCGGTCTGTACATTGTGTCCAACCTGCGCTTCAAGTTCCAGTTCGAAAGTGACGGTGGAAACAACCTGTGGATAGACGACATCAACATCACGGGATCCACCACAGGGGTGTCCGAGCTGGTCGGGGATGCATCCAACGCCCTGACGGTGGTGCCCAACCCGGCGCATGACCGCTCGGTGATCACGGCGCACCTGAAGGATGCCGGGCCGGTGAAGGTGGAACTGGTGGACCTGTTGGGCCGACCGGTGCGCACCATCGCGGAAGGGACCCGGCCCGCAGGCACGGCCCAATGGACGATGGACCTGAGCGGGCTGCCGGGCGGCATGTACTTCGTCCGCCTCCAACAACGTGATGCGGTGCGCGTGGCGAAGTTCACCAAGGAATAACAGCGACCCGCTGATCGCGGGCCATGCGAATGAAAAAGGCCCCGGGGATCCCGGGGCCTTTTTCATTCGTGACCAAGTAGGCTATTCCTTGTAGCCTACCAAGATGCCGATGCATCCGACGGTAAGCAAGTTATTTCCGCCCTTGTCCGCCTCGGGCACGGCAATGTGGACCTTGAGCTTCTGGGTGGTGGCCACCTTGAAGTCGAAGTGATCCTTGGGTGCGTCGGCGCTGCTTTCGAACAATGACTTTCCGGTCGCGTCCTGCAACTGCCAGTTCACGTTGCCGAGGATGGGATGGGCGCATACGAGCAGCCGGTACTCCTGGCCGCTGTAGAAGGTAAGGTCCACCTGGGCCTCTTCGCCGGGCGCCAATTGCGCGGCATTGAAAGTCTCGTTGAACTTGTACGGCGCCATCGACGGCATGCACTTGTTCTTGGCGAAGCTGCGGCATTGTGCGTTGGAAACGGCGGGCAGTGCCACTAGGAACAGGACGGCGACGATCGTGGTAAGGTGCTTCATGACCGGTCTTAGTTGATGTAGCTGGCGCGGATGGTGGCCACGGCGTCGGTGATGGACTTCAATTGGGCATCGGTGAGGGCGGCCTGCGGTGCAGTGCCGCCGATGGTGGTCACTCCGTTCTCCTCGGTCACGGTGCTGCTGCCTGAGGGTACGGTAACGTCGGCAAAAAGGGAGTCGAGCAACTTCAGGTCCTTCAGCACCCCTCCCACGGCCGCGTCGTCCGGGCTATAGGTCTCTACCAGCTCGATCAGGTCCGTGAGCGGCAGCTTCTGCTCGGCGATGCGTTGCCGCAGCTCCGGTGTGTCATGCACTTGGGTCACTTGGCTGGCGATGTACAGACCTTCCATCCAGCCACCGGCGACCATCAGCGCGCTGATGTTGTCCCGCTGGTTCTCCTTCAGGTAGGCGTCCACATGCCAGTAGGTCTCGCTGATGATGCTGAGGAGCGAGTCGCGGTCGTTCCTGTTCTTCTCCAAGCGGCTGACCACCTCCTCATTGAAGGCGTTGGTCACGTCCAGCTTCTTGGCCAGCTTCTGGGCACAACTGGTGTAGAGCATGCTTTCCTGCGTGTTGTTGAACACGCTGGCATAGCTGAGGTCCGCGCCGTAGATGCCGAGGTTGAGGGCCTGTTTGCTCGCCGCGGTGTAGTTGTCAACGTTCTTCACGTCGTTGAGGATGTTCTTGTCGTATTCCGAACCGGCCTTCTTCAGGAGCGCGGCGGTCTCCATCGGCGAAGGGATGTTGTGGAAGATGTTCTTGGTGTGCGCGGCGCGAAGCGCCGCGGTGGAGTCCACCGCGGGTACGGTGAGTGAATCCTGTTGCGGCTGTTCGCCGCTGCATGCGGCCAACGTCAAGGTCGCGATCGTGGCATAAATGATGGAGTTCGGTCGCATGTGGGCTTACTTCGGAATTGATGAACGGGGTAAAGGTGCCTATCCGGAAGGTCCGGATCAATGGGCCTCCAGCCAGTTTTTCCCCACGCGCATGTCAACAACGAGCGGCACGGCCAAAAGGAGCGCCCCTTCCATCAGCTCTTTCACCATCGCCATCAGGGCCTCCTCTTCTTCCAAGTGGCAGTCGAACACCAGTTCATCGTGGACCTGCAGCAGCAGTTTGCTTTTCATCCGCTCCGTCCGGATCTTGTCGTGGATCCGGATCATGGCCACCTTGATGATGTCCGCCGCGCTGCCCTGCATGGGCGCATTGATGGCCACCCGCTCCGCTGCTGCGCGCACGGTGTTGTTGCCACTTTGGATGTCCGGCAGGTATCGCCGGCGCCCCATCATGGTCTGCACGTATCCGTGCTCCCCGCAGAAACCGATCATCTCGTCCATGTAGCCTTTCACGCCGGGGAACTCCGCGAAGTAGCCGTCGATGATACCCTGTGCTTCCCCGCGCGGGATGCCGAGGTTCTGGCTGAGACCGAACGCGCCTTGCCCGTAGGCGATACCAAAGTTGACGGCCTTGGCACGGCCACGCTGTTCACGGGTTACCGCGTCGATCGGCGTATTGAACACCTTGGCCGCCGTGGCCGCGTGGATGTCCAGCCCTTGCCGGAAGGCCTCTTGCATGTTGGCGTCGCCGCTCATGTGCGCGATGATGCGCAGCTCGATCTGCGAATAGTCGGCGCTGAGCAGGCCGTAGTGCTCATCGCGCGGCACGAAGGCCTTGCGGATCTCACGGCCCTTCTCCGTGCGGATCGGGATGTTCTGCAAATTCGGCTCATCGCTGCTCAACCGGCCTGTGGCCGCAACGGCCTGCCGGTAGTTGGTGTGGACGCGGCCGTCCGCAGGGTCCACGGCGAGCGGAAGCGTGTCCACGTACGTGCCTTTCAACTTCCTTAGGCTACGATAGTCCAGTATCAACGGGATAACGGCATGCTCGTGGGCCATCGCGCTCAGCACGTCCTCGCTGGTCTGGTACTGGCCGGTGCGTGTCTTCTTCGGCTTCTCGCTGCCGAGCTTCAGCGTCTCGAACAGCACATCGCCTAACTGCTTGGGCGAATCGATATTGAATTGTACGCCGCAGGCCGCGATGATCTTCTCCTGCAGGACCAAAATGTCCTCGCCCAGTTCCTTGCTGAAGGCGCTCAATGCGTCCACGTCCAGGCGGATGCCTTCGCGCTCCATGTCCGCCAGCACGCGCACTAGCGGCATCTCTACTTCCTTGAAGAGTTTTTCCTGTCCCTTTTCCTTCAGTTGAGGCGCCAGTTTTTCGTGGAGTTGCCAAGTGATGTCGGCATCTTCCGCGGCATATTCCGCCGCTGCTTCCACGGGCACGTCGCGCATGGTCTTCTGGCCTTTGCCCTTCGGCCCGATCAGGTCGGTGATCGGCATCGGCCTGTAGTGCAGGATGGTCTCGGCCATGTAATCCATGCCGTGCCGGAGGTCGGATTCCAGCAGGAAGTGCGCGAGCATCGTGTCGAACTGCGGGCCCTTCACGCTGACGCCATAGCGCTCCATCACCAGCATGTCGTACTTGAGGTTCTGCGCCACCTTCTCGATCTTCAGGTCCTCCAGCACCGCACGGAAGCGCTCCACAACAGGCTGTGCCTGCTCCTTTCCGGCGGGCACCGGCACATACCAGCCTTCATGCGCTTTCCAACTGAAGGAGAGGCCGACCAGCTCCGCCTTTTGAACAGAGAGGGCGTCGGTCTCGGTGTCGAAGCAGAATTTCTTCAGCCCTGCCAGTTCCTTGGCCAAGGCCGTTTGTTTTTCGGGCGTGTCGGCGAGGCGGTAGTCGTGCGGGGTGGTGGAGAGGTCGGCCATGGCGGCACTTCCCTTACCCCCCTCGCTTCCCTCACCTCCTTCACTCCCGAACATGCTGATCTGATCCGGATGTGCCGCTGCCTTCTTGCGTGCTGCAGGCGCGGTGGGCGCGGCCTCCACCTGAGCATCTTCGCCCAGCACGGCCTTTAGCAGGGTGCGGAATTCCAGCTCGCTGAACACCTCCTTGATCTTATCCTCATCCGGCGGGTCCAGGTGTAGCGCGGTATGGTCCACCTCCACAGGTGCGTCCACCAGTATCGTGGCCAATGCCTTGCTCATGCGGCCCTGCTCCGCAAAGGCGATCACGTTCTCCTTCTGCTTGCCCTTGAGCTGCTCCACTCCGTCGATCACGGCTTCCAAGCTGCCGAACTGTTTCACCAGCTTCATGGCGGTCTTCTCGCCGATGCCGGGGATACCGGGAATGTTGTCCACCGCGTCGCCCATCAGGCCGAGAATGTCCCGCACCTGATCCGTGTTGTCCAGGTCCCAACGCGCGCAGACCTCTTTCGGCCCGAGCAGCTCCGGCGGAGCTCCGCTGCGGCCCGGCTTGTACATCAGGATCTTGTCCGTCACCAATTGTCCGAAGTCCTTGTCCGGCGTCACCATGTACGTGGTGTAGCCTTCCTTCTCCGCCTTCTTCGCCAACGTGCCGATCACATCGTCCGCTTCGTAGCCATCACTTTCGATCACCGGTATGTTGAACGCCTCAATGATGCGGCGGATATAAGGCACGTTGCTGCGGATGTCGTCCGGCATCTCCTGCCGGTTGGCTTTGTATTCCACGTGCGTGATGTGCCGTTCTGTGGGCGCGGCGGTGTCGAATACCACGGCGATGTGCGTGGGTTTTTCCCGTTTGATCAGATCCATCAATGTCAGCGTGAAGCCAAAGGCCGCGCTGGTATTCATCCGCTGGCTGTTGATGCGCGGGTTGCGGATGAAACTGAAATAGGCGCGGTAGATCAGGGCGAAGGCGTCCAGGAGGAAGAGGCGCTTGTCCTCACTGTTTTCACCGGCGTTCTCAAGGGTAAGGGGCATGCCTGTGGATATGGAATTGGGATCGGGCCGTGAAGGTAGCGGCAGTTGAATTGTACGGGCATGGAAAGGTGGTGATACCGCTCTCTGTCGCGGGAGAACCGCTATTCTTCGGTGACTGTTGACACTGGCACGAGAGGACGGCTTTTTGCCGGAGGTTCGTGTCGGCCTAACTCTCGCGCCAGTGAAGTGTCGGCCGCTGAAACACACAGCACGTAACTTGCAATTCAACACAACATCCATGTCCGGACGATCGCTCACGTTGCCGCTGCTCTTCCTGATGTCCCAGGCGGCTTGCACCCAGAACTATGTCACGCCCGATCAATTCGCATTCCGCGTGGACAGCAACTTGGTCTATGGCACCGCACCGAACTACCTCGGCGTCCCGGTGACGTTGACGTTGGACCTGTACAAGCCGCTCGGCAATACCGACGATGCCCGCCCCCTGCTCGTGCTGGTCCACGGTGGTTCCTGGCTGGCCGGTTGCAAGAACAACGGCAACAGCGGAGTAGTGGGGTTGGCCCGTGCTTTTGCAGGCCGTGGCTATGTGGTGGCCAGCGTGAATTACCGCTTGGGTTTCCACAAGGCTGCTTATGTGCCTACTCCTGCGGGGCCGCCCGTATGGCCTGCGACATACCTTAGTCTGTACGCGGCGGACACCTTGGAAATGGTGCGGGCGCTTTACCGCGCACAACAGGACGTGAAGGGCGCCATCCGTTGGCTGAAAGCGCGTGCTGACATCGACAGTACCTGCGCCGATAAGACCTTCGTGGGCGGTGAGAGCGCCGGTGGTTTCAACGCGCTGGCGGTGGGCTTCTTGGACCGGCCGGAGGAAAAACCCGCTTCCTGCGGCACTATTCCGGATGCGCCCATGCCCGGCGCGAACCTGCTGAACCAGACCGGCTACGCCTGTGGGCTTCAGACTTGGACCCCGACCGGCACCATGCTCCAACGTCCTGACCTTGGCCCGGTGGACGGCACGTTGAACCTGAACGGGACGGATGCGCGCGTCCGAGGCGTGGTGAACCTGTTCGGTGGCGTGCCCACGGACGCTATCGCACTGGATTGGTGGCAAGGCGCGGATACGCCGAGCGTCTATCTTTTCCATCAAAGCTGCGATGGCATCGTCCCGTTCAATATCGGAAGGCCCTACCAGACCATGTCCGGATACTGCAACCTCGGCGCGACGCCGTGGCACTATACCTATCCCATCATCCTCGGCAGTAATGCGATCAAGGCCACGTTCGAGGCGATGCCCGATCCGCCCAATTTCACCACGGACTTCATCACCTGCGACCCCTTCAACAGCGACATCGCCGTGATCGATTGCATCCGCTATGGCGATAACGGCAGCTACCATGCGCCGGGCAACCTGGTCCAGCGCGCTGCGAACATCGCGGCTTTTCTGGAGCCGATGGCCAGTGATCCCACAGCCTGTACGGTCAACGGGATCACAGACCATGATCGGGCTGCAACACGCGTATTCCCACAACCTGCAACGGACCGCGTGCAGATGATCGATCCCCTTTTGCAGGGGAAGGTGATCCTGCGATCGATCGCCATGGACGGGCACTTGATCAGCGAGGAGCGTATCCGTGATGCGCACGGAAGCGTGGAATTCACGTTCGGGAAGGAGATGCCGAACGGAATTTACCTGCTCCGCTTCCAAGCGATCGAAGGCGTCGGATCGACGCGCGTTCTTCTCCAGCGGTGATCCGGGTTTCCGAGAGCCTCGGCGGCAGAAGAAAAAAGCCCTCCAAGATCCATGGCATTTCAACGCGGCCCCAGGCCACGGAAAGCAAGCCCGGAGCGTCTAATTTTGTACCATGCTCCTGAAAAGATCCCTGTTTTCCTTGTTCCTGTTGGGATGTGCCGCCACGGCGCTACCACAAGCGGCGATCGTACCCGGTGACATCCTGACGATGCTGCGTCCGGGAACTTCCCCGAACGATGTGGTCAAGGACCTATGGGTCGTGGACGGTAAACCCACCTCACTTCACCTGGTGAGGGAGGTGTCCGCACCGATGCGGGCGTGGCTCTTCCATTTCGATACCGCTGCGGTCGATCAGGCGGTGATGCTGCGGACGTTCCAAGGCCATCCGGCCGTACAGCTGGCGCAGAACAACCATGTCGTAACGGAACGGAATACACCGGACGACCCGGAGTTCGGGCAGCAGTGGCAGCACCAGAACATCCAGAGCGAGCTGGCTTGGGACATCACCACCGGCGGTGTTACGGCCACGGGCGATACCATCGTGGTGGCGATCATCGAGAAGGCGGATCTGAGCCATCCGGACCTTGCCGCGAACGCCTGGATCAACCACGGGGAGATCCCGGGCAACGAGATCGACGATGACGGAAACGGCTATGTGGACGATGTGCGCGGCTGGGATCCCGTGGCCGGGAACGATGCGGTTTATTCCGGCACACATGGCACGAAGGTGGCCGGCATGATCGGTGCTGTGGGCAACAACGATAGTCTAGTGGTGGGGGCCAACTGGCACGTGAAGATGATGCCTGTGAACTATCAGGATGCCCAAGAGGCGAACGTGATCACGGCCTATACCTACCCCTTGATCATGCGCAGGCTTTACAACTCCACCAACGGCGCGAAAGGAGCCTTCATCGTGGCCACCACCTCGAGCTGGGGCTGGGACGGCGGGCAACCTGCGGACGCGCCGCTCTGGTGCGCGGTGTACGACACGCTCGGAACAGCCGGTGTGCTCAACAGTGCCGCGACCACAAACAACAACGTGGACGTGGACGTGGTGGGCGACATGCCCACGGCCTGCCCCGGCGAATTCATGATCAGCGTCACCGCCACCAACAGCAGTGACATTAGGACCTTTTCCGGTTACGGTGCCACCACCGTGGATGTGGGGGCTCCGGGCGCAGGTGTGTGGACCACGCATATCGGCGGAGGGACGGGATCCGCGAACGGCACCTCGTTCGCCAGCCCGCTCACCGCAGGGGTGATCGCACTGATGTACAGCGTGCCCTGCGCCAGCTTGGCCGCCATTGCCCACAACGACCCGCAGGAAGCGGCATTGCGGGTGCGCGAAGCCCTGTTCGCCGGCGTGGACCAGGTGGGCAACCTGCCGGGCAATACCGTTACCGGGGGACGCATAAATGCCTTTAACAGCGTGCAACTGCTGATGGACAGTTGCGCCGCCTGTCCGGAACCGTACAACCTCACGGCCACCAGCAATGCCATCGGAGAAGCCGTGATCAACTGGAGCGCATTGCCGGGGACTTATACGCTGCGTTACCGTGTTCAGGGCAGCACGCAATGGACCACGGTCCCCGGGAGCACCAGCCCTGAGCAAGCGCTCACCGGTCTCGATGTATGCCAAGCCTATGAGTTCCAAGCAGCGGCGGATTGCGATCCCGCAATGAGCGTGTTCAGCCCGACACTCCTGTGGACCAGCGAAGGCTGCTGCACCGCCCCGCTCAGCATCACGGCCACGGCGATAGACACCGCGAGTGCGACCATCGCATGGTCCACCGTGCTTGCTTCCAACACCTACGACCTGCGCTACCGTGCATTGGGCGCGATCGCTTGGGCGGAGCTGGACGGCCTTAATGGGAACAACGCCATGCTCACCGGCCTTACCCCTTGCTCGGATATTGAAGTACAGATGCGCAGCACCTGCGCAGGAACGGATGCACCTTGGTCCACTTCCACGGCCTTGCACGTTCCCGGCTGCGGGCAATGTATTGAAGGTGTGTTCTGCACCAGCCGCGGAAATAGCACCGCCACAGAATGGCTCGCACGGGTGAATGTGAGCGGCATCGATCGGGCCTCTGCAAGCGATGGCGGATATGCGGACATCACCACCACGGAACAGACCACGGAACTCTCCATCGGCCTGTCGTATCCGATCATTCTCACCCCCGGCTATTCCAGCACCTCACATTATCCGGAGTACTTCACCGTGTGGCTGGACATGGACCGCGACGGACAGTTCACGCCCGACGAACTGATATTCGATGCCGGCAATACGGTGACCGAGGAGCTGAACGGCATCCTCACCGTCCCCGCCACCGCCACCGCCGGTCCTGCGCGGATGCGGGTGGTGATGAAGTACAATGCGGCCCCGGACAACGGCTGCACCACCTACGACTATGGCGAGACCGAGGACTATTGCGTCACGCTGATCGGAGCCGTCGGGATAGACGAAATATCCGCTTCAACGACCATTCAGCTATACCCACAGCCGGTCGATGACATTCTGCACATCGTTACGGGACATGCCGGAGTGTTGGACCTGATGGTGACCGACATGGCCGGCAGAACAATGCTGGAGCAGCGGTTCAATGGAGGGAACACCACGGTGGGCACGGAACGACTGGGCACCGGCATGTACCTCTACCGCATCATGGACCATGATGCGACGATCATCCGTGGCAGCTTCATAGTGGCTCATTGAGGCATTTTGATTGCCAGTGGCCCGGCTACCTTCGGCGCGATGGAGATCTCGGTCGTGATCATCACCTTCAACGAGGAGCACAACCTCGCACGCTGCTTCGCCTCGGTGAAGACGGTGGCCGATGATGTGGTGGTGGTGGATTCCTTCAGCACCGACGCCACGGAAAGGATCGCACGGGAACACGGCGCACGCTTCGTTCAACACGCTTTTGAAGGCCACATCGAGCAGAAGAACTGGGCGATCACGCAAGCGAAGCATCCGTGGGTGTTGTCGTTGGACGCGGATGAAGCGCTCGACGAGAAGCTCATCCGTTCCATCCTGGAAGTGAAGCGCGGTGCACCTTCCGCCGATGGCTATAGCATGGCGCGGCTCACGAATTACTGCGGCACCTGGGTCCGGCACGGGGGCTGGTACCCGGACATCAAGCTGCGCCTTTGGGACAGCCGCAAAGGGCGCTGGGGCGGAACCAACCCGCATGACCGCTATGAGATGGACCCCGGTTCGCATTTTCAAAAGCTGAATGGACACATCCTGCACTACAGCTTCAACACTATCGCCGAGCATGAAAAGCAGGTGGAACGGTTCGCGAACATCGCGGCAAAAGCCTTGCACAGCAAGGGGAAAAAGGCTGGCTTGATCAAGCTCCTCTTCTCGCCCGCGTGGCGCTTTTTGCACGGGTACTTCATTCTGGGCGGCTTCCGCGACGGTGCGGCAGGGTTCACTATCGCCCGCCTCAGCGCCCGCGCCAAACGCCTGAAGTATACCGGACTCGCACGCCTGAACCGCGAACAAGCATGAGCGAACTCCGCGTGCTGCACCTGAGCACTGCCCGCACTTGGCGCGGCGGCGAGCAGCAGCTGGCCTACCTGGCGGTGGAATTGCGCGACATGGGCGTGCAACAGTTGGTGGTCTGCGCTGCCGGTTCACCGATGCAGGACTTCGCTCATCGCATCAACATTCCCAACCGCACGCTCGCCTTCCGCGCCTCCTTCGATCCGCCGAACGCACGGCGCCTTTCCCGCATCACCAGTGAATGGAAGCCGGACCTGATCCATACGCATGATTCACACGGGCACACCACGGCGATCCTTGCGAACACGCTATTTGGAATGAACGTACCGCTGGTGGTGAGCCGCCGCGTGGACTTCCCGATCAGCAGCGGCTTCAGCGCCCGATGGAAGTACGGCCATGCTTCGGTGAAACGCATCCTGTGCGTGAGCGACGCGATCAAGGAGATCACCGCGGAACGACTGCCGCACCCGGAAGTGCTGCGAACCGTACGGTCCGGGATCGACCCGGCGCGTTTCGCCGCCGGTGCTGACGGAAGGCTCCACGCGGAACTCGGCCTGGAGCCCTCAACACCATTGGTGGGGAACATCGCCGCGATGGCGCCGCACAAAGATCTGTTCACCTTCATACGCATGGCGGAACGCCTCCAAGAGAGCAGACCGGACGTGCGCTTCGTATTGATCGGCGAAGGCGAGCTGAGATCGGAACTGGAGAAATACGCGGACGATCGCGGGCTGGGCCCCGTGCTCACCTTCTCCGGCTTCAGAACCGATGTGGAACGGCTGCTGCCCGAGCTGGACGTGATGGCGATGACCTCGCGGACCGAGGGCTTGGGCACCTCGATCCTGGATGCCTTCGCCGCACGCGTGCCCGTGGTCGCCACGGCGGCCGGGGGCATACCCGAACTGATCGAGGACGGGCACACCGGCCTGCTCCGTCCTGTGGGAGATGATGCGGCTTTGGCCAAGGCCGTCGCGGACGTGCTTGATGACACCGCATTGCGCGACCGGCTCGTGGAGGGTGCTGCGCAAAAGCTGCTCGGCTTCACCCGGCAGGCCACCGCAACGGCAACATTGGCGGAATATCAAGCCGTCATGGAGGAACTACGCGGTGCCGCGAAAACGAAAAGTGCATAATACAGCGCGAAGAAGGTGGCGCCCATCTGCGTCTCCAGCGTGTCCTCCGAAAAGCAGGACAGCAAAAAGATGATCCCCCAGGCGATGAACAGGGGATGTTGGAACGCCTTGTTCCAGAAGGCCGGCCACCACCAAGAGAACAGGCACCACAAAAAGCCGAACGAGCCGAAGCTGATGAACAGCGTGAGGTATTGGTCATGCGCACGCAAACGCCATTTCGCATCCAAGGGGCTGTTGGCTTTTATAAAGGCCGCATCAAAGGCCCGTTGCGTATCACCCGTGCCAACACCGGTGAGCCAATTGGCCTTCGCGATCCCTTTGCCCACCCGGAAAAATTCGAGACGCATGGTGACCGAATGGCCATTGGGATCACCCGAGGTGCGGTAGGTGTCCAGCTCATAAAGCACTTGTTCAATGCGGGCGCGCATGGCACCCTGCCGGCCTTCCTCCACGCTGGTCATACCATTCTCGATGCGCTTCACGTCCGCAGGTGCAAGGGCCTGCACGCCGGTGGAATCCTTGCGCTGGCCCAAGCTTGCGAGGTAGCGCACCAAGGTGGAACGCAAGGGTTGACCCAGCTTATCCTTTCCGAGGAAGGACAATTCGCTTCGCCGGTCCCAGGTACGCTCAAGCTCTTTGTCAGCTACGTTGATCCACACATAATGGCCGTTCTCCCGCTGGGGATCGCGCAGGTCGTGGTAGTAGACCTCGCCGCCCGCGCTGGCATTGTCCAAGTGATCGAGCTGCGTGAGGTCGGTATGCCAATAGTCCTGCGCGCAGGAGCGGAGGTAGAGCGCGCTCGCCGTGATCCCGGTAAGAAGAACGACCACCGCGCCGATGCGCCAGGCCGTGCCTCGCCGCTTCACCAGCCGCCAAAGGAAATAGATGCCCAAGGTGGCAATTACCGGCAGGGCGATCAAGCTGCTGAGCTGGTCCAAGAACCAGAGGCAAAGGAGCATCGCGGCCACATGCGCCGCCCGCAGCGACCACGTGCGCGGCCAGTAGTGGACGAACACGGCGATGCTGAAGCAGAGCATCAGTGAGAGGCGGATGTGACTGATGAAGGGTGAAAGTTCCCGGTAATTACCCTGTTCGAGCACACTATGGCGCATCGCCAAGCAGGCGAGCGTGCTGGCCGTGGCGCTCCAAGCGCCCAGTAGCAGTAAGTCGCGTAATTGGCGTGCGGTCAATCTCGGTACGCTGGATAACACCACCCCGAAAACCAGCACCGGAAGCAAGATCCGGCAGAGGTTTATGCCCCACTTCAGGTCGGTGGTCCATAGCAGGCCCAGCAGGTTCAGCCCGAAGAAGGAAAGAAAGACCGCGCTCTCCCTCGTGGTGAAGGCACGCTTGAACCGTCCGCCCAGATCACGTGTGGCGATGCCTTCCCACAGCCAGTTCACCACCAGGAGGATCTGCGACAGGCTGAGCAGGAACTCGGACCATGGCAGCATGATCAGCGCCAAGCCCAAGCCGCCCAAATGGATGCGCCGATGGACCCCGGAGCCGACCGTGCCGGGAATGCGCATCGCTTGCTCGGCCATTGCGCGGGAGTGCCGTTCCTAGTTCGCCTTGTAGGTGCCGGCCAGTACTTCCTTGTACGCGGGGCCGTTGATCACGGTGAGCGCCTCTTTCACCGCAGGGTCGGAGCCCAGCATCGCTTTGGCACGACCGGTCTGGTAGTAGTAACGGCCCACCAGTTCACTCTTGAGCACCTCCTCGATCTCCGGCCGGAACCGCTCGAGCTCTTCGGCCCGGTCCGGGTTCAGCTGGGTGCGCAACGCATCGATGGCGTCCTTGGAATGCTCGTAGTACCGCTCCTTCTTGGCATTCGCCACCAGCTTGTCCAGATCGTCCAAGCTCTCGGTGTGGTACTCGAATTTCTTGTCCTTCACGAAGGTGAGGAACTGCTGGTAGATGTCCTCGGTGATGGTGAACTGCTCCGGCGGTGGGATGGAATCATGCGTCCACTGGTACTGGTTGGCGAAGTCGAAGAAGAGGTCCGCCTGATAAAGCCCGCCCACGATCTTGGGCAGCATGGGCTGCTCCACGGCGATGTCCGGCGCGATGCCGCGCCCGTCATACACCGGCCGTCCATCGGCGGTCTTGAACGCACGGATGGTGGAATCGGCCTTGATGACCGCCTTGCCCTCCTTGTCGTGGTGGGCATAGTCGACCTTCTGGATGCAACGGCCGCTGGGGATGTAGTACTTGGCCACGGTCACTTTCAGCTTGCTGTTGTAGAACAGGTCGCGCGTCTGTTGCACGAGGCCTTTCCCATAGGTGCGATGGCCCACGATCACGGCGCGGTCCAGGTCCTGCAGCGCCCCGGTCACGATCTCGCTGGCGGAAGCCGAGCCGGTATCCACCAGGACCACCAAGGGCATCACCATGTCCAAGGGTTCGCTCAAGGTCTTGTAGGTCTTGTCCCACTCGGAGATCTTGCCCTTGGTCTCCACCACGGTCAGTCCCTTGGGCACCCAGATGTTCACGATGTTGATCGCTTCGCGGAGCAGCCCACCGCCATTGCCGCGAAGGTCCAGCACCATCTTTTGGGCGCCTTGCTCCTTGAGCTCGGTGAACGCTTTGCGGACCTCCTGCCCGGCGGTCTGGGTAAAGCTGTTGAGCTTGATGTAGCCCACCTTGTTCCCTTGGTCTATAATGCCACTGTATGGCACGTCCGGGATCTTCGATCTCCTCCCGCGTCAACGAATGGTCCTCCGGTGCCTGCCCATCGCGGCTGGTGACGATGTTCACCTTCGTGCCGGCCTGTCCCTTCAGCAGCTTGCTCACCTCATCGGTGTCCATGCCCTTGGTATCGCGCCCGTCCACGTTCAGGATCAGGTCGCCGGCCTTGATGCCGTTGGTCATCGCCGGGTAGCCCTCGTAGGGTTCGCTCACCATCACCCCGTCGTCCTTCTTGCGGATCATGGCCCCGATGCCGCCGTACTGCCCGGTGGTCATGATGCGGTAATCCTCCATGTCGCTCTCGGCGATGTACTGGGTGTAGGGGTCGAGGCTTTCGAGCATCGCGTCGATCCCCGTATCGATCAGCTCGCCGGGGTTGACATCGTCCACGTAATAGATGTTGATGTTCTTGTAGAGCTCATTGAAGATCTCCAGGTTCTTGCCCACCTCGAAGTAGTTGTCACCCGCGGCGATGGTGAACGCCCCGCCCGCTGAGACGGCCAGTATGATGGCGGGGTTCTTCCAGGAATTGAACGGGTTCTTCATGTGCGGTATCGTTATCAGGGAACGGGGTCGTGGCCGTGGCCTCCCCACGGATTGCAAGATAGGAAGCGCTTCAACGTAAGCAGGCCGCCATGCCACGGCCCGTGCTTGCGCAGTGCCTGCACCCCGTATTCGGAGCAGGTGGGCGTGTAGCGGCACGAACCGGGAAGCAACGGGGAGATCATTCCTTGGTAGAGGCGGATGAGCGCGATGAAAAACTTACCGATCAGCGCCGACATGTTCCTGTGTCCAACGGTCGAAGATGCGCGTTATTTTCTCCCGGGTCTCCTCCCAAGGCAGCGGGCTGTTCCCTTGAAAGATCAAAAGCCATGCGCACTGGCTGTTCTTGGCGGTCAGCTGCTCGTACCAAGTATGCTTGTTGAGCCGGTAAGCCTCGCGCATGAGCCGGCGCTGACGGTTGCGGTCCACGGCCAATTTCACATGCCGCTTGGGGATGGCGAAGGCCACCTGCGCCGGGGCGATGGTGTCCAATGGCATCAACAGGCCCACCAGCCGGAAGGGATGGACCTTGACCACCTTGCCGGTAGTGGCCACTAATTTCAAACGGTCGCGACCGGTAAGGCGTTCGTGCTTGCGGAATGAGGCGCGCTGGGGCATGTGGCCGATCAACTTTGGCGGTGTGGCCGGGACCGGTCATGGTGCCCCGCGTCACTTCTTGCCTTCCTTGGCGGACTTGGCGGCTGCCTTCTTTGCGGCGGGCTTGCCTGCCGGGGCAGGTTTAGCCGTTTTCTTCTTCGCGGCCTTCTTCGCGGCCTTCTTCGCCGGAGCGGCCCGCTTGGCCTCCACTTTGGCGGTCTTGGCCTCGGCCTTGATGCCGTGCTTCAGGTACAGTTCAATGGCGCCGGTCATGGAAGGTGCCTCCGGAAGCGGTGCCTCGATGTCCAACCGGAGCCCGGCCTCCCGCACCGCCTTGGACGTGGTGGGGCCGAAGGCGGCCATCACCGTGTCTTTCTGCTCGTAGTCCGGAAAGTTCTTCCGCAGGCTTTCGATGCCGCCGGGGCTGAAGAACACCAGCATGTCGTAATGCACGTTGCGCATGTCGCTGAGGTCGCTGGCCACGGTGCGGTAGAACACTGCGTTGGTATAGTCCACGCCGGCCTTGTCCAGCAACTTGGGGATCTCCGGCTTCTGGATGTCGGAGCCGGGAACGAGGAACTTCTCGCCTTTATGCTTTTTGATCACGTCCATCAGGTCGCTGAAGGTCAGCCTCCCGATGAAGACCTTCCGCTTGCGGTATACGATGTACTTCTGCACGTAGTAGGCCACGCTTTCCGAGACGCAGAAGTACTTCATGGACTCGGGCACCGTGAGGCGGAGCTCCTTGCACATGCGGAAGAAATGGTCCACCGCATTACGGCTGGTAAGCACGATGGCGCTATGGTCCAGCACGGTGATGCGCTCCTGCCGGAACTCCTGACCGGGTACCGCCTCGATCTTGATGAACGGCTTGAAGTCGATCTTCAGGCCGAACTTCTTCGCCAAGGCAAAGTAGGGCGAACGCTCGTCGGTGGGCGCCGGCTGCGTGACGAGAATGGTCTTGATCTTCAAGTTCCGCGCTGCTTAGAGGGTGTGCGAAGGGGGAACGAACTGTCGGGCATGTTCAAGCGCGAGCGCGACCGGCAGGATTTCGAAGGCGCAAAGGTAGATGAAAATATATCGCAGGGGTACCTCGTTGCCCAACCCGATGGTGGTCGCACGGACCCAACGGAAGAGGATGGTCGCGGTGATGATGGCCACTCCGAGGATCCATGCCCATTCCCGCCAGGCCACCTGCCCGGGGAATGACATCAAGGTGACCACCGGCAGGAGCAACAAGCCCAGCACCACGTGCATTACGATCACCGTGTAGAGGTATTCCTCCGTGCCGCCGTCGGTGGCCGGGAGTACCGCGATCATCCGCACCATCACCACCTGTGCCACGATCACCGCCGCCACCACCAGAAGGATCCGACTGAATTCCATGATCCCAGAGTGTATCCAACCATGAAACAGCAGGACCTGATAAGCGAACATTGCGATCACTAAGGTGGACAGCACCACCAGGCCGGTCAACGACCGGTCCCGGAGGTCCAGGTCCTCCCGCAGGCGATGCCTCCCCAGCCTCAGCGCCCCGAAGGAACGCCCGAGGACCGTCCACTGCTTGGGCGAGACCATGTTCACCCAGGCTATAATGCCCAAGGCCAACAGCAGAACGCCCGCCAACCAACCGGAACTCAAGGCGTCCACCGCCCGTACTTGGTCCATTGCGCCGCGAAAGTAATCCCGGACCGCACCAGCAAGCGGATGCCTAAATTCGCGGCCGCTTCCGACCTTCAGTTGTCAGTTGTCAGTTGTCAGTTGTCAGTTGTCAGTTGTCAGTTGTCAGTTGTCAGTTGTCAGTTGTCAGTTGTCAGTCACCAGTCACCAGTCACTATTCGCCAGTCACCAGTCGCTATTCGCCCTCTCACTCCCATGAGCACCAAAGCCAAAGCCGCAGCGCGGACCACCACCGATCTTTACCAAGCCCACGACCATTACTTGATGGACGAGCTGCTCACCGAAGAGCACAAGCTGATCCGCGACACCACGCGGAAGCACGTCAGCAAGCACATCAAGCCGATCATCGAGGAGAGCTTCGAGAAGGCCGAGTTCCACCCGGAGATCATTCCCGGGCTGGCGGAGATCGGGGCGTTCGGCCCGAACATCCCCACCGAGTACGGCGGCATGGGCCTGGACCAGATCAGCTACGGCCTGATCATGCAGGAGATCGAGCGCGTGGACAGCGGCCTGCGCAGCCTCTGCAGCGTACAAGGCAGCTTGGTGATGTACCCGATCTGGAAATACGGCAACGAGGAGCAGCGCATGAAGTGGCTGCCCAAACTCGCCGCCGGCGAGATGATCGGCTGCTTCGGCCTCACCGAGCCGGACCACGGCAGCAACCCCGGCGGCATGGTCACCACCTTTCAGGACAAGGGCGACCACTACCTGCTGAACGGCGCCAAGATGTGGATCAGCAACAGCCCCATCGCGGACATCGCGGTGGTGTGGGCCAAGGCAGAGAACACCGAGGGCCGCATCCATGGCCTCGTGGTGGAGCGCGGCATGGAAGGCTTCACCACCCCCACCACGCACGGCAAACTCTCCCTTCGCGCCAGCCCCACCGGCGAGCTCGTGTTCGACAATGTGAAAGTGCCCAAAGCCAACCTGCTGCCCAACAAGAGCGGGCTCGGCGCACCCCTCGGCTGCTTGGACAGCGCGCGGTACGGCATCTCCTGGGGCACCCTCGGCGTGGCCATGGAATGCTATGACACCGCGTTGCGCTACAGCAAGGAGCGCATCCAGTTCGGCAAGCCGATCGGGCAGTTCCAGCTCACGCAGAAGAAGCTCGCCGAAATGATCACCGAGATCACCAAGGCCCAACTGCTCACCTGGCGCTTAGGCGTGCTGAAGAACGAGAACCGCGCCACCACCGCGCAGATCAGCATGGCCAAGCGCAACAACGTGCATTTGGCCCTCACCGTGGCCCGCGAAGCGCGGCAGATCCTCGGCGGCATGGGCATCACCAACGAGTATCCCATCATGCGCCACATGATGAACCTCGAAAGCGTGGTGACCTATGAAGGCACGCACGACATCCACCTGTTGATCACCGGCCACGAGGTGACCGGGTTGGCGGCGTTCAAGTAAGGGCGGAAGATCTTCCGCCCATACGAACGCCGTTCAGAACCGGTACCCGAACAAATTGTTCCAACTGTAGGTGAGCGAGGGCACACCTTCCGGCTGCGCGCTGTCCTTCAACAGGTTCAAGCGGCTCTCCAGGGTCATGTGCTTGGTGACGTTGATGAACAAGCCGCCCTCCACGGCGATGCGGTGGTCGCTGGCGTCGAAGAGCCTAGGCTGGTAGTAGACAACGGTGGTGAGGCCGGCCATGCCGGTGAATTTGAGCGTCGCCGAAACGTAGCTGCTGCTGCGCCCCAGGGTGGTGATGGGACCGTCCGAGACATCCTCCCGTTCCAGCATCACCGCCGTGCCGAGGTTCACCCGCATCTTGGCATTGTCCACGGCGGTGAAGCGCGGGCCGGCACCGATCATCAGGCGCAGGTCCAAGCGTAGCGGCTTGTTGTACTGCGATTGGGCGAAGGCCTCGCCGGTCCACGTGGAGTCCACGCGGTAGTTGTAGCGCAAGTGCTGGAAACCGGTATTCAGGAACTCGTTCGCTTCCACCTGGCTGAAGGAAATGTCGTTGATGAACATGTACCGGCTCCGCCCTTCGATGTGCTGGACCGCACCGTTCAAGCCGACGTTCAAAGAGCGCTGCCCGCTCTCGGCCACATTGAAGCGGAAATTCACGAAGCCCGTCCAAGGCACGGAATCATTCATGAAGCGGCGCCCTTCGATGTTCACCACTTGGGCTTTTGCCGTTCCGCAATAGGCGATGGAAAGAAAGATCGGCAGTATGAACCGGGGACGAAAAGCCATGGAGCGTGCAAAAGTGGCCATGCTGAAGTAAACGGCTTGCAACAGGAGCAAGGGAAACCTTAAGATGTTCCGAACGATCGATACCAAAGAGTCGTCTCCCCTCCTTCTTTCAAGGAGGGGGCGGGGGTGATTCAGTGGTCAGTTCCGGCAAAAGAATGCATTGAGCGGGGAGGCCTACTCCACCACCATGCTCCCGCTGCACGTGCTATGGCCATCGGTGAGGGTAACGTTGTAAAGCCCCGGCACCGCGTCGAACACATCCATGTGCGCCGGCTCGCCGCTCCTATCCAATGGCTGCTCGAGCACCATCCGCCCGGTGCTGTCGTACACGTGCATCACCAGATCGCGGGAGTGCGCGAAGGCATCGGGCAGTTGCACTTGGAAGCTGCCCCGGTTGGGGTTGGCATAGATGTACAGACCATCTGCATGCACCGAGCGATACGACGGAATGCCGACCCCCACGGCCAAGGAATGCTTGGCCAAGAAGGCATCCGACCAGCCGAAGGTGTTGTAAGTGGAGCTTCCAATAGTGATCGGCAGGAACGGCGGAATGGGGGGCGTGTATGGCGGGAAAATGCCTGTGACGTACAGGGCATCGGGTGCCGGGCAGATCGATACTCCAGTGGACGGACCTATATCGCTTTCAATACCCATGCATTCCCCTGTTCCCGAAAATGCCGCAAGTAGTAGATCACGTGTATCCGAAGATTGCGCGATGCCATCCCAATTGACCGTGCCAACCATTGAACCGACTATCTGAAGTCCACCGCCCGAAGGCCTGGCAATGGCCGAGAAGCCTACAGACCCGCTGATCGCCTCATAGCCTCGGACCCAAAGAAGAGACCCCAAGGTGTCGTACCTCGCAATGAACCCGCCAGCACTTTGCCCCGGAGCGTCCAATGTATCCGTGCCGAAAAACGCTATTCCGTAGCTTCCAGCGATAAACGCATCTCCTTCGTCATTCAGAGCAAGGCGATGCGGAAGCCGCCTATCCGCAGGGCCTTGTGGCCATCCATCTGTTGTGAACCAATCCAAGTCGCCGTTATTTGAATTCATCCTGAAAAGGCCGTAACCACCACCACTGTATCCCGTTATCACGCTATCAGCGATCAGCAGGGTATCCGTGGTGTTATCCATGTACAACGCATTGTACACGAGAACATGTCCATCCCACGTATGCATCTCCAACGGGTCCAGCATACGCGATGTGCCATCATAGGTGGCCACCATCCGTGTCCAGAGGGTGTCGCCTGCAGAGTTGTATGCTGAGACGTAGGTTCCAGGTGGAACCTCTCTTTCGGCCAAATGATTTAGAGCAAGGGAAGCTGTGTGGCCGCCTACAATTATTCGGTCCTCGTAGTCCACTGTTACGGCCCCAATATCGCAACTGCGCTGATCGTCGAATCCGCTGTAGGCCACGTTGCGAGCCCAGAGGCAATGCCCGTCTAAGTCCCATTGGGAAAGGAAAGAAGCGACATTGGAACCCGTGGAAAGCGGGGTGGTGTCGAGCATGCACGAATTTACATATCCTCCGACAACATATAGCCGTTGAGAAACGGTATCCACGAACGCATTATTGATTTCGATTCCGATAATGCTCGTGCAACTCCGCATCCATTGGAGCGTTCCATCAGCACCGAACTTGGCCAAATAGGTGCTGTGGTTGGCCACGTGCAGGGTATCCTGCCCAATGTAAAGCCCGAAAGCCTCACTGTTCCAATGGCTATCGTAACGGCCATGGACATAGACAGCCCCGGCGGCATCAACCCCTGCAATGACGGCGGTTTCATCACCTGGGCCACCGATCTGCTGGGACCATTGCCACGTTTGCGCAGTAAGCATCAAGTTGAAGGAACAGAGTACAAGGAAAAGGATGCTTCGCATGATCTTCAGGGTTTAACGATCCGTTGTTGCAAGGCACGACCGGGCGATCGTGCCACTACTGTATATGCCCCGGAAGCCAATGAGGCCATGTGCAACGTGCAGTTGCTTCCACCGAAGGTTCGTTTGAGAACCTCCTGACCTTCGCTATTCAACAAGATAAGTTCCCACAGCTCCCCGCGTTCAAGCCCTGACCCGGAAAGTTGGACCCGTACTTCGTCGCTTGTCGGGTTCGGGAAAACCTCCAACTTGAAAGATGGTTCCTCAAAATGAAAGTTCAGTTCCACCTCTTCCTGGTCGGTGCGCGGCGAATTGTAGGAGTTACTATTGCCTTGACCAGTTTGCTCCACGGAACGGAGCTGTGCCTCGCTGACCTCATCACAGCTCAGATTGAGCGGCGCGGTGTAGATGTGGCATTCACTGCTCGTTGTGGCATGAAAACCGGGCTTTAGGTGAACCTCGTAACGCGCTTTCAATTCGGATGTTCCTGCGATCGTTACATCCTCTGTGGTCAAAGTAGACAAGCCATCGTGGTCTTCTGCAGTGCCGATCGGGATAATGATATCGTCCAGCACCTCATCATAGCGGTATTGCAAGGAGTATAAGATGTAAGTGCGGTTGGCTTGGAAGGCATCACTGCCGGGTTCCCCCGCCCAGCCAGAACCCGTCCAGCGCGAGGCATAAGCACCTACTTCCAAGGTTTGGATGGTGCCGTCTTTAGTATTATTGGGGTCCTCCGTTTGAGATTCCACTCGTTCATTAATGGAGGGAAACGGATCCTTTCCCCGGATCTCAAAATATCCATCATCGTCCGTAACCGTGGAATAGTTGTAGTAGATGGGATCTGGGCGATTCTGGAGAGGTTTTGCCGGAGCCACAACCGCCCCACCTAACAACACCGCCCCTGCGATGGCATGGCTGAACTGATCCACCACTTGACCCGTAAGTGTGCCGTAGGTCCACGGGGTGCTCCCTCCGTCTCCATTGTAGGTGGTGTTGTTCACCGGGTGCATATAGGGGTTGAAGTAGCGGTCGTTCATGTCCAGCGTGGCGGGCACGGGGGCCATGGGAGCGGGTGCCGGAGGGTTGGCGGCATAGCTTGCGAAGGTGCTTGCCACCAGCTTGCGGGAGCCTTCCCAACCCGTTTGGCCAGGTGCGGGGTTGGGGTCCGCCCCGCCAAAGCGCAGCAGGCCGAAGAAGCGCTCCTTGTGATCTGCAAGTGAACTATAGCTGGGATCCATAGGGTTTGTGTTATTGGCATTGGGGTCGTTCCCCCACTGGTTGTGAAAGATCCACCAGGAATAGCCCGCGCAACGGCTGTCGCGGATGGGCGCGTAAGTGTTCACCACGAAATCCTGTTGGTCTTGTTCATCGCCCCAGCAGGCCAAAGGATAGTGCAGGTAGGGATTGGGTGTGGTATAGCCGGGGGGATCGAAGGGGTTTTCGCCCGCGAATCCGGTCTCGTCCAGCAAGTAGGGCTTTTTAAGATATTTATCGTAATACCGGAATTGATTCAAGTAGCGCTCGGTCATGCTCTGTTTGTAGGTGGCCACATCTTCGTACACGTCAGGCCCGGGATACCAGTGGATGGAGACAAAGTCGACCGGAAAGACCATGGGGTCCCATCCATTGCGGAAGACGTCCTGGTAGTAGCCTCCACCCACACAGGTCAGGTGGTCCGGATCGGCCTCCTTCACCGTTGTATTCCACGAAGTGACCAGCTCGCAGAGCTCGTGCTTGGTCCTTAACGCATCGATCCAGATGGAGGCCATGGTGGGTTCACCGAAGAACTCATAGGCGATCAGGTTGTGTACCTCATTGGCATGAATGAATGCGGCGAATGCCTGCAGGAAGGCCAAGCGGTCGTTGTTGATGGCATCCCCGACACTCGCGGCCACCATCGCATCTCCGATCAGGGGTTCGATGCTCACCTTCATGCCCAGGGTGTTCGCCATATTGCATACTTGAAGGATCATCTCGAAATACTTGGCCGACACCGGGTTCACCGCGGGGTCCGCGGAATAGGGCGGATCCATGCTTACGTGCCGGTTGCCGTCCGGCACGGGGTAAAGGTTTATCTTCATGGTGAAGCCGTTCTGGTCGGCTTTTTTCTCGAAAAAGTTGATGAGCCTCACGGTATTGAATCCGTCCGCCTTCATCTCATTCAGGTCCTGCAGGATGCTCAATGCACCTTGGCTTGGCAAGGCATCATACCCTGGGGGCGACATGGCTGCTGTGTAGAACACATAACGCCCAAAGTCCACCGTGGCCATCTCCGCCTGTGAAGGATGCTCAGGCAACGGGGCATTGGGCGAATAAAAGTCCACGTAGTAGCTCATCATTACGGGGTAGAAGGGCGCACCGTTCTCATCGATGAACTGATCGCCTTGCAGGGTGATGTATTGGGCATGGACCATCTGTGCGCAGCAGAGCAGGCAAATCAAGAAGACGTTGAAGCGGGCCATTTCGCTGTCTTAATGCCGGGTTTCAAGTTCTGCTACGCGTGCCCTCAACTCCTCCATCTCCTTATTCAACTGGAGGATGTAAAGGCTTTGTTCCTCGGCCAACTTCAACAGCCTCGTGGCCATGTCGCCCACCTCAAAGCCCCCTGCGGCATCCACTTCGGCCGCGCTCGCAAAACCGGGTAAGTGATGTTCGGTCTTTAAGAACCTTTCTAGTTCCGCAAGGGGCATCAAGGCATAGTTCGGGGCAAAGACGTAGTCCGGAAAAGGTTGTACCGTCACTTTCACGTCGCGGGTGGCAATACCGCCTTCCACATAGAGCTTATAGAACAGGTCAGGCCCCGGAACGACATCTCCACCTATCAGTACCCGCCCATTCCCGTCCACGGCCAAACGCCTTGAATGGGCCCACTCGTCCCACAGGAAAAAATCCTGACCGCCATTCGCCCCAAAGTCGCATCCCAAGCCCCATCGTTGATCAGTTCCTTTCATAAAGCGGATCTCCGTATGGGCATTGGCATCACTGCGGGTGTTGGTGAGGTTCATCCCGCCGCTCACATCCGAGGTGGCCACATCTAATTGTTGGGCCGGGGCACCCGTACCAATTCCCACGCGCCCCGCCGTGGTGATCCGCATCCGCTCCAATGCGTTGGTGTAGATCGGCAGGTTGTCGTTGCTCAAGGTGCCCAGCACAGGCCGCGGCTCATTCGGGCAGAGTTCGGTGAAATCGTTGCCGCGGGTTTGCCAATACGGCATGGAATTCAACAGGAAGCATAGTCCGCCCCCACCTAAAACAACGGGTCCACCACCGACCTTGAGGCTCCCGTCGAGATCCCGATATAGCGGCCCCACGGTAGTATCTGCCCCCCAAAGGGATATTGCGCCGTTTCCCTTGAGCCGCAATCGTTCTTGTCCATTGCTTTTGAACACCACATCCTTATTGTCCGGCGTACCGATGTATTGCGGACCGGGCGTGGTGCCGGGGTTCCCGCTCATGCTCCAATCGCTGCGGTCGGGCCCACGCAGGTAGATGGTGGCGGAGGTGCCTTCGCAACCGTTGGCATCGGCCGTAGTGATCTTGTAATCCTTGGCAGCCAGGTTGTACCGGTCGGCCCCTGTTGGGCCGTCGCTCCATGTGGTCGTGAAGGGTGGCGCACCTCCCAGCACCATCACGGAGGCGTTGCCGTTGCTGCAGCTATAGCAACTGATGTTGTATCCGTTCGAATATTCGTAGACGTCCACGTCCAGCTTCATGGACAGCGGCTGGTCCAAAGTGACCTCCCCTACCGCATGCAGGCCATCGGCATCGATCACGTCCACCTTGTAGTAACCGGCTGCAAGTTCCTCCACGTCCTGCGTGGTGGGGCCATTGCTCCACTTGTAGGTGTAGGGCGCTGCACCCCCGGTCACGGTCAGGTCGATCCATCCGTCCTTTTCCCCAAAGCAGCTCACTTCAAACCCGTTGTAGTTGCTCACCTGCATGGAGACGACCAAGGAGTCGGCGGCCATCGCAGTACTGCATAGAAGAACCAAGATCGGCAGCGCGATCCGGCGCAGAACGCTACCGTCCTTACCGTAACGAAAGCAGTGGGACAGGATCGCGACTAAATTCCGGGGGGGGGGGATAGACATTACGGATGGATTTGGCAAATGCTAAGCAGGGCATTATTCCCATTATTTCCAAATCCGGTTCATAATTTCTGAGGTGGGAGATCCGAGCTGTTCGATGGACGGATGCCGATCTCGCCCGACCTTCCGCAATGTTCACCTCCTTTGCAGCATGTCCCGTCGTCTGCGCATAGCGATCATCGGTGGCGGCCCCGCCGGGCTGATGGCCGCGGACACCCTCGCGCCGCATGCCGAGGTGGACCTCTGCGAACATGGCAAGCAGATCGGGCGCAAGTTCTTGGTGGCCGGGCAGGGCGGCTTCAACCTGACCAACGAACTCGAGGGCGATGACCTGCTCCGCCTGTATGCACCTGCGGGTTTCCTCGATGAAGCGCTCCAAGCTTTCGGTCCTGCGCAACTGCGGGAATGGTTAGTGAGGCTGGGCGTGGAAACCTTTATCGGCACCAGTGGCCGGGTCTTTCCGAAAAAAGGCATCAAGCCGATCGACGTGCTGGCGCAGATCCGCGAGCGGCTGATCCAAGCCGGTGTGCAGATCCACACGGAGCATGCGTTCACCGGCTTCGATGGCGAAGGCCGGGTGCAAGTGGAGAACCGCGACGGACCGATCACGCTGCAAGCCGACCGCGTGATCTTCGCGCTCGGCGGCGCGTCCTGGCCGGTCACCGGTTCCACGGGCATCTGGCCGCCGTTGTTCGCCACGATCGGGGTGGAGGCGCATGCGTTCCAAGCTTCCAACTGCGGCGTTGAGGTTGAATGGCCTGCGGACCTCATCCATGCGCATGAAGGCAAGCCGCTGAAGAACATCCGCGTTTCCGCCGGCCCAAAGAGCGCATGGGGCGAGGTCACCATCACCAGGCATGGTGTGGAAGGAAACGCCATTTATCCAGTAGTGCCGGCGGTGCGCGAGGGAGCAACGGAACTTCACCTCGACCTCAAACCGGACAGCACGCACGAGCGGTTGGTCAAGCGCATCGGCGACAAGGCTCCGAAGAACTTCGCCTCGGCCATACACCTCAACCGTACGCAGGTCGCGTTGATGAAAGCCTTCACGCCGAAGGAAGTGTCCGGTTCAGCCGAACGCTTCGTGGAAAGTGTGAAGGACCTGCGCATTCCGGTGACGGGGCTCCGGCCCATCGGTGAGGCCATCTCCACGGTGGGCGGCATCCCCGTGGAAGCGTTGAACCCGGACTTTTCGCTGAAGCGGCATCCGCACCTCTTCACCATTGGCGAAATGGTGGACTGGGACGCGCCCACCGGTGGCTTTCTGCTACAGGCCTGCTTCGCGATGGGTCGGCATGCGGCGCGGTCATTGATCGGAACAAAGGCCGGATGAGGATCGGACCAGAGACCGGTCCTATAGGAAAATGATGGCGCCGATGATGAAGACCACGATGATCACCAAGTACTGCCAGAAGTCCAGGAAGTAGTGGGAGTATGTCTTCCAGAGGTCTTTGAGCTCCTTCATGGGTGTGCCCGGCAAAGGTAGCCCCCTACAGAACGGGACGCCATCAAGGTCGGTAAACCATGCCCGATCAATACCAAAGGACCTGCTCCATTCCCTCTGCACGCGCTGGGGCTAAGCCAGCGAGTGCGGAGGTGGGAGCAGTGCTCCGGTCGTACCATGAAGCGTCCTTCCGATCACTGATCACCATCCTCCGATCACATCTCTCTGTGCTCTCCGTGGCTCTGTGGTGAACTCTGTTGCTTCAGCCATTCCCCATAGATCACCTCCAGCTCCTCATACCAGTCCGCGCCATAAACGCGCGTCAGCGATTCCTTCAGGAAACGGAACACCGGCACACCGAGCTTGGCACCGAACTCACAGGCCGGTGCGCAGATGTCCCACTGGTGGTAGTTGAGCGCATCGTGGTACTTCAACTTGGTGACCCGGATGGGATACAGGTGGCAGCTCTTGGGCTTGTTGAACGGGATCTTGCCGTCGTGGAAAGCCTGCTCGATGCCGCACTTCCAAATGCCTTTTTCATCCTTCTTCGCGTACACGCACTCGGCATACTCCTGCACGATCGGCGTGACCAGTTCACCATCGATGTCCACCACGCTGGTGTAGCCTTGGTCCTTCACCGACTGCTTGCCACGGGCGGTCATGTACGGCTCAATGGCTGCGTAGTGCTTCTCGATCAGCTTCGCCTCGTCGGGTTCCAATGGCGCGCCGCTATCGCCCACCTCGCAGCACGCGCCTTTGCACGCACTGAGGTCGCAGACGAAACGCTTTTCGAAAAGTTCTTCGCTGATGAGGGTACCGCGGTGTTCGATCATGAGAAGGTGAATGCGATAGGTCGCAGAGCGTGCCTTTCGGCAGCCAGGGGCGCAGAGGCGCGGAGAAATGCACAATGCACATTCATCGACACAAATCGAATTTCTTGCGGTTCGGTCATGGTTTCCACCGAATGAATTCACCTGGTGAAATGATCTTCGTGCCTTTGAATTCCTGCATGCTCAATAGGTCCTAATCTCCGGAAACGAGGAGGTGGGCCGCACCATCCAAGCGAAGTTCCAACACCTTGTCATCATCGGGGTCGCGGCAAAGTTGGATACGGGATGTGACGTGAACTTGATGACCATGCAGTTCAATGGTCCGCAACAATTCTGCGGCATCATCAATCGCGATCTGCTTCCGTATCCGCGGTCTTTCGATCACGTTCATTAGTTCATCGAGCATGGCCTCGGAATAAAGCAGAACATACTGCGGTCGTGCAAGCAGCGTGTTCAGTCTTGCGAATGATCGCGTGAGCAAGTAGCTCACCCAGACGTTGGTATCAACGACGAGCCTGTGGCTTTTTCGCGGCGGCATGGCGGTTTCTTGATCGACGCGCCGCCTTGATCTCGGCCATCACTTCGTCCTGTGTAAGCGGCTCCTTCACCTTGGCTCGGATATCCGCCATTACCTCTGCCAAGCTGCGCACTTTCTTGGGCCGAAGCGAAATGACACCCAAAGCCTCAAGCTGCTTCAAGAGCGCCTTGGCTTCTTTGCTTGCAACGTCAACCTCGAAGGTCTCCTGTTTCATTAGTTCTGCAAAGATAGTGAAGGGCATTTGGCCTTGACTCTCCCGCACTGCGTAACATCTGTGACCCTTGCGTCCGAAACTGCATTCCGTTGCGCTCGTTGCGTCCGTTGCGGTTAAACCAAAGCGATACCTCCGGCCAACTTTCTTCCTTGCGTTCTTAGCGTCCCTGGCTGCCGAAGGCATGCTTGGCGGTTAATCCTTCCGTTGCGGTTAATCCCCACGAAGCTGCCATCTTTGCCGCCGCGCCACGTCAAAGCATTCCAAGACGTAAGACGCCAACAAGCATGAGCAATCAAGAAGACCGCCTCAAGACCCTTATCGGCCATGCCAAGGAGTATGGTTTTGTTTTTCAAAGTAGCGAGATCTACGATGGCCTCAGTGCCACCTACGACTATGGCCCCTACGGTGTGGAACTGAAGAACAACCTCCGCCGCTACTGGTGGGAAGCCATGACCAAGCTCAACGAGAACATCGTGGGCCTGGACGCCGCCATCTTCATGCACCCCACCGTGTGGAAGGCCAGTGGCCACGTGGACGCCTTCAACGACCCCTTGATCGACAACAAGGACAGCAAGAAGCGCTACCGCGCCGACGTGCTGCTGGAAGAGCATGTCGGGAAGTACGAGGCCAAGATCGAGAAGGAGGTGGAGAAGGGAAAGAAGCGCTTCGCCGAAGGATTTGACGAAGTGCAGTTCCGCGCCACCAACCCCAACGTGAAGCGCGCACAGGAGCGCATCGATGCCGTGGAAGAACGGATGAAGGCCGCACTCGATGCCAACGATCTGGAAGCTGTGCGTCAGCTGATCATTGATGAAGAGATCAAGTGCCCGATCAGTGGCACCGCCAACTGGACCGAGGTGCGCCAGTTCAACCTGATGTTCGGCACCGAGCTCGGCAGCGTGAGCGGCGAAAGCAGCACCATCTATCTGCGGCCCGAAACAGCGCAGGGCATCTTCGTGAACTTTCTCAACGTGCAGAAGAGCGCACGGATGAAGATCCCCTTCGGCATCGCACAGACCGGCAAAGCGTTCCGCAACGAGATCGTCGCGCGGCAGTTCGTGTTCCGCATGCGCGAATTCGAGCAGATGGAGCTGCAGTTCTTTGTAAAGCCGGGCACTGAAATGGAATGGTACGAGACCTGGAAGGCGAAGCGCATCGCGTGGCACAAGGCGCTGGGCCTGCCGGAAGAGAATTACCGCTTCCACGACCACATCAAGTTGGCGCACTATGCCAATGCCGCATGCGATATCGAGTTCAAGTTCCCCATGGGCTTCAAGGAGCTCGAAGGCATCCACAGCCGGACCGATTTCGACCTGAAGCAACACGAGGAATTCAGCGGCAAGAAGCTGCGCTACTTCGATACCGAGACCAACGAGAGCTACATACCCTACGTGGTGGAAACCTCCATCGGCCTGGACCGTTTGTTCCTGGCCGTACTGAGCGCCGCCTACGATGAAGAGAAGTTGGAGAGCGGCGAAGTGCGTGAAGTGCTCCGCATTCCCGCGCCATTGGCACCGGTGAAGGTCGCCGTGCTACCGCTGATCAAGAAGGATGGCCTGCCGGAGAAGGCACGTGCGATCATCGACAGCCTGAAGCTGGACCATGCCTGCCAGTACGACGAGAAGGACAGTATCGGCAAGCGCTACCGCCGTCAGGACGCCATCGGCACGCCCTATTGCATCACGGTGGACCACGATTCCCTCACCGATGATAAGGTGACCATCCGCGACCGCGACACCATGCAGCAAGAGCGCGTGGCGATCAGCGAGCTAGGAAGCATCGTGAGCGGGAAGGTGGATATGCGCGGGCTGTTGCGGAAGTTGTAGGACAGCTTCGAAGGGCTGCGTTCTACCTCCGTCACTCCCTCCCTACTCCGCCATCAACCGCACCGTCTGCCGACTACCATCCGCGTGCTGCATCTGAAGGATGTAGGTTCCCGCCGGCAATCCACCGCGCTGAATGGTCAATGGATCACTGGCGAAGCGTGTGGTCGGGATCACCGCTCTTCCGCAGGCATCAAACAGGGTGAAGGTGCCTCCCTTGGAGAACGAGGGCGAATACACCACCACACTGGAACGGAACGGATTCGGCTGAACCGTCAAGGACTGCACATCAACCGGCTCTGAGATCGCGGCAAAGCCGCAATCCAACTGCACCCGCACCGGCACCCATGAGTTCGTGTTCGTCCCGATGGAGAGCTGCCCCCATTCGTTGTTCCCCCAGGCCCAGATCCCGCCATCCCCGGTGCGGGCAAGGCTGTGCCCGGCACCGCCGCAGAGCTCCACCACATTGCTGAGCGCGGTGATCTGCACAGGGCTCAACCGGTTCGTCTGGGTGCCATCGCCCAAGCGGCCGTAGAGGTTGTACCCCCAAGCCCATGCGGTACCATCGTCCTTCAGCGCCAAGGAATGGAACACGCCAGCTTTCACGCTCGTGAAACCGCTGGTGGCCAAGGAGGGTACCGGGCCGGACTTGTCCACGTTGGTGCCGTCGCCCAATTCACCCTCGCCGTTGCCACCCCAGGCCCAGATGCTGCCGTTGGCGCGCAGCATCAACGAATGGTTGTTCCCGGCGACCACGGCCGTGGCAGCGGGGCCTACTACGTTCACCGGACTGGACCGGTTCTCGAAGGTGACATCACCCAGCTGCCCGTTCGCGTTCAGGCCCCACGAGCGGATGCTCCCATCGGCCAGCAGTGCGAGGGTATGGTAGCCCCCGGTGGCGATGGCGGTAACCCCCGCAAGGCCCGGGACCTGTATGGGCGCCAAGGTCACCGTGCCCGGCCCCATCTGTCCGTTGCCCAACTGACCGAAGAGGCCGCTGCCCCAGACCCATACCGTGCTATCAGCCCGCAGGGCCGCCGCGTGTCCGAAACCCATGGCCACCTGGACCACATTGTTCAATCCGGGCACATGGTAGGGAATGCTGTCAAACACATCGGTCGTGCCCACGCGCTTGCCCCAGGTCCACACTGTGCCATCGGTGCCGAGTACCATAGCCTGCTGTTGCTGCACGCTCACCATCGTCACTTCATCCATCATGGCCACCGGCACCGCTAGGTTATGGTCCCCCGAGGTGCTATTGCCGAGCTGCCCGTAGTAGTCCGAACCGGAGGCACTGAGGCCCGCGGGTGCACAGAGGAATACGCTGAACTGGTTGCCCGCGCCGAGGGTTTGGCCTTGCAGGGCGAAAGGTGCGCAAACAAGGGCGACCGTGATCGAAAGAAGAAAATACGGTGTAGTATGCATGATAGCGATATGACGATGGTTCCCCGGTGATCGGTGCTTGCCCGGTGTGGGAGTGAATTTTTTTCAGCCCGGCATCGGATGTCGATCTATGGATCTTGGGGTCTTCCTGTGAGGGTTTGGTCACGGAAATCACTCCCCTTAGAGGCAACGACCTTGGCTTGCGTTTGTATCCAAAAACCGGCAGATGCTCGGCTCCATATACTGCTTCCCAGCTCTGTCGCACGCAGCACGATATCCATCTTCGATAGCCAAGGCGCTTGGGTGCTGAAGCAAGAAGTGAACAGAGGCAACAAGGTCATCGATGTAGCACGGCTTGGCTCAGGTCTCTACTTGGCAAGGGTGCAAAGCAGCGGGAAAGTCTACAGTCGGTCGTTTGTGAAGGAATAGTTTTAGAACTGGACTGGAACAGAAGGGGGCTTCGGAACGCGAAGTCCCCTTTTTCATTTCCATTGCATATCAGTCGTGGCGCTGCTGATCTCGATGGAGGACGGGCCTGAGCGGACTGGTTGATGGGCGCAGGTAGCTGGAACAACTATACCTATTGCGATAGGAGGGCGTTGACGTGCGCTAACGCCCCATCTTCTGATCCATACTTAGCCGTTGCACGATCGCGAACCGCCGTTGCTGTTTTCGTCGCAACGGTTGTCCTACATGGCGCATAGTTTTATTCCACAACGAACGTGCACCCAAAAATGCAATTGCCATGAAACAGGGATACACCATCTTGATCTTCACTGCGATCATCTCCCCCTATTTACTCCAAGCGCAATATGCCTCGGACGTGCTGGACGTAAACGATGTCCATGCCCGATTTCTATCCAATGGGCGCTTGAGTGACCCCAACTCAATGCAGCCCGGTTTCCATGTGCCGGCCAATCCGGGCAATACCAGTCCCTCGCCATTGTTCGCTTCCGCCCTTTGGGTCGGTGGGCTGGATCCGACAGGAACCATCCGCCTTGCTGCAGAGCGGTTCCAACAGAACGGTCCTGGCTTCTTCCCGGGTCCGTTAGGCACCGACGCCAGTATCACACCAACAACGTCCACGCAATATGATCAGGTTTGGAAGGTGGATCAAAGCGATGTCGATAGGCACATCGCCTACTTCCACTGCTTGGCCGATCCAACCTGCGACGCTCAGACCGAGTACCCCGGCTATACTATCCCCACAAGCTTCTTTTCATGGCCCGCTCATGGCGATGTGTCCGAAGGCCAAGCATACAACCTTGCGCCATACATCGATTTTAACAATGATGGCAATTTCAATCCTGAAGAGGGTGATGCGCCGTGTATCAGCGGCGACCAAGCCTTGTTCACCTTATTCAACGACGTGCTACAACCGAACGCGGACCAGATCGGCATGGAGGTACACATGATGCCCTTCGCGTTCGCCAGTGACATCCAATCGATCGATCAAACCATTTTCATCCGGTACCGCCTTATCAATCGCGGGCCACACACGCTGCACGACACGTATATGGGCATTTGGAACGACTTCGATCTCGGGGGCGCTTCTTACGACTATGTAGGTTGTGATGCGGGCAGAAGCCTGTTCTATGTGTACAATGGGGACAGTATTGATGAACCTGCCAATGGCCACCCCGGCTATGGACTCTACCCCCCGGCTTTTGGGGAGGTGTTCCTCCAAGGACCGTTGATGGACCCGGACGGCACGGATAATAGCGACACCCTGAGCCTTCCCGGATATAATGGCACGGATTTCAACGATAGTGTGGTCGACAATGAGCGACTCGGAATGAGCTATTTTCCTCTATCACAACAATGCAGGTGGTGCGAGCGGTGACCCGGATAGCGCTCAAGCCTACTATGGATACCTGCGCGGGCAATGGCAAGACGGCACACCTTTAACGTACGGCGGCAATGGATACAGCTCTGACAGCACTGCGACCAATGCCCACTACATGTTCCCCGGCGATAGCGATCCACTGGGCGCAGGCACCAATGGCCAGGTGATGCCGCCTTGGACTGAGACAAGTTCGGGCAACGCGCCGGAAGATCGGCGTGGGATGGCCTCGATGGGTCCGTTCACCTTCGCACCCGGCCAAGAAGAGGACATCGTGGTGGCCTATGCGTATGCACGCGCATTGAGCGGCGACCTCTACGCAAGTGTCCACGACTTGCAACAGCGCACGGACAGCATCCGCGCTTTTGCGGAAGCCACGCCGGGCATTCTGGGCACGGGCTCGCCTTGTTCCAGCATTGCCACTGGCATTTCGGCTACCCAGCGAGGCCGCCAAGGAATGCAGGTCTTCCCCAACCCAGTGAACGAGCGGCTTCACATTGTACTTCCTCTTGAGGCAAAGAAGACCGTGATCTCCGTCTTCGACAGCCAAGGTGCGTTGGTGCTGGAGCAAGAAGTGAAGAACGCCGATAAGACCTTCGATGCAGGAGCACTCAGCCCGGGTTTGTACATGGTACGGGCGCAAGCCAGAGGTAAGTCTTACAGCAAGTCCTTCGTGAAGGAATAGGCTGAAAGGCACCATGGCGGGCATTCGCGAACTGCGGATGCCCGCCATTTTCCATTCGACTTCCTCAGATCTGCGGCCATCACAAGGATCTGCGTTATCAGCGTTCCATCCGTTGGCATTCCCGAATTACCTTCGCAGCCCTATTCACCTACCCAGGTGGCGGAATTGGTAGACGCGCTGGTCTCAAACACCAGTGATGCAAATCGTGCGGGTTCGACTCCCGCCCTGGGTACTTTTTCGATCAGATGATCGGGCGATCAGATGATCAGATGATGGAACGCAGAAGTTCCGATCGCCCCCATGCAGAAGGATTCCCTGACCTACGCAGACCCCGCCAAGCAGGCGCGCTATGACGGGGCCTACATGAAAATGGCCTTGGAGTGGGCCAAGCTCAGCCATTGCAAGAGGAAGCAGGTAGGTGCCATTCTCGTGAAGGACGGCATGATCATCAGCGACGGCTACAACGGCACGCCCACCGGCTTCCCCAACGATTGTGAAGACGTGCAAGGTGCCACGCATTGGTACGTTCTTCACGCCGAAGCCAACGCGATCATGAAAGTGGCCCGAAGCACCAACAACGCCCGAGAGGCCACCCTGTACCTCACCCACTCCCCTTGTAAGGACTGCAGCAAGTTGATCCTGCAAGCGGGTATCAAGCGCTTGGTCTATCTCGATGCCTACAAGGACACTTCCGGTCTCGACCTGCTCGAAAAGGGCGGCGTGCTCATCCAACGGATCCAAGGAACGTGAACGGAGCGGACGATAAAAAGCGGTCGTGGGCGGTGTTCTACCCGCTGATGCTGGGTGTCGCCGTGGCCGGCGGTTTCTATGTCGGCTCGCGCATGGGCGGGTCCGAAGTGCCAACGTCGCGGCTGTTCGAGCTGCGGAAGAACAACCCCGGCGCGAAGCTGCAGCAGGTGCTGGACCTCATCGAACGGCAATACGTGGACACCGTGCAGGAGGGCAAGCTGGTGGACGAGGTGCTGCAGAACATGTTGCAACAGCTCGACCCGCACAGCTACTACATCAGCGCTGCGGACCTGCAGGCGGCAGAGGAGCCGTTGGAGGGCAGCTTCATGGGCATCGGTGTGGAGTTCAGCATCCAACGCGACACCATCATCGTGGTCGCTACCATCGAGGGCGGTCCCAGCGAGGCGCTCGGTATCCGGGCCGGCGACCGGATCGTCAATGCGGACAGTGTGAAGTTGGCCGGGGTTGGCGTCACCAACGACATGGTGATGAAGGCCCTGCGCGGCCCGGAGAACACCAAGGTCACCGTGGGCATCGTGCGCGGCGGTGGAAAACCCTTCGATGTCACCATCACCCGCGGGCCGATCCCGATCAACAGTGTGGCCGTTTCCTTGTTGGATGACGACAGCACCGGCTATGTGAAGCTCTCCCGGTTTGCACGCACCACCCATGAGGAATTCGTGAAGGCCACCACCGAGTTGCGGAAGCAGGGCATGAAGCGGCTGGTCCTGGACCTGCGCGGGAACGGAGGAGGCTACCTCAATGCCGCGATCGGCATATGCGACGAGCTGCTGCCCAAGGGAAGCGGGATCGTATACACCGAAGGCCGTGCCTCCCCCCGGCAGGACTACAAGGCGGACGGCGATGGCACCTTGATCGACATGCCGCTGGCCGTGCTGATCGATGAAGGGTCCGCCTCCGCCAGCGAGATCGTCACCGGTGCCGTCCAGGACAACGACCGCGCGCTCATCGTGGGGCGACGCTCCTTCGGAAAAGGCTTGGTGCAGGAGCAGATCGGCCTACGGGACAACAGTGCGGTGCGCATCACCACGGCCCGCTATTACACCCCTAGCGGCCGCTGCATACAGCGGCCATACGGAAATGGCATCGACTATAATGACGATCTGGAGGCGCGCTATATCCATGGTGAACTACTGAATATCGACAGCATCCATCTGGACTCCTCCAAGGCCTATTCCACCAAGGACGGGCGTACGGTGTATGGCGGGGGCGGCATCATGCCGGACATCTTCGTGCCCGCGGACACCACCGATCGTTCAGCCTACCTCAGTGAGCTTTTCTTCTCGGGCGCATTGAACCGCTATTCCTTCGATGTTGCCGATCGCCACAGGGCCTCATTGAAGAAGTTCGGAGGTCCGGAACGCTTCAACATGGAGTATGTGATCACCATGGTCCAGTTGGAGGGGTTGGCCAAAGAAGCGGAAGGCCAAGGAGTGAAGTACGACCCGAAAGGTCTGGATGCTTCCGCCCCGATGATCGCATTGCGCCTCAAAGCGGGCGTTGCACGCAACATCTGGGGGGATAGCGGTTATTACCGCGTACTGCTCAGCGAGGACCGGATCTATGATCGTGCGCGCAAGGTTCTGCGGGCAGGAGATGTGGTCATCGCCAAATAAGACCTTCGGGCCGCACAAAAGAAAAGGGGCCTCGCGGCCCCTCTCTTCCTTGTGCGGCACCACACTTACTTAACAGCCTCCTTGGCTGCGTCGGCAGCGTTCTCCATCGATTGCGTCACAGTGTCCATGGCGGCGTTGGCCGTGCTGTCCACAGTGGCAGCAGCGTCCTGAACGGCGTCTTGGGCATTGTCCATCATCTCGGTGGCGTTCTCTTGGGCGGCGTCCATGGTGGAGGAGGCGTTCTCCTCTACATTGCTCCCGCAAGCGACGAAAATTGCTGCCGTGGTGGCGAGCATTGCGAACTTCCTGATCATCCTTGTTGTTGATTTGGTGAAAGTGGCCGCAAATGTAATTGGATCCATCACACCATGGAAAAAAATGTTAAGCCCCTCGGCTAACTTGCGCCTTCTATCGTCAAACCTCTAAAAACACCCCACAAATGGCATTTGAACTTCCTGCACTACCCTACGCCTTCAATGCACTTGAGCCGCATATCGATGCTCGTACGATGGAGATCCACCACGGCAAGCACCATCAAGGCTACGTGAATAACCTGAACAACGCCATCGCAGGCACGCCACTGGAGGGCAAACCCATCGAGGAAATCCTGAAGAACCTGGACATGAAGAACATGGCCGTGCGCAATAACGGCGGAGGGCACTACAACCACAGCCTGTTCTGGACCGTGATGGCACCGAACGCCGGCGGCGCCCCTTCCGGCGAGCTGGCCGAGGCCATCAACCGCGACCTCGGCGGCTTCGACACCTTCAAGGAGGACTTCGCCAAGGCCGCGGCCACCCGCTTCGGCAGCGGCTGGGCCTGGCTCTGCGTCCACAAAGGAGGCAAGCTGGAGATCTGCTCAACGCCCAACCAGGACAACCCGCTGATGCCGGATACCGGTTGCGGAGGAACCCCGGTCCTTGGCGTTGATGTTTGGGAACACGCCTACTACCTCCACTACCAGAACCGCCGGCCGGACTACCTGAAAGCCTGGTGGAACGTGGTGGACTGGAACGCGGTGGCCAAGCGCTACGCGAACGCCAAGTAGCCTTCACCGGATATAAGCAAAGCGGGCGGCACGGGAAACCGGATGCCGCCCGCTTACTTTTGACATATGCCGACAAAGCACCTCGTCGTGGTCGTGGGTCTCCTATTGACCATTCTTGGCCAAAGCACCTGCATGGCGGCAGGGCCGTTCACCGATCCAACGGTGGTGATCACGGTCCTTTTACCCGTGGAAACAGCTCCCAGCGACCCGGCCCATGAGGAGCCGCAACGGCTGGTGGCCGCCACCCTTGCCTTGACCTTGGGCACTTTCGGTGCGCACCGGCTTTATTTCGGCACGGATCTGAAGGTGCCGATCATATACGGCCTCACGTTCGGCGGCTTTGGGGTGTTCGTTCTCATCGACCTTGCCCATATACTCTTCACAAAGGACCTGGAAGCCTACATGCACAACAACAAGGTGTTCATGTGGTCCAATGGGCGCACCAAGGCCCTTACTCCACCGTGACGCTCTTGGCCAAGTTCCGGGGCTGGTCCACGTTGCAACCGCGCATCACCGCGATGTGGTAGCTGATCAGCTGGAACGGCACCACGGCCAGCAAGGGTACGAAAGCGTCCGGCGAGGCGGGGATCTCAATGGTATGGTCCGCCAGTTCCTTCACCGTGGTATCACCCTCGGTGACCACGGCGATCACTTTGCCCTTCCTCGCCTTCACTTCCTGGATGTTGCTCACCACCTTCTCGTAGCTGGCGCCCTTGGTGGCGATGACGAACACCGGCATCTCCTCGTCGATCAGTGCGATGGGACCATGCTTCATCTCCGCCGCAGGATAACCCTCCGCATGGATGTAGCTGATCTCCTTCAACTTCAGTGCGCCTTCCAACGCCACCGGGAAGGAATATCCACGGCCCAAGTAGAGCGCGTTGCGGGCATCCTTGTAGATGCCGGCGATGTACTTGATCTGCGCCTCGGTTTTCAGCACCTTCTCCACCTTGGACGGAATGGCATCGAGCTCCAGCAACAGCTCCCGGTACTTGGCCTCGTCGATGGTGCCCTTCCGGTGCCCGATCATCAGGGCCATTAACGTGAGCAGGGTCACCTGCGCGGTGAACGCCTTGGTGCTGGCCACGCCGATCTCCGGGCCGGCATGGGTGTATGAGCCCGCATGGGTCATGCGCGCAATGCTGCTGCCCACCACGTTGCAGATGCCGATGATCGTGGCACCGCGGCCCTTCGCCAGTTCGATGGCCGCCAAAGTGTCGGCGGTCTCCCCGCTCTGGCTGACGGCGATCACGATGTCGTCCTCGTTGATCACCGGGTCCCGGTAGCGGAATTCGCTTGCATATTCCACTTCCACCGGAATGCGTGCGAACTCCTCGAAAAGGTATTCGCCCACCATGCCCGCATGCCAGCTGGTGCCGCAGCCCACGATAAGGATCCGCTTGGCGTTGACGAACTTCTGCTCATGGTCCTTGATCCCACCGAGGACGATCTCGCCTTGCGCCAGGTTCAACCGCCCCCGCATGGAATCGCGGATGCTCCTGGGCTGCTCGTTGATCTCCTTGAGCATGAAATGCTCGTAGCCGCTCTTCTCCAGCGCTTCCAACTGGATCTCAAGCGCCTGGATCGAAGGCCGCTTCTCCTGGTTCTTGATGTTCCGCACCCGAAGGCCCTTGTCCCGTTCGATGATCGCGATCTCCCCATCCTCCATGTACACCACGTTGCGGGTGTGCTCCACGATCGGGGTGGCATCGCTGGCCAGGAAATGGTCCCCGTCCTCCCCGATGCCGATGACCAAGGGGCTGCTTTTCCGCGCAGCCACCAGCAGGTCCGGGGTCTTCCGGTCCAGTACCACGATCGCATAGGCCCCTACCACGTTCGCCAAGGCCAAACGGACGGATTCGGGCAGGTCGGTACCCTCCGAACGCTGGATGTCATCAATGAGATGCACCAGCACTTCCGTATCGGTCTCACTCTTGAACTCGTGACCACGTTTAATAAGCTCCTCCTTCAGCGTGGCGTAGTTCTCGATGATCCCGTTATGGATCAAGGCCAGGTCGCCACTGTTGGAAATGTGCGGATGGGCATTCACGTCGTTCGGCTCGCCATGCGTGGCCCAGCGCGTGTGGCCGATACCGATGGTGCCGAGCATTTGAGCACCGTTCACATGGGCCTCCAAGTCGCTCACCTTGCCCTTGCACTTGCGCACGTTCAGCCCGTCCGGACCGATCAAGGCCACACCGGCACTGTCATAGCCCCGGTATTCCAGCCGCTTCAGGCCGTTGATCAATATGGGATAGGCTTCCTTGTTGCCCACATAGCCGACGATGCCGCACATGTTTCTCCGTCAATATGTGGTGAATGTAAGCACCAGTTTCATCGGGTTGTCCGGGTTCTGGGGTCCGGCAAGGGCGGCGCGGTTCACCGTAATGCCGCTGCTGCCCGGTACAAAGGCCAGGCCCGTGTTCGCATAGGTGCCATTGATCACGCCTTGTACCCAGCGCGTCATGTTGAAATGGTATTCCTTGGTCTCCGCCTCATAGAAGCCGCCTAAGATGCCGAGCCCCGGATCCTGATCCGGAAGGAACCGGTCGACGCCGTCCGCATCCTTGCGGAGCGGGTACAACTGCGATGGTGGCGGATAGGTGTCCGTGTCATCATTGATCACGGAAACGATCAGTTCAGCCTTGGCTAAAGTCTGATAGGGACTGTTGGCATAGCGGTCCAAGTACGGGAAACGGAATTCCGGGCGAAGGCCGCCCATGGCTTGGATGTACGTGACGTGCTGACCTTGGGAGGTATCCGACAAAGCTTGCGTGATCCCAGTGGCGGAAGAACGATCGAACTTGGCATATGTATAGCGCACGCCGCTCGATCCGATGATAAAGTCGAACGAAGAGTTCACACCTGCCCCATCGTGGTAGTAAAGGGTCATCTTGGAGGCCCCGTTCAAGAGATTGAAGCGCCAGATCCCGCCGGTCGACGGTGCTTGCCCCATCTCGTCCGGAACGACATAAAGTCCTTTGAAAAAGGCCAGGAAAGAGGCGTTGTCGGCCAATGTGGGCTGGCCCCATAACCCAAGCAGCTCTTTGCCGAGGTCCGTGGAAAGCGGGATGCGCAGCTGCGGTGTCACGCGTACCCCACCGACCAAGGGCGAATCGACGGGAAAAGGAGTGAAGTGAAGTGACGAACCATCCTGCACCAGGTCCACATTGTCCGTCACGGGTTGGCGGTTGCTCCTGTAAATGGAATCCGTCGAAAGGTCCTCATTCAGCCGGAACACGCGGATGCTCTGTGGGTCGAGGTTCCCATAGACGGGATCTGTCGTGCTGTAGGCCAGGGACAGCACTAAGGAATCGCAAACGAGGCTCCCATCGGCAGGGCCCACGTCATTCACACTGAGCCGCAGCTGCGTGACCGTACCCGTAGTCACCCGCCCGAACTGTGGATCGAGGTAGCTACCGACCTCGTTGGAACTCAGTGCGCTGGTCTGCACGGAGTCAGCGATCCGTGTCCATGCCACGATACTGACGGTATCGGTCCGGACGGTACCCAATGTATCCGCGGGGTCCAATACGGAAAGCCCAAGATCGTCCTCCGGTTTTTTACAACCTTCGCAGGCGAACAGGCCAAATAACAGCACGGCCGCGAGCGCGGACCGTACAAGAACGGCGGGGGTTGATCTGTTCAAAATATCAGACCAGCGCTTCCTCCATCACACTCTGGTAGAACTCCAGGTGGGAGTCCAAGCGCTCATCCGCATCCTTGGAATAAGCGAGCAGGGGCTTGTCCATGGCCTTGATAGCCGTATCCATGGAGCGGCTGAGCTTCGGGCTGCCCTTCACCAAGGCATCGCTCATGCCCATGGCGAACTTCAGCAGGTCGTCCGTGGAACACTTGCCCAAGCCCTTGAGGAGGGTCTTGTCAAAGCCTTCCATGGCCAACTTCTTGGGGAGCTCCTTGTCCAAGGCCTCCGGCTTGTCGTCATAGGCGCTGAACACGATCTTGGCGTCCTCGAAGTGAGGGTCGTCATTGAAGAAATGACGGACATACAAGGGAATGAACGCCGTCATCCAGCCGTGGCAATGGATGATGTCCGGACGCCAGCCGAGCTTGCGCACGGTCTCCAGTACCCCGCGGCAGAAGAAGAGCGCGCGCTCGTCATTGTCCGGGAAGAAGACTTCGTCATCGTCCTCGATGGTGGCCTTCCGCTTGAAATATTCCTCGTTGTCAATGAAGTAGACCTGCATGCGCGCACTGGGCACGCTGGCCACCTTGATCAGCAAGGCGTGGTCCGTATCGTTGATGATCAGGTTCATCCCGCTGAGCCGGATCACCTCGTGCAACTGGTGCCTACGCTCATTGATGGAGCCGAATTTCGGCATGAACACCCGGATCTCGTTGCCTTTCTCCAAAATGCCCTGGGGCAACTGCCGGGTGGCCTTCGCCATACCTGAACCATCCGTAAAGGGGTGGATGTTTTGGGATATGGTGAGGACCTTCGCGTTCTTCAAACTCATCTGTAAGGTTCTGGGGATTGGGACCACAAAAGTATAGACAAATTCCCCGATATTCAAGCTCGACCGTAGTTTGGCCCCCTTGTACCGGCGCTTTTGGAACTCACCACCCACCCCGCACAGGCTGCTCTTTGGTCGGCCGAACAACGCCGGAACGACCGGCGTACGGCCTTCGTCCCCACCATGGGCGCGTTGCACGAAGGCCACCTCGCCCTCGTGCGCCATGCCCGCGAGCACGCCGACACCGTGGTGGCCAGCATCTTCGTGAACCCGCTCCAATTCAACGACAAGAAGGACCTCGAACGGTATCCGCGGCATCCCAAGGAGGACCGGCGCATGCTCGAGGAGGTGGGCTGCGACATGGTATTCTCGCCCGTGGCCGAGGAGCTGTTCCATGACTTCAAGCCCGTGGAATACGACCTGAACGGCTTGGACGGGATCTTGGAAGGCGCATCACGGCCGGGGCATTTCCAAGGCGTTGTGAACGTGGTGGAACGCCTGTTCCATTATGTGCGCCCGGACCTGGCCCTCTTTGGCGAAAAGGACCGGCAGCAACTGGCAGTGATCCATCATGTCACGGACCGTCTTCGCTGGCCCGTGGAGATCATCGGCCATCCGATCGTGCGGGCGGAGGATGGCCTCGCCCTGAGCTCGAGGAACCAACGGCTTTCCGCGGAAGAGCGTGAAATGGCACCCGTTCTTTACAGTGTGCTTCGTGCGGTGCAGGATGCGGCATTCAAGCTACCGGTCGCAGAAGCGGTCCAGGCCGGCTTGCACGTGCTGGCCGAGCGACCATCAGTCCGGCTGGACTACCTCCAGGTCGCACATCCGGACACACTTCAGCCCTTGACGAACTGGGATGAGGCACCGGAAGCCGTTGCGCTGATCGCCGCCCAAGTAGGCCCCGTGCGCTTGATCGACAACATCGCCCTGCGCCGATAACTTTGCCCGCATGTCCTTGGAAGAAGCCCGCAAATCAAGCCTTGCCAATAGGTTTCCCGGCGAACGCCCCAACACGCTGCACCGGTGAAGCGGACAGTGATCGCCCTATTGAAGGTGGGACTGCCTCTGGCCATCGGCGTATGGCTGGTGTTCTACTTCTACGATGCCTTGGAACCCAGACAGCGGAAGGAATTATTCGAGGCATTCCGGCAGGCTGATCTACGCTGGTTGATCTTGGCAAGCTTCGTGGGTTGGCTCTCCCATATCAGCCGGGCATGGCGCTGGCGTTACATACTGGAGCCGATGGGCTACCGCCCCGGATTCTGGAACTGCTACCACGCAGTGATGATCGGCTACTTCATGAACCTCTTCCTGCCCCGCGCGGGCGAGGCCAGCCGCGCCGTCTCTCTTTACCGCACGGAGAAGGTGCCTTTCGAAAAGGGCTTCGGCACCATCCTCGCCGAACGCGCCGTGGACATGCTGATGCTCTTGGCCATCGCGGGGATCACCCTGCTGCTCCAGCTCGAGAAACTGGACCTGTTCAAGAGCCGCATCGCGGCCTTCCGCGAATCGCAGGGGCCTGCGCAAGAGGGTGGCATTGCCTGGGGACCGTGGATCATGGCGGGGTTGGCCGCCATCGCCATCGTCGCGGTCTATCTCATAGCCACCCGGCCCACGCTGCGCTACAAAGTGCGCGAGCTGTTGCGTGGCTTCAGCCAAGGCCTGCGCGCCGTGTTCCGCACCAAGGACCGCGCCGGCTTCCTGCTGCACACCTTGATCATCTGGGCCGCCTACGTCGGTATGTTCAAGTTGGGCTTCTACGCCCTTCCTGAAACGGTGGACGTGCCCATGGCCGGCATCCTCGCAGGCTTCGTGGCCGGCGCCGTGGGCATTGTGCTGGTGCAGGGCGGCATCGGGGTGTACCCGGCCTTCGTGGCGCTCATCGTCAGCATCTACATGCTCCCGCCCGACGGTGGTGGCTACATCCGCCCGGAAGCACTCGCCATGGGCTGGCTGCTCTGGGTGGCCCAGACGCTGATGCTGATCGTGCTCGGCGGACTGTCCCTACTTTTATTGGCCATCAAAAGGCCCGCAGCCAAATGACGAACCCGCCCGCTTCCCGCATCATGGACCTCGTGAACGTGCAACGCATGGCCCATGTGTGGCGCCTGAAAAGCGACCGCATCGTCTTCACCAACGGCGTGTTCGACATCCTGCACCGCGGCCACATCACCTACTTGGAGCAGGCCGCAGCACAGGGACACCGGCTGATCGTGGGCCTCAACAGCGATGCCAGCGTGAAGCGCTTGGGCAAGGGTGAGGACCGCCCCCTGAACACGCAGGACGACCGCGCCCATGTGCTCGCCGCCCTGCGATGTGTGGATGCCGTAGTGATCTTCGACCAGAACACGCCGATGGAACTGATCCAAGCTGTACACCCTGATGTGCTGGTGAAAGGGGGTGACTGGACCGTGGACAAGATCGTCGGTGGCGAATACGTGACGAAATACGGCGGCGAGGTGCTTTCACTGCCGCTGGTGGAAGGACTTTCCACCACCTCACTTGTGGAGCGCATCCGCCATGGCGGCTAAACTCCGCTCGCAGTACGTCTGCAAGAACTGCGGCGCGGTGCATGCCCAGTGGCTTGGCCAGTGCAGCACCTGCAAGGAGTGGAACACCTTGGTGGAGGAAGTGCGGGACCGCGTGGAGGAAAAACGCGGAACGCCGGCCAGCATCCGCAACCGCGACCAACGCCCGGTAGCGATCTCCGATATCAGCGCTGAGGACGGGCTGCGCATCTCCTTGGGTGACCGTGAGCTGGACCGCGTGCTCGGTGGCGGTGTGGTGCCCGGCTCCTTGATCCTTATCGGCGGCGATCCCGGCATCGGCAAGAGCACGTTGATGTTGCAGACGGCCTTGCGCACACCGCAGCTGTCCACGCTCTACATCAGTGGGGAGGAAAGCGCCCAACAGGTGAAGATGCGCGCGGAGCGCCTTTCGGAAGAACTGGGAACCGTCAACGGCTCCAACTGCTTCGTCCTCACCGAGACCAACACACAGAACATCTTCCGCCAGATCGAGGAGCTGCAGCCCGGACTGGTGATCGTGGACAGCGTGCAGACGCTCCATACCGCTGTGCTGGACGGAAGCCCCGGTAGTGTGGGCCAAGTGCGCGAATGCACCAGCGAGCTCATGCGCTACGCCAAGGCCACCGGCATCCCCATGGTGTTGATCGGCCACATCACCAAGGACGGCGCCATCGCCGGACCGAAGGTGCTGGAGCACATGGTGGACTGCGTGCTGCAGTTCGAAGGCGACCGCGACCATGCCTACCGACTGCTGCGCCCGTTGAAGAACCGCTTCGGTAGCACTAACGAACTCGGGATCTACGAGATGCGCGGCAGCGGACTGGTCATCGTGGAAGACCCCAGCCAAGTGCTGCTCGGCGACCGCGGTCCGCGCCCCAGTGGCGTTTGCGTTGCGGCCACCCTGGAAGGCATGCGGCCGCTCCTGATCGAGGTGCAGGCCTTGGTGAGCAGCGCCGTCTACGGCACCCCGCAACGCAGCGCCACCGGCTTCGACCTGCGCCGGATGAACATGCTGCTGGCGGTTCTGGAGAAGCGCTGCGGCTTCCGGCTAAGCCAGAAGGACGTCTTTCTCAACCTCGCTGGCGGCTTCCGCGTGGAAGAACCCGCCATTGATCTCGCGGTCGTCTGTGCCGTGCTGGGCAGTAATGCTGACATCCCCGTGCACATGGATTGCTGCTTCGCTGGTGAAGTAGGCCTTAGCGGCGAAGTGCGCCCTGTGACCCGCACCGAACAGCGCATCTCAGAAGCCGCCAAGCTGGGATTTGCCAAGATCTTCGTGCCGAAAGGAACCAAGGGATTGCCCAAAAGCAGCGGGATCGAGATCGTGCCCGTGGGACGGGTGGACGAGGTGCTGGGGCAGTTGTTTGGGTGAGGCGAAAGCTCTACCGGTTATTTAAGGAGCCTCAAGATCTCTCAGTCCGTTAGAGGCGGATCAAAGCGCCTGGATCCTGTTGAGTAAGAGGAACCGATCAAGCCTTCTTCGAAGAACCGCCAGCACCGGCCTTCAGCCGAAGTACATACCGCACTTCCAATGCAACAGGATGCGTGGTATGTGTGACAACCAGATGTACCAAGCCTTCACTGGCCTGCTCGGAGAGCGCCGTACAGACGATCGTCAACCCGCTGAAACGGGGTGTTGTGCCTGAGCAACTGCGCATCAAACCGCCTTGTTCAAGTGGATCGGGCGCACCACGGAACGGTCGCCGTCGAGCACCATGAGCACCAGCTCGTTGTCATGTACGTCGGTGAGGCGGACCTCGGTAACCGGGCCTATCACCTCCCCGGTCTTCAGGATGTGTCCGTCACTCGAGCAAATATCGAAGAGCGCGTCCGCGGTACCCGGTTCGTAGTCGAACATCAAGAGCCGCTCGATCTGGTCGATGCGGACTTTCAATTCCGTGGCTGGTCCCGTGTTCATGGCAAATGGTTTCGGGGCTTGTTACGCCCAGAGCGGCCAAATGTTCCAAGAACGTGGTACGGAAAGCCCTTCCGGGATTCCGGGGCAGGCCCGGAATGACGCCAGATCTTGTAGCGCCGGTCTAGTTCCCCAAGTCGTTGAAGATCCAGTAGGGAGCGGTGCTAGTGAGGATGGAGTATGCGTTTTTCATGTGGAAGGAGATGTTGGTCTTGCACGAAACTATCGCAAACCCCGAGTGTCCATATCCCCGGAACGAGCAACGGTGGAAGAAGGTGAGCGAGCGGGAAAAACCCCGTTGTCCACTGGGATCACATCAGCCAGCGAACTCTTCCGCGCCTTGGCCAGGAACGACCGTTCATGGCTTCGCATGTCCCTGCCTCCCTACCTTGTCCTACTTTCCGGACAATTCCGACGCCATGGCCATACGCGCACTGATAGTGGACGATGAGGCGGATGCACGCCATAACCTGCAGCTGATGCTGGAAGAGCACTGCCCGCAGGTGGAAGTGGTAGGCATGGCGGCAACAGCCGAAGAGGCCCGGAAACTGATCGGGACGGTGGACCCGCAGGCGCTTTTCCTCGACATCAAGATGCCCGGAGAGGATGGCTTTTCGCTGCTGCGCTCCCTGCCGGAACCACATCTTCCGGTGATCTTCACCACGGCTTACGACGAGTTCGCTTTACGTGCCTTCAAGGAAAACGCCTTGGACTACTTGGAGAAGCCGATCGATCCGGAAGAGCTGGACCGGGCCGTGGGCAAGCTGGAGCGCACCGTTGGCGACCCCGGTGAGAGCCAACGGCGCAGCGAAGGACTGAAGGTGCTGATGAACGATCCGGCATCACCGCTGAGCACCCGCGTGGCCGTACCCAGCCGCGACGGGCTGGTGCTCCTGCGCCACGAGGACATCCTCTACTTGGAAGCCAGCGACAGCTATACCGTGGTGCATGTCCGCGACGGCAAGCGCACCATCAGCAGCAAGCACATCCGCGTATTCGAGACCAACCTCGACCCCAAGAAATTCTTCCGCGTCCACAAATCCTACATCATCAACCTGGAGCATCTGCGGAGCTTCAGCCGCAGCGAAGGCAACATGGCCGTGCTGGACAACGGCGCGCTGGTGCCCGTGAGCCGCCGCCGCTTGCCGGACCTCCTCGCGATGATCAATACGTTCTGACAGTGACAGGCACGGGAAGCCCGGTACAAGAATCTGTACGGTCGCGCCGCAGGGCAGGCTTCCTGCTTGCCGTCGCCCTCTGCTTTCCCGCTACTACCCTGCTCGCCCAGCAGTTCGGCTTCACGCAGTTCGCCCCTCGGAACGGCCTTGCACAAAGCCAGGTGCGCTGCATGGCGCAGGACAGGTCGGGCTACCTCTGGTTCGGCACCTTGGGTGGCGCCAGCCGTTTCGACGGTGAGGACTTCATCAACTTCGGTCTGCGCGACGGCCTTCCCGACCCCCAGGTGAACGCACTGCTTGGTGCTTCGGACGGGACGGTGTGGTTGGGCTGCGGCTCCTTCTTGGTCCATTTTGACGGCCATGCCATGCACACCGTGCCGCTGCCGAAGGCCGCCGCAGATGCCCGCATCCTTGCACTTGCGGAAGGAACCGACGGCACGATCTACATCGGGTCCGAAGGCGCCGGGCTACTTCAGCTGCAAAATGGACTGGTGAGCGTGCCCGTAAATTGGCCCAAGGACACGGCCAGCAGCGTGCGCACCCTCTTGGTGATGCCGGACGGCAGCTTGGTGGCCGGGCTCCGGAATGGCCTGCTGCGCGGGGGCAGCAAGGGCTGGACGCCGGTGAAGCTCCCCATCTCCTCCTCCATCAGCGCCTTGGCCCTGGGGAAGGACGGAACGATCTGGGTGGGTACTTACGGCGATGGCCTGTTCGGGCTGCGGAAGAACGGGCCACCGGTGGAATACAACGAAGCGAACGGACTGCTTCAGAACAATGTGCGCGCCCTGGTCGTGGACCGTCGAGACCGCCTTTGGGCGGGGACCAAGTTCGGCGTGGACCTGCTGGAGGCCGGGCGCCTGCGCGCCTACACGGTGCATCAGGGCATGCCCAACGACAACGTCTGGTGCCTTTTCGAGGATGATGGCGGCGGCCTGTGGTTCGGCACGGACGGCGCGGGGGTGCTGCGCTACGCCGGCGAATCCTATGTGACATACACCGTTACCGAAGGGCTGTGCAGCGACCTGGTGATGTGTGCCCTGAGCGACAAGCACGGCGATATCTGGTTGGGCACTTACGGCAACGGGGTGTGCCGCATGGACGGAATGGCCCAGATCTCCACTCTGGACGGCCTGCCCAACAACACCGTCTGGTGCGGGCTTGTGGACAGGGACAGCTCCTTATGGTTCGGCACCAGCGATGGCCTGTGCCACATCGTGAACGGCATCGTTCAACCCTTGGACCAGACACAAGCGCTGACCGGCCAACGCGTGCTCTCCCTTTTCCGCGCACCGACCGGCGACCTGTGGTGCGGAACACGGGACGGCGTATCCATGCTTCACCCGGACGGCAGCGTGGAACAGCATAGCGAAATGCACGGGACCGCCTTGCGCGGGGTGCGGAGCATTCGCAGCACAGCTTCCGGGACGATCTGGTTGGCCACGGACCTTGGTGCGGTGCGGATCGAAGGCAACAGCGCCAAGTCGTTCACCACTGCGGACGGCATGAGCCACAACAACGTCTTCTGCCTTAGCCCGGATGCGAAGGGGCGCCTCTGGATGGGCACATCGAACGGACTTACCTGCTATGACAAGGGGCAGTTCACCCGGATCGACCTCGGGATGGATTTCGGGTCGAACTACGTGGACCTTCTGCTGCGGGACGAACGGAACAACCTGTGGGCCGGCACCAACAACGGGCTCTTCCGCTTCAACCCGGACAGCCTGCTGGCACACCCCTCGGCCAAGGAGCACATTACGGAAGAGGACGGCCTGCGCGGGCTGGAATGCAACCTCAATGCCGGCTACCTGGACGCCAGCGGGCGGCTCTACTTCGGCACGAACGCCGGCTTGGTCGTGCATGACCCCGCCCGCAAACCGCTGCGCGCAAGCACGGCTCCCCCGGTTACGCACATCACGGGCATCACGAGCTTCCTGGAACCCATCGCCGGTTCGGACAGCATCGGGATCGGCAGCGGGCCCAAGGCACCGCTACAGGTGGGCTATCGAAAGAACCACCTCACCTTCACCTATACCGCCATCGCCTTGGCGAATGGGCAACATGTGCGCTTCCAGTACCGCCTCATCGGTTTCGACAACGATCGGCTCCCGCCCACCGAGGCGCGTTTCGCCAGCTATTCCAACCTGCCACAGGGCGCGTACACCTTCGAGGTGCGCGCCGCGGACAGTCAAGGTCGTTGGGGACCCGCTGCCACGGTGGACTTCACCATCACCCCGCCGTTCTGGCTCCGGTGGTGGTTCTTCACCCTATGTGCTGCGGTCCTTGCCGGGATCCTGCTGGGCGTGATGCGCTATCGGAAAGTCCGCCGCCAACGCGCTGAAAAAACCCGCAACCTCATCCTCCGCTCCCGTATGCTCCAGCTTGAGCAACAAGCGTTGAACGCCAACATGAACCGGCACTTCATCTTCAACGCGCTGAACAGCATCCAGTACAGCATCAACCGCCAGGACCGGACCATGGCGAACAAGTACCTCACCAGCTTCGCGAAGTTGATCCGCAAGAACCTGGACGCCAGCCAGAGCGACACCACCACCTTGGCCGAGGAACTTTCCCGTTTGGAACTGTACTTGGTGCTGGAGCACATGCGCTTCAAGGACAAATTCCAGTACAGCGTTAGCATCGCCCCTGAAGTGGACGCCCATGCGGTAAAGATCCCCGCGATGATGCTTCAGCCCTACGTGGAGAACAGCATCTGGCACGGCATCCTGCCCATGGCGCGCCCCGGTCGCGTGGAGATCGCCGTGGACCGCACAGCAGAAGGCCGGACGCGGGTCCGCATCACCGATGACGGTATCGGCATCGATCACAGCGTGGGCAGCAAGAACGGCACGGAGCGCGACCACATCTCACGCGGGATCGAGATCGACCAAGAGCCGCGCGGACATCCTGCGGAAGCTCAACCTCACTGATATCCGCATCCAAGGCCCCGAGCAGCTCGGTGGCAAGCACGGCAGCGCCGGAACTCAGGTGGTGATCGAACTGCCTTCACCCGAGGCCACCCCGAACGACGCAGACCGTTTGCTATCAGGTTCCTGATGCATTACATTTGTTGCACATGCTACGCCCAGTACATATAACCATGACCGGCAGCGCGATGCTTTTCGCATTGCTCATGCTGGTCGCTACCGGGTGTTCCAAGGAAGAGGTCGTGGCACCCAATGCGGTACCGCAGGTATCCAAAGCCATGAAGCCGGTGCAAGGAAGCAACGACCAGGGCGGTACCACCATAACTCCGGGCAACACGGATAACAGTAAAGATCCCATCTCTGATGACGGCGATGACCTCGGCGACAAAGAGCGGTCGAGCAAGCCGAAGTCCTAGAGTCTTTTCTCATTCCATACGAAGCCCGGTCCACCGGGCTTTTTTGTTGCACATGCCGTTGGTGGCTTGCAACATGCCGTTCCCCGCGATGGGCATATCGGGACGGACAGCTCGGTGATAGCTTACGGAGGCTATCAAAAAAACGTATTGCCATGCCCAAGCTTGTCCAAGACCACGTACACCGACTGATCCACTCCATGTCGCGGGCGGAAAAGAGGTATTTCAAGCTCCATACCTCCCGCCATCTGGTAGCCGGCCATAGCAACCACCAAGCGCTTTTCGACGCCATCACCGCCATGCCCGCCTATGACGAGCAGGCCCTTCGCAAACGCTTCTCCGGTGCTGTGTTCATGCGCCGCTTCTCCGTCACCAAGCGGCGGCTCTATGAGTCCGTGCTTGCCAGTTTGGACGCCTTCCACGCCGATAGCTCCATCGATGATAAGCTGCGGCGCATGCTCCATCATGTGGAACTGCTCCACCGCAGAGCGCTATACGCCGATGCCGCCAAAGTGCTCCGTGGCGCACGCACCTTGGCCCGCACACACGACCGGCAGGCCCTGCTTTTACAGGTGGCGGAATGGGAGCGGCGGGCCATGGAACGCTGCAATTATTCGGGGGTCACCGCCGCTGACCTTGCAGCACGCGCAGGGTCCGTAGCAGGCGTGGCGGACGAGTGGCAGGAAGTGGACCGGCTGTGGCAGATCAAAAGTGCCTCCTTCCTGCTGATCTACCGCAGCGGCCAAGCACCCGGCCCGAAGGAGTTGGAGCAACTGGAGTCCCTGGCGCAAGAACCGCTGCTGGCGGGTGGTGCCGAGCTGCACAGCGCCCGCGCGCGCTTCCTGCACCATCATGTGCGCAGCGCCTTGGCCTACGCGCAGAACGACCTGGCCCCTTGCGAACAACAATTGGCCGCCTGCGCCGAGGTGCTGAGCAAAGAGCAGAAGCACTTCCAAGAAGAGCCGGACCTGATGCTCGGCGTGATGGGCAACCTCGCCCACGTGCGCATGCGCTTGGGCAGGCACCAGGAGGCTTTGGACGGTTTTCGGGAATTCCGCAAGATCCCGCTGATGATGGCCACGGGGCCCAGCCCGGATCTGGAAATGAAGCTCTTCGTGATGGGAAGCAGTTTGGAACTTTCGGTGTTCTCCGCCAAGGGCGAATTCCAAAAGGCCGTCGCGCAGCTCACGAAATTGGAGCAGGGTTTGGACCGCTATCGCGACCGCACCAGCACCTTGCGCCGGGCCGAACTGGCGTTACAGGCCGCATACGTTTCGATCGGGGCCGGGGAATATGAGCGGGCCCTGCGTTGGTGCAACCGTCTGTTGAACGAGAAGGGCATCGAGGCCCATACGGAACTGCACGCCTTGGGCCGCATCCTGAACGTGATGAGCTTGGTGGAGCTCGGCAAGGCGGACCTGTTGACCTACCTGGTGCGGAATACCCAACGGGCGTTGAAACAGCACGGAGCTCCCTATTCGCTGGAACTGGTGCTGTTGGAGCATGCGGAGAACTTGGCCAGGGCAAGCAGGGTGAAGGCGAAGCACCAACCCTGGAACTTGATGCTGGCTGAGCTCGAGGCCACGGTAAAAGCACCCCGGGAAGGAGCTGTAATGGACCACATTGATGTGGTCACTTGGGCGCGTGCGAAAGTCGAGGACAAGGATTTCGCCGAACTGGTCCGGGAGAAATGGGGCATGCAGCGATCTCCCAAGGGGGATATCCCAAAACGATCGGGGCGGCGGCATGCGGCGTGATATCTCTCCAGTGCTGCCCATGTGACCTCCGGAGTACATTGCCTCCATGATCGGTCGCATTGCCCAAGGACCTACCGTCTTGCCGATCACTGGCAAGATGGTGGCGGCCACGATCAGCGGTTTGGCACTTTCCCTTTTCGTTTCTGCCCAGACCGCCGATATCCCCTTGGCCGAAAACTGGAGCTTCCGCCAAGCAGGCACGGAGCAATGGCATTCCGCGGAAGTGCCCGGCGTTGTGCATACGGACCTGTTGCGGCACGGCCTGATCCCGGACCCGTACGTCAACTTCAATGCGGACAGCGTGCAATGGATCGAGAACGTGGACTGGGAATACACGCGCACGATCACCGCGGACCGGGCGTTGCTGCGGAATGAGCACATCGACCTCGTCTTCAAAGGACTGGACACGTTCGCGGAGGTCTACTTGAACGATGAACTGCTCGGCAAAGCGGACAATATGTTCCGCAGTTGGGAGTGGCCGATCAGGAAGAGGTTGCGGCGCGGAGCCAATGAGCTGAAGGTGATCTTCCGTAGCCCGATCGCCGAAGGGGAAAAGGTGCGCGACAAGTATGGCATCCAGCTTCCGCACGACAATGATCCTGCCGGCGTAAGCCCGTACATCCGGAAAGCGGCCTACCAGTTCGGCTGGGATTTTGCGCCACGCTTGGTGAGCTCAGGCATTTGGCAACCGGTGGAATTGCGCTGCTGGAAAAAGTCACGGATCACCCGTGTGCAAGTGCAGCAACAGTTCGGTACGGACAGTATCCGTGGGACGATTCACGCCCACGTCCGAAATGATGCCCGTGCGTCGATCCGCTATTTCATGGACGACCAGTTGATCGGTGAACGAAATGTTGAGCCATCCTTTTCGGACACGGTCGACGTTCCATTCCATTTTGCGGTAGACAAGAAGAACCTGTGGTGGCCTGCAGGATCCGGGAAGCAAACGCTGCACCGCATCCGTCTGGAAGTGCGCAACTCCAAAGGCAAATTGCTCGACGAAGCCCAATGCAACATCGGCTTCCGCAACATTGAACTGAGACAAGAGAAGGACAGCATCGGACGCTCCTTCACCTTCGTGATCAATGGCGTCCCGGTCTTCATGAAGGGTTGCAACATCGTTCCGCCGGACATGTTCCCCTCGCGGGCAGGTGACGCCGCATGGGTCGCGCTGGTGGCCGATGCAAAGCGTGCGCACATGAACATGATCCGCGTGTGGGCCGGTGGCATCTACCCGACCGATGCCTTCTTCGATGCCTGCGACACTGCGGGGATCCTGGTCTGGCAGGACCTCATGTTCGCGAACATGGTGCCAGCGGAAGGCGCATTTCTGGACAATGTGTTGACGGAGGCGCGCGAACAAACAGCGCGCGTGTCCACCCATCCGTGCTTGGCACTGCTCTGCGGAAACAATGAATTGGATGTGGCGTGGAAGAACTGGGGCTGGCAGAGGAAGTACAACCTGCACGGCTTGGATTCTGTGCGCATCATTGAGACGAACCACGATCTATGGGCACGCAAACTCGCTGCTATCGCGAGCGATGTCGGGCTTCCTTACACCTGGACCAGTCCGCTAAGCAACTGGGGCAATGCCGCCGGGTTGCGCAGCGGCGACCTGCACTACTGGGGCGTTTGGCACGGCGATGAACCCATCGCAGCTTTGGCGGACAACGTAGGCCGCTTCGTGAGCGAATACGGTTTCCAGAGTTGGCCGGACAGTGCGATGCTCGCCAAGTACATCGATCCGCAGCAGCTTCATCTCGGAAGTGCCGCGCTGGGCTTCCGGCAGCGCAGTTACAAAACGGACGCGCCCATTCTGAAGGCGATCCAGCAGGAATTGGGAGAGGACCCGAAGACCTTGGGCCGCTTTATCGAAGACAGCCAAACCGTGCAAGCCAAGGCCTATCAACTGGCGATCGAGGCACAGATGGCCGCGCAGCCACGTTGCATGGGTACGCTCTTTTGGCAGTTGAACGATTGCTGGCCGGGTCCAAGCTGGAGTCTGATCGACTACGAAGGGAATTGGAAACCTGGCATGTATGTAGTGCAACGGCTTTATGGTCATTGACCCGCTGCTTGATCAGCTGATCCATCCGACGGTTCGATGGACAGGATGATGATGCCCACCTCACGGGGTACCTCAAGCTGCTTCCGCAATTCATTGCTCGCCTCCTCCCGCGATCCGTTTTGGAGCTGTAGCGTGTGGCTGCGTTTCACGCCGCCCACACGGTACTCGACCTTGTAGCTTTTCATTCCTATCAGAGCCTTCAAGCTTGATAGCGGATGGGGCGGTTGGGTTACCAGTTGCATGGTGTTCAAGTATGTTGGATCCTTCCTTCATAGCAGGAAGCGCCAACAGGTTACCCACCCACGCAAAAAACTCCGACCATCGTGACCAGAAATGGCGCTTAAGCCATTCAGAGCGAGCAGGTCGAAATGGCCATTATGCTGCGACCGACCCTTCCCCTATCTTGCCTGCCCACCGCTCCATGTTTTCCGAGTTCCGTAACGCCCAAACTGCCGACCACGCCTGGTACCGTGCGCTCTATGTGGAGCACCGCTCGGCCTTTGTGAGTTGGGCCATGAAGCACTTTGATGCGCGCGATGAGGAGGCTCGGGATGCTTTCCAGGAAGCGGTGATCGTGCTGCACCGGAAGGTGGGCGAGGGCGGGCTGGATGACTTGAAGTGTTCCTTGCGCACCTACCTCTTCGCCGTGGGGCGCAATCAACTGCTCTCCCGTATGCGGGTGTTGAAGAGGGAAGTAGAGATGGTTGAGGAGTTCCATGGTATCCCGGACGCGTGTTTGGTTACCAAGGATATGGATGAGCAAGAGCGCCAGGCCACGGCGGAGCTGGTCCGTCAGCGGCTTTCCGAACTGAAACCGGACGACCGCCGCGTGCTGGAGCTGTATTACATGGAGGGCCTTGACATGGATGCCGTGGCCGAGGCGATGGGCCTGAAGAACCGCGCCGTGGCGAAGAAGAAAAAGCATTTCGCGCTGAAACGGCTCATCGCCTTGGTGCGCCCGACCAAGCTCTTGAAGGTGTGATGACGGACATGAACGACGGACCAACGGATCTCGCGCTTCGCTATGTGGAGGGCGAGCTCGATGCGCAGGAATTGGCGCGCTTCGAGGAGGCGCTCCTGTCCGATCCGGAGCTGCGTGCGGAAGTGGATGCCGCACGCCAAGTGATCACGGTCCTGCGGTCCTTGGGCGAGGAGGACCTGCGGGGCAGCTTGCGCGAAGCGGACGCGGAACTTTCACACAGTCCCAAGGCTGCTCTTCCGCGCTCTCGGAACACTTGGTGGCGCTGGGCCGCAGCTGCAGTGCTTGTGCTCGGAGTCGGGCTGTGGTGGACCCAGCGCGACACGCCGCAGCGCTTGGCGGCGGAGTTCGCCTTGCAGGAACCGGGGCTGCCGGTGCTGATGGGGGCGGACTCGCGGATGGATGCGATCATGAACGCCTACAAGCAAGGCGACCTGATGGCCACCGAGCAATTGATCGAACAGGCCCGTGCATCAAGCCCGAGCAATGACACGCTCACCTATTTCGCAGGCATCGTGGCCATGCGGCAGGGGCTGCCTGCACGTGCGGCGGAAGAATTTGCCGAAGTGGATGCGTCTTCGGTGTTCGCGGATCGCGCCGCTTACGAACAGGCGATCGCCTTGCTGTACACAGGCCATGTTGCGGAGGCACGCACCCTCCTCGAAGGAGTGAGCCGAACTCACGATCCTCAATTGGCAGGCCGAGCGCGCGACCTTCTGGATCGTCTGTAGCCTACTGCAATGACCAGGAAGGCCATCGCTGCGCCGACGCCCCACCAGCGAACGTGCGAGCCATCGGCAGTGCGCAGCTCGGCACCTATCACTTCGATCCCGCTCCAATAGAACGGGTTTGCCAAGGGACTTGTGGCATGCTGTTCCAGGAATTGGAGCTTGGCATCATGGAGAGCGCATGACACGGAGGCACCTTCTCCAAGTCGTGCATACATGCCTCCAAGTATCTCGCTTGTGGCTTGATCGTCAACTGGCCAGATGGTTTGCACCACGGCTTGCGCCCCGGAGCGCAGGAAGGCACGGCCCAGGCTCAAACCGCCTTCGCCTATAACCTCCTTGCCCTCGCCGCTGGAGCAGGTATTCAGCACCACCAGCGGTGCCGCGCAGCGCATACTGTCCAGCGCGGCAAGTGGGAAGTGTCCATCGTTCAAGGCGATGTAGGGCAGCTCATCGGGGCGGTCCGGGGCCTCGGCGTGTGAGGCGATGTGGAGGAGGCCATCCGCACGCATCAGGCTAGCCAGATCGGCGGCAGTGAGGTCCAGCACAGGCGCGTTGTGCCCCTGTTCCTTCGCCATCCGTTCCACCAACGCACGTGCAAAAGGCAGCTGGGATCGCCCTGAAGGACGCGCCATGGTCCACCGCCCTTGGGAAAGGTCCAACATCGCTGCGGGCCGTAGTGCCTCTGTGATGGTCCTGGCGTATCGGATGCGCGTATGGCGCAGTTCGTAGTCCAAGTCTCCCCAGCTGTGTCCCTGTGCCGTATCGCGGACCAGCGCCTCGAACGGAATGCGTTCCATGGAAGGAGCTGTCACGAGGATCACTTCTTTGTACCGGTCCTTCAGCACGGGGGCCAGAAGTACGCGGTACAGTTCATTGGAGATGCGCTTATAGGCCGCAACATCGCCGGACCGCATCGCCGCGTGCAGGTCATCGGCCCTTTCCGAGGGAGAGTTTTCCATTGTTGCCATGCCCTCCAAGCGCACCACCCGCACCCCTTGCTCGTCCATGATGAAGGCCAATGAGTATGGGCCGACGTGGTATGCGATGCAGACGGTACCAGGGGGCAACCTTATGGCACTGGGATCCGCCCATGTGCTATCCACATTCACCAATGCTTGGCCGCTGAACAACTGATGGCGCAGGTCCAGACCGCTGCGGTTCAGGTCGCTCCAGTACAGGGCCTGCTGCAGGCGAGCGGGACTTCCTGTACGCATGTACAAAGCGGCGGCGAGGTAGGAGCCATAGCGGAAAGGGAAATGATGGTAGCTCCCGATCACCTTGTAGAAGTCGCGGCTTTGGTAATTCTTCAGCATGGAACGCCAATACGGCACTGCAGCTTCGAGGCTTTGCAAAGCGAGGCGGAGGCGCACGGTGTCGTTCTCCTCTTTATAGGGGAATGCCAGTGCATGGGCGCGCTGGTACAGCATCTCCACCATCTGTGCCTCATTTGTGAGGCGCGGCTCATAGGCGAGCGGAGAAACGTCCGCAGCACCGCCAGCCGCATGGAGCATTAAGCGCAGCGCACGGTCGATCGCGGCGACAGCCTGTTCCGCGCTGTCGCCCTGATATGTACCCGTGTAGAACAGGCCCATGCAGTAATCGTCCATTATCCTGGCCTCTAGTGTGCCTTTGCCGCTGCGGGCGAGGAGCATGGCCGATCGTCGGTAATGGAACAGAGCACTGTCCGCCTGAACCTGCGGCCAGGTGCTACCGTAGTGCATGGCATCATCAGTGAAAGTGTTGCCGATGTCGTGCGCCACTTGGGCTATCCACAACGTGTCCTTGGCCTTTTCGGCCTCTCGCAATGCCTCTTGGTAGTAAGTGCGAGCCTGTCTGGACCGCTCGGCGTATTCAAGTTGTGCGGCAAGCGGCGAAATTTTGAACGCATAGCCGAATTCGCGGAGGACCATGATGCGTTCCTGCGTACTGATGTTCGGAGAGGGGGCCAATAGTCGCTTCGCACGCTGGGCGAGCCGCCATGCCACAGCTTGATGGTCCAATTGCGGCGCTGCCATGAAGTTGTGGTAGCGTACCTGATGGGCATAGCCCACGGCGGCTTCCGCAGAACTATCGCCGAAGGCCGCCTGCCGGATGGCCAGCGCCGCATCCCAACGTTGCTGCGCCACGTCGATATCGCTGATCAAATAGGCCTGCTCGCCTTCAGCTTCCAAGCGCCGCGCCTCGTCCAGCGGTTGCTGCGCCTGCCCATGTACTTGGGTTATGAAGCAGGAAAGCAGTAGATAAAACCGCAGGAGCATGCGTAAAGAACGGGATATTCAGAGATACGCAGCAGCCGAAGGGCACGAGCGTGGACGCTCGCGCCAGAGTTAAGGGCCAGCGGATCAGCTGATCAATACCTCAGGGCTTTAGCCCCACCACTTTCCCGTCGATCATCACCCACACCTTGGTGCCGTGCATCTTGGCCATGCGGCGGGCTTCCTTGGCGGCACGCTCAAGACCTTTCAGGATCAACTTCGTGGTGAGTTCCTGAGGCTTGGAGTTGGATTTCTTCATGGATGCTTTTCCAAAAGTACTGGCTTTTGACCGGTAGCGTCAAAAACCCACCAATTGTCAGCCAAGGCACTATAGTGGTTCTTGAAATTTGCCCAGCCTCTGATATTCCTGCGGATCACATCCTTTTCCGGAACATCATGCCCTCCCTGTTTCACCCTGGTGGCCACACGAGAAAGACAGACCTTGGAGTCTTCGACCCTTAGGAATACGATCTCGATGTGGTATCCCAACTTCTTCCAGCCTTCGAACAATTGCAAGTAGGTACGTCCGCTCAACGTGCTCTCCAATGCGAAGGATTCACCGGCAATTGTAATGCGGTCCAATTCTTCAAGAAGAATTCGACCTGCGGCACGAGCAGCACGTTCAGGAAGCAATGGTGAAAGCCCCGAGGCGATCAGATCTGCGTTGATGAAATTTTCGATCTGGGCATCCTGAAGTAAGAAGGTCTTGGCGAAGGTGGTCTTCCCAGCGCCGTTAGGTCCGGCGATGATGAGGCAGCGAGGAACACTTTTTACGGCCATGGCAGTTGCCAAGGTAGACCTCTTACTTCGGACACGGCTCATCCTAGATCCACTAACTTCGTTGACATGAAAGCCAAGGCCACAAAGCAATCGAAGAAGGAACTTCTTCAGCAGGTGGAGCGCGGGTTAGCCGATGTTCACATGGGCCGGACCAAAAGCCAAGAAGAAGTGAAAGAGGCTCTGGCGCAGCGATGGGATAGCACACTGAAATGAGGATCAAAGCGATCAAGAACGAGCAGGACCACGACCGAGCGCTAAAACGCTTGGAGAAGATCTTTCATGCGGAGGCGGACACCCCTGACGGCGACGGGGCCGAAGTGCTGTCCATCCTCATCGAAAAGTATGAGGATGAGCATTATCCGATCGGGATGCCCGACCCGATCGAAGCGATCAAGTTCCGCATGGAACAGATGAACATGAACCAGCAGGATCTGGCGGAAGTGGTCGGGCTTGCGAGCCGTGTGAGCGAGATCTTGAACAGAAAGCGGAAGCTCACGCTCATCGTGATCCGTAAGCTAAGTACAGCGCTGAAGATCCCGACGGGGGTCCTGGTCCAGGAATACTGATCCCATAACTGTGTGGAGCAGTTGGACCTTTCGAGACGTGATCACGCACTCGCCCGATTCCCCTTGCTCGCCGCCGGCAGCATCTCCTTCACCGCAGCAACAAGCGCCACATCATCAAAGCCGCATTCCGCGTAGAGTTCCTTCTGCGTGCCGTGCTCGATGAAGTGGTCCGGGATGCCGAGGCGCTTCACGTGGGCCTGGTAGCCATTGTCGGCCATGAACTCCAGCACCGCGCTGCCCATGCCGCCCATGATGCAGCCATCCTCGATCGTGATCACGTGCTTGAACTTGCCGAAGACCTCGTGCAGCAGTATCTCGTCGATGGGCTTCGCGAAGCGCATGTCGTAGTGCGCCACGCTGTAGCCTTCGGCCTGTAGCGCGTCGATGCCCTTGGCGGCGATGTTGCCGATGTGGCCGATGCTCAATACGGCGATGTCGTTGCCGGAGCGCAACTTTCGGCCCGTGCCGATGGTGATCTCGCGGAAGGGCGTTTTCCATTCGGTCATCACGCCTTCGCCGCGCGGGTAGCGGATGCTGAAGGGGCCGTTGTCGCGGAGCTGGGCGGTGTACATCAGGTTGCGCAATTCCTCCTCGTTCATCGGTGCGCTCACGATCATGTTCGGGATGCAGCGGAAGTAGGCGATGTCGAAAGCACCGTGGTGCGTGGGGCCGTCGGCTCCGGCGAGCCCGCCGCGATCGAGGCAGAGCACCACGTGCAGGTTCTGCAAGGCCACGTCATGCACGACCTGGTCGTAGGCACGCTGCATGAACGAACTGTAGATGTTGCAGAACGGGATCAGCCCCTGCGTGGCCATGCCGGCACTGAAGGTGACGGCGTGCTGCTCGGCGATGCCCACGTCGAACGCACGGTCCGGCATGGCCTTCATCATGATGTTGAGCGAACAGCCGCTGGGCATGGCGGGCGTCACGCCGACGATCTTCGGGTTCTTCTCCGCCAGCTCCACGATGGTGTGGCCGAAGACGTCCTGGTACTTCGGCGGCTGCGGGCTCTTGGGCACCACCTTGATGATCTCGCCGGTCTCTTTGTTGAACAAGCCGGGTGAATGCCATACGGTGGGGCTGCCATCCTCAGCGGGTTTGTAGCCTTTGCCTTTTACCGTGACGGTGTGCAGGATCTTCGGGCCGGGAATGTCCTTCAGGTCGCGCAGCACCTTCACCAGGCGCTCCACATCGTGGCCGTCCACCGGGCCGAAATAGCGGAAGCGCAGGCTTTCGAAAAGATTGCTCTGCTTGAGCAATGCGGCCTTCACGGCGTTCTCCACCTTTTGGGCGACGGCCTGTGCATTGGGTCCGAACTTGCTCACCTTTCCGAGCAGTTTCCACACCTCGTCCTTCACCTTGTTGTAGCTCTGGCTGGTGGTGATGTCGGTGAGGTATTCCTTGAGCGCGCCCACGTTCGGGTCGATGCTCATGCAGTTGTCGTTCAAGATCACCAGCAGGTCGCTGTTGGCGGTGCCGCCGTGGTTGAGCGCCTCGAAGGCCATGCCCGCGGTCATCGCGCCGTCACCGATCACGGCCACGACATGCCGGTCCAGTTCCCCTTTCAGCTTGCTGGCCACGGCAATGCCGAGCGCACCGCCAATGGAGGTGCTGCTGTGGCCCACGCCGAAGGTGTCGTATTCGCTCTCGCTGCGCTTGGGGAAGCCACTAAGGCCCTTGTAGAGTCTGTTGGTGTGGAAATTCTCCCTCCGACCGGTGAGGATCTTGTGCCCGTAGGCCTGATGTCCCACGTCCCATACGAGCTGGTCGTAAGGTGTGTTGAACACGTAGTGTAGTGCCACGGTAAGCTCCACCACGCCAAGGCTGGCACCGAAATGCCCGCCCTTCACGCTTACCACGTCGATGATGAAATCGCGAAGCTCTTGGCACACCTGGTCAAGCTGCGCTTCGGGTATCTCGCGCAGGTCGGAAGGAAGAAGAATGCGTTCAAGCAATGGGTAGGGACTGATGATCTCGCTCACTGGATGGCGGATTGAAAGATGAGCAAAGTTAGGATCTCTGGCCGAGCCGTGGGCCATAGGCATTCAACTCCCTTCTGACGGAGAAACGTATGTGGCCGTTGTTCGCGACACAACGTTCCATCGAATGACAAGAAGGTTCCGGGCCGCTCAGCGCTTCAGCAGCGCATCCCAGCCCTGTGCCTTCAGTTCGTGCTGCCCACCTTGTGGGTCCACCAACCGGTAGCCGCTACTTTCCATTCAACCTGCCAACTTCCAACGCGATCTGCTGGACCACTTCAGCATTCGCCACCTCACCTTTCAAGCTGTAAACAAGGAAGACCTTGCCGCCGAACTGTTCCGTGAAATCCTGAAAACTTGCCCGCATACGGTCACTTGGCGAGTAGTTGCCAAAGTTCGCCTTTGCAGTAACCGGCTTGATCTGCAAACCGAAAGCCTTGTCGCCGACGTGGCCGAGGAAATCAATGTCGCATGAGTGTTCCGTCTCGGGTTCAGAATCTTCAAACCTTACATTGGGAAATTGATGCGCCAAGTTGTCAAAAACGACTGATGGTTGACGCATGTACCCATGGAAATTGCGATTTATCGTGAGGGTACGGATGTAGTTGATACAATCCTGCTTGGTCACTTGTTGTAATGCAAATGCACCTTCTTGAGGCATCATGTCTTTCAAGTCGGAAAACAATCGTTCACCAAGTTCTTTGAGAATCTCCTCTGTAGCAAGCAGTTTTTGACTTCCTGGAATAATTGGCTCCTCAAGAAACCATTGTGTCCATGCCTCGTTTGTGCTCGGAAGATTTCCGGATACCATAGACCTTAAAGCGCAAAAGGAGATTACGGCTGAAGTGTTCATGCTTCGCCGAAGATAGCGGTGCGGCATAGTTTGGATTATGAAAAAGGGAAATCCCTACTTCCCCAACAAAGCATCCCAGCCCTGTGCCTTCAGTTCATGCTGCCCACCTTGGCGGTCCACCAACTGATAGCCGCTGGCCGGGTCCGTCATGTGGCCGATCACCGTAAAGTGCGGTGAACCCTTCACCTTGTCGTAGTCGCCTTGGGGGATGGTGAAGAGCAGCTCGTAGTCCTCACCGCCGTTGAGCGCGCAGGTGGTGGGGTCCAGGTCAAAATCGCGGGCGGTGCGGTACGTCACCGGGTCGATGGGAAGTTTTTCCTCGTAGATCTTCACGCCCAGTTCGGAGCGGCGCGCGATGTGCATCGCCTCGCTGGCCAGGCCATCACTGATGTCGATCATGGCCGTGGGCTTGATCTCCATCTCTTTGAACATGGCGATGACGTCCTTGCGCGCTTCCGGCTTCAATTGCCGCTCCAGGATATAGTCGAAGCCGACGAGGTCGGGCTGAACGTTGGGATCTTGCTTGAAGACGGCCTTTTCGCGCTCCAGCACTTGCAGGCCCATGTAGGCGCCGCCGAGGTCGCCGCTCACCACCAGCAGGTCGTTCTCCTTCGCGCCGTGGCGATACACCACATCCTCCTTCCTGGCCGCACCGATAGCCGTGATGGAAAGCACCAGTCCGCTGGTGGAAGAGGTGGTGTCACCGCCCACGAGGTCCACGCCGTAGGCTTGGCAGGCAGTGAGCATGCCCGCGTACAGCTCATCCACGGCTTCCAAGGAAAAGCGGTTGCTGATGGCGATGGCCACGGTGACCTGCTTCGGAACGGCGTTCATGGCATACACATCGCTGAAGTTGACGATCATCGCCTTGTAGCCGAGATGCTTTAGCGGCACATAGCCGAGGTCGAAATGCACGCCTTCCAGCAGCATGTCCGTGGTGATCACCTGCATCAATCCCTGCGGGTCGATCACGGCGGCATCATCCCCGATGCCTTGCAGTGAGGAAGGGTTCACCAGTTCAACCGCCGAGGCAAAGCGGTCGATCAAACCGAATTCGCCGAGCGCGGAAAGTTCCGTGCGGGAGGAAGTATCTGTCATGGGGATGAAGGTCCGGCTTTGTTATCAGTTGTTCGTGATCCGTTGTAAGGGTGGGCAAGAAAGTCCAGCGCATGACCCAAGTTCCGATCGCGCTGCCACTGAGAATATACACGGACAAAGCCCGTCGGAGAACCCCTAACAACCAGCAACTGACAACTGATCACCGATTATGCGCGAAATGCTTGTTCGCCTTGAACTTCAGCACGGCGGCCGGCTGGCGCTTGCTGATATCGATGCGTTTGGCGGGGTCCATCGGCTCCACCAGCTCTTCTTTGGTGAAGATGAAGGGCTTGCGCAGGTAGTCGCTTTCCACGATGCGGTCGGTGAGGAAGATGGCCTCCTTCGGGCAGGCGTCCTCGCAATCCCCGCAGTAGATGCAGCGCAGCATGTTGATCTCGTAGGTCACTGAATACTTCTCCTCGCGGTAGAGGTGCTCCTCCCCTTTCTTGCGCTCGCCGCTGGTCATGGTGATGGCCTCGGCAGGGCAGGCCACGGCGCACAGGCCGCAGGAGGTGCAGCGCTCGCGGCCTTGATCATCGCGCTTCAGCACGTGCATGCCACGATATACATCGCTGAAGGGCCGCTGCTGCTCGGGATACTGGATCGTGGGCCGCTTCAGGCGGAAGAAGTGCTTAATGGTGATGAACAGCCCGCCGAGGATGGCCGGCAGGTAGATGCGCTCCATCAGCGTCATCTTTTTATTGCTCACCTGCTTGCTGCGGGAGGTCAGCGGTGCGAAGCCGATGGCCCCTGAGGCACTCGAAGCGGGCATGTTGTTCGCTGTGCTCATGGCGCCAGTTGGCCTTGTGCGAGCATGATGCCGCCGGTGATGAGGATATTGACGATGGCCAAGGGGATCAGGCCCTTCCAACCGAGGTTCATCAGCTGGTCGAAGCGGAAGCGTGGCAGGGTCCAGCGCACCCACATGAAGAAGAAGATGAAGAAGAAGGTCTTGGCGAACATGGCGGCCACCCCGATGATGGTGATGAGGTTCGGGTCCCAGCCGGTGCTGGCGAGCCCGGGCACGTCGTATCCGCCGAAGTAGAGCGTGGCCATCACCGCACCACTGATGAACATGTTCACATACTCGGCAAAGAGGTAGAAGCCAAGTTTCATGCTGCTGAACTCGGTGTGGTAGCCGCCTACCAGTTCGGTCTCGCACTCGGGCATGTCGAAGGGCGCCCGGTTGGCTTCCGCGAAAGCGCAAACAATGAAGATCAAGAAGCCGAGCGGCTGGCGGATGATGTTCCAGCCGTGCTCCACCTGATAGTCCACGATGCCGCCTAAGCTGAGGGTGCCGGTCATCATCACCAGCGCCACGATGCTGAGGCCCATGGCCAGCTCGTAGCTCACCATCTGGCTGGCCGCCCGGATGGCCCCGAGCAGCGAGTACTTGTTGTTGCTGGCCCAGCCGCCGAGCATGATGCCGTAGACGCCGATGCCCACCATGGCGAAGACGAAGAGGATGCCGACCTCCGGGTTGATCCCTTGCAGGCTCACGCTGACATCGCCGAACTGCAAGGTGCCGCCCCAAGGGATCACCACGCCGGTGATCAAGGCGGTGGTCATGGCCACGGCGGGACCGAGGAAGTAGAGGGTGCGGTTAGCGTTGGCGGGCACGAAGTCCTCCTTCATGAACATTTTGCCACCGTCGGCCAAGGGCTGGAACAGGCCGAAGGGGCCGGCACGGTTGGGGCCGATGCGGTCCTGCATGAAGGCGGCCACCTTACGCTCGCCATAGGTGGAATACGCTGCCACGGTGAGGGTGATCACGAAGAGCACGAGCAGGAAGATCGCGGTAGGGATCATCGGTTCTTCTTGGCGGGTTTCAGGTGGGTCAGCTCGGGCACGTTGGGCGCGGGGTTGTCCAGCACCTTCTGCTCGGTCTTCAGCACATAGTGACCTTGGGAGATCACGCTGTGCCGGTCGATGTTGCGCGGCCCTTCCACGACCCAGTCACTGAGCTGCTTCTTCTCGAAGCGGCAGGTGTTGCAGATGAATTCCTCCACCTCGCCCCACTGGTCCTTCCGGCCGGTGACGCGCAATACCTCCTGTCCCTTCAGCCACACCGTGGTCTTGCCGCTGCACTTGTCGCAATCGCGGTGGGCGTCCATGGGCTTGGTGATCCACACGCGGGCGGCGAAGCGGAAGGTGCGATCGGTCAACGCGCCCACGGGGCACACGTCGATCATGTTGCCGCTAAAGTCGTTGTCGATGGCCTGCTCGATGTAGGTGCTGATCTCGGCCACGTCCCCGCGGTTGATCACGCCATGTACACGGCCATCGGTGATCTGCTCGGCCACCTTCACGCAGCGGTAGCAGAGGATGCAGCGCGTCATGTGCAGCTTGATCGTCTCCCCGATATCGATGGGGTCGAAGGTGCGGCGCTCGAACTGGTAGCGGCTGGTGGCCAGACCGTGCTCGTAGGAGAGGTCTTGTAGGTGGCACTCCCCGGCCTGGTCGCAGATGGGGCAGTCCAGCGGGTGGTTGATCAGTAGATATTCGGTGACGCCGCTACGGGCATCGAGCAGCTCGGGGCTGAGGGTGTTCTCCACCACCATACCATCCATCACGGCCGTGCGGCAGCTGGCCACGGGCTTGGGGATGGGGCGCGGGTCCCGCTCACTGCCTTTCGTCACCTTAACGATGCAGGTGCGGCAATAGCCACCACTGCCTTCAAGGATGCTATAATAGCACATGGTGGGCGGGGCCACGTAGCGCTCGGCACTGTTGCGTTCGCCGATCATGCGGGCGGCTTGCAGGATCGTCGTGCCCTCCGGGACCTCGATCTCGATGTTGTCTATGGTGACCTTTGGCATGGTCGGGCCTTATATGGATAACAGGCCCTTGGAGCGCAAAGAAACGCAAGTAAGGGGACAAAAGCGAACCGCTCAAGTTTTACCGCCAAAGGTTTGTACCACAAAGGACACGAAGGACACAAAGGAGGCAGCGGAATGCGACGCGGTGGCCCTCATGCCTCCGTGGCTGAACACTCTTCTTCGTGGACTTAGTGTCCTTCGTGGCACCTGTCCTATCGCGTTCCGGAAGTCAACTTCGCCAGCCGGTGATCCATGTCTGTCAGCAGTTTGAACTGTTTCTCCTGCATCTCAGAGATCGAGCAGACCTCGTCCTGTAGAAGGAGGTCCATCTTTTGGTGCAGGCTGCGTAGCTCCAGCTCGGCCTTGAGGTTGATGAGGTAATCGTTCTCACTGCGCTTGCGGTCCTTTTCCTCCTGCCGGTTCTGGCTCATCATGATCACCGGAGCTTGAAGTGCTGCAATGCAGGACAACACGAGGTTCATGAGGATGAACGGATACGGGTCGAAGTTGTCCCCACGTGGTGCCATCGTATTATAGATGATCCAGGCGGTGAGGATGATGAAGAACGAGACGATGAAGGTCCAGCTCCCACCGAACGACGCCACCTTGTCCGCCAGGCGTTGGCCTCTGGAGATCTCTTCCTGCGGCGGATTGGCGAGGTTGTTCAGGATCAATTCCTGCTCATCGATCGCTTCCTTCACGATGGTCTGCAGCTTCTGCATCCGCTCGCTACGGGCGGTCAAGAGCTGATCGAGCTCCGCGTGTTTTTTCGTTCTTGGCATGAGGGGTGGACTTTGGTGCGTGAAGATCGGGGTTGCGGGGGGAAGTTTTCACCGCCACGCCGCCACGAAATACACGCCACGAATGCTAAATTTTGAACCTCGCGGGCTTTGCGGTTAGCCTTATTGGAACGTTGCGCCCCCGTTGCGTTTCTGACTGCCGTAGGCACGTCGTTGCGGCGTGGCGGTCAAAAACAACGCCGGATCTCCGACCTTTTCACGCGGCCAAGGCATTTCATTTTCTGATCTTCTGATTTTTCTGATCTTCTGATCATTCCCGGATCTCCGACCTTCACCCCATCATGTGCCGCTTCCTTGCCTACCTCGGCGCCCCATCAGCATGGGCGAGCTCCTGTACGACCCTTCCGATTCCATCATCAAGCAGAGCTACGCTGCCCGCGAGATCGAGGAACCGCTCAATGGCGACGGCTTCGGCGTGGGCTGGTACCATCACGACCGCAGTCCGGAGCCTGCGGTCTTCGTCAGCGTCACTCCCGCCTGGAACAATCGGAACCTCCGCTATCTCGCCCCGAAAGTGCGTTCGCATTGCATCGCCGCCCACGTGCGCGCAGCCAGCGTGGGCGATGTGGCCGAGGCCAATTGTCACCCGTTCCAGTTCAAGGACCGGCTCTTGATGCAGAACGGTGGCGTGGAGCATTTCGACCGCATCAAACGCGACCTCTGCAACCTGCTTTCCGAGGAAATGTATGCTTGGGTGAAGGGCCAGTCGGACAGCGAACACCTTTTCGCTTTGATGTTGGACCACCTCGCCGAAAAGCAGCCCACGCCCGACCAAGTCGCCGATGCCTTCGAAGCCATGATCGCTGACCTGAAGAAGCTGATGCAGGTCCACTCCATCACGGAACCGGCCTACCTCAACATGGTCTACACCGATGGTCGGATCGCAGTGGGCCTGCGCTATGTCACCGACCGCAGCGCGGCGCTCACCATGTATTGCAGCGAGGGCAAGAAGTACGTCTGCACGGACAACGTTTGCCACATGGTGCGCGGCACGGACAAGAAGGAGCACGCAGCCATGATCGTCTCGGAAAAGCTCACCGACATCGCTGATGATTTTACCGAGGTGCCAGCGCAGCATTTTGTTCTGGTGGATGCGGACCTGTCGCTAAGGATGCGGGCGGTGAAGGTGTGAGTCCCTATCCGATACCAGCTGCATACATCCATTTCCGGCCCTATTCCCAACTGGAATATATTGTGAACAACCCGGCACCTCCGCTTCCCGAAATAAGGAGACCTTTGCACCGCATTTCACCGGACCATGACCGAAGAATTGACCAAAAGCCAAGAGCTGATCTCCCGTCGCAACGCCGCCGTGCCCAATGGTGTCGGCATGTTCAACACCGCCACCGCCGTGAAGGCCGAAGGCGCGATCATCACCGATGCGGACGGTCGCGAGCTGATCGACTTTGCTGGCGGCATCGGCGTAGTGAACGCGGGCCACTGCCCACCGCCCGTAGTGAAAGCGATCCAAGAGCAAGCCGCGAAATTCCTTCACGTCAGTTTCAATGTGGCCAGCTACGAGCCTTACATCGCGCTCTGCGAAAAGCTGAATGCACTGCTTCCGCACGGCGGACCCACCAAGACCTTGCTCATCAGCACCGGCGCGGAAGCTGTGGAGAACGCTGTGAAGATCGCGCGGCAAGCCACCAAGCGCCAAGGCGTGCTTTGCTTCACCGATGCCTTCCATGGCCGCACGTTGATGGCCATGACGCTTACCAGCAAGGTGGGCTACAAGCCGAACAGCGGGCCGTTCGCGCCCGAGGTCTACCGCACGCGCTTCCCGAATTTCTATCGCTACGGCGCGGGCCGCAGTGAAGCGGAGTTCGTGAAGGACGAGCTGCATGGTTTGCACGAGCTGGCGCACAACACCGTGGCACCGGAAAATCTCGCAGCGGTGATCGTGGAGCCGGTGCAGGGCGAAGGAGGCTTCAACGTGATCCCGAAGGACTACCTCAAGGGATTGCGCAAATGGTGCGATACCCATGGCATCCTGCTGATCCTGGACGAGATCCAAAGTGGCTTCGGGCGCACCGGTGCTTGGAGCGCGTTCGAACAGATGGACGTGATGCCGGACATCAGTACCTGGGCGAAAAGCCTCGGCAGCGGCCTGCCCATTGCAGCAGTGGTGGGCCGAGCGGAAGTGATGGACGCGGCGGGCCCGAGCAGCATCGGTGGCACCTACATCGGCAGTCCGGTGAGCTGTGCGGCGGCATTGGCCACGATCAAGTACATGGAGGCGATCGACATTAACGCGAAGGGTCGGCATGTGGGCGAAGTGATCCGAAAGCGCTTCGAGAAGATGAAGGCCGAGCACAAGTGCATCGGCGACGTGCGTGGCCTTGGTGCCATGATGGCCATGGAGTTCGTGCATGACGGCGATCCGCAAAAGCCGGATGCCGGTACCTGTTCCAAGCTGATGACGGCCTGTGCCCAGCGCAACCTCATCGTGATCAATGCCGGAACCGAAAAGAACATCATCCGAGTGCTCTGCCCGCTCGTGATCAGCGACGAACTGCTGAACAAGGGACTGGACATCATGGAGGAGGAGCTCGATAAGATCTGTGTGTAAAACATACCACGGAGTCACAGAGACACAGAGGAAATGCAGGGATCAATGGGGTTGGTACAGGGTACCGGGTATTGGGTACCGGGTACAATGCCGCGCGTGGCGTCGGGCACCCGGTACTTGTGGTACTCAATACTTAATACTCGGTACTCGGTACCCAATACCCAATACCAAAAAAGAACATGAAACCATTCTCCATAGCCGGTATCCAAATGCGCGTCAGCGCCTCCTACAGCAATGTGGAGGCCATGAAGCTGAAGCTCAACATCCTCATGAACATCTACCCATGGGTGGACATGGTGGTGTATAGCGAGCTCTGTGCGTACGGTCCTCTCACCCACCACGCGCTCACGCGCATTGAGGACTTTGAGGAACAGATGCAGGAATTGGCAGTCAGGCACAAGGTTTGGCTGTTGCCTGGTTCTGTGTTCCACAAGGTGGGTGAGAAGATCTACAACACCGCGAGCGTGATCGACCCACAAGGCAACGTGGTGAAGCGCTATCGCAAGATGTTTCCGTTCTACCCGTACGAGGTGGGCGTGACCCCGGGGCATGAGTTCTGCCTTTTCGATGTGCCGGAAGTGGGCCGTTTCGGTGTCAGCATTTGCTACGACATGTGGTTCCCCGAGACCACGCGCACCTTGGCCGTACATGGCGCGGAGGTGATCCTGCATCCCACGCTCACCGGTACCATCGACCGCGAGATCGAGCTGAGCATCGCAAGGGCCAGTGCCGCGACCAACCAGTGCTATATCTTCGACATCAACGGATTGGACACGGGCGGCAGCGGTCGCAGCATCATCTGCGGGCCGGAGGGCCGAGTGATGTACCAAGCGCAGAATAATGAGGAAATGATCCCCATCGAGATCAACTTGGAAAAGGTTCGCCGCAGCCGCGAGTTTGGGCTGTTGCGTCTAGGCCAGCCCTTGAAGAGTTTTCGCGATCACCTCGGGGATTTCGACATTTACTGGAAGGGCGCTCCCAAGCCATACCTTGACAGCCTCGGGCCGTTGATCAAGCCGCAGCGAGTGAAGGAACTGGGCGACCTCCAAATACTGGAGGAATCCGTGGTGCCGGGGAGGCAGGTCTTCGCGCCTTCCATCCGCACCGGCAACACAGACCCGGAAGCAATTAGTTGAACCAACGCCATCATCCGGTCAGGACGGAAACAAAATGGGTACCACAGCCAACACAGGAATAAGCGCGGCCATGAAGAAATTCACGGCCCTCAAGGACTACGTCACCTGGTTCGAGATACCGGCCTACGACATGGAGCGCGCCAAGGTCTTCTACGACCATGTCTACGGCATCAACATGGAAACCTCGCGCTCAGCGGATTTCGCCATGGCCTACTTCCCTGCGGACAAGGGCATCGGCGGAGCCGTGGTGCAAGGCCCCGGCTGCCTGCCGAACGACACCGGTGCCTTGATCTACCTGAACGCGGGTCCGAACTTGGAAACGTTACTGGGCCGTGTGGCCGAGGCCGGCGGTCGCGTCATCATGGGCCGTACCCTCATCAGCCCTGACTCCGGCTGGTTTGCCCTCTTCATCGACACCGAAGGCAACCGCTTGGCACTGCATGAGCGGCCCGCTGTAAAGGCTGCTGCACCCAAGGTGAAGCGTTCGGCCAAACCGGCTGCAAAGCAGGCGGTAACGCAGAAAATAGCCAAGAAAAAGGCAGCTGCAAAAAGGCCGGTGAAGCGCAAATAGAAGTGGTCAGTGCTCTTTCACCAGATCGTAAAGCTCCTTGAGGTCCGGGGCCAGCACGATCTCGATCCGGCGGTTCTTGGCCTTATCGTTGGGGTCGGCGGGGTCATACTCGCCCTTGCCCGCAGCAGTAACGCGCAAGGGGTTGATCTTGGAGCTCTCCTGCAGGATGCGCACCACGCTGGTGGCCCGCAGCACACTGAGGTCCCAGTTATCCTTGTAGGGCGCCCCCGGTAGCACCTTGTCCGTGTCCGTATGTCCCTCCACCATGATGTTGAGGTCCTTCTCGTTCTCGATCGCCTTGGCCAGATTGGTCAAGGCTTCGCGACCTTTGGAATCCACGGTGGTGCTTCCGCTGGGGAAGAGCAGCTTGTTCTCCAGGCTCACGTAGATCTGCCCGTTCTTCTGCGTCACCGTTAGGCCTTTTCCTTCGAAACCCGTAAGCGCTTGGCTCACGCGGTCCTTCAGCGCTTTCATGGCTTGGTCCTTTTTATCCAGTTCGGCCTGCAGGGTGGCCAGTTTGGCCTCGCGGTCCTTCAAGGAACCGGCCAATACGCCCAGTGAATCCTCCTTGTTCTGGAGCTTCAGGCGGTTCGCCTCCAGATCGGTGAGCAGCTTGCGGTTCTCGGTGTTCCCCCCGGCCAGCAGCAAATTGTACTTATCGAGCAGCTCGTTGTTCAGCGCGTTGATCTTGTCGTACTGCTTGGTCATGTGGCGCAAGCTGGTGCCCAGGGTAAGGGTGTCCCGCTCCAACATGTCCTTGCGGCGCGTAAAATCGTCCAAGGTCACTTGCTGGTCCTTCAACGCAGCTTCGGCTTGTTGTGACTTGGCGAGCGCGGAGCTCTCATTTTCCTGCATTGCCTTGTAGCGCGCGTTCAGTTCCTCGTACTTGCGGGCAGGCACGCAGGCACTCAACAAGGCAACGGTGGCAACTACGGGCAGGACGAGGTTTCGTGACTTGAGCATGGCTATCTTTACGATGTGCGCACCAAAGGTGCCTTGGGACCGGGGTTGTTCCGAGGTGCATGCAACCTTATTTATGAACAGCGCGTTTCCCCTTCTGCGATGCAACCCTTGAGCTGGACCGGACCAATCGACGATCGGATCATCACCGCCGCACTGGATGATGAACTGGAGGAGTACCGCCTACTGGCCTACCTCCAACGGGTGGAGGCCCACTACCGGGAGCATAAGCTCTATCCTTGGCTGGACGAGTTGAAGCTGCGCATCGGGCAGCTGCAGCAGGTGCATGACCGGGCGATCGAACTGGAGACCCACATGCCCGGAGAGGTCATCGGCCTGGACCTTTCGCGGGGTGGCTTGGTGAGGAAACCGATGGTGGACCAGCGCTCATGGACCTTGTTGTTGCGCTCGCTGGAACGCACGCTCCCTCCCCTGCTCACGGCCATGGAACGCGGCCGGGAACTGCGGGATGAACTCCATGCCCGCATCCGCTTCGAGCCTGTGGGCGTGGTGCCTTTGGGGGCGCGCGAAGGCTGGTTGCTGCTGCGGCAGCATAACGAGGCCCTGGTGTATTCCTATTCACTGCCGATCGTTCAGGAGGTCCAGCCCCCCGGCCTTCACAGGCACGTGCGCACGCACTACTTCGCCACATGGACCGTGGGACTTTCCTGCACCTATGAGCACATCAAGGCGGAACTGGTCCGCAACGGCCCCCTGCCCAATCCGGCCACATTTGTCTTCGAGGCGGACATCAGCCTGCCACGCATCGAGACCTTTCTGCCCTTGGCGAAGCGGATCGCCTACGAGCTGGTATCGGGCACTTTGGAGTGAGGCTTTGGCCGCTTGAACCGCACCCGTCTTAGGTCCAACAGCTCCATCGGGTTCACGGCCAAGTCGCGCACATTCGTGTCCAACAGTACGATGTACCGTTCATGGTACAGGGGCACGAGCGGAACGTCCTGCATGGCGATCTCTTCCGCCCGGGCCAGGTCCTGCATCCGCTGCTGTTCATCGGTCTCCGTCATGGACTTGGCGAACAGGGCATCGAAGTGCGGGTCTGCGTAGCGCGTGGTGTTGAGGCTTGAGGACAGGGAAGTGTCCTTCACCGCGTTCTTGCCATAGATCAGGGCGAGGAAGTTCTCCGGATCCGGAAGGTCCGCCACCCAACCTTCGCGCCAGAAGAGGGCCTCGCCCCGCTCGATCCGCTCATAGTATTCCTTGGGCGGCACCACGCTGACGGTGATCGCGACACCCAGTTCCTTCCCCAGCATCTCCTGTGCCCTGCTCGCCACGCTGCGGTATCCGAAACCGTAGTTGTTCACCTGCAGCTGCACCCGGGGGAAACCCTTGCCGTCCGGATAGCCGGCCAGCGCCATCAATTTCCGGGCGCTGTCCGGGTCGAACGGGATGCCGGGCACCAGTTCGTATGGATAACCGGCCAGCCCGGGCGGTACCATCCCGTGCTCCGCCAATACCGCGATGCCGTGCAGCACGCTGTCCACCAATGTCCGCCGGTCCAGCGCCAAGGCGAACGCACGGCGGACACGCAGATCGTTGAACGGTGGCTTGGAGGCATTGAAGCCATAGAACTGGACGGTGAAGGCGGGGGTCGAAAGCTTGTTGAACCGCCGTTCACCGGTACCCGGGTCCACCGAATCGGCCAGCACCTTCATGCTCTCCAGCGACAGTTCCGTCACCATGTTCAACCTCCCTTTGAGGAACTCGGCGATCTCCTTTTCCTTGTCCGGGACCAAGGTCACCCGGACGCCGTCCAAGTACGGCAATGAGCCACCTTCCTCGTCCCGGCCCCAGTAATTGCGGTTCCGCTCCAGCACGATCACCTCCTCGGGCCGGGCCACTTTCAGCCGGAACGGCCCGGTGCCGATGGCGTGGTGGAACAGGTCCTTGCCATACTGCCCACGAAGTTCCTTCGGCCATATCCAGCACCCGGATCCCGCGATGCTCTGCAGGAAGTTCGGGCAGGGCCGGGTGAGCGTGATGCGCACCGTGCGGTCGTCCAAGGCGGTGATCCCGCTGACCGAGCCGTCCTGCTTCCCTGAATCATGGTAGTCGTCCGCACCGGCCACCTTGTCCTGGAACAGCCAGAAAACCTGGTCGCCCGCTCCCTTTTCACAGATCGTGGTGAAGCAATGCACCACGTCCGCCGCCATCACCTCCCGACCTTCCCCGTCAGGGAAAGCCGGGTCGTCCTGAAAACGGACCTCATCCCGCAGGTGGAAGGTATAGATGGTGCCGGTGGGATCGACGTCCCAACTTTTGGCCAAGCAGGGTTCCACGGATAGGTCCTTCGCACTGAACCGGACGAGCCCTTCATAGATCTGCGATGCCACCCGCTGCTCGGAGACCCGCGTGATGGTGAGCGGGAAGATGCTACGCAGCACCTGGGTCTCGTTGAAGTTGAACACCCCGCCATGCAGCCCACCTTCGCCCCGGTCCGCGACCGGTGGGCTTCCGCAACCGCATAAAGAGGCGAGCAGAGCGGTGAACAGGATGGATCGGAGCATGGAGGGAGCCAAATCTATCGGGCCGAAGCGTGCTTTTTCGTCATGATCTCGTGCATTACGAACAGCGTCATCGTGATCCAGAGGACCATTGCGCGGTTTTGGGGGATACTTTTCAACCCGTTGCCGCGTACCCTTTCCGCCGTCTCCCGTGTTGAAACCCATTATCTCCTTCCCCCTGCGCCGCCTCCTTTGGGCGGTGATCCCGCTCCTTGCGGCGGGAGCGGTACATGCCCAAAACCCGGACAACCGGGTGATGCGGCGCATCGTTATGGACCGGGATACGCTGGTCTTGGACACGCTGAGCATCGTCCCGGGCTCCTTCAGCCTATGGGCGGACACGGCGGAGATCCCCGCGGACCACTATGTGCTGGACCCCTACCGCAGCTTGCTGATCCGGAAGTTGAACTCCCCCATTGACACGCTCACCGTGCGCTTCCGCGTGATGCCGCTGTTGTTGGGCGGCACCTTTCGCCACAAAGACCCCGACCGGCTGCTGAAACCCTCCGGTGATCGCGAGGACCCGTTCCGGTACGTGCCCCAAAAAGGCGAGCAGGACGTCTTCGGCATGGGCGGACTGAACAAAAGTGGAAGCATCTCGCGCGGCATCCTCTTTGGCAACAATCAGGACCTGTCCGTGAACAGCTCCCTGAACCTGGAGTTGAACGGAAAACTCACCGACAAGATCAACGTGAAGGCCTCGGTGACGGACAATACCATCCCGATACAGGCCGGTGGCAATACGCTGGAGCTTCAGGATTTCGACCAGGTGTTCATCACCCTGTTCGACGACCGGCAGGAGCTTACGGCCGGCGATTTCGTGCTGCAACGCCCGAAGAGCCACTTCCTCACCTACTACAAGAAGACCAAGGGCCTCAGCTACACCACGAAGCTGGGAAAGCCCGACGGCGTGCATGACGTGCTGGGGTTCAGCGCGGCCATCAGCAAGGGTAATTTCTCGCGGAACCAGATCCAAGGGATCGAAGGGGTGCAAGGCCCCTACCGTCTCACCGCCAGCGACGGCGGCACCTACATCATCGTGCTCTCCGGCACCGAGCGCATTTTTATCGACGGGCAGCAGCTGACGCGCGGGTTGGAAAACGACTACGTGATCGACTACAACACCGCCGAGGTCACTTTCACCGCCAAGCGCCCGATCACCAAAGACCGCCGCATCACCGTGGAGTTCCAGTACTCGGACAAGAACTATGCGCGGTCATTGGTACGTGTGGCCAACGAGCTGACCATGGGCGCCACCACCCTGCGCCTGGACCTGTACAGCGAACAGGACCACAAGAGCCAACCCCTGCAACAAGCCCTTACGGACACGGAAAAAGGGGCGCTCACCGAGGCCGGCGACAACCCCTTGGCCGCAGTGGTGCCCGGTGCGGACAGCGTGGCTTTTTCCGCCGATGAGGTGCTCTACGCCCAGATCGATTCCTTGGGCTGGTCACCGGTGTACCGCTACAGCACCAATGCCGACAGCGCGCGCTACCGGGTCTCCTTCAGCACGGTGGGCGCGGGAAAGGGCGACTACGTGCAGCAGGAGTTCACGCCCAACGGCCGGGTGTTCCGGTGGTTAGCCCCGGACACGGTGAACGGGGCCATCGTCCACAAGGGCGACCAGGCCCCGGTGCGCGTGCTCGTTCCGCCCCGGCACAAACGGATGCTGGCCATCGGCGCGGACCATCGCTTTTCCGCGCGTACCAAGGCGTGGGGCGAGGTGGCCGTGAGCGATGAGGACCGCAACACGTTCAGCTCCGTCGATGATGCCGACAACACGGCGCTGGCGGTCCGCGCCGGGGCCAGCCATGCCATACCCATCTCCCGGTCGGACAGCACGAAGCAGTTGGTGGTGGGCACCGACAACGAATGGCGCTCCAAGGATTTCCGGGTGGTGGAACGCTACCGCACGGTGGAGTTCGACCGGGATTGGAACATCGCAGGAGTGGTGCAGGACGGCGACCAGGTGCTGAGCACGGTGAGCATCGGCCTGCTCAATGGCAAGCAGGGCAAGGCGGATCTTTCCAGCTCCATCTTCCACATCGACCGGCGCTATGACGGCTTTCGGCAGGCCCTGCGCGGCAACATGCGCTTCGGGAAATTCGACGCCGCGTTGGACGGCAGCCTGCTGAACACTTCGGCCGGCAATGCCTCCAGCAGCTTCCTGCGGAACAAGGCCGTGCTGGCCCGTCGCTTCAAGCGCTTCACCTTAGGGGTCTCCGATGAACTGGAGCGCAACCTCTTCCGCAACGACAGCTTGGACGCCCTCACTGCGGGCAGCTATCAGTACAACGACTGGGAGGCCTTCGTGCAAAGCCCGGATTCCGCCAAGGCCAAATTCCGGTTGAGCGCCGGGCAGCGATATGACCAGGCCTTCCGCAACGGTGCCCTCACTCCCAGCACCGAGGCCACCAATTACAGCGCCAGCGTGGACCTCGGCGGCAAAAAAGTCCGGAAGCTCGCCGCCACCTTCACCTATCGGCAATTGCGCATCGTGGACACCACGTTGACCGCCCAGCCTCCGGAGGACACCTACCTCGCCCGCTTGGACCATGGCCACAGCGCATTGAAGGGGGTGCTGAACTGGGACATGTTCTATGAGTTCGGTAGCGGTCTGGAACCGCGGCGCGAGTTCATCTATGTACAGGTGCCGGCGGGACAAGGCGCTTATGTCTGGAACGATTACAACGGGAACGGCGTGAAGGAGCTGAACGAGTTCGAGCAGGCGCCTTTCGGCTATGAGGCGGACTACATCCGGGTGTTCGTGCAGACCAATGAGACGGTGCGCGTCTTCAGCAACCAGTTGAGCGCCTCCGGGGAACTGCGCCCATCAGCCATCTGGCGTGACAAGAAGGGGCTCCGCGGTTTCCTTGGCAAATGGAACGACGTGGCCAGCTTCCGCAGCGATCGCAAATCCGCGGACGATGCCAACGCGAGCGCCTTCAACCCGTTCATCATCGACCCGACGGACACCTCGCTGATCGCGCTGAACAGCTCCGTGCGGAACACCATCTATTACGACCGCAGCAGCCGGAAATGGAGCATGGACCACACCTACCAGAGCGACCGGGGCAAGAGCCTGCTCTTGAACGGCTCCGAGTCGCGGGTGCGGGAGAGCAACTTGGTGCATCTGCGTTGGAACACCACCACGCAATGGATGTTGGAGGTGGAAGCTGGTTCGGGCCGCACGGGCAGCAACAGCGACCTGTTGCTTGGGCGCACCTTCGCCATCAAGGACCAAAGCATGGCACCGAAGCTCACCTGGCAGCCCAACACCCGCATGCGGGGCTCGCTCCGCTTCAAGTACACGGACAAACGGAATGATGAGGACCTGGGCGGTGAGCGTGCGGAGGTGCGCGACCTGGGGGCGGAATTCCGCTTCAATTCCCCGGACAAGGGGACCGTGCAAGTGAACGGCAACCTGGTGGATATCGCATACAGCGGCACGGTGGATTCCTCCTTGGGCACGGAGATGCTTAGCGGCCTGAAGCCCGGCAAAAACCTGACCTGGAGCTTTTCCATCCAGCGCCGGTTGAGCGATCACTTGCAGGTGGACATCACCTACAACGGCCGTTCAAGCCCCGGCTCACCGACGGTGCATGTCGGCGGGGCGCAGGTAAGGGCGTTCTTCTAGCTCAGTGCACAGTTGTCAGTTGTTAGGGCGATCTCAAGTACTGCAGAGACTCTCAGGTCCGACGGCCTTGGCCCGTTGGGTTGGAGCAGTAAAGGAGCCCAAATGCGGAGAAATCAGCGGATCAGGAACGAAACGCCCGAGCGTCCGATGAAAACGGACGCTCGGGCGCATTCAGGTCGCAGCCAGCCGGACAACTGGCAACTACACCACTACTTCAGATTGAACGTGGTGTGCCCCACGCTTACGCCGCTCTCGTATACGTCCACCTTGTACTCCCCGCCGGTGAGCTTGCCGGTGGCGGTCCAGAACATGCATACGTCCACTGGCTCGTTCTGGTAGTTCACGTCGCGTTTCACGCTGAACTCCCCTTCCACGCCCTCATAGAAGAAGCGGTTAGCCTGTTCGCTGGCCGGTAGCACGGAACCGTCCGGACCGATCACACGCATATATAGCGTCTTCGTACCGGCAGTGGTGATGCGGTTCTCGCCCAAGGTGAAGCAGCATTTGACCATCTCCGCCTTGCTGCTGCGCTCGGTGTCCACCTGCTTGCCGCTGTTGCGCACAAAGAGCGCATTGGCGGTCATCGCCGCGGCCGTGAGCACGGACCCTTTGTCGATCAACGCCTGTTGCGCCGCCGTTTTGGACTCCAAGGCCTGCTTCTGGCCGGTCACCTCGCCGAGTTGCTGCTTGGTGTTGACATTCTCCGCCATCAGTGCCTGATTCACTTGGTTCAGCGAGTCGATGGTGACCACATAGCCCTTCATGATCTTGCGAAGGGTCTCAGCTTCCCGCTTTGCCTTATGGACATCATAGTTGCCCCGCTTGACCTTGTCCATCAACGTCACGATCTGCTTCTGCAGCGAATCCATGCCGGTCCGGAGCTGATCATTGTTGGTGCTCAGCGTATCGTATTGCACAAGCATGTCCTCCAGCAACTTGGTCACGTTCTCCTTTTCACTGGTCACGGCCGTCACCTGATCGGCGGATGCCATGGCTTGGTCTTTCTTCTGGAACCAGAGGAAGAGTAAGACCACATTACTGATCAAGAGCAAGACCACCAGAGCGAGAAGAATGGTGTTGTTGCGGTTCTTTTTCGGCTGGGGGGCGGGGGCTTGGGTCTCCGACATAAGGTCCGTTTGTTGGGCTGAAGGGCGAAATTATCTTCGTGCGTCCGTGCATCCGCCGTGCCATGCACCAGTTGTCAACAGATCCATGAACCATGGGGCTTCGCAAAAGCAATATCCTGTACGACCTGGCCGGGGTTTTCCTGCCCCGGCGCTGTGCCGGATGTGACCAGGGGTTGATGGGCTTCGAGCATAGCCTGTGCTCCGAATGTGTGGATGATCTTCCCCGTATGCGGGGCCATGACGATCCGCTGAACAAGGTGGAACAGGTCTTCAAGGGGCGTGTGCGCTTGCATGCTGCGAGCGCTTTCCTCCAGTTCAGCAAGGACGGCATGGTGCAGCACATGCTCCACCGGCTGAAATACCGTGGAGACCCCGGCGTGGGTTTGGAACTCGGCCGAAGGATGGCGGAGGACGTGATGAAAAGCCCCCGCTTTGCCGATGTGGATATTTTATTGGCCGTGCCCCTTCACCCCCGGAAGCTGAAACAGCGCGGCTTCAACCAGGCGCAGGTATTGGTGGACGGCATGCGCGAGGTGTGGGCCCTGCGCGAAGTGGATACCAACCTGCTCCGCGTGCTCCACACCTCCACACAGACCAAGCGCGGCAGGCTGGCCCGCTGGACGAACGTGAAGGCGGCCTTCCAGCTTTCCGACCCGCAAGCATTGGCCGGTGCGCACGTGCTGTTGGTGGATGACGTGGTGACCACCGGCGCCACGATCGAGGGATGTGCCTTGGCCCTGGCAGAAGTGCCAGGCATCCGGATCAGCGTGCTGACTTGTGCTTGTGCGTGAAGGGGACGTGCGGTTTATTCGTTGAATGGCACGAGACGCCCGCCCTCTATAATGCACAGCATCGTTGGCGGAAGTCGCGCGCCAGAGTTTGAGTGAGGTTCTTCGCGATACGACCTTCCCTCACGCCAGCTTATCGCTCAGTAACCGCATCTCGATCGTAGGCGCGATGCGCTCATATAGCATGCGGTACGTGGCATCCGTGATGGGCATGTCCACACCGAGTGTTGAGTTGATCTCATGCACGCACTTAACGGCATAGTAGCCCTCGGCCACCATGTTCATCTCCATCTGCGCGGCCTTCACGCTGTAGCCCTTGCCCACCATGGCACCGAACTCGCGGTTGCGGCTGAAGGCTGAATAAGCCGTTACCAGCAGGTCGCCGAGGTAGGCCGGTTCGTTGATGTCGCGATCGATGGGATGTACGGCCGTGACGAATCGCTCGATCTCCTGGATGGCGCGGCTTACCAGCACTGCGCGGAAGTTGTCGCCGTAGCCTAAACCCACACTGATGCCCGAACAAACGGCGATCACATTCTTCAGGATCGCGGCGTATTCGGTACCGTAGATGTCATCACTGAGTGTGGTCTTCAGAAAACGACCGCTGAGCGCAGTTCCCATCAGCTTGGCTTTTTCCGGGTCCTGACTGGCGATGGTGAGGTAGCTCAAGCGTTCCAGCGCCACTTCTTCCGCATGGCACGGACCGCAGATGATGCCGAGGTCGTCCTTCTGCACGCCCCAGTGCTCGAAGAGGTATTCGCCCACGATCTGGTTCGTCTCCGGCACAATGCCCTTCACGGCGCTGAAGCAGGTCTTACCCTTCAAAGCACCCGGCTCCAACTGGTCGCATGCAGCCTTCAGGAACGCGCTGGGTACGGCGAAGACCACCACGTCCGCCGCGTTCACAACAGCGCGGATGTCCGTGTCCATGGCCAAGCGTTTCGCATCGAATTGCGCGCCGGAGGTATAGTCCGGGTTGTGGCCGTACTTCGCAATGTGCTCGATGGTCTCCTTCCGCCGCACCCACCAGCCCACGGTTTCCTGTGTGCCCGTCAAGAGCTTCACCAGGGCCGTGCCCCAAGAGCCGGCACCGATCACCGCGATACGTGGCGTACTCATTTGAAGTGGACCTCGGCTTTCATTTCCTTGCCATCGCGCAAGACGGTCACTTGCGTTTTGTCGCCCTTCTTGAACATTCCGAGCGCCTTCATATAGCCCATCATGTCGGGCACTTCATGGTCGCCCATTTTGATCACGATGTCACCGGCTTTCAGCCCCGCGTTCGCAGCGGTCTTGTCCTCTGTGACCCCGTCGATGCGCAGGCCCTTGCCGTCGTACATGTAATCCGGCACAACGCCGAGTGTCACGGAGAAGCGCGGTGCTTTCGAGGTATCACTGTCGGCGGTTTTGGCGAAGGCGAGCTTGGTGCTGTCGTTCAGCGTGGTGATCACGGCCTCGATGTAACGTGTGACACGTAGCATGCCCGGGAAGTTCACCTTGTCGGCATCGTCGGTCGGCTTGTGGTAGTCCTCCTCGCTGCCGGTGAAGAAATGGATCGCAGGCACGCCCTGCAGGTAGAAGCTGGTGTGGTCACTGGGCCCGATGCCACCCTCGGTGGTCTTGATGTTGAGGTCGCCCGCCTTCAGCTTGGTGATGCCGGGCCACGACGGGGAGGTGCCGATGCTGTTGATCGCCACATCGTTCGTGCTGTCCAAGCGGCCCACCATGTCCATGTTGATCATGTAGGTGAGGCTGTCGATCGCCACGGTAGGACGCTTGGTCCACCAGTTGGAGCCGTATAGCCCTTTCTCTTCGCCGCTGAAGGCGATGAAGAGGTAGTTGTTGCTCTGGGCGTTCGGCATGTGCTGCAGGTCCGTGGCCAATTGCATCAACACGGCCACGCCGCTGGCATTGTCGTCCGCGCCGTTGTGTATGGCCGGCTCACCGCGGTAGAGCGAACCTTCGCCACCGAAGCCTAAGTGATCGTAGTGCGCACCGATCACCACGGTGTACGGCTTGTGGTTGTTGATGAAGCCAACCACGTTGTGCCCGGTCTTTTCCTCGCGGACGATGTCCGTGTGGATCACCACGGGGTCGCCGTCCTGCCCTAGCTTCGCGAAGCCGCTCTTGGTGAGGAAGACCACCGGCACGCTGCTCGGCTGGAGCTTCATCTCGAAATCCTGCGGTGGATCATCGGCCTTGTCCGGATCGTCGTTATAGAAGATGATCGCGTTGGCGCCGAGCTTGATGGCGGCGTCGATGCGTGAACGGAGATCATTGTGCGCCAGCCATTTTGAGTGCGGATGGATACCGTCCGGTGAGCTGATACTTATGCAGGCGGCATGGTCTTTCACGTCCACGCCCTCGAAGTCGTCACGTCCCAGCTCCGGCGCGAGGATGCCATAGCGGCAGCGGGCCGCGCGGGTGAGCACCTGTCCGTTGGCGGAGTAGCCCAGCGGGTAGAAGTCGTCGCCGAGCTTCAGTTTGTTGCGACCGAGCTGCAAGCTGTTGTCCGGGCCGGAGCGGGGCATTGCAGCGAAGTCGAATGCGTTGAGGTAGCTCGTGCCGTCTCCCTTGGGCGTTAGGCCGATCGCCTTGAAGCGGCCCACGATGTAGGCTCCGGCCATTTGCTCGCCCTTGGTGCCCGTCTCTCGGCCCTGCATGCTGTCGTCGGCGAGGGTGTACACGTCCAAGCGCATCTGTTGCACGGCCTGGCTGTCTGGCATCAGGTGCTGTGCCCGGGTGGCGATTGGGACGAGAAGGAGGGCGGCAAATGCGGCGCGGCCTAATTGTTTCATCGGTTCCATGGTGTGTCTTACGGGCGGCGAAGGTACCGCAGGGTGTGGAGAGCGGTCAGGCCGAGAGTCCCATCACGCCGAAAGCATCCTTGGAATTGTCGGCAATAAATTCCTCGATGGTGGTCTTTTTCACCAGAAGTAACTAGGCGATCTCCGGGTAGGATGGGTTCAGCAGTTGCAATAAGATCACCCGGGGCGGCGTGCCTCGTAATGCGGCGATCTGCACGAAGTCACTGTCAAAGGTCAGGATCGTGAGATGATGCTCTTTGGCAAAATTCCAGATGACATGATCGGTGCGCAACGGAGCCTCGGCAAAATTGACATGGACCGACCCTGGAAAATCCGCTTCGATCATCCGCAGAAGCCGATGCGAGATGTTCTCGTTAAGAAGCAGTTTCACGATGCGCGGCGTAGTGTTTGTTCGCGTTCGGCCGCAAAGGCTAAACTAGCGCGGATGTCAACCTCGGTCAATTGCGGAAAGTCCTCGATGATCTGGGTATTGCTCATTCCTGCAGCAAGCCAGCTCAGCACATCGTAAACCGTGATCCGCGTATCACGGACACAAGTTTTGCCGAACCGCCGGTCCGGGTCTATGGTGATGATCTTGCGGTAGTCCATGGCCAAGTGTTCCTTTGGCGAAGAAATGCGATCCCGGCAGGAGAGCAACCGGATCCAGAGCAGCTTGACGATCACTGGACCAGCAAGTCCGGAAAGAAGCATTGATGGATGCGGGTGAACAAGCGAGCGTAAGATCACCGAACTTTCCCCCGATGAGGTCATGGGTTCTATTTCCTTTCACATTGGTGTTCAGCTGCGGAACACCGACAACCACTACCCGATCACTTACTGCGGCGGCCAAATGGTCCGATGCACGCTTAGCCCCCGTGCTGGAGGCACAGGATCATCGCAATAGCAAGGCGCTGTTGGTGCAGTTGACGGACACCGCCGCCGCGGTCCGCGAGGCGGCGGCCATGGCGTTCATCAGCGTGCAGGATACCTCAGCGCGTGCCGGTCTGATGGCAGCGATGCATGATGCGCAGCCTCCTGTCCGGCTCGCCGCCGCATGGGCCTTGAGCTTCGTGGCCGATACGACCGCGGTGAAGGCGATCGCCGATCAGGCATTGAAAGAGAAGGACCCCTCCATGGTAAGCGCCTTCTATGCCGCGTCCTTCCGGGCATTGACAAAGACGAAGCCCCAACTTGATCCGCAAGAACTCTTTTCCGCCTTCGTGAAAAGCGACGGATACCAGCGGGTGTGCATAGCGGAAGCACTTCGGCGGCTACCCAAGGAAACCCTCGTCCCGGTAGAGCGGCGCTACATCGAACTGCTGAAACGCGAGATGCAACCGGAGTCGAAGATGCTGCTGATCACAGGCATGAAGAACTTCAGCGACACCTTGGCCCGCAAGGCCGTTTCGGAGCTACTGAACGCCCCGGACCCGCTGATCCGCGTCGCCGCCCTGCGCGCGCATGCGGCCATTAACGGGAATACCGCCGCACCCGAACTTCTGCTGGCTTTGAACGACAGCTTTCCGGCCGTGAGGTCCACTGCCGTGGAACTGCTGAAGGGCATGGATGCGCTGGACGGAGAAGCTTGCTGGGCTGCCGGCCAGGAGAATGCAGATGTGATGGTGAAGATCGCGCTCTATGGACTCGCCGTGCAATTCGGTGATGAGGGAACGCGAAACGTGACGGGATCCCATATGCGGAGCATGTGGGCGCAGCCTGCGGACCCGTATGTGCGCGCGGCACTGATCGATGCACGGGCCCTTGATCCCAGAGGAAACATTGCTGCTGATCTGCTCGAGCCCCTGATCCAGAAGGCGGGATCATCCGTTGAGCGGATGCATGCCTTCAATGCCGTGATGGCCTTCTATGGCGATAAGACCACCCCGGAAGTTGAAGTACTGATAAGTACGCTCCAAGGATCTGATGACCCGGGTATGATCGCTACAGTTGCGGATTTTTTGAACTCTTCTCCTGCATATGCCGGCTTCAATATGCACGAACTGGTTGCCCCACTTCGTGAGAAATTGGTTCATCTCGAACTCCCTCGGGATCAAGAAGCCTCAACATCCATTCAGCAAGCTCTTGCTCATTTGGAAAGCACACCCGGTCCTATTCTCCTCCCACCACCCTACAACCATCCCATCGATCGCGCACGGTTGGCCACGCTCCGGGAAGATCAGGAATATCGCATCACCACAACGAAGGGCGACATCGTGATCGCCATCGAGCCCAACACCGCACCCGGCACCTGCACGGCTTTTGATTCATTGGTGACTTCAGGTTTCTACAGCGGCAAGTACTTCCACCGCATCGTCCCGGATTTCGTGGCCCAGGGCGGTTGCCCGCGCGGTGATGGTTTCGGCGCGATGGACTGGACCATGCGGACCGAGAACGGCTATGCTGGCTTTGTCACCGGCGCGGTGGGCATTGCCTCTGCGGGCCGTGACACGGAGAGTTGCCAGTTTTTCATCATGCTCGCCCCCGCCCCGCATCTGGATGGGCGTTATACCCGCTTCGCCCACGTGGTGAGCGGGATGGACGTGGCGCAGAAACTGGTGGTCGGGGATGCGATGACGAGCGTGGCCCGAATGCCTTGAAACCGTCAACGTTCGTGTATCAGAGCTCGATCCCGCGTGCGTTCAACTCCTTCCGCAGTTCCTTGCTGAAGGCTTCGGCACCGGGCAGCATCACGTGCGTAATGTTGAGATAGTCCGCTTCCGGCAAAGGCATCCGGCCGAGGTCCACCACCACCACGTTCGGCAAGGAACGGGCGGCGGCCAGCCATGCCTCGGCCTGGTCCATGTGGCCGAAGCCCTTGTAGAATTCCGGGTAGTAAGGTGAAATGGCCAGCACGACCGTGCGTTGTGTGGACCCCAACAACTCCAGGAACGCCTTTTCCTCCGCGGGGTGCGGCCTCCATCGCATGGGCAGCTTGGTCTTCCCGATGGCCAACATCTTGTCGCGCGTGGCGCGGTCCGGACCGTGATCGATGAAGAAACCGTTGTCCGAAACCTGTCCCTTTCTTATGACCCACGGGATGAACACCCGGACGTATTCGTCCACTGATCCGAAGTAACGCAGTGTAGGAAGGCGGTAATACCAACGCATGCGCTTACCGAGGAGATCCCGCACTTCCGGCTGGCCCGCCGCAGGGATGAAGTGCGCCGTGTTCGGCCTGTGGCCGTCGAAGAACGAGTACTCGAAGTTGACGATCACCGGTGTGTTCTTCGGCTTTGATAGTTCCTTGGTGAGCATCAATGTGGTTTCCCGCCAGCCGGTCTCCTCGATGCCGTAATTGAACACGGAGTCGCCCAGCAGCGATGGGATGTAGGAACCCGCGGCGCGCGAGGAACCGATGATGGCCACTTCGCCCGTGTGATCTTCCGTGAACATCCGCTGCACCTTGAACGCTCCGAAATTCTCGTTCGCCAAGGCCAAGCGCGTGAGCGGCCGGTCCAGCAGCAGGCAGCCCAAGGCGATCCCCACGGCCGTGGACAGCAGGAAGCGGAACGCCTTGCGCTTAGAACTGGAAGTAGATGAAGTCTCCGCCATTGCGCCCGAGGACGATGATGATCAAGGTAGTGAGGACGATGAACGTGCGGGGCCGTTTCAGCCGCAGGTCGATCGGCAAGCGATAGCTCAGCACGAGCAGCGCGATGGCGCCCATGCAGGCCGCGAAGTGGTAGTTGTCCACGTTGTCGAACACGCCATCGAAAGCGATCGGACCTTGGAAATGGAGCAACTTGCCCAAGCCCGTGAAAGCCTGCTTCGCCGTGGTGGCACGGAAGAACACCCATGCCAGCGTGACGAGGATGAAGGTGAAGCCCACATTCAGTGCGCGGCGGACCCGTGGTACGCGGTGCAGACCGATCGCTTGCACCATGCGCGAAGAAGATCGGCCCAACATGATCGAAGCGACCAGATAGCCGCCGTGCAACGCACCCCAGATCACGTAGGTCCAATTGGCGCCGTGCCAGAGGCCGCTCACTAAGAACGTGATCATCAGGTTGTAGTACCAGCGCCATTTCAACACGCGGTTGCCGCCCAGCGGGATGTAGAGGTAATCGCGGAACCAACTGCTGAGGCTGATGTGCCAACGGCCCCAAAACTCGCTGACCGACCCTGAGAGATAGGGCCTTCGGAAATTCTCCATGAGACGGAAGCCCATGATGCGCGCGGCTCCGATAGCGATGTCCGAGTAACCGCTGAAGTCGCAATAGATCTGGATGGCGAAGAACACGGTGGCCACTAGGATAGTAAAGCTGTTGCGCGAACCCAGGTCGGCGTAAACGGGATCCACGAAGAGCGCCAGCCGGTCCGCCACCACTACCTTCTTGAAAAACCCATAGGCCATCTTCACCAGGCCCCACGTGAGGTCGTCCATGTTGAAGGGCCTTCGCGCATGGAACTGTGGCAAGAGCGACTGGGGCCGCTCGATGGGGCCGGCCACCAGCTGCGGGAAGAACATCACATACAGCGCGAAAATGCCGAAACGTCGTTCTGCGGGAACGTGTCCGCGGTACACCTCAACGGTGTAGCTCAGGCTTTGGAAGGTGTGAAAGGAAAGGCCGATCGGCAGCAGGATGCCAAGGTCCGGGAAGTGCCGGACGATGCCAACGGAGGCGAGAAAGGCTTCCAGATTCCCGGTGAGAAAGGCGTAGTACTTGAATATCGCCAGCACACCGACATTGGCGAAAATGCTCAGCACAAGCCAGCGCTTCCGTGATCGATCCCTGCGCCTGATCGATCAGGATCCCGGCGAAATAATCCACGCCGATGGTGAAGCCCAAGATCAGGATATACACCGGCACGAAGGCCATGTAGAACACGCAGCTCGCCACCAGCAAAAGGAGCCAGCGCCACCGGCGCGGAAGCGCAAAAAACAGCCCCACCACCACCGGGAAGAACACGAGGAACTCGGTGGAATTGAAGAGCATCTTGTGCTTAGTCGAATTTCTCCGGCCGCATCTGCGGGAACAGCAGCACTTCCTGGATCGCGGGATTGTCCGTGAGCAGCATCACCAAGCGGTCCATGCCGATGCCGATGCCGCTTGTCGGTGGCATGCCGTACTCAAGAGCGCGCAAAAAATCGCGGTCGATGAACATGGCCTCGTCGTCGCCGCGTTCCATCAGCTTCAGTTGTGCCTCGAAGCGTTCGCGTTGATCGATCGGGTCGTTCAGCTCGCTGTAGGCATTGGCCACCTCGAAGCCGCCCACGAAGAGCTCGAAGCGTTCCGTTAAGCGATCGTCCTCGCGGTGCTTTTTGCAGAGCGGGCTCATCTCCAACGGAAAGTCCATCACGAAGGTGGGCTGGATCAATTCCGGTTGCACCAGCTCGCTGAACAACTCGTCGATCAACTTGCCTTTGCCCATGGCGGCGGTCACCTCGATCCCGTGTTTCTTGCACAACTCGCCCAACGCCTGTTCATCCATCTCCAGCACATCCTGTCCGGTCTTTTCCTGAATGCTTCCGCACATGGTGATGCGCTTGAACGGCGCTTTGAAGCTGATCTCCTTGCCTTGGAAAGTGGCGGAAGATGAGCCGTTCGCGGCTTGTGCCACTGCTGAGAACACGCCTTCGATGTAGTCCATCATCCAGCGGTAATCCTTGTAGGCCACATAGAGTTCCATTACAGTGAACTCCGGATTGTGGGTGCGGTCCATGCCCTCGTTGCGGAAGTTGCGGCTGAACTCGAACACGCCATCGAAACCGCCTACGATGAGGCGCTTCAGATAGAGTTCGTTGGCGATGCGGAGGTAGAAGGGCGTGTCCAGCGCATTGTGGTGCGTTTCGAAGGGACGCGCTGCGGCACCGCCGGGAATGGCCTGCAATACGGGCGTATCCACTTCGATGTAACCGGCATCGTTGAAGCTCTTGCGCATGGTATCGAAGATCCGTGCGCGCTTCAAAAAGGTGTCCTTCACATGCGGGTTCACAATGAGGTCCACATAGCGCATGCGGTAGCGCTGCTCGGGGTCGCCGAAGGCGTCGTGGACGTTGCCCTCTTCGTCGGTTTTTACGCTCGGCAACGGGCGCAGCGACTTGGCCAGCATCGTGAGTTCTTTCACATGCACGGTGATCTCGCCGGTGCGCGTGCGGAATACGAATCCCTTCACGCCGATGAAGTCACCCAGATCGAGGTATTTCTTGAAGAAGTCATTGTACATCGCCTTGTCCTCACCGGGCGCGATGTCGTCGCGACTGATGTAGATCTGCTGGTCGCCAATCCCATCGCGCAGCACCGCGAACGCGGCCTTGCCCATGATGCGGATGCTCATCACACGGCCGGCCAGGGCGACGTCCTGTTGCGGCGCATCATCCTTGAAGCTGGCCGCGATCCCTTTGCTCGTTGCGGTAACAGGGAATTCAGCCGCTGGAAAAGGTTCGATCCCGAGCTCTCGGATCTTTTGCAAGGAAGCACGGCGGTTAGCTTCCTGTTCGCTCAAAGTTTCTGCCATTTGTTGATCAATGGCCGCGAAGATACCGGCGCTGCGATGCCGCGCCGTATTGAACAGGAAGGACCTTGGTATTATTCGATCACCACAACGCGGCGGGTGCCGTCGCGCGAGATGCTCAGCAACGTATTGCTAACGGCCGGACGGCCCAAGACATCATACATCGGCTCTGACCTATCAGCTGGCCGCGAGCTCAACTCGGTCAACCCCGTGGCGAGGTCGGAGGCGTAGGGCGAAACCACTACGTGCACTTGGTCCAGGACCCAGGCTCCCCCATCGCTACCAAAGGCTTGGAATTGCAATTGGAAGCCGCCGGCGGTATTGCCTTCGGGTATCTCCATGAGCCCCATGTCGGTAAGGACCAAGCTGTTGAATTCGGAGCTGATGGGGCCCTCATAGACCTTGATGGCGGGCTGGGTCAGGTCGCGTTTCAGGGAAATTCGTAACCAAGTGGGCCCTTGATCAGCCGTGCGGTGACGGATGATGATCGAATCCAATGTCATGGGGCTGGAAACGATGCCGCTGACCATCATCAATTTAGACGCGTCCGGTGCGGAGGACCAGCCTTCGCTGAACACGGCATTATCTCCTGTCACAACGGGTTGCGGGCAGGTTGTGAGGCCCACCCAGGCCGCGTTGGTACCGTAGAAGTTGTTGATCAATGGACTTGGCAGGTTGCAGGAGCTGCAGCCATCGCTACAGTTGAGCATATTGCTGCAGATCGTATTGGCCCAGGTCCAAGTCAATGCTTGTTGTTGGGCCTGAACCCCGGCTATACCGGTGATCAGCGTGAACAATGCGAATACGGTGGTGCGGATAGTCTCCATACGACCCTTTTTTTAGGACAGCGCCTGTGTACGTCCCCGGGCAGTTCGAGGTTTCGACCGCAGCGTTTTAGTCGGGTCGCATAGGTGCTCTGTCGTCACATTACGGCTCTTGGCCGAAGACAGCTGATCCCACGGCCGGTTCCGATCACGGGACCACCCGCCCGTCGTCCATCTCGATGATGCGGTCCGTGCGCGCTGCGAAGTCCTGGTCGTGTGTGACGATCAGCAGGCTGCGTTTGTGCTCATCGGCGATGCGGCGAAAGATGTCAAAGACGATATCACTGTTTCGACTGTCCAAGTTGCCCGTGGGCTCGTCGCCCATGATGATGAGCGGATCATTGATCATGGCACGGGCGATGGCCACCCGCTGTTTCTGGCCGCCGCTGATCTGGTTGGCGCCTTTCAATGCCTGGTCCGCAATGCCGAGGTCGCCCAACAGTTCCATGGCGCGGTGCTCCACTTCCTCGCGGCTCTTCAGGCCCAGCTTCAAGCCGGGAAGCATCACATTGCGCAGCACGCTGAATTCCGTGAGCAGGTAGTGGAATTGGAAGACGAAGCCGATCTTCTCGTTGCGGATGCGGGCCAACCGGGTACGACCCGCTTTCCGGGTGGGTTCGCCATCGATCTTCAGTTCGCCCTCATAGTCGGTGTCCATGGTGCTGAGGATGTAGAGCAAGGTGCTCTTGCCACAGCCGCTCTTGCCGGTGATGCTCACGAATTCACCACGCGCCACCTCCATGCTCACCTCCTTCAGCACCTGAATGGTCACAGGGTCGTGGAAGTACTTGTTCACCTTCTCCACTTCCAGTACCAGCCCGCTCGTGTTCATTTTCCTCGGATGATCTCCACCGGGTCCACTTGGCTGGCCTTGCGCGCAGGGAACCAGCCCGCAACCCACGTGGTGGCCAGGGCAAAGGTGACGGCGATGACATAGTAACGGACGGAGTAATCCACCGGGAAGGTGGTGACCGACGGTAAAGCAACGGTGGCGAAGGGAATATTGTCGATGATGTGCTGCAGCACGATGCCCAGGGCAAGGCCGCTCAAGGCACCTGCGATGCCGATGATGACGCTGAGCAGGAGGAAGATCCGCTCCACATCACTGCCGTCGAAACCGGTGGCCTTGAGGATGGCGATGGCATCGAGCTTTTCGTAGATCATCATGTTCAGGATGTTGTAGATGCCGAAGCCAGCCACGATCAGCAGCACGATGCCCACAGCATAACTGATGATGTTCCTCACATTGGTACCGGTCTCGAACTGCGCGTTCGCGGTCTGGAAATCCGTGGCCTCCGCCCCGAAGCGTGCGGACAGTTCCTTGGCCATGGCGGGAGCTTCTTCCAGATCGTGCAGTTTCACATTGATGTCCGTGTAATAGCTCGCGGGCCGGGCCAGCAATTTCTGGACCGTCTTGATGTTGGCATAGCACTGCACCTTGTCATAGTCGGCGATGCCGGTTTGGAAGTAGCCCACTACACGCAGCATGGTGCGGTCCCCGGTGGCGGTGGTCACCTGCACGAGGTCGCCGATCTTGGCCTCCATGATGTCGGCAAGTCCCTTCCCCAGTACGATGGTGTTGTTGCCGTTGGTGAGGTCGTACGTATCGCCCGCCACTAAGTATTCCTCGAACATGTAGTAGCGTACCTCCTGCATCACATCGATCCCGTTCACCTGGCCGGTGAGGTCGGTGGTGCCCACGTTGAAGAGCACCTGCGCCACCAGCCTTGGTGATACGGCCAGTACGCGGGGGTCCTTTTTCAGGACGTCCATGATCGCCGTGGCGTTGCGCAGGCGGGGCAGGTCATCCTTGGGCTTTATCGAATAGATGAAGTGGTGCATGGGGACATCCCCTGAAGCGGAGCTGTCCGCATAGGCCAATTGCACAGGCTGCTCGTGCGAAGCACGCAGTTCGTTATACAGGCGGACGTGTGGTGTACGGTTCAGGTTGAGGCCGTCCAGCAACTGGTTCAGGCCGTTCATGAAGCTGAGCAGGGTGACGAACATGGCGATGCTGAACATCACGCCCACGGCCGCCACGATGCTCTGCCGCAGCTTGGCGAGCAGCAAGGTAATGGCGATGGTGACCAGCAAGCGCATGGACCGGATCACGGCTTGTACAGCGTGGTATTGGCCGTTATTCCCTCGAGCACCTCCACCTTTTCCATGTCATGCGCGCCGAGCTTCACCAGTGTCTTCTCATCGCCGTCCGTAAGCACATAGGTGCCGTCCACGATGTAGGATGCCGGCACCAGCAATGCGTTTTCCTTGGTGCGGATCACGATGCTGGCCTCTACCGTCAGGTTCGGGTAAAGCTGCGGCGGCCGCTCGGTGAACCGGGCCTCCACCTTGAACGTGCGTGAGCGCTCGTTCATCAGGGGAATGACACGCGTGACCTCCGCCTCAAAGGCTTGACCCCCATAGCTGTCCAGCGAAACGAACACCTGCTGGCCCGGCTTGATCCGCCGGATGTCGAATTCGTCCACCTCCATCTCCAAGTACAGGTCTGAGGCGCTGCCGATCACTGCCACGGGCTTTTGCGGCGTGGCCAACTCCCCGGGTTCGATCATCAGGTCGTACACGATGCCGTCGATCAAGCTGCCGGGCGTACGGTCCGCATCGCCTGCGGCGCTGATGGACGCCGTGTTGCGTGCCACCTCCAACTGGGTGCGCAGTTGTTCCCGGCTCTCCACCAGAGCTTTCGAAGCCATGTGGTAGGCAGCCTTGCTGGTGGTGTACGCCAGTTGGCGCTGGTCCAGTTCGTTCCGGCTGCCGATGTCTTGCGCCCACAACGCTTCTTGCCGTTTGAAGTTGGTGCTGTCCAAGGTGAGCTTATCACTCGCCTGATCCACAGTGGCACGCAGCCGTGAGAGCACGGGACCCTCCTCGCGCACGTTCTGTTCCAGAAGGCGCAATTGAGCGTCGGTACTACGGGTGTTGAGGCTGCTCGTACGGTCGTCGATCCGCATCAGGGCCTGACCGGCCTTCACCGTATCGCCTTCCTTCACCAGCAAGGACAGCACGGTACCGTTCACCGTGGGGAACACTTGGTACTGCCCCTCGGCCTTCACCGATCCGTTGGCGTACACACTCTCCGTAATGGCCCCCACCGAGGGAGTGACGGTGCTCTCCTTCTGTTGACACCCACTACCGAACAGCAGCAGGGTCAAGCCGATCAACGCGCGTGTGCCCATGGTACAAATATCGCAACCCCGCCGCCATGGAACGGTGCCATTGGTCACCTGTTCCGATCATTCCCCCGAACTTCGTCCTGCATTCCAGCCCAAACCGACCACCCATGTCTTCCATTTCCAGCAACAAAGCACCAGAGCCTGTAGGCCACTATCCGCATGCACACCGTGTGGGAGAGCTGTTGTTCCTCAGCGGTGTCGGCCCAAGAGAACGTGGCACGAAGAAGATCCCCGGCGTGGAACTGGATGCCGAGGGGAAGATCCTCAGCTACGACATCGAAACGCAGGTGCGCAGCGTGTTCCAGAACGTAAGATGGATCCTTGAGGATTCCGGGAGCAGCTGGGAGAAGATCGTGGACGTCACCGTCTTCCTGACCAACATGAAAGACGACTTCGCCACCTACAACCGGCTGTGGAAGGAGTACTTCGAGAATGACCCGCCCTGCCGGACCACGCTGGAGATCAACTGCCTGCCCACGCCGATAGCGATCGAGCTGAAGGTGTTGGCGACGGTGTGATCGGTCTACCTTTGATACATGATCACAGACCTGATCAATATGGACCGCCAAGGTTTTTTAGACTTGTGCAAACGCTGTCAGGTGGACTTTATTTATGCGTTCGGCTCCGGGGTCCGATCCGATTTCCGGCCTGACAGCGACGTGGACGTGCTCGTTGGTGTTACTCCCCAGGATGACCTTGAAGCCGGCGGTGCATTGATGGACCTTTGGGACGGGCTTGAGCAATTTTTCAAGCGCCCGGTGGACCTGCTCACCGAAAACTCTTTGCGCAATCCCTTCCTCCGAAAGGAGATCGAGCGTACCAAGAAGCTCATCTATGACCGATCCGTCGACGAAGTACTGGTCTGACATCGTGGATGCGGCAGAGGTCATCGGGTCCATCGTCAAGGACATGACCGGATTGAATGATTATGTAAAGGAGAGGCCGTCGAAGTGGGCGGTGGAACGCGATTTGGCTATTGTCGGTGAAGCTGTGGGCCATTTGCGCCGCATCGGAGTAACGGACCTGCCACCGGACGCGGACAGGATCGTGGCCATGCGGAACCGTCTGATCCACTCCTATGATAACGTGGATGACAGGATCGTCTGGCGCCTGGTCAAACAGTACTTGCCCGACCTATTGGCCGTCGCACGCACGCATCTAAAAAGACCGCTGATCAACTGCCTGCCCACACCGATCGCGATCGAGCTGAAGGTGGTGGCGACGGTGTGAGCGACCCGGATCGCGCTACAGGCCCTGTCACGTGATGAATGACCCCAGCTATTCCGGCGCACTAATGGCCGTTCTTGGTCTGGGGCTGTTGGCGCAAAACCGGGTAGCCGCACTCGTGCCGGTAGTGCCGATCACAGGCATGTTCCTGTAGCGGATCAACATCGAGGAGCATCCGTTGTCGGCCGCGCTGAGTGCGGCTCAATCGGTGTCGCCGTAACGGCGTAGCCGGTTGCGCAGCCGGGTCATCTCGGCTTGGAGTTTCTCCATGCGTTCCAGCAGGTTTTCGATGGCCTCGATGCCCTCCACGTTGATGCCGAGGTCTTCGTGAAGCCTCACCATTTTCTCCACGCGCTCCAACTGCGCGAAGGCGATGTAGCGGCGTTGCTTCTTCACGGTGATCTCCACCAGGCCGCTTTCCGCCAACGTGTCGATCAAGGTGGCTTCCACTTGACAGGTGGTGCAGAAGACCTCTACCAGGACCAGTTCCTCCTTTTCCATGGTGATCAGGTATTGGCAAGCTGTTTGAAAAGCTCTTTCTGCTTTTCGGTCAGGTTGACGGGCACTTTCACGGCGTAGGTGACGAACAGGTCGCCGAAGCTGCCTTCCTTCTTGTACACCGGAAAACCCTTGCCCTTCAAACGCACCACCGTGCCGTTCTGCGTCTCGGGCTTCACGGTCACCTTCACTTTCCCGTTCAATGTCGGCACGGTGACCTCACCGCCCAGAACGGCAGTGTACAGGTCGAGGTCGAAATTCACATACAGGTCCTTGCCCACCCGCTTGAACACGGGGTCCACCGCTATACTGAAGGTGATCAACAGGTCGCCTGCCGGTCCTCCGTTCATGCCAGGAGCGCCATGGCCTTTGATGCGGATGGTCTGGCCGTTCTCCACGCCTGCGGGAATGGTGAGGCGGATCTGCTTACCGTTGATGGTGAGGGTACGCTTCTCGGTCACTGCGGCATCGCGCAGGGGCATCTGCAGCCCGGCCTGCAGGTCGTGGCCGCGGAACCGGGCCTGACCTCGCGCACCGCCGAACATGGAGCCGAAGATATCGTTGAGGTCCTGCTCCTGTCCGCCGCTGTAGCCACCGAAGGGGTCACCGCCGCGGAAGCCGCCACCGCCCGCTGAGGCCCGCTCGCGCTGGGCAGCCTCGATCTGGTCGGCGCGCTTCCATTGGTCCCCGTGCTGGTCGTACTTCTTCCGGCTCCCGGGATCGCTCAAGACCTCGTTCGCCTCGTTGATCTCCTGGAAGAGCTTCTTGGCGGCCTCGTCGTTAGGATTGAGGTCCGGATGGTGCTTTCGCGCCAACTTGCGATAGGCCTTCTTGATCTGCTCGGCCGTCGCGTTGCGGCTGATGCCGAGCGTTTGGTAATAGTCCTTCGCCATCGGGCACAAAGGTATCCGCAAGCTGCCGGTCCACAACGGACAACCGTCGTTCGATCTGGTCGCGGGTCAACGCTTCACCACGCGCGCCACACGCTGGCCCATCGCGTCGGTGACGATCAACAGATAACCTCCGGGCGCCAAGGAGGAAAGGTCGATCGTCCGCGTGGCCGTGTTGGTGGAGCCTTCCAGAAGCAGCCGGCCTTGCATGTCGGTCACCTGCCAGCGGCCCATGCCGGAAAGACTGTTCAGGCGGACCCGGTCGATCGTTGGATTTGGATGGACGAGCAGGGGGGCAGGTGCATTCGCTAGCGAAGGTGGCTGGATGATGCTCCTGGTCGAATCGAGCTCAAGCTCCCAAAGCCGGGCTACGTCCGGGCTGTTCTGCTCACTGGTCATGTACAGCTGGAAAGGGCCGTTCCACGCGATCCCTTCCATTTGGGTGATGCCGATGGCCAGGTCATGGCGCCGGGTGGTCCCTTGGAAGAAGTCATGTCCGGAATAATCCGCAAGGCGCCAAATGAAGGGTAAATAGACACCGTTTGAATAGCCCACAAGGGCGATCGCACCATGGGCGGTGTCGATGCTGGCCCCGGTGATCAGCCCTTGGGCATCCAGTGTGTCACGCCGTTCGGCCAAATGGTCGCCGGGCGTTGCGGGCAATGCGTACAGATAGCAGGTGCCGCTGACCCTGTTCTTGCTGAAGAGGAACAGGCTGTCGTCTGCCGCCACCATCGCCTCACAGTCCCAGTCCGTATTGTTATAGGCCGGTGTGAAGTCCGATTGCAGGGCGTAGGCGAAACGGATCGTATCCGCTTCCACGGAGGTGATATCAGGGTCCAGCAAGGGCGACAAGGGAACGCGGTACACGCGCAGGTCCGTACGTGAGCCGCTGTTGTTGCCGACATCCCCGATGTAGAGCCAGTCGGCGTCGGAGGCAAGGGCCTCCCAGTCCGTGTTCACGGCATTCGTCACCGTTACGGTGCGCAGTATGTCGCCCGTGGCCAGGTCGATGCTGTACAGCGCATGGGGGTTGCCGCTGTCCAAGATCGTCCACCAGTCCCCATCCACCTCAAGCAATGCACTGGTCTCGTTCAGTGAAGTGTCCAGCGGGGTGATCACGGTGGGCGTGAGCGGCTGGGAGCGCATGGCCATGGGAAGTGCAAGAACAAGGAGTATTGCTATGCGCATTGAACAAAGGTCCTGGAAAAATGCGTAATCCACATTCCCCGAAAACAGCGGGGTTTGGGGAGGAAGTTCCTCGCACCGGGATCCGTGGTCGCCTTCCATGAGTTTCGAAAGGCTTGGTCATGAACGGCTTGCGGGTTTCAACGCGTTCCGATGGACCTTGGAACAACTTTCGCCCTGTTCACCGCAAAACAACAACATGAACATCTACGCACAAAAAGGAATGCTCTTCACGACCCTTGTCGGCAGCCTCTTCTGGATCAGCTGCTCCAACACACCGGAGGAGCAGCAGAAGAAGGTAGATGACAAGCTGGAGAACGTGAAGGACAAATTGAACGATATGAGCGCCGAGGCCGGTGCCGAGTTCGATAGCGACCGGAAAGCCATTGTGGATGAGCTGACCGACCTTCGCAACAACATCGACAAGAAGTTGGACGATGTGAACGACAAATTGGCCAAGAAGGATCTAAAGTCCGAGGAACGCAAAAAAGCAGTAGCCATGAAGGCTGAACTGGAACAGGAGAAAACCAAGGTTTCCGACGAACTGGACAAAGTGCAGAACGCCACCACCGAAACATGGAACGATGTGAAAGTGGAAGCTAACAAGGTCGCAGACGATGTGAAGGCTTGGTGGAGCAAACTGAAGGAGAACGTCGACAAGAAGACCGACTCGGACAAGGATAACGACGGTCACTGACCGTTTGGCCGCGGCGCTTTGGTGGAAGCGTCACGGACGAGGCGGCACTCCTTCGGGGGTGCCGTTCTTCGTTGTGCCCGGCGGTGGTCCGTGATCCACGATGATCGGCGGCGGCGTGCCGTACACCGAGATGGGCTCCATGTACCGGGAGACCAGATAGGACAGGGAGGCCACCACCATCAGCGGCACGAACAAGGCATAGCCGCCGGTGATCTCCGCAATGAGGAAAATGGCGGTGAGCGGGACGTGGATGGCACCGCTCAGCATGGCGGCCATGCCCACCACGGTGAAGTTCACCTCGTCCACTTGGGCGATGCCGGAGAGGTTCAGGGCATGCGCGAAGGTGAAGCCCAGCATAGCGCCGATGAACAGGGACGGGCCGAACATGCCGCCATTTCCCCCTGAATGCACGGTGAACGAGGTGGCCACCACCTTCAGCACGGTCAAACCCAAGGTGAGGAGCACGATGTTCCAAGGCCCGAGGTCCAAGGTAACGGGCTGGTGCATGGCCAAGGCCGCGGCCTGTCCCTTCAACAGCAGTTCCACGCTGTCGTACCCTTCACCGAAGAGGGGCGGGAAAAAGAAGATGAGGACGCCCAAGAGGAGACCGCCCGCCGCAGCACGGGCAAAGGGGTTGTGGAACTGTTCGGACGCGAAGCGCGCCGTCCAGCGGTACATGCGGATCACGTACACGGAGAGCAAGGCCGCGACAAAGGCCAGCATGATGTACCACGGCATCGAGGAGGCGCTCCAGACATTGGTGATGAGCACGAAGGGCTGGCCGCTGTAAATGAGCGAAGAGACCATGGTCGCGCTGGCCGATGCGATCAGCATGGGCACCACCAGCGAGAGGGCGTTGTTCGCCAACAAGATCTCCAGGGCGAAGATGGTGCCCGCTATGGGCGCGTTGAAGATGGCGCCCACGCCCGCCCCCGCGCCGCTGGCCAACAAGAGGATCCGTTCGCTGCGCCCGAACCTCAGCCATTGCGACAGTGTGCTGCCGACGGCCCCGCCCGTGGCGGCGATGGGCGGCTCCAGCCCGGCCGATCCACCCATGCCCATGGTGATCGCACTGGTGACGATCTGCGACCACAGCTTGTGCTTGGCCACGCGGCCGTCACGCACGCGCACATCGCGGATGAGGCTGGGCAGCCCCGCCCCCAGATCATCGTGCAGGAAAAGCCGCGTGATGCCCGCAACCAGCAGCAGCCCCGCCATGGGAAGGAGAAAGACCAAGTAGCGCTGGTTCTCCGCGAAGGTGAAGTGATGCACCCATGTGCTGATAAAATGAACGCCCTGCTTCAAGGCCACGGCACCAAGGGAGGCCAAGCAGCCAACCACCACGCTCGCCACGATCAGGGAGGTCTGCGGCCCGAAATACCGCTGCCGGACATGTCCCACCGTGGTCAGCGGGTGCGAGCGTTCCATGGCACAATAGTACAGTGGCTTTCACAGATCAATCCCCACATGTTCTCCCGCAGGGTCTTCCGCCTCGGAGACCTTGCGCAAGGCGGTCTTGCACTCTTTGACCCATTCAATAAGTCATCGTTCGTTATCTCCGGAGCTCTGCTTCGCGAGACCCGGATCAGGAGTTTCCGCCTTGACCGAAAACTTGTTGTTGCAGAGGCCATTGAATTCAACACTTTAGCGCACCTTCGCACCCTCCATGGCACACGCTCCGAAGAAACTGGGACCCTTGGCCGCGACGGCGATCGCCGGCAACGACATCACCAGCAGTTGTCTGTACGTGGGCGCCATCGCCATGGGCTATGCGGGGCCGTGGGCCGTGGTCGCACTGATCATCGTCGCGGGCGTGCTCTTCCTGTTCCGCAAGATCTATGGCGAGGTGGTGGGCGCACTGCCCCTGAACGGCGGTGCCTACAACGTGCTGCTGAACACCACCAACAAGTACAACGCCAGCATCGCCGCCTGCCTTACCATCCTCAGCTACATGGCCACGGCCGTGCTCAGCGCCAGCACCGCGATGTACTACTTGAACGCCCTGGTCCCCGCCATACCGGTGCTCATCGCCACGGGGGTGGTGCTGGCCATCTTCATGCTGCTGAGCATCGCGGGCATGACGGAATCCTCCGTGGTGGCCATCATCATCTTCATCACGCACTTAGCCACCATGGCCCTGCTGATCTTTGCCAGTATCTGGTTCATCACCCAGCACGGGCTCTCCCTCTTCAAACTCAATTGGAGCATGCCCCTGCCCGAAGGCCGGGGGATCGCCGCCGCCCTCTTCTTCGGCTTCAGCACGGCCATGTTGGGCGTCACCGGCTTCGAGAGCTCCGCGAATTACGTGGAGGAACAGGAGCACGGCGTATTCCCCAAGACCCTGCGCAACATGTGGGTGGCCGTCACCGTGCTGAACCCGCTCATCGTGCTCTGCGCCATCATGGTGCTGCCCATGGCCGCCATCGGGGACCACGAGGAGACCATGCTCTCCTTTATGGGCCTCACCATCGGTGGCAACTGGTTAGCCACGGTGATCACCGTGGACGCCGTGGTGGTGCTTTGCGGCGCGGTGCTCACCAGCTACGTGGGCGTGTCCGGCCTCATCAAGCGGATGACCCTGGACCGCATCATGCCCCAGTTCCTGCTGAAGGAGACCAAGCAAGGCAGCTCACCGCGCATCATCATCCTCTTCTTCCTGCTCTGCCTCTCGGTGCTCTTCCTCACCAATGCCGAGACCGCGGCCCTCGCCGGCGTCTACACCATCTCCTTCCTCACGGTGATGGCCTTCTTCGCCATCGGCAACTTCCTGCTGAAGATGAAGCGGGCCCGCCTGCCCCGGCCCGAGACCGCCTCCGTGGCCGCCGTCTCCGTGGCCTTCCTTGGGGTGGTGGTGGCGCTCTATGGCAATGTGCGCCTGCACCCGGAGTACTTGGTGGTGTTCCTTCAATATTTCATACCCACCATGCTCGTCATCGCGGTGATGCTCAACCGCAAATCCATCCTGGAAGTATTGATGGCGTGGATGAGCCGCTTCGTGGAAAGCGTGCCGGGCCTCGCCGTGGTCGGGCGCTTCACCATCTCGCGCGCCATCCGAAAGCTCAACAGCCAGGAGTTCGTCTACTTCACCAAGGGCGACGACCTCTCCATCCTCAACCGGGTGATGATGTACGTGCAGGCGAACGAGATCACCAAGAAGCTCAGGATCGTCACCGTGCTGAAGGAGGGCGAGAAGATGCACGAGGACTACCTCCGCGACGTAGAGGTGCTGGACCGCGCCTATCCGGAGATCAAGATCGAGTTCACGGAGATGCACGGCGTCTTCGGCCCCGCGCTCGTACACCGCCTTAGCGAGGAGTGGAACATCCCCACGAACTTCATGTTCATCGGCTCCCCCAGCAACCGCTTCCCCTACCGGGTGGCGGAGCTTGGTGGGGTAAGGCTGGTGATCTGATCGGGGTTCTATTTGTCAGTTGTTGGTTGTCAGTTGTCAGGGGCGCTCGCATCGGATCCGATGCTTGCTCTCAGCTTTGGCTGAACGAGGTCCGTCGGTTCCGGTGGACGGGGTGGAGGGGATTTCTTCGTCCACTTAAATCCGGCGAAGCACGAGCGGATACTCAATTGCGCTATCAACAACTCAACAGCTACAGATCCAAGCTTTTGCCGCGATCCATAGTTTTTTGCCCCAGAGCAGGAACAGCAAAGGCGCAACGACGATGATGCCCTTGTTATAGGCGAATGATGCCCCCAAGGCACCATGGCACAACGCCACGATGGAGCGGGTCATGCCGCAGCCCAGGCAATCATGGCCCGTGAGGTTGTGGAACAGGCAAAGCGTCGGCCCCTGTTCCACCGCGCTGAGCGGCACCAACGCAAGCGCGATGGGGATCGCGATCAACGCAATGGCCTTGATCGCGGTCGTAGTGCTATCAGCTCTTAACAAGGAAATTCCCCTCCGCATCCTGGAACTTGCCCGTTGCGATCATGATGAAGTCCACGAGCGCCCAGATACCGCAACCACCCAGCGTAAGAAGTTGCAATACACCGATCATTGTGTGGCCTGTATAGAACCGATGAACGCCAAGGGGTCCCAAGAAAAAGGCCAGTAGAAGCGTAGTAAGCCAATCTTTCCCCTCGCCATTGATGCCTTTCTTTCCCAGTCCTACCCCGCACTTCATGCAGATCTCGGCGTTCGGCGAGGTCTCCGCCTTGCAATTCGAACAAAACTTGTTGCCGGCTTTTGGCGGAGTACCGCAGGCAACGCACATCACGGCTTGGTCGCTGACTTCATTTCCACAGTTCCGACAGTACATGTTCGTTGGGTTTTGGTTAGTCGAGGTTGTTCGACGAGTTTGAACCGTCCAGGCACAAAATCCGATGCCAATATATACCGCAAGCTCACCTAAGGAGCACTTACGCGAAGAACACGTTCGGATCTTTGCCGAGTACGTACATGCGAAACAAGAAGAAAGGCGCAGCCTCCGCCGCGCCTTTCCCAAGGAGTTATTTCAAGAGATCAACCCACTTCGGAATGCCTATGCACCTCCCGCAGGTCGTGCTTCCACTGCCTGCCGTGCTTGATCTTTTGGATGATCAGCAGCATCACCGGCACCATGATCAGGGTGAGGAAGGTGGCAAAGAGCAGGCCGTAGATCACCGCCCAACTGAGCGGGCCCCAGAAGATCACGTTGTCGCCGCCCATGTGGATGTGCGGGTTCAGCTCCGTGAAGAGGGTGAGGAAGTTGAAGTTGAGCCCGATGGCCAGTGGCAACAGGCCCAGCACGGCGGTGAAGGCGGTGAGCAGCACGGGGCGCAAGCGCGTCTTGCCGGCGGTCACCAGGGCCTCGCGGCTTTCGGCGATGGGGATGATGCGGTCCTCCGGCAGGCCCAGCTTCCGTGAGCTGCGCAGGAAGAGCAGCCGTGCGAAGTCCATGAGCACGATGGCGTTGTTCACCACCACGCCGATCAGCGAGATGATGCCCAGCATCGTCATCAGCACGATGAAGTCCATGCGGAACACCACTAAGCCGAGGAACACACCGATGGTGCTGAAGAGCACCGTGCTCATCACCACTATGGGATAGCTGATGCTGTTGAACTGCGCGACAATGATGAGGAACACCACGAAGATGGCCACTAAGAATGCCATCATCAGAAAGCCCATGTCCTTGGCCTGGTCCTCCTGCTCCCCGGTGAATTTCAGCGTGTAGTCCTTGCCGAGGGTGAAGCCGCTGGCGAGCTGGTCCTTGATCTGCTGCACCACTTCGTTCCCGTTGTAGCCGCTGATGATGTTGGAGCTCACGGTCACCACGCGGTCCAGGTCCTTACGCTTGATGGCGCTGAAGGTGCTGGTGCGCTCGGCGTGGGCCACGGCACTGATCGGTATCTGCCGGATCTGCCCGTTGAGCATGTCGCGGAAGGTCACCTTCATGTCCAGCAACTGCTGCGGATCATAGCGATATCGGTCGTTCAAGCGGATGTTGATCTCGTGGTCGTCATCGTCGCCTTCCACGCGGTAGTTGCTCACCTCCTTGCCGAACAGTGCGGTGCGCACGGCGTCCGCGATGGCGTAGGTGCTCAGGTTGAGGCGGCGGGCCTTTTCGCGATCGATGATGATGGGCATCTCCGGCTTGGCGCGGTCGATGTCCAGACGCAGGGCCTCGATGCCGGGCACATTGCGCAACTCGATGAAGCGCTGCACACGCTCGGCCTCCGCCAACAGCCCTTCGATCTCCTTGCCCTTGATCTCGATGTTGATGGGCTTGCCCACCGGCGGCCCCGCGGCGTTCTTGGCCACGGAGACCACCACGCCGGGCGGGGCCTTCACGTGTTCCTGCAGGTCTTTCAGCACATCGCTGGTCTTCTTGCCGTGGCGGTCGGAGAACTTCACGAAGCTCACGGCGATACGGCCCTTGTACGGCGTGGCACCGATCTGCATGCCGCCGGCACCGGGGTCGCTGGTGCCCTCGCCTACTTGGGAGATCACGGAGTTCACGAGGTAGTTGGTGCTGTCATTGGTCACCGTGCCATCGGGCATTTTCGTTCCTGGCGGGACCATGTACCCGGGCACATCGATCACCTCCATCACCTGCTTCTCCACGATGCGCGTGATGGAATCCGTCTTCAGGATGTCCGTGCCGATCGGTGCCTCGATGAATACGTTGACGAATTGCGGCTCATTCTCCGGGAAGAAGAGCGTCTTGGGCGGGAAGACGGCCAGCAGCATGATCACCAGTACCAGCATGCCGAAGGTTCCGAAGAGGAAGGTGCGCGGGTGATGACGGTCCAGCGCGTAGCGCAGGAACTTCTCATAGCGGGCCTCCAAGCGGGGCAGCCAACTGTTCTGGAACCAGTCCGTGGCGGGCACGAACCACTTGGCGTTCACCACGCCGAGGAAACCGAAGACGATGGTGAGCAGGCCGATGCCGAAGACGGTGTCGCTCTTGAAGGAGAGGCCGAGCACGAGAACGAGCGTGCCCACCGCGGCGAGAATGCCGGCGAGCTTCCACACGCGCTTCATCGGTGTCTTATCCTCCTCCACTTTCATGAACTTCGAGGCCAGTGCGGGGTTCACCACCAAGGCCACGAAGAGCGAGGAGCCGAGGGCGATCATGAAGGTGATGGGCAGGTATTTCATGAAGGAGCCCATCATGCCGGGCCAGAAGAGCAGCGGCACGAACACCATCACCGTGGCCGTGGTGGCAGCGATGATCGGCATGGTCACTTCGCCCACGGCCAGTTTCGTGGCGCGCATGGGCGGCTCGCCATTGGTCATGTGGCGGTAAATGTTCTCCACGATCACGATGCCGTCGTCCACTAAGCGGCCCAGCGCGAGGATCAGCGCGAAGAGCACCATGATGTTGAGCGTGACGCCGAACGCGTTGAGCAGCGTGAAGGAGATGAACATGCTCATGGGGATCGCAAGGCCGACGAACATGGCGTTGCGCAGGCCGAGGAAGAGCATGAGGGTGCCGATCACCAACAGCACGCCGAGGATGATGTGGTTCATCAGCTCATCCACGCTGGTGCGCGTGTTGTCGCTCTGGTCGCCGGTCACCGAGATGCGGAGGTCCTCCGGCAGCACGCGGCCACGGTCGTCCTTCAGGATCTGCTGGATCCCGTCGCTCGCGGAGAGCAGGTTCTGGCCCGCGCGTTTGATGATGTCGAGCATCACCACGGACTTGCCGTACTCGCGGGCGAAGCTGTCGGGTTCCTTGTAGGCATAATCCACCGTGGCGATGTCTCCCAAGCGCACTTCCTTCTGGTCGATGTTCTTCACCACGATATCGCGGATCTGTGCCATGTCGGTGAACTCGCCGATCACGCGGACCGCACGGCGCTGGCCGTCGGTGAGGATCTCGCCGCCGCTCATGGTGAGGTTTTCGCTCCTGATGGCGTTCGCGATGTCGTCGAAGTTGAGCTGCAAGGCCTCCAGCTTGTAGAGGTCGAGGCTGATGCGCACCTCGCGCTCGGGCACGCCGCGGATGTTCACTTTGTTGATCTCCGGCAGGGACTCGATGCGGTCCTTCAGGTGCTGTGCGTAGGAGTGGAGCTGCTCCATCGGATAGTCGCCGCTGAGGTTGATGTTCATCACCGGCATCAGCTCGCTGAAGTTGAGCTCGATCACGTTCGGCTCCGAAGGCAGGTCGGTGGGGAAGTTCTTGTCGCCACGCGCCTTGTCCACCGCGTCCTTCACCTTGCGCAGGGCCTGGTCCGGCGAGATGTTGTAGTTGAACTTCACATCGATGGCGCTGAAGTTGGGCACCGTGGTGCTGCTGATCTCGTCCACCCCGCTGATGGTGTTGATCTCCTTCTCCAGCGGCTTGGTGATGAGCTTCTCGATGTCCACCACGGAACTGCTGTTGTAGGGCGTGGAGACGAAGATCTCCGGCGTCACCACCTCGGGGAAGCTCTCCTTGGGCATCACCTGGTAGGAGTAGATCCCCATCAGGAAGATCAGCACCGTGAGCACGATCACCGTGGTGCGGTTCTGCACCGCCCATGTCGTGATCGCGAACTCCCGCTCCGGGCCGTGGAGGTCTTTTTCGACGTCTTCGTTGTGGTTCATTGACATTATCGTTTTTTCACCACAGAGGCACAGAGATGATCGGATGTCGGAGTTTCTGGTACTGAGTACAGGGTACCGGGTAGCGGGTACTGCACGAGGCGGTTGCTGCGCCGAACAGTACCCTGTACCCTGTACTCAATACCCTGAACTGTACCATTCAAAACATGCATTCCTCCGTGCCTCTGTGGTAAACCTTATCAGGCTCAATTTTCATCCACGCGCACGGTCTGCCCGTCGCTCACGTTCTTGGCGCCATCGATCACCACCATCGCGCCGTCCTTCAATTCGCCTGCGGTCTTGGCGGCCACGTTCATGCGCCCTTGGTATTCGCTCACGCGTGCCACGAAGATCTTTTGCGCCACCCTTTCGTTGGGACCCACATTGGCCCCTTGTGGCGCGGGTCCGAGGACGAAGAGGTAGCTGTTGCCGTTCACATCGTCCAGCACGGCCGCGCTGGGCACCACCATGGCGCTGTCGGTGTGGGAATCCTGAATGCTGAGGTCGCCAAGCAGGTTAGGCCGCATGTAGGCCTCGCCTTTGGGGGCACGCAGGGTCACCAAGAAGGTGCGGTTGCTCGGGTCGATGTAGTCGCCCACGTGCGTCAAGGTCGCGCTGAAGCCTTCGTTGATGCTGGGGAAGACCACCTTCGTCGGCGCTCCTGCCCTCACTCTTTTCAGATAAGCCTCGCTCACGTCCGCCTGCAGCTGGATGCCGGTGAGGTTCACCACGCGGGCCACGGGCATCTGGGGAGCGGCCATATCGCCCACCCGTGCCATCACCTCGTCCACCATGCCGTCAAAAGGCGCGGTGACATTGGAGAGGCGTTGCTGTTCCTTCAATGTGGCCAGCCCTGCTTCGGCCTGTTCCTTCTGTGTCTTCGCCTGTAGGAACTGCATCTCGCTGCCGATGTGCTGGCTCCACAGTTTCTGCTGCTTCTCGAAAGTCGTGCGCGCAAGGTCCGCACCGGCCTGGGCCTGCGCGATCTGCTTCACCACCATGTCGTTGTCCATGGCGGCGATCACCTGTCCTTTGCTCACCTTGTCACCTACTTTTACGCGGATGCTGGCCACGCGCCCACCGGTCATGGAATAGAGCGTGGCGCTCTCGTCCGCCTTCACCACGCCATGCACATCGATGTAGTGCGTGAACGGACCCTGCACCAAGGCCTTCGCGGAGACCAGAGGCAGGCTGCGGTTGGCCGTGCTGTCGTTCAGCGCCAGCCAGTCCTCCACCTTCTTGAGGTCCTTGCCCACCTTGTCGTACACGGTCTTCAGCGAGTCGCGCTCCGTGCGCTTCTCCGCCAGCTCGCCCGTATCCTTCGCGCCACAGGAGGCAAGCAAGGCCAGCATCGGGATCAAGTAGATCGTCTTTTTCATCAGGGGTTATTCTTGGTCGACCCAATGCGTCGACGTTACGGTTGCGTTGTTCCAGTCACCGATCACCGATCACTATTCATCTATCACCCAGCTCGTCAGTACACATCCAACGCCTTCCGCATGTCCGTGCGCGCCTGCAGCAGGTCCACCATCCGCTGGATGTAGTTCTGCTGCGCGGTGAGGTAGTTGGAATGCTCCTGGGTCAGCTCAAAGCTGCTTCCTACTCCTTCGTTGAACTTCACCGAGGTGCGCTCGAAGATGCGCTGGGACAGGTCCATGTTGGCCTTGGCGGTCTCATAATTGTCCTCCGCCGATTTCAGCACGGCCTGCTGCTGGAGGTAGGTGGTGAGCAGCCGCTGCTCGGTCCCCTTCCGGTTCACCTCGGCCTCCTTCATCCCGATCTTCGCCTGCTTCACCCGGCTGGAGCGCATGCCGCTGCTGAAGATGGGGATGTTGAGCGAGACGCCCCACAGGGAAGCGGGGTACCACGGTCCTGCGCCGGGTGTGAGCTCCAGTCCGTTGAACTGCTGCTGGTAGTTGATGAAACTGTTGAGCTTTGGCAGGTATGCCGCCTTTTCATTGCGCATCTGCAGCTCGCCGAGGCGCATTTGTGAGTTGGCCAGTTCATCTTCGATGTGCTGGTCCACCGCGAAGGGCTGGTCGGCCAGCGCCTTCTCCGCAGGGTCGGCCATCAACGTGGCCAACGGATCGGTAAGGGTGACCGGCGTACCGCTGGGAAGGCCCAGGACCAAGGCCAGAAAGGCGCGTGCCACGTTAGCCTGCAGTTGCAGGTTGCGCTGCTGGTTCCGGGTGTCGGCGAGCTGGATGGACAGCCGGTCCACGTCGGTGCTTTCCATGAAGCCCTGCTGCAGCATCGCCTTGGCGTCGGTATCGCTTTTCTCCAGCAGCGGAAGTCCTTCGCCGAGCAGCCGCACGCCTTCTTCCGCGGCCAGCACGGAGAGGTAGGCCTTTGCCGCCTGTGCACGGGCATCGTGCTGCGCTTTCTCCAGGTCCAGCTGGGCCTTCTCCTTCAGCTCACGCGTGGCCTTCAGCCCCACGAGGTAGCTGCCGTCGAACAGGAGCTGGTTGAGCTGTACTGCGCCGGTCATGGTCCATGGGACGCCGAACTGGATCTCGATCGTCTTGGGTTCGTTGCCGAAGAAGTTCGGGATCACCTGCGTGGGCACCTTCAGGTAGTTGTTGAGGCTGCCCGTGGCCGCGACCTGCGGTAGGCCCGTGGCCAGGATCTCCTTGATCTTGGAATCGGCCTTTTCCGCCTCCAAGGCACTGTACTGAACGGTGTAACTCTGCTGCGCGGCCATGTCCATGGCCTGTTTCAGGCTCAGGCTCACCGGCCCTTGTGCGAACGCCGCCACCGAAAAAAGGAGCAACGTGGTTGTCAATGGTCGTCTCATGCTTGGTGCGATGGGTGCCCGGTGGCCGGCGTCATTTCCTTGGCGACTTTCTTCTGCAAATACTTCAACCCCTTGGCACTGGCGATGCCGTGGATGTGGTAGCGGAACAGTTCCCAGTGCAGGTCGTCCATATTGAACTGTTCCGGCGGAAAGAGCTCCCCGTCGAACACCAGGTCGAAGCGTGCGATGTAGATCATGGCGATCATCGGAATGTCCAGGTCGTCGCGGTACACGCCTTCCCGGATCCCCCGCTGCATGTTCGCGGCCATGCACCCATAGATCTCCGAGCGTTTGTTCTCCAGCATCTCGTGGAAGGCCTCGGGATGATACTTCTCCAGGTCGAAGTGGATCGAAGGATGGATGCCGCGCAACTGGCCCGCCACACGGTTGGTGATGGCGAAGAGCTCGTCGATGGCATTCAGTTCCTTGGCCAGCTCCTCGTCGATCGCTTCCTTGAACTGCGTCCTCACGTGCCGCAGCACTTTGGCCACCAGGTCGTTCTTGTCCTTCACGTGCTGGTAGAGCGTCTTCTTGCTGATGCCGAGCCGCGCGGACATGTCGTCCATCGTCACGCTCTTGATGCCATAGGTCCAAAAGACCTTCACGGCCTCGTCCACCAAGCATTTGCCCCGGTCTTCCCGGGCGATCTCCTTGTCCGTCGCCATTCTTTTCGAGGGCGCAAATGTAAAGCTCTTGGATACAGTGGAAACAAAAAAATGCAAAAACGTTTCCTGTGGCCCCTTTTGAATGCCCTTGGCTATTCCGCCTTGGCCCGGTCCGCGCGCCGTCGTTCCTTTGCCGCATCGGTCGGCAGCCCGGCATTCCCATTGTCTGATCGTCCGATCTTCTGATTTTCTGATCGACCATGCATTCCATCCAATTCGCCCTCGACGACGAGTCCCTCACCGGCACCACCATCACCGTGGCCGGCTGGGTGCGCACCTTCCGCAACGACCGCTTCATCGCGCTCAACGACGGCAGCACCATCCGGAACCTGCAGTGCGTGATCGACCAGGACCAGGTGGATGCGATGATGCGCGCACGCTTTACCACCGGCGCGGCCGTGCAATGCACCGGCGAGCTGGTGCCTTCCCAAGGCGGCGGACAGCGCGTGGAAATGAAGGTGAGCGCCGTGGACGTGCTCGGCGATTGCCCGGCGGATAAGTACCCGATCCAACCGAAAAAGCACTCGCTGGAATTCCTCCGCGAGAACGCCCACCTGCGTTTCCGCACCAACACCTACAGCGCCATCTTCCGCATGCGCCACCAGGTGAGCTTCGGCATCCACGAGTACTTCGATGCCAACGGCTACAACTACTTCCACGCGCCCATCATCACCGCCAGCGACGCGGAAGGCGCGGGGGAGATGTTCCGCGTGAGCACGCTGGATGCGAAACAGCCGCCGCTCAACGAAGCTGGCGAGGTCGACTACAAAGAGGACTTCTTCGGCGCCGAAAGCCACCTCACCGTAAGCGGCCAATTGCAAGCAGAGACCGCTGCACTCGCCTTGGGCAAGGTCTACACCTTCGGTCCAACGTTCCGTGCGGAGAACAGCAACACCACGCGCCACCTCGCGGAGTTCTGGATGATCGAGCCCGAGGCCGCCTTCATGGACCTCAAAGGCGACATGGATCTCGCCGAGGGCTTGTGCAAGCACCTGATCGCCCGTGTGCTGAACAACAGCATGGACGACCTCCAGTTCTTAGATGCACGGCTGGCCGAAGAGGAGAAGAGCAAGCCGCAGGACCAGCGCACCGAAATGGGCCTGGTCGACCGCCTGAAGTTCGTGCTGGAGAATCCCTTCGAGCGCATCACCTACGACGATGCGATCAACATCCTGCTCCGCAGCAAGCCCTACCAGAAAAAGAAGTTCCAATTCCCGGTGGAATGGGGCGTGGACCTGCAGAGCGAACACGAGCGCTACTTGGTGGAGAAGCACTTTAAGAAGCCGGTGATCGTAACGGGCTATCCCGCCAAGATCAAGGCCTTCTACATGCGCACCAATGCGCCCGGCGATTTCGGCTACAGCGAAAAAGGCAAGACCGTCGCCGCGATGGACGTGCTCTTCCCGGGCATCGGCGAGATCATCGGTGGCAGCCAGCGCGAGGAACGCCTCGATGTGCTGGAAGCACGCATGGATGACATGGGCGTGCCAAAAGAGGAACTCTGGTGGTACTTGGACACGCGCCGATTCGGCACCGTGCCGCACGCGGGCTTCGGCCTCGGCCTGGAGCGCTTCGTGCTTTTCGTCACCGGCATGGGGAATATCCGGGATGTGATCCCCTATCCGCGGGCGCCGAAGAGTGCGGAGTTCTGATGGGGAAAGTGAAAGAGCGAAAGGATGAAATGGGTAATGGTGACGCCTAAGCCGCACCTATACCGTTGCCGGTTCATACCAATTTCAGCCCTTTGATCGGCACGAAGTGCTTTTTGTTCAGGGTAAGCAATGAACAACCATGCGCCCACGCCGTGGCAGCTATCAATTGATCGGCGAAGTGGATCTCGGTTCCCTGCTTGATCTGGTGCACGATGTCCCTGAAATACTGGGAGACCTCCATGGTGAACGGAAGTACATGGAATTTTTGGAAAGCTCTTGGCGTGTTGAAGCAAACTCCGCCTTGTTGCGCGTTCCGGCAAGAACCTCGGCCACGATCGCATCGCACAAAACGAGGGTACTTCCCGAACATCGTTCCAGTGCTGTAATGGCACGCGGTTCCTTCCGGATCCTGCCAATGAGGATGTTCGTATCGATCAGGACCGTTTCCATGCGCGCTCACGAAGTTCCTCGGCAGTGACCGGATTGCCCTTCCAGATCGCTTCCAACCCGGCAAAGGGGTCTTTCTCTTTCGCAACCTCGCGCTCGATCTACTCAACGACCAAGGCGGAGATGCTCTTGTTCCTGCGTTAGCTGAGCATGGTCGCTTTGCGCTTGAATTTCGGGGGCACGGATAAGGTGAGCTTCTCTGTCATCGGATCACGTAAGGAACCTTGAAGTTACGTAACACCCGTGGTTCCCGCAACTTCGCGTTCCTTGCCAACTGTATTGCCACTCCCGCCATGAAGAAGATCTACCACCTTTCCTCTTGCTCCACTTGCCAGCGCATCCTGAAGGAAATCCCTGGTTTGGAACGCTTCGAACTACAGGACATCAAAACACGGCCGATCACCCCGGAACAACTGGATGCCATGTACGAGCTGGCCGGCAGCTACGAGGCGCTGTTCAGCCGGAAGGCGATGAAGTACCGGGCCATGGGCCTGTACGGGAAAGCACTGACCGAAAAGGACTTTCGCGCGTTGATCCTGCAGGAATACACTTTCCTGAAACGGCCGGTGATCGTGATCGGTGAGAAGATCTTCGTGGGGAATGCCAAGAACGTGGTGCGGGCAGCGGTGACGGCCGCAAGCTGATACTTGGTGTCCACCATCGGGCGGAGCGGCCCTTCAACGTGGGGCGTACAGCAGCGGTACCGGGATCACTGCGCCACTTCCTTCTTCTCCTTCCGTGCAGCGCGGTCCTCCCTCCTTTTCTCAGCATCCGTGCGCAGCACCGTGCGCATCCGTTCTTTGGCCTCAGGCACCATGTTGCGCACCAGGCCCTCGCGCGTGGCGTGCCACACGTAGTTGAAAATGGAGCGTTCCGGGTCACGCTCCACGGAGAATTTGCGTTCACGGTCCGCGCTCATGCCACCGCCGTACTCCTGCAATAGCATGATGTCCATCACGCTGCCGAGCATGCTGTGGCGCAGTTCACGGGGCGTACCGGGTTCCACCTGGACCAGCACGTCCGCATAGTCCACCGCCATCGTGCCCTTGGCGCGGCGTGCGTTCCCGTTCATGCGAAAGGTCAGATGGCGAAGCACGCCTTGCTCCACTTCCATACGCAACAATGGGCGCGTGGCCCGGTTCAGCTCCACCAAGGGCAGCCCCGCCAACGAGGCCGTCAATTTGAACCGCTCGCTCCCGTTCAACGCCGCACTGTAGCGGCCCTCAACCTGTGCGCTGTCGAAGATCATGAACGTGAACACACCCGTGATGCTATCGCCTTCCGCAATGCTCCCCGCCTCATTGGTGATGTTGTGGAATTGGGCGTTCATGCCGGTGAACGGCACTTCGCCCCACCGCCCGGTCCGGGGATCACGCTCCCGGTAACGCACGTTCGCATTCACTAGCCGAGCGGTGTCCACTTGGATGGAGAACGGCATGGCGGCCAATGCGGCCGGTGGCAATTTCTTGGGGGTCCTCACCTGATCAGGCAATGTCTTGTCCAACTCCAAGTCCACGCGCAGGCCGAGAATGTCCACGTGGTGTACGAGCAGGGCTTCGTCGGCGATGGAACGGTCCACATCCAACCCACTGAGCAGGATGCTGTCCACCGCAAGGGCCATTTCGCACTTCCGCAGGCGTCCGGGATCCGTGCTGTCCGTCTGTTCCGGGGTGATGCGGATGTCCGTAAGCCTGCCGCTCCGGCCTGCTCGGGACAGGGAGACCGCACCGATGTGCAGGCGGCTCCCGTCGGGCAGCAGCGTGCCGATGCTGTCCACCTTCAGTTCCGCCTTTTCCAGGGAAAGGCGCACGCCGGCGTTCCGGCCCGTCGCGACGATGCGCACCGCCGAAGCACCGATGTCCAACCCGTTCACCTTCAGCTCCGGCAACAGCTTGTTGAGGTCCTGCACGGAGGCGTTCGCGCTCCGGATCGAGAGCGTATCCGCGACCAGCACCGACACCAGGCCAGTCCCTTTGCGGCCCAAGCGCTTGAACGGGTCCGCAAGGTCCACGCGCTTCGGCCCGGTGTAGTAGTGGAACTCGGGATCTTCCAGCACAATGGACTGCACGCGGAACTCACCTAGAAGAAGCAGTCGCCAGAAGGAAAGACCACGCAGCTCCACCCGCCCCACCTTCGCGGAGAAGAGATAGCGGAACGCTCCGGTGCGCAGGCTGTCCAGCAAGCGCGGTTCGAAGTCCAGGTCGGCGTCCGTGACCACCAGGCTGCCGTGCCGGGCGTCGGCCTTCAGGCTGACCAAGGTGATGTGATAGCCGGGCACGCTGGCCCTTTCGATCGCGGCGTGGATGCGGGTCTCCACCTGCCGGTCCAGCCACGCCTCGCCGCCGTGCCATACCCACCAGGCCAGTACGCCCACCACAACAGTGATCAGGAGCAACAATGCACCGAGCACGCGCAATAGCACACGTCGCGTTCGTGTTGTCGTGGCGGAAGACATCGCGGCGTAAAGTTCAGTACTCTGGACCTCCGGCGGTGCTCGTCTTAATAAGTGCCTGCGATGAACACCGGCCCATGCTCCTTCATTCTTCTTCCCCGCCATTCATCACAACGGATCGGAGGCACCATGCTCGGACAATACATTTGCCCGCTTGACCAACGCATTCCCCATGGCCACAAGTGCTTCCGGAACACTCCGAAGTCTCTTCCTCCTCACGCTCGTCGGCCTTACGGCCTGCACCTCCGAACCCAAGATGCCCGAAACCAAAACCCCCAAGGTGCCCGCCTTCGATGTGGCCGGTATGGACACCACCGCCAAGCCCTGCAATGATTTCGACCGCTTCGCCAACGGTACCTGGAAGGACAACAACCCCGTGCCCGCGACCGAATCCCGCTGGGGCGCGTTCGGCATCCTCGCCAAGGAGAACCTGGAGGTGAAGGTGAAGAGTGTCATCGACATGCTGATGACCGAGAAGGACGCTAAGAAGGGCTCCACGCCCCAGCTCGTGGGCGATTTCTACAGCTCCTATATGGACACGGTGACCTTGGAAAAGCTGGGCGCCACCCCGTTGAAGCCGTGGATGGACCGCATCGACGCACTGAACAGCCTGGAAGATCAGGCCGCGCTTTCCGGCGAATATGCTCGCCTCGGCGTATCCTCCTTCGTGGGGATGTACGCGCAACCCGACCAGCAGAACAGCAAGATGAACACGCTGTGGAGCGACCAGGACGGCCTGAGCCTCGGCGAGCGCAGCTACTACGAGCAGACCGACAGCGCGATGGTACACATCCGCAAGGAGTTCGTCCAGCACGTGGACACGATGTTCAGCCTCGCGGGCCTGCCGGAAGCGAACGCAGGCCGGGCCATCCTCGATTTCGAGACCGGCCTTGCCAAGCTGCAGCTCACCAACATCCAGCGCCGCGACCCGACCATCTATACCAAGATGGCCTTCGCGGATTACGTCAAGCTCTCGCCCAAGTATGACCTGGCCACGGCCATCGCCAAGACGGGCATCAGCAGCGACAGCCTCTTGGTGGAGAACAAGGAATATGTGCAAATGGCTTCCGCCTATATGGCCGCCACGCCGCTGAGCACGTTGAAGATCTGGATGAAATGGCAGTTGCTCTCCACCTACGCGAACACGCTGGACAAGGCGATCAGTGAGGAAAACTTCCGCTTCCACGGTACCGTGATGAGCGGCACCAAGGAGCAGAAGACCCGTGAGCTCCGTGCCCTACGTGCCACTGACGGCCTGCTGGGCGAGCCGCTCGGCAAGCTCTACGCGGAGAAGTACTTTCCGGCTTCCTCCCGCAAGAAGGTGGAGGACATGATCGAGAACGTGCGCACCGTGTATGGCGAGCGCATCAAGCACCTCACATGGATGGGCGAGGAGACCAAGCAAAAGGCCTTGGAAAAGCTCGCGCTCTTCACCACCAAGATCGGCTACCCGGACCAGTGGAAGGATCACAGCATGGTGGACATCAAGCCGAACACGCTGATGGCGAACACGATGCACCTGATCGAATGGCGTAGCAACGATAACCTGAGCCGCATCGGCAAGCCCGTGGACCCGAAGGAATGGGGCATGACGCCGCAGACGGTGAACGCCTATTACAACCCCACGATGAACGAGGTGGTGTTCCCCGCCGGGATCCTGCAACCACCGTTCTTCAACCCCGATGCGGATGATGCGATCAACTATGGCGGCATCATCGCGGTGATCGGCCATGAGCTCACCCACGGCTTCGATGACCAAGGCGCCAAATACGACGGCCATGGCAACCTGGTGGACTGGTGGACGTCCGCCGACAAGGCCAACTTCGACTCGCTGGCCAACACGATGATCGCCTACTTCGACAAGCAGGAAGCGATGCCCGGACTCTTCATCAAAGGTGCGCTCACCGTGGGCGAGAACATCGCCGACCTCGGTGGCCTTACGCTGAGCTATGCCGCGTTGCAGCACAGTTTGGAAGGTAAGCCGGAGCCTCCGCTGATCGACGGTTACAACTGGCAGCAGCGGTTTTTCCTAGGCTGGGCACAGGTGTGGCGCGACAACATCCGCCCGGAGGCCCTGCGCATGCGCATCGAGCGTGATCCGCACAGCCCAGCCCACTTCCGCATCGATGCCGCCCTTGGCCAGTTCAAGCCCTTCGCCGAGGCGTGGTGCCCGAACGACCCCGGTACCTTGATCGTGCCCGACAGTGAGCGTGTGGTGATCTGGTAAGATCACGCTCAGGTTCTTTCGCCATACGGCGGAGACCCTATGAACCTCCGCGCTCGGCAAGATGCGCAGAGGATGCTTCGGGGAGAGGCCCGCCGCCGGTAATTCCTCAAGCTGCTAGGCCGTATTCCGCCCGCACGTCCTTAGTGCCCAGCACCACGAAGGTGAAGATGCCCAAGGCGATGCCGAAGGGGATGTTCAGGCAGTTCAGCGCAGCGACCACTTGCGTGAAGGTGCGGCCTTGGCGCTTGCCGATCTTCCCGGCGCTGATGAGGTTCAGGATGCCGTGCGCTTCCACCAGAATGAACAAGACCCAGCCCAAGGTGCGCAGGAAGGAACCCAACCAGACCGGTGGTGCCTCGCCACTCTGCTCTGCCAGCCAGGCGCTGTTCAGGAACGAACCCGCGAACACCAAACTCAATAAGGCAAAGCCGCAAAGACTGACGAGCACACCGTACACATAGTGCAGCACGCTCAGGGTGGAAAGATGATGCTTCATATATCGAAGATGGCATTTCTTCTGTGATGCCGCCCGGGATCCGGAAGAGCGGTCGGCCGTCAGGACCAACGGTGGCGTAACGACCAGCAGTCGAAGTATCATCATTCAGGTATGTTCTGAATCAGCGCCCAATGGGCAACAGACAACAAGCGTTCCCGCATTATTCACCGTGCATCGAGGTACTTTTCTGCAACACTGTCATGCTCCCGTTGCTGCACGGATCTTGCAAACACTTTTGATCATGTTCCTTCGCCCGGCCTTCGTATTTTTCATCGGCGCCGTGGCCTGCGCCAACCCCGGACCCTCTTCAACCATGGACAAAGCTGCCCCCTCCTCTTCCTCGCACAAGGACAACCCGTATTACTCCCGCACGGACACCACGCACCTCAACGCGAGCGATGCCGAATGGAAGCGTATCCTGCCTGCCGACGTGTACCAAGTGGCGCGGGAGCAGGGCACGGAGCGCGCCTTCACCGGCAAGTACCGGGATGCCGACGGCATCGGCATGTACTACTGCGCCGTTTGCGGCAACGCCCTTTTCCGCTCGGACAGCAAGTTCGCCAGCAGCTGCGGATGGCCGAGCTTCTATCAGGAGCTACGCCCCAACAGCGTGCGCTACGAGAAGGACAGCAGCTACGGCATGGTGCGCACGGAGGTGCTCTGTGGCCGCTGCGACAGCCACCTCGGGCACATCTTCGATGACGGGCCGAAGCCAACCGGCAAGCGCTTCTGCATGAACTCCATCGTGCTTGATTTCGAGCCGGACAAGCAGAGCGGAGGTTTTGGAGTTTAGACGCGGAGGCGCAGAGACGTGGAGAAATCGGGGGCGTGACCAACAACTGCCGACTACCCCTGTTAGCTGACAACTTGTGGGTGGCGGCGTATCGTCATGGCTCCGTTGTGTGCGTTTCAACTTTCAGCTTTCACTTCTTTACTCCAAGTAATCGCTCACGGTCTGTGAGATGGAGCGCTTTATGCCTTCCCACGTCTCATCGTCGATCGCTGGATCTACTTTATCCTCAACCATCGGAAAGGTCGCAAGCAACGAAGGCCAGCTAATGGCGATAGCACTGGGCTCTTTGTGCTTCATAATATCCACGAGCCACTGCAAGGAATTCCTTTCCACGAGCCGGATCAGTGCTGCATAGTCGGACTTCTCGGCATCCTTCATCAACCTAGCGACAACCACGACCGCTTCTACTTGATCCATGGCCATGCTATGTTCAGTAGGGAAGATGAACGCCTGCTGTCATGCGCAGCCGATAGCAGCGAAAATTCCAGAGTGGTTCGCCGATCACAGCACTGGCGAGATAGGTGGATTGCAAGCGGAGGAACTTTGCGTTCAACAAGACTTCCTTAACCTTCTCATCCCCGTAATACCGCCTGCAATTGCGGATGTCCGGTACGTCGCCGCGCTTGAAGACCCGCTCGATCACGAAGGCCGCCTTGGCATCGTAGTCCAGCTTGTCGAAGTCCACATCCCAGAAGATGCGACGGGCGAGCTCGGGCTTGGGCATGGAGCAAAGGTAGGAGTGGTGATAGGCGATTGGTGACTGGTTATAGGCTGCCAACTGCTTTCTGCAACCGGATCAATACGCACTCGCCTCGTTCAGCTCCGCCATGTCCTCCTTGCTCAAGCGCAATTCCGCGGCGGACATCAGTTCGTTCAGTTGTGCAATGTTGGTTGCACTGGCGATGGGCGCCGTGATGTGCGGACGGGCCATCAGCCAGGCCAGTGATACCGCTGCCGGCGTGCTGCCCAACCGCCCGGAGACCGCGTCCAAGGCATCGAGGATCTTCAGCCCGCGTAGCGTGAAGTGCTTGTCCATGTCACTGCCGCGCACGCTCTTGTCAAGGTCCGCCGTGGTGCGGTACTTGCCGGTGAGGAAGCCGCTTGCCAGGGAGAAATAGGTGAGTACGCCCAGACCATGCTCATCACAGAGCGGCGCGTATTCCTGCTCGTACAACTTGCGGTCCAACAAGTTGTAGCGCGGCTGCAGGGACACATACGATGAACGGCCCAGGGCGGCACTGGTGCGCATGGATTCCTGCAACCGTTCCGGACTGAAGTTGGACGCGCCGACCCAACGCACCTTGCCTGCGATGACGAGCTGGTCCAGGGCTTCCAAGGTTTCCACCATCGGTGAGTCGAGGTCGTCCCAATGCGTCTGGTAGAGGTCGATGTAGTCCGTGCGCAGGCGCTTCAGCGAAGCCTCCACGGCCCGCAGGATGTAGTCCTTCCGCAGGTTCTTGCCCTCGCCCATGTCACCGCCCACCTTGGTGGCGATCACTACTTTATCACGACTACCACGGGCGTGCATCCAGTTGCCGATCACGGTCTCGGACTCGCCGCCCGTGTGGCCCGGCACCCAGTTTGAATAGGAATCCGCCGTGTCGACCAGATCGAAACCGCCGTCTACAAAGGCATCTAAAAGTTCGAAGGAGGTGGCTTCGTCTACGGTCCAACCGAAGACGTTGCCGCCGAAAGCGAGAGGCGCGACATGGAGGTCGCTCTTGCCGATGGTGCGTTTTTGCATGAAGTCAAAGTAAGCTACCCCGTCGGTATCCGATGAACAGGCCATGCATCCCTGACAACTGCGATCTGACCCCTAACAACTGAATAACGACCTTCGTTGCTCAACCCCGACCCATGATCCGATCACTGATCCTCGCTTCACTGCTCTTCACCACCGCATTGCACGCGCAAACATCGATGCCCGCCGAGACGCGCGTGGGCATCGCCGAGCTGCAAGCGTTGGCCCTGCGCCGGCCCGATGCGCACAAACTGACGGCCGAGGCCCAAGGCAAATACCCCGTGGCATTGATGGGCGGGCGTTGCATGGTGGGCTTCCTCGGAAAGGTGAACGATGGATTCAACCCTAATGAGCTCGACCCGGCGATCGTGCACGTGGGCGCGCGCATTGGTGATGTGCTCTCCTTCCGCGTGGATGCCTACCACCTCGATGCAGCTTCCACGATCCCCGGACTGGTGGTGGCTGAACTGGCCGGCATCGCAAAGCCCACATTGGACAAATTGGTGACCACCATCCACGCCGACAGCGTGCAGCAAGGCATCAACTTGCCGCAGGCCTATACCGGTGACGGCGTGCTGATCGGCATCCTGGACTGGGGCTTCGACTATACGCACCCGATGTTCTACGACACCGCGATGACCGCCAGCCGCGTGCGCGCGGCCTGGGACCAGTTCCGCCAAGCGGGCCCCGCCCCCGCCACCTACGGCTACGGTGCCGAGTTCACCACGCCCACCGCGCTGATGGCCGCGCAAAGCGACACCGCCAATATCTACAGCTTCGCCACGCACGGCAGCCATGTGGCCGGCATAACCGGTGGCGGCGGAGCGGGCACCATTTATCGCGGCGTCGCTTTCGATGCGCAGTACCTCTTCTGCACCTTTTTGGTGGACGCCGCAGCCGCCATCGATGGCGTGGCCTGGATGCAGCACATCGCCCAGCAGGACGGCAAGCGCTTGGTGGTGAACATGAGCTGGGGACTCTATTGGATGGGCACGATGGACGGCAACTCGCTCATCAGCCAAGCCCTCGACCAGTTCGCGGACGAGGGCGTCACCATCGCCACCTCGGCGGGCAACAACGGCGACATCGCCTTCCACATCGGCAAGACCTTCTCCGGAGATACCCTGCGCAGCCGCGTGCAGTTCTACCCGTACAGCGCCCACCCGCACATGTGGGGGCAGAGCCTGACGATGTGGGGCGGGCCGAACACCTCCTTCTCCACCAACTTCAAAGTGTTCAACAGCAATAATACCCTGGTGATGGAAACGCCGTGGTACCACACCGCCACCCAAGCCACCTATGTCGATTCCATGCTGATCGCCGGCGATGACACCGTGTTCTTCAATCTCACCGCAGAAGCCGCCAACCCCTTGAACGACCGGCCGCACTTCCGCCTGCGCATCAAGAACACCAACACGGCCCTGCGCGTGATCATGCAGGCCACCGCGCCTTCCGGAACCGTGCATTTCTGGAATGTGACCGAGCTTGACAATGACGTGGGCAACTGGGGCCAGGAATTCCAGACCGGGGTGCCCGGGGGGACCGCCGGAGACACCCAATACGGTATCGGTGAACCCGCCTGTGCTGAAAGCGTGATCTCCGTGGCCGCGTGCAGCTCCATTGTCGGTTACTCCCCCACCGGTACGCCCATCGGCGGCAACATTGCCGGTTTCTCCTCCTTCGGCCCCACGCTGGACGGACGCATCAAGCCGGACATCACCGCGCCGGGTGTCAACGTGGCCTCGTCCATCAGTTCCTTCACGGACAACAATTACACCCCCCTGCTGACCGTGCCGTTCCAGGGCCGCGATTATCCCTTCGCACGCTTCAGCGGCACCAGCATGTCCTCGCCCGCGGTCACCGGAACGGTGGCCCTGATGCTGCAGGCCGACCCCACGCTCACCCCGGCACAGATCCGCGACATCATCCGCCAGACCGCCCTCACCGACAACTACACCGGCACGATCCCGCCGGGCGGTAGCACCCGCTGGGGCATGGGCAAGCTCAACGCCTACCATGTGGTGACGCAGCTATTAGGTGTCACGGGCGTGAACGAGACCGATGAACCTCACCTGTCCGTTTGGCCCAACCCGACCAGCGGCACGCTCTTCGTCACTCCGCCCTTCGCAACCGATGGCGCTCACCTGTATGTGACCGATGCGTTGGGCCGCAGCGTGCTCTCGCGGAGCCTGAGCAGTTCCGGTGCCTTCTCCGTGGATGTTTCTGACTGGCCCAGTGGCGTGTACTTCCTGCGGGTGGAAAAGAACGGGCGACGCGCTGTGGGAAAGCTGGTGCGGGAGTAAGATCGATCGCAGTTGCGCCAAAGGCGCGGACATCACGCGCCATGGCACCGGCATGCAGGCTCGCGCTACAAGCTCGGACGGACACGGGTGTTCCATCGGTAGTAGCGTCGGAGAACGCCTGACAACGGACAACTGGCAACTGACAACTAATTCGTCCACACCGCGTATCCCTTCCGTCGCAGTTCCAACGCCAGTCCAAGCTCCACTTCCAGCGCCTCCGCGCGGCTTAGCGGTCCGATGTCCTGGTAGAGGCTGGGGCGCAGATAGCGTCCGTACTTCTCCACGATGTTGGATGAAAGCTTCCGTCCCTTCGCGTTGCGGTAGCCCGTTTTGTGTTGCGTGAAACGCTCCTGCGGCGCCTTGCTCGTCTGGCCCACGTAAAGGCATTCGAGCACTCCGTTGTACTGCGGGTTCGCTTCGCGGAACTTGCGGTCCTCGGTGAAGACCTTCCGGCTGAGCTCGATGACGTAGACGGTGTAGGCGGTGGGCATGGCCACACAAAGAAAACGGTGACCGGGTTGTTTCCTGTGCGGAACCGCGGACCTTGCTCCGCACGCCGTAGCGCTTTAACACAGGAGCCCGAAGTGGAAGAACCTGCGAGGATCGGAGATCAACCCAAGCTGTACCGCTCCAGTGTACTGCGTGCAGGGCGGAAGCTGATGCCAAGTTCCTGCTGTGCGAGGGCGCTGTTATACACCATGCGCGGCGACTTCGCCGGATCCCTGCCGTTGAGGATCGCATGCATGTCCGATACGTGGTAGCTCTCCGCGGAGAGGAGGTAGTTGCGGCTGTGTATGCCTTTCGTGGTGGCCGCCTTGTACACACCTTCCGCCACATCGGCCACATCCACAATGGCCCATTCGATGTCCTTGTCGTAGAACATTTGGATGAAGGGGTTCGGGGCGATCCAGTTCTTGAACAGGTGTTGCACACCCATGGATGTGGAGTCCGCACGCTGGGAAAGCGCCGGGCCCATCACACCGACCGGTGATACCGAGGTGATCTCGAAGCTGAGCCTCGGGTTTTCGGCGATGAAAGCGTTCACCGTGCGGTTCGCGATGAACTTGGCCTGTGCGTACGGATGGCTTTCCTTGCTCAGGTACGGAGCATCCGCCTCGCTCACCTGGTCGTCCGGATCTTTGGTGGCCGGTAACAATGGGAAGTCGGTGTTGTACGCCGCCACCGATGCGATGATGACCACCTTCTCGATGGTGGGGACCAGTTGGATGGCTTCGAGGAAATTCTCCGTTCCGTTGATGGTGGGATCGAACAGGTCCCGTTGCGGATCGGCCACTTCCAGCTGGAACGGCGTGCCGCCATGGACGACGATGTCGCAGCCTTGGAGGAAGGGGTTCAACTCGTCCTTCTTCTCCAGATCAAGTTGCACCACCTCCAGCTTCTCCGCATGCGGAAGGTGCTGCAAGTGCTGGTACTTGTCGGCCTTTGCCAGGTCCGTGGTGCCTACGCGAACACGATGGCCTTCGGCGAGGAATTTCTTGGTGATGTGGCTGCCGATGTATCCGGCGCCGCCGATGATGCCGATGGTCTTCATGGTGATGGTGGGTTGTTGCTAGCGTTCTTATTTATTGTGAGGCATCCACGCCGTTCGCGATCTGGCGGTCATACTCCACCGCATCGAAACTTCCATCGGAGATCTGAACACGACCTTCTGCGGACATTGTCCAGCGTTCCACACCACTGATGCGCACTTTGTTTCCCGTACCGTTAGGGCCAGTGTTCGTGCCGGTCAGTGTCCAATGGTACGATGGGGCGTCCGGACCGGCCACCAAGCTATCCATGTGCAACACCAGATCCGGTAGGGCGGTCATGAAACCCTCTGCGACTCTTGCGATGGCCTCAGTGCCTATTGCGGGAGTGCCTTTGTTCACCGTTAGCGACCCATCCGGTGCGAAGAACGAAGCAACGCGATCCGGTTGACCGCTGCTCCACGCAGCAGTGTAGTCCGCCCCAAAACGTTGAAGTACCTCGCTATCCATAACCTGTTCGCTTGTGGTGTTCATTGCTTCATTGGAATGATCCGCCGATCCATTGTTGCATGCTAAAGCAAGGAGTACGATCGGTATGCACGCGGCTCGCATCTTCATAGTGGGATGGAACTCACTTCTGAGGTTTATGCACTTCCAATTCGATCTCGATCAAGAACTCCGGCAATGCCAAGCCCTTCACTTCAAGCCAAGATCCGGCTGGGAACTGCTTCGTGTAGATCTCGTTCCGGTATGCTGCGTGTTCCAGGAACGCGGCCATGTTGGTGGTGAAGACGTTCTCCGCCACCACATCATCGAAGGTACAACCATAGTGCTTCAACACCTTGTCCAGGTCGCTGTAGCAGTTCTTCATCTGTTGTTCGAAGTCGCCCACGGCCGTGGGATCCCCGGCATCGTCCATGCTCACCGCACCGCTGATCGTGATGGCATCACCGATCCGCACGGCATGTGTGTAGCCGTATGCCTTCTCCACTTCCGGACGCAGTTGGAACCACTCCGGTGCTTCGACCTTTGGCACTGTTGCCTTCGTCGGGGTGCTTTGTGGCTGATGTGAATTCCCGCAGCCCGCGATCAGGCCGATGATCATGATCCCGGCGATGGCCTGTCTTGCACCATTTTGTGGTCGTGTTGTCCCTTCCATGTTGTTCCGTGTTTTCAGATCCAATGGTGATAGTGGATCCGCGCGGCCCCGAAGCCGTTAACCCCTCGTTGCTGACCAATAGGGCCGCGCTGGATCCTTTATCGTTGTTACTTCTTCGCTTCCGTTGCCGCAGGTGGTGCAACGCCCAATTGCTGGTACACCGAGAGGCGGTCATAGTGCGTGTAGGTCTTCACCAATTTGCCCTCCTTCACCTGCCCGTCCAGCAGGAATTGCACGACGTAGGATTTACCGGTCGCCTTATCCGTAGCCGAATAGCTGCCCCAGTATTGCACCCATTGTCCCGGGTATTCATTCCCATCGGCGATCTGGATGGATTGCGCGAAAACCTTCGTGACCTTCTGATCCGTGCGGGTGGAATCGTTTTGCATCCAGTTGGCGATCACCCCTTCCACATCGGATGAATCCGCAGGCACCCAGGTGTTGTTCGCATAAAAGCCGTCGCCTACCGCGCCACGGATCCCAGTTGCGTCGGCGGCGATCAGCGCGTTCAAGTATCGTTCCACCACGGCGATGTTCGCATCGGCCTCCAGCGGAATGGAGAACACCGCGTGCTCGAAGTGCTCGGCCGGTGGCGGGCAGGGCTCTGAGCAAGCAATAAGCAGCGTGGATGCTACGGCTGTGGAAAGAATAAGGTGGTGGAGGCGCATGTTCGGGTGGTTTTTGGTCCGTGCCAAAGGTGAATGGCGGCGGCGGTCCCACACCTCGTGGAAATACCGGTTTCCAAGTCGTATCACCGCCCTGCTTCTATTTTTTGAAGCCTTTGCCGGTGAACGGGGCATTCCCGGCCCGGCAAGTGACATTTCAAGATCGCAGCACGCCATGACAGAGGCATACAACGAGCGAGGGGCCGAAAGGCCCCTCGCATGGTCTACGTTTGCGCAAGATCGGTCTGCTCTGCTCACTTCCGCATCTTGTTCGAGATGCTGTAGATCTCGTCGTGGTGATAGCGGTCCTGGAAACTGCCTAACTTCTTGAGGAATGCTTTCCGGGCCGCCTCATCCGGCCACGCGGCTTTCTCTAAAGCCTCGCGCTCCGTATCGAAGTTCTCGATGTCCGCCCAGGTGGCGAATTCCATGTTGACCACCATGGTGGAGCCCACGCTGCCATAGGCATGGCGGTAGATGGTGAAGTGCTTCATGATGGTGCTCTTCGCGTACACGTTGTCAAAGTATTCCTGCAGCATATTCCACATGTCCGCCTCGGTGCTACCATCCGGGACCACGATCTTCATCGTGGTCTGTTCGATGTAGTGGACGTCCGGTTTGTCCTGTGCTGTAGCGCGCGTAGTGCAACACAGTGCAAGCAGCAGGCATCCCATTGGAATGATCTTCATGTACTTCATGGTCCTAGTGTTTGGTTTATGGTCAGCCCAAAGGTGAAGTGCTCGAACGCCGGATCTACCGGTAGAAACACCGGTTGTGCCCATGGGATCGGAATCGATCTAATGAGAAGACCTTCCCATCGCGCCCTCGATCGCCGCCACCAGCTCCGCCTGCTTGAAGGGCTTGGGGATGAACCCGTCCATGCCCGCATCCATGCACTGCTTCACCTCGGCCTCCATCACGTTGGCGGTCATCGCCAGGATAGGGATGCGCGCTTTTTCTCCTGCGGATCCGCGTATGGCGCGCGTGGCTTCACAACCATCCATAACGGGCATCTGCACGTCCATGAGGATGAGGTCGTAGTCGTCCGCTTGCAGCATGTCCAATGCGACCTTGCCGTTGCCGGCCACGGCAATGCTCACCCCGGGGAAGGCGTTCTTCAATTCCACCTGTGCCACCATCACATTGAGCTTGTGGTCTTCCACGAGAAGAATGCGGAGCGCCTGGGAAGGGATTGCCTGCTGGTCCGCCGGTTGCGTGTCTGGCTCCTTGTCATCGACCTTCGTTCCGGCCGGGATGACCGTGTACGGGATCGTAAAGAAGAATCGGCTTCCCCGGCCTAGGTGGCTTTCGGCCGTGATGGTGCCGCCTTGCATCTCCACCAACCGCTTGCATATGCTGAGGCCAAGGCCGGACCCTCCGTAGCGTCGCGTGTGGTCCGATTCGGCTTGGGTGAACTCATCGAAGATGCGCACAAGGCGATCGGGTGCGACCCCGATGCCGGTATCGGAAACGGAACAGGTCAACCCGATGGTCTCCGGGCGGTCCGGGGCCATTCCCATGTCCGGAAAAACGGCACGACCCATCGTGATCCGCACATTACCCTTCTCGGTGAACTTGATCGCGTTGCCCACGAGATTCATGAGGACCTGGTTCAGGCGCGTCGCGTCGCCCAGCACATGGATGGGTACTGCATCGGCGACATCCGCATCGAGCAGCAGGCCCTTCTCCTCGGCGCGATAACGCATCACTCCGATCACGTCGCGCAACACCGCACGAGGGTCCATCGGGGCCTTGGTGAGATCGGCTTTCCCCGCTTCGATCCTGCTCAGGTCCAGGATCTCGTTCACGAGCCCCAGCAGGTGATCACTGCTGCCGGCGATGGCATCCACGTACGTCTTCCGCGTTGCCTCGTCAGCGGGGGCGTCGCGTTGCAGTGCATGGCTCATGCCCACGATGGCGTTCAGCGGCGTGCGGATCTCGTGGCTCATGTTGGCAAGGAACTGGCGCTTGACCCGCTCGCTCTTCTCTGCATGCTCCTTGGCGATCCGCAGGTCGGCTGTGCGTTCAACCACCGTTCGTTCCAATACGATCTTCTGCCGGGTGGTCATGCGCACGTACAGCATGATGGCCACCACGAGGACGAACGCGCACAGGCCATAGAACCACCACGTCCGCCACCAAGGCGGCAGCACCTGTAGACGGAACGATGTCCCTTCGGCATCCCAGATCCTATCGCGGTTGTCGCCGCGCACATGGAAAGTGTAAGTGCCGGGATCGAGATTGGTATACACCGCACTTCGTTCGTGGCCGCCCATGATCCAGCCCTTGTCGAACCCTTCCAACTTGTACTGATAGCGATGGGCCCTGGGCGCGGAGAATTCCATGCTCGCGAATTCGAACGTGACCATGTTCGAACTGTGGGGAATGGTCATCCCGGTAGAGAGGTAGACCGGCATGTGCAGTGGTCCATCCGCCGATCGGAAATCGACTTCCTGATTGATCAATTTAACCCCTGTGATCCGGATCGCACTGACCGTGCTGTCATCGACCAGCTCCCCGGGCTTGAAATAGTTGAAGCCCTTCACGCCGCCGAAGACCAAGGTGCCGTCGGGCAATTTGCAGTAGGCGTGCCGATTGAACTCATCGCTCTGCAATCCGTCGCGTGAACCGTAGTTCCGGCAGTTGCCGGTGCCGGGACCGAACCGGCAGATCCCTTTATTGGTACTGATCCATAGCTGACCATCGGCATCACTGAGGATCCCGTAGATCACATCATTCGGCAGTCCGGTACGGGTACTGTACCGAACGGCCTTGCCGGTGGATAGGCTCATCCTGTACAGACCACCGCCATCGGTGCCCGACCAGAGCACATCGCTATCGTGTACATCCTCCGCCAAGGAAAGGATCGAGCCAACGTCGATCGCGCTACCATCCTCACCGAACATTGAAGATCGCTCACAGGCCCCCGTATGCGGGTCACACTTCAGCAGGCCACTTCGTGTGCCTAACCAGAAGACACCATCCGGACCTCGGTGAATGGCATTGACGAACTGACCGTTCCCGGTACCTCGGTCAACGGGAAAAGGGAAATAGGTGTACGCATCCGATCGACGATCATAGCGGCCCAAGCCCTCATCCCCTCCGGACCAGATCAAGGAATCGCCATCGGGGAACAAGGGCAATGCATTGTCGCGAGCGGTCCGTGCGCGGTCCGTGACCGTGTTCATCCGGTGTCCTACCGGACCTGCATCACCTGGCCGATAGCTCACAAGTCCAGCGGAATTCATCCAGTACGTTCCGCCTACATCCTGCACCGTGCCCATTCCCAATGAACCGAACGTGCGCATGGCCGGATGGTCGGAATACGTCGAAGCCGGCATGGTGATCGTGTACTTCCGGTGTACCGGATCGAAGACCGTGAGGAAGGACCCATCGTAGGAAAGGATCACTTGTCCGTCCCGTGTCGGGGAGATGGAACCCACGCTCGGACCGGGTATGGTGTGGAAGCGGTCGATCCGCGGGTCGAATGTGAGCACACCATACCCTTTGGTTCCGATCCAGATCAACCCGTTCCGGTCGCGATACACACAACCACTGTTCAAGGCAGCGGATCGGAGGTCATCATCCTGGGCCATCAGGCGGACCATGCTCCGGTCAGCGGGATCGAAGCGAAAGAGGCCTTTGTAGTAAGCGAACCAGAGCCGCCCTTGGGCATCAACGGTGGCGAAGTTGGTCGCTATTCCTCCTGATCCCAGCGGTGTCTGGTACAGCGTCCTGCACCGGTACGGACCCTCGGTGCAGTCCAGTATCCGCGACGATTCGATCATGTACGACCGGTCACGCACAGTGTCTTCCACCATGGTGCTCAGCTCCCGATGACCGTTCGCCACAAGCCCCCGGTGGTACGAGGCCACTTTGTTGAGATCGATGGTGTCCAACGCTTCCTGACCCGCATGCTGCGGATCGATGGTGAAGCTGGGGCCATCACCATAGGCGCCCCACAGCAAGCCTTGCCGATCACGGTAGACCCATGCAGGCCCCTCGTGGACCCTGTTCACCAAGAACGGCGGAAGACCACCATGCCCGGCCGTGGCCGGTTGCGCGAAGGTCATCTTCACCAGCCCGGTCGTACCGGACAACCAGAGGTCGCCATGATCATCCTGGGTGATGACCTGAACGGCCCCCAGTTCGCGCTCATCAGCACCGGACAGCACGTGGATGAAAATTTCGTGTTCGCGATCAAACAGGTCCAATCCGCTTCCGGTGCCTATCCACAACCGGCCCTCGCGATCCTCCAAGAGCGCGTGGACGTAGTTGTCCCGCAGCGTCGTACTGTCCTCCGGGTCGTTGCGGTATACATTGAAGTCGTACCCGTCATACCTGTTCAATCCATCCTTCGTGGCGAACCACATGAAGCCGAACTTGTCCTGCACAATGCAGTTCACCATGCCCTGAGAGAGCCCATCCTCGATGGTGAGCGTGCGAAAGGGCAGGGCCAACGTGTCCCACTGTGCGGCTGCGGAACTGGCCAGCACCAAAGCGACCGCGACGAGGTAGCCACGCATCTATGGCGAATAGATCCCCTTGGTGAGCGCGTACACGACCAGTCCGGCCACATTGCGCGCACCGGTCTTCAGCAGGATGTTGTTGCGATGAAACTCCACGGTGCGCGGGCTCAGGAAGAGCGTGCCGGCGATCTCCGTGGTGGTCATTTCCTGGCAGATCCCGCGGATCACCTCCAGCTCACGCTCGCTCAACGGATCGATCTCCGGGAAGGTGGGCTTCACGTTCTTCTTGCTCACCAAGCCTTCAAGCATCACCTTGCTTACCACTTCGCTGAAGTAGAACCCGTTCTCGGCCACCGATCCGATGGCGTTCTCGATCTCGTTGGGTTCGGCGGTCTTCAGCATGTATCCGTGGGCGCCCAGTTCCATCATGGGTACGATGAATTCCTCTTCATCATGCGAGCTGAGAACGATCACTTTCAGATCGGGATGATCCTTCTTGATGCGGCGCATGGCTTGCTCCCCGTCCATCACGGGCATTTGTAGATCGAGCAGGATGATGTCGACTTCATTGCCCTGCAAGCCAAGCAGGAGTTCCTCTCCGTTACCACATTCGAAGGCCACTTGCACGCCGGGCATATCGCGCAGCAGCATGGACAAGCCCCTGCGGAAAAGGACCTGATCATCGGCGATGGCCAGCTTGATCATGGGGTAAAGTTCCGGGATCATCCGATCGGGCACCCCGTAGTTCCACCAGTTCCGCACCTGTGTTCACGACGGTACACAGTTCAGCATCGACCCTGACACGGAGCGCCGTGAGCTCATCAACCAGTTCCTTGCACGATGCTGCGCCTCCGGTCCGGGCCCGTTCGTGCAGCAAGGTCGCCAACTCGAGCATGCGCAATGCGCCCAGGTAATGCGCAATTGGGCGCAGATCATGCGCAACGGCCGCTAGACCATGGGCATCATCGTTCTCCAGGCAAAGGAGCAACTTCTTGAATTGTTCCGGCCCTTCCTCCATGTACGTTGCGACCCATTCACGCACCATTGATCGATCTCCCTTGAAGAGCTGATCAAGGACAGTGAGGTCGGTGTGAACGGTCCGCATCGACCTGCAACATACCAATGAACTGCCTAAACACCGGATCCGGTCCGGTGCCGGTCAATAGCTCCGTGCTGATGGTGATGCTTCCGCTGAGCGTGCGGTGGATGGGACCGCGCTCGGCGATCTGCAGCAGGCGCGCGCGCCGGGCTTCATCGAATTCGCAGGTGAAGCGGATGTCGTACTGGAACTTCTTCACGCCAACCATTCCCGGCACCACCGGGTCTGTAAGGATACCGGTGCTATTGATCTGCGCACGTGCTTTGATCAGCTACATGGAAAGCAACGAGAAGCAATAAGGAATGGCATGATGGCCCACGTGGGAGTATCAGGGTGCGACCCCAAAGCGATAGAAACCCAATGCATTGGGGTTGGGACGTTCCAGCCGTAACCAATACATTGCATTTTCAGGCCAATTATCACGGATACGGTCCGTTGTTCGCGCAGAATAATCACGAACACATAGACCGGGTCCACAGGACATACCACTAACCCTTTGCCCAAAGCCATGAAAAAGCTCAACCTCCTATTCGCGAGCATTCTCCTTGTCTCGTCCACCATCCTCTCCGCCCAAGATCTGGCCATCTCCAAGAGCACCTCGGCAGAACTTAGCGAATCCGCACGTGGAGGCCGTTACGGCGGTACGTTGATCGATGGCGACAAGGCCACAGTGCTCTATGTCTCCTCCACCAAGGACGAAGGGGTACAGGCGGAGCAGTACGACTAGGATCTGGGTGGAGGCGCGGCCACGTTTGGCGATAAGTTCATCAACGCAGCAGATGCTGAAAAGCAACTGCCTTGGTTCATGCCGCAGTCCAGAGTGGAGAAAATCTCCGAGGGCAATGGCAAGTGGCTTCAGGCAGGCAGAGCCTTCGGCAGTGGCATGAAGCTGTGGCGCGGACATATCCAAAAGAACTACAGACTTGGTGTGTACACTGGTATGGAGTTCGTGCCCGAGGAGTCGGTGAAGCCCAAGGCCGGCGATATCTGGCGCATCACCCCTGGTGGTTTCAAGAGCCTCGGCGACTACGACGCGTTGGCCACTTCCAATGGCTTCTACCAGGATCTTCAGAAGTACGGCAACCCGCTCAGCATGCCCGCAGCTGCTAGCATGTTGGCGGCCGGGGTGATCACGGAGAAAGTGAAGCTCAGCAGAGACCAGGAATTCTTGGCGAACCGTGTGGCGGTGCTTTCCCTGAACGGCGAGAATCTGGACGACATGCCTTATGAAGTCTACCTGCTCCCCTACACGGCCGCTACCATTACCTCTGGCTTGGGGCAGGGGGGTGATCTCTGCTCCCTGTTCTCCCCGCTCAACGGACCCACCACAATAGCCTCACTGAAACACCTGCTCTGGAAGCACCACAAGAACGCGTTCACCCTGATGCGTTTCAGCGACAATCGTAAACTGGTCGATTCCGTGTCCTTCGACAGCCGGATAATGCAGGGCGAATATGCCATCCTTAATGATCAGGTCTCGACCTACGTGGTGGGCAAGGGCAAAGCCGAATTCGAGGGCTGGTACAACGGTTTCCCCTACAAGAAGATCACAGGATTCCAGGTAACACGCGTTAAGGACGGCAAGATCCAATACTCAACATTCATCGGCGAGGATGAGATGGAGAGCAAGCTCGTAGGACCCGCCGGCGAAAAGGTGAAGCTGAACTGGTATGTGGCCCGGAGCAGCTTTAAGGAAGTGATCACGATGCCCAATGGTGATGTGATCCTTCTGGGCAATTCACCGGTGCAGACCTATGCGTTGCACCTTACCGCTACTGGCGAACTACGCGCGCTCTACTACCTCCCCATGATGGGCAAGGAAGGCGAGACCGGCATTTGGAACTACCAGACCATGATCCGGGGAGACGACCTCATTCTCGTTGTGAACCAACGACCTGCGGAGTTCGCAACGGAAGCCAAGGTGTCATCGTCCACCACCAATCTATCGGGAGGTGGCAGCATCAAGACCACCACGGTGAAGAAACTGAACGAGGTGTTCCTGCAAAGCCAGATCGTTCGGATCAACTCCGCCAATGCCACCATGAGCAATGTCTTGCAATTGAACGGCAAGGACTGGTACCCCATGGGCAGTCACCGCCATGTTCACCGCGGACGCCATCTTCTTCACCGGCCGCGAGAAGGGGCCCAAGGGGAAGGTGATCCACGTGGCGCGGGTGGATCTATAAGCTAGCGGTCGAACGGGGATGAGTTGACGTGTATCGGGGTTTCGTACGGCCGTTTCCTAAGCCCGCCCCACGAAATACATCTCCATCTCCCCCTTCCCCTTCGCCTGCACTTTTCCGCGTGGGGTGAAGGTGAACAGGCGGGGCGCCTGTTCGACCACCAGCGCGTAGGTCGCTTCGCTGATGTTCACTTACCCCACTTCGCCTGAAGATTCCATCCGGCTCGCCGTGTTCACGGTATCGCCCCAGATGTAGTAGCTGAACTTCTTCACGCCCTCGGCAATTCATTCCGCCCAAGTACCTCGGTGGTTCGATGATTATCGTTCCGTTCCGTTCGGCATTCCCGCTCCCATGAATATGGTATTGCAAGGCCTCGGACCCACCGGCACCTTTGCTCCACATCAAATCACATGAACAAGATGAAAGCAAAGACCTTTACCCCGACCGCGCTTTTGGCAGGCAGTCTTTTTGCCGCGCTGCTTTGCGCACCGGATCTGGCAAGCGCACAAGCACCGGCCAGCACCAGCTACCAGGCAGTAGTGCGCAACAATGGTGGCATACCCATGGCCAATAGCGCCATCACCGTTCGATTTACCATTAGGAGCGGCTCTGGTAGCGGCACCATGGTCTATCGCGAAACGCAGGGCCTCAATACCGATGAGTTCGGTCTTTTCAGTGCCAATGTGGGCGAAGGCACATCCAGCATCGGCAATTACAACACCGTTACTTGGAACAGCAATGATCATTTCCTGCAAGTGGAAGTGGATGCCGGTGGCGGTTTCGATGATCTGGGAGCGGTGGAACTGACCTCCGTACCCTACAGTTTCTATGCGCGCACCTCAGAGAAGGCGCTTGACATGGCGCTTGGCGAGCTGAACAATGTGGACAATGCCGCCCCTTCCAACGGTCAAGTACTGAAATGGAACGGCAGCGAATGGGCCCCGGCCGCGGATAATTCCGGCAGTGGAAGTCTTTGGACGGCAAACGGGTCCGACGTCTATTATGATCAGGGCCGGGTGGCCATTGGAATGACCACGCCGAACAGTGCGATGAACGTCCATTCGAACAGTGCCGAGACCAACATCAAGCTCTCCAATTCCACCTCGGGAAACACGCTATTGGATGGACTAGCAATCAGATCCGTGAATACTGACGGAGCAATTCGTAACTATGAATCCGGCTATCTGGACCTCGGCACGAACGGAGGTGTTCAAATGAGCCTTGCCCCGAATGGAAGTGTTGGCATTGATGAATTGATCCCACAGGCCGGCTTGCATTTGAGCGATGATAAGGAGTTACGCATCGACATGCAAACTGCTGATCCGGAGCCCAATTCATTCTATGGAAACAGCGGGCCGATCGGCTACGGCCAAATGGGTGGCGGCGCCGGTGGCACCACCATCTACAATGACTACGGCATCACCTCTTGCGTTTACCTTTCACAAGGCAGTTACGTGGTAACACTGGACAACTCCTGGAACGGTTCCGCAACGGCCATTGTAACGGCATACCAGGCCGGAAGCCCGAAATGGGCCACTGCCAATCCGACCGTCGATGGCAATATCGTAACCGTGGCCCTTTACGACCAGGCCGGCAACCCCATCAACGGTGATTTCAACATTGTTGTTTTCGGCACACCTGAATAACAGCAAAAGGCCATGAAAACGAAAATCGCAACACTCGCATTTTGCCTATTCGCTTCCGGACTGCTTGCCCAAACCAGCCTTGGCCGGTATGTGGTGGCATCCGCGGGAAGCAATGTGAGCACCGGGGACATGCTTGTATCCAGCACCTTCGGACAAATGGCGCACACCACGGTAAGTGCCGGCAACTTGATCGTTACCCAAGGATTCCACCAAAGCGAGGATCAACCCGTGGGCACCGAAGAGGTCGATCGATCGGAAGAAATGAACGTGTACCCCAACCCCGTTCGAGATCAGCTTACGGTCGATCTTGGCCTGGTGAAGGACAAGCATGACTTGCAAATGCAACTGTACGATCAACAAGGCGCACTTCTCCTGAACGAAGAGTTAGGTGAACAAACCCTGCAGTTGATCCACATGGGGCAGTTTTCCGCCGGAAACTACCTGCTCAAGATACAGGATGCCACGGGCACCGCACAAAATTGGCGCATTGTAAAAGTGGATTGAGCAAAACGCTATCTTGGCCTATGGGGCGCGGAATATCCCGCGCCCTTTGGGCGTATTGATGAACCCCATAAGATCATTGGCCTTTCTATTGATCGGAGCGGCGGCCTCATCCGCACTGGCACAGCCCATGGTCTATTTCCGGAACCTCGATGTTTCCGATGGCCTGCCCAACAACTTCATCTCTTCCTTCTTCGAGGACCAACAAGGCTTCATGTGGATCGGAACGCATGATGGCCTGGTGCGCTACGACGGGGTGAGCTTCGAACCTTATTACCATTCCCCCGGGGACAGCAGCACGATCGGGAATAATTACATCGCCTGGGACATGCAGGAAGATGAGCTCGGGCGGATCTGGATCGCCTTGCACGGCCACGGTTTCTGCCGGTACGACCCGATAAACGGCCAGTTCCGGAACTTCTCCTTTGCCAATGGGACCCTACCCGGTGAATGGACTAACCACACAGGGCACTTCATATTTACGGACTCCGCCACGTTCGTTACGTGCCAACAGGGTATCCTGATGGTCGACGGGAACGACCGCATCACCACCTTAGTGCAAATGTCCGAGCGGGGTGTTGTTGGTGATGCAGGAAGCATCAAGAAAGCGCTCATTTTGCACGGTCGCTGGCTTTGGATGCTGACCGATCTGGAATTGATCTGCTTCGATATTCAAGAGCGCAAATGGGCATACCCTGGAGGGAAGGACCGTAGAGCGATGAACTTCAAGCGAGGGCCGAGCGGTTCTGCCATCAATAACGATCACTTCTGGTTCAGCACATGGTTCCCAACGCCGGGAGCCACACATCGCTATCTGTACAACTACGATCTGGAGAACGACGTGCTTGACTCCACCCTGATCGCCCCTGCTCTTCCAAGGCAAGGCCCGTACGCAGATCTGGTCCATGCGATACTTCCACACAGCGATGGTTCCATTTGGCTCGGTACTGAAGATCTGGGCTTGCTCCGGTTCGACCCGTCCACCGGCGAATGGCGTAGTTTTCAAGGCAGTATGGATTGGCGCGGCGGCCTATCTCCCGGCCCGGTACATGTGCTGTACGAAGACAGGAAAAGGAATATATGGATAGGTACTGAACGCGGAGTAAGCCTAATGGCCCCGGAACGGCAGTATTTCCAGAACTACAACAAGGTGGCTACGCCAAGTGGTCCTATCGACCTTACCGGTATCAACACCTTGGCCGTTGGACCACAGGATGACATTTGGTTAGGCAAACTCTCGCATGGGCTCCTTCATCTGGACCGCAACAAGGAATTCATCGAGCAGATCCCTGTGATCGGCGACCCGAAGAACAAATACCGCAGCTATATAGAACCGCTCTTTGTGGATGGCGCCACCTTGTTGGCCCATGTGTGGTATGAAAGCATCCTGGGGCTGAATACCCGAACTAACGGAGTGCGCCACTTTGAGCAGGAGAACAACGGCAGACCGGAACTGCTGGGGGCCTACCAGACAAGTATCGGAGAAGTGTTCGCGTGGGGTTGGGGGCGCATCGGGAAACTGGATATGGCCACCGGAGGGTACGATTTCATCAACACACCGATAAACCGCGATGGTCGCCACGACTTTGTATGGCAGGCCACAGAGGACGACAAAGGCAACATTTGGATAGGCATGGGCCAGAACGGCATTGCATGCGTAGATCCGGTTTCGCTCAAGATCATCGATCAATGGACGCGCGATACACTGCGTTATCCCAAAACCCCGATTTGGAAACTGATCCACCAAAATGGGAAGATCTGGTTCTCCTTCGGCGGTGACGGACTTGGGGTTTACGATATAGCACGCAAGTCCGTGATGCGCCATACCAAGAAGGACGGGCTTTGCAGCGATGCGATCAACGGCGTGGTCACCGATGCCGATGATGGGATCTGGGTATTCAGTTCCAGCGGCATCTCTTGGTTCGATGAGGAACATGAGCGCTTCAAGACCTTCACCGTGGCCGACGGGATGATCTCCCAACAGATAAGCGACGCCGAACTGCTTTCCAACGGGGATATGCTTTTGATAAGCGACCGCGGCCTGATCGAATTCGATCCAAAACGATTGAAGTCAACAAGCAACGCACAGCAACCCTCGCTGCGATCCATCCAGGTCTATGACCGGACCATCAACATCCATAATTGGCTTAGGGACCCAAGTACGGTCGTGGTCCCCTACGATCGGAATTACCTGCGGGTGGAATTCTCCGCGCTCGAATTCTTTGACCCGGAAAAGATCCAATTCGCCTACCGCCTTCAAGGAGCCGAGGAACGCTGGAACTATACGGACCACAGTCCGCTGGCCATTTACACGAACCTACGGGGCGGCGAGTACCAACTTTGCGTGAAACGCACCAATGTGGACGGTATTTGGGGGCCGGAAATGTGCATACCCATTTTCGTTACCACGCCATTCTATAAAGAATGGTGGTTCTTTTTTCTGGCAGCCATTTTGTTCATCGCCCTTACCCTGTTGGTCTATCGCTGGCAATTGAACAAAAAACTGGCCATCCTCCGTGTTCGCGATCGCCTGTCCCGCGACCTGCACGACGAGATCGGCAGCGCACTGAGCAGCATCAACATCTTCAGTTCCATGGCTAAAAGGCAGAAGGACGTTTCCAAAAAGGAAGACCTGCTCGAACGCATTGGAACGAGTGCCAAAGGCACCATGCAGAACATGGACGACATCATCTGGGCCATAGACCCGAACAACGACCAGATGTTGTTCCTGGCCGCCCGGATGCGGGAATTCGCGGCACCACTGCTAGAAGCGCGGAACATAACGCTCAAGTTCAAGAGCGACCCTGTACTGAACGATCTGAAGTTGGATATGGTGAAGCGACGGGACCTCTTCCTGATCTTCAAGGAAGCAGTGAACAACACGGCCAAATACAGCAACGCCGAAAAAGCCGTGGTACGCTTTGCCGTGGAAGGAAGGCTGCTTACCCTGTCGATCGAGGACAACGGGCAAGGGTTCGACATGCACGCCGGGAACGACAGACATGGGCTAAAGAACATGAAGGACCGCACGGAGGAGCTGAACGGCATCTTCGAACTGAGCTCAGCGCCGGGCAAAGGCTGTAGGATCAAGGTGATCGTGCCGCTCACATGATCATGGTATTGCCAGAGCAACACAGGGTCGATATTTTGGCCATCAATACGCAGCACATGGAATACACCGGCGTAATGCTGTTCGAGGACAACGAGGACCTGCGCGCCAGCCTTCGCCTATTGATCGAGGAAACACCCGGCTTTGTATTGATCGGCGAATATCCTGATTGCACACAGGTAGCGCAAAATGTGCTGGAACTGCAGCCCGACGTGGTGCTCATGGACATTGATATGCCGGTCGTCAACGGCATTGCCGGGCTCAGTATCATCAAAGAACTATTACCGGAGACATTGGTCATCATGTTGACCGTGTTCGATAAGAATGACCACATCTTCGAGGCGCTCCAAGCCGGGGCAGATGGATACTTATTGAAGAAGTCCTCGCCCGACGAGATCATAATTGCGATCAAAGAAGTGCGGGACGGCGGTGCGCCAATGACCCCGGCCATAGCGCGCAAGGTGCTCACCTTCTTTACCAAGGAAAAGAAAGCACCAAAGGACGACGACCTTAAGCCAAAGGAGCGCCAAGTGCTCGGCCTGTTGGTGGAAGGCTTCAGTTACAAGATGATAGCCGCCGAACAGGGCATCAGCATTGAGACCGTGCGCTCGCACATCAAGAACATCTACCGGAAGCTGCAAGTCCATTCCATGAGCGAAGCCGTGGTAAAGGCCATTCGGGAAAAACTGGTGGATCCAAAACAGAAAACCTAAAAGTGGAGGTCGAAAGAGCGCTTCTTTCCATTTCTCGGTTCTCTGATCTCCCCTTTCAATTTACACATCGGCCCTCGGGTCATTCCCGAGCCTGATTACTGCAGGTTGGTGCGCATGCCTTGTGGCCGTCGGCCGCTTCATACTATCAGCAGGGTTTCCGAGGTGAAAATCTGCGGGAGGATGATCTCAGCCTATACTTCGGCAAACAAAATACATCTCCTCCTTCCCCTGCACTTTGCCGTGCGGGGTGAAGGATAGTCCACGCTCACGTTTACCATTTCATAGGTCGGATCATCGGTCGCGCGCGCTGCGGAGGCCATTCGTCCGGCCGTCAACATAATTGACAACGGAGGGAGTGGCGTCTTTGCCGGTCTGGTGCGTCTCAACCACCGGAATGGCTACAGCCGGGTGCAAGCGGGGCTTTTTTATTATCATTGTCTTTCGAGCGCGTAGCTTGCATAGGCACATTTTTCATGTACCGGACCCAATGGCATACAAGGCTCATGAACATGGCCGATAACGCGTTCCAAACAACCAAGATCATGAAGAAGACCCTTGCGCTCTTACTCTTGTTTTGTTCGGTAACTACTCATCTGACCGCTCAGCATAGTTGGCAATCCATGATGGATGATAGAACCGCCAACTTTTTTGAGATACAAGCCGATTTCTACCTCTACTACGATTCTGTGATGGCAGGAAGTACGGAGATCCCTAAAGGACATGGGATCAAACAATTCAAGAGGTGGGAGTATTACTGGGAGTCCCGTGTGGATGAAAATGGAAATTTCCCACAGGATGGTGACGTCTTGACCGAAGTCAAACGGTATATGAACGATAATGCGGGCCGGAGTTATCAAACGGGTACCGGGGACTGGCAGGTCGTAGGACCGGTAGCACTGCCGGCCAACGGAACAGGTCAGCCCAATGGAAATGGAAGAGTGAACTGCATTGCATTCCACCCAACTGAAGCCAATACACTGTATACCGGGGCGCCCTCTGGTGGTTTTTGGAAAAGCACGGATAATGGAGGAAGCTGGACAGAGTATTCAGCGGGACTTGCACGATTGGGGGTGTCAAGCATCGTGATCCATCCGTCCGACCCGGACATCATCCATATAGGCACCGGAGATCGTGATGCAGGAGATGCTCCAGGTTATGGGGTTTGGCGGTCTACGGATGGCGGTATTTCCTGGTCCGCGCATAACTCAGGCATGGGAAATAGAACGGTCTACGAGATCCTCATGCATCCGATCGACCCATTGATCCTTATCGCATCAACCGCCGGCCAGATATATAGATCGACCAATGGGGGGGCGAGCTGGGCATTGTCGTATAATGGTGGGGAGAGCTTCAAAGACATCGCATTTCATCCCGCAGATCCGAATATCGTCTACGCGGCGGGCAGCAACTATTATCGGTCGACCGATAACGGGATCACTTGGACCCAGGTCACAGCTGGAGTACCCACCGGTACCAGCAGGATGGCTTTGGCTGTTTCAGCCGACCTGCCCTCGTATGTCTACTTGATAGCTGGTGATGGAAGCGGTTTCAATGGGGCATACCGAAGTACCGACAACGGCTTGACATTCAGCACCCGGGCGACCAGTCCGAACATATTTGGATATGATGTATCAGGCGGGACCGGTAGCCAGGCCTGGTACGACTGTGTTGCAATAGGCGATCCCACGGACGGTGATCACATCGTAATGGGAGGGGTCAATCTCTGGGAAAGTTTTGATGGAGGGTCTATTTGGAGCATTGTCTCTCATTGGGTCGGGTATGGCGGAAATCCCGCCATACATGCTGATCAACACGCCTTGGAATACTCACCTCTTACTGGTGATCTCTACAATGGGAATGACGGTGGGGTGTATTATTCATCGGATGCAGGCGCATCGTGGACTGACCTATCCAGTGGATTGGGCATCGCTCAAGTGTACAAGATCGGAGTCGCGCTATCAGTGAGCGACCTCGTCATTAACGGATATCAGGACAACGGCACCGCGATCAGTGATCAAGGAGTTTTCAGCACGGAGATCGGAGGTGACGGGATGGAATGTATCATCGACCCGATCGATGAAAACTACATGTATGGCGCGCTCTACTATGGTGATGTACGCCGGTCCACCAACCGGGGGACCAGCTTTTCAGGCATTACAGGTGGTATAGCTGAAAGCGGGGCTTGGGTGACCCCGTACACGCTCGATCCGAATTCAACGTCACGGATGTACATCGGAATGAACAATGTATGGCGTTCAGATGATGTCAAAGCAGGTACACCGGCATGGTCCCAGATCTCGAGCTTCGCTGGATCGAGCACGTTGAGGGACATGGCCATTGCCCCTTCCAACAGCAACGTGATGTACGTGTCACGATCCGGCTCCAGTAACTTCTACCGATCGGATAATGCAACATCAGGGAGTCCGACCTGGACCGATCTGGACGGGAGTCTCCCTTCCTCTTCCATGCCCAATGACATTGCGATCGATGCAACGGACCCGACCCATGTATTCATAGCCCTAGGGAACAATATATACGAGTCCACGAACAGCGGGGCTTCATGGACGGACTATTCCGGTACACTTCCGAACATTTCCCTCAATACGATAGCCATCGATGAGAACAGCCCTATTGAGGCCATTTACTTGGGAAATGATGAAGGTGTCTACTATCGCGACAATACCTTGGCGGATTGGGAGCCCTATTCCACGGGCTTCCCAAATCTTGAAGTGACGGAGCTTGAGATCTATTCCAATGTCAATGATTGCGATCCCGCGCTCTTTGCTTCGACATACGGACAAGGTCTTTGGAAGAGCAACTTGAAAGATCCCGGAAATGTGGCGCCAATTGCCTGTTTTCGATCGGATCACGTAGATGGTTGCACGGGAGATGTGTTCACGTTCACGGACAAAAGCTCATATACCCCGACCTCATGGACCTGGGCGATCGCACCCGCTACCTTCTCGTTCACAGGGGGTACCAATGCCAATTCCCAGAACCCGCAGATCCAATTCAGTGCTGCAGGGGTCTATGACATAGCCTTGACCGCCACGAATGGAACAGGGTCGAATGTACAAACGAAGGTTGCGTACATCGCTGTATCCAACGCAAGTCCGGCCACGGGTTTCAATGAGGACTTTGAGTCCATCGCGCTGTGTGGAACAGCGGCTGACTGTGGCACTACGGTATGTGATCTCACCGGAAGTCTCTGGAGCAATGCATTGAACGGGACGGATGACAACATTGACTTCAGGGTGGATGACGGAGGAACACCTTCCACGGGAACAGGACCATCGGTGGACTACGCTCCTGGAACGAGTACGGGAAACTACATCTATACCGAAGCCTCTTCTTGTTCCGGTGCTTTGGCCGTTCTACAGTCCCAGTGCATCGATCTGGACCAGGCCTATGAATTCTCTTTTGCCTATCATATGCAAGGTGCTGATATGGGTGAATTGCATTTGGACATTTCCACAGGAGGTTCGTGGCAGAATGACGTTACAGCCCCCATTGTGGGTGACCAAGGTGCTGCTTGGGTGCTGAGAACAGTGGACCTTTCATCGTATACCGGATCTTCGATCAAATTGAGATTCAGAGGGATCACAGGCCTTCAGTACACATCGGACATCGCCTTGGACGGCTTCGTGTTCACTCCACAGTCCGTGCTGGTGGATGTTGCGGCTTTGCTGGAAGGTCCATTCGATGGCAGCGCCCTAATGGACCCCGGCGTGGACGGCTTGGTGGATTTCCCGCTTACCGACCCCTACCCGGCGCTAGGCTATGTGCATACCGGCAGCGGTAATGCCGGGGTGCTCAACCCCTTGTTGCTGGGGCAGGGCACCTCGACCCGCATCATCGACTGGGCGGTCGTTGAGCTTCGCGACGCGGTGGACCCGAGCGTGGTAGTGGCGAGCAGAAGCGGCCTGATACGCGCCGGGGGCTCCATCGCCGAGCTGGACAACAGTTCGCCCTTGGCGTTTGCCGTGCCGGAGGGTGACTATTACGTAGCGGTGCGCCATCGCAACCACTTGGGCATCATGACAGCCGCGACCGTTGCGCTATCCGGCACGGCTCAATCGGTGTCACTGGATCTTGCCAGCACCGCCACCCATGGTGTGGATGCGACCAAGGTGGCAGGCACCAAACAACTGATGTGGGCGGGCGATGTGAACTTTGACGGCACGGTGCAATACACCGGATCAGGCAATGACCGCGAGCCCATCCTGCAGGCCATCGGGAGCGGGACCCCCACCGGCTCCGTGAGCGGCTACCATTCCGAGGACCTCAACCTCGACGGGAACGTGAAGTACACCGGCACGGCCAACGACCGCGACATCATCCTGTTCAACATCGGCGGCACGGTGCCCACGAACGTGCGGGTGGAGCAGCTGCCGTAGAGCCCATACGCCAAGCGCACAACCAAGGTTGAGGTGCCTAGCGTGGTACAGTTGAAAGTTGTCAGGCCGCTGTAGGGTCCGTGATGGTCGCATGTTCGAATGACTCACATGGGATCATGGTTGGGGGGTTATGCGGGATCGCTCCGCAGGGCCGTGCCTCGGGCATGCAGGCTCGCGATGACGACGGGGAATTGGGGCCGCAGGCGCGGATGTGAGATCGCTTCCCGGGTACTTGGTCGACCGTCCGGTACTGGCTTCATCCCTGAAAAAACACGGCCCCGGCGCGGACCGGTAAAGATCGCCTCGCCGAAGGCCTCGCGCCGGGCCTGTACTTCGTGCAGTATGGTGCGGAAGCCGTGCGCGTGGTGGTGGAGTGAGCACCGATCATTCGATCGGAGGGGCTCCGCAGGGATCCACGTAGGCGGCAGCGCCCGTGGAGATGCCATCGCTTACTTTTCGCACAGCCCTGTCAAAACCCCTATACCCATGGCATCTCTACGCCTTGTCACCGGCATCGTCCTCATTGTGAGCCTCTCCACCGCCGCCCAGACCCTGGAATGGTCCGGCAAACTGGGCGGACCCGGTTCCACTTACGCCACTGCCGTGGCGGTGGACGCCTCGGGCAATACGCTCACCACCGGCTGGTTCTCCAACACGGCGGACATGGACCCCGGACCCGGCACGGCGAACCTCACCGTGCCCGTTGGCGGCGACTTCGACATCCATGTCACCAAGCTCGATCCCTTGGGCCAGTTCGTGTGGACCCGGCAACTGGGCGGCGACGGCAACGACTATGCCCGCGCCATCGCGGTGGATGCGGCGGGGAACGTTTACGTGGCCGGTGATTTCCAAGGCACCGCCGACTTCGACCCCGGTCCCAACACCTTCACCCTGACCAGCGCCGGGGGTGGTGGCAACGACGTGTTCGTCTGCAAGCTGGACCCGGCGGGCAACTTCGTCTGGGCCAAGCAGATGGGCGGCACCGGCAGCGAGCGCGGCTTCGCCATCGCTGTGAACGCCGTGCAGGAGGTGTACACCGCAGGAACCTTCAGCGGCACGGCCGACTTCGATCCCGGCACCGCCGAAGCCACCTTGGTGGGCGCGGGGCCGGACATCTTCGTGAGCAAATTGGATGCGGCGGGCAACTTCGTCTGGGCCAAGCAGATGGGCGGGCCCGGTGACGATGCCGCGCAGGCCATCGCCCTGGCCGCCAACGGGGACGTGCTGCTCACCGGCTACTTCCGCGGCACGGCCGACTTCGATCCCGGGCCGGGGAACTACCCCCTAGTGGCCGCGGGCACCATCAACGAGAGCGATGCCTTCGTGTGCCGCCTCACGGCCGACGGAACGCTGACGTGGGCCGGCAGCCTGGGCGGTGCGCTCCGTGTGATGGGGAACGCCATCGCCGTGGACGATGCGGGGGCCATCCTCACCATCGGCACCTTCATCGGCGCGGCCGACTTCGATCCGGGACCCGGGGAATACCTGCTCACCGAACCCACAAGCAATGACCGCGACATCTATGTGAGCAAACTGGACGGGGCCGGCGACTTCCTGTGGGCCCGCCAGCTCGGCGGCCTGTACGGCGAGGACGGCCTCGGCGTGGCCGTGGATGCCGCCGGTAGCGCATACCTCACCGGCTTCTTCTACGACACGGCCGATTTCGATCCCGGGCCGGGCACCGTCAACCTCACCGCTGCGGGGGTCTCGGACGCATACATCACTAAGCTCAGCACGGCGGGCGCGTTCCTGTGGGCCGCACAACTGGGCGGCGCGGGGCAAGTGGGTGGCGTGGCCATCGCCACGGAACCCGACGGCACGGTGCACGCCACGGGCTTCTTCTTCGATACGGCCGACCTGGACCCCGGGTCCGGCGTATGGGACCTCACTGCCCCACCGGGCGTGGCGAACGGCTATGTGCTGCGCCTGTCCGACCTCAGCACGGCGGTGGACGGTCCGCGCACGGCGGAGGACGCGCTCACGGTATTCCCCAACCCCGCCCGCGGTGCGATCACGGTGCAGGTGAACGGACCGCTGCCACCCGGCGCGCAATTGCGCGTGCGGAACGCCGTCGGGCAGGTGGTGGCCGGTGTACCCGCCCAGGCCGGTACCCACCGCCTCGCCGAAGACCTCGCTCCGGGCCTGTACTTCGTGCAGTACGGTACGGAAGCCGTGCGCGTGGTGGTGGAGTGAGACCGCAACAAATACGTGCCGTGATCGCGAGGAAGGGTCGGCCGCAGGCGCCGATGCGGGATCGCTTCGCAGGGCCTCGCGATGACGACGGGAAGGGTGGGCCGCAGCATGCCTTGCATTCATCTATTCGATCCGCTATGGTGGAACAGGTGCTGCGACAACTCTGTCAGCCGTCCATAGAGGCTCGTCCCCTGCGTGTCGGTGAGCACGGTTCAAGCTTCGTCCCGACCCTCCTGCGCTCCGATATGCGCCATGAGGTCATCCCGGTAGAGGGCCGAAACCGGAATGGAGCGGTCACCCACTTTCACTTGGTGCAATTCAACCGTACCGACACGGTCCAAGGGAACGATGTGCGAGCGATGGACGCGTACGAAGGTGGACGGCAGCAGTGCCATCGCTTCTTCCACGGTCTGCCGCACGAGCAAGCGCTTGCCTTCGTAATAATAGACCATGTAGTTGCCGTCCTTCTCCAAGCGATCGATCGCAGTGAGCGGCACGCGGTGGAAGGTGCTGCCGCTCTTCAGGAAGAGCATGCTCTGCAATGGACCGGATGGTGCCGGTGCGGTGCGACCGCCGTCCATCAACTTCTGTACGGCTTGCGTGAACCGATCGAAGGAGATCGGTTTGAGGAGGTAATCCACGGCATGCATATCGTAGCTCCGCACGGCATACTCCGCATGCGCCGTTGTGAAGACCACCGGTATGCGACCGCGCAACTGATCAGCGAGCTGCATACCGGTGATGCCGGGCATGGAGATGTCGAGCAATACGGCATCGACGGTGTGTTGACCCAGGAAGGCAATGGCCTCTGTAGCCGAACGGCAGGTGCCTGCAACGCGCACGCCCGGAAAGCGCGCCGCGTACCCCAACAGGAGCTCTAACGCCTGGGGTTCGTCATCCACCAACAGCAGGTCCATCTTCGCTCAAGGTAAGTTCCACCACATAACGATCGTTCCGCACACCCGCATGGAAGACGTGCTTTCCGGGATAGGCCGCAGCCAAGCGTTCGCGCACATTCCGCAATCCAAGTCCCGACGGATCCAAGGGGGCATGATCATCCGGCTGCAGGGAGTTTTCGATGCGGACCAATGTCTCGCCACGTCGGGACACTTCCACGAGCACCGATAGATGGGAACGACGGTCGGCACGCACCCCGTGCTTGAACGCGTTCTCGATGAAGGGCACCAGCAAGCCGGGCTCGATCCGTTGGGTGGCGGCATCGCCTTCCACCCGGAAGGCGATGTCCAGCAGGTCGCTCTCCGCGTAGCGCACGAGGTAGAGGTCGATCACATCCTGCAGCATGGCCAGCTCCTCGTTGAGCCCGATGCGGCCTTGGTCGGCGGCGTGCAACAAGTGGCGCAGGGTGCGGGCCAGTCGGTCCAGGCCATCGGAAAGTTCCTCGTTCCTGTGTTGCTGTGCCAAGCTCATGAAGTTGTTGAGCGTGTTGAACAGGAAGTGCGGATGCAGTTGTGCACGCAGGGTCTCCAATTCCGCCGTGCGGTTGGCGAGCACCAGTTCCTTGTTGCGCGCTTCGGAGCGTTGCCAGATCAGCACCAGTCCATAGGCGATGGCGACCATCAGGAAAAAGAAGTGCAGGCCGGCGCTCAGCTCCAACGGCAATGAAATACCGAGGACCACAAGTGACAGTGCACGTTCCACGAACACGCCCGCGACCAGGAGCGTGGGCAGCGCGATGAACAACCGTTTCCGGCCGCGTTCAACCAGCGACCAGCGTACCAAGAGGAACAAGGCCAGGTAACACATGACGGCCCGCACTACTTGCCCGAACAGTAGTATCCCGACGATCGCGGGATCCCGATCGACCACTTCGAACTTCTCGCCGTTGATGACCTCCAGCTCATGGGTACGGATGCTGAAGACCTGCGTGATGGCCCACGAGGTGATCACCCAGAAAGCCAGATGCAAGATGATCCGCAGGGTCCGGCCGTTCCACATTTCCGCAAGATCGGCATCGCATCGGGACCGTGCACTACCCCCGTGACGAAGTACCCAATTCCTGTGATGAACGCTGCCGACCCCTGCACGCGGGTCCTCGTCACATGGATCGTGCGATCCGTCACTTCGATGCGTCGCACGGCACATGGTCGAACTAACATCGTAGCAGAAACACGCCATCATGAAACACTATGCGCTCACGATCCTGCTCACACTCCTCTGTCTAATAGGTTGCGGGCAAGCATCCCCCCCGAAAGCCGATACCTCGGCCTTGGACAAGGAAAAGTTTTCCGCTGAAGTGGATGCACTGGTGAAGCAATACATGGACCTCGACCTGTTCTCCGGCGTTATCCTGCTCGCCGACCAAGGGAAGCCCTTCTATGAAAAGGCGTTCGGCATGGCCGATCGCGAGCGCAAGATCCCCAACACGGTGCATACGCGGATCCTCATCGGGTCCATGAACAAGACCTTCACGCGGGTGGTCGTCCTTCAATTGATCGATGAAGGGAAACTGAAAATGGACGATAAGCTCGGCGACCTATTGCCGGGCTTTCCGAAGGAAGCGGCGGAAGGGATCACGATCGCGCATCTGCTCGAACACCGAAGCGGTTATGGCGACTACCACACGCCCGCGTTCTGGGTCACGCCACCTGAAGAACAGACCATCTCCAGCGTGGTGGAGCTGGCCCGGCACATGCCGCTCCATTTCGTCCCCGGCACTGATGAACAATACTCGAACCTCGGCTATGTGCTCCTCGGGGCCATCATCGAGAAAGTGACCGGTCGACCCTTCGGCGAGAGCGTGCAGACCCGCATCGTGGACAAGTTGCAACTGAAGGAGACCGATGTGTTCGGCACACGCGGTCCGGAGAACGAAGCGGTCGGGCATCGACTGACCATCACCGGGGAAGTGGTACGGTTCCCGCGATCGGAAGGCCCTCCCCGGCCGGATGGCGGGTTCCTCGCCACGGCGAACGATATCTTCCGATTCTATCAGTCCTTCCACTACGGTACGAATCTGCTCAGTGCGAAAATGCGCGCCAACGATCCGCTCATATTGGAGATCGAAAAGTTGAAGAAAACGCCCGATCAGAGCATGGGGGAAGCGGGCGGCTTCGATGGCGGGAACACCGTGAACCTGGAGCTCCCCGGGCGGCGCTTCACGGCCGTTGTCATGGCGAACATGGGGGAGCCGGTCGCGGAAAAGATCGTCTCAGGGATCCAAGACCTACTGCTGGGCCACACGCCCAAACCCGCCATGCGGCCTGCGGGAGAGCTGGTGTATAAGGCGTTCAAAGAACACGGACCGGCTTATGTGAAGCAGCATTTCGACAGCCTAACGGTGAACTTCCATGCGCAGGACCCGAAAGACCTGATCCTGAATTCCGTTGGGTACGAACTGCTCGTTTCAGGCCAAGTGGATCATGCCATTGCGGCGTTCACGTTGAACACGGAGCTCTTTCCCAACGCAGCCAACTGCTGGGACAGCCTTGGCGAAGCGTGGTTGAAAAAAGGCGAAAAGAAGAAAGCATTGGCCAACTACCGAAAAGCCTTGGAACTGGACCCGGAACTGCCCAGCGCCGTGCAGGCCGTGAAGGACCTTGCCAAGTAACCCCATGCGTTCGTCGTACGGCCCACCCGGGCCTGCCCCAAGCCGCGACGCGATGACGGTGGGGAGGGTGAGCAACAGGCACCGATGCGGGATCGCTTCGTTTGCTCCTTTGCTCCGCTCGGAGCAGATCCGCGATGACGGAGTGAGCGCAGAAGCCGCTTGTCAATGATCGACCGCGTCCACGTCCACAACGATGTCGCGCGCACCGATGAGTGCTCCTTCCTGTTCCGTGAGCTGCACCACGCCGTTGTCCCGTTCCTTCGGGTTGCCGGGGTTGTTCAAGCCCGTGAGGTAATTATCCGTTACCAAGGGATCATCGGCGAAGACGAAGTCGTTCACCCAGCACGCACGGCCGTCGGGCAGTTGCAGGGCGGCATGGAGGTGCGCGGGCATGGAACCGTCCGGATAGGGAGCGGGGCGGATGGTCCGGACCGCGTAGCGCCCATCCGTGCCAGTGCGCAGCCAACCGTACAGGTGGCCGTGCCAGCGTTGCACGCCTTGATCATCCCCGCGTTTGCCGTAGTGGCCGGTGGCATCGGTGTGGAACACGTAGAGCAGCACCCCCGGCAGCGGGGCGCCGGTGGCCTCGTCCACGACGCGGCCGGTGAGCTGGAGCCGCTGGCCCTGCTCGCGTTCATCCGCGATCACAACGGTCCCCGAAAGGCCGGACGGAGCGCCCAGAAAACAACAGTGGATGTCAACGTCCGGGCCATCGCAGGTGTCGGCCTGGGCGGTGGGCAACGCCGTTTCCAATACGGGTGGTCGGCCGGGACCGGCGCAAGCGAGCAACTGGGCGGTGAGCAAAAGCAGCGGAAGGAATCGAAGCATGGCCTTGAGATGTGGGGGAGCAGAAAAGATAACCGATCCACGGCCGGCAGCCGGGCCACAGGCGCCGGTGCGGGTCCGCTTCGCAAAGCCACGCGATGTCGACAAGGAAACAGCCAGCGGGCAGGATCGTGCGCGGGGATCGGATCAACCAACATTCGTCATGTTCTGCCCGGCCTTTTGAAGCGAACATTGCCGATCAACCCCCTGAACATGGAACGGCCAGCACCCCTGCTACCTGAGGAAATGATCATGCAAGCGTCGCAGCTCGGCCTTGCGATGCCACGCCTGACCATCAGTGCCGATCTGGCCAAGAAGCTCGTGTCCGCAGGTGCGCTGGCACCCTCGGCAGGCAATGATCAGCCATGGAAATTGCTGTTGCACGGCGGCCGCCTGCTCTTGTTCCACGACGCCGAGCGGTCCTACTCCGTCCACGACCCCGAACGAATGATCCCGCACATCGCGCTCGGGATGTTCATTGAGAACGTGCTTCAGCAAGCCGGTGCTTCCGGCGTGCAACTCGACGTTCGCATGGCCGAAGAAGTCGGTCCGGGTCCGATCGCTTGGTTCGAACACGTCGAGGGAACGCCTCGCCCGGAGTCCTACGCGTGGGCGGAACAGCTCGCTGCCCGGCATACCAACCGGGGCCCCTCCCTGGGCACGGACCTGCCTCAAGGAACGATCGCAGCATTGCAGGAGGCCCTGGCAGCGACCGAGGGTGCACGACTGCTGGCGGTCGAGGGTCGCGATGCGCTGACCCGGGTAGGCGGCATCTGCGGAACGGCGGAACAGATCCGGCTGCTGGACCCGCATGGACATGCCGAATTCTTCGGGCGCGAGGTGCGTTGGACGGCTGCGGAAGCGGCCCGCACCCGGGACGGGCTGGATGTGCGGACCCTCGGGTTGCCAGCGGCCGGGCGCATGGCCCTGCGCCTTGCGGCCAAGCCCTGGTTCATCGACCTGCTGCGGCGGAGCGGTAGCCGCGCATTGGAGCGCCCGACCGCCGATGCCGTACGGAACGCGGCCGCGGTGGTGCTGGTGGCCGTACCACAACTGGACCTGCGCGGACGCCTGCTGGCCGGACGTGCCGCACAGCGGGTATGGTTGAAGGCCACGGCGATGGGCGTGGCGGTCCACCCGGTATCGGCCTCCATCTTTTTTGGGCATCTTGCCGAGCATCCATCACTGCGTGTGCTGGGTGATGCGCAAGCGCAGAAGTGCCGCACACTGCTCCAGGAGATACGCTCACTGTTCAACGTGCAGGGACTTCAGCCAGTGCTCATGATGAAGCTGACCCTCGCCGGTGCGACAGAAGTGCGCTCGCTGCGCATGCCGGTCGAGGACATGCTCTTCACGAGCGATGAAAGATGACAACGCCTGATACGACAGGCACGGGCTTCGACAGGGCCGCACGAAGTGGAGAATGAATAGCGCGGATCCTCTGATCCGGCCGCTCAACAATGATCGCAATGCGCGGCATTGGCCCCCCGCGCCGGCACAATGTTTTTTCCCGCGCGCCCATCCCTTGCGGCCTCCGGCCAACTCCAACCTTTCGTTCCCGCAATGCGCTCTACGGCAGCTGTTCCGTCCGCGTGCCGGTGGGCGAGGTGCCGCCAACACTCTGTAGAATGATATCGCGGTCGTTGGCCGCGCCGATGTACTGCACCACGCCGTTCATGTTCACATCGGTGGGCAGGTAGCCCGTGGCGATCTGCGTGGGCGAGATGCCACCTATGTCCACCAGAACCGGGTCACGGTCGTTGTCCGCGCCGGTGTACTTCACCACGCCATTGAAATTCACGTCGCCCGCCCAGAGCGCTTTGACCGGGAAGGCGCCCCAGACGCTTTTACGCGCTTCGGTGCCATAGGTGGAAGTGGCCGCATTGGTGAGATCCACCGGAGTAGGTGTGGCATCCAAGATCACCGGGTCCAGGGTCATCGCGCCCAAGTGGTTGCGGTGCAGCACTGCCACATTGTACATCGCGGGGGCCGCATTGAAATGGACCGGGGAGCTGCCGTCGACGTCCACGATATCACCGTCACGTTGCAGCAAGGCACTGCGCGTGGCCGACACCAGTGCGGGGTCGATCGCATCGCGCAGCTCCAGCACCACCCAGTCCACGATGGCGTCGTTGCCGGTGACCGTGAGCACGTCGGGCTGGATAAACTCGTCGCCGCCGCCCGCATGCGCATAGCCCAACGCCGTGTAGGGTTCGATCATGGGGAAGCCGCCTAAGCTGCGGAGCGGATCGCCCATCAGACCGGTCGAAGCATCATACGGGCCGTCCAAGAAAACGCGCGCGGCGAGATCCACCCCCGTGACCGGGCTGCAGAAGAGATTCCGCAGGAAGAGTTCCGTCTCCAACAGGATCGCGTCCGGGTCATGTACGGCGTGCTCGTTGCCGTTATAGAGATGGAGGAGGTAGCGCCCCGGTGCCGGGTCAAGGTTCTGGATCCTGATGTCGGTGACGCACGACCCGTAGAGCCACGGGAAGTTGTCGCCCACGCCCAAGGGCATGCCCCAGAGGCCTTGCTGGTGGCCGCAGCCCACCGTGGGGTCGCCGGTCTGGTGGTACATGTACAGTGCGGGGTCCAGTGGCCCGGAGATGAGCGAGGTGTCCAACAATCCGCCGTAGTTCGAGGCCACGGCCAACACCTTTTCGTTCTGGCCGTTCAGGTTCAAGGTACCCTCGATCGGCCCGAGGTCCGGCCGGGGATAGGTGCTGGGGAAGCGCGACACCGGGCCGATGGCCTCGCATGCGGCCGGCTTCTTCGAGGGGTCGTCCACATACGCGGCGTGCAAGGCGGTGATGGCGCCGGCGCTGAAGCCCATCAGCATAACATTCTCGGTGCTGGTGCTGTCGATCGCACTGCGCGCCTTCAGGAAGCGGACGGCCCCTCGCGCGTCCTGTTGGGCCCTGTACGCCGCACGCACGATCTCGGCCGGGTCATAGGCGAACGGCGAGCTGAGCGGCCACGGGGCATAGAAGCCCAGCCGATAGCTGATGGTGGCCGCGGCCCAGCCCTTGCTCGCCAGGTCACGGCACATCGCGTTGAGGTCGCTGCGGTCACCGTCGAAGAAGCCGCCGCCGGGGATCAGGATGATCAACGGCCGTTGCGTCTGCTCGTCGTCCACGGGCTTGAAAAGGTTCAGCCGCAGCTCCTGCGTGGTGCCGTTGTACCGAACGCTCGAGCCGTAGAGGATGTCCATCTCCTGTTGCACCCCGAACATCGGCTCGGTGAAGGGGATGGAGCAGTCCTGCGCGAGCAGTGCCGGCGCCGTGAGCACCGATAGATTGGCAAAGGACAATGCACGGAACCCGGCTTTCATGTTGGTATGGTAACGGCATTTCGATCCCGATCGATATGGACATGGTCCGACACCTATAGGACCGATGTCTATCGGAAGCTCGCGATGAGCGTTGCCGGAAAAGCCGCAAGGGGCCCGGCTCGTCCTGCTCGCAAAGACTTGGAACACAAGCACAGCGCTGGACCAGAGACCATTAAGGTGGGGTCTAGGCGACATGTAGTTGTTCGTTGTCAGTTGTCAGGCTGCCGACGGATGCCTTAACGATCACTCCGATCCTACGTGCGTTCATCCAAATCGCTTCTCTTCCTACCTTGGCACGTCCGGAAAAGGATCCAACAACGCATGTCCAAGAACATCACATCGCTCAGCGGCCGCGACGGCAAGGAGCTCGACGACGCACTATGGGAACGACTGCAGGACCACGCCCGATCGAACGGCGGATCGCCTTCCGTGGAAGCGCTCACTGAAGTGGGTGATGACTTCCTCGTAGGCGAGGCGAACACCTACGGCACCAGCAGCTTCTACGATTTCCTGAAGCGGGAGAACAAGGGCGTGAAGGCCTATGTGTGCAACGGCAGCACCTGCTTGGTGGCCGGTACGCAGGACAAGGTGCACCACGAACTGAGCAAGCATTTCAAGGCGGAGGAGATCGGCCACATGTGCTGCCTGGGACGCTGCCACGAGAACAGCGCGTTCAACATCGGCGGCCGGAACTACAGCGGCGATAGTGTCGATCATCTCGGTGATCTCATGAAGAGCGGCAAAGCCGAAGCGAACGGCAAGCACCACGTCGGCACGTCCATGGAGAAGCCGGTCCTTACGGCACCGATGCCAGCGCTCGGCGACTTCTACGCCCTGTGGGAACGCGTGCTGAAGGCCGACCCCGCCGACGTCCTCAACGAGATCAAGGTCGCGACGATCCGCGGCCGCGGCGGTGCGGGTTTCCCGATGGGCTTCAAACTGCAAGCGTGCCGCGATGCGGAGGACAAGACAGGCAACGGCACACCGCGCAAGTACATCGTGTGCAACGCCGATGAGGGCGATCCCGCCGCTTTCAGTGATCGCTATCTCTTGGAGCAACGACCGCACCACGTGCTGCTGGGCATGATGATCGCCGGTTACTGTGCGGGGGCCGATACGGGTGTGCTGTACATCCGCGCCGAGTACCCTGAAGCGGTGCAGGTGGTGAAGGAGGCCGTTGCGGAATTGGAGACCAAAGGCTGGATCGGAAAGAACATCAAGGGCAGCGGCTTCAACTTCCGCTTCAAGGTGATCATGGCCGCCGGTGCTTACGTGTGCGGCGAAGAGACCGCCCTGCTCAACAGCATCGAAGGCAAGCGTGGCGAGGTGCGCACACGTCCACCCTACCCTGCGCAACAAGGCCTGTTCAACCGCCCCACACTGGTGAACAACGTGGAGACCCTGGCTTGCGTCCCGTGGATCATCGCCAATGGTGGTGAGACCTTCGCGAAGCTCGGCACCGAGAAAAGCAACGGCACCAAGCTCGTGAGCCTGGACAGCGCCTTCAACCGGCCCGGCCTGTACGAGGTCGAGTGCGGCACGCCATTGCGCAAAGTGATCGACGAGCTTGGCCAGGGCTTCAAGAAGAAGGTGAAGGCCCTGCACATCGGCGGACCGCTCGGCGGCATTGTGCCCTTGAGCAAGATCGACAAGCTGAGCATCGATTTCGAGAGCTTCCAGCAAGAAGGTTTCTTGCTCGGCCATGCCGGCGTGCTGAGCATCCCCGAGGATTTCCCGATGGTGGAATACCTCGAGCACCTCTTCCAATTCACCGCCGTGGAGAGCTGCGGCAAATGCTTCCCCTGCCGCATCGGCAGCAAGCGTGGCGAGGAACTGCTGAACCGTGCGCGCAAGAACGGCGACAAGATCGACCGTGCGCTCTTCGACGACTTGTTGGAGACCTTGGAGATCGGCAGCCTCTGTGCACTCGGTGGTGGCTTGCCGCTCGGCATCAAGAATGCCTTGCAGTATTTCGATGAGGAGTTGAAGGGCTACTTCAAGGCGTGAGCCGGAATGCTCCAACTTGAAAAGAAAGCCCTGCGCCAACGGATGATCGCCCAGCGCGATGCGTTGGACCCTGCTGCGCACGCTGCCCTGAGCGCTGCCATCTGCGACGAGCTTCGCGCCCTGATCCGCGAACGCAAGGTGCGTGTGCTGCACTGCTTTCTGCCCATGGGTTCCGAGGTGGACCTCTTCCCCTTGCTCGATGAACTCCTTGCGGAGGGCATCACCATCTACGCCCCGAAGACCTTGAAGGGCCGCGTGCTGGAGAATTACCGCTACACGGGTCAGCAAGACCTGGTGCCCGGTGTCTTCGGCACACGTCATCCGGCGGGCGATGCCTACACCGGAACCTTCGACCTGATCATCGTCCCGGGGCTTGCGTTCACCGCCAAGGGCCACCGGCTGGGCTACGGTGCCGGGTACTACGACACCTTCCTGCCCAAGCATCCGGAGGCCTTCACCGTGGCCACCTGCTTCCCCTTCCAAGTGGTGGACAGCCTGCCCGTGGAAAAACATGACCATGTGGTGCAACTCGTGGCAAGCGGTGGCGCGTAAGCCTTGGCTTGCACCGTTCAGTATCTTCGTACATCCCCAATGAATCAGACGTCCGCTTCCATGGCAAACACCGCAACCAATCCCCTTGCCGACCCGAAGTCCGCAGCGACGGGTACCAAGGTGGCGTTCATCAACGGCAAGGCGCACCCGATCGTGGAGGGCGAAACGATGCTCGCCTTTCTGCGCCGTTCCATGGGCCCGGACCCTGTGCCGACGCTCTGCGATGCACCGAACCTGGAGCCCTTCGGGTCTTGCCGCGTGTGCAGCGTGGAAGTGGCGTCGAAGGAGGACGGACCGACGAAAGTGATGGCGAGCTGCCATTCGCCCGTGGCGCAAGGCCAGTACATCATCACGCACAGCGAGCGGATGAAGCGCCTGCGCAAGAACATCGTGGAACTGGTGCTCTCCAACTACCCCACGGAGCAACTGAAGACCGAGGACCACGGTGCCAACGAGCTGTACAACGTGGTGCAGAAGATCGGCTTCCCCGGGTCAGGCCCGGGGCAGGCTCTCCAAGTAAGGTACCCGAAAGGCGCCCTGCCGCTGGATGCCGCCGGTGCCGACCGCGCCTTCGCGAGCGACACCAGCCACCCGTACATGGTGAGCAACCTCGACAGCTGCATCAACTGCTACCGCTGTGTGCGGGCCTGCGACGAGGTGCAGGGCGAAATGGTGCTGACCATGGCCGGTCGCGGTTTTGACAGCTGGATCGCGAAGGGCACGGGCGAGAGCTTCATGAGCAGCGATTGCGTGAGCTGCGGCGCCTGTGCGCAGGCCTGCCCCACCAGCGCCATTACCGACGTGTTCCGCAGCAAGGAGACCGAGGCCGACCGCATCGTGCGCACCGTGTGCACCTACTGCGGCGTGGGCTGCAATCTGGACGTGCGGGTGAAGGACGAGAAGGTCGTGGCCATCCGCGCGCCCTATGATGCCGAAGCGAACCAAGGGCACACCTGCCTGAAGGGCCGCTACGCCTTCAGCTTCTACGACCATCCGGACCGCATCCGCACGCCGCTGCTGAAGAAGGATGGCAAGTTCGTTCCGGCCACCTGGGACGAGGCTTACGACTTCATCTCGAACAAGCTCACGCAGTTGAAGACCGACCACGGCCCCGACAGCATCGCGGGGATCAGCAGTGCGCGCTGCCCGAACGAGGAGAACTACCTCATGCAGAAATTCATGCGGGCGGTGATCGGCACCAACAACATCGACTGCTGCGCGCGCGTGTGCCACAGCCCCACGGCCCTCGGCATGCAGCACACCTACGGAACCGGTGCGGCCACCAACAGCATCGACGACCTCAACGATACCGATTGCATGATGGTGATCGGTGCCAACCCCACCGATGCGCACCCCGTGACCGGTGCCAAGATCAAGCAGCAGGCCATGAAGGGCAAGACGCTGATCGTGATCGACCCACGTCGCATCCACTTGGCCAAGTACGCGCAGCATCACCTGCAACTGAAGCCCGGCACCAACGTGGCGCTGCTGAACATGATGATGCACTACATCATCGCGGAAGGCCTGGTGGACCAGAAGTTCATCGACAGCCGCACGGAGGGCTACACCGAGTTCCGCGATCACCTGCTGAAGCTGGACATCGACAAGATGGAACAGGTGACCGGCGTGCCGCGTGAGCAGGTATGTGCCGCTGCTATCGCCTACGCGACGAGCCCTGCCGCCATGAGCTTCCACGGCTTGGGCGTCACCGAACATTCGCAAGGCACCTTCACCGTAATGCAGATCGCCGACCTCGCGATGATGACCGGCAACATCGGCCGGCGCGGCGTGGGTGTGAACCCCTTGCGCGGGCAGAACAACGTGCAGGGCGCGGCCGACATGGGCGCGCAACCGCACCAAGGCGCAGGCTACCACGAGGTGGACGACAGCGAGATCAACAAGCTGTACGAGGCCCACTACGGCGTGCCCGTTCCCAGCCACATCGGCTACAAGATCCCCGAGATGTTCAACGCCGCCATCGATGGCAGCCTGAAGGCGCTGTGGCTGATCGGTGAGGATGTGGTGCAGACGGACCCGAACACCAACAAGGTGATCAAGGCCATGGAAAGCTTGGAATTGCTGGTGGTGCAAGAGCTCTTCATGACCGAGACCGCCCAGTACGCCGACGTGATCCTGCCCGGTGCCAGCTTCCTGGAGAAGAGCGGCACCTTCACCAACGGCGAGCGCCGCGTGCAACGCGTGAACGCCGCAGTGGAACCATTGTCCGGCACCAAGCCCGATGGCCAGATCATCGTGGACATCATGAACCGCATGGGCTTCAAGCAGCCGGACTACCACCCGAGCTGGGTGCTGGAGGAGATCAGCCGCATCGTGCCCTTCTTCAAAGGCATCCGCTGGGAGAACCTCGGCGAGAACGGCAAGCAGTGGCCCGTGGCCGCCGACGGCACCGACACGCAGATCCTGCACGGCACCAGTTTCAAACGCGGCCTGGGAAAATTCTATGCGCCGGATTGGATCGAGAGCAAGGAGGTGAGCGAGCACGGTACCGATTACCCGTACATCATTACCACCAACCGCGAGCTGGAGCACTACAACTGCGGCACCATGACACGCCGCACACGCAACAACGACATCCTGACCGAGGATGTGCTGCTGATACACCCGGACGATGCCGCCAAGGAGAACCTGAAGGACGGCGACATGGTCTGCGTGGAAAGCCCGCGCGGCAAGGTGGACATCAAGGCACGCGTCACCGACGAGGTGAAGCCCGGCATCCTCAGCAGCACCTTCCACTTCCCGGAGATCATGCTCAACATCATCACCAGCGACATACACGACAGCGAGGCGCTATGCCCGGAGTACAAGGTGGTGAGCTGCAGGATCCGCAAGGCGAAGAAGGGGCATTTGAGGAAGGCTGGGGAAGTCCAAATGCAATAAGCTCTCCCCACGACAAGGAGCCCCGACATGCGTAGGGAGCTGCCGACACGTGCATTGACATTTGACAGCTTTATGGACGTCATCGCGAGGTATCCCGCAGCACCGGAGGGGTGGCGGGGTCCGAAGCGATCTTGTCAGCGGGCGGGATCGTGCGCGGGGGATCGAGGTGCGAATGGATGACGCTCATGTAACCATCGTTGAGAGGGTCGACCGCAGGCGCCGATGCGGGATCGCTTCGCAAAGCCTCGCGATGACGATGGAGAGTGTAGCCACAGGTGCCGATGCACGTCCACGTCACAGATAACGGGATGCACAACTTCCCCACCATCCCCGATCTTTGCCCGCTCGTGACCTACTTGCCGAAACACAATTGAAGGCTATCCCGTCAAGCGATGAACACGACGCATTCCACCTACTGCTCGTTCATAGCTGTTCTACTGCTGGGTACTGCGGCATGCACCGCCCCCGCACCGAAAGACCCCGTATCGAACGGCGACCTGGTGATCCCTGTTTTCGATTCCTGCCATGTGCGGTTCGACACCGCCTGGAAGAAAGGCGAGGTGCCGGATATCAACGAACTGCTCCGGCTGGACGCGGGAAGGGTCGTGATGACCAAGATCACGGTTCCCCGTTTCGAGAAACGGGTGGACGTACATGTCCGCATGCGCTTGGTCTCGCTCGGCGACCCGTGGGACAAAGCGGGGGCCGTCTTCCTGCTGCCCGTTGCGGACCTTCCTCTTTTCCAGCAGGTGGAGAACGGGGGCATTCCGATGGACACCACCGGATACCCGGGCGTCGTGGCGCAAGCCGGCTATGCACCGGCGATCGAGCTCCTCCGCTTCATGACACCCTTTGGCATCGGGCATTTCAGTGATACAGTAAGGGTGAGGCCCCCGATCTACGTGCCACAATGGGAGAAGAACGTCACCTGGGTGGCGGACATCACTCCCTTGCTCAGCGCGTTGGAGGGCGAGGTCTGGGTGGGCTGCTACATCGACACATGGACGAAAGAGGGCTTTTCGATCAACGTTGAACTGACCTTCGATGAGAGTGACATCGCAGGAGACCTGGTCAAAAGACAACAGGTGCTCCCCCTGTGCAACACGGTCCGGTACGTGCATCCGCAACGGGCGTACGCAGCCTTTCACGATGGGCCGCTGGACATACCGTTCAACCTGCCCGACTCCGCCAAAGATGTCCAGCTGCACTACATCACCACCGGACATGGTGGGCATGACGGCGGGGATGAATTCGTCCGGAAGGAGAACAGGATCTCGTTGGACGGCAAGCTGGTCCGGACCTTCACCCCATGGCGCGACGATTGTGCAAGTTTCCGCCGCTTCAACCCCACCTCAGGGGTGTGGCGGGTGAAGACCAAGGACTTCCACGGCAAGCCGGAGGAACAATCACTGGCCTCCTCGGACCTGTCCCGCTCGGGATGGTGCCCGGGAAGCATGGCAGACCCCGTAGTGATGGAACTGCATGATCTGGGGCCCGGAGAACACGTGTTGTCCATTGACATTCCGGAGGCCCAAAAATGGGACGGTGAGAAGAATGAGCTCAATCATTGGTTGGTCTCCGCTTACTTGACGTGGCGCGAGTGATGGTCGTGGGACCATCGAAGGGAGGATCGGCCGCAGGCGCCGATGCGGGATCGCTTGAGCTGTCTCTGGAGTTGTTCGTTGTCAGTTGTCAGTCGTCCGGCTGCCGACTGGTGTGTTGACATTTGACCCGCGCGCTCTTATCCTCATCGCGAGGAGCGCTTCGCGCGCCACATGCACGGATCGTGACGATCTTCACCCCATGCGCCGCTGGACGTTCGTATGGCTCGTGTTGCTTCTGCTTTGCGGCGTTGCGTTGGTCACACCCCCAAACCCCTGCCTGTCCATGGTACCGATGCATCCTGTCCCGATGGTCTTGATCCATGCGCATTGGGAAGTGCGGTAGGGGCTGCGGCAGCTGATGGAGGCAACGGGCACGGCGCGGATCGTGCTGGAGCTGGACGGGGTGGAGCGGGTGCGGAGCAATTGGCCTACGGAGGCGGTGCGGGTGGTGGTGCTGCACGTGGGGAGCGAGGTGGCACCGGTGGTGGAGCTGATCCGCTGGTTCCTGCGGCGGCCGGACCCGCCGGCGGTGCTGGCGGTGGGTGAGCTGACGCACTTGCTGGCCGCCCGGATGGCGGATGCGGGGGCGCGGGCGTTGGTGCACATCGGCACGATGCAGGAGGAATACCTGAAGGCGGTGCTGCTGCTGGCCGCCGACGGGATCTTCCCGAACGGCCAGTGGGATGCGCAACACGTGGCGCCGCGCACGGGCAAGGCCGGTCGCGCACCCAAGGGCCAGCTGAAGTTGACGGAGCGGCTGGAGCAGGTGCTGCGCCTGTTGTGCGACCCGGCGGACCTGAGCTATGCCGCCATCGGTGAGCGGCTCGGCATAAAGAAGTGTACGGTGTACCATCACGTGAAGGAGTTGTTCAAGCTGTTCGGCCCGCGCACGCGGCACGGGCTGGTGCGCGGGCCGATCACCGGCGGCTATGCGGGCAGGCGGCCAAGTTGAAGGGGGACCGTGCCGGGACAGGCTACCCCGGGCCGGGCATGGGCGACCCTGAGCAGCGCGTAGACGACCCTGAGCTGCGCATCGGTGCCCCTGAGCAGCGCGTCGGTACCCCTGAGCTGTGCGTCGGCGCCCCTGAGCTGCGCGTCGGCCTCCCCTGAACTGCGCGTCGGCCTCCCGAGCTGCGCATCGTCGCCCCTGCGCTGCGCGTCGGCCTCCCTGCCGGGCACATCGGCGGTCCATTCCAAGGCTTGCGCCCTATCGTGCGGTCCGGGGACCCGCTGTTCCTGCCCCCGATCTCGGCCAGCACCGCAAGCCGCACCGTTGCCGGGACTACAGGTATTCGGCCTCTCCGTGCGGGGAGGTCGCCCCCCCTCTCCGCACGAACAGGCAGGCCCAACCAAAGCCCCGTCCCTTGCCGATAAGGGGTCAAATTAACCAACGCCTGGTCCGGCATCGTAGGCCAAACGCAGATGAATGAAGCATACTACTTCGTGAAGTTGGGGTTGGACCGGATCACCCCGTCCGGATTGTTGGTGAAGGCGCGCAACATGGTCGCGAAGATCACCGGGAACATGGCCTACCCCACGCCGGTACCGCCCTTGGCCGAAATGACCGCGAGCGCTGACGGGATGGAGGCCGCCATCAACGCCTATGAGCTGAACTCGGGTCCGGGGGAGCGCATCGACCGTGACGTGGCCTTCGAAAAGTTGAAGGGGAACTTGGTGGAGCTGGGCGGCTACGTGCAGGCGGCCAGCAACGGTGACCTGGAGACGATCAAGAGCGCCGGCCTTTCCGTACGCCGCGGCGCTGAGCCCATCGGCCCCCTGCCGGCGCCCAAGCGGTTGGTGCGCGTACTACGGCCTACCCCGGTGTGCTGGACGTTTCCTGGGGAGGTATGAAGGGCCGCAACATGTACGAGCTGGAATGGTGTACGGGCGACCCGAACGTTCCAGACAACTGGAAGGTGCTGATGCTCACGAGCAAGAACCGCATCTCGGTGGATAAGCTCACCAGCAACGAGGTCTACTTCTTCCGGGTGAAGGCCATCGGCACCGCCGGGGCCAGCCCCCTCAGCGACAGCGCACAGGCGAAGGCCGCTTGAGCCGCTACCGAAAGACACCGCAGGCCCTTGCCCCGCCACCGTCCCGATAGCTATCGGGAGGTGAGCGGGGATGGGGCGTTGAGGGAGAGAGGAAAGTGCAAAGCTGTAAGAGGAAAAGGGGGTTTGAGGCGAGGGAGGCGACTGAAAAAATACATAGTGCCCACCCCTTAGCTCCTTAACATCCTTCACTTCCATTACCCACCATGTGAGAGAAAGTGCCAACTCGAAAGCTGATGAGGAGATGGGCAGAGCCCTTTGTGGGAATGTAGAGTAGAATGTAGAATGTAGAATGATGAGTACCAGGGGTTCATCACCGGTCACTGATCACCAACCGCATGCTCCGCGCCTCCGCGTCCTATCACCTATCACCAGCCACCATTCACCAAAATGACCATCGCACCCTTCACCCCTGACGACCTCGGACAACTGACCAAGCTGGAACCCGCCTCTTGGGAAGTGATGCTGGCGCGCTTGCGCTGGCACCTTTCCACGCCCAATGCGGTGGCGGTGAAGGCGGTGTTCGGCGAGGCGCCGATGGTGGGCTTAGGCACGGCCGTCGCGCATGAGGGCACGGGCTGGATCGGCGACCTCCTGATGATGCCCTGCCACGCAAGCCCTGAAATGGAACACGCCCTGCTTACCGCCTTGATGAAGGAGCTGCACGCGATGGGCTGCGCCTCGGTGGGCGCGGTGGTGGTGCCTTCCGCTGCGGAACTGTTCGCGGCACAGGGCTTCGCGCCCGAGGGCGCCGTGTTGCGCTATGCCGGCGGCGCCAGCGAGGTTCCCACACTGGACGAGGTGCAGCTCTTCGAACCCCACCATACTCTGGGCCTGCTGCACCTGGACCGCCTCGCAAGCGGAGAGGACCGCCGGACGATGCTGCTGGAGCACAGCTACTTAGATCGCGTGTACGTAGAGAAGGGCCGCGTGCGCGGGGCTTACCTGCCGCTGCTGGGCAATGGCCTGCAGCTGGCGGACCGGCCGGATGTGGGCGAGGAGCTGCTGCGCTGGCACTTGCCATATGTGACGGAGCACGGTATGCCGGAGGAGAATGCAGTGGCCCGTGCCTTTTTGGAGGAGCGCGGCTATGCGGTGCAAGGGCGGCTGCCGTGGCTGCGATGCGGGGCGGCGCTGCCTTGGCGGGCGGGGTTGAATTATGGGCGGGTGGGGGAACGGTCGGGGTGAGCTCCCCAATTCCGGTCCGCCGGGCCCGGCCCGGAATTGTGGCCCCCCGCCACTTGCTCAGTGAACCCCGCCACTTGCTCCGGGGCGCATGAAAACCGCTTTCGATCAGGGGACTTTTGACCCGTCATCAACGACAACGGACCCCAAAACCCCGAACACCATGAACACCGCCAAACGCACCCTCCTCTCCGCCGCCATCGCCGCCATCCTCATCTGCTGCTGCTCCCTCCACGCCAACGCCATGGACGGCGCACCCGAAGGGGTCTCGGGCGCGGTGAACGTGCTGCGCATCGAGCCCTTGGACATGTTCCTGATGCCCACCACCGACACGGTGAACACGCTGCATCGCGAGGTCCGCGCCGGTGCCGATGGCAAGTTCCATGTACAAGTGACCGCGGCCGACGGCACCCTGATGATGGAAGGCACGTACAGCGACTCGCTTTGCTTGGTGCAGAACGGGCTTTTCACCTATTACTACGGCAACGGCCAGGTCAGCGACCGGGGTTACTACGCGATGGGCACCAAGACGGGGACCTGGATGCACTTCGACGCACGGAAGATCGCCTTGGCCGCAAAGAAGCCATGAGCGCAGCGCGTTGATCGACAAGCCCCTATCGCTCGTGCAAAGGCCGTCCATCGACGGCTTTTTGCGTTGGGGCCCATGGTGCCGGCATCGGCAGACGTCAACCCTCGTTTAGTCATCGCTTTTTTCGTCATCGCGAGGCTCTGTCCCGGCCTCCGAGCCGGGAAGCGATCTCATATCTGGATCACGTCAGCATTACCGCCCTCTGAACCGCGGTCGCTGTTTCGTCATCACATGGCTCCGCAAAACGATCTGATCCAGTGCGAGATAGAGAGATCCGAGCCCTGTGGCCTGACCCCGGCATGCACCGGAGGCGGGCTCGCGATGACGTGCGGGGTGAGCGGTCATGGGCCGGGCCGGTTATCATCCTTCTGCCGGGCCGGGCCCGGCGGACCAAAACTGTGGCCCCCCCGCCACTTGCTCAGTGTTCCCCGCCACTTGCTCCGGGGCGCATGAAAACCGCTTCCGGCCGGGGGACTTTTGACCCGTCATCAACGACAACGACCCCAAAAACCCCAACACCATGAACACCGCCAAACGCACCCTCCTCTCTGCCGCCATCTTCTTCGCCGCCATCGCCGCCTTCGCCCAGGACCAGGTCACCTTCAAAGGCGCGGTGACCCCCTTAGGCCCCGACCACGGACCGGTCCGCGTCCAACTGAGCGTGGACGGCCGGCTGCAGGACCTCCGGGTGAAGACCAATGGCCAGTTCCGGTTCACCGTGCAGAAAGGGCAGCAGGTCCGGATGATCAGCAGCTGCGAGGGCCACATGGTGAAGGAGGTGGTGATCGATGGCGCGTACGCCAGCGAAGGCAGCGCCGATCTGCGCATGGTGAAGTTCGACGTGGAACTGGAACAGCAGGATGACCGTACCGACCTCCGCCACCCGGTCCCTGCCGGTAACATCGCCTTCACGGAAGGAACGGGATGGTTGCTGGTGACCTGCGAGGCCCGCATGGCGCAGCAGGAACCGAAGCTGATGGCCGCAAGACAATGAAAAGGGGGCATCCGCCTTCCGGCCCGCCCCTTGGTCGGAATTTGGATTCCTTATTCCAACAGCCTTGGACCGCGCCCGGGGTTTCCCGGGCGCGGTCTTGTATTGGCCGGGAGGTGGTCTTTGGCCGGGCCGGAGCCCGGCGGACCATAATTGGGGGCAAGCGCCGAGGTGGTCTTTGGCCGGGCTGGATCCCGGCGGACCGTAATTGGAGAAGGGCAGGAGCCCGGCGGACCGTAATTGGGGGCAAAGCGCCGCTTGGCCCCCGGGGTTGAAGCGGCGCGCATTATCTTCCAGCGCTCAAACCTTCCCCATGCAAGCACAGACGGCCGTGATCGTGGACGATGAGAAGCACTGCCAGGACGCTTTGTCCGGGGTGCTGAAACGCAACCATCCGGAGATCGAACTGTTGGGCATCGCCAGTAGTGTGGAGGAAGGGCTGGAACTGCTGGGCCGCACCACCCCCGACATCCTCTTTTTAGATATCGAGATCGGTGACCGCACCGGCTTCGAGCTGCTTGAAGCGCTGGGCCCCGAACGGCCGCACGTGATCTTTCAGACCGCGCATGAGGGCTACGCCGTGAAGGCGATCCGCTTCAGTGCCTTGGACTATCTGTTGAAGCCCGTGGACCCGGACGAGCTGACGGAGGCCTTGGGCAAGGTGAAGCAAGCCACCCGCATCCCGCAGGACCCGGAGCTGTTCCGGGCGTTGCTGCACAACCTCTCCGGTGCCGCGAACGGGCCGTCCAAGATCGCGTTACCGGTGGCGGACGGACTGGAGATGGTGGACCCCATGAACATCCTCTACTGCGAATCCGACAGCAACTACACCATCGTGCATCAGCAGGACCAGAAGCGCCTGTTGATCACGCGGACGCTGAAGCAGTTCGAGGACATGCTGGGCGGACAGGGTTTCGTGCGCGTACACCACTCCTACCTGATCAATACCCGGCATGTGAAGAAGTACATCCGCGGGGAAGGTGGCGAGGTGATCATGAACGACGGCACCAATGTGGCGGTCTCCCGCAGGAAGAAGCAGGAGCTGATGGACAGCTTGTCGCGGCTGTGAGCGCGCCAAGCGTGCTTGGCATTATGGGCCGGGCCCGATAGGTCATCTGCCGGGCCGGAGCCCGGCGGACCAAAATTGGGGAGGATGTGCTGCCGGGCCGGAGCCCGGAGATTTGTCATGTGCCGGGCCGGAGCCCGGCGGACCGGGGTTGGGGGGATGCCCTACGTCGGCACCGCCATTATGGGGCAACGCACCTCGCGCAACACGCGCTCGGTCTTGCTCCCGCGGAGCATGTCGAGGAAGCCGTCGTGGCCTTTGGTGGACATCACCACCAGGTCCGCGCTGGTCGCGTCGGCCACGTTCACGATGGTTTCAACGGGGTCGCCCAGCCGGAGCATGTGCTCGACGGTCCAGTGCGGATGTTCCGGAACGGTGACCACGGGTACCTTGTATTCCCCGCCTACATGCAAAAAAGTGAAGCGCACGCGCCCGTCCGCCAGCGCTTTCGCGGTGCTTACGGCCATGTCGATGGCGCGCTGCGGGTCGGGGTCCACCGTCACCGGCACGAGGATGCTCCGCAGGTTGACCTTGCCGGTGTCGGCATCCACCAAGCCCTTGGCGTTCTCGGGGACGAAGAGGGTGGGTTCGCCGGCACCGCGTGCGAGCGGCTCGGCCACCTTGCGCTTGCGCCAGTTGTTACCACTGCCCTGATGGGTGGCCAGCACGATGAGGTCGGACCGATGCTCGCTCAGGTAGTCCAAGCAATTGCTCACCGGGCGATCGCCCTTCATCATCTGCTTGTTCACACGTATGCCCATCTGCTCGAACTCTTCGAGGTCGTGCTCATCCTTCAGCATGCCCCAGCGGCTCAAGGTCTTGCGCACTCCGGGCAGGTCGGACCAGTCGCCCTCGCCGGTGCCGTCCACGTGCATGATGGTGAGCGCGCTTTTGGTAGTGGCGGCGAGGCGCAGGGCGATCAGGAAGGCCGTGGTGCTGCCGTGTCCGAGGTCGGTGGGATGGAAGATGTGCTTCATGGAAGGGATGGTGGTGCAAGATAGGGACGGGGGTAATGCGTGCGGGGTGGCGTCAAAACCCGTTCCGTCATCACATGTTCCGTCATCGCGAGGCTCTGTCCCGGCCTCCGAGCCGGGAAGCGATTCCGTATCCGGATCACGTCAGCGTTACCGCCCTCTGAACCGTGATGACGTGCGGGATGTCGTCGTGCCCTACGCCGGCACCGCCATCACCGGGCAATGCACCGCACGCAGCACGCGCTCGGTCTTGCTCCCGCGGAACATGTCCAGGAAGCCGTCGTGGCCCTTGGTGGTCATCACGACCAGGTCGGCGCGGGTCGCATCGGCCACGTGGACGATGTTTTCGATGATGTCGCCCTCGCGGAGCATGTGCTCGAAGGTCCGGTCCGCCTGTTCCGGGATGTTGACCAAGGGGCGCGTGGCCTCGGCCCCCACGTGCAGTAGGGTGAAGTGCACGGGACCGTCGGCCAGCGCTTCCGCAGTGCGGACGGCCAAGTCGATGGCGCGTTGCGGGCTGGGGGAGATCGCCACGGGCACCAAAATGCGCCGGAGGGTGACCTTGCCGGTGTCGCCATCCACCAAGCCCTTGGCGTCCTCGGGTACAAAGAGGGTGGGCTCGCCGGCACCGCGAGCGAGCGGTTCGGCCACCTTGCGCTTGAGCCAGTTGTTGCCGGCGCGCTGGTGGGTGGCCAGCACGATGAGGTCCGTGCGATGCTCGCCCAGGTAGTGCAGGCAACTGCTCACCGGGCGCTGGCCCTTCATCAACTGCTTCTGCACGCGCAGGCCGATGCGCTCGAACTCTTCCATGTCGTTCTCATCCTTCATCAGGCCCCAACGGCTCAAGGTCTTGCGCACGCCGGGCAGGTCGGCCCACTCGCCCTCGCCGCTCCCGTCCACGTGCATGATGGTGAGCTTGCCTTGGGTGGTGGCCGCGATGCGCAGGGCGATCAGGAATGCGGTGGTGCTGCCGTGCCCGAGGTCGGTGGGGTGGAAGATGTGGTTCATGGTGGTGCTCAAGGGGTGCAATTTAGGGTCGGGGGAAATGCATGCGCGGTTGTGCGGTTGCTCGTTGAAGGAACCGCTGCCGGACTGTAGGCATGAGGTTATTGAGGATAATTGCCGGGCTGGAGCCCGGTTTGTCATTTGCCGGGCTGGAGCCCGGCGGACCGGCGTTGGGATGAAGCCCGGCGGACCGGGGTTATTGGGCGGAGGAGAATGGCCAGTCCTCCGGCTTTTGCACGAGTCGTGCATTGACCGGGTTCATGTGGATGTAGTTGACCGTGTTGGCAAAGTGCCCGCTGTCGCGCATGAAGCGGTCAAAATATCCACGCTGCCAAACGTGGCCGACGGCCCCAAATCCCGATCCGCCGGGCTCCAGCCCGGCCCGTGATGCCAAAAGCTCTTTCCGATGCGCACTTATCCTCCTGCCCGTAAATGATTTCCAGGACGCCACGATCTTGCTCATCGTCCAACCCGCATACGGTTGGAACAGAACATGCACATGGTTGGGCATGATGCACCAAGCGTAAAGCGTGTAGCGATCACCGTAAAAGTGGAGCAGCGTTGACCGGACCAGCTCAGCGATGACGGGATCGCGCAGGATGCAGCTTCCATGGCCGGCATCGAGATAGGCGTTCACGCGCTTCTCTTGCTCGGGGCTGCGAAGTAGCGGAGGTAAGCACATTAGTTCCGCTTCCATCTGTTCCACTACTTGGCGTGGCAGACTGTCCTCGAGGCGGAAGCAGACGTGTTGGACGAGGTCCGTGCTTTCTATATGGGGCAGGTATTGGCGGTCCCACCAAATGCGCGCTCCTTCAGGTATTCGCCCGTCGGCATCCAGCCCGTCTTTTAGCCGGCCATGGCCTTGCTCAGTTGGCTCTTCCTCGTCGCTGTCGATGGGCATCGGATCGGGTTGTGATTTGTTGAGGAGCGTGGGGAGTTCCGAAGATATGGGGCGGGATCGAGTTATGAGGTTATGGGCCGGGTTGGAGTCTGGAGGTTTGTCATTTGCCGGGCTGGAGCCCGGCGGACCCGGGAGTGGAGGGCTGGAGCTTGGCGGACCCGGGGCGTGGAGGGTCGGGGTTCGGCGGTTGGTCTTCTGCCGGGTTGGAGATCGGTGAGGTTATGGGCCGGGCTGGAGCCCGGCGGACCGGCATTGGGTGGAGCCCGGCGGACCGGGATCGTCGGGACGCACCGGACGATAAAGCACCGCCGGGCAAGCCAAGAACCCTGACAACTAACAACTGACAACGGACAACTGCTTGCAATTCAACCGGAGCGTTTACTTTCGCCGCCGTACCCGTCCGGGCCGCTATGCTATACCTCTTCTACTTCTTCGCCGCCATCTCGGTGATCGCCGCATTGGTGGTGGTGTCGGCCCGGAGCCCGATCAATAGCGTGATCGCGCTGGTGGTGTGTTTCCTGAGCATCGCCGCACACTACATTTTGCTGAACGCGCAGTTCCTGGCCATGGTGCATGTGATCGTCTACACCGGGGCGATCCTGGTGCTGATGCTCTTTGTGATCATGCTCTTGAACATGAACACGATCGTGGAGGTACGCAAGCCGATGGTGACACGGATCCTCGCGGTGGTGACGGGCGGCCTGTTCTTCTTGGTGCTTTTGGCGGCCACGCGCTCCGGACTGAGCACGCCTGTGCCCGAAGGCTTCGACCCCGGCATCGGGCTGGTGAAGCGCATCGGCATGTCCCTCTTCCAAGACTTCCTCCTTCCTTTCGAGCTGAGCAGCGTCCTCTTCCTTTCGGCCATGGCCGGGGCGATGATGCTGGCCAAGAAGGACGACCCCTCCAACGTGAACCGCCCGCCCAGCAGCGAGCCTAACGAGAAGGCCGCGTGATGGAGAACGTGATGACCGCCATCCGCTTGGTGCCGCTGGACCACTACCTGATCCTCAGCTTCCTGCTGTTCAGCATCGGGATGGTCGGGGCCTTGGTGCGGCGGAACATCATCATCGTGATCATGTGCCTGGAGCTGATGCTCAACAGCGTGAACCTGCTGCTGGTGGCCTTTAGCGCGTACCACAGCGACCCCGGCGGACAGGTGATGGTGTTCTTCATCATGCTTGTCGCCGCTGCGGAAGTGACGGTGGGCCTGGCGATCCTGGTGATGCTGAAGCGTAACACCGACGGTGTGGACATGAACCAATTGAACCGCCTGAAATGGTGAAGTCGGACGTTCTCGCCATTCTGGTGCCGGCCCTGCCTTTGCTGGGCGCGATCATCATCGGCTTCGGGCGGAAGCACCTGAAGGGCAATAGCGCCGGGATGCTCGGCACGGGGAAGGTGGCGCTGAGCTTCGTGTGCAGCCTGCTCCTCTTCCTCAGCCACGACGGCCAGACGCACATCGTACACCTCTTCAGCTGGATCCACGTGGGCGCGATGGACATTCCGTTCGCCTTGCAGATCGATGCGCTTTCGCTTTGGATGATGCTGATCGTCACCGGCGTAGGCACCTTGATCCACCTCTACTCCATTGGCTACATGCACGACGATCCGCGCGTGGCCACCTTCTTCGCGCAGCTGAACCTCTTCAGCTTCAGCATGCTGCTGCTGGTGATGGGATCGAACTTCCTGGTCACCTTCATCGGCTGGGAAGGCGTGGGCCTGTGCAGCTACCTGCTGATCGGCTTCTGGTACACCACCCCTGAGTTCAACTACGCAGGGCGGAAGGCCTTCGTGATGAACCGCATCGGCGACATCGGCATGGTGCTGGCGATGGCCTTGATGTTCCTGCAGTTCGGCACGCTGAACTACGTGGACGTGATGGACCAAGGCGGCAACATGGCCTCCGGCAATCCGCTGATCATTACCGCCACGCTGCTGCTCTTCCTCGGTGCCACCGGCAAGAGCGCGCAACTGCCGCTGCTCACCTGGCTGCCCGACGCCATGGCCGGCCCCACGCCGGTGAGCGCGCTGATCCACGCCGCCACCATGGTGACCGCAGGCATCTTCTTAGTGGTGCGCAGCTCGGTGCTCTTCCAATTGGCGCCCTACACGCAGGACATCATCCTGTGGGTGGGCGTGGGCACGGCGCTGTTCGGTGCCACGGTGGGCCTGTTCCAGAACGACATTAAGAAGGTGCTCGCCTATTCCACCGTGAGCCAGTTGGGCTACATGTTCGCCGCGCTGGGCGTAGGGGCGTACAGCGCCGGCATGTTCCACGTCACCACGCACGCGTTCTTCAAGGCGCTGCTGTTCTTGGGCGCAGGCAGCGTGATCCATGCGCTGGGCGGCGAGCAGGACATCCGCAAAATGGGCGGCCTGAAGGGCGTGACGAAGACCACCTATATGACCTTTCTCGTGGCCACGGTGGCCATCGCGGGCATCCCGCCGTTGAGCGGCTTCTTCAGCAAGGACGGCATCCTCGCGAGCACGTTCGCGGAAAGCCCGTTGGCGTACGGCGTCCTCGTTTTCGCCGCGATGCTCACCGCGTTCTACATGTTCCGCCTGTTATTCCTCACCTTCTTCGGCACCTACCGCGGAAAGGCGCATCCGCATGAAAGTCCGAAGGTGATGACGGTGCCGCTGATGGTGCTGGCGGTGCTGAGCGCGATCGGCGGGGCGTTGAACATCCCGCACATCTTCGGCGGCCACGACTGGCTGAAGAATTTCTTAGCCAGCGCCGCGGACGGCATCGGCATGGAGAGCTTGGAGCTTTCCGCCAGCACGGAATGGATGCTGATGGCACTGAGCACCACGCTGGTGCTGCTGACCATCTGGTACACGTGGACGCTCTTCGGCAAGAAGACCACGCTGGACGGCGAGCCCGCCGACATGCCCTTCCTGAAACGCCTGATCGCGAAGCGCTGGATGCTGGACGAACTCTACGCCGGGCTGTTCGAGAAACCTTACAGCTGGATCAGCAAGCACTTCTTCAGCATCGGCGAGACGAAAGTGGCCGTGCCCCTTACCGCCGGCACCGGCAAGGTCGCGCAGGGCTTCGGCGAACGGCTGCGCAAAGTGCAGACCGGCAACACGAGCTTCTACCTCTTCGGCATGATGGTGGGCGTGGTCGTTTTCTTGATCATCACTTTATTCAGCGCATAGATGTTACTGCTTGCGCTGATCCTCATCCCCCTGCTGGCCGGCACGTTGCTGCTCTTCGCCCGCCCCACCGCCATGGCGCGCGGCATTGCGCTGGTGTCCACGCTGCTGTCGTTGGCGCTGGTGCTTTGGCTGTGGTACACGTGGACCGGCACCGCCGTTACGGGCATTTCGCACGATTGGGTGCCCGCTTGGGGCATGCGCTTCGTGCTGGGCTACGGCGGCATCGGCCTGCTGATGCTGATCCTTACCGGGCGTGCTCTTCCCCTTCATCATCGGCACCGGCTACAAGCAGCCCGTGGGCGATCCTTCGCTGGTGAACGCCCTGCTGCTCTTCTGCGCAAGCGGCGCTCTTCGGCGTCTTCCTCGCGCAGAATGCCTTCCTCTTCTACATCTTCTTCGAGCTCACGCTGATCCCGATCTTCTTCCTGCTGATGTTCTGGGGCGGCGAACACAGGCGCGCCATCACCATCCGCTTCTTCCTGTACACGCTGTTGGGCGGGCTGGCGCTGCTCTTCTCCATCGCCTACGTCACGCTGCAGACGCCCTTGCCGCACAGCGCCGACTTCACCGCGCTGGCCGCCCTGCAGCTGCCGATGAACGTGCAGCTCTGGCTCTTCTGGACGATCTTCCTGGCCTTCGCGATCAAGATGCCGATCTTCCCCTTCCACAGCTGGCAGCCGGAGACCTACACCATGGCGCCCACGCAGGGCACGATGGTACTGAGCGCCATAATGGGCAAGATGGGCCTCTACGGCATCATCGTCTTCCTCTTCGCCATCGTGCCGGAAGGCGCACAGCACTGGAGCTCGGTGGTGATCGGCCTCAGCCTGTTCGGTGCGCTCTACGCCGCGGTGATCGCCTTCCGCCAGAACGACTTCAAGCGCATGATCGCGTATTCCTCCATGAGCCACTTCGGCCTGATGTGCGCCGCGCTCTTCACCTGGAACGCTTACGGCATCAGCGGCACGCTGTACCAGACGCTCGCGCACGGCGTACTGATGATCTGCCTCTTCTACATCGTGGGCGCGGTGGCGCAACGCACCGGCAGCACCGACTTCGCCAGCATGGGCGGGCTGAAGACGAGGATGCCGCGTTTCGCGCTGCTCTTCATGTTCGTCACCGCGAACGCCATCGCACTGCCGCTCACGCAAAGCTTCGTGGGCGAATGGCTGATCTACAACGGCCTGTGGCAGTGGAACAACTGGACGGCCTTCGCGGGCGTGGTGCTGATCGTGCTCGGTGCCATCTACATGCTCTACGCGTACCAGCGCGTGATGCTCGGCCCCGACCGCGAGATCGACGTGACCGATACGGACGATGAGGAGCACTTCTTCCTGGTCCCGCTGATCGCCATCACGCTGTTGCTCGGCGTGTTCCCGAACGTGATCCTGCACCTGGTGGACGGCCCCGTGCAGCAACTGTTGAACTCATTCACCTCCCTGCCTTGAGATGAGCGCGCTGATCCTGATCTCCGTGCTGGGCGTGCTGGTCCTGTACCTCGGCCTGTTCGGCAAGAAGAGCTGGCTGGCACCGGTGGCCATCCTCGGGCTGGTGGGCGCCATCGCGCTCTTTGCAACCGGCTGGCACCTTGACCACCACTTGCTGGGCGGCATGGTGCAATTCGACCGCTTCAGCATTGGCTTCAACATCGGCATGGCGGTGATCACCGCGCTGATCTTCCTCTTCGGCTCGGACTACTATGCCCGCCAAGAGCACCACGTGGCGGAGCAGTACGCGCTGATGCTCTTCTCGCTCGTGGGCGGCTTTATCCTCACCTCCTACACGAACATGCTCATGCTCTTCGTGGGCATCGAGATCCTGAGCATCCCGCTTTACATCCTCGCCGGCGGCAAGAAGCACAGCCTGCGCAGCAACGAGGCCTCGTTCAAGTATTTCCTTCTGGGTTCCTTCAGCACGGCATTCCTGCTGATGGGCATCACCCTGCTCTACGGCCTCACCGGCTCCTTCCACATGGACGTGCTGGCCGAGCACATGGCCAAGGCCGACAACGGCGACATGGTGCGGAATTTCGGCCTCTTCTTCGTGGTCGTCGGCCTGGCGTTCAAGGTGGGCGCGGCGCCCTTCCACTTCTGGGTGCCGGACGTGTACCACGGTTCGCCCACGCTGGTGACGATCTTCATGTCCACCGTGGTGAAGATGGCGGGCTTCGCGGCCTTCTTCCGCTTCATCAACATCACCGGTATGCCGGATGCGCTGGCGCGGATCATGGTGCTGCTCACCATCGCCACCTTGCTCGTGGGCAATGTGATCGCGCTGCGCCAAACGAACTTCAAGCGCCTGATGGCTTATTCCAGCGTGGCCCACAGCGGCTTCCTGCTGCTGGCCCTGCTCACGGACCAAGGACCGGGCAGCACGGTGGGGCAAACGCTGCTCTACTACACCTTCACGTATGCCTTGGCCACAACGGGCCTGTTCATCCTCTTCACCATCGCGAAGCGCGCGAACAACGGCGCGGAGCACAACGGCATCTTCCAAGGCCTCTTCGCCGCGAAGCCTTGGCTGGCGCTGTGCGCGCTGGCAATGCTCCTCTCCTTGGCGGGCATCCCCCTCACGGCGGGCTTCATCGCGAAGTACCAGGTGTTCCTGTTAGCTATCGGCGCGGGCTGGCTGAAGGTGATGGGCTTCGGCGTGCTGATGGCGCTGCTCGGCATCTACTACTACATCATGGTGGTACGCGAGGTCTTCGTAAGCCCAGAGCGGCAGGTAAGCTTCACGGTCTCGCCGCTGAACTGGCTGGTCGTGAGCGTGTGCGCGGTGGCGGTGCTACTGCTGGGCGTGTGGCCGGCGCTGATCTATTGAACGCGGCGTGCGCTGGGAGCGCAAGAGCTTTGTCGGAGCTTGCTCATTTTGCTTTAACCGCAGATGGCGCAGATGATCCACCGGAGGGAACGCTCGTTCATTCACGATACATACTTCAACACTTGTTTCCCCACCTTGCCTTTCTCGACTGCGCTCGAAATGACAAGGTGGGCGGACGACTCTCTGCACCGGCCCGTTGGCACGAAGCTCACTTCGATACTTGTTTCCCCTCCTTGTCTTTCTCGACTCGCGCTCGAAATGACGAGGAGGGGGACGATCCTTTGGAGCGTTCCCGTTGCCTTGTTGCATCGTAGCGATCGATCCAGTCCGCTCCTTCTATCTTCGCTGCATGGATAAGCGAGTTAAAGATGCCGATGTGGCCCTGAAGGGCGTGAAGGACGGCATGACCTTGATGGCGGGGGGCTTCGGCCTCTGCGGTATCCCGGAGAACCTGATCGCCGCCTTGGCGCGCAGCGGTGTGAAGGACCTTACCTGCATCAGCAACAACGCCGGGGTGGACGACTTTGGGCTGGGGCTGCTGCTGAAGACGAAGCAGATCAAGAAGATGATCGCCAGCTATGTGGGCGAGAACGCGGAGTTCGAACGGCAGATGCTGAGCGGCGAGCTGGAGGTGGACCTCGTTCCGCAAGGCACCCTCGCTGAACGCTGCCGCGCGGGCGGTGCCGGCATCCCGGCGTTCTTCACCCCTGCGGGCTACGGCACGGAGGTGGCCGAGGGCAAAGAGACCCGCGAGTTCGACGGCAAGATGTACGTGATGGAGCGCTGGCTCCGAGCCGACTACAGCCTCGTGAAAGCCTGGAAAGGCGATACCGAGGGTAACCTCGTCTACCGCAACACCGCGCGCAACTTCAACCCCATGATGGCCATGGCCGGCACCATCACCATCGCGGAGGTGGAGCACTTGGTGGAGCCGGGCGAGATCGAGCCGGACCACGTGCATACACCGGGCATCTTCGTGCATCGCATCTTCCAGGGGAAGGACTACGAGAAGCGCATCGAGCAACTGACGGTACGCAAGCGGGCCTAAGCTCCCATGCAAGCGGGCGCGACCACCCGTATTGAGCGCATTGCGTTCGCAGCATTGGCCGCACTTGTTTTCGTTCATGTAGCCGCCCGTGCCGTGCTGGTGCCGGTGATCCACGACGAGGCGATGACCTTCTTCGTCTACGTGGAAACGGGCAACTTCCTGCCCTTCCGCGCGCACTGGGACGCCGGCAACCACCTGCTCTGCTCGGCCTTGGCATGGCTTGGCTGGTCGGCTTTCGGCTTCTCCGCCTGGGCCTTGCGGCTGCCGAGCGTGCTGGCGTTCATTCTCTACACGGCATACGCTTGGAAATGGGGCACGCGGCTGCACGGGCCGATGGTCCGTTGGGGCCTGTGGGCCGCACTGTTAGGCATGCCCTTCCTACTGGATCTCTTCTCGCTCTTCCGCGGCTATGGCCTGGCCATGGCCTTTTGGTCGATGGCGCTGTACGAAGGCTGCTCCTTGCTTGAAAAGCGCAGCACCAAGCGGCTTCTGCTTGCGCTGTTGGCCTCGGCCTGCGCAGCGTTCAGCTCGTTGAGCCTGTTGACGCTCTGGGCCGCCGTGCTCGCCGTCACACTGTTCGTTGCGTTGCGAAAGCCGGTGCAGCGCGGGATGCTCGCGGGCTGGCTGTTGCTCGGCGCTTTCCCGTTCACTTTTGCCGCCGCATACGCCTACCAGCTCGGCCTGCGCGGAGCGCTCTACTACGGTACCGATACCGGCATGCTCCGCGGTACGGTGCCCTCCCTGCTGAAGGCGATGTTCGGCGGATCGAACGTGCTGGCGGTGGCCGTGGTGGTGCTGATCACGGTGGCCGGAATTGTGGTGGCGTGGCGGGCGTTCCGCGAGCGCGATCGCAGCTTCGGGGCGTGGGCGTTGATCAGCACCGCGGGCTTGCTCTGGGCCGATGTGCTGGGGCGCGAACTGCTTTTCGCATGGAACGGCACGCTCTTCCCCGAGGACCGCACGGCATTGCAGTGGGTGCTGCTCTTCGTGCTGCTTTTCGCTTTCGCGCTGGACCGGCTGGCGAAGACCGCACCAAGGCTGAAGTGGCTCGCGCTGGGGCTGTTGCTCTTGCCCCTCCGCACACTTTCCACCGCCAACCTGCGCACCACAAGCTTCTGGCCCGAGCAGGCCATCCCGTCCTCCATCTTCCGCGCGGCGGAACGTGAACAGCAAGCCTCCCCGCGCCTGCTCACCATCGGGGCCTACCACCAGATGCCCGCTTGCTGGGGCTTCGGCCTGCGGCAACGCGGACTGGCGCTGAACGCCGTGGACGTGAGCGCATTCCCGAAAGGCGGTGAAGCCCTGCTCCTGATCGACCCGCACCGCGACACGGTACCGTCGGACTACCGAGCCGTGGAGCTGGCTCACGGCGGCCACATCGCGTTGTACGCCCGCGAGACACCGGTGAACACCACGCTACTGTTGGACACCACCTTCACCGGCGAGCGCTCCGACGCGGAGTACAAGGAGCTCTGGCATCCGGCCATCGGAACTGTGCGCGGCAGCACCTTCCTGGTGGAACTGGAAATGGCGCTGCGGCCGGACCACGAGCCGATGACGGGCGACCTGGTGTTGGAGACCAATGCTGCGGGCCCGGTGCAGCACGCGGACCATGTGCTCTTCCAGTTCATGCGCGACCCGCCGCAGAGTGACAGCGTCCGCACCGTGCGCCATATCCCGCACGTTCCCATGGATGCCGAACGCGTCGTGGTCTATCTCTGGAACCCGTCTCTGCAGTGCTATGCTTGTTCGGGCCGCTTGCGCATCTACCTTGTGGATGATGGAGCGTGACAGAGCGCCGATCACTGGCAAGGAGCGTGCGGTATTTGCACTGCTGGCCTTGCTGGCCATTGCATACGTGGTGTTGCGGGCATGGGCCGTGCCCTTTGTGAACGATGAGGCGCGGGCATTCTACATGTATGTGCACTCGGGAAGCTTCCTGCCCTTCCGTGCCACCTGGGACGCGGCTAACCATCCGCTGCTCTCGGCACTGGCGCAAGTGAGCTGGCGCGTGGGTGGCACTGCGCCGCTTGCGTTGCGCATCTGGAGCGTGCTGGCCTTCGTCGCATACGCTTGGTACGTATGGCGCATGGGTGCTTGGCTGAAGATCCGCCTGGTGCGCTGGTGTTTCTGGACCGCTTTCCTCGCCTGCCCGTTGCTCCTCGACTTCTTTGCGCTCTTCCGCGGCTACGGCTTGGCCATGGGCCTGCTCGCCGTCGCCCTTTTCCATGCCGCGCGATTCATCCGCGAGGAGCGCCGCCCGGACCTCCTGCTCGCGCTGGCCGCCATGGCCCTTGCGGGATCGGCCATGCTGTCCCTGGTCATCGTTTGGGCCGCCGTGCTGGTGGCCTTGGCATACACAGTGATCCGCGGCCGGAACGCTGCTGTACGGGCCGCGCGCGTTGGCTGGTGCCTGATGCTGGGCGTGCTGCCCCTGCTGCTTGCCGCAGCCTTTCTCTGGGGGCTCAAGTCAAGGGACCTGCTCTACTCCGGTACTGACGCGGGCTTCTTCGAAGGCACGGTGCGCTCGCTCTCCATCTTCGTGATCGGCACGGCAGGCAGGGCTTGGCGCCTTGTGATCTGCTTGGCCGTGGCGGCGGCGGCGGTCCTTGCGTTGTGGCCTTCACAGGGACAACGTTCCATGCGTGAGGAACTGGCCCGAACGGCCGCCTTCCTGCTGATCGCGGACGTGCTCGGTCGCGAGTTCCTCTTCCTCACCACCCATGCGCTGTTCCCGATCGACCGGGGCGCGCTGCACCTGCTGCCCTTGTCCATCGTGCTGGTCGCTTGCGCCGTGGACCGCTTGGCAGGAAAGCGGCCGCTCCTTGCCTTCGCCGCGCTGCCCTTGCTGTTCCTGCCGTTGCGCTCGATCACAACAGCCAACTTGGACAGCACGCTGATCTGGGGCGACAATTCCATTCCGGAACACTTCCATGTACTGGTGGAAGAACACCAACGCGCCAGCGACCTCCCCTTGATCGTTGCGGGCAGCGGCCTCATCCGGGACGCATGGGATCTCGGTTCGGCCGTGCGCGGCTCGCGTAGCATCCCATTGGACTCGGTCGGGTTCCCGCAAGCCGAATGCGACCTGCTCATCATCGATACCGCCCGTTCCACCCCGCCACCGGGGTTCCGTACGATCGCCGTCACGAGCACCGGAGAGAACAGCCTCATGGAGCGCATTGCACCGTTGCACATGCGGCATGTGCTGGACACGATGGTGGAACGCAACGGCGGTCCGGACGAATTCATTGAACTGTGGCGCGCACACCCGGACAGTTGGCGTGGGCGTGCGGCGTGGGTGGAAATAGATGCGCAATTCACCGGCCTTGTGAGGAACAGCCGCGTGACGTTGGTGTCCGATGTTTCCGATACGCTCCAGCAGCACCTCGTCTACAACGGTATTCCTGTTGACCGATACTGCGTGACCGATGGCGGCGGACCACACCTCGGCATCCGCGTACCCCGCCTGCCGCCGAACACCGGACAGGCCGCAGTGTATCTGTACAATCCCGATAAGGTCCCGATCAACCTGATCGCCCGCATCAAGGTCCATGAGATCCTTCCGGAGGGCGACCGATAGGGAAAACCCGCGCACGTTGCCCATCTTAGCGCTCGATAAACGCATTGACAAATGGCCTTGGACAAGAACCAGATCGCGAAGCGCATCGCCCGCGAACTACAGGACGGATACTACGTGAACCTCGGCATCGGCATTCCCACGCTGGTGGCCAACCACATCCCGCCGGGCATCAACGTGACGCTGCAAAGCGAGAACGGGCTGCTCGGCATGGGACCCTTCCCCTATGAAGGTGAAGAGGATGCCGACCTGATCAACGCCGGCAAGCAGACCGTGACGCTCCTGCCCGGCTCGGCCATCTTCGACAGCGCCTTGAGTTTCGCGATGATCCGCGCCCAAAAGGTGAACCTCACCGTGCTCGGCGCCATGGAAGTGGCGGACAACGGCGACATCGCCAGCTGGAAGATCCCCGGCAAAATGGTGAAGGGAATGGGCGGCGCCATGGACCTGGTGGCCAGCGCCCAGAACATCATCGTCTGCATGATGCACACCAACAAGCACGGCGACAGCAAGCTCCTGAAGAAGTGCTCCCTGCCGCTTACCGGCGTGGGCTGCGTAAAACGCATCATCACCGACCTCGGCATGTTCGAGGTGACACCGGAAGGCTTCAAGCTGACCGGAACGCGCACCGGGGGTTAGTGTGGAGGAGATCCAGGGGAAGACGGAGGGACGGTTGGCAGTACCGGAAGGAGTGAAGGAGATGGTGATCTGATCCCGAGGGCCGACAATGGACAAGGTCCGGGCTTTCCTACAGCGCATTGATGCGGTGTTCTGGTTCATCATCCTGTTCATACTCATGTCTTGCGCTTACGAGGTGGGCCGCGTACTTCATCTTCCGCCCCAGCCCCATCACCTCTGGCGCCAAGCTGATTGCATTTCCTTGGCATGGAACTATTACGACACGACCTGGAATTTCTTCCAGCCCACGATCCACAACCTGTTCTCTGATGGCTACACCTCAGGCAAAGTAGCTGGGGAGTTCCCGATCCTCTACTATCTGGTGGGGATGATCTGGCGGATCACCGGTCCGAGCGAATTCATCTACCGCCTGATCGAGTTCCTGCTTCATTTTGTAGGCACACTTGCACTGTTCGCCTCTGTTCGCCGGATCCTTGACGATGGCTTTTGGGCCGTGTGCGTCGCATTGCTCTTCTATGCTTCCCCCGCGATCGTCTATTTCGGTATTGGCTTCCTTACCGATGTGCCGGCCTTTGACCTGGCGTTGATCGGGTGGTGGTTCATGGTGCGGTACGCAACGGATCGACGGCAACGTTCTTGGGGATGGGCCGTGTTCTTTTTCTCGCTGGCCATGCTGATCAAGGTAACGGCAGGCATGAGCTTGATCGCCTTGGCCGGGGTTCTCGTGCTTTCGCACGGTCCGTGGAAAACGCACTGCGAAAAAGTTGGTCCCTTTTCAAGGGGGATCGTCACGAATGGGTCTCCCTGGTGGTCGGACTGTTGGCCGTCTATGCATGGTATGCGTACGCAGCCTATTACAACGGCCTGCATGGAGGGATGTACACCTTCAACGGGCTGTGGCCGATCTGGGGGATGGAACCGGCCGAGAGGCTACAAGCGTGGGATGTTGGTCGCCGGATCGTGGTGTTCCAAGTGTTCGACACTTCGGTTTGGATCTTGGTCGGCGTTGCCTTCACGGCGCTGGCCACCAGTGTCCGGAGGCTACCGCGACAGGTGATCGTCCTGAATGCCTTGTTGCTTGTGGGAACAGTGCTTTACGTTCTGTTCTGGTTCCACGCCTTGGACAATCACGACTATTATTTCATCAACCCGGTGGTGACCTTAGCGGTCCTCTTGGTCAGTTTCCTGTGGATGGTGAAGCGGACCTATCCTGAGATCCTGCATGCACGATGGAGCCGTTGGGCAATTTTCACCCTCTTGGCATTCAATGTGGCGTATACCGCGCAGAACATGCAAATGCGGTATGACACTTCAGGCACCATGACGGTGGACGACCTTTGGCCCATCTACCACGATGCGGAGCTGGCCCATTGGAATGCGCTCAGCTATTGGAGCTTGGAGAACGTAGTGAACATCGCACCAAAACTGCGGGCCATGGGCATTCGCCCGGAGGACCGGGTGATCTTCGCCGACGACCCGACGATCAATGCTTCCTTGGTGTTCATGGGCAATCGCGGATGGACCAGTTACGGGAACCACCTGAAGGATCCGGGATGGATGGACATACTGATCGCCAATGGCGCGAAGTACTTCCTTTGCGTGGACCCCGCATGGACCTGGGACCCGCAAACTGGTCCATTCCTTCATGATCCGGTGGGAGTGGTGGATGGAGTTAGCATTTATCGATTGCATCCTTTGGATAAGATAGGCTTGCTGAATACAGCACATGGGCTGGGCACTACCTCAATGTAAAACCACCATGCGAAAGCTCAACGCCTTTTTCCAACGTGTGCCCATAGGGGTATGGTGGCTCCTTGGGTTCATCCTGCTCTGCTCTGCGTACGAATACGGTCGGATCCTGCATCTGCGCCCCCTGCCCCATCACATTTGGCGGCAGTCCACCTGCCTCTCCTTGGCATACGAGTACTTTGCCGGGGAATGGAATTTATTCAAGCCTGGTGTGCAGAGCTTGATCGCCGACCACATGACCACCGGTAAAAGTGCCGGTGAGTTCCCCTTGCTGTATTACATCGTGGGCTTGGTATGGAAACTTACCGGCCCAAGCGAATTCGTCTACCGCGTATTGATGTTGGCCATCCATGCATGGGGATCCTGGGCACTCTGCCGCCTAGTGCTGAGGCTGACCGGTGACCGCTTCTGGAGCATCCTTATCAGCCTCTTCTTCTTCACCGTGCCAGCGGTTGTCTATTTCGCCATCGGCTTTCTCACCGATGTGCCTGCACTGGACCTCGTGCTGGTCGGTTGTTTGGCCTATTTCCGCTTCTACGAGAGCGGTAGTAACAGGCAGCTCGCGATCGGCGCCGGTGCATTTGCATTGGGCATGCTGCTGAAACTCACGGCAGCGATGCTCCCCATAGCGATCGCCGGAGTATGTGTAGCCGCTCTTGTCCTTCCCCGCTGGTTCGCATGGCCCGGCATAGTGCGGGAACGCGTTTGGAGGGTGGTGACCACCATCGCCGTCGGGTTGGGGTTGTGTGCTATTTGGGTGGGGTACACGTACTACTACAACAACCTGCATGGTGCGGAATACTCTTACCAAGGGACCTGGGCTCTGTGGGACCTGACCCCAGAGGATGCCCGGAAGGCGTGGACGTTCAGCCGCACGATCATGGTGCATCAGTTCTTCTCGACCCCAGCATATGCGCTACTGTTGCTCTCGGGCCTCTACCTCGCGTGGAATTTTCGGACCTTGCCACGATCGATCATCCTGCTATTGCTCTCCACCATCGTGGGATTGGTCCTGTATGTTCTCCTGTGGTTCATCGCCATGGACAACCACGACTACTACTTCATCGAGCCTCTGGTCCTACCCATCGCCGTGGTCGTGGTCGCGCTGTGGTACATGCGGAAGCATAACCCGACGTGGCACAACTCTTCTTGGCTGAAAGGGGTGGCTCTTCTCGTTTTCGCCTACCAGGTATTGTTCGCCATGAACAATCTCCGTATGAGGGAGTGTGACTTTGCAATGGCCGAGTTGCTCGGTACAAGCCAAGTGGAAATGGACCATTGGTCATTAACGCAGTACTGGGGCATGAAGGGATTGTTGGATATCGGACCCGTTGCACGTGCGCACGGGATCGTGGCCGAGGACCTCGTGGTGACCGCACCGGACATCTCCGTTTGTAAGGCACTGTACCTCTGTGGCCAGCGGGGGTTCAATGAATTCGGTGGCCTGACCTTGCATTGTCCGGACTTGGTGGACCGATCCAAGCGCGGTGCCAAATACTTCTATCTGATCGGGAAAGAGAAGGACCTGCATGACCGCTTTTCGGACTGCTTGGGGTCGCCGCTTTTCGTTCATGGGGAGGTAGAGGTGTACGACATTCGCCATCTTGCCGCCCAATGAACCCACGCGTCCTATCCATCCTCATCCCCGCCTATAACGAGGAACGCACCATCCATCTGATCTTGGACAAGGTAGCTGCGGTGCGCCTAATGGAAAGCATCGGCAAAGATATGATCATTGTGGATGATGGCAGCACCGATGGAACGGTCGCGGCCGTAACACGCTACATGGAAGAGCACCCTGAATTGGCCATTCGTTTTTTCCAGCAACCGAGGAACATGGGCAAGGGTGCCGCCATCTACCGAGGTATCCAAGAGGCTACGGGCGAATTCCTCATTGTTCAGGATGCCGACCTAGAGTATGATCCGCGTGAATACAACGACCTGCTTCGCCCTGTGGTGGAGGGCTTTGCCGATGTGGTCTTCGGCTCGCGTTTCATGGGGCATCATCCCCATCGCATCCTCTTTTTCTGGCACAGCATAGGCAACAAGTTCCTAACGCAACTCTCCAACGTGTTCAATAATTTGAACCTCACGGACATGGAGACCTGCTACAAATTGATCCGCAGCGACATTGCCAAAAGCCTTGTGCTGAATGAGAAGCGCTTCGGCTTTGAGCCGGAGGTAACGGCCAAGTTGGCCCGGGTGAAGGGTGCGCGCATCTATGAGGTCGGCATTAGCTACTATGGCCGGACGTATGCCGAAGGGAAGAAGATCGGATGGAAAGATGGCTTCCGGGCGATCTGGTGCATTGTGAAATACGGGATCTGAGGTTCCCTCCTCAGGGTAGTAATCGCCCATACTCCCGCAGCACACTGGCCATGGTCCACTCCGGCCCATCCCACGGTGAGAGGTATTTCCAGCTAAGGCCGATGCTGAAGTAGGCGAGGATCACGCCCAATGTGATGGCCATGCCGCGCACAGGGAGCGGGGCCGAGCGGATACGCTGGACCAGCCAAGCGGCCGGCACCGACAGGAACGCCAAGTACTCCACGAAGCCCCGATGGCCAAAGGCCCCGCCCATCCACCAGCTCCACCAAGAGGCGATGATGTACCACGCGATCAGCCACACCAACAGGACCGGGCGTGCTCCTTCCGATCCCCGGAAGGCCATGTACATCAACGCCGCCATCACGAAAAGCATCACCGGTGAGTACAGGAACCAGCCGTTCCATGGATGCCACAGCACGTCCCACAAATGCGGATGCGACCAGAAAAAGCCCTCACCCTTCGTACCATATGTGAAGACGAGCAACTTCCCCGTTACCGCGTGCCAATACCATAGTTGGGGTGCCACCAAAAGCAAACAGAGGAAGGTTCCGATGCCGAATGTGCGCAGGTTCCCAAACGGCCACTGGATGCGGGCCCATACCGCCCTTGGACCGGCAGCGCCGTAGAGCAGTGGAACGGCCAAGGCAACAACGTTCGCCGGGCGCACGAGTACGATCATTGCACTGGCCACCAGCATCAGGATCGCCGTGCGGGACCTTGGCGCCTCTTGCATCCGCACGGTTCCCCACAGCAGCACCGTGAACAGGAAGAAGGAGAAGGCGTGGGACATGCCCGGCTCCATCGCCGTGTAGTAGTAGAGGTTGGTGCAGCCGAAAAGAAGGAGCACCGCAACCGCCGCAATACCGTATCCGAACCGCTTGCCGAGGACGTTCACCAATAAGCCGCAGCCACAGGCCACATATACCGCTGCGGCAATGCCCATCGCCACCGCGTATGGCCAAGTGTATCCGTTGGGCGCTGCCAAACCGCCCAGGCACAGCGCATGCGCCACCAGAAAGAACGGGGCCTGCATGTAGGCCACACCGATGTTGAACAGGCTTAACCGGGATCCGCCCTCCAGAATATGCACATAAGGCAGCCCCAGCAGATCGTGATGGATGAACGCTCCCGGCAGGAACTGGTAGTAGCCCAAAGGGTCGCTCGTGTGCGCCTGCATCGTTCCCAGGATGTGACCGTTGTGCCCGAGAAAGGACAAGAAGCCTGCAACGAGGACGACGAGCGCAACGAAGAGCGACCATTTGCGCTCCGTGCTCATGGAACGATCCAGTTGCCGTTGTACCAGAGCTTCCCGGACAAGCTGTCCACGCGGTAAACGTCCACGTCCGCCACGCGTACGCTGAGGTCGTCCACCCAGATGCTGTCGTGGTCATAGGGCTGCCCGCTGACGAACAGCTTCAGTTCGTGGTTCATCCCGCCACTGCGGAAAGGGAGTTCCACCATGGACCAATCGCCCACGATGGTCCGTGCAAAACGGGGGTCGGTGTAATAATTCCATGCTCCCTTGCCGGTCGCAGGATCAAAGTCGTCGATACCGACCATTGCAAAACAACGCATGGGGCCCCGGTTATAATACCAGAAGGACGCGAGGTAGGTGACCCCGGTATCCATGACATGGGCGGGCAGCATCGCGATCACATTGAAATCCCTCTTCAGTCCGGAAAACGCGCCGCTGCCCGTGCGGACATGTGTGGACTTCAGCGTTTCGAACCCATCGATGACCAGGAAGGTGTCCGGCTTGCTGAAGTACCAATCCCCGCTGTGATGGAACTCGTCGCGCTCGGTATTGAATTGCTCCACGAGCTCTGCGGCCCGATCCGCGAACATCACCTTGGCGGTGATGGCCATCAGGGTGTAGGGGCCGCTCTTCATCAGTTCATACGCGTGCGAGGCGGTGGACTGGTCGTACCGGTCCAGCGGACTTCCCGAGAGGATGATCAGGATCGTGTCGGTGGGCGAGAACCGCGAAGCGATCGCCTTCGGGTACCAGTCCGGTCCCATGCCCTGGATCAATTCGCGCACCTCCTCCAATCCCGTGCGCGTGAGCGAGGAGGTCATCAGCGGGAACCCTGTATGCTGCGCCACTATTTGGCCCACGAGCAATCCCGGTCCGTCCGCAAGGACCATGAGCTCCTCTCCGCCGTTATGGAAGTAGGGCAACGTGACCAAGGCCTTGGCATGCACCTTCTTGGCCGCTATGACCACGGCCTTCATATCCGAAGGCAGCTGATCGATATCGAAGTAGTTGGGCTGCTCAACGATGCGCTTCGCCACGTAGCGGTTCATGTAGTGCATATCGTTGGCAAAAAGCGCGATGGTCAACACGATCATCCCCGTGGCCGCATAACGCATCCCTCCCGGTCCGGCACGCCGCCACAGCACCCAAGCGGTGCGTGCCGCCCATATCGTGATCACAAAATAGAACGCCCATCCAAAGCGCGACGGTGCGCGGAACTGGCCGATCACCGGGGTATACCATAACCAACCCTTGAACCACGGATCGAAGGGCAGCCCGAATGCGAACACGAGCATCAGCCCCCCCGCAGCCACCATGATCGCCATACGTGCCGGGAAAACTTCGCTGATCAAGGAGCGCGCACTTCCCCTCAACAAGTTTCGAATGAGCACCACAAGCAGGACCGTGAAGACCAACATGGTACCGAGGCCGATGTAGGCCCAACCTTCCGCCAACCGGTACACAGGCAGGCCGATCACCTTGGTCCAGAGTGGCGAGGCGAAGAGCTGGTCCGGTGCCAAAAGCGTGGAGAAGCTCATCTGATAGGTGAAGAAACCGGTGGGATGAAGCGTGCGTCCATCATGAGTGTCCGTCAGTTTCTGCCAGAGCAGAAAAAGCAGCAACGATGCCATGGGCGCGAGCACCATGCCGAGCGCATTGCGGCGCCGTGCTGCCCGGAAGACCCACGCGAGCAAACCGCACAGCAGTACCAGTACCGCCGCAATGAAGCCGAGATAGACATGGGTGAACAACCACATCTCCAGCAATAGCAGCATGGCGATCGCCCAACCATCGGGGCGTGCGCTGCGCCATTGTCGCAACATCAGCCAAATGGCGCTCGGTATGCAGCAACCATAGGCCAAGGCATAATGCGCCTGTGTGCCGCGCAGTACCTGTGGTGCCATGAAGGAGATCAACACGGCGAATACCACGGCCAACGTTTCGGGAACGGAAAGCTCGCGCAGGACCCAGTAGAGGAACACCGCGCACAGCACGATGCTCAGCAGCATCATCAGGTTGATCACCGCCACGGTGTGAGGCATCAATGCGGGAAACACCTTGCACAGCCCACGCCACACATTGCTCTGCAGCGGCTGCGCGTCCGGATAGTCGATGTGCTCCCCGAAGGGATAGTTCATGCCGGAGAATGTCGTGAGCGATGTGTCGTGTTCCACGTGCCAAGCGAAGCTGAAGTAGTTCTTCATGCCATCGCCGTCGGTGTTGAACATGTAATGGCCCGGTGCGCGCAGCACACTGCCGAAGTACAGGAACAACAAAAGCGTTGAGAGCGTCACTGTGATCCAAAACCCACGATGTTTCATGCGCATCATTCAATGATCACTTCCTGGATGACACCCGTATAGTCCTTCGCCGCAAATGGAATATAGCCTTGGTCGTAAGGCGACCCCGGCCACCACTTGGTGTTGTGGAATTCCTGCGTTACGATCAACTGCATTTGCACATCACTGATGGAGGTAATGGTGCTGTCCATGTAGCCCACTTCCCGCAATTGGTCGAGTTCCGGTCCGATACGCCAGGTAACGGACTCCGGCTTCCAATCGATCTGGAACCAGTAGTGGTCGCCACGGAACAGCTCGGCGTCCGGCTCGAATACTTTCTGGGTGAGCGCCCGGTAATTGTCGTCCCAGCGTTGGCTGAGGTGGGTCTGTCCGTTGTGCGTGATGCCGCTGCAGCCGGATGCGAAATTGATGGGCGAGTGGCAAGCCATGTCCCAGTTGGTGCAGGCCACGGTGATCATGCCCTTGGGGATGCCGCCCCCCTTAGGCCGCTGCCAGCTGGCGCGGTTCCCGGCTACAGCCACCTGTTGCGGGCGCAGTGGCGGGAAGGTCGCATCGGGGCAGTACAGCGGCGTTTTCAGGATCTCGAAGTCGATCTCCGCATAATCCACCTGCGGCACGCGCTTGTCCTGTTCTCCGCCGTAATAGTTTTCCAGGAAACCGTCCTTGGCGCAGATGCGGCGGTGGTTCCCCGGCGCGCCTTGGTAGATCAGCCAGATGGCGTTGGTGAGCCCCACCCACATGTCCGAGTCGTTCAACAACGGCGTGAGCTTGCACTTGATGGAATACTTGCCGTACATCAACCCACTGCGCGAGCGGACACCCACGTTCTCCTTGCGCAGGTCGTTGGGCGTGGAGGCAGGATTGCGCAGCTCGATGGTATTGTTCTTCGGGTTGGAGCGCACGGTCTCGCAGGGCATCCGGGTGGTCATGGGCCGCAAGGCGACCATCCTGTTCTCCGGGAAGAAGCTGCGGTTGAAGTCGTGGTCTTCCGGGGTGTATGCATTGCCGAGCACATCCGCGATCAACGGGATGTTCTCGAAGCGTGTGGAAGGGTCCACGTAATGAATGAACTGCTTAAAAGGCGCCTGTTTGCGCAGCTCCTCCGTCTGCCCGCACCTATCACTGAACGCTCCCTTGGAAATGCCCTCCGTCTCCTCGACATAGATCCCGGCCCCCAAAGGAGGACGCGCGCTCACCTTCAAGCGTTCCTTCGCCTCCAATACGGTCACTTGCGGAAGTTTCGCACCGGGGCCGTGGAGAAAATACCAGTACGGTTCGATGAAATGACCGTTCTCCTGTTCATTGATCCGCGCCACCGCTTCCGGGATCCCGGCGGCGGCGATGGCATCCTCAGGCACTACTACCAGCAGAAAGGAGTACTCGCCCACCCGCGGGTTCCGCGCCCAGCGGAGCCGCCTACCGTCCTGCACGAAGCGCTCCTCGTCGCGCGGATCACCATGGATCCGGAAACTATCCTCCACCTTCAGCGCATCGTGCCCAATGGTGCGCGCCGTGGTGCGGAAGCCTTCCGACGCGTTCTCCCAACTGCCATAGAAATTCTCTTCCGCCAGTGGGTGCTGCCCACCTTCCGGCAAGGTCTCGTTCATCTTGTACGATCCGTTCCGGTAGTAGAGCTTGTACTTGAACGCGCGGCCCTTTCCAAGGGTGTCCGTAACGGTGAACGAAAAGGTGAAGCGCCCACTCTCCAACTGATGAGCCGAAGGGATCGTGAACCCGCTGTCGATCGCATCGGTGTAATCCATGGCGATGACCTTCTCCCCGTCCGCCCCCTCGGAATGCCAGTTCGTGAGCACCTCGAAACGGTCCACTCCGCCAAGGCCTGAGCGGCCACCGTCGGAGCAGCCGAGCAACAACAGGGGTGTGAGCCAGAGCAGAGCCTTCATCAGCGGGGTGCAAGTTCGAGGATCATGGCTTGAGGTGCGGGGGAGGAGCTGATCCGGTCCTTGCCGTCCTCGTTGTCCACGTCGAAGCCGGTGAGCAGGATCCCTTGAGGCTTCCGCTCGGCCACCACCCGATCGAAGTGCGTGATGTCCGTGCCCGATGTCGCCGACCAAGGCCGGAGCATCGCGATGGGCGTTCCGTCCGCATCGATCAGATAGGCCACTCCTTCCTGCGGGACGAAGCGCCATTGTTTGTCAGTGCCTCCGATGGGCACAGCGGCCTCGGTAGTGTTCAATGCGGTGCCACCTGCCTGAAAGCGAACCGTATCCACGGGCACCTCCGTCACCGACACGGTCGCATAACCTAACGGGACAAGGCCGCCCACGCCCATGCTGTCCAAGGCGAACGCCGTCCCTCCTGTCCGGCCGGGCACTTCAGCGCTGTGGAAGTACAGGTCAATGTCGTCCACGAACGCCTCCTCCCCGCCGCGCTTCCAGAAGTAGACCGAAATGATGTCCGTAGGCTCCAACGGCAGGTCGCGCATCAGGAAGCTGCAGTTGAGCCTGCTGCCCCGTGTTGCGCCGGTGTCCGCCGGCAGGTCCTTCCCGAACCAAGCGACCTGCTTGCTTCCCCGGTCGATGGACACCACGGCCGTGACGAGCGTTTTATGCGAATGCGACCACATCCAAAAGCCGACCTCCACGGCGGACAAGGTGGTGGCCACGTCCTGCACGCGCCGCCGCACTGCGGGGGAATAGTCATCGCCCGGTGCCATTCGGTAGGAGCGTTCCCCTCCATGCGACCACTTGCGGGAAAGACGCGCGGTATCCGCCGTGGAAGGCACCTCGAAGTCGAATCGCAGGTTGGGGCGGATGGTGCTGCCATCAAGGTCGAACTTCACGGTGGACCATGGGCCGGCGGCAAAGGCAAAGGGGGCTTCATCCCCCGTGATCAGGCCACCTTCCTTGGTCAGCCTCGCAGCGCCAGCGGTAGGCAAGGTACCACTGATATTGCGCGGATTGCTGCCGATCAGCAACTTCACGCGGTCCTTCACGGCACCTTGCTGTGCGGAGGTCATCCATTGCCAGACAACCAGCCCCACGGCCACGAGTATGGTCAGGGCACCGATGATGCGCAGGAAGCTCTTCACGCGGCGAAAGTAAAACGGAATACAGGTGGAGCTTCGGGGGCTGCACGAAGGTCACACCAACGCAATATCCTTCTCCTTCACTGTCGCCTCCCCGCGTAACCGCAGATACAGTTGCGCGGTGGCCACCACGTCTTTTTTGCAGTAGGTGGCAATGCGCTCAAGGTCCTTGTCGGCGTAGTACACACGCGCCACGTCCGCACCGGAGATGTCGTCCTTCGGTGTGGGGATGCCGAGAATGTGGGTGAGCAGCGCCAGCGAGGTGAAGTTCTTGCGGTCCCCGAAGCTCCACATGTTCATGGTGTCCAAAAAGCCCACTTCCCACGGCTTCAATCCGCCCACGTCCAGCAGCTTCGGCAGCTTGATGCCATGTACGATGCAACGCCGCGCGATCCACGGAAAGTCGAACTCCCTGCCGTTGTGGCCGCACAACCAGTGGTCGTCGGTGCTGTAGTTCTTGTTGAGCATGTCCACGAAGCGATGCAGCACATCCCGCTCATCATCACCATGGAACGAGGTGACGCGCATGGCGTGGCCGCCGCCCTCCCGCTTCAGCCCGCCCACACCGATGCAAATGATCTTCCCGAACTCGGAAAATATTCCTGCCCGGTCACCATAAACCTCCTCCGCCGTCTTCCCGCTGCGTTCCTGCTCAAAGCGCGTCTTGTCGCCGAAGAGCTTCGCGGTGCGTTCGTCCAATTCATTGAACTCACGTACGGCAGGCACGGTCTCGATGTCCAGGAAGAGGATCTTGCTGAGGTCTTTCACATGGTCGGCGCGCATGGTGAGGGGTTAAGGTTTGAGGTTTGAGGTTCTACACCACAGAGGCACGGAGGCACAGAGGAGCACGGGGATGTGAATAGCAGATGAGGGTCGGTACCAGCGGGGACGGGGCCGTTCAGTTCAAATTTCGCATTTCTTCGTGTCTCTGTGCCTCTGTGGCAAACTCTTCAGAGCTCATTTCTCAGCCGCTACCGCTCGAGCGATCTCCGTGTACTGGAACACGTCCTTCGGGTGCCCGACGTCGTTGTGCTCCTCCCATTTCATCCCGGTGCGCACCATGATCAGGCGCTCTTGCGGGATCACCACCACGTACTCGCCATGGTAGCCTCGGCAGTAGTACATCGGCATACCGTCCACGGTCGCGAGCCACCAGTAGTAGCCGTAGCGGTCGTTGGGTTCGCCCTTGTCCATCAGCTTCGCAGGTGTGATCGACGCCTTCCAGTACTCCTCCGGAACGATGCGGGCGCCCTTCCACATGCCGCTGTCCAACCATAACTGCCCGATGCGGCCGAAGTCGCGCGCAGTGGCATACAGGCAACAGAACGCCTTGAAGTCGCCATCCTTGCGGTCCTTGCCCCAATAGGCGTCGTGCTCCGCGCCGAGCGGCTTCCAGATCTTCTCCCGCACCAGGTCGTTCAGCGGCATGCCGTAGATCTTCTGCAACACGTCGGACATGATCTGCGTGCTGCCGCTGATGTAGTCGAATTCCTGGCCCGGCTCTTCGCGGCAGGGCTGGTCCATCGCCAATCGGCTCACATCACTTCCGTAGTAGCCCTTGGCGTTGTCACTGAACGGGCTGGCGCCGCTCTCGCTCCAGTCCAGGCCGGTGCTCATGGTGAGCAGGTTCCACAAGGTGATCTTCTTGTGGCATTCATCGAAGGTGTCGAACTCCGGCAAGTACTGGCCCACATGTGCATGCAGGTCGGGGATCTTGCCCTCCTTCATCGCAATGCCCACCAGTACGCTGATGTAGCTCTTCGCCACGCTGAAGCTGTTGCTCACGGAGTCGTCGCGCCAGCCCTCGAAATAATCCTCGAAGAGCAGGCTGTCGTCCTTGATCACCACGAAACCCACCGTGTTCAGCTTTTGGAGCGCGATGATCTGTTGATCGGTGAGCGACAGCTTGCCATAGCGCGGGCTTTTCGGCCATGGCTGCGGGTCATCCGCGGGGATGATGTTGGAAGCGAAGAAATCCCGGTCATCGATCTCCGGCCCGCTACGCCCCATGAGGTAGGTAAAGCGCACACCCTTCACGATGTGGCCGTTGCCGGTGATGTAGAACAGGGCGATCAGCACCGCGATGATGCCGACGAGCCAAAGGAGAATTTTATGAATGGTGCGCATGGGGGGAATGTTGCGGTCCGAAAAATAGCTGTTGGCGCGTGAACCGGACGTACCGACTATCTTAGTGGCATGGGAAAGACCTTGGAAAGTCAAAAAAGCGCAAGCCCGGAAAAACACCTCGGGTCAAGCGTTCATCCCGCCTGATCAAGTTGTAAGACGCGAAGAAGTTCGAGGGAATGGTGCCATCATTCGCAAACGTTACTCTCGAAGAAATGAGGACATGGCGCGATGATCGGTGAACGGGTGCTCGCCGACACGAACATCGCAGCAACCGCATTGCATTTGAATATCCCTTTGCTCACCGCGGACAGCGTCTTCAAGCGATTGGACAAACTGATCATCGTGCGGATGTTCTGAGCTTACCGGTTCACACCAGCTCCACGTCGAACAGGTCCGCCAGCTCCAGCTTCAGCCGGTCCTTCACGCCCTGCATGTCCAGCAGCCCGCCAAGCTCCTTCGCCATGCAGGTGACGCCCTTGTCCGTGATGCCACAAGGAACGATGTGGTCGAAGTAGCTCAGGTCCGTGTTCACATTGAACGCAAAGCCGTGCATGGTGACCCAGCGGCTGGCCTTGATGCCGAACGCGCAGATCTTCCGGGCTTTGGCGGGATCGTCGCCATCGAGCCATACACCGGTGAGGCCATCGATCCGTCCCGCTTTGATCTTGTAGGCCTCCAGCGTGCCGATCACCGCCTCTTCCAAGGTGCGCAGGAAACGGTGTACATCGGTGAAGTGGTGGTCGAGGTCGAAGATGGGATAGCCCACGATCTGGCCTGGGCCGTGGTAGGTGATGTCGCCGCCGCGGTCGATCGGAAAGAACTGAACTCCTTCTCGGCGCAAACCCTCCTCGTTCAACAAGAGATGCGCCGCCTTGCCGCTCTTGCCCAACGTGTACACGTGCGGATGCTCGCAGAACAGGAGGTGATCTTCCGTGGGCGTTTGTTGCTCCAAAGGCAGCTCCCGATTGGCTACCTTACGAGCAATGGTGGCTTGGAAAAGCTCCTTCTGATAGTCCCACGCAATGGCGTAATCGATGGGACCAAGGTCCTTGAAATGGATCGTTCTCACACCGCAAAGGTCGGATTGAAATGCTTTAATCGTGGAGAGCGGATAGGTCAACCGCAACGCTCGCATCGGACGCAACGCCTGAAAATGAGCAAAGCACGATAGGGTCGGGCTACTTCACGCTTCGTTGCATCTCCGTTGCGAACGTTGCGGTAAACACCCCTGCATTCCGTTGCGGACGTTGCGCTCGTTGCAGTTAATAACCCTTCCCGGTAAAGCCCTCCGTAATTTTGCCGTGCCCATGCCTGCTCCTTTAAACGTCCGTGACAAGGTCTCCCTGCTTCCCAACAAGCCCGGGGTGTACCAGTTCTTGGACAGCGACGGCAAGATCCTCTACGTCGGTAAGGCCACCAGTCTCAGGAGCCGCGTGGGCAGCTATTTCGTCAAGAACCACCACGACGGCAAGACGCGGGTGCTGGTGAGCCACATCACCGACCTGCGCACCATCGTGGTGGAAACGCCCTACGACGCGTTGTTGCTGGAGAGTTCGCTGATCAAGGAATACCAGCCTCGCTACAACATCCTGTTGCGCGACGACAAGAGCTACCCGTGGATCCGCATCCGCAATGAGCACTACCCGCGCATCGAGGGCATGCGCAACCCCGAGGACGACGGCTCGGAGTACTTCGGCCCCTTCGCCTCGGTGCGCGCCATGCGGACCCTCCTGAAGCTCGTACATAAGCTGTACAAGCTGCGCACCTGCAACTACGACCTCAGCCCGGCGAACGTCGCCAAGGGCAAGTACAAGCGCTGTTTGGAATACCACCTCGGCAACTGCAGGGCCCCTTGCGAAGGATTGCAGGACGAAGCGGAGTACAACGCCAACGTCGCACAGGCCAGGCAATTGGTGAAAGGGCGCATCAGCGGCGTGGTGCGGCTGCTGAAAGAGCAGATGCATGCCCATGCCGAAAAGCTGGAATATGAAGAGGCGGAGGAGGTGCGCGACCAGCTCGAGCAGTTGGAGAAGTACCAGGCCCGCAGCACCGTGGTGAGCCCGGACATCGGCGACGTGGACGTGTACGGGCTGGCGCGCAACACATTCAGCACCTTCGTGAACTACCTGCGCGTGATAGACGGCGCCGTCGTGCATGGCATCACCATCGAACTGAAGCGCAAGCTGGACGAGCCTGATGACGAGGTGCTGCAACTCGCCATCGCCGAACTACGCCAGCGCTACCGCAGCAACGCGCCCGAGGCCGTCGTGCCCATGGACCCGGGCATCGAAATGCCGGGACTGCACTTCACCATTCCCCAGCGCGGAGATAAAAAGCACCTGCTGGACCTCAGCTCGCGCAACGCGCAGTACTTCATGCTGGACAAGCAGAAGCAGGAAGCTCTGGTGGATTCCGAGGCCGCCGCCGACCGCATCCTCGAACAGCTCAAGCAGGACCTGCGCCTCAGCGAGCTGCCGCGCCACATCGAGTGCTTCGACAACAGCAACACCCAGGGCACCGACCCCGTGAGCGCCTGTGTGGTCTTCAAGGACGCCAAACCCAGCAAAAAGGATTACCGCCACTTCAACATCCGCACGGTGGAAGGCCCGGACGATTTCGCCAGCATGGAAGAGGCCGTGAAGAGGCGTTACGCCCGTTTGATCACCGAGGATTCAGCGCTACCGCAATTGGTGGTGATCGACGGCGGCAAGGGCCAATTGCACGCCGCGCTCAACGTCTTCGACAGCCTTGGCCTGCGCGGAAAGATCGCGCTGGTCGGCATCGCGAAGAACCTCGAGGAGATCTTCTTCCCCGGAGACCCCTATCCACTCTACATCGACAAGCGCAGCACCAGTCTGCGATTGATCCAGCACATGCGCAACGAGGCGCACCGCTTCGGTATCACGCACCACCGCGGCAAGCGCAGCAAGCGCACCGTGCGCACCGCGCTGGAGGACATCCCCGGCATCGGCCCCGGCACCGCGCAGAAACTGCTCAAGCGCTTCGGCTCCATCAAGGGCATCCGCGAGGCCGCGAGTGAAGAAGTGGTGGCGGAGATCGGCGCGAAAAAGGCGGAGGTGGTGTTGAAGGGATTGGCGGTGCAGGATGATCGATGATGAAGTTGCGATCCATCATTTCCGTCCTCCTCCCCTTCCACAACGCGGCCCCAACGTTGGATCCCGCTATCACAAGCATCGCCGCACAGAGCTTCACGGAATGGGAGCTGTTCCTGACCAACAACGCATCATCGGACGAAAGCACTGCGATCGCCAAGCAATGGGCCGGGAAGGATGATCGCATCCGCTTGATCGAAGAACCGAATGTCGGCATCGCGCACGCGCTCAATACAGGGTTAGCCCATGCCCAAGGCCGCTACATCGCCCGCATGGATGCCGACGACATCAGTCATCCGGAACGCTTTGCGAAGCAGGTCGCATTTCTGGACACGCATCCGGATATCAGTGTGCTGGGAACGCGAACGACTTTCAATACAACCGTGGAAAAAAGCAGTGGCATGCGCTGGTTCACACAGTGGCAGAACGGCATCCTCACACCTCCTGAGCACTACGTGAAGCGCTTCGTAGACGCGCCGCTCGCACACCCTACCGTAATGTTCCGCCGCGAACTGGTTGAACAACATGGCGGCTACGATGCCGGTCCGTTGCCCGAGGATCATGAGCTCTGGCTGCGCTGGATGGACGCCGGGGTGCGCTTCGCGAAGCTGCCGGAGGAACTGCTCACGTGGTATGACCATGCGCAACGGCTCAGCCGCACGCATGCCAACTACAGTGTGGGTGCTTTCTTCACCACCAAGGCGAAGTGGTTGGCCAAGTGGCTGAAGCGGAAGTTGAAGTTGAACAACCGTCCCGTCATCATCGCCGGCACCAGTATGATGTGCCGGGATCGCGCCCGGATGCTGGAGGCGGAAGGCATCACGGTCCACGCCTTCACCGATGTGAAGCCACGCGTTGTTCCGGGCTATGAATTCATCCCGCACGGCGAGCTTCCGGCTTCCGGCGAAGCGTTCATCGTTTCCTTCATTTCACAGCGCGGCACGGGTGATCGCATTGCGGAGTTCCTCGTGTCGCGGGGAATGGTGGAGGGAGAAGATTTCATTCTGGCGGCATAGCATCGCTGACCGGTTACCTTGGCACGACCCCAAACCATGGATTCCACATCAGCCACATCCGCGTTCCGGACCAATGAACTGGCCGCCATGCGCACCTGTTTCGACAGCGACGCCACACGGCCATACCACGCCCGCCGCGATGCCCTGAAGGCCCTGAAGCGTGCCTTGAAGAAGTACGAGGAAGCGTTGCTCAACGCCATGCACGCCGACATGCGCAAGCCACGCTTCGAGGCCTACATGGCGGACATCGGGATCGTTTATGCGGAGATCAACGATGCGCTGGAAAACCTGAGCGAGTGGATGCGGCATACAGACGTATCAACGCCAATAAGCCTATGGCCCGCAAGCAGTTCCATCCATCCGCAACCGTTGGGCGTGGTGCTCATCATCTCCCCATGGAACTATCCCGTGGTGCTCGCGCTTTCACCGCTTGTGGGCGCCATCGCCGCTGGGAACTGCGCGGTGGTGAAGCCCAGCAATGAAGCTCCGCAGACCGCCAAGGTGCTGGAGCAGATGATCACAGAGGCCTTCCGGAAAGATCATGTGCTGGTGGTGCAAGGCCCCGGCAGCGCGGTGGTCCCACCGTTGATCGACGCCATCAATTTTGACCACATCTTCTTTACTGGAAGCACCGCCGTGGGCCGGAAGATCCTGTCGCAGGCCGCACCGCAGCTTACGCCCGTCACCTTGGAGCTCGGTGGAAAAAGCCCCGCCATCGTGGACCGGAAGGCCAACATCGACCAAGCGGCGAAGCGCATCGCATGGAGCAAGTTCTTCAACGCCGGCCAGACCTGCATCGCCACCGATCATGCTTTGGTCCATGCTTCCGTGATGGACCCCTTCCTCTTTGCCTTTGCCAAGCACTCCGGGAAATTTTACGGCAAGGAGCCGCTGCAAAGCCCGCATTTCGCACGGCTGGTGAATGGCAAAAACTTCGAGCGTGTGAAGGGATATCTCGGCGATGGTCACATCATTATTGGCGGCCAGCATGATGCAACGGAGCGCTACATCGCACCCACCGTGCTCACGGATGTTTCGCTCATCAGCTCCGTGATGCAGGAGGAGATCTTCGGACCTGTCCTACCGGTGATCCCGTGGAACGAACCAGAGGAGGTGCTCGCGATCGTGCGCCGGAATCCCACGCCACTGGCGCTCTATGTCTTCAGCAAAAGCGAAAAACCTCAGCGCTATTTCACGGAACGCATCGCCTTCGGCGGCGGGTGCATCAACCATTGCCTGCTGCACTTCGGCAATACGGAACTACCGTTCGGTGGCGTGGGCACCAGCGGCATGGGACGCTACCACGGCAAGCGCAGCTTTGACCTCTTCAGCCACCACAAAGGCATTGTGCGCGCCGGATCACTGCCGGAACCGGGCATCCAGTACCCGCCCTATTCCGGTTGGAAAGAGCGTGTGCTGCGCTGGGCGATGAAGTGACGGGAAAGGTAGATCAGCTGATGTGCGAGATCAGCTAATCCGCTGATCGCTCGGCACGCTTCGGGCGCAGCCGGTCACGCACTACGAGCATGTGCTTCTCGTCGCATTCCAGCGAGGCCACGCAACGGCCTTGCACCATAGTGGTAAAGGTGCGCGGCTCCGCAATGCCGTTGGCTGCGCAGAATTCCACCACATGGCGGCAAAAGTGCTCGGCCGTGGTTTGGGCGTCCGGCCCGAGAAAATCCCAATGAAAACGGAGTGTAGGCATGAATGATGTTCGGGGGGCAAAGATCCGAATTCGTGCGCATCGAACGGTCAAAAAGGATCTGCTTTTCGTTGCGCTCGTAGCGAACGTTGCGGTTCCGACCTTCGCATACCCTTTGCGCTCTTTGCGGTAAAAGCCCACCCCGCAGTGGTAAATTTGCACCATGTCGAACACGATCACCTCCTCGGAAAAAGTCACTGAGCAGCACGGGCCGTACACTCCTGCCAACTACATCAACGGCGTCTGGAAAAAGGATGGTGACGGAAGCTTCAACACCGTGGTGGACAAGTACCACGGCACCGAGCTGGCGCGGATCCCGCACGCCACTGCGGAGCAGATGGAGGAGGCCATCGCCGCCGCATATGCCAGCCGCGCAGCCGTACATAAGCTGAGCGCAGGCGAACGCAGCGAAAAGCTGGAGGCACTCGCCAAGCTGATCGAGAAGCGTGCGGATAAGCTCGCGACGCTGATCGTGCAGGAAGGCGGAAAGCCCATTGGCTACGCCAAGGGAGAGATCGCACGCTGCGTCACCACCGTGCGCACTGCCGCAGCCGAGGCGCTCCGGTTCAGTGGTGAAATAACACCCATCGACTTCGGTGCCGGTGCCGGGAAAACGGCCTTCACCAAGCGCTTCCCGATCGGTGTCATCGGCGCGATCACGCCGTTCAACTTCCCGCTGAACCTGGTGCTGCACAAAGTGGCTCCGGCGATGGCCGTGGGCTGTCCCGTAGTACTTAAGCCTGCGCCACAAGCGCCGTTGAGCGCATTGGCCCTCGCTTCGATGATGGAAGAGATCGGCTGGCCGAAGGGCGCTTTCAGCGTGCTGCTTTGCGGCAATCCGGTCGCGGAACTCTTGGTGAAGGATGAGCGCGTGGCCATGCTCAGCTTCACCGGAAGCGACAAGGTGGGTTGGCACTTGAAGGCGATCTGCGGCAAGAAGAAAGTGGCGCTGGAACTCGGCGGAAATGCGGCCGTGATCATCGACGAAGGCACCGACCTCGCCGCCGCCGCCAAGAGCGTGGCCATGGGCGCCAACCTCTACGCGGGCCAGACCTGCATCAGCACCCAGCGCATCTTCGTGGTGAAGCCCGAGTTTGAAAAATTCCGCGACCTGCTGGTGAAAGAATACAAAGCATTGAAGGCCGGCGACCCCGCCGACGCTGCGGTATCCGTAGGACCGATCATCGACAATGGCCACTTCGAGCGCATCGGTTCTTGGCTCGATGAAGCAGTGAAAGGCGGTGCCGAACTACTTGCCGGCGGAAAACCGGTTGATGCGGACCGTAATGTCTTCGCGGCGACGCTGCTCACCGGCACCGAGCATTCCATGAAGGTGGACTGCGCGGAAGTCTTCGGGCCCATCGCCATCGTGGAGCCGGTGAAGGACTTCGCCGAAGCGATCGCCCGCGTGAACGACAGCAACTACGGCCTTCAGGCGGGGGTGTTCACCAACAACTTCGATCACGTCAAGAAGGCCCACGAGGAGCTGGAGGTCGGCGGTGTCATCATCAACAGTATCCCGGGCTTCCGCATCGACAGCATGCCGTACGGTGGCATCAAGGACAGTGGCCTGGGCCGCGAAGGGCTGAAGTACGCAATGGAGGAGATGAGCGAACCGCGGTTGATCGTGTACTGAGTTAAATGGTACAGGGTATCAGGTACAGGGTACCGAGTAATCGACGCCGTTAACGGCATTTTACCCGGTACTCGGTACCCTGTACTCTGTACCTCTGCTGTAAACCTTATTCCTTCTTCTCCAACTTCTCCACTCTCCCCACCAGCTTCTCCAAGTTCCGGAAATGGATGTAGCTCTTGCGGTATTTGCTCGCTTCCCATGCCGGTGAGCCCATGTAACTCTCGCCCGCCTTGGTGTCCTTGCTGATGCCGCTCTGTGCCGCGATGATGGTGCCGTCGGCGATCTTCAGGTGCCCGATGATGCCCACCTGTCCGCTGAACATGCAGTTCTTTCCGATCTTGGTGCTGCCCGCCACCACGCCACCCGCCGCGTAGTAGGTGTTCTCCCCCACATCAACGTTGTGCGCGATGTGGATCAGGTTGTCGAATTTGACGCCTTTGCGCAGGATGGTGCTGCCCAGCGTTGCTCTGTCTATCGCGCAGTTAGCGCCGATCTCCACCTCGTCCTCGATCACCACGTTGCCGATCTGCGGGATCTTTTGCCCGCCGTCCGGGCCGGTGGCAAAGCGGAAGCCGTCACTTCCGATCACCGTGCCGCTGTGAATGATGCATTCCTTGCCCACCACGCAGTCCGAATAGATCTTCACGCCGGCATAAATGGTGGTGTTGTCGCCGATCGAAACATTGTCGCCGATGTAGCTCTGTGGATAGATCTTCACGTTGTTGCCAATGCGCGCGTTCTCGCCAATGAAGGCCAGTGGTCCGATGTAGCAGTTCTCCCCGTGGTTGGCCCCCTCGGAGATCACCGCTTGGGGGGATATGCCCTTCTTGTTCCGTTTGATCTGGTCGTACATCTCCAGCACCTTTGCAAAGGCTCCTTGTGCATCGGCCACGCGCACGAGGGTTGTCTTCACCGGTGCTGTCAAGCGGAAAGTCCTTGCCGATGATCACAACCGAGGCCGTGGTGCCGTAGACGTATTGCGTGTAGGCCGGGTTGGCCAGAAAAGAAAGCGAACCCGCGCCGCCTTCCTCGATCTTGGACAGGCGCGTGACCTTGGCTTGAGGATCCCCTTCAACGGTTCCTTGAAGAAGTTCAGCGATCTGGGTGGCGGTGAATTGCATGATGATGGAATGTGGCAGGCAAGGTAGGTTCGTTAAACCGTCTGCATCTTTTCGCGACCCCGGACCGGGGGCCGGGGTGACAACTAAGAGAGGAGAGGCCACTTGAAAATCGCGCTGGGTGCGATTTTCAAGTGGCCTCTCCAAGAGCGTATGTCATTCCGGGCCTCGACCCGGAATCGCACCAATGACTGCGAAGAGGAACTACTTCACCTCAGCCAACTTCCCCTTCAGCATGTTGATCACCCCGATCTCCGTGGCGTCGACACCCTTTTTCTCCGCGAGGTACCAGCTGGCCCAATCGCCAAGGTGGATGAGGTGCAACTGACGGCCGAGCCTATCATCGCCCTTGCTCCAGACCTCGAAGATGCTCGGCGTGTACTTGGCGAAGATCTCCTTGTTGATCTCCATCCGCATCTGGCTGCGCTCGTGATCGTCCTTGTGTCGGAAGATCGTCACGGCCAAGCTTTTGTCGCCACCGGCCCAGCCCACCAGCTCGTTGTGGTTCATCTCCGGGATGGCATGGTGCCAGCACAACGCCTTGCTGTTCTCGTTGAGCTGCTGCCGAAAGCGGATGCTCACAGCTTCCGTGGCGGCCTCGCTGTAAATGATGGCGCGTTTGCCATGAAGCTTTTCCGCCAGGTCCTTGCCTTCGGCCTTGATCGCCTCCTGGCCGGACTTCAACTGTTGCGCTGCACGGGCGATGGAGGTCTCAAAGTCGCTCTTGATGATGCCGAAATGCTTTAGCACAAAGAACTGCTGGGTGAGCGAATAGGCCAACATGGTGCGCGGCGGATTCCCGCCCGGGATCACGATGTGGTCGAGACCCTTCGCCTTGGCGGTCTCCAACATGGTGCCACCGCTGGTGATGCACACCACGCGTGCGCCACTGGTTAACGCTTGATCCATGGCGGCCAAGGTCTCCTCGGTGTTCCCGCTGTAACTGCACGCGATCACCAAGCTGCCTTTGCCCACATAGGCGGGCAAGTAGTAGTTGCTGTACACCTCGATGGGGCAAGTGGCCTCCGCCGCCACGGCCTGTGCCACGATCCGGCCTCCGATGCCGCTTCCGCCCAAGCCGGTGACCACCACGTTGGTGTACGATCCGCTCGGCGCACCCAGCTTGGCGTTGCGGCCGATGGAAAGGGCTTCTTGAAGATGGTCGGGGAAATCACGGATGAGGTCGTACATCGGCGGCGTTTTCTTGAGGGGGCTGTTTCTGTGGCGAAAATAGGCTGCTCATACGCAGCGCGGCATCGTTGGTTAGCGTTCCGTATGCGGGTTCGGAGGAACATCTACAGGCCATATGCTCTAAGCCCCAAGCTTGGGGCTTAGAGCATATGGCTTTCTTGGCAGGCTCACTTCGGCACCGATGGCAATTCACAATCGGACGGTTCCACGTTCTTGAGTTCCTTCATCTTCAGGAAGGTTTCGTTCACCTGCTGGGTGATGCTGGTGCCCGCACCCAACGCGCTCACTTTCTCGAACCAGCACTTGGCCATAGCCCGGTCCACGCCAGCCTCGTTGTACAGGTAAAAGAGGCCCATGTAGTTATAGGCTTCCTCCAGATCGGCCTTGTGGCCGTCCTGCTCCTCCGGCTTCATCTTGCGGATGACCTCCTCGTAATAGGGCTTGGCGGACCAGGTCTTCACCTCGGCCGTGTCCATGCCCGCCCGGGCCCGTGCCCGGTAGAGGTATCCCTGATAGATGTTCGGTTGCTTGGCGATGTACTCAGCCCAGGCACTGTCCGCGGTCTGGTACATCTTGGCCCGGTTCGCCATGGCGCCGAGGTAGTACCAATCGTTTACCTCCGGTTTTCCGCCGTTGATCTTCTCCCGCATGGCGGAAACGGCCTTTCCGTAGGCTTTGGCATCAGTGAATGCTTTCGCAGCTTCCAGATAGAGATAGTCCTTGGCCTTGTCCATACGGGCGGCCTTCAGGTACATCTCGGCGGCAAGGGAGTCGTAGGGCATTAGCTTGAAGTTCACCGTGGTGGAGCCGTCCGCGTTCGGCGTGGATCCCGTAAAATGAGCTACATCGCCGTTCACTTGGGCGGTGCCGTTCGAGTCGATGGTGATCGGCGGGTTCTTTTCGAGGTCCTTGGCAAGACCTTGATAGATCTTCCCTTGGTATTCATAGTCCAAGCTGATCACCTTGTCGGCGGGTTGTTCGGCGAAGTACTCCTTCATGGTGGTGTTCGCAGCCGCGAAATCGCCCTTTTCGGTCAGGTCGAAGGCTTTGAGACGCTTCAGCACCATGTTCTTCACACCCTCGTTCTCCAGCGCTTGGATCTCGCTCAGGCTCTCGTCATACTTCTTCACCAAGAAAAGGAACTGTGCATTACGCACGCGGGCACTGGTGCTGCCGCTGTTCAGTTGCAGATACTTCTGCATGTCGGCATTGGCTTTGTCGAAGTCGCGCGCCATGAAGTAGGCTTCCGCACGGCCGCGGTAGGCCGGAGCGAAGCCGGGATCCAGGGTAATGGCATTGGTGTATTCCTCGATGGAGCTGGGGAAGTTCTTCGCCCGGTAGTACATGAAGGCCTTGCGCGCCACGGGCTTCGCGTTCAAGGGGTCCAACTGCATGGCCTGCTTGTAGTTCTCCAACGGGGCCGAACCATCGCGCGGGTTCTGGTCGAACTGGACGTCCCCCTTCAGGATGTACGCCTCGGGGTCCTTCGGGTATAGGTCGATGGCCTTTTTGATCAGCACCAGTGCGGCAGCGTGATCCGGTTGCTTGCCTGCCACAAGACCCTCGGCCTCTTCGCGGTAGGTGGCTGCGATCTGTGCCTTACTGTATTTGTTGGACTTGAGCTCCGCGGTTTCCGTGGCTTTCGCGAACTGGGCCTGAGCCTCGGTGGCCTTCCCCTGCTCATGGAGCACCTTGCCCAAACCCGCGTAGTTCAGGGCATACGTCGGGTTCACCTGGATGCCTCTCCGATAGGCTGCTTCCGCACTGTCCGAACGGTCTTCGGCGAAGTAGTTCTCGCCTAAGTAGAACCAGGCCTCCCCACTGGTCGGGGAACTTTCCACGATACGCTTAAACACGGCCGTGGCTTTCTCGAACTGCTCGTTATCGGTGAGCTTGATGGCTTCCGGCAATTGCGCAAAGGCACCAAAAGTGATACAAATGGATCCTATTGTCAGGAAGGTCTTCATTCCAAGGTTGATCTAGTGGGGGACGATCTTAATGTTCCGCGGAGGCACCGTGATAGGGGCTACGCCGAGCTTGAGTATGATGCGTTGTCCTTTATGGTTGGCGACAAAGGAAACAAAACCAGTGCCAAGACCGCTTTTCCCCTCTGTCAACAGCATGTTCATGGTCCGTCGGAGCGGGTATTGGCCGTCCGCGATGGTGCTTTGGCTGGGGAGAATGGCAGCGGAGTCCGAAGCTAATGCGATCGGAAGCAATTTCACCTGCTCCCGCTGGGATCGCATGTCCGCATTGTCCAGATCGCTGATGGCCGCGAAGGGGATGAAACCGATGGCCCGAACGTCGCGGGAGACCTGTTCGACAACGCTCCCCACATCGGGCAAGGCACCTCCGCGGATCCCCTTCAAACGCAAGGAATCGATCAGCATCCGCGCCACGCCGCTGCCACTGCCGGCGAACACCGCCCGCAAGGGATCGATGGTGCTGAAGTTCTCCATATCGGTCGTCACCCGTAGAGCGGTCGTGTCGCTGTTCAAGATGGCCTTGATCTGCTGCAGGTCCAGCCGCGCGATGGGACTTGCCTTGTTCACCACCACGGCGATGGCATCGGTATAGATGGGCACCACGGGCAAAGCGCTCAATTTCCGTTCCCTGAAGTCGGCCTGCTGATCGGGGCCGTACGCCACGGAGGACACCACGCAGCGCACGCTGTCGTTCATCATCGCCTGCAAAAGATCAGCCTCGCTGAGGTACCTCACGGTCACTTCCGCCTTGCGGTAGAAGCTGCTGAAGATCTCCAATTCCTTGCTGATCACGGGCCGGGAATCCACATCCGCCAGTACCAGGATCTTTCCTGCGGTCGGTGTATCGTCCCTATGCGGATCTGGGCCAGGGGAGTGGCATCCGCCACACATGAGGCCGACCGCCGCTACAAAGGCACCGAACGAAAATGCAGAAGTCCTCACTGTTCGTTTTCGCTTTGCGCCTGTTTACGCTGCCACATGTACCCACGGACCGCACCATATATCAGCAGGATGACCCCCAATGGGACACGGAACCTGGAGACCTGCGGATAGAGGAAGTTGGTGAACAGGATCAAGCAGCCGGCCACCGCATAGACCACGCTCATTATTAGTGCGAAATACTTCATCGATCTAAACCACTATCGGGTCTCAAATCTAATGGGCAATGTGAGGCGGCACCGCACTTCGTGCCCGTTCATGCGGGCGGGCTTCCACTTTGGCATGCGCCGCACAGTACGTTCGGCCGCGCTCTTGTAGCTCTTTTGCTTGCCTTTCACCGCATGCACATCCTCCACGCTGCCGTCCAGACCCACGGTGAACTGCACGTAGACAACATCCTTTCCTTCCACATCGGCAGGAAAAACCAGATGGCGCCGCACCCATTCGCCAAGGGCCGCCTCGCCGCCGGGGAACTGCGGCACCTCCTGCACTTCGAAACCGTCCCACACTGCCGTGCCATCATCGGTGCCTGTGCCCGTACCTCCCCCGGTAGTGCCAAGGAGCCCCGTGCCACCGCCCGTGGCTGCGCCCCCGGGACCAGGACCCGGGGCTAAGCCGGGACCGGCGGTGTCTTTGGGTAGTTCCGGCGGCTCCACGAGGCTATCCACCGCCTGCACATAGCGCTGCTGGTCCGGCTTCGCGGGCGGAGCTACGGTCGCTGTTCGGGGTGTTGAGGGTTTCGGGGGCTGCGGAGGAGATACGAACAGCTGGCCCAGGTCCACGTCCACCACCACGGGTGGCGGGGCCTGAGGCCCTGCAACCGAGCTGAAGTGCGCGATCACCGAAGGTACCGTGACCGCAACACCGAAGAGGCCGATGGCGCCCAACAGCGCCACGCCCATGCGGTTCCCATAATCCGTGCGCAGGCGATAGGCCCCGTATTCCCGGTTGCGGTCGGCGAACACGAGCGCATTGCGTTCGGTCTGTGTCTCGTCACTCCACGAGCGGCCCAAGCCTACTGTCAGAAAGAACAGGACGAGAAGTATCAATGCTGCGGTGATGATCATGACGATGCGCTGTTAGTTGAACATGGTTTCCGTTCAACTGTACAACCCGGAAGGCCCGGCGTTCATTGCACCGATGGCCCGATCGTCACGACCGTTGCTCAAGGCACCTTCGGAGGTGCGCCCGTTTTCAATACCGCGTCACCAAGGCCAGTCCGTCGTAGCGGTCCAGATCATCGCCACTGACAAACACCGCATCACCCCCGAAGGCCTTGTTCCGCTCGATCATCTCATCGATGATATCATCCACGGCGCCCCTCCGCTCCCGCTCATCCGCCGGCAGCAATTCTACTTGGCCATTGTTCAGCATGGCGGGCTGGAAAAGCCCTTCCCGGACGAACAGGGTTTCTCCTTTCCCCTCTTGGATCGCCCTCCAGATATCGTTGTGATCACTGAACAGCTTTCCTGCAGAGGCGGCTTTTTCCAACACCTCGGCCCGTTGGTCATACGTGGCCTTTACAGCGGGTGCGTATGCCTTCCAGGCCTCTTCCACCAGATGCAACGGGGAAAGATCCTGCTGTGAAGGGCTGAAGCTTTCCGAGAGGAATTCCTTCCTGTCGGCTACCTTGCGGTAGTGGTCGGCATTGCGGGCCTCGGTGGCCAGCACCACCGGCAGCGGACGCTCGTTGAGCACCTTCACCAAGGCTTTGTCCACTTGGTTGAAGTATTCTTTTACCAGAACGTTCCAGTCCCGGTCCATGACCTGCTTGGCGGCATCGGGGCCTGCCACGGTGTTATGCACGGGGAAGTCACCTTTGATCTCCTCCACTACGCTCCCGTTGAAGGCCTGGAACAATCTGGCTTGGCCCTGTTGAGCAAGAGCACGTAGTACTCGGCTTCCCGGTGGAGTGAGCGGACCAGATCGCGTGTAGCGAAGGTGTCGTCCACGGTCACACGGTCCGTCACGGATACAGGCAGCTTCACATGGCCGGAAAAGTCCGCGTTCGCGAAGATCACCAAGCTCTCCATGTTATGCGAATGGTCGATGCTTTCCCCAATGGCCTCCAGTTTGGCCATGGTGGCCTGCGCCGCCTTCGCCCCAAGCTCAGTGGCCAACCGGGACCCTGCCTCCTTCAGGAGGTTCTTGAGCCGGACGGGATCCTTCAGGTTGTCGGGAGCCGTGCGATGGGTGTTCAGGCTGATCGTCACACAACCTTTCTCATGGATGCGTGCCGCCTTCGTCAATAGGTCTTTCGTTCTCTGGTTCATAGCCTTGGATCAATGTGAGCGGAGGGAACAGTTCGTAGTGCCCGTTGGTTCGAACAATGAATATAGCCCGATGGGCCTGCATGGGGGCTGAGGAATGTCAGTCTCGCTGGGCGCAGGTCGGGAAACTCTCGCCAGCCCGGGAACCACAGCCCTTTCGGATCGGAATTCCTTCGGATGAACCAAAAAACAGGTCGATAGGAATGGGCCGAACCCAATTCGAGCCATCCCGACAAATAGCGGGGCGACCTATGTCCGATACGTATCGGACCAACAACTGCCGACCGGGAACTACCTACTTCAGCTTGAAGTCCACCGGTATGGTGAAGCGGACCTTCACGGCCTTGCCGTTCATCTTGCCGGGGCTCCACTTGGGCATGGACTTCACCGCGCGCAGTGCCTCCTTGTCCAAACCGGGGCTTACGCCCCGCCGGATCTTGACGTCCTCCACGCTGCCGTCCCTTTCCACCACGAACTCCACGTAGACCTTGCCCTGAATGCCCGCGTCGAACTCCATGTCCGGGTACTTGGTGTTCTTCTGCAGGTAGGCGTACATCTTGGCCATGCCACCTGGGAAATCCGGTTGCTCCTGCACAGCGGCCAGGTCGTAGGTGGGTTCCTCCACCGGTGGCGGGGGCGGGGGTGCATCGATCTTTTGGCCCTCTTGAGTTGTGGTGCTGGCGGTGGTCTCGCTCAGGTCCTCCTGTGTGGGCGGAGGTGCTTCCACGGGCTCGTCACTGGCCTCCACGGCCACGAACTGCACGGTCTCGATCTGGGGTTGCGGGGGTGGCACCACCTCCGGCGGCGGGGGTGGTTCCTCCGGTTGGTCTTCTTGGAAGAGATCCAAGTTCACCTCCACGATCTTCACCTTTTCAGGCTCGGCTTCCTTGGGGCCGATCTTCGACAGGATAAAAGGCGTTCCCACCACCACGCCGAAGAAGAGCACGGCAGCCACCATGGCCAGACCCAATCGGCGGGAATAGGTCTTTCGAAGGTCGTAGGCACCATAATCCTTGTTCCGACCCGCAAAGACCAACTCGTTGCGGGTGACCTGCAGGAGGTTCATCCACGTGGTGTCGAACGTGAGCAAGATGCTCAAGCCGACCAACACTGCAACGATAATCACGAAGGTCATGCGCTCAGAATTTGAGTTTCTCGGCGTTCAACAGATCGAGCTCGTCCGGCTTGATGGTGTCCTGCACGGCGTACTTGCCTATGCCGCTGATATCCATGTCGTCCACCATATCGATCATGTTGCGGTACTTGGCATCCTTGTCCGGCTTAATGATGACAAAGAGTGCTTCGGGCCGCTTCTGCACATTGTTCCGCAGGGTATCGTAAGCCACCTGGTCGATCTCGTTGGCATTAAAGCGCTTACCGAGTTCCTGCACTTGTTCGAAGGTACTCTTGTTCTGCTCAATAAGGAAAGTGGTGATCTTACTGAAGTCCGTCCGGTTCAATTGGGTCTCCCCTGGCTTGAAGGCATCCCGGTAATACAGGATCTGATCCTCCTTGGTGAGGAAGATGGTGAGCGCATTGTTCACTTTCTCCAGCTCGGTCTTATTCACTTCATCCTGCGGCACGGGGAAGGTGAGCTGGAGCGTGGAAGGCTTGTACATGGTGGTGGTAAGGATGAAGAAGGTCAGCAAGAGGAATGCCAGATCGACCAATGGGGTCATGTCGATATGGGTACTCCCCTTCTTGGCACGCTTCTTCTTGTGCCGGCCGCCACCGCCGCCGTCGTCTCCACCTGGAACTTCTGCCATGGTCGCTGGTTATCTACCGCGTTGAAGTGTCTCTTGTAGCATCCTGTACACGCAAGTCCTCAATTGGTTGAAGGCGGTGCCGCCATCCGGCTTTCCTCCAAGTCCGTGATCATCTTGAAACGGTTGATCTTCACGGTCGGGCTCTGGAAGATCTTGATCACTTTGTTGATCACGGAATAATTCACGTTACCGTCACCCCTTAAGGCCACGATCGGATTCCTTCCCTCGGCACCGCTGCTAAAGATAAGCTGCGTGACGCGGATCCAGTCCAACAGCTGATTGTTGGTGCTGTCAATGGGTATACCGGGGGACCGCTTGTCCACTGCGGCACGGTCAGGGGCAGCATCCAGATCCAGATAACCCGGAAGCTGCTGCATGGGAAGGCCGATGGCATTGAGGTTCACGAAGCGCTGCGTTTGCTCCGGATCGAAATCGATCTTGTACCGAACGCCCATTTCCTTGATCACCTCCCTGCGCACTTTCTTGTCGGTAAAGTCCCAGAACACCCTTCCTGCACTATCAACCACCACAGTCATCAAGTTCTCGGTGGGAATGGGTGATTGGCTCCTGCTGCTGGGGGTGTCCACCACCACCGCCTCTTCCGGGCGGAATTGCGCAGTGAGCATGAAGAAGGTGACCAATAGGAACCCAAGGTCCACCAATGGGGTCATATCCATCCGTGGATTTGACCGGGGCATCTTGATCTTTGCCATGCCTGGTTCGGTTTCCTTGCTCCGTTTGTGACTTCCTGCACGTTGCCGTGCGGAACCGACTTACTTGTAGTTGGCCAAGGTTTGACTTACGCTGAACCCGGCCTCATCGATGCCATGGGTGATGCCATCGATCTTGGTGCTGAAGTAGTTGAACATGATGATGCCAAGGGCCGATCCCGCCACACCTAATGCGGTGTTGATCAGGGCCTCGGAAATACCGGTGGAAAGCGCCGTAGCGTCGGGGGTGCCGGCGGTGGCCATGGCGCTGAACGCCCGGATCATCCCCAGAACGGTACCGATCAGGCCCAACAGCGTGCTCACACTGGCACAAGTGGAAAGGATCACCAAGTTCTTGCTCAGCATGGGCAGCTCCAAGGCGGTGGCCTCTTCGATCTCCTGCTTCACGATATTGATCTTCGTCTCTTTGTCCAATTGCCCGTCATTCATCACGGTCTGGTATTTCTCCAGCCCGCTGCGCATCACGTTGGCCACGCTGCCCTGCTGTTCATCACAAACGGTCATCGCCTCGTCAACACGGTCCGTGGCCAGGAGCTGGCGCACATTGTGGAGGAACTCATCGATGCGGCCCTTGCCTGAAGCACGGCTCAAAGTGATGAAACGCTCAATGGAGAAGATGATGATCAGCAAGAACACCGTTACCAGGATCGGTACGATGAAGCCGCCCTTGTGGATCAGGCCGAACGTGTGGCCGGGGTTTGTGGTGACGGGGTGCCCATGTACCGGGTCGCCACCTTCGAAGTTGGCCGTGTCGCCGAGCACGAACATGTAGAAAAGAATGCTGACGCCGAGGGCCAAGGGAAAGGCCAAGGCCACGAACAGGCTGGACAACTTTCCGGATTTACGTGTGCTCATGGAAGAAGGGTTTCTTGGTTGAAATAGCTCGTTGGCTGGTTCGTTACGTGTACACTGCGGCGACCTGATGCAAAGGCCGAAGGGGGCGCAAACATAGGAAGTTCATCGTTTTCATGGATCGTCTTCCGCAGAATCGCCCCTGAACACCGTCATGGACCATGCAACCGCAGAACAACGCGGGCATCCCGGGATCCTTGCTTCCCGGTGCAGGAACTGGCAGGAAACGGGGCACTACAAGCCGGGAACGGTCGAGATCATTTAAGGAAGGATCCGTGGCCCGATCGGGACCGGGACGGAAGCATGTCGCAAACCCCAAGCAAGCACCCGAGTGTCGTGAATGCGCCCCCCTATACAGCGTTAAATAGTTCATCGACTCCTGTGGTATTGACCTGAGCAGGACTATGAAACCCCCTTCCCACGAGCGCCCAAATTCCCTAATTATGGGTATTGATAAGGGCTGTAGGGTGGCCCACCTTTGTGATGCGGTATGGATGTCCCAACAATACCTTGACAATGAGAACCCCGCTGACCCCCTTCGTACTGCTGATCGCCGCGATCACCCTCGGTACAACCGTGCCGCATGGATTGCTCGTTGACGGCAAGTTCCGCATCAAGGGCGCGTCCATGGAAGGGGCGCGGGTCATCGTGGAGCGCAATGGGGTCCAGGTCCAAGTGCTGCACGACGACATCGGCCGTTTCACGTTGAATTTGGACCTGCAACAGGACTACGTGCTGCACTTTATCCGCGAAGGTTGCTTGAGCAAGTCCCTTCACTTCGATACCCACATGCCGGAGAACTCCATCGCAGCGGCACCCTTCCGTTTTCCATTTCTCGTGACGTTGGAACCCAAGCCCAAGGGATCCGTGACAGGGTATGCCAAGGCCGTAGGCGTGGTGATGTTCGACACCGCGAAGGGTGATTTCGACTATAGCACGAACTATGCGCTGGCGCGGGAAAGGACAAAGCGCCTTGGTTTGGTCGATGTTCAGCGGACCCTTCCCGGGACACTGCCCGATGCTCCGGGGTCTTTTGAATGGTCGGCCCGACCGGAGTTGAAGAACGAGACCGCCGCGCCGAGTTTCACACTTGAACAAAGCCAGCGGCCGATAGCGCGTTCACGACCGGGGATCAAGCCGGATCGAACTGCACCTCCGTCGCCGTCCATAACTGCGGTGGTCACTCCACCCGAAGAACCCCGGCAGGACGGTCGCGTCGAGGAAGTGGAGGTCCGGCCTGCCTATGTAGCCCGGATGGTGCGCATAACGGAGCAGGGCCATACTCAGGAGTATCGCAAAGTAACCCACCGCTATGGCGAGGTGCATTGGTTTTGCAACGGAGCGAGTTGCAGCGAATCCCGCTATAACACAATGGTCACAAAATGAACCACCGGCGACTCTTGAAACTATCCGCCCCGGCCAGTATGCTGGTTGTCTGGCTCTGCGCTATGGTGCCCGTTCACGGCCAGCGGGACGACGTGAACAAGATCGCCGTGATGCGGGCAAGGGGTGAAACCTCCCTGAAGGTGGGCCAGGTCCACTACGACATGGTGGTGGCGGAAAACGCAAACCCGGCGCTGGAAGGCATGACCCTGCTCCGCACCGCCAGGGAAACACCCGATGGCTGGGCGGCACGTGTGTACACCCCCGATGGCAAGCTCTTGATGGAGGGTGCCTTCAACGACCGCGAATTGCGCATTCCCCAAGGGGAGTTCACTTTCTTCCATTCTAACGGGAGATCCGAAAGCCAAGGCCAATTCTGCAATGGCGGCAAGGTGGGCATCTGGCACCGCTGGGACCAGCGCGGCCAGCCCCTTGTGGACCGCGTCTACCCGGAGACCTGCCCCGTGGACACCACCGGCCAACACTGTTGGGGATCACTTTCGTGCAAGCCGTGACCTTGTTCGGGGCTGGTGATCGGTCGTAGACCTATTGAAAAGTCGGGAGTCGTGAGTCGAGAGTCTTGAGTCGGACTCTCGACTCAAGACCCAAGACTCAGGACTTTAGGACTGCACTCCCACTACCTTCACACCGTGAAAAAGATCAACGACACCACAATCGCCCTCCTTATCGACGGCGATAACGCGGCACCACGCCGCCTAGCACCCATCCTGGAGGAAGTCTCCAAAAAGGGCACCATCACCATCCGGCGCATCTATGGCGACTGGACCACCACCGGCATGAGCGGCTGGAAGGACCTGTTGAACGCCAACGCCATCCAGCCCGTGCAGCAATTCGCCTACACCAAGGGCAAGAACAGCACGGACAGCGCGCTCATCATTGATGCCATGGACATCCTCCACGGCGGTATGGTGGACGCCTTCTGCATCGTGAGCAGCGACAGCGACTACACCCGCTTGGCCACTCGGCTCCGCGAGGCCGGCCTCTTTGTGATGGGCGTGGGCGAAAAGAAAACGCCCGACGCATTCGTCCAAGCCTGCGAGCGCTTCATCTACGTGGAGAACCTCGACGTTCATGACGAGCCGAAGAGCAGCACAAGCACCGGAGCCAGATCAGCCAAGAAGAAAACCACCACGGCACTGTCGGCCAACACCTCCCTGATGCGCAAGCTCCGCAAGGCCTTTGACATCGCCAAGGGAGAAGAGGATGAGGTTTCACTGAGCCTGATCGGCCAAGCGCTGCGGCGATTGGACCCCAGCTTCGATCCGCGCAGCTATGGACATGGCTCATTGTCCTCGCTGATCAACGCACTGAAGGACAAAGTGGAGACCCGCCGTGAAGAAAAGGGGAACACGGTGATGGTGCGGTTCAAGGGGTGAGGTAGCTTTTCACCGAAAGTATAAAAGTGGGAGGCGCTTTTATACTTTATGGCCTGAAAGTATAAAAGCGAGGCGAGCATTTAAACTTTAGGACCTGAAAGTTAAAAAGCTGGCCGGTCAGCGATTTCGAGCGCTTGGGCATCCTGCGGGAAAGCACGGCAACAAGTGGGGCCGGTTGTATCGGTTTGAGGAGTATTTTAAGGTGTTTGAGTGAGGGGTCAGCATCGCATTCCGAAGTTGGCCCTTTGCGTATATTGTACTCGTGAAATCGGACGGAAAACACGGCAAGACAGTGCAGCTGCAACACCTGCAGCATCGTGGACAACGGTGCTTGGCCATCCGATTTCCGTATGACAGCGCGTTGGCCGCCAGTGCCAAAGCGGCCGGTGCGATCTGGAGCGGAACGAACAAGACCTGGTATCTGCCCAACGAAAATGGCGCACTGGACAAAGTGTTCAATGCGTTCAAAGGCAAAGCCTGGGTGGACATCAACGCCCTACGTGGAGACGGAGCGCCAACCGCGCCGCCAACACCCCCTAAGCGTCGATCCCCGGCCAGTGGCGCGCAAGCGGAACTCCCACCCGGCTATTTGGAGAAACTGACCCGGCGCAGGTACAGTGAAAGCACCCGGAAGCAGTACACCTCACACTTCAAGGCATTCTTGGCCTTCTTCAAGGACAGGGACCCGAAAGGCATCAGCGAAGAAGAGATCCGGACCTACCTACTGCAATTGGTGAGTGAGCAGAAGGTAGGCTACAGCAAACAGAACGGGGTGATCAATGCGATCAAGTTCTATTATGAAAAAGTGCTGGACCAGGAAAAGCACGAATACTGGATCGATAGGCCCCGCAAGGAAAAGCGGCTGCCCACCGTGGCCAGCGAAGAAGAGGTGATCAAGCTCATCGGCGCGATCGACAACATCAAGCACAAGGCCATTGTTGCCATGCTGTACAGCACCGGCATCCGGCGCGCGGAAGTGCTGAACCTGCGCGTACAGGATGTGAACCTCGATCGCACGCAGGTCATCGTACGTGCCGGTAAAGGAAAGAAGGACCGGTACACCACCCTTTCGTCCAACCTGGCAAAAACCTTGGTCATTTACCTGCAGCGCTACCAGCCAACTACGTGGTTCTTCGAGGGCCCCGAACATCAACCATACAGTGCCACCAGCATATCGCGGATCTTGCAACGTGCCAGGGAAAAGGCGGGTATCGTCACGAAGATCACCCCGCATGTGCTGCGGCACAGTTTTGCCACACACCTTATGGAACGGGGTACGGACTTGCGTACCATACAACGCCTTCTGGGGCACGAAAGCCTGAAAACCACGGAGATCTATACGCACGTATGCGACATCTCCCTGCAAAAAGTGATCAATCCGCTGGATGCTATTTTTGCAAGCAAGCAACTCACAGCCAAGCCCAACAACGCCCTGGAGACGTAGGAGTGTATGTTACCATGGCTACATACACAGCCGTTAGTGGCAAGCATAAAATGGATGATATGACTAATTTCATACTATTGAGAAACTGATTCAAAATATTCTAAAGAATGATTTCTTACAAAGAAAAATCGGAAACATCTAAAACAACTGTATTATTGATGCTGATAAGTCGTATTACATTGTTCTTAGCATTTCAAGCAATTATTGCCCTATTGCTTAATTCATGGGAAGCATCTGAAAAATACTGGTTGCTTTCAGCAACAGTTACCAACCTTATTAATATTGCATTCTTATTCATTTTGTTCAAGCGTGAAGGGAAAAATTATTTAGATATTTTCTCTTTCAATAAAGCGAATTTAAAGAATGATTTACTCGTTTTTTTAGGTCTCGCAATCATAACTATACCCGCTGTTTTCTTGCCAGGTTACTTCTTAAGCACTACGTTATGGAATGATCCAAATATTCCAACGCAAATGATGTTCGGCCCAATTGAAAAATGGTTGGTTTACATTTTATTGATAGCATTCCCTATAACTATTGCAATGGCAGAATTAGCGACTTACTTTATATATATTATGCCAAAATTAAAAGGACAATTTAATATGAAATGGTTTGCCATTTTATTACCGATTTTATTTCTGTCAGTCCAACATTGCACACTGCCGTTTATTCCAGATATAGACTTTATTATATATCGCGCTTTGGTGTTTTTACCTTTTGCATCTTTGATAGGAATTTCTATTTATTATAGACCTTCACTATTCATATACTTCGCAATTTTACATGGGGTTTTGGATTTTGGAACTGCCTTGATGTTCCTCTTTGAAATAAGTTAAACTAAACAAATTACTAATTCACATAGATCAAACACAACAGCTTTAAAGAAGACTACTATGAGAATAATGTTTTTAATAATCGTTTTGTTGCATGGCCTTATTCATTTGCTTGGATTTGTAAAAGGTTTTGGATTTAAGGAAGTAAAAGAATTGACACTTCCAATATCTAAACCAATGGGATTTATCTGGCTAACTGCAACAATCATATTTTTGACTTATGGTATTTTGTATTTAGCCAATTCAAAATACGCTTGGTTCTTTGGCACAGTGGGAGTAGTACTTTCCCAAATTCTTATAATCATCTTTTGGAAAGATGCCAAAATCGGAACTATACCAAATATTCTCATTTTGGTTGTCTCAGTATCTTCCTTTGGTTATTACCGTTTTCAAAACCTTGTTCATAAAGAAACTATTCGTTTAATAGGTCATAACAAGATGGTTCAAAATAAAATTATAGATGAAAATGACATAAAAGAGCTTCCCGAACCTGTTAAGAATTGGCTTCGTAATTCTGGGGCTGTTGGAAAACCATTTATCAGCATTGGAAAAGTGACACAGAAGGCAGAAATGAAAATGAAACCCGAACAAGAAAATTGGATGACTGCTTCAGCAATTCAATATACGACCTTTGACAATCCAGCCTTTATATGGAAAGTTGATGTAAAAATGAATAGTTTGCTCAATTTTCAAGGGCGAGACAAATTTGAAAATGGTAAGGGTGAAATGCTGATTAAAATGAATTCGCTAATCAATGTGGTAAATGAACAAGGGAAGAAATTAGATGAAGGCACAATGCAACGTTATTTAGGCGAGATGGTATGGTTTCCTTCATTAGCATTAAGTCCTTATATTACTTGGGTACAAATTAATGATACTACTGCAAAAGCGACAATGAGCTATAAAGGGACACAAGGTAGTGGCACTTTTTTCTTTAATGAAGAAGGAGATTTTGTGAAATTTTCGGCAATGCGATTTAAAGATATTGAACCTGATTCAAAGCGATACGAATGGGTATTAACAGTAGAAGCTTACAAAGTTTTTTCAGATATAAAAGTTCCTTCTAAGATGAAAGCAACCTGGAAATTGGAAGAAGGAGATTGGACATGGCTTGATTTACAAATAATCGATTTGAAATACAATGAAACCGTCAGATAAGCTCTTTGCAATAAAATTTATACACACTTTAATATGGTTGTTTTTTGTCAGTATAATATTCTATATACTGTACGCTGGAATTTCGGGCAGCATCAATATTTATACATGGATTTCAATAGGGTTGGTATTTGGTGAAGGTATAGTTTTAGTTTTATTTAAAATGTTCTGTCCACTCACATTAATCGCCCGAAAATACTCGGATTCAACAAAAGACAATTTCGATATATTTTTACCAAATTGGATTGCGAAATACAATAAGGAAATATTCACTACAATTTTTATTTTCGCTTTAATATTAGTTTTGATAAGGGTATTAACAAAATATTTCTAACTAAGGAGTTAAAAGAAATATTCTAATACATTTCGGTACAAACAAAATAAAAGGAAACAATATAAATTGATATTAGGATGAATAATTAGATAAAATATAAAAGGAAGCCAGCCACTAATCGAGTAGGCGGCCCCGCCGCTGTATAGCGACGGGGTGCGCCTCTCACACCACTGTACGTACGGGTCTCGTATACAGCGGTTCGTTGAGATGTGGAGCGACTTTTTGGTAGTGATCGAGCATGGCTTCGTAGCCGCGTTTGACCAAGCGGGACAGGGTGATCGTGGTGTTCAGGATGGGACTTTGGGCGATGGCCCAGCCACCTTTGCGCGTTCGGCTCCAAGCATAGGCGTGGTCGTGGTCAACTCCCAAGCGGATCAGGTTCTTCCGTTTCCGTTCGGGCTTCTTCCAGTCCTTCCAGATGCAGTACCGCAGGCGGTTGCGCACCCAACCGTCCACATCGCGCAGCTTGCCGGTCATACTTGCCATACGGAAGTAGTTGAGCCAGCCTCGTTGCACGGTCTTCAGGCGTCTGATGCGCTCGGTAAGCGGTAGCGGAGCGGTCTTGCGGGTGATGGCCTTCACCTTTCGCTTCAACGTTTGCCACCCTTGGGCACCCACCACCAGTTGGTATTGCCCTTTCACACCCTTCTCATACGTGGGGACGAACCCGTAGCCCAGCAGCTCGAACTGCACGGGTTTCCGGATGCCGCTCTTCGCACGGTTGATGGGCAGCTTCAACCGGTCCCGAAGGAACAGGTAGATGCTGTTGCCGATCTTCCGCGCTTGGCTCTTGTGCTTCAGATAAATACTGAAGTCGTCCGCGTAGCGCACGTAGCGCAACCCTTGCCGTTCCAGTTCACGGTCCAATTCATGGAGCATGATGTTGGACAGCAATGGGCTGAGCGGGCTGCCCTGCGGCACGCCTTTGCGTCGCTTCACCAGCCTTCCATCCACGCGGATGGGCGCACGGAGCCAGCGGCGTATCAGGCGCATCGTCAGAGGGCACTTCACCTTGCGATACAGCAGTTGCAACAGTGTACAATGGTCCACTTCATCGAAGAAGCTTTTCAGGTCTATATCAACGATGTGCTGATACCCCTCATTGATGTTCTGTTGCGCGCGCTGAACCGCCTGTTGGGCGCTCCGTTTGGGGCGGAAGCCGTAGCTGTGTGCCTTGAACTCCACCTCGAACAGGGGCATGATCACTTGGTGTACCGCCTGTTGTAGCAGGCGATCGGTAACCGTAGGGATACCCAATAGACGGGTGCCCCCTTTGCTCTTGGGTATTGCTACCCCCAGAATGGCCTGCGGAACGTAGTGGCCACCGCGCAGCTCTGTGGCAAGCCGTTCGCCATGCACCGCAAGGTGTTGGGCAAGGGCAAGCACACCAAGGCCATCAACACCGGCAGCGCCCTTGTTGGACACCACCTGCCGACAGGCTTTGAGCATGTTCGGTTTCGCTACGATCCGTTCGATCATCCTGTTCACTCCTTCATTCTACTCTGTTCCGCTTATCGCGGGCTTCCCCACCTTGCGGCAGGCGATCCCAACGGCATTTGGAACACCTCAACGTTCGGTCCTTCATGGGCTTGTAAGACCTCCGCCTTTATCCTTACGGTGACGGCTCGTATCCACCCACTACTACGACCTCTGCTGACCTCTCCACTACGCCACACGTGGCCATGGAGATCTCCCCAGGTAAGGGCCATATCCTTCAGTCCATCGCCGCCGCATCTACCCCCGTGGGGTTGTTGCCTACGGGCTTTGCAGTGATGTGCCTGCTTACCCACCCACACGGGCCTCTGTATGCGGTTCCTGTTCGTCAGTACGGACCTTTGCAGTCACGCTTCCTTCAGTGCAGGGGTCACCCCCTACCACCTTGCGTCTTGCTAACCGGCTTCGACAACTCGCCGGCAAGGGACTTGCACCCTCTGGATATTCAAAGAACGACGCTACCTTGCGGTAGCATTCTTGGCCCATGCTGGGCACACACAATATGTATAGTGCATAGCACCCTGCGGGATGCTACGACACCATACATTAACCGTTAGGTGGATAAGCACGTCAGGGTCGTTCAATACTTCCGCCAAGCCTTCTCACGGACCTTCTCCAGGGTGAACTCGCGGCCGGCCCAAAGGCCCCAGAGGCTTTCGAGCGGGATCGCCCCCTTCCGCTAGGTCTCCTCTTCCACCAGCAAGGTCAACTTGGTTTTCATTTTGGTATGTGTCAACCGCGCAAGTGTAACACCCAAATATCCGTGCAAATACCGGACTACCCTTTCCGCGGTTTCTACCTTCGCGCCTCATACCCGAACGACCATGCGCTACACCCCCCTCTCCGCCGCCACCTACCGCGAACACCGTAGCCGCTTCCGCAAGGCCATGGAAAAGGGCGGTCTCGCCGTATTCCACAGCAACGACATCATGCCCACCAGCGCGGACGGCACCATGCCCTTCCACCAGGCGGCGGACATTTTCCATCTTAGCGGCATCGATCAGGAGGAGACCGTGTTGCTGCTCTTTCCGGATGCTTTTGATCCGAAGGACCGCGAGATCCTCTTCGTGCGCGAGACCAGCCCCAGCATCGCCATTTGGGAAGGCGCGAAGCTGACGCAGAAGCAGGCCACCGAGCAGAGCGGCATCGCCACCGTGCTGTGGACCAGCAGCTACGAGGCCACGTTGCAACGTTTGCTTCCGCAGGCGAAAAGCATTTATCTCAACAGCAACGAGCACCTGCGCCAAGGCAACGAGGTCGAGACCCGCGAGGAGCGCAAGAACAAGGAACTGCGCGCCAAGTATCCCCTGTACGAAGTGAAGCGCAGCGCACCGACCATGCACCGCATCCGCTCGCGGAAAACGGAGGAGGAGATCGCGCAGATCCAGAACGCGGTGAACATCACCGCCAAGGCGCTACAGCGCGTGTTACAATTCACGAAGCCCGGCGTGAAGGAGTACGAGATCGAAGCGGAGATCACACACGAGTTCATCCGCAACGGCTCGCGCGGACATGCCTACACGCCCATCATCGCTAGCGGCTACAACGCCTGCGTGCTGCACTACATCACCAACGACGATACCTGCAAGGACGGCGATGTGATCCTGATGGATTTCGGTTGTGAATACGGCGGCTACGCCAGCGACCTCAGCCGCAGCATCCCGGTGAACGGCAAGTTCAGCCCGCGCCAACGCGACGTGTACAATGCCGTGCTGAACGTGCAGAAGGAAGCCACGAAGCTCTTGCTACCGGGCGTCTTCCTCGGCGATTACCACAAGCAGGTGGGCGAGCTGATGGAGAAGGAATTGATCGGCCTCGGCCTGTTGGACAAGGACGCCGTAGCGAAGCAGGATCCCGAAAAGCCGCTCTACAAAAAGTACTTCATGCACGGCACCAGCCACTTCCTCGGCATCGATGTGCATGACGTGGGCCTGTGGCACGAGCCGATCGTGGAGGGCATGGTCTTCACCGTGGAACCGGGCATCTACATCCCCGATGAAAACCTCGGCATCCGCATCGAGAACAACATCGTGGTGACCAAGAACGGCCAGGATGATCTGTTCAAGAACATCCCGCGCGAGGTGGAGGAGATCGAGGCGCTGATGGCGAAGCGGAAGAAGGCCGTGGCGTAAGATTTCATAGAGGAACCCTAGCGCTTCACCAGGTTTGTCTGAAGTGAAGGTCCAGCACGGGGGGCTGCGGCTTCGTCTTGGTCCATCGTGTATGGAAGATCCATGCAAACAAAGGCCACATCAATATTCCGGAATGCACGCTTCTCGGGAATGCCTTGCGTGCCGCCGCTGAGATAGGCGCCTTTGCCTGAGGTCCAAGGGTTCACCGATTAGCTCTTGACAAAGTGATCTTTCGACTGTAGTGCGCCGATCGGCGAAGGGAGTTGGACTGCTTTCCATGTTCAGTTGCGCCCCCCTGACAATGGTCGTTTATCGAAAGGATATACGTCCTGCTTCCTATTTGGAATCGTTCAAAACATCCGCTCATTACTTGTGGACCTACGCGTTTCACCACATTTCCCCGGAAGGGTACCTTTGTAGACCCGGCCAGTGTTCGTCTTGATTTCGCCGATCGACCCGAGGAATTGGGCGAATTGTCACCTTTTTGTCAGGCTGGGGTTGTACCTTTCAACTGTTTGAACCATGGACACCATGCACTCAAGGTCTAATTGCCCTCGCTCGAGGGTCTCGTTCCGGAGTGTTCCAATGGAGCTTTTTCATCCTCGGTAGAATTCATGACACGCTCACAGCACACCATTTTCATCGGAAGCATGGTGGCTGTGACCATTGTGGTGACCGCCTACCTCGCGTATACCGGCTACTCCTACTACGAACTCCCTCTGGAAGAGCGCTTCTACCATCCGCGTCATTCATGGTTCAAGCCGAGCGGACCCTTCGGGCACGGCCTAGGCATCTTGGGTACCTTGATGGTCTTGTTCGGGGTGGTGATCTATATCGCGCGGAAGCGGTATAACTTCATGGTCAAGCAGTTGCGCCTTAAATACCTGCTTGAGTTCCATATTTTCCTATGCTCCTTGGGGCCGATTTTGATCTTGTTCCACACGGCGTTCAAGTTCGGCGGCTTGGTCTCCGTGGCATTCTGGAGCATGGTGGCGGTGGTGGCGAGCGGTGTGATCGGCCGGTTTATCTACATCCAGATCCCACGCACGATCGAGGGGCGTGAACTCAGTTTGAACGAGGTGAAGGGCATGCGTTCCGAACTGCTCGACAAGTTGAAGAGCAATGCCGGGCTCGATGAGGGGTTGATCCCATTGGTGATGCGCACCGATGCGGAGGATGGTGCTGCGAACAAGGCCAACTTCATTGCTCGCTATGCCCAGGAACGGAAGGCCGTCGCAGCGATCAAAACCTCGCTCCGATCGAGGAACATGGCCGCGAGCGAGCGAAAGGACATCATCCGCATGGTCAAGGACGAGTTCGCGCTTTCGCATAGGATCGGTCGGCTACAGACCATGCAGCAACTGTTCAAGTATTGGCATGTGGCGCACCTACCGTTCGCACTTATCATGCTCATCGTGCTCATCATCCACGTGGCCGTGACCTTGGCCTTCGGATACAGATGGATCTTCTGATGGAAGTGCTCATTGAACAGATAGCGATCTATGGTTCAGTGATCCTGTTATGCGGGTTGGTGATCTTCTTTTACATGCGCAGCCTCAACAAGAAGTCGGCGATCGTGGAGAAGAAGGTTGAAGTGGCGAAGATCGAAGGGCTCTTCGAACCGGTTTCGCTGCACCCGTATATCGACCTGAACACGTGCATTGGAAGCGCCGCCTGTGTTGCCGATTGTCCGGAGAAGGACATCCTCGGCATCGTGCATGGTAAGGCCACCGTGATCAACGCGTCCAACTGCGTGGGTCACGGTGCCTGCTTCCATGCCTGTCCGGTGGAAGCTATCTCGCTGCGTATCGGAACCGAGAAGCGGGGTGTGGATCTGCCGCATGTCGATGAGCATTTCGAGACGAATATCAAGGGGATCTACATCGCCGGTGAACTAGGCGGAATGGGCCTGATCAAGAACAGTGTGGAGCAGGGGCAACAGGCGATGGACAGCATCGCCGGGACGAAGAAACCGAAGAAGGAAGGAGTGATCGACGTCGTCATCATCGGTGCCGGACCAGCGGGGATTTCCGCAACACTCGAAGCCAAGAAGCACGGACTGACCAGCGTGACCTTGGAGCAGGATTCGTTGGGCGGAACGGTCTTCACGTTTCCACGAGCGAAGATCGTGATGACCTCGCCGATGGACCTTCCTCTTTATGGCAAGGCGAAATTGTTCGACACCTCGAAGAGCGAGCTGCTCGATCTATGGAAAAAGGTGATCTCGGAACAGGGCATCACAATCAATGAGAACACCAAGGTCGAAAGCATCCTGCCGCAAAAGGACGGCACCTTCAAAGTGTGCCACGAATACGAGGCGAGGAGTATATCAGCAACAATGTGCTGCTCGCGATCGGAAGAAGGGGCAGTCCAAGGAAATTGGGCATTCCCGGTGAAGAGTTGCCGAACGTGGCCTATCGCTTGTTGGAGCCGGAGAACATCTCCGGAAAGAAGGTGATCGTGGTCGGTGGTGGTGATTCCGCCGTGGAATCCGCGATGTTGCTCACAGACGGGAATGAACGTGACCCTTTCCTACCGCAAGGAGCAATTCGCACGGATCAAGCCGAAGAACAAAGAGGCTGTCGACGCCTCGGTGGCGAGCGGTGCGCTCAAGGTCATCTTCAATTCGGACCTCGTTTCCATTTCTGAGGACTCGGTGTTGCTGAAAGTGGGCGAGGAAACACGCCAAATGAAGAACGACCTGGTCTACATTTTCGCTGGAGGCGAACTACCAACGGGCTTCCTGCAGAAGGCAGGGGTGGAGATCACGAAACGATTCGGTCACATCGTGAAGAAGCATTCATGAGGCTGTTACGGACATACTTCACATTGGTCCTGCTAGCAGCGGGTTCGATGGTGGTTGCGCAGCTCTCGCCAGGTGACCTCACCACGGCCCATGCCGCATTGGAGGGCATGAGCAATTGTACCCAATGCCATGATCTCGGCAACAAGGTGACCAATGCGAAATGTCTGGAGTGCCACAAGGAGATCAAGTCGTTGATCACGAAGAAGCGGGGCTATCACGCTAGTTCAGCGGTCAAGGAGAAGGACTGTTTCACCTGCCACAGCGAACACCATGGCCGGAAGTTCGAGATGGTCCGCTTCGATGAGAAGGCCTTCGATCATGCGCTTACCGGATACAAATTGGAAGGTGGCCATAAACCTGTGGATTGCCGGAAATGCCACATGCCGGACAACATCGCCGACCGGGAGCTGAAGAAACGACCGTTGACCTTCCTCGGGCTGGAGCAAGCGTGTCTCTCGTGCCACGATGATTTCCACCAAGGCACCATGTCTGGCGAATGCACGAAGTGCCACAACATGAATGAGTTCAGGCCGGCAAGCAAATTCGACCATGGCAAAACGGATTTCAAACTAGCTGGCAAGCACGTGAACGTGGATTGCAAGAAGTGCCACGAAACGACCACGCGTCAGGGAAAGGAGTTCCAACGATTCGCGGATGTTCCGCATGCGGATTGCAAGGCATGCCACAACGACCCGCATGCGGCGCACTTCAATAACGCCTGCGCACAGTGCCATACCGAAGTAGGCTTCAACATCTTCTCTGGCAAGAACCGGTTCGATCACAACACGACGAATTTCAAACTGAACGGCAAGCACAAGACCACGGATTGCTTCACCTGCCACCAGAAGACCAGTGATCCGTTGCGTGTGTTCCAGGATCGCGTTGGTGTAACTGTGAACCAGTGCGCTACCTGCCATGAGGATGCACATGACGGGAAATTCGGGAATGATTGTGCCAAGTGCCATCAAGAGACCGGCTTCCGGTCGCTGAAGTCAATGGATTTCTTCGACCACGCCGTCACCGACTTTCCGCTGCAAGGCAAGCACGTGGATGTGGATTGTAAGAAGTGCCACAAGGGATCCTTCACCGGTGCCATGGAGTTCAGTAAGTGCAGTAGCTGTCATGAGGACTACCACAAGGGTGAATTCGCGAAGAACGATGTCACACCGGATTGTGCAGAATGTCATTCGGTGCTTGACGGATTCGAAATGAGCATGTATTCATTGGAACAGCATCGGTCCACCAAGTTCCCCTTGGAAGGAGCGCACATTGCGACGCCTTGTACGGCCTGCCATATGAAGGACGAAAAGAACTGGACCTTCCGCGAGCTGGGCCACGCATGTTTCGATTGCCATGACAATGTCCATGGTGATGACCTCGCCGAGAACGGGGTCACCGATTGCAAACGATGCCATGTCGCCGAGAATTGGTTCCCATCCAAGTTCGATCATGACTTTACGGAATTCCCACTTGTGGGAGAACATGTGAAAGTGGATTGTAAGGAATGTCACCTTAAGGATCCGAATGCCGAAGTCCTTTCGTTCAAGGTCGAGAGTTTCGAATGCGCCGACTGTCACAAATAGTCGTTTTGGTCCTGTTGACCGGTATGCGGGTATCCGCACAGTCGCCGCACGGGGAATCGCTGGTCATTGACTGCGCCAAGTGCCATAGCCCTGCAGGTTGGACGAATCCTACGCTGATCTGGAACGAAGAGAAGTCCCGGATACAGAAGCACTCCGGACGCTCCCGGGAGACGGTGTCTACAGTAAATGCCCAGGCTGCGTCGATGGTCTTCTCCCACGACTCAACGGCATTTATGCTGAAAGGTGCGCACAGTTCGGTCGATTGCAAGTCCTGCCACACTACTCTGGTTTTCGATTCGGCACCGTCGGACTGCGCTTCGTGCCACACGGACGTGCATGCGATGTCCGTAGGAAATGATTGTGCACGTTGCCATACCACGGTGAATTGGATCGTGAACGATATTCCGGAGATCCACGAACAGAATGGATTCGCGTTGGTCGGGGCGCATGGGAATTTGAGTTGCACGGAGTGTCATGCCTCTGGGAATAACCTTCAATTCGAACGGGTCGGGAACGAGTGCATCAGTTGTCACCGGAACGATTATCAGGCAGCCCAAGCGCCGAACCATGTCACGAATGGCTTCAGTACGAATTGCATCGAATGTCACGACCCGATGGGCTTTGATTGGCATACGAACAATGTCGATCACGATTTCTTCCCGCTCACGTTGGGCCACGCGATCAATGATTGCAACCAGTGCCACACCACGGGATCCTTCGCTGATGCCTCGCCTGAGTGCGTGACCTGCCACCAAGTCGATTTCAACAACACTTCGAACCCGAACCACCAGTCCGCCGGATTCACGACGGACTGCGCCACCTGCCACACGACCAACCCGGGGTGGACTCCAGCGACCTATGATCACGATGTATGGCCGTTGGTCGGGTCCCACATTCCGGTGAGTTGCGATCAGTGCCACAACGGTAATTACACCAACACACCGAATACATGTGAGGCCTGTCATATCGCCGACTACAATGCTACGACGGCGCCGAACCACGCGGCCTCCGGATTCCCGACCGATTGTGCGGCATGTCACGATGAGACGGCGTGGACAAATGCCACCTTCGATCACAACTCGACGGCCTTCCCGTTGACCGGACAACACGTGAGCGTGGACTGCATGCAATGCCATGCGAACGGTTTTACTGGAACTCCAACAGCGTGCGAGGCCTGTCACCAGACGGACTTCAACAACACGGTGGAACCGAACCACACGCAGGCGCAGTTCACCAATGATTGCACGCAATGCCACACCACGGATGGCTGGATACCGAGCAGTTACGACCACACTTCCGCGACGGGTTTCGCGTTGAACGGCTCCCACGCGAACGTGAACTGCAACCAGTGCCACGCGAACGGGTACACCAACACACCGAACACCTGCGAGGGCTGCCACCTTGCCGATTACAACAGCACCACCGATCCGAACCATGGACAGGCGGGCTTCCCCACGGACTGCGCGCTCTGTCACGATGAAGGATCCTGGACCACAGCGACCTTCGACCATAACTCGACGGCCTTCCCGCTCACCGGTCAACACGTTTCGGTCGACTGCATGCAGTGCCATGCCAACGGCTTTGCGGGTACACCGACCGCATGTGAAGCGTGTCACCAAACGGACTTCAACAACACGGTGGAGCCTAACCACACGCAGGCGCAGTTCACCAATGATTGCACGCAATGCCACACCACGGATGGCTGGATACCGAGCAGTTACGATCACACCTCGTCGACCGGTTTTGCGCTGAATGGATCACATGCCAACGTGAACTGCAACCAGTGCCACGCGAACGGTTATACGAACACGCCGAACACGTGCGAAGGCTGTCACCTATCGGATTACAACGCTACCACCGACCCGAACCACGGACAGGCGGGCTTCCCCACGGACTGCGCGCTCTGTCACGATGAAGGATCCTGGACCACAGCGACCTTCGACCATAACTCGACGGCCTTCCCGCTCACCGGTCAACACGTTTCGGTCGACTGCATGCAGTGCCATGCCAACGGCTTTGCGGGTACACCGACCGCATGTGAAGCGTGTCACCAAACGGACTTCAACAACACGGTGGAGCCTAACCACACGCAGGCGCAGTTCACCAATGATTGCACGCAATGCCACACCACGGATGGCTGGATACCGAGCAGTTACGATCACACCTCGTCGACCGGTTTTGCGCTGAATGGATCACATGCCAACGTGAACTGCAACCAGTGCCACGCGAACGGTTATACGAACACGCCGAACACGTGCGAAGGCTGTCACCTATCGGATTACAACGCTACCACCGACCCGAACCATGGACAGGCGGGCTTCCCCACGGACTGCGCGCTCTGTCACGATGAAGGATCCTGGACCACAGCGACCTTCGACCATAACTCGACGGCCTTCCCACTAACGGGACAACACGTGAGCGTGGACTGCATGCAGTGCCACGCGAATGGCTTTGCGGGAACACCAACAGCGTGTGAAGCCTGTCACCAGACGGACTTCAACAACACGGTTGAACCCAACCACACGCAGGCGAACTTCACGAATGATTGCACGCAATGCCACACCACGGATGGCTGGATACCGAGCAGTTACGACCACACTTCCGCGACGGGTTTCGCGTTGAACGGCTCCCACGCGAACGTGAACTGCAACCAGTGCCACGCGAACGGTTACACCAACACACCGAACACCTGCGAAGGCTGTCACCTATCGGATTACAACGCTACCACCGATCCGAACCATGGACAGGCGGGCTTCCCCACGGACTGCGCGCTTTGTCATGATGAAGGATCCTGGACCACAGCGACCTTCGACCATAACTCGACGGCCTTCCCATTGACCGGCCAACACATTACCGTGGACTGCATGCAATGCCATACGAACGGATTTGCGGGTACACCGACCAACTGCGATGCCTGTCACATTGCGGAATACAATGCGACAACATCACCAAACCACGCTCAAGCCGGCTTCCCTATGGACTGTGCCGTATGCCATACGACTTCGGCATGGGTGCCTGGTACTTTTGACCATGATAACACCGGATTCCCCTTGACCGGTCAGCATGTGAATGCAAGCTGTATCCAGTGTCATGCGAATGGCTATGCAGGTACACCTACCAATTGCGATGCATGCCACATGGCGGATTACAATAGCACGAACAACCCGAACCACGCTTCAGCGCAATTCCCTACCGATTGTGCGACCTGCCACACTACCAGCGCTTGGGACCCTTCGACCTTCAACCACGACCAACAGTATTTCCCGATCTATAGCGGTAGACATGATGGCGAATGGAACACATGCACAGAATGTCATACGACGCCTGGTAACTACAACCTGTTCAGCTGCATTGATTGCCATGAACACAACAACCAGTCACAGGTGAACAACGACCACAGTGAGGTGAACGGGTATTCATACACACCGACATCTTGTTTCAGCTGTCACCCGGATGGAGAGAACTAGAGACCGCGAAGGAACCCACTCATGGTGGGTCAGTCCAGTAACTTTGAGAGATCAAGCAATTTTCATATCCAGTTCGACCTTGAATACGTACGAATCGTTAGGATGAGGAGCGTACAGGACATGAGCTTGACCAATGGAGCCGGAGTGGCTGCCAATGGGTGCGCATGCCTTGGCTTGATCCTGAGCTTGCTATTTCATTTCGAGGCCAAGGCACAATCCCCGCATGGTGATGAGTTCAAGATGGACTGTGCGCGTTGCCACGTTCCCGACAATTGGACCACCATGGCCGATCCGATGGTCTTTGACCATGACAGTACCGGATTTTCGTTGATCGGACAGCATGTCATATTGGATTGTGGATCGTGTCATGGATCCGTGCGATTCGATGAACCCGTTCCGTCGGATTGTTTTTCGTGCCATATCGATGTGCATGCGATGTCCGTTGGTAATGATTGCGTGCGATGCCACACACCGAACACCTGGTTGGTGGATGACATTCCTGAATTGCACGAACAGAACGGGTTCTCCTTGGTCGGGGTCCATAGCAACTTGAGCTGCGTCGATTGCCATACCGCTGATAATACGCTTGCCTTTGCACGAGTAGGAAATGATTGTATCAATTGCCATCAGTCCGACTTCATGGCTACCCGGGTTCCGAACCATGTGGAGGCCGGTTTCTCATCCAATTGCATAGAGTGTCACGACCCAATGGGTTCGGGTTGGGCGACCAGTTTCGCCAGTCACGATTTCTTTCCATTGACCCATGGACATGACAACCTCGAGTGTACCTACTGCCACACCACGGGGACGTTTTCGGATGCATCACCGGTCTGTTCATCATGCCATATGGAGGATTTCACGAGCACGGTGAGTCCGAACCACTCCACCGCCGGTTTCTCCACGGATTGCGCTTCATGCCATAATACTGGTCCCGGATGGACCGCCTCATTCGACCACAACAGCACGGCGTTCCCATTGCATGGCGCACATATGACCACCGCATGCTTGGAATGCCATGCGAATGGATACGCCGGAACACCGACGGCTTGTAGCGCCTGCCACATAACAGAATACAACAACACCACGGATCCGAACCACGCGGCATCTGGTTTTCCCACGGATTGTGCCGCATGTCATAACGAGACGTCATGGGGAGACGCCACTTTCGATCACAATAACACGGGCTTCCCATTGCACGGGGCACATACGAGTACGGCGTGCATCGAATGCCATGCGAACGGTTATGCTGGAACACCGACCGCATGCAGCGCCTGCCACTTGAGCGATTACAACAACACATCGAATCCGAACCACGCAGCAGCCCAATTCCCGACTGACTGTGCGTCGTGCCATAATGAGGGATCATGGACTCCGGCAACCTTCGACCATGATCCATTCTTTCCGATCTACAGCGGTCGTCATGATGATGTCTGGAACAACTGTGCTACGTGCCACTCCAACCCGAACGACTATAGCGTATTCACGTGTACCGATTGCCACAACGACCAGAACGATCTAGCGGACGAACACGAAGATGAGCCGGGGTATTCGTACAACAGCAATGCCTGTTATAGTTGTCATCCGGACGGAAACGAATGAGGTTGAAGCTTCGAATATGGTCCTTTTCACTATTGGCGCTTCCGGTCATCGCATCAGCTCAAACCGCGATCCGCGGAGAGGTGACTTTTCTCACTTCGCAGCATGTTTACGTGAAGTTCGAGAGCACGAAGGGTATCGCCGTGAACGATACGTTGAACCTCGTGAAGGATGGGGTCACTTCGCCATGCCTTGTAGTAGGTAGCATGTCCTCTACCTCATGTGTCTGTACGGTGATCGCGGGGTGTGTCGTCGTGAAGGCGGATGGTATCGAAGCAAATTTCAAAGCCTCTTCAACGAAGAATGTCTTGGGCGGAGATCGGACCAGAAAGACACGGACCACAACAGGAGAGAGTGATACGGTACCCACTTCTTCGGAGCGTATTCGTGGTCGGCTCTCCGCAGCGAGTTACAGTATGATGCCGTCGACACGGGATAACGATCATCGTATGATGTATCGTCTTTCGATCGATGCGGACAACATCAGCAATTCGAAGTTCTCTGCTGAGACCTATCTGAATTATCGACGCCTTTATCCCGCCAACCTGGACACGCGACCCCAACGAACGGACTTCTTCAATGTATACAACCTCGCGGTGAGCTATGCACCAGACAGCAATACCACATTGACATTGGGGCGCAAGATCAACAACAGTGCATCTTCATTGGGTGCGATCGATGGGTTACAAGCGGAACGAATTTTCGGGAAATTCTTTGCTGGAGCGATCGGCGGCTTTCGTCCAGACATGTATACCTATGGACTGAATTTCAACTTGCTGCAATACGGTGGATATGTGGGAACGCAGGTCAAGACAACGAACGTGTATTCAAGATCCACCGTTGGTCTTTTGCAGCAGACCAATAGCGGAAATGTGGACAGGCGTTATGCCTATTTGCAAAGTTCCACAACGTACAAGGGCAACTTGAACATATTCTCGTCGGCGGAATTGGACCTGTACAGAACAGTTGGAAGCGGGCCTCGTCTTACTAACTTTTTCCTTTCGACCCGGTACCGTTTCGGTCGAAAAGTGGATGTGTTCGCATCTTACGATAGCAGACGTCGTGTGGTGTTCTATGAAACGTTCAGGAATGACGTTGAAACACTCTTGGACGATGATGATGCGCGCCAAGGTGCGCGTTTCAGGGTGAACGCACGCCCGATGAAAACCCTCTCCATAGGGGCCGCCTACAGTAAACGGTTCCAAGCAGATGGCTTGAACGCTTCAGACAATATCAGCGCCACGGTGAACATCAACAAAGACCCTGAAACCATTGGCCGTTGGTCGTTGCAAGCGAACAGGAACACCTCCACCTATGTACGAAGTGATGTCCTTTCATTCCGGCACAATCGCACTCTCCTGCCAAGGGTATTGACCCTTGGCCTTTACTACAGGATCGTGGAGTACACGTACGCCAACCGAGGTGACGGTACTTCCCTTTCCGATCGGGCCCATCAACGGTATTATGGTGCCGACCTGATGCTGACCTTCGCACGTACCTTTACCTTTACCGTGCTCGGAGAGTTGGCCACTGTGGCCGATGAAAAGAACTACAGAGTGAACCTGAGTCTGACGAAACGATTCGACAGTAAACGAAAGCGATGAGCATATCACGAATACTAACAGCTGCTTGGGTCTTGTTGATCATGGTCCTGGTCTCATGTGATGGCGGACCCAAGACGATCCCTCTCGATGATCCGGCCGATACGGAGAAGAGCTCAGGGACCGGTGTGTTTTCCAATGGCGGGGGTAGCACCGCTCCAACCGGCATGGACCCTGCTCTTGAAAAGGACCTTCATACGGTAATTGTACTTGAGGCCCTTCCCACATCGAAGTATGTGTACGTCCGGGTGAAAGAAGGAGAGGAGGAATTCTATATCGCCACCACGCTGCAGGAGATCACCATCGGACGTAGCTATTTCTATCGCGGAGGATTGCTGAAGACCAATTTCGAGAGCAAGGAATACGAGCGCACCTTTGATCGGTTGTACCTCATTTCCCAATTGATCCCTTCCGATCACGGAAGCACCATGGATGGAACCGGGGCTCCGGTGGTTGCTGTTCCCTCGAATGCAAATCCGTTACCCGCACTGGATGTGCCGGGTATGACCAAGATCGCGGACCTCATTGCGAACCCGAAGAAGTTCGACGGCAAGACGATCCAAGTTAGCGGCAAGTGCACGAAAGTGAACCCCAATATCATGGGGCGTAATTGGGTCCACCTGAGGGAGGCAGGAAAGGAGATCGTGGTCACCACGGATGCCCCGATCACAGAAGGACAGGACGCGGTCGTGATAGGTACCGTCGCACTGGGGAAGGACTTCGGGTCGGGTTACCAGTACGATATCCTGATCGAAGGGGGGCGCTGGGTCAAGTGATCAGTTTGAACTTCCGCTTTCTCAGGAATGCGAGAAGGCCGATGATCACCAAGCACATGACCGCGATATACACCCACTGTGGAACCGGGACCGGATCTCCGGCAGCGTAGGAGTGCAATCCGGACAGGTAGTAGTTCACACCGTAATACGTCATCACCACCGAAGCCAAGCCGAACAAGGAGGTCAGGTTGTAGATGTAAAGCCCTTGCATCTTCGGAATGATACGCATGTGTAAGATGAAGGCGTACACGAGGATCGTCACCAATGCCCACGTCTCCTTCGCGTCCCATCCCCAGTAGCGACCCCATGACTCGTTGGCCCAAACGCCTCCCAAATAGGTGCCGATGCTGATCATGGTCAACCCACCGATCAAGGTCATTTCGCTGAGGTAGGACATCTCCTTTACAAGGCGATGGACACGCTGTTCGTTCTTCTTGGTAAGGAAGATCATCAGGATCAGGTTGATCAAGCCGATCACGGCACCGAGCGCGAGGAATCCATAGCTGCCGGCCTCCATCGAAACGTGGATGGTCAACCAGTAGGAGCGGAGCACTGGTACGAGTGGTGTGATCTCCGGATCGAGATAGCTCAACATGGCCACTAGCAGGACCGTTGCAGAAAGGATCATTGTGGCTGCCGATCCACCGAATGACTTTCGCGTGAACAACACGCCGGCCAATACGGTGGTCCATGCGATATAGATCATGGACTCGTATCCATTGCTCCAAGGCGCGCGGCCCGATACGTACCAACGCAGACCCAAGCCCAATGTGTGCAACGCGAAGCCGATGACCAATAGGGTGAACATCACCTTGTAGACCTTGCCAAGATCAACCGAAGGCTTGAAGACGGAAAAGAACAGGAAGAACAGGAAGGCCAGTCCGAGAAGCGCATAGAATACCGCCAATCTGTTGAAGATGTTCAATTCGTTCAGGAAGATCTCAGCCTCTATCTCAGAGTGTGAAGGCATCACAGCTGCACCCTGCTCGGTCTGATATGCATTGAGCTCCGTGAGCAGTTGGTCGGGCATGCTATAGTTGTTGGAGACCATGGCTTCTTGCAATGCGGGGATGTATGCATTGAAGAATTTCTCTGCCACAGGGTTCTGGACAGAGCCGTGGTCGTGGCCGGAGACCCACGTATTGTTCGCATCCCCCGGGACCGGAATGATTTTGAAGAGATGGCCACCGAACACCATGTTCATGATGTTCACCCGCTCATCGATCTTGATCAATTCCTTCTCGTACACACCGCGGTCGATCGGTTGCAGTCCGTTCGCACGCGCCACCTCATCGCCAAGTTTGTAGCGGCCGTCGGTCGAGAAGAAATCCGCGTAGGATGCCAAAGGTCCTGGTACACCAAGTTCATTGTGGATCTTTTCGTGTTCCCCGAGCTTGATCATTGGTACACCATACCACGACTTGGCATCGACGAACATGCCCAGAACTACTTGGTCCGCCGAAAGACCATCCATGCTCTCCCTTCTACGCACTTTGCGCATCACCTCGCGCGTGAGCGTGTGCATGGGTTTCATTCGACCGCGATGATCCTGCACGACCACCTTGCTGAAACGATCCGCATGTTCCTGAGAAATAATCGAACGACTACTGCTCTGATCAATGACCTTCTGGGCGGTGAGCGACGATGGAAAGGCCGAAAGCCCTGCGAGTAGAATGATGGCAACGGCCTTGCCGCGAATTGTTCTGATGCTTTCAGACAAGCGCTGGAATCGGCTCTTCTTGCTGAATAGTGAAAGGACCAGTCCGATCGTCAACAGGATGTATCCGATGTATGTGACCCAAGTGCCGATGAGGTCATGGTTCACGCTCAAATACGTTCCCAGCTCGTCCTGGTCATAGGATGATTGGAAGAACCGATAACCGTCATAGTCCAATACATTGTTCATGAAAATGCGATGGTCCTCTTTCAGGTTGACGCGGTCATCGACCAACTGCACTTCGCTGGCGAACGAAGTGGCACTGTTGGTCCCCGGATAGCGTTCCATGATGAAATCGTAAAGCTTCAATCCAAAGGGCAAGGCCTTTTCCTTGGCACCGTATGAGATCGCGAGATCCAGGTCAGTTGATCGCACGACCGATGGTCGACCGGCCGAACCCTTCTGGCCATAAACGATCGTCCGATCCGTCTTGCCGTTGATCGTCACGTCCATTTTCAACGCGGTCATGCTTTCGTTCTTCACTTTTCTGCTTTCGGATTCCATGTGCACCGCACCACTTGGCTTGAAGTCGCCGAACACGAAACTGTTCTGGCCGTCGGTGTACAGCGATCGCAACATCAAAGGGTGATATGCGGCTTGCGGGTAGAGTGTGTCCACCTTCTGCGTGGCCATTACACGTTGTATCAAGGTTCGATCGGCCTTGATGAAAAGTGAATTGTCCTTGAAGGCGATGTTCACGGCATCCGCGACCGGTCGGTCACTGAAGTTGAAAAGCACGTTCCGGAACCGCTCGGTCGCTCCGGGGACCATGAAATACTCTTCGCGCCCACCCATGCCGCCGACCACGATCTTGATGGTCGGCATACCATCCGCGGCATCATCCAGAACTTGCTTGGGATTCGGAATGAACTCCTTCACCGCCACTTCGACCAGGTCGTTCCCGATCATGTAGGACCTTTTCCAATGATCGTTCCCGAGGCTGGAGAATAGAACGGGTTCATCGAACTTGAAGATCTGCTCGCCCTTTCTTACTTGGAACTGCAAATAGGTCTCTGCGGAAAGGAAGGTGTTGGAGGACGCGTTCTCCCGTATGTGCATGATCCCCTCGTAACCGAAATAGCGCGTTATTCCGGCGCCGATCAAGATCACGATCATCGCCAAATGGAAGGTGAGCAGCGCCCACTTTTTCTGCCGCACCATCTTGAAGCGGACCATGTTGACCACGATGGTGATGCAGAACAACGAAAGCAGCAAGGTGAACCACCACGACCTGTAGATCACATGTTGAGCGGAACTGGTGCCGTAGTCATTTTCGATGAACGTTCCTGCACCGATCGCTGCTGCGAACAGGAGCATGTACAGGCCTGCGGCGCGGGTGGTGAAGAGCGGGCCGAGGAACTTCTTGACGAATGTTGGAAGGGGGATCATTTGATCTTCGTTACAGATTTATCCGTCAGAGCAGATTCAGGCTCGAGCCTAACGTCATCGTATGCTCATATTATGGTCGTAGATAACGAATTCCAGCAGCCTTCGCTGTGTAAACCTACAAGGGTGTGCTGCAGGTCGATGAACAGGTACTTCTTATCGACTGGATTCGTTTTGCTACATGACCCCAAATGCACCTCCACTTGTTGCGGATCCGCGATCTTCCATACATTCTCGCCAATAGGCCCCGCTCTGGGAATTTCACGGTCCCTATGTCCGAACTACTCGACTTACACGAGGAAATCGCCCTGTCGCCCCTCCAAACAAGGGTACATCTGTTCTTCACTAGCGAGGGCAAGGTAATCTATGTCGAAAAGTCAATGAACCTCAAAGATCGTGCTGACCCGACAAATGGTGAAGGGGAAGAAGGTGGTGGCGTAGTGTTTTCCCGACCGGGTGAACAGTTGCGGTAGCCCTTGTTGGCAATTGCAACGCGAGGTGTGTTCCGCAATACCTTTCGCTCAGGAATGCTTATATTCCGAGACCCATGCCCACATCCGAACCCACGCAAGAGCACTTTAACGCAACCCGGCTACGCACCCACACATGGGACCGACTGAAGACAGCGGTCTCTGATCTGGCAGCAGCGAAAACCGATAAGAAGGAAGCGGCCAAAGAAGTGGATGGGCTGTTGAAGGACCTGTATGCGATCGAGCAGTACTGGGCCTTCCCGGGGCGCGGTGCCGTGAAGGGTTTGCGGAGCATGCTCGAACGCAAGGAGTACGCGGCGCTGGAATCCCGGACGGTGAAACTGGTGCGCACCTTGGTGAGCGGCCAAGTGCGTCTCAACACCGGTGAACATGCGGAGCATGCACTGGACCACGATGATGATGGCGCCGAGCGTCCACGCAACAAGTACTTCGAGGTGCTCTTTGTGGACGATCTCAACGAGGAGGAGGAGCAGGTGCTCAAGCAAAACCTCGCCGATGTCCGCGACCCGGCCGACCCCTTCACCTATGACGTCATTGTGGTGCCCACGGTGCAGGACGCGCTGATCGCGCTGCTGTTCAACTCCAACATCCAAGCCTGCGTGATCCGCTACGGCATGCCCTTCGCATCACCGAGCGCCAAGGGTTTCCTCAAAGACTACATCCGTGCCATCAAAGAGGTGGACCTCAACGACCGCAACAAGGCCGACATGGGGCCGCTGCTCGGCAAGCTCATGCGCTGGTTCCGCCCAGAGGTGGACCGCTACTATGTCACCGACACGCCCGTGAGCGACCTCAAAGACAGCACCGTTCAGAACTTCCGCCGCATCTTCTACCGGCAGGAGGACCACCAGGAGTTGCACCTCACCATCCTCCGTGGCGTGCAGGACAAGTATGACACGCCCTTCTTCACCGCGCTGATGGACTACAGCCGCAGGCCGATGGGCGTCTTCCACGCCATGCCCATCTCGCGCGGCAATTCCGTGTTCAAGAGCCGCTGGATCCAGGATTTCGGCAACTTCTACGGCCGCAACCTCTTCCTCGCGGAAACCTCCAGCACCAGCGGTGGACTGGATTCGCTCCTGCAGCCCACAGGCCCGTTGAAGAAGGCGCAGGAACGCGCGGCTCGCGCCTTCGGCTCGCAGTTCACCTACTTCGCCACCAACGGCACCAGCACCAGCAACAAGATCGTGCTGCAGGCTCTGGTGGAGCCGCACGACATGGTGCTGATCGACCGGGACTGCCACAAGAGCCACCACTACGGCCTCGTGCTTTCCGGTGCATACCCCGTCTACTTGGACAGCTATCCGCTGCCCGAGTTCAGCATGTACGGCGCGGTACCGTTGGAGACCATCCGCGAGAAATTGCTGGAGCTGAAACGCGCCGGACGCCTCCAACATGTGAAGATGCTCCTGCTCACCAACTGCACCTTCGACGGCGTGGTGTACAACGTGCAGCGCGTGATGGAGCAGGTGCTCGCCATCAAGCCGGACATGGTCTTCCTCTGGGATGAGGCCTGGTTCGCATTCGCTGGCTTCAGCTACATCTTCAAGCAGCGCACCGCCATGTTCAGCGCCGCGCGCCTGCACCGCAAGTATCACAGCGATGCTTATCGCGAAGAATACAAGGCGCACATCGCCTCCTTGAAGAAAGGCGAGGAGCCGCGCATGCCCGATCCCGACAAGGTGCGTATCCGCGTGTATGCCACCCAGAGCACGCACAAGACGCTCACCTCCATGCGGCAAGGCAGCATGATCCACATCTGGGACGAGGATTTCCAGCGCAAGAGCGAGGACAGCTTCCACGAGGCCTATATGGCCCATACCAGCACCAGCCCGAACTACCAGATCCTCGCCAGCTTGGACGTGGGCCGCAGGCAGGTGGAGTTCGAAGGCTACGAGCTGGTGGAGAAGGCGATCGAGCAAGGCATGTTGCTGCGCCACAAGATCAACGACCACCCCAAGTTGCGGCGCTATTTCGACATCGTGACGCTGGAAGACCTCGTACCCGCCCAATACCGCCCCTCCGGCCTGAAGGAGTATTACAGCAAGGAGAAGGGCTGGAACCGCATCGAAGAGGCATGGGCGGACGACGAGTTCGCTGTGGACCCCACCAAGATCAACCTGTACACCGGTAAGACCGGCGTGGACGGCGACACCTTCAAGAACCGGTACTTGATGGACAAGCACCACATCCAGGTGAACAAGACCTCCCGCAACAGCGTGCTGTTCATGACGAACATCGGCACCACGCGCGGCTCTGTGGCCTACCTGATCAAAGTGCTGCTCACCATCGCCGATGAGCTGGAGGCGCGCAATAACGCGCTGAACCATGCCGAGAAGCAACTGCATGTCGCACGCATCCGATCACTCACGCAGGAAACCCCGCCGCTGCCGGACTTCAGCCGCTTCCACGATTCATTCCGCGCGGTGCCCGGCGTGCCCGGCGGCGACCTCCGCAAGGCCTATTTCCTCTCCTACAGCGAAGTGAACTGCGAATACGTGAAGATCCGCGATTGCCAAGGGCAGATGCGCGAAGGGCGCGAGCTTGTCTCGGCCAGCTTCGTCATCCCCTACCCGCCCGGCTTCCCCGTGCTGGTGCCCGGCCAGGTGGTGAGCAAGGACATCCTTGATTTCCTCATCGCCATTGATGTGAAGGAGATCCACGGCTACCGCGAGGATCTGGGCCTGCGCGTCTTCAACGACCACGCGCTCGGAAGGCAACGGACCGGCACGGCCATGGGCGGAATGCGGGCAGCAGCATCAAATGGAAACGTAAGCATGGCTATTTCGGCCAAGAAGAAAAAAACATGAGCAAGAAGCAGACGAAGAGATCCGCAGTGATCAAGAAAAAGGCCGCTCCCACCAAGAAGAAGGCCGCTGTCAAAAAGAAGGCGGCGACCCCTGCCCGAAAGGCGACCAAGGCCGTGACCAAAAAGCGTCCTGCGGCGAAAAGAACGGTCGCCAAAAAGAAGGCCGCCAAGCCCTTAGCGCCGCGCAAGCCGGCCAAGGCAACGACCAAAACGGCAACCAAGACCGTGGCAAAAAAGCGCCCTGCGGCGAAAAGGGCGGTCACCAAAAAGATGGGCGCCACGCGAAAGAAGAAAGCCGGCCCTTCCGTCCTCCGGGGCGTCAGCGACATCCGTCGCTTCTTCTACCGCAACGAGACGCCGATCTACTTTATCAGTGCCACCAATTTCAATCTGCTGGGCGCGGACGAATGGATCAAGGGCTTCAAGTTCATCACCTACATCGAATGCTTCGATGGCTTGCACCCGAATTTGATGAGCCCGATGAAGGAGGAGCCGCACGAGGAGTTCCAAAGCATCGAGGATATCAACAACTACTTGCTCACCCATAGTGAGGTACGCGACTACATCGAGAGCCGGAAGGTGAAGGGCAAGGCCGGGAAGGTGCTTTTCCTCATGTTCGATGAGAAGACCGAGAAGCTGGCGAAAAAGATCGGTCTCCAGGTGATGTTCCCGAGCGCCAAGATGCGCACCTTCATGGACAACAAGGTGAACACCAACCGCATCGCCGAAAAGGCCGGCGTGCCCTGCGTGCCCTACGTGCTCAGCCCGGTGAAGAACTATGCGCACCTCAACAAGGTGTCCGCCAAGCTCGGCAACGACCTCGTGGTGCAAACGCCGTTCGGCGACAGCGGCCATACCACCTTCTTTATCAAGGAGGAGGCGGACTACCGGAAGTACGCCAAGGAGATCGAGGCCGAGAAGGAGTGCAAGGTGATGAAGCGCATCAACTGCCGCGGCGCCGCGATGGAGGCCTGCGTCACGCGGCACGGCACCATCGTGGCCCCACTGATGACCGAGCTGGTGGGATTCAAGGAACTCACCCCGTACAAAGGCGGCTGGTGCGGAAACGAGATCTTCGCCGAAGCCTTCACGCCCGCCATCCGCAGGAAGACGCGCAAGTACGCACAGCTCTTCGGCAACCAGTTGCGCAAGGAAGGTTACAAGGGCTACTTCGAACTGGATTTCCTTATCGACCAGGACAACGGCGAAGTTTACCTAGGTGAGCTGAACCCGCGCATCACCGGCGCCAGCAGTATTACCAACCACGCCGTGTTCGCCATGAGCGATGCCCCGCTCCACCTCTTCCACATACTGGAATGGATGGGTCAGCCCTATGAATTGAATGTGAAAGCCCTGAACCGCCGTTGGGGAAAGGCCGAGAACATCGACTCTTGGGGCCAGATGGTGATCAAGCACACCGTGGATGACATCCGAAGCGTGACCGAAGCGCCCCGAAGCGGCATCTGGCGCATGCGCCCTGACGGCAGCATCTACTTCTGGCGCATGGACACCCACCGCCGGTATGTGGAAAACGAGGACGAAGCCTTCTTCCTCCGCATCGCACGTGTTGGCGATTGGCTCTACGAGGGCGCCGACATGGGCATCCTGGTGATGCGCGGCCGCATGATGACCGACAACTTCCAACTGCTGGAACGCTCCAAGAAATGGCTGAAGGCGATCAAGGCACAGTACAAGAGCGTTGCGCCGGGCGATGAACGGAAAGGCCAGCAGCCGCTGGAGATCGGGGGGTTCAAGATGATGTGAATGGTACAGGGTACCGGGTATAGGGTACCAAGTACCGGACCGCGCACCTTTGCGCCCTTCCGTGTACGCTTATCTCCGTAAAATGTACCCCGTACCCTGACCAAAAATGTACATCCACCTAAAGCTCATCCACGAGCCTCTCCCCTCAGAGCGTTGGCAGCGGTTCTTTCACCGCGTGTGGCCCCTTTACCTCGACTGGTTCGTGAGCGAAGGCCATGGAAAGCGGGCCGAATTGCCCGAATGCCGGAACGCCCTGGCCCTGCATATGCCGGAGCTGCTGCCTTTCTATGAGCGCCTGTGCGAACTGGCCGGTGGCGGCGATCTCGGATCCCGCTTCCTGAGCATGTGGTGCCCGCCTCCGTACATGGCCGGGTGTTCGCAGGCCGCATGGGTGCGCGGCAATCCCACCTTGGTACGCAACTACGACTATGACCCGCGCTTCTTCGATGGGCGCATGCGCTACACCGAATGGCTGAAACCGGTGATCAGCATCCAGGACAGCGCATGGGGTGCGCTGGACGGCATGAACGGCGACGGACTGGCCCTTGCGTTGGCCTTCGGCGGAAGAAAGGTGAGCGGCGTAGGCTTTGGCATCCCGCTCGTGGTGCGTTATGTGCTGGAGACCTGCTCCACCACCGCGGAGGCCATGGCAACTCTGAGCCGCATTCCCGTCCACATGAGCTACAACGTGATCGCCTTGGACAAGGACGGGCATTACGCCGTGGCCTACCTCAGCCCCGACCGGCCCGCCAAGGTGGTGCATCAGCCCGTTTGCACCAACCATCAAGGGCATGTGGAATGGGACGAATATGCCGCCTTCACGCAGACCCTCCATCGATACGACTACATCGAGGACATGCTGCGCGACGAGAACGTGGACCGCGCCCAACTGCTGAAGCGCTTCCTGAAGCCGCCGCTCTACCACCAACAATACCTGCGCGGCTTCGGCACCTTGTATAGTGTGGCCTACGACCTCAAGCGCAAAAGGGTCCGGGTCTTCTGGCCGGACCAGCACATTGAGGTCGGGTTCAACTCCTTCGAGGAACAGGACCTGAAGGTGGTGCTTCTACGGCCTGCCGGGCGCTATATGACGAAATAGCCCCCCGGTGCGGAACGCATGAAATAACTTCGCCGCCTTGCTGTTCTTACAGCACGCCGAAATGCGCCGTTCCCCCATCCGATATCTCCTGCCTGCGCTGGTCATTTTGACCGTGGTGGCCTGTTCCACGAACAGGGACGCCTTCCTCAACCGCACCTTCCATAAGCTAGTGACCCGCGACAACGGCTGGTTCAACGCCAACGAGAAGCTGAAGGAGACCGTGGCGGCTATGCAGAAGAGCCACGTGGACGACTACGATGAGGTGCTGCCCATCTTCGTCAACGGCACCAAGGAAGAGGCCGACGCCATGACGCCCGAGCTGGAGATCTGCATCGAGAAATGCGCCACCGTGATCGATCGCAACTCCATGGACATCAAGGGCAAGGAGAGGAACAAATGGATCCCCGACGCCTGGTTCGTCATCGGTAAAAGCCACTTCTACAAGCAACGCTACTTGGACGCTCTGCGCACCTTCGACTACATCGGCAGGCGCTACAAGGGGGACGACAAGCAGATGGAGGCCAAGATCTGGCTGGCGCGCACTGCCATTGAACTGGAGCAGTATTCAAAAGCACAGAGCACGCTGGACGAAGTGAAGGGGCAGAAGGTGCTGCCCAAGAAGTTCCCGCACGACCAGCTCAGCGCCGTGCAGGCCGATGTGGACATCCATCGCGGGAAGGTGGACGATGCCATCATCAACTTGGAACATGCCGTGCAGATCGCGAAAAAGAAGAAAGACCGCATCCGCTGGTCCTTCATCCTCGCGCAGCTCTATCAATTGAAAGGGCAGGAGGACAAGGCCATCGCCATGTACAATAAGGTCGCCCGTATGGGCGCGCCGTACGAGATGGGCTTCCACGCACAGATCTTCCAAGCGCTGGCCTTCGACCGCGGGGACAGCAAAGCCCTGCGCCAGAAGCTGGCACGCATGCTGCGCGACGAGAAGAACGTGGACCACTTCGACATGATCCACTACGCCTTGGCGGACTTGGACCTGAAGGAGAACAAACGGAACGAGGCCATCGCCCAATTGAAGATGAGCACGCTTACCAGCACCGTGGACACCCGCCAAAAGGCCAAGAGCTTCCTGAAGCTCGCCGACCTCTACTTCGACGATAAAAAGTATCCCCCGGCACAGCAGTATTATGACAGCACCAGCACGCTGCTGGCCGAGGACAACCCCCGCTTCGATGAGGTGAAGACACGTGCGGAAGTACTTGGCGACCTGGTGGTGCAGCTCAATGTGATCGCCCGCGAGGACAGCCTGCAGGCCTTTGCGAAACTGGACCCCGAGGAGCGGAAGAAGCGGATCCGGGACCTTATCAAGGACCGCGAGCAACAGGAGGAGGTGGACAAGCAGGCCGCAGACGATGCACGGGACCTTGTGGCGAGCACGCCCTTGACCCCGAAAACCCCGGGAACGCCCGGCTCCAGTGGAGCATGGTACTTTTACAATCCCACACAAGTGGCCCGCGGCATCGCCGATTTCAAAAAGAAGTGGGGCAACCGGCCGAACGACGATGATTGGCGCCGATCGGACAAGAGCGGCACCGCCCTCGTGGACGTGGCCGAGGAGGAAGAACCCGACAGCGTGGCCACCACTGCCGAGCTCGCCCCTGGGGAACCAGCGTGGAAGAATCCGGACAACTACCTCAAGGATATCCCTGTCAACGATGCGATGCTGGACTCCAGTAACTCCAAGATCTGCGAGGCGCTCTACCTCTCGGGGATGATCTACAAGGAGAAGCTGAAGGACGTGGACAACGCCATTGAGAGCTTCCAAATACTGAATGATCGCTTCGACGATTGCCGCTACACCCCGGAATCCTACTACCAGCTTTACCGCATCTACCTCGCCAAGGAGAAGGCCGGCAACTTCATGGACTTTGGCGGGGCCAGTTCAAAGCACTACGCGGACATCATTCTGGAGCGCTGGCCCGATTCGGAATTCGCCCGTTTGGTGCGAAACCCGGACCAGCTACAAGCCGACGAGGCAGCCCGCATCGCGGAGGCCCAAGCGTATGACCAGCTTTACGGCCAGTTCAAGCAGGGCGCGTACAATGGTGTGATCGCCAGCTGCGACGGCGTGATCGCGAACGAGCCCCGCAACCACCTGCTGCCCAAATACAGCTTACTGAAGGCGATGGCCATCGGCGGGCTTCACCTGATGGGGCCGTTCCGCGACGCCCTGGGCCGCGTGCGGGACGACTATCCCAGTACCGATGAGGCCAAGGCCGCCGTCGCCCTGCTCGCCAACCTGGACAAGATGGCAGGCACACAGACACCGGACACCACCTCCAAGCCCGAGGGCCCTTCCTACGAAACCAACAAGGGGGACCACTACGTGGTGTTGATGGTGCCCGACAGTGCAGGCCTGATCAGCACGGTGAAGAGCACCATCAGCGACTTCAACCAGCGCTATTTCCGGAACCAGCCCGTTGAGGTGAAGGCCAGCATCTGGGACAGCAAGACCCAAGTGGTCCTCATCCGCCTGTTCCAAACCAAGGAGCTGGCCATGGCGTACTATGATACATTCAAGAACAACAAGGACAACCTCAAGGGCCTCAACGACCAGGGCTTCCCCCTATTTGCTATTAGCAGCGGCAACTACCAGCTCTTCTATGTGGCCAAGGACGCTGACGGATACGAGGATTTCTTCAGCCGGACCTACCTCGACGGGAAATAGGCCGATCCAGCGCGGTTATTAACTTCGCGTCTTCGACCACCCCGCCTGCACAACCTTCCCTACCATGTTCCGGAACGATAAAGCCCACGAAACCATGACCAAGCCAACCGAGCCCATCAGCCCCGGCAAGATCAACAGCATCATGGAAGGCACCGTCATCGAGGGCGAAGTGCGTTCCGACAGTAATGTCCGCATTGATGGAAAAGTGAAAGGCACCATCAACGTGCGGGGCCGCCTCATCGTGGGCGCTGCTGGCATCGTGGAGGGCAATGTGACCTGCCAGAGCAGCGACATCGAGGGCACCGTGAAGGGCAAGATCAATTGCCAGGACCTGCTTTCCCTGAAGGCCACGGCCAAATTGGACGGCGACATCATCACGAAGAAGCTGGCCATCGAGCCCGGTGCGGAGTTCACCGGCAACTGCAACATGGGCGGTGGCGGTGCCATCAAGGAGCCGGAGCCCGTGCGGCTCAGCACCTCCTCCTCCTCGGACCGCCCCGGCGGTACCAGCGGTACCAGTGGCCCCAGCGGCGCTACCCGGCCCGAACCGCTGAAGGCCAGCCGTTGACCACGGGCTTGACCGCATGCACGGCCCCGACCCGATGTCCGCCGAAAGGCGCATGACCGATCGTTCTGGCATGTACCGGACCTTGTTCGCCATTCTCTTGTTCACGCTCGCCATTGGTGCGGTCACGTATACGATCTGCCTTTGGGCCCATTGGCCGTTCGGCTTGCCGCAGTTGGCCATGTTGGCCTTCCTCGCCGTACTCACCGCCTCCTTGCATCTCTGGCAGGAGAACGCGATGCTCACTGACCCCAAGGGCTTCATGTTCCGCTTCATGATCGGCCTGGTGCTGAAATTGGTGAGCGCCTTGGTGGCGGTGGCGGCCATCCTCATGCTTCTTCCCCGCGTAAAGGCGGTACCGCTCGCGCTCACCTTCGCATTGCTGTATTTGGTCTTCCTCGCCTTCTCCACGGTGCGCCTCAGCGCCCGCTCCCGCAACTTGCCCCGCCCATGAGCGGCGAGGACCCCGCTACCAAGCGCAAAAAGGCCGCGACCAGCTACATGCGCCTCAGCGGCATCGGTTTTCAGATGGCCGCCATCATCGGTATCGGTGCGTATGGTGGCTGGTGGGCAGACCAGCGTACCGGTCTGAACTTCCCTGTCCTAACGCTCGTGGGGTCGCTAGGCGGCGTGGCCATCGCCATGTACATCCTCTTCAAGGAAACCCGTGTCTGATAAGGGTGAAGCGCCCTTGGCATCCATGAGGTGATTTTCCGTGTGTGCCATTGACGTGGCTTGCCTACATTTGCGCCCGCTAAGGAGGGGGTAATAGCCCTTCGATCCTCAATAAAACCTTGATGCGCGCCGCATTCCTCGCCTTTTGCCTACTGATCGCCGGATGGTCCGTCGCCCAGCATGATGGGCACGCGGACCAGCATGAGGCCATAGCCGAGGGGCATGAAAGCTCCGCCGAATTCAATGCCGGGGAGCTTATCATGGGCCACATCTCCGATGAGCACGGCTGGCACATCGCCGGCGACCTCTCCCTATCGCTGCCGGTGATCCTGTACGACACCCGCAATGGCCTGCACGTCTTTAGCAGCGCACGTTTCGAGCACGGCCATGCCGCTTATGACGGATACATGCTCCACGATGGCAGCATCGTGGCCGTGGACGCAGCAGGCAACATCGATGAGGTCGGCTCCAAGGCCGTCTGGGACATCTCCATCACCAAGAACGTGGTCTCGATATTCCTGGTCATGATCATCCTGGTGCTGATGTTCACCAGCATCGCGCGTTCCTATACCAAGCGTGCAGGCCAAGCACCCAAAGGGCTTCAGTCCTTTATGGAGCCGATCATCATTTTCGTGCGTGACGACGTGGCCAAAGGCGCCATCGGCGAGCACAAGTACCAGCGCTTCATGCCCTACCTGCTCACGATCTTCTTCGTGATCCTCTTCGCCAATCTCATCGGGTTGATCCCTTTCTTCCCGGGCGGGGCGACCCTCACCGGCAATATCGCCATCACCCTCACCCTCGCGCTCTTCACCTTCGTGATCGTCACGGTGAACGGCAACAAGAACTACTGGCGCCACATCTTCGCCATGCCCGGCGTGCCCGCATGGGTGCTGTTCATCCTTACGCCGGTGGAGATCCTGGGCATGTTCCTCAAGCCCTTCGTGCTGATGATCCGGTTGTTCGCCAACATGGCCGCCGGCCACATCATCGCCCTCAGCTTCTTCAGCCTCATCTTCGTGTTCGGCGCCACCAGCGCGGCGGCCGGCTACGGCGTATCCATCGTCAGCCTCGCCTTCACCATCTTCATGACCTTCCTGGAACTGCTCGTAGCGTTCATCCAGGCCTACGTCTTTACCTTCCTCTCGGCCCTCTACATCGGTGCCGCCATGGAAGAACACCACGAACACAAGGAATCAATCGTCTAAACAAACCCTCAGCATGTTTCTTTCAGCCCTCCTCGACATTGGCACAGGTTACGGTATCGCAGCCCTCGGCGCCGGTTTGGCAGCCCTCGGTGCAGGCGTAGGCATCGGACGTATCGGCGGTGACGCCGTGCAGGCCATGGCCCGCCAGCCGGAAGCCATGAACGACCTCCGCGCCAACATGATCCTCACCGCGGCACTGGTGGAAGGCGCTGCCTTCTTCGCCATGGTGGTGGGCCTGCTGGTGGTGCTGAAGTAAGCCGCGGTCGGGCATCCCCGACGCGTTAATCCACACTTCGTTCACCTCAACGCAACAGCCATGCTGCTCGCCAGTCTTGTAGAACCCGCATTCGGCCTGATCTTCTGGATGACGCTTTCCTTCGGGATCGTGTTCTTCCTGTTGGCCAAGTTCGCGTGGAAGCCCATCCTCAAAGCCCTGCACGAGCGGGAGCAGTCCATCGAGGACGCCATCGGTGAGGCCCGCAAGGCCCGTGAGGAGGTGGCCGCCATGAAGGCCGGCAACGAGGACCTCCTGCAGGAAGCACGCGCCGAGCGCGAGCAGATGCTCAAGGAGGCACGCGATATCCGCGACAAGGAGATCGCCGAGGCCAAGGGACGCGCCAAAGCCGAGGCCGACGCCATGCTGGCCCGTGCCCGCGAGGACATCCGCAACGAGAAGAACGCAGCCATCACCGAGATGAAGAATCAGGTGGGCGAGCTCAGCATCGTAGTAGCCGAACGCATCCTGCGCGACAAGCTCGGCGACAAGGCCGCCCAACAGGCCCTGTTGGACAAGGTGATGAAGGAAAGCGACATCCACCTGTCATGATCGTCTCCCCCGTCGCATACCGCTATGCCCGATCCCTGATGCTGCTCGCACAGGAAAAAGGCGAGGTGGAGGCTGTGCGCGAGGACATGCTCTTGGTGGCTACCACCTGCGCCGAGAACCGGGACCTGGTGGTCATGCTGACCAGCCCGGTGATCAAGGCGGACAGCAAGAACAAGGTGCTGGGCCGCGTGTTCGGCGGGCAGATCGGGCACATCACCGAACGCTTCATCGCGATCCTGGTGCGCAAGGGCCGCGAAGGCCTGTTGGCCGAGATCGCCGAAGGGGTACAGAACGTGTACCGCCAGGCAAACGACATCCTGATGGCGGAGGTGCGCAGCGCGATCCCCCTCTCAGACGAGGCCCGCGCCCAGGTGCGGAAAATGGCCGAGGACCGACATCCCGGTAAGACCATGCTGCTCAACGAAACGGTGGACCCCGGCCTCATCGGCGGCGTGGTCATCCGCATCGGTGACGAGCAGGTGGACGCCAGCGTAAGCCGCCGCCTGAGCGACCTGCGCCGTAAATTTTCAGAGAATCCTTACATCCCCGAGATCTAAAGAGATCCCACATGGCACAGATCAAACCCGCCGAAGTATCGGCGATCCTCAAGGAAGAACTCGCCGGGCTCCGCACGGAGGCCGAGCTCGAGGAGGTCGGTACCGTGCTGCAGATCGGCGACGGTATCGCCCGCATCTACGGCCTCAACAGCGTGCAGAGCGGTGAACTCGTGGAGTTCCCCAGCGGACTGCGCGGTATCGTGCTGAACCTTGAGGAGGACAACGTGGGCGTGGTGCTCCTCGGCCGCAGCGTCGGCATCAAGGAGGGCGACACCGTGAAGCGCACCAAGCGTATCGCCAGCGTGAAGGTGGGTGAAGGCATGGTGGGCCGCGTAGTGGACACCCTCGGCGAGCCCATCGACGGCAAAGGCCCCATCGAAGGCAAGACCTATGAGATGCCGATCGAGCGCAAGGCGCCGGGCGTCATCTACCGTCAGCCCGTAACGGAGCCGCTGCAGACCGGCATCAAGGCCATCGACGCCATGATCCCAGTGGGCCGCGGCCAGCGCGAGCTCATTATCGGTGACCGCCAGACCGGCAAGAGCACGGTGGCCATCGACACCATCATCAACCAGCGTGAGTTCTACGAGGCCGGCAAGCCCGTGTACTGCATCTATGTGGCCATCGGCCAGAAGGGTTCCACCGTGGCCGGTACCGTGAAGGTGCTGGAGGAGAACGGCGCCATGGCCTACACCACCGTGGTGGCCGCCAACGCCAGCGACCCCGCCCCGATGCAGTTCTACGCACCCTTCACCGGTGCCGCCATCGGCGAATTCTTCCGCGATACCGGCCGCCCCGCACTGATCGTGTTCGATGACCTTTCCAAGCAGGCCGTGGCTTACCGCGAGGTGTCCCTCCTGCTGCGCCGCCCACCCGGACGTGAGGCCTACCCCGGTGACGTGTTCTACCTGCACAGCCGCCTGCTGGAGCGTGCCGCGAAGATCATCAACGACGACACGATCGCCTCCCAGATGAACGACCAGCCCGACTCGTTGAAGGGCATGGTGAAAGGTGGCGGTTCACTCACCGCACTGCCGATCATCGAGACGCAGGCCGGTGACGTTTCCGCTTACATTCCGACCAACGTGATCTCGATCACCGACGGGCAGATCTTCTTGGAGAGCAACCTCTTCCTCAGCGGTGTGCGCCCCGCCATCAACGTGGGCATCAGCGTGAGCCGCGTGGGCGGAAACGCGCAGATCAAGTCCATGAAGAAAGTGGCCGGCACCCTGAAGCTGGACCAAGCGCAGTACCGCGAACTGGAGGCTTTCTCCAAGTTCGGATCCGACCTGGACGCCGCCACCAAATCCGTGCTGGACAAGGGTGCGCGCAACGTGGAGATCCTCAAGCAGGGCCAGAACAGCCCCATGCGCGTGGAAGAGCAGGTGGCCATCATCTACCTCGGCTCCAAGGGCCTGCTGGGCAAGGTGCCCGTAGCACAAGTGCGGAAGTTCGAACAGGAGTTCCTCACCATGATGCGCAACTCCCACAGCGACACCCTCGCAGCCCTGAAGGCCGGCAAATTAGACGACCAGATCACCGGCACGCTGGAGAAAGTGGCCGCAGACCTCGTGAAAAGTTACGCCTAAGGCCTTTTAAGCACTCCCATGGCCAGCCTGAAGGAAGTCCGCAACCGGATCGTCTCGGTGAACAGCACCAAGCAGATCACCGCCGCCATGAAAATGGTGAGCGCGGCCAAGCTGCGCCGTGCCCAGGACGCCATCATCCGCATGCGGCCTTATGCCGAGAAGCTGGGCGTGCTGCTGAGCAACGTGAGCGCTTCCTTGGACGGCAATGAGAACAAATTCGCGCAACAGCGTGAAGTGAAGAACGTTCTCTTCGTGGCCATCGTGAGCAATCGCGGATTGGCCGGCGCTTTCAACACACAGGTGTTCCGCCTGATCCGTAAGGCCGCCGCAGAAGCGGAAGCCCGCGGCGAACGTGTACACGTGCTCTCCTTAGGCAAGAAGGCCGCCGACCTCTACCGCCGCACGCCGTGGCACGTTTCGGGTTTCCCGGAGAACCTGGCAGCTCTGTACGACGGCCTGAGCTTCGACAAGGTGGCACCCGTGGCGGAAGCCATCATGGCCAAGTTCGCCGGCGGCGAATACGACCGCGTGGAGCTCTTCTACAACAAGTTCAAGAACGCTGCCTCGCAGATCGTCACCGAGGAGCGCTACCTGCCCATCGAGCCGCCGCAAGCGGCCGCTGAAGGCAAAGGTGCAAGCGTGAAGACCGACCACATCATGGAGCCGGACCGGCAGACCATCGTGGAGGAGATCATCCCCAAGAGCCTGAAGATCCAGCTCTACAAGGCGATGCTGGACAGCTTCGCCTCCGAGCACGGCGCCCGCATGACCGCCATGCACAAGGCCACGGACAACGCGGACGACCTGCTGAAGGAGCTCAGGCTCTCCTACAACAAGGCCCGCCAAGCAGCCATCACCAACGAGATCCTTGAGATCGTGGGTGGTGCGGAGGCGCTGAAGGGATAGGTTTTTGCCTTTACTGTGGTTCTGACTGATCAGCGGATCAGCTGATGGGGCGATCAGCTGATGGTCCGGTGTGCGACCTCCATTACGTGGGGCGGCGCTCCGGCTTTTTCACCCCTACCGGATCAGCATGAGGGCAGCGCCACCATAGCCCGCGAACCAATTCCCACGACCTGTCACGGATCGATTATGTTTGTTCAACCCGCTTGCGAACTGTTCGCGCAGCGGAAGGATCGATCACATCAACCAAAATCGTAAAGCCATGAGAACACCACTACCGAGCCGAGGCCTTGCCACCCTGCTGTTGCTGGCCGTTCTTTCCACGAGCGCATTCCAAGCCAATGCGCAGGTGGTCCAGATCAACACGGGGACCGCCAACACGCCCTTGTATGCCGTGGGTCCCATCTACATGTCCTCCACGCTGTTCTACCGCTTTAGCCGCTTTGCCTATTTGTACACACAACCGGAAATGGCAGCAGCGGGTATCCTGCCCGGTGCCCTGATCTCAACCGTGGGATGGATGAAGAACACGGCCAATTCCGCGGGCGGGCCGGCGGTCTTCAGCATTTACATGAAGAACTCAAGTGTCACCGCCTATTCCGACGCAACGGCGACATGGGCCGATTTGAGTTCCGGAGCCGTTCAAGTGTACACCGATCCGGCTCAATCCATTCCAGCCACAGCAAGTCCGAACTATATCGACTTCACGCTCCAGGATCCCTTCATCTACACGGGAGGATCATTGGAAATTCTCACGGAATGGGACATCTCGGTAGCTGGGACACCCATAGCCACCGGCGCTTTTGAATGGGTGAACACCACCGTGGTGGACCGGATCTACGCCAGCGGAGGAACTAGCCTGCCCGCTACTTTGTCCAGCACGACGAATAACACCAACATGGACGATAGGCGGCCCGTGATCCAGTTCACCGTGGAAAATCCTACCGCGATCCATGAAAATCCGGATGCCCTGATCGATATCTGGCCGAACCCCACGGAAAGATTGCTGAACATCAGGAATGAGAGCGGCGAGCCCTTCAAAAGCATAGTGATCACCGACGCGCTCGGGAAGATCGTCCTTGAGCAAAGCGCAAGCGGTACCACTGCGAATTATCAGGTCAACTTGGACAAGCTTGATGCCGGCTCGTACTTGGTCGCGATCAAAACCGGTGCAGGACGGATCGTGAAAAGGGTGACCGTGATGTAGAGGCGCGCTGATCAGAACGCACTGCTCGTCATCCTCCGCGATCGGCCCGAGATCGTTCCGTAATACACGATCGAAAATTCGAACGCGCCGTTGTTGTTCGTGTAGGTGCGCAGCGGTGAGGTATTGATGTCATAGCTGAAGCGGTACATGTTGTTCCCGTGCTTGATGCCCACCTGGGCGATGATGGCATCATCCAAGCGATAGGAGCAGCCTGCCACAACACCATACACGCCGCCCATCAGCGCCACTTGGCCTAGGAGGCCGGCCTGGATCGTTTGGTCCGGACCTTGGCGCATGTACAGCCCTTGCGGGATGATGTCCACACCTTCTGCCACGGTGACGTACGCACCCGCGTTCACCGAATACCGGATCGGCAGGTCGCTCTTCTCCTCACGAAAAATGGATTCGTCCGGCGTGGTGACGTGGAAGAGCGCGAAGTTCCCGAAGGGGTTGATCGTCTTGTTCCGGTTGGTGGAACGATAGGCGACTCCGGCACCGAGGTCCAGCATCATCCTTCCCTTCTTCTGGAACGCCTCCCCTGTCGGCAGGTCGCTGTCGAAATGGTCCCGGTCGTACTGGGCGTCCCATACCAACTTGCTGTCGTTCACCTTTTTGTAGATCAAGCCCAGGTTCACCCCTGCGGAAAGCGTGTAGTTCTTCGACGACGAGACGTTATACGCTCCGGCGACCCCCGCCTGGAAGTTGTTCATCACGTTGGCCATGTTGTAGTTGTTCAGGTACGCCCCGAAACCAAACTGCCGGTCCATGGACATGTCCACCGCGAAGGCCGTGGTGAGGAAGTTGCTGGCCAGGCTGTTCCACTGGCTCCGCAGGTTGCTGCTCACCCGGAAATCACTGTTCTCGAACATGCCCGTGAGCGCGGGGTTCAGCAGGACCGCCGCCGCGTCATACTGGCTGAGCTGTGCGTCTTGCGCCCGGGTGGCGCCAGCTCCGAAGAGCGTGATCGCCAAGAGGAGGGTTGCTTTCGTTTTCATCATTGTCTGTTCTCTTTAGCGGATCAAGGTCACTTTGCCGGAGCGGTCGTAGTCCACGCCTTCCACCGAGGTGGCGACGACCGAGTACACATACACCCCGTTGATCTCCGGTTTCCCATTGTGGGTACCGTCCCATCCGAACTCGGGATCCGTGGTCTCGAAGACCAGTTCGCCCCAACCGTTGTAGATCTTTAGTTCCATGGTCTCGAACGGCCCGCCGCGGACATAGAAGATGTCGTTCACACCATCGCCGTTCGGGCTGAAGGCGTCCGGCAGTTTCGGTGGCACGATCTTGTTCTCCGTGATCGCGATGAGCATGGAGTCGGAAGCGGTGCAGCCAGCGGCGTTGGAGACGGTCTGCACGATGATGAACTGGCCCGCATCGGTGTAGGTGTGCGTAGGTTCCTGGGATAGTCGATCCCTGACCATCACCGAAGTCGTAGTGCCAGCCGTTGCCGCCGAAGGAGCTGTCCGTGAACGCGATCGGCTCGTCCGTGAAGGCATCGCCGGTGTACGAGAAGCCGGCCGTGGGTGCGAACATCACCTCCACTACTTGGCTGGTGGTGGCACTGCAGCCGTTCTGTGCGAACACTGTGAGCGATACGGGATATTGGCCCGCTCCGGGGAAGGTATTGCCGGCTTGCTGACCTGCTGCGGAGTTGCCGCTTCCGAAGTCCCAGCTCCAACCGATGATGGGCGAGCCCGTGGTGGTGCTGGCATCGGTGAAGCCGGTAATGGAACCTGCACAAGCGTTACCGAAGGTGAAGGCCGCGTGCAGCGGGTTCACGAAGGACAGCTTGACAGTGTCGACCGCTGCGGCGCAGAAGAGATCACCCGTGGTGGTGAGGAACAGGTTCACATGTTGCAACAGGGAGTCCGTGGCGCCCGGTTGATAGATGGCACTGGCCGTGGTGTTGTTCGGCAGGAAGACCCCGGAACCGTTGGTGGACCATTGCACGCCTGCAGCTCCGGTCCAGGTACCGGCCAGCTGCACGTCCGCCGAGACGTCGCAGGTAGTGATGTCCGCGCCCGCGTTCGCCGTGGAAGGCTGGTGCATGTTCACCAATACGGTGTCGCTGTGCGCGGGGCAACCCATGTTGCCGGTGGTGGTGAGCACGAAACGCAGTTGCTGGAACACCAGGTCGGGTGCGCTGGGCACGTATGTCGCGTTCAAGTCCGCAGCATCCGGGAGGAAGGTACCGGTGCCATTGGTGGTCCACGTACCGCCGCTTACGCCTGTGACATGGCCGATCAAGGGAACCATGGTACCATCGGCGCATAGGTCCATATCCATGCCCGCATTGGCGATGCGTGTGGGACCCACTCCGATGAAGAGCGTATCCGAAGCGTTGCCGCAAGTGCCCGTGCCGTAGGCGGTCAGGGTCAGGTGTACGCCACCTGAGATGCTATCGCTCGCCGAAGGCATGTAGGCCGCGTTCAACGTGTTGGCATCGGGGCTGAAGCTGCCCGTGCCCACGGTGGACCATTGCACCAGCGAATCGTTCTGTGCGGCGCCGTTCAACTGGACCGGCACACGTCCTTCGCAGAGCAACACGTCCGTACCGGCGTTCACGGTGGGCGGCTGATGGATGAATACCGCCAGTGTATCGGTGTGTGCGGGACAGCCCATGTTGCCCGTGGTGGTGAGCACGAAGCTCAGTTGCTGGAACACCATGTCCGGTGCGCTTGGCACGTAGGAAGCGTTCAAGGCCGTGGCGTCCGGAACGAAGGTGCCGGTACCGTTCGTGGTCCACGTGCCGCCGCTTACGCCGGTGATGGTCCCGGCCAATTGCACGGGGCTGCCATCAGCGCACACGTTCAGATCGGTGCCCGCGTTCGCGATGCGTGTGGGACCCACTCCGATGAAGAGCGCATCCGAAGCGTTGCCGCAAGTACCGGTACCGTAGGCGGTGAGGATCAGGTGTACCCCGCCTGCGATGCTGTCACTGGCTGTTGGTATGTAAGTGGCGTTCAGCGTGTTGGCATTCGGGCTGAAGCTGCCTGTGCCATCGGTGACCCATTGCACCAGTGAATCATTCTGGGCTGTGCCGTTCAATTGGATCGGCGACAGGCCATCGCAGAGCAGCAGGTCCACACCGGCATTCACCGTTGGAGGCACATGGTAGCTCACCACCAAGGTATCCCTGCCTGCAGGGCAGCCCGCGTTGTTGGTGGTGCTCAGCACCAAGGAGATGTTGCCGATCACGAAGTCCGCTGCGCCCGCGATGTAGGTGGCGTTGAGGGCAGTGGCCGAGGGGCTGAAGGAACCTGTGCCCGTGGTGCTCCACTGACCCGTGGTAGTGCCCGCCACCGCTCCGTTCAGCGCGATGTTCGGGTCCGTGCTGCAAGTCGATCACGTCTTGGCCGGCCTGTGCGGCAAGCCCACCGCCGAAGGTGATGATGAGCGCATCCGACACCGCGCTGCAGGGCAGAGTGCCCGTAGTGGTCACGGTGAGCGTCACGGTTCCGATGGTGCTATCGGCTGCGCTCGGGAAGTAGAGCGTGGCCAAGGCATTGGCATCGAAGAAGGTGCCCGTGCCCGAAGTGGTCCACGTGCCGCCGGGGGCATTGGCTGGGTTGGCGGCCAGTTGCACCGGCGCGGCCGTGCAGGCAATGATGTCGCTGCCCGCAGTGATGTTCGGCAAGGCGCGCACATTCAATGTCACCGCGTCGGACGATGCCGTACACGTGCCATTGGTGATCGTGGTGATCGTCAACTGTACTGCACCCGCAGCGATATCCGCATTGCTCAGCGTGTAGGTGGCGTTGGGGTCCGTGTTGTTGCTGAAGGAACCCGATCCGGAAGTGCTCCATGTGATGCCCTGGGCACCGCCGCTGAAGTTGCCCGCAAGCTGGGCGATCGGCGAGTTGGCACAGAGGTTCTGGTCGGCTCCGGCAAAAGCATAGCTGGTACTGCCGAAGGTCAACGTCATCTGGTCGCTGCCGCTGGGGCAGGTGCCCGTATTCGTGGCGGTGAACGTGAGCACTACCGAGCCGTTGGCCACATCGGCCGCGGAGAAGAAGTACTGCGCGTTGAGCACATCGGCACTGGGCTGGAAGGTGCCCGAACCGGTGGCGGTCCAGGTGCCCGAAGGGGAGCCGTTCTGGATGGTGCCTTGCAGGTTGGCGTGGTCGGAGAGCACGCATACGCTTTGGTCCGGACCGGCGCTGACGATGATGCCGGCGGTGAGATAGATCGTCATCGCATCGCTCACCGGTCCGCAGTTGCCGTTGTTCAAGGAAGTCAGCGTGAAGTTGATCTGACCCGCAGCGATATCAGCAGCGCTCGCGGTGTACGTGGTGTTCAGTGCACCCGCGTTGGCGATGCTTCCGGTGCCCGTGGTGCTCCATTGGCCCACGGTGGTGATACCGGAGATCGTTCCGTTCAGATTGAACTGGCTCACTTGGTCGCAGTAGGTCTGGTCCGGTCCAGCGTTCACGTAGGGTGCCGGGCGTCAGAGTCAGCGTCATGGCGTCGCTGGCGTTGTTGCAGGTGTTCACCGCGCTCAGCGTCAAGGTCAACGAGCCGATGGCCGTATCGATGTTGCTTGGTATGTAGGTCGGCGTGAGCACGCTGTTGCTCGGATAGAAGGAGCCCGTGCCGGAGGTGGTCCACTGCACTTGGGTGGCATCACCGCTGAGCGTGCCCGTGAGCTGCACGGTGGCGTTGTTCGCGCAGTAGCTCAGGTCCGGACCCGCGTTCACCGCGCCGGAAGGCTGGATGGCGATGTGCACTGTATCCACATCGGCGACGCAAGCACCGGTGTTGGTGGCGGTGAGCACCAAGCTGACACCTTGGGCCAAGGAATCCTGCGCACTGGCATGGTAGATGTTGGAGAGCGCATCGGCCGGGTTGGCGAAGCTGCCCGATCCCAAGCTGCTCCATACACCGGTGGACGATGCACCGCTCACTTGACCGTTGATCAGCACGTTCAAGTTTCCGAAGCAGACCACTTGGTCGGCACCCGCGTTCACGCTGGAGACCGGCACGATGGTCACAACCATCTGGTCCATGGCGTTGTCGCAGCTGTTCACGCTCCATGTGAAGGTGAGCGTGACTTGTGCGGCATCACCCGGTGCCACTTGGTATACCGCGTTCGCGGCGTTGGCATTGGGAGCGAAGGAACCCGCACCGGTGGAGGCCCAATGGCCTTGGGTGGCGTTGCCACTGATGCTACCGGCCAGTTGCACGGTGGCTTGGCTGGCGCAGATGCTCTGATCCGGACCGGCGTTGGCGATGGCGTTCGGCAGGATGGTCAAGGTCATCACGTCGCTCACCACGTTGCAGAGACCGTTGTTCGTGGAGGTGAGCGTAAGGTCCACCGTGCCATTGAGCGAATCCAGCGCGCTGGCCATGTAGGTGGCGTTGATCGTGGTGGCGCTCGGGAAGAAGGTGCCCGTGCCGCTGGTGCTCCAGGTACCGGTGGTGGATCCACCTTGCACGCTGCCCGTCATCGGCACTTGCAGTGCGCTGGAGCAGGTAGTGATGTCCGGACCGGCGCTCACCACAGGGGCAGGCGTTACGGTGATCATCACTTGATCGGCCACGGCGAGGCAGTTTCCATTGCCGGTGGTGGTGAGCGTAAGCTCCACGTTGCCGGTCTGCAGTTCGAAGGGTGAAGGCGCGTACTGCGCGTTCAGCGTCTGTGCGTTCGGCGTGTATGTGCCGAGGCCACCGCTCCATTGTGCGCCGCCTGCCACGGTGGTCGCACCGTTCAGCGTCACCAACGGGTTGTTGGCGCAAACGTCCATGTCCACACCGGCATTCACCGTGGGCGCTGGCGTGAAGGTGATGGCGAGCGTGTCGCGCACCGCGAAGCAATTGCCATTGCCGGTGGAAGTGAGATACAGGTTCAGGCTACCCGAAGCGATCTCCGCGGCCGTGGGTGTGTACACCGGGCTGAACACGTTGTTGGAAGGGCTGAAAGTGCCGCTTCCGCCGGACCATGCACCGCCGTTCGCATTAATGACGTTGCCATTGAGCTGCACCGCCGGGTTGTTCGCGCAGATGGTGAGGTCCGTGCCGGCATTCACCACAGGCGGATCGGTGAAGTATACCGTCATCTGGTCGATGACGGCGGCACAGATACTCGGTTCCCGTGGAAGTAAGCGTGAAGGTGATGGAACCGGCAGCAACCTCGGCCACGGTGGGTGTGTATTGCACGGCAAGCGATGTGTTGTTCGGGAAGTAGTTGCCCGCTCCGCCGGACCATTGGCCACCCGGGGCATTGCCCACGAAGCCGTTCAGCTGGAAGTTCGGATTGTTGGCACAGATCTGTTGGTCAGGACCGGCGTTCACCACGGGAACGGGGTCCACGAGGATCAACAAACTGTCCTGCACCGCCGTGCAATTGCCGTTGCCGGTGGTGGTGAGCACCAAGGACATTTGTCCTGCGGCGATTTCCAGCGCGGTGGGCGTGTATATGGCGTTCAACGCTTGGGCGTTGGGCGTGAAGGTGCCCGTACCGCCGCTCCAGGTGCCGCCATTGGCCACGGTGACAGCGCCGGCCAATTGCACTGCGGAGGCATTGGCGCACACATGGGCATCCAGGCCCGCGTTCACCGTGGGTGCCGGGGTGAAGTCCAAGCGCACCGAATCGCGGGAGGCGAGGCAACCGCCGTTGCCGGTGGAGGTGAGGAAGAGCCACAGACCGCCCGCGCTCACTTCAGCGGCGCTGGCCGTGTACACAGCGTTCAGCGTGCTCGCGTTCGGGCTGAAGGATCCCGCACCGCCGGTCCAATTGCCGCCGGTGGCATTGGTCACTTGTCCGTTCAGCGTTGCAGCTACGTTGTTGGCGCAAAGCGTTTGCGCAGCACCGGCCTCCACCACGGGAGCGTCGGTGATGATGATGGTCACTTGGTCGCTCACAGCATTGCAAAGTCCGTTTCCGGTGCTGGTCAAGGTGATCGTGGCCGTGCCTGCGATCACTTCAGCGGCGGAAGGCGTGTAGATGGCGCTCAGGCTGTTCGCATTGGGCGAGAAGGTGCCGGCGCCGGTCCATGTTCCACCTGTGGCGTTCTGCACCGAGCCAGCCAGTTGCACGCTCGGGTTGTTGGCGCAGGACTGCAGTGGCTGACCCGCATCCACCACCGGTGCCGGCGTGATGGTCAACACCATCTGGTCGTTCACGGCACTGCACAAGCCATTGCCCACCGTGGTCAAGGTCAAGGTGACCGATCCTGCGGCGATCTCCGCTGCCGTCGGTGTGTACACCGCGTTCAGGATGCCGCTGTTCGGCGAGAAGCTGCCCGCTCCACCGCTCCAGAGGCCGCCCGTAGCGACGGTCACGGATCCGTTCAATTGCAGGGTGGCGTTGTTCGCGCAGATGCTGGCGTCCGGCCCGGCATTCGCCGCCGGTGCTGACGTGAAGGTGAAGGTCACATCATCCATTTCCGCCGTACAACCGTTGTTGCCCGTGGTGGTGAGCACCAGCGTGGCGCTGCCTGCGGCGATCTCCCCCTGCGAAGGTGTGTACACGGCGTTCAGCGCATTGGTGCTCGGGCTGAAGCTTCCTCCCCCGCTGCTCCACGTTCCACCGTTCGCGACGGTGACACTACCGGTCAGTTGGATGGCCGCATTGTTCGCGCAGCGCACACCGTCCATTCCGGCATTCGCAGTAGGTGAAGCCGTGAACGTGATCAGTACTTGATCGGAAACCGGTACGCAATTGCCGTTGCCGATGGTGGTCAAGGTCAGCGTCATGGTGCCTGCGGCGATCTCGGCAGGTGTCGGGGTATAGACCGCGTTCAGCGAGGCGATGGAAGGCGTGAAGGTGCCCGCGCCGCCGCTCCATTGGCCGCCACCGGCACCGCTGACGGAGCCGCCGAGCTGTACCTGCGCATTGTTCGAGCAGACGAAAATGTCGTTGCCTGCATTGGCGGTCGGCGAGGCGATGACGGTGATCACCATCTGGTCGCTCACTGCGCTACAGAGGCCGTTCTGCGTGGAAGTAAGGGTGAGCGTCGCCGTGCCCAAGGCAACTTCGGCAGGGCTGGGGTGGTAGGTCGCGGTCAGCGTGTTCGCATCGGGCGAGTACGTTCCGCCGCCACCACTCCATACACCACCGCCGGAGACCGTTACCGATCCATTCAGGGTAACCGAGGGGTCGTTGCCACATACCGTGCGGTCAAGGCCGGCGTTCACCACAGGGCTCTGCGAGAAGTAGATCGTCATCGCATCGCTTACCGAGGTGCAGCTGCCGTTCCCGGTGCTGGTCAAGGTCAACGTGATCGAGCCATTCGCCAGTTCCGTGGCGCTGGGGGTATAGACCGCGTTCAGTGCATTGATGCTTGGCGAGAACCCGCCCGTTCCACCGCTCCAGATGCCGCCCGTTGCATGGCTGATCGAACCGGCCAATTGCACACTCGAGTTGTTCGAGCAGACCGTGCGGTCGATCCCGGCATCCACAACAGGTGCCGGCGCGATGGTGATCAGCACCTGGTCGGACACGACATTACAGGTGCCATTGTTCGTGGAGGTCAGCGTCAACGTCACGGTGCCCGCAGCGATCTCACCCAAGGTCGGGGTGTAGGTGGCGTTGAGGTTGTTGGTGCTGGGGTTGAAGGTGCCCGAGCCACCGCTCCATACGCCACCACCGGCATTGTTGACCACACCGGCCAATTGCGCGGTGGGATTGTTGGCGCACACGGTGAGGTTGTTGCCCGCGTTCACCACGGGTGCAGGAGAGATCGTGATCAGGATCTGGTCCGTCACCGGATTGCTGTTGCCGTTGCCCACGGTGGTGAGCGTAAGGGTCACACTGCCTGCGGCGATCTCGGTCGCTGACGGATAGTAGGTGGTGTTGAGCGAAGTGTTGTTCGGCGTCCAGGTGCCGGTCCCGCCGCTCCAGATGCCACCGGTTGCGATGGTGACACTGCCACTAAGGACGGCGACCGCATTGTTGCCGCAGATCACCTGGTCCGGTCCGGCGTTGGCCGTGGGCGCATCACTGAAGGTGATGACCATGATATCAGTGGCGGCAGCACAGGAGCCGTTACCCGTGGTGGTCAGCGTCAAGGTCACGCTGCCGGAAGCGATCTCCGCTGGCGTGGGCGTGTACACCGCGTTGGTGGTGGTATTGTTCGGATTGTAAGTGCCCGCTCCGCCGGACCACACGATACCGCTGGCGATGGAATAGGAACCGGCCAAGGTGGTGGCCGCATTGTTGGCACTCACGCTCTGGTCCGGGCCCGCATTGGCGATCGGGGCCGTGGTGAAGGTGATCTGCACGTTGTCCGCCACGGCTGCACAATTGCCATTGCCCGTGGTGGTGGCCGTGAGTGTCACGGAGCCATTGGACACCTCGATCGCGGATGGCGTGTAGGTGATGTTCTGTGCCGTGCTGCCGGGGCTGTAGAGGCCACTTCCACCGGACCATTGCACGCCGGTGGCCACTGTAATGGCCGCGTTCAGCGCGGCAGTGCCGTTGTTCCCGCAGAGGGTCTGGTCCACACCTGCATTCACCGTGGGTGCAGGCGTGATGGTGAAGTGTACCTGGTCCGTTACCGCGTTGCACGTGCCGTTGCCGGCCGAGGTGAGGGTGAGCGTGAAACCACCTGCGGTGATCTCGGCCGCGCTCGGCGTATAGGTCGCGTTGAGCGTGATGCTGTTCGGACTGAAGGTGCCGTTGCCGCCGCTCCAAACGCCGCCGACAGCACCGCTCACGCTACCGTTCAACGTTGTCGCAGGCGAATTCGCACAGACCGTTCCATCCACTCCCGCGTTCACGATCGGGGCCGGTGTGTAGGTGATGATCCGTGTATCGCTGGCCGGTGTGCAATTGCCGTTGCCCGTGGTGGTCAACGTGAGGGTCACCATGCCGGCGGCGATATCGCCTGGTCCGGGCGTATAGGTCGCGTTCAGTGTGTTGGCGTTCGGCGTGAAGGTGCCCGTGCCGCCGGTCCAGGTGCCCCCCGTGGCGATCACCACACTTCCGTTCAAGGCCAAGGCGCCGTTGTTCGCGCAGAGGGTCACATCAGGTCCAGCATTCGCGGAAGGTGCGTCGGTGAAGCTGAGCACCACTTGATCGGTCGCTGCATTGCAAAGGCCGTTGCCGGTGGTGGTCAGGGTGAGCGTCAAGCTGCCGTTGGTGATCTCCGTCGCCGTCGGCGTGTAGATCGCGCTCATGTTCGTGGTGCTGGGGTCGAAGGTGCCGTTACCGCCGCTCCAGATGCCGCCGGTGGCCACAGTGAAGGCACCGGACAAGGAGGTCACCGGATTGTTGGCGCAAAGCACCCGATCGGATCCGGCGTTAGCAGTGGGCCCGGGAGTGATCGAGTACGAAACCTGGTCGCTCACCGCCGTGCAATTACCATTGCCTACCGTGGTCAGGGTCAAGGTCACACTGCCTGCGGTACGCTCCGCCGCGCTGGGCGTGTAGGTGGCGTTGAGTGTGCTGTTGTTCGGGCTGTAGCTACCCGTTCCACCGCTCCAGATGCCACCGGAAGCACCGTTGACAACACCGGCCAAGTGATGGCCGAGTTGTTGGCGCAGACAGTGCCATTGAGGCCGGCATCCACCGTGGGTGCTGGCGTGAAGGTGATCAACTTACTGTCCGATACCTGTCCGCAGTTGCCATTGCCGGATGTGGTGAGCGTGAGGGTCAGCGTACCTGCGGCCAATTCCGAAGGCGTAGGCGTGTAGACCGCATTGAGCGTGGTGTTGTTGGGGGTGAAGGACCCCAGACCACCGCTCCAAATGCCTCCCGTGGCTACCGTTACGGTTCCGTTCAAGGTCACGTTGGAGTTGTTCACGCAGACCGTCGCGTCCGTTCCGGCATTCACCGTGGGTGCGGGCGTGAAGGCCAGGGTGATCGCATCGGACACCGCCACGCAATTGTTGTTGCCAGTGGTGGTCAGGGTGAGCGTGACCGAGCCGTTGGAGATCTCATTAGCCGTCGGCGTGTACGTGGCGTTCATGTTCGCCGCGCTCGGGCTGAAGGTGCCCAAGCCACCGCTCCATACCGCGCCCGTGGCTACCGTGAACCCGCCAGCCAACGTGGCCGTCGCGTTGTTGGCGCAGCGGCTCTGGTCAGGTCCCGCGTTCACTGTGGGTGAAGGCGTGATCGTCCAGGTCACTTGGTCGCTCACGGCGTTGCAAAGGCCGTTGCCGGCGGAGGTCAAGGTCAAAGTCACCGTGCCTGCGGTACGTTCTGCGGCGGTCGGCGTGTAGATCGCGTTCAGCGTGGTGTTGTTGGGGTTGTACGTGCCGTTGCCGCCGCTCCAGATCGCTCCGCTCGCACCGCTCACGCTACCGGCCAATTGCATCGCAGGGGCATTTGCACATACCGAGGCATTCAACCCGGCATCCACAGTGGGTGCAGGCGAGAAGGTGATGAGCTTGCTGTCCGATACCACGCCGCAGTTCCCGTTCCCGGTGCTGGTGAGCGTCAGGGTCAACGTGCCGCCCGCCAGTTCCGCAGGGGTCGGTGTGTAAGTGGCGTTGAGGGTCGTGTTGTTCGGGGTGAAGGAACCGGCACCGCCGCTCCATACACCGCCCGTGGCAATGCTCACACTGCCGCTCAAGGCCACGTTCGCGTTGTTCACGCACACGGTGACGTCAGCACCTGCGTTCACGGTCGGCGCCGGCGTGAAGCTCAACATCACCGCATCGGACACCGCCACGCAATTGTTGTTGCCCGTAGTGGTCAAGGTCAGCGTCACGGATCCGTTCGAGATCTCCGCCGCCGTCGGCGTGTAGGTCGCGTTCACATAGGAAGCGCTCGGGCTGTAGCTGCCCAGGCCGCCGCTCCATACTGCGCCAGTAGCCACACTGAAGCTTCCGTTCAAGGTCGCCACGGCATTGTTCGCACAAAGGCTTTGGTCCGCTCCCGCGTTCACCGTCGGTGCAGGCGTGATCAAGTAGGTCACCGCGTCGTTCACCGCGTTGCAAAGGCCGTTGCCCGTGCTGGTGAGGGTCAGGGTTACCGTGCCCGCCGTGCGCTCAGCGGCGCTCGGCGTGTACACCGCGTTCAGCGTCGTGTTGTTCGGGTTGTAGGTACCGGTGCCGCCGCTCCAAGTGGCACCCGTTGCGCCGTTCATCACACCGGCCAAGGTGATCGCGCTCGCATTGGCGCATACCGTTCCGTTGGGCCCCGCATCCACCGTGGGCGCTGGCGTGAAGGTGATCTCCTTGGTGTCCGTCACCGCAGAGCAGTTGGTGTTGCCCGTGGTGGTCAAGGTCAAGGTCAGGATCCCGGCGGAGATCTCCGTCGCCGTCGGGGTGTAAGTGGCGTTCAATGCCGTGTTGTTCGGCGTGTAGGACCCGGCGCCGCCGCTCCACACACCGCCCGTGGCGATGGTCACGCTGCCGTTCAGCGTCACGTTCGCGTTGTTCGCGCAGCGCGTCACATCCACACCGGCGTTCGCCGTGGGTGCAGCGGTGAAGTTCAATACCATCGCATCGGACACGGCCACGCAGTTGTTGTTGCCCGTGGTGGTCAAGGTCAGGGTCACGGAACCGTTCGCGACCTCCGCAGCAGTCGGAGCATAGGTCGCGTTCATGTTGGTGTTGCTCGGGCTGAAAGTGCCCAGACCACCACCCCAGGTGGCGCCCGTGGCCACGGTGAAGCTTCCGTTCAAGTTCGCCACGGAATTGTTGGCGCAGAGGCTTTGATCAGGACCGGCGTTCACCGTCGGTGCCGGAGTGATCAGGTACGTCACGTGGTCGTTCACCGCATTGCACAGGCCGTTGCCGGTGGTGGTCAACGTAAGGGTGACGGTGCCGGCCGTGCGCTCAGCGGCGCTCGGCGTATACACCCCGTTCAGTGTCGTGTTGTTCGGGTTGTAGGTGCCCGTGCCACCGCTCCATGTTCCACCGGTGGCAATGGTTATCGCACCGGCCAAGGTGATGGCCGAGGCATTGGCGCAGACCGTTCCGTTGGGCCCGGCATCCACTGTGGGTGCAGGCGTGAAGGTGATCTGTTTGCTGTCGGCCACCGCCAAGCAGTTGTTGTTGCCCGTGGTGGTCAAGGTCAAGGTCAGGATCCCACCGGAGATCTCCGTCGCCGTCGGGGTGTAGGTCGCGTTCAGGGCCGTGTTGTTCGGCGAGTAGGAGCCGGCACCGCCGCTCCAGATGCCGCCGGTCGCAACCGTCACGCTGCCGTTCAGCACCACGTTCGCGTTGTTCGCGCAGCGGGTCACATCCACACCGGCGTTCGCGGTCGGTGAAGCCGTGAAATTCAGGACCACTTGATCGGAAACGGCTACGCAGTTGTTGTTGCCCGTAGTGGTCAGTGTCAGCGTTACCGAGCCGCTCGAAACTTCCGTTGCCGACGGGGTGTAGATCGCGTTCACGTTAGATGCGCTCGGGCTGTACGTGCCGTTGCCGCCGCTCCATACCGCGCCCGTGGCCACAGTGTATGATCCCGCCAAGGTGGCTGCCGGGTTGTTCGAGCAAAGGCTTTGGTTCACTCCGGCGTTCACCGTCGGCGCCGGGGTGATCGTCCAGGTCACTTGGTCGCTCACGGCGTTGCAGAGGCCGTTGCCGGCGGAGGTCAAAGTCAAAGTCACCGTGCCGGCGGTACGTTCTGCGGCCGTCGGCGTATAGATCGCATTCAGCGTGGTGTTGTTCGGGTTGTACGTGCCGTTGCCGCCGCTCCAGATGCGCACCGCTGGCACCGCTCACGCTACCGGCCAATTGCATCGCAGGGGCATTTGCACATACCGAGGCATTCAGACCCGGCATCCACAGTGGGTGCAGGCGAGAAGGTGATGAGCTTGCTGTCCGATACCACGCCGCAGTTCCCGTTCCCGGTGCTGGTGAGCGTCAGGGTCAACGTGCCGCCCGCCAGTTCCGCAGGGGTCGGTGTGTAAGTGGCGTTGAGGGTCGTGTTGTTCGGGGTGAAGGAACCGGCACCGCCGCTCCACACACCGCCCGTGGCAATGCTCACACTGCCGCTCAAGGCCACGTTCGCGTTGTTCACGCACACCGTGGCATCAGCACCTGCGTTCACGGTAGGGGCAGGCGTGAAGTTCAGCATCACTGCATCGGAGACCGCCACGCAATTGTTGTTGCCGGTGGTGGTCAAGGTGAGGGTCACCGAGCCATTTGCGATCTCTGCTGCCGTTGGCGTGTAGGTGGCGCTCACGCTGGAAGCGCTTGGGCTGAACGTGCCTGCACCACCGCTCCATGTGGCACCCGTGGCCACCGTGAAGCTTCCGGCGAGGGTCGCCACCGCGTTGTTCGCGCAAAGGCTTTGGTCGGGACCCGCGTTCACAGTGGGTGCGGGTGTGATCGCGTACGTCACCTGGTCGCTCACCGCATTGCAAAGGCCATTGCCGGTGGTGGTCAGGGTGAGCGTAACGGTACCGGCCGTGCGCTCGGCGGCGCTTGGCGTGTACACGGCGTTCAAGGTCGTGTTGTTCGGGTTGTAGGCACCCGTGCCGCCGGTCCAAGCAGCACCGGTGGAGCCGTTCACCGCACCCGCCAAGGTGATGGCGCTGGCATTCGCGCAGACCGTACCATTAACCCCCGCATCCACTGTGGGAGCAGGTGTGAAGTTGATGTCCTTCGTGTCCGTTACCGCCGAGCAATTGGAGTTGCCCGTGGTGGTCAAGGTCAGGGTCAGGATGCCCGCTGAGATCTCTGCGGGAGTCGGAGCGTAGGTTGCATTGAGGGCCGTGTTGTTCGGCGTGAAGGATCCGGCACCGCCGCTCCATACACCGCCCGTGGCGATCGTTACGCTGCCGTTCAGCACCACGTTCGCGTTGTTCGCGCAGCGGGTCACATCCACACCGGCGTTCGCGGTCGGTGAAGCCGTGAAATTCAGGACCACTTGATCGGAAACGGCTACGCAGTTATTGTTGCCCGTAGTGGTCAGTGTCAGCGTTACCGAGCCGCTCGAAACTTCCGCCGCAGTGGGCGTATAGGTCGCGTTCACATTGGACGCGCTCGGGCTGAACGTGCCCATACCGCCGCTCCATACCGCGCCCGTGGCCACAGTGTACGATCCCGCCAACGTTGCCACCGGGTTGTTCGAGCAAAGGCTTTGGTTCACACCGGCGTTCACCGTCGGCGCCGGTGTGATCGTCCAGGTCACTTGGTCGCTTACCGCATTGCATAAGCCGTTGCCGACGGAGGTCAGGGTGAGGGTCACGTTACCGGCGGTGCGCTCAGCGGCGGTCGGCGTATAGATCGCATTCAGCGTGGTGGTATTGGGATTGTAGCTCCCATTGCCCCCGCTCCAGATACCGCCCGTGGCACCAATAACGCTGCCGACCAATTGCATCGCAGGAGCGTTGGCGCAGACGGATGCGTTAGGTCCCGCATTCACGATCGGGGCCGGTGAGAAGGTGATCGTCCGGCTGTTGCTGGCCGGGTTGCAAGTACCGTTTCCGGTAGTGGTCAGGATCAGCGTGACCTGCCCCGCCGCGATCTCGGACGCGGTAGGTGCATAGCTCGCGTTCAAGGTGGTGTTGTCCGGGGTGAAGACACCGGTGCCGCCGCTCCACGTTCCGCCGGTGGCCACGGTAACGCTGCCGTTCAATGCCACCGCCGCGTTGTTCGCACATAGCGTGCTGTTGGCCCCGGCATTGGCCGTTGGTGCAGTCGTGTAGGTAAGAAGGACTTGGTCGCTCACGGCACTGCAAAGCCCGTTGCCCGCAGTGGTGAGGGTAAGCGTCGCCGAACCTGTGGACACCTCCGCAGCGGAAGGCGTGTAGGTGGCGTTCATATTGGTGGTGCTCGGGTCGAAGCTGCCCGCACCGCTCCACACCGCGCCCGTGGCGATGGTGAAGCTGCCGTTCAAGGTCACCACTGCATTGTTGCCGCAGACCACGCGGTCGAGGCCCGCATTCACCGTGGGTGCCAGGGTGATCATCCAGGTCACTTGGTCACTTACCGCGTTGCAGGTGCCGTTGCCCACCGAGGTCAAGGTCAAGGTCACCGTGCCTGCCGTGCGCTCCGCAGCGGTCGGTGTGTAGACCGCGTTCAGCGTGGTGTTGTTGGGGTTATACGTGCCGCTACCACCGCTCCAGATACCGCCAGTGGCACCCGTTACACTGCCCGCCAACTGCATTGCAGGGGCATTCGCGCAGACGGAAGCATTCGGCCCGGCATCCACTACGGGCGCCGGGGTGAAGGTGATCGTGCGATCGTTCGAAACGGCCAAGCAGTTGCCGTTGCCGGTGGTGGTCAACGTGAGCGTGACCGTGTTGGCCGCGATCTCCGATGCGGTTGGCGTGTAGCTGCCGGTAAGGGACGTGTTGTTGGGCGTGAAGCTGCCGGTGCCGCCGCTCCATACGCCACCGGTGGCACCGGCCACGCTGCCGTTCAAGGCGATAGTGGCATTGTTCACGCAGGCCGAGCTGTTGGCTCCTGCATTCACCGAAGGGGCGGCCGTAAAGGCCAGCACCACTTGATCGCTGGTCGCAACGCAATTGCTGTTCCCGGTAGTGGTCAGCGTGAGGGTCACCGAGCCGTTGGCGATCTCAGCGGCCGTTGGCGTGTAGGTGGCCACCATGTTGGTGGTGCTCGGGTCGAACGCGCCGTTGCCACCGCTCCATACGCCGCCGGTCGCAAGAGTGAAACTGCCGTTCAGCGAGGCTACAGGGTTGTTGGCGCAGAGGGTCTGGTCGGCACCGGCGTTGGCCGTGGGCGCGGGCGTGATCAAGTATGTCACCTGGTCGCTCACTCCGTTGCAGGTGCCATTCCCGGTGGAGGTCAACAGAAGCGTCACCGTTCCTGCGGTGATCTCCGCCGCGCTCGGGGTATAGGTAATGTTCAAGGTGGAAGCATTGGGGCTGTACGTGCCCGTGCCACCGCTCCATGTACCGCCCGTGGCGCCCGTCACCGAACCGTTCAAGCTGATGGCCGAGGCATTGGCGCAAACCGTACCGTCCATACCGGCATCCACGATCGGTGCCGGTGTGAAGGCGATGGTGCGGCTGCTGCTTGCGGGTGTGCAATTACCGTTGCCGGTAGTGGTGAGGATCAAGGTGACCGAGCCGTTGTTGATCTCCGCCGCCGTAGGGCGTATAGGTCGCGTTCAGCGTGGTGTTGTCCGGACTGAAGGAGCCGGTGCCGCCGCTCCATACGCCGCCGGTGGCCACGGTCACGCTGCCGTTCAGCGCGATGTTCGCATTGTTGGCGCAGACCGATGAATTCGTACCCGCATCGGCCGTGGGTGCCGTGGTGAAGCTCAACTGGACCTGGTCCGTCACCACGATGCAGCTCCCGTTGCCGGTGGAGGTCAGGGTCAGCGTAACACTGCCACTGGCGATCTCGGCCGCTGTGGGCGTGTAGATCGCGTTCATGTTGGTGGTGCTGGGGTCGAAGGTCCCGGCACCGCCGCTCCACACACCGCCCGTGGCCACGGTGAAGCTGCCGTTCAATGTGGTCGCGGCATTGTTCGCGCAGAGCACCTTGTCCGCGCCGGCATTCACTGTGGGTGCCGGCGTGAAGGTCACCAACATGCTGTCCTTCACGGCAGCGCACACCCCGTTGCCGGTGGTGGTGAGGAAGATCCATACGGAACCCGTGGTCACTTCAGCCGCGGTCGGCGTATAGTTGGCGTTCATGTTCGAGTTCGAGGGCAGAAAGCTGCCCGCGCCGCCGGTCCATACGCCGCCCACCGCGTTCAACACACTGCCCGACAAGGACACCACGGGAGCGTTCTTACATACCTGCTGGTCCGGTCCCGCATTGGGGATCGGCTTCGGGTGGAAGGTGAGCGTCAGGTCATCCTGCTCGGGCATGCACGGCCCAGTGGAGGCGAGCGTAAGCGTTACACTGCCCAAAGCGATGTCGCCGATGCTGGGCTCATAGGTGGCGATGAGGCTAGTGGCACTCGGCGAGAATGTGCCACTGCCGGTGGAGGTCCAGATCCCCGTGGTGCTTCCGCCGGAGACCGTTCCCGTGAGCTCCGCGCTCTCCCCGGCGCACAGGTCCTGGTCAACGCCTGCGGTCACGTCGATCTTTCCGGAGAACTCCGAGAAGAAGCCGTAGCGGCAGCCCGAACCGGCACCGCCGTTGATCACGCCCAAGGAGAACACGTCGGAAGTGTTGCTCACAAGGATCGCCTGGTTCACCGGAACCTGCGTGGTGTTGTATTGGATCCGTGCGGCCATCCATTCGCCGCCGGTGCCGGGCACCGTCACAAAGGCGGAACCCGGTATGGTCGCGGTGCCGGGGCCGGTGACCACGAAATCATCCTCCGATCCACTGCGGACCAAGAGGTTAAAAAAGAAGCCCTCACTGGTGGAGCGGGTAACGCCCACCTGCTGGCTGCCCGCGCAGTTCAGCGGGGGCAGAATGGCCATGCCCATCTCACAACCGAAACCCGTGACGTGGATCGCGTACACCGGCTTGGATGCCGTCATGTAGGTCGCATTGTCCGCGCCACTGCTCAGGTAATCCATGTCGTGGCGGTAGTACTGCCCGGCAAAGAGCGTGGCCACAGGCGTGCCGCTCCCGTCGATGTAGATCTTGGTGTTGTTCTCCACCGCCATCAGGAACACGGACTCATCGCCCGTGGCATACAACGCCCCCTTCACGGCCACGTAATCCGTCCCGAGGATCCCGACCGGAACGATCTGGTCCATCATCAGGTCGTAGCAACCGCCGGAAGGGTTGTGGTTGGAGTCGTCCTTGATGGAGACCGCGATGGGCTTGTCCGAAAGCACGGCCGCACCCGAGGGGTGCTTGGTGGGGTCCGTGTAGGTGGTGTAGAGGGTGTTCGCGCAGGAGTAGGTCTGCCCTTGGTTCAAGATGATCATGAAGGGCGTTTGCGCAGGATGCCCGTCCACGTCCACCGGTGAGTTGATCAATACGGTGGTATTGTCCTCTGTGGCCACGATCTCGAAGGAGGCGAAGGCCTTGTTGGCATTGTTCCCGAAATCGTGGTTATGGAACGGCGCGTGCTTGTGCAGGGGGATGTAGAACTCGGTGCCCAGGCCGTTGGCGCCCTTGAGAGCGAGAATGTCCGGGTTGTTCGTGTTGCTGCACTCGTAGTAGCAGGTAATGTCCGTCGTGGCCGTGATGTGCAGACCGGTATTGCAAACGGTGTTGGTGGGGCGCGTTTCCAACTGCACCTTCAGGGAGGTCATGTCATAGCGCACCGAACTGTTCGCCGGTACGTTCAGCACGATCGGTGTACCACCGTTGAAACCCGCGTTCGCCGGCTGGGCGATGGTCACGGTGGCCGCAGTATTCCCGGCCGTCACGTTGAAGTAGATGGGCTGGTCACCGGGATTGTTGTGCAACAAGGTCACGTCCGGAGGGGCCACCCAGAACTCGGTGCCGGTCTGTGCCACCAATAGTCCGGGAGCAAGAGCCAGGAGGATCAAGAGGAGAAGCTGCTTCATGTGTGGTTCGGGCTGATCGTCCCTTGCGGAACGGCCGTGTTTACGCCTGATCCAGAAGAAGTGTTTCGTTCGTCGGGAAAAACAAGATGTTCGTCGAAATCCAGACCCGGGTCGTTCCGCCTTTTCCCTGTTCTGCCGAAACGACCAGCGCCCCACGATGTCAGCTTATTCATCGACCAATAAGTGATAAATGCCGATTACTTTCGCTCTCCGGGTTCGTTGCGCAGCAAGGTCCATTACCTTTGGTTCGTTGCCTTTCGATCTCAGGATGTCCGCCCCGTGCTATTTGAACCGTCCATCGCTGATCATTCTCGCCATATCCCTCGCCTTCCTTCCCTTGTGCTCGATCGGTGCAGCGAGGAGCTGCGACCCGGCCGTGATCGATACGGTGATCACCAATAGCCCGCTCTGCCCGGGCGACCATATCAACCTGTCCGTGGTCGCTTCAGGCGACATTCTGGGATATTCCTGGCAAGGGCCCGGCACCGGTGAGTACTTCACCTTCACGCCGGAGTACTCCTTCAACTTTCAGATCCTCGGCGAGTACATGGTGGTGGTGTACGGCGAATGTGGGAACGACACCGCGACGGTAACGATCGATGCCGCAGGCGCCGGGGCCGGACACGACGATACCTTACACCTCTGCGATGATGGACCCCTCAGGGACCTCGCCGTGGAATTGGGCACCCATGCCGAAGGTGGCATGTGGGTCTTCGATGAGCTTCCCCACAGCGGGATCTATGACCCTGCGGTGGATGATCCCGGGGACTATGTGTACACCTCACCCTTTGCCGCCACTTGCCCCGGCACCTCCCAAACCGCCATCATCACCGTGGTGGAGACCAGCGTAGGGCCCGACGTGCCCACCTCCACATGTGCCTTGGACAGTGCGTTCGACCTCCTGCAGTTCCTTGCTCCGGATGTGACCCCAGGGGGAACATGGGGCTGCCAAGTGTTCCTTTCCATAGAGCCGCATAGCGGCATCTATGACCCCGCGATCGACTCCTCCGGGGTATTCCAATATGCCGTACAAGGTTGCTCTGTTTCCGTGCTGGTCACCGAAGACCCGGCGCTTCCTTGGTTCCATGACGCGGACAACGATGGCTTGGGAGATCCGCTGCTGGCAGAATGGAGCTGTGCGCAACCTGCCGGTTATGTGGCCGACAGCACCGACAACTGCGCGGCCATGCCCGGCAAGATCGGGGACGCCTGCGATGACGGCCGCCCCGAGACCGTGGAGGATGTCATCACCGATTCCTGTACCTGCGCAGGCGTGACCATCACCGCCATCCTTTCCCCGGAAGACCGGGAGCCGACCTTCTCGATCTGGCCCAATCCGAATGCCGGCGATCGCTTGTACCTACTATTACCCGGCGCAGGAACTGCCGAAGTGCAGCTATTCGACGCGCTTGGCAAACTTCAACGGTCGGTCCATGTGCGGTCAGTCCCCGATCACACACCCATAGGCATGGATCTCGGCAGTGGACTGGCCAAGGGCCTCTACCTCGTCCGTGTCACCGTGGACGGCCGATCCGCCACAGCTTCGCTCGTGATCCGATAGCCCCCACCGGAAACCCGGAGGTAATTATTTTCGTTGAGTGGTCCGTTCTTATCGACGGACCATGAAAAACAAACTCTCAATACTTGCCGCCATCCTGGTGATCCCCGCCTTTGCACAATCCGGGGACGTTGCCCAGATGGACGCGCATGCCACGACTTCAATCGGTTCCACTGAAGCATCTCCAAGCTACGAACTGATCTCCTTTGTGGCCGAACCGGTGAGCGGTGAAGGCGTCTCGCTCCAATGGGGCACGGCCGCAGAAGTACCCCACAGCCTCTTCACGATCCAACGCTCCCAGGACCGCATGAACTGGCGTACCGCATTCACGGTGGACAGCGAGGGCGGCATCAATGGTCATACCGCGTACGAGTTCATGGACATGGCACCGATCAACGGTATTTCGTACTACCGCTTGATCGCCTCCAACGCGGGCAAAGAGCTGAATGTCTCCGATGACTTCGCCGTGTCATATACAGCCACCCCCGCATTACAGTTCCAGAACGAGCAGCAGCCGGGGCGCTTTACCGTGCGCGGTGCCGGGGCCATCAGCGACCTGCAGGTGCTGAACAACCGCGGCCAGTTCATGCCTATGGACCTCAACTACACCGGCGACCAGGTGCTTGTGAACGCCGAAGGTCTCGAACCGGGCACCTATTTCGTGCAAGCCGTGGTGGACGGCAAACCTGTGCTCCGTACCGTGATCGTGACGGCCACCGGGGTGATCGGGGGATAGTCATCCACGCAAAAAGCCCCGGCGGAGTGCCGGGGCTTTTTGCATTTTTAGTTCCCTCAGCGGCCATCCGCCGAATGGCGGAGACCCTGAGTACCGGACTTA
>CAVPLQ010000003.1:0-555093 GCA_963706125.1 uncultured Flavobacteriales bacterium
CACTAAGGGAATGTTCGGCACGTCTATAACGGGTTGGGCCAGCACACTTGTCGGACCGGCGATCAGGAAAAGGGTAAATATTCGGTTCATCGTGGGAGAATTAATGTTGTTGCAAGTAAGAGAATATCCGGCAGGAATGCAACGCCCAATAGCGATCACGTGGGTCTTGAGGGCTTCATATTGAAGTATTTTCCATGGACAGGTGGAACAACAGGCGGAAGAGCACTTGTGCCTCCCGCTGTTCAACGGGACGTTCGAGATCTTCGAGGCATCCTGAAGTCTCCGAAACTCCTTACCGAACCCTGTTCCAACTCTGCTGCATACCGAACATCTGCGCCTCGCCATCCTGATCCAGGCCGCCCTCCTCACTGGAGTATATTTCGCACCTCCAGGATGGCAAGGCATGGAGATCGACTTCGCCTTGTACGACCAAGGCATGCACCGATCGCCGGCGGAATTCGGGGAAGACCCGGGCTTTCTATGGGTGGATCCCGACCTATATCACGATCAGCGGGGTATCGGCGAACTCCTTCCCATTGTCGCTGGTGGCCGGTTCAGAAAAGCATCCGTGCATGGGAGCGGCCGACAACAAAGGCGAAAGCCCCCGGGCGGTCGGGGGCTTTCGTTAGAACATGATCTGTGCTCACTCCACGATCACGCGGCGTACGACATCCTTGCTGTTCTCCCTCACTCGCACGAAGTACAGTCCCTTGGACAGTCCGTTCAATGCAAATTGGGTGCGCGAACCGAAGGTGGTACCATCGACCACGGTGCGGCCCGTGACATCTACCAAGGAGGCGATGGCCGTGGTCCCGTGTGGAAGTTCCACGGTCAGCACATCGGTCGCCGGATTTGGATATACATGGACTTCTGTCAGCGCATTCTCCTCAATACCCACCGGACCGAGTTCCGTAAAGAGGACATCGTCCACATAGTACAGCGGTACGTTCGGTGCACCGCCGGCATAGGCGAAGAAATCGATCCCGCCGATCTGGTTGGGTCCAGGGGTATCTGTTTGCCAGCCGTATTGGGTTGTTCCGTCAATGTCCAGCGTTGCATCCAGAGTTTCCAAGTCGAAGGCCAAAGCCACGCTGAACCATGTGTCCTGCGGGTAGGAGCCGTCGCTGGCCACCGTATTGTTCATGAACTCGATCGTCCCGTCCACCTTGAAGGTGACCTCGAGCATGAAGCTGCCTGTACCGGGCACTTCGTTCCGTTGGATGTTGAAGTAGCCGCCATTGCCGGATGGTACGTACATGTTCCAACTCAGGGTGTAGCTCCCGGTACTGCGGTCACCAAGGCGCAGTACCAGGTCCGTAGGGCCACCAGCAGCAACCCCGGACACTTTCATGCTCAATGTGCCTGAACTCGCTTGTTCATCACTGATCGGGGTGTCTTCCGTGCTCCCGGGGTCAACGGACCAGGTGCTCCATGGCAATCCGATGGTCTGTGCCACAAGTTCACCTTCCGTATAGGAATCGAAATTCTCGTTCACAAGTACCGTCTGTGCCGATATCAGGCCGGCGAACCCTCCAAGAAGTGTAAAGAGTAGTGATCGTTTCATGGGTGTATGGTTTGAAATGTGGCGAAAAGTTAATCACGAAACGGACAAAGTGTCCTTTGACCCAGGGCCATCGCCTCAAAATACATTCCGCACCAGGTCTGTTGTTTCTGCGACCCCGCTGGGGTCGAACACGTTCGTCCGACTCAAATTCCATTCTCTGTGACCCCGCTGGGGTCAACCCATAAGGAGAATGACCAGTGCTGCATTCTGACCCCAGAGGGGTCACAGAAATTAGAAAACGCCCCCCGATGGTAGAACGGCCCCAGGGGGTCCCAGAAAAGAAGAGGCGATAGCCCTGCCTTTGACCCTCAGAATCGCCGAGGGATCGATGAAATGAATGGGTAAGCGTGTGGAAGGTCCTATACCACTGTCCGTCCCGATCGAATTGGACGGCCACCTCGTCGTCCTTGTTGTGGTTTCCGGAGGGGTAACCGCTCACAGTGTTGCTGGGGATCGATCTCGCCGATGGCGAATAGGATGATGTTACGGTCGTTATTCGTAGCCCATATGGGATGTCCTTCAGCTTCTGTTCACATTTGGGGTATAATCCCGATGGTGTAGAGAAACAAGGGTTCCATATCTTGGAACTCCGAAGAACATGGCATGAAACGGACAACCTCTTTCCTCCTCCCACTAATTATGGTCCTGCTCTTTCAAGGATGTAAGAAGGACAACCCCGAACCGGATGTCACGACGCCGCCGATCGCATCTGGTCTCACGGTGAACATCACGGGGACGGTTGTAGGTGACAACGGTACCTTCATCACGGGGGCTCAGGTGGAGGTGAACGGCCGCACGGCGACCAGCGGAGACCGCGGCCTATTCCGGATGCTGAACGTTCCTGCCAACGATGGGAGGAATTTCCTGAAAGTACATAAGTCAGGGTACTTCTTTGGAGGCAGGAATTTCTATGTCTCTGAGTCCGGTGAGGTCGGTGTAAAGGTCAAGCTGGTCCCTCGAATGCTCACGGGTACATTCAACGCAAGTGCGGGTGGAGAGGTTGAGACCAGTGATGGTCTTAAAGTCGTTATCCCTGCCAATTCCATTGAAGGAGGATATCAAGGACAAGTGAAGGTCTACTCGCGGTTCTATGACCTAACTATCCCTGAGTCGATCTTGGAGGTGCCAGGGATGGAAGGGATGGATCTTAATGGTGATGATGTACTGCTACTATCCTATGGCATGGGCAGCTTCGAACTGGAAAACACCAGTGGAGACCTGCTACAGCTAGCGAATGGGGCAAGTGCGGAGTTGACCGTACCGGTGCCCAGTTCTATCCTAGGCACGGCGGGGCCAAGCATACCGCTGTGGTATTTCGATGAAGCGCTTGGCACATGGATGGAAGAGGGATCCGCTACGCTACAAGGAGGTAACTACGTGGGCGAGGTTGGTCACTTTTCGGTCTGGAATTGTGATAACCCGATGATCGCGAGCAGATACAATGTGATCATCACGTGTGGTGGAACGCCGTACGCGAATCAGGTCGTTGCTGCAAAGGTCGATGGCATTATGATAGGCACTGAAATGACACGTTCTGATGGTGTCTGGGTGGATATCATGCCACCGTTCGCCACCGTAGAGGTATATGCGCTCCCCGGTGGTGCGAACGCCGGGTCGTATTTCTTGGGCTCATTCCAAACAGGTCCTGCTTTTACTGGTCTGGAGACATTGTCGTTCGAAAGTATGTGCGGTCCGCATGCCTCGGTATCCGGTTGCGCGGTCGATGGGTCCGGTATCCCCGTGACCAACGGCTACATGTACCTCGCATTCGATGACCTATACACCGAACCGGTGTTCTTTGATGCGACTGGCTGTTTCCACACCTCCTACTTCGACTACACGCCAGGGCAAATGAGTTCAGGTGCATCGATAGTGGCTTGGGATCTCGATAACTTCATTATGGCGAACGGCCCCACCGTGCTTTTCAATGATGTACTCAATGTGCTTCCCGAGCCGATCGTGATCGGAGGTTCGACCGCTTCGGTCAATGGGCGTATCTACGTGAGCGACGACTCGAGTGAGAGCTTCTTCTATTGTTTGGATGCTGCGAATGGCAACTCGATCTGGACAGCGAACGTTGGTCTAGGACTTACGGATGCCTCTGCCGCAGTGATGGACAATAGAGCGTACATCGTAAGGTCCGGCAGGCTGTACTGCCTCAACCCCTTCGATGGAACAGAGATCTGGAGCAACAGTCTACCCGAAGGCATCTCTCCTTTTGTGGAGAACGGTGTGGTATACGTTAGTCAAGCCAGTGGCCTCGTGCGCGCACTTGATGGAGGTACCGGTGCGCAACTCTGGAGCACGGATCTGGGTGCTGGTGTGTGGAGTGCGCCTACGATATCGGGTGATCTCTTGTACTGCTCCGCAGGGACGGCCTCTCCTGGCGTTCGTGCACTGAACAAGAATGACGGGTCGTTGGTCTGGGATTTCCAAACGCCCGCCCGTGTCAAGTCCTCTCCGTGCGTGGCAGGTGGAAAAGTGTTCTTCGGTTGCGATGATCAGGAGCTCTACGCTGTTGATGCACTCACCGGTGCACAGGTCTGGCAGGCGACGTTCGATAACGGCGCATCGCAACTCGGAAGCCCTACGGCCGGCAATGGCAAGGTGTATATTCAATCCACCAATCACGTCAGGGCATTCGATATGAATAGCGGGAGTGAGGTGTGGATGGCGAATGTGCTCAGCACCTCTTCCGGCGCGAATCCGTATCTCGATGGCAACAGGCTCTTCGCACGTGCAGGCAGTGGCCCGATCTCGTGCTTCAATGCAAGCAATGGATTCCTGCTGTACGACATAGGCCCGAGCGGGGTCGCGAACAATTCGGTCGCCAAGGACTTCACCGTTGTGGATGGGGTGCTCTTCATGCATCGCCATGAAGCACCTCAAACCATAGAGGCACGCAACGCGCAGACCGGTGAAGTGATCTGGACCAGCCCACTACTGGCGAACATGACCGCGGCCATCGTTGTGGTGGATGAGAATGGGGTATCCCATTATTCTACGTTGAGCGGGATGCAGCAATAGGTCACGGTCTGAGCGGACGGGGCCATGGTCGGAGCGCAGGGTACAGTACACCGCCTGCTGCCTGCGATGCGACTTTTCGGTGACCTACTTCCTTAAGCGCTGCACGGCGGTCAGAATGTCACGAGGCTCCGCACGGTTCCGGTAGTCGGGGTGCAAAAAGGCATAGGTGATCACACCATCGGTGCCGATCACATAGGTGGCGGCCAAGGGCAGTTCGTTGCTGGCGTCGCCGTTGTAGGCATGCAGGTCGAAGCTCTCTTGGTAGCGCGCAGCCACCTCGGGTGTGAGCTGGAACACCACCCCGAAGGCGCGTGCGACGGTGTTGCCGGGATCACTGAGGATATCGAATTCCAGTGCGTGCTTCTCTGTCGTGCTCATACTGCTATCCGGCAATTCGGGGGTGAGCGCCACGAGGGAGGCACCCGCAGCACGGAAGTTCGGCAGCTCCTCCTGTAAGCGGTGCAGTGTGAGGTTGCAATACGGACACCAGCCGCCACGATACCAGGTCAGGATCACCGGACCGTTCTTCAACACCTCGTACAAGCGCACCGGCTGTCCCGTGGCATTGTTCAGGGTGAAATCCGGCGCCGTATCGCCCACTTGGTGTGCGGTCTCCAATATGCCACTGCTGCGCACCGCCTCGATCCCTGCCGCATAGTCCTGCTTCTTCCCCGCATCGGCCTTCGCCTCGAAGGCGGCCTTCTTGGCATCGAGGGTATCCTGCAGGGGTATGTACGGCATGGCATCGTTCGTTGGGGCATCGGTAAGCTACCGCTGCGGGTTCGTTCGTGCAAGCAACGAAGAGGAGAGGGAGGAGGAGGAGGGTGTAGTTCATGGATCGGTGCGTGCAACAAAGACCGGTCCACGAAGTCGGATCGTAGCGAGACCACGGAGAGCCCCAAGGGAAGTGGTCCAAGCCGAAAAGCCCGAGGCGGTCCAGCGAAGTCATGCGCCTTCACGGCGACCATCGTTCGCCCCTCAATGCCTGCGCCCCGAATAGGTCATCGCCTCGCCCTTCCCGGATCCGTAGCTGAAGCCGAGGGTGATTAAGCGACCGCGCTGTTGGAACGTGTAGAGGTAGAACTCCGTTCGGTCGATGGTGCTCTCGGAGATCCGGCTGCGGAACGTATCCCGCATGCTAACACGGAACACTTCGCACCCCTATATTCGATCCCCACCCCAACACCCCGCACCACATGCTCGCCCTAGCCATCCTCCTCGTACTTCTCGCACTCGTGGCCTTCTACGCCATCGCCATCTACAACAAGTTGGTGAAGTTGAAGAACCTGGTGGCCGAGGCGTGGAGCGGGATCGATGTGCAGTTGAAGAAGCGCTACGACCTGATCCCCAATCTGGTGGAGACGGTGAAAGGCTATGCCGCCCATGAGAAGGAGACCTTCGAGAACGTGACCAAGGCACGTGCGGCCGCGCAGCAGGCCACCACGGTGGAGGGCCAGCAGGTGGCGGAGAACAAATTGAACGGCGCGCTGATGAACCTGATGGCCGTGGCCGAACGCTACCCGGACCTGAAGGCGAACACGAACTTCCTAGCGCTGCAGAGCGCCTTGGGCGAGGTGGAAGGCGACATCGAGAAAGCGCGACGCTACTACAACGGCAATGTACGCGAGCAGAACACACTGATCGAGAGCTTCCCGAGCAACGTGGTGGCCAATTCGTTCAACTTCGCCAAGTCCACCTTCTTCGAGTTGGAGAACCCCGCAGAGAAGAACGCGCCACAGGTGAAATTCGGGTAATGCGGTTTCCCGGTACAGGACTGGTCAATGGAAACACACCGCAGAGTCGCGAAGACGCTGAGTAACGCAGAGGATAAATGGCGAACGTAGCCATAGTCGCAGAGAGAATTGCTTCGCAATTATGGAGGGTCAAGAGAGAAAGTCACTTTGTATTCCACTGATAGCTGATCGATCGCTTGCCATGGTATTCAACTACCTAAGTGGTCGAAGCGAAGGAGCGTTGAAGTCGCCTTCAGACGTGTGGGAAGAGCGTGCGGTGGCTGTCCATCCCGGGTCGAGCCCGGGACAGGCTTACCGCGCTCCGGCGCCTTTTGGCGGAAGCCCCGCAGAATGGATGTGGGGTTGGCGAAGCAAAAGGTGGAAGGGAAACTTCCTTGCTCTATTCACCGCCTTCATAGTTGGGCTAAACGCATACGGCCAAACCGAACGCATCACCTCCTTCCACACCGACCTCACCGTAGCCCCCGACGGGCAGCTGACGGTGACGGAAGACATCAACATCTATGCAGCGGGCGTCGAGTTCAAACGCGGCATCGTGCGCAGGCTGCCACTGCGCTTCCAGGACCACAACGGCCGGCAGAACCGTGTGCGGTACGCCATCGACGATGTGCAGCAGAACGGCGCCACCGCACCGTACCACACCGCAACCGAAGGCGACGACTTCGTGCTGTACGTCGGCGACAAGGACACCTACTTGGAGCCCGGCGACTACCGCTACCGGATCACTTACACCACCAAGGGCCAGGTCGGTTTCTTCCCCGACCTACGACGAGATCTATTGGAACGTGAACGGCAACGGCTGGGCCTTTTACATAGACAGCATCTCGGCGGTGATCCACCTGCCGCCCACGGCCCAGGTGAAGCAGACCGCCTGCTACACGGGCGTGATGGGCAGCACGGAGAACGCGTGTACGGACTCCATCATCGATGCGCACACGGTGCGCTTCCAAGGGCGCGCCATGGGCTACTACGAAGGCCTCACGGTGGCCGTCGGTTTCCAGAAAGGCGTGGTGGCCGAACCGCCACCACCGACCTTCTTCGAACGGTATGCCGTGGCGCTGCTGGGCGGTGGCATCACGGGGTTGCTGCTGCTCTACTACTTCATCACGTGGTTCCGCTTCGGCCGCGATCCGGACAAACCCACGGTGATCCCGCTCTTCGCGCCACCCGATGACTTGTCACCGACATCGGTAGGCATGGTGATGAAAGGTGGTTTCGCCGATGACCTGATCACGCCTGCGATGATCGACCTGGCGGTGAAGGGCGTGGTCCGCATCGAAGAGAAGAAGGAGAACGTGTTGCTGGGCCTGATCACCAAGGAGACGTATACCATCGTGAAGCTGAAGGGCGGCACGGACTTGCCGAAGGAGGAGCAGGAACTCTTCGGCCGCATGTTCAGCACAGGCCAGCAACGCTACGCCATCGACGGCGCGTACGACCCGAGCGTGGCGAGCATGGTCAAGAGCGTTCAGGTCCACGATGAAGTCGCAGTGGAACGCGTTCCTGAACAAAGGCAACAACGTGGCGGTTCTGGTTGATCCCCATGCTCTCTGTGATCGTGTGCTTCATCGCCATGCTCGTGCTACACAACGCGTACTGGGGCGATCAACGATGTGTTGTACATCATCGCCTTCGTTGTGGCGAACGTGATCCTGTTCCTGATCTACATCTACCTGATCAAGCGACCGAGCGAGGAGAACCTGGCCTTACGGGCACGGCTGCTGGGCTTCAAGATGTACCTGAGCGCGGCGGAAGAGAAGCAGCTCCAGCACTTCAATCCGCCTACGATGACGCCCGAGGTCTTCGAGAAGTACCTGCCCTATGCCATCGCGTTCGGGGTGGAGAAGATCTGGGGCGACCGCTTCCAGGACATGATCAGCAAGGCGCTGGTGGACCCCAACTACCGATCCAGTTGGTACGGTGGTTCCATCATGAACTACGGCGCGTTCTCGTCGCACATGAACTCGTCGTTCAGCAGCAGCATGCAGTCATCGAGCACGGCACCGAGCAGCAGCGGAGGTTCCGGTGGTGGCGGTTCTTCGGGTGGCGGCGGCGGTGGTGGTGGAGGAGGAGGGTGGTAGGGCGCGAAGGGTACCCGCAACGCTCCTTCACCGTTGATCCCACGGTATCCCGTCTCCGGCGTAGGCATGGTAGAAGCGGATCATCCGCCGATGTAGCAGCACCTTTTCCGGTACGGGATGGCACTCCCAAATATGCAATGTGCCGCAACGCCGATGGATGAACTGGGTGTACCGCATCATCGCGGAACGATGATCCCGCTTTTACTTTTGTAGGAAGCCCGGTACGACATGGACCTTAAGACCCTCAGGCTAGAACTCCTTGAACGCATCGCCCTCTTGGAAGATGAGCCACGGCTGCTAGCCCTGAAGCGTCTGCTTGACGGCCCATCCACCGATGCCACACCGGCCGACCACCTCAGCGTGGTGCGCGAAGGCGAGGCGCCTTACCTGAAGCTGGAGGACCGTAATTACAGCGCTGCGGAAGTGCGAGCATTGTTGGAGCAGGTGTTGCGCGCGGTGCAGGTTGACCAAGAGGACTACGCCTCGCACTTCACCGCCGAGGAATGGGATGCCATGGACCGTGAACGCGAGCAGGCCGAGAGGGGTGAGGGCACGTTCTATACCATAGAGGAGGTGATGGCTCACCTGAAGAAGGACCTAGGGAAATGAGCCTTGGCTTCCATGTAACAGCAGCGGCTCGAAAGGACGCAGTTGAAGCGCAGCGTTTTCTTGAGGGGGATACCACTGACGCAGGGCCCCGCTTCCGTGAAGAACTGGAACGGTGTTGGCGATATATCGCCCAATATCCACATGGTTTCCGGATCCGCCATCGACAATTCCGGTACGCAACGTTGGATGTCTTCAGGTACCACGTGATCCATTCGGTGGGTCAGCGTAGTATCGTGGTGCATCGCATCCGGCACATGCACCAACAACCGTTGAAGCGCTACTTCGGTGGCTGAACATAGCTCTGGTCAATGGCTGACGCGCTGGCAACTCCACCCATCACCGCACCACGACCTTCCCCGTCACCACCGTTCCCTTGTGGAACCTCCGTCGGCTCTCCGCGCATGTGGCGGGACCCTGCTGCTCGAAGTGCCAATTCCTCAGAAGTTCGTCATTCTTCAGAAGACCTTTCGTAGGTTTAGCATGAACAACGTGCAATGGAGCGCCATTTGACTTTCGCGACCATCCTATTCGCCTGCCTGTTCGCACAAGGCGTAAGTGCGCAAGACCATGGCGTAAGGATCTTCGCGCAGACCAGCGGTGCTGTGGCGTGGGTGGAGACCATCAGTGCGGACAGCCTTCACCGGTCGCGCAGCAGTGGCGTGGTGTTGAAGCACCGCAAGTGGTTGCTCACGACCTTCCACGGTTACCAGCATGGCGGTGTCATCTCTGCTCGAGTGGGTGCTACGTCCTTGTTGCTCGGCAAGGTGATCACTGCGGACAAGGAAATGGACCTGGTGGTGATGGAGATCGTGAGCTCCATTCCGCACACGGCATGGGCCGGGGTGCCCGATCTGGCGACGTTGACGAGCGATGCGATCGAACCCGGTGCTGATGTGTACGCGATAGGCAATCCGAACGGTGCAGAACTCACCATCAGCTACGGACTGGCGAGCGGTCTTCGGCCCTTCGGTGTTACGGGGCGAAAGCTGTTGCAATTCTCTGCGCCGGTCAGCGAGGGCAACAGTGGCGGCGCGCTGGTGGATGGCAAAGGGCGCTTGTTGGGGCTGCCCACGGCGTGGCATGCCGACGGCGGTGGTCAGGCATTGAATTTCGCACTGCCCATGGAAGCGGTATTCGCCGCTGTGGCCAGCTCGCGCAATGATCTGCCAACGCCCAACGAGGCATGGATAAAGGCGGCACGCGCGTATCTGGCCGGGAATTGTGCTGAGGCCTTCATCCTTTTCGCGCCATTCATTTCCAACGAAACGCCGCAACAACACGATGCCGCCTACCGTTCAGCGCGCTGTCTGCAACGCAGTGGCGACCTGAGATCGGCACGCAACTACTACGAGCGCTTGGTGGAGGCGGACCCCTTGGATGCGAAGAGCATGTACCGCTTGGGCGAAGTGGTCTTTGAACAAGGTGAAGTACAACGCGGCTTGGAGCTGCTCCAACGCGCCGGTCGGTTGAAGCCGGAACTGCTTACCAGCACGACGTGGGACTAGGAGACCTGTGACCCCTGAACCTTTGCCGGCTCTTCCGCAGGAGATCCCGCGATCCGGTGGAACTTCATTCCTAATGCCTGCTTCCCGAATAGGTCATCGCATCGCCCTTGCCGAAGCCGTAGCTGAAGCCGAGGGTGATGAAGCGACCGCGCTGCCGGAACGTGTAGAGGTAGAACTCCGTGCGGTCGATGATGCTCTCTTCGATCCGGCTGCTGAAGGCATCGCGCACGCTGACGTTGAACACGCCTCTTGCCCTTCATGATCTTCTTGCGGATGCCGATGTCCATGAAAGGCGAAGCCCGATACATCGGATTGTACGGTCCGGTACCCGGAGATGTAGTTGCCGGTCAGTTCCAGGTCGAGGCCGGCGGGTAGCTTGAATTTCGTGGTGAGGCGAGAGGTCCATTTCTCGCCGTTGAAGTCGAAGGACTGCTCCTCGAATTCCCCGCGACGATCGAAGAGGTTGAAGTTGAGGTCGGCGCTCAGGGTCATCCATTTCACCGGGTCGTACTTGCCGTTGAACTCGAAGCCGGTGGCCGCGTTGGTGCCGATGTTCAGTCGGGGTGGTGGTGTTCACGTTGTCCGCGAAGAACGGAGATGCGTTCCACCACTTCGGTGGTGTACAGGTGGTATACGCTCGCGTTCAACGAGGCCTTCTTCACGATCAGGATGCTGGTGAACTCGAAGGAATTCGTGTATTCAGGCTGCAGGTCCGGGTTGCCGGTGCGGATGTTGAAGTTGTTGGTGATGTTGAAGAAGGGGTTGAGGTCCCACAGCTCCGGCCTCCAGATCCTGCGGGAATAGCCGGCCTGCAAGCGAGAAGAACTCCGAGATCTTGTGCGTGGCATGGGCGCTGGGGAACAGGTCGGTGAAGGTGCGGTCGTTCCGCTCGTTGGTGGTCGCGAGCAGCGTCTTCAGGTCGGTGTTCTCCATGCGCAGGCCCAGCTTGATGCCCGACTTCTTCCCTTCGTACGCTGCGGTACCATAGACGCCGAGCACCTTCTGGTCGTATCGGAAATCATTCGTCAGGTCCGGGTCCACCACGTACTCGCCATCGATCAGGTCCTGCACCGCGTAGTCGTTCCCCACGTCGTTCAGCGCGTATTGCGCACCGGCCTCGATCGTCACCTTCTCGCGTCAGAGGGTCGGTGTAGTCCAACTTCAGGGTGTAGTCGGCGCGGTTGAAATTCGTTGCGGTGCGTTGGTCGTTGTTCACCGCTTCGCCGAAGACGGTAGTGGTGGTGAACTACGGACGATTGGTCCTTGCCGAAGTAGGACCCTTGCGCGCTCATCAACAAGGTGTGCTCCTTGTTGTCCTTGAACTCCCGCTTGTACTGCAGGTCGTATTGCCACTTGGGGTTGGTGGCCTCGGTGGCCTCATCGCGCACCCACGCCGAAGTGATGGGCCCTGGACCGCTGAACGAATTGAATTCGATGCTTGCCGGGCTGCTTCTCCAACTCGTACGCGAAGTTGCCCGAGAGCGTCAGCACGTTCTTCGGCGTTGATGTGGTAGTCCGTCCCCAAGGTGATGTTGTAGAAGGTCTCGTTGCGGTACGAGGTGCCTTCGCTCTGGATCGTGGAACCGCCGAGCCGATCGGCGTTGATGGATTCTTCGTAGCGGGGCAGCGAGCGGTAGCCGATCCCCATCTGGGTGAAGAGGTTGAACTTCTGCGTGCGGCGGTTCAGGCTCACCCCGACGCTGTGGTTCTCCGGCCAACCGGTATTCACCGAAACGGAACCGTTCAGGCCCTTCTGTTCCTCCTTCTTCAGCACGATGTTCAGGATCCCCGCCGTGCCCGCCGCGTCGTACTTGGCAGAAGGGTTGGTGATCACCTCCACGCTCTCGATCATGTCCGCTGTGATGGTGCCTAGGGCATTGCTCTGCCCATCGGCGAGGATCGAGGGTTTGCCATCGATCAGGATCTGCACCCCGGCCGAACCGCGCAGGCTCACCACGCCCTCAATGCTCACGTTCACCGAGGGCACATTGTTCAGCACTTCCAACGCGCTGGCCCCGGTGCTGCTCAGGTCCTCGCCCACGGTGAACACGCGCTTGTCCAACTCGAAACGGGTGCGGGACACGTCGCCGACCACTTCCACTTCGGGCAGTTGCTGCATGTTCTCCTGCAAGTCGGACCACCCCGGCATCGATCCGACCGTTCACCGCGATCAGCTCCGGTCAGCGTGTCGCTCCGGTAGCCGATGAAACTGACCACCAGGTGCAGCGCCGCAGTAGGGGAGTTCAATTCGAACCGGCCATCGAAGTCCGTGGTGGCCCCCACGATCATGTCGGCCGTGCCGCTGTGCATGGCCACCACCGTGGCGTAGGGGATCGGCTGCTCGCTCACGGCGTCCACCACGGTGCCCGTGATCACGGTGGCCTGCTGTGCTACAACGCAAGTGCCGATCACCATCATACTACAGAACACCACCGACCGGACCATCAATTCCCGCATACACCGTTCCTTTATTTCCATGGACCGACCCAACGCACAAAGTCCGGGCCAGCTTGGCAACGTTGCAAGGTAGAACTACACGTTGCAGATGATCCGACTCCGGACTTGCTTGCTGTGCCTGTGGCTATTCGGAATGGGCCGCAGGTTTCGGATGTGCTAAGCTGCTCCAAACCATGGTCTCCACAGGGTCGGGTCGCGCTCCATGCGCTCCGGCATGACCTGCCGGGGTCAGCCAGGATCGCTACATTCACATGGCCAATACCTTCAATATGGAACGTTCCAACAACCTCATCGGAGCGATCGGTCTGGCGATCGGCGTCGCTTTCGGTATCGCAGGTGGCTTCTTCCCCGACCCGGTCACCCAACGCACCATCTATTTGATCAGCAGCCTCGGTGTAATGGCGGGCATGTTGGTGCTCAGCATCAAGTTCATGCGCAAAGGGCATGACCTCACAGCCGCTGGACTGGTGCTCTTCGCCATCGCGGAGGGCATGATGACCAGCTGCGGTTCCGCTCCGGAGGACGTTGCCATGGCCGGCTTCGGTGCAGGCATGGCCGTGTACGCGCCGTCCTTCTGGTTGATCTGCTCCCAGGGCAGTTTCCCCATGTGGACCCGCATCACCGGGTTGCTGGCTTCGTTGGTCTTCTTGGTCGCCGGTTTCAAGATCATCCTTGGCGAGACCTTACTGAGCACCGATGCCCTGCCCGGAGCCGCTTACGGGTTGATGTCGCTTACCCTGATCGGTTGGATCATCGCATTGCTCCGCGAGAAGTCGGGGCAAGACCCCGTACGTCCGTGAACGAACCGCTTCATCGCCGTTGCGGCCAGCGGTGACGGTTGGACAGTTCGGACTGCGGAGGTCCATTCCGCCGGTGTGCAGACCGCCGTGTCTCCGAAAACGGAGTACCGTGCGCGGCGATTACGCAGGTGGCACCTTTCGTACCAGCGCCCCTATTCCACCACCAGATGCGCGTGCATTGCATGCTGGCCGTTCAGCGGACCGCACACCACATAGTGGCCGCTGGCAAGCTTGCTTACGTCCACGGTTGCGCCTGTGGACCGCATCGCCGTTCGGCCAGCACCATCGCGCACCTCGAACACATCGTTGGGCCCTGCACCCGGGATCGTGATCCGATCGGTCGCCGGGTTGGGTGCGATCAGCATGGCCGATGAGCGCACGGTCTCCTCCAACCCTACGCTTCCTTCCGCCTGGCCCCACACCTGGCGCGTGAAGTTGTTGCTGAAGTCGTTCTCGTTGCGCAATCCCAATCGCGTATAGCCGATGGCGGTCCCGGGAGTGCTGTAGAAGTAATAGTAGAAGTGCATGGTGTCGCCAGCGGCGATGGGGACCAGGGCCGTGTCGATATCCGGCAGGTAGCACACATCAAGGCAAAGGGAACTCTGCCAGCCACTGGGCAAATTGTTCTGCAGTTTCACCACGCGCACAAGCACATCCTCCGTAGTGCTGGTATTGATGAGTTGCAGGTTCGCGGTGATGGTGGTGCCGCCCATGCCGTACACGGTGTCGTTGCTGACCCATTGTACATTGAACTGCCCCCCGAAGGCGCTGCCGCAATCGCTGCTCGGTGGCAGCGCCAGCAGGTCCTCGATGTCGCAGTCGATGTCATCCGGTAGTTTGTCGAACCAGTCATGGTGCGTGTGGATGGTCCCGTTCAGATCGATCAGGTACGCGTTGTTCGGTTGCGGCCCGTAATGGTCCCACCAGGCGTTGCAGGGTCCGTCCAGGTACACCGGTGCGTCGATCTGCATGTTATCGAGCATCTCCTGAAGTACGGCCTTGCGCTCTCCGTACGTGGTGGGTTGCTGGTACAGGATACCGGCGGTGATGTTCTGTTGGCCCGTGTTCACCGCGCCGAAATAGGGGCTGATGTCGATGTCCGGATGGGCCTCCGGTGTGTACACGATCACGATGGTCAGCGCTGCGCCGTGGGCGGCCACGAGCTGGTTGATCTTGGGAACCTTTCCGCGGAACACCGGGCAGGTGTAACTGCTGCTGATCATCAGCACCGGCTTGCCCGCCAGCAAGGCATCCTCCAGGTTGAAGGCGTTGCCATCGAGGTCGAACAGCGTGAAGTCCGCCGCCTGCTCACCTTCAGGTCGACCACACGAGCTGATCGGCGGTGTTTGCGTGGGCAGCGTGCAGATCGGCTCGCTGTCGGCAGGCAAGGTTCCGGCATTGAGGCTGGGCAGCAGATCGGGCTGGGCTTGGGTGCTACTGACCAACGCCAACGTGGCGGTCAGGAGAAGAAGGTAGCGTTGTGCCATCACCGTGGTTTACACGTTCGACGGTCCAAAGTTGGGAAAGTTCGATCAGCGGATCGTTCAATTGCACGGTCAGTGCCTGCCATTGGTCGAGCGCGCCGCATCGTGTCGGTGAAGATCACCTGAGTAAAGACGCGGGCCTTGCTTGTTCAAGGACCGTTTGACCAGGGTCTTCGGGTTTGCGGCACGGGGTAAGCATCCGCTCCAACAGGTGCAGCTGAAGCAGCGCTACCACCTGATCCCCAATTTGGTGGAGACGGTAAAGGGTTATGCGGCGCATGAGAAGGAGACCTTCGAGAACGTGACCAAGGCACGTGCGGCCGCGCAGCAGGCCACCACGGTAGAGGGCCAGCAGGTGGCGGAGAACAAATTGAACGGCGCGCTGATGAACCTGATGGCCGTGGCCGAACGCTACCCGGACCTGAAGGCGAACACGAACTTCCTCGCGCTGCAGAGCGCCTTGGGCGAGGTGGAAGGCGACATCGAGAAAGCGCGACGCTACTACAACGGCAATGTACGCGAGCAGAACACACTGATCGAGAGCTTCCCGAGCAACATGGTGGCCAATTCGTTCAACTTCGCCAAGTCCACCTTCTTCGAGTTGGAGAACCCCGCAGAGAAGAACGCGCCACAGGTGAAATTCGGGTAATGCGGTTTCCCGGTACAGGACTGGTCAATGGAAACACACCGCAGAGTCGCGAAGACGCTGAGTAACGCAGAGGATAAATGGCGAACGTAGCCATAGTCGCAGAGAGAATTGCTTCGCAATTATGGAGGGTCAAGAGAGAAAGTCACTTTGTATTCCACTGATAGCTGATCGATCGCTTGCCATGGTATTCAACTACCTAAGTGGTCGAAGCGAAGGAGCGTTGAAATCACCTTCAGACGTGTGGGAAGAGCGTGCGGTGGCTGTCCATCCCGGGTCGAGCCCGGGACAGGCTTACCGCGCTCCGGCACCTTTTGGCGGAAGCCCCGCAGAATGGATGTGGGGTTGGCGAAGCAAAAGGTGGAAGGGAAACTTCCTTGCTCTATTCACCACCTTCATAGTTGGGCTAAACGCATACGGTCAAACGGAACGCATCACCTCCTTCCACACCGACCTCACCGTAGCCCCCGATGGGCAACTGACCGTGACGGAAGAGATCAACATCCATGCAGCGGGCGTTGAATTCGAACGCGGCATCGTCCGCAGGCTCCTGCAGCGCTTCAACGACCACACCGGCAAGCAGAACCGGGTGCGGTACGCCATCGACGATGTGCAGCAGAACGGCACCACCGCACCATACCACACGGAAACAGAAGGCGACGACTTCGTACTGTACGTCGGCGACAAGGATACCTACTTGGATCCCGGCGACTACCGCTACCGGATCACTTACACGACGAAGGGCCAGGTCGGTTTCTTCCCAACCTACGACGAGATCTATTGGAACGTGAGTGGCAACGGCTGGGCCTTTTACATAGACAGTATCTCGGCGGTGAACCACCTGCCGTCCGCAGCCCAAGTGAAGCAGACCGCCTACTACACGGGGGTGATCTGCAACCCGGACAATGTGACCTTGGCCTTGCTGAGTGTAGGAGTGGATGAACATAGCAATGCTGCTCCGCTCACGATCTACCGGATCCGATGTCCGGTCATGCGGTGATCGAACTGGGGCCTGTGACCAACGCAGAGGAGAATGCTTCGTTGGTCATGCTGAATGCTTTGGGACAAACGGTCCGCACCATTCCTGTGCAGATGAATACCACGACCGTACAGCTGGAGCGTGGAGACCTTACTTCAGGGTTGTATCATGTCCAACTGCGCAGTGCACAGAACGTGCTTCGCACGATCAAGTTGGTGATCGAGTGATCACGATCACATTCACGAATTGAAAGGGGGCTGTCTCAATAGGGCAGCCCCTAACTCTGGCGCGAGCGTCCACGCTCGTGTCATTGCCATAGAGACTTTCCGAGTCGAACGCACCGAATGCCTTCAACTTCCATGGGGCTCCATGCAGCGGTCAGCAATGCAGTGGACCACTGTCTGCTTCATACCCCAACGGCCTGGCATGCATGTAGGCGGCTACCTGATCGGAGTGCAGCCTAAGAAGCCGGGATCCGCAGCGGTCCACGGCTGCAAGAAACGACCAAGGACATGTTCGGGCACTGGACGGAATGCTACTTTCATCGCGCCAAAAGAACCCATTGAATCACCCGTCATGCTACGCACCCTGCTCTCCCTTACCCTGCTCAGCTGCCTGCTCCATGGTCAAGCACAAGTGATCGAACTCACCTTCACCGGCCAGTACCAGGGAGATCCCGTATCGCTGGACAGTGTGTTCGTGGTGAACCTGTCCCAGGCGGGTGATACCATGCTCTTCTACCCGGATACGGTGCTGGTGCTGGGGACCACCGGCATTGCTGCATGGGACGCGGCCGATCGCGACGGCTTCACGCTTGGCCCCAGCCACCCCAATCCGTACAGTGACCACACGAACGTGGACTTGAACGTGTACGAGGCCGGTGTGCTGCGCATGGGTGTGAGCGATGCCTTGGGCCGGGAAGTGGCGAGCTACCAAGGTGCCGTTGCTCCCGGCACGCACCGTTTCCAACTACGGGGTGGCCAGCCCGGTGTGCAGGTGGTGTGGGTGGAGCTGAACGGACAGCGCCGCTCCATCCGCACGGTGGTGGTGGGCGAGGGGCTTGCGGGTGCGGTCCGCTTGGAGGGCTTGGGAGCAGACCCATTGGTCGTTGCCACCAAGGATTCCCGGGCCCTCTTCACTTGGATGCCGGGTGATGAGTTGCAGATGACCGGTTACGCCACCTTGCCCGGTGGACAGGCCGCCAGCGGCTGGATCAGCGAGGTGCCTACCGTTAGCACGGACCATGTGATCCAACTGGCGAACGGCCTGGTCTGTGCCGATTCCCCTAGCGTTACGGACATTGACGGCAATGTCTATCCAGTGGTCTCCATCGGCGGTCAATGCTGGATGGCCGAGAACTTGCGCACCACCAGATACCGCGATGGTGCCGAGATCCCGAACGTAACGGACGCCACGGCGTGGTCCGATCTGGAGACCGGTGCATGGAGCAACTACGATAACGACACGGTGAACGATGCCCTCTACGGCAAGCTCTACAACTGGTTCGCCGCTTTCGATGTCCGCATCTGCCCGCAAGGCTGGCATGTGCCCACGGACGCGGACTGGCAGACGTTGGAACTTGCTTTGGGCATGCTGCCTGCGGAACTGGCGGCCACCGATTGGCGCGGTACCACCCCCAACGTGGGTGGCCAACTGAAGAGCCTCTCGCTCTGGATCACGCCAAACAACGGCGCCACCAACAGCAGCGGTTTCGCAGCACTGCCCGGCGGGAACCGCGACAATGACAACGGCTCCTTCAACGACCTGCCGTACTACGGGTACTGGTGGAGCACTACGGAGAGCAGTACCGACAAGGCCTGGTGCCGCTATCTGCAGAATAACAAGACCGGTATCGGCCGCTTCGGCTTCGACCAGAAGCTCGGCTTCTGCCTACGCTGCGTGTTGGATTGATCCGTAGGAAGGACCGGAGCGGAACAAAGAAGGCTGCGGACGTGCAGCGTTGCCGGATCCGGGTATGGACTTCCGAAGGAGGGCGTGCCTCTAGGAAAGGATAACGGCTTGTTCAATTTCGATCCGACTTCTGCACCCCCCGGCTCGGAAGTCCGGGCAACGCACGGCAGGATCGTAGCGATCGCCACGGTCTCGTCGGTCTCATCTATCAAGATAGAAGCCAACCCACAAGGCCAGCGCTTTTTGCAAGAATGTCCTATGTCCTATGCGGCCAATCACGGGTCTGGCATTTGCATAGGACATAAGACATTCTTGCATCGACCAGCTCATTTGCTCTGATCGAGTTTCCGCACCATCGTCAAGATCGTCGCAATAGCCACCGTCTCTCCGGTTTCATCCACCACATCCACCAAGAATTTCACGATCCCCGTAGCGATGTGCGCCCTTTGGACTGTCCTCGGTCTTGGGTTTCTTCTCCGTCCCGGGCCAACAGGCCCTCCTTCTCCTTCACGGTGAACTTCACCTGGGTGACGGCGCCGGGGTACACGGGCCCCGCTAATGCGGGATCTCGCTGGCGCTCAACTTGCTTCCGCGCTTCCTCGATGCCGTAGTTCAGCAGCACGGGGCCTATGGGCGGATGGTGCTCGATCGGGCTCAAAGCAGTTCCCCTTTATCGATGCCTGCCTGCTTCAAGATCGAGAGCATGGTTCCCTTGGGAAGATCGCGCTTGTGCATGGGCACCACGGTCATCTTTCCGGTGGCCTTGTTCTTGAAGATCTGGTGTGAGCCTTTGGCACGCGCAAACTCGAAGCCGTGCTTCATTAGCAAACGGATGATCTCATCGGGTGAGAGCGACGGCGCCTTCGTCATCGCCGATCAGGAAGCGAGTACAAGCGAATATTCGAAGGTCTGGCTGTCGTCCGGGATCCGTTCACCGTCCGCTTGCAGCGTTTCCACGTAGAGTTCAATGGCTTCCTTGGCCATCTCCATAGCGTGCTCGATGGTCTCGCCGAAGGTGATACAGCCCGGTAGTGCGGGTACGTTCACCGTGAAACCACCTTCCGGCTCGCGTGTCATCAGGATGCGGTAGGTGAGTTGTGCCATGGTCCCGTTCGTTTGTTCAAATCTACGCAGCGACTAGTTCTGATCCAACTTCCGCACCATCGTCAAGATCGTCGCAATAGCCACCGTCTCCCGGTCTCATCGAACACATCGACCAAGAACAGCACGAGTGGGCATGGTCATTCTGTTGCGCTGATCTTCATGATCCGATGCGTTCGCCGTTCCCGTGAAGTTCCCAAGAACGGAAATATAGGCCATCCGGCAAATGCGACAGGGCCATTTGAAGCGAACCAGTTCCAGACAGGATCCGGACATCGAGCATTCTGCCTTGTGCATCGGTCAGGTTCAGGGCGTCGCCCGGCTTCATGACCGATCCGATCGCAACCAAGCCTGAGGGCGCTCCCAAATGCCGTGGTTGAAGTACAGTTGGCTATTTGTTTCTGCCTTGTTGAATCCATCTCGAATTCTGCTGGCTAGTCAAGCAATTTCCAGCAGCGGCGATAGATCACTCGTGACCGGCGACCCTGGACAATGGACCGCCCGATGAGGAAAGCAATTGGGAAGGCGGCAACAACCAAGAGAAGGACTTGTTGAATGGAATCAGAAAGAAAGCCCGCGATCCCGAAATTTCCTCGCTTCATACAGCGCGGCTAGGATGACAAATGCGACGAAGGCTCCATAAAGGAATAGCACTCGGCGTCATGGAATTCGCACTATGGGATCGATGTTGTCGAACAGTGCATGCGAATCACCCGTATTGTGATTGTACAATGCGATGATCTCAGGCCTCCCGTGCTTGTCGGGGGTGAATTCAACGGCCGAAATACCATGACCATTGTCAACTTTGAACAGCCCATGACTGACAGTCACGCTTCTTTCGAGGCCTTGAGATGTGTGTAAAAAGAATTCGTCCTCTCGAGAAGAGTATGTCGAGTTGCCCCGTTGGCTGTAGTATGTCGTATTGGTGACAAGTGTCTTGGCACAGCGCACGGGTACATTCGACCTGGAAACGGCGTAGACATACCCCCGTGCGCGGAATCTGCTATTGTCGGCAGTAAAGCCGAAGGGTCTAAACTCCCTAAGGAAGATGAGGGCCAGGAAGAACAGAGCGATCGCTCCGCCGATCAACATTACGACTTCTTCGCTGGGCATCCCATTAAGGATGTTCTTGTCAGCCTTGCCTTGGCCTAGTACAGTTGCTGAGTGAAGAAGGGAAATAAGGACCAGTGCTGCATGAGCAAAGACTGATCGGGTACAAACGCGGATCTTCATGGTGGGGGTGGGCTACTGCAACTCCTCGAATATCGAATATAATGCCAGAACAGATGGTCTACGACTCACCGTCCGCTTGCAGCGTTTCCACGTAAAGCTCAATGGCTTCCTTGGCCATCTCCATTGCGTGCTCGATGGTCTCGCCGAAGGTGATGCAGCCCGGTAGTGCGGGTACGTTCACCGTGAAACCACCTTCCGGCTCGCGTGTCATCAGGATGCGGTAGGTGAGTTGTGCCATGGTCCCGTTCGTTTGTTCAAATCTACACAGCGACTAATTCTGATCCAACTTCCGCACCATCGTCAAGATGGTCGCAATGGCCACGGTATCCCCGGTCTCGTCAACCACATCGACCAGGAACTTGACAATACCAGTCGCAATATCCGCACCCTTCGGGGACGTCTTCAGTCTTCTGCTTTCTTCTCTTGATCCACCTTCTCCTTCACGGTGAACTTGACCTGGATCGACAGCGCCAGGATAGACCGGTTTCGTGAAGCGCGCTTCCTCGATGCCGTAGTTCAGCAGCACGGGGCCTTTGGGCGGGTCCACGAAGAGGCCGGCGGCGCGGCTGAGGATGAAGTAGCCGTGCGCCACACGACCGGTGAAGATGGTGCCGTCGAGGCTGTTCTCGTCCATGTGGGCGTAGAACTTGTCGCCGCTGAGGTCCGCGAAGTTGTTGATGTCGTCCAGCGTCACCGTGTGCTTGTCGGTGATCACCGTATCGCCCACCTGCAGTTCCTCGAAGTGCATGCGGAAGGTGTGCTTCGGCGTGATGTGCTGCTTGCCGCCCTGCTGGTATTGCTGCGTGAGCGCGGTGATGGTGGTGGGGCTGCCTTGGATGGCGGTGCGTTGCAGGTAGTGCAGTACGCCGCGCTTGCCGCCCATCTCCTCGCCGCCACCGGCACGACCGGGACCGCCGTGTACGAGCGTGGCCAGCGGTGAGCCGTGGCCGGTGTTCTCCTTCGCCATGTCGCGGTTGATCACCAGCATGCGGCCGTGGTGGCTGGCGGCGCCCCACACGAATTGCTGCGCGACCTTATCATCGTACGTCGCGATGCTGGCGCAGAGGCTGCCCTTGCCGAGCTTGGTGAGGGCCACGGCATCGTCGATGGTGGAGTAGGGCATCAGCGTGCTCACCGGTCCGAAGGCCTCGATGTTGTGGCTCTGTTGGTTCTTCCACGGGTCTTTGTTCAGCAGCAGGATGGGGCTCATGAAGGCACCCTTGCTCGGCATCGGCACCGGTAACGTTCACCTGTTCGGATCGCCGTACACCAGCTCGCTGCCTTTCATCAGCTCGGCGAGGTTGTCGCGCACTTCGTGCGTTGCGTCTGTCCGGCGAGGGCACCCATGCGCACCCCTTCGGCACGCGGGTCGCCGATCACGGTGCCGCCGAGGCGTTTGCCCAAGGCGATCTGCACATCTTCCACCAGCTTCTCGGGCACCATGATGCGCCGTGCGCCGGTGCAGCGCTGTCCGCACTTCAGCGTCATTTCCTTGCCGACCTCTTTGATGAAGAGCGTGAACTCCTCGGTGTCCGGCGTGGCATCGGGACCGAGCACGATGCTGTTGAGGCTGTCGGCCTCCATGTTGAAGGGCACGCTCTCGGCGATGATGCGCGGGTGCGCTTTCAGCATGCGGCCGGTGGTGGCGCTACCGGTGAAGGTGACCACGTCCTGGCTTTCGACATGGTCCAGCAGATCGCCGGCGCTACCGACGATCAGTTGCAACGCACCTTCGGGCAGGATCTTGCTTTCGATGATGGCCTTCACCATGGCTTCGGTGAGGTAGCTGGTAACGGTGGCGGGCTTCACCACGGCGGGCATCCCGGCCATCCAGTTCACGGCGCACTTCTCCAGCATGCCCCAGATGGGGAAGTTGAAGGCGTTGATGTGTACCGCCACACCTTCCTTCGGCACCATGATGTGGTGGCCCATGAAGCTGCCGCCCTTGCTGGTGAGCACAGGTGGCCCGTCCACATAGAAGGGCATGTTGCCGAGCTGCTTGCGCAAGCTGGCGTTGGCGAACACGTTGCCGATGCCGCCCTCGATGTCCACCCAGCTATCGGCCTTGGTGGCGCCGGTCTTGTAGCTGATCTGGTAGAACTCCTCCTTGCGGTCCATCAGGTACAGCGCGAGGGCCTTCAGCATGCGTCCGCGCTCGGGGAAGGTCATTTTGCGCAGGGGAGGACCGCCGACTTCACGACCGTAGTTGAGCATGGCACCGAAGTCGAGTCCGCCGGAGGAGGTGGTGGCGATGAGCTCGCCGGTGGTGGCGTCGAGGAGTTCCGCTTGTTTGCCGGTGCCCTTTACCCACTGACCGTTGGCGTAATTCTCTAATTGCATGTTGCGAAGTTCGGGAGTAAAGCGGGAAAGCGGATCGGTAGCGCTGATGAATGCGGCCGTCCGATCACTGGACCGCCGTCCCGATGTCGTACGTAATGGATCGCAGCGTGAATTCGCCATACACGAACGGTCCTTCAGGTCGATGCCAAACGGCCTCCCCATAACCGGGAAGGATCAACCCATTGATGGCACGATGGTCCCGCAATGGGGTGCTGAAGCGCATCGACTTCGAGTTTCCTTCCGTCACGGCGTAGCGGTCGTCGCTGATGAAATCCACCAAGCGGTCCTCGGCATTGAACACGAGGATCGCGCTGATGGAAAGACCACCGTTGGTGAAAGTGGCTTTGGACGAATGGTCGTCCACATCGGCCCACGAGATGCGCGGATCGAACAGGGCGCCGGGCGCATAGATGCACAGGTCGTTGAACCAGGTCACGGTCTCGGCTTTGTCCATTTCAGGCCCGTGGGCTTCCATCACGGGCACCACACCCAGAAGTTTGATCAGCATCGTGGCGGTGCTGTTCTCATAGGCATGCAGACCTTTTGTCGGTATGCCCTTCATCATGGCATCGATCCAGAAGAACCGGGCCGGCTCATCAAAGCGGTTCGATTGCACCGAGGTGAACGGCATCCAAGGTCCTTCGAAGCCACGGATCCTGCCCTCGAAGGCGATGCGCATGTTGCGGGGCTTCACGGTGCCCACCACACCCGTTGCGCGCAGAAAGCGCTGCACCGGTAAGGGCAGTGGGGCCAGGTCCGCGTCCGTGATGCGTTGCCCCTGCAGTGCGCGCGTGCCTTCCACCGTGCGTGCCACTGCGGCCTTGTACGTGTTGCGAAAACTCCATGATCCCGCGCCGGAAATAACGGCGAGCAGCACCAGCACATTGGCGATGGTACCGAAGCGGGCATCGTGCCAGTACAGTATGATCAGCACCTGCGAGACCACAACGGCGACCGCAGCAGGCATCCACCAGCGGTCGCTACCGGAAAGCAACGCGACACCGGCCCAAAGAAACAGCAGCGCGGTAAGTGCCCACAACACGCCCATGGACCTCGAAATTGGCAGGGCCAGCGCTGGCACTTTGGCGAGGTCGAAGGCTTTCACGAAACCCATCACATGGATCGCACCGTGCAGCAATAGGAAGACAAGGAGGATGGTCCGAAGCATCGGGTTGATGGCCCTTGTGGGTCGCTGTCAAGTTAGATACAATGTCCAAAGTCCTTCCGGTTTCTTTCCTTCGGCGGGATGTTCAACACGATCCTTGAGACCGAACGCTTGATCCTTCGCCCGTTCACGCTGGATGACGTGGCGGCTTCCTATGCCATGAACCTGGATACGGAGGTAACACGCTATACCCATGATGGAGGAATGAAGACCATGGCGGAGATGGAGCGAACGATCCGGGAGAATGTCCTGGGCGACTATGAGCGGAACGGCTTCGGTCGCTTTGCGATGGTGAGCAAGGCGAGTGGCGAGTTCATCGGTTTCGCGGGCCTGAAGTACCTGCCTGAACATGACCTGGTGGACGTTGGATATCGGCTATGTCGCGACCAGTGGGGGCAAGGGTTGGCTACCGAAGCAGGCCGTGCCGTATTGGACTTCGGCTTCGGCCCGCTCAAGTTGGAGCGCATCCATGGCTTTGTGCTGCCTGAGAACAAAGCGTCGGTGCGAGTGCTGGAAAAGCTCGGCCTCCACTTTGAAACGGAGTTCGTGGAAGAGGGCTTGGTTGCGCATCGGTACGTGGTGGAGCGGCAAGAGAAGTGAGAGAAGGGAATATCGAACATCGAATGGTGAACACCGAATTTCGAAGTGGAATGCCGCCTTCACTTCGGCATTCGCCATTGGGTGTTCAGTGTTCGTAATTCGCACTCCCTCAAGCGGGCTGCCGGGGATCAGTGCACCAGCAGCTTCCCGCTTGACCGTGTTCCGCGCTCATCCAAAAGGGTCCAAAGGAGCAGTCCGGATGGGCAGGGGACCTGCGCCTCGGAGCTGTTGATCCGCTCCTTGCTGAGCATCCGTCCCTGTGCATCGAACAAGTTGAGCGTGGCCACTCCTTGTACGCCATGCACCTCCACGATCCCGGGAGGTCCCGCGCGCACTTGGTAGCGCGATCCCGCATCCTGCTCTTCGACACCGACCGTGACGACGATGGTGAAGGTGAGGTTCGCGGTAGCGGTATTGCCACAGGGATCGATGTAGGTATGCACAACGGTGTAGACGCCCGATGTATCGAATGTGAAGGTGACCGTTGCCGTGGTGAAGGATTGCCCGTTGCTACAGGTCCACAGGTGCGTGCCCTGCCCGTTGTGGATCAAGGTGATATGGTCCGGCCCGCTGCTGAAGCCATCGAGAAATGCGTCGTTGCCGTTGCCCACGTCGAGGTTCCAGGTCTCGGGCTCGTCCAATACCGTGGCACTGGCGATGTTTCGAAGGATCGCTGCGGTATCCGGAGGGAGGGAGGAATTGAATGTAGCGTCCACACAGCTCTCTTGGAAAATGGTGCAATAGAACACGCAGGCGGCGAGGTAGGTGCCTTCCACGGATGGATGGGCTACCGTCCGCTGCATAGAGGTTGATGAGCGGGTGGGTATCGCGCACTTGCTTCCAGGCAACGCCGACAGGTGCGGTGTATGCATCGTTCCAGTTTGCGAGTGCCACATAATTGTTCCGCAATCCCTGTTGCATACCGTCGTAGGTACACATGAAAGGAAAGGCGGGGCAATTGTCGGGATCACCGTTCTGCCGGCCCCAGGTCATATAGAAGACCGGATAGGTGCATTCGTAGTTCTCTTCGATCTCGGCGAGCAATTGGGTGGCGCCGAGCTCCGTATTGGTGACATCCACGGGAAGCGCGCCCAACTGACTCTGTTCCTGCATCACCACGAAGTCCCAGGGCTGCGCGTCGATCAACGATAGCGATGGCGCGTAGGTGGCGTGTTGTTCGAGGGTGCAGCCTCCTGGAGTGGATGCACTCACCGTGACTTCTTCGCCAAGTGAAAGTGCCAACTGCCGAAAGGTATTCGGTAGGTCGTTCGCGGCGGTGTAACTGTTGCCTAGGAACAGCACGGTGGTTTGTGCAGAGAGCAGTGAGGCCCAAAGGGAAATGGACACCAAGGAAAGTAGGACGCGTTCGACCATATGGACATGACGATATTCTAGTGCCGTCGGTTGGCCGAAGCGCTCAACGCCGGATCGCATAGATCAGCTCGTCCTCCACGCGGCCATTCTTCAGGAATGTTGCGGGCAAACGCGCTTCCAAGGTGAAGCCGGCCTTTTCCAGAACGCGTTGCGAAGCGGCGTTGCTTCCGTACGGTCGGGCGAACACACGATGAATGTCCGGCAGGATGGCGAATGCCCGGGTCGTTGCTTGCTTCACGGCTTTTGTCATGATCCCCTTACCACGGAACGCTTTCGCGATCCAATAGCCCAGTTCGGCGTTCCGGCGGTACACATCGCTTTGCGGATGGATGCCTACTGCACCGACCGCCTCGCCTTCCACATCGATCGCGAGCACGAGCTGCGGGTCTTGGCCCATGAAGCGTACAAGGAATGCTTTGCCGTGCTCCACGGTGTACGGGTGTGGAAATGCATCCGTTAGGTTATCCGCCACGGAAGGGTCGTTGGCGTGCTTCACCAATGCGGGCAGGTCGTCCAATGTCCACGGCCGGAGCCTGAATGTGCCAGCCATATTCGGATCGGCAATGTTGTTTCAATGCGTAAAACTATTCCTTGCCCGGCCAGCCCCGCTCATTGGGCGGTGAAATGAAGTGGAGGTAGGACAAGTCAACAGTGTGGTCAGGTTGCCAATGGACCGGTGCCATGCGCTGCCTGAGGTGGGCGATCACCTCCGCGGCTATCCGCAGTGCCTTGCCGGAGGCTAACCTTCACCACCAAGGATAAAGACACAAGGCCGCTTGCCCAAAGTGGGCACGGATCTGCGCCATGCCGCAACGCTGCGTGTGATGGCGCTGCCGCCGGGCTGCTCCAGGTCGATGGCGACGCACAGCCGGGTATTCCCAGCGCAGGTGGACAGCAGGTCCGCCAGCAGGGCATCGTTGCGATAGGGTGTTTCGATGAAAAGCTGCGCGCCGCACGTGCGTTGGGCTTCCTGCTCCAGTTTCTTGAGCTGCTGCTTGCGCTGTGTGCTTTCCCGTGGCAGGTATCCGTGAAAAGTGAATTGCTGACCGTTCATGCCGGAAGCCGCCAAGGCGAGCAGGAGGGAGGAGGGGCCGGTGAGCGGCACCACGCGCACGCTCTTGCGATGCGCCTCCGCCACCAAGCGCGCTCCGGGGTCCGCGATGCAGGGCATCCCGGCTTCGCTGATGATCGCCGCATCCCGCGTGCCCAGCAGGATCCCGTATTGTGCGACCTCCGCCGGGGTGCTGTCCTTGTCCAGGACATGGAGCTCGATCGCGTTCAGGTCGATCGTCTTGGACATGCGGCGCAGCATCCGGCGCGCCGTGCGTTCGTTCTCGCAGAAGAAGAGCTTCACGCTGCTCCGCGACCGCGATGTTGATCGGTGGCAGCAGCTCCGTGCCACCCGCTTCGCCCAGCCACACGGGCAAGAGATAGAGCGCGCCTTCAGCTTTCATGTTCGATCTCGTCAAGCAGTGCGTCAATCGCCTTCTTCAGCATTTCGTGTACAGGCCCGAAGCCCTCGCTGCCTCCGAACCACGGGTCGGGCACGTCGCTGCCGGGCCGGTCCGGCGACCAGTCCAGCATCAGGCGGGCTTTGGCAGCGTGGCGGTCGGAAGGGGAGAGGCGTTGCATGTCCTTCAGGTTGTAGCGGTCCATGGCCAGCAGCAGATCGAAGCGGTCGAAGTCCGCGCGCGTGAACAGCCGTGCACGAAGGTCGCTGATGTCGATGCCGTGGTTCCGCATCTCCGCTTTTGCCCGTGGGTCCGGCGCTTGGCCCAAGTGTGAATTGCCCGTGCCGGCGGAATCTGTCTGGATGTTGATACCGCGTTGCTTTGCCATTTCGCGCAGCAGCCCTTCGGCCATGGGCGAGCGGCAGATGTTGCCGAGGCAAACCAATAGGATCTTTTTCGGGGGAGAAGCCATGGTGCAAAGAACCGGGTTCTGGCGGGAATGAAGCTTGGTCGGCGTTTATGGCAAGTTGGAAGCAGACCACCATATAGCTCGCTTTCCAAGTGTCGCACAAAAGTTATCAACACCATTTGGATTTTATGGGAACTATACGCTGCTTCGTATTTGCAAATACCTGTTGAAATGAGTATCGCCCCCCCCCCCGCAAATTTGTATCCGCTCAGGCGTGACCGGTACGCCCCATGTATTCCGTGAACACAGGTTCGCACATTGGCTGGCGGTACCGCTACTGATCTCTTTGGCCCTTTCGGCCAGCGCGGCTGATTCCTTGCAGATATCCCTTCAGGTCAGCAATTACAATGGCTATCAGGTCAGTTGCTTCGGGAGCAAGGACGGCTGGATCGACCTCTCCGTGAGTGGCGGTCAGTCTCCATACCACTACGAATGGAGCAATGGCTCCAACGAACAGGACCTCACGGAGCTTGCCGCCGGTTACTACAAGGTGGATGTGCTGGACAACGACGGGCAGCGGGTGACCAAGGAGGTTACTTTGGACCAGCCCTTGGCCATGAAGCTGGACGTGGACGTCTATGAGTACTCGAACGGTTACAACATCAGCTGCTACCAATGCAGCAATGGGAATGCATCCGTGGTCGTGCTAGGTGGTGCGCCACCCTTTACGATCACTTGGAGCGACGGCCCGATCGGTGCAGATCGCTACAATCTCGCCGCCAAGGACTATAAGATCACCGCCGCTGATGCCAATGGTTGCGCTGGCACCTCCACCACCATCTACCTGCGCGGCCCCGACCGCAGCGATTGGAGCATGAGCGGCAACGCTGGTACCACTCCTGGACCACACTATATGGGCACGCCGGACAACAAGGACGTGGTGTTCAAGAGCAATGGGCAGGAGCGGTTGCGATTGCGCGCGGATGGCGAGATCGTGCTCCCGGACACAAGCATAGGTATCGGGCTTTTAAGCAGGGACGGCAACGGTGTGTTGGAAGCCGGGGGATTTCCTACACTGCCACCGCTGACACCTCCGAAATGCTACTCGCTGCCATCCTATCCGTACTGGGAAACCCGTGGCAACGCCTTTGATCAGTTATGTCCTGATCAGCATCCGTTGCTGGGCACCTTGAGCGACATGGACTTGAACATTGTCACCAACGGCGAACAACGCATGCGCATCACCCGCAACGGGTTAGTGGGTATCGGGACCGACCCGCCAACCGGTCAGGCAGGTTCTTACCGCCTCTTTGTGGAGGATGGAATAGCATGCCGCGACGTGCTGGTGAAGCTCGGTGATTGGCCGGACTTTGTCTTTCAACCGAATTATGCCCTGATGCCACTGCACGAGATGCGCCAATACCTCCGCACCCACAAACACCTTCCGGGGATTCCTTCCGCCGCTGAACTGGAGGCCAAGCAAGGCGTGGAAGTGGGCGACTTACAAGCGCGCATGCTGAAAGTGGTGGAGGAACAAGCGCTTTACATCCTGCAATTGGAGGAGAAGCAATCTGCAATGGAGAAGCGGTTGAACGCCTTGGAAGCCGAACGGCACTGAGCCATGCGTGCTCCGAGAACATATCCGCAGGCAGCATTCTTCGGTATGCTCCTGTCTACTCAGGTGATGGGCCAGACCGCCTTCCCGGACCACGTGGAGCAGGGTGAGACCTGGACCGACGGCGTACACCATATTGCGGTCACGCAGAAGATCCTCTCCGCCGGTGATGTCCATGAGGACATGCTGATCACCGGCACGGCGGATGCCGAATTCGTTTCCGGCACCAGCATCCACCTCACCCCGGATTTCCATGCCGGTGCCTTCAGCGGCAACGGCCATTTCCATGCGCACATCGACCAGGGCCTGGGGTCCGATGGCGACGTGGTGCTCGTGGAGCCCGACCGGGCCGGCGCCGTTACCGGCAACATGCTGCACGTGCCCAAATGGGAGAAATTGGAGATCGGCCTGCAACTGCCTCAGGAGTACCGGGCCACCATCGACAGCTTCTTCGTGCATTACTATGCCGACCCCTCCAATTCCTATGTGGCCACACCCGGGAACGTGGACCACGCGCACGACCTGAACCCCTATGCGGATGATTCCCTGCAATTGGTGATGACCCTCACCCGGCCCGACGGCACGCAGACCTTGAAGTGGGGCTACTTTATGCGCGAGGGCAAATGGCAGGGCACCGCCAATACCTCTTTGCCCATTGAAGATCCGGACAATCCACTGTATCCGTACCACATCCGGTTCCGCTTGGCACCGGACATGGAAGGGCCTTGGCAATTCACCCTGTCCCTGAAAGCACCGTTCACCACCACGGGATCCGGCGCGGGGCTGCCACAGGCCCTATATACCGGCTATGCTTTTGCATGCGACCCGCCCTTGCCGGACAACCATGGGCCTTTGCAGGTGAACGATGCTAACCGCCGTAGCTTGAAGTTTGAGGACGGCACCCCGTATTTCGGGTTGGGGACTAACTTGGAGGCCACTGGTTACGGCGTGGGCTGGGCTGACCCCAATAGTTACCGTTTGGTCTATTTCAATTACATCAAGGTTACCCAGGCCATGCGATCGCTGCATGGCGCTGGCGGTAACTTCGCAAGGATGTTCATGATGAATAAATCCCTTGCACCCGAAAACAGCAGCTTGGGGGTGTACGACCGGTTTAATGACCCGGTGGACTGCGCCCGCGTTACCGAGGAGAAGGGCAGCGGCCAGCGCAACTCCTGGGTGATGGACATGCTGGTCGATACGGCCCGGAAATACGGCATCCAGATCCAGCTGTGCATCGTGCCTTACCCGCCGACCATTGGCTATGAACCTTTTGCATGGTTGAACGACCCTTACCTCCATCATTTCGTGGCGCCCCGGGACACGGTGACCGGTCTGTACGACATGAAGCGCTACTTCTTCTCCAACGGCGACCCCACCACCATTGACACAGCGGGCAGTGCGTTCTATTACTGGAAGCGGAAATACAAATACATCATGAACCGTTGGGGCTATTCCGTGAACATCCCCATCATCGAGCCCTTCAACGAAATCGACCAGATGCTCACTTACCGGGATGTGGACGTGAATGGTAATTGCCCGGAAAACAATGGTTTATGGCCTGCGGACCCCGACCTGCCTGCCACCTATAGTCAATGGCTTACGGACATCATTACCTACGTCAAAGGAGAGCAGAACCTGGCCGATCCGTTGCATACCCCGCTAGGCTATGGCAGCAAGCTCTTCCTGATGAGCACGGCAGTTGCGGAACCTGACCGACCGGATGCAGCCAACTACTATCTGCCCTTCCGCAATCCGGACCTAGACCTCATCGATGCACACCAAGGTTTTTATTGGGGAGAAGGGGAATTGGCCATGGGCTTTAGTAAGAGCCAGGATTTCCGAAATACGTATACAAGTTCAGCTGATAGCTCCAAAAAACCTTTCCACCAAGGGGAATCCAATTACTACCAAAACGTGGACATCAATCCTATTGACTCGGTAGAGGACAACCGCGATGCGGCCATGTACTTCGACAACTACGATGTCTCCTTCCACAATGAACTATGGGCCGGTACCTTCTTCGGCAACTTCGCCACTTTGACCACTTGGCACAAGGAGAGGGTGTTCTGGTGGATCAGGGATGTGGAGAAGAATAGGCCACCTTATGATGACCATAATCCATTCTACGGCTTATATCCAAGGACTGCTGCACTGGGCGGGATAAATGCTTTGAAGATTCCGGGTGACACCATACCACTCATCGTCGAGAACCGGACGCTCTACCATCACGTCAAGCCCCTGTCGGAGTTCCTGAACACGGTGGCACTGGGTCCGGGCGGCTTCTTCGATCAGGATCACGAAGCCAAGAAAGTATATGACGACAATGGTAAGCTCGAGTGCTATTACCTGCTGAACGCCGACCAGACCATGGCCATCGGCTGGGTACACAACCTGAACGCCTATTGGGAGAACCACTACTATATGTTAAATCAGAAGCAGAATTACTTGGGCTGCGCCTCTCCCGGACCGCAACCCATTGCTCTGGACGGTTTTTTACCCGGACTGGATTACCAAGTAACCTGGTACCCCACGCGGATGAACATGGCCGCACTGCCGGCGGACCAAAATGACACCACGCAAAGCGGAACGGTCTCCTTGGACCTCTCCTCCCTGCCCTTCAACGGAATTTATTCATGGCCTGCGAACGACAACCTCGATACCCTGCGCAGCGACTACGCCTTTGTGATCCATGCTTTGCCGGCACATAGGATGGTGCCAGTTATTGGATCGGACACCATCGTGGATCCGAATGGCTGGGACTTCGGAATGTTCCCCAACCCGGCCACCGATGAACTGAACATACGGCTGCCTGATGGGCCGCCCGTGAACCTCTCCCTTGTAGATGTGGCCGGGCGGCAAGTGTTGCACGTGGACGGCCTGTCCGAGGGCCTGCACCGATTGGGCCTGAAGAACATGGCACCCGGCGCTTACAGTGTAAGGGCCACGGCGGGCCACACGGTACGGACCAAGCTGATGATCAAACGCTGAGCCATGAAAGACCTACTGTTATCGGGAGCATTGGTACTATGGGGCACCTTGCCCAATGCCCAAGCGCAAACCTCTTATGGAAAGGCATACACCAATGCCGATGGCTCCGCCAAGTTGGTGGAACTGGAGGAGGGAAAGACCTTGGTCAGCATGGGTCGAGGTCCGGCGTTGACAAAGTTGGACGGTATGGGCGAGATGATTTGGACAGTATGGAAATGGGGCAATGGCACTCAGCCCATTTACTATCCACTCTGCGTGGCCAAGCTCAGCGAAAGCTCCTTCTATTCCGTGGGTGGGTATCAAAGTTCCGGCTTCCAACCCGTGCTATGTCGCTTAAGTTCATCTGGGGATATCCTGGAGGCAAAACGGTATCTCATAAGCAATGCACTGATGCCTTTCGCAAAGGATGTCGCGGTAACAGCCGACGGGGGAGCCGTGATCTGGAGCAGGCGGGATTTCTCTGGATTTTTCATCCTTAAGGCCCAACCGGATCTGGCGTGCCAATGGTCACATTTTTACAACTCAATTGGCAGTTTCCAATTCGTGAAAGAGCTTCCGGGCGGCGATTTGTTGGCGGGCCTCAACATGGACACGGCCGGTGCCGCGGTGGCCCGGCTGGACGCCAACGGGAACCTGTTGTGGTGCAAAAGTTACATCCGCCCCAAGGGCGTGGTACATGATGCCGTGGTGGAGTCCGACTCATCCTTCGTCATTACCGGCTTTACGGACAGCACCGCTTCGCAAAATGCGCCACCCGGTTATGATCCAAGGCTTTTCCTGATGAAGCTGAACGGTGCTGGTGAAGTGCAGTGGTGCAAAAGCTATGACGGTACCGACCTCTGGTACGCCAGCCGAGGTCAGCACATTGTGCACGCTTCCGATAATGGTTACGTATTGATGGCCCAGGCGGGCGGCAAGCCGGTGCTGTTGAAAACCAACGAGAATGGTGACACCTTATGGACCCGGACGACCAATACGCCCGCCTACCATTATACCGCGATCGACATGATCGGGCGGGAGGATGGAGGCTATATGATGTCCATGGGTGTGATCGGCGGGGAGTTGAACGGGCCTGCCTTGATGAAGACTGACGCGCTCGGGCATTTCCCATGCGGTGATCGGAGCTACCCGGTACAGGTGTTGGACCTCTTCCCGGTGGACAGCGCCTTCACTCTTGTCCCGGCATCCAGCGGTGCCACGGCCTATCCGGTCACCTTCCGGGATACGGTGTTCGATCCGATGGTACCTTATGATCTCTGCGACATTGTAACGACCGTGCCAGAACCAAGACGATCAAGCAGGGCCATCATACATCCAAACCCGAACACGGGCCGCTTTACGGTGGAGTTCGACGATCCCCTCACAGTGGACAGCTTCTATTCGGTGTACAATGCCGTGGGCCAGTTGCTCTTCCAACGCCCATTGGCAAAAGGGCAGGTGAGCGAGGAGATCGATCTTTCGCGCTTCGGGAAGGGCACGTATTTGGTGCGGGTTACCAGCCGGGAGGGTGTTTGTTATGAGCGGGTGGTGGTGCAATAAATTGATGAGAGTGAAATGCTAACATACATCTTAGGCAACAGGCATAGGCCTCATGCGATCATGCCCCACAATCAAAAAGGTAGCAATACCGCTGGCAAGTGGTCCTGCCCCAGAAAAGTAAGCGTAACATGAAGCTTTCACAAATCGCTCTCCTCACTACACTCTGTGGATCCATCTCATTACAGTCACAGCCGGTATTGACCAGCAGCAACTACGGCGCCATTCCTGGCATCGCCTTCCTGAGGCATTCGGGCGGGCAACAAGAGCCACCTACCATGGGCAGTAATGTAACCTGGGATTACGCCAATGCCATCTTTGCGGAAGAAGGAACACCTGTGTTGTTTGGTACTCCAGATAGCACTGCCCTGGGCAATCCCACGGTATCTGAAGCCATCGACTCAGACCTCTACACCTACTACTACTATAGCTTGGACACCACGGGATATTATTTGACGGGAAGGTGGTGTTCCGCCGCGAATGCATTATGCAGCGCGCCGGTACCTCAAATTACCTTTCCATTCATGATAGGGGACTCATCCAATAGCTCTTTCGGCTGTATTGGCCACGAGGTTGGTTTGCCGTTCTCGGAAAATGGAGTGGTGTGGTGCATGGGAGTAGGATACGGTACCTTGAACTTGCCGTACGGTAGTATTGATAATGTATTGTTGGTACACCGTATGGAATACCTGCAACATGGAACCACGGATCCCCACTCACCTGTACAAATCAATTTTGACTACGTCCTTGAGCAATTCTTTTTCCTGAAGCCCGGAACAAGGGTGCCACTGATGACCCTTGAAGCTAAATATCAAGATCAAGACACCACCTATACTTCCTACCTAATGGAAGACTATACCGTCGGCCTGTCTGAGCCCATATTCAGGTCCTTCCATATGGTGCTATTCCCCAATCCCAACACCGGCCATTTCACGGTGCAGTTCACCCATCCCCTCACGGTGGACAGCTTCTATTCGGTGTACGATGCGGTGGGCCGATTGCTCTTCCAACGCCCATTGGCAAAAGGGCAGGTGAGCGAGGAGATCGATCTTTCGCGCTTCGGGAAGGGCACGTATTTGGTGCGGGTTACCAGCCGGGAGGGTGTTTGTTATGAGCGGTTGGTGGTGCAGTAGGTGATTGATCGGGCATCTGATCTTCTCGCTCGAAGAATTACTAATCCTCCGATCCGCGGAGCAGGGATGATCGCGCAAGCCCGTCCTTTCTCGCTGCCGGGTCTGTCCGCTATCTTCGCCGCGATATGCAGGCGCTCACCATTCTGGAGTCCACCGCCTTTGACCTGACGGTGCAGCGCCTTTGCCATCAATTGATCGAGGACCGTGGGCATCTGGGCGAAACGGCCTTGATCGGCCTACAGCCCCGAGGCGTGTTCTTCGCACGGCGCCTGAGAAATGAACTGGTGCGGATCACAGGGGATAAGGACATCACTTACGGCGAGCTCGACATCACCTTCCACCGCGATGATTTCCGCGAACGCGCCGTGACGGCGATCCCGGGAACCACGGAACTGGACTTCAGCCTGGACGGTCGCCGGGTGGTGCTGATCGACGATGTGCTCTACACCGGCCGCACCATCCGGGCCGGTCTGGATGCCATGCTGGCGTTCGGCCGTCCGCGTTCGGTGGAGCTGATGGTCTTCATCGATCGCCGCTTCAGCAGGGAGCTGCCCATCCAACCGGACTTCGTGGGCCGTTCCGTGGACAGCATCGATGGGCAGCACGTTTCGGTGGAGTGGGAGGAGAGCGATGGCGTGGACCGTGTATCCCTGAACCAAGTAGAGCGATGAGCGACCTGCTGAGCACCGGCCACCTGTTGGGGATCGACGACCTCACCGCGGAGGACATCGAATTGATCTTCCGCACGGCGGACGGCTTCAAGGAAGTGCTTTCACGGCCCATCAAAAAGGTGCCTTCGCTGCGCGACATCACCATCGCCAACCTCTTTTTCGAGAACAGCACCCGCACCCGCATCAGCTTCGAGCTGGCGGAAAAGCGCCTCAGCGCGGACGTGGTGAACTTCAGCAGCAGCAGCAGCAGCACCAAGAAAGGGGAGACGCTGATCGACACGGTGAACAACATCCTGTCCATGAAGGTGGACATGGTGGTGATGCGCCACCCGGACCCCGGCGCGGCCGTATTCCTGAGCCGCCACGTGAACGCCCGCATCGTGAACGCCGGCGACGGCACGCACGAGCACCCCACGCAGGCGTTGCTGGATGCGTACAGCATCCGCGAAAGGCTGGGCAAGGTACACGGCATGAAGGTGGCGATCGTGGGGGACATCCTGCATTCGCGGGTGGCCTTGAGCAACATCCTCTGCCTGCGGAAGCTTGGTGCTGAAGTGATGCTGTGCGGCCCCACCACCCTGATGCCGCGCTATGCCAAGGAGCTGGGCGTACGGGTAACGCACGACCTGAATGAGGCCCTGAAGTGGTGCGACGTGGCCAATATGCTGCGGATCCAACTGGAGCGCCAGGGCAGCGATGGCGTGGCGAACTTCCCTTCCCTGCGGGAATACGCCATGATGTTCGGGCTGGACCGGAAGCGCTACGAGGCCATCGGCAAGGAGGTGGTGATCATGCACCCGGGGCCGATCAACCGGGGTGTGGAGATCACCAGCGAGATGGCGGACAGCGCCAGCAGCATCATTCTGGAACAGGTGGAGAACGGCGTGGCCATAAGGATGGCGGTGCTCTTTCTGCTGGCGGGAGGGCTGGACCGCGCAGGCCGGTCGTGATCCCGGAACGGGGCCCACGGATCGCACGACAGCGAACATTTTTCTGCCTTCTGATGGCACCGATGGCCGAAGATGCTGGCTTTGGCAGCTTCGCCGAACCCTTGAACAAACGTCGCCTTCCGCATGGGATATCTGCGGCCATCGGTGCTTTCCGTGGATCATTTTTAGATGGCAGGACCGCACCGGCCTTGGTTTAATGAACGTTGGACTGTCCATTGATTATTCACGGGTGCTGTTATTCACCATTGCCATGGCTGATTATCTTTGACCGCAACGCTTGCAAAAGGCAACGCACATGAACTTCACCATAGCCAACAAGGACAAGTACACGCTGGTCTCCACCAATGTGGACAAGCTGGATACCACTTGTGCACCGGAGCTCAAGAGCGAACTGGTCTATTTGAACAAGACCAATGTGCGCAACATCATCATCGACATGGGCAAGACGCGCTATTGCGACAGCTCCGGACTGAGCGCCCTGTTGGTGGCCAACCGCCTGTGCAAGGGCGTCAATGGCTCCTTGGTGATCTGCTCGCTGCAGGAGCCGGTGATGAAGCTGGTACAGATCAGCCAGTTGGAAAGCGTGCTGTCCATCACCCCGACGGTGGAGGAAGCCGTGGACCTGCTGTACATGGAAGAGATCGAAAAAGACGTCAAAAAAGAAGACTGAACACATGATGAGAACCCTACTCCTGGCCACCCTCGCGGCGGCCTCTATGAACGCCTTCGCCCAGTGCATCCCGAACGCCCTTTACACGGACAGCGTGTACGGCGTATGGCCGGACACCACAACGAACTTCGCCCCCGGCATGGTAGGCGTGTTCTATAGCGATACGCTGAACGTGCTGGTACCTTCGGATGCCGGACTGATCAACCCGCTCTTTTCCGGGTTCACCGTGGATTCCGTGCGCTTGGACCAACTGACCGGACTTCCCCCCGGGATCACCGTGGACTGTAACTCCCAGACCGGAGCGGCCTGCACCTACCTGGCCAACCAAGTGGGCTGCGGCCTGTTGGAAGGAACGCCGACACAAATGGGGACCTTCCCCATCACCATTGAAGTCACCGCCTACCTCGTGTTGTTCGGTAGCACCCAGGCCATCCCCCAGACATTCGACGGCTATTCCATCACCATCGGTGACAACACCACGGGTGTGGAGAATGCGGCACCTGCGAAACTGGGCCGGGTACAGAACGTGCCCAATCCGTTCGCGGACCGCACCGTGATCGAGTTCGGCCTCACGAAGGCCACTACGGCGAAGATCCAAGTATTCAACCTCGTGGGCGGGGAGCTCTGGAGCAAAACCGTGCAGGCGAAGGCCGGCACCAACCGTGTTTCCTTCGAGGTGAACGACCTGGAGAGCGGCATCTACATCTACCGTGTGGAAGCGGCCGGCGCCACCTACACGGGCCGGATGATGGTGAACCGTTGAGATGCGCCTGTCCCTCTTACAAAAAGCCCCCGGTGATCCGGGGGCTTTTTACTTTTCCCCGCCATGCGTTTCGCGGTGACCACCTTGGGGACCGGGGCGGCGCTGCCCGCACGCGGACGGTATCCTTCCGCGCAGTTGCTCAACGTGCGTGAACGGCTGTTCCTGATCGACTGCGGCGAGGGAACACAGGAGCGCCTGCGGATGGCCCAAGTGAACATGGGCCGTATCGCCCGGGTCTTCATCAGCCACATGCACGGCGACCACTACCTGGGCCTGATGGGCCTGATCAGCAGCATGCACCTGCTGGGCCGCACCATGGCCTTGCATGTTCACGGCCCCCTGGAACTGCGGGAAGTGATCGAACTCCAATTACGGATCTCCAAGACCTACCTGCGCTTTCCCTTGCGGTTCCATGCCGTGGCCCATCGCAGCGGCGAGCCCGTGTACAGCGACGAGCGCGTGGAGGTGACCGAACTGGCATTGCGGCACCGGATCGAAAGCACGGGTTACCTGTTCCGTGAAACACTGCGCCCGCGGCACTTGAGGAAGGAGACCGTGGAGCTGATCCCGCACTACGCACGGAAAGCGGTGAAGATGGGCGAGGACCTGCGGCTCCCGGACGGCCGCGTGATCCCCAACGCCGAACTGACGGAGCCGCCATCGCCGCCGCGCAGCTACGCCTATTGCTCGGACACCGCCTATGCGCCGGAGCTGGTCCCGGTGCTGAAAGGCGTGGACCTGCTGTACCACGAGGCCACCTTCACAGAGGACTTGGCCGCACGGGCCAAGGAGACCATGCACAGCACCGCCCGCCAGGCCGCCACCTTGGCCCGCGACGCTCAGGTGGGGCAGTTGTTGCTCGGCCATTTCAGCTCGCGCTACAAGGACACGGACCGGTTGCTTAGCGAAGCCCTGGACGTCTTTCCGAATACGCTCCCGGCCCAGGAAGGACGCACCTATGAGGTAGGCGCCCCCCTCGAGAAAGGCTGATCGCCGAAGGCTGCACGTACACCTGCATCACGGACCGGAAGAACCTCCGGCAGCAGTTGGGCATGAACAATACGGCGGCCTTGGTCCTTTATGCTGTGAAGAACGGGCCGGTCAGCCGGACAAGTTTTTTCAACTCCTAAGAACTGGCGCGGTAAGTTGGCTGCCCTAACGCGGTGAAATGACCCTCTTGATCGGCGATATCGGTGGTACAAGTTCGCGTTGGGCGCTGCTTTCCAGCCGCGATGACGAAACCCGTACGGTCGATCTTCCAGGGTTCAACCCCGTGACCGGCGACCCGGTCGCCATGCAAGCGGCACTGCGCCAAGCGGGCATTGGAGGTGAAGCCGAGAACGGCCCGTTGAACATCGTCGCCTATGGCGCCGGTTGCGGTGCGAAAGCGCGGGCGGACCTCTTGCGGACGGCCTTGGCGGAGGTGTGGCCGCATGCGCACATCCAAGTGGAAACTGATCTGTTGGGCGCGGCGCGCGGCCTGTACGGAAGCGATGCGGGCCTGGTCCTCATTCTGGGCACGGGCATGAACGTCGGGTACTACGATGGCAGCGTGCTGCACATGCCCATGCCGTCGCTGGGCTACATCCTGGGCGATGAAGGGAGCGGGGCGGACATCGGCAAGCACCTGCTCCGCGACGCACTTTACGGCGTGCTCCCGCAGCCGCTGAAAGACCGCTTGTTCCCGGACGGACTTGATCTGGCCTCGGTGCTGGGGTCGACGTACCGTTCTTCCGGGCCTCAGGCTTACTTGGCCTCCTTCACGGCTTTGCTGGCGGACCACCTCGAGGAGATTTACGTTCATGACCTGGTCGCATCCCGCTTCTTTGCGCTCACACGCTTATTGGCGCGCTGTTTTTCCGCACAGCAACTTCAACAGGTGCGGGCCAGTGGCTCGGTGGCCCTTGGCTTCCGGCAGGTGCTGACAGAGGCCTTGGTCCAACAGCGGATGTACCTTACCGATGTGGAGCGCGACCCGATGTCAGGGTTGGTGGCGTACCACGCGCAGGCCATTCCGTGATCTCAGGCCCGCCGAGGATCAGTTTACGCAGCTCATTGAACGCTTGGTGGTTCCCGGGCGCATCGATCGTCGATAACACCTGCTTCCGCTCCACAGCGGTGAGGTGCCAGCTCAAGCTGATCTCATCCTCGTCCGCATGGCGCAATTGGAGGTCCACCACGTGCAGCGGCACCGGCATCCACGCTTCGGCCGTTTTTACGGCAAGGTCATAGTCCTGGTCCTGTCCCTTCACGAAGTTGCCGTAGATGCTTCCCACCGGGTCCGTCAGTCGGCCGAGGAGAGAACCGCCAACGGACTTCACGTCCAGATCCCGTTGCTTGTCGCGCATCTGCAGGATCACCACGCCGCTCACGTTCTCCTTCAGCCAATCACGGTAGGTCTGCAGAAAGGCCATGGTGGTGCGGTAGCCGTAATTGTCCCTTACGCCGGCGTCCATCACGCGCATCCGAGGTTCGCTGGGCAGCGTGACCACCGGCGTGATGTACGGGAAGGTGGCGTTCATCCGCAAGGCGCTGGACAGTTTCAGGTTCAACGGGTCCTGGCCCTTGAAAAGACGTAGGAATTCGATGCTCTCCGGTTCGGTCGCTGCATGGACCGGGGACCTCGGCTTGATGTCGGTGAGATAGGCTGAAGGCAGCGCACTGATCACCAATCGCCTGCCATCATTGATGGACGTGGGGCTGATCACCAGCATGGGGGTCTCCGCGCGTTGCTCCGGCAGTACCATGTCCTTCAATCGGATGTTCAGCATGCCGCCGGTGAGCGAGTCCAAGCGCTGCTCGAAGGCATAGCCGCGGTCCAGTGTGTAGGTGCGGTCGCCATCGTACACTTTCCGGTAGCGGATGAACATGTCGTTGGTGACGAAGCTGAAGGTGACGGGGTTCAGGATGTCCGCGGCCATCTGGTCCAAATGCCGGGGATCGCCGGGGCGGGCTTCGCCGCCGTTTTTCGCCGCGAGCACGAGCTGCCGGTAATAGGTGGCCCCGATCAATCCGCCGCTACTGCCGGTCATCAGCACGGAACGCTTCATCAGTTGCCCGTCGAGCAGGCTGTCCGCCACCTGCAGGCAGCGGAATGTCCACAGCATGGCGCGTAATCCCCCGCCACTGGTGTTGATGATGATCAACGGGGGCTTCACGCCGGCGTGGGGCAGACCCTGATTGTGCTTCAGCCACAGATCCAACGTGGCGCGATGGGCATCCACGTCCGCCCGCACCGCTGCCGTGTCCGTGGCAAGGGCGTGGATGGCATCCCTGTCGTACCGTGCCGGTGGTGCATCATAATCAAGCCCATAGGCCTGCGTATCGTAGAAGAAGTCCTGCGTCTGCCAGCTCAACGCGTTCAGCGCGATCACCACCCCGATGAGCAGCGTGACCAGCCACCCCTTGATCCAACTGGTAAAGGCGCTGTAGAGCATCAGCAGCATGGAAAAGAGCAGGAAAATGCTGGCGCCGGCCGGGATCGCGAAGAAGCTGGTGCTGCTGAAGGCGCCCAAGGCGATGAAGGTGATCACGACGACCACCTCGAAGATGCTGCCGTTGATGTGGTTCTGCCAGAGCACCCCGCGCAGCAGTTCCTTGTCGTAGTGGGTGCTGCTGCGGGCAAGTTTCAATTGCAGCGGCCAAGTGATGTACGTGTCCACCCGCCACTTCCGCGCACGCTGCTCCCGCCTGAGCCAGCGGCTGGCTTTGCGCTGCTGTTGCCGCACCGGCGGGATCGGGGCCATGATGTCCTCCATCACCGGTTCGGGACGGAAGGCGTCCGCGTCCTTCGCCAGCATTTTGTGCAGATCGATGTTGGTGCGCGTGAAATAGAGCAGCGCGATCAGCAGGAAGAGACCGACGCCCGCCAGGAAACCCAGGAGGTTCAGGACCGTATCGCCCACGGGCACCAGTTCCTTGTAGATCTGCAGTTTGGCGGAGCACCACAGATAGGTGAGCACGAACGCCGCCGGGATGATCCCGTTGTTGATGTTGAACTTCAGGAAGGGCCTCGCCAAAGTGGCCACGAACGGGAAGCGATAGGCGTGCGCAGTGTAGGTGAAGAGGTTGAACGCGGTGATGAAGCCGCCCAGCGAAAAGCCCAGCAGCAGGAAGGACCAGATGTTGGCCGTGCCGAAATATTCTGGAAAGAGGAATACGTACGGGATCCCGTACTTGAGGCCGACGTTCTGTGTGATGTAGCCGAAGAACACCAGCCAGCACAGCATCATGAGGTGGTTCTTCTTCAAGTGCAGCAGAACGAGCTGGAACGGGAAGAAGAACAGCACACGGGCGCCGATCTGACGAAAGTGTGCCTTTGGGCTCATGACCGGTTGTATCGGATCGGCATGCAGACAAGATAAGCGGGGAAAAATGGCCGCCTACCTGCCTTCATACGTGATCCGTCAAAGTTTGGCCATGGTGGCCTCCATCACCTCGGCCTCGATGGCCTCCGCCTTCGCCTTCAGGGCATCCGCCTCCTGCATCACGACCTGTTGGAACGCGGCATCCTCAAAGCCCTTGAAGTTGGTGCGCACGTTGAGGTAGGCCGCCAAAGCACCGGTACGGGCGCACATCACGCCCACGCCCACATCGCTCACGCTGCTGGGCATGCCGATCGATACCATGGCCTGTGCCACTTCCATGCTGGCCACGCAGACGCGCAAGGTCTCCAGCGGAACAAGGATGGCGCCCTTGGTGGCCTCATGCATGGCCGCCTTCCGCGCCGCCATTTCCTCCGGACCGTTCTTCGGCAGTTGCATTGCCTGCATGATGCCTTCGTAGGCACGGGTGTCCTCGTCCACTAATTTCAAAAGCTTGGTACGGTAGGCTTCTCCCTTTTCAGCCCATTGGCTGAACTCCTCCCAACGCTCGTCCCAGCCGCGCTTGTTGGCGCTGAGGTTCGCCACCATGGCGCCCAAAGCGGCGCCCATCGCGCCCACGTAGGCCGCCACGGAACCACCACCGGGCGCAGGTGTTTCCCGTGCGGTCTCTTCGGTGAAGCGCTTGAGGTCTGAGGTTCACCAGACGCTCGATCCGGCCTCGTTCTCCAGCTGTATTCGATCATCTTCTTGCGCGGGTCGAAAGGGGCGAGGTCGTCCAGACCCAAGGACTTCACCGCGATCTTGATCTTCTCGCGCTCGGTGATGCCCAAGCTGCGCTGCTGCTTCCGCAGGTAGAAATCGGCGGCGTCGAGCAAAGCCTGCTTCGGGATCAGCCCCACCAGTTCACTGCCGGTGACGCGGATACCACGCTCCGCCGCGCTCTTGCAGGCCTCGTCGAAGGCGATGTGCACTGGCGTGACGTGATGTCGGTCAGGTTCAGCGATAGCTGAGCGATGCCGTATTCCTCGATGAACCAGCCGATGCCCTTCACGGACTTCAGCTTGCCGGGCTCCACCACGGTTCACCGTTCGCGTCGGTGATCGATCTTGCCGGTGAGGCTGCCGCCCTCGCGCTTTACACGGCCGCTTTCCCGCAGGTCGAAAGCGATGGCGTTGGCCCGGCGGATGCTGGTGGTGTTCAGGTTGACGTTGTAGGCGATGAGGAAATTGCGCGCACCGATCGCGGTAACACCGCTGCGCTTTACCGAGGCGTTCCAAGCGGCAGGACCGAAGTCCGGTTTCCACGCCGGGTCGGCGAGCTTCTTCTCCAGCCCTTCGTATTCCCCGGCGCGGTTGTTGGCCAGGTTGCGGCGCTTCTCCTCGCGCGCGGCGGCCTCGTAGCGTAAACGGGAATGCCGAGCTCCTTGCCGATGCGTTCGCCAAGTTTGTGCGCATAGGGCACCAGTTCCTCCATGGTGATCCCGCTGATGGGCACCAAGGGGCAGACATCGGTGGCACCGAAACGCGGATGTTCACCGTGCTGCACGCTCATATCGATCAGCTCCTGCGCCTTCTTCACCAAGCGGAAGGCGGCCTCGCACACCGGATCCGGCTCACCCACGAAGGTGATCACCGTGCGGTTGGTGGCCTTGCCGGGGTCGACGTCCAGCAGGCGCACGCCCTCCACGGTCTCCACCACGGCTGCGATGGCATCGATCTTGGCGCGGTCACGGCCTTCACTGATGTTCGGTACGCATTCGATAATGGGCATTTCCAGGATCGTTTTTAGGGGTGCAAAGCTACGGGCGCGTAGTTGTCAGTTGTCCGTTGCCAGCCTGCAATGAATGACACGGCCACGTCGCGGCCCCGCCTGACAACTAACCACTGACAACGGACAACTAAGAACTGTGCGGCAACAACATGCTCGCGCAGTTGTTCAACAGGTGCAGGAACACGCCGGTCCAGATGGAGCCGGTGTTGGCACGTGCATAACCGAGGAACACGCCCAAGGGCAGCACGTAGAACATCAGGATGTACCAGTCGTATTGTTGATGCACGAAGGTGAAGATGCCCGCCACGATGGCGATGGCGACATGCTTATCCATCAAGTGGCGCAGCGAGCCGTAAAGCAGTCCGCGCAGCAGGAACTCCTCGAAGATGGCGGGCATGATCCCGAGGCCGAGGACGAGCATGGGGTAATTGGTCACCGAGGCGAGTACCTTTTCCATGAACGGGCTGTTGAGCTCAGGGAATACCAATGAAATGGCCTCCAAGGCGGCGAACAGGAGCACGAAGAGGCCCGTCCACACCAGGAACTGCTTAAGGCCGGGCCATCCCAAGGCCAGGAAAAAAGCGGTGCGTGCCCGCTTCCAACGGTAGGTAACGAAGAGCAATAGAGCCAGACCCACGGCACCGGAGAGCAGGCTGACCATGGAAAGCACGTCGCCATTGGTGGCGAGTTTCATCCAGCGTTCCTGAAAGGCCGGGGTGTCCAGCAAGCCCATTGAAAAGCCGTCCTTGGCGAGGCTCGGCGTCAGGGCCATCACACGCCAGATGAGGAAGACCATCTGCGCGAACATGAAGGTCATGAAGACCAGCGCGAAGTAGAGCAGGCCCCGCGCCATCTCCAGCCCCGGGGGCCGTAGCGGTGTGAGATCAAGCTGTGGCGTCTCCTGTGCGGACGGGTCTTCCATCTATGATCACGGTATCGATGTGGTCGGTGCCGAAGGCGTACGGCAGGTAGGCGAGCGAGGGCACGGGCTTGGTGATGATGAAGCTGGCCCGTTTGCCAACGGTAAGGCTGCCCAGTTCATTTTCCAAACCCATGGCGGCTGCCGCGTTCAAGGTAGCGGCGTTGATGGCCTCCTCCGGCAGCATGCGCAGGCGGATGCAGCCCAAGGCCACCACCAAGTTCATGTTACCGGTAGGCGTGGTGCCGGGATTGAAGTCCGTGGCCAAAGCGACGGGCAGGCCGGCCTCGATCAGCTTGCGCGCCGGTGCGTAGGGAATGCCGAGGAAGAACGAGCAGGAGGGAAGGAGAGTGGGAATGACGCCCTCACCCCCGCCCCCTCTCCCGGTGAGAGGGGAGAGGGCCGCGATGTCGGCATCCTCCATTACCTCCAAGTGGTCCACGCTGAGGGCATCTTTCGCCACGGCCGCCTGTATCCCGCCGATGCTGGTGAACTGGTTCACATGCACCTTGCCCCGAAGGCCGTGCTCCGCACCGGCGACCAGCACCCGCTCCATCTCGGCGACGGTGAAATAATTGGTCTCGCAGAAGCAGTCCACGTATTGCGCCAAGCCTTCCTCCACTACACGCGGGATCGATCTCGTGTACGATCAGGTCCACGTATCCATCACGGTCGGCTTGGTATTCCGGCGGGATGGCGTGCGCGGCGAGCAGCGTGGTCCTTACCTGCAAGGGCAGGGTTTCCTTCAGGCGCTTGGCCACGCGGAGCATCTTCAGCTCGCTTTCAAGCGTAAGGCCGTAGCCGCTCTTGATCTCCACGGCCACGGTGCCTTGGCGCATCATCTCCTCCACGCGTGCCTTGGCGGCGGTGTAGAGTTCTTCCTCGCTCATCGCACGCAGCTTGGCCGCGCTGTTGAGTATGCCACCGCCTTTCGCGGCGATCTCCTGGTAGCCCAGCCCGTTGATGCGGTCCACGAACTCGCCTTCGCGCGATGCGGCGAACACGGTATGCGTATGCGGGTCGCACCAGCCCGGCAGCACATAGCGATCGGTGGCATCGATCACCTCCAGGCCGTTCCAATCGGTGATGCCCGGCCAGTCGGCATCGGTGCCCATGGCGGTGATGATGCCGTTCTCCGCCATCAGCCAGCCCTGCTCCATCTGCGGCAGCTCCCGCATGGCGGCACCGGCCACCCGGTCCACGCCCGCGGCATGCGTGCCTACCAGTGCCTTTGCGTTCTTGATCAACAGTCGTTCTCCGCACATCGGCTGCGAAGTACGGCATGGGCAAGGGAACTTCCGACCCAAAAAGGCGCAAAGGCAGGCTTTGGTCTTGATCGGATCAAGATGGGTGTCTGGGGAAGAACAGCAAACACCGGCTGCGACCCTTTCAGGGTCGTTGCACGAGGTACATCCAAGTGCAATATGCTGTGACCCCTTCGGGGGCAAAAGCCCCGTTGCTGCTGGCTTCCGACCCCAAAGGGGTCGCACCCGGTGTTAATTCCGAATGCGGGAGGCGAGCTATCGGTGACATGACCGATCAACCATACAGGATGGGCGATCTGGACGTTTGTTGGGGAATTCCCCGGACGCCATTGATCGGATCAACACAGGATCGCCCCGGAGCCGCGCGGCCGTTACCGATCTTCTCCCGTCCATCAATAGGAAAGGCCACCCTAAGGATGACCTTTCCACAGTGCGCAGTGCGCAGTGCTTTCCCCTATTGCTTGGTGATCCGCACGTATTGCAGTTCCTCGCCGATCTGCAGGCGCAGGATGTAGGTGCCATCGGCCATGTCACTGATATCAACCGCATTTTCACCGTTCCGGAAGATCCGTTCAGCGGAAACCGTGCGTCCGGTGGCATCGGTCATCCGGCCCTGTGCCGACCCGATAATTCCCGACAGGCGGACGGTGAAATAACCGTTGCTCGGGTTGGGCAATACGGTGATGGTGCTGGCTGCGGTCTCAAGGATCCCCACAGTGCCATACTGCACCACGATGGTGTCCATCACCGCGCAACCGGCATCGTTCGCGACGGACAGGATCACCGTGTAGGTGCCATAGGTGGCATAGGTATGCGTAGGAGCCTCTTCCGTGGAACTGCTCCCGTCGTCGAAGTACCAATCCCATTGTGTAGCCCCGGAGCCCGTGAAGGAGAAATCCACCGTGCCGTCGTTGTCGTTCGGGTCCGTGAACACGATCTGTGCGGTCACCGGCCCGTCCGCATGCACCACCATGGTGAATTCCGTGGTCAATGGCGGGGTGCCTGCGGTAAGGACCACGGTATAATCCCCTGTCGCCATGTATGTATGGAACGGTGCTTCCTCTTCAGAGGTGGTGCCGTCACCGAAATCCCAATGCCAGACCGTGCCTCCGTTGATGGTGCCGTTGGTGAACTGCACCTCGCTTTGGCAGGGGCCGTTGTAACTGAAGTCGAACTCGGCGCAAGGCAGGTCGAGGATGGTGATGGACACAGGGATCTCGGTGCTGGGCAATGCGGGATCGCTGGACCGCACTTGGATCACATCCAGCGATGTACCCGGTGTTGTTGCATAGGTGGGGATCGTAACGGACACCACAGTGCTGTCACCGGCCGGGACCTCACCTTGGGGAGGATTCGTTTGGAACGGTCCCATATAACCGACCTCAAGAGACACCTGGTCGATCGCCCAGACGTCGTAGGTCGAACCGCTGTGATCCACTTGGCGCAACCGAAGCCTTGTCTGACCACTGGCCGCAGCCGCCGGTATCACGGCATCGACCATGGCCCAATCCAGATGATCGGAGAGGGTGGCATAGCTGTCCAGTATTGTCCATGCCGTGCCGTTGAGCGAATACTCGAGCACCACGTACTCACCTGCTTCCACCGTTTCACAGGCACCGCCCGATCCATATTTCAGGTAGAAGGAGAAGTGGGCGTTCTCCGCCAACGGCAAGGGCAAGGTCTGGATCGACCGTGTTCCGCCCGCACTGAAGCGGTGCGAGAGGGAGCCCTGTTCCGCATCGCAATCAGCGGAATTAGCACCCGTTGAGGACGCCCACAGGTCCGCGTTGTAGCTCGCACCTTCGAAATCGTCCGTAAGTTCCGAGGCCAGTGTCCAGCTCAACGATCCGCCCCCGGTGTTGTGGAGAGTGAAGGAGCCGTACAGGCTGTCCTCACAAAGCGTTCCGGTCAGGAACATCGTGTCCGGTGCAAAAGTGATCGAGCCGGGATCCTGCACTTGGAGGTACAGGGTATCTTGATCCGTGCTTGCGCAGTTGCTCGCCGTAAGGACCACGGTCTTCGCACCGCTGGTGAGATAGGCGTGCACGGGGTTCTGCAGATCACTGCTGCTGCCGTCCCCGAAATCCCAGTTCCAGGAGGAAGGCGTCTCTACGCTGTTGTCCGTGAAATGCACGGACTGTCCGTAACCAGGGTTCATGTCATCGGCGGCAGCGATGGTGGTGAGGTCCTCCTGGGAACCGAGCTGTGCGGTCCATTCCACCGCGAAGCCTTCATACGTCACGCTTCCGTCGGAGGTCCACACCACGAACAACTGGCCGCCGGTGGTGGTGAATGAGGAGGGGACCGTCGTTCCGCTGAATTGGCCCAAGGAAGGTGCACCGTTGCTATCGCCGTCATAGAAGCGAAGAAAGTCATAACCGCTTTCCGTACGGAACGCATTGAAGTCCACGGTAATGCTCGATGCGCACGGCGGCTCGATCAATAGCGTGCACAGTTCACCACTGCCGTAATAGCCGGTCTCTCCTCCGGGATCGTAGAAAACACCGGTGGAGGCACCGGTGCTGGAAACGTCGCACAGGTTGAAGGAATTCACCACGTGGATGAAGTCGGGGATGAGCAGCGTGTCGCTTCCGTGCGCGTTGGCCACGATCAACTGCGCGTCATAGTAACCGACGGTTGAATAGCTCACCTGTGGATCCTGCAGTGTGGACGAAATGATGTCCCCGCCCTCGAAAGCCCAGGTCCATTCGGTCGGCGCGTTCAAGGAAAGGTCCTGGAAGGAGACCGTGGAGCCGGGGAGCACGGTAAGCGGGTCCGCCGTGAACGCCGCGATCGGCGGTGCGTCATTGTCGAGGACGATCACCGAATAATCCTCGGCCTGTCCACCGGTGACCGTACAGGCCGTGGTGATGGGCTGGCTGCTGGAGATCACCCGCGCCCGCAGCCGCGTGCCGAAGACCGTGCCCGCTGGAATGATCACGTCCGCGGCGTGGGCTAGGATAAGGTCACTGGAATTGTACAATAATTCAGCAGCGGTGAAGCCCCCGTCGTTGTTCAGATCGATCCACACCGCTGCGTACGCTGCCAGATGAAGATCCACGCTCAAGGGATAGCTCATCCCCTCGGTCACCGTGGCCACCTGTTCACAGCTGAAATCCTGATAGCCGTCCACCGCACCGGTGCTGGCCTTGTCGATGATCGCGAACTGCACCCGGAAGATGCCGTCGTCCGATGCAGTGTTGGTCGCGGCCGGTTGGCAGGCCGCAGGTGCAAGTTCCCCCAGGTCCTCCACCACGATCGGTTGGCCCATCACCAGCGTGTCCGTTGAATTGCACTGGGTGGATCCCAAGGCGATCAAGGATACGGTATAGCTGCCCGTGGTGGCGTAGGTATGCGATGGCGAAACCAGGGTACTGGTGGTGCCGTCGCCGAAATCCCAGAGGTAGCTGGCCGCGTTGAAGGAGCCATTGGTGAACTGCACCGTGGCCGGTGCCGTGCAACTGTAGTTGGCCGAGAGCGTGAAACCGGCCAATACCGCATCGTTGAACGGCGCTCCTACGCCCACCGCGTACCAAGCGTTCGTCACCGCGATCAGTTCCGGGGAACATGCTCCGAACAGGTCCGTGGCGGCCTGGATGGAGTTGGCGCGCGCGTCCGCATATTCGGAATTCGATGTCATGTACATCGTCAGGCTGCGGAACGCGATATCGCCCGCCGCTTCGACCCCGATGCCCTGCACGTTGTACACGTCAGCGATGTCGTTCGTGCCCGCACCGCCTTCGCTCAGCAGGTAGAACCAGAAGTTCTGCACGCCGCTGTTGGTATGAACGCCGCCATGGTCCGAAGTTCCGAAATACCAGTAGTCACCGTGGTAGGTATCCGGGTCGCCGTTCGCGTTCGGGTCGGCCAGGTTGCGGAAGCCGGTCCCACCAATGCTCATCTCATCGCCCAGCTCCCAAGAGAAATCCCCTGGTTTCGCAAAGTATTCGATGCAACTGCCCATGATATCACTGAAGCTCTCGTTCAGGGCGCCGGATTCATCCTGATACACCAGCCCTGCGGAATTCTCCGTTACGCCGTGTGTGATCTCGTGCCCTGCCACATCAATGACAGTGAGCGGGTTGAATGTCGTCCCGTCGCCGTCGCCGTAAGTCATCCGCTCCCCGTCCCAAAAGGCGTTGTTGTTGTTCGAGTAACCGTATTCGATCAAGTTGAAGTGCACATAGCTGAGCATGGGGGAGTCGTTGTTGTCATAAGAATCCCAGTTCTGCTCATTGTGGTAGAAATCGTAGGTACGCTCCGTGCCCCAATGCGCGTCCAGGATGGAATTGGCCGTCAAGCTTCCCAGGTCCCAATCGTTCACGGGGCTCGAGGGCACGATCGCCACGCTGTAGTCGGCGGTGTTCAAGCAATCGTAGGTGATGATGCCGCCGCCGCGCGAATGGTCCTCCAACTGATAGGGACCGCTGGCGGAAGGGCGATAGGTGACAATGGGACGGGTGCCGCTGTAGGCGGTCTGGGCCGTGCCCGGCTCATCGATGCTGTGCATCCGTTCAATGGATGCCAACACTTCCCCGGTCCGCGCATCCACCAGCACCTCCTGCCGGGACCGTGGTGACAACGCATAGATGTCCAGCTTGTACACCAGCCGCAGTTCACCCGTGAGCTTCGGGAAAGCAAGCGGGTAGTAGACCAGTTCCGCTTTCGGCTTAAAACTGGCTTCCGGGTCGTGCTGCTCGCGCTTGATGAAGGCTTCCATCTCCGGCGATCCCCACATGTAGGACTTTGCGCCCACGTATCGCTTGGCGCTCTCGATCGCCGCCTGCGGGTCCACCGATGGCGTTCGCTCTCCCATGGTCGACTTGGCCGCCAATAGCTCCCCGTTCATGGAACGGAGCTGGCCGTTCAGGCTATGGACCACAAGGGTGGCACCGAATACGGGAATGCCCGCAACGAGCTGCTGGTAGCGTTGATGGCTGTAGCCGAGCTTGTCCACCACGGGACGTCCCTGTGGCTTCAGGCCATATCCCGTCGGCCAGCCCAGTTCGGCTGCCAGCACGGGCACCAGTGCGGCTTGGCTCATTCCTTCATGGAAGGTGATCCGGTCCGGGAATGTCTTGTTCCGCTCGTTCGATCGTGTGGCGATCTGTTGCGCCGATGCGCTGAACGAGAAGGCCATGCCAAGGGCAAAAGCAAGGATGAGAATGGTACTGGTGCGAGTTTGCTTCATCGAGGGGGTAAAGGGTGGGTGAGCCTGAAAGGCCTTGGGATAAGGGTAGGTCCGTACGGAAATGGGAAGCTCACCGCAACGCGGCAGTTCACCGTTCCGGCCGGAAAAGGCCGTCAAAGTAGAAGATCTGACGGTTCGGGACCGCCCCTGCCTCAAGATCCGCCGCTATCGCCCTTCCTTGGGCGGAGCATTGTACGGCTTGCTCTTGCCGGTCTGGCGCAGATCGACATCCCGGTCCAGCCGCCAATGGTCCTTGTCCCACGTATAGCTGTCGAAGCTGAGGTCCGGGGCCATGAAGGCCGGTTGCCCGGCGAACTCCGGGCGGGTGGGCGAGAGGTGGTCCACCACGATGGCCTTGCGCTCGGGCATCCATTTCAGCTGCATGCTGGCCTGCGCCGTGTACGCAAAGATCTCACGCTGGTGCCGCTGACGGTCCACGATGAACAAGGGCGCACCGAACTTCGGCATCGAGCCGCCGAGGCTCAGCACCTCGATCACTTTCCGTGTCTCCACCGGACTGAAGCCTTTCCAGCCCAGCAAGGTGTAGTAGGTCTTGCCGCCGCGCTTCACCGGGATCACCGCGTAGTACAACGCGCCGTACCAGTTCTCCGGGGTAAGCTGCACCGTGCTTGCCTTGGTGATGTGGTCCGTCATGTCCCGCAGTTCATACAACGCCTGCTTCTTGCGCCCCGGCACCAGCAAATAGCCTTCGTACAGGAATGAACCATTGTCGTGGCGGACGTTCCAGGTGAACAGGCGAAAGGCCCCGTCCGGAGCGGACACATGGCTGATGGGCACGCCGGCAAAGGAGGCGGTAAGCCCGCTGTCCGAGTTGAGGATCGCGCCCAACTCCTGCTTTACAAAGGCGCTGGCACTGTCGCGTGATACGTCGTTGTCGGCATCCCCGATCGCTTTCAGGTGCGCGGTCAGCGGCCCGTATCCAACAGTGTTCGGCTCTTGGCCGAAGATCATTAGGGGAACGGCAACAAGAAGAAGGAGCAAGTAGCGGAGCACGGTTCGTGAACGTTTGTTCGACCGCGAAAGTACCCAGCGCGGCCGGTGCGCACTGCGTCCAACAACCATGCTATACCGTCCGTTCTGTTGACAAGTGGCACGGCAATTGGCCAAAGTGCCCAAAGGGTGCCGATAGTTTTGACGGCTCTTCATGAAACGGACGATCATCATATCCATCGGGGCCTTGTTGGGGGTCATCACCCTTGGCGGGGGCACGCCCACCACGGTGCGGAAAACGCTGCCCCCATTCCTCGAACGCCCTTCGCCCTGGGCGGATTCCGTGCTGGCCTCCTTGAGCCTCGAACAACGCATCGCGCAGTTGATGATGGTGGCCGCCTACAGCAACAAGGACGTCAAGCACATCGCCGAGATCGATAAGCTGGTAAAGGAGTACGGCATCGGCGGCTTGATCTTCTTCCAAGGCGGGCCCGTGCGGCAGGCGGACCTCGTGAACCGCTACCAGGCCAAGGCACGGACACCGATCCTCATCGGCATGGACCTCGAATGGGGCCTTGCCATGCGCTTGGACAGCACCATCAAATTCCCGCGCCAGATGACCTTGGGCGCCACTTCCGACGAGGAGGGCATCGAGCTGATGGGCGAGGAGATCGCCCGCCAGATGAAGCGGCTCGGCGTGCAGGTGAGCTTCAGCCCCGATGTGGACGTGAACGTGAACGCGGCCAATCCGGTGATCAATGACCGCAGCTTCGGGGAGGACCCGGAAATGGTGGCCCGCAAAGGCATCGCCTACATGAAGGGCCTGCAACGCGGCGGCGTCCTCGCCACGGCCAAGCACTTCCCCGGCCACGGCGACACCGATCAGGACAGCCACAAGACCTTGCCGGTGGTGGCCGCTTCCCGCGAGCGATTGGATTCGGTGGAACTGCATCCCTTCAAGCGCTTGATCGACAACGGCGTGGGCGGGGTGATGGTGGCCCACCTCGAAGTACCCGCACTGGACAGCACGCCGGGCCTGCCGAGCACCATGAGCAAGCCCATCGTCACCGATCTGCTGAAAGAGGAGATGGGCTTCAAAGGGCTGGTCGTCACCGATGCCTTGAACATGAGAGGCATCGCGAACGCGGAAAAGCCCGGAGAAATTGAGCTGCGCGCGCTGAAGGCCGGAAACGACATCCTGCTCTTCCCGCAGGATCCCGTGAAGGCGATCCAGCGCATCAAGCAGGCCGTGGACAGCGGGGAGGTCGCACCGGAAGTGATCGACGAAGCCTGCCTGAAAGTGCTCCGCGCCAAGGACTGGACCGGGCTGGACCGTTTCAAGCCGGTGAAGCGCGAGCATCTGTACGAGGACCTCAACACGCCCGGGGCCATGGCCCTGCGGCGCAGGCTCTACGCCGAAGCCTTGACCGTGGTCCGCAACGACGGTACCCTGCCGGTCCAAGGGCTGGACACCTTGCGCATCGCCTCTTTGGTGATCGGGGACACACTGCACAACACCTTCCAGCAGGCCTTGGGGCGCTATGCGAACATCACTGAACTGCGCTGCGAGAAGATCCTCAACGCCGGGCAGTCACAAGCACTGTTGGACAGCCTGAAGCAGTTCGACCTCGTGATCGCCTCCGTCCACAACACCTCGTTCCGCGTGAGCAAGGAGTTCGGCGTGCCGCAGCTTTCACTGGATTTTCTGCGCCGCTTGGCCGATCAGCAGCGGATGGCCTTCGTGCTCTTCGCGAATCCTTACCGGCTCGGCTTGGCCTATGGCGCGCAACGCTGGAACGCGCTGGTGGTGGCCTACGAGGAAACCGACGACACGCAGGACCTCGCCGCACAATTGCTCTTCGGCGCCATTCCCGCCAAGGGGAAGCTGCCCGTCACGGCCTCGTCCTACTTTCCCTACGGCAAAGGGGTGAAGGTGCCCGCGAACGGCCGGTTGCGCTACGGGATGCCCGAAGAGAACAGTATGGACACCGGCGAGCTCCAGCGCATCGACACCATCGTACGCGAGGGTCTGGACGCAAAAGCCTACCCCGGCTGCCAAGTGCTGGTGGCGAAGAACGGGAACGTGATCTGGAACAAGGCCTATGGTTCGCCCACCTACGCCGGCACACGTGCGGTGAGCACCGATGACATCTATGACCTCGCCAGCATCACCAAAGTGGCCGGGACCACGCTGGCCCTGATGAAATTGGTGAACGAGGGCCGGATTGACGTGGAGAAGACCTTGGGGGATTACATCCCGCAGATCGTCGCGGGCCATCCCTACCACGCATCGCTGAAACTGAGCGAGATCCTCGCGCACCAGGCGGGCCTGAGGCCTTTCACACCATTCTACCTGCGGCTGTTGGACAAGGGCAAGTTGAAGCCTGACTTCGTGACCAGTGTCCCCGACACCACGCACGACATGCGCGTGGCCGACAGCGTCTACATCAGCAGCACCTACCGGGATTCCCTTGTGCAATGGGTGCTGGGGACGCCCACCATCGAGCGTGGCAAATACGTCTACAGCGACATGGGCATGTACCTGCTGATGCGCGTGGTGGAACAGGTCTCCGGCATGCCTTTCGACCGCTTTCTGCGAACGACCTACTATGCACCCTTGGGCCTCACCACCATGGGCTACCGGCCGTGGGAGCGCTTTCCGCTGGACCGCATCATGCCCACCGAGGACGACACCAACTTCCGCCATGAACAGATCCACGGTGATGTGCATGATCCCGGTGCCGCGATGATGGGCGGCATCGCCGGGCACGCGGGCCTCTTCTCCGATGCCAACGACCTGGCCGTCATCATGCAGATGCTCTTGAACGGTGGCACCTACGGCGGCAAGCGCTACCTGAAGGAGAAGACCATCGCGGAATTCACCGCCTGCCACTTCTGCACGGGCCACCCGAAGAAGGACAACCGCCGCGGCTTAGGCTGGGACCGCCCGCAGGAGCGCGGCACCCCCGGCCCCAGCAGCGACAACGCCAGCAAGGAAAGCTTCGGCCACACCGGCTTCACCGGCACCATGGTCTGGGCGGACCCTGCGGACGGCACCGTCTATGTCTTCCTCAGCAACCGCGTCCACCCCGATGCGAACAACAAAAAGCTGATCCACATGGACATCCGCACGAAGATCCAAAGCGTGGTGGAGCGGGCGGCTGCGGTACCGGTAGCCCTCAGTGTTCCACTGGAAATGCGCAATTGAGCGCGAGGTCCGGTCAAGAAGTTCGGTAACAGCGTTGAGTGCTCCCCCCTCCTTGTCATTTCGAGCGCAGTCGAGAAAGACAAGGAGGGGCCGGGGGGGGCCGATACGGTCCTGGTCCGCGCAGGGTCACGCCAACCGGTATCGCTGAAACATAGCGCACCCTGCGCGAGCCGCCCCCCCATCGCCATTCAGTACCTTTGTCGCGCATTCACAAAGCCATCGAGACCATGCCAACTACCCAGCATAACGAGACCCGCAGCCAACGTGCCATCCGCTTGGAAGACCGCTTCGGCGCGCACAATTATCATCCGCTGCCGGTGGTGCTGGAACGAGGTGAAGGCATTTTCCTCTGGGATGTGGAAGGCAAGCGCTACTACGACTTCCTCAGCGCCTACAGCGCGGTGAACCAAGGCCACTGCCATCCGAAGATCATCGACGCGCTCACCACGCAGGCGAAGAAGCTCACCCTCACCAGCCGTGCCTTCTTCAACGATGTGCTCGGCGAGTTCGAGGAGTACATCACCGGCTATTTCAAATACGACAAGGTGCTGCCGATGAACACCGGCGCCGAGGCCGTGGAGACCGCCCTCAAACTCGCCCGCAAATGGGGCTACGAGAAGAAGGGCATCCCCCGCGATCAGGCCCGCATCATCGTGTGCGAGGGCAACTTCCATGGTCGCACCATCACCATCATCAGTGCGAGCACGGACCCCGACAGCCGCAAGGGCTTCGGCCCCTATACACCGGGCATCGATGTCATTCCTTACGACAACATCCCGGCGCTGCAGCGGGCCTTGGAACATCCGCACGTGGCGGCCTTCATGGTGGAGCCCATCCAAGGCGAGGCCGGTGTGATGGTGCCGCATGCGGGCTACCTCAAGGAAGCCTTCGAGGCCTGCAAGGCGCGCAATGTGCTCTTCATGGCGGACGAGGTGCAGACGGGTATCGCCCGCACGGGCAAGCTGCTGGCCTGCGACCACGAAGGCGTGCGCCCCGATGTGCTGATCCTCGGCAAAGCCCTTAGCGGCGGCGTGCTGCCGGTGAGCGCGGTGCTGGCGGACAACGACATCATGCTCACCATAAAGCCGGGCGAACATGGCAGCACCTTCGGCGGCAATCCGCTCGCGGGAAAGGTGGGTATCGCCGCTTTGCAGGTGGTGAAGGACGAGAAGCTCGCCGCCAATTCGGAGCGCCTCGGCCAGCTGTTCCGCGATAACATGCAGAAACTCGTGGAGGAATTCGACTTCGTGAAACTGGTGCGCGGCAAGGGCCTGCTCAATGCCGTGATCATCGAGCCGCGCAAGGACGGTCGCACCGCTTTGGACCTCTGCCTACTGCTGGCGGAGAACGGCCTGCTGGCCAAGCCCACGCATGGGGACATCATCCGCTTCGCGCCGCCGCTCACCATCACTGAGGAAGAACTGATGGCCTGCTGCGCGATCATCCGGAAGAGCGTGGAGGCGTTCCAATGAGCGTTTCACGGCCAAGGGTTTAGCCGCGGTGAACTTGGAACCGTGCTTGCGGAAGCCGGAGGTAACGCGATCTTCGACCGAACAACACGGACCTGTTCGGAGTGATCAATGGTGGCTGATCACGGCTTTGTGGACCTGTCCACCGTGCGGATCAGCTGGCCCTTCTCGAAGTACTTCTCCAGGTAGATCTGCCCATCGGGAGCGTACTCGATCTGCACGCCTTCCTCCAGGCCCTTGTCCCAGTGCTCGGTGTACTTGCGGGTGCCGTCCTCGTAGTAGTAGTTCCACTCGCCCTGCTCCTTGCCGTCCTCGAAGTTTCCCACGTAGTCCAGCTTCCCGTTGGGGTGGTACACCTTCTCCATCACTTTCACGGCATCCTCGCCCTTGCCCTTCAGGAAGAGCACCACTTCAGGCTTTCCGGTGGGATATTTGCTCGCGACATAGCGGTGCGTGGAACACCCGGTCGCCACCAAGCAGCAACAAGCGAGCGGAAGAAGGAAGCGTTTCATGTCGGGCAATTTACGGGAACCTTCACATTCCGTGAAAATCGAGCACAAAGAGAGCGAGATCCCAGGGAAGGAACTAGTTCCCGCAGCGATCTCCCGAAGGGGATCCTGAGGTCAGGAGGGCATGCAACGTCCACTTCGTGAGACGTTGATGGGACTAATGCGGGAAGGCCTTGATGGGACTAGAAGCGCGCGATCAACTTCAGGTTGATCCTTCTCGGCGTCAGGAACTCCGGAATGCCGTAGTAGCGCCCCTGCACGTCCTGCACCCAGGTGTAGTCCACCGTGTTGTTCAGGTTGATCAGGTTGAAGACCTCCAAGGAGAGCCAGAGGTCTTTGATATGCCTGAGCACGCCGGTCTTTTCTTGTCCGGGCGCGCCTAAGAACTGCTTGCTGAAGCCGATGTCCACGCGGCGGTAGAGGCTGGTGCGCAGGGTGTCGGCGTAGCGCGTTTCGTTCGGCGGGCCGTAGGGCAGGCTGGTGCCGAAGACGAGGTTCAGGTGGACCTTGAAGGTGGGCCAACGCGGCATCTCGTCCTGGAAGAACAAGGCGAAGCTCACACGCTGGTCGGTGGGGCGGGGGATGTAGCCCGCTTCCACGCGCACACTGTCCACCGGCGTGCGGTCCTGCGTATCGATGGCATCGGTGCGCTCCCCGGCGGCGTTATAGGTGTGGTAGTAGAAGTCGCCATCGAGGTCCTCCATGGACTTCATCACGGAGAGCGAGGCCCAGGATTCCACCCCCTTGATGAACTCACCGTTGAGCTTCATGTCGATGCCGGTGGCGTAGCCCTTGGCGTTGTTCTGCGCATAGTAGCGGATGCGGACGTTGTCCAGTTCGTAGGGATTCAGATCGCTCAGCGCCTTGTAGTAGGCCTCGGTGGTGAACTTGAAGGGGCGGTCCCAGATCTGGAACTGGCGGTCCATGCCCAGGATGAAGTGGATGCTCTTCTGGGCCTTCACATCCGGGTTCAGCACGCCGTTGAAGTCGCGCATTTCGCGGTAGAACGGAGGTTGGTAATACACGCCGGTGGCGAACCAGAAGCTGTAGTCGCGCGGCACGGTATCGCCGGGCGCCACCACCTTGCGCCAGCCGGGATGGTAGGCCAAGCGCAGCCGCGGGCTGAACACCGTCTGCCCGTTGTAGCTCCAGTTCTGCCCGCGCACCCCGGCCACCAGGGCCCACGAGCGGTCGCGGCCGGTCTTCCATTCCCATGCGTTCTGCACGTAAGCAGAGGTGCGGACGCTTTCCAGATCGATCTTGGTCTTCACGCTCGTGTTCAGCTCCAGCACATCGCCGCTGCTCTGGGGGATGCTGTAGCCCGCGCTGTCCACCATGTACCATTCGCTCAGGCGGTCATTGATCCGCTCGGTGCGCGCCTCAATGCCCCATTGCAAGCTGCTCCCGCGGCCATGAAAGAAGGATCCCGTGTGCGTGGCGCTCAGCACTGTGGCTTCCAAGCTGTTCCGCGCATGCTCCAAGTAGGCACCGATGCCAAGGTCGCGGACCACTTCACCGAACTGCTCGCTGGCGAGGTTGCGGTCCAGCTCGCCCAAGCGGTATTCGCCGAGGATGTCCATCCGCTCGGTCTCGTAGGTGTTGAACGCGCTGCCGGTGAATTTCAGCACGGTGCGGGGCGAAGGGCGCGCAGTGAGGCTTAGCGCTCCGGAAAAGGTTTCGTAGGCCGTGCGTTCCTGGCCTTCGAAGTACACGGTGTAGCGTAGCGCCTGGTTGAAGTTGCCGAGCTCCGTCTCGCGGTCCTTCGGGGTCACATCGTAGCGGTTGCGGGAATAGAGGCCGAGGAAGCCGATCTCCACCTTGTCGCTGAGGTCGTACGTCCAGTAGCTCTGCAGGTCGGTGTAGGTGGGCACGTAATCCCCTTGCGTATCGAGGCCCTTTAAGACCGTGCTGAGCGTGCGATAGCGGAAACCGGTGATCTGGCGCAGCCGCTGGTGGGCCATGGCGCTGCCCACGGTGACGGAGCCGCCCAACAGGCTGGCACTGGCGATGGCATCGAACTCACGCGGGCGCTTGTAGGTGATGTCCAGCACACTGCTCAGCTTGTCGCCGTAGCGGGGTTCCCAGCCGCCGGCGCTGAAGTGGATCCGCTCGATCATGTCCGGGTTCGGGAAGCTGAGGCCCTCCTGCTGGCCGCTGCGCACCAGGAACGGCCGGTAGACCTCGATGCCGTTCACGTACACCAGGTTCTCGTCGAAATTGCCACCGCGCACGTTGTAGCCGCTGCTGAGCTCGTTGCGCGTCATCACGCCGAGGCTGCCTTGCAGCAGGCTGTTCACGTCGCCCAGCGAAGGCTGGAAGTGCGAGGTGCGTGCGTTGAGCTTGTCGATGCCCGCGTCGCGCAGCCGATCGTCCGTAATGGTGACGGAGCCGATGGTGGCGGAGCGGATCACCACGTCCAGTGATCGCGTTTCACCGGCCTTCAGTTCCAAGGTGCGCTCCACGGCCTCCGCGCCGGGATAGACAAAACGCAGCACGATCTCCCGCCCAGCGGGTACGGTGATCGAATAGCCACCCCTGGCATTCGAGGTTGTTGCGGCCTGGCCCACCACGGCGATGCTCGCATCGGGCAGGGGGCGGTTCTCATCGTCGCGCACCGTGCCGGAAACCGTGGCCGTTTGGGCCGTGAGCAGGAACGGGAGCAGGAGAAGAAGGAAGAGGAGGGAACGCCTCATGCAGGGATCACGGAGCGGGCAGGTGGCTTCTTTGAGGGGACGGCAAAAGTAACGGGGAAGTCCTGTTTTTAGTGCCGAACGCCTATTCCGCTGCCGCCAACACCGCTGCACGCGGCCTTCGCTTCGCCCATTTGTACACTTCGAACCAGGCTACGGAGGCAAAGCCGATCGCAGCGGAAAGGGCCAACTGCCCCAAAGTGAGCGGCGCTAGGTCGAACAGGCGGGCCACCGGCGGTACGTACAGGGTGATGCCCAGGGCCACCAAGGTGATCAGCACCACGATGCGCAGCACCACATTGGTGTTCCGGGCGGCCGCGAGGAAGGAGCGCGTAAAGGAGCGGTCCACGAAGGTGAGGCCGATGTTGGCCATGATCAAGGTGCTGAAGACCAGACTGCGGACCAGCTCTTCATCAAAGCCTTGTTGAACGCCGATCCGGTAGCTGGCCAAGGTGCCGAGGGTGATCACCATCCCTTGCAGGAGGCTGATCCGGAATCTCCCGCCACGAGAGGAAGGTCTTGTCCAAGGGACGGGGCGGGCGCTGCATGCCGCCCGGTTCCAACGGCTCGCTTTCGTAGGCGATGCTGCACGTGGGGCCCATGATCAGCTCCAGGAAGATCACGTGCATCGGCGTGAAGATGTTGGGGAACTTCCAGCCAAGGAACAGCGGGAGCGATACCGTGAGGATGATCGGAATGTGGATGGAGATGATGTACTGCATCGCCTTCTTCAGGTTGCCGTAGATCTTGCGGCCCATGGCCACGCCGTGTACCATGCCGCCCAGGTCGTCATCGGTGAGCACCAGGGAGGCGGCCTCCTTGGCCAGTTCGCTGCCGCGCTTGCCCATGGCCACGCCGATGTGCGCGGCCTTCAGCGCGGGGGCATCGTTCACGCCGTCGCCGGTCATCGCCACCACATGGCCGTCCGCCTTCAGGGCGTTGATGATGCGCAGCTTCGCCTCGGGGAACATGCGGGTGAAGATGTCCGTGCTGCGCACCGCTTCGCTGAATGCAGGCTCCTCCAAGCGCAGCAGTTCCTCCCCGTCCAAGGTGAGGCGGTCGCCGTGGAAGCCCACCTGGCGGGCAATGGCCGCCGTGGTGACGGCATTGTCTCCCGTGATGATCTTCACTTGGATGCCCGCTGCCTCCAACTGTGGCCAGCACCTCGCGGATGTTGTGCTTCGGGGGATCCACGAAGGCGACCAATCCGAGGTATTCGATCTCGAATTCCTCCTGGCTTTCCGGGTAGATCGCCGGTGGGTCCTTCACATAGCCTACGCCGAGCACGCGCATGCCCTTGCGAGCGAAGGCTTCCACCTGTGCCATGGCCGCTTGCTTCTCCTCAGGAGTGAGCACGGCCTGTCGCAGGACCCGCTCCGGAGCGCCCTTGCAGGCGATGATGCGATGTCCCGCCGCATTGGCGAAGACGTGGGTCATCATCGGCGGTTTGCCACTGATCGGATATTCGTGTACCATCCGCCGCTCGGGACGTTCATCGTGCGCCGTGGTATGGGCGTATGCGGCGTGGAGTCCTTTCTCCATCGGGTCGAATGGAACGGGTTCGCTGGCCCACATCGCCATTTCCACCAAGGCCTTGGCCTCCGGTGATAGCTGCTCCGCATCGGCCTTCTCCACGGCATCGGTGGCCTTCACATGCAGTTCGGCCAAGGTCATCCGGTTCTCGGTGATGGTGCCGGTCTTGTCGGTGCAGATCACGGTGGCCGCGCCCAAGGTCTCCACGGTGGTGGCCCGCTTGGCGATGACGCCCTGCCGCGCCAAGCGCCACGCGCCCAAGGCGAGGAAAGTGGTGAAGGCCACAGGGATCTCCTCCGGAAGGATGGACATGGCCAAGGTGAGGCCCGAGAGCAAGCTGCCGGAGAGGGAGCCGGTGCGGAAGAAGTCCACCGCCCACACCAGCGCGAAGAAGACCACGCCCACGATGGCCATGTCGCGCACAAAGCGACCGATCTGCACCTGCAGCGGGGTAGGGGGCGGCTCGATAGAGGCCAACGAGGCGCTGATGCGGCCCAAGCGGCTCGCCATGCCCACGGCCTCCACGCGGTACAGCGCCAACCCCGAGACCACCTGCGTGCCCTTGCTCACGCGTGCGTTCTCCGGGTCCGCCGCGCTGCGCGCCACCGCGAAGGCCTCGCCGGTGAGGATGGATTCGTTCACGCTGAAGTCGTTGCTCTGCACAATGAGGCCATCGGCCGCGAGCAGGCTGCCTTCCTCCGCCACGGCATGGTCGCCCACCACCACGTCCTCCACGGGCACCTGCTCCACCTGCCCGTTGCGCACCACCGTGGCGCGGGGCATGCTCAAGGCCTTCAGTGTGCTCAGGGCCGTCCGGCTCCGCGAATCCTGGTAGAGCGAAATGGCTGTCAGCAGCAGGATGGCACCCACCATGAAGAAGCCCTCGTTCCATTGCTGCAACAGGAAGTAGATCAAGCTGGCCGCCAGCAACAGCAGCACCATCGGCTCGGTAAGGGCGCCTTTCAATGCGGGCCAGAAGAAGCCCTTGTCATCCTCCTCCAGCACGTTGCGGCCATGCTGGGCACGCGCCTCCTGCACCTGCTCATCGGTGAGGCCGTCAACATCGAATGGGTTTCCCTGCATGGCGCGTGGCGATGGCCAAAGATGCACATCCCCGTGCAAGCCGGGGCTGACGGTTGTTGCCTTATTCGGAAAGATAGATCAGTGGACCGTTGATCCAGGTGACGAAGCCGAAGAGGAAGAACAAGGCACCGATGATGACAACGGCGGAGGTGGTGTGCGTTCGTTGGGTCATGCGGGAATGTGGTGGGTGAAAGTATTTGTCCGATCGGAGCTGGCATTGTGGTTTGCCCGGCAGTTGTCAGTTGTCCGTTGTTAGTTGTCAGGCTTTTCCGCGATGCGTTCCCAGTTGGTGGAGGTTAGGTTCAATTGCGATTCCACGCACGACCGGCCTCCTGCATGCAGTCGCGCTACAGGAGCGGATGGACGGTGGGGACGGACTTCCGAAGGGACATGTATTGCGTTTTTCAGCGTCTCCGTCCACCGTATGGATGTGCTATTTCGTCCCGGTGTTTTTCCGTGCCTCCGTGCCTCTGTGGTCTTCTTCTCCACGTCTCCCTCCCTACACTTGCACCATGGATCCCCGCCTTGAAGCCTTCAAGCGCCTGCTCGATATCATGGACGACCTGCGTGCCCAGTGCCCGTGGGACATGAAACAGACCATGGAAACCTTGCGGCCACTGACCATTGAGGAGACCTACGAGCTCGGCGATGCGATCTTGAACAACGACCTGGCGGAAGTGCGCAACGAGCTGGGCGACCTGATGCTGCACAACGTGTTCTACGCCAAGATCGGCGAGGAGCAGGGTGCCTTCACCCTCACCGATGTGCTCAACGGCATCTGCGAGAAGCTGGTCCGCAGGCATCCGCACATCTACGGCGATGTGAAGGTGCAGAACGAGGAGGAAGTGAAGGCCAACTGGGAGCAGATCAAGCTGAAGGAGAAGGCGAAGGATGGCACGGCGAAAGGGGAGAAGAGCGTCCTCGAAGGCGTGCCACGCGGACTGCCCAGTATGGTGAAGGCCATCCGCATCCAGGACAAGGCCCGCGGCGTGGGCTTCGATTGGGAACACCGCGACCAAGTGTGGGACAAGGTGATCGAGGAGATGGCAGAGCTGAAGCACGAAGTGGACAACGAGTCCGGGAACCAAGCAGATGAACTGGGCGACCTGCTCTTCAGCATCGTGAACTATGCCCGCTTCCTGAAGATCGACCCGGATGAAGCGCTGGAGCGCACCAACCGCAAGTTCATCCAGCGGTTCCGGTTCCTGGAGAACGAGAGCCGCAAGGACGGCAAGAAGCTGGGCGAAATGAGCCTGGCGGAGATGGACGCCTATTGGGAGCGCGCCAAGAACCGTTGATAGCACCTTGAGGCGAGGTCATCCATGCTCGATGGTGGAAAAGATCGTGGCGGGGCGGGTCCGGACGGCGTTGCACGTGGATATGTTCGTGCCGGTGCGGTGTACCTGAACGATCGGGCCGAACCTCGCCGAACGATAAAAGGAAGCCGCATGTCCCGACCGAAGAAGAACCTGTTCACCTTGGCAGCCCTTGCGGGGGTCGTGTTTTTCGCTCCGGAAATACGGGCGCAGGTGCCCGTGAAATGCTTGGAGATCGAGCGCATTCTGGTGGATGCCTGCATCTCCTTGACGGACTGCCCCGGCAGTACGGAAGGGATGAACGAGATGGTGCGCTTCATTACCGGACCGGCACCGATCGACGTGGGGGACCTGGAGTTCACCTTTTATAGCAGCAGCTTCCGCGGCATTGCGCAGGATGCCAGCACCGCTGCCCTGACGAGCCAGCTGAACGCTTCCATCCAGAGCTGCGGCCATCTGGTGGAGCCTCCGGCCGGCGTGATCCCCCCGGGCAGCCGCGTGATCTTTGTGACCTCCACGGAGATGTGCGTGCAGGCCAATCCCTTCACGGCGCTCAGCGACACCTTGTACATCATCTTCCAGACGCCGGGGAACAGTCAAGGCCATTTCAAGAACAACGACCTGGTGGGTCAACCGGTCAGCCCGGTACCGGACGCGCCGCTGATGCGCTGGCTCCAGTTGAACGTGAACGGCACCGCCTGCGGGGATACCGTCACCTACGATGCCAATCAATTGGTGAACATCTACGGCACCTATGGCGGACTGAGCGAGGAGAACGACGGGGCCACGGCTGTTTTCGCTTGGCCCGGCCAATCCGACGCGACCTATGTGAACTACGGCTGCCAAGCACCGTTCACGCCCACGTCGGTGTCGGTGCTTTCGGGCGGCGGGCCCATTGCCTGCGGTGACGTGGGGAACATGGAGGGCAGCGTTACGGGTGCCTTTGCCTCGGTGCTCTGGCAGGGCGGGGGAGGCGTCTTCAGCGATCCGACGGCCTTGGCCACCACCTACACCCCGGGCGGTGGTGACAGCGGCGATGTGGAGCTGTCCTTCTGCGCCATCACCGCCTGCGGCGATACGCTCTGCGCGCAGGTGACGGTGACCACCGGCGATACGCCGCTGGTGACGATCACCGGGGATAGCACGCTGTGCTTGGATACGGACATCAATGCACTTACCGCCTCCGGTGCGGACGGTTACCTCTGGAGCACCGGTGAAGTCACACCGTCGATACAAGTGGGCCTCGCGGAACTGGGAGCGGTATGGGTGTTGGGCACTTCCGCCTGTGGCAGTGATTCAGCGTTCACCACCGTTTCCATCATGACCGATACGCTTACACATCAGGACATCACCTGCAACGGGGCATCCACCGGGGAACTGACGTACACGGTGCAAGGAGGCGCCCTGCCATACAGCTTCCTCTGGAGCACGGGGGATACTGTTGGACAGCTTACGGGGCTGGCAGCGGGGACCTACAATGTTTCCGTGACCGATGCCGAGGGCTGTACGCGACAAGCATCCTACACGTTGATGGAACCTTCCGCACTTACCGCCACCGTAGGAGCCGACACCACCATCTGCCCCGGAGGCCAAGCCGTTCTTACCGCCCAAGGTGCTGGTGGCACGCCGGACTATACCTATGCGTGGTCGCCGGAAGGGCCGGTGGTCTCTCCGGCACAAACAACCACATACACCGTGGTGGTGAGCGATGCCAACGGTTGTGAGGCCGCGCCCCTACAGGTAACGGTGACGGTCCCCGAGGGTCAAGCGGTGAACGTTACCAGCACCGCGCTGGACGGTTGCGCCACGCATTGCATCACGTTCACGGCGTCCTCCTCCGCACAGAACACCTACATCTGGGACCTCGGTGATGGGTCCACGGCCGCGGACAGCGTGGTGGAACATTGCTATGCCACGCCGGGGCAGTACACCGTAGATCTGGTGGTGGTGCAAGGCAGTGGTTGCCCGGATATCACTTCCTCGATAGGGCCGTTCACCATCGCAGCTGCTCCAGCGGCCGACTTCTCGTGGACTCCCACCACGCCAACAGCCAGCGATCCCGAGGTGCAGTTCACCGATATCTCCTCCGGGGCCTCGTCCTGGGCATGGCAGTTCGGCGATCCTGCCGGCTCAAGCTCTACGGATCCTTCGCCCGCATTCACCTATCCCGGCGCAGGCTGTTACCCGGTCTTGCTGGTGGTGACGAACGATGCTGGTTGCACGGATGGCATAACACAGCAACTCTGCGTCACAGGCCAGGATTCCTTGGTCGTGCCCAATGTCTTCTCCCCGAACAATGATGGACGGAACGACTTCTTCCAGATCACGGGCGGGGGCCTCACTACACTGGATGTGCAGGTCTTCAACCGCTGGGGGCAGGAGATGGTGCGGCTGAAGCGGATAGGGCAGACCTGGGACGGTCGCTCACCGACCGGCGATGTGCTGCCTGAAGGCACCTACTACTATGTGCTGCACGCGGTAGGGCATTCGGGGGAAACCTATGACCTGCATGGCACGGTGACCTTGCTGCGTTGAGCTGCGGGGCCTACTTGCCTCCACCGAACACGACGCCGAGCGTGGCGTACCACGTGAAGTACTTCGCGTCGGAAAGCAGCTTGCCCTCATCCTTGTACGCATTGGTCAACCCGTAGCTCACGCCGGCCTCCAAAGTGACCACGGCGATGTCCACGCCCAAGCCTGCGTCCATGTTGAAGGAGCCTCCATTGTAGTCATCCTTGTTGAAGGCGATCTTGTCGTCCTTGCTGTCCACGCTCAGGAGCGCCTCGTAGGTCGGGCCGACGTTCGCACGCAGCTTGAAGGTCCCTCCGTTGATGATGTTGTATCCAAGGAGCGCCTTCACCTTGGCCGTGGTGCGGATCATGTTGTCCTCGATCACGGCGGTATCGAGGTAGTTGACTTGGATCACTGTGGCACTACGTCCGAAATAAACACCGGGCTGGAAGTACAGCCGTTTACCGAAGCGCAAGTCGACACCGAGTTGATACCCGAACGCAGCGGAAGTACTCACACCGGAAGGGGCGCTGGTGAGGTTGGTGAAAGAGCCGCCGATCTGCGGGTTCACTTTCACCTGTGCCTGGGCCATGGTGGAGGAAATTCCGAAGAGTAGCATGAACAGGATGGTCTTCTGCTTTTTCATCGTTCCGGGGATAGGGTTTCAAAGGCGGATTACAAAGATGGGGCCGAACGAATGGGCAAGTGCCGCGGAGAGTGCTCGCGGGCTGAACGTTCCTCCGGGCATGTTTATCATACTTTCCCATGCCGGGTGCGTCCTTGAGCCCGAACTTTGCGTCCTATTCCCAATGCTGCGCACCCCCGGTGTCCTGAACACCATTTTTCATCTCATCGCTCCGGTGTGCATTCTGGGCGTCTTATCACCTTTGAATTCGGCATGGGCGCAGTGCGGTCCGGTGATCGGCACTTTCCCCTACAACGAGGGCTTCGAGACGTCCGCCGCATGGGTCAGCGGTGGCACGGGCAATGATTGGGCTTGGGGAACACCTGCACATCCGCTGATCAACACTGCCGGGGGCGGCACGAAGAGCTGGTGCGTGGGCGGGCTCACGGGCACTTTTTACAACAACAACGAGAGGTCCTATCTCGAAAGCCCCTGCTTCGACTTCACTTCGCTGAACACCCCGCGGATCTCCTTCAAGATCTTCTGGGAGGTGGAACGGCAATATGACGGCATGACCTTCCAATACTCCACCGATGGCGGCCTCACCTACAGCAATGTGGGTGCGTTCAACGAGCCGGTGAACTGCAACACCGCGAATTGGTTCAATTCCAGCAACCTCACCAACCTCCCTTCATCGATCAGCCCCAAGCATGGTTGGAGCGGGCGGCAGGGTTCCACCCAGGGAAGCTGCTTGGGGGGCAGCGGCAGCCAAGGCTGGGTAACGGCAAAGCACTGCTTGGGCTGGTTAGCCAACGCACCCAGCGTAAGGTTCCGCTTCTTCTTCGGTGCAGGCAGCTTCTGTAACAACTACGACGGCATCGCCATCGACGACATACTTATCGATGAGTCCGATCCGGTGGTGGCTTCTTTCAGCGGGGATTGTGATGGCACCACTGTGGATTTCGCCAATACCTCCACACCTTGCCCGGACATCTTCTCCTGGAATTTCGGCGACCCCGGTTCCACGCAGAACACCTCCGTTCAGGCGAACCCATCACACACCTACGCCGACCCGGGCACCTATACCGTCACGCTCACGGCCACTGATGCGTGCGGGGCCTCGAACACCACTACCCAAGACATCAGCGTGCTCGGGGTGACGATCACGACCACGGACCCAACGTGCGGGCAGGACAATGGCGCGTTGGAAGCGATGGTCACTGGTGCCGGAGGAGCGGTGAACTACTACTGGTCGCCCGGCGGAGCCACTACGCAGACGCTTTCCAATGTGGGACCGGGGGATCACACCGTCACGGTCTCCGCAGTGAGCAGTTGTTCCGCCAGCGCCACCGCCACGCTTGCGCCTTCGGTAGGCAACCTGGCCTTGGACCTCACACATACGGATGTGACCTGTAACGGCCTGAATGACGGCACCGCCACCGCAGTACCTTCAGGCGGTGTGGCACCGTTGATGTATTCCTGGGCGCCTGGCGGGGCTGCAACCGCCACGATCACCGGGCTTGCTCCGGGGGACTATTCCTGCACGGTCTCCGATGTTTCGGGCTGTTCCTCACAAGAGGAGGTGACCATCGCGGAGCCGCCACCGATCACACTGACCGCAGGACCGGACACGGCCGTGTGTGCCGGAAGTGCGGTCACCTTGGTAGCGCAGGCCAGCGGAGGAACACCGGGATTCACGTATGCTTGGACACCGGATGGCCCGATCGTATCGCCCACGGCCACCACGAGTTACGCAGTGACGGCAACGGACGCCCAAGGCTGCACTTCCGCCCCGGAGAGCGCCACCGTTACTGTTTCCGCCGCCTTCCAACCCGCCTTCACCTACTCGGACACGGTAGGATGCACGCCGCTCTGTGTCACGTTCAATGCGCTGCCCGCTGGTGGTGCCAACTATCAATGGAGCTTCGGGGATGGATCAACGGGGTCCGACGCCTCCGCTGATCACTGTTATACTGAAGGTGGTACCTATTCGGTGGGCCTCACCGTTACGGACGCCACCGGGTGCACGGGCACGGTCACGGTCCCCGACCTGGTACGCGCGCATGCCGCTCCCTCGGCCTCTTTCAGCGCTTCACCTCCCACCGCCACCATCAAAGATCCGGTGATCCATTTCATCAACACCTCGCAGAACGCCACGGATTTCATCTGGTCCTTCGGGGATGTCGCCAACAGCGGTTCGTTGGAGCGTTCGCCCTCCTTCAGCTTTCCCTCCGTGGACTGCTATACCGTGACCTTGTTGGCGGCGAACGACATGGACTGCTTGGATTCCGCCAAGGCGCTGATCTGCGTGGAAGATCCTTTCATGCTGTTCATGCCGAACGCCTTCACACCGGACGGCGACGGGATCAATGATGTGCTCCAGCCCATCACCTCGGTACGGTCGCCGGTGGATTTCCGGTTCATGATCTATGACCGTTGGGGCACGCCGGTGTTCACCACGGAAGACCCCCATCAAGGCTGGGACGGCATTTCATTCCCGCAGGGCATCTACGTGTGGAAGATCTGGATCACCGATCCGCAGGGGATCGGGCATATCGAAGTGGGGCATGCGGCGCTGCTGCGTTGAGGGCAGTTCTGGAGTCTGAAGTCGGGAGTCTGGGGTCCGATCATCGAAAACCAGCGACACCTACCTGCTCTTCGCCCATCCGCTTCAGCGTTTCATACACCTTGTGCATCGGCAGGCCCATCACCGTGTAGAAGGATCCCTCGATGCGTTCCACGGCCGTATAGCCGATCCAATCCTGTACGCCGTAGGCACCCGCTTTGTCCAGCGGGGAATGGTGGTCCACGTAGTACTGGATCTCTTCCGGAGAAAGCTCTTTGAAGCGCACCTTGGCCGTGTCACGAAAGCAGGAAGTGCGCTTCACGGTCCGCAGGCATACGCCGGTGATCACGCGGTGCTCCTTGCCGGAAAGGATGCCGAGCATGCGTCTAGCATCTTCCGCGTCCTCTGGTTTATTCAGGAGCAGGTCTCCGATCAACACCGTGGTATCGGCGGTCACGAGCACTTGGTCGTCGGCCAGGATACCGGTCCACGCCTCCGCCTTTTTGCGGGCGAGGAATTCGGCCACCTCCTCGACAGGCAGGTCGTTGGGCGGTGTTTCGTCCACATCCACCTCGGTGATCTCCACCGGCAGGTCCAGCCCATGCAACAAATGCCTTCTGCGCGGTGAGGCCGAAGCGAGGACCAAGCGCCAAGGGAAAAGAGGAGGGGCCGGGATCATAAAACCTTGTGGATGAAGAAGGCGAAAGCCACAGCAATGGCCATGGCGAATTTCAGGATGTGGCCTGCCGTGTTGAAGCCTTTCCTGTCGTTCGCCCCGTAGGTGAACCCCGCCGAAAGCAACATCGGCAGTACGATCCCGGCACCGATGTACCAGTAGGAGAACTTGTCGGTGAGCACCACGGCCCGCACCAACAACAGCGCGATGATGGCCACCGCGAGGTAGAACAAGGTCAACGCCTTGGCCCAATTAACGCCCATGACGATCGGCACCGTTCGGCAGCCGTCCGCCTTGTCACCCTTGATGTCCGCCATGTCCTTCTGTAGCTCACGGACCAAAGTGGTGAGAAAGGCGAAGGCGGTAAAGCCGAGGATCCACGGCCAGAGCTCATTGAAATGAAAGGCCACTTCGAGCTCCTGGCCACCTCCGATGTTCGCCGACGCGGAGTTCCCGTACGCACTGGTCAAAGCCGGGATCTCGTACAGCCCAACGGAAAGGGGCACCAAGGCCACGAGCAAGGCCACAAGCCCGTTGCCCAGGAGGAAAGTACGCTTCAGTTTGGTGCTGTAGTACCACAAGGCTCCTGCGGCGAAGACGGGAATGACCGCCAAGTGCAATTGGCCGCTGCGCCATGCGACCACGGCGCCGATCAAAATGCCCAACGCCGTGAGTACCAGATGGCCCATCATCGCCACGCGGCGCTTCACGGAGCGCCCCACGATCACCTCATCCGGTTTGTTCACACGATCGATGCGCGTGTCGAAATAGTCGTTGATCACATTGCCGCCCGCCGCGATCAACACAGTACTACAAACCAGCAACCAGAACAGCAGTTCGCTGAAGGCGTGGACGAAGGTGTTGTTCGGCACTTGCGCGAAAAGGGTCACGTCCGGCGAGGGGGCCATGTGCCGCAGGTCCACGGAGCTTACCTCAAGGTATCCGCCGATGACGCCATAGCGTATGGCCACCATCGTGAAGGCGATGATCAGCAGGTTCAGCGGGCGGGTGAGCCGCAGGAAGGCGCCCATGCTACCAGCTATGGGCCTGTTCGGTGAGCCACTTGTCCTGCACTTTCATGGCCTGCTCCAAAACGTCCCGCACGCATCCACGCCCTCCGGGAAAGCGGGACACGTATCGACTGATGAACTTGACCTCCTCGGCGGCGTCTGACGGGCAGCAGGGCAGGGACACGCGCTGCATCACCCGCAGGTCCGGGATGTCATCGCCCATGTAGGCCGCACGTTTCAGGTCCAAGCCGGTATCGGCGACCAGTTCGTCCAGCTTGGCATTCTTGTTCTTCACGGAGTGGTGGAATTCCTTCACGCCCAAGCGACGGAGGCTTTGGCCGATACCATCGGAGATCCCGCCGGTAAGTACGATAATGCGCAATCCTTCCTTCAACGCGTGCTGCACCGCATAAGCGTCGCGGGTGAAGAAGGTGCGGATCGGGTCGATGCCCGGCGCAAGTTGCACGGATCCGTCGGTGAACACGCCGTCCACATCGAACAGGAAGGTATCGATGCCGGCAAGGAGTTCCTTATAGGTCTTGGTGGTCACGGGTCTCAGGGTGATAAGTGTGGATGATCAGGTCACTCAAAGCGGCGTAAGCGCGGCGAAGATCGGGTTCGCCCGCCAAAAGGTCCATCTGTTGTGCGATGGTGTCGATATCGCCGCGCCGGGCCGGGCCGGTCACCGCGTTGTCCGCACCGTGCAGCGCCTTTTCGGTGGTCGCTTTCCACAACGGGTGAAGCAGATCAGGCGCGATCTTGTGCGCAGTGAGCAAGCGCTCGGCCTCGCGCAACAGGAAGGTCGGAAAATTCGAGGCGATGACGGCGCTGAGGTGCAGGTGTTGGCGAAGTGGGAAGGGGAGGTTTACCACCGTGGAAGAAAGCCGTTCGGCCAGTTCGCGCAGCAGGCCTAAGGTCGCTTCGTCGTCCGCATCCACGATCAAAGGCACGTTCTGAAAAGAAATAGGCATTCCGGGGCTGAAGCTCTGGATCGGCCACAGCACGCCGCGATGCTCGTGGGGCTGCAAGAGGTCCACCGGCTTGGAGCCGCTCAGGTGAATGGTCGGCGTGCGATCGATGGGAAGTATCTCCGCCAACAAGGAGATGGCATCATCGCTCACGGCCAGAATGCGCAGGTCGGAACGGGGAAGGGTCTCCTTCAGCCCGAATGCTGGGCAACCGAGCGCAATGGCCAGTTCTACGGTCTTCACTTTATCACGCCCAACCACACCCGCAATTGAAATGCCCGCACCGCGCAAAGCATGCCCCAAGTGGAACGCCAAACGGCCGGTGCCGATGAGAAGAACGGAATGCATGAGGCGCGAAGGTCGGGAGGAAAGAGGATAGGAGGTTGAGGAGAGATTCACCCCAGAGGCACAGGGGAGTCAGTGGGCAGTGGCAGTGGCAGTAGGCAGTAGGCAGTAGGCAGTCGGCAGTCGCAGTCGCGTAATCACCAATCACCATTAACCGATCACCTTCATCAATCGCATTTCTCCGTGCCTCCGTGCCTCTGTGGTGAAAACGCATTTGCGGTTAGCTTTGGAAAGGTCTCATGCCCATGGACCTCAAGACCCTCAAGCTCGAACTGCTGGAGCGCATCGCCCTGCTGGAAGATGAAGCGCGCCTATTGGCCTTGAAGCGCCTACTGGACTCCCCACGCGGCTATGGCATTCCGAACGAGCACCTCAGCGTGGTGAAAGAAGGGGAGGAGCCCTACATCAAATTGGAGGACCGGAGCTATTCGGCGGAAGAAGTGCGTAGGTTGATGGAGAAACTGGTAGACCAGATCGAAAATGACCAGAGCGATCCGGCAAGTCTATTGAGTGAGGAAGAATGGGATGCACTGGAGAAGGACCGGGAAGCCTATCTACGTGGTGAAGGAAAGTTCACTACTTGGGAAGAGATCAAGGATCGGTGGCGAAAGGAGAGGCTTTAAGCGCAGGATCATTTTTCTGCCGGAGGCTGATGCCGACCTGGCAATGGCGCGCTTGTGGTATTCCTCGGGTGATGGCCACGCTGTTCAGCGCCTTGAAGAGGAAGTGGATCGGACCATGGGATACATCTCCCAATTCCCGAATGGCTTCCCAATGGGACGACCGCCATTCCGTTTTGCGCCACTGGGGAAATTCCGGTATTCCAACATCTACTCCATCGAAGGCGCTACCGTCGTCGTCCATCGCGTTCGCCACATGCACCAAAGGCCACTGAGGCGCTACTTCGGGCGATAGGGATCCAACAAAACGTTGTGCTCGTTGCGCACTTGGCTGCCGTAGACAGGCCGATGCGGTTCAACCCTTCTTCCCACCTTTCCCCCGCACCCGCTGCCGCACAGCCACCAGCGTCCCCAACGCCATCAGGATACATCCGATCCACAGGATGTTGATGCCCGGGAAGACGATGCCCTGCATGATCACGAACTCCCGTTCGCTCACGTTCAGGCCCACTTGATCGCCTTTCACTGTGGCCAGATCGAACTTCACGTTCAGCTCCGGAATAGCGAAGCCCTTGCTGCCCACGTTCTGTCCGTTGTGGTAGATCACCACGGGCTTGGCCTCGAACCAGCGGTTCTGGTCATAGAGGTCGCGGACACGCATGTTCAGGATGTACACGGTGAAGTCCGGGCCCAAGCGTGCCAAGGTGACACTGTCCCGAACGGTGCGGATGCTGTCGATCAGGATCACACAGGTGGGCGTTACGATGGTGTCACCAACACTCTTTTCGTAGGTCCGCGCAGGCATATGGCCGTCCGCAGCGGTGTCCAATTTCGCGTACCGGATGTGCGTGTAGAGGTCGTGGCCCACCCAATGTTTGGTGCTGGGCTCGGCCACGTTGCCAAAGCGCGGGTTCAGCTGCACCATGGGTTTCAGCGCGAATTCCTTCGGTCCGGCGCGGTGGCTGCTCCAGTCAGATGCGCGCCACATTTCGTTGCGGGTGAACGTTTCCAAGGGTGTCCAATGATCGGGCTGGTCTACGAGGAAGTTGTCGTTCGCCACGTGGTCGTCCTTGGCGATGAAGAGCATGCTCCGCACGCGCACCGTGTCGCCCGCGTGGAAATTGCGGGGCAGCGACGCCATCCAGTCCATGTCATAGTAGAGGTTCACACCTTCCTGACGCTTGCCCTTGAAGGTGACGAAGTGCTCGCCCACCGGCAGGGTGTCGCCGAGGTAGAGCAGCATGTCCTTGCTGTCGTTGAAGTCCTTGTTGAGGAAATTCAGCAAAGGCCCTGTCTGGTTGCGGGTGACGATCTTCTCACGGGAGGTGCTGATCAGCGCGCCGAGCAGCACCAGGGCAAAGCCCACGTGCGCGATGGACGGGCCGGCCTTGCTGAGCTTGCCCTTCAAGACCATCGGGATGTAGAAGGCATTGGACAGCACGGCGAAGCAGGTGGCGAACAGGAGCGCCACGAGATTGCCCTCCACCAAGCGGTATTCCAGCCACCATGTGGCCAGTATGGTGAGCACCAAGGCCCCGATCAGCGACCAGCGCAGCTCGCGGAAGAACTTTTTCTTGTCGGTCTTCTTGTAGCGCAGGTATTGCCCAAAGGCGACCAGCATCGCCACGATGAAGGCGAAGGGGATCTGCCACTTGTTGAAATGGGCCTTGGCTTCCACCGGCGGGGCCAGCTTGTCCGTTGCAAGAGTGTGCGCCCAGCCCCAGCCGGTTGCGTTGTGCAGGCTTTCAAAGGCGCTTTGGAAAGGGGCCAACAACAGGTTGAAAACCGGTATGGACGTGCTGAAGATGATCTGCATCGCGCTGAGCAACAGCACCAAGGAGGCGATGAACAGCCAGAACTCGCGGGTCAGCAATTGCTCTTCCTCGTGCCGGTGGAAGGGGCCTTTCCTGTAGGCCACCACGGTCATCACCAAGCTGACGGCGACGAAGAGGATGATCGCGGGCACTGGCACCTGCAACGTGACGCCCAGGACGAACATCAGGATCGAAAGCCCGAAATAGAAAAACCGGTCCGTGCGGTTGGTGTTCAGCGCGGTGACGGCCACCACCACGAAGGTGAGCATGAAGATGAGCAGGCCCGGCAACATGCCCTCGCCGGTGAAGCTGTGTACACTGGTATCGCCCAGCACGCCGCTACGGGTGAGGAAGGTGCTGTACAGCACCAGGAGGAAGGTGAGCAGCGCGAGGAAGAGCGTGGTAAAGAGCGAGGTGTCCTTGCGCTTGTTGATCAGCAGCAGGTGCCCCGCGCCGACAAGCGTAAGCCAAGGCACGAGCGATGCATTCTCCACCGGGTCCCATGCCCAGAAGCCGCCGAAGCTGAGCGCCTCGTAAGCCCATGCACCGCCCATCAGGATGCCGGTGCCCAGCACGGCTATGCCGAAGAAGGTCCATGGCAGCGCCGGTTCCATCCATTCCTTCACCCGCTTGGTCCACAGGCCCGCAATGGCGAAAGCGAAAGGCACCAACGTGAAAGCAAAACCCAAGAAGAGGGTGGGAGGGTGGATCACCATCCAGTAGTTCTGCAGCAATGGGTTCAAGCCACGGCCGTCCTTGAACTGCGGGATCATGGCTAGGTAATTCGGCAGCTTCGTCCAAGGCAGACCGATGTTCTCCGGAAGTTCACGGATCAGGAGGAAAGGGCTGCTGCCCACGCGCACATCGAACACGTAGATGCCCAGCAACATGGTGGCCAGGAAGATCTGTACAAGTGCGAACACCGCTAGTACCGGGCCTTCCCACGTCTTGGCTTTCCAGATAAGGAGGTTGCCCAGGATCATCGTCCAGAACGTCCAGAGGAGGAATGAGCCTTCCTGACCTTCCCAGAAACAGCTCGCGATGTAGCGCAACGGCATCTCCGTATTGCTGTGTTTCCACACGTAGTCGTAGGCGAACCAGTGGTTGAAGAGCATGGTGAACAGCGTCACCACAATGCCGAGTATCGCCACGGAATGCACCCGGAAAGCGGCCCGTGCCACGGTGCGCCAGCCCAAGTCCTTGGTCTGCGTGAAGAGCGTGTAGGCCACCAGCGCCACGAGCGCGCCCGAAAAAGACAGGATCGTCAGCAGATGCCCAAGCTCGCCGGCCCAGGCGTGTTCGCCGATGTATTCGATGTGGTCCAAGGGATGAGCTGATTAGCTGATGGGCTGATGAGCTGATGTCACCGCACAGGAACAACCATTCAGCATCGGCTTCCCATGAAATTCTTCTCTGCGCCTCTGCGCCTCCGCGGCCCTCATTTGCTCACAGCCCTGCGGTCACCTTGTTCTCCTCGTTGTACTTGCTCGGGCACTTCAGGAGCATGTCCTTGGCGTGGAAGTTCCCGTCCGCGTCGGCCTCGCCGATCAGTACCAGCCGCTCGGAGCGTTCCAGATCGTTGGGCTTCGCCATGGCTAAGTTCACGTTGCACTTCCTGCCGTTGAGGTCCACCATGGAGAACTTGGTGAGACTGGCGTTCACGCTGGGTTCATACACGATAGGCTGCGAACGGTCCAAGGTGCCCACCACGTGGAACTCCCGGCCGGGCTGCTCAAAGGCTTCGCTCAGGCTGGCGTAGCTGCTGCTGTCGCTCAGCGATCCGATCAATGCCGCTATCGCGACGGCGATGATGACGAGGGCGATGATGTGAGTGCGTTTCATGCGGTACGAATTATCTGATCGTCTGATCGCCTGCACTGAGCGAAGTCGAAGTGCCTGATTTTCTGATCCCTTTCTCCAGTTTCCCGATCTTCCGGTCCATGTTGAACATCCAGATGGCAAGTCCGATGAGCACTACGCTCACCACCATCACCACCGTATTGATCTTGCCCGAGGCAAACATCGTCTCCTCCAACCATCCCGGTGCCTCGGATGCCGCAAAGGTACTCATGGGCAGAAGGAGCAGCGACAGAACGGCCATCAGTTGGGCCAACCTTTGTGAAGTTCGCATACCTAACGAACGGTCGCGGTCATCGGCACCAGTACTCGGCTTTTTATTCAGAAGCTTCATCGGAAAGGGCTTTGAGGCGTGAAACGCGCAGGTGCAAGGTGTAGGCCCAGACGCCGAGGAGGATCCAGCCGGTAACCGCCGGATAGAACAGTGCGCGCAGGCTGCTGTCGAGATCGTATGAGCTGAAGGCCGGGTTGCCGCCGTTGCCGGGATGCAGGGAATCGGTGAGGCGCGGTAGTACCATGATGAAGACGAACATCAGCACGTAGGCGAAGACGTTGTAGATCGCCGCCAGCCGCGCGCGTTTGTGGCCGTCGGGGATGGAGCCGCGCAGGATCAGGTAGGCCGCGTAGATCAATACCGTCACGGCAGCGCCGTTCAGTTTCGGGTCGCTGGTCCACCAATCTCCCCAGGTGGCACGGGCCCAGATGCTGCCGGTGATCAGGCCCATGGCGGCGAAGAGCAGGCTGACGTCCACGGCGGAAAGGGCCATGCGGTCCGCGCCCAGATCTCCGGTGCGCAGCACGCGCAGGCTTTGCCAGAAGGAGATCGTCATCAGCACCATCATGGTGAACCACATGGGCACATGGAAGAAGAGGTTGCGGATGGTCTCGTTCAGGATGGCACGGTTCGGGAAGTCGAAGTGGAAGGACGATACTACATAAACATCACAAGGGGATCCCGGAATGCCCGTGCCAAGCCCTTCGGTGAAGAGGGCGTCGTGCAACACCAATGAGCCGTCCCTGTCAGCCCAAGCACGGATGTTGGTCATTGGGTTGCGGAACCCTTGTGGAACGTTGAACGTGACTGATACCTTGGCGTCCGAGATCGGCGTTACCGTGGTCGCGCAGACTTTCTGACCATCATTCTCCAGCCAGAGCTGCGGAGCGTTTTCCTTAAAATGTGTGTTGTAGCCAGTGACCTCGAAGCTGACCTCACCGGGTGCTATCCGTTGAGCTGAAACATGCACCAGCGCCGGGCCCAAGGGCGTTCGGAGGCCCACGATCACCACGTACAGCAGGAGCACCACGCTAAGCCCCTTCCACCACCAGCCCTTCATTAGTCGCGCCAAAGGTAGGGGAAGAGCAACCACGCCAACACCACGGTGATCACGTCGATCAACAGCAACCAGATCACATATTTCCCGGTGACGTCCCAGCCCATGCCGTCGAGCGCCAGCTTGCTCGCTTTCATCACGCTCAGCAACATGGGCAGCACGATCGGGAAGCCCAGGATGGCCATCAGCCCGATGCCGTTACCGGCCCGCGCGGCCAAGGCCGAGATCAGCGTGAGCACCAGTGCAAAGCCTACACCGCCAGCCATTACCACCAGTACAAAAGTGCCCATCTGCGCACCTTCCAGCGGTGCACTGCCAATGAAGAGCGCGTAAGCTGCGAGGCTCAACAAGCTCAGCACCGCCATGGTGATCGCGTTGTAGATCGTACGGGCCAGCACCACACTGCGTGGCGAGGCCAAGGTATAGAGGTAGAGTTGCCGCCCGGCGTTCTCCCGCTGGAAAGACCGGCCCAGTGCATTGAAAGCCGCGAACAGCAGGATGATCCAGAACAAGGCGTTCCAGATCGGCGTCTCCGACAGGTGCCGAACGCCTTGGTAACATACGTACACGGTGCTCACCACGTACAGCGCCATACTGCCCCACGCATGCTTCTGGCGGCGGTCCAGCTGCCATTCGAGCTTGAGGAGGTGGGCAATCTCGACGGAGCGCATCGTTCGGACCGCAAAGAACGCTAAGAACATGAAGAGTTTATCGGAGATCATGTTTCTGGTACATGGTTATCGGGTACCGAGTACGGGGAACGGGTACATGGTGCCGCACGGCTTTGTACCCTGTACTCGGTACCCGATTCCCTATACTATTCGATCAAAACCTACATTCTCCGTGCCTCCGTGCCTCTGTGGTGAAAAACACCCCGATCTTCGCCTCATGTCCCTGCGGATCTCCTACGCCCCATACCGACTGCTCTTCAAGCACCCCTTCGAAACCACGCACGGCGTTCGGGAGGGAACGGACAGCATCTTCATCCGGCTGGAAGAAAATGGCATCACGGGTTACGGGGAGGTCACTTTGCCGCCATACTTAAAAGAGAAGCCTCGGGAGGTGTTGGACCGGCTCCAAGGATCGGTGATGGCCGGATTGAAGGACACCGGGGAACTGGAGGCCTACCAGAACGACCCGAAAGTCTGGGATGACCACCAACAAGGATGCCGGGCAGGGTTTCAAATGGCTTTGATCGACTTGAAAGGAAAAGCTGATGAACTATCAGTGCATCAGTTACTTATGACTAGTGAGGAAAAACCATTTCGAACGTTAATGACCCTTGGTATAACACCGGTTGAACAAGTGGCCGAACAGCTTCAGCAGTTGCCTCAAAGCAACTTCCTGAAGGTAAAAGTGAGCGGATCGGGATCCATGCCGATGCTACGCGAAGTGCTTAAAAACGACCAGCGAGCGGTGTTCATAGATGGCAACCAAGGCATGCAAAGCGTCATGGAGGTGCTGGAAATTTGTCAGGTGGCCGGCGACCGGCTGGTCGGGCTAGAGCAGCCTTTTGCGGTGAAGGATGCCGGGCTTCAGCGGGAATTACAGCAGAAACTGCCGGTCTGCGTGTATGGGGATGAGTCGATCTGGAGCATGGCCGATCTGGAACAAGCACCCGGAGTATTTGGCGGCGTGAACATCAAGCTGATGAAATGCGGCGGCTTGGACAAGGCCAAGGCCATGGCGGACCGTGCGGCTGAAATGGGCGTGAAGGTGATGCTGGGGTGCATGAGCGAAAGTTCGCTGGGCTGCACGGCGATGGCGCATCTCGCCGGAGCCGCCGACCTGCTGGATCTGGACGGACCGCAGCTGATCAAGAACGATCCGTTCCAAGGGATGGTGATGCACAACGGGAAGCTGGTGATGCCGGACCGGACAGGCATCGGGGCTATCCTCAAAGCTGAACTTGATTTCATTCCGATCTGCGCATAATTTATATTATGTTAACTTGCATTTGGATGGATACTCCCCCTGACTATCAGGTTGTTCACCACAGAGACACGGAGCACACAGAGAAATTCAGTACTGCTGCCTAGGACACCCCACTACCAGCTTAGGCCGATTCAACGTAAGCTGGCCTTCTCACTAGATGGACATCAATTGACGGCGATGGCCGCCGCCCGAGGTTGGCCGTCATCCTCCCCGGATCAATGTTCATCATGACGATCAGCGCAAGTCGTGGCAACGGCATTTCACAGTCTGATCGTCTAATTTTCTGATCATCTGATCCGTATCCCTACCTTCGCACCGCCCAAAGCGCCAAACTTTTGTCCGTTCAGCGGATCCATCGTCCAGGCGCCATCCCCAGCGGATCATTGCACGCCGGACCGATCGAGGGCTTTCCTAAACACACATTCCGCGTGTCCATGGCTCAATGACCGGGACCGTTCGTACAGAAGCAGTTACATGCACCAAACCACTTTTGACCAGCTCGGTCTGATCGAGCCCATCCTTAAAGCCCTTCAACAAGAAGGCTACACACAACCGACGCCGATCCAGGCGCAAAGCATTCCCTACCTCTTGGAGGGCCGCGACCTGTTGGGTTGCGCGCAGACCGGCACCGGCAAGACCGCCGCGTTCGCCATCCCCATGATCCAGCGTATGGTCACCGCACAAGGCGGAAGCCCGCGCGGTGGCCGCAAGCCCATCCGGGCGCTCATCCTCACGCCCACGCGGGAACTGGCCATCCAGATCGACGAGAGCTACAAGGCCTACGGGCGCCATACGGACCTGCGCACCACCGTCATCTTCGGTGGCGTCGGCCAAAAGCCGCAGACCGATGCCCTGCGCCGCGGCGTGGACATCCTCGTGGCCACCCCAGGCCGCCTGCTGGACCTGATGAACCAGGGCTTCGTCAACTTGAAGGAGCTGGAATACTTCGTGCTCGACGAGGCCGACCGCATGCTCGACATGGGCTTCATCCACGACGTGAAAAAGGTGATCGCGGCCATTCCCCGCGTTCGCCAAACGCTCTTCTTCAGCGCGACCATGCCGCCTGAGGTCCAGCGCCTTTCAGCTACACTGCTCTCGAACCCGGTGAAGGTGGAAGTGACGCCCGCCTCCTCCACTGCCGAAACGGTGGAACAGGAGGTCTTCTTCGTGGATAAGTCGAACAAGGCCAATTTGCTCGTACATCTGCTGAATACCCGCGACATCAAGGAAGCGCTCGTCTTCAGCCGCACCAAACATGGCGCGGACAAGCTGGTGCGCATCATCGAGAAGTCCGGCATCCGTGCCGAGGCCATCCACGGCAACAAGGCCCAGAACGCCCGTCAGCGCGCCCTGAAGAACTTCAAGGACCGCAAGACCCGCGTACTGGTGGCCACGGACATCGCCGCGCGTGGCATCGACATTGACTCGCTCAGCCACGTGGTGAACTACGACATCCCCAATGTGCCGGAAACCTACGTACACCGCATCGGCCGCACGGGCCGCGCGGGTGCCAGCGGCATCGCCATTTCCCTCTGCGACGTGGACGAGCGCGTGTTCCTGCGCGACATCACCAAGCTGATCGCGAGGCAGATCCCGGTCGTGGAGGATCACCCCTTCCCCGCCAGCGGAAACGCCAGCAAACCCCTTGCCCCGGAACCGCCAAAAGGCCGAGGTCGGCAAGGTGGTGGGCGTGGCCAAGGTGGTCGCTCCGGTGGGAATTCCGGAGGGAACGGACAACCGAAAGATTTCGCAATGCTCACCGCGGAGCTGATCAACGACCTCGAAGGTGGGGGCGAAAAGCCCAAGACCCCGTCCGGCACCGGAAGCAACAACCGCAGGCGCTGGCGCGGGCCGCGGCCAGGCGGCGGTGGCGGAAAGCGCTGAGCGACCTTACACGAAACGAAGAACGCGAGCTGCTCCCAAAGGAGAGGCTCGCGTTCTTCGTGTTACTGGCGGTGGATCTCTGCGCGTTCAGTTCGCCCGGATGAAGGTGTGCTCCGGCACTTCCCGTCCTTCTGCTCTAGCCTGTTTCAGCTCCCTCTGAAGCTGCCTGCTGGTCATGCTGCTGCCGTCGTGGCTCCAGCCGGGGGGGCCGAAGATGTACATGAACTTGTTCTTCAGGCCGGGCGCCTTTTTTACGTCCTTCCAGATCTCCTGAAACTCGAAGAGGTTGTGCGTGATGGGATTGTCCGTGCCGGGGTTGTGGTTGATCCCGTACTTGGGCGCCACACCTTTGATAGGCGGCTGCCACGTTCCATATAGACGGTCCCAGATGGTGAGGATCCCGCCGTGGTTGAAGTCCAAGTATTCCGTGTTGCTGCTGTGGTGTACGGTATGGATATACGGCGTGTTGAAGAGCTTCTCATACAGGGGCAGTGAGGGCACCAGTTGGGAGTGTAGGAAGAACTGGTAGAAGGAGTTCATGATCAGGCAGGTGGCGATCATGATCGGTTCGAAGCCGACCAAGGGCAACCACATCCAGAAGATGGGCTTGTACAAGGTGATGAACCAGCCGTTGCGGATGCTCACCGTGAGGTTGAAGGTCTTGGCGGAATGGTGTGGCAGATGGGCCGCCCAGAGCAAGCGAATGCTGTGGCTGAGGCGGTGGTGCCAGTAGAAGTTGTGGTCATCGGCAAGCATGCAGATGATCCAGACGTACCACGCGAAGCCCAGGCTGGTGTATCCGAAAAGGCTTTCACGGAGCGGCGCGGCGAGATAGAACAAGAACAGGTAGATGGTGATCTCGAAAACGTTGGTGAAGATCCTCATCAACGTGGCGCCCACCAAGATGACGAAACTGGCGAACGACTCCCGAAGGCTGTACAACTGCTTGGCATTGAAGTACTCGATCAGCAGCAGCACAAGGAAGGCGGGATACACATACAGGAGACCTATTCTCTCGATCGGCAGCGGAGGAAGCTGCTCCTTCATGTGAAGCCAAGCCTCAATGGGGTTGAATGTCATAGGTCAGTTATCGGGGGCCGTAAATGTATCCACCGGGCGGATGATGGATGTCAGGAATTGAAAAGCCCGGCGCAATGAAAATTGGACGCAGCGGTCGCCCCTCTATTCCTCCATGATCGCGTCGTTCTTTGTCGGTGGATCCCGTATGGCGTTGCGCTTTTTCGTTGGTGCATCGGGAATCCAAGGCGGACCACAAGGTATTATTCCGACCATGGTGGATCCGGACCTACATTCGACCGATGGAATTCTTGAAGCGCCCCATACGAGGGCTGATACGTTCATTGGTACATGCGGTGCCGGTCCGTGGAAGGCACCGCTTGGTCGATACGGTCGGCTCTTGGATCGCCCCGCCGGCCGAGACCCCCTTTCGCATGAACGGTTTCAACATCTTGTTGGACCATCGGGTGCGCCAACATCGGATGATGTATTACGGAATGTATGAGGAGAATATCATGAATTTCCTCAAGAAACGTATCCGCCCGGGCGACGTGGTGCTCGACCCCGGCGCCAACATCGGCTACGTCACTGCTCACTGCCTCGGCCTGGTGGGACCTTCAGGCCATGTGCACTCATTCGAGCCGTCCCCGTCCGCGAATGCACACATCCGGCGCTATAACTCCGTGGCAGACCATACCAACTGGTCACTTTGGGACATGGCGCTCACGGACCATGAGGGCAGCGAGACCTTTTACGATACGCCACGGGTCATGGTCTTCGGCTATGCCTGCTTGTCAGGGGCCGCCGACCCCAAGGACAAGGTGCCCCACGAGGTGCAAGTGACGACGGTCGACGCATTTTGCGCGCAGCAGGACATCAAGCGGGTCCGGTTCCTCAAATTGGATATCGAAGGCTCCGAATGGCCCGCCTTGACAGGAGCTTCCCGCATGATCGCGGAAAAGGCCATTGACATCATCATGGTGGAGACCTCCATGCCGGGTAACGGACGGAAGATCGCCCAACGGATCGACACAATGCTGCTCGACGCGGGCTATCACTCATTCCACGTTCAGCGAAACGGCGAAGTGCATCCCATGGAAGTGATGACCGAAGTCACCTTCCGGGAGGATGTGATCTGGATGTTGTAGGGAGCCCTTCCCTTCTTCAGGGAACGGTTCAAGTTTATGACCGGACGGATGCCGTAACCAGCTTCCTATTCCCCCAATTCCTTCTTGATCGCGTTGTATTTCTCGGTGTCGCCGGTCTTGGCGTAGAGCTTTTTCAGCTGTTGCATCGTGGCCTGATCGTCCGGTTTCAGCTCGTGGGCTTTCTCGAAGTACGGGATGGTCTTCAAGTAGATGTCGTCGGCCACCTTTTTGCACGCTGCATACTTGGTGTCGTCCTTGATCTCGGCACACTTCTCATACTCGTAGGCAGCGCGGTTGTTGTAGAGCACGCCGATGTTGTAGTAGCTGTCAAAGAAGGAGGGATCCGCGTCGATGCTCTTCTGGTAGGCCTGCTCGGCCAGATCGTACCATTTGACCATGTCGGCCGGACTCACTTCGCCTTCCTGCGGGTTCGCCTTGCCGTCGTACAGGCTGCCCAGCACGGAATAGAGCACCGGGTTCGTGGGGTCCTTTTCGATGGCGGCCTTCACACTGGTCTCGGCCTCTTCCATGCGGTTGGCTTCCAAGAGAAAGGCCACGAGGTCCAGCATCATTTCCTTGTTCTCCGGGTACTTGGCCAAGCCCTCTTTCGTGATCGTGATGGCCCCGTCGAGGTCCCCGGTCCGCTTCTTCATGCTCGCCAAGTACCTGAACACTTCCGGTTTGTCGTAACCGATCTTGATGCACTCGGCGTAGCGGTCCATGGCCATGGCGGTGTCTCCCATGGCCTCGTAGGCCAACGCACTGTTGAACACCGCGTTGCTGTCCACCCGGCCGAATGCCTTGGCGATGCGCTCGCTCATCTTGTACCCTTGGATGGCCTTGGCGTAGTCCTTCTTATTGAAGGCGTCGTTGCCACCGTTGAGGGCCGTGATCTGCAGGTTCTGCAACGCACGGTCGTTCTCTTCCTTATAACTGGCCTTTGTGTCCAGCTCGTTCGCCTTGATGTAGCTGTCCACCGCTTTCGTCGCGGCGTTCGGGAACTGGGCCTTCAGGGCCTCGTCGGTACCCATTGCGATGAAGCTGTATATGGCACCGCGGTACCTCCAGGTCTTCTCCTTCCCGGAGGTGGACTCGTTGGTGGTGGCCGGTTCGATGTACTCGGCGGCTTTGGCGTAGTCGCCATCGCCCATGTAATTGTACGCGCTCACCACCTTGCTGTTCTGCGCGTGCAGCGCGAAGGGAACGGCCAAGGCCGCCACAATGAAAAGATGCTTCATGCTATAGGTTCCTTGGGTCATGCTTCGGGTTCTCCTTCAATTTCGGTGCCATTCTCATCAGAGCCATTGGCATCGCCCCCTTCACTTCCTTCAACATTCTCCCCGTTCTCCTCCTCTTCCTCGGCCAGTGAGCTGTCCACCTTGGCCACGGCCGCGATGGAATCGTTCTTGCGCAGGTCGATCAGGCGCACGCCTTGGGTGGCCCGGCCCAGCACGCGCATCTCGCTCAGGTCCATCCGGATGGTGATGCCGCTGCGGTTGATGATCATCAGCTGGTCATCCTCCTTCACGGATTTGATGGCGATAAGCGGACCGGTCTTGTCGGTGATCTGGATCGTCTTCACGCCTTTGCCACCGCGGTTGGTAATGCGGTAATCATCCACGGGGCTTCGCTTTCCGTAGCCCTTTTCGCTCACCACGAGCACCTGCGTGTTGGCGGTCTCCTCCCCTTCCAGGGTCACCATGCCCACTACTTCGTCCTTGTCATCGGCGAGCTTCATACCACGCACGCCGCTGGCCCCACGGCCCATGGCACGCACACGGTCCTCCTCGAAGTGGACGGCCTTGCCTGCCTTGCTGGCGATCACGATGTGGCTGTTGCCGCTGGTGAGCTTGGCCTCCAAGAGTTCGTCGCCCTCCCGGATGTTCACGGCAATGATGCCGTTGGAGCGCGGCCTGCTGTACGCCTCCAAGGTGGTCTTCTTGATCACACCCTTCTTGGTGACCAGCACTACAAAGTGATTGTTGAGGTATTCCTCCGACTTGAGGTCGGTAACATTGATGTAGGCAAGCACTTTGTCGTCACCGTCGATCTGCACCATGTTCTGAATAGCGCGGCCCTTGCTTTGGCGGCTGCCTTCCGGAATGTCGAACACACGCATCCAGTAGCAGCGGCCCTTCTGGGTGAAGATGAGCAGGTAGTTGTGGTTGGTGGCCACGAAGAGGTGCTCGAGGAAGTCCTCGTCCCGCGTGGTGCTGCCACGGCTGCCTTTGCCGCCGCGACCTTGGGTGCGGAACTCATGCAGGCTGGTGCGCTTGATGTAGCCCAAGTGGCTGATGGTGACCACCACGGCCTCGTCGGCGATGAGGTCTTCCATGCTCATGTCCCCGCTGGCGTGGACGATCTGCGTGCGGCGCTCATCGCCGTACTTGTCGCGGACCTCCAAGGTCTCGGCCTTGATGATGTCGTAGCGCATGCCCTCGTTGGCAAGGATGGCCTTGAGGTGGTCGATCAGCTTCATCAGCTCGGCGTGCTCCTCGCGGATCTTGTCGCGCTCTAGGCCGGTGAGGCGCTGCAAACGCATGTCCAGGATGGCGCGGGCCTGGATCTCGCTCAGCGCGAAGCTGGTCATCAGTCCCTCGCGGGCGATGTCCGGCGTCTGGCTGGCACGGATCAGTTTGATCACCTCGTCCAAGTGGTCGAGCGCGATCAACAGCCCTTCCAGTATGTGGGCGCGCTCTTCCGCCTTGCGCAGGTCGAACTTCGTCCGGCGCACTACCACGTCATGCCGGTGCTCCACGAAGTGGTGGATCATGGGCTTCAGGCCCAGTAGCACCGGACGGCCATGCACCAGCGCAATGTTGTTCACACTGAAGCTGGTCTGCAAGGAACTGTACTTGTACAACTGGTTGAGCACCACGGTACCCATGGCCTCGCGCTTCACGTCGTATGCTAAGCGGATGCCCTTGCGGTCGCTGTAGTCGTTCACGTCGCTGATGCCCTCGATCCGCTTGTCGTTCACCAGATCGGCGACACCCTTATAGAGCTGCACGGCCTTGTTCACCTGGAACGGGATCTCGGTGACCACGATGGTCTCACGACCGCTCTTTGGATCTTCCTCGATATGGCATTTCGCGCGTAGTACTACCCTGCCTCGGCCGGTCTCATAGGCCTGGTGGATTCCTTCGGTGCCGTAGATGATACCGCCCGTGGGGAAGTCGGGGCCTTTGATGTGCTCCATCAGCCCGGCCACGTCGATGTCGCGGTTCTCGATGTAGGCCATGATGCCGTTGCAGACCTCGGTGAGGTTGTGCGGCGGCATGTTGGTGGCCATGCCCACGGCGATACCGGAGCCACCGTTCACCAAAAGGTTCGGGATGCGTGTCGGCATCACGGTGGGCTCCTCGAGCGTATCGTCGAAGTTGGGGCGCATGTCCACCGTCTCCTTGTCCAGGTCGGCCATCACCTCCTCGGCGATCTTGCGCATGCGCACCTCGGTGTAACGCATGGCTGCCGGACTATCACCGTCGATGCTGCCGAAGTTTCCTTGGCCATCCACGAGCTGATAGCGCATGCTCCACTCCTGGGCCATGCGCACCATGGCGTCGTAAACGCTCTGGTCGCCGTGCGGGTGGTACTTACCGAGCACCTCGCCCACGAGCCTCGCGCTCTTCTTGTAGGGCCGGCTGCTGCTCATGCCCAGCCCTTCCATGCCGAAGAGCACGCGGCGGTGTACGGGTTTCAGGCCGTCGCGCACGTCGGGCAACGCACGGCTCACGATCACCGACATCGAATAATCGATGTAGGCGGTCTTCATTTCAGTCTCGATGTTGATCGGAATGATCTTCTCTCCTCCTTCTGCCATTATGTTCTGTTGTCAGGTCTTGCACGGTTATTGGACAGCCCTGCAAAAACGGTCCCGAAGGTACCCTTATCAGGCGGAACGGGACCATGGAATTTTCCACAACCGCACACTCCGGTGTGAATAAAAGAAAAGCAAGCCGAAAGGTCCGTTCCACACCGCTTCAATAGCTTGCCGCCGAACCGTTGCACGTAACTTGCACGTAAGCATGGAAGCAAGTGACTGCGGAACCGGTCCGATACAACGCTCGAACGATCAAAATGGACGCTAAATTTTCACCCCGGGTAAGAGAGGTCATCGGCTTTAGCCGGGAAGAGGCACTGCGCCTCGGTCACGACCATATCGGCATTGAGCACATCCTGCTCGGCCTCATCCGCGAAGGCGACGGCAACGCCGTGAAGATCCTTCTGCACATGGAGGTGAACTTGGAGGACCTGCGTAAAATGGTGGAGGCCGGCATGGAACCCGCCAGCGCCGTCCGCCCGCCCGAGAAGGACAAGATCACCTTGGTGAAGCAGGCCGAGAAGATGTTGAAGATCACCTTCCTCGAGGCCAAGCTCTTCAAAAGCCCGCAGATCGACACGGAACACGTGCTGCTGAGCATGCTGAAGGATCAGGACAACCTGGCCACACGTGCCCTGCACAAGTTCAACGTGGACTACGAGCACGTGAAGCACGAGGTGGACACCATCCTTGCCGGCGACGGCCCCTCCCCCGCTTCCGAACGGCCACGCCCCAAGGCCCAAGGCCCCCAGAGCGCCGACGACGACGATGAGGACAGCGGTAGCGCGAGCTATGGCGCCGGTTCCAAGAAGCCCGGCGACAGCAAGAGCAAGACACCGGTGCTGGATAACTTCGGCCGCGACCTTACCAAGATGGCCGAGGACGGCAAGCTGGACCCCATCGTGGGCCGGGAGAAGGAGATCGAGCGCGTGAGCCAGATCCTCAGCCGCCGCAAGAAGAACAACCCCGTGTTGATCGGCGAGCCCGGCGTGGGCAAGTCGGCCATCGCGGAAGGCTTGGCATTGCGCATCATTCAGCGCAAGGTGAGCCGCGTGCTCTTCGGCAAGCGCATCGTGGCGCTTGACATTGCCAGCTTGGTCGCGGGCACCAAGTACCGCGGCCAGTTCGAGGAACGCATGAAGGCCGTGATGCACGAGCTGGAGAACAGCCCCGACGTGATCCTCTTCATCGACGAGATCCACACCATCGTGGGCGCGGGCGGCGCATCCGGCTCATTGGACGCCAGCAACATGTTCAAGCCCGCCCTTGCGCGCGGCGAGATCCAGTGCATCGGCGCCACCACGCTGGACGAATACCGCCAGTACATTGAGAAGGACGGTGCCTTGGAGCGCCGCTTCCAGAAGGTGATCGTGGAACCCACCAGCGTGGACGAGACGATCCAGATCCTCAACAACATCAAGGAGAAGTACGAGGAACACCACAACGTGGACTACACACCGGAAGCCATTTCCGCCTGCGTGAAGCTCACCAATCGCTACATCACCGACCGGCACCTGCCGGACAAGGCCATCGACGCGCTGGACGAGGCTGGAAGCCGCGTACACATCCGCAACATCGTGGTGCCGCAGTCGATCTTGGACGTGGAGAAGAAGATCGAGGAGGTGAAAGAGGAGAAGAACAAGGTGGTGCGCAGCCAGCGTTACGAGGAAGCGGCCAAGCTCCGCGACCGCGAACGCACCCTGCTGGAAGAGCTGGAGGTCGCCAAGAAGAAGTGGGAAGAGGAAAGTCGCTCCAACCGCACCGTGGTCTCGGAGGACAACGTGGCCGAAGTGGTCGCCATGATGAGCGGCATCCCCGTGCAGCGCATCGCCGAAAAGGAAAGCGGCAAGCTGCAGCGGATGAAGGAGGAGATGGAGGGCAAGGTGATCGGGCAGGAAGAGGCCGTGACCAAGGTGGTGAAGGCCATCCGGCGCAACCGTGCCGGCCTGAAGGACCCCAACCGCCCCATCGGCAGCTTCATCTTCCTCGGTCCCACCGGCGTGGGCAAGACGCAGCTGGCGAAAGAACTGGCGCGTTACATGTTCGACACCGATGACGCCCTGATCCGCATCGACATGAGCGAGTATATGGAGAAGTTCTCCGTGAGCCGCCTCATCGGTGCGCCCCCCGGCTACGTGGGCTACGAGGAAGGTGGCCAGCTCACCGAGAAGGTGCGCCGCAGGCCTTACGCGATCATCCTGCTGGACGAGATCGAGAAGGCACACCCGGACGTTTTCAACCTGTTGTTACAAGCACTGGACGACGGACAGATGACCGACAGCCTCGGTCGCCGGATCGACTTCCGGAACAGCATCATCATCATGACCTCCAACATCGGAGCGCGCGACCTGCAGGAATACGGCAGCGGCGTGGGCTTCGGCACCAAGGCCAAGGTGGATGGAACAACCGATGCCAACCGGGGCATCGTGGAGAAGGCGCTGAAGAAGGCCTTCGCCCCCGAGTTCCTCAACCGCATCGATGACATCATCATGTTCAATTCGCTGAAGCGGGAGGACATCCACAAGATCATCGACATCGAGCTGGGCTACGTATACATGCGCATCAGCGAGTTGGGCTACGACCTGAAACTCACCGACGATGCCAAGGATTTCCTCGCGGAAAAAGGCTACGACGAGAAATTCGGTGCCCGCCCCCTGAAGCGCGCGATCCAGAAGTACATCGAAGACCCCATGGCCGAGGAGATCATCAACCAGAAAGTGGAGGAAGGCGACAAGATCACCGTGGGCCTGAACAAAGACAAGAGCGACGTCACCATCAAGGTCACCAAGAGCAAGAAGAAGGTGAGCAAGAGCGAGGATGATGCGGCGGAGCCTGAAGCGTAGCTGTCAGTTATTCGTTGTCCGTTGCCAGGCGACTGCCGACGCAGCCGATCAGGACAAATGGAAATGAGCAAGGCCCCGTGATCCGGGGCCTTCCTGTATTCATGTGACAGCCCACCAACACTGGCCAAATGCGTGGATCGCCGCGCCGGCCCTGACAACGGACAACGAATAACTGACAACTGTATTCACCAGCCCGCCTCCTCCTTCACCTTCTGGAAGCTCGTGCTGAAGCCCAGCCCCACGGTGAGGAAGTGATAAGGTGCACCGGTATCCGTGCGGCCGGGAAAGCGCTCTAGGCCGATCACGCCGGGGCTGAAGTTGGTGGCATCCTGCTCGTACCCCAGGGAAAGCCCGAAGGCGAGATTGTCCGTGGCATGGACGAACCAAGCCGCGTTCAGCCCCCAGTGAAAACCGGACTGCCGCTCATTTTCGGTGCAGCTGCGGCAATTCCAAGCCCATGTGCTGTGCCCCAGTTTGGTGGAGAACTCAAGAAAAGTGCTTGCCCCGGTGTAGCGTGTCCAGTTCAGTTTGGCGAAGTAGAGCATCCTGCGGACATCGCCATCGGTGGGCACCTGCGAGGACAGACCGAACTCGTTCAGCTCATACCACGTGGCGTTCACCCCCACCCCTGCGCCGAAACCCTTGTATACCGGCAGCTGGAAAGACCCTTCCACCTGGCCCAGCACCGCGGTGAGGTTGTCGAAGATCGGGTTCCCTAAGGCCACTGGCAGAAAGAGAATGCCTTGCACGGTGGGCTTTACGTCAGGGCGCCGTTGTGCCAAGGCGGGCATGGAAAGCACCGCTATCAAGATGCACAAGGCCCACTGCCGCCTCATGCCTTCCTGACCGTAAACCGCCGCTCCGTGCGCTGCGTCCGTGAAGCAAGTTCAAAGAAATAGATGCCGTCCGCGTCCTCGTTCAAGGGCAGCTCCAGCACGTGGTCCCCTTTGGCCAACCGCACGGACGGCCACGTGGAGTTTGGCGCATGCACTTCCGAAAGCATGGCCAGCAAAAATTCCTCCTCCCGGGGCACGCTCACCTGCACGCGCAGGATCAACGGATGGTAGGTCACCTCGATGGCCAGAAGCTCCATCTGTTGCGGCACGGGCGTGTGATGGCGCTTCACATACTGGCGGTACCGGCGCACTGCCAGCACCAGTACCAAGATGGACAAGGTGATGATCAACGTGGTACGGATGTTCTCTATCATGCGGACCTTATAGCACGATCACCCCTTCGATCAGTGCGGCCTTGTCATAGCGGGCCACCACCTCGTCGGCGCTCATCATCACCTCGCGGGCGGTAAGGCTGAGGTATTTGCCGGCCTTGCTGTACTTGCGGAGGATCTCCGCCTCGGGCGGGAACAGGGCCAGCACGGCGTTCAGGCGTTCTTCTTCCGGCTCGAAGATGAACTTGAACATGTAGACCGCAGGCCATTTATGGACTTGGTCCAGCGCCTTGCGCATACGCTCGCGGGCGTCGTCGTGCTCCATGGTGGCAAAGGTAGGGCCGGGTAGTTGTCAGTTGTCCGCCTGCCCCGGGCTTGGCCCCGGGGTCAGTTGTTAGGCGTAGCCGCGATGGGCCGCGACGCACTTGAACCCTGCATTGCAGCCGGGCAACTGACAACTGACAACCCAAGAGTAAGCTTCTTTGCAGGCGCTCGCGTGTCGCGAGTGCCTGCAAAGAAGCACCTCCGGCTCCTATTCGATCACCAACGAAGCCACGCTCGACCGCTCTTCCACGGTGACGCGCACCATGTACAGGCCCTTGGCCATGTCCTTGCCAAGCACCATCTCCACGGATGCGTGGCCCCGGGCCAATTGTAGCTGTTCCGTGCGTTGCAGTTTGCCCAAGGCATCGAAGAGCTGGACCTCGGCAAGGCCGGTGCCTTTTACTTGCAGGAAGAAGCGATCGCCGGAGTTGGGGTTGGGCCAGATGGAGAATAGCTGCTGGTGACCATCAGAAGAAACGATGGTATTTGTCCCGCTCTCCTCACCTAATTTCACCAAATAGGCGTCGCTGTATCCCACAAAGGTGGTCTGATGCCCATCGGGTCCAGCGCTCGAACATGACCTTGGTCGTTACCTGATGCACCGACCTGACGAAGAACAGCGGTGGCACCCATAAATGGGCTACCTTACGTGTTTTGTCAAACACCCTGCCCCGGCCCATGCGAGCCAACGTATTCTTGAGGCATGTACTACCCTTTGCGGGTATGTTCTTCATGATGATCGCCACAACGATCGTCATCGATCTCGGGCTCCACGCCATGGGCCTTGTTCATGTGGGCCGCTACTTGGGAACGATAGGTACGGCAGTGATCATCGCATCCTTCGTCTATTCCATCCGGAAGCGGGGTATCATCCGTATAGGCACACCGAAACGCATGTTGATGCTGCATGAGTACATGGCCTTGGCGGGATCGGTGATGATCCTCGTGCATGCGGGCATCCATTTCAATGCAGGGCTTCCGTGGATCGCCACGGTCCTGCTGTTGATCAGTGTAGCGAGCGGCCTGGTGGGCAAATTCCTGTTGAAGAATGCCAGCGCGACCGTGGGTGAACGCCGGCACGCGTACTTGGCTACCGGCCTGAAGCCGGAGGAGGCCGAGAAGGAACTGTTCCTGGACCTGCTGGCGGTGGATGTCATGAAGCGCTGGCGCATGGTGCACATATCCATCGCGTTCCTGTTCGCGGCGTTCTTGCTCATGCACATCGTTTCCATCTGGATGTTCACCAAATGAGGGCGTTGATAGTTATCCTCCTCATCACGGTGTGTGCCGTGCTGATCTTCCTGTTCCCACACCGCATGATGGAACCGGGTGAGCTTTCGAGCGTGCACCAGACAACGGGCAACGATTGCTTTGCCTGCCATAGGCCATTCGGTGGCCTACCCAACGAGCGCTGCGTTGCCTGCCATACCGTTGCGGACATCGGGCGGGATACACTGCCTGGCACCGAGCCCACGCTCTTCCATGATGCCCTCGGCAACATGGCGTGTGTGGAATGCCACTCGGAACACATGGGCCGCAGCGCCGACATCACGCCCATGGCGTTCCAACACTCCTTCTTGACCGCGCCGCTAAGCACGGATTGCATAACCTGCCATGCGCCGCCAACGGACCCGCTCCACGCGAAGCTGCCAGCGACATGTACTGCCTGCCATGATACCCAAGGGTGGAAACCCGCGCGGGACTTCGATCATGACCTGCTCACGGTCGAGGACCGGAACGATTGTGCCAGCTGCCACTCGGAGCCCACCGACGCCATGCATGCACGAACCATCGCCAATTGCACACAATGCCATGGGACCAGCGGGTGGAAGCCTGCGCACTTCGATCATGCAGTGCTCACGGTCACGGAGAAGAACGCGTGCGCCAGCTGTCACACCTCACCGGCCGATGCCTTCCACCAAGGCACCAAGGACAACTGCGCGAGCTGCCACGGTACGAATGCATGGTCGCCATCAACCTTCGATCACGATCGGTACTTCCTGCTGGACGGCGACCACAACGCCAAGTGCGTCACCTGCCACAAGACGAACGACTACACCACCTACACTTGCTACGGTTGTCACGAGCACACCTTGAGCAACATCATGGGTGAGCATCGGGAAGAAGGCATCACCAACATCGCCGATTGCGTGCGTTGCCATCGCAGTGGGGACGAGCATGAGGCCAAGGACCGGCGCAAGGGTGAACGTTCCGGGAAGAAGCACGATAAAGAGGACGACGACTAGTGCGGTAGGGAATGGTTCGCCCCCCCGATCGGTGCAAAGCTTAGGGCTAAGCTCCACACGTACGGCTTATGGTAGCATTCGTTACCGCCGACCTATCGCAAGGTAGAATGGCCGATCACCAAAAAGCCAGTAGACCCAAGGCCCAGCTGCCAGTGCGTCTCAGATCTTCAACCAAAGAGCAAGGCTGCTCCGCCGCATGAACCCAAGCCAGAAAGCCGGGCTTGGCCAATCCCTCCGTTGGTAGTCCAGCATGCCCACACTGCACCGCCTCCCGGGCCACTCCCGTGCGTTTGCGCACACGCGGCTTTTTGAAGATGCAGGAGAGGTGGTTGTCGAAGGTGCGCTGGCGTAGGCGTCCTCCTGCCTTCCTGGCCTACATATTGCAGATCGCTTTGGCTCAGGCGTTAAGGATACCTCGAATAACCTCGAACGGGTGGCAGGCATGTTGGGCCAGACGCGACGAAGTATTGCCTTGAGAGAGCTGGTTCCGTGAAAAGGATCGTGCAGGGATATCACCGGCGTAGCGAAGTGCTTCGTGCCACCCATTGGGGTGGTCGTTCAGGTGGATCCGAAAGAAGAGTAACATGCATGGTCCAGAGCCTCTCCTAGTGCCCCTATTTCTATACCTGATCGCCGGCCAATGCACTGTGATGGCTGCGTAACCATTAAACTCGCCTATTACTACTGACACGGTATCATGTACGAACTAGCCTTCTGCTACCCTTCTTTCGACAAGGAGAACGAGGGGACCGAAATGCTCTACAGTCCCCTTGCGCTTGCCTATCTGGCCACGCATACACCGGACAATTACCGGATCACGCTGTACGACGAATATGTGGGCGAGGACCTGGACCCGCACACCGTGGTTGCCGACATTGTGGCCTTCTCCTCCCTCTCATCGGGCATCAACAGGGCCTATGCGCTGGCCGATGTACTGCGCAAAAGGGGGATCACCTGCGTGATAGGCGGGGCACACGCCACGGCCATGACCGAGGAGGCATTGGTGCATTTCGATACGGTCATTCAGGGCGAGGGCGAGGGCCCGTGGAAGGAATTCCTTCGGGACTTCGAAAAGGGCGAGATCAAGCCCACGTATTTCGGCAAGATGAATGTTCCCTTGGATGATCTGGGCGTGCCGGACCGGGCCTTGATCCATCCGAACTACCACTATCCCTCATTGATGACATCCAGAGGGTGTCCGTTCAGCTGCTCGTTCTGCTACCTATCGGTGTACAAGAACCGGAAATACCGGCCCATTCCGCGCGCCACGGTACTTCAGGACATGGAGAGCGTGAAGGACCACGCCCTGGTCATTTTCACCGATGAGAATTTCATCGGCTATAGCGAAAAGGACTACGAGGACCGCAAGGTGCTGCTGCGGGAAATGATCGCTCGGAAATTCAAGTTCATCTGGGGCTGCCAGGCATCCACCAACATTGCCGACCAGCCCGAACTGATGGCACTGATGTACAAGGCGGGCTGCAGAGGGGTGTTCGTGGGCTTCGAGGCCACGGACGAGGAAGCCCTCAAGTCCATCAACAAGAAGCACAACTTGAATGTCGATTACAAGGACATCGTGAAGAAGATCCACAAGCAGAAGATCGTTGTCATCGCATCCACCATTCTGGGAATGGACAACCAGAGCAGCGGCTACCACCTCACGCTGATCAAGGAGCTGAAGCGGATCAAGGTGGATTATGTGCGGGTCTTTTACATGACGGCTTGGCCGGGAACGACCCTCTACAAGGAATTGGCTGCGGAAGGCCGCGCGCCTACCGATTGGAACGCGCTGCGCAAGGACATTCCTACCACCAAGTTCAAGCACTACACGCACGCCGAGATCATTGTTGCCCGAAAAGCGATCATGGACTATTTCTTCGGCAAACGGCACTTCATCCGGATGATCTCGATCTGGCTGTTCAGGGACACCTCTTTGCTGAAGCTGTTCGTGAACCTCTGGTGGCGGAACATGAGGTCGGAGAACATCAGGAACGAACGGGCATTCCGGTCCATCGAAATGGACGATCAGAACGGGACGCTTGCCGAACCGCGCAATAAGGAGCAGCCGGATGAGGTTGAGATCTGACAGTTTCTCCAGCCCTCGTTGGACCCCGGTGCCAACGCTCACCGCCATGCGAAGACAGGCCACTTCTAAGCACAGGCCAGAACCACCGGAGAGGGGCGGCTACGCTTGGTCGTGGTCGCCGCGAATGGGCTACTGTCGCCGCCTGGGGCAACGGCGAGCGACCACCGTACCTTCCCCCATCGCATGAAAAGCACCAAGACCACCTTCACCAACGATAGCGGAGCGCAGCTCAGCGCACGCATCGATCTACCCGCCGATCGCAAGCCGTTGCACTTCGCCTTGTTCGCGCACTGCTTCACCTGTAGCAAGGACCTGAGCGCGGTGCGGAACATCAGCCGGGCGCTCACCTCCAATGGCTTCGGGGTGATGCGTTTTGATTTCACCGGATTGGGCCAAAGCGAAGGCGAGTTCAGCGAGACCAACTTCAGCAGCAACGTGGCCGACCTGCATGCGGCCATGGCGCATCTCGAACAGGAATATACCGCTCCTACCCTGCTCATCGGACATTCGTTGGGCGGTGCCGCTGCGATCGTTGCCGGTGCGTCGGCTGCAAGCATCAAGGCGGTGGCCACCATCGGTGCGCCGGGCCACATCGGGCATATCCGTGCGTTGTTCGGAACAGCGGTGGAGACGATCGAATCCGAAGGCAGTGCAGAAGTGAACATCGGTGGGCGCCCCTTCACCATCGCACGCTCGTTCTTGGAGGACCTTGAAGGGCGCGAGCTCTCGGAGACCCTGAAGGCTTTGCGCAAGCCGATCTTGATCGCGCACAGTCCGCAGGATCGCATCGTGGGGATAGACAATGCGGCGGAACTGTATATGGCTGCGATGCACCCGAAAAGCTTCCTGTCCTTGGATGGTGCCGACCACATGCTGAGCGACGCGAAGGACTCCAACTACACCGGTGCGATGATCGCAACCTGGGTGCAGCGTTATCTACCTGTGGTGGCACCGAACGAGCTACCGGCGAGCGACATGCCCGTGGTGGCGCACATCGCCAACGAAGGCTTCACCACGCAGATCCGCGCGTCGGGCCATGCGATCACGGCCGACGAACCGGTAAGCGCGGGCGGCAATAACTACGGCCCATCGCCCTACGACCTGCTCAGCGCCGCACTCGGGGCCTGCACCGCCATGACCTTGAAGATGTACGCCCAGCGGAAGAAGTGGGACCTACAGGAAGCCTACGTGTACCTGCAGCATGGTAAAGTGCACGCGGACGACTGCGCAACATGCGATGAAGGCACTGGCGGTAAGATCGATCGCTTCGAACGCATGATCGAACTCCACGGCGACCTGGACGCTACCCAGCGCGATCGGCTGATGGAGATCGCCGATCGATGCCCCGTGCATCGCACGCTACATGAGACCGTGGAGGTGGTGACCAAGGTGAAGGAGTAATGGTCCAGCGTACGGTTCGCGAAGCGCCATCGGTTCTGGGCATCCGAGATCCAGGACCTACGACCGGCCCTGTACGAGCCCTTAACTTGTGGCAATACCAGCGCATGCCATTCCTTCTCTCGGATCAGGTCCTCATCGTGGCAGCATGATCATCGACATCTATAGATACTTCAAGGAGCACCCGCGCTACAACAAGCTGGTGGGCGGGGAGTACCTCTTCGTGGAGTACAAGTGTCCGCTGAACGTGGAGGAGTTCCAGCTGTGGTCGCCATCGCATGTGATCACCTATGTGATCAACGGGCGCAAGGACTGGTTCACCGCCGAAGGGACCTATGCGCTGCATGCGGGCGATGCCCTGCTGACCCGCAAAGGGGTGTACACCACGAAGCAGTACCTCGAGGAGGAATACTGTGTCATGCTCTTCTTCCTGAGCGACACCTTCATCCGAACGTTCGTGGCCGAGCAATTGCCGAAGGGTACGGACAAGGACAGCAACACCAGCCAACGCGAGGCGGTCCCGATCCATTCCAACGCCGAGATCCAGGTACTTATCCAGAGCATGTTCCAGTACCTGAAGAAGGGCGATGCCATCCCGAAGGAGCTGGTGGAATTGAAGTTCAAGGAATTGCTGTTCAACATCGTACTGGACCCCGGGAACAGCGCCGTACGTCAGTTCTTCCACCAGATCCACAACACGACCAGGACGAACTTAGAGGACGTCATGTCCAAGCACTTCCTGCACGAGCTGAGCATGGCGGACCTCGCGAAGCTGAGCGGACGGAGCCTCTCCTCCTTCAAACGGGATTTCCAAGCGCACTTCAACACAACGCCTTCGAAGTGGTTGATCGCTAAACGGCTGGAACACGCCAAGACCCTACTGCTCGGCGAGGACCTCACCATCAACGAGGTGTGCCACCAGAGCGGCTTCAAGAACACCTCGCACTTCGTTCGCGTCTTCAAGGACCGCTACAAGCGAACGCCTAGCCAATTCCGTTCGGCCGCCCTTCTCTCCTGAGCGCGCGATACCAGGCACTTCAGCGGCTTGGACCGTGGAGCACATCATCTGGGCCGCAGAGCGGATCCCGCCAGGAATGTGCTACGAAACTTTGCATCGTACCAACACCCCATACGATGTCCAACCGAACATTCCTTGTCAAGCACCTCCTGCAACGCACGAAACTGATCAAGAACAAGACGGAGGTATTCCTGCGGCAGGAGAAGTTGCAAGAGCGCTACACGAACGACCCAAGCCTTGCCCTGGTCACCGATCGCGCAGAGGTGATCGGCAAGAACCTCCACGACCCCTTCCGTACGGAGGTCTCGATCAATGATGAACTCCAGGTCCCTTTCAAAGTAGGCGTACACCGCGCGGTAGGCGGCGACCATGATGCGCCGAACCCGGGTGATCTCCTTTGCGCTTCGCTGGCGGTCTGCTTCGAAAGCACCTTGCGCATGATCGCCGGAAGGCTCGGCATCGAACTCGTCGCCACGAAGGTGAACGTCTCCGCTATAGCGGATGTCCGTGGCACATTGATGTTGGACCGGTCGGTACCGGTGGCGTTCCAAAGCATGCACCTGGAAGCGGCGATCGACGCCGGATCATTGAGCGCGAAAGTGCTGGAAACGCTGATCCGCGCGACCAAGCGCAGCTGCATCATCTACCGCACGCTGAAGCCCGGGATCCCGATCTCGATGACGGTGAACGGAGTAGTCCATGAATAGGGGATCGGAATGGTCCTCTTGGTGGTGGTGAGTGGGACCGGAGAGTCGTTGGCTATCACTGCGATCTTGATGAGCGCTGCCCCAGCCTCCGGGTGGGCCCGAGAAAGTTGGATCATTGGCAGTCGCTCGGTCCTGTTTCGTTCACTGTTGCATACCACTAAGGGTGGAATAGTGCGCCACGCCATTATCATCCACCACAACGATGGCCGCGGTCATGTTCGCCAGTAGTGGGCTGGTCCAGATCACTTGACCGGTCTGCGCGTTGCGTGCCTCTATGGTTTGAGGTGCTTCATGGCGATGCATGAAGAGCACCCCATCCACAACGGTGAAGTCCTTGGCGACCGAATTGTTCGCGACCCCGCTTGGGCCTATTTCGTACAGCAGGGATCCATTGCTTGCATTGAAGCACGAGATCGGGCCACTGCCTGCACGTGCGAAGAGCCTGTTGCCATCGAGATACGGATTCGCGCCGGAAGAGGTGCTGAGCACATTCGCCATCCACACCTCACTCCCGCTATTCATATCGAATGCCCTGACGTGATTGGTGGATTGAATATACACCTTGCCATTGCCGGCCGTAGGGCTTCCGAGTTGCGATGCGCCGTTATCGAACGTCGCCTGCCAGACCTGCGCACCGGTGAGTGCATCAACAGCGTAGAGCTCCTGATCATCGCAACCGAAGAACACTTTTCCACCTGCCACGCATGGAGAGGACTTGACACGGGCGGGCGTTTGGAAATCCCAGACCAACGACCCGTCATTCTTGTTCAATGCACGAACGCCAGGAGAGGCCGTCCCTGCGGAGCAGTACAAGAGATCACCCGATATCGTAGGCGCACTCCACACACCAGCACCCAGATCCGTGCTCCAGAGTTGCGCACCGGTACCTCCATCAAGTGCGCGCACGAGGCCACTGGCTTGACTGACGTATACCACACCGTTCTCCACAAAAGGAGAGATGCCTTCGGGTAGACTGTTGCTCCAGATCTCTGTTCCATCGAAGGGGTTGAGGCAGTACAGCCTGCCGGACCTTACGATGTACGCTCTATTGTCCATCACCGCAGCAGAGGCATCCGTAAGTCCTAGACCAACGTTCGCTGTCCAGATCGAGTTGCCATTCGCAGCATCCAAACAATAGAAGAAGCTCTCACTCGAGTCGTCGCTCACGTAGATACGCCCATTGACCGAAGCGGTCGAACCTCCGATCACGATCGGCTCGGGAAGCACATTGAGTACATCATTGAAAAGCACGGTGGGGCCGTTCGCCATAATGAAGTTATCGAGATCCCAAGCCACTATCGATGCACCTGAACTCATTTGCCCTGGCGTGTAGTCGAAGTAGGAGGTGTGGAAACAGCCAGTCGCATCAAAGAACACCGGTTCGGTGTATAGGTCATCGAATGCGAGGTACATGTAGCCGTTGGTCACGGGGATACCGGACCCATCGACCGCGCAACCGGATACCGAGGCATGCGGACCGCACATACTTTCGAACGACAATGTCTCCAGACCAGTAAAAGCAGGACCTGTTTGGAATGAGCCCAAGAAATACGACCCGGCGTTCGCACCACCGGGGAGCGCATATACCTCTACGGTGGCGAACGGTGGCATGATATCCACCCAGACACCATCAGAACGTGTCATTTCAGTGCCTATCATAATGCCATCGACCTTTGCAGCAACGACCTGGTTCGCGTACGGCGTTCCGCCACACGTGATGATCACATTGTATCTGCTCGCGATCATCGGGTTATCACAATTCCAGACCGAAAAGTGACCAACCTCGCCCACGTAGTTACCTCCTTGTAGCGTAGCGGATCCCTCTTCCATCCATGTGCCAAGCGCTTCATCGAAATACCACAGCGGTATGCTTGGCCCCGCCGTGCCTAGGATAGAACTGGGCACCGGTACGGTCAACTCCGCACTTGCCCCATTCGCTAGCTGTAGCAGGTCTCCACTGGTGTTTTCCAGTTCGAAGCTGCCCATGCCATAGGATAGTAGAAGTACATCGTCACCATTAAGGTCCATCCCTTCCATCCCTGGCACCTCCAAGATCGACTCAGGGATAGTTAGGTCATAGAACCGCGAGTAGACCTTCACTTGTCCTTGATATCCTCCTTCAATGGAATTGGCAGGGATAACGACTTTAAGACCATCACTGGTCTCAACCTCTCCACCCGCACTTGCGTTGAATGTACCCGTGAGCATTCGAGGGACCAGCTTGACCTTTACACCGACCTCACCGGACTCAGAGACATAGAAATTCCTGCCTCCAAAGAAGTACCCTGACTTATGTACTTTCAGGAAATTCCTCCCATCGTTGGCAGGAACGTTCAGCATCCGGAATAGGCCTCGGTCTCCGGAGGTCGCCGTGCGGCCGTTGACCTCCACCTGAGCCCCCGTGATGAAGGCACCGTTGTCACCTACAACCGTCCCCGTGATGTTCACCGTGAGACCAGATGCGATCGGCGGCGTCGTGACATCCGGTTCGGGGTTGTCCTTCTTACATCCTTGAAAGAGCAGGACCATAACTAGTGGGAGGAGGAAAGAGGTTGTCCGTTTCATGCTATGTTCTTCGGGGTTCCAAGCTATGGAACCCTTGTTTCTCGACACCATCGGGATCATACCCCAAATGTGAACAGAGAGCTGAAGGACGACCGATCCGGGCTACGAATAAGGACCGTGGCATCATCTCTATCCACCATCGGCGAGATGATCCCCAGCAGCACTGTGAGCGGCTTCCGCTCCGGAGACCACAACAAGGACGACGGGGTGGCCGTCCAATTCGATCGGGACGGACAGTGGTATAGGACCTTCCACACGCTTACCCATTCATTTCATCGATCCCTCGGAGAATACGGTGGCCGAAAGGCTCAATGGCATCCTCAAGCAAGAGTACTTGGACCTCGACCAAGTGGATACGGTCCAACAAGCTCGAGCTGCACTGGATCGAGCAGTAGCTCCTTACAATGGAGGACGACCACACGCAAGCATCAGCATGTTCACCCCGGACCAGGTCCACTTCGGATCGATGCCAGTAAAGCGTACTTGGAAAAACTACTACCGGAAAAGATCGACCGTAAACCCAGATCAGGACGATCAACCAACTGTAAACCTATCTTCGGACACCAACCTAAACCTGTAAACTTTTTTCAGGACGGGTCATGGTTAACCCTCCCGCAGGGTCTCCGCCTCGGGACCCTGCGTCATCGACCATCAAACGCAGGGTCCTCTTCGAGAGACCCTCCGCGAGTGAGAAAATAGAAGAAGGCATGGCCAGCACCGATCGTCGCACACTGCTCTGGGTATTCGCTATAAACGCGGGCTTCTTCGTTGCGGAGAGCGTGGTGGGCTGGTTGGCGCACAGCATGGGCCTGGTGGCCGACGGGCTGGACATGGGTGCCGATGCCGTTGTGTACGGTCTTAGTCTGTGGGCCATTGGCAAAACCGCAACGGCCAAGCAATGCGTGGCGCACGGCAGCGGCTACTTGCAATTCGGCTTGGCCGCGCTCGGTTTCGCCGAGGTGCTGCGCCGCACCATCGTTTCCGTAGACCCACCGGAACCGATCGCCATGGCCGTGGTATCGGTATTCGCCTTGGCGGGCAACCTGGTCTGCCTCTACCTCCTGCGCAAAGCCAAGGATGGCGAGGTACACATGCAAGCCTCTTGGATCTTCACCAGCAACGATGCGAAAGTGAATGTGGGCGTGCTGGCAGCCGCCGGCATGGTGGCCCTTACCGGCGCACGTTGGCCGGACCTGCTCATTGGTACCTTCGTCTTCGTGCTGGTGCTGCGTGGCGCATGGCGGATCATTCACTTGTAGCGGGTCGGTCGGTCATGTGATACGGACAGGAACACGGCAAGTGAAGATGGACAAAACGGGTCAGTGGATCGCAGTTGTAAAAGGGAAAGCATGAGGATACACCAGCACATGGCACCCCTGCTGCTCTGCACGCTTGCACTGCCCTGTGCAGCGCAGGATGCAGGTGTACGCGTGTTCGCACAAGCAAGCGGCGCCGTAGCCTGGGTGGAGACCCTGAGCGCGGACAGCCTGCACCGCCTGCGCAGCAGCGGCGTGGTGCTGAAGGAACAAGGCTGGTTGCTCACCTGCTTCCACGGCTTCAAGAACGGCGGCAGCATCGCAGCGCGTTTGGGCGACGTGCCCTTGCGGTTGGGCGCGGTGATCACGGCCGATGAAGCACGCGACCTCGTGGTGGTACAGGTGCTGGGCACCGAGCCTGCAGCAGCGTGGAAGTCCGTGCCGACGCTTGCCACGATCACCAGCGATGCCATACCCACGGGAGCGGATGCCTATGCGATCGGCAATCCGAACGGCGCGGAACGGGTGATCAGTTACGGGCTTGTGAGCGGGCTACGGCCTTTCGGAAGAACGGCGCGCAAGTTGTTGCAGTTTTCCGCGCCCATCAGCGAAGGCAACAGCGGCGGCGCCTTGGTGGACAGCAAAGCACGGTTGCTCGGCCTGCCCATGGCGTGGCATGCTGACGGCGGCGGGCAGGCGCTCAACTTCGCCCTGCCCATGGAGGAGGTCTTCGCCGCCGTGGCCACCCCGCGCAACGATCTGCCGGTGGCCGATACGGCATGGCTGAACGCCACGCGGGTCTACCGGAAAGGCGATTGCCTACAGGCCGAAAAATTGTTCCTCGGCTTCATCGATAACACCAACCCGCACGCACGCGATGCCGCCTACTTCAGCGCACGGTGCCTGCAACGCACCGGGCTCACGGAACGCACACGTGCCATCTACGAGCACTTGGTGTTTGTCGACCCCTTTGATGCGAAAAGCATGTACCGCTTGGCTGAAGTGCTGCTAAAACTCGGCGAAACACAACGCGCCTTCGAACTGCGCCAACAGGCCGGGCGCTTGAACCCGGACCTGCTAACCAACGACCAATGGGATTGATGCACCAGCGTCAGAGACCTCTCTTGTGATCCCCTTCTAGCACATGGCCCATTTTCTCACCACCACCGACAGCAGCGCGGCCATTGAGCGGGTGATCCGCGAGTCGGAGCGGTCGCTCACCCTCATCTCGGCGTTCGTCGCGCCGCGCATCGTCCACCTGCAACGCCTGCGGGATGCGGCCGAGCGCGGGGTGGAGATCGACCTTCATCTTCGGCAAGAAGCCCATGCACTTGGGCGTGTTCCGCGACCTGCGCACGCTGCCCAACATGAAGCTGTACTTCCTGCGGGAGCTGCACGCCAAATGCTACTTCAACGAGCGCGAGGCCGTGGTGACCAGTCTGAACCTGCTTGGCGGCTCGGAGCGAAGCAACCGCGAAATGGGCGTGCTACTGAACGCACTCCACGATGCCGAGGCCTATGGCCAAATGGTGCAGGAGAGCCATAGCATCCTCCGCATCGCCGACCTGGTCCACAGCACCGTGCCGGAGAAGGGCTTGGAGCGGATCAAGGAGGAATGGGGCAAGCGCGTGGCGGTGATCGAGCCGCAGGAGGATAGTTCGGAAGAGGAAATGAGCACCATTGAACGGGTGCGGAAGAAATACCCGCGCGCCTATCTCCGCTGGTCCCCGGAAGAAGACAGCCTCTTCCAGGAAATGATCAAGCGCGGCATGGCGCAGCTGGCCATCAGCGGCCTGCTGGAACGGCAGCCATCCGCCATCGCGTCCCGGATCGAGAAGTTGAAAGGGGACAACGACGCTCCCCCGTTAGCTTCGTCTTGAATTGTGGGAACAGCCCGCCGAGCCTCCGGATTCCTGGAACAGCAGTGATGAACCGGTCCCGTGACCCCCATCTTTGAACCTCCCACGGACTGGCGTGTACAGCCCCTCGAAACCCAAACCATGAACAGGCTTATCCTGATCTTTCTACTCGTGCTACCGCCGTTGCTGGGCGTGGCCCAGGCGCAGGACCGGAAGCAAGATGCCCCGCCCCCCCCGCCGGTGAACGTGCTGCAAGGCGGCTGGGACAACAACGTGGCCAATACGCAGGCCGCGCAATGGAAGGACGCCAACACCAACGCGCCGAGCAATGCGCTGATGCAGTTGAACTGGCTCCGCAGCGAGCAGAACGCCATGATCGGCAACAACAACGGTGTGCTGAAGACGGCGGACAAGGCCCAACTGGACCGCATCGCGAATGACATCAGGACCACCGCGCCGGGGAGCTTCGAGCAGCACTTGGCGGATTACTTCGTGGAATTCCCGAAAGCTGCTGCCTTCATTGAGTTGGAGACAGCATACAAGCTGGCCCCTGAACGCACCGAGCTGCTGGCGCCGATGCTCTCCAAGGCCATGCTGGGCGGCGATGCGGCCGAGCTGAAAAAGTGGAGCGGTGAAATGCAGCGGCGCGGCGGGGTCGTCCCTCAGTTGAAAGCCGCTGCGGAAGATGTGCTGCTGAGCCTGCCCTCTGACGGCATCCTCTTCACCAATGGCGACATGGACACCCAGCCCGCCGTGGTGGAGCAAGTACAGCGGAACGACAAGCCGGGCGTGCTCATCGTGGACCGGCGCCTGTTGGCGGAATCCCGGCTACCGGCAGCGCACCTGGCAACAGGCCGATGCCTCTGGCCCTGTGCCCACCGCCGGGCCGGACTTCGCGAAGGGCATGTTGCGCTCCGGCACACGTCCGGTGTACTTCGCCCTGAGCTTGGACCGGAACTGGTTGGACGCCTTCAAGGGCCAACTGCATGCGGTGGGCGCGGTATTCCGCGTAGGGCCTGCCAAACTGAACGATGATGCCCTGCTTGCACAGCATTGGGCCGCGATGAAGAAGCCGTTGGACGCGGGGCCGCTCAGCCGGAACTACCTCCTGCCGGGCGCCATCCTGCTCTACCAATATCGCATTAGCGGCAATGAGGCCGGGGCCTCACTGCTGGAGCATGAGCTGCGCCAGATGGCGGTGGCCACCGGTGCCACACAGGACCTCTACAAATTGGGCATCCTTCAACATTAAGGTGCATGGGCCTCTTCCGCACCGACCCCGTGGACCTGAGCGATGAGCGGCTCATGGAGCTCACCGTGCGCGGCGACGAGCGCGCCTTCACCGTGCTCTACGACCGCTACCAGCGCAAGCTCCTCGCCTACTTCCACCGCATGCTGTGGCAGGACCGGGAGCGCGCGGAGGATTTTCTGCAGGACCTCTTCACCAAGATCGCGCAGAAGCCCGATAGCTACAATCCTGAGCGGCCCTTCCGCACCTGGCTCTACAGCGTGGCGAACAACATGTGCAAGAACGAATACCGCCGCATGGCCACGCGCACGGCGGCCGTTCCGGAGCTGAAGGCCACCAACAACCACACCGTGGAAGCGGCCGGTGGCATCGGCGTGGACCGCGCGCTCTTCAGTGCCAAACTGGAGGAGGAACTGGATAAGTTGGAGCCCGACCACAAGGCCACCTTCGTGATGCGGCACCACGAGGACATGGCGATCAAGGAGATCGCCGAGGTGTTCGGCATCTCCGAAGGCACAGTGAAAAGCCGCCTCTTCTACACGGTGAAAAAGCTGGCCGCCAGCATGCCGGAATTCGACCCACGACCTAAACAAGCGGACCCTGTTGTGAGGCCGCGATGAAAAAGATGGAACGCCCTGAACGATACGACCCCGAGGACCTTGAGCACCTGATGCTCGAACGCGGCTTCGACGAGCTGCTGGAGGAGGAACGCGCCTATGCGTTGCGCCACTTGGAGGGCCGCGCGGAATACGAGCGGATGCGCGCCCTGCTGCACCACGTCCGCGAGGACAAGCGCGACCACGCCCCGATGGACGCGGACCCGGCGGTGCGCGAGCGCGTGCTGGCGGCCTTCCGCATGCAACAGCAACCCCAATGGCGGATCTGGCTGAACAGCGTGGGCGGCTTCCTGCTGCCTTCCAGTCCTTCGATGTACTGGCGTCCCGCGCTGGCCTTGGGCACCGTGGCCGTGCTGGTCTTCGCCACGCTGATGACCTGGAATGCCATGGGAACGAAAGAGAACAAGGCGTTGGCGGAAGTGAAGCAGGAAACGCCTGCACCTGTCGCCCCCGCCAAAACAAACCTGGAAGAGGAACAGTTGCGACCGGCAACGGCCACCGATGAGGACGAGCGATCAATGGGATCCAGCGAGATCACCACGACGCTCAGCTTGGATAAGCAGGCTGAGAATATCGACATCCATCAGGAACAAGCATCGGCAGGTGCCACTGTAGCGGAGACCGTTGTGGCCTCCACTGCCCTTCCCCCGGTAGCTGATGCCCGCTTTGAAATGGCGGACGAACCTGCGGCGACAGGTCATACGGAGCACATGGACAATGAAAACACAATTACGGCCAACGAAAACCGCGCACGTGCTGCGAAAGTGACCAGCACCAGAGCCTACCCTGTCAGTCCGACTGAAGTGGCGGAAGATGCTGGAGTCACCGGATCATATGATGCCCTGGCCAGTGAAAAGGAAAAGGACGGGACCGGGACTGCGTATTCCGAGGATGACCTGCTGGGCCTGCTGCGGGCGGCATGGTAGGGATTGCGACAGAAGTTCCCGGAACAGACCCCGCAAAGGGGCATCATCTGCGCCCATCTGCGACATTCCGCATAGTGGAACAAGTCCTGCGATCCGCATTCAAGCTTGATCCTGTTCGTCGGATCAATGGAGCCGATCCATCCAAGGCCGGTACGCTCACTGCCCGTATCATTGCTTCGGAATCCACCGCATGACCGCAAGCCCTTCCTCTCCGTCCGCCCGCATCGCATGGCCCATGGCGGTGCTCACCACGCTCTTCTTTATGTGGGGCTTTATGACGGTGATGAACGATGTGTTGATCCCGCACCTCAAGGCCGTGTTCACGCTGAGCTGGTGGCAGAGCATGCTGGTGCAGTTCTGCTTCTTCGGGGCGTATTTCCTGGGGTCGTTGGGCTACTACTTGATCTCGCGCGGCGGCGAGGACCCCATCCAGCGCATCGGCTATAAACGCGGGCTGATCGCGGGATTGGTGCTGAGCGCCTTCGGCAGTGCGCTGTTCGTGCCGGCGACTTATGTCAATGTGTACGGTCTGTATCTGATCGCGCTGTTCGTGCTGGGCCTTGGCTTCACACTGTTGCAGATCGCGGCCAATCCGTTCGTGGCCATCATCGGCCCGGCAGAAACAGCCAGCAGCCGACTGAACTTGGCGCAGGCCTTCAATTCCTTGGGCACCACACTGGCCCCGCTGATCGGTGGCACACTGATCTTCGACCTTTTCAAAGGCGATGCGGCGGTGCGTTGGCCGTATGCCTTCTTTGCCTTGCTGCTCTTGCTGCAAGCGGTCTGGGTGTATTTCACTACCCTCCCCGAGCCACCACGCACGGAGGTCCATGAGCGTAGGAACGCTTTACGGCACCGGCAGTTGCGGAATGGCATGATCGCCATCTTCTGCTACGTGGGCGCGGAAGTCGCTATCGGCAGCCTCATCATCGGCTTCGTTGGGCTGGACGGCGTGCTGGGGCTTTCGCACAACGACGCGAAGAACTACCTGAGCCTCTACTGGGGCGGTGCCATGTGCGGGCGCTTTTTAGGCGCTGTGGCATTGAGCGACCGCTTCAATGGAGTCTAAACGCGTGGCGGTGTTAGGCTTTATCGGCGTGGCGATGTTCCTGTTGCTTTGGATCGTGAACCACTTGGGCGGAGGATTGTCCCTACAGCACCTCTGGCCGCTGGCGGTGCTGATCGCCGCGAACATGGGCGCCTTCCTCATCGCGGGCCGCAAGCCGGGTCGCGCCACGGGGCTGTTCGCGTGCATCGCAGCTGGCCTGCTGGTGGTCACGATGCTGAGCAGCGGCGCGGTCGCCTTGTGGACCATCCTCGCCATCGGCCTGTTCAACTCCATCCTGTGGAGCAACATCTTCACCCTCTCCATCGACGGCCTGAAGGGCGACACCGGCCAAGGCAGTTCCCTATTGGTGATGATGATCGTTGGTGGCGCATTGATCCCGCTGGCACAAGGCGCATTGATCGATGTGCTCCAGCAGCACGGCACCCCGGAACGGGCCATGCACCTCAGCTTCTTCCTGCCGCTGTTGTGCTACGCGTACCTGGCGTGGTTCGGCTTCAACGGCTCCAAACCCGGCGTTCAACAAGCATGACCTCCTTCCCTTCCGCATGATCATCGGCATCGACATCGGCGGTACCAGCACCAAGATCGGCGTAGTGGACAACGGTCGCGTGATCGCCACCACGCGCATCCCCACCACGGGCCATGCGGATGAATTCGCCTTTGCCGATGCACTGGCGGAGGCGGCTCTGCAACTCGGCACCGATCACAGATCACAAGCTACCGATCACCAAATTCAAGCAATTGGAATAGGCGCTCCCAACGCCAACCAGCACACGGGCATCATCGAAATGGCACCGAACCTGCCTTGGAAGAACGACGTGCCCTTGGCGCGGATGGTGGAAGAACGCACCGGCATCCGCAGCGTGCTGGGGAATGACGCCAACGCGGCGGCACTTGGTGAATGGCGCTATGGCGTAGGCCAAGGCTTGAACGACCTGCTGCTGGTGACGCTCGGCACCGGCGTGGGCAGCGGCTTTATCGTGAACGGCCAACTGGTGCTTGGCAGCCACGGCAATGCGGGCGAATTGGGCCACATGACGATCGTGATCGACGGCCGCGATTGCACTTGTGGGCGCAAAGGCTGCCTAGAAGCCTATGTAAGCATCCGCGGGTTGCGGCAGACGTTCTTGGAACTGGATGGCGATGCTGAAGTTTTGAAGGAGGAAGGTGTGCTGTGCATTGCGAAAGCCGCTGAACAAGGCGATGCGGCGGCGTTGCAGACCTTCCGCCATGCTGCGCGCTGGTTAGCCGTGGGCTTGGCGAACGCAGTGGCCGTCACCGGTCCGGAGCGCATCGTGCTCTTTGGCGGGATAGCGCGCAGCGGTGATCTGTTGATGGTCCCGTTACAAGAGCGCTTCCAGGAATACCTGCTGAACATCTACCACGGTCGCGTGGACCTGGTGGCCTCTGCCTTGCCGGATGATGATGCGGCGATACTTGGTGCTGCGGCGCTGACGACATTGTGAGGAAGGGAAGAAAACCGCAACGGCGCTACGACGCCACGGTAACGCCACGTATTAAAAAAGCCCTCATTCAGGCGTTGCGCGTTCGTTGCGTCGTGGCGTAGTGGCGGTGAACCTCAGACCCGTATTTTCGGCCAATGCTCAACAGGCTCTTTCTTTCCGCGCTCCTCCTCGCCCCTGCGGTCCTTCACGCGCAGGACACCACCACTTGGGCCACCAACTACGCCACTGAACTGGTGAACCCCTTTGTCGGCACCGGCGGCCATGGGCATACGTTCCCCGGTCCGTGCGTGCCCTTTGGGATGGTGCAGTTGAGCCCCGATACCCGCATCGACCCCGTGGAATGGGACGGCTGCGGTGGCTACCACTACAGCGACAGCCTGATCTATGGCTTCAGCCATACGCACCTCAGTGGCACCGGCGTCTCGGACCTCTGCGATGTACTGCTGATGCCCTTGAGCGGCGGCCTTACCACGAAGCCGGAGGAATACCGCTCCCGTTTCTCACATCAGCGGGAGGAAGCGCACGCGGGCTATTACAAAGTGCATCTGGACGATCCCAACGTCGACGTGGAACTCACCGCCACCAAGCGCGTGGGCCTGCACCGCTACTACTTCGCGAAGGCCGACGAGCGTTCCATCGTGATCGATCTCCGGCACCGGGACCGCTTGTTGGCCAGTTCGATCAAGCAGACCGGCATGAGCGAGATCGTCGGGGAGCGCCGCAGCAGCTCCTGGGCACGCGACCAGCGGCTCTTCTTCTGCATCCGTATCGATCGCAAGGTGATACTGGACCCCGTACTCACCGACAGTACCAAGGCCGTGATCGCACTTCCCTCGGACAGCCTGCCGGTGCTGGTGAAAGTGGGCATCAGCGCGGTGAGCGTGGAAGGTGCGCGGAAGAACTTGGAGGCCGAGGTGCCCGGCTGGGAATTCGATGCTGTGCGCGAGCAGGCCGAAGATGCCTGGGACAAAGAACTGGGCCGCATCGAGGTGCTGGGTAGTGAACCGGAGCAGCAACGCATCTTCTACACCGCGCTCTACCACAGCCTGCTCGTTCCCTACCTCTTCAACGATGTGGACGGCCAATACCGCGGCAACGACGGCAAGGTCCACACCGCGAAGCACAACGTGTACACCGTCTTCAGCCTGTGGGACACCTTCAGGGCCGAACATCCGCTGTTCACCATCCTGGAGCCGGAGCGCACGGTGGACTTCATCAAGACATTCCTGGACATCTACACACAGAGCGGCCGCCTGCCCGTGTGGGAACTTTGGGGCAACGAGACCGATTGCATGATCGGTTACCACAGCGTGAGCGTAATAGCCGACGCTTACCTGAAGGGCATCCGTGGCTTCGATGCCGAGCTGGCGCTGAAAGCCATGGCAGCCAGTGCCGACCGCGACGAGGCCGGCCTGAACGCCTTGCGCGCCAAGGGCTACATCAGCAGCGAGGACCAGAGCGAGAGCGTGAGCCGCACGCTGGAATACGCCTACGACGACTGGTGCATCGCGAAGATGGCGAAGGCCATGGACAAGGACAGTTTGGCTTCGGTGTTCTTCGACCGCGCAAGCAACTGGCGGAACCTCTTCGATCCGGAAACAGGCTTCTTCCGCGCCCGCTACAACGGCGGTTTCAAAGGCCCGTTCGATCCCTTCGAGGTGAACTTTGACTTCACCGAGGCGAACGCATGGCAGTACAGCACTTTCGTTCCGCAGGACGTGGAAGGCTTGGACCGAGCGCTGAAAGCCACGGGCCACGGCGGCATGGAACAGCACCTGGACGAGCTCTTCGAAGCGCACCCCAAGACCACCGGTCGCGACCAGAGCGATATCACTGGCTTGATCGGCCAATATGCGCACGGCAACGAACCGAGCCATGCCATGGCCTGGATGTACGACCGCGTGGCCCGGCAGGACAAAGCCAAACGCATGGTGGACCGCCTCCTGACGGAATTCTACCACGACACGCCGGACGGCCTGATCGGCAACGAGGACTGCGGCCAGATGAGCGCGTGGTACGTGATGAGCGCCTTGGGCCTGTACCAGATCGCGCCGGGCGACCCCTTGTTCGAGCTGCATGCGCCGCTGTTCCATGCGTACCGCATCCACCTGCCGAACGGGAAGGAAGTAAATGTGCGTTGCAGCGGGGAGTTGATCGGCGATCGCTTGATCCGCTCCACGGTGCTCAATGGCGAGGCGGGCCGCTTGAGCTCCGTCCCCTACTCCACGCTCATGAAGGGCATGGACCTGCGGATCGATCTCGCCGCAATGTGGAGACCGCTGGAAGGAGCACGTATCACTACCGTGGCGCGCGATCCGATCACAAGCTATATGCCCTCCGCACCGATCATCACTGCGTCCAGCCAGGCTTTCACGCAACCACTGGAGGTCTCCATCAGCACGTTGCGTTCCGATGATCAGATCCATTATACGGTGGACGGGAGCCAGCCCACACGTAACAGCCCTGTTTATGATGGACCGGTCACCGTAGCGTCCACCACCCTGGTGAAAGCCATCGCCGTGGACATGGACCGGACCAGCCCTGTGATCAGCGCGCACTTCACGCAGATCGATCCCGACCGCACCATAAAAGTGGAAAGCCAATGGTCCTCGCAGTATGCCGCCGCAGGTGAGGTCGCCTTGATCGACGGCATCCGTGGCGCACAGGACTGGCGCACCGGCGCTTGGCAAGGCTATCTCGGCACCGACGTGCTGGCCACGGTGGACCTCGGCAGCATGAAGACGCTGAACCACCTCGGGCTGGGCGTGCTACAGGACCAGCGTTCCTGGATCTGGTACCCGGAAAGCGTTCAGTTCGCGTGGAGCATGAACGGCCACGACTGGAGCAGCGCCACGGTGGCCAACACGGTGCCGCGCACGGCGGAAGGAACGCAGACCATGGACATGACCACCGAGCTGCTGAACAAGCATGCGCGCTACATCAAGGTGATCGCCAAGTACGCCGGCCCCTGCCCCGATTGGCATCCCGGCAAAGGCGATGCGTCGCACCTCTTCACGGACGAGCTGTTGATCGACTGCGAGTAAGAGAGGGACAGAGTTATTTGTTTGGTACAGGGTATCTGAAGGGTCGTGTTAGGAACCTGATGCCCTGTACTCGGTACTCATTACTCGGTACCCGGTACCAAACAACCGATCCCACATAGTGTCCACCACATTCCCACACTTCCCTGCGCATAACTGCTTGAGCGATCGTCGGTGGGCCATCCTTGGCCGGATACTTTCACCGCCAGAGTCCATCGCATGTCCGGGAAAACGCACACCACTTCCGCCGTCGTCATTATCGGCGCGTTGTTCTTCCTTTTCGGCTTTGTGACGTGGATCAACGGTCCGCTGATCAGCTATCTGAAGATCGTCTGCGAGCTGAAGGAAGGCGCGGAGCCTTTCTATGTCACGTTCGCGTTCTACATCGCCTATTTCGTGACGGCGCTGCCGATGGCCTGGGTGCTGGGCAAGACCGGCATGAAGCGCGGCATGATGTACGGCTTGTTCACCATGGCATTGGGCGCGCTGCTCTTCATCCCCGCCGCGCAAGAGCGCTCATACGGCCTGTTCTTGGCCGGTCTGTTCGTCATCGGCACGGGCCTGTCGTTGCTACAGACGGCGAGCAATCCCTACATCACCGTGGTGGGCCCGATCGAGAGCGCTGCGGCGCGCATCAGCGTGATGGGTATCTGCAACAAGATGGCCGGGGTGCTGGCCCCGTTCGTCCTCGGTGCATTGCTCCTTTCCGATGCGGACACCCTGCAGGCCGACCTCAGTGCGCTGCAAGGCCCGCTTCTTGCAGCCAAGCTGGATGAGCTGGCCCAGCGCGTGATCCTTCCATACGGTGTGATGGCAGCCTTCCTCGTCGCCTTGGGCCTGATGATCAAATTCTCCCCGCTTCCGGAGCTGGACCCCGAAGTGGACGCGCCCGGCGTGGCCACCGATGGCCGCAGCATCTTCTCCTTCCCCAACCTGATGCTCGGCGTGATAGCGCTTTTCCTGTACGTGGGCGTGGAGGTGATGGCAGGCGACACCATCGGCATTTACGGCCAGTCCCTCGGGCTGCCGCTGAGCGAGGCCAAGCACCTCACCAGCTATACGCTGATCGGCATGGTGGTGGGCTACGTGATCGGCATCATGGCGATCCCCCGTTTCATTTCGCAGGCCAAGGCTTTGGCAGCCTCAGCGGTGCTGGGCGTAGTGCTCACCATCGCGGCCACGTTGCTCCCGGCACACGCCTCGATACTCTGCATTGCCCTGCTGGGCCTGGCCAATGCGCTGGTGTGGCCCGCGATATGGCCTTTGGCGATCTCCGGGCTGGGCCGCCACACCAAGACCGGCAGCGCGCTGCTCATCATGGCCATCGCGGGCGGCGCCATCCTGCCGTTGGTCTACGGTAAGCTCGCCGAGGAGCCAAGCATCGGCCACCAGCACGCGTATTGGATGATGGTGCCCTGCTACCTCTTCATCCTGTGGTACGGTGTGAAGGGGCACAGCAAGAAGGCGTGGTGATACGGCGGTTCGTGGTGCGATAACCTATTCACATGGTATGGAAGAAGGTCACCTGCACGGGTGGCCTTCTTCATTTCCGTGTCCTCAGGTCCGACATGTATCGGCCCCCTCTGGGAGATCGCTGAGGGAACTAGTCCCATCAACGTCTCACGAAGTGGACGTTGATGTTAGAGGAAGCTCAGCGCGACTTCGCCCGCTCCCAGTAGGCGTCCATCTCGGCAAGGCTCATCTCGCCGAGCTTCTTTCCGTCCTTGCGGGATTCGACCTCCAGGTATTGGAAACGCCGGATGAATTTGCGGTTGGTGCGTTCCAACGCCTCGTCCGGGTCGATCTTCAGGAAACGCGCATAGTTCACGATGCTGAAGAGCAGGTCGCCCAGCTCATCGGCCTGCTTGTCGCTTTGGGTCTCCACCTCGTGTTTCAGCTCCGCCAATTCCTCGTGTACCTTCTCCCATACTTGGTGCGCGTGCTCCCAATCGAAGCCCACGCCACGGGCCTTGTCCTGTATGCGGACCGCCTTCACCATGCTGGGCAGGCCGCGGGGCACGCCTTCCAGCACGCTCTTCTCCCCTTGCTCCGTGCCGTCCTTCGCCTTTTCCGTCAGCTTGATCTTTTCCCAATTGGCCTTCACTTCCTCCTCGTCCTGCACCTGCACGTCGCCGTAAATGTGCGGGTGCCTGCGGATCAATTTCTCACAGATGCCATTGAGCACGTCCGTCATGGTGAACGCACCTTTCTCCTCGCCGATCTTGGCATAGAACACGTTGTGCAGCATCAGGTCGCCGAGCTCGTTCTTCACCTCCTGCAGGTCGTTGTTCAGGATGGCATCGCCGAGCTCGTAGGTCTCCTCGATAGTGAGCGGCCGGAGCGTTTCCAAGGTCTGTTTGCGGTCCCACGGGCACTTGGCACGCAGGTCGTCCATGATGTTCAGCAGGCGTTCAAAGGCTTCTAAGCGGGGATCCATGGTGCAAGTGTAGGGAGCGGGGAGCGGAGGTGGTTGTTGGGGTTTGGACGCAGAGGCGCGGAGAAATGCAGACAGGGACCTTCGTGGCATCCATGGATCAGTACAGCCGAAGAAGACCAAGCAGTATTCAGACTGCCGGACGGAACGATCTTCGGTGTACGATCCGTACCGTTATGTACATTCGATGGTCGGATCTCAACGTGTGAAGTCCGAAGACTTCACGAAGAAGCATGGATGAATGCATTGTACATCAACCACAAGTCGCCCCGGCTGTTCATTTTGGAATGCAAGGCTTGGTTGGCCGGGAAGACTAGCGGGAGCAATGGGGAAGGGTCCATGCTTCAAATGACTACCCATGACCTGCATGGCATCTTCACCGTGGTGGCAGGAAGCGGATCGGATCAGCAGGTAGCCCGGATAATCATCAACTGACCTTGGAAAGGTTGCGCTACTCTCTTTTAGTACTAGCCGTTGCCTTCTCGTGCGGGGCACTGGTGCAGTTCTATCCGGATCCGAGCGCTGTTTGGTGCTTGGGGGATGGGAAGTATCCTGATAGCGGGGTACCGAACGTCCATATGGAAATACCCGTGGCATCTGATACACTGATCTCAGGGATTACATACAAGCGGATCATGGAGTATCATTCATGGCAGCCGGGGAGCTGGGATTTCGTAATGCCTCATTTTGTCCGTTCCAGTCCTGATGGGAAAGGCTATGTGTACCTTCCGGATTCAGCTGCCGAATACCTCACAGGTGATACTGCGGCACTGGCAGGGGATACGGTGCATAATGTGCTGGTCTACTCATTCAATCCCGCTTGCGATGGATGGAGCTATTCGCTATCTGGAATTATTGTTGATTCAGTGACCGTGTTATCCGCGAATGAAGTCAGTGTCAGGCGCCAGTATCTTCATACACAATGCTATGTGACTTCGGGAAGCTTTGTTCCTTACTATTTTTTCTGGCAGGGTAGACTAGGCACTCCTTCCGGTCCATATCTCCAGATACGTGACTTGCTTGCATCGTGGAATTTGCGCCAACGTTGCAGGGGAATATGTGTACAATGCCAACACTACACCAACTGGCATGCCTGGTGTGCCATGCGATTGCCCTGCTTTGGCTTTGGGCTTTGCTGAGAATGCGGATTTGGATTCTCCAATAGTAGGTCCCAACCCCTCCACCGGCCAATTCACCCTCCGCCATTCATTACCAGCCAACATATTAGCAGTCTACACTTCCACCGGCCAACAAGTATGGCAAGGCAGCGGCAACACCATCGACCTCACCGCCCAGCCGCCCGGCGTGTACGCGGCGGTGGTGGCCACTAAGCTGGGCAGGCGGGCGGTGCGGTTGGTGGTGGTGCGATGATTAGCTGATGGACACACAGCCCCCCCTCACAAGTGACCCGGCCATCGGTCGGGGTGCATAGTTGTGGTGCGGGAATAGTGCCAAAGACTTGCAAGGCAACTGTTCATTCCAAAACAGACAGTTTCTAAGCCTGACAACCGACAACTCGGCCCTATGCCATTGGCCCTACCCTTCCCACGGATAGGTGCTGCTGGTGCGGGAAGGATCGTACATGGGGTCGGTCTGTCCATCTTGGCCGACACGGGGTTCAGGAGGTTGTTCATCACCGGGATCACCGCCGGGGAACGGAGGCTCCTCTTCGTCTTCTTCCTCTTCTTCAACCCTTGGCGGCGGCACATGGGCCGGCGGCACTTTGCGGTACCACCAAGCCAGCAACGACCCCACGACCCCGCCGAACAGATGGCTTTCCCAACTGACGCCGGGCTGGATGGGCAGGACGCCCCACCACATGCTGCCGTAGAGGAACACCACGATCAGGGAGACGGCCATCAGCGCGATGCGCCTGCGGAACAGCCCGCTGAAGAAATGGAAACCCGCCAAGGCATACACGATGCCACTGGCGCCGATGTGATGGCTTTCGCGCCCCATGGCCCACACCCACAGCCCGGTGGTCAGCCAACTGACCAGCACCACGCGCCCGGCGGCCTTCGGATAGAAGTAGACGGTGAACCAGCCCAGCAGTAGCAAGGGTAGACTGTTGTTCACCAGATGCTCCAACCCGCCATGCAGGAAGGGCGCGAACACGATACCGCGCAAACCTGCGACGGTGCGGGGAAAGACCCCGAAGCGCGCCAGGTCCAGGTGATAGACCATGTCGAAGCCCAGCACCACCCACATCAGCGCGACCACCATTGCGGGCGGGATCAACGCGGTGAGCAGGCGCCGGCGATCGTGATCGATGGACTGCACGTAATTTATTGCCATGTATCGCGCGGTCTTCACGATCTTCGGGCCGGAATAGACTTCGGCCACCTTGTCAGGCGAAGATGAACAAACAACGACGATCCATGCATTCGATCCAACAATCCTCCGTACAGCGCATTGGCGTAATAGGCGTCGCCACTGCGCTTTTCTTTCTCCTCGCATGTTCTTCCAGCCGGAAGTCCGAAGCACCACCCGCCCCGCCCGCGGCGGAGACGGTGCGGATCGTGAAGGGGGATCTGCCTGCCAAAAGCGAACTGGCGCAGCTGATGCGTGAAATGACCGCCTTTGCCGACACCACCGGGAAACGGCTCAGTGAAGGAAGGGACCTTCTGCCATTCCCGGAACAGTTCAAGAAGCTGAAAACAGCGGAAGCCACACCCGGGATGGTGCACCGGGCCACCTTCGATCCGTTCGCCCAGGCTTGGCTCCACCAGCTGGATTCGCTCTACACCACGCCTAAGGCCGATCGTACGGATGTGTTCAACGACCTGGTAATGGCCTGCGCCGGATGCCATGGCCAGATGTGCCCCGGTCCGCTGGTGCGGATCAAAAAGTTGAGCATTCCGGAGGATGGGGAATGACCTCCGGCGTCGGCGTCCGCATTGAACCATTCCCGGTCCCGCGCGTCAAAACCAGCATGCAGTCCTCCACACTGATCCCTTGCTTAGCCCTCTTGGCGCTCCCTTCGTTCGCCTTGGCCCAAACACCCTACTTCCCGGCGCCTGTTGCCGGAAGCACATGGGAAACCACGGACCCCGCGACGCTCGGCTGGTGCCCGGAACGCATCGATTCGCTCTACGCCTATCTCGGCGACCACCACACCAAAGGCTTCATCCTGCTGAAGGACGGACGCATCGTGCTGGAGCACTACTTCGGAACGTTCACGCAAGACAGCTTGTGGTACTGGGCCAGCGCCGGAAAAACGTTGACGAGCACCATCGTCGGGATCGCCCAGGAGGACGGGTCCCTTGATATCAACGAAGCCGTGAGCACCTACCTCGGCCCCGGCTGGACGGCGGAAACCCCCGCCCAGGAGGTGCAGATCACGGTAAGGCATCAGCTCACCATGACCACGGGCTTGGATGATGGCGTGGCCAACAGCGACTGCACCGACCCGGCGTGCTTGGCATACATCGCCGATGCCGGTGATCGCTGGGCCTATCACAATGCGCCGTACACGCTACTTCAGGAAGTGGTGGCCAATGCCACGGGCCAGAACTACTACACCTACTTCAATGCCCGGCTGCGGGATCCCATCGGCATGGAGGGTTTCTGGTTCCCCATAGGTGAGAACATCGTCTACCTCAGCACCGTCCGCAGCATGGCGCGCTTCGGTCTGCTGGCCTCCAACGGTATGGTGTGGGGCACGGACACCATCCTGCATGACAGCGCGTATTTCCTTGCCGCCATCACGCCTTCACAGAACCTGAACCACAGCTACGGCTACCTCTGGTGGCTGAACGGACAGGACAGCTTCATGCTGCCCCAGTCGCAGTTCGTCTTCCCGGGGGAACTGGTGCCGCACGCCCCGGCGGACATGTACAGTGCGCTCGGGAAGAACGACCAGATCATCAACGTGGCGCCAAGCCGTGGTCTGGTGCTGGTACGGATGGGCGACCCCGCGTTCACGGGCCTTGCGGTGCCAACCGCCTTTGACGATGCCCTCTGGCAATACGTGAACGCTTTGGACTGCAGCACCGGCATCGATAAAGTCGGGCCGCATCAGGGACCGGTCCTCGCGCCAAACCCGTGCAAGGACGTGGTCCGGTTCCAATTGCCCAACAACGTACGTTCCGCAGAGGTCACACTGTTCGACACCATGGGCAGGACCGTGCTGACCACGCGCAGCACCGGGTCCATCGACGTTTCAAGGCTTGCCCCGGGATCCTATGCCGTGCGCATCATTTCCGACGGTAAAACATGGACTTCGGCCCTCAAAAAAGAATAGCGCTTTCCGCTATGCGGGACGCTTCTATATTTGCGGCCCCTTGCCCAGGTGGTGAAATTGGTAGACACGCACGCTTGAGGGGCGTGTGGCCGAAAGGCTGTGCTGGTTCGAGTCCAGTCCTGGGCACCGAAGGTGCTGATAAAGGCTCCGCGAAAGCGGGGCCTTTATCGTTCACCGCAAAGCGGGGAACCGGGCTGGCGAGAAGTTTATCCCGCACGGCACGAAGTGACGATGCGGGAAGTCCAGTCCTGGGCACCTTCGTGAAACGCTAGTGGTGATAGCTCATGGAATGAGGGGGCTAGATCCGATCCACGGCCAAACCTGGTCCGACGAAGCCGATCCAGTCCTGGGCACCAACTGAATTCCTAAAGCGGTCGCCGCCGCAGTCGTTCCTGATGTAGTGCCGCTATGACCATTGGGGCCGACATCCATGGCCGTGTTGTTCAAGGGGCACCACGCCACGAGGCCGGAGGTGGGCACGTAGTTCGGCACTTGGGCCATGGCTGAGAAGGTGAAGGCACTAGCGAGGCAGAGTAAAACTATTCTCATCGTTCAGTGATCTTGGCTTGGGGCATGGCCACGGTCCGTGGTCTTTCACATGACGGAAGTAAAGCGATCGCACCGCATCCCTGAGCATCTGCGGAAGACTTAATCCTCCGAGTACGGACAACTAAATGGAGCTGCTCTCGCATATGATGAAACTCCACCCGCACATGCGTCGACTATTTTACACTTCTCCTCCCGGCACTGCTGCCTTTTGCCGGCATGGCCCAATGCAACTTCAACTACCAGTTCTACCAGACCGGTAATTGTTACTTGATCGGGTTTGACATCGGCCTGAGCGTTTCAGGTGGGACCGCACCCTATACGACCACCTGGTATGCCCAAGGAATGCCCATCGGCGCAGGCGAGATCATTTCGGTCCAAACGACCATGAACAGTCCCCTCGTAACGGTGGAAGTGACCGATGGGACGGGTTGCACCGAGAACATCGCGGAGTATTGGATCGACCCGGGAAGCTTTGTGTCTGCGGATGTCAGTTCGCAACCGGACCCCTTGGACTGCTCGAACAACGTGTTGACCCTGGACAATGTCAATAGCGTCGGTGGTTGCGGAAACGTCATCGTGGCCTTGGGATCCCCCTCAAATGAGATCGGCAGTTATTCCCAATCTCCCATCGTGCTTTCCGGCTTCCCCTCTGGAACTTCCACCCTGTTCCTCATCCCCAACGGTCAGTGCGGACTTTGCCCTACCCTCTTGACCGTGAACGTTCCCAACACCTGTGGTGCCAACACCATCTGCGGGCGGGTCTATGTGGACAGCGACAACTCCTGTACGTTCAACACGGGTGACGGGCCGGCCCCGGGGTGTTCGTGCGGGCGGATGGTCCCCAGATCCAATCGGTAGCCACGAACACGGCTAAATCGTACACTGCTCAACTCATTGACGGTCAGTACGCACTGGACCTTCCGGGCTTAGGTCCGATCTGGAACATCAGCTGCATGCCGAGCGGTGCGCAGAATGTGACCGTACCGCCCAATGCCAATGCTATGGACTTCGGCCTCCCGCCCGTTGGCACCTTCAATGACCTTGCGGTTTCCATCACCGGCCAAGGCCAACACCGGGTCGGCATTAACACCCAGTTGACGGTGACCTGCCACAACAGCGGGAACACGACCATAGGCGGCACATTGAACCTCACCTATGACCCTGTGCTATCATACATCGTCAGCATTCCTGCGGAAACAGGGCTGTCCGGAAGCTCCGTTAGTTGGTCCGTGCCGCCCATTGCACCGTTCGCGTCAATGACCTACAACGTCACCTTGCATGTGCCGAGTTCAGCCACATTGGGGGATACGTTGACCTATACCGCGAACATCGCCACCACACCCGCGGATGACGCCTCCGCAAATAATTCCGACCAGGTGGACCGCATCATCGTCGGAAGTTTCGACCCGAATGATAAGCAGGTACTTCCCGCTGGCGATCTGCCCATCCTGGAGGCCCAGAGCGGGCGCACGCTGGATTACATCGTGCGGTTCCAGAACACCGGCAATGCCGAGGCCTTGAACGTTCGCATCGAGGACGAGATCGACCCCTTGCTGGACCTGAGCACCTTGGAAGTGGTGGATGCCAGTCACGCTTGGAGCGCGGTCGTCACAGAACGATCGGCCGTTTCCCGGTTCGACGGCATCAATCTGCCCGACAGCGGAAGCGACTTCGCTGCGAGCCAAGGCTTCATCCGTTACAGGCTAGCACCGGTCCCGGATGTCGGCGTGGACGATCTGATCACCAATGAGGCCAACATTTTCTTCGACTACAACCTGCCGGTGACCACCAATGCCGTGAGCACAACGATAGTGGATGTGGCCTCCGGGATCCTGTCCGAGGTGGACAACAGCCTTGACCTGCTGTACGATGCCGATGGCCTGACCCTTCGTTCGACCAGCGCGATAGAACGTGTTGATATTTTCGATGCCACGGGTCATCTGGTCAACACTGTCTCAGGCAAGGGCCAACAGCGGCTCCGCCTTGCCATGAACGGGCTGAGCAACGGGGTGTATCTGCTCAAGGTGCAGCGACCGCAAGACCTGCGGATGGTGCGCGTGGTGCATTGATACGTACCGGTCCGGGTATCTGGCCGCCGAAAAACTGCCTCGACACTGCGCTTTTTCATGTCGCACGTGGCCGTATCCATGTGGAGCTGAGCAGGTATTAAAGGTCGGCAGCAGACAATGGCGGACCAAGCCCGCAACCTTGCAGCCCCATGGCCAGGTACTATTTCCACTGCCCGTTTCGTTCCTGCAGGGATGCGCATTCGCAAATGGATCCGCCGGGCCATGGCCTCCCCATGGCTTTCCTTGTTGACCGTGCTGTTGATCACGGCGGCGGTGTTGGCCAACAAGCAGCACCAGTACTTCTGCCGACCGGTGCCTTGGGCTTCGGTCGCGCTGGTGATCGTGTTCCTTCCCCTGCTGCTCTATCCTTTGCTCAAGGAGCGGCTGAACTCCTTTCGAGGCGTGGTGTTTTTCCTCTTCGGCATCGCTGCGTGCATTTGCGTGTATTGCATCGTCTTCATCGGCATGATGGATCCGAGAATGATGCTCCTCATCCCCTTGTTCGCCATCTGGCAGCCGGTGGCCGCACTTGTCTTTCTCCCTCACTTTTTGCTCGCGCAGATCATCTTCCATCTGGTCACTGCCGAGGAAAGGCGCAAATGGCGGAAGTTCTTTGCATCAGGTGTGGGACTTTGCTTGGCGTCCGCCTTTTTCATGGCCGTCTGGTTCAATAGGAGCTATCCGTCCGTTCAAGCGGCCCTTGACGACCCGGTACGCAACGCGTCCTTGGTCACACCCAGCTACATGACGGAGCGCATGCTCGGCATGCACTTCAAGTACCACATGTCACTGTGTTTGTTCGATGGCTGGCGGCCTCCCTTGCACGACCCGTTCATTGTCGTCGCGACATGGTTGAACTTCTCATTCATGCACAACGCATCGGCGGAAACCTTCCGAAAGACCCTTTTCCGGGGTTCACCAGGGAGTCCATTCGTTACCATGAACCCGCTCTACCTCCGAAGTCGGATCACTGCCTACCAGCTCGTGTTCCCCGGAAAACCGGTCAAGGAGGATTGTTCTTGTGCGGAGAGCTACAGCAACGAGTACCTGACCTCTCCGTGGTTCATGCTGAAAGCCACGCGTCCCTCACCGCCACAAACGCAGGATCACGATCTTCGCGACCGCTAACAACCGCATCCCATGGACGAAGCCTTTGTGAAGACCGCGATCGCCGACGGCATTGCCACCGTCACCTTTCACCACCCCAAGAGCAACAGTTTGCCCGCTGCCATCCTCGCTGCATTGGCGAAGAACATCGAGCAGGCCGGTGCAAACAAAAACGTCCGTGTGATCGTGCTGCGCAGCGAGGGCGAGAAGGCGTTCTGCGCTGGTGCCAGCTTCGATGAGCTCGTCGCGATCAGCTCCGCAGCGGAGGGACTGACGTTCTTCAACGGATTCGCCTTGGTGATCAATGCGATCCGCACGGCACCCTGCTTTGTGATCGGCCGCGTGCAAGCGAAGGCCGTGGGCGGTGGTGTGGGCCTGGCCTCCGCGGTGGACGTCTGCTATGCGCATGTGAGCGCCTCGGTGAAGCTGAGCGAGCTCGCCATCGGCATCGGGCCGTTCGTGGTGGGCCCGGCGGTGGAACGCAAGATCGGCACAGCCGCTTTCGGCTTTATGAGCACCACCCCTGCCGCATGGCGCAGCTCGGAATGGGCCGAACGCAAAGGCCTGTATGCCGAGATCTTCGACACGACAGAAAAGTTGGATGCGGCCGTGGCGGCCCATGCCCTTGAGCTGAGCGCATACAGCCCGGAGGCCATGGCGGAACTGAAGCGGATCCTGTGGCGGGGCACCGAGGACTGGGGCAGCCTATTGGCCGAGCGTGCGGCCGTCAGCGGCCGATTAGTGCTCTCCAAGTTCACGCGGGACGCCATCGCGGAGTTCAAGCGGAAGACGGCCGCCCGGTAGGCCATATCACAACCCCGCCACCCTTTTTTGCGTAGGAACGCGGGCCTGTTCATCAAGCGGACGGGCGCCCCGCCGTGAAGAAATATTTCGCCACCACCTCCCGCAAGGTCCTGCTGATGCTCTACGGCGCATCACTCTTGATCGGCGTGACCGTCATCTTCCGTTCGCACCGGGGCGAGAAAGAGGCGTTGCAAGAGCAGACCATGGCCCGGCTGGCCGGTGTCACCGGCACCCTTTCAGCGCAGCTGGACGGCGGCCGCATAACGCGCTTGCTGACCACTTACGATTCGCGTGGCATGCTGGTGAAGAACACCCAGGATGCCTGGTACTACGTGCAGCACGGGACATTGCAGAAAAGCGCCGATGCCGCGGGCCTCACCACACCCCTGCTCATTGTGGCCTACGATGCCCGGAAGCAGGAGCTTCAGACGGTAGTGACTTCCGCAGAGCGCCCCGAGTTGCGCAATGCGTACACCGGTCCCGCAGCCACGGAGATCCGCAGTTATCTCCAGCGGAACGAGAACAGGCCCTTGCGCATCAGCAGCGCCGGTGAGCTGATCGCCATCGATGCGGTGCATGACGCCCAAGGCACGATCGTGGCCGCTTTGGTGGCGCGATCGCCATTGGTATTGCTCCGCACCGACACCAATGCGGAGCTGGTCCGGGAGATCGGGATCACCGGTTTGCTGTTCGCCGTGATCGGCCTCCTGCTCTTCCGCCGTGTGGGCCGCTTGGTGCGCCACGAGGAGGAGGAGCGTAGCAACCTGCAGGTGCGGCACGACGGCATCACCGACAGCATCGCCTATGCGGGAAAGATCCAGTCCGCGCTGATCCCTTCACCGGAGCGCTTCCGCGAGCAGTTCGATGATTTCTTCGTACTGAACCGCCCCCGTGACGTGGTGAGCGGCGACTTCCATTGGTACCATCGGATCAGCGAGCACGAATGCTTGGTCGCGGCGGCGGATTGCACAGGGCACGGCCTTCCGGGCGCCATGATGGCCGCGATCGGATGTTCCCTGTTGAACGACCTGGCCCGGGACCTTCAGGACCACGACCCGGCCGAGCTGCTCGGCGAGCTGAACCAGCGGCTGATCAGCACACTGAACCAGGAAGGACGGCGTTCCGGCGCCGGGGACGGCATGGACATCGCATTGTGCCGCATCGACCGCAAAGCCAAGGAGATCCTTTTCGCCGGTGCCTTCCGCCCCTTGTACTGGATGCATGAAGGACAGCTCACGGTGATCAACGGGGACCGAAAGCCGGTTGGCGGATCACAACATGGGACCCACCGGAAGTTCAGCGTGCATCGGATCGCCTACCACGAAGGCGACAACATCTACCTCTTCAGCGACGGCTATGTGGACCAGTTCGGCGGGCCTGACCGGAAGAAATTCATGGCCGCGCGGTTCAATGAGGTCCTCTTGGCCAACCACGGCCTGCCCATGGCCATGCAGGCTGAAGCGCTGGAACGCGCCTTCAATGAATGGAAGGGAACGCAGCCCCAGGTGGACGATGTCTGCGTGCTGGGGATCGCCGTTTAGGAAGAGGTATTGCGCCACTTCGCGCACCGGAACGTGCGCAAACGTTGATCGATCGCCGCTGAACTGACCTGAGCCTTCTATATTTGGTGGCGCGGCCACGCACAATGAGGGCCGCCATCTGGAATAGCATGGCAACGAAAAGCGAGTTGATCGGCCGTATGGAGGAATTGCTCCAACAGCCGGACGTGGAACGATCGTCCGAGGCGGTCGATACCTTGAAGGAGGCATACGAGGACCTGGTAGCAGCGGAGAAAGCCGAGGCGGAGGCCATAGCTGCGGAAGCCCATGAAGAGGAAGAAGCGGCCGCACCCGAAGTGGTGGAAGATGCGGAAGAACGGGTGGGTCCCCCGCCAGCAGCTGAGCCGATCGTTCCGGTAGCTGCCCACCAGCCCATTGAATCCGCGCAGCTCACCAGCGAGGAAGACAAGAAGTTCAAGCAACTGCTGGACGCCTTCAACACCAAGGTGAACGACATCCGCCGTAATCGCCAAAAAGAGGAAAACGACAACCTCGCGGCCAAGCAAGCGCTCATGACCGAGCTCCGCGCTTTGATCGCCAACGAGGAGAACATCGGCAATGCATTCCAGCGCTTCACCGAGATGGGCGAGCAATGGAAGAACATCGGTACGATCCCGCAGCAGAGCTACCGCGAGCTACAGCATGAATACAGCCAGCTCCGCGAGGAGTTCTTCTACCATATCCGGATCTACCAAGAGCTCCGCGATCATGACCTGCGCAAGAACACGGCGTTGAAGCAGGCGCTGGTGGCGGACATGGAGGCCGTGCAGCGGGTGGACAGCGTACGCGAGGCGGAGATCCTCGTAAAAGAATACCAGGACAAATGGCACCAGGTCGGCCCGGTGACCAAAGAGGACCGCGAGGCCGTCAGCGAAGCGTTCTGGAACGCCACCCGCGTGGTGTACGACCGCATCAACGACCACTACAAGGCCCGCCGTGCCGAGCACGAAACGAACCTCGCCGCCAAGCAGGCCCTGGTGGAGAAGGTGACCGAGTTGGGGAAGCAGGCCGAGAACCTCTCGACCAACGATTGGAAGACCCTTACGGACCAGGTCCTCGAACTACAGAACGCGTGGAAGAACATCGGCTTTGCCACCAAGAAGGACAACGAGCGGGTCTGGCGGGATTTCCGCGATGCCTGCAACGTCTTTTTCGACAAGAAGAATGCGCACTATGCGGCCATCAAGGATCAGTACAAGGCCGTGCGGGTGAAGAAGGAAGCGCTCATCGCCGAAGCCGTCGAACTGAAGGACAGCACCGCATGGCGACAAACCGCCGACAAGTTGAAAGCCCTGCAACACCAATGGAAGGAGGCCGGCAGCGCGGGACAGCGCGACGAGCACAAATTGTGGGGCCGCTTCCGCGAAGCCTGTGACGCCTTCTTCAAGGCCCGCAGCGCCTCCTTCGATCAGCAGGACGCCGAACAGGCCGAGCACGCCAAAGAGAAGGACGCCCTGATCGCGGAGATCGAGAACTTCGCCCTTACCGGCGACCGCAACGCGGACATGGAAAGCCTCAAGGCCTTCAGCGGGCGCTGGCTCAATGGCGGCCGTATTTCCCCCAAGCAGTACGACCGGCTGAGCGCACGCTACAGGGCGGCGCTGGACAAACAGTACGGCCAATTAAAAATGAACGACGGTGAGCGAAAAAAGATGTCGTTCCAGAACCGGCTGCAAGACCTTGCCACCGCACCCGACGGCAAGGAGCGCATGGAGAAGGAGAGCCGCTTCGTGAAGCGCAAGATCGAAGAGCTTGAGACCGAGGTGCGTCAAGGCGAGGAGAACATGGGCAAGTTCAACTTCAAGAGCGCGGCCGGCGAGGCGATGAAGAAGGAGATGGAAAAGAAGTTGGACGGGACCCGGCAAGAGATCGAGCGCCTACAGGCCCAGCACAAACAGCTGCGCGCCGAGATGCGGGCACCCCAACCCGTGGAAGCGGAAAACCCTTCAGGCGAAACCAGCGCTTGATCGCGACCTGCATTCGCACTATACCAACCAAAACACGCACCACATGGGCATGATGAAAGAGTTTAAGGAGTTCGCGATGAAGGGCAACCTCGTCGACATCGCGGTCGGTTTTGTGATGGGTGCCGCGTTTACGCGATTGGTCACGGCATTCACCGGCGGCATCGTCACCCCGCTGATCAGCATGGTCACGGGCGATGTGAAATTCGATAACCTGAAGTGGGTGCTTCGCGATGGCGTTCCGGAGGTGACGGACACCGCTGGCACCGTCACCACTACCGCCATTGCCGAGGTGGCCGTGCTATACGGCGACTTTCTGCAAGCCACTGTCGACTTCATTATTGTTGCCTTCGTCATGTTCATGGTGGTGAAAGGCGTGAACAGCATGAAGAAGAAGGAGGAGGCAGCTGCCCCAGCAGGCCCCACCGACGATCAGAAGCTGTTGATGGAGATCCGCGACCTGCTGAAGAAGTAAGGACAGATCATTCCCGCAATGAAAAGCCCCGGCATTGGTCGGAGCTTTTCATTGCGAGGACGCTTGCGGCCGGGATAGGCCAAGCTCACACTTTCGCGATTCCGTCCCGGCTCGAGGGCCGGGATGACAGCCCGAAATGACATTCGTTCATGGAGCGTGTGCTTTGGTGATCTCAAGGCAGGAACCGGTGTGTTCCGTTGCCCGGATCAAAACGCACACCGCTGCTGGAGAAAGCTCGTTCCAATTCACCGGAGACCAACGACTCTTGTGGCGTTCCCTGCCATAGCCCCTCCCCGCTCCGCATCAGGATCACCCGGTCACAGAGGTCCAAGGCCAGTTGGATATCGTGTGTGCTGAAGAGCACGGCCTTGGCTTCATCGTGCGCGAGGGAAAGCAGCATGCGCACGATCTCCGCACGGTTCGGCAGGTCAAGAAAGGCCGTGGGCTCATCCAGCAACAGCACGGGCGTGGCCTGTGCCATGGCCCGTGCGATCAGCACCTTCTGGCATTCGCCGTCGCTACAGGACATCACCTGCCGATGCCGCAACGCGATCGCCCCGGACCGTTCCAGCGCGCGTTCCACGGCTTCATGGTCGGCGGCCGTGGTGCGGCCCCAGCGATCGGTCCACGGCTGCCGCCCTAAGCCCACCAAGGTCTCCACGTCCAACATGCCCACCTGTGGCCTTCCGGTAAGCACCACCGCGATGCGGCGTGCCCGTTCCATGGCGGACATTGTGTGGACGTTCGTTCCGTCCAAGAGAACCTCGCCCGCCATGGGCGGATGCAACCCGGCGAGGGTCCGTATCAACGTGCTTTTCCCGATGCCGTTGATGCCGATCAACGCAGTGAGGCCGCCGGAAGGCAGGTCCAAGCGGATACCCTCCAGCAAAGGCGTGCGACCATGGCCTACGGCCAAGCCTTTAGCATGAAGAAGGCTCGTGGCCGTCATCCTTGTCGTGCCCATTTTCTGCCACTGAGCAGCACCCACAACACTACCGGTGCGCCCAGCAGGCTGGTCACGGCGTTCAAGGGCAGCATCATTTCCGTTCCTGCACCGCGCACGATCAAATCACAGCCCAAAGCGAGCACCACGCCGAGCATGATGGTCGCTGGCATCAACACGCGGTGGTCGGCGGTGCGCAGGAAGGCGCGGGCCACGTGCGGCACGGCCAAGCCGAGAAATGCGATGGGGCCGCAAAACGCCGTGATGCTGCCGGCCAACAGGCCCGTGGCCCAGATCGCGCGCCGCCGGACGCGGGGCACGTCCACCCCCATGCTGCGCGCATGGTCATCGCCGATCAGCATCGCGTTCAGTGGCTTGATCAGCATCACCGCCATCACCAAACCGATCAGCACGGGCACCGCCATCCACGGCAACCGTGCAAGGTCCATTCCGGCAAAGGAGCCCATGCCCCAAAGCACGAAGCCCTTCAACACGCGTGCCTCGCTGGATGCCTGCAGCACGCTCACCAAGGCGGAACAGAGGTAGCCCACCATCAAGCCGAGGATCAACAGCGTGATCCCGTCGCCCACGCGCCTGTCGGCGGCAACGATCAAGAGCAGCACCGCAATGGCACCGGCCAACGCCGCAACGATGATCATCAGGTCCTGCGGGAGCGGTAGCATCGCCCAGAGCGGCTGGGCCAGCATCACCAAGGCCACGCCCAAGGCCGCACCTCCGGTCATGCCCAGCACACCGGGACCTGCTAAGGGATTGTGGAAAGTCGTCTGCATCAGCAGGCCGGCCGCGGCCAATCCTGCGCCTGCCATCACGGCAGTAAGAACCTCTGGCAAGCGCACCTGTGCCACGATCACATCATAGGGCCCTTGTCCGGTATGAAAAAGCGCATTCCACACCGCATCCAGCGGCACATCCACGCTCCCGATGGTCAGGCCGAGCAGCGCCAACAGCACGCCAAGCGCCGCGAACACCACAGACCACCAACCTTTGCCCCGCATGCGGCAAACTTAGACGGCATGGGCCAAGGGAAGGTCCCGCGAACGTATCGTTGTTCTGCCATGACCGGTCATCCTGTACATGGGCGACCTTTGCTGCCCCAATGAAGGAACATCCCCCCACGATCCGCCGCTTCCGCTTAGTGGCCATCCTTGAAGGCATCAGCTTTCTGGTCCTGCTTTTCATCGCCATGCCCCTGAAGTACATGGCCGACATGCCCTTGGCCGTGAAATACGTCGGCTGGGCGCACGGCGTGCTTTTCATCGGATACATCCTGTTGGCCATTCCCTTGTTCACCCGGCTGAAATGGCCCATGGAACGGATCTATGGTGTGGGCATCGCCTCGCTCCTGCCCTTCGGCACCTTCGTGCTGGAGCGCCGCTGGCTCCGGTGAAGATCCGGTCGGACAGCAATTGAGCCCGGAGTGCTCATTTAGCGCACTAAGCCAGTTTTTAACGTTGCGCGCCTTGTTGCCGAAGGCATGTTGTCACGGCAAAACCGATACCTCTGGTATTCCATCTGCGCACATCTGCGGCATCTGCGGTTAACCCTACAGATAGAAGTCCACCGCCAGGTGGCCCTTCATCCCCGCACCTCCGCAGATCACTTGGCCAGTAAAAGCCCGCCCGGCAAGTACTCCAGCATTACCGCGCTGGAGTTGCTCCATCCGTTCTCCGGCCCCAGCTTCTGCATCCTGAAATCCAAGTAGAGCGGTTTGGCATGCACCTCGGCATAGAACTTCGGGAAGGCCTCCCCGAACTGCATCTCCGCCCGGATGAAATACGTCGCCACGTCATAACCGAGGAAAGCATACTCGCCGGGCTCATTGCGGAAGCGGGTGCGGTACGCGGCGATAAAGGCGTTCACCGCCGGGGAAGAACGGTCGATGAACGCGTTGGCCGGCACATGCACGTTCAACTTCACCAAGGCGACCACATCCAGCGTGCCCATGTTCCTCCATGCGTCCAGTCCATACACCGTGATCTTGTACTTGGGTACGAGCGCCATGAACTTGCTCAACACCGTGGTCACAAACTCCACATCCTCGCTCGGGACCACCAGGATATTGGGCCTCAGCGGATCCAGTTTCGCAACGGCCGCGGCCACCTCGCGCCGGGCACAGGGCACCACCAAGAGTGAATCCCGCAGCTTGTTGGGTTGCGTCAGCAGGGCTTGTTGCAGTTCCCGCCCCATGAGCCCCTGCACGTCACGTTCGCTGAAGATGTCCGGTTTCAGCAGTATGATATTGCCCGCCGCATGGTGGAACGCGATATAGCGGGCCATCAGCTTCAGTCGGTCGGTCCTGCCGCCTAAGGCCTTGCTCACCGAAGGATTGCCCAAGATCACCTTGTTGCTTTGCGGCACGGGGCAGATGATCGGCGCGTCCCCGGAAACACGCACGAGGCTTTCGATGGCCGCTCGGTGGAAAGGCCCGATGTACATATCCATGCCACGCATCGCGTCGCTCTTCAGCACGGGGTCCCATTGTGCAGGTTTCATCCCGGTATCGAACACCAGCACGTCAGCGTTCAATCCTTGGGCCTGCAAGCTGTCCAAGGCCATGGCCATTCCGGCGCGGAACTCCACGGCGGCCTCGGTGACCGAGGCCATGCGCTCCCCGTCATCACTGGCCATCGCGGTATCCTGGGCCGTGGCGGTGAAGGGCAAAAGCACGGCGATCCGGCGGCGCGTCGAGAGCGAGGGATGCCGCAACACCTCCGCGATGACAGTGCTGTCGGCAACTGCTTTCGAGCCGCGCGGAATGCGCACATAGATGCCCGCTTTCAGCCCTTCGGGCAGGCCACCGTTCGCCGCCTTGATCGAATCCGCGGATACGCCGAACTGCTTGCTCAAAGCATACAATGTTTCCCCCGGCAGCACCTGATGGAACTCATCACTGTCCACCACGGCAGGCAGTACGGCCATGGGTGGTGCGGCCGTGCTGCGGGCCACCTGTATGCGGAGCACCATGCCGATCCGCAGGCCATAGGTGAGGTCCGGGTTCAGTCGTCGCAGGTCCTCCTGGTCCACCCCGTATTTCCGGGCAATGCCGTAGAGCGTTTCCCTTTTGGTGACCGTGTGGAGAAGTTCGCCGTCGTTCAGCTCAGGAGCCGTCTTCAGTTCCTTTTTGGACTGGGCCTTGCGCGGGATCAGCAGCACCTGCCCAATGCTGAGGCCCTGTTCCGCTCCGGGGTTCGCCTCGGTGATCGCATCGATCGGCACCGCGTAGTGCCTGCTGATGCCGAACAAGGTCTGCCCCGCCTCCACCGTGTGTACGATGTACTTATCGCCGTCCACGGTGCGGATCTCCTGACCCAAACCGGACAAGGCGAAGGTGCCAGTAAGGATCACGAGGAGGAGCAGTCTGCGGATCATTCCCATTCAATGGTGGCGGGCGGTTTGCTGCTAATGTCGTACACCACGCGGTTCACGCCCTTCACCTTATTGATGATGCTGTTCGAGATCCGTGCCAAAACCTCGTAAGGCAGGTGGCACCAGTCGGCGGTCATGCCGTCCGTGCTGGTGACGGCACGCAGGGCGACGGCATTTTCGTAGGTGCGCTCATCCCCCATCACGCCCACGCTGCGAACGGGCAGGAGGATGGCACCGGCCTGCCACACTTGATCATACAGCCCAGCATCGCGGAGCTCTTGGATGAAGATGTGGTCCACCTCCTGCAACAGGGCGATCTTCTCCGCGGTGATGTCGCCTAAGATGCGGATCGCCAAGCCCGGGCCGGGAAACGGATGCCTACCGAGGATGGAGGGATCCAGCCCGAGCGTTTTGCCCACGCGGCGCACTTCGTCCTTGAAGAGGGAGCGCAGCGGCTCCACCACCTTCAGCTTCATATGAGCCGGAAGCCCTCCCACGTTGTGGTGGCTCTTGATGGTGACGCTGGGGCCGTGCACGCTCACGCTTTCGATCACGTCCGGGTAGATCGTGCCCTGTGCCAGCCATTGGATGTTGCTGATCAGCTTCGCCTCCGCGTCGAACACCTCGATGAAGGTGCGGCCGATGGCCTTGCGCTTTGCCTCGGGGTCGTCCAGTCCTTTCAGTGCGGTGAGAAATTGCTCCTTCGCGTCCACGCCCTTGATGTTGAGGCCCATGTGGCGATAGCTCTCCAGCACCTGCTCGAACTCGCCTTTGCGCAGCAACGCGTTATCCACGAAGATGCAGTGGAGGCGTTTGCCAATGGCTTTGTCCAGCAACATGGCCGCCACGGAGCTGTCCACACCGCCGCTCAATGCGAGTACCACATGGTCCTCGCCGAGCTGTTCCCGCAGCGCGTCCACGGTCTCCTCCACAAAGGCTTTGGGAGAGTGGTCCGCCGGACAGTTACAGATGTCGAAGGCGAAGTTCCTCAGCAGTTGCAGGCCGTCCGTGGAATGGAAGACCTCCGGGTGGAACTGCACGCCGTAGGTATCCTCGTTTTTCAAGTGGAACGCGGCAACCGGAACTGTATGTGTGCCGGCCAAGATCTCCATGGCGCCCGATGCGGACAAGATGCTGTCCCCATGGCTCATCCACACCTGCGTACCGGCGTGGATGTCCTTGAAGAGCGGCTGCTGCACGAAGATGTTGTCCAAGAACACGCGGCCGTATTCGCGCACATCGCTGCGCACCACCTGCCCCCCTGCCCGCTTGGCCAAGAGCTGTGCACCGTAGCACACGGCCAGCACGGGCACCTTCCCTTGCAGGCCCTTCAGATCGGTGTCCGGAGCACCCTCGTCAAAAACAGAGGCCGGGCTGCCGCTGAGGATCACGCCCTTCACGGAAGGGTCGTCCGCAAAGCGGCCGGCGGAGCTGAAAGGATGGATCTCGCAGTACACATCCAGTTCACGGACGCGGCGCGCCAACAGCTGGGTGTACTGCGATCCGTGGTCGAGGATGAGGATCTTGGTCTGCAAGGGGAGAAATGGTTGACCCGATACTTATCGGGCCGCCAAAGGTATTCGTGGGGTTGGATGGGCGAAAGGGATGCGGGCTGGCGCCCCATGGTTGGCGACAGGCTTTGGGAAAGGATTTTGGACAGGATTTCAGGATTGACAGGATCGGATGTAATGTGGAGTGTTGGTCCTTTGCGCTGCACGCGCGGGCGGGTGCACGTGCGGGCGGGAAATCCTGAGATCCAAAAAGAAAGACCGCCCCCTGCATGTCCGCACATCCGAAAAATCCCAAACACATAACTTTACGTTGATAATGTGAAAGCCCCCCAATGCCCTCCAAGCCAACATCCGAGACCGTCCTATTCGACGAATCCTTCCTCCGGATCACGACCGACGTCTCCCACCGAACGATCCGCCTGACGTGGAAGGGCCATGCGCGCAGCGATCAGTACAGGCAAGGTCTGACGATCGCGTTGGAGTTCATGGAGGCACATAATGAGGTGCGCTACTGGATCGCGGACCTGCGGGAGATGACGGCGATCATGCAGGCGGATGAGAAGTGGGCGAACGAGATCTGGTTCCCGCGCTTGTTCCACACGGGGCTGGAGCGCATGGCGATCATTGCCTCCAAGGATTACTTCAACCAGACCAGCGTGGAACGCTCCTTCACGGCGGTGAACGGGCAGCTCACCTTCGATGTGGCGTGGTTCCGCACGGCGGATGAGGCGCTGGAGTGGATCGGTGGGAAAGCGTTGGTGGAGTGAGCTATTGCTCTGGGCCATGTTTGCGCGACAAGCGCGGGTGGACCTCGATCTCACAAACGTACCGAGCGTTCCCGGTTCAGTGCTTCACCCCCCGTTCCACGTAGGTGATGATCTCGCCTGCGATGTCTTTGCCCGTGGCCTTTTCGATGCCCTCTAAGCCCGGCGATGCATTCACCTCGATCACCAAGGGACCTTTGGAACTTTGCAACATGTCCACGCCGGCCACCCTTAGCCCCAGCGCTTTCGTGGCCTGTATGGCCATGCGTTGCTCCTCCTCGGAAAGTTCGATCAGCTCGGCTTTTCCGCCTCGGTGCAGGTTGCTACGGAACTCGCCATCCTTACCTGTGCGCTTCATGGCGCCCACGATCACGCCGTCCACAACGAAGGCCCGGATGTCCTCCCCACGGGCCTCAGCGATGAATTCCTGCACGATCACGCGGGCCTTGAGGCTGTTGAACGCCTCGATGACCGCTGTGGCCGCCTTGCGGGATTCGGCCAGTACCACCCCCAGCCCTTGGGTACCCTCCAGTAGCTTGATGATGCAGGGCGCACCGCCCACGCGTTCCACCGCACCGCCCACGTCCTTGCTGTAGTTGGTGAAGACCGTCCGCGGCATGTCCACCCCGGCGCGGCTAAGGATCTGCAGGCTGCGCAACTTGTCGCGGCTGCGCACCAGCGCCTGGCTCTCCATGGTGGTGAAGATCTTCATGGACTCGAACTGACGCACCACCGTTGCCCCGTAGAACGTGACGCTGGCCCCGATGCGCGGGATGATGGCGTCCACCAGTGCCAAACGCTCCCCGTTGTACACCACGTGCGGGTCCTTCGGTGCGATCACCAGGTCGCATTTCACATGGTCCAGCACGGCAACTTCGTGGCCCCGGGCACGGCCCGCCTCTACGATGCGACGGGTGGAATACAGCTTGGCATTGCGGGACAGGACGGCGATCTTCATGGGGTACGGGGAGGGCGGCAAAGCTAAAGGGCCGTCCTCCACACCACCGGGGTCTTACAACCTTTGCAACAGTTGGCTAAGATCTATCGGCCTGTATCCTACATTCGTCGGGTCTTAACCCACCACCAGTGGCACACATCATTGAAGCCAGCTCTCCGCTGGGCACAGCACTTACGGAGGAGCAGAAAAGCATCTTCGCGAAGCACGGCATGATCCATTTCCCGGGTTTCATCACCCGGGAGACCGTTGCGGCCATCTGGAGCGCGGTTGAAATGGTGCAGGCGGAATGGATCGCGAAGAACAGGGAGAAAGTCAATGGCGTGCCCATCAAGTACGGCAACGATGTGGACGGCAAGCGGATCGTTCAGCGCTTCGCCTTCGCCAACCAGCAGAGCCCCGTATTGGCGGAGTTCCTCAAAGACCCGCGCTTCAATACACTGCTGGGCTTCGTTGGTCCGCAGGCCCGCATGGGCATCAACGAGAAAGACGGCCTGGTAGTGAACCACTACGTGAACACCGATGCGAGCAAGTTCACCCAGATGGGCTGGCATACGGACAGCGTTCGGGACATCTTCCTCGGCAAGAAGATCCTGCCCATGCTGAACGTGGGCATCCACTTGGATGATCAGGACCCGCGCAACGGCGGGCTCCGCCTGCTGCCGGGCACCCAAGAGCAGAACATGTGGAACATGCTCTTCCGCAAGAAGAATTTTTTGGACAACGAGCCGGACCCGAACGAAGTGGCCTTCGACATCAAGGCGGGCGACCTTACCGTGCATGACGGCCGCTGCTGGCACCGCGTGGAGAAGAGCAGCCTGACGGGTGACGCGAGCCGCAGGCGAGTGATGTACATCCCGATCATCGCAGGGAAGTACACACCGAAGTCGGAGAAGAGCCCCACCCCGTTCTATCACCGCTTCCACCACTTTGTGAAGTGATGTCATGCGCCTGCACGTGGCGCTGACCTTATGACCTGATCGATCTTGGGAACTTGACGCACCGGATCAGGCATCACCTCCACTGTGGAACGACCATGAACGAAGACCGCGGATACGCACTGATCACCGGAGCCAGCCAAGGCCTCGGGGCCGCCATCGCATTGGAATTGGCGAGGCACGGCTTCGGCGTGCTGCTGGTGGCGCGGTCCGAGGAGGCCTTGCAGAAGGTGGCAGCGGAGGCCGGAGCGCTCAACGGCGGCCGGGCACAAGTGTTCGCGGCCGACCTCTTCACCGCTGACGCCGCCGGGCGCTTGGCGGACCGGGTGAATTCACTGAAGCTTCCGCTGAGCTGCATCGTGAACAATGCGGGCCAAGGCCTGTGGGGGCTTTTCGATGCGTTGCCCATGGAGGACCAGCTACGCATGATGCGGCTGAACATGGACGTTCCCGTGGAATTGACCCACCGCCTTCTCCCCACCTTGAAGAAGGCCGAGCGCGCCTACATCCTGAACATCTCCAGCATGACGGCCTATTCCCCCATGGCCACCTTGGCCGTATATGCCGCGAGCAAGTCCTTCGTGCGCGTGTGGTCCCGTTCGTTGCGGATCGAGCTGAAGAAGGGCCCGGTGACGGTGACCGCGGTCTGCCCCGGAAGCATCATCACGGGCTTCACGCAGCGCGCGGGCATGATGGCGATGGACGACCTGGCACGGAAGTTCGGCACCGGACCGGAGCCGGTGGCCAAGAGCTCGGTGAAGGCCATGCTGAAGGGCAAGGCCGAAGTGGTGCCTGGGCTGCTGAACCGCATCACCGCCACGGTGCAGGGCTGGCTTCCCACGGGAGTGAACGAACGCTTGGCCAGCGGGATCTACCTCAATCGGCTACCGCAGAAGTAGGCAGACCGGCCTTCCGCAGGATCGCCCCCGCCGCGATCCAGGCCAGCCATGCGGCAGGGACCGCAGCGAGCACGTCCACCGTCCAGTGGACATGCTGCAGCAGCACGAGTACGCCCACCGCTGCTGTACACAAGGCCGCGAACCAGCGCACCGGACCTTTCCGGGCCAGGAGGATCATGATCGTCAGCGTGGCCGTGTGGCCGGAAAAGAACAGGTCCTTCAGAAAAGGCGTGGTTCCCGGATAAAAGACCTGTGTGAACGGATCAGCAAGCGGGATGATGCCGAGCGGTGGCTCCAACGTGAAGACGCTCATGGCGAGCATGCGGAACAGCAGCATCAGCACATACGCTGACAAACCGTGCAGGATGCGCAAGGGCGAGCGCGCCACCGAAGCGATCACGATCACCAACGTGCCGTAGATCACCGCGAAGGTGAGATCGGAAACATCTTGCGCCATCCATGCGGCCAATACCGGATCGTGCATCAGGCTGCCAGGCTTGCCTTGGATCCGATCAAAGAAATGCGGGAGCGCAACGGCCACAGCGAAGCCCGCAGCAGCAGCCACCAGCAAGGCCCTGGAATAGGCGGGAATCGCCAATGCCTTGCGCCAGGTCAACGGCGCGGGGTGCCCTGTTGCGGTCATGGTGGCCGAAAGTAGGTGAAGCTTTTGCTCAAGGTTCGCTCGGACAGTGGCTATTTTGCCCCCGTGGAGAACATGCGCATGAAGGACTTTGTCGCGGGGATGAAACAGCGCCCCCTGTTCTGGCTCACGCTGATCGCGCTTTTGCCCCGTGTGGTCGCGGCGATCTTTTCGGGCGGCTACTTCGCCCAGGACGACCATTTCTTGGTGATCGAAGCGGCACAAAGCTGGGTGGACGGTTTCGACTACAACAATTGGCTGCCATGGAACCAGGGCGCGGACCCGGTGCCGTCGGGCCACATGATGCTGTATCCGGGGTTCCACTTCCTGCTCTTCAAATTGTGCGGTTGGCTGGGGCTGACGGACCCTTCCTTGAAAATGGTGGTGGTGCGGCTGCTACATGCGTTGTGGAGCCTGATCACGGTGCGCGTGGGTTACCGCATCGCCATGCGCCTCTCCACACCGGAGGTGGCCTGGCGCAGCGGGTTGTTCCTCGCCTTGTTCTTCTTCATGCCCTTCCTCTCCGTCCGTAATCTGGTGGAGATGGTGAGCATCCCGCCGCTGATGCTGTGCGCGTGGTGGCTGATCCGCACCGGCGCGCGGCCCTCGTGGAAGGATGCGCTCGTGGCGGGAACGTTCGCCGGGCTGGCGATCGACCTGCGTTTCCAGTCGGCCTTCTTCGGCTGCGGCGCGGGCCTCGCCCTCCTGTTGCTGCGCGATGTGCGTGGTGCCGTGCTCTTCGGTTTGGGGATGCTGACCCCCGTGGTGCTGGTGCAGGCGGGCATCGACATGTTCATCTGGGGCCGCCCCTTCGCGGAGATGACCGAATACGTGCGGTACAACCTGGCCAACTCCACCACATATTTCGACCAACCGTGGTACAACTACATGCTGGTGCTGGCGGGGATCTTCATCCCGCCCTTCTCTCTGGCGGTGCTGTTCGGCTTCTTCAAGCGGCCCAAGCCTTTGCTGATCTGGCTCCCGGTGTTCAGCTTCTTCTTCTTCCACTCGCTGTTCCCGAACAAGCAGGAGCGGTTCATCCTCACCATCGTGCCTCTGGTGCTGGTCCTCGGCTACACGGCCTGGGAAACGTTCCGGGAAAAAAGCACCTGGTGGCAACGCCATCGCGGCCTGTGGCGGGGCGTGCAGGCCTGGACGTGGGCGCTGAACATCGTGCTACTAGTGCCGTTGTGCTTCAGTTACAGCAAACGGGAACGCGTGGAGGCCATGCTGATGTTGCGCGACCGGCCGGTCCATGGGGTCATCATCGAGGACACCGCTGAACAGGACCCGCCGATGTTGCCGCTGTTCTACCTCGGGCAATGGCATGTCACGCAAAAGATCCTCACGGACCCTGACGCGGACGTGAAGGCCATTGCAGCCCAGCTCGGCACGGGGACGGGGACGGACATGGTGCTGTTCATCGGAAAGGAGCAGTTGGACAGCCGTGTGAAGCATGTGGAGGACGCGTTGGGACCGATGCGATTGATCGGCCGTGCTGAACCGGGCCTGCTGGACCGTGTGATGCACTGGCTGAACCCGGTGAACCGCAACGTGGTGATCACGATCTACGCCTTCGGAACACCCACTGGGGACTGACTTTCCATAAGACAACGGGCTGGCCGGTAAATTCGCCCCCCATCCAGCATGATCCCGCTCCACGAACTTGACTTTTCCGTGTTCCTCACCTCCCAAGGATGGATACAGCTGCTTACGCTTACGGCATTGGAGATCGTGTTGGGCATCGACAACATCGTAATGATCAGCATCCTCAGCGGCGAGCTGCCCAAGGAGCGGCAAGCCCGATCCCGTCGCCTCGGCCTGGCCTTCGCGCTGATCACCCGGATCTTGCTGTTGCTCACTCTTAGCTGGATGATGCGCTTAGTGGAGCCGCTCTTCCATATCGGCTCCATGCCGTTCACCGGCAAGGACCTGGTACTGATCACCGGCGGGCTGTTCCTGATCTGGAAAGCCTCGGTGGAGATCTGGCACAAGGTGGAGTTCGTCAAAGAGAAGGAAGGCCATTCACGCGTGCCCACCACCATGGCCCTGGTCGTGCTGCAGATCGTCCTGCTCGACATCGTCTTCTCACTGGACTCCGTGATCACGGCGGTGGGCATGAGCAACGAGCTGCTGATCATGGTGCTGGCCGTGATGATCGCCGTGGTGATCATGCTGCTGGCCGCGGAACTGATCAGCGACTTCGTGAACCGCCATGCTACCGTGAAAGTGCTGGCACTGGCCTTCCTGCTGATGGTCGGCGTGGTCTTGTTCCTGGACGGCCTCGGCCTCCATGTGGACAAGAACTACCTCTATGCGGCCATGGGCTTCTGCGTGCTGGTGGAGTTCTTTAACCTGCGCATGCGCAAGAACGCGGAGCGACTGGGGCGGGAGGATTAGCCCGGACAGATCATAGTTGTTGGTTGTCAGGCTGGCGACGTGCTGCCCACCTGGCCGTGACCGGGAGTGCTACGGCAACTGATCCGAGCGTACCCCCGTCGGGGTGGTGCCGACATTCAATAGCAGCAGATCCCTGTCGTTCGCGGTGCCGGTATACTTCACGGCACCGTCCATGTTCACGTCCTCCAGAGCAGAACCATTGAAGACCGAGGTGGGAACGGTACCTCCCACGCGCACCAACATCGGGTCCCGGTCGTTCATCGGTCCAGTGTACTTCAAGCTCCCGTCCATGTTCGCATCCCCTGCCCATAGGCAACGGGTACTGCCAATGAGCCTGGTGGCATCGCTGTCGCCATGGATGGGAACAGTGCCATCGGTCAGGTCGGTGATGGAGCCGATATCGGATAAGGACTGAGCTGTCGCTGTCATGATGCCCAAGTGGTTGCGGTGCCTCAACGCGACGAAATACGGGTCCGCCGGAAGGCCCATGAAGGTGACATCACTGACGCCGTCCACGTCCACGACGGTGCCGTTCCTGCGGATCAAACAGGAGCGTGTGGCCAATACGACCGAGGGGTCGTTCTTGTCCCGCAGTTCCACCACCACCCAGTCCACCACGCGCTCCGGGCCGGTGATGTCCAGTCCGGTCTGGGAGGTGGTTTCACCGCCACCGTTGCCTTGGTGTACATAGCCCAACGCGCTATACGGCTCGGTCAAAGGCACCAGATCTGCATCGTTCAAAGTGGCGGACATCAAGCCGGAGGCCTGTACATAAGGTCCTTGCAGCATCGCCTTGAGCCGTACTGCGACCATGGCCGGGGAACCGTTGGGGTCATACCCGTCCATTGCAATGGTGGTGTTGGCGGGATCCAGCCAATCCCGTAAGCGGGATGAAGGACCGGTACCCCCGTCCCAGTTCTCACTGAATTTGGAACAGTATGTTGGAACGGTGGTAGCTGTTTCGCAGGTCTGTACACCATCGACCATGTGCCCTACCAAACGCTTGTTCTGGTCGAAGAGCGGGGCACCGCTGGCACCGGACTCCACTATACCGTTGTACCAGTACACCTCCCAACAGGGGATCAGCTCCACGTCGGCATAGTAGGTGGTCGCCTGCGTGTTAAAAAAGGAGATCTTCTTCACATCGGCCTGCGGGTTCAGGATGGACGCCCCGCTTTGTGGCGGGACCCCGCTGTGGTCCCATCCGGCATAGTAGGCATTGAAATCGGGTGGCGGCGGCTCATTGATCTCCATCAGGCAGTAATCACCATGGTACAGGATGGAGCGCCGCACCGATCCGGAAAGCGTCTGGGCGGTCTGGCCCGTGTCCCCTACACAGGTCGGGCTTTGATAGTTGAAGTAGAAGATCCACTGCGATTCCGTGGGCTGGTAGCAATGGTTGGCGATGAGCACATATGGCGTACCGTCCTCCGCTGTGTTGTTCAGCAAGGTGCCGTTGCAACCACGTCCGTCCGGCATCACGAACCAGAGGGTCGCGTGGTTCTGTTCCTGCCAATCCGCAGCAATGGGGCATGCCACATTGTTATGGCAAGGCAGGCTTTGATAGCCGGGGTCGAGATCGCGCTCCGATGATGCCTGAGGTGCAAACACGCCGCGCCATGCATGGGTGATGCCGGCCACATTGATCTGTGCTGGCACCGCACCCGGAGGCTCCTGATATTCGATCGTCAGCGCATCGCCAGAGAGGAATGCCGTGGCGAATTCTCCATTGGGCTGTCCATTGGCCTGCGTGAACCCGCCCAGAAAACGGGTCCGATCGGCGTCATAGAGAAAAAGCCTCCCTCCCCATGGGAGCCGAAAAGCACCGAACTGCACGCTCATCATCACCGCGCCGCTGCTTTTGACCGTGTAGCGGCATACCCTTCCCCCATCGGCCGTCGTGTTCCATTGCCCTTGGGCCATCATGTCCACGTTCACCATGCGCTGGATGCCAAAGCGGAAGCCTCCGGGCGCACCTGTAGTATCGGCCGCTGCACGGGCCGCAGCCTCGTCCACGGTTCCCAGCTCCGTGGCAGGCAACGCAGGCGCATGCATCGCGGTACCTCCCCATCCGATAGGGGCACCACCATGGGCCAGCTGGCCGGATGCACTGAGCGTTGCAAACAACAACACGAATGTCAGGGGTCTTATCATCGCTCCGGTTTCAGGCAGGTAACACCTCTGGAGCGGCGCCGGTTCAGCGCGAGGTGATGACGAAGGTAGTCCTGCGGTTCTCCGCACGGCCATCCTCGGTGGCGTTGGAGGCTATGGGCACCGTGGGGCCATAGCCATTACTGGTGAGCCTGCCGGCCTTAATGCCATGGCCGGTCAAATATTCAGCCACCGTGAGCGCCCGATCGCGACTGAGCGTCATGTTGCTCTCCATGTCGCCCACATCGTCCGTATGGCCCTGCACCTCGATCCGTACCGGGGGATTCTCCTTCAGGAAGATGATCAGCTCATCCAGGATGAACCGGCTGGCCCCGGCGATCTCCGCGCTGTTGGTGGCGTACTTGATGTCGTTGACGCGATAGCTTTTGCCCACCTCGATCTTCTCCAACTTCATGTCCGCCTCGGCCACACCGCCGCGGACCGTATCCTCCAAGCTGTACGATCGGCTGTCGAACACATGGTCCGGTTTCTTCACGGTGACGATCACATCAGAACCGGCTTTGAGGTTCACCACCGTGGCATAGTGGCCGTCCACCGGGTCCACCTTCAGCACTTCCGTCTTCCGGGTATCCATGTAGGTGATCGATACCGTGGCATCCGTCACGGCTTTCCCGGCCTCGTCTTTCACATCGCCTTTCACGATGAGGATATCCTGTGGTCGGGCCTCTTTCGGCAATCCGATGCCGTAGATGTCCAGCCCGCCCACGCCACGGAAGCCGCTGCTAGCGAAATAGGCGGTGCGGCCGTCCGCGCTTACGATGAGCCCGTGCTCATCCTGTGGGGTATTAACGGGGTTTCCGAGGTTCTTCGGCCGGGACCAGGCGCCGTCGTCGTCCAGGCGGCTGTAGAAAATGTCATAGCCCCCGATGCCGCGATGGCCCGCGGCCAGGTCCTCCTTTCCGTTCTCATCCCGCGGTGGACGTGCGGCGAAGTAGAGCGTACGGCTGTCGCTGTGCATGAAGGGCGCCTTTTCGTCCCCGGCGGTGTTGATCGGTGCGGGCAGGGGTTTCGCCTCGCTCCACTCCCCCTTGTCGTCCCGCTTGCTCCTAAAGATGTCCGTGCCTTGGCTGCCGTGCCGCACGGTGGCGAAATACAACGTACGTCCGTCCGTACTGAGCGAAGGTTGGCTTTCCCATCCGTCGGGAGTGTTGATGTTGGGGCCGAGGTTGGTCAGTTCGCCCCATTCGAAGACCTGCTTGCCGCTCCCAAAATCCATGTGCGTGTCGTAGTGGGTGCGGAAGATGTCGCAGTTCTTGAACTCAGTGGTCACCGGCGTACACACCGTGACGAAAAGTTCCTTGTTGTTCAGGCTAACACTGACGCCACCGTAGCTGTCCCCGGTATTGAACGGGGGCGGCAAGGCTTCGCCTTTGTCAAAGTCGTCCTTCACGCTGGTGCGGCGGGCCTCTGTCAGTTCTTCCACATCGAGCGGAAACCGGTCGCCCTTCGCTTGGTACTTGCTCAACCGGGTGAAGAAGAGCAGTTCATTGTCCGGGGAGAACATGGGCAGGTATTCATCCGCCGGGGTGCTCACACCCACCAATACTTTGGGATCCAGCGGACGGGAATCCTTGTAGAAGTCGGTGAAAAAAGCCAGCTCCGGCAAGAGCCGTTCCACCTCTGCGGTCTCGCGGTCCACATCCGGGCTCATCTTGGCGGGATCGTCGGAGGGGAAATCCAAGAACTTCCGGAAGGCGGAGGAGGCATCGGCGAACCGGTCCTGCGCGTAGTACATATTGCCTAAGTAGTAGTACAGCTCGCTGTGGTATTCCGGGCACCGCTCCTTCAATTCCTCGAGGTACTTGATGCTGGTGTTGAAGCTGCCAGCGCCCGCTTTGGCCCGCTGGTAGGCACTTTCGCCAGTGCGGTAGAGGCATTCCGCGCATTCCGGACGGTTCTCCAGCAACGCTTTCAGCTTTTGATGGCGGTCTGTCGGATTCTTGGTGGACAGGGCATCATCCAATTGCTTCAAGACCTTCTTGTCCGTGGGGCGGTCGCATGGGCCTCCTTCATCGTCGTCCTGTGCCCAAGCGACCGCGACGGTGAACAGGGTGACCAGCACGTAGACCATGCTCCGAAACACCACGGCATTCCATCTCATTCCTCCTTTCCTTCCGGCACGAAACCTGCGCAACTGCATCTACTTTCTAAAACCCGCGCCCAAGGCTACTTCACGGTGGTGTTGGTGTTCTCCGCTTTCTGGATCAGGGCGTCCCCTTGCTTTCCGGCGGCGTCCACAATGCTGTTGGCCCGCTTGTCCGCCTCGGTAATGAACTTCTGTTCCTGTTCATCCGCGGCCTTCTTCGCCTTGTCCGCCGCGATCTTGGCACCGGCCTTGGCCAACGGATTGGTCGTCTGGTTCACCAGATCGTCCGCCGCTTTGTAGCCCTGTGCCTTCACGTTGGCCGCTTCGCTCCGGGCTTTGGCTTTGATGTCATCCGCCTGCTTCTGTGCTTCCGCCAATAGTTTGGCCGCCTCATCACGTGCGCGTGCAATGGCGTCTGCCTTCACTTTATCGATCTGCTCGTTCACCTGTGCCTTCACCTCGTCGATCACCGTCTCCTTCAGGTTGCTGCCACCGCCCCCGAACACGGGTTTCACGATGGGCTTGTCCACCGTGCCGGTGATCCTGGCAGTGAGGTCCAGTTCCGTTGGTAGTTTGGCATCGGTGCCGACCGCACGGTTCAACTGGCCCAGTAGTCCGCTCACCAATTTGTCGGCGTCCGCGCCGAACATGTCGCTGGGCACCTTGGCCTTCATGGTGTAGTCGATGGCCTGGTCCGCGAAGGCCGTGCTGCCGCCAACGTTCGCGGTGAGCCGGTCGATCTTCACATCGAAGGGTTTGGTGATCATCTTGCCGTCCTGGATCTCATAGCTGAAATCCACGTTCTGCAATGTGATCTTCGAAAGCTGCGGCATCTTCAGCACGTTGCGATGTCCACCAACGGCTGGAAGCCTTCGATCGTGACACTCTTCGTCCGGAAGTTCACCCTTGCCGGCCAACGAACCCATCACGGGAGACATCTGTTGGTCCAGGTCACCGGCCAATTGCAGCGTGGTGGTGCTGACGCGGCCTTAGCAGTTCTTGGCGATCGGTGCCATCTTCTGGACGATCTCAATGTACGTCCACGGTCTGCTTTATGTCCAGGTCCTTCACCTCGTAGGTCCAGGTCGAACTTCGGCTTGGCCTTGTCCTGTGTGCTGTAAGAGCCGTCCATCCCCACGCTGCCTTCGAAGAGGTTGAAGACGAGCCCGCGCATGTCCACGCGCTCGTCATGCACATGCAATGCACCCTTGGCATCTGTCAGGGTCAGGTTGTCGTATAGCACTTTCTTCACGGCGGCGTTCAGCGTGAAGTCTATGTTATTCGGTACTTCCACAACGCCTGTTGTGGAGGTGTCCGCAGGGGTGGTGGCGGTGGACGTCGCATCGGACGCGGGGCCCCATGAGTTCGTTCAGGTCGAACTGGTTGCTGTTCACGTTGAAGGTGCCGGTGAGCGTACTGTCCTTCAGCCACCATTGCAGGTAGTTGTCCATGCGGCCGTTCGCCTGAAGGTCGCTCTTGCCCACCGCGCCGTCGAAGCTGGTGAGGGCGAGGAATTTCGGGCTGAAGTCGAAGTACGAGGCTGTTGATGCCCACGGTGTACGGCAAGGAGTCGCTCTTGTAGGTCATGCCGCTGAGCACGAGCTGCCCTTCCGCCTTGAACTTCTCGTAGCGCTGGGCTTCCACATCGCTCATGCGCCCTGCCATTTTCACATCGGCGTTCACCTTGCCGACGAGATCGTCCCCCTTCGCCAAGGGCACCACTTTCTTCACGCTGGCCAGGTCGAAGTCGGCCTTCAGCTCTGCGTCCACATTGGGGTCGCTGATCGGCGTACGTGAGGTACATGCGCGCCTCCACGGGGTTGCCGGCCATCTTCATGGCGAAGCGCTTCAGGTCCACCACCATGCCGTCGAGGTCCTTGCCTTGCGGACTTTGGATCTTGCAGGTCCACGAAGATGTCATCCACGCTGGCGGGCAGGTCGGGGTACTTGAAGCGACCGTTGTCCACATTGATGTTCACGCCGAAGCCCGGCATCGTGGTCTCATTGTAGGTGCCCTTCACATAGCCGCTGAAGCCCGCCTTGCCGCTCATGTCCACGCCGTTCATGTCGCTGGCGAATTCAGCGGGGACAAGCGAGAGCAACGTGCCGATGTCGTTCTTCTTCGTGTTCCACTTCAGGTCCATGTCAATGTCGTCGTGCGGCATGGCCACCCAGCCGTCCAGGCCGAGGACAAGCTGGTTCACGTTGATGTCGTTGTCCTTGAAAGTGAACTTCATGTTCGGCATGTCCATGTCCAGATCGGCGGTGATGTCGGCCTTCACGTTCTTCAGGTACTTCACGCCGTCGTAAACCACGGTCACGCTATCGGCGACGGTCTTGGTGCTGAGGGTGAAGAGGTCCTGCGTGAAGTCCCCTTTGCCGGTGTGGTCCACGCCGCGGAAGTCCATCAGCATGGGAAAGCTTTCGTCATCGTAGATGATGTGTCCCTTGGTGATGCTGTATTTCTTCAATGCCACGTTGAACGCGGTGGTGGATGTGTCCACCGGCACCGCTTCCGCAGTGGTACTGTCGGCGATGGCGATGTCCCAGTTCGCACGACCGTCCTCCAGCACCTTCACATGGATGACCGGCCTGTCCAACGCGACGTTCTGGATCTCGATCTGGTCGCCGAAGAGGCTCATGAGCCCGATCGTGACGCGCACTTCGCCGATGTCGGCCAAGCAGATGCCTTCAAAGGGTGCCTTGTTGCAAACGCGCACGTTGTCCACCGAGACGGAGGCATTCGGGAAGCTGCGGATGATGCTGATATCCCAATCGCCCCAATCCACCGTGGCGTTGATGCTTTCGTTCACCTGCTTCTTCACCGCAGCCTCGATCTTGCCCTTGTATAGGATGGGGATGAGGATCGCTGCCACCAGAAGCAGTGCAATGAGGATCCCGATAACGATGAGAATGCGTTTGGTCAACTTGGCCATGTTCTACTGCTTTTGGATCAGGTGGTAAGGATGCCGACGGGGCATGCAAAGACCATGCATTAACGGAACGGCCCCGCAAAGATCATGCGGCTTGGATCTTTTCCTTGTCGGTGAACAGTTTTTCACCTTGCGAGTGGGCCACCACGGAGCACACGGTGGCATCGCCGGTCACGTTCACCACGGTCCGCATCATGTCCAAGGGGCGGTCAATAGTGAAGACGATGGCCACCCAAGCGGGATCGAGGCCAAGCGAGGAAAGCACCACCACCATCAGCATCATGCCACCGCTGGGGATGGCCGCCGCGCCGATGCTGGCCAAGGTGGCTGTGAGCACGATGGTGAGCTGCTGCCCCAAAGGTGAGGTCCACCATGTGCAGTTGGGCCAGGAAGATCACCGCCACCGCCTGCATCAGACTGGTGCCGTCCATGTTCACCGTGGCGCCCACGGGGAGTACGAACCCCGCAGTGGCCTTGCTTACGCCGATGTTCTCCTCCACGCATCGGATGGTGACCGGCAGGGTGGCCGCACTGCTGCTGGTGCTGAAGGCGAGCAACTGGGCGGGACTGATCGCACTGCATGAAGTCGCTTGTACACGTTCCGGCGCATCAGCAGGCTCATCATCCCGGGGTAGATAACCGAAGCACGATCATCGACAGCCCGAGCACAATGGTGAGCGCATAGCCCACCAGTCCCTTGAACAGTTCGCCCACGGCGGCGATGTCGTCACCCGCCATGCGCGCCACCACCCCGGTCATCAATGCGAAGACGAACCAAGGCGCGGCCAGCATCATCACGTCCACCATCTTGATGAACACCTCGTTGCAGGCCGTTCATGAAAGTGTTCAACGGGGTGGCGTGCTTGGGGTCGACCAAGAGCAGCATGATGCCGAAGAGGATGGCGAAGAAGATCACCTGCAACATCCGCATTTCGTGAGGCTCTCGAAAATGTTGCTCGGCACGATGTCCACCAGGAACTGCAAAGGCCCCGCCTCTTTCTTGAGCTCCGCGGTGGTGCCGGCGGCCTTGGTCCATTCGTTCGGCATGGTGGTGCCACGGACAACGGCAATGGAATCGCGGAGCGCGCTGTTGGCTGGCTCGCAGGCCAGGCACTTCCCGTCCAATGGCACTTGTACCTCTGCGGTCTCCTGCACCCAAAGCTCGTAGTTGATCCTGTTCGCGACCCGCTTGTCATCGTCCCCCCATTCACCGGGCTTGAACGTATTCACGAGCAACAGGCCTAAAGAAACCGCCATCACGGTGGTGAGGAGGTAGAGGCTCAAGGTCCGTAGCCCGAGCGAACCCAAGCGGCGTACCTCCCCCATGCCGGCCACGCCGGTTATGATGCTGAACAGCACCAAGGGCACGGCGACCAACTTCAGGAGGTTGACGAAGATCTTGCCGAACGGATCGATCCAGTCCAAGTTGAACCGGCTCCAGCCCATGAAGCTGCTAAGCAGGGCCCACAGCACGCCTGCCGCCATACCGATGAGGATGCGGACGTGAAGCGGTAATTTCATCGGGCTGCTCGGGGAAAGGGCGTGGCCCGGCTTACAGTTCGGTGTTCACCGACCAGATCTGTTCGCTGATGCTTTGTCCGTTCTTGAAGTAGAAGGTGCCCCACTTGGCGATCACCTTGCTGTACTCATCCGCCTTGTTACCCTGCACCACCACACGCCGGATGATGACCTTGTTCCCCTCAGTATAACTTTCCTCGGTGACACCCTGCTGATACTGCGAGGCCAGTTCATTGCGGTTGTATTCCGCGAAAGAGCGCTGATGGCCGGTAGGGATGTTGTCGATACGGGTCTTCTCGTTCATGGCCCTGTCATGCGCCCCGGAAATAAGCTGCTTCTCCCGGGCCTCGCGATTCTGCTTCATCAGCTCCACCTGCTCCCGTTGGCGGTCCCCTGCGGCATTGCCCCTGACATTCATCGAGGACAATTGATCTTCCTGCTGAAGCGCTTCGTCGCGGGCGGCATTGGTCCGCTCCATGCTCGCCTGTGCCTTATCGTTCAACTGGGAGGTCCAGCTTTGTTGCTGCTCCCTGACGGTAATCACTTTGCTGGCATGTTCTTCTTGCCGGGCGGTGGCCATCTGCTGGATGTCCGTCTGTTTCGCGGAGGTCGCGTCCATGGCCTGTTCACTGACTTCTTTATCCTTCTCCTGCAGTTCTTTCTTCCGCTGGGCCAATGATTCCCGGAAGGCCTCCACCTCTTCAGCGTTGCGTTTGCGCATCTCCTCACTGCCGCGGTACAGCTCTTCGGAGCTGGCCACATAGTCCTTGTTCTGGTGCGCCGCGTCCTCCTGCCGTTGCTCGGCCTTGGCTGCATTGTCCTCTTCCTGTTGCTGTACCAATTGCTGCAGGCGCTTTATCCGGCCGTACTTCTCCACTTCCTCACGTTCCCGTGCTTCGCGCATGAACTCTTCCGCCTCCTGTTCCTTACGGTTATCCGCATTACTGGTTTGAGGCGGCGGTGGCGGGGCCTCGTTGGCTTGTTGCTCGGCCAGTTCACGCTCCCTTCTCAGTCGCTCCTGCTCGGCGAGCATCATGTCGATCTGGTCGATCTTCACCTGCGGATAAGTCTCCTTGGGCTTGATGTCCAAGGCCTGGGTGTAGAGGCTGCGTGCGGAGGGATAGTCCTTGTCGGCCATGGCATTGTCGGCGTCCAGGACGATCTGTGCGTATCGGTCATCCAACGCTTTCTGCCCTTCCCGCTCCTGCCGGGCACGGTCCAAAGCCGCCCGGGCGGAATCAGCCGCCGCGGCCTCCCTTCTCAGGCGTTCCTCCTCGGCCAAGCGGTCCCGTTCGGCCGCAGTAGCTGAATCCTGCTGCGCCTTCAATTGGTCGGCAATGGCCTGATCGATGGCTTTGAGACGGTCCTTCGGATATTTCTCATCGGGTTTCACGCCGAGCGCCTCGGTATAACCTTCGCGGGCCGGGTCATATGCCTTCCTGTTGAAAGCCGCGTCCGCCTTGGCGATGGCCTGGTCATAACGGGCTTGAACATCCGCTTTGCTGTTGCGCTCCGCCTCCAGCCGTGCCCGTTCAGCCGCGTCCTGTGCCGCTTTCAAGCTATCGGCCTCCGCTTTCAACCGGGCCTCTTCCGCCAGCCGGGCTTGTTCGGCGGCATCCTTCGCCGCCTTCAAGCTGTCCGCGGCGGCCAATTTGGCTTTCAAGGCGACAATGGCGGCCAACTGGTCATTGGGGTATTTCTCCCCCGGCTTCACATCCAACGCCGAGGTATAGCCACTGGTTGCCGCATCATAGGCTTGGCCCTTGAATTCCTTGTCCGCCTGGGCGATCAGGTCCGCGTACTGTTTGTCCTTTTCCTGCTTCTCGCGTGCCAGGCGCTCTTTCTCGGCCTGCTCTTTCGCCTTGGCGTCCATCAGCTCATTGATCGCCGCGATGCGGTCCTTCGGATATTGCTCGTCCGGCTTCAATTGAGAAGCGTCCTTGTAGTCGTTCAAGGCGTCTCTGTTCTTCTTGGCATCGAAGTTCTTGTCCGCGCTGGTGATCAACGCCGTGTACCTGGCGTCCAATTCATCCTTCTTGCGCTTCTCCTCCGCTTGGCGCGCCAGCTCGGCCAGCTTGGCATCGATCTCCACGATCCGTTCCTTCGGATGCGCTTCATCGGGCTTCACCCCCAGTGCTTCCTGGAATTTGGCTTTGGCATCCTCGTATTTCGCAGCCGTGAACAGGCCCTCTGCCTTATCCACAATAGCTTGGTACTTCGCATCCAGTTCCTTGGCCTTCTTCTCCGCCTCCGCCTTCGCCGCGTTATCCGCTATGGCCTTGTAGATGGCGGCCAACTGGTCCGATGGATACTTTTCCTTCGGTTTCAGGCCCAGAGCCTCGTTGTACTTCTTCTTTGCCGCGTCGTAGTCGGTGCTTAGGAAGGAGGCGTCCGCAGCGGTAATGGCCGCTTGGTACTGTTCGTCCAGCTCCTTGGCGTTCTTGTCCGCTTCGGCCTTGGCGGCGAGTTCCGCCAGCTTCTTGTCAATGGCCATCAGCTGGCTTGCCGGGTATTTCTCTTTTGGCTTCATCCCCAGCGCTTCGTTGTACTTCGCCTTGGCCTCGTCGTAGTTCGTACTTTGGAATGCGGCATCAGCGGCGGTGATGGCGGCTTGATACTGCTCGTCCAGCTCCTTGGCGTTCTTGTCCGCTTCGGCCTTGGCGGCCAGTTCCGCGAGCTTTTGGTCGATGGCCTTCAGTTGGTCGGCCGGATATTTCTCGTTCGGCTTCAAACCCAGAGCTTCGTTGTACTTCGCCTTGGCGGCATCATAGGTGGCGGCATTGAAGGCGGCATCCCCGGCCTTGACCGCGGCGTTATACTGGTCGTCCAGCTCCTTGGCCTTCTTGTCTGCTTCGGCCTTCTTGGCCAGCTCGTCCAGCTTGGCGGCGATCGCGGCCAGTTGCTGCGGCGGGTACTTCTCGTCCGGTTTCAATCCCGCGGCCTCGGTGAATTTCCCCTTGGCGTCCTCGTACTTGGCGGCCTTGAAGGCGGCATCGCCCGCAGCAACGGCGGCATTGAACTTATCGTTGAGCTCCTTGATCTTTTTGTCGGCCTCCGCCTTGGCGGCCAGGTCGGCGATGAAGGCATCGCACTCCTTGATCTTCTGCTTCGGATAGGCTTCCTGGTCTTTCAAACCCGAGGCCTCCGCGTACTTGGCCTTGGCATCCTCATAGCTCTTCTTGCCGAAAAGCCCGTCCGCTGTCTTGATCAGGTCCGCATACTGCTGTTCCTTCTTTTCCGCGGCGGCCAGCTCGTTCAATTTGATCTGCGCGTCGCTTAGCTTCGCCGTGGCGATCGGATCCCCGGCCTTCAGGCCCAAGGCTTCCGTATAGCTCTGGACCGCTTTCTTGAAGTCCTTGGACGCCATGGCCGCGTTGCCTTGGTCCATCAACTTGTTGAACTGCTCGTCGGCATTAGCCTCCCGCTTCTTCTTGTCGTCGTATTCCTTCAGCAACCGCGCCATCTCCGAGCGGATCTGCTCGGTATATTCGAGGTCCCACGCCAGCATGTGGGTCGTAGGGTCGTACTTGGACTTGCCGATGGGCTGTTGAAGCAGCTTGAAGTCGATGCCCGGGATGTCCTGGAAAAGCGTCATCTCCACGTTCATCGCCAAGCCGCCCACACGGTCCTCCTCCGGGATGCTGCGCGTATTGATGGCGACGTTCTTGCCCACCATGCCGGGTTTGTCGAAGAGCAGTTTGTACTCGTAGCCGTAGTCCAAGTTGAACTCGTACTTGCCGTTGGCGCTGGTGACCACCGTGGTGAGCTTGGTGCCGTCCTTGAAGACAGTGACGTTGATGCCGTCCAGCTTCTTCGAGGTGTTGTAGTCCTTCACCGTGCCGTAGACGTACACGTTGTCGACCTGGGCGCTGGCTTGCAGGCCGAAGAACAGGAGCAACAGCACGAAGAAGGTCCGCAAGGGGCGAAGGAAGTGGGATACGGCCATGCAGGGCGTGCTTGTTGGGGCTGATGCACGAAGCCGCAAAATACGACAACTTTGGCCCGTGGCCCAAAGTTGCAGGCCGCACAACGCGCATGTACAGCATTTGGGAAAGTCGCTCGTTCCGTGGAGACCCGGACCTGGTGGTGGTCGGGGCGGGGATCACGGGGCTTTTCACGGCCTTGCATTACAAACGCAAATTTCGGCGGAAGCGTGTTGTGGTGCTGGAGCGCGGCCCCCACCCTTCCGGCGCCAGCGTGAAGAACGCGGGCTTCGCCTGCTTCGGCAGCCCCAGCGAGCTGCTGCACGATATCGATACGGAAGGCGAGGCCGCAGCGCTGCACCGGGTGGAGGAACGCTGGCGCGGACTGGTAGAGCTGCGCGAAACGCTGGGCGATGCGGCCATCGGCTTCGAGGCCGTGGGCGGATATGAGCTCTTCGTGAAGGATAGCCCCCTGTACACGCGCGTAGCCGAACGGCTCGATGCGCTCAATGCCGCACTGCAAGGCATTTTCGGGAAGAACGTGTTCACCTGGGCGGACCAGCGCATCCCCGCATTGGGCCTCAACGCCGATCATTTGGTCTGGAACCCGCTCGAAGGCGCGGTGGACAGCGGCATGCTGATGCGCGCACTGCTGGCGAAGGTGCAGGGCGAAGGCGTCGAGGTAAGGTTCAGTTCCTCCGTGGAAGGCTGGGAGGAGGAACCGGACGGCGTGGAATTCCGGCTGGCCGATGCCGGCACCGTGAAGGCCGCACAAGCGGTGATCGCCACCAACGGCTACAGCCGGACATTGATCCCCGTGATCGACGTACTGCCCGGTCGCGGCCAGGTGGTGCTGACCTCCGTGATCCCCGGCCTGCAGCTGAAGGGTACCTTCCACATGGACGAGGGTTTCTACTATTTCCGCGAATACGACGGACGCGTGCTACTGGGCGGCGGTCGCAACCTGAACAAAGCCGGGGAGACCACCACGGAGGATGGCACTACGCCACAGATCCAGACCGCGCTGGAGGAACTGCTGCGACAAACCATCCTGCCCGGGCGGGCCTTTAGCATTGCGCAGCGCTGGAGCGGCGTGATGGGCTTTGGCTCGCAGGGCGGGCCGCCCGTGGTAGAGCGGATCTCACCCAACGTGGTGGCGGCAGCGGGCCTGGGCGGCATCGGTGTGGCCATCGGGATACGGGTGGGAAGGCTGGCGGCAGAGTTGGTGGGGTGAGCACTATGGCGTTGTGCTGAAGTCGACGCTGAAGATCAGGATTCTGCCGCCCCACAGGATCAATGCGTCTGCCGTGAAGGTGGCATACAAATGAGTGCAAAAATTGTTTGTTCACATTTCGTATCCATCTCGATATCTTGCAGAAGCATTGGAGGATCTATGCTGACCAAAACGAGTACACATGAACACTCCACGAATATTTCTGATGCAACGGCCATCGCCTTGCTCGTATCCGGCTGTAGAAAGGATGACCCAACGCCGGACATGGATGTGCCATTGCCCACCTCCGGCATTTCGATCACAGTGACCGGTAGGGTACTTGATGTGAACGGCACCTTCCTCTCGAACGCAACCGTGCAAATGAACGGGCGCACGACGACCAGTGATGCCGATGGCATTTTCCGGATGAGCGGTGTTCCTGCCCACGAAGGCCGGAACTTCCTGCGGGTGGACAAGACCGGGTTTTTCTTCGGTGGCCGGAACCTCCACGTGGTTGGGGATGGCAATTATCGGGTCCAGGCCATTCTCGCTCCTCGCACCTTGATAAGGTCCTTCCAAGCATCGGCAGGTGGTACCGTGCAGACCGGCGATGGCTTGGTCGTCGAGGTACCGGCGAACGGGATCGAAGGTGGGTACCAAGGAGAAGTGAAGGTCCATGCGAGGTATCTGGATCCCACGCTCAGCTCCACGATCATGGAAATTCCCGGACTGGATGCCATCAACAACGACGGTGATCCAGGGATCATGCGGCCATTCAGTATGGGGCATATCGAGCTATCGGATGCGAACGGCGATCGACTCCATCTGGCCTCGGGCGCATCAGCGCAGTTGACCTTCCCGGTGCATTCGGATCTGTAGGCTTCCGCACCGGCCACCATTCCATTGTGGTACTTCGACGAAGCGGAAGGGGTTTGGCAGGAGGAGGGAAACGCCACGCTACAAGGCGGGGAATACACTGGTACAGTGGAGCATTTTACCCTCTGGAACTGCGATGACTTCATATGTAGTTACCGCTTCAGTATCACCATTTCCTGTGGGGGAATTCCGGTGGCGGACATGCCCATGGTCTTTCGGAACAGCAATTTCGACTCAGGTCTTACCGCAACAGGCTCCACCAATGACCAAGGCACTGTTGTGTCAGCACTGCAGTGCAATGCAACGTTAGAACTCTATGTGATACCTCCCGGGGGTAATGGTACGGAATACCTGATGGGCACGGTGCAGACCGCGATCACCGTCCAAGGACCACAGACCCTATCGATGCAGGGGATTTGCGGGCCGCATGCTTCGGTTCGTGGCAGTGCTGTCACTGGCGCGGGGCTACCGGTCACCAACGGCTACATGTACCTGCAGTTCGACGACTTCCATCCGGAGCCGGTCTTCTTCAACGGCCAAGGCGAATTTTCGGCTTCATTCTTCGATCATACGCCACAACAATTGGCCACAGGAGCCCAGATCATCGCGTGGGATCTGGACAACTCCCTCATGTTAGAGGGGCCGATCATTCCATTCAACGAGCAGGTTAGCATATTGCCCGAACCCATTGTCATTGGCACATCAGCCTCCATCGGCGGTCGCATCTACACCGGAGGCTACGACCAGAGCAATTTCTATTGCCTGGATGCGAATGATGGCAGCGTGATCTGGACCTTCGATTCGCCGTCCCTCGCCTTCGATGTTTCACCGGTGATATTGGACAACAAGGTCTACTTCACCAGCTTGAGCGGTGAATTGTTCTGCCTGAACGCTTTCGATGGAACCGAGATCTGGTCCGCATTCAGCTACGCTGATAGCTATGCGCCATTCGCCGAGAATGGTGTGCTCTACATCAGTTCCAACTATGGGAATATCAAGGCCATCGATGGCAACTCCGGTTCGATGCTCCGGCAATACAGCCCTGGCAGCAACGGCTTGTACTCGGCGCCCACCATCGTCGGGAATACCCTGTACTGTGGCGGGGGCGATACTTCACCTCGCATGCTCGCGCTGAACAAGACCAATGGATCGCTGCTTTGGCAATTCGATGCTCCCGACCAAGTGAATACGTCACCTTGTGTGTCCGACGGCAAGGTCTTCTTCGGTTGCAACAACCAGAAGATCTATGCATTGGATGCTACAACAGGCGCCTTGCAATGGGAGCAAACGATCGACGACGCAACCGATCTTACTGGAGCACTGACCGCAGGACAAGGAATGGTCTATGCACAAGCACTAAGCAAATTGGTCGCCATGAACACCAACAACGGGAACATCGTTTGGGAAAAGGACATCTATGCGCAAGGCGGGGGTGGCAATCCGTACCTCGATGGTAACCGCTTGTTCGCGAGCAACATCAGCGGTCCGGTCTATTGCTATGACGCTGCCACGGGGGCGACCAACTATACGGTTCCCGGCACGGGTTCTGGTGGGGAGATCGCTACGCACTTCCTAGCGGTGGATGGTGTGCTCTTGATGAATCGCTATGCGCACCCTTCGGCCTTGGAAGCACGGAATGCACTGACCGGCGAACTGATCTGGTCAGGGGCGCCGCAAGACGATTGCACAGCTCCCATCGTGCCGGTGGATGACAACGGCGTGGCCCATTATTCCACAGCGAGCGGTATGCGGCAGTAAGTGGTCAGCCTTGATCGGCGATCCGATCGAGATCTCGATCAATGTTGCATTCCCTCACACCACCTGTCCATGGGTGAACAGGGAGTGGTCCTTAAGGTATCATTAAGAATTACATGAGGCCACATGGATCCGTTCACAATTGAACGGCCGGACAGATCGATGCGTTCCGGTCCACCAATGCTCGGTTGAGGCCATCGATGTCCTCCGTTCGGAAGTATATTGCCCTGTCCTGCGCTGGGCTACCTTGCGGCCATGCGTTTTCCTCTACCCTTCCTGCTCGTTTCACTCTCTATTGGTCCACTATCCGCACAGACCTGGGAACCCGTGGGCAGTGGTGCCAGTTCCACCGTGTATGCCTTGGAACCATTCGGCGGGGAGCTTTTTGTAGGTGGGGTGTTCACGGAGATCGGCGGAGTGAACACGAACTACTTGGCGCGGTGGGACGGATCTGAATGGAACGCGGTGGCCAACCTCATCACTTACATGGCCGCGGACGGCCTCTATGCGAACGACACTGCCCTCTTCATCGGCGATGGTGGCCGGGTGCGGTTCTGGAACGGCACCAACCTGTTCAACCTCACCGGGGTCAGCAGTTCATCGTTCAACAGCACCGCGTACAGCATGGCCCATTTTCAGGATACGTTGTACGTGGGCGGCTTCTTCTCCTCCCCGTTCGCCCGGATCGCAAAGTGGACCGGCAGCGGGTATGAGTCCCTCACCTCGGGCTGCAATGCGCAAGTATCAGCGCTTACACCTTTTGAAGGCCAACTCTTTGTTGGCGGGAACTTTTATAACGCCGGGGATTCATTAGTGCGCCACACCGCCCTGTGGAACGGTAGCGAGTGGAACCGCATGGGCGACGGGGTGAATAACGATGTGTTCACGCATTGCATGTACCGGGACACGCTGTACATCGGTGGGCGCTTCACCCAAGCGAACGGCTTGGCCGCCAGCCGCGTGGCCAAGTGGAACGGCAGCCAATGGGTGAAGGTGGGCGGCACCTTGAACGATTACGTTACCGCCATGACCGTGTACCGCGACCAGCTTTATATCGGCGGAGCATTCACAACACCGAGCTACATCGCCCGTCTTTCCGGCAGTGCATGGGTGCCCGTGGGGCTAGGCTGCGACAACAAGGTGCGCACGATGGAGGTTTACCACGACAGTCTGTTCGTGGGCGGCGACTTCACTATGGCAGGGGGCGATCCCGCAAACCACATTGCCAAGTGGCACTTGCCCGAAGCGCCAGCAGCCACCTTCAGCGTAGGCAGTCCAACACTTTGCCCGAACGAATGCACCAGCTTCACGGACAATTCGCCGAACGGCGTTTCCACCCGGGCCTGGAGCTTCCCCGGAGGCACGCCCGCCACCAGTGCGGACAGCATGCCCACGGTCTGCTATGAGCTGCCCGGCACCTATTCCGTAACGCTCACAGTAACGAACGCGGGCGGAAGCGATACGGCAACGGACAGCACTGCCGTATTGGTGGACGTCTGCTCCGGGATCGAACGATCAACCGTTGTGGGAGACCTCTTAGTGAGGCCCAATCCCGTCCATCGGTCGCTCCACCTGAAACTGCCCGGCAGCGGCCGCATCGCGGTGATCAATGCACAGGGCCGCGTGGTGCTCACGATGCACAGCCCAAGTGAAGAGCACGTGCTGGATACCGCCGACCTGCCAGTAGGCATCTACGTCGTGCGCTTTACCGGGGAAGGTCTTGTGGCCTCCGCGACGTTCGTGAAGGAATAGCCCTGCCTCACTCTTCTTGCACCTCGATATCCTTCAGTGCCGCCAGCTTGATCCCCGGCTTGCCGTCATGCTCGGAGACCATGCCATGGATGAGCAACGTCTTCCCGGAATAGCGTTCCGGTATTTCACTGATCTCCGCACCGGCCACGGTACCCCAGATCACCACGGTGAAGGTGTGGTCGGGATACTTTCCACCGAAGTTGAGGAATACCGGCCCCTCATGATCCTTCCCCCGGATTGTGACCTGGGCGGGCGCGCCGCAGAAGTCCACCATCTCGCCCACTTGCTGGGCAATGGTCTCCAAGGTGGAAGTACATCGGTCGTCCTGGGCGGCGACGCTTATCGCCAGCGTTAGGCTCAGGAAAATGAAGATCTGTCGAAGCATGGAGAACGTGGGGTGTGGGGCCATCAAAAGTAATTAGCCTTCCACTGGCTCCTTGTTTTATCTCGGAACTTCAGCTAGGAAACAGCCAGACACAACATGGGCGAAGAACTCCCGCTCCCCGCCCGCCCATTTCATATGAATGGTTATCAATGGACCTTCGTGTGCTGTTGCACGGCATCGATCATCTCCTTCACTTGGGCCTTGGTCTTGCCAAGCTTCTGCTGGAGACGACCGTACAACTCTTCTTCCTTGCCTTCGGCATAAGTGAGGTCGTTATCCGTAAGCTGACCGTATTGCTGCTTCAGCTTGCCTTTCAGTTCGTTCCAGTTGCCTTTGATCTTATCGGTTGTAGCGCTCATGGTTGTTTGTGTTTGGGGTTCGCCGTGGAAGGTGCACGAAGGATACCATGAAGCCAAAAAAGCCCCAAAAGGCCGTAGAATCAGGGGGTATGGGCCCTCCATCTAAAGATCGGCGGTGAGATCATTCCCCGATCCACGCGGATCTGGGGAGAGGGCTGCCCGATCCCCGGGCACAAACGAAAAAGCCCCCGTGGAAACGAGGGCTTTAGGAGAGCCTCCTGTCAGAATTGAACTGACGACCTGCTCATTACGAATGAGCTGCTCTACCGCTGAGCTAAGGAGGCATTCATGAACCGCTTATTCGGGATGAGCGGGCGGCAAATGTAAACCTCCTCCGCACACATCGGGAATGCCGATCGGGGAAAAGGACATCCGACCCCGGTGATCGCTCAGATCTTCACTTGGAACCCGATCTGAAGCTGCACGCCTGAGGTCTTCAGCGTGGCGGAATAATCCACAAGGTCAAAAATGGGGTCCCCCGGATCACGATCCCGCCAACGGAGGTTGTTCGTAGTGTATTTCAGCCCGACGTTCATACCGAACACGGAGCCAAAAAAGAACTGCGAGGTCGCACCGATGCGGACATGCTCGCCACCATACCGGTCATTGTAGCGGTTCGTCCCGTTGACCACATCGCCGATCCGGAGGTAGCTGAGCCCGAGATCGGCATTGAAGTAGAGGGCGAAGCGGTCCTTGTTCACCAAGTAGTAGCGCGGCGATAGGCTTATGAGGAACAGTTTGTTGGGGTGGGTGCCGGCGGAATCGAGATAGCTGCCCGGCTCGAAACAAAGACCGATACTGAAGCGGTCCGCCAAGCCATATTGCGCTTCAATAGGTACGGTCACGGTGACGGCGCCGTCCCGATGGTCCTCCTGCTTGGAGAAGCCCGTATAGGAGACCTCGTTCGTGAAATGCGTGGCATGCACGCCTAGGCTTGCCCCGATGCCGAACTGAAGGACACCCTTGGCGTTCACTTGGGCCGAAGTGCTGGTAATAAGCGCTATGGTGGCCAATGAAAAAATCGTTCGTTTCAACATGGGCGGGTCGATGATGGCGCCAAGGTAGATCGTGCGCGGAACTATCTTGGCGGCATGCAGGACCATGAGCTGAGGCCGGTACATGTGGATGATGCTACCATCGCCAAGATGACGGGCCTGTTGCGGGCGGTCTTTCCGGGATCGGACCATTTCACGGAGGAGGTGCTGCGCTGGCAGTACAAGGACAACCCGGACGGCACCGCGGTCGGATTCAACGCTTGGCATGGCGAGGAACTGGCCGGCCATTATGTAACGATCCCTATGAAGGCCATGGTGGACGGGACCTTGGAAAAAGGCCTGCTTTCACTGAACACCGCCACGCATCCATCGCATCAAGGCAAGGGCCTTTTCACCAAGCTGGCCAAGGCGACATACACGCGCGCAGCGGAGGAAGGATACAGCTTCGTCACTGGCGTGGCCAATGCCAACAGCACGCACGGCTTCACGAAAAAGCTGGGCTTCGAGCTTGTTTCACCACTTCGGGCAATGATCGGTATCGGGGCGCTGCCGCTCGGGGAGCGCACCCCGGACGTGCAATTCGCACATGCCTGGGACCCCGCTTCTGTCGCGTGGCGGCTCCAACACCCGGCCTATCGATATTCCATAAAAAAGGAACGCGGTCATGGACTGGTCCTTTCCCAACGCAGACAGTATGGCGCCCGCTATGTACTTGGAGTGCGGGACCTACCGCTTCCCGATGCATCGGTCCCCATGGAGAAGGGCAGCATTCACCGGAAGATCTGGATCGGGCTGGACCCCGCGATGCGCTGGGCTGGTGCAGCTTATCTGAACATCCCCTTGCGTTTCCGCCCCTCCCCGCTCAACTTGATATTCAAGGACCTCACGGGACAGGGCCGTGTTTTGGATCCCGCACGCGTGCGCTTCGATGCCATGGACTTCGATATCCTGTGAGGCTCGGTCGGTCCGATCAAGGTGCATCCTCGGAAGCCCATCCATGATCCCGCCCCCTTCCTTTTGTTGCGTTATTTTTAGAACCTGTCTATATTTAGCCCCGCATCCCTGCAAGGATCACGTTGCCCTATGGAACAGAACGATAAGAAGGAGCCGGACACTGACCGCTCTTATACCGCCGAAAGCGGTGCCGCTCATCTCAACTTCGATCCGTTGAAGGATCTGAATCTTCCCTCAAGCTATGAGGAGGTCCTTTCCCGCTTTCGCCAATTACAGGGCGAACGCGCATGGGAGGCATTGAACTGAGCGAACGCCGTTCAGCATCTTGGCCCCGGGTTCTCCGGGGCTTTTTCGTTCACCACATATCACATAAGGGCTGTTGCCGGAATTTGGAGAAGTTCCGCGGCGGAGTAATTTCAGGCTTGCTAACGGCGGTGGCCGGTGCACTTGCCGGGAGCTTCACGTTCCTTCCTTAACAGGCAAACACCCTTGTGCCATGAAGACCTATGATGAGAAACACATCAAGAACGTCGTACTGCTGGGCTCTCACGGATGCGGCAAGACGACGCTGGCCGAGACCATGCTCTTCGAAGCAGGCCTCACCACGCGCCGCGGCCGCATCGAGGACAAGAACACAGTGAGCGACTTTACCGAGCTGGAGCAGGAGCGCGGCTGTAGCGTCCACGCCACCTGCCTCCACACCGAGTGGCGGAACTACAAGATCAATGTGATCGATACCCCGGGGCTGGATGACCTTGCCGGGGAGGCCGTCCCAGCGATCCGCGTGGCCGATACCTGCGTGCTGCTGTTGAACGCGCGCAACGGCGTGGAGGTGGGCACGGACCTGATCTGGGAGCATATCTCCTCCGCCTCGCGTCCGGTGATCATGGCCGTGAACCAGTTGGACCAGCCCTTGTCCGATTTCGAGGACACGGTGGCGCAGGCTAAGGAACACTATGGGAACGCCGTCACCCTGATGCAATATCCCTTGGAGCAGGGCGAAGGCTTTCACCGCATCATCGACCTTTTGAAGATGACGATGTATGTCTTTCCCGATGACGGCGGCAAGCCCCGCAAGGAATACATCCCCGCACAGGAGCGCGATCGTGCCGAGGCCCTGCACAAAGTGCTGGTGGAAAAAGCGGCGGAGAACGACGAGGCCTTGATGGAACACTATTTCGAGCAAGGGGAACTGAGCGAGGACGAGATGCGCGAGGGGCTCAAGAAGGGTATGATGTCCCGAAACTGCATTCCGGTATTCTGCCTCAGTGCATTGCGCAACATGGGAAGCGGGCGGCTGATGGGCTTCATCGACAATGTGGCGCCCAGCGCGGAAGAGATGCCTGCGGCGATAACGGAAGAAGGTGTTGAGCTGCCCTGCTCGATCTGCGGCCCCACGGTGCTGTTCACCTTCAAAACGACCATCGAACCCCGGAGCGGTCGCATCACGCTGTTCAAAGTGATGAGCGGTGAGTTGAAGGAAGGTGATGAACTGACGAACGCCAACACCGATGCCAATGAGCGGTTGAACCAATTGTTCATCCTGGAAGGCAAGGAACGGAAACCCGTGGACCGGTTGGTGGCCGGGGATATCGGTGGGGCCATGAAATTGAAGGACACCGGCACCGGGCAGACCCTGCATGCCAAAGGCGCCGAACAAAAGCTCCCAGCCATCGGATTTCCCGAACCACGCCTGCATCGAACGGTAAAGACCACCGACCCCAAACAGGAGGAGCGGTTGCACACAGCACTATTGGAGCTGCAACAGGAGGACCCGGCGTTCACCCTGCGCTACGTCCGCGAGACGGCCGAGCAGGTCATCGGCACCTTGGGTGAGCTGCATTTGGGCGTGATCCAGTGGAAACTGGCCAAGCAGTACAAAGTGGACGTGGAGTTCGGAAGTCCGCGCGTGGCGTACCGGGAAACGATCCGGAAGCCGGCGGCGGCCATGCACCGGCACAAAAAGCAGACCGGCGGCAGTGGCCAGTTCGGCGAGGTGCATCTGCGCATCGAGCCTTGGCATGAAGGCATGGAGGAACCCACCGGCGTGAGCATCCGCGGCAAGGAGGTGATCGATCTGCCCACCGGGGGCAAGCTGATCTTCTACAACTGCATCGTGGGCGGGGTGATCGACAACCGTTTCCTGCCCAGCATCCTCAAGGGTGTGATGGAGAAGATGGAGCAAGGCCCGCTCACCGGCTCACCCGCGCGGGACATCCGCGTAGTGGTGCATGATGGCAAGATGCACCCGGTGGACAGCAACGACATCAGCTTCCGCATCGCCGGTCTGATGGCCTTCAAGGAAGCCTTCACCCAGGCGGACCCACAGTTGATGGAACCGATACAGGAAGTGGAAGTACGCGTGCCGGAGGAGCTCATGGGCGACGTGATGACGGACCTGCAAAGCCGGCGAAGTATCATCCTCGGGATCGAAGGCACGGGACAGATACAGGTGATCAAAGCGCAAGTGCCGGTGGCCGAGCTGGACCGGTACAGTACACGCCTGCGGAGCCTCACACAAGGCCGGGGCAGCCATACCGAACGCTTCCTTGAGTACAGGCCCATTTCCGCAGAGCTGCAGCACAAGCTGGTACACGGCCATCTACGGGAGGAAACACCCGCTTGATATTCACCGCTCCATCACCCCTTGCGTGCCGGGGGTGATGGACATGCCGTCGTTGGAGCGGTCCACGTCACCGAGCCTTCCGAAGGGGTCCAGTTCGATGCGTTGGATGCGCGCCAGCGGCACCGGGATGGTGAAGGAATACGTGGGGTCGGTCCATTGCCATGGAGGCAGTGTGTGCCATTCGTGCCTATCGGGCTGTTCTTTGCGCGCGCCCAGCATTAACGAGAGCGGGATGTGGAACAGCTCCAATTCGCCCTCTGCTCCTTGCACGACCACGTCCACCGGCATCAGCATGAGGTCCTTGCGCTCCAAGGTCACCGTGGTGCTGTCAGCTTGCTGCATCACGCCCTTCACCGCATAGTCCAATTTGCGCGTGGTATTGATCCATTCGTTGAAGTACCACGCTAATTGCAGGCCGCTCTCCTTCTCCATAGCCCGCTGCACATCAATGGGCCGGGGATGTTTGAACCCGCAAGTCGCGTAGTAACGGCGCAGTCCCCGGAGCAGCGTGCTGTCGCCGATCACCGCACCGAGCTGGTCCAGGAAGAATTCGCCCTTGCTGTAAGTGTTGTCACTGTACGTCCGGTTGGTGGCGAACTGGTCCGCTTCGAGGCTCATCGGCTCATGATGCGGGGATGCCACAAGCCGCAGATAAGCGGCCATGGCATCGGAGTGGACGCGTCCTTTTGTGTTTCCGGGAAAGAGTTCTTTCATCACTTTACTGCCCGCGTACTCCGAAAAGCCTTCATCCATCCATGGGAAGCTCAGCTCGTCACTGGCCAGCACTCCGTAATACCAGTTGTGCAGCACCTCATGCACCCCCGTGCCCACGAGGCTGCCTAAGCGCCGCTCGCCGGTGATCAAGGTGAACATGGGGTATTCCATCCCGCCATCACCACCTTGGGCAAAGGTGAAGGTGGCCCACGGGTACTTGCCGAAATTCCGGTCCATGTATTCCACCGTGCGCACCATATAGCCTGGCAACTGGCCCCAGACTTCTTCAAACTTTGGGGAGTCTTTGTAGATGAAGCGCAGCAAAGGCCCGCCGGGCACTTGGGCGGTGACGTTCTTATAGTCCGGGTCAGCGGACCAAGCAAAGTCATGGACCTTCGGGGCCTTGAAGTGCCAGGTGAGCTTACCGTCGGTACGCTTTTGCGTCTTGGTCCGCTGTGCATAGCCGTGGCCGATCTCATTCGCATTGGCCAGCACCCCGGTGGCGGCCACGGTGAATGCGCTGTCCAACGTGATCTTCACCTCGTAGTCCCCCCATTCCCCATAGAACTCGCGGCTCACATAGGGATCGGCATGCCAGCCTCGGTCATCGTATACCGCTACTTTCGGGAACCATTGCGTCATGCTATAAGCGACCCCTTCGGCATTGTCGCGGCCACTGCGGCGGATCTGGACCGGCACCTGCCCATGAAAATCGATGCGCAATGTGGTGTGCTTCCCCGGGAGCAATGGTTTGGCGAGCGTGATGCGGAGCACCGTTCCCAGCGGTTCCAACCGTACCGCTCTCCCGTCTTGTGTAATGAGGGTGCAGGTCAGGTCGCCTAGCTCCTCCGGCGAAAGAGCAGCGATGCGTTCGCCCACCCGGGCGTCCGGATCGACGATGGTGCGCGACCTAACATCCATTTCACTGCCCGGCTTGAAAGCATTGAGATACAGGTGGAAGAATAGCTCCCTGAGCGTGTCCGGGCTATTGTTCTCGTACCGGAGGACTTCCGTACCCGTGAAACGGTGCGACTTCACGTCCAAGTCCACGACCAGGTCGCAAGTGATGTGTTGCTGCCATCGGTCACATTGGGCGCTTACGGAAAGCGCGACGAAAAGCGCCGCAGCGATGGAATAATTCCGCATGGTCCAAAGATGGCCCCGTTCCGTATCACGGTCCGGCCCCGGCTTGTTAAGAGAGCCAACGGCGATCACATCCCGGAACAGAGGCGGAGGGGCTGACCGGCGTGTGGATAAACTCTTGGAAACCTGTTGGCAACCTGTGGAGAAGCCGAGGAATACCTGTTCGGAACCTGTGCGTAGCCCGTTCGTCCACCGTGGACAACTTGTTGATCAAGACAGAAGGCTCTGCCGGAGGGCGAACTCCAATTGCCGATTGGATTCGATCAACTTCTTCGTGAAAGCGGCGCGCTCAAGTTCGGCCTTGTGATCGGCCCAAGCGGACATCACGGCCGTGCGGACCTCCTCGGCCTCCCAAGGCTTTTGGATGTAGTGGCACACCCCGGCCTGATTGAGCGCATCCACCAATGCCTGCAGGTCGGCATGGGCGGTTATCAACATCCGCCTCACCTGTGGGAACCGTTCCTTGATCTGGCGCAACGCCTCACAACCCACCACACCGGGCATACGCTGATCGCAGATCACCACATGGACCTCGTGCTGCTGTAATATGGGCCAAGCCTCAGGCAGGTCGGCCGCCACCAATACGTTGAAAGTGTTGCGGAACGCCGCCTTGAAGGTTTGCCTGTTAGCAGCCTCATCGTCGATATAGAGCACGGTGGGGAGCAGGGTTTGGGAACGGTGGATCTGATGCATGCTGTAGGGGGTTGATCGTCAGCCTCCATACGTTGCTTGTCGAAAAAAAGTTATCAACGATCCGATCTTTTTTTGTTGATAAGGTCCGCCATGCTACATTCGACCCCTATTCATCGTCATTCACAGCCAGTTATTGCTCTATGGACAACACGTTGGAAACCTTACTGGCCGCCGGTACCGTTCCCGGCACGGACGAATACCGTCCCACGTTCTATCGGCTTCCTGCCGACGAGGCGGCCTTGAAGAACCTCCTCAAAAGCAGGCCCGGCATCCGGGTATCGGACCACATACTGGCACAGGTACGCGAACTGGTGAAGTCACTTGCTCCGAGCACGCAGTTCACTAATGATTCACTCGATGAAGCTGTAAACAAGCACCTGTCAGGCAGGAAGTTGATCAACTATGGCTCATGGGTCTTCTATCCATGGAGCGACCGCTTGGTACACGTGCTTGATGAGGAGGAGTTCAGCGTGGTGCGCACCGACAGGAACCGTAACAAGATCACCCGCGAAGAGCAGGCCGTGCTCGCCACGAAGAAGATCGGCGTCATCGGCTTGTCCGTAGGGCAATCCGTTAGCGTGACCATGGCCCTGGAACGCTGTTTCGGCGAGATCCGGCTGGCGGACTTTGACACCTTGGACCTCAGTAACTTGAACCGCATCCGGTCCGGCACCCACTCCTTGGGCTTGAACAAGACCATTGTAACCGCCCGAGAGATCGCAGAGCTGGACCCTTACCTGAAGGTGATCTGCTTTACGGACGGCCTCACCAAGGAGAACATGGACGCCTTCTTCACCAAAGATGGAAAATTGGACATATTGGTGGAGGAATGCGACAGTGTGGACATCAAGATCCTGGCCCGGCAAAAAGCCAAGTCACTGGGCATTCCGGTGGTGATGGACATGAGCGACCGCGGCTGCTTGGACGTGGAACGTTTCGATCTGGAGCCCGAACGGCCCCTGATGCATGGCTGGATCGACCATCTCGACCTGGAAGCGGCCACCCTCCCCATGACAGCGGAGGAAAAAGTGCCCTACATGCTGCCCATTTCGGGCGTGGACACGCTAAGCCCCCGGATGAAAGCCTCGGTGATCGAACTGGGCCATACCGTGAGCACCTGGCCGCAGCTTGCCACCTCGGTGGTGTTAGGCGGCGCCTTGGCCGGGGATACCGTAAGGCGCATCGCGCTCGACCAGTTCCACGCCTCGGGCCGTTGGTTCGTCGACTTAGAGGAAATAGTGGCCGATCCGCCGGCACCTGCCTCTCCAGCCCCATCCGTACCACCAGCGTTCGAGCTCCTTTCCTCCGACATCGAGGCCATGGACGAACACCTGGGCCATGCCCCTTCCGATGCGCTTGATCTTGATCAGGAAATGGTCGAGCAGCTTGTAGTGGCAGGTGGCATGGCACCGAGCGCGGGCAACATGCAGCCTTGGAAATTCATTTGGAGCCAAAAACGCTTGCTGCTTTTCCATGACGAGAGCCGCTCGTATTCCCAACTAGATCCGGACCATCAGATCGCGGATGTTTCATTGGGAGCTTGTATTGAGAACATCGTTTTGAAGGCCCATGAACTGGGGTTAGAGGTACGGTCCACGCTTTCCCCGGACAAGAACACACCGTCGCTAACCGCCATGTTCGACTTCCTTGGTTCACCCGCCAAGGGCACGGAACCCCATGTGGTGGATGATCTGGCCCCCATGATCGCAAAACGATGTACCAATCGCAAATTCGCCCTGCCGCAGCCCTTGCCGGAAGGAGCTGTTGAACGCATGGTTAAAGCGGTCCTGACGATGCCCGGATGCACTGCCGACCTGCTTGACAGCCGTGAGTCGCTTTCCAGATTAGCCGACCTGTGCGGTGCGGCCGAACGGATACGGGCGGTCAATCCCATCGGCCACCGGGAATTCTTTGGGCATGAGGTGCGCTGGACGGAGGAAGAGGCTAAGCGGACCAAGGACGGTCTGGACTTGGCCACGATGGAACTTCGCCCGGTCGACCTGGCGGGAATGCAAGTGGCTTCCGACCCACGCGCGATCGAGCTGATCGATCAATGGCGGGGAGGTAAGGGGTTCGAGGGGATCTCAGCACCGGCGATCCGCATGTCTTCCGCAGCGGCATTGATAAGCGTCACGGACAATACCAAACAGGGGCGCCTGAACGGAGGTCGTGCGATGGAGCGGCTATGGATGAGGGCCAATGCCGAAGGACTCTCCGTCCACCCGGTCGCGGCCCCCATCTTCCTTACGCAGATGTTGCCATACGACCTAAAAGCATTTAGGGACCATGAGCGTGCCGAGCTGGAGCAGATCCGAGACAACTTCAACACCCTTTGGGGCCTTATCGGTCGGCATCCGTTGTTCCTGGTCAGATTGACCCCCGGTAGCGAACCCAGCGCACGCTCCTTGCGCCTTGACCTCCAGGACCTATTCCTCCAAACTCCGATAACCGCGTCCTAGCTCCGCAGCTCAAACCAGATCAGATGGAACAGGTAACACTCATCAGCTTCAGGGCTCCGCAAGAACCTGCGCTTTGCGAAGAATTCAAGACAGAGCATGCCAAGGTCTTGGAGGACTTCGGCATATTGAATGTAACAAAATGCAGTGGTGAATGGCATTTGGACAATGATTGCCATGTTATCGTCGCCGTGCATCCCCAGCTTGGAATGGTCGGAGGCATTCGCTTGCAATTGGACCACGAGGGTTTTAAATTACCCATGGAAGTTGCCGTGGGGGGACAGGATGCACGCGTGGGCGAGTTCCTGAGCAATATCCGCGAATTAGGGAATGGCGAAGTCTGTGGCCTCTGGAATGCGAGTCGCTACGCCAACATGGGCGTCCCGGTACTTTTAAGCCAAGCTGTCACCGCGATCTCATTGCAAGCCGGCATGAAGCGCATGGTCTGCTTGGTGGCGCCCTATACCAAGCGACACCCAAGCAACAATGGGTTCGTCCTGGTGGAAGAGGTTGGCGAGAAAGGTGTTTTTGCATATCCTCGCCCCGATTTCAAAGGAATAGTCATGCTCAATCCGGACACCCATTTGCTCAGTTATGCACATCCCTTGCAACGGGCGGTCCTGATGAGCCTTCGGGTACGTCCGGTCCAGACCCGGATCGAGCAACCTGGCCGCGCACCGCTGGAAGTGCACTATCAACTTCAGGTAAATTCCGACCAAGGCCAAGCCGAGGCCTATCAGTATATCCTAGAGGACCACCGCAGATACCTCGGTCGGGTCGCGTAACCCGAAGGCTGCCTTGCCGTAGTAAGGTGCCATGGAACGAAGCGGCCGGTGGCACCGGCTCATTCCCTATTGGCTTGCAGTGGTCAGCTCCTTCTTGTTGGGAATTGTTCCATGCCATGCATCGGGAATGCCCCAGCTGGATGGGTACATGTTCAATGGGGAAGATCGCTCCCCCTATTTAGGCCGGCAACTCACGATCTTCGAGGATAAGAGTGGAAGGATGACCCTTCCGGAGGTCCTGCATTCCGGATCGTTCCAACCGCAATCCTCTGATATACCGGATCTTGGCCTCAGTCGGTCCGCATACTGGGTCAGACTTAATCTGTACAATCTATCGCCATCCGACCGGATATTCCTTCACATCGCCCACAGTGAGATCGATGAGTTGGATATTTATGAATTAACGGACAATGACCAGTTCTCCCGAATTGTGCGCGCCGGCCTTTCCCGAAAAGTGGACACCCGATCACAGTCGACATCCGAATTCGCTTTCCCGGTCCAAGTACCCCAATTCACCAAGGGGAGCTTCTACATCCGGCTTCGCAGCACGAAGCAGTTACGACTGCCGATCACTGCGGAATCATCCCAAGGTTTTTATGCTCAGCAGTTAAACCGGAACTTGTTCATTGGGGGCTATCTGGGCATCATGCTTGTGATGGCCTTGTATAATTTCTTCATTTTCTTCTCAACCCGGGAAAAGGCCTACGCATACTACGTGGCCTACATCATCCTGGTCGCATTGACCCAGATGGCGTTTATCGGAATGCTCGCATTCACGGTATTTCAGGACATGCCTTGGCTGTCGTCCCATTCGGCATTGTACCTCACTGCCTTCACGGCTATCGCCGCCTGCGAGTTCATGGTGCGTTTCATCCATATGAAGGACCTCTATCCGGGTTGGATGCGTGTCATGCGGTTCTTCTATGTGGCATTGTTGCTTGGGCTGGTGATCGATCTGGACGCGCATTCTTCCATGGCCTATCGGGTCATTCAAGTCGGGGCCGGGAGTTTTGCGCTTTTTCAACTTGTGGTCCTCATCCACGTTGCGGCGCAAGGGTCACGACCGGCGCGTTACTTTCTCTTGGCATGGATCTCCTTCCTACTGGGCATTATTTCCTTTATTTTTAAGGACTTCGGAATCTTACCCTTCAACGATCTTACCCGCTTTGCCATGACCATCGGCTCTGCGGTGGAGGTCGTCCTACTTTCCTTCGGTCTGGCCGATAAGATCAACGTGCTCCGCCAGGAAAAGGAACTATCCCAGGCGAATGCCATCGCCATGGCCAAGGAGAATGAACTCTTCGTCCTGAACCAGAACGTAGACTTGGAACGGAAGGTGATCGAACGGACACATGCCCTGCAGGAGACCAATGATCATTTGAAGCGCACCCAGACACAGCTGGTGAGCGCCGAGAAGATGGCGTCATTGGGCCAATTGACCGCCGGCATCGCCCATGAGATCAACAACCCGTTGAATTTCATCAGCAGCAACCTCCCCCCGCTCAAACGCGATCTGCTGGAGCTTAAAGAGGTATTGGACGCGTATCGCAGCGTCACAAAGGACGGTGCCGGACTTGAGGATGTGCGAGCCTTGGAGGAGCGTATCGGCGTAGACTTCACGGTTAACGAGGTGCGGGAGATCCTCAATTGCATTGAGACCGGCGCGACGCGCACCTCGGACATCGTTCGCGGCCTGCGCACGTTCAGCCGGTTGGATGAGGACGATCTGAAGACGGCGGACATCAACGAGGGGCTACGCAGCACCGTTGTGGTGCTGGGCCCCCAGTTCCGTGATGTGGTGCAAATTGAATATGAACTGGGTGATATCCCGCAGGTCGAATGCTATCCGGGCAAGTTGAATCAGGTGTTCATGAACCTCCTGAACAACGCGGCCCATGCGGTGAAGCAGCGGCACGGCGATTCCGGCGGGGTGATCGGGATCGCCACGTCCATCAGTGGTGAAGTGGTCACGATCACGATCAGTGACAATGGCATGGGTATGAACGAGGCCGTTCAAAGCCGGATGTTCGAACCGTTCTTCACCACTAAAGACGTGGGTGAAGGCACCGGGCTCGGGCTGTCGATCGTTCAGGGTATCATCGAGAAACACAACGGGGTTATCGAACTGGAGAGTGCGGTGGGGCAAGGCAGTACGTTCACCATTACACTACCGGTCTCGCAGACGGTAGAACTCGCAAAAAGTGCTTGACCATGGACATGGAACGCATCAAAGTCCTTTATGTGGACGACGAGGAAGGCAACCTGATGGCCTTCCGGGCGAGCTTTCGCCGGGATTTCGACATCCACGTGGCGTTAAGCGCTTCGGAGGCCTTGGCCTGGTTGGAGCAGAACACAGTGCATGTGGTGATCAGCGACCAGCGGATGCCGGGCATGACCGGTTCCGAATTCCTTGCCATTGTTAAGACACGCTGGCCGCGGTGCGTCCGATTGTTGCTCACAGGGTTCTCGGATATTCAGGCCGTGGTCGACGCGATCAACTTGGGCGGCATCCATGCTTACATCACCAAGCCCTGGGACCCCACGGACCTCAAGCTCCGGATCGAGCAAGCACACGAAGTACATGCTCTACGCGAAGAGCGGGAACGGCTTTTCGACCGGTACCGGCAAGTATTCGACGCCTCGGGCGACCCGATCGTGATCGTGGACGGCAAAGGCTGCTTCCGTGAAATGAACGAGGCCGCCGAACAGTTGATGAAGGTGGACCGGGCCACCATGCTCAACTCCGGCTTGGGCACATTCGTGACGGATCTTCCCGAAGTGGTCCGCCGAATGCGGCACAATCGGCACGGCCGCACCTACAGAAATGTGGAAGTGACCCTGCACACACCGGGCGGCCATACCATTGACTGCTTAGTGACCGCCACGCGGGTGGGACGGACCCCGGAGGGTGTCAGCATGTACCAGGCGATGATCAAGGATATCACCGACCGGAAGCAACAGGAAGCTTACTTGAAAAAGCTCAACAGTGATCTGGATAAACGAGTGGTGGTACGGACCAAACAACTGCTTGAGGCCTTGGACGATCTGGGCGCTTTCTCGTATTCGGTGGCCCACGACCTTCGTTCCCCATTGAAGAACATTAAAGTACTCAGCGACCATTTAAGCAGCCTGGCAGCCGTGCGCGGTGATGAGGAAGAGCGCGACCTCAGCCATCGGATCCACAAAGGGGCATCACGCTTGATCAACCTGGTGGACGACCTGTTGCGCTTTGCCCGCACGGACTCCCAACAGGTGGAATGCCGGGACACCGATATCAACGAGATCATGCAAGAGTGCCTTAGTGACCTGGCCTTGCCGCAGGAGCATGTGGAATTCGTGTTTCCGGAACCGGGCACTGCCATCATCCATGCGGATCCCGCCATGGTGAAGGTGGCGCTGAACAACCTGCTTACCAATGCGGTCAAATTCACCCGGAACACGGCCCAGGCCCGGATCGAGGTGGGTCATGCAACGAAGGACGGCGATGACATCATCTGGGTGAAGGACAACGGCGTCGGCTTCGAGAGCCAGAAGAAAGACCAGTTGTTCGGTGTCTTCAAGCGGCTTCACACCACTGCCCAGTTCGAAGGCACAGGGATCGGACTGGCCCTTGTGAACCGCATCATGAAGAAGCATGGTGGTTCCTGCTCGGCTGAAGGTACCCCAAATGAAGGCGCGACCATCTATCTGCGGTTTCCCGGTCAGCGGCAGGCCGACGAAATGCAATACCGTCAAGCCGGTTGAGCGTAACCAAGCGGCCCCTACCTCCGTTTACACCCGGTATTGAGAGATCATCATTGAGAGCAACATGAAAAACACAGCATTCACCCTGATCGCCCTTTTCGCGGCACCGACCTTCTGCCATGCCCAAAAACTGGTGGAAAACAGGGACCAGGCCTCTGGTTGGTATGTGCCCGTAAAACTGAACGTGACCGCTGAAGGCACCAAGGCCAAGCACCTCGATGTGCAAGTCTATCAAGACAACGAACTACTGCAGGAGATCCACTCCAAAAGAGGCAAGTTCACACTGAACTTGGACCTTGACAACACGTACACCTTCGTCCTTATCCAAGAAGGTTATCGCGCAAAATCAGTCTTCATCGACACCCATGTTCCGGACAAGTTGGTGCAATATTCAGAGTATGCGTGCTTCATGAACCTGGAAGCGGCCGACAAATTCACCCACTCCGATCCCTTCTACATGGATTTCCCGGGTGCGATCGTCAGGTGGAACGATGAGGCGCACGGATTCACGCCCAGCATGGGCTACCTCACGGACATCCAGTCCAAGATCGGCATGCTGGAAGCTCAGATTATCCCACACTGACCGCATCCACCCGCCTGCCAAGCAACCAACGTACCTTGGCAGGGGCTGCGATAAACGCCCGCCGCAAGGCCGGGCGTTTTTGCGTTGGGCTCAGTGCTGGTCGTAGTCCACTACTACGCGCTCGGTCAGCGGGTGGCTCTGGCAGGTGAGCACATAGCCGTCCGCCACCTCCTCGTCGGTGAGCGCGTAATTCATGTCCATGGCCACCTTGCCTTCCACGATGCGGGCCTTGCAGGTGCAGCAAACCGCGCCCTTGCACGCGTATGGCACGTCCAGTCCCGCAGCCTCCGCGGTGTCGAGAATGCTATCGCCCTTCGCCCCTACTTCGATCTCCGTTTCGTTACCGTCGAGAATGATCTTCACTTTGGCCTTCCCGGTCAGGGGCGCGCCGCTTGAGGGAGCTGCGGGAGTTTCAGGCTTCTTCGGCTCGCTGGTCACCGGTGTGGAGAACAGTTCCACATGGATGTGCTTCTTTTCCACGCCGGAACGCTCCAAGGCCTCGCTCACGTTCACCATCATCTGCTCGGGTCCGCAGATGAAGAATTCCTTGTGCAGCGGGTCGTTCACAAAAGCCTTCAGCAGGTTCACGGCTTTTTCATTGGTGATGCGGCCATTGAAAAGCGCCTCCATATCATTCCCGCGGCTCAGGATGTGGAATACGTTGAGACGGTCCGGGTGGTGGTTCTTCAATTCGTCCAATTTCTTCCGGAAGATGATGCGGTCCACGTCGGAATTGCCGAAGAACAGGGTGAACTTGCTCTTATGCTCAGTGCGGAGCACCGTGGTGAGGATACTGAGGATGGGCGTGATACCGCTGCCGGCCGCGAAGGCGATGTAATGGTGCTCTTGTGCGGGGTCCAGCGCGGTGTGGAAGTTGCCCATGGGCGTCATCACCTCCAGCTTGGAGCCGGGCTTGAGCTGTTCCACCAGCTGCGTGGAGGCCCTGCCTCCGTCCACTTTCTTCACCGCGATGCGGATCTCACCCGGGTCCAGCGGGCTGCTGCAGATGCTGTACGACCGGCGCAGTTCGGTGCCGTTGACATTGAGCTTCAGGGTAAGGTACTGGCCATGGATGAAGGTGAAGTCGGCCATCAGCCCAGGCGGGACGCGGAAGCCGATGGAAATACTATCCGCGGTCTCGTGATGGATGTCGGCTACTTCAAGGGTATGGAAACGGGCCATTCTGACTGGGGTATCTGACATTGCGGACAAAGGCGCCCCGGAGCATGTGGACCGGGCGGGCGGCAAAAATAGCCGCCGATCACCGCATCGCGAAGCCTGTGGCATATATCGAAACCCATCGCCTATCGCTCCTTACCTTAGCGACCACCAATCACGCAGGATGATGGAAGAGAAACAGGCCGAGCAGGACTTTCAACGGAAAGTGGATGCCGAGCAGAAGATCGAACCGAAGGATTGGATGCCGGCGGACTACCGGAAGAACCTGATCCGGCAGATCAGCCAGCACGGGCACAGCGAGATCGTGGGCATGCTGCCCGAAGGCAACTGGATCACCCGGGCGCCCAGCTTGCGCCGCAAGACCGTGCTTTTGGCCAAGGTTCAGGACGAGGCAGGCCATGGCCTCTACCTGTATAGCGCTGCTGAGACCCTGGGCATCGGACGTGATGAGATGGTGGACCAACTGCTCAGCGGCAAGGCCAAGTACAGCAGCATCTTCAACTACCCCACCATCACCTGGGCGGACATGGGTGCGATAGGCTGGTTGGTGGACGGTGCCGCGATCATGAATCAGGTGATGCTCTGCAGAACGAGCTACGGCCCTTACGCCCGCGCCATGGTGCGCATCTGCAAGGAGGAGAGCTTCCACCAGCGGCAGGGGTATGAGATCATGACCGTGCTGAGCAATGGCACGGCGGAGCAAAAGGCCATGGCACAGGACAGTCTGGACCGCTGGTGGTGGCCCAGCCTGATGATGTTCGGCCCCAGCGACGCGGAAAGCCCGCACAGCGCCCAGAGCATGAAATGGAAGATCAAGCGGCAGAGCAACGACGAACTGCGCCAGACCTTCATCGACCGCACCGTGCAGCAAGCCGAAGTGCTTGGATTGAAGATCCCCGACCCCAAGCTGAAATGGAATGAGGAAACGCAGCATTACGACTGGGGCGAGATCGACTGGACGGAGTTCTTCGACGTGATCAAAGGCAACGGACCGTGCAACAAGGAGCGGATGGCAGCACGCCGGAAAGCCTATGAGGACGGGGCTTGGGTGCGCGAGGCGGCGTTGGCGTATGCAGAGAAAAAAGCAAAGCGGAAGGCCGCGTAGTTGTCAGTTCTTCGTTGTCAGTTGTCAGGCGTTGCCGCGCCAAGCACCATTCACCTATCACAAAACACCGATCACTGGTACATGAGCAACGAAAAAGACTGGCCCCTCTGGGAGATCTTCATCCAGAGCAAACGCGGCTTGGACCACAAACATGTGGGCAGCCTCCACGCCGCCGATGCCCAAATGGCCATTGAAAACGCCCGTGACGTATATACGCGACGCAATGAAGGCAACAGCATCTGGGCGGTGCTGGCGGAGAACATCCATTCCAGCATGCCGGAGGACCAAGGCGCCTTCTTCGACCCAGCGGACGACAAAGTGTACCGGCATCCCACCTTCTATGTGATGCCCAAAGAGGCGAAGTATATCTGACCATGACACAACAAGAAGCCTTGTTCCGCTATGCGGTGCGCATGGGCGACAACAGCTTAGTGCTGGGCCACCGCCTTAGTGAATGGTGCGGTCACGGCCCCCAGTTGGAAGAAGACATCGCACAGGCGAACATCGCTCTGGACCTGATCGGGCAGGCCCGCAACTACCTCACCTATGCCGGGGAGGTGGAAGGCAAAGGCCGCAGCGAGGACGATCTCGCCTATCTGCGCACCGACCGCGAATACCTGAACGTATTGCTGACCGAACTGCCCAAGGGCGATTATGCGCAGACCATCGCCCGCAGCTTCCTCTTTGACGCATTCCACCTGCCGTTGCAGCAAGCGCTCACCACCAGCACCGACGAGCGCTTGAAGGGCATCGCGGAAAAATCCGTAAAGGAAGTGACCTACCACCTGCGCCACAGTAGCGAGTGGTTGATCCGTTTCGGTGACGGCACCGAGGAGAGCCACGACCGCGCACAAACCGCGCTGGACAACCTGTGGCGCTACACGGGCGAGCTTTTCATCCCGGATGAGGCGGAAGAGCGATTGGCCAAGGCCGGTATTGCCCCGAAGCTGGACGACATCAAGAATGAATGGAGCACCACGGTGGACAGCGTGTTGAAAGAAGCCACCCTGGAACGACCCGCGGACGGCTGGATGGCTACCGGCGGCAAGAAGGGCGTGCATTCTGAGCACATCGGACCCATGCTGGCGGAGATGCAGACACTTCAACGCACCTACCCCGGCGTGGAGTGGTAAACGGAGAAAGATGAGGACCGAGGCAGAGATCCGGGACCTGTTGGAGCAGGTGAAGGACCCCGAGATCCCCGTGATCAGCATCCAGGAGTTGGGTGTGCTTCGCGATGTGAAAGTGGACGGTGACCTGGTGGAGGTGACCATTACACCCACCTACAGCGGATGCCCTGCCATGGACGTGATGAAGGAGGATGTGGAAAAGGCGCTTCGCGAAGCCGGGATCGAGCGGTTCAACGTGAAGCAAGTGCTCTCCCCGGCATGGAGCACGGACTGGATCAGCGAAAGCGGCCGGAAACATCTGCTGGATTACGGCATTGCCCCCCCGCCGCACACCTCGGACATCCGTGCCTTGAAAGGTGGTGTTCCGGTGACGGCCTGCCCCCAATGTGGCAGCACCGACACGGTTTTGGTGAGCCAGTTCGGGTCCACGGCGTGCAAGGCGCTGTACAAGTGCAATGCGTGCAAAGAGCCGTTCGATCTGTTCAAGTGCTTGTGAGAAGATATACCACGGAGGACACGAAGAACACGAAGGCAAGGTGCTTAGTTGAAAGGAGGCATTTAGGTTCAGATCAGCTTTCGCTCGCCATCAGTAGATTTCTCTCGGAATCCGGCATTCCTCTTCTTTGTGTTCTTCGTGTCCTTTGTGGTCTAAAGCAAACTCTTGCGGTACAGGTCACACTGCGCCTCCGCAGTACATTCGCCGCGCATGGATATTTCCGTCGTCATCCCCTTGTTGAACGAGCGCGAATCGCTGCCCGAACTGGTGGCGAAGCTGCATGAGGCCATCGGCGGCATGGACAAGAGCTACGAGGTCCTGCTGATCGACGATGGCAGCCGCGACGGTTCTTGGGAGGAGATCCAGCGCCTGCACGCTGCGGACGGCCGTGTGAAGGGCATCAAGCTGGGCCGCAACTACGGGAAAAGTCCGGCGCTGAACGAAGGCTTCCTTGCCGCACAGGGCAACATGGTGATCACCATGGACGCTGACCTGCAGGACGATCCGGCGGAGATCCCCGAGCTGTACCGCATGATCACCGAGGACGGTTTCGATCTGGTGAGCGGCTGGAAGAAAAAGCGCCACGACCCGCTGAGCAAGACCATCCCGACCAAGTTCTTCAATGCCACCATGCGCTGGGCCAGTGGTGTACAGCTTCACGATTTCAACTGCGGCCTGAAAGCATATAACAGCAAGGTGGTGAAGGCCATTGAGGTCTATGGCGAGATGCACCGCTACATCCCCTTCATCGCGAAGAAGGAAGGCTTCCACAAGATCGGTGAAAAGGAGGTGCTTCACCACCCGCGGAAATACGGGGTGAGCAAATTCGGGCTGGACCGCTTCATCAATGGCTACCTCAGTCTACTGACGATCACCTTCGTCTTTCGCTTTGGCAAGAAGCCCATGCACTTCTTCGGGGCGATGGGTACGCTGATGTTCTTTCTCGGTTTTCTGGCCACGCTTTGGATCCTTGGCAGTAAACTCTACAGCGTGTTCCAACATGTGCGTGCACCGTTGGTAACGGACCAACCGTTGTTCTACCTCGCCTTGACGAGCATGATCATCGGGGCGCAGCTTTTCCTCGCAGGCTTTGTGGCGGAATTAGTGGCACGTAACTCGGCCGAGCGGAATAACTACCGGGTGAGCGAAAGGCTGGGGCTTTGAGTTTGGGCCGCAGAGCCGCGGAGACGCAGGGAAATGTGAACCGCAACGGCCGCAACGATCACAGGACCGCGGAGGCGCTGAGGAATGCAAACCGCAGATGACGCAGATGGACGCAGATAAAAGCCGATCCACCCTGAAGTTCTCTGCGTCTCTGCGCCTCGGCGGCCTTTTGAGAGCGGCACTTGCGGTTTTTGTAGTTCTCCTCTGCATCTCCTTGCTGAAGTACTTCTGGCTTGCAGGCCATGCACACCCCGTGGCAGATGACTTCTGCTATGCGGCCAAGTCGCGCGGGGCTTCGCTGTGGGCCTGGAGCTATTCCGAATGGATGTACTGGAATGGCCGCTATGCCAGCAATTTGTTGATGATCCATGGGCCGCTCAGTTGGTCCTCCGACTTCCTGCCCGGTTATCGGGCGGTGCCGGTCCTGTTGATCGTGCTCACGTTCTTGAGCATTTGGTTCATCCTTCGCCGCGCCACCCAGCATGCGCTTTCAACCGGCCGGGAACTGTTGGGGGCGCTCGGTTTTTGGGCGCTCTACCTCAACCTGATGCCGGACCTTGGAGAGGGCTTTTACTGGTACACCGGCGCGGTGACGTACCAACTGGGAAGCATCCTGATGCTCCTGCACCTTGGCTTGCTTTGCGGTTGTTCCCGAAAAGGATGGCAGGGTGCGTTGAACCTGTTGGTGAACATCGTGCTCGCGGTGGCGATCGTTGGCATGGACGAGATCCACATGCTGTTGATGGTATGCCTGCATGCCGTTCGTTTCATTGGGCTACTTCGGAGGCGTTCCGGTATTGGGGCGGGCCTAGTGCTATTGGCCGCGGTGGCGGGCGGCGCGGCGCTGATGTACTTCGCCCCGGGCAATGCCGTGCGCGGAGGCATGTTCGCGGACACGCATCTGTTTTGGCGATCGCTCGGCATGAGCGCTTTGCAGGCGGTCAGGTTCATCGGCACATGGGTGCTCTCCCCTGCCCTACTGGCGTTCAGCGTGCTCTACATCCCGGTCCATCGCTACCTTCGGGAACATGTGCCAGCCATGAAAAATGTGCTGCGCTTGTCCCCATGGATCATCGCATTGTTGCCTTTTTTCCTCGTGATGGCCAGCACATTCCCCGCCTATTGGGGCACCGGGCTGCTCGGCCAGCACCGCACGATCAATGTGGCGTGCCTGTTCTTTATCCCGCTCTGGTTCCTCAACCTTTCACTATGGCTGGAGCGAAGGCCGCTGCGGAAGTTAGCGGACATGAAGCTGCCGCCGAGGGCGATCGGCATCGCCATGGTGCTCGCACTGCTGGGACTGAACCTTACAGGGAACGGATATGCGGCCAATTCGGACCTGTTCAGCGGGCGCGCCATGAACTACGACCGCGTCATGCTAAAGCGGGAGACTGAGGTGCGCGCGGCAGCGCAGGATCCCTCGACCCGTGTGACCTTCATCCGCCTGCCAGACCCACCACGGACGTTGCCCAGCTATGAGGAACTTGGTCCGTTGCGCAGATGGATGGTGGATTGCGAGGCACGGTTTTTTGGGGCGGAAGAGCGGCAGGTGGGCATGGGTATTGAGTGAGCGAGGTTCACCACAGGGGCACGGGGACACAGAGAACGCATACTTCTTCTTTACCTGCTCAAGGGTGAGGGAAACCGCAACGTGCGCAACGGAATACCCGATATGCAGGAGTAGCCAGTTGCTCCAACGTCGTTGCGGGCATTGCGGTAGAGAAACGATGCCTGAGGCATCCTATCACGGTCACGAAAGGTCCGAAGTGAAGACCACCAATCCCTTCGCAAAGCGTTCCCACGAAAGCTCCTCATGCAAGGCAGCAATGTTCGCACGCAGGGCAGAAGGGGCTTGGTCGAAGAACTGCTCGATCCCCTTCGCGATCGCGTTGGCTGTCACCACCGGAACGACCACACCGGTGCGGCCATGGTCCAACGCCTCCTTCAATCCACCAACATCCGTGGCGATAACGGGCACGCCGAAGTGGTAAGCGATCGCCGTAATACCGCTTTGGGTGGCGCTCCTGTAGGGCAGAACCACGGCATCGGCGGCACTGAAGAAGCTTGGCACCTCTACATCGGCAATGAAGCGGGTGTGCAGATGGATGTGCCCACGCTGTGGGCTGGCTTCGATAAGTCGTTTGTACTCGCCGAAGTCACCATACGGTTCACCGGCGACCACCAGATGGTAGCGTTCATCCAATTTCCCGAAGGCCTCGATCAGCAGGTCCAGCCCCTTGTATTCGCGGATCAGTCCGAAGAAAAGCAGCACGCGGGCCTCTTCCGGCAGACCCAGCTCCCGTCGCGCCTCCCCTTGTGCCAGCGGTGCCCCGAAATGGTCGTAAAGCGGATGTGGCATCAGCTTCACTTTTGCTGATGGGCACAGGGACCGGATGTCTTCTCCCACCGCCTCCGTCATGGCGATGAAGCCGTCGTTCCTGCGCAGGAACCAGCGGGTGAGCGGCCGGTCGTAGAAGTGCGGTTCATGCGGCAACGCATTGTCCACGATGGTGATCACCTTCACGCCGTTCTTCCGCAAGGTTGCGGCGACCGTGCCCATGGCCGGGGCGAAGAAGGGCATCCAGTAACGCAACACCGCCACGTCGGGCCTGGCCTCCAACATGCGTTGCGCGGCGCGCTTCCAGCTCAACGGGTTGATACTGTCCAGCACCCTGACGGCCCCGATGTCGTCCGTATTTTCTGTGTCGTACTGTGAGGTGCCAGGGAACAGCAGATCCGGATATTGGCGGGTGAAGGTGAATGCCTGCACGTCATGCTCCTTCCGCAGCTCACGCACCAACGATGTGCTGAACTGCGCGATGCCGCCACGGTAGGGCGGGAAGGCGGAGAGGAAGGAGAAACGCATGGTGCGGCCTTAATGGACCGTGCGAAGATGGGGAATGTGACCCAGCGGTCGTGTGCTGGGCCGTTCAACACCCTTTCCGCGTGGGCCGGGGACCGATATGAGGGCAAGGAATTATGCCCGCCCCCCCGGATCCCCTAACATTGCATGGTAAGATCCGTCCGCCTTCCACATTTTCTTGTTGGGATGTTTTCCGGAGGCCTGCCGTACTCCAACTGACGACCACAACCTTCGCTAGGATAAATTGCATACGATATGACCCGATCCGCGCTTTTCCTACCCTTCGCCCTTTTTGGTCTAATGGCGCCCGCCTTTACGGCCGAGGCCGCCGACTTGCCCGCGCCGGGCGCTCCGGCCATGCCGGGCGGGGGCGTCCCGGTCAACGACCTGTGCTCCAATATCACCCCCGAGGCGCTGACCATGGGAAGCAGCCTCTCCTTTTCAGGTGATAACACCAACGCCACCTTCGATGGGGATGCCGTGCCGGGTTCCCTGTTGGACCAGTTCCCCTTCCCGGACACGTGGCATGCCTTCACCACCACCGAATGCACCAGTGTGACCGTGAGCTACTGCGCCACGGACAGCGGCTGGAGCAATGTGTGGCGCCTGCTCACCACCCAATGCCCGGCCGATTCCGTGATCCAAGCATCCAACTCCGATCAGACCACCTGCGCGAATGGTAACTGGACCTTCAGCTTCAACCAGTTGGCACCGGGCACTTATTACCTGCCAGTACCCCATGTGGGCTTCGGCCAAGGTGGTGGCCCTTATAACATCCAAGTGAGCGCTACGGCCTGTAGTAATGACCTCTGCTCCAACATCAGTCCCGAGACGCTTGCTATCGGCGGCACGCTCAACTTCATCGGTGACAACACCAATGCCACATTCCCCGGTGATGCCGAACCCGGATCACTCTTGGATCAGTTCCCATTCCCGAACACTTGGCATGCCTTCACCACCACCGAATGCACCCGCGTGACCGTGAGCTATTGCGCTACGGACAGCGGCTGGAGCAACGTATGGCGCCTGCTCACCACCCAATGTCCGGCCGATTCGGTGATCCAAGCCTCGAGCTCCGATCAGACCACCTGTGCAAATGGCAATTGGACCTTCAGCTTCGACCAGTTGGCACCCGGCACCTATTACCTGCCTGTGCCCAATGTGGGCTTCGGCCAGGGAGGAGGGTCGTACAGCATCGAAGTGAACGCCGCCCCGTGCAGCAATGACTTCTGTGCCAATGTGATCCCTGTGGCGCTGGCAATAGGCGGATCGCTGACCTTCACGGGCAACAACACCAATGCCACCTTCAACGGGGATGCCGTACCGGGATTCCTTCTGGACCAGTTTCCCTTCCCCAATACTTGGCATGCCTTCACCACTACCGAATGCACTCGTGTAACCGTGAGCTACTGCGCAACTGACAGTGGCTGGAGCAATGTGTGGCGTCTGCTCACCACCCAATGCCCGGCCGATTCGGTGATCCAAGCCTCCAGCACCGATCAAACCACCTGCGCCAATGGCAACTGGACCTTCAGTTTCGACGAGCTGGCGGCGGGCACCTATTTCTTGCCGGTACCCAATGTGGGCTTTGGCCAAGGCGGAGGGCCATATACCATCAACGTGAATGCTGCGCCCTGTAGCAATGACTTCTGTATCAATGTTATCCCGGCCGCACTAACGATCGGCGGTTCGTTGACCTTCACGGGCAATAACACCAATGCCACCTTCGACGGGGATGCCGTACCGGGCTCCCTGCTGGACCAATTCCCTTTCCCGAACACCTGGCACGCCTTCACCACCACCGAATGCACCAGCGTGACGGTGAGCTACTGTGCCACCGACAGCGGCTGGAGCAACGTATGGCGCCTGCTCACCACGCAATGCCCTGCGGAATCGGTGATCAATGCTACCTCCATGGATACCACCACCTGTGCAAATGGCAATTGGACCTTCAGCTTCGACGAACTTGCTGCGGGCACCTATTACTTGCCTGTTCCGAACGTGGGCTTTGGCCAGGGTGGTGGAGCTTATGACATCAGTGTCAGCGCGGCGCCGTGCAGTAATGACCTGTGCGCCAATGTGATCGCGCAGCCGATCGCGATAGGCGGCTCTCTGATCTTCACGGGCAACAACACCAATGCCACCTTCGACGGGGATGCCGTACCGGGATCACTGCTTGCCCAGTTCCCCTTCCCGAACACCTGGCACGCCTTCACCACCACCGAATGCGCCACCATGGTGATCGACTATTGCAACACGGACAGCGGCTGGAGCAACGTGTGGCGGTTGCTCACTACTCAATGTCCTGCGAACACTGTGATCAACGCTTCCAATGCGGATACGATCACCTGCGCCAACGGGAACTGGACCATCCGCTTCACCAATTTGCCATCAGGCACCTATTACCTGCCCGTGCCGAACACCGGCTTTGGCCAAGGAGGTGGCGCGTACACCATCGAAGTGAGCGCGGTGCTGTGCTCCGACCTTCCACCGGCGTATGACCTATGCGCCGATGTGACGGCTGCAGCCCTCGCCGTGGACAGTACGCTCAACTTCACCGGCGACAACACCAATGCGACTTTCGCAGGAGATGCTGCGCCGGGTACGATACTGGACCAATATCCCTTCCCCAACACATGGCATGCCTTCACCGTCAGCGAATGCTCCGACGTTTCGGTCAGCTATTGCACTACTGACAGCGGTTGGAGCAACGTATGGCAGCTGCTCACCACGGATTGCCCTGCGGATTCCATCATCAATGTCTACGGCGCCGACACGACAAGTTGTGGCAACGGCAACTGGACATTCAGCTTCCACCAATTACAACCCGGCACGTACTACCTGCCGGTGCCAAATACCGGCTTCGGCCAAGGAGGTGGGGCGTACAACATCGATGTGAGCGCAGCGGCCTGCGTCCCTGACCATGTGAGGGACGCGAACAGCTCTGGCGATTGGTCCGTCTTCCCCAATCCCACCAATGGCGAGGTGACCATTATCGCGCCGCGTGACATGGGAACGGCCACATTGGAGTTGATCGAAATGACCGGCCGCACGATGTACCGCACACAACTGGTGATGACCGCCGGCAACTCCCATCAATTGTCGCTCGCCAGGCACATCGCCCCCGGTACGTATGCGCTCCGCATGACCACCGCGAACGGGCGAAGCACACAGCTGTTGATCCTGAAGTGATCAGAGGAGGTGGTCAACCTCCGCTCCTCGGCAACAACTCCCGCAAGGTCCCGATCCGGTGATCTTGCGGGAGTTTCGTTTTAAGTGTGGACCAGTACGCCGCTGGTAAAGTCTCAAGCCTCGATGCATAACGCTAGCTGAGCGATCGAACCGAAATAGCGACCACCTTTGCCCTATGCAGATCGAATTCATCCTCTACGTCGCGGACCAGTCTGCCAGCAGGGACTTCTATCGTGCCTTGTTGGCAAAGGAACCCGCCTTGGACGTGCCGGGCATGACCGGTTTCGACCTTAACGGATGCCGGTTGGGCCTGATGCCGACTGCGGGCATCGCGAAGATCGATCACCCCTGTCCTGCCCCATCCGGATACCGCTCACGCCGTGCCTCGTTGTGAGCTGTACCTGCCGGTGACCGACCTGGACAAGGCGATAGAGCGCGGGCTGGCGGCTGGCGCGGTGCTGGTCTCGCCCCCGGCAGACCGGGATTGGGGCCACCGCGTGGGCTACCTCGCGGACCGGGACGGGCATGTGGTGGCGCTGGCAGAGGCCGGGAGTGAATGAGGCCGCCTTGGGTCACATCACCTTGCCGCCTCTTCGATCACCGTTAAAAACCGCTCCGCATACATCTTCGTCTTATGGTCGCCAACCCCGTTCACCAAGCGGAACTCATAGACGTTGCCCGGCTTCTTGGTGGCCATGTCGATCAAGGTGGCATCGCTGAAGACGACGAAGGCAGGTTTTGCGATCTCCTTTGAGACGATAAGACGTAGCGCCTTCAATCGGGCGAGCAGGTCGGCGCTGGCGGGGGCTACATCTTTGGCTGGCGGCAACTTGGCCTTGCGGCTCCGCTCTTGACGCTCCTTCACGGTGTCCGGTGTCACCAAGCGCACGTTGTGCTCTCCTTTCAGCACGCGGTGCCCGAGCGGTGTGATCTTCAGATGGTAGTGGACCTTGTAGTCGATCTCGATCAAGCCTTGCTGGAGGAACTGCTGGATGAACATCACCCAGGCGAAGGCGCTCGTATCCGCTCCGGCACCGAAAGTCTTCACTTGGCTGAGGCCCTGCGCCTGCACCTCACTGCTATGCGTGCCCTTCAGCACGTCGATCAGCACGCTCATGCCCACCGTTTGGTGGCAGCGGAACATAGCGGAAAGCGCTTTCTGCGCGAGCAGTGTGCCGTCGAAATACTTCGGTGGGTCCTTGCAGACGTCGCAGTTGCCGCAGGGCTTTACCACCTCCTCGCTGAAATAGCTGAGCAGCACCGTGCGGCGGCAGACTTGCGCCTCCGCGTATTCCTTCATGCGGTCCAGCTTGGCGCCCATGATGGCCTTGTACTGCTCGTCCTCCACCTCTTCCATGAAGTGCATGTGGGTTTGCACATCCGCATAGCTATAAAAGAGGATGGTCTCGGCGGGCGTACCGTCCCTGCCTGCGCGGCCGATCTCCTGGTAGTAGCCTTCCAGCGTGCCGGGCATGTTCCAGTGGATCACGAAGCGCACATCGCCCTTGTCGATGCCCATGCCGAAGGCGATGGTGGCGCAGACCACGTGGAGCTTTCCGGAGATGAACTCGTCCTGCACGCTGTCACGGTCGGCGGCGTTCATCTTGGCGTGGTAAAAATCGGCCTTCACGCCGATGCCTATGAGTTGTGCTGCGAGCTTCTCGGTGCCTTTGCGGCTGTTGCAGTAGATAATGCCGCATTCGCCCGTGTGGCGTGCCATGATGCGCTGGAGCATGGCCCAGCGGTTCTGCCCCGGCAGCACGGCTAGAGAGAGGTTGGGGCGGTCGAAACTGGAAGTAAAAAGGCGCTCGTTGCGCATACCGAGGTGCTGGGCGATGTCGCCGCGCACGGCCTTGTCGGCGGTGGCGGTGAGGGCGATGAGCGGCACGTCCGGAAAGACCTTCTTCAGGATGTCCAACCGCTTGTACTCCGGGCGGAAGGCATGGCCCCAGCTGCTGATGCAATGCGCCTCGTCGATGGCGAAGAGGCTCGGCTTCCACTCCGCCACGCGCTCGAGAAAGTGCTGTGAAAGCAGGCGTTCCGGTGACACGTAGAGTAACCTCAGGTCGCCATTGCGCAACCGGACCTCTACGGCCTGCTCTTCGGAAGAAGCCAGCGTGCTGTTGAGGAATGCGGCAGCGATGCCGTTGGCCTGCAATGCTTGCACTTGGTCCTTCATCAGGGCGATCAGCGGAGAGACCACCACCGTGAGCCCGTCCATTGCCAGCGCGGGCACTTGGTAACAGAGGCTCTTGCCGCCACCGGTGGGCATCAGCACCACGGCATCATTGCCGGCAAGCACATGCTCAATGACCTCCTGCTGCCCCGGGCGGAAGCTTTTATAGCCGAAGTGCTTTTCAAGCAGGTCAAACGGGCCGGTGTTCGGTTCGGAAACAAGGGTTCCGGCGGTCTCTGGTGTGACGTATTCCATGGCGATCGAAGGTTGGCCAAGGTATCCGGCCCGCTCCAACGTGCTTTGGAACAGTGGACTTAGTTTTCAACCCGGACATGGCAACCTGCCACCTACCTCCAAATGGGTATTTTGCGGCGCCACCGACAATTCGGGCCGATCGCCCCCTACCTTTAATGCCCGTGCCACACACGCCATGAACGACATTCTCTGCCCCACCGATCTGAGCGAAACCTCGCTGAAGGGAGTACACTATGCGGACCTTCTGGCCGCACGGTTTGACGGCTCGGTCTCGCTCCTGCATGTGATGGTTAAAAAGGAGCTCACTGAAGATGGCCGCAGCAAAGCAAAGGACCGCATGGCGCACCAGCGCTCGCAGATAACGAAGTCGCCAGCGGTGGTACACTTTCGGGAAGGCGACTTCATTTCGGAGATCGCCGACGAGAGCAAGAACGGGCACCGTCTCATGGTGTGCGCCACCCATGGGCTTCGGGGTCTCCGGCAATCACTTTTCGGGTCGGACATCCTGAAGCTGGTCCGCAACGTGGAGCTTCCAACCTTGGTGGTGCAGGCACAAAGCCCGGTCGAGAATGCCTTTCCGGTGATCGTGATGCCGGTGGCCGCACACGCAGGGATCGATCATCTACTGACAGTGGTGTCCATGCTGGCAAAGGCCTTTGGCAGCGCCGTCCACATCTACCAGTTGGTCAGGCCGGGGGAAGTTCCCAGCGACGAGTTGATCGCCAACAAGGCCCGCATGGTGGAATGGCTGGAAAAGGAGGGTATCCCGGTGAAGACCGTGGAGGAGCCCAGCACCTCGTTCTCCGTCGGCTTTTCCTGGCCCACCATCGACTATGCGAAGCGCGTGGGGGCCGGATGCATCGCCATCATGTCGGTGGCCTCGGAAGAATATCGTTACATCGCTGATGCGGAGAAGGAACGCCTGCTCACCAACGAGCCGGGGATACCGGTGTTGTGCGCGAAGTAGTTGTCCGTTCCCAGTTGTCAGTTGTCAGGGGTGCCGCATTGAACCCATTCCAAGTTTTTCATTTTCCCTCCGATTTTTATCGGGGCTACATTTTTCATTTCAATCCCTCCTTCATGGAACCGAACGCCGACTTTTGGAAGGAACGCTATGCCACAGGTGACACGCGATGGGACCTCGGTGCTGTGAGCACGCCGCTGAAGGTTTACTTCGATCAGCTCGCCAATAAGGACCTGCGGATCTTGATCCCCGGCGGAGGCCGGTCCTACGAGGCGGAATACCTGCACCGATCGGGCTTCCGGAACATCCTCGCCCTGGACCTTGCGGAAGCGCCGCTCGAGGACCTGCTCCAGCGCTGCCCGGACTTCCCGCGTGAGCACCTGATCGTCGGTGATTTCTTCCACCATCAAGGGCAGTACGACCGCATCATCGAGCAGACCTTCTTTTGTGCGCTGCACCCGAGGTTCAGGACGAGTTATGTGGACCGGATGCACGAACTGCTCGTTCCCGGCGGCATGCTCACGGGCGTGCTCTTCGATGACCCCATGGACACGGATCACCCTCCCTATGGTGGCGATGCCGGGGAATACCGGCAGGTTTTCGGCCACAAATTCCAGGAATTGAAGCTGAGCCCCTGCTATAACTCCATAGAGCCACGTGCCGGACGGGAGCTGTGGCTACGAGCGGTGAAGTAGACGTAGCTTGTTGCGTTTCTTCGTTCCCATGTCCCTTTCGCAGCCATTTCCCACCACTGGCCTTCTTCCTAATGGGTGGGCGCGGAATTTCATCACCGGGCTGTTGTTCAGTGCGATCGTGGATGCCTCCGCACAAGAGGTGCGCTTCATGGTCCTCAAGGGTGACGACCCCGTGGTCAGTATCCGGGCTTCGCGCTCCATTGCTGCCGAGCGCACCTCCTACCTCATCACCTCTTCCGCGGAACTGTGGATGATCTGGAAACAGGAGGTGGAGACGTCAATGGCCGCGGAATACACCGGAGGAACTCTTTGGTCCAGCAGTTTCACACTGATCGTGAACGGCAACATGCGCGATTCCAGCCGGATGTCCTCAAATGCCTACGGTAAGTGGGCCTACGTGCATCCCGATGCCCCGCACCCCTATCGGAGCACGAGCCAATGGACCACCGCACGGATGTACTTCGAAGAACCGATCGGGCAATCCTTCATCATGGTGGAAAGCGTATTGCACGACTGCCCGATACGCCGCACCGGGCTAGGCATCTATGAAGTGACGTTGCCGAACAACGACCGCAACCAGTACGTCTACAGGGGTGGTAAACTGATGGAGGTGCAGGTGGACCGCCTGCTCATCAACCTTGTTTTCCGCAGGGCGTGAGCGCCGAAGGACATTGTGCCCTATCGCCCGGTCAGATACAGATAGTCGGCGAGCAGCGCACGAAGGAATTTCTCAGGGTCTGCTTGGTGCTCCAGTGTAAATTCCTCTTGGAACCGGTTGGCGAGCTTCAACACAGCGACCGGTTTGGCGGCGCTGGTATTGCCGAGCACTTCCTTGATGAGCCGTGCTTGCTCGTCCGTGAGGCGCGCAGCTTCCCGGAACTCCACCTCATGCCCTTCGGGAACATCCGTCAGCAGCGTATCTTCCAAGGAGAAGCGTTGTTTGAGGGAGATCACCGTGGTGCCCGCCGCAATGTCGCCGAGCCGCTGCCCCTTGCCGTTGAAGAGGATCACCACTGCGCCGAGGAAGAAGAGCGCGTCCACCATGCGGAGCATCCAGCGCAGCAGGTAATGGCCCAAGCCGGGCTGCCCCCCGTCCAGGCGGGCCACCTTGATGTTGCGCGCGCGCTTGCCGAGGCTCTGCCCGTCCATCAGCAGCTCGCTCACTAGGTGGTAGAAGGTCCACGGAACGCCAAAAAGGATGACCTGGACCCATTGCGGTGGCTCGATATGGAGCTTGTTGCCCAGCATCACCAAGGCGATCGTCCACCCTGCGAGCAGCAGCCAATCGATCACCACGGCGAAGCCCCGGTCCACGATGGTGGCCACCTCGTAGTGCAGGGCCACGTTCTGCGTGGTCTCGATGTGGACGGTCTCCATGGCGGGCCGCAAAATAGGGTAACGGAGGAACGTTATGTTTGCTCAAGTGATCTGCACATGCGTGAAGCGGCGTTCGTAAAGCGGAACAACGGGAAGTGGCGTCGGCTGGAACTGCTGGTGGCAGGCCGCAGCGTGGACATCACCCCGGATGAGGCCAGTGCGCTGTACATCGAGCTCAACGACGACCTGAGCTACGCGCGCACCTTCTATCCGGGTGCCAAGGTCACGGGATACCTCAACACCTTGGCCGCGGGGATGCACCGGCACATCTACCGGAATCAGCGCACGGGCATGGGGCGTCTCATCTCGTTCTGGGTCACGGAGCTGCCCTTGCTGATGGCTTCCACGCGCAAGCAGTTGGCGATCGCCGCCGGGGTCTTTCTTGTTGCCGTGATCATCGGTGGCATCAGCGCGCGGTACGACGCTGACTTCACGCGGCTGGTCATGGGTGACGGCTACGTGGACATGACCATGGAGAACATCAAAGAAGGCAAGCCCATGGGGGTCTATGGCAGCGCCCCGATGATGGACATGTTCTTCGGCATCACCTTCAACAACATCAAGGTCTCGTTCTATGCCTTCGCTTTGGGGCTGCTTTTGAGCTACGGCACCTGGATGATCCTCGTGCAGAACGGCATCATGCTGGGCACCTTCCAATACTTCATGTACGATCAAGGCGTGCTGCGCGAGAGCCTGATGGGCATCTGGTTGCATGGCACCGTGGAGATCAGTTGCATCGTGATCGCCGGGGCCGCCGGGATCGTGATGGGCAATAGCATCCTCTTCCCGGGAACGTATACGCGGCTGGCGAGTTTCCGGCGCGGTGCCTTGAAAGGCGTGAAGATCGTGATGGGCCTAGTGCCCTGCTTCATCTTGGCGGGCTTCATCGAATCCTTCATCACCCGGCGCAGCGCCACCATGCCGCCCGCGCTGAACATCGCAATCATCGGTGGCAGCCTTGCTTTCATCATTGGTTACTTCATCCTGTACCCCTACCATGTCGAACGGACCCAACAACTACATCGAGCTACGCCAACAGCGTGACTTCAGCGCCGTGATCAGCACCGGCTTCCAGTTCATCCGCCAGAACTGGAAAACGCTCTACCGGCCACTGGTCTTCATTTGCCTGCCGGTGTACCTGGTGGCCTCGGTGCTCTTTGGCAACTTCTTCCGCACCATGTTCACCAGCTCCCAGGGCGGCAATATCGAAGGCATGATGGCCAGCATGGGCAGCATGATGATCGGCTATGTGCTCCTTCTGATCTCCATGCTGTTGCTCTATACCATGGTGTACGAATACATGCGCTTCTACATGGTGAACAACGGCTTGGCGCCCACCATGGGCGAACTGTGGAAGGAGGTAAGCCGACAACTGCCTTCGTACTTCGTGATCGGGCTGTTGGCCGGGATCATCGCTTCTTTCGGCGTGATCCTTCTGTTCGTAGGGGCCATCTGGCTCAGCATCGTTTTTACCATGGCATTTCCGCTGCGCGCCTTCGAGCGCGCGGATATCGGCGATTGCATTGGGCGCTCCTTCAAGGTGATCAAGGGGCGCTGGTGGATGACCTTCGGGCTGGTGATCGTGCTCTCCATGCTGATCGGCTTCATCGGCTATATCATCTACCTGCCCTTTTTACTGCTTTCCGGCTTCGGGGCCATGAGCGGGATGGGCGGCATGGACGACCCGGCGGCCATGGGCGAGCGCATGGGCTGGCTGATGACACTGATGATGGCCTTGGGCGGGGTGATGAGCGTACTGTTGCAACCCTTCCTGCAAGTGCCCATCGGCCTGCACGCGCTATCGCTGATCGAGGAGAAGGAAGGCCGCGGGCTGTTGGAGCGCGTGGACGAGGTCAACGTGACGCCGCCCACCGCCTGAGCTGGCAAGCAAGCATCTCCTTCCGTGAGCCGCACGTCCGTTTCCCTTCTCGTCGCCCTGTTGGTGGCGGCAGCGCCCTGTGTTGCCCAAAGCGATAGCACCGCCACGGATAAAGATGCGGCCATTGATGCTGCGACCGCCAAAGACGCGGCCAAGGACAGCACGCTGGACAAGAATGACCGGGCGGTCATCGGTAATGATACCCTTTCGGTGCGCGCCGAGCAATTCGACACCACGGCGGTCCGCGCACTTCAGGCCGACCCGGAATACGACTACGACCGCGACCTGCATGTCAACACGCTTTGGTGGGAACGCTTGAAGGAGTGGATCGGCCATTGGCTGCAAAGGCTCTTCGGCAGCAAGGCCGGTGGCTGGGTGTTCGGCCACTTGCACTGGGCGATCTTGGCCTTCGCGGTGATCTTCCTGCTGTTCTTCTTCCGGAAACGGCTCTTCCACAGTGTCCTCATCCCGGAGTCCGGCAGGCCGCGGCAGGTCACCGCCGTCGAGGAGAACATCGAAGCGCTCGATCTCGATAAGTTGCTCGCCAAGGCGGAAAAGGCGCAGGACTGGCGCACGGCGCTGCGCTATCACTACCTCAAGGTGCTGCGGCAGTTGATGGACGAGGGCCTGATCAAATGGCAGCCGCGATACACGGACCGGGACTATCTGGGCCAACTGAAGGAACCCGCCAAGAACGCCGCTTTCAGTGAAGCCAGCTTCTTCTTCAAGTGGGCGTGGTACGGCAACGCCCCCATGGACGAGGCGCGCTATCGCGGCATGCTGCCTGCCTTTGTGCGCCTTCACACCCCGAACGGGAACGACCGATGAGCCGCACGGAAAAGATCATCCTCGCAGTGACACTAGCAGTGCTGGCATTGGTGGTCGTCTTGGAGCAGCTAACGCCGAAGGAGCCGAACTGGCAGCCCAGCTATACGCGGTACCGCACCGACCCCTTCGCCTGCGGCCTCGTGTACGGCCGCCTCACGGACCTCTTCCCGCAGGGCATCACCACCGTGCGGGAACCTGTTTATGTCACCGCGCAGGAACGCTTGGCCACCGACAGCACGGAGCGGCCCGTGATCTACATCTTCATCAACGGCGAGTTCAATTTGAACGACCTGGATCTGGAGAACCTGTTGAAAATGGTGGACCGCGGCGATGACGCCTTTATCGCCGCGCAATACTTCCCGGACGAAATGATGGACACCCTCCGGTTCCGCACGGAATACCACTGGAAGAAGCCGGACAGCTTGGCCACCACCGCAGGGCTGAATAAGCTCCTCCATGGGGATACCGGCTTGGTGCGCTTCACAAGCTGGCCCTTGCGCCAGGCCGGGGACTTCCAATTCGCGCACGGCGGCATCGACTACTTCTTCAAGAACTTCGGCATGGACAGCGTGCAGGTGCTGGCGGAAAACCAGCATCACGAGCCCGTGCTTCTGCGGATGCGCCACGGCAAAGGCTCCCTCTGGCTATGCACCGCACCGCGCGCCTTCACCGACTACTACCTGCTGAAGGACGGTGCGCGCGGCTTTATGGAAGGCGCCTTCAGCATGCTGCCGGACCGGCCCGTGCTGTGGGACGAATACTACAAGGTGGGCCGCGAGGGCAGCAGGACGCCCTTGCGCTACATCCTCTCCCAGCCCGCGCTGAAAGGGGCCTACTGGTCCGCCATGGCCCTGTTGCTGCTCACCGTGCTCGTATACACGCGCCGCCGCCAGCGGGCAATACCCGTAGTAGCGCCCCCACGCAACACCAGCCGCGAATTCGCCGACACCATGGGGCGCCTCTACTACTTCCGCGGCGACCATGCCGACATCGCGCGGAAGCTCACGGTGCAGTTCAAGGACGAGGTCCGCCGTAAACTGCGCCTGCATCGCACGGTCTGGGATGTGGAGACGATCCAGGAGATCGCCCTGCGCACCGGCATCAGCGAAGAAGAGCTCAACCACGCCAACCGCCTCATGGACCACTACAACAAAGTGGAACAAGTCTCTGAAGAACAACTGCTAACCCTCAACAAGACCCTCAGCAGCCTGCGCAGCAGGCTGTGAGGGTAAAGGCGATGCATGCATCGCCTCAACACTCGAAAACATGGAAGAAGAAACCACCAATCCCGACTACTCCCCCGGCCTCCCACTCGCCGAACTGCGTGACGCCGCCGGGCGCATCCGCAATGAGATACAGCGCGTCATCATCGGGCAGCACGCTGTGATCGACCAGCTCATCATCGCGCTGCTCAGCGACGGCCATGTGCTGATCGAGGGCATGCCCGGCGTGGCCAAGACGCTTGCCGCGAAACTGCTGGCCCGCACCGTGGCAACGGGCTTCAGCCGGATCCAGTTCACCCCGGACCTGATGCCCAGCGACGTCATCGGAACCAGCATCTTCGACCCGCGCACGAACACCTTCGCCTTCAAGCCCGGCCCCATCTTCAGCAACATCGTGCTGGTGGACGAGATCAACCGCGCACCGGCCAAGACGCAGAGCGCGCTCTTCGAGGTGATGGAGGAGCGGCAGGTCACCGTTGACGGCGTGACGCACCCCGCTGGCGTACCGTTCATGATCGTGGCCACGCAAAACCCCATCGAGCACGAGGGTACCTACCGCCTGCCGGAAGCCCAGTTGGACCGCTTCCTTTTCAAGATCGACATGGGGCATCCCTCGCTGGAGGAGGAAGAACAGTTGCTGCTGCGGGCGCAGGAAGGTCCCCATCGCTTGGAGGCAAGCCAAGTGCAGGCGGTGATCACCACGGAGGAACTTGCACGGCTGCGCGCACTGATCGACCATGTGCGCTGCGACGCCAAGCTCGTGCGCTACATCGCGGAGATCGACCCACGCCACGCGCAACGACAGTTCACTGATGCTGGGTGCCTCCCCGCGCGCCAGCCTCGCCGTGCAACGCGCCTCCAAGACGGTGGCCGCCATGCAAGGCCGCGATTTCGTCGTGCCAGAGGATATTCAGCAGGTGCTGCCGGCCATCCTGCGCCACCGCATCCTGCTCACCCCCGAGCGCGAGATGGAAGGTTTGCGCCCTGATGAAGTGGTCGAACAGGTCATCGCCAAAGTGCCCGTTCCCCGGTGAAACGGATCGTCACATCGCTTTTTCTCACCCGGCGCTTTTTCGGCCTCGGATGGGGTGTCGTGGTGCTTTTCGTCGCGGCATTCCTCCTGCCCGTGCTGCTGCCTTTGGCGGTGTTGGCCGCCGGGCTGTTGGCCATCGGGACCGTGCTGGATCTCAGCCGGCTTTTCGGGGTCCGGGAGGGCATCGCGGCATCACGTCACACCTTGGCCAAGTGGAGCAACGGCGATGAGAACCCCGTGACCGTGGAGGTGAGGAACCGCTACAACTTCTCCGTGCATGTGCGGGTGCTGGACGAGCTGCCGGCACAACTGCAGGAGCGCGGCTTGGACCTGAGGCGGCGCATTCCCGGCGGCTCGATGGCACAACTCGCGTACATGGTGCGGCCGCTCACCCGTGGCGTGTATGCCTACGGTGCGATCAACGTGCTGGTGCGGACCGGATGGGGCATGGCCGAGCGGCGCTACAAGCAGGAACAGGGGCGCGAGATCGCCGTGTATCCCAGCTACATCCACCTGCGGAAGTACGAGCTGATGGCCGAGGCCGACCTCTTCAGCATGTCCGGCGTGCGCAAGGTGCGGCGCAGTGCGCAGCGGAGCGAGTTCGAGCAGATCCGCGACTACATCCCCGGTGACGACCGCCGCACCGTGAACTGGAAGGCCACCGCGCGCAGGGCGAAGCTGATGGTAAACCAATACCAGGACGAGAAAGCGCAGCAGATCGTCTCGCTGATCGACACCGGCCGCACCATGAAGATGCCCTTCGGCGGCCTCACGCTGCTGGACCGCGCCATCAACGCCGCCCTCGTGCTCAATGACATCGCCCTCAAGAAGGACGACAAGGTGGGCATCATCACGTACAGCAACACGGTACATAACGTGCTACCCCCGGCCCGTGACCGCGGCTGGATGCACCGCGTGATGGAATTGCTCTACGCCCAGCGCACCGACTTCGCGGAGACCGACATCGAGGCGCTCTTCCTCCGCGTGAAGCGCACCGTGGCCCAGCGCAGCCTGCTGGTGCTGTACACCAACTTCGAGAGCCTCTCCGCCATGCGGCGGCAACTGCCCTTTCTGCAACTGCTCGCCCGGGCGCACTTGGTGGCCGTGGTGATCTTTCGCAACACCGAGCTGGACCAGCTGCTCCTTCCGCCGGACAAGGACACCATGGACGTGTATGTGAAGGCCGTCACCCGCATGTTCATCCGCGAAAAGGAACTGATCGCCAAGGAACTCGAGAGCCATGGCGTGCTCACCATCCTCACACCGCCGGAGGAGCTGAGCGTGAACGTGCTGAACAAGTACTTGGAGATCAAGGCTCGGGGAATGCTGTAAGCTTTTCCCCAATGTGATCACTCCTTCACGAACTGTTGCCTGCTCATCTCCGTGCCGCTCCGAACGGAAAGCACATAGACCCCGGTGTTCAGGCTGGAAACATCCACATGACCGCGGTCCAGTGTTCCTTGCAGCACACGCTTCCCGGTCACGTCCAAAACCTCGAACGGATCGTTCAGCGCAACATCCCCGCCGATCACCGTCAGGACATCCTTCACCGGGTTCGGGAACAAGCCGAAAGCATGCTCCGATGCGGCATCCGCGATACCGGTGGTAAGGGTCATGCCCTCCGTAATGGTCATCGCTTGGTCCACCTCGGCGGAAGAGAACTCATCAACAATGCCGGAGGGCCAATGCACCGTCACCCCGGTGATGACCGAGTCCGTGCCAAAACCGAAGTGGGCATTGAGACTGCTCATGTACCGGAAGCCATCACCACTGCGGATGTCCCTGATCTGCGAACCAAGTTCGCTGGAGACCTGGACCCGGGCGCCGATGCCGTTCCTGTTGCTCACCGTACCGATCAGGTTTACCGTGAGCCAATGGTTGTCATTGCCTTGGTTCATCATGGCCGTGCTGCCGACGACGATATCCAGGAAGCCGTCATTATTGAGGTCGCCGATGGGGCCGTTCTGCGGTGCCGTGTTGTCCGGTGAAAAGGTGAGGTCGCCGTTGTTGTAGTGGATGGCACCACCGCCGATGATGTCCAGGTATCCGTCATTGTTGAAGTCACGGGTGTTCCATTCAATGCTCTGCCCACCGAAGCTGTCGAAGCCCGAACCGGTGGTGATGTTGGTGAAAGTGCCGTCCCCATTGTTCCGCATCAATTTGTGGAAGCTGCTGGAGCTGGATCCCACGAGCACGTCCATGTCGCCATCGTTGTCGAAGTCGCCCCATGCGCTGGACCAGCTCTGGTGGTTGTCCGCGAATCCCAATGCGGCGGCCATGCTGGTGAAGGTGCCGTCCCCGTTGTTGCGCATCAGGATGTCCACGGGATCGCAGCCGCACTTGGCCACGAAGAGGTCCATGTCACCATCATTGTCATAATCCACCCAGATGCTCCCATAGTTGCCGCAGGTGACCCCGAACTGGCCCTGCCCAAAGGTGAGCGTACCCGTGCCATCGTTCATGTAGTAGACATTCGCGTTCACATCGTGGCACATGAAGGCGTCCAGATTCCCGTCATTGTTGATGTCGATCATGTTGCCCCGTTGGCTGAACACATATTGCGGAAAGTTCTGCACCATATAATCGGTGCCGGTGCTGTTCGCCATCAGGAAAGAAACTCCGCTGCCGTTGCCGTACTGGAGGTCGTTATAGCCGTTCCCGTCCAGGTCGCCTGCCGCCATGCTCCATGTGGCCGGGAATTGCACGTTACCTGTGGGATAATTATGTGCCGTCATACCGCCCGTGACCCCTTGCTGCAAGATGTTGATGTTCGAACCGGTGACCGAGACCATGTCGTCCAGAAAATCCCCGTTCATGTCAACGGCACCGTAGCTGTACCCTGAGACCCCCGAGAACGTCTGCGGAGTGAAGGCCACTGTACCCTCGGCCGGTGGCGGCGGAGTGATCACCACGTTTTCCTCTAGGGTGAAGTCAAAGGTGTTGGAGTTCCATTTGTTGTCGAACGCTATGATGTATGTGGTCCCTGCGACCACATTGAACGTTGCAAGCGAGGTTAGATTTACTCCGCCATCATCGTCGCCTGCATAACAAAGCAAGGCGCCGCATCCGCCGGTGTAGACATGAAAGCGCGTATCGAGGCCGCTGGCTTCCGTGCTTACTGTGACCGCTGTATCAATGGCAGGCGTGTAACTATACCACGCACCCATGGTAGCTCCTTCCCCATATTGCGAACAGATGGGCAGGGGCACTTCCGAGCCGCTGACAAAGTTCACGGTGTACGTGTCCGGTGTGATCGGCAACGCCGTGGCGCAGGTGGTCTGGGCATCGGCCTGGGACAGAAGCAGGCCAGCGACGGAAAGGAGCAGTGTTTTCTTCATGGGTCGTTTGGGTTCTTTGGGCGGGGTCGTCTTGCAATTGACGGACGCGGCAGGGAGGCTGAAGGAACACCACCATTCCACCTTCCGGCCCGTCAAGATAAGTCAAGGACGTAAGTGAAAGGAAAAAGGTGGCTTCAGGGAGCGGCGTTGCCGCAAGTATCTTGCGGCCAAAACCACGATCGCGGTCCCGGCACCGGAATATGCTGGAACTCAACCTTCACCCCCGATCACCGTTCAAAGCGTTTTACAAGTAAAGGACCGTACCCATGTCCCAAGCACCTTACCTCAAGTGGCTCCACGAAGTTGAACTCAGCGATATCCACACCGTTGGTGGCAAGAACGCCAGCCTCGGGGAGATGATCCAGAACCTCGGGAAGCTCGGCGTGACAGTGCCGGGCGGATTCGTGGTCACGGTGGCCAGCTACGAGGCCTTCATCGCGCACAATGTGCTGGACCAGAAGATCCGCGATATCGTGGCGGAGCTGGACGTGGACGATGTGGAGAACATCCGCCGCACCGGACTTGCGGTGCGCACGCTGGTCAAGAACGGCAAGTTCCCGGAGGAGGTCTGGAAGGGCATCCTGCAGCGCTACGATGAAATGTCGCCAGAAGTACGGACAGGAAGCCACCGATGTGGCCGTGCGTTCCAGCGCCACCGCGGAGGACCTTCCCGATGCATCCTTCGCCGGACAGCAAGAGACCTTCCTGAACATCCGCGGACACCAGGACCTGATCAGTGCCGTGCGCAACTGCTTCGCCTCGCTCTTCACCGACCGTGCCATCGTGTACCGCGAAAGCCTGCGGCTACGACCACTTCCAAGTGGGCCTCAGCGTGGGTATCCAGAAGATGGTGCGCTCCGACGTGGGCAGCAGCGGTGTGGCCTTCAGCCTTGGATACCGAAAGTGGATTCAAGGATGTGGTGCTGATCAACGGCAGCTACGGCCTCGGTGAAATGGTGGTGCAAGGTGCCGTGAGCCCGGATGAATGGCTCGTCTTCAAACCCACGCTGGCCGAAGGTTACAGCAGCATCATCGAGAAGAAACTCGGCAACAAGGACCGCAAGATGGTCTACGGTGTGGAGCCGGGAAAGCCCACGCTCACCATCCCCGATCGAACGTGCACAACGCAATCGCTTCTGCATCACCGACGAGCAAGCGCTGGAGGTCGCGCGCAGCGTGGCCGCCATCGAGAAGTACTACAGCGATAAGAAAGGCCATTGGTGCCCCATGGATGTGGAATGGGCCGTGGACGGGCTCACCAAGCAACTCTTCATCGTGCAGGCCCGACCAGAGACCATCCATAGCCGCAAGGCCACGGACCGCGTGGTGGAATACAAGATCGACAAGCCGGAGGATGTCACCGAGGTCACCCGTGGCATCGCCATCGGCGATCGCGTCGGTGCCGGCAAGGTGCGCATCCTCTTCAGCCTCGACGGACGTGGTGGCGATACGCGATGGCAAGGATTTCCAACAAGGGCGATGTGCTCGTGACCGACATGACCGACCCCGATTGGGAGCCGATCATGAAGAAGGCCAGCGCGATCATCACCAACAAGGGCGGTCGTACCTGCCACGCGGCCATCGTGGCGCGCGAAATGGGTGTACCGGCCATCGTGGGCTGCGGCAACGCCACCGACCTGCTGGACACCGGCATGGAAGTGACCGCCAGCTGCTGCGAAGGCGATACGGGTATCATCTACAACGGCATCATCCCGTACACCAAGGAGGAAACGATGCTCGCCGACATGCCGGAGACGAAGACGCCGATCATGCTCAACGTGGCCAGCCCGGATCTGGCCTTCAAGTTCAGCGGACTGCCCAATGCCGGTGTGGGCTTGGCGCGTGAGGAGTTCATCATCAACAACTACATCCAGGCACATCCGCTGGCCTTGCTTGCAACACAAGGAACTCGGCGACGTCGGCCTGAGCGGCAAGATCAGCTACCTGATCAACGGATACGAGGACGAGGAGACCTTCTTCGTGAAGAAACTCAGCTACGGCATCGCCAAGATCGCCAGCGCCTTTTACCCGAACAAGGTGATCGTGCGCTTCAGCGACTTCAAGAGCAACGAGTACAAGAACCTCTTGGGTGGCGAACACTTCGAGCCGGACGAGGAGAACCCGATGATCGGCTGGCGCGGTGCAACCCGCTACTACAGCGATGCGTACAAGGAAGCCTTCGGGCTGGAGTGCAAGGCCATCCGTCGCGTGCGCGAGAAAATGGGCCTGAAGAACGTGGTGGTCATGGTGCCTTTCTGCCGCACGGTGGAAGAGTTGAAGAAGGTGAAAGGCGTGATGGAGGAATACGGACTCAAGCGCGGCAAGGAAGGCTTGGAACTGTACCTCATGGCCGAGATTACCGAGCAACATCATCATGGCCGAGGAGTTCAGCAAGTACATCGATGGCTTCTCCATCGGCAGCAACGACCTCACCCAGCTCACCCTCGGTCTGGACCGCGATAGCGCGCTGGTGAGCCACCTCTACGATGAACGGAACCCGGCCGTGAAAGCGCATGTTGAAGATGCTGATCGAGACCGCCAAACGCACCGGTACCAAAGTCGGCATCTGCGGCCAAGGCCCCATCTGACTTCCCGGACTTCGCGCAGTTCCTGGTGGAACTGGGCATCGACTCCATCAGCGTAACACCGGACTCCTTGCTGAAGACCAAGCGGGCGATTGCTGAGGTGGAGAAGACGATGGCCGGGAGAAAGGAGAAGGTGGGCGTGTAGGATAGTCCCCTACCCCAACGACTTCATATCGATCACGAAGCGGTAGCGCACATCGCTTTTCAGCATGCGCTCGTAGGCCGTGTTGATCTGGTCCATAGGGATCAGCTCGATGTCGCTGAGCACATCGTGCTTGGCGCAGAAGTCCAGCATCTCCTGCGTTTCCTTGATGCCGCCTATGAGGGAGCCGGCCAGTTGGCGGCGTTGCAGCACGAGCGAGCTGGCGTGGATGGGTGCGGCATCGGGCATACCTACCAGCACCATGGTTCCGCCCCGGTGCAGCAGGCCGAGGTAGGCATTGTAATCGTGTGGCGCAGAGACGGTATCCAAGATGAAGTCGAATCGCTTGGCGTTCTTCTTGAAGGCATCGGCATCCTTGGAGAGCAGGAAGTCGTCGGCGCCCAAGCGCTCGGCATCGGCCTGTTTGCTGGCGGAATGGCTGATCATGGTGACGTGCGCGCCCATGGCCTTGGCGTTCTTCACGCCCATGTGGCCCAGACCACCGAGGCCCACGATGCCCACCTTGTCGCCCGCCTTAACATCGAAACGGCGCAAGGGCGAATAGGTGGTGATGCCCGCGCACAACAGCGGTGCCGTACGGTCCAACGGCATGCCTTCCGGGATCCGCAGCACGAAATCCTCATTCACCACGATGCCGGTGGAATAGCCGCCATGGGTCACCGTTCCATCACCGTATCGGTCCATGGAATTGTAGGTGCCGGTCATGCCATTCTCACAAAACTGTTCCTCGTGTTCCTTGCAGGAAGCACAGGTCCGGCAGCTGTTCACCATGCAGCCCACGCCTACTTGTTGGCCCACCTTCCAGCGGCTCACCTCGCTGCCCACGGCGGCGACCGTGCCCACGACCTCATGGCCCGGTACGATCGGGTAGCGCGTGCCGCCCCATTCGTCGCGTACCGCATGCACATCCGAATGGCAGACGCCGCAATAGGCGATCTCGATAGCGACATCATTTGGACCTGGGGCACGACGTTCGATGGTGACCGGCTCAAGGGGCGATGTGGCGTTTTGTGCAGCGTAGGCTTTTGTGGTTGACATGGCCACAAAGGTCGTCGATCCTTGAGGACATGAAGGAAGTTGCCATCAGATCGTACCGTAGCAAGGGCAGTGACAGCCCTGATTTCCTCCGCTCCTACCTTTGCTCCATGACCGAAAAGAAAGGGATCACCATGGACAAGGCCTTCGCGGCCCTGTTGAGCGAGGACGATGCCAAAGCTTTGGACGCGCTGGCAGTGATCCATGAAAAGGGGGACGCCAACTCCATCTTTCCACTGTTACATGCATTGGCAGCAACAGAAGAACCGGCGCGCCAGCGCCGTATTCAGGCCTTGCTCTTTCAAGTTAAGGTGAAGGACGCCGCAGCCGAGCTGGGCCGTGCGCTGGAGGTGCCGGAACTACTGGACGTACGAAAGACCGTGATCGCGGCTTTCTGGAACGCCGGGCTCGACGCGGGGCCGTACACGGAACGGTTGGTGCAGATCGCCACTGAAGGCGATGCCCATGAAACCTTCGAGGTGCTCACGGTGATCGAAAACCAGGAATTGCTGCCGGAGAAGGCGGCGCGGCTGGGGTTGGCACACTTGAAAAATGCCGTGGTCGCGGAGCCGGACGAATACAAGAAAGCACTGCTCGAAGACCTGCGCACGGTGCTGGAGGACCGGCTCGGCGTGAAGTAGATCCGACGGATCGAAAGGTGTGCATGAAGGCTTGACCTATTTCCACCATGGCCATTGGTCCTTGGATCAAAAACCTGCCCCAGAAGCAACGCACGCGATTGGCGAGATCGCTCGTGCTGGGCCTTTCGGTGGTCGCGGTTCTTTGGGGCTTGAAGGTGTACTACCTCCCTTCCCTCCGGTTAAAGCAGGCGGACCATGCCTTGGTCGAGCTAGCGGACAAGCACCTGTTGCAGGATGGCGACATCATCTTCCAAACCTCCCGATCGGCGCAAAGCCAGGCCATCCAGTTGGCCACACATTCGAAGTACAGCCACTGCGGCTTGATCTTTCGAGCGGGCACCGGCATGCCGGAATGGTATGTACTGGAAGCCGTTCAGCCAGTGAAGTGGACCCCGCTCGCCGGTTGGATCGCCCGCGGAGATGGCGGACATTATGTGATCAAGCGACCACGTGTAGAGCCTCCGCTATCGGGTCAGGACTTACAGCGCGTGAAAACCGTCGGCGAGCGTTTCGTCGGAAAGGATTATGACGTGTATTTCGGCTGGAGCGACAAGCGCATCTATTGCTCGGAGCTGATCTGGAAAGCCTACCGCACCGCCACCGGGCTGGAGATCGGAAAGCTGCAAAAGCTCCGCGAATTCGACCTGTCCGACCCCGTCGTCGCCAAAAAGCTCCGGGAACGTTATGGTGACAGACTTCCCTTGGAAGAGGAAGTGATCTCCCCGGCGAGCATCTTTGAGAGCCCGTTGCTTTCGACCATCGCGGAGGAATGAGCAAAAGGCTTCCGAAACACGGGACTACATGAACGAGGGAGCAATTGAAGGAGCACTCACCCTATCCACTGCTCCAGCGCTCGCTGGGCTCGCCCATTGATGTCCTCCGTATCCGCTGGCACGAACTGCTCTCCGGTGATCCGCTCATACAGTTCCACATAGCGCTCAGTGACGCTATGCACGAACGCATCGTCCATGGCAGGCAGCTGCTGGCCTTCCTTGCCCATGAAGTGGTTCGCGATCAGCCATTCGCGCACGAACTCCTTGCTCAATTGCTTCTGGCGTTCCCCTTTGGTTTGCCTTTCGGCATAGCCATCGAGGTGGAAGTAGCGTGAGCTGTCCGGCGTGTGGATCTCGTCGATCAGCAGGATGCGGCCATCCGGGGTGCGTCCGAACTCATATTTGGTGTCCACGAGGATCAGCCCACGTTCCTTGGCGATGCGGCTGCCTTCGGCGAACAAGGCCAAGGCATAGCGGCACATGGTCTCCCATTCTTCCGATGTGCAAAGGCCGCGCGCCAAGATCTCTTCCGGCGTGATGTCCTCGTCGTGACCCTCATCGGCCTTGGTGCTGGGCGTGATCAGCGGAGCGGGAAAGGCATCGTTCTCCTTCAGCCCTTCCGGCATTTCGGCACCGCAAAGCATGCGTTTCCCTTGCTGATAAGTGCGCCAGGCGTGGCCCACGAGGTAGCCGCGCACCACCATCTCCACCTTCACGGTCTCGCAGCGCAGGCCCACCACCACGTTCGGGTCCGGAGAGGCGATGGCCCAGTTGGGCGCGATGTGCGCCGTGGCTTGCAGCATGTTCCAGCTGAGCTGGCTGAGCACTTGCCCCTTGTGCGGAATGCCACGCGGCAACACCACGTCGAACGCGCTGATGCGGTCCGTGGCCACAAGAATCGTACGGCCGTCCTTCAGGTGGTACACGTCCCGCACTTTTCCGTGGTAGACTTCAGCGACACCCGGCAGGTCCAGGTCGGAACGCATGAGCGTGTTGGACAATTTCATTGATCCGCGGATGCAAAGGATTAGCTGATAGCTCCGTTTAGAAAGACACCAATGATGCTTTCAGCTTTCCTGTTTCAACTTTCACCTTTCTTATTCGCCGGAGGGCGGTTCTCTTCAATATCCTTGAAAGCGGCGATCACACGGGTCACCAGTTCGTGGCGGATCACATCCTTCTCGTCAAGGTCGATCACGGCCACGCCTTCCACGCCGCGCAGATGGTCCACGGCGGGCACCAGTCCCGAGCGCACACGGTCCGGGAGGTCTACCTGGGTGGCATCGCCGGTGATGACGAATTTGGCATCGCGGCCCATACGGGTGAGGAACATCTTCATCTGCGGCAGGCTGGCGTTCTGGGCCTCGTCGAGGATCACGAAGGCATGGTCCAGCGTGCGGCCGCGCATGAAGGCGAGCGGGGCGATCTGGACCACGCCCATCTCCAGATATTCCACCAGTTTTTGTGGTGGCACCATGTCCTTCAGCGCATCGTAGAGCGGCTGCAGATAGGGATCGAGCTTTTCCCGCAGGTCCCCTGGCAGGAAACCGAGGTTCTCCCCCGCCTCCACGGCCGGACGGGTGAGAATGATCCGCCTAACCTGCTTCTCCTTCAACGCCCGGACTGCCAATGCAACAGCTGTGTAGGTCTTGCCGGTACCCGCAGGTCCCACGGCGAAAAGCATGTCATGGGTAGCGATGGCATCCACCATCCGCTGCTGGTTGCGGGTGCGCGCTTTCACCCGGAGGCCCGAGTTGCCGTGGACGATCACATCATTCCCATCGCCGCCTTCCTCGGCCTCGCCGTCGCCACTGCCCATGATCTCATCCAGCACCTTTCGCGGGATCTCATTGTACTTGGCCACGTGGCGCTGTAGCTGCTCGAAGCGTTCAAGGAACACATCGACCTGCTCGCCGGGCCCGATCACCTTCAGTTCATCGCCGCGGGCGACGAGGTTCAATTTGGGAAAGTGTTCCCGGATGGCCCGCAGGTTCTGGTCGTTGGGGCCGAACACCGCCATGGGCTCCACGGCGGTGATGTGGATAGTGCGTTCGCTCAAAGGAATGGATGGATTGAAACTGCTTTCCGCCTGATCGCTCAAGGCGGTTAAATTTGACCGGTCGAAGGTAATCCGACGACGCGTTCCCCACATTAAATGGCCATTATCACCCTCACCTCGGACATGGGCACGCGCGACCATTACGTCGCAGCTGTGAAAGGGGCTATTCTCACGCAGTACAACGAGGCCGTGGTCGTGGACATCAGCCATTCCATCGCGCCGTTCAATAACATGCACGCGTCCTTCGTGCTGCGCAATGCGTGGCCGGAATTCCCCAAGGGCACGGTACACATCATCGGCGTGAACCCCGAGGCCGACGGACAGACCCCGCACGTGGTGGTACGCCATGGCGGCCATTATTTCATCGGTGCGGACAATGGCATTTTCTCGCTGCTCTTCGACAAAAAGCCGGAGGAGATCTATGAGCTGACCATGAAATTGGACACCGACCATCTGGCCTTCCCCACGAAGAACATCTTTGTGAAGGCGGCCTGCCACATTGCGCGGGGCGGGACCATCGAGGTGCTGGGCCGCAAGGTGAACACGGTGCGCGAGCAGCTCAATGTGCGCCCGGTGGTAATGGACGACACCATCAAGGGCGAAGTGATCCACATCGATCACTACGGCAACGTGGTCACCAACATCACCAAGGCGCTGTTCGCCTCCGTAGTGAAGCACCGCGACTTCAAGATCTCCTTCGGGCGGCCCATGCACGATATACGCCAGATCCACAAGACCTATTCCAACGTGCCCCATGGTGAACGCGTTGCCTTCTTCGGCGATTCCGGCTACTTGGAGATCGCGCTGAACAAAGGCGTGGCCGGTGCCGGTGGTGGTGCCGCCCAGCTCCTCGGGTTGCATGTCACCGATGTGGTGCGGCTTGAGCTGGAAGCCGTGGCACGAACCGTTGCCCGCGCATGATCGTCCGGCTGGTGAAAATGACCTTCCGGACCGAGGAGGTGGCGCGCTTTCAAGAACTCTTCGAGGGATGGCGGCACCGGATCATCGCATTTCCAGGCTGCAAAAGGCTGGAACTGTTGCATGATATCGCCGAGCCGGGCATCTTCTTCACCCAGAGTGAATGGGATACGGCGGAAGACCTGGAGGCCTATCGCAACTCGGCGGTCTTCGCGGACGTTTGGCCGGTGGTGAAAGGGCTTTTCGCGGCCCGTGCCGAGGCATGGTCCTTGCACCGGGAGCACAGCATGAACACTGCAAACACCGGTGAACCGGGAACCACCATCGCATGAAGATCCTTACCGCCCTGCTCTTCTCCCTGTCCGTGATCCCCGCCTTCGCACAGTCGGATGCGGAGACCCACATGAGGGCCGCAACGGCCGCATACGATGCCGGGAAATTGGACAGTGCCTTGGCGGAGGTGGACCGGGCCATCGCCTTCGACCCCGCATTAGCCAAGGCCTTCAAGCTCCGCGGCGACATCCATCAGCACAAGCGGAAATATGATGCGGCGATGGACGACTACAAAGCCTCGGAGAAGTTGGATGACACCGACCCGCGCCTCTACGTGAGCCGCAGCGCCCTGCGCATCACGGACGGCAACTACAAGGCCGGGCTTCGCGATGCGGACAAGGCCCTGGAACTGGACCCGAATGATGCCGATGCTTGGTACAACCGGGGTTGGGCGCTTTTCAAAGGCAACGATGAGGATGCCGCGCTGAAGAGCGTGCGCAAGGCGCTGGACTTCCAACCGCAATTCCCGGAGGCGCTCTACCTCTCCGGCGTGATCAAAGGCGCCCGGTACGACGAGAAGGAAGGCGTGGATGAGATCGCGGAGGCGTTGGCCATGAAGCCCTCCATCCCCGGCGGCCTGATGAGCTTGGCCGTGCTGCTGTACGAGGACAAGCGCTACGAGGATGCTATTCCGAAATTCACCGAGGTGATCGCCAACGACACCACCGAGCTGGCCGGCGCCTATTACTACCGCGCCGACAGCTACTACAACATCGGCGACAAGGACAACGCCTGCTTGGACTGGAACAAGAGCATGCGCTTGGGCGACAAGGACGCGGCGTTCATCAAGCGGAACTATTGCGACACGGACGCCAAGAAGATCCCCAAGAAGCCCAAGCGGTTGCCGCGGAAGACGACCATCGAGTTCTGAGCATTCCCTGACTGGAGGCTGTATTGGAGATGATCGCTCCTGTTTTCCCCATCGTCGTTGGCTCATAACTAACGGAACCAAAATCGGGTGAATAACTAATTGCCAGACCATAAGCGAATGAGGCGGAGCTGTTCTTACATTAGCTGCCCAACCAATCCCCACCCTCAGATGTACCAAACGCCAAACGCAAACGCCAAACGCCAAACGCCAAACGCGCATAGCGCTTAAGCAAGCAGGCCTTTTCACCATGCTGCTATGTGGCCTGTCGGCCTGCCAAAAAGAAGAGACCACTTTGCCTTCAAGCGGCGGGACCACGATCGCGGACGTAACACCACGGGTAAAAGGTTTTGTAGCGCAAGCCACGCACCGCAGCCACGACCGTGACGATGCGACCATAAGCTCGGACAGTGCTGTTTGGTATTTGGAAGCCGGTATCAACTACAGTACCGCACAGATCTGGATCGACCATTCCGAAACTACGACCGACACCTTGGTCCTTCCTTTCGACTTCAGTTCGGGAATTGTTTCTGAAGGCACTTTGTTCGATGCCTATGCCCAACTCGAGCAAGCGGTAGCGCCCCTCACCACCAGCGCACAAAACCTCCTGTTCGTGGATGTGGTCGAAACCCCTGAAGCGCTCAGTACCGGTCAGCTCATCGTGGTCTGTCAAATAGGAAGCGGGTACGACCGCAGCTACAACAATCCTCCGAGTACGTACTATCCCACAGGTTACTCCTGCTCGTGGGACAATTCACAACAACCAAGCATGCCCTGCAACCAGATCAGCGCCGATGAGGTGATCCAGTTCAGGATCAATTATGCGAACGCAGCCATTTTCATGTATGGCGATTACACCTATAGCGTGGAGTCATGGACGGTGTCACACATCCCCACCAACACTTCCGCCAAGAATTTCTATTGGAAGGATTCCTACATTGCCAGTAGCACCCCGAACAACAACGGTGTCCATGAAACACTGTTCTTTTCAGCTAAAATGGTGAGTCCGGCCACGTACAATTGCTTGGACGATACGGAAATGGCCTATTGGACGGGCAACGCCACCACCAATGGCACATGGAGGGGCATTACCAAGATCCGACAAGGGTATTGCCCAAGTAAAATTTTCTTTAGCTGTACTATAAACGGTGCGGTGTTGGGGTATGGCGGTGCAACCTATGGCCTGCATGCTTCACAAATGAGTTTTGGCCTCATCGGGCACACCCGTAACTAGGGGATTTCCGATGCGCAGGCTTTTCCTGTTATGGATTTTCGGTTTGTTGCTCACCGTTAGCGCTCACTGCCAACCGGTCTGGGAAGTGACAATAAACCCAAACGGCGAATACGGGCTCGTGATCAGCTGCTCTTTTCAACAGTGAAGGCCGTCTGTTCATTTCCCTGGATGAATTTGGTCCACCCTATCTTCCTGGGCGCATTTGCGAGATCTCAAGCGAGAATGGGACCGTGCTCGCTTCGAACTCCATTGCACTGCCTGATCGCATAAGCCCATACGTCCTTCTTCTCGGCGAGAACGGGGACGGCGACCTGCTTGCCTTTTCTCCAGGATACATCCAAGATCCCGGTGACGGCGATTCCGCGCGCATGGTTTTTTGGCGCTATAGTACCGATCTGGAACAATTGGACGCGAGATTGATCGGCAAGCCCGGCAAGGACATTAGTTTAAATGCGGGTTTCATCGGACCCGACAGCACGATCCGGATGGTCTACACAACCGATGATTGGGCAGGCAATATGCACCAATTGGAAGCCCTGAAGCTCAGTCTGAACGGAGACTCGATCACCGGAAGCCAGCTTTACAACGGGATGAGCCAAGGGGCTGTAACTTCCTTGGCCATGCATCCCAATGGACAAATGGTGATGGGTTCGGCCTACGCGGACTGGGGTTATGTTCCCACCTCCGGAGGTAACGCCACCTATTTGGAAGAGGATTTCAGCATCGACAGCACCTATTATCTGGAGCCTGTGGACCTGAACAACCCATCCCCTTTATTCGATGCTCCACAACATCCGATCCAAGTGCTCCCGTTGCAAAGCGGTAACTCTATTAATCTCCGGCCAGTTCTGGCGGGATTTCGGGGAGAACCACCGCGCAGTGATCCAACGGACCGATGCGCAAGCCCATGTGATCAACCAATACGTTCACGACAGCCCATGGGACGAGGACAACCCAGCCATTACCAAGGCCATGGACATAGCGGGCGACGGGACCCTGTACTACGCCCAGATGAACAACTGGAACGGAAATGCCTATGTCTACAGCAATTCCCCCTCCCAAGTGGAGGTCACGCATCTGGACACCTCGCTGAACGTACTGGGGCGCTATGTTTTCGATGGATCTGCTGACAGTGTGGTTTACCTGCCTTTTTATGTGCTCTCCACGCCGGATGGGGGCGTGCTGGTGATGGGCATGAAGCACGAGCTTTCCATCCCCGGCGCCCCCGCCAAGGCATGGATCGCCAAGCTCGGCCCGGAAAACTTTACCGCGATACGGGAAGATCACGACCTGGTACTGAAACTCTATCCCAATCCAGGCAGGGACGGTTTCAACCTGAACCTGAAGGAGCGCGTGGAGCAAGGGCGGATCCAATTGCACGACATGCAAGGGCAGGTGCTTCTGGACCGGGCGTTGGACGGTATCAATGTGCGGGTGCCCACGCCCAACTTGGCTGCAGGACTGTATGCCGTCACCATCCGCGACCGCAATGGAAAAATCCTCCAAAGCCTGCGTTGGGCAAAGGAGTGAGGAAGCTTTTCCGACGGGTCGATCTCCGCTCCAAGCGAGTGCGCCTCAGGTCCGCACGACTTTTCCTTGGCTGATCTTTGGCGCGGGAGTTTGGCGAGCGTGGACGAGTGTCAGATTCTGTAAATCCCGTAATCCTGTCCCTAATGATCATGTCTCCCGTCCTAAACTATTCCAACACGGTCCGCCGTTCCTCGGAAAGCCCGGGATCCGCATGAAGGCCGCATTACCTTCGGCCCCTTCATCCCCCGCCCTGTTCAGGTCCGTGGGTGACAAAGGAGCATGCGCGCACTGATCGGTAAGGAGATAAATGGCTTTCTGGGTTCACTGATCGGCCACATCGTCATCGTGGTCTTTTTGCTGCTCACCGGCCTTTTCGTTTGGGTATTTCCGGACAATGTGCTGGACAAGGGCTACGCGGACCTCGGCACCCTCTTCTACATCGCCCCGTGGGTCTTCCTCTTTCTCGTGCCGGCCGTCACCATGCGCAGCTTCAGCGAGGAGCGCCGCACGGGCACCATCGAACTGCTGTTGACCAAGCCGATCACGGAGATGCAGCTGGTGCTGGCGAAATATCTCGCCGCCGTGGTGCTGGTGCTCTTGGCGTTGATCCCGACATTGGTCTACTGGTACAGCATCGGCAATTTGGCCATGCCCGCTTGGAACATCGACAGCGGTGGGATCTGGGGCAGTTACATCGGCCTGTTCTTCCTCGCCTCCACCTTCACGGCCATCGGCATCTTCGCCAGCTCGCTCACGGAAAGCCAGATCGTGGCCTTCCTGGTTGCCGTCTTCCTCTGCTTCATCATCCATGTGGGCTTTGAGCTGATGGCGGACTTCAGCGTGATGGGCGCCTTGGAAGGGCCGATCAAGAACCTCGGGATCCAGCAGCACTATGACAGCATGAGCCGCGGGGTGATCGACCTCCGGGACGTGCTGTACTTCCTCGGCGTGGACGTGATCTTCCTGTTGGCCACCCGCACCGTGATCCAAAGCCGCACATGGTGATGAAGATCTCCAAGCACACCACCCGAAAGGCAGCCGGGGTCATGGAACTCGGCATCGGCATCGCCTGTGTGGTGCTGGTGTTGTTCATCGGCTCCTTCACCCGGGTGCGCGCCGACCTCACCTCAGAGAAACGCTACACCCTCACGCCGGCCACGAAAAACCTCGTGGACAGCCTGAAGGATGTCGTCTTCGTGAAGGTCTATCTCAGCGGGGACCTTCCGGCGGACCTGCAACGGCTCAGCGGCAGCCTGAAGGACCTCTTGGACGAGATGCGCGTGCGGAACCCGGAGGAACTGCAATATGAGTTCACCGATTCCAGCGCCAGCGTAGATGAAAAGACACGCAACCAGGTGTATGAGCAACTCCAGAAGGAAGGGCTGCAATACACCAGCATCCGCACGCAGGACAAGGGCGCGCAGAGCGAGGTGATCGTCTGGCCGGGCGCCATCATCACCTACCAGGGCAAGAGCATGCCTGTGCAACTGCTGAAATCGCAGTTGCGCGCCACTGACGCCGAGATGGTGAACCGCTCGATCAACAATCTCGAGTACGACATGGCGAGCGCCATCCGGCAGATCACCAACTCTTTCCGGCCACGTGTGGCGTTCATCGAGGGGCAGGGCGAGCTCGGGAAATTGGCGGTGCAGGACCTCACCGACGCCTTAAGCGAGGAATATGATGTGAGCCGTGTCCGCTTGGACGGGAAGATCGACGCGCTCAGTGACAGATCGGAGGGCATCACCTACCGGGCGAACAACTTCGAGGCCGCCATCGTGGCCAAGCCGGACAGCCAGTTTTCTGAGAAGGACCGCTTCATTCTCGACCAGTTCATCATGAACGGCGGCAAAGTGCTCTGGGCGGTGGATGCCATGGACCCGCACTTGGACAGCCTGCGCACCAACCAGTTCTCCATGGCCACCCCCTTGGACCTGGGCCTGGACCAGATGTTCTTCGCATACGGCGTGCGCATCAACAAGGACCTGCTGTTGGACAAACAATGCGCCCCCATCCAGATCTACACCCGGCCATACGGGGACCAGCCCAAACTGGAGACCCTGCCCTTCCCCTTCGAGCCCTTGGTGCTCCCTTCCAGCGACAATCCCATTGTCAGCAACATCGACCCGGTCCACCTGAAGCTCGCCAGCAGCATCGATACCATCGGGCTGGACAGCGCGCACAGCACTATCCTGCTCACCACTTCGCGGTACACCCGCGTCCTGCGCAACCCGGTGCGCGTGAGCTTGGCCGTGGTGGACATGAACCTGGGGCTGGAGAAGAACAACAACCCCTTCCAGCCGGTGGCGGTGCTCACCCAAGGCAAGTTCCGCTCCGCCTTTGCCGACCGCATGGCCATGCCGGACAGCGTGCTTAAGGCCATCGGCTTCCGCGAATGGAGCCGCCCCACCGCCCAGGTCTTCATCAGCGACGGCGACGCCATCGCCAATCCGGTGGATCTGGCGAAAGGCACCTATTACCCGTTGGGGTATGAACGGGCGGCGCGGGCGAAGATCTTCGGGAATAGGGAGTTCTTCATCAATGCTATGAACTACCTGCTGGACGACAAGAGCTTGATCAGCATCCGCTCCCGTGCCATCCGGCTTCACCAATTGGATCCGCACCGCACCGAAGTGGACCGGAGCGCGATCCAAGTGGCCAATGTAGTGTTGCCCATCCTGATCGGTCTGCTGGGCGGCCTTGCCTTTTACCTGCTGCGCAAGCGGCGCTATGCCCGTTCCTGATGATGAAACGCTGGATCCCGCTCATCCTCCTGATCGTATTGGCCGTGGTGGCCTGGTGGCTTTGGAAAGGCAATACCGGCAACACCTTGGCCGGTCCGCTCACGGACTTCGCCATTCCCGACACGTCCCGTGTGGACCGCATCTTCATCGCCGAGAAGACCGGAGGGACGGCGGACCTCCGCAGAACGTCCGAAGGATGGACCATCAACGGACTGTTTGCCAAGGGCTTTCAGGTGGACCTGTTGTTGAAGACCTTCAAGCTGGTGGAACTGCGCAGCCCGGTTCCGAAGAGCGCCGAGCCGAACGTGTTACGGGTGATGGCAGGCACGGCCAAGAAGGTGGAGATCTACCAAGGTGGGAGCAAGCCGGTGAAGATCTGGTGCGATCGGCGGGTCCAGTGCGGACCATTACGGAACCTACATGGTGCTGGAGATCCCGGGGAAAGGCCGCAGCAGCGTACCCTTCGAGATGGGCATGGCGGGCTTCACCGGCGTATTGAACACGCGCTTCCACACCGATATCGACTCCTGGCGCAGCAGCAGCGTCACCTCTTACCCCAAGCTGGCGGAAGTGACCAAGGTGCAAGTGGAACTACCGGACTCCGCGGATCAGGGCTTCACCGTGACCTATGGCGGCGGTGACGATCTGGCCCTCTTCAATGATCAGGGTAAGCAGGTGCCCATGGACACCGCCCGGGTGCAGGACCTGATGCTGGCGATCAGGGCCGGGAGCTTCGAGGGCTTTGAACGGAGCCTGACAACCACCGCCCGTGATTCCGTGCTGGGTTCCACTCCTTGGTACATTCTCACCATAACCAGTTCCAAGGGCTTGCAGCGCATCCCCTTCTGGCGAAAAAACCCGCTCCCGGGTGAAAGGGACCTGGACTTCAATCCGCTCACGGAGGACCGCGACCGGATGTACGCGCTGCTGAACGATACCGCCTTGGTGGTGGTGCAACGCTTCTGGTGGGACCGCGTTACGCGGCCGTTGGTTTCCTTGGAACCAAACTGGCGCGCTCAGCCATAAAGGCCTCATCCGTAGGCCCGGATCTGCGGGAATGTGGATAAAGCCCCGTTACTGTTGATAACCCGCACCCGGCACAGGCTTGGCCACGGATATATTTGCCGCCCATGCCGGAAGTACAGCCCCTTGAGGCCCCAAAAGCAACACGAACAGAATCTTCAATGAAATTCATTGTGTCCAGCAGTGCCCTGCTCAAGCAACTGCAAAGCCTGCAAGGCGTGCTCGCCAGCAGCAACACCCTGGCGATCCTCGACAACTTCCTCTTCGAGATCGACAACAAGAAACTCACGGTGACCGCCAGCGACCTGGAGACCACCATCACGGCCACCATGCCGGTGGAAGCCAAGGACAAGGGCAGCGTCGCCATTCCCGCAAGGCTCCTTTTGGATACCCTGAAGGCTTTCCCGGAGCAGCCCCTCACCTTCAGCGTGGACGGCAAGCACTTTGGCATCGAGATCAGCAGCGACCAGGGCAACTACAAGATGACCGGTTTCGCGGGCGCGGAATTTCCGAAAAGCCCTGTGCTGGAGGATCCGACCACCTTCGCCATCCCTGCGGGCACCCTGGCCACGGCCATCAACAAGACCCTCTTCGCCACCGGCAACGACGACCTCCGCCCGGTGATGAGCGGCATCTTTTTCGAACTCTCCGACGAGGCCGTGCGCTTCGTGGCCACCGATGCCCATAAGCTCGTGCGCTACACCCGCAGCGACATCAACTCGCCCAAGGCAGCCAGCTTCATCGTTCCGAAGAAGCCTCTCACCCTGCTGAAGAACTCACTGTCCGCCACCAATGCTGAGGTGAATGTGGAGTTCAACGAGAACAACGCCTCGTTCACCTTTGACAACGTGCGCGTGGTCTGTCGTCTGATCGACGGGAAATACCCCAACTACGAGGCGGTGATCCCCAAGCAGAACCCGAACAAACTCACCATCGACCGGCAGAGCTTCCTCAATTCCATCCGTCGCGTGGCCCTGTTCAGCAACAAGACCACCCACCAGGTGAGGTTGAACATCGCCGGTAGCCAATTGGCCATCAGTGCAGAGGATCTGGATTTCGCCAACGAGGCCAATGAGAAGCTCACCTGCAACTACGAGGGTGAGGACATGACGATCGGCTTCAACTCCCGCTTTCTCATGGACATGCTGACGAACCTGGACAGCGAGCACGTGGTGATGGAGATGAGCGCACCGAACCGGGCGGGCATCCTGTTGCCCAGCGAAGGCAACGAGCACGGCGAGGACGTCCTGATGCTGGTGATGCCGGTGATGCTGAACAATTAATTAATTGATTGGCGGCAGGGCTTTTGCATGGGCACGGACCATGAATAAGCTACAACTCCCCATCCTGGCCCTTGGCGCGTTCATCGTTCTGAGCGCAGGCACTTGTTCCAACAAAGATCCGGACAAGCAGCACGCCATGTCAGGCTTTGCGGAAGGCAAGTGGGTCCTGGAAAAGTTGAACGGCCAGGAGGTACAGGTCCCGGAAGGGACCGAAACTCCCTACATCACTGCGGACAGCACGGGTGAAACTATTTCGGGCTTTGCCGGTTGCAACAGGCTTTCGGGCGGGGTGAAGATCGCGGGTGATTCCATCTCCTTTCCGGGCCTCCTTTCCACCCGGATGTATTGCGTGGAGACCCAGAAGCTGGAGAACAGCTTCCTTGACGCCCTGCGCGCTACACGGACCTTCACGGTCAAGGGCGATGAGCTGATCTTGTCCTCCGGGAAGGAGCTCGCCGTGCTGCGGCATAGCAAATAGACGTATCCAGGCCTGTCGGGCCACAGTGTGCCCCCGTCCTTCCGGCCATCGTGAACGGTGCGCCCGTGGCATGTGACAGAGTGGTCGCCATGTCCTTCGGGTACGTGACCGTCGAAAGCCCTTCGGGTCACGGTCGTGCTTCAGGCGCTCGGCATCGTAGGTCTTCCACTCTGCGGGCCAGACCCTAAAACAGAAAAGCCCCCGAGCGATCGGGGGCTTTTCACATGCAACGGACTTGTTCAATGCACGATCTGCAAGCGCTGGGTCTTCACCCAGTCATTGGTAGTGATCGTTACCGTGTAATTACCGCTATGGAGCCCGTTCAGGTCGAAGCTGTTCACCCCGCCCGTATTGTTGAAGGTCTGCTGATGCACGGTACGCCCGGCGATGTCAACAATGCGCATGTCAGCAGCCCCGCGCGCGATCATGGGCAGCACGATCGTGAGCTCGCCCGTGGTGGGGTTCGGGTACATGGAGAAGTCGCTCGGGGGAACTTCATGCACACCGACGGCACCGCATTGCACCACCCAATGCAGCGGAGGCGAGGCATTGCCCGTGGCACAGGAATACCCTGCATTGGACACCACGCGCATGAGCAGTGCATGCGAGCCGCTTGTCGAGTTCATGGCAAAACCAGCCATGTTCCCGTTCAGATTTCCCTGCCAAAGCAACGAATCGGGCAAGGCGCTAACGCCGTTGTAGATCTGCACATGATCATCCGCCAGCAACTGCCCCCAGAGGAATTCGATGGTCACCGGCACGTTCTCCGTCCCTTGGTACGCAAACCAAGCGGTGTCATTGTTGGCGTAGCAATACTCATAGGCCTCGGCCGCACAGACCGAATCCACACAAGCTATCGAGGGCGAGGTGAACGCCGGGCTGAACACGCGGCACAGGTTGTTCGTCTCGTTCATCACCGTCAATGTCACCGTGCTGTCCATGGGGAAAGGTCCGATGATGTTCATCCCGGCCATGATGTTGGTCAACGTGTCCGTGGAAAGCGAGTTGGCGATGCGCACGAAAGAGCCGCTGCCGGTGGAGTCCACGTTCACCTCGATGGAGAAGGAATGATGGATGCAATCCTCCACCAGGGTATAGGTCGCTCCGGGGTTGGTGCAGTCCAAGCAGCCCACTTCCCAGGCCCATTCGGTCTGGCTGCCACTTTCGCAGCTCACGGAGCCGTCCGAGGAGTTCGTCATATACAGGTCCGCACCGGTGGAAATGACCAACAGGCCGGTAAGGTCCTCGGCTCCCCCCACGTGTTCGTACAGAATGTCCGAATTCCCATCGGGTCCGTCATAAATGGTCAGGTGGTCGAATGTCGCGGACTCGATCGTTCCAGCGGAGAACTGGATCGCCAAGGGCTGACCGCCCGAGGACTGCCAATGCCACTCGTGGTTGTCGTTGTTGATGTAGCAGTAGGTCTCGTTCAACGTGGCCCCGCCGCAATCAACGATCGTGGGGCACAGCGGGTTGGTGAGCGATATCGAGTGGACGCTGCACAAGGGGTTCACATCATTCTCCAAGGTGATCACCACCGTGCTACCGAAGGCGAACGGTCCGACCGTATAAGTTCCCTCTGCAGTGGCTGCCACGGGCAGGGCACCGCCGTTGTTGGAGATATCCACCACGGGGTCACTGCCCAATACGGTGATGTCCACCTCCACGTTGAACTGCATCGAATCACAGTCCGACACCACCGTGTAGGTGGCTTGCGGGGGCGTGCAGTCCAAGCAGCCCACCTGCCAAACCCATTCGGTCTGCCCTCCGCTTGCGCAGCTGGACGAGCCGTCGGAACTGTTCTCCATGTAGATGTGGCCACTGGCAGCGATCACCTGGAGGCCTGTGAGGTTCTCGGCAGCCCCGATATGGTCATAGACAGGTGTGCCCGTGTTATCCGGTCCATCATAGATCCGTAAGTGGTCATACGTGGCTGATTCGATCGTGCCCGCCGAGAAGATCAGGATCAACGCCTCCCCGCCGGAGGACTGCCAGTGCCAAGTGTGCGCATCGTTGTTGATGTAACAGTAGGTCTCATCCAAGGGCGGCCCGCCACAGACCACCGGGGTCGGGCAGAGTGCATTCACCAAGGATGCCGAGTGGATGGAACAGAGTTCATTGGTATCATCGGACAAGGTGATCGTCACCGGGATGTTCGCCGTAAAGGGGCCCACCGTATAGATACCGGTGGCCGATGCCACCACGGGAAGCGCCCCGCCATCGTTGGTGATGTTGATGTTCGGGTTGCTGCCCATGGCGGTGATGTCCACGTCCACGGAGAATTGGAAGTTGTCACAGTCCGTCACAACGGTATAGGTGGCTTCAGGGGCCGTGCAATCGGCGCAGCCCACGATCCACTCCCACTCCGTGGTGGCGCCGCTGCTGCACGAGCCGAAACCGTCGGAGGTCATTTCCATGTAGATGTCCGGTCCGGATGAGGTGACCTGTAGGTCGGTGAGGTCGAGCACCGCCGTTACCGTGTGCTGGAAAAGCAGGAGGCCGGTATTGTCCGGTCCGCTGAAAATGCGCAAGTGGTCGCCGGTGGAGGATTGGATGGTACCGGCCAGAAAGCGCAAGGAAAGGTTGTCACTGGGGGTCGCGGCCTGCCAATGCCAAGCATGCACGTCGTTGATGCCATAGCAATAGGTTTCCATGATGACCGGATCGCCGCATTGGATGATCTGCGGGCACAACGGGTTCACCAATGCAGTGGAATGAACGTTACAAAGGCTGTTGTCGCTGTTCATCAAGGTGATCGTCACAGGGATGTTCGCAGTGAACGGCCCAACAGTGTAGACACCCGTATCGGTAGCGGTGGCCAGCACCGTGCCGAGAGTATCAGCGCTGATGTCCAAGGTCCCGTCGCTCCCCAGGTCGGTGATGTGCACTTCCACTGAGAACTGATAATTGTCGCAATCGGTGATCACAGTGTACGTAGCCGTGGCCGAGGTGCAATCCAAGCAGCCTAGCAGCCAGACCCATTCGGTCTGCCCTCCGCTTGAGCAGCTGGACGAGCCGTCGGAACTATTCTCCATGTAGATGTGGCCACTGGCGGCGATCACTTGGAGACCCGCTAAGTTCTCTGCAGCCCCGACATGGTCGTAGATGAGTGTGCCCGTGTTATCCGGTCCATCATAGATCCGAAGGTGGTCATAGGTGGCTGATTCGATGGTGCCAGCCGAGAAGATCATGATCAAAGCCTCCCCGCCGGAGGACTGCCAGTGCCAAGTGTGCGAGTCGTTGTTGATGTAACAGTAGGTCTCATCCAAGGGCGGCCCGCCACAGACCACAGGGGTCGGACACAAGGGATTTATCAAGGGTACCGAGTGGACCGAACAGAGCACGTTGGCGTCATCGGACAAGGTGATCGTCACCGGGATGTTCGCCGTAAAGGGCCCTACCGTATAGATGCCGGTGGCTGATGCGACCACGGGTAGCGCACCGCCATCATTGGTGATATTGATGTTCGGGTTGCTGCCCATGGCAGTGATGTCCACATCCACCGAGAACTGGAAGTTGTCACAGTCCGTCACCACCGTATAGATCGCTTCAGGGGCCGTGCAATCGGCACATCCCACGATCCATTCCCACTCCGTGGTGGCTCCACTACTGCACGAGCCGAAACCGTCGGAGGTCATTTCCATGTAGATGTCCTGCCCGGTGGAAGTGACCTGCAGGTCGGTGAGGTCGAACACCGCCGTTGCCGTATGGTCGAAAAGCAGGGGTCCGGTATTGTCCGGCCCGTCATAAATGCGCAGATGGTCGCCGAAGGAGGCCTGAATGGTACCGGCCAAGAAGCGCAGCGAAAGGCTGTCCCCCGGATTGACGGCCTGCCAATGCCAAGCATGCACGTCGTTGATGCCATAGCAATAGGTCTCCATGATGGCCGGGTCGCCGCATTGGATGATCTGCGGGCACAGCGGGTTCACCAATGCCGGGGAAAGCACGTTACAAAGGCTGTTGTCGCTGTTCGCCAAGGTGATCACTACAGGAATATTTGCCGTGAAGGGGCCTACCATGTACACGCCCGTGTCGGTGGCGGTGGCGAGCACCGTGCCGAGGCTGTCCGCGCTGATGTCCAAGGTCCCGTCGCTCCCCAGGTCGGTGATATGCACTTCCACGGAGAACTGGAAATTATCGCAATCGGTGACCACGGTGTATGTGGCAGTGGCGGGGGTGCAATCCAAACAGCCCACCTGCCAGATCCATTCCCATGCCGCATTGGTCGCGCAGCTCACGGAACCGTCAGAACTGTTCTCCATGTATATGTGGCCGCTGGCAGCGATCACTTGAAGGCCCGCGAGGTCCTCGGTGGCACCGACATGGTCATAGACGGGTGTGCTCGTGTTGTCCGGTCCGTCATAGATCCGCAAATGATCATAGGTGGCCGATTCGATCATGCCCGCAGAGAAGATCAGGATCAGCGGTTCACCGCCGGAGGATTGCCAGTGCCAGTTGTGCGAGTCGTTGTTAATGTAGCAATAGGTCTCATTTAAGGGGTCGCCGCCACAGGTCACGGTCGTTGTATCCTGCGCGCGCAGCCCTTGCAGGGGGGATAGAAGGAGCAAACCAAATGCAAGGCGCGTGAGGGGTAGTCTTGAGATCATTGAGGGTCTGTTTTGGTGTGGATCCGGTCGGAAAGATAACGGCTTTCACGATAAGGGCAGTTACCGCCTTCAAGCTGCTGCGACCGGCATGCACGGCCAAGCTCGTACAGGGAAACCTGCCACGGAACAACTGGCCCAAAACAGAAAAGCCCCCGATCGCTCGGGGGCTTTTCACATGCAACTGACGTGATCAATGGACGATCTGCAAGCGCTGGGTCTTCACCCAATCATTGGTAGTGATCGTTACCGTGTAATTACCGCTATGGAGCCCGTTCAGGTCGAAGTTGTTCACCCCGCCCGTATTATTGAAGGTGTGCTGATGCACGGTACGCCCGGCGATGTCAACAATGCGCATGTCAGCGGTCCCGCGCGCGATCATGGGCAGTACGATAGTGAGCTCGCCCGTGGTGGGGTTCGGGTACATGGAGAAGTCGCTCGGGGGAACCTCATGCACACCGACAGCACCACATTGCACCACCCAATGCAGCGGCAGGGAGGCCTCACCCGTAGCACAGGAACCGGCCCCATTGGAGACGACCCGCATAAGCAGGACGTGGTCGTTATTCGTCGTACTGATGGCGAAACCGGTCATGTTCCCGTTCAGGTTCCCCTGCCAGAGCAGATCCGCAGGTATAGGCGACGGGCCGTCATACACTTGAACGAAATCATCCGCCAGTAACTGTCCCCACAGGAATTCAATGGTCAGCGGGACGTTCTCCGTCCCTTGGTAAAGGAACCAAGCGGTATCCTGGTTGGTATAGCAGTACTCATAGGCCTCGGCTGCGCAAACGGAATCCACACATGCCACTGAAGCCGAGGTGAACGCCGGGCTGTACACGCGGCAGAGGTTGTTCGTCTCATTCATCACTGTCAGGGTCACCGTGCTGTCCATGGGGAAAGGTCCGATGATGTTCATCCCGGCCATGATGTTGGTCAACGTGTCCGTGGAAAGCGAGTTGGCGATGCGCACGAAAGAGCCGCTGCCGGTGGAGTCCACGTTCACCTCAATGGAGAAGGAATGATGGATGCAATCCTCCACTAGGGTATAAGTCGCTCCGGGGTTGGTGCAGTCCAAGCAGCCCACTTCCCAGGCCCATTCGGTCTGGCTGCCACTTTCGCAGCTCACCGAGCCGTCCGAGGAGTTCGTCATGTAAAGGTCCGCACCGGTGGAAATGAACAACAGATCAGTAAGGTCCTCTGCCGCCCCCACGTGGTTGTACAAGATATCCGAGCTTGCATCGGGTCCATCATAGATGGTCAGGTGGTCGTATGTCGCGGACTCGATCGTGCCGGCCGAGAACTGGATCGCCAACGGTTGGCCTCCTGAAGACTGCCAATGCCACTGGTGGTTGTCGTTGTTGATGTAGCAGTAGGTCTCGTTCAACGTAGCACCACCACAATCAACGATCGTCGGGCAAAGCGGGTTGGTGAGCGGTGCCGAGTGGACGCTGCACAAGGGGTTCACGTCATTCTCCAAGGTGACCACCACCGTGCTGCCGAAGGCGAACGGTCCGACCGTATAGGTACCTTCCGCCGAGGCGGCCACAGGCAGTGCACCACCGTCGTTGGTGATGTCCACCACGGGGTCACTGCCCAGCAGGGTGATGTTCACCTCCACGTTGTATTGCATCGAATCGCAATCGCTAACCACCGTGTAGGTGGCTTGTGGAGGGGTGCAGTCCAAGCAGCCCACCTGCCAGACCCATTCGGTGGCAAAGCCGCTTGCGCAACTGTTCACCCCATCGGAACTGCCCTCCATGTAGATGTGACCAGAGGCTCCGATCACCTGGACCCCGGCCAAGTCGGTGGTGACGGTACCGTTCTGGTAGAGGATGGGGGTACCTGCGGCGCTACTGCCGTCGTAAATGGAGATGTGGTCCCAAGTGGTGGACTCGATCGTGCCCGCGCTGAATATCATGATCAACGCCTCGCCACCCGTAGACTGCCAGTGCCAAGTGTGCGAGTCGTTGTTGATGTAACAGTAGGTCTCATCCAAGGGCGGCCCGCCACAGACCACAGGGGTCGGACACAAGGGATTTATCAAGGGTACCGAGTGGACCGAACAGAGCACGTTGGCGTCATCGGACAAGGTGATCGTCACCGGGATGTTCGCCGTAAAGGGCCCTACCGTATAGATGCCGGTGGCTGATGCGACCACGGGTAGCGCACCGCCATCATTGGTGATATTGATGTTCGGGTTGCTGCCCATGGCAGTGATGTCCACATCCACCGAGAACTGGAAGTTGTCACAGTCCGTCACCACCGTATAGATCGCTTCAGGGGCCGTGCAATCGGCACATCCCACGATCCATTCCCACTCCGTGGTGGCTCCACTACTGCACGAGCCGAAACCGTCGGAGGTCATTTCCATGTAGATGTCCTGCCCGGTGGAAGTGACCTGCAGGTCGGTGAGGTCGAACACCGCCGTTGCCGTATGGTCGAAAAGCAGGGGTCCGGTATTGTCCGGCCCGTCATAAATGCGCAGATGGTCGCCGAAGGAGGCCTGAATGGTACCGGCCAAGAAGCGCAGCGAAAGGCTGTCTCCCGGATTGACGGCCTGCCAATGCCAAGCATGCACGTCGTTGATGCCATAGCAATAGGTCTCCATGATGGCCGGGTCGCCGCATTGGATGATCTGCGGGCACAGCGGGTTCACCAATGCCGGGGAAAGCACGTTACAAAGGCTGTTGTCGCTGTTCGCCAAGGTGATCACTACAGGAATATTTGCCGTGAAGGGGCCTACCATGTACACGCCCGTGTCGGTGGCGGTGGCGAGCACCGTGCCGAGGCTGTCCGCGCTGATGTCCAAGGTCCCGTCGCTCCCCAGGTCGGTGATATGCACTTCCACGGAGAACTGGAAATTATCGCAATCGGTGACCACGGTGTATGTGGCAGTGGCGGGGGTGCAATCCAAACAGCCCACCTGCCAGATCCATTCCCATGCCGCATTGGTCGCGCAGCTCACGGAACCGTCAGAACTGTTCTCCATGTACATCTCACCGCTGGGAGCCACTACTTGCAGGCCAGCGAGGTCCTCAGTGGCGGTCATGGTGTGGTCGTAAAGCAGAGTGCCCGTATTGTCCGGACCATCATAGATCCTCAGGTGGTCATATGTCGACGATTCGATCATACCGGCTGAAAAGATCGCGATCAGCGCCTCTCCGCCCGAGGATTGCCAGTGCCAATGGTTGCTGTCGCTGTTGATGTAGCAGTAGGTTTCGTTCAAGGGAGCTCCACCGCACTGGATGATGGTGGCGCAGGTATTGCCGGAGATCAATCCGTTGAAATGGACGTTGCACAGCGGATCGCTGCTGTGGGCGACGGTCAGGTTCACCACTTGGCCCACGGTGAAGGGACCAAGGTCGTAGGACCCTATTTGCAAGGCGGACATGGTCTGGTCCGCGCCGCCGTCCACACTGTAGATCAGGTCCACGCTGGTGCCGTCGCCGATGCTGGTGACGTTCACGTTGAGCGAGAATTGGTTGTTGTCGCAGTCATCCACGGCCACCACGGTCGCGGTTGGGGGTGTGCAATCCAACATGAACTGCACGGTGGTGGCCAGACAATCGCTGCCCGTAGCACAAAGCGAATCCGCGTTCCAATGCACATAAAGATCGCCCGCAACCGTCGCCGTGGCCACCAAGGGGGAATTACCCTGCGCGATCACAGTGCCATCAACGGTTCCTTCACGGACCGTGATGTACCCCCCGGTTTCCACCGTGAAGGTGTAGCTCCCACCGGCCACAGCGGGCCCCACAACGGAATAATCACCGAAGAAGGAACAACCCGCGATGGAGGTGACCGCCCCCAAAGCGTCCGGCAAGATGGTGTTGCTCGGATATAGGACGTCGTTGATGCAGTCTTGTGCCATTAACCCTGTCCCGAAAAGGAAGAGCGATCCGGCCAAGGCCGTTGACTTCAGGAGTACTGGTAGGTTCATTGGGGGGCGTTTGGGTCCGTTAGGGTGCGAAAGGTAATAGCCCTGCTTGCATCCCGATCGAAGAATGGAGGCAACTACCTGAATTGGATCACGAGCAAGCCCGACCTGCCCTATTATGGCTACTCTTTTGCCGATCTGTGCGACTTTATTGGAAAGCTGGAACCCTGCTGACAATGGAGCGTATGATGCCCTATCATGAGATCCACCCTCATCCCGGTATTGGTCTTGGTCCTCTTGGCCGGTACCGCAAGAAATATCCATGCATCGTCAAGCTCTTTGGATGATGCCACGCAAGAGCTCGGTCGTTTGCAGACCCAAGTTAAGGCTGCAGAGACGATCGGGCGCAAGGACCTTGTGGTAAAGGAATTGCGTAGGTTACGAAACTTCCAGACCCGGTACGGCGCTCTGGATTCCGCCATGCGCACCTCCCTTCGGATCGTGAGCCTGAGCGGAGCCACAACGGATAGGACCGCCATGGCAGAGGATTGGCAGGCCTTGGCCCGCCTAGGCCGGAACACCGGGGACATTTCCCAAGCCGTGGCAGCTGCCAAGCGGGCGGTCCTGATCCTGAAAACGACAGGGAACAAGGAGATGCGAAATTCGGCGACCCTGGAGCTATTGGACCTCCTGCTCGAAGCCAAGCGCTACACCGAGTTCAAGCACTTGAGCGAGGAAGCGCTGCTCAACTTCCGATCTGAGCGGGACCTTCAAGGGCAAGCCGAAGTCCTCTATTGGCAAGGCCAATGCCTCATCAAGGAAGACCGGGCGGCCGATGCGCTCTCGTTGCTCCATTTAGCCTTGCGCAACCGGGATGCCTTCAGGAACGACAAGCTGACCGCCAAGATCCTTTTCGCCTTGGCACGGGCCAACGCGGAGATCGCCGAATGGGTACCTGCCCGGGCGGCCATGGAAGAAGCGCTCCGGCTGGACCCTCAGGCCCCGAAGTCCGCACCAGGGCTGCATGGGCTTTGCGCCACGATCGATGAAGGCGTGGGTGACCTTCCCGCAGCGCTGCAGTGTTTGCGACAGGAGCGGATCGTGAAGGATTCCCTCACCTCTGCAAGCATCGCGGAACGCATGGCCCGGATCCAGACCATGTATGCAGTACGCACAAAAGACAAAGCAGTGGAGGAGTTACACGAATTGAACGGGGCGCTCACATTGCAGTTGGCCGATAAGAAGACCACGACCCGTTGGGCATTCATGGCCTGTGCCGGCCTATCGGTCGGGATGCTTGTTCTGCTCATGTTGCGGGGAATGCGGTCCTCCACCATGCGGCGCGTCCGGCTGAGGAATTCCGTCATCGTTCGGCAAGCTGATGAGATCCAGGCCCGGAGCACTGAACTCGAAAAGCAGAACCTCCAACTGTCCCAGGCCCTGGTCCGTGACGGGAATAAACGGCAGCAAGGAGCCGGGCAGGACTTTTTGGCCCGGAACGGGATCCAACTGATGGACCTGTTGGTGAGGACCCAGAAGGAGAACAGCGACAACGAAGAGTTGACCGCTGCCATCGATGCCCTGCACGGACGGGTGCGGGCAATGGCGTTGGTCAATGAAAATCTGGGGAAGGAAGGAGTCCGGGGAAAGCTTCATCTGAAGGCGCACTTCGCATCGCTGGCCGATATGCTTCTTCGGGAAAGGGGGCTCTCGGACAAAACATCGGTCGACCTGGACATTTCAGGCGAAGATGCCTTCATGGAAGATCTGCTTCTCCTGAGCCTGCTTGTGAATGAACTGCTGCAGATCAGTCTGGCTCATGCTTCGGGAATGAATACCCGGAGCCGTATCACCATTTCCCTCCGACGCTTAGGTGAACACCAATGTGAACTACTCTATTCCGACACGAACGGTTCCATTACAAAAGACCAGATCCACAATGGCTCGATGGGGGCTGACCTGGTGCAGGCTTTGGCCAGAACGTTGGACGGCACGATCATGCTCCTGAAGGGCGAGGCCACCACGTTCCAGCTCACCTATCAACCGGGGACGGCCATGGAGCTGCGCAGAGCTTCCTGAGCGTGGCGCAGGCGGATGATCTACATTCGCGCCTCATCCGCCGAAGCAGGCACATTCTTGCACCACACGTTGGAAACTATCGCACCGGTAACCGATTTTCAAGCCCTTGGCCTCGACCCCGGCCTATTGGACGGCCTTCAGGCCATGGGCATTCGCACTCCCACCCCGATACAGGCGCAGGCCATTCCCGCCGTAATGGACGGCCGCGACCTCATCGCCTGCGCTCAGACCGGAACGGGCAAGACCGCCGCTTTCCTGTTGCCCTTGATCGAGGTGATCTTCGGGTATAAGCCCAAAGTGGAGAGTTCCGTCCGAGCGCTCATCGTGGTCCCTACACGTGAACTGGCCCTGCAGATCGACCAGCAGATGCAGGCCATCGCCTACTTCACCCCCATCACCTCCATGCCCGTCTACGGGGGCAGCGACGGCGCTTCCTTCGACCAACAGAAAGCAGCTCTGAGCGGTGGTACCGAAGTGATCGTGGCCACGCCCGGAAAACTGCTCAGCCACCTGAACCTCGGCTATGTTTCCATCGAGGGCCTGGAGTTCCTCGTGCTGGATGAGGCCGACCGGATGATGGACATGGGCTTCATCGACGACATCAACCGCATCATCAAGTTCCTCCCGAAGGAGCGGCAAACCCTGATGTTCAGCGCCACCATGGCACCGCCGATCCGCGAGTTGGCCAAGAACATCCTGCACGACCCCGTGGAGATCTCCATCGCGCTGAGCAAGCCCGCCGAGGGCGTCAAGCAGGAGGCTTACGTGGTACACGAGCCGCAGAAGGCACCGATGATGGAGGACATCCTGAAGACCAACGAGGCCTCAAGCATCATCATTTTCGCCGGCCGCAAGGTGGAGGTGAAGAACCTCGCACGGCACCTGCACAAGCGTGGCTTCAACGCTCAGGCCATGCACAGCGATCTGGAGCAAGCAGAGCGTGAGCAGGTGATGCTGGACTTCCGCAACCGCAAACTGCGCATCCTCGTGGCCACCAACGTGGTGAGCCGTGGCATCGACATCGACGACATCGACTTGATCATCAACTACGATGTGCCGCAGGACCCTGAGGACTATGTACACCGCGTAGGCCGTACCGCCCGTGCCTCCAAGAAGGGGCAGGCGATCACCTTCGTGACCGAGAAGGACATGCGCGAGTTCGGTAAGATCGAAGCTCTGATCGGATACCCGGTGCAGAAGATGCCCCTGCCGGAACGGTTCGGCGAGGGCCCGGAGTACAAGGCCGAAGGCGTGAAACGCTCCGGGTCCGGATCCAACGGAAACCGCCGCGGTCCCGGAGGCGGGCAACGCGGCGGAAATTCCGGTGGCGGTAGAAAGCCCGGGGGTGGCGGGCACGGCCGGCGTTAACGGGCCTGGAACTTGGCCTTGTCGGCCTCCAGCACTTTATTCTCGTCGAATGCCTTGGCGTCCGCGCCGTTGGCGATGATCTTCAACGTCGTGATGGAATCGCCCTGCTGGATGGCGTCCACCACGTCCTGGCCACTGACCACATGGCCAAAGATGGTGTGCATACCATCAAGCCAAGGTGTGGGCACGTGCGTGATGAAGAACTGGCTTCCGTTCGTTCCAGGGCCGGCATTAGCCATGCTGAGGATACCGGGCTTGTCATGCTTCAGGCTGGGGTCGAACTCGTCCGGGAACACGTAGCCGGGGCCTCCCCTGCCCGTGCCGGTGGGGTCGCCGCATTGGATCATGAAATTGGGGATCACGCGGTGGAACACGATACCGTCGTAGTAGAGCACGCCGGCGCCCTTCGCGGTATTCTTTTGCTCTCCCTTGGCCAAAGCCACGAAGTTGGCCACCGTCATCGGCACCTTTTGATATTCGAGCTGGCAGACGATAGTGCCTTTCGAGGTGTTGAATTCGGCGAAGAGTCCTTCGCCCAGATCTTTGTTTTCCACGGCTTTTGCGGGTTGTTGAGGTTTCGTAACGGGTTCTGCGACTGCAGTTTGGTCGGTTAATACGGCTGTCGAGGGACTGGAACCGCATGCGAAGATCAGGGCCATGGAGGCGAGGATCGTGGGGATTTGCATGGTCTTCATGTGCTGTTTAGGGGTGCGAAGTTAGTTCAGTGCGGTACGCGATCAAAGCATCGGCTCTTCCAACGCGTCCAGCTTGTCCACATCGAACTTGCCGGATTCGCGGTGTACGATCTTGCCTGCGGGGTCCACGGTGAAGAAGTACGGGATGTTCCTGTCCGTAATGCCCAAGGCTTGCAGCAGCGCATCGGCATCACCGTTGAAGAAGAGCACCCGGCGGACGATGTCGGCGTCCACGTTCTTGCGCAAGGCGTTCATGCTGGGCCCATAAGCGGCCTTGTCCGCTCCTGTAAAGACCGGTACGAGATAAAGCTCCGCATCATAGCTCGCTGCGAACAGCCCGTTCTTCACCACGAACCGGTTGTAGGCGGGCGCGAACCACTCCTCCACCAGGGGCTGAGCCTTTTTGCCGCACGCCACGGCCACAATGGTCCATGCACCGTTCTCAGGAGCTGGGAGATGCACTTCGGCACCATCGGCGGTCTCGCCGGTGACTTCCGGGAAGCGCCCTTGCGCGAACAGTAGCACAGGGACGATGGCAAAGGCGGAAAACAGGACGCGCATGGAATGGCGGATGGAGATCGGACGGCACAATACCAAAGATGGTGCCGTTCCTCAATGATCGTTCTTTCCCTTGAACGGTTTGAAATAGTCCATCAACGTGACGATGTCCTTGTCCATGTCATCCCCTAAACGGAAAGGCTCACTAAGCGTGACCTCCTTGCGCTTGTAGTCGAAAGAGGTGAGCACCAAGGGTACGTCCGCTTTTTTCGCGATCCGCCAGAATCCGGTCTTCCAGACCACCACCTTCTTACGCGTCCCCTCCGGGGTGATCGCAATGGAAAAGCCGGGAACGGTGTGGAAGTACTCCACCACTTGATCGGTGATGTGCATGCTCTTGGACCGATCCACCGGATAACCGCCTGTGGCTCGAAAGAACCAGCCGAAGGGGGAATCGAACAAGGACTTCTTCGCCAGATATTTAGCTTCGATCCGGGCCACGCTCCGTGCAAACAGGCCGATAAAAAAATCCCAATTGCTGGTATGTGGGGCCACGAGGTAGAATCGCGCTGCCAAGGCCCGGCGGCCGATGGTCGATGACACGCCAGCCGAGTAGCCGGAGCGCCAGATGGGAGAATGCCCTGAACATGGGCGGGCAAGATAGCGGCATCTTCGCCTTCACCCGGTGGGTTGAATGCACGAGGGCGGCCCATCGGACCGCCCTCATTCGTTCGTTCATGCAGGGATCAACCCTCCATGTCCATGTCATCCTCGTCCTCCTCGCGACTTGGCTTGCGCTTGGTCTTTCCGGTCCGCTCAGTGGTCTCCATCGCATTCTTCAGGTCGCTGAGAACGCTCAGGTCCCCAAGCCGGGATTTCTCCACCTTTTCGTTCACGCTACGAACGCTGGGGCTTTGGCCTCCTCCATGTTCATCGGAGCCTTTGCGACTTCCGCGCTTTGCAGGGGCTGCCACCACGGCGTCCTCACCCTCCTCGAAGGTACGGGTGTGGCTGAGCACGATGCGACGGGCATCGCCGTTGAACTCCAGCACCTTGAACTGGAGTTTGTCCTCCACGTTGGCCTTGCTGCCGTCCTCCTTCTTCAGGTGCTTCAGCGCCACGGTGCCTTCCACGCCATATGGCAACGCCACGACAAAGTTGCTGCCGGCTCGGCTGGTAATGGTACCCTCGTGGTCACTGCCCACTTTGAACGTGTCCGCAAAGACCTCCCAGGGGTTCTCCTCCACTTGCTTGTGGCCTAGGCTGAGGCGGCGGTTCTCTTTGTCCACCTCCAACACCTGTACCTCGACCTCGTCACCGATCTTGCAGAAGTCGCTGGGGTGCTTCACCCGCTTGGTCCAGCTCAGGTCGCTGATATGGATGAGGCCGTCCACGCCCTCCTCCAGCTCGGCGAAGATGCCGAAGTGGGTGAAGTTGCGCACCTTGGCGGTGTGGCGTGAATTGACGGGGTACTTGAACTCGATGTCGGCCCAGGGATCGGCAGCAAGCTGCTTCATGCCGAGGCTCATTTTGCGCTCTTCGCGGTCGATATTGAGGACCTGCACCTCCACCTCCTGGCCTTCCTTGAGGAAGTCCTTCGGGCTGCGCAAGTGCTGGCTCCAGCTCATCTCGCTCACGTGCAGCAGGCCTTCTACGCCGGATGCCACCTCCACGAACGCGCCGTAGTCGGTGATCACCATCACCTTGCCGGTGACCTTGTCGCCGGCATTGAGGTTGGGGTCCAGGGAATCCCAAGGATGCGGGCTGAGCTGCTTGAGGCCGAGGGCGATGCGGCGCTTCTCGTCATCGAAGTCGAGGATCACCACGTTGATCTTATCGTCCAGCTTCACCACCTCTTCCGGATGGCTCACACGTCCATAGCTCAGGTCGGTGATATGGACCAGGCCGTCCACACCTCCGAGGTCCACGAACACACCGTAGCTGGTGATGTTCTTCACGGTGCCTTCCAGCACCTGGCCCTTCTCGAGGCCGCCGATGATCTGCTTCTTCTGTGCTTCGATCTCCGCCTCGATCAATGCCTTGTGCGAGACCACCACGTTCTTGAACTCCTGGTTGATCTTCACGACCTTGAACTCCATGTTCTTACCCACGTACTGATCGTAGTCGCGGATAGGCTTCACGTCGATCTGGCTGCCGGGCAGGAAGGCCTCGATGCCGAACACGTCCACGATGAGGCCGCCTTTGGTGCGGCACTTCACGTAGCCCATGATGATCTCATTGGTCTCCATCGCTCCGTTCACCTTGCCCCAGGCATTGTGGACGCGCGCGGTCTTGTGGGAGATGATCATCTGGCCGGACTTGTCCTCCTGCTTCTCGATGTACACCTCCACCTTGTCGCCGATGGCGAGGTCGGGCTTGTAACGGAACTCGCTCAAGGGCACAACCCCCTCGCTCTTGTAACCGATGTTGATCACCGCCTCCTTTTTGTTCAGGCCAACGATGGTTCCCATCAGTACTTCCTTCTCGGAGATGCTGCTGAGGGTGTCCTCATACCGCTTTTCCACCTTGGCCCGCTCAGCGGTTTCCGCAGGGGCGGTGTTTTCGAGGGCGTCCCAATCAAAATCCGCAGGCGGTTCGGCGAAGACGACCTTGTTGTTCTCTACTGATGACATATACTGACCGTTTGTATTCCGGGCCGAGGCGGCACTGCCCGAAAGTTGTTTTTTTTGAGTTGCCCGTGGTGCCGCTGCACGGACAGTTCCCGAAATGGGGCCGCGAAAGTACTAAGAATATCAACGCTCACGACAGTATGCGGTACAGTCCCGTCACGGACAAGAAGCGTCCTTGCCGGGATATTGATCGATCCCGATGGTCTTCAGCGACTGCCCAGAAGAGTCACCGTGCCGCTGTCCTTTACTTGGGAAAGGCTCCCATCATTCCGCCGGTTGCCGTATTGGATGGTCCAGAAGTAGGTGCCAGAGGGCAGGACCCCGCCTTCCGCCCTGCCGTTCCAACGGATACCTGCCTTGGAGGAGGTGAACACCTCTTGCCCCCAACGATTTCGGATCACCATGGAAAAGTTCGTGGGTTCGCCGGTGAATATGGGGCCGAAGCTGTCGTTCACCCCGTCGCCGTTCGGGGAGAAGACATTCGGCATGGTGAGATCGGTCTCACAAGTGTCCAAGGTATAGGTCACGGATGCCGAGGCATTCACACAGCGGCCTTCCACGGTCGCTGTATATGTGCCTGGTCCTGTGACGGTGATCCCCGTTGAAAGCTCACCGGTGCTCCAGGAGTATGCCAGATCCGAGTACGGCCATTCGGGCGGCACCAGTTCGGCCTGTACCTGCGTAGTGGTGCCCGGGCACAAGGCGCCACCTTCGCCAAGGTCCAAGGTCGGGGCCGGAGGCAGCACGGTAACCTCGATGGAATCCGTGTAGGAGCACAAGGGCGAAAAAGTGATGTCGTCCAAGGCGAAATCATTCCCGCTCATGGCCAATTGCTGGTTGATGATGCAGATGTTGGCCGAGGTGTTATTGCCGGAATTCCATACCGCGTAGAATTCGTTCCATTCACATAGGGTATTGGAGGCCAGCAATGGCGTGCCCAAGCTGTTGCCGTTCACCAGAAAATCCATCTCCGCGGGATTGTCCGGGGTAACGGACATCAGCCATGCTGAGAAAGCGTAGTAGGTGTCCGGCGTAACGGTGACGGTCTGGCACCAGATGTTCGCATTTGGCTGGGCGGACCCGTTCACCACGAGCATCTGTCCGCCACCGGTATGGTCCGCGCAACTCGCGAAATTATTGTGGACCAATGACGGGTCCGTGGTGACCGCATAGGTGCCTTCATCGGAAAGTAGGCCATACGGGCCGCCGAGCGTGCCTTGCTGAAATGCCGTGGTGAAATCCACGTCCCCTTGAGAGAAATCACCGTTTACCACAATGTTGCCGCCCGCTTGCGGAAAGGTTGCCGTACACCAATACGTGCCCGAGGTCACTGCACTGATGTTCTGGGAGACAAAGCCGTTCTGCCACGCGATGGAAAGGGCACCAGAAGGTCCGTGCAAGAGGATGTTCTGACCGTCGCAGAGCGTGGTGTCCGGTCCGAGGCTGAACTCGCAGCTCTGGGCTTGGGCCCATCCACCAAAGGCCAGCGCTGAAAATGCGGCCGACACGGCGTTGTAGATGATCGATCGGTATCGCATGTGGCGCAAGTATAGCGTTAGGTGAATATCCCATTCACCATAACGGGGCCCTTTTCTCGGAGACCTTCAGGACGAACACCAGTGCCTCGGCGGTGCCTGCGACCGAAGACTTGGCAGGAACGCATTGTCCGACGGCCCTACCTTTGCCGGAACGCTCCGGCCCATCCTCACACTGCGGCTATCACATGGTTTCCCAATGCGGGCCGGAGGTTCCACACATGCGCGCGTTCGACATCCCCACCCACTACCGTTCCAACCTCATCGGTCGCCTGAAAGCCTTCCGCAAGGTGCAGGACCCACGGAAAAAAGACTTCACCCCCACCCTGCTGGACCTCGGCACGGTACGCTTCATTCTGGCCCGGCACTTCGGCTTCTGCTACGGGGTGGAAAACGCCATCGAGATCAGCTACAGGGCCTTGGAGGACAATCCCGGTAAACGGATCTTCCTATTGAGCCAAATGATCCACAACCCCGAGGTGAACGAGGACCTCGAAGGGCGCGGCCTGCGCTTCATCCAGGACACCCACGGGCAGATGCTGATGGACTGGGACGAATTGAAGGGCGACGACATCGTGATCATTCCCGCGTTCGGTACCACGCTGGAGACCGAGGCCCGCCTCAAAGCATTGGGCATCGACCCGTTGAAGCACAACACCACCTGCCCTTTCGTAGAGAAGGTGTGGAAGCGAAGCGCACAGCTTGGCGAAACAAAGCATACCGTGATCATCCATGGGAAGGCGGCCCACGAAGAAACGCGTGCCACCTTCAGCCATACCGCGAAAGGTTCACCGGCGGTGATCGTCAAGGACATGTCGGAGGCGGAGAAGCTGGGGCTCATCATCACGGGCGAACTGCCCTTGGAGCGCTTTGCAGAACTGTTCGGTACCCGCTGCACGGCCAGCTTCGACCCCGCCAAGGACCTACAACGCATCGGCGTGGTGAATCAGACCACCATGCTGGCCACGGAGACGCAGGCCATCGCCGACCACCTCAAGCAGGTAATGCTGAAGAAGTATGGTGAAGCCGAATTGAAAAACCATTTCGCCGACACGCGCGACACGCTCTGCTATGCCACCAACGACAACCAGGACGCTACGCACGAGCTGCTGAAGCAAAAAGCCGACCTCGCCTTGGTCGTGGGCGGGTACAACAGCAGCAATACGAGCCACATTGTGGAATTGCTGGGGGGCAAGTTTCCCACCTACTTCATCAACGGTGACAAGGAATTGCTGAGTTCCGGCGAGATCGAGCATTTCAACTATGCTGCTCACAAGCTGAAACGTTCAGCAAATTGGCTTCCGGCAAAGCGGCCCGTCACCATCGTGCTGACCAGCGGTGCCAGTTGCCCGGATACCCTGTTGGACCGCGTGATGCTGAAGGTGCTGGAGTTCGTGGAGGGTGCGAAGGACGCTGAAACCGCCGTTTCCGAGTTGGTGGAGTAGAACTTCCCGGAATGAAGCAAGCATTCCCCTTTCTTGTTCTTCTATTCGGAACGCTCACTACCAGTGCGCAAACGCCGAAGGAGAAATTCATTGCATACCGTTTGCTTTTGGACAAGGCCGAAACGGCGGCTGCGCATGTCGAGCATGCGATGGCCATGGACATCTACGATTCAGCGTTCGCGCTGGTGCCATTCTGGGCTACGACTACTTCGATGCGGTGATCAACGCCTTGGCCGCCGGCAGGGACGACAAGGCCAACAATCTGCTGATACAAGCCACGGAGAACGGATTCGTTGTGGAAGGCATGTACCAACCCGACCTTCAAGCCTTCTTGCTTTCGGACCGTTCCATGCCCTACTTGAACATGCGCGACTACATGAAAGCCCGCTGGCTCGCGCATGCGGATACCACCGCGATCCGCAAAAGGAAAGATATCGGTAGTTGGGAAGTGCTGATCGTGGACAGTATAGGCTCGGTCACGAAGGGCACCGAGCCTGAAGCTTTCGATAGGCTCATCGCCTTCGCCAAGGAATACGGTTGGCCCACCCCGCTCAACGTTGGCAGCGCTTTTTACATGACCCAAAATCTCTTGCTGGAACAATTGGACAACTACCCGGACAACCCGAAATGGCAACAGGTGCTTCCCTACATCCGCTCCGCAATGGACCGTGGTGCGCTGCCGCCGGACTACCTCGCCCCTTTTCAGGACATGGAAGACATCAAGCAAGGGGTGCCCATGACTTACGGGATCATGCTTTCCTACTACCGGGAAGATCCTTCGAAATGGTACGTGGTGGACCACGCAACGCTGGAAAAGAACCGTCGCTCCGTGGGTTTGGGACCCATCAAGGATTTTCTGTTCCGGTACGACCTGGACCCGAGCCTGATGCGATATGCGGAGCCTTGATCCGTTACCGTTTGGCCAGAAGGTTAGCAGCGGATCTGCTTGCTGGCAAGGCCGCAGAGATGATGCCGGGTCAGGAATCGAGGTACAGTGCGAACAGGATGGACGGCTTCACGCCTCCGTCACCACCCCGATCGTTTTCACCACGAAGCCCAGTGCCATGTCGAACTGCTCGGTAGCGGTAAGGTCACTGTTGTCGATCTCCATGGCGTCCGGGGCTTTCTGCAGGGGATCGGCCTCGCGCTTGGTATCGTCCTCGTCACGGCGTTCGATGTTCTCCAATACGCTGGCGTACTCCACTTCCACGCCCCGGCCCCTGAGTTCCAAGTAACGACGCCGCGCACGCACTTCCGGACGGGCGGTCATGTAGAACTTCACTTCGGCATCGGGGAAGACGACCGTGCCGATGTCGCGTCCGTCCATCACCACACCACCGTCCTTACCCAAGGCTTTTTGCAACTGCACCAGCTTGGCACGCACTTCAGGGACCGGGCTCACCAGCGTAACATGCCGGCTCACCTCCATGCCACGGATCTTGTGCTCCACATTGCGACCGTCGAGCCAGGTCTCGCTGCGCTGGGAAGCATCATCATGCTTGAAGCTGATGTCGATCTTGTCCAGCACCCGCAAGAGGTTTTCTTTGTCCAGCTTGCCGTCCACCACCAGACCGTTCTCGATCACGTACAGCGCGACGGCCCGGTACATGGCACCGCTATCGATGTAGGTATAGCCCAAGTGGTGCGCCAATTGCTTGGCCAACGTGCTCTTTCCGCAACTGCTGAACCCGTCGATGGCGATGTTGATGCGGCGCATAGGGTGCGCTAAAATACGGGATGGGATTTGAGGAGATAAGCCGCGGGGACACAGAGGCGCGGAGAAATGCAAGATGATGAACCGCAACGAACGCTAGGAGCGCAACGAGAGTGCAGCATTCACCCCTCCTCACAGCGCCTCAGCGCCTCCATGGCCAATGACCTACCCTTCGGTCTTCCGCTTCAGGTCCGCGAAGCGCAACGCCAGGGTGAACGTGTTGCTGGCCCCTGCCGGATTGAACTGGGCGAAGCTGTAGCTAACGATCAACTTGCTCACCTTCAGGCCAATGCCAAAGCTTACCCCCGTTAGGCCCGGCTTCACGTCCACGGCCAGTTCCTGGCGACGGCGGTAGTTGTATCCGAGGCGGATCATGAAATTGGGTCCGAAGAGGATCTCGGCATTGGGCACGATGTGCAGGAGCGTACGTTCGGCAGCGGTAACCTTTTTAACGATCACTTCACCGGTCGTTGGATCGATCTGGGTCTGCTCGTTCGGGTCATCGTAGGTCAGGTCCCACTGTTGCAGATTATCCAAGGAAAGTCCCAAGCGGAAGGGTGCATGGCGGAATTTATAGGTGGCTGCAAGTTGCACTTGGAACGGCAGTTTCTCCTTGGTATCCGTGTAGCTGCTTGAGACGAAGCCGATGTTGCGCAAGGTTGCGGCTACGGTGAGCCCGAGGGACTTTTTCACATAGACCCCACCGATGTCCGCGGCCCAGCCGGTGGCCGTATAGGACTCGATGTTGGAGGTGATGAACTTCAAATTCACGCCTACGCTGAACACGCTATCGATGGCCCGGCCCGCACCTACTTGTACCACGTACTCCCCGGCCTTGAAGGTCCCTTGATCCTCCCCGGTCTCGTCCCGACGCGTGAACGTGCCGTAGTCAACGTACTGCACGGAGCCACTGAGGGTGATGTTGGCACTGTCCAAATGCTGGGAGTAGGCGGCATAACCGATGTTGATGCCGTCGATATAGGGCATGTAGCTCAGAGCGACCTGCCTACCCATGGAGGCGTTCAGGAGCGCCGGGTTGAAGAGGCCCAGATTGATGTCGTTGTCGTAGACCGCTACGGGCGAACCGCCCAGACCGGAAATGCGCGCGGAGCTGGGGATGTCCAGCACGCGGAAGACCGAGGAACCACCGAGCTGGGCATGGCAGGCCACTACGAGCAACAACGACGGTGCAACAAGAAGAAAGCGTAGGGACTTGGGCATATTGGGTGTTCTGTCGCGATGGGAACGCAAGATAGGCGCGGGTAGTATTTCGTTCTGCTTTATACCACGAAGGACACTAAGGATCCGATGAACACTAAGGCGTGTGTTCGCCGCAACGTTCGCCTTGGACATTTACATAGCTCCCGTTCACCGTCCACCATTCGCCCCGCTTCGCCATAGCAACGAACCATCGCCATAACTGAGGAAACGGTAGCCACTGGTCAGGGCTTGGTCATAAACTTCGCGCCACCTCGGACCGATGAGCGCTGCGACCAGAAGCAACAACGTGCTGCGTGGCTGGTGGAAATTCGTGATCAGAGCATCCGAGAGACGGAACCGATAGCCCGGTGCGATCAACAGCCGGGTGGCACCGCTCACCACGTCCAGTTCATGCCGGTCCATCCAGTTCAGCACTGCCGTTAAGGCCGCTTCGGGTCCCACTTCCGGAAGGCCTTCATACGGTTGCCATTGGCGAACCTCCATTGTCCGGGGATCCGCACCATGCACGAGATCCGCACCGAACCAATACAGACTTTCGATGGTCCGCAGGGCCGTGGTGCCCACAGGGATGATCGGACCCGTAGCGAGCCGATCACGCATTGCTTCTATTGCCGCACGGGGGATCCGCAATTGCTCGCTGTGCATGTCGTGGCCCTGCATAGTGGCGCTCTTCACCGGCAGGAAGGTCCCGGCGCCGACATGCAACGTAACGCGTGTGTTTCTTACGCCAATCGTTGCCAATGCGCTCAATACGGCAGGTGTGAAGTGCAAGCTGGCCGTGGGCGCGGCCACCGATCCGGGGCGTTCCCCAAAAATGGTATTGTAGCGGGCATCGTCCTCCGCTTCCGCTGCACGGCGCATGTATGGCGGCAACGGTACTGTGCCGAAGCGTTCCAACTGGTCCATAAAGGTCCCTTTCCCCGACCAACGGAATTCGATGAGATGCTCGCCGTCGCATTGCTCGACCCGCACGGCCCTAAGCCGGTGACCGTCCTTCTCCAAGACGAGCTCCTCCCCTTTCCACCGTTTGGCGTTGCCCAACATGCACCACCATCGCGAGGTGCGCGCATCGGTCAATGCCTGTTCGATGGCACGGCCTTGCTCCGGGGTCAGCACCATGCACTGGATCACTGCGCCCGTAGCCCGTTTGAAGGTGATCCGCGCATGCACCACGCGGGTATCGTTCAGCACCAACAAAGTGCTTTCCGGCAATTCCAAGGGCAGGTCGCTGAAGTGGCGGTCGGTGGCACATCCATCACGGAACACGAGAAGCTTGGACCGATCCCGCTCGGTCAACGGATGTTGTGCGATGCGGTCCTCCGGAAGTTCATATGTTAGGTCTTCTATTGCGATCTCGCGCGGATCCACCTGCTTTTTCATCAGATCCCCAGTTCAACTTGGAGGAAGACGCCCCACTGTCCATTTGACCGGGAAAGGTCCGCGATCCCATCATGCCAGGTAAATGTCAGTGCGGATTGCAACTTGATCCGGTGCTTGTTCACGTAGTACGACCACCCTGCCCAAGCCTCCTCCATTTGCGTGAACTGCTTTTTCACCCTTTGGCCGGGCATGAACGCGGAATAGCGCAGCACGGCCTGTGATCGCTTACCGACCATCCGCCCCAACTGGCTGGTGATGCCCCATCCTTCGTTCACTGCGGTGACGGTCAGCGTAACTGTATCCTGCACCATCGGCACGCCTTCGGCATGCCGATGGTTGAATTCATTCTGCCACGACCAGCCGTTGAGTTTGAAGAGCAGATCAGCGAAGAAGGTGTCGATGGTACGACCTCGGCCATCCGGGAAGCGCGGGCCGTTCACCCCCCTGCTGCGACACGCGTTCCGGTTGGTGCTGAATGCTGTGGCGATGGAGAGTTTCGGGGTCGGCTCGCGCAACAGGTCGCCTTCCATGAAGTCTCCGTCCTTTCCGCTGAAGGCCCCGAACGGCAGCCACTCGAAGCGGCCGGTGTAGTTCAGTCCAAGGTCGCCTGTTCGTGAGCTTCTCCCCTCTCCCTGAGTGATCGCGGCACGCATCCGGAGAAGCTGTTCACCCGCGTGCATGATGTGGTCCGCGAAAAAGCCGAAGTCGCGGTCCATGGTAAAAGCACTGTTCGCCAAAGGGCGCTCGGGTAATTCCAATTCACCGGAGGAAACGATCGCTTCCCTACCACCCGGAAGCTTGCCTTGACCGAAGCCGATGGTGGTGTGCGCCGCCACGGAGTACAAGACCAAAGCATCAAGCAACGGGCTGGGCTCGGATCCATCATCAACGTTCTGGTCATTCTTTGAAAGCCCGAGCTGCACCTTGTACTTCAACCGCGGGGATATCGCGAAGCCTTCCAGCTTCAGGCGAAAGCGGCGCACAAGGAATAATGCCTTAGCATCTTCGGCGGCCTCGCCGGTGTTCAGGGTGAAGTGGGCACGGTCCTGCATGCGGAACCGGAAAAGCAGTTCGAAGGTGGAATCCCGCTTCACGACAATGCCCTTGGACGGCTCGAACGCCACGCTTGTTCCTTCTTGCGCAAATGCCGGGGAGGCAAGCAACAGCCCGACCACGCCGGAAAACAGCGTTGCGAATATGCGTGTTGCGTTCATGAACATCGCCGCAAAGATGCGCGGATCCATATGGTGGAGGCTTGAAAAAAGAAAGAGGCCGATCAAGTCATGACCGGCCTCTTTCCAATAGCTGCGAACTGCTTACGCCACCTGTAGTGCGTTCTCCACCTTCTCCTTCAGCAGCGCGTGCTTCACCACTTCGATCATCTCGGTGACATAGGTGAAACGCATGCCTTTGATGTAGCGCGCGTCGATCTCCTCGATGTCCTTGCGGTTGTCCTCGCTCAGGATGATCTCCTTGATGCCCGCACGCTTGGCCGCGAGGATCTTCTCCTTGATGCCACCAACGGGCAGCACTCGACCACGTAGGGTGATCTCGCCGGTCATGGCGACGAACTTGCGCACCTTCTGTTGGGTGAAGGCACTGGCGATACTGGTGAGCATGGTGATGCCCGCGCTCGGTCCGTCCTTCGGTGTGGCGCCTTCAGGCACGTGGACGTGAACGTTCCAGCGCTTGAACACTTCCTGCTCCATGCCAATGATCTCGCTGTGCGCCTTCAGGTACTCCAACGCGATGATGGCGCTCTCCTTCATCACGTCGCCGAGGTTGCCGGTAAGCGTGAGCTTGCCTTCACCCTTGGTGATGCTGGTCTCGATGAAGAGGATGTCGCCACCGGTAGGTGTCCATGCCAGACCGGTGACGACACCGGCCACATCGTTGCCTTGGTACTTGTCGCGGGCATGGCTGGGGCCATAGATCTTCACCAGGTCATCGCACGCCGATGGTGACAGTGATACTTCTCCTTCAGGGCGATCTGCTTGGCGCGGTAGCGTACCAACTTGGCGATGCGCTTCTCCAATGTCCGCACGCCGCTCTCGTCGGTGTATTGCTCGATGATGGCCTCCAGCAGATCCCTCGCCCAGCTTGAATTGCTTGGGCTTGATGCCGTTCTCCTTCGAACTGCTTCGGCAGCAGATGGCGCTGTGCGATCTGCACTTTCTCCTCCTGCGTGTAGCCGTTCACCTCGATGATCTCCATGCGATCGCGCAGTGCGGGATGGATGGTGCTCGAGCGTAGTTGGCCGTGGCTACGAACATCACGCGGCTCAGGTCGTACTCCATCTCCACATAGTTATCGTAGAATGCGTGGTTCTGCTCGGGGTCCAGCACTTCAAGCAAAGCGCTGGCGGGGTCGCCGTGGAAGTCCTTGCCCACCTTGTCGATCTCGTCCAGCACGAAGAGCGGGTTGCTCGTCCCGGCCTTCTTCAGGCTCTGGATCAAGCGGCCCGGCATGGCACCGATGTAGGTCTTGCGGTGCCCGCGTATCTCGGCTCTCATCGTGCAGGCCACCCAAGCTCATGCGCACGTACTTGCGCCCGAGGGCCTCGGCCATGCTCTTGCCCAAGCTGGTCTTACCTACACCGGGAGGGCCGTACAGGCAGATGATCGGCGCCTTCATGTCACCCTTCAGCTTCAGCACGGCGAGGTGCTCGATCAGGCGCTCCTTCACCTTCTCCAGGCCGAAGTGGTCGCGGTCAAGGATCTTCTGGGCGTTCTTCAGGTCGAACTTGTCGTCGCTGTATTCGCCCCAAGGCAGTTCCAGCAATAGCTGCACATAGTTGATGCTGCACGCTGAACTCCGCACCGGCCGGGTTCATCCGTTGCAGCTTCAGCAGTTCCTTCTCGAAGACCTCGCCCACCTTCTTAGTCCACTTCTTCTTGGCGGCCTTTGCCCGCATCTCCTCGATCTCCTGTTCGATGGGGTTACCGCCCAGCTCGTCCTGGATGGTCTTGATCTGCTGATGCAGGAAGTACTCGCGCTGTTGGCGATCCACTTCCGTGCGCACCTTGCTCTGGATCTCGTTCTTCATCTCCAGCATCTGCAGCTCCTTGGTGAGGTGCGCCAGCAGCAGATTGGCGCGCTCACGCAGGTCGGCCACTTCAAGCATCCGCTGCTTCTCGGCCACTTCGGCGTTCATGTTGCTGCTGATGAAGTTCACCAGGAAGCTCGGGCTGTCGATGTTCTTCAGCGCGAAACTGGCCTCGGTGGGAATGTGCGGGCTTTGCTTGATGATATCGCGTGGCCAGGTCCTTCAGCGAGCTTACCAGCGCCTCGAAGTTCTTATCATCCTTTTCCGGCCGCTGTCTCGGCGAACTCCTTCACTTTGGCAGTGAAATAAGGATCGGTGCTGCACCATCTCGATCATCTCGAAGCGCTTCTTGCCCTGGATGATCGGCCGTGGTGCTACCGTCGGGCATGCGCAACATGCGGATGATCGTGGCGATGGTGCCCACTTTGTTCAGGTCCTTCGGCTCGCGGCTCCTCGATCTCGGCAGTCCTTTTGGCTTACCACGCCGAGGGTGCGGTTGCCGCGGTATACCTCCTGGATCAGCTGGATGCTGCGGTCGCGCCCCACGGTGATGGGGATGACCACACCAGGGAAGAGCACGGTGTTGCGCAAGGGAAGGATGGGGAGTTCGGGCGGGGTGCTCTCCGCGTTCATCAGCTCCTCGTCCTCGGCGGTGATCAACGGGATCAGCTCGGTCTCGTTGTCGATCTCCCCTGAGGCGAGAAAAGGGTTTTCGTTCATTAAAAAATCGCTCATGCAACGGGGTGCCAAAGTGTCGGTGGTAAAAATACGACGATCGCCAACGGCGCGGATCATGTGAATCGGCGCAATGGGCAAGGACCATGCCGACCGCACGGGCCTGCGAAGTTGTCAGCGCCGGAAGGCCTCCGTCATGTGGAATACATCGCGCAGGATTTTTTCGTCCTCATCCGTGAACGGCACATGGCGTCGGTCCATCACCCGCGCGCATGTACTGAAAGCCTTGTCCAGCGCATATACTTCACTTTCGCCCCATGAAAATGAGGGGATGTGCTTGGCTGGGAAGCCACTGCCAAAGACATTGGCACAAACGCCTGCCACCGTGCCGGTATTGAACATGGTGTTGATGCCGCTCTTGGCATGGTCGCCCATCACCAAACCGAGGAATTGCTGTCCGGTGGGGACCAATGTCCCATCGGCATAACTCCATGCCGCCACTTCGCCATAGGTGTTCTTGAGGTTGCTGGTGTTGGTGTCCGCACCGAGGTTGCACCATTCGCCCAGCACGCTGTTCCCGAGGAAACCGTCGTGGCCTTTGTTGCTGTACCCGAGAATGACGCTGTTGTTCACTTCCCCGCCTACGCGGCATTCAGGGCCGAAGGAGCACGCACCATAGATCTTGGTGCCCATTTTCAGTTGTGCGCGATCCCCCAAGGCGAATGGCCCTCGGATCATGCAGCCTTCCATCACCTCGGCGTCCTTGCCGATCCAAATGGCCCCGTTCACGGTGTTGAAGATGCTCGCTTCCGCCATGGCACCTTCCTCCAGAAAGACCAGCTTCGGGTCGCCGACGACCGTGTTCAACGCACTGAGGGGCGCGCTGCGGCGGCCTTCCGTCAGCAGGGCGAAGTCGTTCGCGATGGCCGTAGCGCAATGCTGGAACAGGTGCCATGGTCGTTCGACCGGGAGCACTTCGCCCTTGAACTCCACCTTGGCCAGGTATGTCGGCGGAACGGACCAGTCCCCTTCCGCAGCGTGGGAGGCGCCTTGCAAGCAGAAAGCCAACGGCTTTCCTTCCTTCACCAGCACTTGGCCCGGCTCCAGGTCCAGCACGGCGCCTGCGACCGCCTCCGTGGGAAGCAGCCCGCCATGGACCTCAAAGATCCGGTCCGCCTTCACCGGCGGGAATTTCGCTTGTAGGTATGCTTCGGTCAGATGGCCCACAGGCATGTCCACCAAGCGCCTCCATGTATCGGCAATGGTGAGGATGCCTGCACGTAAGGCCCCCACGGGGCGCGTATAGGTCAATGGCAAGAGGTGCTTGTGCAGCCCGGCGTCTGAAAGTAGGATGGCCATGGTGCGAAGATCGCAACAGTTCGCTTCACGGAGGAAAAGGAAAAGGCCCCGTCTTCACGGAGCCTTCCTCTGGAACTTACATCCGGTAGTCCCTATACCGAAGCGGGATCATTCTCCGTCCGCGTCACGAAATGATAGGCCTCCCGCACATGTTTAAGTCCGAGCGGGGCTGCAGCCCGGGTCCTGCGATGTTCTTTGAGCCCGGTGATCTCCACAATGGACCGCTTGTCTTTGGCCCGCTCCTGTTCATCCTCCAAGATCTCCAGAATGTCCGGGTCAAGTGCAACGGTACGGCTCAGGTCGATGATGATGTGCGACTCCGGGGGCAGTTCTGACAGAACGCGTTGGATATTCGCTTTGTTCAAGAAGCTCACCTCCTCACCCAAGGCGATACGGATCGGGGTTCCGGGTGGAACGGCGCGCTCCACCATGTGGAACGGGACCTTGTAATTGTTGCGCAAAATGATGAACAAGGCTACGGCCATACCAAGGGATACGCCCTTGAGGAGGTCGAAGTACAACACGCCGAGCACGGTGACGATGAACGGTGTGAACATTTTCCAACCGCCTTGCCACATGGACCTGAACAGCGCGGGTTTCGCCAATTTCAAGCCAACCTGTAGCAATATCGCCGCTAGCGCCGCCAAGGGTATCTGTCGGAGCACTGATGGAAAAAGCGTTACCGCCACCAGGATCCAGACGCCGTGCAGAATGGCCGATGCCTTGGAATTGCCCCCGGCCTGTACGTTCGCGGAGCTGCGCACGATCACTTGGGTGAGCGGTAACGCGCCGATCAGCCCGGCCACCGTGTTGCCTATGCCCTGCGCGATCAGTTCCCGGTTCGTGGGCGTCACGCGCCTGTGCGGGTCCAACTTGTCGATGGCCTCGACGGAAAGCAAGGTTTCCAAACTGGCCACCACAGCCATGGTGAGCGCCACGATCCATACCGCAAGGCTGTTGATCCCGCTCCAATCCGGCCCTGCGAACAGTGCGGTGGCCGTTTCGCCCCCAAGGTCCGGCAATTGCACAAAATGCGTCCCTTCCATGGCGAACAGGGGAAAGACGCCGCCCAAGTGCCCCATGGCGATCCCTGTAACTACCGCCAACAAGGGTCCGGGGATCCGGGATAGGACGGGGTTATCCTTCACGAAGGGCCTTTCCCAGATCAACAGCAGGGACATGCAGACCGCAGCGATCGCCAATGCACCGGGCGTAACGGCGTTGAGCATGTCTGTCAGATCGGAGAAGACCCCACCTTGCATGGACGGCGCAAGGGAATCGGTGAACTGCTCCATGTCGAAGCCCAGGGCGTGCGGGACCTGTGTAAGGGCGATGAAGACGCCGATGCCGGCCAGCATCCCCTTTATTACGGAGGACGGGAAGTAGTAGGCGATCACGCCGCCCTTGAGGAGTCCCAACACCACTTGTATCAAGCCCGCCAACAATACGGCAAGGAGGAACAGTTGGAAGGAACCCAGTGTGGCGATACCGGTGATGACGATGGCCGCCAGGCCTGCTGCAGGACCTGAAACGCCAAGTGACGAGCCACTGATGGAGCCGACGACAAGGCCACCGATCAAGCCTGCCAGCAGACCTGAAAAAGGTGGGGCCCCGGAGGCGAGAGCGATGCCAAGACAGAGCGGCACAGCGACAAGAAAGACAACGATGGATGCGGGAAGGTCACGTTTTACGGACCCAAAAAGGTTCTTCATTTCGAGAAAGGGAAAAGAGATGGACGGGACCACGCCACAACCGAACCGTTCACGCACCGGGTCCCGGTTGGCACGCGTTCAAAGGCTGGTATAGGGCACCTCCGGGGCGCCCGGTATCAGGAGCGCTTGGGCGGTTGCAAAGGCACGTCACTGATGGGACCGGGCGGAATGGCCTCATCCCGATCGCGGAAGTTGGCGCGCATCCGCTGGCGCATGCTCAAGGCCGAGCCGTCCCATGCGGAATGGTCGTGCATCGCTGACTTCTGGGCATCACGGCCGTGCATCTGTTCCTCTTCCACCGGTGCAGGTGCCGCGATGGCCACTTCAAAGGACACGCTCATCACGGTAGGCAGTACGGCGGTGGTCAACAACAAGCCGCTGAAGAGCACGGCCAATGCCATGAAATACAGGTCGTATCCGCTATGTAACGCTTTTTTCACGGCGCGAATTTACGAGATCCAGAGGGAACCGTTATCAACAACTGATCGATGGGAAAGATCCCAAAGTGGATAAACGACCGCCTTGCTGTTGTGTGAAGAGGTACTTCAAGGATGCTCAAAGGCCAAAAACGGTGCAGGCCCAATATGCCAACGCCGCGAGTGCCGCGCTCACCGGGATGGTGATGATCCATGCCCAGAGCAAGCGGATCGTCACGCCCCAGCGCACGGCGCTGAGCCGCTTGGTGGCGCCCACACCGATGATCGAACCGGTGATCGTGTGCGTGGTGCTCACGGGGATGCCCATCTGTTCGGTCAGGTACAAGGTGATCGCCCCGCCGCTCTCGGCACAGACCCCTTCCAAGGGCGAAACTTTCGTGATGCGTGTGCCCATGGTCTTGATGATCTTCCAGCCGCCGCTCATGGTGCCTAACGCGATGGCGGTATAGCAGGCCAAGGGCACCCAGGTGGGCATGTCCTTGAAATCGGTGATCTCCCCCCCGGCGATCAATGCGGCCGCGATGATGCCCATGACCTTCTGCGCGTCGTTGCCACCGTGACCGATGCTGATGGCGGCGGAAGACAACAGTTGCAATCGCTTGAACATCTTGGCCATGCTGAAGGCATTGGGGGTCCTGATCTTCTCCACGTAGAGGTAGGTAAGGATGAAGATCAGGGAGAACCCCATCATGCCGTAGCGGATGTACTTGTTATCCCCTTTTGCGATGGCCTTGGTGAGCTTTTCCTGGTCCAGTGTAGGGGCCACGTCATGGATGATCCGCTTGGCCACGCCCTCGGCACCGATCTTCGGATAAAGCGCCAGCAATGGCGCGGCCTCGTCCAACTTTCGGGAAGCCTCCTCGTATTCCGCAGTGTATGCCGGGTCCTGCAATGCCTTCTCTTCGAGCACGTTCACCTGCAACACGCCACCGATATTGTCGTACATCTTCCCCTCCTGCAGGTGGATGAAGAGAAACCAGGTGAAGATGGACGTGAGCACGATGAGGCTCACCCGGTACCAGGTGTTCTCCACTAAGGTGACCAGCGACACGAACATGCTGATGGCCATGCCCAACAAGGGCGCAAGAAATATGAATGCGACGATCTTCAAGATCATGCCCATCTCCACCACCGCACCGATGGTCAGGCCGCTCTGGGTGGAGAAGGCGTGGGTCAGCGCCGCCCCGGCGAATCCGCCGATCAAGGTGTGGGAGCTGCTGCTGGGGATGCCATACCACCAAGTAAGCAGGTTCCAGATGATCGCGGCGATCAGTCCGCTGAGGATCACCGGTAGGGTAATGAACTCCTGATGGACGGTCTTGCTGATGGTGTTGGCCACCGCGTGGTCCTTGAAGATAAAAAAGGCCGCGAAGTTGAACATCGCGGCCCACATCACGGCTTGGAACGGGGTTAGCACCTTGGTACTGACCACCGTGGCGATGGAGTTGGCCGCATCGTGGAAGCCGTTGATGTAATCGAACACCAACGCCATGATGATGATGACCACCAACAGGCTCATCCAGGCAGGGAGAGTACAGGAGTGGAAGCCGTAGAGGCGCAGAGGCGCGGAGAAGAGGGTTGTAAATGATGCATGGCGAGGCTACTCCCGACTGCCACTGCCAACTGCTTCAGGCAATTCCTCTGCGCCTCCGCGCCTCTGCGGCTAATGTCCATCAAGCGTATTTGAGCATGATCGATTCGATCACGTTCGCCACGTCCTCGCATTTGTCGGTGGCCGATTCCAGCATCATATAGGTGTCACGCATCTTGATGATGTGGATGGCGTCCTTCTCGTGAGCGAAAAGGTGCTCGATGGCCGCGTCGAAGACCTCGTCAGCCTCGTTCTCCATGCTGTTCACATCGATCACGAACTGGTGATGGGCGTTGGGTTTGTTCAGGTCGCGCAGGTGATGCACGGCCATCTGGACGATCTTGGAACCCTCATTCACCAAGCGTGCCAGCTCCCGGCAGGTCTCATCTGGCTTCACGATGTGAAAGAGCTCCAGGTTCTTTGCGCTTGCCAGGATATAGTCCGCCACATCGTCCAAGCTGCCGGCCAAGGAATGGATGTCCTCCCGGTCGATGGGCGTAATGAAGTTCCGCGCCAGCTCCTTGAAGATGGTGTGCGTCAGGTCATCATTGGCCCGTTCCTGCAACACGAGCCGTTCCAGCAGGGCGGTCCGGTGCGCCCCCGGTTCCGATGCCATGATCAGCACCAGGTCCTCGCTCATCTTCAGCACGTTCGCCGCTGAAGCCTCAAAGTGGTGGAAAAACACCCGGTCCTTGGGCTTGAACAGGCGGAAGAAGGCTCCTATGAACATGGTGGCTTGCTTGTCGCGGCCAAATGTAGCCGAACCGGAAGGGAAAGTCCGACCCAATTTGAACTTAACGCAATGGTAACGCTGAAGGCCGCTGCCCTTGGGATGTTCGGGCCGCTTCACGCCTGTAGCCCCTTCACAACACGGTTCGTGCAGCCTCCCTAAGTTCGCATGCCCTCTTTTACCTTCTCCTCTTTACTCGTTTACGTGATACTCATCGACCCGACGCCCGACATGACGTACTCATTCAACGGCTACCGGCCCGTGGTACATCCCACGGCCTTCGTACATCCCTTGGCGGCCGTCACCGGCAATGTCATCATCGGTAAGGATGTCTATATCGGCCCTGGGGCGGCCTTGCGCGGCGATTGGGGCGAGATCATCGTTGCTGACGGCTGCAACGTTCAAGAGAATTGCACTATTCACATGTTCCCCGGCATCACCGTGCGCTTGGAGGAAGGTGCACACATCGGTCACGGCGCGATCATCCACGGCGCGCATGTTGGGCGCAATTGCTTGGTGGGCATGAACGCGGTCCTGATGGACCGGGTGGAGCTCGGCGATGAGTGCATCGTGGGGGCCTTGGCCTTCCTTCCGGCGGATTCCGTGTGGGAACGGAGGAAGGTGATCGTGGGCAACCCGGCGCGGGCCGTGAAGGACGTGAGCGATTCGATGCTTGCCTGGAAGACCGCAGGCACCAAGCTTTACCAGGGTCTTCCACAGGAATTGCATGCCACGCTGGAAGCCTGTGAACCCTTGCGGGAGATCCCTGCTGACCGGCCGTCGATCACGGCGAACTATCGCACTTGGAACGAGACGAAGGAGTGAACAATTTTCACTGACCGGTGGATCAACAGGCGGTCGTTCGCCGAAAGAACGAAGGCGTGTGCTTCACCTGACCTGTGGCATGGAAATTAGCGGCATCTGTGAGCAGGCCCGTTCCGTGATGCTTGTGTCAGTCGCAGGACCGCCCACCAACACGTGATATGCAGGACGGACTTTACAAGGAATTGGTAGTGGTACTCGCCCTGGCGGTGGGCATCATCCTGCTGTTCCGGCGGCTGAAGATGCCCGGCGTGCTGGGCTTCATCATCGCGGGCATGATCGCCGGGCCGCACATGCTGGGCTGGGTGGACAATGCCGAGACGGTGAACGAACTCGCGGAGTTCGGAATGGTGTTCCTGCTCTTCGTGATCGGGATGGGCTTCAGCCTGAAGGAACTCTCGACCATCGGCGTCACCGTGTTCGTCGGGGGAACCTTGCAGGCCCTGTTCACTATTGCGATCACCACCGGTGTCTGCACGCTTTTGGGCATGGCCCTGCCCGCAGCGGTGTTCATCGGCTTTCTGGTAACGCTCAGCAGCACGGCCATTGTATTGCGGGTCCTACAGGAAAAAGGGCGCTTAGACTCCCCTGTGGGCCGCGTCACCTCGGCGATCCTGATCTTCCAGGACATCCTCGTTGTGCCGATGATGCTGGTGATGCCCATGTTGGCCGGCAAGAGCGGGGATATCGGTGGCGACCTGCTACTGCTGCTCGGCAAGGTGCTTCTGCTCGTCTCTGTGGTGTACGTCAGTGGCCGCTGGGCGGTGCCGCGCCTCCTTCGCGTTGTTTCCAAGGGGCGCAACAAGGAACTCTTCATCATCACCGTGGTGCTGTTGTGCTTCGCCGCGGCCTGGGGCACTTCCGCGCTCGGCCTTTCCCTGGCCTTAGGCGCCTTTTTCGCCGGTCTCATCATCAGCGGCACGGACCAAGTGCATCATGCTTCTGGCATCGTGCAGCCGTTCCATCAGTTGTTCATGAGCTTCTTTTTCGTCAGCATCGGCATGCTCGTGGATCCCGGCCTGTTCGTCTCCTCCCCCTTCACCGTGCTCGGGCTGGCCTTGTTGGTGATGGCCGGCAAGACCTTGGCGGGGTTCCTTGCCGTGTGGCTGCTCCGCCATCCGGTGCGCACGGCCCTGCAGTGCGGGCTGGCACTTTTCCAAGTGGGTGAATTCTCGTTCGTACTGGCGCTTTCCGGGATCGGGTACGGTCTGCTTTCACCGGACCACCACCAGCTTTTCCTTGCCGTTTCCATCATCACCATGGCGGCCACGCCGGTGGTGATGGCGCGCTCGAACCGCATTGCAGGAGGCACCTTCAACCACCTATTGCCACGTACGGGCGAAGCTTTGGACTCCTTGCTGAACGTGGGCTCGGAACCACAGCAGGCAGAACATCCGGGCTTGAATGACCATCTGTTGATCATCGGTTTCGGGCTGAACGGGCAGAATGTGGCCTGGGCGGCACAGAGCATGAAAGTGCGCTGTGCGGTGGTGGAGGAAGACCCGGACCTGGCCCAACTGGCGGTGGAGCGCGGGATCCTCACGGTGCAAGGCGATGCGTCCCAAGGCTCCATGTTGGACAAGGCCCATGCGGCCACGGCACGGATGGTGGTGGTCGCACTACCGGACGGCCTACAATCGAAGCGCGTGGTGGCGAATGTCCGCGCCCATACCAAGGCCCGGTTGGTCGTTCGTTCGCGCTTTGCATCGGATGAGGCCGTCCTGTATGCCACCGGAGCGGACGAGGTCGATCTCCGAGGACCTGGAGGCCAGCCTTCTGTTGGTGGACCGGGCCTTGCGCGCCTACCAAGCTCCGGAAAGTGGGATCAAGGAGGTCAGGGCCCACCTGCGCACGCTACAGCAGAGCACGTTGGAGGACGCCAAGGCTGGCCAGTGTGCCAACCCGTAAGTTCCTGAACTGTCTTCACCTCCCTTTCTCCCTTCTGCGGCGTTGGAACATTTCGCCGTAGCAACTGCTACGCCGTGCATGTTCGCCTTGCATAAGGAAGAAATTGAGGCAAAGCCTTAATCCACCAACTTACGGGTTGGCACACTAGGCGTATCCCGCAAAACCTTGTCACGGCAGGGATCCGCCGGGGGCTATAACCATCCGTGGCCCCACTGCGTATGAACCGGCCATGAACACCCCGCCCAGCATGACCGTTCACGATACCTCACCACTCCACATCATGATCGTGGACGATGAGGATGATTACCACCTCATCACCCGGTTGATGCTGAAAAAGGCCGGATTCAAAGGCCGGCTTTCAGCATTTCTGGACCCGCATGAGGCGATGGAACATCTACGAAGCAGCACCGAGAAACCCGACCTGCTCCTGGTGGACATCAACATGCCTGCCACGGACGGGTTTGAGTTCCTGAAAAGTTGTGAGCAGAACACGCTGATCGAGTGCAGTACGACCACCGTAGTGATGTGCTCCAGCAGCAATCGCCCGGTGGACATGGAAATGGCCCGTAATGTCCGTTGTGTCAGAGAATACGTCGAGAAGCCCCTCACTCCTGAAGAATTCAATCGCATCGCCAACGAGCATGCCAAACGCAAACAAGCTCCGCAGAACTAATGAAAAAGATATTGATCATCGAGGACGAGGCCATCATCTCCTTCGGATACCGCCTGCAATTGGAGCAGATGGGGTTCGAGGTGACCGGCAGCGCGTCCAGTACGGCAGAGGCCGAACAACTGATGTTGCAGGAACCTCCCGACGCCATCATGATGGACGTGTACCTGAAAGGGGAAAAGACGGGGCTGGAACTGGCGCGTGAGATCCGCCATACCGACAAGCTCCCGATCATTTTTCTCACGGCCAGCAATAAGCCGGAGATCGTGGACGGCATCAAAAACCTTGGTGGGTGCCACTACCTTTTGAAGCCGATCGACCCGGACGGGCTGAACCAGGTGCTCCACCGCATCATGCGCGGGGATGCATGACGAGCAGGCACCGTTCGACCCGTGCAACGCGCCTTTGCGCGATGAGCGGCTGCACCGGTTCTCCCATGCTTTGAAGAACCGGCTCGGAAGCCTGTGGCAGGCCGCTGCCATGCTGCACGACCTGCCGGAAGGGCCTGAGCGGGGGCAGCTGCTGGCAATGGCCGAGAAGAACTACTTCAACGGCGCACGTGAACTGGAGAGCCTGATGGACGACTTCTCCGTCCCACGCGGCATTTCCAAGCTGCACCGGGCCCCGGTCGAACTGAAAGGCCTGTTGGAGCAATGCATTGGGAACGTCGCTTTCCGCACGGAGAAAAAGAACCAGCACGTGAGCTTCCAAGCGGACGAAGCGATCGCCTTGAACGGAGACCGGCAAGTTCTGGAACAACTGTTCGAGGCCTTGCTCTCCAACGCCAGTAAATTCTCGCCCAAAGGATCCACCATCGAGGTGACCGCCAGCTGCAACACTGGCGATGTGCTCGTGGAGATCAAGGACCAAGGCGTTGGTCTCACGGAAGAGGACCTGCAGGAGGTCTTCACACGCTATGCGATCCTCTCATCTCGGAGCACCGATGGGGAATCCCAGGCCAGAAGCACGTTGGCAAGGGCCAAGCAGTGGGCCGAGGCCCATGGTGGGGACCTGACAGCCTCAAGTTCCGGCACCGGAAAAGGGTCCAGCTTCTCCGTACGCCTTCCGAGAGGCTGACCGTCTTATTGGGAACTACTCAGGATTTTGCTCGACGGCAGGGCGTGAAATATGCTTTGCCACACGTTGGCCCCGGCTGTTCATGGCCACATTGAACTCCAGCATGAAGCCCACTGAAAGTTCAGTGAAATCGACCTCCTCCAGATCGTCGTGCAGGAAGAACACGTTGTTGTCCGGGAAGCGGATGAAGCCGTAGCCGTTGTGCAGGCTCATCACTTCGCCGGTGTAGCGTTCATCATCGGGGTAGTCGGACATGCTGACCAATGGCCGGTCGATATCGTGATCGCGCGGGACCGATTCCTTCAGCACGAACATATCGCGCACCACTTCGTCGTCATCGCGCAGGCCCTCCTCCACCAAGTGGGCCATTTCCAGCGGATAGCTCACGCCGTTCCATAGATCGGTACTGGTCTTGGTGGTCTGCTGTTCGCCCGTGGTCTCATCCGTGTATTCAAAATCCCAACCGAGCAACATGGTCTTGCAGCCCAAGGCGTGCAGCTTGCGCACCAAGGGCACATGGTCCCCGTCACTGGCAATGAGCGCGACCACATCGTACCGTTTGTGCATGCAGAGCTCGAAGGTCTCCAGCGCCATCAGCACGTCGATGCCCTTTTCCCGCTTGCGGCCCATGAGGTCCTTCACGGGCAGGTAATGCGTCTGCACCCCGTTGTACATCAACACATCGTCGAACACGCGGTCGTAGTACAGCTGATTGGTCTTTTCGTTGGCGTCCTTCGCACTGAAGCGGCCCCTGAAGAAGTGGGCATCGATGATGTGGCAGAGGCTCGGGGGCGTTCCCTCCCGCTCGGAGACCATGTGCTTGATGAACTCATGCACACCGCCGATGTGAAGCCTGCGATGATGCGGATGGACGTAGTTGTAATAGTTGCTCACATGGGTGAAATAACTGCCGTCATAGAAGACGCCCACCTTGAGCGCCGGATTGCGTGGATGATCTGAATTCATGGTCAAATAAATGAACTGGTGGACCGCGAAGGTATTGGCCATCACCTTTTCCGGGATACGCGCTTGACGATATTTCACATGGCCACGGGCACTTGGCCGCTAACTTTCGGCCATGCGCGCCGCCCTTACCCTGTTGCTGCTCGCCTGTATGGTGCGGGCGGTGCCGCAGACTTCAGGGCTTGATGGACCGCGACCGCTGGTAATCACCGAGGCCGTGGCGCTTCCCCTCTCCAAGGCCCAGATCTATGCCGCCGCCGTGGGCGCTTGGGAATTCTCCTTCCGGCAGGAACCCGGTGCAAAGCTCACCGATAGGGACACCACCAACCACCGGATCGAAGGGGTGGCCCGGGTGAACTACCGCAGCGCCCAGCTTGGGAGCCGGCTGGGGTCGATGGGCGTGATCAACTACCACATCACCATCCAGGCCGAGAACGGCCAATGCCAGGTGCGGATCAGCCATTTATCGCATACCGGCAACCGGAACTCCCCCAGTGGGGCGATCGATCTGGGCACGATCTATACGGGGAACCGCCCGGAGGAGCCGGTCCCCGGCGTCAGCAAAGGCTCGGCGGAACGCCTGCATGCGGACATGCGGGCGCAGGCCACGGCGCACATCGGCGATGTGATGAAGCGCTTTTCCTCCGCCATGCGGCGTGCCGCGGGGCCGATGCGGTAACGCTTCCGCGCTTCGCTGCGTTGAACGGGGCATAACTAAGCACCCGTGAAAACCTCCATTTGGCGTTTCATTCCCTTGGCGGCCGTGGCCCTGGCCGCCCTGTTCACCGTTTGGGACCTCGGCCTGATGTCCCGTACGGCGACGATCCAGCACCGACTGGACCAGCAGGTGGCACTGCTGGACGGCCTTGGCAGGGTAAACGCTTCGATCGACGAACTCGTACAGGCCCATGCCTATGACATCCGTTACGCCGGGCGTGACTGGACAGGCCAATTGGCGAGCACCCGGGCCGTGACGGCCAGCGAGCTCCATGGCATGGATGAAACCTTCGGCATCGCCGGGCTTAAGATCCGGCTGGCCCGTGACCTGGCCGCATGCGATTCGCTGCACTGGGAGGCCGAACGCAACAGGAACGAACCCCAAGCGGCTGAAATGAGCAATGCGGTGTTCAGCCTGATGGCGCAGCGCGCACGTGGCCATGTGGAGAACACCGTGCGCGCCGTGCAACAGGACGGGTTGGGCAAGGAGACCGTGGCCCTGAGCGGCCAATGGAGCGAAGCCCAATGGCTGCTCGGCCTGGCCAGCTTTTTCGCCTTGATCTGCGCCGTTCTGGTGGGCTATGTGGCCAAGCTGCTCGCCCGCACCCACGAGCGCTCCGAACTGCTCGCACGCACCGGAGCGGAGCTGGAGCGCAGCAACCGGGACCTGCGTGAAACGATGCTGAGCAAAGAGGAAAAGGAGGTGATGCTGAAGGAGATCCACCACCGGGTGAAGAACAACCTGCAGATCGTCCGCAGCCTGATCCGCTTCCAGACGGACAAGGTGAGCGACCCGCGCACCATGGAGCTGTTCAATGAATGCGTGAACCGCGTGGGCGCCATGGCCTTGGTGCATGAGCAGACCTACATGAGCAAGGACCTCGCGAACATCGACGTGGGCAACTACCTCAACAGCCTGGTCCGCGACCTCGTCTCGGCCTACAACATCCGCGTAAAGCTCCACATGGACATCGACATCCAAGTGAAGACCTTGGGCGTGGACACCCTCACCCCGCTCGGGCTGCTGCTCAACGAGGTGATCAGCAACAGCTTCAAGCATGCCTTTACCGGACGTGAAGCGGGCACCATCATCGTGCATCTCAGCGGCACCGAGGAAGGTGGGTTATTCCTGCGCGTCGGTGATGACGGGGTGGGCATCCCCGACCGTGGCAAATGGGAGAAGCCGAACAGCTTGGGCATGGAACTGATCCAGACCCTGGCCGGCCAGCTGAACGGCAGCATGGACCTGCAGCCCGGGCCGGGCATGGTGTATGAGTTGCGCTCGATGCCGGAAGTGGAGGTGCGCAGGCGAGCGTGAGCACGAATACCGTTCCACTGGCAGGTTTGATACCGAATCCGCCAACCCTTCGGGTCGGCCCGGCATGACAGCCGAAAGACCCACACTGCCACCTTCCCTGCACAATTCTGGCGCGTGAGTTAGGCCAACCAGCACCTCCGGCAAAGAGCCGTCCTCTCGTGCCGGAATTTTCAAAAGCCCGCACGCAAGCTCACCATGAAGTTCCGGCCCGGGGCACTTACACCGCTACCAAAAGTCCTGTAGTTCATGTCCAGGATGTTCTCCAACGCGAGCTGCAGGCTGAGGTGCGCATTGAAGGCGAACGAACCCCGTACGTTCAACGTGTACCAAGCGGGCGATCCTAATTCCGTGGTAGCCTCCAAATTGTCCTCGCTCCCTGCAGTGGTATTGAAATCCCGAAGTCGCTTCCAACCGTTGTATACCGCGGATGCTTCCAAGCGGAGCTTCTTGGCCTGGTACTCCAAGCTGGTGTGGCCGAACACTGGCGGGATGTGGTCCAACGGATAGTCGCTGCTGTCGGTACGGATGCGCGCATAGGTGTAAGTGAAACCGCTGCGTAGCGTAAAGTGGTCGTTGAAGTGCCCTGTGAATTGCGCGCTCGTACCGTACAGGTATGCCTTGCTCGTGTTTTCCAATGCCGCCACCCGGCTCAGTACGCCGTCATAGTCGATGCTGTCCTGGCCGTGTACCGTGTACGGACCTACGGTGATGGCGTTGGTGTACAAGGTGTAGAAGCCGTTGACATCAATGGTGGCCTGCCCCGCGATGGTCTTGCTGAGGGAGGCCTCGAAATTGGTGGTGTATTCGGGCTTCAATCCGGGGTTGGGAACGATCACATCCCCTTGGGCGCTGTCGAACACCTTGCCGATGTCGTCCACATTGGGTGCCCGGAAACCGGAACTGGCCAGCGTGCTGAAACGCCAGTCATCGCCCGGCAACAGCACCGCTCCGGCACGCCAGGTCACTGCCGAATTCTCTTGCTCGTGCGTGCCATTGAGGAAGCGGAAGTCCCTTCGTCGGCAAAGGTGGCGGAGAGCCCCACGTTGGTGAAACGCAAGCCTTCACTGATGATGAACTTCGGTGAGATCTCCATGCTGTGGTTCACATAGGCCGCGATGGTGGTCATGGAGGAACCACCGTTCGGGTAGCGCGTGGTGCGGTAAGAGGTCTCGCCCGTTTCGATGTTCTCGTTGTTGGCCGAACTTTTCACCTTATCGTGCTCCAGGTCTGCACCGTACCGGAACTCGTGTTTGCCGAGATGCTTTTCCAGGTCGGCACTGAAGCCGAACACATCGTCCTGGTCCGTGTTGTTGCCCAAGGTGCTGGAGCCGAAGCGCCGGTTGTGCCGCGTTTGTTCCTGGTGCTGGTACGACGGTGTGAAGCGCGCGGTCTTGAACAGCTTGGCCTCCTGCTGGATCTCCAGTGTATAGGCGGCGAGCAAGCGTTGCTGCGGACCGTAATACCACGCGGCATAATCCGGAACGATGCTCCCTGCCGTATCCAGTGAGTAACCCGTGAGGCGGTCGTACCGCGGAACGTCCGAAGAGGTGCTCAGTTGCAAATTCAGTTGATGGACCACGTGGTCGCCCGAGCGGAAACGCAGTTTTTCCAGCAGGTCCAACTGTTGGTATCCCGTGCCGAGTTGCACGTTGCTGTCATCGTTGCGCTTCACTACGTCGGCGCCGTTCTCGCGCACCACCTCATAGGGCATGCGGCCCAGGTCCTCAAAGAAGGGGTTGCGCGTGCTGCCCTGCCGCAGGTCGCCGAAGTCAGTAGCGGTGATGCTGGTGAAGCTGGCCAGCTTCTTTCCGCGCAGCTCGATCCCCGCGTGTGCCGTCCTCTCGTGTGCTGCCGTGGCGTAGCGCACAAAGGCATCGCCGGTGGCCCGGATGCTGTCCGCTCCCCTGAATTTCGGCGAGCGCGTGATCAAGTGGATGGTGCCGCCCAAGGCATCGCTGCCGTAGGCCACCGAGTTGGGGCCGCTTACTACCTCGATGCGGTCCAAGGCGTTCTGGTCCACGGTGATCAGGTCCTGCGTATGGCCGCTGCGCGTGATGGCGTTGTTCATGCGCACGCCGTCCACCACCAAGAGGATGCGGTTGGCCTGAAAGCCGCGTATGGTGGGACTTCCCCCGCCGAGCTGGCTTTTTTGCACAAAGACCGCCCCTGTGTTCTGCAACAACTCCGCAGCTGTGGGCTGGCCCATGAAGGCGATCTCCCGCCGGTCCAGCACGTCGATGTGTTCCGGCACGTCCTTTTTCGCTTCCGTGAACCGGCTTCCGCTGGTCACCACCTCACGCAGCATGTTCACGCGGTAGGTCAGGTCAACCTCCGTAACGTTGGAGAGCGTTGTCCAGTCCAGGATCAATGGTGTGTAGGAGATGTGGTCGAACCGGATGCTGTCGCAGCCCTGCAACGGCGCGATGTCCGCCCGGCCATCGGCCTGCGATACCACCACCGCGCCGGATTGTGCGCAGGTCAGCGTCACATCGGGAACGGGCGTGCGGGTCACCTGGTCCAGAAAGGTGACGGTCTGGGCTTGGAGGGGCAGGCTCAAGGCACAGGTCAACCATAGGGCAAGGCCCTTTCGGAACACAATTCCATTCATACTAACCAGGTATAGGTTGGCCGCAAATATCGTATCCGATGGTGAACATGGCTTCCGATCCGATATCGTTCACCGCTGCACCACCAAGCGCACATGGGCCATCCCCTGCGCCATTTGCACCACCACATCGTACATCGCCCCTTGGAACATGAACTCATCAGCCTCCTTCCAAGCGAACTGCGGATCGTTCACACGACCGTTCGTGGTCGGGAATGAAAGTTCGATCACGCGCGCCTGCTTCACCGATCCCTCCCGGATACCGCGCCTCATTTCGGAACGCGCCATGTTGCGCAACGCCCACTGCGCCGGGTAAACGCCCACCAGCACAAACGCGAAGACCACCAACAGGCCGATGCCCAAGAAGCGCTGCATCGGGGCAAGATAGGACTGGCGGGGCTTCATGGGCGTACTTCGCTACCGCACTACCACTAAGCGCACATGCCCAACACTCTGCACCGTGCGCACCACCGCATGGTATAGCCCTGGTGGGTATGTGCTAAGGTCCACCTCTTGACCGCTTTGCCGGAAAAGCAGTCGCCCCTCCGCGTTGTACACGATGATCTGTTCGGCCACTTGGCCGAAATGGAATAGGCCGCTGGAAGGGTTGGGTAGAACTGTCATGTATGCATTTCCTCCTAGGACCGCTTCGTTCAAACCTGTGGAAACCGGCCAGCATGCCTGACCGGCACCTCCCGGCCCTGGCAGACCATTGTTGCTCAAATCGTACCTCATCGTGTCATTCACGACGCACTGATAAAAGCTGCTGCTTCCGATCACGAATGGGCCAAAGGCAGTACCCATTCCGGCTTGCCAGAATACTTGGCTAGCACTGATCGGATTGAATGGGTTGAATGGATGGAGGGGCGTTGGATCCAAATAATGCCTGGTCACGCTGACTCCTGCATTGGATAGCAGCACAACCGAGTCAACTACAAAATCACGGAATTGAAAAGTAAAGGCCGGTGGATCCCAAACAGCTACAAGGACATCATGCACGGTATCTCCTGCCTGTGCGGCAATATCGCCAGAGAGTAACTCGTCGCCGACACCTGGTCGATACACATAGCCCTTGCCAGTGACATCAGATCGGACATAGTAGTCACCGATGAACTCATAGCTGCCTGAGGCATTGCCGAATGCGGAAATCCTCTTATATGCTGTGCCGCTCAACAGCGTATCCGGAGAATCCCCCATTTGAAATTGGACTGAAAACCCAGTAAGACTCTCAATGAGGACGGTTCCGCACCAGAGGGCATTCGCATCCGGATAAAATTGCCCCGATGCCGCCAACGCAGAACCCAATGTGATCAGGCAAACGAAAGTGGTGCGCATGGTTTGTTTCATTGGATGATCACACGCCCCGACATGCGGGTGCCTTCGGTTTCCACCAGAACAGTGAAGAAGCCGTTCAATTGAGAGACATCAATTAGAATCAAAGGCCCTTGCATGGTCGTGGCCATCACGATCCTTCCGGTCGCATCCACGAAGCGGAGCTGTGCATTACTCTCCTTTGCCAAACCAGAACACAGAACGGATAGAGATCCCCGCGCTGGATTTGGGAATAGTTGTAGCGATGGACCTGCGCCCAGCGGTTCAACTTCGACCTCTTCCGCAGCATAGCCCTCAACTTCCATGCTCTTGGGGTGGAAGCTGTTCCCCGGTTGATCGCAAGGATGGATAAAGGCGTGGAAGTGTGATCCTGCTGTCGCGTGAAAACCTGGTGTAAGATGGACCTCACTTCCAGCACGGTAGGTGACCTTATGAGCGGCTGGAACAAAAGCATCGGAAGTGATCGCGGCTTGAGCTTCAATGAACGCATCGTCAGTGTAGGTGCCGCTTTCGCTTAGATCGATGTCCGGCGGACAATTCAATCCGTGTTCCCATACCCCACGCCCTGTAGTGCCTACCCGTATGCGGTTGACCTGATAATTGATCTCCAAGCCAATCGAGCTTACATGAGGCAGCGTTCCGCCTAATCGTACCCAACCCGATGTGTTGCCCAGGTCGTCTGCATCTTCGGGGTTCAACGGGTCGAAAGTCGCTATGCGCTTGTTGTTGGTGAAATAGACGCCTACCTCCGTGGCGATGTAGAGACCGCCATCACTGCCCTGCTCGAACTCAAGGCAGTCCCTATCCACGATGGTATTCGGCAGGTTCATGGTGATGTCCGCACAGGGGTAGCTTCCATCGCAATTAAACTTCTCATTCGCCAGATACGCACCGAGGTTGCTTACGTCCATTCTGAAAACCATCCTGTCCGCGTAAGGCGCGCCATACTCGAGCGGACCAAAAGCCTGCGAATGCGCATATGCTATGTAGATCGTGTTCTGGTCTTCCGTATCAAATGCCACGTCCATGACAGGCGGTTCTCGATCGGGATCGAATGAACCCAATGGCGCTCGTCGGGGGTGTGGCACATCCTCCCAACTGCTCTTCACGGTCTGCACATCCGGATGATCGATGTCCGTGTTCCGGAAGATCCTCTGCTGCCAGTCGTAATTCTGCAAGCCAACGTAGAGGTGATCTGGATTCGCAGGATTCGATCGGATCCACCAGAATTGTTCAGCGTTGTTGAAGACCGGGTGGTTCACCTCGATATTGTTGGTGAAGTCACTTACGATAACCCTATTGGAACCGCGATCGAACGAGCGCCCGACCTCGAGTTCGGTGCCAAGCTTATCAGCATAGTAGAGATGTGCCGGATCCTCTCTGTTCAAGGCGCCTTCTGCAAAATACTGGAATGAAGACAGCGTCCAATCAGCCGTCGAGTTGTTGGAGGATTCGGCATTGTCCTTCCGTTCCCAAGGGCCTTTTTGTGTCGCGTGAAACACAACGTTCGCATCGGTGTGATCCACGATGGCCAGTGTGCCATCACCATATTGGTTCAGGTAGGACCAGTCTGGGTCCCAAGCCTGCGCATAAGGTGTGCGCGTAAGCATATGACAGTCGTGATAAAGACCCAAGGCTATGTAGTCCGGCTTGTTCTGTGAGGTGGACATGGACCAGACTTCTGCAACACCCAAGCCTTCGCATTTATACTCATAGGTACGCGGGCTGACGTTGGTATTGATCCTGGAAACACCACCATGGTTGGCAGCCCAAAAGATACCTGCATGTGCGGGATCGCCCACAATGTCCTCAACATCGTCATGGCCTGTTGAAGCATATTTGTATTGCCGTGGTGCAGGTGGGCTTGGGGGATATGTATGAACCACCTCTGACCCATTTAAGTACCAGTTCATGTCATACGGATTATCGCCAACTATGACAGAATTCGCATTGAACTGGTCAACCCCGAACGTATGGCCCGCACCAAAATCCGGGTTGAATCCGGATGCCAAGATTGTCCAGTTTTCCGAGGTGGTCTCATAGAGCTTCACCCATGAATTGTCTCCTTGTTCAACCATACAATGGAATGCGGTTGGCGAGGCTGCGGAGGTTTCCACAGTAGCCCACTCAAAAGTGGGGTCAATGGCCGGATGGTTAGGGATTTCTGTCCAGTTATCACCATTATCCGTGGAGATCATGAAGCGCCAAATGGTCATCGAATTGGAGCCATCAATAAGTTTGAAGCGCATCGTGGCGCACACGGTGCTAGTGGATGTCGATGACGCCAGATATTCCATGTCGTACACCAGTATGTTTGGATCGACGGGCCAACTGGAGTAACTGGAAATACTAGGCGGTACTGGTATTGTGATCTCAGCCCAAGATGGGTTATTAGCCTCTGGCTCCTCCGTAACGTATAAACCTTCGGATGTCAGTAGGAACAACCGATGATCATTCATGCTATTTAGCTTTCTATCAAAAAGAAATTGATATGCCTGAGTCTGAGGTCCTCCCAGGTCATTGAAGTCTGCGATACTTAACCAATTGGAACCACTGTTGTTCGTTCGATAGAGACCACCCACGTAGGAAATCCTGCCAGACGACGAAATGGTGTACCATTTATCCGTCGACCCCGGGTAAAAGTCTGCCCAATTGCAACCAGAATGCGGCAGACCCATGTCTGTTCCAGCATTCTGCCATGTACAACTGGCATTTGCATCAGCCGTATGGAAAAGCCCCCCGCTATTGCTTGTGCATAGCATATGGTCAGTATCGTCCCTTGAGATAGCAATGTGCCTGATAGGGCCAATGCCGAACATGTTATTGGAGATGCGCTTCGGCCCAAGCTCCCACCATGGATCATCATTGGAGCGGAAGCTACTTCCTGCATGTGCCTGCCGTTCCACATACCCCTTCATGATCTGGTCGTATGCATCCAAGTCTCCGTGCGGGGCGCGCACCTCCCAGTGCCGGAACCATTTTTGGAATTCGGCATACTCCCCGCCCTCATGGTAGAAGAGTGAATCCGGCATGGTGTCCCTCATGGCGGCGAAACGCAATTCCATGCTGTCCTTGATCTGATAGATCTGTCCGGTGGGCGGATGGTAGGTCTGGGCGCTGCTATCCACTGCGGCTGCGAGGCACATTGCGCCAAAGCAAAGGGGGCGGATGGAGTTGAGCCAGCGCATGTTCACTATCGCTTAGACGATTCAACCATCTGCATCCGCTGCTCCAGATCGCGGTACTTTTCCTCCAGCTCCAGAATGTACAGTGCCTGCTCCTCCACCACCTTCAACATGCGGGCTTGGAGGTCGCCCACTTCCACGCCTTTCTTGGTCTCCAATTCTGCGGCGGAGGGGATGCCGGGCAGGTGCTTGTTTGTGCGGAGGAAGAGGCGCAAGTCGTCCATGGACATCAGCGCATAGTTGGGCTGGAACACATAGTCCGGCCAATCGCCGAGCTTCACCAGCACATCGCGGCATACGATGCCGTTCTCCACGAAGAGGCGGTAGTCGCCCACCACGCCAGAGGGCGGGTCGGTACCGATGCCCACAGCGCCGTTCCGGGTGATGCGCATGCGTTGTTCTCCCCACGTTATAATGTTCAGGTCCGTGTTGTTCAAGGTGCCAAGCTGAGGTCTGGGTTCATCCGGACAGAGGTGGGTAAAGTCGTTTCCTCTTGTCTGCCAATAGGGCATGGAGCGTAATTGAAAACATCTGTCCACTGGGAAAGAGATCCCCGTCCCGTCACCCACCTTCAGTACTCCATCAGGACCTCGATATATCGGTCCCACGGTTGTGTCCGCACCCCATAGCGCGATATCGCCATCACCCTTTAGCCGCATCAGCTCCTGCCCATTGCTCTTCAGCACCACGTCCTTGTTGTCCGGCGTACCGATGTATTGCGGCCCGGGCGTTGTGCCGGGGTTTCCGCTCATGCTCCAGTCGCTGCGGTCCGGGCCGCGCAAGTAGATGGTGGTGGAGGTGCCAGCGCAACCGTTGGCGTCGGCTGCGGTGATCTTGTAATCCTTCGGACCGAGGTTGTAGCGCTCAGTTCCGGTGGGTCCATCGCTCCATGACACCGTGAACGGCGGGGCACCGCCCAACACCACCACGGAGGCGTTCCCATTGTTGCAGCCATAGCAACTGATGTTGAAGCCGTTCGTATATTCATAGACGTCCACGTCCAGCTTCATGGCCAAGGGCTGGTCCAAAGTAACCTCCTTGGTCACCCGCTGCCCTTCGTTGTCCATCACATCCACCTTGTAGTAACCGGCCGCAAGTTCGGCGAGGTCCTGTTCGTTGGAGCCATTGCTCCATTCATAGAAGTACGGAGGCTGCCCGCCACTGACGGTGAGCTCGATCCAACCATCCTTCTCGCCGAAGCAGCTCACTTCAAAGCCGTTGTAGTTGCTGACCTGCATGGTGACGATGAGCGAGTCCGCAGCCATGGCCTGAATACTGGCAGTGGCGAGCCACAGCGCCGCAACGCGCCGTATTGCGCTGAGGGCTATTCGCGTGTAGGTGGTCAATGGTCTTTCTTGGCGCGAATGTGAAGGGGCATCTTTAATCATTGTTTTCTGATTTTGCGATAACAAATATGGTTAATGGCCTCTGGTATTTCCTAAGTTTTGTTGATAACTTCATTGAACAACTCCAAATTCAATCATTCCAAGCTGCATTCAACACGCCACACATGGCCAAAACGACAAAACCTCGTGGCTACTTTCGCCCCCCCATTCCCCCATCCCATGCACAAAGTCCTTCCCCTTGCCGTGCTGCTCCTTGCTGCTTGCGGCACAGCGCCCGAACCCGCCCAAAAGCCCATGCAAAAGACCGCCTACCCGGAAACCCGCAAGGACACCAACGTGGTGGACGACTTCTTCGGCACTCCGGTGGCCGACCCGTACCGCTGGTTGGAGAATGACACTAGCGCCGAGACGGCCGACTGGGTGAAGCGCGAGAACGCGGTGACGCAGGCCTATCTGGCGGACATCCCCTTCCGGGACGCGATCGCCAAGCGTTATGAGGACATATTGAACTTCCCGAAAGAGGGCGCGCCGATGAAGGTGGGGAACCTTTTCTTCAGCACCAAGAACAGCGGCCTGCAGAACCAGGGCGTGATCCACGTGCGCACCGGCTTGGACGGCGAGGACAAGGTCTTCATCGACCCGAACGCGGTGGACCCGGCGGGCACCACGAGCATCGGTCTGATGGGCGCCAGCAAGGACGACCGCTACATGGCTGTGAGCGTGCAGAAGGCCGGTAGTGATTGGCAGGACATCACCCTGTGGGACCTGAAGACAATGGCGCCGATGGCGGACACCCTTTACTGGGCGAAGTTCAGCGGCGTAGCGTGGTACAAGGACGGCTTCTTCTACAGCCGCTTCCCCGAGCCGAAGAAAGGCACGGAGCTGAGCGCGGCCAGCCAATTCCAGAAAGTCTACTACCACAAGCTGGGCGACCCGCAAGCCAAGGACGCATTGGTGTGGAAGAACGACGACGAGCCGAACCTGTACGTGGGTGTTAACACCACCGAGGGGGAGGAATTCGCCACGATGTACATCGCCACCGGCACGGACGGTTTCGAGCAGTACTTCTTCGACCTCCGCAAAGGCGTTATCCCCACGCCTGCCACGCAATGGACACCGCTCCAACGGGGCTTCGAGCAAAAGACAAGCATCATCGCGTATGAGCCGAAGAGCGGAAAACTTCTGGCCACCACCGATGTGGACGCCCCAAAATACCGCATGGTGGCCGTTGACCCCGCCAACCCGGCGAAGGAGAACTGGAAGGACGTGATCCCACAAAAAGATGACCTGCTGGAAGGTGTGAACACGGGTGGCGGCAACCTCTTCGCCAGCTACCTGAAGGACGCTACCACGCGCATCTATCGCTACGCCGCTGACGGCAGCGGTGAACAGGAAGTGGAACTCCCCGGCCTCGGCTCGGCGGGCGGCTTCGGCGGGGATCGCGAAGACACGTATTCCTTCTACAGCTTCACCTCCTTCACCGACCCGGGCAGCATCTTCAAGTACGACTATGCCAGCGGCAAAAGCGAGCTGTACTACCGGCCCGAGCTGAAGTTCGACCCGGAGCAGTACGAGACCGAGCAGGACTTCTATACCAGCAAGGACGGCACGAAGGTCCCGATGTTCATCGTGCATAGGAAGGGCGTGGAGAAGAGCGGCAAGAACCCTGCGCTGCTCTATGCCTACGGCGGGTTCAACATCAGCCTTTCGCCGAGCTTCAGCACCAGCAGGATGCTCTTGCTTGAACAGGGCGGCGTCTTTGCATTGGCCAACCTACGGGGCGGCGGCGAGTACGGCGAGGAGTGGCACAAGGCCGGTATGAAGGAGAAAAAGCAGAACGTGTTCGACGACTTCATCGCGGCGGCGGAATACCTGATCGCGCAGAAGTGGACGGACAAGGACCACCTGGCCATTGAGGGCGGAAGCAACGGCGGCCTGCTCGTAGGGGCGGTGATGACGCAGCGCCCGGACCTGTGCGCCGTGGCCTTCCCCCACGTGGGCGTGATGGACATGCTGCGCTACCAGAAGTTCACCGCAGGCTTCGGCTGGGTGCCGGAGTTCGGTGACGCGGACAACAGCAAGGAGGAGTTCCAATACCTCCACGCCTATTCACCGCTGCACAACATCAAGCCGGCCAACTACCCGGCCACGCTGGTGTTCACCGCCGACCATGACGACCGCGTCGTGCCTGCGCACAGCTTCAAATTCATCAGCACTTTACAGGTGGCCCAGGAAGGGGATACGCCGGTGTTGATCCGTGTGGACACCAATGCGGGCCACGGCGCGGGCAAGCCCACCAGCAAGATCATCCAGGAGGAGGCCGACAAGTGGGCGTTCTTCTTCAAGAACATCGGGGTGACGCCGAAGTATCCGGCGGCGGGGCAGGCCAAGTAGCCTGATTTGGCGCACGAGCGTGGACGTTCGCGCGAGAATTGGGAAAGCAAAGCCCCGATGTTATGAAGCATCGGTGCTTTGTGCGTTGAAGCCACATGCCTCAAAGTTTCATCAAATTCCGCCTCGGGACCTTGATGGGACTCGGAGGGGAAGTCTGAGGAATTATCCTTCCGTCAACTTCAGTGTGTAGACGTCTTCGCGCCTGTCTTTCATGTTCTGCACGCTGCCGCGATGGTGCAGGTCACGCAGCAGGCTCATGTCCACGTCCACCACCAGCACCATTTCGGTGTTCGGGGTGGCTTCACCCTTGATGCCCGTTGCCGGGAAGCCGAAGTCGCAGGGAGTGAACACCGCGCTTTGGGCGTATTGGATGTCCATGTTCTTCACCTTGGGCAGGTTGCCCACGCTGCCTGCGATGGCCACGAAGCATTCGTTCTCCACGGCACGCGCCATAGCACAAAGTTTCACGCGTGAGAAGGCGTTCTGCGTGTCGGTAAGGAAGGGCACGATGAGCAGTTGCATGCCTTGCAGGGCCATCAGGCGCACCAATTCGGGGAATTCACAATCGTAGCAGATCAGCACACCCACCTTGCCGCAATCGGTGTCGAACACGCGCACTTGCTTGCCGCCGTGGATGCCCCAGGCATTGCGCTCGTTGGGGGTGATGTGGATCTTTTCATATCGCTCCCAACTTCCGTCCCGGCGGCAGAGGAAGCCCATGTTGTAGAGGATCCCGCTCTCCACCATGGGCATGCTTCCCGTAACGATGTTCACGTTGTACTTCACGGCCGCCTTCACCATGAAGTCCCGGATGGGTATGGTGTGCTCGGCGAGGCTGCGGATGGCCTCGGCCTCGCTCTGTTCGTCGTACCTGGACATCAGCGGGGCGTTGAAGAACTCCGGGAACACGGCGAAGTCACTGCCATAGCCGCTGACCACTTGCAGGAAGAAGTCCAAGTGCTCGAACAGGCCGTCGATACCTGCATAGTTGCGCATCTGCCATTGCACGAGGCCCAGCCGGACGTTCCTTGACCAGCTACCGCCCATCTCGGCCTCATTGTGGTAGATGTTGTCCCACTCCATCAGGGTGGCGTACTCCATCGAGTTCACATCGTCCGGCATGTAGCCCTTCAGCAGGCGTACCACGTGGAATTCGTTGGAGAGCTGGAAGGAGAGCACCGGGTCGTGAATGGCCTTTTCACGCACCTTGGCGATATACTGCTTGGGGGTGAGCTTCTTGGCGTGCTTGTGGTAATTGGGGATGCGTCCGCCGAACATCACGGAACGCAGGTTGAGCTGCTCGCAAAGCTCCTTGCGGGCTTCGTACAAACGCCTGCCGAGCCGCATGCCACGGAACTCGGGATGGACGAAGACCTCGATACCATATAGGACGTTGCCCTTGGGGCTGTGGGTATTGAAATTGTAGCCTCCGATTGCCTTCATATAGGTGTGGTCGAACCCCAGTTGGTCGATGTCCACGACGATCGTGAGCGCGCAGCCGGCGAGCTTGCCTTGGACAAAAACGCCGAGCTGGCCTTCGGGGAACAGGTTCACAAGCCTGGCGATGGTCTCGCGCTTCCACAAGCCTCCGCTCCAGTCGGGGTATACCGCGTTCATCACGGTGGCGAAATCATCGAAGGCGTCCATGGTGAACGGCCTCACCTCCACTTTCTTGGAAGTACTTCTCTTCTTGCTCATCTTCTTCTCCGGTGTTCTTCCTCCTTGATCACTTTCGCGCTGTCCGCGGTAACGGCCAAGGCGAAATTCGCGTCGTTGAGGCGCACGTAGAGCCAGCGGCGGATGCGGGCAATTTCCGCAGTGTCCGGATAATTTACGAAATGCGCGGCGACGACCTGCTTAATGCTGTCCTTGGGGCTGGCACCGGGAAGTTCCGCCGTTACGAGCCAGCGGAGCCCGGGGGCCATGGCCTTGGCCTCGGCCATGAGGGCCTGGTCCTGCTGCTTCGCCTGCACCAAGCTGTCGCGCACCGCTCCGAGGCGGGCCACCAGTACGTTCTGGTCATCGATCTGGCGTTGCATGCCCTCGTTCTTCGAGCGCTGCTCTTTGTCCAGCTCTTGCAAGGAAAGTCCCGTCCGGATCTTCAGGTCGGCCCCGGCGATACCGTGCAACGCGAGGCGTTCGTACATCTTGATACTGTCGGCCGAAGAAATGCCATTGCCGAGGTAGGTGAGCGTGATCGTCCGGTTGGGGGCGTCGATCGACTTGTCCAGCAGGTAGTTTTCCGGGACGGTGCATTCATAGGTGATGAAATCCTGGGCCTTGTGGACGAAGGCATTCTCCACCACGAGCCTATACGCGAGCCAGATACTCGGCACCACGGTAACCAGCACGATCAACGTGGTATATCGCCGGATCTTTCCGGTGAGCTTCACGTCCTCCACATAGCGCTGCGGGTACCCCAACCAGCGCACCATGGCCAATGCGGCGATGCTGATGAATACGGAGTTGATGAGGAAGAGGTAAAGCGCCCCGGCGAAATAGGTCCAGTTGAGGTGGGCCAACCCGTAGCCCGCGGTACACAAGGGGGGCATCAGGGCAGTGGCAATGGCGACGCCGGGCACCACGTTGCCTCGGACCTTGTCCTTACTGGTCATGGCAATAATACCGGCAAAGCCTCCGGAGAGCCCTATCAGCACGTCCCAAATGGAGGGGCTGGTGCGGGCCAGGATCTCCGAGTGCGCATCGCTCAACGGACTGATCAGGAAGTAGAGCGCGCTGGTGCCTATGCTCACCACAACAGCGAACCCGATGTTCTTCAGCGAGCGCCGAACCAACCGGAGGTCCAGCACACCGAGCCCGGCGCCCACGCCCATGATGGGGCCCATGAGCGGGGAGATCAACATGGCGCCGATCACCACCGCGGTGGAGTTCACGTTCAATCCTACCGATGCGATGAGGATCGCACAGACCAAGATCAACATGTTGGTACCACGGAACACCACGCCGCTCTCGATGGCCTTCATGGCCACCTGCGGGTCCTCGGCGTCATCACCGAGGCGGAGGAAGTTGATGAGGGAGGTGAAACGCATGGCTGGGTTATCGGGCGACAAAGGTCCACGAAAAGTGTAGATCCATCATTTAGGTGCCGACATTTTCCCAGCACCGTAGTTGACCATTTCCGGCCATGAGGTGTGCCCTGCGCATGTTCAGTCCTTTTGCACCTTCACTTTTATGGGCGGAACGCCGACCACTTGGAAGGTGGCGGAGGCCAGCTTGATAGCGCCGTCCGTGGCTTCGATCTCGCGCAGAAGCCGTGTGAACAGAGCGTCCTTGGTGCCGCGCCGTTGTTTGTAGTCCACCACGTAACGCAGGGTGAACTCCACCCAATTGTCGTTGAAGGCCATGGTCACCCACGGACGCGTGCGTGCATCCTCCACCATGAACTTGCTCACCATCGCCTTCCACTTTGCCTGGGAATCCTCGGTGAGGCCGCCCGCCACCTCCCGCAATACCTGATCGAACAATGCGCGGGCGCGTTCATAGTCGCTGCCGAACATCACGGGGATCTTGATCTCGTCCCAGAGAAAAGGAAAATCCGCGGAATAGTTGAATACCGGTTCCTTGAAGACAAAGCTGTTGGCGATCCGCACGATGCGGCCGTTGTAGAGGTCGCCGTCCACCCATTGGCCCACCTCCATCACCGTGGTGCGGAGCACACCGATGTCGATCACATCACCCTTGATACCGCCGAGCTGCACGCGGTCGCCAGTGCGATAGAAGCCACCGAACATCACCGCGAGCCAACCCGCCACCGATGCGATGACCTCCTGCAAGGCGAAAGCGATGCCCGCTCCGGCCACGCCCAAGGCCACGGTAAATCCGCTCAGCTTGTCACTGTACACCACCGTGATCAGCACCAGCACGAGCAGGTAGCCGCCCACGTCGAAGAGCTTCCTTACACGGTACTTGGCGTCCGCATGCTCCATCCGGCCGGCGAAGCGGGCCTTGAGGAATTTCATCAACGTCCAGATCAGCGCCACGCCGACCACCAGCCCCACGATGCGGCCCACCGTGGGGTTCAGCAGCCATTCGCGCACGAAACCCTCCAAGTCCATCATGACCGGCGCGGGGTGTCGTCCTGTACGCGGACCGAGGGCGGATCCATCTGGGCGGTGGCATTGGCAACCACGAGGAACAGGGTTTGGAAGGACATGTCGGGGGAAAGGTATCGACCACCATTGTATCCGCAAGGTTTTTTCCGATCGGCATCCAAGCAAGGGGGGATGTGGCTTCCTTTGTGAGGCTGCTTCCCTTTTGCAACACCACCATGTTCACGGAGACCTTGTTCCATATCGGCGGCCTTGTCTTCACGGTAGGGCACGTGCTCTGGGCGATGATCACCATTGCCGTCGCCTTTCTATTGCTGCGTTTGGTAAAAGTCGCCATGCACCGCCGCGCCAAAGGTGACAAGGACCAACGCTCGCGCCTGCATTCGGCATACCTCCTTGTGAAGTACGCCGTGTGGGTGGGCACCGTCATCATCGTGCTGCAAGTGCTAGGGATGAACATCACCTTCCTGATAGCGGGCTCGGCAGCCTTGTTGGTGGGCTTGGGCATCGGGATCCAGCAGACCTTCAACGACATCATCTCCGGCATTTTCATCCTGATGGAAGGCACCATCATGGTGGGCGACGTACTGGAGGTGGAGGGGCTGGTGGGCCGCGTAACGGAGATCAACCTGCGCACCTCCACCATCTATTCCCGCGACGGCATGAACGTGATCGTGCCCAACCACCGTTTCATCAATGAGAACGTGGTGAACTGGAGCCACAACGCGCTGGAGACCCGCTTCAACCTGAAGGTGGGCGTGGCCTACGGCTCGGACGCGGAATTGGTGAAGGAGATCCTGATGGGCTGCGCGATGGACCAGACCGACGTGGTGCTGGACGACTTGGCACACGCGGTGAAGGTGCGCTTCGTCGATTTCGGGGACAGCGCCCTGATCTTCGAACTGCTGTTCTGGAGCCGGAACATCTTCTTAGTGGAACAGACCAAGAGCGACATCCGCTTCCGCATCCTGCAGCGTTTCCGCGAGGCGGGCGTCGCCATCCCCTTCCCACAACGCGACCTGCACATCATTCCCCCGAAGGCTTGATCGCGACCGCTACCTTGCAGCATGGAAACTCCCGGCCGCAGTGCCTTGCGGAAGCGCTTGTACCGCACTGTCTTCGGCACCACTACGCCAGCGGGCAAGCTGTTCGACGTGATCCTGTTGTGGGCCATCCTCATCAGCGTGCTGCTGGTGATGCTGGAAAGCGTGCCCGCGATCAAGGCCCGCTATGGCCATGCGCTGTACGTGGCCGAGCTGATCTTCACCGGCCTGTTCACGGTGGAATACTTGCTGCGGCTATGGATCGTGCAGAAGCCCCGGCATTATGCGCTCAGCTTCTTCGGCATCGTGGACCTGCTCTCGATCCTGCCCACCTTCCTCAGCCTCTTGATCGGCGGCGCCCAGTCGCTCATGGTGATCCGCGTGCTACGCCTGATCCGGGTGTTCCGCGTGCTGAAGCTGGCGCGCTTTATCAACGAGGCCGGCATGCTGGGCCGGGCGCTGGTGGCCAGCCGCAGGAAGATCATGGTGTTCCTGCTGGCGGTGCTCACCATCGTGGTGATCTTCGGCACGGTGATGTACTTGGTGGAAAGCCCGGAGGCCGGGTTCACCAGCATCCCCCGCAGCATTTACTGGACCATCGTGACGCTCACCACCGTGGGTTATGGCGACATCGCCCCGGAGACCACCATCGGCCAGATGATCGCTTCGATGATCATGATCCTGGGCTATTCCATCATCGCCGTGCCCACGGGCATCGTGGGCGTGGAACTGGCCAAGAGCGCGAACCCGGGAAAGGAGTGCATGACCTGCCATGCCACGGGGCATTTGGGCGATGCGCGGTTCTGCAGGCGGTGCGGAGCGGAACTGCCCGTGTAGTTGGAACGCTGATAGATCGGATCAGCGCAGGTGGAGGATCGTGACGATAGCTGCCGCTGCCGACTGCCGCTGCCTACTGCCTCCTAATTTCGTCCCATGCTGAAAGACCTCCTCATCATCGAGACCGCCAGCGTACTGGCCGGACCCGCCGTGGGCATGTTCTTCGCGGAGCTGGGCGCACGCGTGGTGAAGGTGGAGAACCCCAAGACGGGCGGGGATGTCACGCGGAAATGGAAGCTGCCCTTTGAAGACCCGGGCTCCAACGTCAGCGCATACTTCAGCAGTGTCAACTTCGGGAAGGAGCACCTCTTCTTGGACCTCACCGATGTTGCCGCCCGCTCGGAATTCGACGCATTAGTGGCCAAGGCCGACGTGCTGATCACCAACCACATGGCAGCCGACGCTGAAAAACTCGGGCTTACGCTCGATCGGCTACATGCGCTGAACCCGAAGCTTATCCAGGGCCACATCCGTGGCTATGCGGGTGATACCTCGCGCCCCGCCTACGACGTGGTCCTGCAAGCGGAGACGGGCTACATCAGCATGACCGGCACCGATGCGGAACACCCGGCCAAGCTGCCCGTGGCCATGATCGACATCCTGGCGGCCCATCAGCTGAAGGAAGGGATCCTGCTTGCCTTGCTGAACAGGACCAACAGCGAAAAAGGCGCATTCGTGGAAGTGACATTGGAGGAAGCCGCGCTCACGGGCTTAGTGAACCAAGCTTCCAACTGGCTGATGGCCGGTCACGTGGCGCGGCCGATCGGCACGCTGCATCCGAACATCGCACCGTACGGCGAAGTGTTCACCTGCTCCGACAGGAAGCGGATCGTGCTCGCCGTAGGAAGCAATTCCCAATTCCGGAAGCTTTGCGAAGCACTCGAACTCCATACGGTGAAGGACGATGCGGAATTTGCTGAGAACAACAGCCGCGTGGTGAACCGGACACGCCTTGCAGAGCTATTGGTCCCGGCTATCGCGACGTTCCCACGAGAACCGCTATTGGAAAAGCTCCACACTTACGGGGTGCCTGCGGGTGCGGTGAACTCCATCGATGCGGCCCTCTCCTCCCCTTCCGCCAAGCGCATGACACGCGAAGAACTGATGGACGGCATCCGTACGTTGAGGATCAGCGGCAATGCCTTCCGGAGCGAGTATTTTTAAAGGACGCGGAGGCGCTGAGGCGCTGAGAATACGGACCGGTGGGCTTGGGTGGGGAGTCTTGAGTCGGGAGTCCTGAGTCGAGAGTCGGGACTCAGGACTCCCGACTAATAGACTCAAGACTTTCTCTCCGCCTTCCGCTCCCGCTTCAATTCCGCAGCGAGCAGTTGGACCACCTCGCGCGCTTCCTCCTCCGTAAGGCCGCGGCCGAAGGCCACCTTCTTTTCGTGGTATTCAAAGCCTAAACGCTCCGCTCCCCGCGTCCAGAAGGAATCGCTCATCTGCCATTTCCAGGAGGTCTCGTCCATGTTCAACAACCCCAGCCGCTGGATGTTGGCGATGAAGTACCTGTTCGCCTTCCCGAAGCGGTAGAGGCTGTTCTTGATGGTGAGCTCGCCGTCCTTCACCCGCCAAAGCTCAAAGCCTTTTTTGCGCCAGAGCACCACACGTATGATCCGCAGCTCGAAGTAGCCCCAAAAAGCGAGCATGATGAACAACGGGACGCGCATGTCCGGGCCAGCACCATGGAGGAACTCGTAGAGGAAGGCCACACCGCATAGCGTCCACGCCACTAACCAACCGATGAGCAGCGCCCACTGCCGCTTGGGTAGCCGGGAGCCGATGACAATGCTGATGCCTTCGCCCTGCCGCTCGATGCTGATGCGGTCACTGATGAACTCCATTCGCCTTCACTTGGTCGATCACTTCATGGTAAAGTGCTTCATATCGGGGCAGCACTTTCGCGATATCGAAGCGCTCGGCGGAGCGGGCAGCCCCCTTCCTGAACCGCGCCAGGGTATCCGGGTCCTTCAGGATGTCCATTGCGTTCGCCGTCATCGCCTTGGTGTCGCCGACCGGGCTCAGCAGGCCGGCCACACCGGCCTCCACCACTTCGGCTGTGCCACCGGCATCGGTGCTCACCACGGGTACACCGCAGGCCATGGCCTCCAAGGCCGCAAGACCGAAGCTCTCGGCCTCACTTGTCAACAGGAACAGGTCGCAGCTCGCCACCACTTCTTCCGGGTCCGTCATCTTCCCGAGGAAGAACACCTCCTCGCAGGTGCCGTTGGCACGGCATTGCGCTTCGATCAGGTGCCGGTCCGGCCCGTCGCCGATCAGCAACAGCCGGGCCGGTATCTGTTTACGCACCCCCATGAACACGGCGAGCACGTCCTGCACGCGCTTCACAGGCCGGAAGTTGCTCACATGCACCAAGAGCTTCTCACCATTGGGCGCGAAACGTTCGCGCAGGACCGGGTCGATGCCCATTCCATAGCGTTCCGGACAGATGAAATTGGGGATCACCTCGATGGCCCGCTTCACTGGGAAATGCGCGTAGGTGTCCTTGCGCAGGCTTTCTGAGACCGCCGTCACGGCATCGCTGTGCTCGATGGCGAAGGTGATCACCGGCTCGAAGCTCGCATCGCGGCCCACAAGAGTGATGTCGGTGCCATGCAGTGTGGTGATGAAGGGAATGCGAATGCCTTGGGCCGCGAGGATCTGCTGGGCCATCCAAGCCGCCGAGGCGTGCGGAATGGCGTAATGCACATGCAGCAGGTCCAGGCGCTCGTGTTTCACTACATCCACCAATTTGCTCGTCAGCACCAGCTCGTACGGCTGGTAGTCGAAGAGCGGATAGTCGCTCACGCGCACCTCGTGGTAGATCACGTTGGCCTTGCCCGTTCCCAGCCGCACGGGCCTGTCGTAAGTGATGAAGTGGACGGTGTGGCCTTCTTCCGCCAAGGCGAGGCCCAGCTCAGTCGCCACGACACCGGAGCCGCCGAAGGTGGGATAGCAAACAATACCGATACGCATGAACGTTGATCTGTATGGGGCGCAAAGGTCGGTAGTGGGGAGGAAAGGATGGAGAAGGAGCCGGAGACCTTCGGGCCTGATCCCGGACAGGCCCGTCCATGAAGCATTTCAGGACCTCCCCGCCCCAGCACAGGATCCCCTGCGGGAGATCGCTGAGCGAACTAATGCACTGCACCATCGCCATCCTCACCAATCACATTTCTCCGTGTCTCTGAGCCTCTGTGGTGAACACACCATCCGGCCATCACCATCCCCGCTCGAACCTTTACCTTCGCGCCGCGAATTCAACCTCTCAAGCTTCTCCTCCTCACCATGAAAGTCCACAACTTCAGCGCCGGCCCTTGTATCCTGCCGCAAGAGGTCTTTGAAAAAGCCTCCCAAGCGGTGCTTGATCTGGACGGCAGCGGCTTGAGCATCCTGGAGATCAGCCACCGCAGCAAGCCCTTCGAGGCGATCATGGCCAATGCGCGGCAGCTGGTGAAGGACCTGCTGGGCGCGCCTTCGCACTATGAGACGATCTTCCTCGGTGGGGGCGCCAGCATGGGCTTTCACCTCATTCCGCAGAACTTCATGAAGCCCGGCGGCAAGGGCGCCTACGTCCACACCGGCGAATGGGCCAAGCGCGCCATCAAGGAAGGGAAGCTGGCGGGCGAGGCCGTGGTGGTGGCCAGCAGCGAGGACAAGAACTTCAACTACATCCCCAAGGGATTCAGCATCCCAAGTGATGCGGACTATTTCCACTTCACCAGCAACAACACTATCGCGGGCACGCAGTACAAGCAGTTCCCGAACCCCGGTTCGGGGACCGGGGCCGTGCCGATGATCTGCGACATGAGCAGCGACATCTTCAGCCGCCCGGTGAATATTTCCGACTTCGCGATGATCTATGCCGGTGCACAGAAGAACATGGGCCCCGCCGGTGCCACGATGTACCTCTTCGACCCTGCCGCGCTAGGCAAGACCGGCCGCACGTTGAGCCCCATGATGGACCTGGCCAACCATGCCGCCAAGGACAGCATGTACAACACGCCGCCGGTGTTCCCGATCTACGTGATCATGCTCACCTTGGAGTGGATGAAGCGGATCGGGGGCATCCCTGAGATCGCGAAGCGGAACGCCGCCAAGGCCGAACTGCTCTACTCCACGGTGGACCGCTTACCGATCTTCCAAGGCACCACCGCCAAAGAGGACCGCTCGGAGATGAACGCCACCTTCGTGTTCAAAGACGCGGCAATGGAGCCCGCTTTCGATGCCATGTGGAAAGAGGCGGGGATCAGCGGCATCCGCGGCCACCGCAGCGTGGGCGGCTACCGGGCCAGCATGTACAACGCGCTGCCCATCGAGAGCGTGAAGGCCCTGACGGAAGTAATGGAGGAATTCGCAAAAAAGAACGGTTAAGAAGATGCGTGTACACGCCAACGACGGCATTTCCGCTCCGGCCAAGGAACAGCTCCTTGCCGAGGGCTTTACGATCACCACGGACTCTGTGCCCCAGGAAGCATTGATCGCCTACATCAACAAGGAGAAAGTGGACGCGCTGCTGGTACGCAGCGCCACCAAGGTGCGCAAGGACCTCATCGACGCCTGCCCGAACCTGAAGTTCATCGCCCGCGGCGGCGTGGGCATGGACAACATCGACGTGGTTTACGCCAAAAGCAAGGGCGTCCGCGTGGTGAACACCCCGGCCAGCAGCAGCATCAGCGTGGCCGAGCTGGTGATGGCGCACCTGTACAGCCTTACGCGCGACCTCTGCAAGGCCAACCGCCGCATGCCCACCGAGGGCTGCACCGCCTTCAAGGAGATGAAGAAAGAATACGGCAAAGGCGCGGAGCTGCGGGGCAAGACTTTGGGCATCATCGGCTTCGGCCGCATCGGCAAATGGGTGGCGCGCTACGCGATCGGCAACGGGATGAAAGTGGTGTACACCGACAACAGCGCTACCGTGGATCATCTGGAGGTACCCTTCAATGGTGACACCGTGCGGGTAGGGGTCAAAATGCTTTCCCTTGAAGAGCTGCTTGCCAAGAGCGATGCCATCACGCTGCACGTTCCCTCGAAGGCTGACGGCACCCCGGTGCTCGGTGCGGATGAATTCGCGAAGATGAAGCCCGGCGTGGTCCTAGTGAACACTGCCCGCGGCAACTCGATCGATGAGGATGCCTTGATCGCCGCCCTGAAAAGCGGAAAGGTGAAGTCCGCCGGCCTGGACGTGTACATGAACGAACCCACCCCGCGTGCCGACTTAATGAGCCTACAGAACGTAAGCCTCAGTCCGCACATCGGCGCGGCCACGTTGGAAGCGCAGGAGCGCATCGGCGGTGAACTGGCCGAACTGCTGATGGCCTGGCGCGAAGAGGTGACCGTGGGCCGCGGATGATCCATGTGCGCCCCTTCCGGGCTTGGCGACCGGCGCCGCACACGGCCCATCTCGTGGGCTCGCGCTCCTTCCTGAACTATTCCCCGGAGCAGCTGCGCGAAAAACTTGCGGGCAATCCCTATACCTTCCTGCACATCGTATACGCGGACCACGACCGCCATGGCCTTACGCGTGCGGAGCATTTCGACGGTGTGCGGCGCAAGTTCACCGAGTTCACGGAAAAGCACATCCTGCAACGGGAGGAACATCCTGCCTTCTATCTCTATGAGCAAAGCTGTGGCGCCTTCACCTCCCGCGGCATCATCGGCGCGGTGGCCGTCACGGATTACCGCGAAGGCCGGGTAAAGGTCCACGAGCAAACGCTGGCCACCCGGGAGGAACTCTTCAGCGACTATCTGGACCATACCGGCATCAACGCCGAGCCGGTGTTGCTGGCCGTGCCCGATGCCCCCGAGCTGGAGGCCGCGCTGGACGGTATTGCCCAGCGCCCTACCCTGTATGATTTCTGCACCACCGACCAAGTCCGCCACCGCTTCTGGAAAGTGGACGCGCCGGAGGAGCTTGTCGCACTGGGCGGGCACTTCAAGCGCATGCCCGCGATGTACATCGCCGACGGCCACCACCGCTGTGCCAGCAGCGCACGGCTGGCGGACTGCCTTCACGCCGACCGTGAAGGCCCCAAGGCTGCGTTCTTGGCCTTCATGGTGCCGGAGCGCCAGTTGCACATCTACAATTACGATCGCACCGTGAAAGGTCTCAACGGGCATTCCGAGGTAGCCTTCTTGAAAGCACTGCGCATGGTGGGCACATTGACCCCGCTACCGGACGGCCCGGGAGAACCGGAACCGCGAAGCGTTCAGGTCCATGTAAAAAGCGGCTGGTATGCACTGGCTTTGCCGATGACTTCCGGGAACAACCCCGTGGACGCCTTGGACGCCGCCGTGCTGAGCGAGGCCGTGTTAGGCCCCGTGCTGGGCATCAACGACCTGCGCACGGACCCACGCATCCGCTTCGTACCCGGCACCCACGCCGCCTTCGAGCTGGAACAAGCCGTGGAAAGCGGCAAGGCCGACGTGGCCTTCCACCTGCGTGCCGTCAGCTTCAACGAACTGAGAAAAGTGGCGGACAGTGGTGGATGCATGCCGCCCAAGACCACCTGGATCGAGCCCAAGCTCCGCAGCGGCCTCACCATCTATTCCTTGGAAGACCATTGATGGACACCACAGCACTTGCCGAGCGATATGCTCGCGTCAGGAGCGCGCTTCCGGCGCACGTGAAGTTGATCGCCGTGAGCAAAAAGCGCACGGTGGAAGAGATCCAAGCGCTGTATGACTTGGGCCAACGTGCCTTTGGCGAGAACTATCCGCAAGAACTTAGGGACAAGCAGCCGGAACTTCCGGAGGATATTGAGTGGCACTTCATCGGCCATCTGCAGACCAACAAGGTGAAGTACGTTGCACCCTTCGTGCATCTCGTGCATGGCGTGGACCGCGAAGCGTTGTTGGACGAGCTGAACAAGCGGGCAGCCACTTCCGGACGAACGATCGGTGTGTTGTTGCAGGTCCACATCGCCCAAGAAGAAACGAAGCACGGATTCCTACCGGAAGAAGTGCGCGCCCTCTGTGCTGACGGTGACCTGCAAGTGCGATGGCCGGCGCTTCGTTTTCGGGGCTTGATGGGCATGGCCACCAACACGGAGGACCTCGGTCAAGTGCGGCGTGAATTCGAGGGCCTCGCCGCTCTGCGGAAGGAACTAATAGAGGGCGGGGCGGTGAATGCGTTGCTCTTCACCGAGCTGAGCATGGGCATGAGCGGGGACGTTAAGGAAGCCGTGGCAGCTGGCAGCACGATGGTGCGCATCGGCACGGCCATCTTCGGGGAACGTTGATAAATACGGATCGGTTCCAAGGCAACCCACTGGGGCTGAAGGCGTCTTTCCATCGTACCTTCGATAGACCCAAGCCCGTTTCCCATGACCTACAAGTACTTTCTCGCAACCCTTTCCGCCTGTCTTTTGGTCGCGACGGGCGTTCATGCACAACGCAACTTGGAGGTGGGGATCGCGATGGGCGCGGACCATTTCTCCGGAGACCTCGGCAACTATGATGGCGCGATGCAATGGAACGGCCTCCGCCCCGGGATGAAGGTCACCTTCCGTGATTACCTCAACAACCCCAAGCGCTACATCACCCGGGCGCTGACCACGGAGACCACGCTGAGCTGGCACCGCTTGGGCTATAACGAAGCCTCTCCCACCGGCGGCAAGTCAGGCATGGAGCTCCGCAACTATAGGCGGGGACTCAACTTCCGGAATGACCTGTTCGGCATCAGCCAGCACTTGGTGCTGAACATGTACAGGGAACCTTTTCAAGCCCTCTACCAGCAAAAGTTCTTCGCCTATTCCTACATCGGCATCGGGCTGTTCTATGGCCGGCCGAAGGCTGATCTGTTCAATGGTTCAGCGGACCTTTCCAACCGGTACTACGCATGGGAAGACGGCACCGTCCGGGACAAGCCGCGCGGCGAAGAGGATGCCAACGTGATCGGTCAGGACGGTACTTACGAGACCGACCTGTACAGCTGGGTCAGCGAGGGTACGGGCGGTGGCAAGGAGGGCAAAGCGCTAAGCAAGGCGCCCAGCCCGTGGCACGTGGGCGTTCCGATCGGCTTCGGCGTGCGCTACTTGGTGACCAAGCAAATGTCCGTGGGCATGGAATTCAGCTACTACATGTTCTTCACCGACATGCTGGACGCGGTGAGCGACCGCTACGCCACCTATTCGGAGATCGGACAGGTGTATACGGACAGCACCCAGCAATACATGGCGCGCTACATCAGCGACCCCACCGGCTGGGGCACCAACGGCAAGGAAAGCCTGTTCACCAGCCGCCGTGGCAATCCCGGCCTACCGGATTCATTCAGCTACTTCAGCGTGGAGGTCAGCTGGACGTTCAAGCGCAGCCCCATGCGCCGCAGCTTCGTCAGTTTGTTATCCGGAGCTAGTCCTTCCTCGGTGCAGCTTTCGCGGCGGTCTTCTTCTTCGGCTTCTTGGCCACGGGCGGCTTTGCGGCAGCTTTGATCGATGCAGCGACCTTGGCGGCTGCCAAGGCCATGCGCCTTTCGGTCGCCGACTTTCGCGCGGCCCGCGTGTCGCTGGTCTTTGCGGTGGTCTTGCCGTGTTTGCTCTTTCCCCTGCGCAGGGTGGCTCTCTTGGTAGTCATGGTGATGGCGGTTTCCGGCAAGCTACCGGAAAAACAAGTAGGCCTGTTCGAACGATCCACTTACAAGACCCCGAACGGTCTGTTTGCACCGTGGCAAGCAGGCACGTATTCTTGGCCAATGGATACGCATGGACGGGATGGACCGCGTTCGCAAGGTCCATCCCGTCCATTGGAGTCCGTATTGAAATAGCCCCTGCATTTTACCATACGCCAAGGCACTCCTTTGCCTTCCACCTCTTGGAGAATGGAGCGGATCTGCGCTATATTCAAACCCTGTTAGGACACAGTTCCAGCAAAACCACTGAGATCGTCCCACTGAGCCTGTCGAAGTGAACACGCACTTGTCCGCCGAAGCCATGCAACACCACCCTTTTTCCCAAACGGCCTGGCGTAGGAGGATGTCAGCACCAAAGCCTTGGGCAAGATCCGCAGTCCACTGGAGGACTTGGACCGGTGATGGTCTATGTTGCTTTACCCTCCCCAATAGTGAGATAGAAAACACTCCCCCTCACAAACTGATCGTGAAATAAACCACATATAGCGTCTACCCAATAGTTGATCCCCATTCCGCCAAAGCGCGGAACGGAGTTCAGCATAAAAGTGACCATGCTGTTCAAGGAGCTCGCAGAACGTCGGATGGCGTTTGTGTAGTGCGGATCGTTGGCAACAGGGATCGTGGTGGATGGTTGGTTCAGCATGACCGGGACTGCGATAGGCCCGCAGTGACGTAAGTGCGGTCTGGTCCGAGGAATTCACTTTATTGTTCGATCGGGACGCGAGCACTTGCTGGAGCGAGTTGCGGGACGATGCATGCCGGTCCCTCGTTATCGAACGAGCCATTTGTGGAAAACTGATCGACCTCTTCCCCCCCTCTCCGGGTACCTTCGTGGCCCTCGCCCCCAAGTCCGAAAATGCAATTCTCCCACCTCCACGTCCACACGCAATTCTCACTTCTTGATGGTGCCAGCAACATCAGCGCCCTTTTCAAAAAGGCGGTGGCGGACGGGCAACCGGCGGTGGCCATCACCGACCATGGCAACATGTTCGGCGCCTTCAAGTTCGTGGCCGAGGCGGGCAAGCACAAGAACGAGGACGGCACGCCGAAGGTGAAGCCGATCGTGGGCTGCGAGTTCTACTTGGTGGAGGACCGCCACAAGAAGGCCTTCACGCGGGAGGACAAGGACCAGCGCTACCACCAGCTGATGCTGGCCAAGAACGCCACGGGCTACAAGAACCTCAGCAAGCTCTGCTCGCTGGGCTACATCGAGGGTTTCTATAGCAAGTACCCGCGCATCGACAAGGAACTGGTGCTTCAGCACCACGAGGGGTTGATCGCCACCACCTGCTGCCTGGCGGCGAGCGTGCCGCGCACCATCCTGCGCAAGGGCGAGGCCGCCGGTGAAGTGGAATTCAAGTGGTGGCTGGACCTCTTTGGTGACGACTATTACATCGAGCTGCAGCGCCATGGCATCGAGGACCAGGACAAGGTGAACGCCGTGCTGCTGAAGTGGGCCGTGAAATACAACGTCCCCATCATCGCCAGCAACGACAGCCACTATGTGGATCAACAGGATGCCAACGCGCACGACATCCTGCTCTGCCTGAACACCGGCGAGAAGCAGAGCACGCCCAAGGCCACGGATGCCGATGCGGAGAACGGCACCACCAAAGGCAAGCGCTTCGCCTTCAGCAACGACGAGTTCTACTTCAAGTCCAAGGCGCAAATGCTGGAGCGCTTCAGCGATGTTCCGCAGGCGCTGGACAACACCAACTTGATCGTCGACAAGATCGAGACGTTGAAGTTGAAGAAGGACATCCTGTTGCCGAATTTCGAGATCCCGGTGGGCTTCGCCGATCAGGATGAGTTCCTGCGGCACATGACTTATGAGGGGGCTGTCCGGAGGTATTTGGGAAGCGCCGGAGGTGAGGGGAATGGTGATGGGTCATTGGTGATAAGTGATAAGGGGCTCGTCGGGGGTATCGATTCGCTGGACCCGAAGATCAAGGAGCGCTTGGACTTCGAGCTGTTCACCATCAAGACGATGGGCTTTGCGGGCTACTTTTTGATCACGCAGGACTTCATCAACCACGGTCGCGATATCGGCGTGGTGATCGGCCCCGGCCGTGGCAGTGCGGCGGGCAGCGCGGTGGCCTACTGCATCGGCATCACCAACATCGACCCGATCAAGTACGACCTGCTGTTCGAGCGCTTCCTCAATCCGGACCGCAAGAGCATGCCCGATATCGATACGGACTTCGACGACGAAGGCCGTCAGCGCGTGATCGACTACGTGGTGGAGAAGTACGGCAAGAACCAGGTGGCGCAGATCATCACCTACGGCAGCATCGCGGCCAAGAGCAGCATCCGCGACGTGGCCCGTGTGCTGGACCTGCCGCTGAACGAGGCCGACCGCTTGGCCAAGCTGGTACCCGAGCGACCCGGCATCAATCTCGGCCGACTGCTGCACGCACCGCTGGACGGCCCCGGCAGCCTGAAGGAAAAGGAGAACTTGAGCAGCGACGAGATCGCCAATGTGAAGCAATTGCGCGAGGTGCAGCAAAGCGGCGAAGCCACGGCCGACGTGCTGAACGAGGCCGAGAAGCTCGAAGGCTCCGTGCGCGGCACCGGCATCCACGCGGCGGGGATCATCATCGCTCCGAGCGATCTCACGGACATTATCCCCGTGTGCATCAGCAAGGAATCCACCCTCCTGCTCACCCAGTACGACGGGCGCGTGATCGAGGACGCGGGTGTGATCAAGATGGACTTTCTGGGCCTGAAGACGCTCACCATCCTTCGCGACGCACTTCGGATGATCAAGGCCAACCACGGCATCGACATCGCCATCGACGACATCCCGCTGGACGACCCGAAGACCTTCGCCCTGTACCAGCGCGCCGAGACCAACGGCACCTTCCAGTTCGAGAGCGGGGGCATGCAGAAGTACCTGCGGGAGCTGAAGCCCGACCAGTTCGGCGACCTCATCGCCATGAACGCGCTGTACCGGCCGGGTCCGATCGAGTACATCCCCAGCTTCATCAAGCGAAAGCACGGGCAGGAGGAGATCGTGTACGACCTCCCCGAGATGGAGGAACTGCTGAAGGAGACCTACGGCGTCACCGTGTACCAGGAGCAGGTGATGTTGCTGAGCCAAAAGCTGGCGGGGTTCACCAAGGGCGACGCGGACGTGCTGCGGAAAGCCATGGGCAAGAAGGACCGCGCCACGTTGGACAAGATGAAGGGGAAGTTCCTCGATGGCACTGCCGCCAAGGGCCTCGACGCAAAGGTCTGCGCCAAGGTGTGGACCGACTGGGAGGCCTTCGCGCAATACGCCTTCAACAAGAGCCACAGCACCTGCTACGCCTTCGTGGCCTACCAGACCACCTGGCTCAAGGCGAATTACCCCGCGGAGTTCATGGCCTCGGTGCTCACGCATTCGCAGAGCACCATCGACAAGGTGACCTTCTTCATGGAGGAATGCCGACGCATGGGCATCCCCGTCCTAGGGCCGGACGTGAACGAGAGCGGCTTCCAGTTCAGCGTGAACAAGCAAGGCCAGATCCGTTTCGGGCTGGGCGCGGTGAAGGGCGTGGGCGAAGGCGCAGTGGACGCCATTGTGACCGAACGGCAAAGCGAGCGCGGCCCCTATGTGAGCGTGTATGACCTGATGCGCCGTGTGAACCTGCGCAGCGCGAACCGAAAATCGCTGGAAAGCCTTGCTTTTGCAGGTGCCTTCGACGGCTTGGGCGGCATGCACCGCGCCCACTTCTTCTTCAGCCCCGGCGAGGGTAAGCCGACCTTCATCGAGACGCTGGTGCGCTACGGCCAGCAGCATCAGGACGGCGAGGACAGCTCGCAGGTCAACATGTTCGACATGAGCGAGGAAGGTGCCGCGATCCCGGAACCGATGCTTCCGCCGGCGGAACCATGGAGCGCTTTGGAACAATTGCATCACGAAAAAGAGGTGATCGGCTTCTACCTCAGTGGCCATCCGCTGGACGACCATCGCATCGAGATCAAGCACTTGTGCAATGCGCAATTGCCGCAGCTTGCGGACCTGAAGAGCGTGGCGGGCCGTGAACTGTGCGTGGCCGGCATCGTCACGAAGGCTGAGCACCGCATCGCCAAGAGCGGCAAGCCGTTCGGGAGCTTCTCGCTTGAAGACCACTATGGCAAGCACGACTTCATGCTCTTCAGTGAAGATTACATGAAGTTCAAGCTCTACCTGCAGGCCGGCACGTTGCTGCTACTGAAAGGCAGGGCCATGGAACGCACTTGGGGCCGCGACGAGGGCCAGTTGGAGTTCAAGATCTCCTGCATCGACCTCTTGAGCGATGCGCGTGAGAAGTACATCACCAAGCTCATTCTGATGATGGACGCAGCACGCGTGAACGAAGAATTGAGCCGGGAGCTTTCCGACATACTGGCCGAAAACAAAGGGACCTGCAAAGTGCTGATCTCCTTGGTCGATAGTGGGGAAAACCTCATGGTGGACGCACCGAGCAAAGCCAGAACGGTGGCCATTACCAATGAGCTTACCGACCGTTTGGATACCTTGGTCGACCTGAAATGGTCGCTTAGCTGACCAAGTGTCAGGTAAAAACGGTCCGGTATGGTTTTCGACAAGCCGCACGTAATCCCGAACTTAGCGGCACCAAACGCTCCCTTGCCAAGCAAACACGATCCAAATCGGGCGGCCTAACGCCCACAACGCAACACAAAAACATGGCACTTGAACTGACCGACAGCAATTTTGAGGAACTCGCGCTGAAGAGCGACAAGCCGGTGATGGTGGACTTCTGGGCGGAATGGTGCGGCCCCTGCCGCATGGTCGGCCCCGTGGTGGAGGAACTCGCCAAGGAATACGAAGGCAAGGCCGTGATCGGCAAGGTCAACGTGGACAACAACCCCGGTGTCGCCACCAAGTACGGCATCCGTAGCATCCCCACCATCCTCTTCCTGAAGAACGGCGAAGTGGTGGACCGCAGCGTGGGCGCAGTGCCCAAGGCGCAATTAGCCAGCAAGCTGGAAGGACAATTGACGCCGGTCGCCTAAGGCGAAGCGAAAAGCACCTAAAGACCAGAAGGCCCGGATCGCTCCGGGCCTTCTGCATTTTGGATCGCTGCAGGCCCGTTATGCGTCGGAGATATGGCTGGGCGTGAGTAGCGGTGACGTTCGCCTTTGCGCGACCCCGGCTCCAGGGCCGGGGTGACAACAACGGGAGGACCGGGCACTCGGATAGCCGCGCTCGGCGCGGCTATCCGAGTGCCCGGTCCAAGAACGAATGTCATTCCGGGCCTGACCCGGAATCGCGAAAATGTTCGGCCATGATCGTTTCACGCAAACTGCAGATCGTACAACTTCCGGTATGCACCGTTCTGGGCCAATAGCTCCTGGTGGGAGCCTTGTTCGACGATGCGGCCCTCGCCGATCACAATGATGCGGTCCGCCTTCTGGACGGTGCTCAGGCGGTGGGCGATCACGATGCTGGTGCGGCCTTGGGTGATCTTCTCCGTGGCCTGCTGGATCAGCTGCTCGCTCATGCTGTCCACGCTGCTGGTGGCTTCGTCCAGCACGAGCACCTTGGGCTGGTTCACAAAGGCGCGCATAAAAGCGAGCAGTTGGCGTTGGCCCACGCTGAGGATGGCGCCGCGCTCCCGCACATCGGTATCGTAGCCCTGCGGAAGCTGCATGATGAAATCGTGCGCACCCACGGCCTTCGCGGCCTCTATCACCTCCTCACGCGTGATCTTGTCGTCGTGCAGCGTGATGTTGTTGTGTACCGTGTCACTGAACAGGAACACGTCCTGCAGCACCACGGAGACGCTCTTGCGCAGCTCTCCAAGGCGATATTCACGGATGTTCACCCCGTCCAGCAGCACCTTGCCCTTTTGGTATTCATAAGCCCGACTGAGCACGTTCACGATGCTGCTCTTCCCGCTTCCGGTGGCGCCCACCAAGGCGATCATCTGCCCGGCCTTCGCGGTGAAGGAGATGTTCTTCAGCACGTATTCCTCGTCGATGTAGGCGAACGAGAGGTCTTCAAAAGCGATGTCGCCTTGTACCTCGGCCGTGCTGAGCGTACCGCTCTCGTCCATGGCGGCATCGGTGTCCAGCACGGCGAAGACGCGCTCGCTGCCCACCATGCCCATCTGCAACACGTTGAACCGGTCCGCGAGCTGCCGGATCGGCCGGTAGAGCATGTGGATGAATTGGATGTAGGCGATCAATTCCCCGAAGGTGGCCACGCCCTTCAGTACATCGCCCACACCCCACCAGATGAGGAAAGCAAGCGATACGGCGCTAAGTATTTCCACGATCGGGAAGAAGAGCGAGTAGGCGAATACCGAACGGATATGGGCGCCCCGGTGCTCCTTGTTGATCGCCGTGAACTTGCGGTACTCCTGCCGTTCGCGCCCGAAAAGCTGCACGATCGCCATCCCTTGGATGTGCTCCTGCACGAAGGCGTTCAGGCGCGCCACCTGCGTCCGTACGTCCTGGAAGCTCTTCTGGATGGCGTTCTTGAAAATGTTGGTGGCCCAGAGCAGCAGCGGGATCGGCACCATGCTCCACAGGGCGAGCTCCCAATTGTACACGAACATCACCACCACCACCACTGTCAACTTCAGGAGGTCGCCCATGATCGAGAGCAAGCCTTGGGAGAAGATGCTGTCGATGGTGCCGATGTCACTGATCACGCGGGTAACGAGCGTACCGATCGGTGTACGGTCGAAGTAGCGCATGCGGAAGCCGACGATCTTGGTGAAGAGCTGCTGGCGCAGGTCGAAGGTGATGGTCTGCCCCAGCCAGCTCGTCCAATAACCTTGAAAGAAATGGACGCACCCTTCCACGATCAGCAGGCCCACCACGATCGCCATCATCAAGTAGAGGCCGTACAGATCGCCCTTCACCGCATAATTATCGACCATCTTGGCCATCAGCACGGGGCGCACCACCGCTACCAAGGAGAGGAAGATGGTGAGCGCGAACGTGATCCAGAACAGCCTGCGGTAAGGCCGCACGAACTGCATCACCCGGCGGAACAGCCCCACATCGAACGCCTTCCCCTTGGTGCCGCTCATGCTTCCTGCTGCGGAATGAAGGGGTATTCGATGCGCGACAGGTACAGCCCGCAGGCCGGCGCGCTCTTGCCGGCCATCCCGCGATCATGCGAGGCGAGCACTTCAGCCATGTATTCCACCGGCCAATGGCCTTTCCCGATACGGATGCAGGTGCCTACGATCGCACGCACCATGTTGCGGAGGTACCGGTTCGCGGTAATTGTGAAGCGATAGCCGACCTCCGTGGCCACCCAATTCGCTTGGCGCACTTCGCAAATGGACGTGCCGTTGTCGCTCCCGGTGCGCTGGAAGCAGCTAAAATCCTGCGTGCCGATCAACACTTGGCAGGCGGTATCCATGGCAGCGACATCCAGTTCCACGCTCAGCAGGCAGGACTTATCGTGGAGGAACGGATCTTTTCGCCGGTGGATCAGATAGGTGTACTCGCGTTCTGTCGCACTGAAGCGTGCGTGGGCATCATCCGCGACCGGGATCAGGCGTTTGGCGGCGATGCTCGGCGGCAGCATACCGTTCATGCTGTTGTAGAATCCGTCCGTGTTCTCGATCGGCTCCGGGGCATCGAAATGGATGAAGTAGGAAGAGGCATGGACGCCGGTGTCCGTACGGCCGCAGCCCAAGGCCGTCACCTTCGGCCTTCTCAGCCGCATGCGGAGCGCCCTTTCAACTTCCTCCTGCACGGTGGTCGTGCCCGCCAGTTGCCGCTGCCAGCCCCGGTAGGGCGTGCCGTCATAGGCGAGTTCCATAAAATAGCGCGGCATGCGGGGACGAGCGGAAGATCAGAGTTCTCCGCCAAGGCTTTAGCGAAGGAAGAAAATGAGAATTCGGGCTGCAAAAGTAGGTCCGTGCTCCCAAGGAGCATCCGTGCCACGGCCAAGTAGCCTACTACTGCACGATCACCTTGGTGCGGGTCCCTGCCACGTTCAATACATACAAGCCCGGAACAGCGTGGGGTAGCTGGACGTTGGTACTGCCAGCGGTGGTCAGCCCGGAGAGCACTTCGATGCCACGGACATCCGTCAAGTGATAGGGCTTGTTGGGTGTTGCTCCTTCAAGGATAAAGTTTCCTGTGGATGGGTTGGGATGGATCGCCAACTTGGCCTTGGGGACATCCGGAACGCCCACCGTAAATGGCAGGCAAGCTTGATAGGGCACCGAATCGGCATCCAAGTAGTTCCCGCAGAAACAGTTCATCGAAAATGAGGCTTCAAAATAATACTGGAAGGGGCGCAACAGTCCTAGCATGCTGCCGACCCCGGCCACCCATTCATCCTCGAAAACGTTGAGATAAAAGCGTTTGCGGGCCCGGCCTGCCAGCCATACCGTATCGATGGACTGGACGATAACCGGAAAGGGAGGGTCGGAAGGCTGCCAATAAGCCGTGTCATTCACGGACAGCCCAAAATCATAAAGCACTTGTGTCGTCGTGTCATAGTAACTGCTATATCCGTCGTAGAAATCATTATCTGACACTCGATCGGTAGAGCACCCTTTCTTGATCCACAGCGATCAACCCTACTTGAACTCCATCATTGTTGGTTACACTTCCCCATGAGAAGCCCTCGATCTCGACACTGGGTTCTGCGTGGTACTCAAGGAAGTACTCGTAATGCACTTCATGACCAGTTTGCTGGTCACCTTCCCAAGTTGTCGTGACCATGCACCACATCCCATCCACGTTCGGGAAGACAGTATCGTTCTGGGCGGAAACCCGGCCCATGACCAACAAGAAGATCGCGATCTGCCCGAAGCGCATTGTGCATGCAAGATATGTCATCTTCGCACCGATGAAGCGCATCGGGCTCTTGAGCGATACCCACGGCTGGCTGGACCCGCGCCTGCAAGAGCATTTCAAGGAATGCGATGAGATCTGGCATGCGGGCGATATCGGTGGGAAAGCCGTGACCGATGAACTCCAACGCTGGAAGCCGCTTCGCGCGATCCACGGCAACATCGACGATGCCAAAACCCGTCTGGATTTCCCTTCCGACCAGCGCTTCACGGTCGAAGGCGTGCTCGTATGGATGACGCACATCGGCGGCAGACCCCCGCGCTACGACCCTGCGGTGCGGGACGAATTGAAGCGCGACCCGCCCACGCTCTTCATCTGCGGGCATTCGCACATCTGCATGGTGAAGTTCGACCCGGCGCTGAACATGCTCTACATGAACCCCGGCGCCACCGGCAGGCACGGCTGGCACAAGGTCCGCACGGCTTTGCGCTTCACCATCGATGGGCCGAAGTTAAAGGACCTGGAGGTTATCGAGTTGGGGCCCAGAGGTGCTGGGGAGGATAAAGGACGCGGAGGCGCAGAGGCGCAGAGAGATCCCGAACAGTAGAGATCCAAAAGCCGTCCAGTGCGGCATTTTGTTCCTTTTCACTTTTCACCGCGCCTCCGCGCCTCAGCGGCTTCTTCACCACGACGGGTCTGCACGCTTCTCTGCGCCTCAGCGCCTCTGCGTCACACTCCTCTACCGAAGCCGATCCATGCTCTTCACCAGTGCTTCGTCCTTGCGGATCCCTTGCTCGGCGAGCAGGATAAAGACGATCATCAGCAAGGGCAGGCCCGCCGATACCCCGAACGTACTTTCAACCCTACCGCCCTGCTCCAAATAAGCGCGGATGGAGTTATCGGTGATGAAGAGGAAGACCACCACGGCCATGGTCAACAGGTTGGCCGTGCGGGCAAGGAGCAGTTGCCTTGGGCGGTTCTTGTACAGGAACACGATGACCACAAGGATCACCGCGATCAGGCCGATCACCGGCGCGAAGGGGACCTTGGCGACGGCATCCACCACGGCCGTCCCGTCGCCCATGAAGAATCCCGTTGTGCGGAATTCGAAAGCCTGGTCGCCCCGCATGAAGGAATCCACGGGGAACAAAAAGGTAAGCGCTCCGCAAAGTGCGGCCAGCAATAGGAACAGGGTCTGTCTTCGTTGGATCATGGCGATGGGGCAGGTGCGCGAAGGTCGGAAGCCCGGCGGAACCGCAGCTTCGGACGAAAAATAATTGGACGTACGCCCGATCACCGTTATTATTGCATCGTCTATCGCGGGTCGGCCCTCTCTTCTGCCGCCCCCTTCCCCTTTGATCGGATCACGAATTTCTTTCACTGAGCCTTCTTGGCGATATGCGGCATAGCGTGCCGCTCCCCCCATCGAACCCGTGTACCATGTATGACAAAGCCGCACTTGAGGCCCTCAAGCTCACCGAGCTGAAGGAGATCGCCAAGCAATTGAAGCTGAAGAAGATCGAGACCTTGAAGAAGCAGGACCTCATCGCCAAAGATCTTGGAGACCGCCCGGGATAACCGGGACACCGACGCCATCGCGGAAATGGCGATCGAAGACGAGGCCCCGGATCCGGAACCCGATCCTGAACCGGAAGAAGATGAGGACGACGATGATAACGACGACGACGACGATGATGACGAGGAGGATGACGACGAAGACAATGGCAGTGACGATGATGACGACGAGGAGGAGAATGACGAGGATAATTTGAAAAAACCGGCCAGTGCTTCGACCAGACCGGATGCACCCGCACGGCACGGCCGCGAATCGCAGAAGCCGGCAGCCAATAAGGACGGAGAACCTGACGACCGCCCTAGTCGCCAAGCGGAACGGCCCAACGACACCAATGACCGTTTCGACCCCCGCGACCGGCAGCAACGCCGGGGACGCAGGCCGCGCATCGAGGCGGACGCGAGCAAGGACGAGAACGCACAAAGCGAAGCTGAAGGAAATGTCGGCGCAGCCTCCACCCCCACCCACCAGTCCCGTCCGAACGAAGACCGCGGCGATAAACGGCGCGGTGGGAACGAGGAAAAAGCGGAGGGCAAGAATGAAGGCCCACACGACCCGCGTGACAAGGACCGGCAGCAGAACCGCGACCAGCAACGCAACGATCCCCAACGCCAAGATCAACGCGGTCCGCGCGACCAGAACGATCAACGGAACGACCCGAACCGCGATCAGCAGCGTCGTAGCGATCAGCAGCGCAACCCGCAGCAACAGCAGCAACAGGTCAGCTTCGATGCCTTCGTCGAGACCGACGGCGTACTGGAGGTGATGCCCGAGGGATACGGCTTCCTGCGCAGCAGCGACTACAACTACCTGCGCTTCACCGGATGACGTGTACGTGACGCCAGCAGCAGATCAAGCAGTTCGGCCTGAAGCTGGGCGATACGGTGCACGGCTATGTGCGCCCACCGCGCGACGGGGACAAGTTCTTCCCGCTCGTCAAGGTGGATACGATCAACGGCCGCGATCCGGAATGGGTGCGCGACCGGGTCCCGTTCAAGTTCCTCACGCCGCTCTTCCCGGACGAGAAGTTCAACCTCGCCGCCAAGGACGCCGAACATCAGCATGCGCGTGCTGGACCTCTTCGCCCCCATCGGCAAAGGACAGCGCGGATTGATCGTGGCGCAGCCGAAGACCGGTAAGACGGTACTCCTGAAGGATGTGGCCAACGCCATCGCCGCCAACCATCCGGAGGCCTACCTGATCGTGCTGCTGATCGACGAACGTCCGGAAGAAGTGACCGACATGGCCCGCAGCGTGAATGCCGAAGTGATCGCGAGCACCTTCGACGAGCCCGCCACACGCCACGTTGCAGGTGGCCGGTATCGTGCTGGAAAAGGCCAAGGCCATCATGGAATGCGGCCACGATGTGGTGATCCTGCTGGATTCCATCACACGTCTGGCCCGCGCCTACAACACCGTTCAACCCGCCAGTGGCAAGATCCTTTCCGGTGGTGTGGATGCCAACGCACTGCAAAAACCGAAGCGCTTCTTCGGTGCCGCACGGAAGATCGAGAACGGTGGATCACTCACGATCCTCGCCACGGCACTCGTCGAGACCGGCAGCAAGATGGACGAGGTGATCTTCGAGGAATTCAAGGGCACCGGCAATATGGAACTGCAGCTGGACCGGAAGATCAGCAACCGCCGCATCTTCCCGGCCATCGACATCATGGCCAGCGGTACCCGTCGCGACGACCTGCTGCATCACAAGGATGTGCTGCAACGCACCTGGATCCTGCGCAAGCACTTGGCCGACATGAACTCCGGTGGAGGCCATGGAATTCGTGAAGAAGCACATGGAAGGCACCAAGAGCAACGAGGAGTTCCTCGTTTCGATGAACGGTTGACCGGCCGATGTCCGGCATCAAGAACACCTTCCTCCTGGCGCTCTTGGCGATAGTGCTGCGGGCCGGCCTGTTCTATGCCGGCGTGGAAGTGGCGCCGTTCAAGTTCATTCTCGTACACCTGTTGCTGATCGTGCTCGCGGTCTATTTCAGTGGGCACGTCCTGTTGAACCGTGACTCGTCGCGCGGCTTCGGGGAACTGCTGCGCGTCGGCTTCCAGTCCGCGTTGCTCTATGCGTTCCTGCTGTCGCTCTTCATCTGGGTCTACTACAAGACCCTGGACAACACCGCGTTCAGCATCTATAACGAAAGGCTCATCCAAGGCTTCGTCGAGCAAGGTCATCCGGAGGCGTTGGCACGGGAGAAGGTCGGCTCGATGTATAACGCAGGCAGCTATGCCGTGATCTCCTTCTTCGGGCTGTTCATGGCCGGGGCGCTCAACGCCATGGTATTCGGGGTCGTGCATCACAAGCTGTTGCGGAGGTTCCGTGCCCGATAGTTGTCAGTTGTTCGTTGTCAGTTGTTCGGGTCGAGCGTTGTGGCTTGCACCGTGAAACTTGAGAATTCCGCGCTTCTCCACCCGTAGCACCCACTCGGGAAAGACCCGAGCGCTTGCGTCCGCAGGAATTTCTGACAACTGTTCAAGCAATGAACGCCTCGGCCATCGCATGAAGGTCCAGCCCGCCGAAGTTGCCGCTGCTCATCATCAGCAGCACGCTCGCCTTCGCCCATGTCCTCGCGCACCGCGCCCATCAGGGCGATCGGGTCGGTCAGCACCTGAAGGTCCTTTCGGCCGAAGGCCGTCGCGAATACGTTCCACTGGCACAGGTGGAAGGCGTTTCAACTGTACCGCGTGCGGGTCGTAGAACACGAGCGCCTTGTCGGCGCGTCCATGCATCCGGCGTACTGGTCGAGGAAATTTTCGCTCAGGCTGCTGAAGGTGTGCAGTTCCATGCAGGCCGCCAGCTTCCGGCCGGGGAATTGCTCGCGCACGGCGTCCACCGTGGCCTTCAGCTTGCTGGGCGAATGGGCGAAATCCTTGAAGACCACTTTGTCGCCGTGCTCCGCCAGCTTCTCCAACCGCTTCGCCGCGCCGGTGAAGGAGGCGATGGCTGCGTAGAATTCGCGTGTCACCGATGCCGAGCTGATGACACACATGGCGTGCGCCTTCCAGGTTCTGCAGGTTGTGCTGGCCGAAGATGTTCAGCGGCACTTCACCTTGCGCCGTCAACAGCCAGGTGCCTACCCTCGCGGATCTCGTGCGGTGGCACGCCGTACGGGACCTCTGCCACGTCTTTTCGCCCTTTCCGTTCCTCCGCCAACCGTTTCACCTCGGGATCCTCCGCGCAATAGATCAGCTTTCCACCCGGCTCGATCAGCGTCCATGAATGTGCGCGAACTGCTCCACATAGCTCGCGAAGGTTTTGAAGACATTGATGTGGTCCCACGCGATCCCGCTGATCAGCGCGATGTCCGGCTTGTACAGGTGGAATTTCGGCACGGGTTCCAGCGCAGACGCGAGGTACTCATCGCCCTCGATCATCGCCACCTTGCTCTTCGCGCCCAGCCGCACCATGCAGTCGAAGCCCTCGAGCTGTGCCCCGACCAAGTAGTCGAAGTCGATGCCGGCCGCGCGCAGCACATGCACGATCATGGAGGTGATGGTGGTCTTGCCGTGGCTGCCGCCGATCACGACACGCGTTTTGTCCTTGGTCTGCTCGTAGAAGTAAGCCGGATAGCTGAAGACCGGTATGCCCAGTTCCTGCGCACGCTGCAACTCGGGATTATCGGCCCTGGCGTGCATGCCGAGGATCACCGCGTCCAGCTCCTTCGTGATGTCCTCCGGATGCCAGCCCATGCTTTCGGGCAGCAGGCCCAAGTTGCTCAGGCGGCTGTGGCTCGGCTCGAAGATCTCATCATCGCTTCCGCTCACCTCGAAGCGCTGCTGGTGCAAGGCGATGGCAAGGTTGTGCATGGCACTGCCGCCGATGGCGATGAAGTGGACGCGTTTCATGGTGGTACAAAAATGCCGAATGCCAGGTAAGTCGACCGAAGCCCGACCGGGCAAGTATCCACGGTGCGGTGTCAGCGCCGGTCATATGCAAGTACGAACACGGCGAAACCGCTGCGCTACATTTGAGGGGATGAACAAGCCGCTTTACGTTCTCTTCGCAGCGGCCGCGCTGCTGTACTCCAGCTATGCCAGCGCAACGCAGTGGACCGTGGGCCCCGGCCAGACGTACACAGCGCCCAGCCAAGTGGCCAGCTCGGTGGGCGACGGCGACACGGTGAACATCGCGGCCGGCACCTACCCATCCGACGTGACCAATTGGACCGCCAATGATCTTCTGCTGCGCGGAATCGGTGGCTATGCACATCTGGAGAGCAACGGCGCAGCTTGGGGCGGCAAAGGGATCTGGGTGATCCAAGGTGATCGTACCACGTGTTGAATGGATCGAGTTCAGCGAATGCAGCGTGCCCGACCACAACGGCGCCGGGATCCGCACGGAGGGCAAGCACCTCACCGTGCGCCATTGCTACTTCCACTACAACGAGAACGGGATCCTTGCGGGGACACCGGCGTCCGTGCCCAGCATCATCACCATCGAGCACTGCGAGTTCGACCACAACGGCTATCGGCGACGGCTTCTCACACAACCTGTACATCAACTACACGGACACGCTGTTCTTCCGCTACAACTACAGCCACCAGCGCAATGTGGGGCACGAGCTGAAGAGCCGTGCGCACGTGAACTTCATCGAATACAACCGCTTCAGCAACGAGGCCGACCGGCGACGCCAGCCGGGAGATCGACCTGCCCGACGGCGGACAGGCCTACCTGATCGGCAACGTCCTTCAACAAGGCCCGCAGGGGCAGAACAGCAACCTGGTCGGTTTCGGCGTGGAGAGCCTGAGCAATCCGGGGCCACATGCGATGTATGCGATCAACAACACGATGGTGAACGAGAAGAACATCGGCAGTTTCTTCAGCATGCCCGCCACCGTGTCCTTCAAGGGCTATGCCAACATCATGGCCGGAGGCGGGACGATCATGGCCACCGGCTTCCCGAACGCGACGGACACCGCCGGGAATTTGCGCGCCTCGGACATCGCGGACCTGAATTTTCAATCGGCGGGCACTTATGAATACCGGTTGCACGTCCCTTCCCCTGCGCAGAACATCGGTATTCCAGCAGGCTACTCCACAAGCGGTTATCCGTTGGTGGCCTGGGAAGAATATGTGCATCCGGCAAACAGCGAGGGCCGTTGCCAGCAAGCCACCTTGGATGCGGGCGCCCATCAGCTTTGCACCACCGCGGTGGTGGAGCACGCGGCCTCTGCGGTGATCACACTCTGGCCGAACCCCGGTCGGGAGACGGTGCATATCACCGGGGCCAATGGATATCGCGTGGAGCTTTTGGACGCTCTGGGCCGGGCAACAGGAAGGATCGGGACGGCAGGTGTGATCGACCTTCAGGGCATGGCCGCAGGATGCTATTTGGTGAAGGTGCATGCTGCGGGAATGAACCGTTTCATGCGGTTGATCGTCGAATAGGTGGCCTTGCCCACGCGCCTGCCACCGCGCTGCATGGCCTGCGGGCTTGCGCTGAACACTAAGTTTGCCTTTGCGCCTGTTTTCACCCGCAGTGGGTGAACATGTCCAATTCCGGTGGCTTGGCAAAAGACGCTTTTTTCAATGCACCCGTCCGCTAAACTTCAACCTATGCACGCACTGCCCAATTCCCTTTCTCTATCACTTTTCGCGGTATTGCTCTCAGGTGTTGTCCACGCCTCCTCTCCCGCTGACACGGCCTCGATCCGGGTGGGCATCGCCGGCACCGCCCCCTTTGTCACCAATGAGAATACCGGGATCTCCTTGGACATCTGGGACGAGGTGGCACGCCACATGGGTGCCCGCTATACCACCGAGGCCTACCCTTCCGTTTCCGAAGCCCTTCAAGCCTTGGATGCCGGGCAGTTGGATGCCGTCGTAGGCCCGGTGAGCATCAGCTCCGATCGGGTAGCACGCATGGACATGACCCAACCCTACTTCCGGAGCAGCCTCTCCATTCTCTCCCGCAGCGATGAATTGAGCGCATGGGAACGGATCAAGCCCTTCTTCAGCATCACGCTGTTGTATGCGTTGGCGTTATTCCTGTTCATCCTGGCCGTTGTGGGCACGATGTTGTGGCTGGCCGAGCGGAAGACATCACCGGAGCAGTTCCCCCTCGATCCCGCCCGGGGCATCGGGAATGGCATGTGGTGCGCCATATCGACCATGAGCACCACCGGATACGGGGACATCGCGCCGGTAACGCTGACGGGACGCATCATCGCGGGAAGCTGGATGGTGATCTCCATCATCTTCGCCACCACCATGGTCGCCGGCATCGCCAGTACGTTGACGTTGACCGGACTGGGCCATACGGTGATCGACACGGCGGACAAGCTCCCGGGGAAACGTGTTGCCGTGCTACAGGACTCGCCTGCAGTGGACTTCGTCACCGACCATGGCGGACGTGCCGTAGCTGCGGTCAACCTGGATTCGTGCTATGCCGCATTGAAGGACAAGCGCGTGGACGCCATCGTGTTCGATCGGCTCCAACTCCTGTACTTCTTCCAGATGAAGCACGATAAGGAAATGGCCGTGGCACCTGCCGAGTACCGACCCCAAGGCTACGGGTTCGCCTTCCAAATGCATTCACCCTACATGCCCCAGGTGGATGTAGAACTGTTGCGCATGAAGGAGGATGGCGATCTGGACCATATCCTGAAGGATTGGCTGGGGGACGAGGTGAAGTAGCGCATGGGAAGACTTGATCATACTTCGATGTTCATCAGCTGATCCCGACCTTCGCACCATGAAGCTCTACACGATCGATACCGGTTTCTTCAAGTTGGACGGCGGCGCCATGTTCGGCGTGGTACCGAAGGTGCTCTGGGAAAAGAGGCATCCGGCGGACGAGCGCAACCTGTGCTCATGGGCGATGCGCTGCCTTTTGGTGGAGACGGACGGCCACCTGATCCTGATCGACAACGGCATGGGCGATAAGCAGGACGCGAAGTTCTTCAGCTACTACTACCTCCACGGCGATGCCACGCTGGTCGGCTCGCTGAAGAAGCACGGCTTCACACCGGACGACATCACCGACGTGTTCCTCACGCACCTGCACTTCGACCATTGCGGGGGAAGCATCCGGCGCGAAGGCGATAAACTGGTGCCGGCCTTCAAGAACGCGACCTATTGGAGCAACAAATTCCACTGGGAATGGGCTACCAAGCCGAACCCACGTGAAAAGGCGAGCTTCCTGCAGGAGAACATCTTGCCGATCCAGGAAAGCGGCCAACTGAAGTTCGTGGACGCGGAGCGGAAGCAGGACACGGACACGCCGTTCGTGAAGGGGCTTTTCCCCGGCTTCGACGTGCTGATGGTGAACGGCCACACGGACGCGATGATGATCCCGCACATCGCCTACAAAGCCCACACGCTGATCTACATGGCGGACCTGATCCCCAGCGCCAATCACATTCCTGTCCCCTGGGTGATCAGCTACGATACACGCCCGTTGTTGAGCATGCAGGAGAAGGCACCGTTGCTGGAGTCCGCGGCGGACAACGGCTCGATCCTCTATTTCGAGCACGACCCCGTAACGGAATGCGCATTGGTGGAGCGCACCGAGAAAGGCGTGCGGCTGAAAGAGACCTTGCGATTGGAGGAGATCTGATATTGGACACTGAGGCGCAGAGGGATTCTTTTCGTTGTTGTCAGAAGCAGATAGCAGTGGGCAGAAGGCAGTAGCAGTTGGCAGCGACTTCACCGAGCAACTTTCACCAGACCTTATTGGCATTTCTCCGCGCCTCTGCGGCATCCCGCCTTTGCCTTCTCCGCGCCTCTGCGCCTCTGCGGCTCCTTCTCACCACAACTCCACCCCGAAGATCTTCACCGTGGTATAGGCGAAGCCGATGAAGACCCCGTCCGGGCGTTCTTCCAGGGGAAACACCTCGGCGCTGTCCATCCCACCGGAGCGACTTCGGCCCGTGGCGATGTTGAAGCCCATGCGGTGCATCGGGCAGATGAGGTCGCCGCCCTCGCACCAGCCGCCGATGAAACTGCTGCCCTGGTGCGGGCATCGGTCCAGCAAAGCGTGCAGCTTGCCTTTGTTGCGCACGATGCAGATCGATCTGCCGCCCACCTTCACGCGCATCAGCTTGCCTTCCGGAAGGGTTTCCGGACTGCCCTCCCCCACGCGTTTCCAACGGATGCCTTCCACGATCATCAGGGGCGAACATACGCTCCGGCCTGCCGGATGTCGAAGACCGCCGCGCCTTGCTTCTCGCCCCAACGGCGCATCATCGAACGCTGACGTCCGGACATGTCCGCGCTAAGCACCCATTGGGTCGATCCTTGATCCGGCAGTACTGCGAGATCCAGCCAGCCTTTGCCATGCATCACCACCGTCTGCGGAGCGGCGGTCCGATCCAGCTCTTCTCCTGTCCGCTCCACGGGAAGAAAATCGTAGCGCGATCCACCCTGTGACACGTATCGCGGCAGACTGTCCACACGGATGATCCGTTCGGCACCTGCATTGCGGGAATGGTCCTGGATACTGCGTTCCGTCCACGTGCTGGCCCCTTCGGCAAAGACGTGCATAGTGCGACCTTGCACAAACACGGCCACAGTCCCGTCCCGGTCATTGTACACCGCAAAACTTCGCTGCGCATTGCGCTGATGGGCGGTCCATCCCCAACTGAACAGCAGGGCCGCGACCGTCGCCAAAGTCGCGGAGCGTGCCCACTTACGGTGTTGCAGCATCCACGCGGCCACGAAGACCAGCAACAGGTACAGGCCCACCATTCCCCAAAAGCCGATGCGGACGGCGGGGTAAGCACCGGGCAATCCGGCGAAAAAGCCGGAGAGCCAGCCCAGCAACAGCAGCAGCCACTTCATCAGCGTGGTGATGAAAGGCCCAAGCACCGGCACGGCATGAAGCGCCAGCAGCGCGATGCCGCCATACACGCCCGCTCCCACCAGCCCCACGATGGCCATGTTCGCCGGCAGGAACCACACCGGGAACGCATGGAACACATAGAGGCAAAGCGGAATGGTGAAGGCCTGCGCGGAAAGGCTCACCACGATGAGCGACCAGAAGAAGCTCGCCACGGCGTTCGGCGGCGCCCACACCAGGTGGATGGGCCGGTAGAAGACCGCGATGCCCAGCACGGCGAGGAAAGACAGCTGGAAGCCGAGCTGTAACAGCATCGAAGGGTCCCACAGCAACAGCACGATCGCCGCGCAGGCCAAGCTGTTCAGCGATTCCGAGCGCGCGCGGGACATCTCTGCCAAGGTGAAGAGCGAGAACATCACCGTGGCCCGCAGCACCGACGGGGAGAAACCCGTGATGCCCGCATACAACCACAGCGCGACCAAAGCGGCACAACCGCGGATGAGCCTTCCACGCTTGTCCTTTCCCAAGAAAAGCAGCCCCCACAACACAGCGATGTAGATGATGCCCACGTGGGTGCCGCTCACCGCCAGCACGTGAATGGTGCCGCTGCGCACGAAGGCCTGGTTCTGCTCGGGTTCCAGCTCATCCCGCATGCCCAACAGGATCGCCTTCACCAAGGCACGTTCCCGATCCGGAAGGCCCGACCGGAGCAGCCAGCCGGATATGCGGCCCCGTGCTTTCTCAAAGAAGCCCAAGCCGCCCGGACGGGAGCCCAGCACGGACCAACGGTCGCCCGGCGCGAAACACTCGTGCCCCGCACCATGGCCGGCCGCCCACTGGCGCACATCGAAGCCGCCGGGGTTGGGGACCCGCTCGATCGGCGTGGCCCGCGACGCCAGCAGCAGGCGGTCGCCGTTCTTCGGGGTTTCACGGGTGCTGTCCCGGAGGAGCGTGACCAGCATCCGACCGCTTGCGGGAACAGCCTTGCCATCAACAAGGGCCGCCCGGGCCTCCGCCCAAACCCGCACCGTGCGCTCCTTGGCCGAGGCTACCTCGGTTACTTCCACCTTCCAGCCGGAGGCGTTGGCGGCCAAACGGCCCACATGGTCCTCCCTGCTCTCTGCGGAATGCAGGCGCTGCCACATGATACCGAACGCCAACAGCAGAACGAACAAGGCCACGCCCGAAGCCCAGCGGCTACCGTATTGCTGCTTCCGAAAGGCCAAGAACGCCCACAGGCCGAGCGCCAGCAACACTGCGGCCCAACCGGCCGTGAAGGTGATCGGGAGCCAAAGCCCCAGCACCAGCCCAAGGATGAAAGGGATCACGGCCCGCAGCAGCGGCGCGCGGATGATCGCACTGGTGAAGGTCCCGCTGCCATGCATGCTTCATCCCATTTGTTCCCGCACTGAACAAGGGCAGAAAAACCTGCGCCTTGCCCCGGTCATGGCCAAGATAGAGGCAATAATCCATGCTTCTCCCGTTGATCACCACTGGAAGCGATCTTTGTCCCGTTCCCCATGCTCCGCCCGCTCGTTCCATTCCTCCTGCTCCTCGGAACATCCGTTGCCGCTTTGGCACAAACGGAAAACGTTCCGCCGGACAGTACCTCAAACAGCGCTGACACCACCGTGGTCCTTGACTGGCGTGCGAGGCATCAACCTCGGCGGGCTGCGATCTATTCCGCCGTCCTGCCCGGCGCGGGACAGGTGTACAACCGCAAATACTGGAAAGTGCCCATCGTACTCGGCGGGCTGGGCGTTTCCTACTGGTTCATCCAGGACAACAACCGCCAGTACCAGCGCTACAAAACGGCCTACTTGGACGTGGTGAACGGTCGCACGGACGAGTTCAGCGGGCTATACAGCAGCGACCAGTTGCGCGGCGTGGCGGACACCTATAGACGTTGGCGGGACTACAGCTATGTGGCCATCGGCCTCGTCTATATGCTGAACATCGTTGACGCCTCGGTGGATGGCTACTTCGTACGCTTCGACGTGAGCGAAGACCTCACCGTGCGGGCAGGGCCATCCTTGAACATGGCAGCGCAGGGGGCGGTCGGGATCAGCTTGAGCGTGCGGCTTTGAGCGAGAAGCGATGAACGTCCGGCATGAGTTGCCAGCCCATTCCCTTTGCTATATTCGCTCAATGGCACATGACCTCCGCCCGATGTGGAATGCAGAGCACCGGAGGCGGCAGGCTCGGGCCAGCAAGGCTATGTTGCTTTACCCTCCCCGATAGTGAGCTAGTAAACACTCCCCCTCACAAACTGAAGGTGAAATAAACCACATATAGCGTCTACCCACTAGTTGTGCGTCATTTTGAAAAACTGACCGAAAAATCAGAAATATGATTGAAAAGGCAATAAACCGATTAAGTTACATAATTGAAAAAGCTCCAGGTATTTTGACTAAAATCGGTGAAGAAAGAATGTCTATTAAACCATTTCCAAATAAATGGAGCAAAAAGGAAATTATTGGACATTTAGTTGACAGTGCGACACATAATCATCACAGATTTATTCGTGGACAGTTTGAATTTGTTCCAGAAATAAGTTACAACCAAAACAAATGGAATGAGTTTGGCTTTTACCAAGAAATCGATAGTCAACAAATCATAAAATTTTGGACGATTTATAATACCCAACTTCTTCAAATCATGAAACGAATACCCAATGAATATTTAAATAATCAAATTAAAGTAGGAGATAATTTACTGACTTTAGAGTTTTTAATTGTTGATTACGTAGAGCATTTAGAACACCATTTAAAACAAATCATAGATTATTAAAAATGATAGCAAACACACCCAAACCACCGTATTATGCGGTTATTTTTTCTTCAATGAGAACCGAGATAGATGAAAATTATTCTGAAGTAGCCGATAGAATGGTTAAATTGGCAACAGTTCAAGATGGGTTTTTAGGAATTGAATTCGCAAGAAATGAACTAGGAATTACCGTTTCTTATTGGAGAGATTTAGAGTCAATAAAAAAATGGAGAGAAAATACCGACCACTCAATTGCAAGAGAAAAGGGACGAAAAGAATGGTACAGTGCATTTAAAACAAGAATAGCTTTAGTGGAGCGAGATTACGGATTTGAAAAAGGTTAAGGCACTATGATATTTAGAAATTGAAAAACTGGATTTAATCCTCGAAATTAGCTTGAAATAGAAACCACTTAATAATTGGATTGAACCAGATAAAAAGTAGATCTCAGCTTAAAAACTGTGTACGAAAGAAAAACGAACGCACAACACGGATTTGGCAAAAGTGGCGGTTCAGTGCTCCGCAGACACATTTGTGATTAATCAAAGTTTGGTTCTCCGCATCAACATTAATGGTGAAAATCGCCACCTTCGCCAAGCCCGAAAACGTTCTGCGCAAGTAAAAACATGACAGGCCGGAGGCCTTCAGCAGCTCAGGCACTCCCAAATAGACGCGAGCGTGAGCTTCGGCATATGCGCACGAATACGAACAACTCCCCCCGAAGCGTTCCTTTGCACGTCCACACCAAACGCGTTGCATGAAGATCGCCCTCTACGGATACGGAAAAATGGGAAAGGCCATCGAGCAGGTGGCGGTGGCGCGGGGCCATCAGGTGGTGCTGTGGGTGGATCGTGTCAATGCGGGCACGCCACCCACTGGAGCCGATGTGGCGATCGAGTTCAGCAGCCCGGCCACGGCGATGGACAACATGCGGCTCTGCATGGCGCATAAGGTGCCGGTGGTGGTGGGCACCACGGGCTGGTACGACCACCTTGGCGAGATCCGATCATTGGTTCAAGAAAAAGAAGGTAGCCTCCTGTGGGCCAGCAACTTCAGCATCGGCGTAAACCTCTTCTTCAAGCTGAACAAGTACCTCGCTGCCTTAATGGACGGCCAACCGGGCTATGCGGCACGGATCGATGAAACTCACCACGTCCACAAGCTCGACGCGCCCAGTGGAACGGCCATCACCTTGGCGCGGGATATTGATCTGATGAGCGGAAGATACAGAGGATGGGAGAAGGTGGAAAAGGAGGTAAGGGAGGAAAGGGAAGTGAATGAGCGGTTGCCCATCCACAGTGAGCGCATCGGGGAGGTGCCGGGAACGCATGCCGTGAGCTGGGCAGGTGCGGAGGATAAGATCACGATCACCCATGAGGCCTTCGGGCGACAGGGATTCGCTACGGGCGCTGTGGTGGCGGCGGAATGGCTGCGTGGCCGTACGGGGCTGTTCACGATGAACGATGTGCTGGACAGCCACCTCTAGCCCGTTTAAATCCCAAGGACACTACGATGGAACGGTTTGGCAACGGCATGCAGAAAGCTAAGAAAATGGATCTGACGGGGCGGCATTTTCGTTGCTTCGCCGCGTCGTGGCGGTTCATCTTTCGCCCCCACCTTTGCAAACTTTAGTCCTGAAGAACTTCGCCTTGTGCGCACCTTGCGCCCTGTCCTGAATCCCATCGCATGATCGCTTGGTCTCTTTTTGCGCTCTACATCGCCGCCCTGTTCATCTGCTTGCCGAAGATCTTCGCCAAGGCAGGGCTTCCGGCGTGGAAGGGCGCAGTGCCGTTCTACAACCTGTACGTGTGGAACAAGATCCTCGGAAAGCCCTGGTACTGGCTGATCCTGCTGCTGGTCCCCGGCGTGAACCTGCTGATGCTGATCATCTACAACGTGAACACCAGCATCGCTTTGGGCAAGCGGACCTTGAAGGAGCACTTGGTGATGGTGGTGCTCCCTTGGGTGGAATTGCCCAATTTGGCGTTCAACGACAAGTACAAGTGGGTGGGGCCGATCCCCATGGGCTCGCATAAACGGAACATGCTGGGCCAATGGGGCGATGCCATTTTGTTCGCGGTGATCGTGGCGACGGCCTTCCGCACCTTCACCTTCGAGGCCTTCACCATCCCCACGGAATCCATGGAGAAATCCTTGTTGGTGGGCGATTACCTCTTCGTGAGCAAGCTGAGCTACGGCCCGCGCCTGCCGATGACGCCGGTGACCTTTCCCTTCACGCACCACACGCTGCCGCTCACCACGAACACGCCGAGCTTCACCAACTGGTTCGAGCTGCCCTACATGCGCCTGCCGGGCTTCGGCACGCCCCAGCGCGGTGATGCCGTGGTCTTCAACTTTCCGGAGGGCGACACCGTAGTGGCGAATTATCAGAACATGAGCTACTACCAGCTCGCACGGATGTGCGGACGGGAGAACCTGCTGGAACGGGGCCGCGTCGTGTTCACCATGCCGGACGGCCGACAGGGCAGTGCTCCCACGGGTGGTATCCTGATCCGCCCGGTGGACAAGCAGGAGAACTACATCAAGCGCTGCGTGGGCATTTCCGGCGATACCGTGCAAGTGATCGATGGCCTGGTCCACATCAACGGAAAGCCGGAACCATTGGTCGCCACGGGCCAGTACCAGTACAACTTTACGATCAAGGACGGCTTCAACAAAAAGGTACTGAAGGACCAGTACGACGTCACCACGACGGACGTGGTGGAAGACAACAGCACGGCGAACATGCCGCTGACGCAGCAGAACGCGGTGGCGCTGAAGAACTTCGGCAACGTGACCGGCATGGCGCGCGAGGCCAAGCCCAAAGGCTTTTACGGTGCCAAGGACTTCTGGCCGATCTTCCCGAACGACCCACGCTACGACTGGAGCGAAGACAACTTCGGCCCGCTGTGGGTGCCCAAGGCCGGGGCCAGCATCACGCTCACGGAGATGAACCTGCCGCTATACCGGCGCGCCATCACCGCGTATGAGCACAACACGCTGGAGGTGAAGGACGGCGCGATCTGGATCAACGGCAAGCAGGCCAACACCTACACCTTCCAGCAGGACTACTACTGGATGATGGGCGACAACCGGCACCGCTCGCAGGACGCGCGATTCTGGGGCTTCGTTCCCAATGACCACGTAGTGGGCAAGGCCGTGCTGGTATGGCTCACTGCCGATCCGGAGAAGGGCGGCTTCCCCATGGGCATCCGCTGGAAGCGGCTGTTCTCCCGGGTAAGATGAAGCTGAAGGCGATCTGGGGCCGGGTCCCGGAATGGGGAAAGGCCTTCCTCATCGCCATCGGCCTGCTCGTGCTGATGCATCTCTTCGTGCTGCGCTGGGTGACCGTGCGCAGCACCAGCATGTTCGACACGCTACTGCCGGGCGACCTCGTGGGCGTGGAGCGCTGGCCGGTATGGACAGGGCTGCATCGCGGGGACATCATCGTGTTCCGCGACCCCGTACAGGACGACCGGCCCAAGGGCGAGCGCGAGCTTCTGATCAAGCGTATCGTCGGTGCACCGGGGGATCTGGTGGAGCTGCGTGCCGGCGAAGTCTTCGTCAACGGTATGGCCATGCCACCGTCCGCGCATCAAACGGCACGCTGGGCGGTGCGGCTGAAAAGCGGTACCAACGCCACGGACCTGCTGGCACAGATAGGCCTTCCTGCGGATTTTGTCCTTCCGGGCCATACGGTGATCGACCTTCCTTTGAACTCAGACCTGGCCGCCCAATTGCGGGCACGCCCCGATGTGGTCAGCGTGGAGCGTCGCGGCCCTGCTAGCGGCTCTCCCGGCCACCTTTTCCCTTTCGGCCCGAATTTCCGTTGGAACAATGACAGATACGGCCCCTTGCGCGTGCCCGCCGCCGGTGACACCGTGACGGTCACCTCCTTCACCTTGCCCGTCTACGACCGCATCATCAGCCGGTATGAGCGCAACGTGATGGAGGTCTCCGGCAGAGAACTGCTGATCAATGGCCAGGCCGCAGAGCGCTACACGATCAAGCAGGACTACTACTTCGTGCTGGGTGACAGCCGCGACAACAGCTCGGATTCCCGCTACTGGGGCTTCGTCCCAGCCGATCAGATCATCGGGCGCGCGGGCTTCATCCTGCTGAACGCACGGTCGTTCCATGGTGCCTTTCCCGCTGGACGAACATTAAAAAAGCCATAGCGCCGGATTAACTTGCACCCATGCGCCTGCTCGCCCCTTTTGCCCTCGCCTTGATCGCCTTCTCCTGCACGCCGAACGATCCGGCAGCCCTGTGCGAACGCTTTTTCACGCCCTACCCTGACCACGTGAGCGATCGATCGCGCAATGCGCTCAACGCGGACCTGCTGGACGCGATGGCTTTCTACGCGGACACGGATTATGAAAATGCCATCACCGGCCTGCAGCGCGTGCTGGACCGGGACGCCTACAACATGACCGCACGCATGTACATGGCCAGCGCGCAATTGGCTGCGGGGCATCCGTACAAGGCGGAGATGCACCTGGACTTCATGGAGAATTACAAGGACCGCAGTTTCAGCGACCAGGTGGAATGGTACAACGCCCTCTGCTGGCTTTGTGAAGGCGACACCGCACGGGCGGCCAAGCAGGCCCGCTGGATCGCTTCCAAGCCACAGACCTACCGCAAGGAGGCACAGGAATTGGCCGATGCCATCGAGAACAAGTAAACCGCCGTGCCGCTCACCCCTTCCGACCTCCGCACCGCACTGCGCGGACCCTTGCCGGGCCATGCGGCCTTCGCGGACCTGAGCGGCTATCCAAGGCCCTCCATCGAGGCCGCTTTGGCACGCTCCCCACCGCCGCGTGAAAGCGCGGTCCTGGTGCTGATCCACCCGGTGCAAGGCGTCGACCACACCTTGCTCATGCGCCGCCCGGTGTACAAGGGCGTACACAGCGGGCAGATCGGTTTCCCGGGCGGAAAGCGCGAGCCGGACGATATTTCCCTGCATGCCACGGCCTTGCGCGAATTCCGGGAAGAGACCGGAGCGGGCACTGCGGGCTTCGAGGTGATCGGCGAGCTCAGCCGCATCCACATCCCACCGAGCAGGACCTTGGTGACACCTGTAGTGGCTTGGTGCGCGGACCTTGGCACATTGTGCCCTGATCCGCACGAAGTTGCAGAGCTGCTCGCCGTACCACTGGAGGAACTATTACGGGACGACATATTACACCGCAAGCCTTTCCGCATGGGTATTGACAGGGCGGTGCGTACGGCGGCTTATTGGGATATCCATGGCGAGGTGGTCTGGGGCGCCACTGCGCTGATGATCGCCGAGCTGCGAACGATATTGGGCCATCCCGTTCGTCCGGCGTGGTAGGTCCGCCGTCGATCGTGGAGAACAATGTGCCGGGGGGTTGCATTGGACCGGGACTTCGGACTACTTTTGCTTAACATCCTCATTACCATGAAGCTTCACTCCTTCCTCAAGCCGCTTTCGCTCTTCGGCGTGCTTTTAGCGGCCACATCCCTTCAAGCCTCGAACGTGGACATCACCATGGTTCCCAACAACGACGGGCAGTTAGAGGTGAAACTGCGGCCCAGCGCGAACTTCGACGGCATGGTCAGCAGCTTGGTGTTCACGGTGAAATGGGATGCCGGATCCGAGGCCCATCTGGGCGCGATCCAGCAGGAATCTCCTGCGAGCACCTATATCCCCATCAGCCGCAGCGGCGGAGAGCAGGACGCCGGTGGCGACCGCTACCAGATCTTTGTGGGCTTTGGCATGACGCCCATGCAATGGATCCCCTCCGACTGGGTGGCCGGACAGGAATACACGGTGGTGACCATCCCGGTGACCGGCACGGCGGAATTCAGCTTGGTGAACAACACGTGGACCGGCTTGAACAATGCCGACTACTACCTCGCTTTGGGAGGTGCGGACGAGACCGGAACGATCTATGGTGACATCTCCACCGGTGTGATCGCCGGGGACATGGGCGATGGCAGTGTGAGCGTGGTGCCCAACCCCACCAACAAGGCCACGGTGATCACCATGGACCTTCAGAAGACACAGAGCCTGCAGCTGGATCTGCTCAACGCCGCCGGTCAGTCCGTTTGGAAAGAGAGCGTACCGAACGCATCAGGCAGCGTCCGCATCCCGCTCGATCTCACCGACTTCGACAAAGGCGTCTACCTGTTGCGCGTCCAAGGCGCGGACAAGGTGGTCACCCACCGGGTGGTGAAGCGCTAAGGGGGAACATTCTTTTTTCAGCAACAGAGGCCACGTCCAATGACGTGGCCTCTGTTGTTTTTTGCTCTGTTCGGGCAAGAGGCTCGATTGTGCATCCGGACAGCTGTAAATGGCCGCTGCCTAGCTGATGCTCGCGTGTCGCGAGTGCCAGCTTATCCCACTTCCACCTCCACGCCCAGGCCCACTTCTTCAAGGAAGCGCTCATTGGGCACAAGACCTTTCTTGTCGCTGCTGTACTCGGGTTTGATCCTGCGCACGAAGTACATGTCGATCTTGCCCTTGTTCTTCGCATCCACCTGACCACGGTGCTCACAGATGAAGTACTCCTTGACCAGTTCATATGTGGTCCCGCTGACGTTCACCTCGCCGGGCGCACCGCTGCTTTCCATGCGGCTGGCGGTGTTCACGGTGTCGCCCCAGATGTCGTAGGCGAATTTGCTCTTGCCCACCACGCCTGCCACCACGGGTCCGGAGTGCAGGCCGATGCGCAGGACCCAGGCCTCCTTGCCCGTTCCTTCCCGCTCCGCGTGCCAGCGGTCCATTTCTTCCCGCACATCGATCGCCGCCAGCACCGCCCTCAGGGCATGGTGTTCCACGGGTGCAGGCAAGCCGCAGGCGCTCATGTAGCTGTCCCCGATGGTCTTGATCTTCTCGATGCCGTAGCGGGCGGTGATGCGGTCGAAGCGCACGAAGCATTCGTCCAGTTCGGCCACCAGTTCCTCCGGGGTCATCTTTTCCGCCATCATGGTGAAGCCCTTCATGTCCGTGAACATGACAGTAACCTCATTGTACCGGCGTGCCGTGGCCTTCCCGGTGTCCCGCAGCTCATCGCTCACCACCTTGGGAAGGATGTTCAGCAGCAGCTCCTCGATGCGCACCTTCTGCCCGTCGATCTCTTTGCTTTGGGCCACCACCTCCTCCGTGCGTTCGACCACCCGGCGTTCGAGGATCTGATTGCGCATCTTCAATTGGCGCTCCCGCACTTTTACATAACTGATGGTACCGCCGATCACCACGATGGCAACGATAGCATAGAACCACCAACTGCGGTACCACGGTGGGAGTATCGTGAACTTGAATTCCGCAGGCTTGGGGCTGAACAGACCGGAACGGCCAACGGCCTTTACCTGGAACACATAGTGCCCTGCGGGAAGCGATGGATAATGCACATCGGTCTCCTCTGAGAGGGGTTGCCACGTAGCGTCCAATCCCTCCAGAAAGTACTGGTACCGCACGGCCTCGGGGTCACTGAGGCTCACGCTGCCGTATTCAATGCGCACATTGCTTTCGGTATGGTCCAGCTCAACGCCGGCACGCGGTGTTCTGTCCTCCAGGTTCACCTTCAACCCGCGGATGGCCACGGTGGGCGGCACCACTTTGTTCAGGCCTTGTGGCGGCCCCACGCAAACAGCGCCATTGGCCGTTCCGAACCACAGGTCACCGGCCGTGCGCAACACACTGTTGGGTTTGGCCTCGATCCCGGTGAAGCCGCTCCGGGCGGAATACCGGATGAAATGGTCCTTAGCGGGATCCCACTCGTTCAGTCCGCGGTTCGTCCCGATCCAGACGTGGTTCGCCGCATCGGTGACGAGCGAGCGAATGGAATTGCTGATCAACCCTTGATCCGTCCCATAACTGGTCACCTGCCTGCCGTCCTTCAATACCAGAATGCCCCTTCCCTCGGTACCGACCCACAACCTCCCTTGGCCATCCTCGGCGAAGCTTGTCGGGCTATAGGTGAACCCCAGGTCCAAGCGTTGGACCTTACCATTCTGCACCCGGGCGACACCTCCGCTGGAGGTCCCGACCCACAGCACGCCTTTTGCATCCCGATAAAGTGCGCTGACATGTTCGCTCGGTAAGCCGTCCGCAACATGCAGCACTGTGGGGATGGATCCGTCCACCGAATGCACGAGCCCATTGATGGTGCCCACCCATAGCTCCCCCCTGACCCCTACGGCCAAGGCGGTCACCTTGTTCTCGGCTATGCTACCGGCCACCTCCAGGTTGTTGCTGGGGCGGAAAGTGCCCGGATCGAAGTCGAAAAGCCCGCCGTCCTCGGTGCCGATCCAGATATGGCCCCGATGGTCCTGCACCAGAGCGCGCACGTGGTTGCTGGTGAGCTGGCCGCCCTGCATGGTGAGGTGGCGAATGGTCCCCGCGCCGTTCGGTTCGGGGATCAGGATGGTGATGCCTCCGTTGGTGCCGAACCAGAGGTGGCCATCCCCGGTCTCCGTCATGGCCCAGACCTGCTTGTCCACCAAATGGTCGTCCTCGGTGAAGGACCGGAAGCGGTCCCCTTTGTAGATCTCCAGCCCGGCGTCATGGGTACCGATGAGCATGTTGCCCTCGCGGTCCCGGGCAATACATCGCATCCGCTGGCTGTGTGTGCCATCATCCGTATTGAACCGCCGGATGCCGTTTTTTTCGATGCGCGCCAAACCGTTGTCCCAAGTGCCCACCCAGATCCGCCCCTGCTCGTCCTCCCCGAAGCAGAGCACGAAATTGCTGGGCAACGCCGAGGCGATGTCATAGGTGGTGATCTTGCCGGTCTTGGCCTCCACGTTAATGGCCCCAGCGCTCTGGGTCCCGATCCACAGGCCGTCCCGGCTGTCCTGGAATACCGTGGTGACGCCCATCAACAGGGGGAGTCCCTTGGGTTTGAAGGGGGTGAAAGCTTCCTTCCCGGCATCCCAAACCTTCATGTCCCCCGACGCTTCAAGGAAAAGAAGCCTGCCGTCGTTCAAGCGGGTCATTCCGGTGATGCGCGAACTGAGCCCATTCCCCTCATTGAACTGATCGGCTTTCACCGGGCCTTCGCCCGGCACATCGCCGATGCGGTAAGCTCCATCGCCGAAGGTGGCCACCCATATCGCCCCTTTTTCGTCCTGGGCAACATCCGTGATATCCTTTGTCGGCGGGGTGCCTTCCAATTTCAAGCTGCGGAAGCGGTTCCCTTCGCGAAGGCTGATTCCACCGCCCAAGTGCCCCACCCAAAGCCGCAGGTCCTTGTCCAGGAAGATGCTGCGGGCACCGCTAGGGGCCAGAGCTTCGCCCGCACCATAGGCTTTCACCTTGTTTCCGTCGTAGCTGGCCAGCCCGGCCTCCGTGCCGATCCAAAGCAGGCCCGTGCTGTCCTGCAGGAGCGCATACACTTTTGATGCGGGCAGGCCGTCCCGGACCGCGACGTTCTCGAAGAAGTAGCGCTGTGCCTGGCCCTGCAATACGGCCAAAAGCAACAAGGCCGAAAGAATACTTCTGTACATGCGGTGGAACATGGCCGTGCAATGTACGGGAGGACCGGTTTACCGCGTCAGTTCATAGAAACTGGGGTCGTTCCCGGCGGCATCGCTCACCACCAGGGTGGTCTTGATGCTTTCGCTGTAGTTCTCCATCAGGCCCTTGAGCGGGCCGTAGTTGTAGAACGTATATATATCGTCGCCTTTGCCGTCCACGGGGATCCAATAGGCCTTTCCGCCCTGGCTGCGACCGTGGCCCTCGTACCAGACCAACAGGGTGTTCACCTGTCCGCTGCGCACAAGGTCGCGCAGCTCGATGTTGAAGAACCGCTCCAGTTCCGTCTTGGATAAGTTCTTCTTCACGATGGTGCGTTGGGCCTGGTACTTGGAAAAAGCCTTGCGCATCTTGTCCATGCCCAGGTTCGGCAGGGCAGGCAGGTTCTTGTAGTTGCCGTTCTCGATGTAGACGACCCAGGCCGTGCCCATGGGGGATGCCGCTGGTTTCTCCGGTGCTGGTTTCGCGGCCGCCACCACGGGTGCGGCATGTTGGACCATGTACACCGTCTCGGTCACGTTCCCGTAGCGGTCCTCGGCCCGCACGGTGAAGTGGTTCTTGCCGGTGATGTCGAGCTTGATGCTGAAGTCCGTGGAGATGGTATCGGGGATGAAGCTGGCGAACATGCCGTCCACCATCACGGAGCGGATGCCGCTGGGGTCGGCCGCCCGGCCTTCCACGAAGATCTGGTCCTTGCCGGCGGGCAGCACCGCCACACGGTCCGCGGACATCGAGGGTTGCGCAACGCTGAGCGCCGGTGGATCGCCCTCAGTACGCTGGACCTTCAGCGTGGTGGTGGAGCGGTTGCCATAGACATCCTCGGCCATCACCTCGATCTCCTTCGCGTTCGCCGCCAAGGGTACGGTCGCACGGAACTCCGGGGATTTTTCCTCGGGATCGAAATCCGCCTCCATGCCCTGCACCAGGATGGCTTTCAGCAGGCTCTTGTCGCGGACATGTCCGGCAACCTTCACCTTGGTCAACGCGCTGCTCACTTGCACCATTTCGTTCTTCAGCAAGGGCTCCACCACGGTGATCGCCGGCGGATCGGCCTCGCGGTTCATCTCGAACACCCGCGCCTGTATCCGTTCCTTGCTAGTGGTGATCGCCTTGAGGTCGGCAGCAGCGTACGCGGGGTTCCCTTTCATCTGCTTTTCGGCCAAGCCGAGGTCCCGTGCTGCCCCGTCCAGGTCCAAGTTGGCTTCGCGGCATTCAGCGCGCAGGAGCAGAAAGCGCACATTGTCCGGGGCCTCGAGCAAGAGCCTGTTGAGGTCGTTCACGGCGTTCTGTTCCTGCCCAAAGCCGTGGTAATAAAGTGCGCGCTGGTAGTACACCACGGTGTCCTCCCGGCCCAGGGCCACGCATTTGCTCACGTCGTCGATGGCCTTCCCGAACTCCTTCTGCAAGGCGCAAGCCTTGCTGCGCATGATGAGCAGTTCGGTGCTGGCCGGGTTCAATTGCAGGCCCAAGGTGCCCTGGTTGATGGCCTTCTCCAACGCGCGCATCTGCATGGACGTGCCCCGGTAGGTCTGATAAAGTTTCAACTGGGTCTCGCCGGAAGCCACATAGGCGGCCTCATAGAGGTGGTTCCATTCCAGCACCTTGTCCAAGTCCACGTCCGCCGTTGCGTAGTCGCCAGAGGCCATGCGCGAGAGCGCGTGCAGGTAATAGGTGTCGGTGGTGGCCTTGAGCGACAACGCCGCGTCAGCGGCGGCCAATGCTCCGGGGACATCCTTCAGGGCCAAACAGGCCCGCACCTTGGTCTGCAGGGCCTCCATGGCCTTGGGCTTCACCTTCAAGGCCTCATCCGCATAGTGCAGGGCTTTTTCCGGGGCCAAGGCGTCCAAGCAGGCCATGGCGGCCAGCGTGAGGTTGTCGGCATCGCGCGGAGTGATGCGCGCCACATGCTCCATGTCGGCCATGCGGTCCGCCATCCGGCCCATGTCCAAGTACAGCGATGCCCGGCCCAGCAAGGCTTTCACATAGTTGGAGTCCACGCGGACGGCAAATCCGTATTGCTCCAAGGCATCATCCAGCTGCCCGGCGGCCCGCATTTTTTCGGCATCCTTCACGAAGGCTTTGCCGTCCTGTGCAATTGTTGCAGAGAACCCCGCAAGCATTATGAAAGCCAGCAGGGCGCTTCGAAAGGAATGGATCATTACGGGATGGAACTGTGGGCAATGGAGGAGCAAGGTAACACGAAGGCCACTTACCCATGGGCAATGGCGCACGTCCGGAATTCAACCACGGAAGCACATGCTCCGCTCACTCCGCAGTGAAATTCTCCACCACCCGGACCGTGGCACCACTTGTGCTGAAGCCCCCGTCATGAAAGAGGTTCTGCATGGTGACGTACCGGGTGAGGTCGCTGAAAAGAGCGATCACATAATTCGCGCAGTCCTCGGTCGGGGCATTGCCTAGCGGGCTCATCGCCCCGGCGAAGTCGAACAGGTTGTCAAAGCCCTTGATGCCGCTGCCTGCCGTGGTCCTGCTCGGGCTCTGGCTCACGGTGTTCACCCGGATCTTCTTGGTGTTGCCCAAGTGGTAGCCCCAGGAGCGGCCGATGCTTTCCAGCAGCGCCTTCGCGTCGGCCATGTCACCGTAACCGGGTATCACCCGTTGCGCGGCGATATAGCTGAGGGCGATGATGGAGCCGCCATCGGCCAAGGCGTCGGCCTTCACGGCGGCTTGGATCATCCGGTGGAAGCTCATCGCACTGATGTCCAGCGTCTGCTTGTACCAGTCGTAGTTGAGGTTGTCGTAAGTCTTTCCCTTGCGCACATTGGGGCTCATGCCGATGCTGTGGAGCACGAAGTCCACAGGGCCGCCGAGCTTCTCCTTGGCCCCGACGAAAAGGTTCTCCAGGTCCTCGTCCTTGGTGGCATCGGCCCCGATGATGATCGAGCCGGTGCTCTCGGCCAGCTTGTTGATCTCGCCCATCCGCATGGCCACAGGAGCATTCGTGAGCACGAACTGCGCTCCCTCCTCGTGTGCCAGCTGGGCCACCTTCCAAGCGATGCTCTGCTCATTCAAGGCGCCGCTGATCACGCCGCGCTTCCCCTTCAATAGTCCGTAGGCCATGTGTGTCGGTTTTCGGCCCGAAGATAGACGGCTCTCCGGATCCATCCTTGGTTTTCCACCGCAACGGCATGCCCCCGGCCTATACCCTTGATGGTTTTCCACCGCAACGGCATGCCCCTCGGCCTATACCCTTGATGGTTTTCCACCGCAACGTTCGCAACGAGCGCAACGAAATAATACGCTGATGCACACGCTCGGCTACTTGCCGAGTGTGCTGGGCTTTAGGGCCTCCGGCCCGCCCTTCCCGCTCGATGATGGCCGCCGCACCCGCCCAACCGCGTACCAACTATCCGGTCATCCAGGCGCCCCACACCTCCCTCACCTCTTCTACCCTTCTCACCACCTTCACCACCATTACTCTCCCGGACATCTTCACTCCTTCCCCTTCAGCAGCTCCTTGGCGTTCTCGATCGCGGCCTTGGTGGTCTTCTTGCCACTGAGCATCCGGGCCAGGGCCTCCACACGCTCCTTTGCGTCGAGCGGGCGGATATCGCTTTGCACCTGCTCGGCCTCGTGGTCCTTGGTCACTAACAAGTGGGTGTCCGCCTTGCTGGCGATCTGCGGCAGGTGACTGATGGCGAGCACTTGGCGTTGAGCGGCCATGCGGGCCAGCAAGACACCGATGCGGTTGGCCGTGTCGCCGCTGACGCCGGTATCGATCTCGTCGAAGATCACGGTGGGCAGTTCTTTGCTTGCTGCGGCAAGACTGATCAAGGCGAGCATGACGCGGCCAAGCTCACCGCCGCTGGCCACCTTGTCCAAGGGCTCGGGTGCGCGGTCCTTGTTGGCGGAGAATAGTGCCCGTATACTGTCGATACCGCTTGTGCCGGGCTCTGTGCGCTCCAGTTTGAAACGGAATGCCGCGTGAGGCATGCCGAGGTCCTGAAGGATCGCCGTGACCTGATCCGCAAGCGGTGCGGTGGCCTTGGTCCGTTTGGCGCTGACACCTTCCGCCAGTTTCAACACCTCGGCTTGCAAGGCCTTTTCGTTCTGCTCCAATTCCTTAACGCTATCCACCAACGAGCCGATGTGGCTGATGCGCTCACCCAGTTCATCGCGTAAGGCGATCAAGGCGTCGGCCTCATCCACGCGGTGCTTGTGCTGAAGGCGAGAAAGCAGGTCCGAACGCTCGCGCAGCCGTTCGGCCTCCTTGGGATCGATGGAAATTTGTTCCGCCAATTGCCCGGCTTCCTCGGCGATGTCCTTCAATTCGATGGAGGCACCTTGCAACCGATCCAGCAGAACATTCACGGCGGGGTCCAACCGAGCGGCCTTGGCGGCGTTCTGCTTAATGGCGGAAAGCTGTGCCGTGATGGCCCGGTCGCCGCTGACGCCTTCTTCCATGCCGCGCAAGGCGGTCACCAATTCTTCCGCATGCTCCGCGCGGGCGAGTGCCTGCTCCAGCACCGGCTGTTCCCCGGCCACCAAGCGTGCCGCTTCGAGCTCTTCGAACTGGAATTGCAGGTAGTCGCGTTCGCTTTGGGCCTGCGCCTCTTGTTCGCGGGCCGTCCCCAATGCTTCCTTGGCCATTCTCCAGGAATGATAGCGCTCGGTGTATGCTTTCACTGCCGCACCGTGACCGATGAAATGGTCCAACAGCCCCAGCTGGAACGCCGGCGTGTTCAGCAATAACGTATGGTGCTGGCTGTGGACATGCACCAGCCCTTCGCCCAGTTCACGGAGTTGTTCCAAGCGCACCGGCGTGTCGTTCACGAAGGCACGGGAGCGGCCACCCGGTTCCAACTGCCTGCGAAGGATCATGGGTGATTCCTGCGGCACGCTGTTGATGCGGCACCATTCCTCCATGAACTTGATGCCCTGCTCCGCCTCCACTTCCAGCTCGATCACACAGCGCTTGGCCGGATCGCGGGGCAAATTGCCCTCGGCCCGTTCGCCCATGGCCAGTCCCAAGGCACCGATCACGATGCTCTTGCCGCTGCCGGTCTCGCCGGTGATCACAGTAAGTCCGGGGCCGAGATCAAGCTCCAATTGCTCGATCAGCAGGTAATTACGGATGGAAAGGCGGCGCAGCATCGGGGCGTGAAGATCGGGGATCTGAGCGGATGGAAGGTCAGCGTATGCTCAGTTGTCTTATGTCCGATGTCCTAAGTCAACAAACGCGCATAAGACATCGGACATCAAGCATAAGCCATCAAGCATATCGTCCGCTCCGCCCTACCGGCTCCCCTTCATCATCTCCATATACTGGGTGATGTGGCCTGGATCGATGATCTGCAGCGTGTTGTACACCTTGGCTCGCTCCTGCGGATCGGAGCCTTTGAAAAGATCCACCAGCTCGTTGTACTTGCCATTGAATAGCACCTGCAGGTTGTAGCTGCTGGGCTTCGCTTGGTGGACGGACTTCAGCGTCTCGATAGCGGCAGCGCAGGCTTTCCGGCCCTTGGCCGCGTCCGTGGACATCTCATCGAAACCGTTGCGATGGTAGTCGTAGAGAAACTGGCGCAGCGGCCGGAACGCGCCCTGCTGCTGGTTGTCGATCAGCCAATAGCGGTTTTTCTGGTCCTCGAAAGCCTTCCATCCGGATTCGCTCGCGTTCTGCGCATTGCTCACCACGGTCTGTGCCTGGGCATAAAAATCGCTGCCGCCCATGGGCGAATAGGTGTCACCGTCCACGCCCAAGAGAAAGTAGGCATAGAAAGCCACGACGGACGAGAGGTTGTTGGTGAAGCGCTCGGGGGCGAAATCGATCTGCGTGTTCTCCAGGAAGGTGAACTGGACGCTGTTGTCCAGGATGTCCACCACAGGGCTCAGGTAATCGGAGCCGTAGACGGGACGCGAGTAGATCACTTGGAGCGAGGCCGAGAAGCGGTCCGCGGAGCTCTGTTCATTGATGGTGAGGAGCATGTTGCAGTCGATGCGTTCCTGCGGGCTGAAATTCAGGGCGGTCCAGCGGCGCGTGTTCATCAACTGGGTGATGCTGGTCTCCATGCTCTGGAACACGCGCTTGGGCGTGCTCTGGATCTGCGGTGCGATCACTGACACCTTGCAATTGAACTCCTGCGCCTGTGCGGCGGTGAAGGCCAAAATGAGCGACATTGCAAGGAATTTACTTCGCATGGGGCAAACTTATCCCGATCCGGTCAAGGATGGCACGGGCCACTTCGGTCTTTGACATCAACGGCAGTTCCGTGGACTTCTTGCCGCGGTCGATCAAGGTCACTTTGTTCGTGTCGTGGCCGAAGCCGGCACCGGCGTCCTTCAAGGAGTTCAGCACGATCAGGTCGAGGTTCTTGCGATCGATCTTCTCCTCGGCGTTGCGTTGTTCGTTATCGGTCTCCAAGGCGAAGCCCACCAAGTACTGGTCCTCCTTTTTGGAGCCTCCCATCCAGGCCAGGATGTCCTCCGTGGCTTCCAGCGCCAAGGACGGCAGGCTTTCCTTCTTCTTCATCTTGGCATCAGCAACGGTGGCGGGTCGCCAATCGGCCACGGCGGCGCTGAGGATCGCCACGTTGCATGCGGCAAACCGCGCCTTGGCAGCCTCGGCCATCTGTGCGGCAGAAACAACATCGGTGCGCTTGATACCCGTGTGATGTGTTTGCAAGCCCACGGGGCCGGTGATCAGTTCCACCTGCGCACCGCGCGCAGCGGCTTCTTCCGCCAGAGCGAAGCCCATCTTGCCCGAACTGCTGTTGCCGATGAAGCGCACCGGATCGATGGCCTCGTGCGTGGGCCCGGCGGTGATCAGCAGGGTCTTCCCCGCCAAGGGCGAGCGCCCCATCACGGCATCCGCCAAGTGCGTCACGATGTCCTCCGGCTCGGTCATGCGCCCCTCCCCGCTCAGCCCGCTGGCCAGTTCGCCCTCTTCCGGCCCGATGGTCTGCACACCGCGTTCCTTGAGCAGGGCGATGTTGGCGCGGGTCGCGGCGCTGCGGTACATCTCCAGGTCCATGGCGGGCGCGACGAAAACGGGGCATTCGGCGCTGAGCCAACAGGCCAGTAGCAGGTCGTCGCAAAGGCCATGGGCCATCTTGGCCAAGGTGTTCGCCGTGGCCGGGGCGATCAGCAGGACATCGGCCCAACGCGCCAGGTGTACATGGTCGTTCCAGGTCACGGTGCCGTCGTTCCCGTCCACCATTTCGGTCAATGCGGGTCTCCGGCTCAACGTGGAAAGCACCAAGGGCGAGACAAAACCGTGCGCGGCGGGGGTCATCACCACCTGCACTTCCGCGCCGGCCTTCACCAAGGCGCGCACCAGCAGGGGTGCTTTATATGCCGCAATGCCGCCGGTAACGCCCAGCAGCACTTTGCGTGGAAGGACGCATGCAGCACCCATCCTTTCCGTAGAAAATTACTCGGCGGAGGCCGTCTCCTCTTCAGGGCGACGGAACACGATACGGTCCTCGAGCATCTCCTCGATGGCGATGGCGGAAGGCTTCGGCATGCGCTCATACTGTTTGCTCATGTCGATCTGCTCGCGGTTCTCGTAGATCTCCTCGATGTTCTCGCCGCTCACGGCGAACTCCTCCAGTTTCTCGTTCAGTTCCTCCTTGATCTCCACGGCGATCTGGTTGGCCCGCTTGCTGATGATGACGATGCTCTCGTAAAGGTTGCCGGTCTCGGGATCCAACTGGTTCACATTGCGGGTGACCGTGGATCTCGCGGCGTTCAGGTACTTCGGGTTCATGGTGTCGGCGTGCGTTGGGATCGTTTTTGCTGGGAGGTCAGGTCCCGGAGCAGCGCACGGGCCTGTGGAAGGCGTGCACTTTGGGGAAAAGCGTCCGCGAAGGTATTGAATGATCGGATACCGGCCTCGATCCGTTCGACTTTCCGGTCCTCCACGCTGTTCACGGCCAGGTCATGGTCGGCCTGAAGGATGCTAAAAAGCGCCTCTTCCCGATAGCTGGAATTGGGCCATTTCCTCAGAAACCCTTGCATGGCCTCACTGGCGGAACGATAGTACCGGGTGCGCAAGTATTGCCGGGCCCCGTAATAGTCCTTCTTTTCCAGTTTCACCCGCAGTTCATCGATCAGTGTATTGCTGGAATCCTTCAACTCCGTGTCCGGATAGCGCACCATGAACAGCTCCAGCTTGTCGATGGCCATCTGCGTGTCCGTCTGGTCGAGCTCAAACTCAGGCGACTCCTTGTAGTGGCAATAGGCGGCCAAAAAGCTGCATTCCTCGGCATGCACGCTGTTGCGGAAGGTCTTGGCGAAATTGCCGAGGTAATAGCTGGCCATGATGTAGTCCTTCTGCCCGAAGATGGCCATGGCGTAGTAGTAGCTCACCGGCTCGTACAGGGTGTCCCCCCGGGTAAGGCTGAGCAGTTCCTCCAGCAACGGCATGGCCCGGTCGTAGTCCGGCTTCTCCATGTATTTCACGGCCGTGCGGTACTTGAACTGCACATCGGTGCTCTTCACCGCCTTGCTGAATTCGCTGCAGGAGCCGAGCAACAGGGCGATGAGCACGGTAAAAAGGAGGGGGACGCGCATTACGGGCGGCAAATGTAGCCTTCGCACCAACGCGGGGAGAAGATGTTTCGCATGTGTTGGCGAATGAAGTAGCAGAAAGCTGAAAGTGGAAACGTGCAACCACATAAATCACAACTCGTCAACCCGTTCCGATTTCTACCTTCGCCGACGCTATCAGAGGCATCATCAACCGACCATGAACGACATATTCGACAAGATCCGCAAGGACGCCGGCCCCATCGGCCGCCACGCCAAGGAGGCGCACGGCTACTTCGCATTCCCCAAGCTCGAGGGCGAGCTCGGCGCGCACATGACCTTCCGTGGCAAGGAAGTGCTGGTGTGGAGCCTCAACAACTACCTCGGCCTGGCCAACCATCCGGAGGTCCGCAAGGTTGACGCACAGGCTGCCGCCGACTGGGGCCTGGCCTACCCCATGGGCGCCCGAATGATGAGCGGGCAGACCAAGTACCACGAGCAGTTGGAGGACCAGCTCAGCGACTTCATGCAGAAGGAGGACACTTTCCTGCTGAACTTCGGCTACCAAGGCTGCATGAGCTGCATCGATGCGCTGCTCACCCGCAAGGACGTGCTGGTGTTCGACAGCGAAAGCCACGCGTGCATGATGGACGGTGCGCGCCTGCACCAAGGGAAGCGCTTCATGTTCCAGCACAACGACATGGCCAGCTTCGACAAGCAGTTGGAACATGCCCGCAAGCTCACCGAGCAGACCGGAGGCGGGATCCTGGTGATGACCGAGGGCGTGTTCGGCATGGCCGGCGACCAAGGGAAGCTGAAGGAGATCGCGGAGCGCAAGGCGAAGTACAACTTCCGTTTCTTCGTGGACGATGCGCACGGCTTCGGGCAAATGGGCGAGCACGGTCGCGGCACCGGGGACCATCAAGGCGTACAGGACCAGATCGATGTCTACTTCGGCACCTTCGCCAAGAGCATGGCCAGCATCGGCGCGTTCATCAGCGGACCCGAGGATGTGATGATGTACATGCGGTACAACATGCGCAGCCAGATGTTCGCGAAGAGCCTGCCCATGCCCATCGTCATTGGCGCTATCAAGCGCTTGGAGATGATGCGCACCATGCCCGAGCTGATGGAGAAGCTGTGGGTGATCACGAATGCCCTTCAAAGTGGATTGAAGGAAGCGGGACTGGATATCGGTGTGACCAACAGTTGTGTAACACCCGTGTACTTCAAGGGTGGCGTGCCTGAAGCGACCAATGTGGTGGTGGACCTGCGTGAGAACCACGGCATCTTCTGTAGCATCGTGGTGTATCCGGTGATCCCGAAAGGCGAGATCCTGCTGCGCCTGATCCCTACCGCTTCGCACTCCTTGGAGGATGTGCAGCGCACCATTGAGAGCTTCAATACGGTGAAGGCGAAGCTGGAGGCCGGCGAATACCAGTCGGAGACGATCGCGAGTTTTTGAGGAGGATTGGCCGGAGGTAGCGGTCTTGGTTTTACCGCCAAGACGCAAAGAGCGCCAAGGTTTTTTGCCGGAGGTGACGTGGTTGGTTTCACCGCCAAGACGCAAAGAGCGCCAAGTTTGCTCCACGCATTGCAATGCGTCCGACGCATATCGGACCGTTGCGCTCGTTGCGCCCGTTGCGGTTAGCTCTCTTGTCGGCTCCTCCGCTCCCCTTGGCGTTCTTTGCGTCTTGGCGGTTACAGTCAGTGGTCTTCCCCCTACCGGAAGCTCAATCGGCCCAGACTGTACTTGCCGCTGCCGATGAAGAAGATGACGATGAAGGCCATCATGTAGAGGAAGCCGAGTTCCTGCTTGACGAAGGGCTTGTCGCCATTGGCCATGAAGGCCGCTACTGCCATGCCGATGATGAGCGGAATGGTGGACAGGCGTGTCCACATCCCCAACAGCACCAGCAACGCACAGAGCACTTCCGCAAAGAGTATCAGCGAAAGGCTGACGGCGTGGCCCACTCCGATAGGGTCGCTAAAGGTGGATGAAAGCTCTCCGAAGCGCATGAGCTTGGAAAAGCCGTGTTGCCAGAACAACGTGCCTCCGGCCGTAAGCCGCAATAGTAAGGCACCGATGTCGATCGAGACTTCGTCGGAGTTGAGGAGCATGGGTTTGGAATTCACCTCAAACGTAGAGGCCCCGAAAACAAGGTAAGGCCACTTCCGGGGGACGATATGCACAGGGGGCCGTGCAGATCTGGTGGATCAATACGTGGATCCCTGTCGTGTCATTCCAAGGGATCTTTTCATATTTGCACCAACAAACCAGAACACGATGAATGTGAAAAAGACTCTTAAGGCACTATGCTTGCTGACCGCCACCGCAAGCATCCCTATGGCCGCAAGCGCTCAATTCGAAAAAGGCGACAATGTTTTGGGCGCGGGCATTGGTATACTTGGTGGTTACAACGTTGGATGGTCCGGAAGTGGGGTGAAACAATCCCCGGCATTCGAACTCCACTTCGACCATGCCATGGGTGAACTCGGACCCGGCACTTGGGGCTTGGGCGGCTATGTGGGCTACAAGACCACATCATACAAGCAGGACTACTTCTACTATGATTACGATTACCGCTACACATTCATCGTAGTGGGCGCTCGCGGCACTTGGCATTACAACGAATGGCACACGGACAAACTGGATACCTATGCAGGAGTCCTGCTCGCCTATAAATCCGTTTCCTTCAAGGACAACACAGATTACGGGTCATATGGCTACCTGAACAACTACACCTACTCCGGAAGCGGTTTCGGCCCCGGTGCATTCGTAGGGGCACGCTACTTTTTCTCAGACAAGATCGGTGCGTACGCGGAATTAGGCTATGGCATCACGTTGATCCATCTTGGCTTGACGGTGAAGTTTTAAACCTCACCTCCATTTATGAATGAAGCGTCCTTCCAGAGGGCGCTTCATTCGTTCAGGGGCATCCTTACCTTCGCCGCCCTTTCACCGCCGTAAGCCTGCCCCGCACTGGATGCGGGGTATGGCGGGAAATGTGAACCTATGAAGATCAATGTGACCCTGCCGGACGGAACGATCCGGGAATATGAGCAAGGTGCAACGGCCATGGACGTGGCCCGCAGCATCAGCGAAGGATTGGCGAGGAATGTGCTTTCCGCCAAGGTGAAAGCCCTCCACCCAACCTCCTCCGAGGGAGGAGGAGAAGCCCAAGTGGTGGATGCCGACCGCCCCTTGCCCGGCGATTGCACCGTGCAACTGCTCACTTGGAAGGACGACGAAGGCAAGGCCACGATGTGGCACAGCAGCGCGCACTTGTTGGCTGAAGCCGTGGAAGCGCTTTACCCGGGCACCAAATTCGGCATCGGGCCGCCCATCGAGAACGGCTTCTACTACGACATCGATCTCGGCGACAAAGTGATCAGCGACGCTGACTTCAAGGCCATCGAGGACAAGATGAAGGAGCTGGCTTCCAAGAAGGAGGTCTTCGCGCGCCGCGAAGTTCCGAAGGCCGAGGCCATCGCCTACTTCAAGGAGAAGGGCGACGAATACAAGCTGGAGCTGATCGACGGCCTCGAGGACGGCACCATCAGCTTCTACACGCAAGGCAACTTCACCGACCTCTGCCGCGGGCCGCACCTGCCGGACACCTCCTCCATCAAGGCCGTGAAAGTGCTCAGCGTGGCCGGTGCGTACTGGCGCGGCGACGAGAAGCGCAAGCAGCTCACCCGCCTGTACGCCATCACCTTCCCCAAGCAGAAGGAGCTGGACGAATACCTCGTGCTGCTGGAAGAGGCCAAGAAGCGTGACCACCGCAAGCTCGGCAAGGAACTGGACCTGTTCACCTTCAGCGAAAAAGTGGGTATGGGCCTGCCGTTGTGGCTACCGAAGGGTGCGGCGCTGCGGGAGCGGCTCATCAACTTCATGAAGACCGCGCAGGAGAAGAGCGGCTACCAGCAGGTGGCCACGCCGCACATCGCGCTGAAGCAGCTCTACGTCACCAGCGGCCACTACGAGAAATACGGGCAGGACAGCTTCCAGGCCATCCATACCCCGCACGAGGGCGAGGAATTCATGCTGAAGCCCATGAACTGCCCGCACCACTGCGAGATCTTCGCCAGCCGCCCGCGCAGCTATAAGGACCTGCCACTGCGCCTCGCGGAATTCGGCACCGTGTACCGCTACGAGCAAAGCGGTGAGCTGCACGGGCTAACGCGCGTTCGGGGATTCACGCAGGACGATGCCCACCTCTTCTGCCGCCCGGACCAGGTGAAGGAGGAGTTCATGAAGGTGATCGACCTCGTACTGTTGGTCTTCAAGGCGCTCGGCCTGAATGACTACGAGGCGCAGATCAGCCTGCGGGACAAAGTGGACCGTACCAAGTACATCGGCAGCGACGAGAACTGGGAAAAGGCCGAGAACGGCGATCATCGAGGCCGCTGCGGAAAAAGGCTTGAAGACCTTCATCGAATACGGTGAGGCCGCCTTCTATGGCCCGAAACTGGACTTCATGGTGAAGGACGCCATCGGCCGCCGGTGGCAGTTAGGCACCATCCAGGTGGACTACAACCTGCCTGAGCGTTTCGAGCTGGAATACATCGGCAGCGACAACGCCAAACACCGGCCCGGTGATGATCCATCGCGCACCTTTCGGCAGCTTGGAGCGTTTCCTTGCCGTGGTGATCGAACATACGGCCGGGCGCTTCCCGCTTTGGCTGACACCTGAGCAAGCGGTGATCCTTCCGATCAGTGAAAAATTCAACGAAACGGCGCAACAAGTGGCTGAATTGCTGAAAGAATGCGATATTCGCGCCATCGTTGACGAGAGGAACGAAAAGATCGGTCGCAAGATCCGCGACGCGGAAATGGCCAAGACGCCGTTCATGCTCATCATTGGCGAAAAAGAAGCCGAAGCGGGTACCGTCTCCGTCCGTGAACATGGCCAGGGCGACCTGGGTCCCATGCCCCCCAAAGAATTTGAAAAGTTGGTGAAGGACCGTGTCGCAGGCCAGCCTTTCCGCAGCCTAGTATCATCAGGAAAACGAACGAACAGCAAGTTTGGCAAAACGACCCCCCTTCCGTCCCTTGGGCCCACGCCCACCCCGCCCCTCCGGCGGCCGCCGTCCGCGCGGTCGCGTAGTCCGCGAAGATCCGCACCGCATCAATGACCGCATCTACGGGGTTCCCGAGGTGCGCGTAGTTGGCGAGGATGTTGAGCAGGGTATCTACCCCATTGAAGAGGCCCTGAAAATGGCCGAGGAAAAAGGCCTGGACCTGGTGGAGATCAGCGCCAGTGCCGATCCGCCCGTGTGCCGGATCATCGAGTACAAGAAATTCCTGTACGACCTCAAGAAGAAGCAGAAGGAGATCAAGGCCAAGCAGGCCGTGATCGAGATGAAGGAGATCCGGTTCGGCCCCAATACGGACGAGCACGATCTCAACTTCAAGCTCAAGCACGCCCGCCGCTTCCTCGAGGAAGGCCATAAGGTGAAGGCGTTCGTCTTCTTCAAGGGCCGCACCATCGTCTTCAAGGAGCGCGGCGAGATCCTGCTGCTGAAGTTCGCCCAAGAGCTGGAGGACATCGGCGTTGTGGAGAGCATGCCGAAGCTGGAAGGCAAGCGGATGATGATGTACTTGATCCCGAAGAAGAAGAAGTAGTTGTCCGTTGGCAGTTGGTAGGCTGCAGTTGGCAGTTGGTAGGCTGCAGTTGGCAGTTGGCAGTTGGCATGTACCCTGTACCCTGTACCCTGTACCCTGTACCAGCAACTCCGACCACCCCGCTTCATTTCTCCGCGTCTCTGCGCCTCTGCGTCTCTGCGTCCAACTTCAACATCTGCGGTTTTTCCTTTTTGAGAAGACAGGTCGCGAAGAAAAATCCGCAGGTTTGTCCCATATTCAGGAAAAAACACGAAATTCGCGCCCCGAACGTTCGATCAACACAGAGAGGCCATGCCGAAGATGAAGTCGAAATCCGGCGCCAAGAAGCGTTTCAAGCTTACTGGCACGGGTAAAGTGAAGCGCAAGCACGCGTATCACAACCACATCCTTACCAAGAAGCACAAGAAGCGCAAGCGCAACTTGCAGAAGACCACGTTGGTGCATAGCCACGACGAGAAGGCTATCCTGCTGCTCCTGAAGTAAGACCGTTTCCCGCCGGGTAAACGGCGGGGTCAACCAGGGCTTGTAGCACCAAAGAGCCGTCACCGCACGGACGCTCCAGCCCGAAAACAAAGACAAGATGCCACGCGCAAAGAATAAAGTCGCCAGCCGCGCCCGCCGCAAAAAGGTCCTCAAGAAGGCCAAAGGCAATTTCGGCCGCCGGAAGAACGTGTTCACCGTTGCGGTGAACACCGTTGAGAAAGGATACAACCACGCTTACATCGGCCGCAAGATCAAGAAGCGCGACTTCCGCGCCCTCTGGATCCAGCGTATCAACGCCGCCGTCCGCGAGCATGGCCTCACCTACAGCGTCTTCATGAACAAGCTGAAGCTAGCCGAGATCACCCTGGACCGTAAAGCCCTTGCCGAGATCGCCTTCAGCGATGCGGAAGGCTTCAAGGCCATCGTGGACAAAGTGAAGTAGAGTTTTCTCCGGAGCACATCCGGCACTGAAGGGCCATTCCGAGAGGGGTGGCCTTTTTTTTAGTTGCCCGTTGTCGGTTGTCGGTTGTCGGTTGTCAGGTATTCTCCGACCTTTCTCCGACCGCTCTCCGATACCCGCAGTCCAAGCCGGGTTATGCAAAAGCGATCTCTGAAGGATAGTGGGAACATTACGACTGCTGAATGCGAACGTTGCGCTGTGGCTCATTCAACGCACAGTAGCCCCTGACAACTGAGATCGGACAACCGACCACTATCTCCCCAGCACCGTCACCTTCCCTCCAGGTGTCCGGTGCTCCTGCGGACTCAATCCGCCGAACTTCAATCGGCTTTGCTTCAGCAGGTCCTCAACGGATGAACTGCCGGTCTTTCTGCTCGCGCACAGCACCAGCTTCGCCGCCGCCTCGGCATCATTCCCCGCGCGGTGGTGCGCGAAGCGGATACCGTGCATTTGGCACATCGGTCCCAGCCCGTATCCCTTGTGGCCCGGCCACACCCTTCGGCACAGGCTCACACTGCAGAAGTAGCTGAAGGTGGGCAGCGGCAGGCGATGGCTCAGAAGCGTGCTGCGCAACACGTTCATATCAAATGCTGCATTGTGTGCCACTATCACAGCACCATGCATGAGGGGCATGGCTTCTTCCCATACTTCCGCGAAGCTCGGGGCATTTGCCACATGCTCCGGACGGATGCCATGCACCGCCATGGTGAACGGAGAGAAATACGGCCACTGCCTTGGCTTGATCAACCAGTTGCGCACCTCTTGTACTTCACCGTTGCGCACTATGGCCAGACCCATCTCGCACGGGCTGTCCGGCGCGTTGGTGGCGGTCTCGAAGTCGAGGGCGATGAGGTTCATCAGTGGTGATGGACGCAGAGGCGCGGAGGCGCAGAGAAGTGCATGCTTGTTGAATTTGACTCCTTTGTCAGGTTGGAGTGGCTCGCTCCGGAGCCATTGGACGGTCGCGGGGTGTGCGCGGCCATGCCTGACAACTGAGAACGGGCAACGAACAACTCCCCCATCACATTTTCACCACCTCCGCATCCGCCAAGGCGTGATAGATCTTCTTGGCTGTGCCTTCGCTCACAGGAACCAGCGGGAGCCGCATGTGGACGTCGCAGAGGCCGAGGGACTTCAGCACCTCTTTGATACCGCCTGGATTGCCTTCCACGAAGAGGAGGGTGATCAGCTCGATGAGGTTGAGGTGCTCTTTGCGTGCGGTCGCGAAGTCGCCTTTCATGGCTGAATGGACCAAGCGTGCGAATTCTTCCGGCAGGCCATTGCCGATCACACTGATCACACCATCGCCGCCCATGGCGAGGATGGGGAGCGTGAGGGCATCATCGCCGCTGATGACGAGGAAATCCTTGGGGCGGTGTTTCAGGATCAAACCGACCTGGTCCAGGTTGCCACTGGCCTCCTTGATGCCGATGATGTTCTTGAAGTCACGGGCGAGGCGCAGGGTGGTCTCGGCGGTGATGTTGCTCATCGTGCGGCCCGGCACGTTGTAAAGGATGATGGGCCGCAGGCTCACTTGCGCCAGCGCCTTGTAGTGCTGGTAGATGCCTTCCTGCGTGGGCTTGTTGTAGTACGGGCTGACGCTGAGGATCGCGTCCACGCCGTCCATGTCGAAGGCTTGGAACTGCTCGATGACCTCGGCGGTATTGTTGCCCCCGATGCCCAGCACGATAGGCACGCGGTTGTGTACCACCTCGATCACCTGCGCCAGCAATTGCTTCTTCTCTTCGATGGAGATGGTGGCGCTTTCGCCGGTGGTACCCATCACCACGAGGAAGTCGATGCGGCCCGTCACCTGATGCTCGATCACCTTGGCCAATGCGGCATGGTCGATAGCGCCATTGGCGCGGAAGGGCGTGATAAGGGCCACGCCGAGACCTTGAAAACGGTTATCCATTGAAATGTTCAGTTTAAGGAAGGCACCTCCTTGGGGGCATTGATCATCATCACGTACCGGTGGATATTGGCGATCAGTTGGGGAAGGCTGTCCGCACCGGCCGTATCGATCATCATATCAAGGAAATGTGCATTGGTATCGCCAAGGCGTCCCACCTTGAAGCGGGCCTTGCTCTTGGCCATCACATACTGGAGAGGCAAGCTGTCGTGAACCGTGAGGTCGATGAGCACGTCGTACTCCTCCGCGATGAAGTTCTGGACGATGTTCCCGTGCGGGATGCGGTACCAGTTCAGGTCCTTCAGGGAATAGACATCGAAATTGAGCTTGGCATGGAGGTAAAAGGGTAGCTCCTTGCCATCGAAATATCCCAAGGCCATGATCCTGGTGATGCCCACTTCCTCCTTGATCTTCTTGACGTAATTGCGGACTTTGTTGTGCGCGTCCTCGTCGGTGACCACGTATAGAATGCCCACCTTCACGGAAGCCGCCAGGTTCTTGGCCACCGGTCTGCGATCGGGAGCGGTCTCCTTCAGCAGCGCACGTCGGCCCAGCCATTCTTTGATGCTGTCGAGCAGCTTCATCCCTCTATCATGCGCTTGAATTCAACCTCGTCGATCACTTGCACTCCCAATTCCTCAGCTTTTACCCGTTTCGCCGGGCCCATATCGGCGCCGGCGACCACAAAGCTCGTTTTCTTACTGATAGAACTGCTCACTTTTCCACCATTGTCCTCGATCGCCTCCTTGAGGCCATCCCGCGTGAAGGTCTCAAAAACCCCTGAGACCACGAAAGATAATCCTTTTAGGCGGTCGCCTTGAGGACGTTCGGCGGTAATGTCCATGGCTAAAATCAGGCCCGCTTCGCGAAGTCGCTGGATGATGGCCCTGTTTCCTTCAGCGGTGAAAAAATCCAGAATGCTGGCTGCGACCACCGTCCCGACCTCATCCACGGAGGTGAGTTCTTCCGCGGTCAAGGCGGCAAGGCGATCGATGCTTCCCACGGCGCGGGCGATCTTTTTGGCGACCGTTTCCCCCACGTGGCGGATGCCCAGGGCGAAGAGCACCCGCTCAAAGGGTACGGACCTGCTGGCCGCAATGCCGTCGATGATCAGTTGCGTGCTGCGGTCTCCCCAGCCTTTGCCAAGTTCAAGGAGTTGCTCCTGCTTGAGGTCGTAGAGGTCGGCCACGTTATGGATCAGGCCCGCTTGGAACAAGGCCTCCACGGTCTCCCCGCCCAGTCCGTCGATATCCATGGCCTTCCGGCTTACGAAGTGCTCGATCCTACGGACGATCTGCGGCGGGCAGGCATGCTCGTTCGGGCAGTAGTGCTGCGCCTCGCCCTCATCGCGCACGAGGGCGGTGCCACAGGCAGGGCATAGCGCGGGATAGCTCACCGGCTCGGCATCCGGCTCGCGCCGATCGATGTCCACAGCAGTGATCTTCGGGATGATCTCACCTCCTTTCTCAACCTGCACCATGTCGCCGATATGGAGGTCGAGCTTGGCGATCTGGTCGGCGTTATGGATGCTGGCGCGCTTCACGGTGGTGCCGGCTAGTTCCACGGGTTCCAACAGGGCTACGGGGGTCACCGCCCCGGTACGGCCCACGTTGAACTCCACGCCATTGAGCCGGGTGAACTTCTGCTCCGCTTGGAATTTGTACGCGATGGCCCAGCGCGGGCTTTTGGAACGCAGGCCCAATTCTTCTTGCAGGTCGATGTTGTCCACCTTGATCACCACACCGTCCATTGCGATGTCCAGATCATGCCGCGCCTTGTCCCAATGGGCGATGAAGTCCATGATGCCCTCCAGCGTATCGGCCTGCTCGATAAACCGCTTGGCCGGGTCCGGCGTACGGAAACCCCATTCGCGGCACTGCATGATGTTGTCGTACTGGCTGCGCGTGGGCAATTCCTCGGCTTGGAGCGTGTAGATGAAGTTCTGAAGCCCGCGCTTGGCCACGATCTTCGGGTCTTGCATCTTCAGTGTGCCAGCGGTGGTGTTGCGCGGGTTAGCGAAGAGTTCCTCTCCTTCCTCCTCCCGTAGTTTGTTCAGTTGCTCGAACGCCTTGCGGCCCATGAGGATCTCTCCGCGCGCCTCCAGTTCGGCTGGCGGATCGCCGCGTAGGCGCAGCGGGATCGAGCGTACGGTGCGGACGTTCGCGGTGATGTCGTCGCCCTTTTCCCCGTCGCCGCGTGTGAGGCCGCGCACCAGTTCGCCGTTCCGGTAGGTTAGGCTGATGGCCACGCCATCGTACTTCATCTCCATGGTGAAGGTGACCTTGCCATGTTCCTGCACGATGCGTTGCACGAACTCCTCCACCTCCTCCCGGCCGTAGCTGTTGCTGAGGGAGAGCATGGGCCAGCGGTGCGGCACCGTGGCGAATTCTTTGGTGATGTCGCCGCCCACACGCTGGGTCGGGCTGTTAGGCGAAGCGAGCTGCGGCCATTGGGCTTCCAGGGCTTCCAGCTCCTTCATCAAGAGATCAAAGTCCCGGTCGGAGATCACCGGCTTTGCCTCCGTGTAATACAGGTGGTTATGGCGTTCCAGCTCGTTGCTGAGCTCCGCGATCCGCTTTGCGGCCTGTTCCCGGTCCATGCGTGCAAAGATCACCTCTGCGCGCGAATGAAACGCGGGTTTCCGGAAAGGTCCTTGATCAATTCCACCTCCGCAAAACCGGCGGCCTTTATCACGGCCATGGTTTCGGCGGCATGGCGATAGTGGGCCTCGAACCAGAGCACATCCCCAGTCCCCATGGCTGAAGCGGATGCGGTGGAGATGGCGCGATAGAAAAGCTGGGGATCGGCATCCTCCACGAAGAGTGCGAGGTGCGGCTCATGCCGCAGCACCTGCTTTTGCATGGAAGCTTTGTCGCTAACAGGGACGTAGGGCGGATTGGACACGACGAGCATTCCTCCGAGCGACTTCGCCTTTTTCAGCAGGGGTGCCAGCTCCGGCCCTAGCGCACTGCACGCGGGCCATTCCACCTCCAGTCCGTTCGCTTTGCCATTTGCTCTTGCCAGCTCCAAGGCGGAAGTACTGATATCGACCCCGACCACCTTCGCTTGCGGAAAAGCCTTCTTTAGGGCCAAAGCGATACAGCCGCTGCCTGTGCCGATATCAACAACGGTAGCAGGAGGTTGATCGGAAGTGCGAATGATGCGGTCCACCAGTTCCTCGGTTTCCGGGCGGGGGATCAATACCCGGGGATCCACAGCGATCCGCAACCCAAGAAAATCCACATGGCCGAGCACATATTGGAGCGGTTCACCCGCCCGCAAACGTTCCAGCGGTTCCTGCAGTGATGCCAGCTCCTCCGGATCCAGCAGGCGCTCCGGCTCCAATTCCGGAGAGGCCAAAGCGAGACGGTCCTGAAAAACAGCACGGAGCATGGCACGTGCCTCTGCCGGCCCATGAAGGGTTGCCAAGGCTTCGCGGTGCTCGTCCAAGAAGGCTTTGACTGTGCGGAGTGACATCGGGCAAAGGTGGGGCGCGGTCTTCAACATCCCGGCGTTGGCCGTTGCCACACTTTGGCGGAGGTCCCAAGGCATGCTGCTGGCAACCCTTCCACGGTGCACGATCAACGGAAAGGTGTCCGCGATCTCAATTTCCGAGGGCATGGATCAATACTCTTCCGATATTTGCGGCATGGGGCAGTAGCTCAGCTGGCTAGAGCGCCGCGTTCGCAATGCGGAGGTCGAGAGTTCGAATCTCTTTTGCTCCACACCCGAAGCCCTCTTTTGCGGAGGGCTTCGTCATTGATCATCATCGGATAACTTCGCGCGCCATTGGACAAGTAGCACAACGGAGAGGTGGCAGAGCGGTCGAATGCGGCGGTCTTGAAAACCGCTTTACCTTCACGGGTAACGGGGGTTCGAATCCCTCCCTCTCCGCCGATCGGCCCCGCGCAGCGGGGGCATGAATGCTGAAGGCCGCGACCAAGCTCGCTTGGAAGAGCGGTCTTCGGCATTCATGCGGGACCCGCGTGGCGGGTCGCCGATCGAAGCCTCCCCCTCCGGGAAAGCGCGCCTCGCGCAATCCCTCCCTCTTCCTCAAGCCTACGTACGCCCCCAGAAAGAAAAAGGGCCACCAACTCGGCAGCCCTTACTTCAGAACCATCCGTCCCTATTCCACCGGATAGTAAATGTTCGTCACCCATTTCGAGGTATCCGGCTCCTGCGTGGGGTCGGTGAGATACTCCTCCACCGCCGCCGATCGAAGGTGTAGACCTTTTGCCGCCATTATGTCGTCCATGGCCTCATGCGCCATACCGGTGCCGTCCAGTGGTCCTGTATGGACGATCATCAGCGCCTGGCCGGCCGGCACGGTAACTATCTCACATCCGGGTACCTTCACGTCCGAGGCCGCTTGAATGGGCACGCCGGCAAAGACATCGGCCTGGTGGCCCACCGTGTCCCATTTGTAATACAGCGCGCTCGGTGCCCCGGACATTTCCACTTTGGCCATTTTCACCGCTTGTACGGACTGGGGGAATACTTTCCCGAAATAGGCCCCGAGCTTTTCCCACTTCACCACGTCGCGCTTGCCCGCGTAGGTCATCTCAGGGCGCTCCACCGTCTCGATCCGGTATCCACGATAAGTTTTGGCCGCGTCGGCGGCGGCCATGTTCACCGCATCGATCTCGGATAGCGCCTTCAACTGCAGGAGACCGTCCTGGAAGTCGGGCCCGATCATCTTGTCCATATCGTTGAACATGAGGAAGATCCTGCTGAAGAAGCCATTCTCTCCAGAGTAGGTCCACGTGGCCTTGGTACTGTCCCCCATGGCCTCCAAGGCCAGATCGGCCGCCGCTTCCGCCGCAAAGGGTTCGATGAAGGTGAGCTTCAGGTCTATGGTCTTGTCCGTGACCAGCGCGGTGATCTCCTGTTTTCCCTTGCCCACATCGGCATTCCCGGACCACGTGCTGGTCTGGCCCACAACGCCGGCGTCGCCCGAATAGGTGACCTCCATGTTCGCGTCCTTCTTGGCCCAAGGGCTCCACTCCTGCATGTGTTGCAAAGAATTGGCATGTGCGAAAACGGTCGGGGCCTTGGCATGGATCACAACAGACCGGGAAACCGTGGAACTTTTCGGGCCCATCAAGCCCAAGATCACCGCCAAGGCCACGACGGCAAGGAGGATGATCAGCAGTGTTTTTAATGCTCTCATGGTGGACGGGTTTTGCGAAAGTTGCGGATTTTTCCGGGAACGGGCGGTCTAATTCCATTGTGTCACCTATCCTTGGCATGATTTTCCGTTAGTACCAAAAAAATCGAAATGCGATCCTTCCCCAGCAGACCGGCCCAATTCTTCACCCTGCTTCCCCTACTGGCCTTACTGGCCTTTTCGCTTCCGGCCTGCAAAAGCAGCAGCCCCGCCGGTGCCAAGGTGAAGATGCCCTTCGCGGGCAATAAGTACGAAAGCAACAACCGCTTCTTCCGCGGCACCGGAAGCGGTGTGAGCGTGAAGCAGAACATCGCGCGCGGCAAGGCCGACATCGATGCGAAGAATCAGCTGGCCGCCCAAGTGAGGACGAACATCCGCGCCGTGACGGACCAATATCTGGGACAGACGGAAAACGCAGAGGCCGCCGATGTGTCCGACAAGTTCCAGTCCCTAGTGCGGGAGGTGATGAACACCGAGATGGCGGACCTGCGGAAGGTCGGCGAGGAAACGCGCTACAACGAGACCACCAAGGAATACACGCAGTACGTGGCCTACGAGATCAAGAAGAACGCCATGTTCCGCTTCATGAAGAAGCAGGCCAAGACGGACGACAAGATCAACGACGTGACGCGGAAGAAGATCGATGAGATCCTGGACGAGGAGATCAAGAAGGCGGACCTTGAAGACAAGGATTGATCGGTTCGCTCCTCACCGCCACTTGGCCACCACCGGCAAGTGATCGCTGTAGCCGCCTTTGTAGTACCCGCCGCTGTATGTCTTGTCCGGTGAAGGGCCGTACTTGGGGTGCTTGAAGAACAGCCGTTCATCGTGGCATGCGCTCGCCGGTCCGATGACGATGCCGGGGCTGCTCATCAATGCCTTGCTTACGATCATCTGATCCAACCAGTCCCATTCACCCTTGTACTGGTAGCTGCCGCTGTTGGCCGGTTGTTCCAAGCACATCAGGTCGAAGAGGTCTGCTTTCGAGGAGAGATCGCATGCGGCCACTAATCCTTCACGGATGCTGGCGTCTTCCGGATGATCATTGAAGTCACCCATGATGAGCACTTTGGCCTTCGGGGTTATTGCGAACAGGTCGTCCAGCTTGTTGCGTACTACGCCGGCAGCGGTCATTCGTTTGGGCGCGGACTCGCGCTCCCCTCCGCCCCTGCTCGGCCAATGGACCTGAAAAAGGTGAAGCGTATCGCCGTCGGCCAACTGCAGTTCCGCGTACAGGATGTCGCGCGTGCGGTCGCTTCCAAGATCCACATGCAGGGGTTCGGCGTGCAGCACGTTCGCATATGCCGAACGCACCAGCAAGGCCACGTCGATGCCGCGTTCATCCGGTGAATCGAAGTGGACAATGTTGTATGCCGCGTTCTTCAGCGGGCCGGTCCCGATCAGGTCCTTCAGCACCGTGACATTCTCCACTTCAGCCAGCCCGACGATCACGGGCGGGCCATCTCCGACCCAAGTGATCGCCTCCGCAAGGTGCTCCAGCTTTTGGCGGTAGCGGGCATCGGTCCAACCGAGTTTTCCGCTGGGCAGGAAGTCCTCGTCGTTGATCGCGGGATCGTCCTTGGTGTCGAAGAGGTTCTCCACATTGTAGCTCACAACTGCTTGTCCCTTCATTGACTTCAGGGACTCCACCGGCACTGCTTTATGCTGCGCACCACCGATGTCCTGTTGCACGGCCATGCCACAGCCTGTACCGAACAACGAGGCGACAAAAATCAGTCTCAGCCAGTTCAATGTTCTCATCGGCGGGCCTTCACGCCGAGCACGCCCAGCAATCCACGGGTAAGCTCACGCAATGCTGTACGGCCGAGCTGTCGCACCATGGTGTTCTTGCTGATCTTGTCCAGCACGCCGGGTTCCTCCTTCTTCGCTTTCGCTTTCTTGGTCGGCTGATCCTTCAGATCCTCCACCTCCTGATGTTCCTTCAACCGCTTGTCGAGGATCTCCGCGGCGCTTTCCCGGTCGATCACCTCGTTGTATTTCGGAACGAGCTCGCTCTTGGCGACGAGGTCTTTCAGCTCCTGCGGCGTTAGGATGTCCATGCGCGTGCCGGGCGCACGGACCAGTGTGTGGGCGAGCGGCGTGGGCATGCCTTTGTCACCGAGCACCGTGACCATGGCCTCACCAATGCCCATGGAGGTGAGCAGTTCCTCGGAGTTGTAGAAATCGGTGAGCGGATAGTTCTGCGCGGTCTTCTTGATGGTGGTGCGGTCCTTGGCGGTGAAGGCGCGTAGGGCATGCTGCACCTTCATGCCGAGCTGGCCGAGCACGCTGTCGGGCACGTCGCTGGGGTCCTGCGTGCAGAAGTAGATGCCCACGCCCTTGGAGCGGATCAGCTTAATGATGCTCTCGATCTGGTCCAGCAAGGGCTTCGTCGCATTGTCGAAGATCAGGTGGGCCTCATCGATGAAGATCACGAGCTTCGGCTTGTCGGCGTCGCCCACTTCAGGAAAGGTGGAGTAGATCTCCGCCAGCAGGCAGAGCATGAAGGTGCTGAAAAGCCGGGGCCGGTCCTGAATGTCCGTGAGGCGCACGATGTGGACCACGCCCTTGCCATCGCGGAGCTTCAACATGTCCGCCGGGTCGAAGCTGCGTTCCCCGAAGAAGGTGTCGGCGCCCTGCTGCTCGAGTTCGATCAGCTTGCGCATAATGGTGCTGACGGAAGCGCCGCTGACCTGGCCATATTCCTTCGCGATCTCGTCCTTGCCGTCACCGGTGGTGTAGACGAGCATGCTGCGCAGGTCCTTAATGTCCAGCAGCGGCCAACCTTGGTCGTCACAGTATTTGAAGATCAGGGAAAGCACGCTGCTCTGGGTGTCGTTCAACTCGAGGATCCGGCTGAGGAGAACAGGCCCGAATTCGCTGGTGGTGGCACGTAGCTGCGCGCCAGGTTCCTTGCTGAGGCTGAGCAGTTCCACCGGCAGTGAGAGCGGTTCCCACGCGATGCCCATCTTCTGCTGACGCGCATCGATCTTGGGATTGCTCACCGCCGGGGCGGCGATGCCACTGAGGTCGCCCTTGATATCCATCAGCAGCGTGGGCACGCCTTTCAGCGAGAGCTGCTCGGCGAGGACTTGCAGCGTTTTCGTCTTACCCGTCCCGGTGGCGCCGGCGATGAGGCCGTGCCGGTTCATCATGCGCAGCGGCAGCTTCACGGTGACTCCCGGCGGGCATTCACCGTTGAAGAGCGGTCCGCCCAGTTCGATGGTGTCCCCTTTGAAGGTGTAGCCGGCCTGCATGGCGGCGGTGAGATCGGCTATGGTGGGCATGGTCACATACGGTTTGAGGGAACGAAGGAAAAGGAAAAAAGGGCCGAAGCCCCGTTCCCCATTAAAGATCGTATTGCCGTTCACCTGCTTGTGGCACGGGCGCCCGGCAACGTGATCACTTGAAGAGCTTGCCGAGCATGCCTTTCGCGGCGTCGGCCATACCTCCGTTGTTGCCGGTCAGTCCGCCGAGCAGGCCGCTGAGCTTGCCGGTATCGCCACCAACATGCTTGGTGATGAGGTCGGTGATCATAGGGATCAACATGGCCGATACACCGCCCGCCTTGTTGCTGTCCAGGCCCACTTGACCGGTGAGCTTGCTCTGCAGTACGGAGCCTACTTTGCCAAGGATACCGTCGGCGCCCGTGGAATTCTGGCTGTTGCTGAAGAGATTCGCGATGTCGTCCATGCCGAAGCCTTCGCCGCCGGAGATGACCTCCTTCACGCTGGAAGCGGCCGCATTGACCGAGCCGGAGGCCTGTTTCTGGTCGAGGCCCAGTTTGGACATCAGCGCGGGAGCGGCTTCTTTTTCGAGGGATTGTAGGATCTGGTCGAACATGTGGGTCGGTATTGCGGTGGAAGGCCACCAAGTGAATGGAAGGAAAGCCGATGGGCCGCGCGTTCTGCGGAAACCATCAACGATCGGTGAAGGTAGCCAGCGTCATCCCACCTCTCGCCCCGCTTGGGATTTTTAGCAGGTGCAGGCCTTCCGGAACGGCTGCCCGGAACAGGCGATCGTTCAAAAGTATCCGGGCACCGGCACCGGGACCGGGGTGGATGGCGGGCTACATTCGCCCCGTCAAAACGTTGACCCAACGGCTTTCAGAAGCTAGTATGTGATCAACCTTTCAGCATGAAACTCACCTATTACGGACACAGCAGCATCGGCATACAGACCGGTGATGCGCAGTTGCTGTTCGACCCCTTCATCAGCGGGAATCCCTTGGCGAAGGCGATCGACATTGAAAAGATCCCGGCCACGCACGTGCTCCTCTCGCACGGCCACGGCGATCATGTGGCCGATGCCCAAGCCATCCTCAAGCGCACCGGGGCCATGTTGGTGAGCAACGCGGAGATCTGTTCCTGGTACGAGGCCAAAGGCATCAAGATCGCAACCCCGATGAACATCGGCGGAGAGGCGGACCTGGGGTCGTTCCGGGTGCGCCTCACCGTGGCACAGCACAGCAGCACCATGCCCGACGGCGCTTCCGGCGGGGACCCGTGCGGCTTCGTCATCCGCACCGGCGAGGGGAACATCCACCACGCGGGCGACACCGGCCTGATGCTGGACATGCAACTGCTCAAGCGCTACAGCCTTCGCTTCGCCTGCCTGCCCATCGGCGACAACTACACCATGGGCTATGCGGACGCGGTTGAAGCCGCACGCTACATGGGCGTGAACACCGTGGTGGGCATGCACTACAACACCTTCCCGGCGATCACCATCGACATCGAAGCCGCCAAGACCGCCTTCGCCGCGGCCAATATCAACCTGCTCCTTCCCGCCATCGGGGAGACCATTGAACCCTGATCAAGAAAAATAAAGCACCCATGGCCAAGATCATTGCCATCGTCAACCAAAAAGGTGGGGTCGGAAAGACCACCACTGCGATCAACCTCGCCGCTTGCTTGGGCATCCTCGAGCGGCGCACGCTGATCGTGGACGCGGATCCGCAGGCCAACGCCACCAGCGGCACAGGCCTGGACCCGCGCGAGACCCAGTCCAGCATTTACGAGAGCATCGTGAACGGTGCCCCTGCGAAGGACGTGATCCAGACCACGGACAACCCGAACCTCGATATCCTGCCCGGCTCCATCGACCTGGTAGGCGCGGAGATCGAGATGATCGACATGGAGGAGCGCGAGCACCGCATGAAGAAAGTACTGGACCCGCTGCGCGAACTGTATGACTTCATCATCATCGATTGCTCCCCTTCCCTCGGCTTGGTGACGGTGAACGCCTTGGTGGCGGCGGACAGCGTGATCGTCCCCGTGCAGTGCGAGTACTTCGCTTTGGAAGGCCTGGGAAAATTGCTGAACACGATCAAGATCATCCAGCAGCGCCTCAACCCGGAGCTGATGATCGAGGGCATGTTGCTCACGATGTACGATAGCCGCCTTCGCTTGGCCAACCAAGTGGTGGAAGAGGTGAAGACGCACTTCCAGCAATTGGTCTTCGACACGGTGATCCACCGCAACGTGGCCTTGGGCGAAGCACCGAGCCATGGGCAGACGATCATCATGCACGACGCCAGCAGCAAGGGCGCGGTGAACTACCTGAACCTGGCCCGCGAGGTCCTCCAGAAAAATGACCTGACGCGCATCAAAGAACAGGAGCGCACCATCGCCATCGCAGAGGAACAATGAGCAAAAAACGAGGCCTTGGGCGCGGATTGAGCGCCCTGCTGGAAGACCCCGGCACGGACATCACCGCACGGCATCCTATTCAAGATCCTTCAACCCAGCGGGTGGCCGGGAACACGGCGGAGATCCCGGTATCGCAGATCGAACCGAACCCGTTCCAACCGCGCACCGTCTTCGCTCCGGAAGCCATTCTGGAGCTGGCGCAGAGCATCAAGGAGCTGGGCATCATCCAGCCCGTCACCGTCCGCAAGCTGGGCTACGACCGCTACCAGTTGATCAGTGGCGAGCGCCGTTTCCGTGCCTCGCAGGTGGCCGGTCTGGAGATGATCCCCGCGTACATCCGCATCGCCAACGACGAGAGCATGCTGGAGATGGCGCTGGTGGAGAACATCCAGCGCGAAGAGCTCGATGCCATCGAAGTGGCCATCAGCTTCCAGCGGCTGCTAGATGAAGTACACCTGACGCAGGAAGGGCTGAGCGAAAAAGTCGGCAAGGACCGCGCGACCGTCGCGAACTACCTACGTCTGCTGAAGCTTCCGCCGGAGATCCAACTGGGTCTTCGCCAACGGCAGATCACCATGGGCCACGCCCGCGCCCTGATCACCATCGGTGATCCCCAAAAACAGGCCGAGCTCTACCGCCGGATCGTGGAGAGCCAGCTTTCCGTGCGCCAAGTGGAAGAGCTTGCCCGGGAGGACAAACGCCCTGCGGGACGTGGATCCTCCACCGGCAAGAAGCTCAGCGCCACGCGGCACAAAGACCTCGGCAAAGAACTTTCCAACATGTTCGGCACGCGCGTGGCCGTGAAGCAGGCGGACGCTGGCAAAGGGCGGATCGAGATCGCCTTCCGCAACGACGAGGACCTGGAGCGGATCAAGCGCTTGCTGGAGAGCCGTTGAGTTAGTTGTCCGTTGTTAGTTGTCGGTTGTCAGGCATGGCCACGACGCATACGTTCGTGCATTTTTACCGTCACTCAACTCTTCTTGTCATCACCGACCTTCGCGCCATGGAGCATGCCACTTGGTTGCAACGTTGCTTACAGTTGGCCGTGAACGGCGCGGGGCTAGTAGCGCCCAATCCCATGGTGGGCGCGGTGCTTGTGCAAAGCGACCGCATCCTTGCCGAAGGCTGGCACCGCGCACATGGCGGACCGCATGCCGAAGTGGAGTGCCTGAACGCGTTCGGTGAGGGTGTGATCCCACTGGATGCTGTGATGTATGTCTCCCTGGAACCTTGCTCCCACACCGGCCTCACGCCTCCTTGCGCGGACCTGTTGATCGCGCGCGGTATTCGCACCGTGGTGGTGGGCTGCACCGATCCCGACCCGCGTGTAGCGGGCACCGGTATCGCCATGCTTCGCGCTGCGGGGATCACCGTGATCACCGATGTACTTCGCGATCAATGCCGTTGGCAGAACCGCCGCTTCATCACTTCGCTGGAAGAAGAACGTCCATATGTCATCCTGAAGTGGGCGCGCTCATCGGACGGCTTCCTTGATCAACATCCACGCACGGGCCGCGCGGTGCAGCGCATCAGTTCGTTCACTTCGGATGTGCTCGTACACCGCTGGCGCAGCGAGGAGCAGGCCATCTTGGTGGGAAGTCGTACCGTGTTGAATGATGATCCACGGCTCGACGTTCGACACGTCGCCGGGCTTTCGCCGTTACGCGTGGTGCTGGACCGGAATGCACTTTCCCCTGCGGCCTCCAAGGTCTTTACCGATGGTGCCCCCTCCCTGCTCTTCACCTCGAAGAAGCGCACGGACGTCGAAGTGGAACAGGTGGTGATCACGCCCGAAAGCGATCCGTTGCCGACACTGCTGAACGAGTTGCATCGTCGCAAAGTGCGTTCCGTTCTGGTGGAAGGCGGCGGTGAACTGCTGGGGCATTTCATCGCTTCGGGTCTGTGGGATGAAGCGCGTGAGATCGTCGGCGACGTGCTTCTGCAACAAGGAATAGCCGCACCAAGGATGAGCGCAGCCCCGCTGCGATCATTCACTTCGGGCAGTGACCGTATCCACTTATACACCCGTACCGACAACCCGGAACCCACATGGTCCTGGTGATGCTCTCCGCGCTGTTCGGCGCGGCGCTCTATGTCTTCTTCAAACTCTTCGACAGGAGGAAGGTCCCACTGCTGCCGGCGATCGTGGTGAACTACTTAGTAGCGTTTCTGTTCGGCCTCGTCTATTCCAAGCCTTGGGCCGTGGGCGACATCAGCCTGTTGTGGCTGCCTTCCGCATTGCAAGGCGCGCTCTTCATTCTGCTCTTCCAATTGATCGGTCTTGCGTCGCAACGGATCGGCATCTCCCCCGCCACCGTGGCCAGCAAGATGAGCCTCGCCCTGACCGTGCTGATCACCGTGCTGATCTTCCGTGAACAGCCTTCCGCGTTGGCATGGAGCGGCATCGCACTTGCCGTGCTGGGCGTGACCTTCAGCAGTTGGGGCGGCGGCACGCGCGGTGCGAAAGGCTGGTGGTTGCTCCCGGTGATCTTCTTCGCCAGCGCCGTCAGCGACGTGCTGATCAATGCCGCGCAACGCACCCGTGTCACGCCGATGACCGAAGCGGTCTTCCCCACGATGATCTTCGGCTTCGCCGCGCTCTTCGGCCTGTGCTGGCTGGTTTTCCGAGCGGACCGCGTTGCACTTCTCCAGCCGCGCACCTGGTTCTGGGGCGCGTTGTTGGGCGGCGTGAACTACGGCTCCATCTACTTTCTCGTACTGGCCCTTTCGCGTGGCGGGCTGGAGGCGAGCATCGTATTCCCGTTGGCGAACGTGGGCGTGATCCTCATCGGCACTGCCGCGTCCATAGTTTTGTTCAAGGAGCGTCTCCGCGTGGTGCATTGGGTGGGCATCGCACTCTCGATCGTCGCGCTCTGCCTCATCATTTCAGCGCCGGCATGAGCAGTGACCACTACTTCACGTTGGCCGGGGAAAGCACGGGCGAGGTGCGCGAAAAGGCAAGCAAGTTCTTCGCCTACGCCTTTCCGATCGCGGATGAGGAGGACTTCAAAAAGCAACAAGTGGAGATCACGCGGACGCATCACACGGCCCGCCACATCTGCCATGCCTGGGTGCTCGGTGATGCCGGCGAACAGTACCGCTCCTACGATGCGGGCGAGCCTTCCGGCAGCGCGGGCAAGCCCATCCTAAGGCAATTGCAAGGCGCTGACCTCACCTACTGCGCGATCGTCGTGGTGCGCTACTTCGGTGGGACCTTGCTGGGAAAGGCAGGACTTTCACACGCCTTTGCGGACGCCGCGAAAGCAGCGCTGGCGAACAACAGCATCACTGAGCGTGTGGTGCGCGCGGAGCTAACGGTGCAGTGCTCCTATGCACAAGTGGAAGAGTTGAAACGCGACGTGCTGTTACACGAAGGCGAAGTCCTCCAATCTGATTACGCGGAACGTTGCCAACTGCGCGTGGCCGTTGCACGCAGTGCAGTGGAAGGGCTTACTGAGAACTGGACGAGGATAGGTGTCGAGGTGAAGGGAGTGAAGAAGGGTGATTAGTGATCGGTAGCTGGTGATCGGACGGCTGCTTCAACGCCTGCCGGCTGCAACTCTGTTACCCTGTCCCCCCTTTTCAGCTTTCCAGTTTCAGCTTTCAGCTCTTTTGAAATGCGGTGCCAGCGCGACCAACAGCTCCTCCGGCGCACGGCAGGGTTTGTTCGTTTTCCGATCAATGAAGACCAATGTGGTGACCGCCTCGTTGATCAATTCTCCCGCCTCATTGCGCACCTCGTATGCGAACTGGATGCGCACTGAAGGCATCGCGATGATGGTAGTGCGCACGGTGAGCAGGTCATCATAGAAGGCCGGCTTGTGATAGGTCACATTGAGGTCGCGCACCGGTAGCATCACGCCATCTTCCTCCATGCGGCGGTACGACATTCCCAGGCTCCGCAAGGCTTCCACGCGGCCCACCTCGAAATACTGCGCATAGGTCCCGTAGTAGACGTAGCCCATTTTATCGGTCTCGGCATAGCGGACGCGCAGGGTGGTCTGGTGGGTGAACATCGGTCGGAATATAGCAAAGGTCCGCAGATGAAAGCCCTCGACATCGTGGCGCGCAAGTACTATCTTCACCGCCAAGCACCCTCCTACCATGCAACTCCACGACCCTTCCGAAAGCACCCTGCGGGAGGTCCTTGAAAATAGGCGTTGCACATTCGGCTTTTCGCTTAGGCCCACGTATGAAATACCCCTTGCCGGGATTTCCACATCCTTCGGAAACCCTTGGTGGGCGCGGGATGCAGAAAACAGCACACCCGAGGCAACTATCGCAATTAATTCGGACCGCACAAGTGCGGAAAGACTTTTTTTTTCACCGTCCACTGCTCATATTTGCCTCCCTTCTGAAAGAGACCGACGCTTGAAGCGATCCGATACACAACCATCCCCCACCAGAGTAACCCACCGGTAGCACTATGAAGAAAGACCACGAAAAGATCTGGGGGCGGTGCCTCGATGTGATCAAGGACAACGTAAGCCAGCAGAGCTTCAAGACCTGGTTCGAACCGATCCGGGCGGTGAAGATGGCCGACAACGTCCTGACCATCCAGGTGCCCTCGCAGTTCTTTTACGAATGGCTCGAAGAGCATTACATCGGCCTGTTGAAGAAGATCATCCGCAAGGAGGTCGGGGCCGAGGGGCGCTTGGAATACTCCATCATCATGGAGAACAGCATCAAGAGCACCAACCCTTATACCGTACGTGTGCCGACAAGCAACGCACGCGAAGTGAAGAACCCGGCGGTGAGCCTCCCGATCGATGTGGCGAACAGCCCGATCAAAAATCCGTTCATCATCCCGGGCCTTCGCAAGATCAAGATCGAGAGCCACCTCAACCCCAACTACTCCTTCGAGAATTTTATCGAGGGTGACTGCAACCGGCTCGCTCGCAGCGCCGGCTTCGCTGTTGCCCAGAAACCTGGCGGCACCGCCTTCAACCCGCTGCTGATATACGGCGGCGTGGGCCTTGGAAAGACACACCTCGCCCACGCCATCGGTATCGAGATCAAACGCAACCACCCGGAGAAGACCATCCTCTACGTGCCCGCCGAGAAGTTCACCCAGCAGTTCATCGAAGCGGTGAAGAACAACACCATGGGCGATTTCCAGCAGTTCTATCAGATGATGGACGTGCTGATCATCGATGATGTGCAGTTCCTCGCGGGCAAGGAGAAGACACAGGATGTCTTCTTCCACATCTTCAATCATCTGCATCAGAGCGGCAAGCAGCTGGTGATCTCCAGCGACAAGGCGCCGGTGGAAATGAGCGGCATGGAGCAACGCCTGCTGTCCCGCTTCAAGTGGGGTCTCAGCGCCGACCTGCAGACGCCCGGCCTTGAGACGCGCATCGCGATCCTCCAGAAGAAAATGTATGCCGAGGGCATCGACCTGCCCAAGGACGTGGTGGAGTATTTGGCCTACAGCATCACCACGAACATCCGCGAACTGGAAGGCGCCATGATCAGCCTCATCGCGCAGAGCTCCCTCAACAAGAAGGCGGTGAACCTGGAGCTCGCCAAGCAGATGATCGACAAGTTCGTGAAGAACACGGCGCGCGAGGTGTCGATCGATTACATCCAGAAGGTGGTGTGCGATTACTTCGACCTACCGATCGAACTGCTGAAGAGCAAGACCCGCAAGCGCGAGGTGGTGCAAGCCCGCCAGATCGCGATGTACTTCGCCAAGAAGATGACCAAGAGCTCACTGGCCAACATCGGTGCGCACTGCGGTGGGAAGGACCACGCCACCGTACTCCACGCCTGCCGCACGGTGAACAACCTGCAGGAGACGGACAAGCAGTTCCGCGGCTACTTGGAGGACCTGGAGAAGAAGTTGAGCATCCACTGATCGGTAGATCAAACGCATTGAAAAAGCCCTGGAGCGATCCGGGGCTTTTTCGTTTTGGGGATCCTCCACACATACCTCGGCATGCAGCCTCGGGTTTTCCCCGCGTGTGTTGCACCGTCATTTCCCCACCGCACGGCGCCCGGTATCCGCGATCCAAGGCCTCGATCAGTCCCGCGCTATAGATCCCAATAAAAGCATCATCATGCTTTTATTCGTTGCTTCTTCCTACCTTGTGCCCCGTTACACGATCATCAAGCAGAAACATGGAAACAACGACCGAAAACATCCTCGACGTCACCCGGCTGGCGCCGCCGGTGAAGCACTCCACCATTTTCGCACGCATCGCCGATCTGAAGGACGGTGACAGCCTCATCCTCCACGTCGATCACGATCCTGCCCCGCTGCGCCATCAATTGGGGCACACCCACCAGGACACCATTGGCTGGGAATACCTGGAAAAAGGCCCCCGGTCGTGGAGAGTGAAACTGACCAAGCAACAGCCCCGCAACAACGAGGCGGGCCGGAACATCCTGGACGTGACCAAACTGCCACCGGCGATCAAGCACTCCACCATTTTCGGTCGCCTCGACGCGCTGCAAAGTGGTGAGAGCCTTACCATCCACAACGACCACGACCCCGTTCCGCTGCGCTACCACCTGCAGGCCGAGCACGGCGACGCCTACGGCTGGGAGTACTTGGAGCAGGGACCCGACTGGTGGAAAGTGAAGATCACCAAACGCATCGAGGAGAAGAACGCCACCGGCGAGAACATCCTGGACGTCACCAAGCTGGCGCCCCGGGAAAAGCACAGCACCATCTTCACGCGCTACCATGCCTTGAAGGAGGGCGAGAGCCTTACCATCCATAACGACCACGACCCCAAGCCGCTCTACTACCAGATGCAGGGCGAGATGGGCGACGTCTTCACCTGGGAATACCTGGAGCAGGGCCCGGCATGGTGGAAGGTGAAGATCACCAAGCGGCCCACCGGACAAGGAGTCGAAACGCTGGCGGATATCGTGACCAAAGACTTCGGGAAGGCGGAAGTCTTCAAGAAATACGGCCTTGATTTCTGCTGCAACGGCCACCTCACCGTGCGGGAAGCCTGCGCCGCCAAGGGCCTGGACGTTACCCGGGTGGAAGAGGAACTCCGCGTGGAGACCAAGGCGACCTCCTCCACGGCCTTGGCCTACAACGAATGGGGCTTGGACTTCTTGGTGGACTTCATTGTGAACACCCACCACGCCTACCTGCGCAAGAACCTGCCCGATATCCAGAAATACGCCGCCAAGGTGGAGGAAGTACACGGGATGAACCACCCGGAACTACACCTGGTTCGCCGTTGGGTGGACGAGGTCGCTGCGGAATTCAACGCACACCTGCCCGAGGAGGAGCGCAACATGTTCCCTTACATCAAGCAATTGGTGGCCGCCAAGAACAGCGGGCAGCCATTGCCCTCCAGCCCCATGGGGCGGTTCAAGGACAACATGGACGCCTTGGAGAAAGAGCACGTGTCGGTAGGCGGGAAGCTGGACCAGATCAACGAGGTGACCGAAGGCTACGGCCTGCCGGGCGACGCCTGCGCCAGCTACACCCTGCTCTACCGCATGCTGCACGAGCTGGAGGACGATACCCATGTGCACATTCACCTGGAGAACAACATCCTCTTCCCCAAGGCGGCCGAACTGGAGCGGTCGTTCAAATAGAACGGCAATGATGATAGGATCGAGCGGGGCCGGCGGATCCAAGCGATCGGCTTGGGGATGCCGGCCCTACTTTTCCATGGACCTTTGACCACCCATGATCACGATCAACGCCAATACCAAGATCTCCGCACTGCTGCGCGAGGACCCGGCGGCCTTGGAGGCCATCATCAGCATCGCGCCCAAGTTCACCAAGCTGCGCAACCCGCTGCTGCGCAAACTGATGGCCTCGCGCACCACCATCCGCATGGCCAGCAAGATCGGCGGCGTTACGCCGGAGGCCTTCTTCGCCAAGCTGGAACCGCTGGGTTTCACCATCGACAAGGCGGAGGCTCCGGAAGAAGCCGGAACGCAAACGCCCATGCCGGACTTCATGAAGAACATCAAGCCGGAGAACGTGCTGGAGCTGGACGTGCGCCCGATCCTGAACGAAGGCAAGGACCCTTTCAACCTGATCCTCGGCAAGGTGAAGGCTTTGGAGCCACGACAAACGCTGAAGATCATCAACGACTTTGAACCCATCCCGCTGATCCTGCTGCTGGAAAAACAAGGCTTCAAGGTCTACTCGGAGGTGGTCGACGGGAACACCTACCACACTTGGTTCTTCAAGTCGGAGGCGAGCACCATCCCCGACGCCACGGTGAAGGGCAATGATGATGACTTCGAGGCCTGGGTGAAGAAGTTCGAGGGCCGCACCACGACCATCGACGTGCGCCATTTGGAGATGCCCTTGCCCATGCTCACCATTCTGGACGAGTTGGAAAAACTCCCCGAGGGGCAAGCGCTCTACGTGGACCACAAGCGGATCCCCGTGTTCCTGCTGCCCGAACTGGAGGAGCGAAAATTCGAGTACCGCGCCAAGGAGATCAGTGAGGGCAACGTGAAACTGTTCATCTTCAAGCCCTGAATGTTCGGTCCGGCCTTGAGCAGCCCCGTGGCCCGCACCACTTCGTACAAGGTGGTGATCCCGTTCTATGTCTATGCAGCGGTCTCGTTCCTGGTGGCCACCGTCCTGCTGCTCACCTCCGGCGGCGCCTTCACCGGCCATTATTTCCAGCCGCACATCCTGGCCATCACCCACGTGATGGCGCTGGGCTGGGCCACCATGATCATCTTGGGTGCCAGCCACCAGCTGTTGCCGGTGCTGATCGAGAGTGACCTCTACAGCATCAAGCTGGGCTATCTGTCCTTCGGTCTGGCTGCCGTGGGCATCCCGTTGCTGGTTTACGGCTTCTACACGTTCCACATAGGCATGGTGGCCCAGTTGGGCGGCTCGCTGGTGACGGCTGCCGTGTTCGCATACAGCGCCAACATCGCCCTCAGCATTTCCCATAGCAAGCGGAAGAACGTCCACGCCGTGTTCGTCTTCACCGCGACCATTTGGTTGCTGCTCACGGTGTCGCTCGGGTTGGCGCTGCTCTTCAACTTCACGATGTTCGTGCTCCCTCAGGACTCCCTGTACTTCCTCTCCCTGCACGCCCACCTCGGCTTGGTGGGTTGGTTCCTGTTGCTGGTGCTGGGCGTGGGCTCGCGGCTGATCCCCATGTTCCTGATCTCCAAGTACAGCGCGCCACGTCTGCTGTGGGTGGTGTTCGCGCTGGTGAACACGGGGCTGGTGCTGTACGGCCTGCTGTTCCTCTTCCGGTGGAGCCCGAGCCTCAACTTCGTGTCGGCAGGCATGGTGCTGCTGGCCTTGCTGCTCTTCGCGTACTACTGCAAGCAGGCCTACACCCAGCGCATCCGGAAGAAGGTGGACGACCAGATGAAGATCTCGCTGCTGGCCGTGGCCCTGTTGCTGCTGCCCACCGTGGTGCTGCTGGTGCTGATCGGCGTGCTGCTGACCACCACTGGCGTAGAGGCCAACGTGGTGCTGCTCTACGGCTTTACCATTTTCTTCGGCTGGCTTACGGCCATCATCTTGGGCATGACCTTCAAGACCCTGCCCTTCATCGTGTGGAACAAGGTGTACCGCCACCGCGCCTCATTGGGCAAGATGCCCAGCCCGAAAGACTTGTTCAGCGAACCTGTCTACCGGGCCATGGCGCTCGCCTATCTGCTGGGCTTTGTCCTTTTTGGCTGCGGCATCCTCTTCACCTTACCGATCCTGCTGACGACCGGCAGCATCGCCCTGCTGGCCACCGCAGCGTTGTACAACTGGAACATCATGCGTTTGGTGAACCACAAGCCTTTCAGAAAATGAGCATCGAGACCAACAACGACGAAAAGTGCGAAACCGCCTTGGAGGCATTGCGGTTCGTGGATGACCCGGAGATCGGTTTGAACATCGTGGACCTGGGCCTGATATACGTGCTGGAGTTCGGCGAGAATGACGAGCGGAAGGTGGCCTGCACCATGACCTTCACCACGGAGTTCTGCCCCATGGGCGAATCCATCCAAGGCAACACCACGGAAGCTTTGAAGATGGCGTTCCCCGGCTATGACGTGACGGTACTCATCACCTTCGAGCCGCACTGGAGCCAGGAGAAGATCACGGAGGCCGGGCGTTTATTCCTTGGTGGTTAGTGAACGATGCTCAGCCACAGCTGCAAATCCTCCATCAAGGCCATGGTCTTCCTCGGCTCCAAGTTGTCCTCCGGGGCACGGATGAGCCTGAGAGAGGTGGCCGTGTTCATCGGTGAGAACGAACACACCGTGGGCAAGTTGCTGCAACGGCTGGTGCGGGAGGGGCTGATCTGCAGCATAAAAGGGCCAGGTGGCGGGTTCTACCTCACGCCGCAACAGGCGGAACTGCGAGTGATCCGGATCGTACACGTTATCGATGGGGAGGACGTTTTCCAGCAATGCGGCCTGGGACTGAGCCAATGCAGCGACAGCCACCCCTGCCCTTTCCACGACGGATTCAAGCCCATCCGCGAGCGGTTCCGCGAGCTGTGTGAAGCGCACCGGGTACGCGACCTCTATGAAGGCGTGAACGATGGGCTGACGCACTTGGTGGGGTAAGCGGATCTGCCCGGGATCAATGGAACAGAAATTCAGAGCAACGCCCCGGTGACCCATAGCACCCACATGGCCAAGGCACAGACACTGCCCACCAACGCCAGCTTGAATCCCAGTGAAGAACGTTTGATACTGCCGGGGGAGTATTCCATTTTACGCTGCATGGAGCGGCCCACCAAGTGAAAAACGATCGCGAGCACGCCCATGATCAACGCCGGGGCGCATAACTGCCGCGCGAAAGCCAAGGGAATACTGAGCATGCCGAAGACGAGCGTCACCATACTGAGCGGCAGTGATCGCTGGTCCGTCATGAGCGGGCGTTCTTCAGCAGCTGTTCATGCACGGCAAGCACCTGCGGGATCACCATGTCCTTTCCATCGTTCACGATTATGGAATCCGCCACGGCGGTGCGCGCTGCATCATCGGCTTGGTTGCTCATCCGCGCACGGACCTGCTCCTCCGTAGCGCTATCACGGCGCCTAACACGGGCGATGCGTTCTTCCTCCGGTGCGGTCACCACGATGAGATGGTCCAGTTGCTTGTAAGCTCCGGTCTCCACCAGGATGGCGGCCTCATTGATCACGTACGGCGCTTGCTGCTTGGCCGCCCATGCGCTGAACGCCGCACGCACTGCGGGGTGTACGATGCCGTTCAATCGTTCCAGCGCATCGCGGTCGTTGAAGACCAAGGCAGCCAATGCTTTCCGGTCAAGCGCATCGTGTGCGAAGATCTCCGCGCCGAACGCTCTGATCAACGCCTTGCGCACCTCCGGATCTTCCGCGAGCAAGCGCTTGCCTTCCTCATCGGAACTGAACACAGGTATTCCGAGCACGCCGAACATGCGGCACACGGTGCTTTTCCCGCTGCCGATGCCACCGGTAACGCCGACCTTCAACATGGATCAGCCGAGGCAGATCAGGCGGTCTTGGCGGTCTCCGCCGTGAGCTGCTGGGAGTTGTCCATGGCCACCGCGCTCTTCTCGAAGCGGAGCTTCACACCGTCGGAGACCTCCAACAGCACGGTCTTGTCGTTCACCTCCACCACTTTGCCATGTACGCCACCGATGGTCACCACTTTGGCGCCCTTCTCCAAGCTCTCACGGAACTTGCGTGCATCCTTGGCCTTCTTTTGCTGAGGGCGGATCATGAAGAAGTAGAACACGACGAACAGCAGGACCATCATGATGATGGTGGACATGCCGGAGCCGCCGCCGGGAGTTGCTGTTTGAAGGAAGATCGAAAGGAAGTTCATCGTTGTCACTCTGGGGTTTTCTCCGCGCGGTGCGGAATTGGTTTTCTGTCTATTCGGTCGGGGGCGCCACCACTTCGCCGCTGAGGGTGAGGACGGAGGTAGGCGGGTCGGTGTTGGCCACCACGGTAATGGTCTTGTGCTGCACGCCGGGCCTGCCCTCACTGTTGAAGGACACCGTTATGGCGTTGTGTTCGCCCGGTGCCACGGGCATGCGTGGCCAGTTCTTGGCGACGGTGCAGCCGCAGGAGCCGCGCACGTCGGTGATCACTAAGTCGGTCTTCCCTGTGTTCACGAAGCCGTAGACTTTCTCCACTTGCACGCCCTCGGCGATCTTGCCCATGTGGCGGGCGGTGCTGTCGAACGTCATCACGGGGCGCATTGCAGGATCCGCGTTCTTGAATCCCGACGAAGGAACGTTCATATCATTCGTTGTGATGCCGCTTGCATCCTCTTCCGTGTGGTCGGTGATGCGACATGCGGTGAACGTGAGCGATACCAGCCCCATGAGCACCGCCAGTGTGGCGATGCGCTTCGGATGTTGGTGGCGGCCCTCCGCCTTCTTTTCGTGTTCCATTTGCGTTCAACTCTCCAGCAGACCCCGGCCCACCTTGTGGATGGCACCACTCTCCTTCATCTCGGCGAAGAGCTTGTCGAGAATACCATTGATAAAATTCTTGCTCTTGGGCGTGCTGTACGCCTTGGCGACCTCGATGTACTCGTTCAAGGTCACCTTCACCGGGATCAGGTCGAAGCTGCGGGCCTCAGTGAGGGCCATGCGCATCAGGAGCATGTCGCTAAGCGCGATGCGGTCGGCCTCCCAATTGCTGGCCCGTTCGGCGATGATCTTTTCGTCCGCTTCCTGATGCTCGATCGTATCGCGGTACAGCGTGGTGACGAATACGCGCTCCTCGATCGCCTCGCTCCCCGGCTCCATGAGCATCAGGTCGGGGTCTTCGATCTTCATGGTCTCGATGACGCGCTTCACCATGGAACACGCCAGGTCCAGGTCCTCCAGCCAATGGATGCTCTTGGCCTCCACGTGCTCGTGCAGTCCTTCAGCTTGGGCGATGTGCTCAATGAACAGGTCCAAAATGATCGCCCGGTCCATTGCTGGTGTGGTGCTGGACGCGGACATGTATGCCACGTACTCTTCACTGGCCAGGATCACCCGCTGGAGCTGCATGAGCAGGTCCCTTTCACCGACCCAGCCTGTCTTGCGCTTTTCACTTTCCGCCAGCAGCAGCTTGCTTTCACTGAGCTTCACTAGGAACGGATTGTCCACGAAGCGCCTGCTCGGCGCCAGATCATCCCCGGTGGGCATGCGCTTCACCTTGCGCTCCTCGATGCGTTCCTCCGCCAAATGGTGCATTTCCCCGAAGAGCATCATCACATGGATGAAGAGGTCGTAGGTGCGTTCCACCCCCAGCAGGAGCTCCTTCTCATTCTTGGCCGCACTGCCTCCGGCACTCTGTGCATGGGCATAGAGCGCTTGGTAGACCTTGATGCGGAGAAAGCGGCGATTCAGCATGGATGTGGGTCAGAAGCCGAGACCGGCCTGGCGGACGCTGTTGATGCGTTGTTCGGCGGCCTGATTGGCCGCCAGATAAGTAGGGATGTTCTCCTCACGGCTGCGCTTAAAGATGGTCAAGGCGGTGTTGTAGATCTCCTCCGTCTGCGCCAAGGCGGCCTTCTGGTTGTAGCCGCGGCGTTCCCAGAAGCAGTTGATGATGCCCCCCGCATTGACCAGGAAGTCCGGCGCGTAGAGGATGCCTTTCTCCATCAGGGCCCTGCCATGCTTGTCCTCATCGGCCAGCTGGTTGTTCGCGGAACCGGCGATCACGCTGCACTTCAGCAGCGGCAAGGTCTCGTCGTTCACGGTCGCGCCTAAGGCACAGGGTGAGTAGATGTCCACGTCCAACCCGATCACTTCGTCCGGCTTCACCAGGTTAACTGCGGAATGCTCCGCTTTGATCGCGGCGAGCTTGTCGTCGTGGATGTCCGTCAGGTACACCGTGGCGCCTTCCTTGAGGAGGTGATCCACCAGGCTTCTGCCCACATTGCCTGCTCCCTGCACGGCCACCTTTCGCCCGTGGAGGTCATCGGTGCCGTACGCGGTCTTGGCAGCGGCCTTCATCCCGCAGAACACCCCAAAAGCCGTGACCGGCGAGGGATCACCACTGCCGCCCATGCTCTCGGGCAGGCCGACCACGTTGGCGGTCTCCTTGCGGATGTTCACCATTTCGGTAACGCTCATGCCCACGTCCTCCGCTGTGATGTAGCGGCCGTTGAGGCTTTCCACGAAGCGGCCGAAACGGCGGAACATCGCCTCCGTCTTGTCGGTGCGGGCATTGCCGATGATCACGGCCTTGCCACCACCGAGGTCCAGTCCGGCCAAGGCGCTCTTGTACGTCATTCCGCGGCTGAGCCGAAGCACGTCCTCCAAGGCTTCGGCCTCGCTGGCGTACGGCCACATGCGCGTTCCGCCCAAGGCGGGCCCAAGCGTGGTATCGTGCACCGCGATGATGGCCCTGAGGCCGGTGGTGCTGTCGTTGCAGAACAGGATCTGTTCATGATCATGTTCCTTCATCTTGTCGATCACCGCTGCGCTGGCGGTCGGCATTTCACTTACCAAGGTCATGGGATCATTTTGGATTTAGGGCGCGGTCCGGCATGGGCGCGTTTTTCCGGCCGAACCGCCATCGCCGCAGGGGCATGGAACGCACCGGTTTGGTTGAACATCTGGGTCATCACTTCATCGCCGGCCAAGGCCGTTCTACTTTTGCGGACACCGCCGCAAGCCTTTTTCAAGGCGTGCAAAGGTAGCAAGCCCGGCCATGCGTTCCCTCCTTCCTCTCCTTCCCTACTTCGGCCGGTACTGGGGGCGCTTGGTCATGGGGATCATCTTCATCATCCTCACCGGCCTGTTCGCCGTCTTCACACCCCAAGTGGTACGGGAGGCCTTCAATCTTATCGGCGAAGGCATCGCCCAGCAGAAGCTCCCCGTGGATCAGCGCCACCTGGAGGTTTCCGAGCAGTTGCGGACTTGGACCGGTTGGACGGGCATGGACCTGCAGGAAAAACTGGACGGCCCCTTGGATGATGCCTCGCTCCACCAGAAGGTGATGTGGTTCGCAATGTTCTATGCCGGGCTGTTCATCGTCTTCACGCTCATCAGCGGATTCTTCCTCTTTCTCACGCGCCAGACCATCATCGTGGTGAGCCGACTGATGGAATACGACCTGAAGAACGCCGTCTACGCTCATTATCAGCGGCTAGATCGGGCTTTCTACAAGCGCAACAGCACCGGCGACCTGATGAACCGGATCAGCGAGGACGTGAGCAAGGTGCGGCAGTTCATCGGCCCGGCCGTGATGTACATCATCAATTTGGTGGTGCTAACAGTGCTGATCGTGTGGGTGATGCTGGAGGTGAACGTGGAGCTGACGGTCTGGTCCTTGGCGCCGCTGCCGTTGCTCAGCGTGGCCATCTACTTGGTGAGCGACACCATCAACAAGCGCAGCATGGCCACGCAGCAGCAGCAGAGCCGCCTCAGCTCCATGGCCCAGGAGACCTTCAGCGGTATCCGGGTGGTGAAGGCCTATGCGAAGGAGGAACTCATCGTGGACCGCTTCCGGCGTGCGGCGAAAGACTATCGGAAAACGAGCTTGGCGCAGGCGAAGGTGGACTCGCTGTTCATGCCGGCCATCATGCTGCTGGTGGGCCTCAGCACGGCCTTGGTGATCTTCGTCGGTGGCACCTTGCTGATCCGTGGCGGCACGGGCGTCACAGTGGGCAACCTCGCGGAGTTCACGCTATACGTCACCAAGCTCACCTGGCCGTTCGCCAGCTTGGGCATGATCACCTCGCAGGTGCAGCAGGCCTCGGTGAGCATGCAGCGCATCAACGAATTTCTGGACACCGCGCCCACCATCACCTCCACGCGGGACATGCTGCCCGAGGTGAAGGGCGGGATCACCTTCAAGGACGTCAGTTTCACCTATCCGGAGACCGGCATCGAAGCCTTGAAGAACGTCAGCTTCAACGTTCCTGTGGGAAGCACCCTGGCGATCGTGGGGCACACCGGCAGCGGCAAGAGCACCATCGCGGACCTGATCGGCCGGCTTTACGATCCCACTTCGGGCACGGTGCTCATCGATGGCGTCGCCCTTCCCGACGTGGCCATGGAAAAGCTGCGGGACCACCTGGGCATCGTCCCGCAGGATGTGTTCCTGTTCAGCGACAGCATCACCAACAACATCGCCTTCAGCTTGGATGCCGCCCCGGACCTGCAGCAGCGCGTGGAAGACGCGGCGCGCACCGCTCAGGTCCACCACGACATCCGGCAGTTCCCAAAAGGCTACGGCACCCTGCTCGGCGAGCGGGGCGTCACCCTCAGCGGTGGGCAGAAGCAACGGGTGAGCATCGCCAGGGCCATCGTACGCAGACCGCGGATCCTGATCTTCGACGACCCGCTAAGCGCTGTGGACACGGCCACGGAAGAGGCCATCCTTTCCGGCCTGCGACGCGTAATGAAAGACCGGACCACCGTGATCATCAGCCACCGGATCAGTGCGGTACAGGCCGCGGACCACATCCTGGTGCTGGAGCACGGAAAGATCATCGAGGAGGGCCGGCACGCACAACTGATCGCCCAGGGCGGCACCTATGCGCAACTTTATAACGAACAACTGCTGGAGGAAGCAGCGGACGAGGGCTGAACACGTCATTCCGGGAACATTCCTGCGAGGATCCTATATTTGATTATCCAAGCAAGGGAATTACCATGGCGGACGATCGGGAGGATGTGTATTCGAAAGTGGTACGGGCGGGAAAGCGCACCTATTTTTTCGATGTACGGAGCACGCGGGGCAACGACCTGTTCCTCACCATCACCGAAAGCAAGAAACGCACCCACGAGGACGGCGGGGTGAGCTACGAAAAACACAAGATCTTTCTCTACAAGGAAGACTTCGAAAAGTTCATGGACGGGCTCAACCATACGTTGGACGAGCTGGAACGGATCCGGGAAACCGGGGAGCGCCCAGCACCGGACAGTCCGCCTCCGCCCGATGATACCGGGGACGACGAGGCAAAGCCCGGCTTTAAGGACATCGACTTCGATGACTTGGGCAAGCCTTGAGCGGGGTCTAGTTTCCCCACCACCCCTTATCTGAATGAAGAAAGCCCCTTTTCGGGGCTTTCTCGGTCTTGGGAACACGTTCAGCGACCGTGCCTTCGATCACTCGGTGATGGGCTCGTTCGTCTTGACGTTCTTCTTCCTGATCTCCGCCTTGATCTCGGTCATCTTCTTGTTCTGTTCCGGAGTAAGGATGCTGGTGATCATTTTCTCATGCTCCTTCATCAGGCGATCCTGCTTGGGATCGCGCTCCTCTGGATCCAGCTTTTCCAGCTCCATGGTCTGCTTGTTCATATCCGCCTCGATGCTCTTCAACTTCTCCGATTGATCGTTGTTGAGCCCGAGTTCCTGCGTCATGTACTCCGCGCTCAGAACAATGGGGGCCTCGTCCTGCATCTTTTGCCGTTCCTGCACGGCCTTGTTCGCGGGCTGCACGGCCGAGTTGTTCGCCTTGTCCTGTGCGAAACTGGCCGTGGCCAAAAGGAGGCCACCAAGAATGGCCGCGTTACGGATGAATGTGCTCATGGGTTTGTGGGTTGTTTTGATGGTGAAGGACCTGAGCAATGCTCGTGCCAATGAATGCATGTATCAAAAGTATTCGATCCCCTCCAATTTCCACCGCAAAATACAAAACAAGGCGGTATGCATGATCATATCGAAGGAGCTTCACCGATCCACGTTTCCGGGCATGATCCCCTTCAATGCCGAACTTTGTACCCCATGAAAAAGTTCCTCATACTGCTCGCGATGCTTCCCATCGCCTTTACCGCATATGCCCAAGGCAACGGCACCAGCTTGGGCACCAAGGCCTTCAAGGCGGCCATTGACAAGGACGACGCACTCTTGCTCGACGTCCGCACTTCCAAAGAATTTGCCCAAGGCCACATTGAAGCGGCCGCCAATGCGGATTGGCTCGGTGGCGAACTGATGAATGATGTCTCCGGTATCGACAAGACCAAACCAGTGCTGCTGTACTGCGCGGTTGGCGGTCGCAGTGGCAAGGCCATGGCCGCGATGATCAAGGCCGGCTTCACCGATGTGCGCGACCTCAAGGGCGGCTTCAAGGCCTGGAAAGCGGACAAACAACCGGTGATCACACAATGAGCTCCCGGATGAACAGAAATACCCGGCGAGGAGCGATCACGGGGTTCGTCGTGTTCCTTGCACTGGCCTCGTTCGCGCAGCCGCCCGCCGGTTACTACAACAGCGCCGAGGGACTTACCGGGCAGCCCTTGCGGATCGCCTTGCACAACATCATCGATAACCACGACCCCCTCTCGTACAACGGCCTCTGGAATGCTTTTGAGTCCACGGATGCCAAACCGGGGAACAAAGTGTGGGACATGTACAGTGACATTCCCGGAGGCACACCTCCCTATGTCTACACCTTAGGCACCGATCAATGCGGAGAGTACAACAGTGAGGGGGATTGCTATAACCGTGAACACAGCTTTCCCAATAGCTGGTTCAACGGCAGCAGCCCGATGTACACGGACCTCTTCCACCTCTATCCCACGGATGGCTGGGTGAACAACAAGCGTGGCGATCTACCATACGGCGACGTCGGCAGCGCGGACTGGACCGGTCAGAATGGATCGAAGCGGGGCCTTTGTGTCAATCCGGGATACAACAGCACCGTCTTCGAGCCGATAGATGCATACAAAGGCGACTTCGCCCGCAGCTATTTCTACATGATGACGCGCTACTACGGCGAGATGTCCAGCTGGAGCACGCCGATGATGCAAGGCGGTGATCTCGCCCCGTGGGCCATGGCCGCAATGGTTGAATGGAGCGACCTTGATCCGGTGAGCACGAAGGAGACCGTCCGCAACAATGCCGTCTTTGCCATCCAAGACAACAGGAACCCCTATATCGACCGGCCCGAATGGGTTCATGCCATCTGGGGCACGATCCTCGGGGTGCCCGAGAGCACAGGCCCGGAGATGAGCCTCCGTTCGGACGCCACCGGCTTGCACGTCCAACGCGGCACAGCATTGCCCGGAACGCTTTTCGTGCATGACGTGGCCGGCCGCACCCTGTTGACCAGCCCGATCGGTAGCGGGCGCAGCGACATCGCATTCAACGGCCCCGGCGGCATCTACATCGCCGAAGTGATCTCGCCCGATGGCCGCTCGGTCCAGCGGTTCGCATGGTGAACCATACCCGTTTTTTAAAGCCCGACCAATCCTGACGCCCCGCCGGATGACCTACGAACAGATACAATACACAACCGCGGAAGGCGTGGCCACCATCACCCTGAACAGGCCGGAAAAGCTGAACAGCTTCACCGCGAGCATGGCGGAGGAGACCTTGCACGCGCTTGATGCCGCCCACGCTGACAAGGCCGTGCGGGTCGTGGTGCTCACCGGCGCGGGGCGTGCCTTCTGCGCCGGGCAGGACCTGGCGGAGGCCACAGCGCCCGGCATACGCATCGAAGACCTGGTGGAGAAACAGTACAACGCCATCGTGCGGCGCATACGCAACCTTGCCAAACCAGTGATCGCGGCGGTGAACGGTGTGGCCGCGGGCGCCGGTGCCAACATCGCCTATGCCTGTGATCTGGCTTATGCTGCGGAAAGCGCGGTGTTCGTGCAGAGCTTCATTCACATCGGCCTCATCCCGGACAGCGGCGGCACCTTTACCCTGCCGCGCCTTGTGGGCATGCAGCGCGCCTTTGGGCAGATGATCCTCGCCGACAAGCTTCCCGCCAAGCGTGCGGAGGAATTAGGCATGATCTGGATGGCCGTGCCCGACGCGGACCTCACTGGGGAGGTAGTGACAGTGGCGAGAAAGCTGGCCACCATGCCCACAATGGGGATCGCGCTCACCAAACAGGCTTTGAACCGCTCCCAAGGATCAACGTTGGAGGAGCAATTGCTGGTGGAAGGTGAACTGCAGGCCATTGCCGGTGCCAGCCACGACAGCAAGGAAGGCGTGGCGGCGTTCTTAGAGAAACGCAAGCCCGTCTTCAAGGGCGAGTGAACCGGGTGCGCCATCTTTGGCGCATGAAGGACCAGATCCGTATCGGCGTTATCGGTGCCGGCACCATGGGCACGGGCATCGCGCAGGTCGCGGCCCAAGCCGGCCATCCGGTGGTGCTGTTCGACACCCGTCCAGGCGCCGTGGAAGCCGCCCTCAAAGGGCTGGCCGGCACGATGGACAAGTTGGTTGCCAAAGGAAAATTCACCCGTGCGGACGCGGACGCGCTCCTTTCCGCCATAACACCGGCGGGAAAACTGGAAGGCCTTTCCGCGTGCGGGCTCGTGGTGGAAGCGATCGTCGAAGACCTTGCCATCAAAAAGAAGCTCTTCGCCGACCTGGAGGCCATCGTGGGGCCGGACCCGATCTTGGCGACCAATACCTCGTCCTTGTCCATCACCGCCATCGCGGCAGCTTGCAAGATACCGGAACGCGTGATCGGCCTGCACTTCTTCAATCCCGCGCCGGTGCTTCCCTTGGTGGAGGTAGTGCCGGGCATGACCACGGACCCCGGCCTGCCTGCCCGATGCGTCACCCTGATGCACGCATGGGGCAAAGCACCGGTGATCTGTAAGGACACGCCCGGCTTCATCGTGAACCGGGTGGCACGTTCGTTCTACGGGGAAAGCATCCGCATCTACGAGGAAGGCATCGCGGACATGGCCTCCATCGACCACGCCCTGAAAAGCATCGGGGGCTTCCGCATGGGGCCGTTCGAGCTGATGGACCTCATTGGCAACGACATCAATTTCGCGGTGACGCGCAGTGTCTGGGAGGCCTTTTTCTATGATCCGCGCTATCGGCCCAGTCTCACACAGCAGCGCCAAGTGGAAAGCGGAAGATTGGGTCGCAAAAGCGGAAGGGGCTATTATCAATATGGTGATGCGGCCGTGAAGCCGGTCATCGAGGTGTCCCCGGAGACTGCGGAAGCCATCACCGAACGGGTGCTGGCGATGTTGATCAACGAGGCTGCAGACGCGCTGTTCCTTAAAGTGGGGACCAAGGAGGATCTGGACCTGGCCATGACGAAAGGTGTGAACTACCCCAAGGGCTTGTTGGCCTGGGCCGACGAAAAAGGGGTAGCTCACTGGCTTAGCCGATTAGAGACGCTCCAAGAGGAACACGGCGACGACCGCTACCGTCCCTCTCCCCTCCTTCGGCGCATGGCCAAGTCCGGAGCGCGTTTCCATTGACCCCTTTCATATTGCCGGTCCTTTATCTTCCATGTAAAATAAATGGATACCTTTGCACGCTCAAAACAAACTCCCATGATGACCCTGAACCGCTCATGGATCCTCGGATCCGCTCTGGCCACCTTCGTATTTGCCTCTTGTGGAACCTCCGAAACTGCATCCTCCGATATAGTGGCAGACACGACGGTCGTCGAAGCAATGGACTACGCTATCGACACGGCCACCAGCGCCGTGGATTGGGAAGGGACCATGGTGGGCGTTAAGAGCCACACCGGAACGCTGCGCTTTACCAACGGCGACGTGCAGACCAAGGGTGGTAAGCTCACCGGCGGCACCTTCACCGTGGACATGCACAGCTACACCTTCACCGATACCAACTACGCAAAGCCCGGCTCCGCCCAAGGCACGAAGCAAAACCTCATGGGGCACCTGATGTCCCCGGAATTCTTTGCCGTGGACAGCTTCCCGACGGCCCAGTTCACCATCGGCTCCGTGGAGGAGAACTCAGCGACCGGACAAATGACCGTCCGTGGCCGCACCAGTGAAGAAAAATTGGAGAACATCGTTCTCACGGCGAACGGCGCGACCATCAGTGCTACGGGCGACCTCACCTTCGACCGTCAGAAATATGGTGTTTCCTGGGCTTCTCCGATGAAGGACATGGTGCTCTCCAACGACATCGTTCTGCATATCGAGTTGCAGGGGAAAGCGCGTTGAGCACTTCCTGTTCGTAGCATGGACGAAGGATCCGAGCGGACCGCACGGCAGGTTCCTTAAGGACGAATGTCCTCTCCCGTGCTGTTGGACGGGGTGCCGAAGCGCGATGTTCCCGGAAGGGCAGGTTGCTCCCCGGTGCCGGTGTTCACCCGGGCCTTGCTGCTGTCCTTGTCCATCTCCATGGATGCGAGCCGGGCATGGCTTCCGACTTCCTCCACGACGTGGAAATCCGGAATTCCGTGGAGGGGCACATAGGCTGTAGCTTGTCTGATCTTGCGCCGTAGCTCCGTTCTATCGGATCCCTTATTTGTCATCTGTTCCATTGTCTTCAGATCAATTACCGATCTCACTGGAAACTCCATCCGGAGGTACCAGCGGTATTATTGGCCGGGTTCAGCAGCATCACGGGGATCATGGCGGTATTGGTGATGATCTTCTCCTCATAAGGTACGCCTAGGGCACCGAAGATATTGCTGCCCACCATGTTCATAACGGCGATCAGATCTGCGTCGATCTTCTCGGAATAGGCAAGTACAGCATCCACGAACCCGCCGCTTCCTGCATCCGCGACCACGGCCTCCATGGCGATGCCCCGCTCCCCGAAATACTTCTTCGCGAAAAGGATATTGTCCTGAAGTTGGTGATGCAGGAACTCGTCGGACTCATTGGGGACGATCACATGCGCTTTGCCCTTGAAGTACGCGGCCATACCGGCCACCAAGCCCAGCTTTTGCCTTGTTTCGCGCTGCAGGTCCATCGGCACCACGATGTCATGGTAACCGTCCGCCTTCAGGCCGCGCTCTTGCACCACGATAAAGGGGATATCGCTGTTGGTGATCACCCGCAGCGCACGACTTCCGGTGATGAACTGCATCCCCCGCATGCCGTGGGTGCCCATGATGATGAGTTCCGCCCCGATCTCTTCCGCGGCCGAACCGATCCCCGCATAGACCTTCCCTTCCCTGATCAGGGATTTCACGGCAACGGAGCTTTCGATGGCCTTGGCCCGTTGCATCTCGGCATCCAATCGGCGCTGTGTCTCATCCTGCTCATCCATGTCCGAGAGCATATGCAATAAATACACTTCGCTCCCTTGGGTCCTCGCCAGCTTAACCGCGTGGTCCATCGCATAGTCCACCACTTTGGTGAAATCGGTCGGAACCAATATTTTTTTCGTCCCGGTGTCTTTGAGTGTCATTGTGGTGGGTCTTATGATTCTCGCGTGGCCACAGATCGCATGCCCCGCTGCGTGAAAAGGCCGGTCCAAGAGCATTTGGCAAGGCAACAAAAGGCGTGTTATGGACCCACGGCGCACCGCCGGTCTGTCCCATTCCGGGGAGATCCCGCCACAGTGCGACCACGAGAGCAGGAACGAGAAAGGAGGACCGAGGCCCTCCTTTCCGTAGTTGATCGTTGGGGTGACCTACTTCAGGAAGGTCACCTTGAATTCCACGCGACGGTTCTGGGCACGTCCGGAGGCGTTGGCGTTGTCGGCGATGGGCATGGTCTCACCATGACCAAAGCTCTGGAGGCGGTCCGCACTAACACCCTTACCAATGAGGTAGGTGCGCACTGCAGCTGCGCGTTCCTCGCTCAGCTTTTGGTTCTTGGCATCATCGCCTTGGCTGTCGGTATGTCCGTTGATCGACAGGTCATAGCTGGGGTTTTCAGCCATCACTTCCACCACTTGGTCGAGAATACTGTTGCTTGAGCTCTTGATGGTGCTCCTGCCGGAATCGAACTGGATACCGGTAAGGGCTTTTTCAAAGAGCTTCTTGGTCTTCTCGGAAAGCTCCGGGCAGCCTTGCATACTGGCCACGCCTTTCACGGTCGGGCAGCGGTCGAGGTTATCGGCGATACCGTCGCCGTCGGTGTCGGGGCAACCGTGCATTTCCACAGGTCCGGCCACATTGGGGCAGGCGTCCATGGAATCGGCCACGCCGTCGCCGTCAGCATCCGGGCAACCGCCCAATGCCGCGATACCGGGCACATCCGGGCAGCGGTCAACCGCGTCCGGCACGCCGTCCTGGTCGCGGTCATCCTCCGGATGCAGCGTCAGGCTCACGCCGTCGAGGCAGTAATAGGCACGCTGGCTGTCCGCACCTTCAATGACCTTGGAGGATTCAAACCCTCCGTTGGTGAAGGCGCCGATCACCACGTACTTCTCATTTCCCTCCGCTGTGAACGTGCCGGTGATCTCGGTCCAATCCTGTTTGTTGTCAACGATCTTGGCGGTGGACACCTGAGGTTTTTCCTCCAGGAAATGGCGGTGGTCGTACTTCAGTTCGATCGGTGAGAGGTAAGCGCCGATACCGCTGACGGCACGGTCGCTGCCGTTGGCGAGCTTCACCCGGAAGGTGACATCATACTTCTGGCCTGCAGTCAAAGGTGCGTCCAGAGCGGTCTCCAAGTATTCGGAGTACTTCTGATAGGCCGGGCGGAAGGGTTCCTCCTTACCGCTGAGGAAACGCTTCCAGTTGCGGCGCTGGTCATCCTTGTAGGCGACGAAGCCTGCGAAGTGCTCGCCTTCAAAGGCCGAGGCCCCGGTGCCCACCTCCCCGTCCGGGATGCCCACGGTGGTAGGGCATGCATCCTTGGAGAACAGGTCCGCACTGGCGCTGTTCGCATTGGACCATCCCGTAGCATGGTCAAGCTGGTCCCAAGTCCTCACGGGCTTGGTCAATTCCTCGAATCCTCCGTTCTTGATCAGGTTCGTACCGTTCTCTTGGGCAATAGCAGCTACGGAAAGCAGTGAACCTGCCAGCAGACTGAAGTAGTGGATCTTCATATGGGTCGTTTGTTTTGCTATTAACGCTTTAGAGCGTCAAATTGATCGGAGCATGATGTATTTTCTGTTCCAGCCGCAAAAGTTCGGACCCCGAGCCTCCCTTTTCTATTCCGGCTCCACCTCCTTCACCACGATATGGTCCAGGTAGTAGTACGCAAACTGATTGTCGGGGCCTTCGATAATGCGTTTCGTCTCAAATAAGGCAGTCGGAAAAGTGCCGAGGATCAAGAAGCGCTCACCTCCGTCGGCCTTGAAGGTGCCCTTCACCTCCACCCACTTGTCCCTTTCCTCCAAGATCTTCACTTCTACCACTTGGGCCCTTTCCTTCAGGAACATCCGGTTCTGATACTTCAGCTCCACCGTGGAAAAATAGGCGCCGATGCCGGCCACGGCGCGATCGCTGTTCCCGGCCAGCGCCACATGAAAGCTGACCTCGTAGGTATGCCCTTCCTTCAAAGGGGCGGTCAATGTGGTCCAAGGATATTCCGAATAGGCGTTCCAGCCCGGTCTAAAGGGATCCTCCGGGTCGCCGTCAAAGTCGAAACGCTTGTCGTCCTTCCAGGCGAAAAAGCCCGCATAACGTGCTCCTTCCTGCGGCTCGATATGTCCATAAAAATTGTCCGGGATGCCCACGGTCTTCACCGAAGCGGATCTGCTGAAGAGGTCTGAAAAACCGATGGTGACATCATCCCAGCCCTCGGCCCTGCTTAATTGATCGAAGGTGTTGGGTTCCTTGCTCAGTTGCTCAAACCCTCCGTTCTGTACCAGGTTCCCGCTTTCGGCGGATTGCGCCATGAGGCCGGAAGCCGTGAGGCAGGCAAGCGCCGTAAACCCGGCAAGACGTCCCAGATAGTCGACCGTTCCGTAGCGATGTTCTGTTCTCATTTCAATTTGTCTTTGAACGCGGACCGGAACTTCTCCATTTTGGGCCTGATCACCATTTGGCAATAGCCTTGGTCCGGGTTGTTCGCAAAGTAATCGTGGTGGTAATTCTCCGCCGCATAAAAATCGGCGATCGGCACGATCTCCGTGACGATGGGCCGGTCCCATGCGCCACTTTGGTCCAGTTGTTCGCGCTGTTCCTCCGCTTTGGCCCGTTGCTCGGCGTCCGTGTAGAAAATGGCCGAGCGGTACTGGGTGCCAACATCACCGCCCTGCCGGTTGAGGGAGGTGGGGTCATGGGTATTCCAGAAGACCTTCAGCAGCTCATCGTATGGGATCACTCGGGGATCGAAGTCGATGCGGGATACCTCCGCGTGCCCGGTGGTGCCGGAGCAGACTTCCTTGTAGGTGGGGTTGATCACGGACCCGCCCATGTAGCCGGGCGTGATCTTCAGCACACCTTTCAGTTCGGTGAAGACCGCTTCGGAGCACCAGAAGCAACCGGTGCCGAAGACGGCGATCGCGGCCGGATCTTCAGGTTGTGCGGGATAGGACATGCAGGACAGTTCGGAAAGATGCAAAGTTCGCCCATGCGGATCGATGGCTGATCCGGGAGAACAAAAAAGCCCCGATCACCATGGACCGGGGCCGTGAGCGGGAAACGGGATTCGAACCCGCGACCCTCAGCTTGGGAAGCTGATGCTCTACCAACTGAGCTACTCCCGCTTGGTGGCCGCGAATGTAGTACGGCGGCCGTGTTTCCCGATCAGCGCTGTTCCTGCTCCGCAGCAATGCCGGGGCAGGAATAGAGGAACCTGCGGCCAATGTTTCCATCCGCACGTCCAGGACCTTTCAACCGGATCGCCGAAGCTTCTATATTTGCCGCCCCAAAGTGGGCTACGGGGTGTAGCTCAGTCCGGTAGAGTGCTACGTTCGGGACGTAGAAGTCGGAGGTTCGAGTCCTCTCACCCCGACCAGTGTGAAGCCCTTGCGACGAAGTTGCAGGGGCTTTTTCATGTACACCAAGTGGGTTTTGAGCGAAGCGAACAGGAGCGAAAGCAATGTAACTCCCCCATGGAGGAAAGCCCACATAGGTGATCCTTACCATCTGACCTGTGGGAAGCACCGCTCCCGCCTCCAGACCCGCCGTTAGTTAAATCCACCTTGGCAGAGGCATCCCTATACATGGTCCAAGCGTCTTAAGAGCATACACGATGTCACGCTCCTACAAAATAGCCCTCATCCTGAAGAGCCGCAGCAGCTTGGCGATCTACACGGACCTGTCGCGGCTGAGCGATACGGAACTGGAGGAGCATGTGCGTTCCATGGTGCGCCGCATGCGGGCCAACGAAAGCCACGTGATCGCCCGGATGGTGTTGCGCCAGCCGACGTTCAGCCTGAACTGACCGCTGGGGCCGGAACTCTCCTTGGTGCCCCCCAGCTGGAAGGTTGTTGATCCCGGCTCACTTCCCCGCTTTATATTCGCCGCATAAAACACGCGCATACCATGTCGGACCACGAGCAGGAAGGTCATTTCCCGGAGGAGGCTGAACAGAACGAGATCGGAGGTCCCGTGGTGCTGACGATCATGATCTTGGCCATGGTCGTCCTGATCCTCTGGGCCAGTTGCTGACCGCCTCGGTTTATTGAGTTTATGGTTTTGGTACTGGGTACGGAGTACCGGGTACTGAGTACCACGTACGCTTGACATTGCTCTTTCCCGCTTTCACGGATCGCCCGCCCTTTCCAAGTATTCGTCGCGGCGCACCAAGGCGTACCAGTTCTCGCTGAGCTCGAGGAATCCGTGCTCAAAGCAGAACACGTAGACGTTGCCCACCTTGGTGCGGTAGATGTTGGTGTGATACATGAAATTATAGCCGCGTTCCACGAGCTTATCGCGGTGTACCTTGACCTTGCCCCCGGGGTTCAATTCGCTTAGGATACGTCTGTTGCGCTTGAGCGTGTTCACCACGTTGCGCACGTAATTGATGGGTGCGTTGTTGGTACGGTAGTGGAACAGGTTGCGGCAGGCATCGGAGCAGAACTTCTTGTCCGTGCGGCCCTGGATGGGTTCCCCGCATTCCAGACAGACCTTTTTTTCGGTGGCGCGTTCCGCAAGCATGAAGCCGAATGTATGGTTTGTCCACGAAAAAGCCCCCTCCGATCGCGGAGAGGGCTTCGATCTTCGTGTTATTGAGCGTTACTGGGCCGCTTCCTCGCCGCCTTCCTTCTCCTCCGTCTTCGCCTCAGGGGCGACGGGAGCAGCGTTCTTCATTTCGGCGTGCTTGGCAAAGCGCTTCTTGAACTTGTCCACGCGGCCGGCGGTATCGATGAGCATCATCTTACCGGTGTAGTACGGGTGGGAGCTGCTGCTGATATCGAGCTTCACCAGTGGATATTCGTTGCCGTCCTCCCACTTCATGCTGTCCTTGGTGTTCGCACAGCTCTTGCCGAGGAACATGTCGTCATTGCTCATGTCCTTGAAGATGACGATGCGGTAGTTCTCGGGATGGATGCCTGGTTTCATTGCGGGGCTGCTTTACAATGCGGCCGGAGACATTCCGGCGAACGCGGGCGCAAATGTAATGATTTTCCGAACTCCAAAAGCACCTCTTCGGGACCGCACGTGGGCGAACGCATCCGCGGTGGTCCGCCATTCGGCGGACGATGATCGCGCCTGGAGGCGCTTAGGTCAGTAATAACCACGGATAGACACGGATCCACACGGATAAATGCCGCCCTCATCCGTGTATATCCGTGTCTATCCGTGGTTCAAACATCAAGGCCCGCATCCCAGCCGGGCATTCAAGCCTTGGGACCGCCCACCCCCCCCGGTTGCACCAATACGCATGAGGCTTCGTTGTCCTTCATCGCTTCGTCCATTTCACCGTTTGCCGACCCACTTGGGTTTGCACCTCCACCACGTAAAGCCCAGGGGCCAGGTCTCCGCAATCCAATTGCATTATGGCCTCACCTCCACGTTTTGCCTTTACTATGCGGCCTGTGCTGTCTAATAGGCGCACTGTGGCCTTGCCGGGAATGCCCGTACTGATGTGCAGCAAGTCCGTGCCGGGGTTGGGATAGACCTGCGGCTGCCAAGCGGGCGGCGGCGCGGTTTGCACTCCGACCCCAAGGCTCAAGCCGCGCAGCTTGCAGATCATGCGCTGCGCGGTATCGCTCACCGTGCCATCATCAAAGCCGTGGAAGGCGCCCGCCAAAAAGATGCTCCCGTCCGGGGCCGGGGTGATCGAGGAAATGCCGCTGTAGAGATAGGGGTCATTGAAATCGTGTGTGAGTCCGCAACCTTCCCCGGTGAAGGCCGTGTTGAGCAAATGGCCCGTGCTGTCCAGCAAGGCGATGCCCCGCCGCAATTGCCCATCGATATGGGTGAAGCTGCCGCCGACTATGATCGTTCCGTCACCCAATTGCCTTGCAACATGCACACCGAAACTAAAATCCCCGAAGGAAAGCTGAGGGAGCAACTTGTACTCGGCGTGGTTGTTGAAGCTCGCGTCCAAGGCGCCGTCCGGCATCAAGCGGATCAGGTGCATGGTGTCCGGCTCGTTTGGGAAGACGAACTGCCCCCCCGCGATGATCCGGCCATCGGCCTGTTCGAGCAGGTATTTAGCGTAGCCCTTGATGATGTCGCTGTGGAAGGTGCTGTCCAAGCTGCCGTCCGGCCAGATGCGCAGGATACGGCCCGCCGCTTCGCCCTCGTAGGTACTATATACCCCGCTCAGCAGGAAACGGCCTTGGGTGGTGGGCTCAATGGTCCAGATCACCCCGTCCGTCCTCCGATACTGATAAGTGCTGTCCAAGGTACCATCCGTGTTCAGCCGCAGCAGGGAGTAATAGCCCGGCGTATTGGGACCGTAGGGATTGTTCAATTGATGGTCCCCGGTAAAAAGCACCTTGCCGTCCGCTTGTACAATGATCCCGCCATTGTTCAGGAAAAGCAGGCCCGGATAAGGGTAGTTCACGGAGTTTGGCCGGAACCCATAATCCAACTCCCCCGTCGCTTGGATGAACCGTGACGGGAAGTGACTTCCCGATGCATAATAGTAGGGACCGGAAGGGTGAATATCCCCCCCCCCCCCCCCATTGATCCCCCAAAAAGCATCCAAGCTACCATCTGGAAGCAGCTTCACCACCCAGCTGGAAAAATAGCTGGTGGTGAGGCCGAACCAACCCGTAATGACCACACTGCCATCCACCAAGGGCAGCGCGTCGGACAAGCCCGGATAAACGACCGGGATGCAGCGGAACGAGGTGTCCAGCGTAAGGGGCACCTGCGCCCCGCTGGGGCTGGCCACCAAGGTGGCCAGCCCTGCGAGGAGCAAGGTTCTCCTTATGCCGGATCGGAGGACATCACTAAGTTGCATGTGCTTGGCCGTTTCATCCACAATGTAGACATCCGGCTGTTATAGCACCCGATCATCTCCGGGCAATGATCCGGCCACTTCGTCGTAATAGCCCCGCGCCCCATCTTTGCACGGTTTTGAAGACCCTTCGCCCCACCCTCCTGCTCATCTTGCTGGCTGCCGTGCTGTTCGGCTGCCGCAAAGACCAACTTTTTACTGATTCACCGAACGCGCAACTGGAATTCTCCCAGGATTCCGTGCTCTTTGACACGGTCTTCACCACGGTGGGCACGGTGACCAAGCGGTTCACGGCACGTAACAGGAACAGCGATGGTGTGCGGGTCAACATCACGCTGGAAGGCGGTTCCCCCTCCCCGTTCCGGATCAATGTGGACGGCGCTTCAGGCCTGAGCTTCAGCGACGTGGAGATCCCCGGCGGGGACAGCATTTACATTTTCGTGGAAGCTACGCTGGGACCGGGCGGGACGAACACCCCGTTCATCATCTCGGACCAGATTCTGTTCAACACCAACGGTAACGAGCAACAGGTAACCCTGAACGCCTGGGGCCAGAACGCGCACTTCTTCCGGCCAGACACCTACGTGCAGGGGTTTCCCGCGTTCAGTTACATCGCCGGTGGATATGATAGTTTGGGCAACCAGATCTGCGAGACCGTACACTGGACAAACGATAAGCCCTACGTGATCTTCGGCTATGCGGTGGTGGATTCCTGCTGCACGCTGATCATCGATCCCGGCGTTCGCGTGTATTTCCATGGTGGTGGCGGATTGTGGGTCTATCGCGGTGGCCACATCCTGGCGGAAGGGACGGTGGAGGAACACATCACCTTCCAAGGGGACCGCTTGGAAGCGGAATATGCCGACCTGCCCGGACAATGGGACCGCATCTGGATCAATGACGGACCAAACGACAATGTGTTCAAGCATGTGGACATCAAGAACGCGTTGGTGGGCATTCAGCCGCAGAGTTGGATCGGCACGCCCGGCCAGCCCACCAGCGCCAATTGGCTCATACTGAACAACGTGAGCATCCGCAACTGCTCCGCTGCGGGGATCCTTTCGGAGAATTACCGGATCGAGAGCACCAACCTGCTGGTGGAGAACTGTGGCCAATACTGCGTGGCGCTTACCGGCGGCGGACAGTACGACTTCAACCACAGCACCATCGCGAACTACTGGAGCTATGATCCGCGCGAGGAGCCGGCCTTCATCCTCACCAACACCTTCCAGGACATCAATGGGGCCACGCAAGTGCGCGACATGGAGACGAGCCGCTTCCGCAATGGCATCATCTACGGAAACAACGGAAATGAATTCCAACTGGCCTTCGACGGCCAGCTTTCACCCGACTTCACTTTCAAGAACTTCCTCTTCCGCACGGACCAGAGCACCAGCGATGCGGGTCATTTCGAGCAAAGTAGCGTTTATCGGAACCAGAGCCCGGGCTTCGTGGATGCGAACAACGGGGATTTCCATATCACCGAGAACGCCTATGCACGCAACAAAGGCTTGGATGATTTTGGTGCCGATCCCGAAGCGTTCAACGATCTGGACAATAAGGTACGGGCGTGGGACGGCGGGTCCGACCTGGGCTGCTACGAGTTCACGGAGGAGTGATCCAGACCCAGTAAAAACTTCAGCGTATCCACGTTGTCGGCGTATTCGCCGGGGCCGGGGTATTGGGCTTTTCCAAACTGTATGTGGCCATGGCCCACGATGCATTGGAGCCTTCCCTCCTCTTCCTTCAGGAGCGCTTGCACCGCTGAGGCATCGGCAAACCGCTCATAGTAAAGCGCGGCCACCGGGCTGTTGAGCGCTTTTTCCTCCTTCACGATCAGGAAGCCGTTCTCCACGATCGGCGCACGGTCCAAGAGCCACACGGCCTTGTTGTAGTCGTAGTTGTTCGCGTACTTGTTGTGGTTGATGATCTCCTTCCACGGAAAGAGCGCGCCGAAGAGCCGGTCCAGGTCGAAGTCCTGCGGGATGAAGACCTTACCCACGTTGCGGCAGCCAAGGCCGAAATAGCGGAAGACGTCCTCACCGAGCGCTGCCAGCTCGGCTTCCGATTCGCTGCCGTCCAGCACGGCCACGCTGGTGCGATTTTTACGTACGATGCGCGGCAGTTGGCCGAAGTAGTGCTCGAAGTAGCGGGCCGTGTTGTCGCTGCCGGTGGCGATGATGGCGTCCACAGCGCCGAGCTTGCCGTTCGGCACTTCCACCAGTGCGACCATTTCCGGCGAGAAGCACGAAAGCAATTGGATCAGTGCCGGGGTCAGCCCCGCATCGTCGGAAGCGACCTTCACCTTGGCGCGATGTCCGCAGAGGAGCACGCACAGCAGATCGTGGAAGCCCACGAACGGGATGTTGCCCGCCATTATGATGCCGACGGTCTTGGGCGCGTGCGACCCGTTCAGCGCCGGATAGCTCGCCAGCCATTTTTCCAGCGCTTGCGGGTCCAGCATCATCGAAAGCCCCTTCGCGGCGAAGCGGACCTGCTCATCGGTGAACCAGCCGTTTCTCACGCGGGCATGGACAAGTGCGGCATCGAACGCGTTGAACTCATCCTCGGTCAATCCGCAGGAATGGCCCGGCCATGCGGACTTGGTGGCGAAGAGCCCCAATGCACGGCCCAACTGCGCGAACGCGGAAATGCGCGTTGCCATTTCGGAAGTTCCGGAAAGAGATGTATGATTGCTCACAGGATATCTACTTTTGCGCTATCCAAGCCAAGTGACCTGCACAAAGCCGGTACCTGGATGGCGGGGATGCGAAATTACCAGTATTACCATGGCTATCATCATCACGGAGGAATGCATCAATTGCGGGGCCTGCGAACCGGAATGCCCCAACAACGCCATCTATGAGGGCGGCGCGGAGTGGAGGTTGAGCGACGGCACCAGCCTGAACGGCCAGCAGACCATGCCCACGGGCAACAGCTACGACGCGGATGGCGCCCAAGCCCCGATCTCGATGGACATCTATTACATCGTGCCGGACAAATGCACGGAATGCACGGGCTTCCACGACGAGCCGCAGTGCGCCGCCGTATGCCCCGTGGATTGCTGCGTGGACGATCCCGACCACCGCGAGACCAAGGAGGAGCTGTTGGCGAAGAAGGAGTTCATGCACTTGTAAGGGAAACTATCGGGTTGTTTTTCACCACAGAGACACAGAGGCACGGAGGAGATCCCAACTCAGTGTCTCACGAAGTGGACCCTGAGCGGGAAACTTTTAGCGGGCTTCCCTAAGGAAGCCCGTCAAAACGAGGCCCCTTTCAACACCGCATCCGTGATACTTCGCACCGGCGTGCGATCCAGGGCTGAAGAGATCGCCGCACATTCGTGACATGGCAAAGGCCAAGGTCACCGTCGGTAGGCTGGAGTACATCGCTTTGCCCAAGCTGGGCGTTGGCCGGGTGCATGCCAAGCTGGACACCGGTGCCTATCGCAGCGCGCTTCACTATCAGGATCTGAGCCTGCGAGAGGCGGATGGCGAACAGCAACTGGTGGTCATCTTCGCCATGGGCCGCAAGCGCACCAAAGTGGTATTCCATGAATTTCATCGGGTAACGGTAAAAAGCAGCACGGGACATCGTACCGAGCGCTATTTGGTCACCACCACGGTGAAGCTCAATGCGCATGAGGTCAGGACCCAGTTCACCCTGTTCGACCGCAGCGACATGAAGTACCAGGTGCTGTTAGGCCGGAAGTTTCTGCAAGGTCGCTTTGTGGTGGATGTTGCGCGGAAGAACGTGCTGGACCGGACCGATGAACCGGGTAAATGAAGGATCCGTTCAGCCTAAAGCAGGCGGTGCATGCGGCGTGCGTAAGCGCCCTGCGGGAACGGATCGGTGAGGCACAGGCCGGCATGGAGCAGGCACGCGAGGCAGGAACAGCCGATACCAAGAGCAGTGCGGGCGACAAGCATGAGACCGCTCGCGCCATGGCCCAGCAGGAGCTGGAAAAGCAGGCTTCAGCGCTGCACAACCTGCGGGAAATGGAGGACCACTTGGCCCGGATCGATCCCACGCACCGTTGCCTTCAGATCCAGCCCGGAGCGCTTGTGGCCACGGACCAAGGTCTGTTCTATGTGAGCGCCGCAATGGGCAAGTTTGAGGTGGACGGGAAAGCGGTCCTTGCGATCTCCATGCAGGCACCGCTGTTGACGGCTTTGAAGAAGTTAGGGATCGGCGAGACCGGAAGCTTCAATGGCCGATCCGTTCATTTGGTCGGGATCGCCTAATGAACCACGTGCGGGTCAACTCAGCAAGAACTTGCTCATCGCGGCCATGGCGTGGTAATGTTCCAGGAGGACATCGGGCAGCATGGGGCTGGTCACGGACTTTGGCGGCAGCTCCGCACCGTAGTAGAACTGTTTGTTGAAGAGCAGGGGCTCCTTGGCGGAGGCAGCTTGGAATTCCGGAGGAAGGCGCTTGTTCGCTTCGCCCTGGACGGAACCGAAGTGCTTCACGAAGGCCTTGTCCTCTTGGAGTTTCTTGAATTTGGAGAGGTCCTTTGCGATACGGGAGCGGATGCGTAGCAGGGCTTCCTTGTCCGGCATGTACGCACCGCCATAAATGCGCACCGCCTCCGGCCCCAGCTCAAAGTAGATACCGGGAGCGTTCATGTCCTTCTTGCCCGCAGGTGTAATGAGCGCGGAGCGGTTCAGCTTGTACGGCGCCTTGTCCTTGCTGAAGCGCACGTCCCTGTTGATGCGGAAGATGGCCTCCTTCGGCCCGATGCGCACTTTGGGGTCGACCTTCGCGACGTGCTGGATCATCTCGCCCACGAAGACCTCGAAGGGCTTCTTCACCTCCTTCTCGTAGCGCGTGCGGTTCGCGTCGAACCATTCCTTGTTGTTGTTCCCCGCCAGTTCGATGAAGAAGCGGTTGAAGCCGGGGCTGAACCAAGCCATTGATCTGTAATTTGGCCCAAGATACCAGCGCAGCATGAGCCCCAAGGCCAAGAACAAGGAGCTTGAACTCTTCGGGCCACAGTACGTGGCTTCTTTGGAAACGCCCATTGGAAAGCTTTGGGTGGAATCTGACGGTACGCGGATCGCGCGCGTGTCGTTCAACAACCCGGGGCGCGGGCGGCATGCGCGCAGGCCCAAGGTGCTTACCGAGGCCTTGGCACAGTTGAAAGCCTACTTCGCCGGGCGACGAAAAAAGTTCGATCTGCCGCTGTACCACGTGGGCTCGGCTTACCGGAAGAAGGTGTGGGCGCGGCTTGAAAAGATCCCCTTCGGCTGGGCTGTGACCTATGCGGACGTGGCAGCGGAGGCGGGCGGTGCGGCCCGTTCAGCGGGTTCGGCCTGCGGTGTTAACCCCTTGCTGATCATAGTGCCATGCCACCGGGTGGTGGGATCCGATGGGCTGTTGACCGGCTATGCGGGCGGGCTTTGGCGGAAAAAGTGGCTGCTGGAGCACGAGGGTGTGTTGGCTAGGGAATTGTTCTGATGGCTAGCAAGACCTGAACGGCGACGGGCCAGAGGCCCTAGCATTCAACCCACTCGGGAAAAGCCCGAGCGGGTGCTCGCAATAGTGATGAGAAGATCTATACCTCCCATGCCTTCCCTGTGCGGAAGACCGTGCCCTTGAACAACGCCACCGTCGTGCCTTCCTGGTTCACGACAGGGATCTGATACACCGCGATCTTATTGCTGCGGCTGAGCTCCTCTGCCTTGGCCGTGAGGACATCCCCGCTGTGCACAGGCTTGACGTGGGATATGGACGTCTCGATAGAGACCGCATGAATACCGTGCGAGTTGGAGGCAAAAGCCAGCGCGCTGTCGGCCACGCAGTAGGAAATGCCACCATGGGTGATCCGGAAGCCGTTGTTCATCTCCGCGCGCACAGCCATCCGCAACTCGCACGCACCGGGGGCTACGGAGATGACCTCAATGGCCAGCCATTGGCTGAAGGCATCCCCTTCGATCATCCGCGCCACCACACGTTGAGCCAGTTCCTGTGGATCCATGTCCGCGAAAGTAGGGATGCCGAAGATGGCGAAGGCCCACTGTCGGTAGCTCTGATCTTGTGGGTAATGGATGTCAAGGACGTGAAGGAGGTAAGGGATGAACGCACACCTTCCTTACCTCCCTTGCTCCCTTCCCTTACCTCTTTTACCTCTCTTACCTCCTCTTCTCCCCGTTTTCCCGGCAAGAACGACCTTTGGCCCCATGAAGGACGCATTCATCATCGATGGCATCCGCAGCCCGATCGGTTCCTTGGGCGGTGGATTGTCCGCTGTACGTGCGGATGATCTCGCGGCACATGTGATCAAAGCCTTGGTGGGTCGCCATCCCGATCTGGACCTTGCTACCATCGACGACGTGATCATGGGCTGTGCGAACCAGGCCGGTGAGGACAACCGCAATGTGGCCCGCATGGCCGCCTTGCTTGCAGGTCTTCCCGTATCGGTCCCCGGCGAAACGGTGAACCGTCTTTGTGCCTCCGGTATGAGCGCCGTGGTGCAGGCCGGGCGGGCGATCGCCGTGGGCCATGGCGATGTTTTCATCGCTGGCGGCATAGAGCATATGACGCGCAGCCCTTGGGTGATGAGCAAGACCAGCACGCCCTATGGCCGTGATGCCAAGCTCTACGACAGCAGCTTTGGCTGGCGTTTCGTGAACCCCGTGATGGAGGAAAAATTCGGCATCGAGGCGATGGGAGAGACGGCGGAGAACCTGCTGGAAACGCGCAACATCACCCGCGAGGACCAGGACCGCTTTTCTTTGTGGAGCCAACAGAAAGCCGCAGCCGCACAGCAGAATGGCCGGTTGGAACAGGAGATCGCGCCGGTGAGCATCCCGCAGCGGAAAAAGGACCCGGTACTCTTTGCCAAGGACGAATTCATCAAGGCCTCCACCACGCTGGACGTACTGGCCGGTCTTCGTCCCGCATTCCGCAAGGGCGGCAGCGTGACGGCCGGGAATTCCAGCGGATTGAACGACGGTGCAGCGGCTTTGCTGGTGGCCAGCGAGGCCGGTATAAACACCCACAAGCTGAAGCCGTTGGCACGCATCGTGAGCAGCGGCGTGGCCGGCGTGGAGCCTCGGGTCATGGGGATCGGCCCCGTGCATGCCACGGCATTGGCCTTGAAACGCGCCGGGCTTACACTGGACCAGATGGACGTGATCGAACTGAACGAGGCCTTCGCGGCGCAGGCGTTGGCCTGCACACGTACCTGGGGCATCGCCGATGACGACCCGCGCCTGAACCCGAACGGAGGAGCGATCGCCTTGGGCCATCCATTAGGCATGAGCGGAGCACGGCTGCTTCAAACGGCTGCCTTGGAACTGCACCGGACGCAGAAGCGGTATGCCCTTTGTACCATGTGCATCGGCGTGGGGCAAGGCTATGCCACCGTCATTGAGCGCGTCTGATCGCCGCGCCCGGCTAACTTCACACTCCCAAACAGACCCATTATCCGTATGACCACCACTTCTTTGCTCCGCCCATTCGCCTTTGCCATCCTTTCCATAGCTGGCCTCGCCGCCTTGCACGCCCAGGACAACAAGGTGCGCGTTAAGGTGAGAGCCGATCTCAACGCACAACCCGACCGCGAACTGAGCGTGGCCAAGACCGTGTATGGCGATGAAGGCAGCTTCGTGGCGCTGAAGACCCTGGGCGGGAAGTCGGTGATCGGCGGCATTCCCGGTGCCGACCTCGGCTGGCAGCTGTTCGTGATCAGCTCCGACAAGATGTACGAGATCAAGCACGATCAACCCAAGTTCGTCTGGGGCATCGGTCCCGTAGCGATGGAGACCATCGAGACTTTCAACAAGACCTTCCGCGTGATCCTGACCAAGCCGGACCCGGACCACGGGAAGCTCCTCCTTCTGGAACAAGTACTCAGCCCGCGCAGCCTCACCGGCAGGGCAGCAGCGTTGGTGGCGGAAATTCCCTACGACCGGTTCGGAAAGAGCCCGGACTACTTTACACCGGGCATGGCAGTGGGCTTCACCACCACCAAGGCGGGGGATGGCAAGCACATGTTGATCGGCCTCAGCCCTGCCACCACCACGCGCTCCGCCGGCTGCCCCATCGTGGGCGTAATGGTGGACGGAGACATGAAGCCGATGTGGACCAACACCCTCGCTACGGAGCCGGGCAATGTGCGCACGGACGTGGTGAGCACCATGGTGGACAAGACCGGCGCGGCCTGGTACCTGATCAAGAACGTGACCGACGCGGCACCCAAGACCGAGGACATCGTGGGATGCTCCTACAGCCTTTACCGCATGGACAGCATTGGGCAGCAGTCGTTCCCGCTGGACCTGGGCAAGAAGGACTTCGTGCAGGAAGCGGCATTCGCCATCCTTCCCGACGGCCGCTTGGCCTGTGCTGGGATCTACTCCAACGGCGACGCCAGCCGCAACGAATCCATCGGGGTCTTCGAGACCACCTTGGACACCGCAGCGGGAAAATGGTCGGTCGCGGAGCGCACGCCGTTCGAGCTGCAGACGGTGAAAAAGGTGGAGCGCCTGCAGACCAATATGCACTTGGAGCGGATCTGGCCGAAGAAGGACGGCGGGCTTTACGTGGTGGCGGAGCGCTCGGGCATCGAGACCCACCAGGTAAGCGATCTCAGTGGCAAGAAGATGGACAAGACCGAGTGGGTGAACGGCGCCTTACACGCGATGGAGTTGGACGCCTCCGGGGAGAAGAAGTGGTACACGGTGGTGCCCCGGGACATGAGCTTCACCAATGACGGCCCCGGCAAGACATTTTCGATCGCGTACAGTGATGTCCTGTTCTTGTTCTACAACGATGCGGATTCCAACGTGGAACTGCGGAAGAAGAAGGAACCCGTGGAATCCGTGGACAAGCCGAAGGAGGCGTTGATGCTGGAGTTCAAGAGCGACGGCAGCTACAAGGAAAAGGTAGTGCTGCAGGACGGATATAAACAAGGCTATTTCAACGCGGACACCGTATGGCCGATGGGCGATGGCCTTTACGGCATGTCCGGTGCCCCCGACTTCCGGAAGGACCGGTCTTTCCCGGTGGTGATCGAACTGAGCGACGGGGGAAGCCGGTAAGCCGCATATTCGCACCCTATAAACTGAACCACATGCTGATCCCCGAACAGATCAACCTCTACATCGCTGAGCACCCGGAATGGCAGCGCAAGCTAATGGTGCGACTGCGCCAGTTGGTGCATGCTGTGAACGAAGAGGTGGAAGAGACGTGGCGTGCGCAAAGCCCCCATTTCGACCTGTCCTCCACGCCCGTGCTGGGCTTTTGCGCCTCCAAGACGTCGGTGAGCGTCAACTTTCCCAAGGGTGCCCAGTTCAAGTCCTCGCGTATGCCCTATGAACCTTGCGCGGAGGACAAGACGGGCCGGACGGTGAAATTTCGCGAAGGGGATGCGATCAATGAGGCCGCCTTCAGCACATTGGTCCAGCGGGCCATGGCCCTGAATGATAAACTGGCCAAGGCCGAAGCCGAAGCGAGCGGCAAGAAACATCCGGTCCACGCGGAGCTCGAGAGTATTCTGCGCAAGGATCCCAGCGCATGGGCGAATTGGGGATCCTTCCCCGCCTCCATCCGGAAGGAATACGCCGAGTGGATCTCCGATGGAAGGAAGGAGGAGACGCGCAAACGCAGGATCGCACAAGCCTTGGAAATGATCAGGGAGGGCATCACCAAAGAAGAGGCGGAGCACCGCGTGAAAGGAGCTTGAACACCCTGCCCTGACCGGGACGAGGACCGGTCCACCGCAATTGCCGATGGACATCCGCACCGAGGAACTCACCAAGCGCTACGGTACGCAAGTGGCCGTGGACCATGTGGACTTCACCGCCCGCAGAGGGGAAGTGCTGGGCTTTCTCGGGCCCAATGGCGCGGGGAAGACCACAACTATGCGCATGGTCTGCGGGTTGACGGCCCCGGATGCCGGCAAGGTTCTGATCAACGGTCAGGAAATGACGCCTTCGGCGGTGGAACTCCGCCGCGCCATCGGCTACCTGCCCGAGTCCAACCCGCTGTATGAGGACATGCCGGTGCTGGACCTGCTGCGCTTCGGTGCCCGTCTGCAGGGTGTTCCCCACAATGCGATCAACGGGCGGATCGCCACCATGGTAGAGGTCTGCGGCTTAGGTGATGAAAAGCACAAGCGCACGGGCGAACTCAGCCGCGGCTACCGGCAACGCGCAGGGCTGGCGTTCGCCATGGTGCATGACCCTGCGGTGCTCGTGCTGGACGAGCCCACCACGGGCCTGGACCCGAACCAGATCATCGAGGTGCGTGCCTTGATCAAAGAGCTCGGCAAGGCGAAGACCGTCGTCTTTAGCACCCACATCCTGCCGGAAGCGGAGGCAGTGTGCGACCGTATCCTGATCATTAACAAAGGACGGGTCGTCGCCGACGGCACCTCGGAGGAGCTGCGTGCGCGCGTACTGGGCCGTGGTGTCTTCGTAGTGCGGATCGGCGGGGCGGCACCCGAGGCCGTGCTTCCGGCGTTGCGCGGCATGGACGAAGTGATCGCGGCCGAAGTGTTGCCCGGCGGAGAAGACCGCTATGAAGTCCGCATGGCCGACGCTACAGGGGAATGGATCGTCGCCATGTGTTCCAAGCAAGGCTGGAGCATCGGCGAGCTGCGGCCGGTGGAAAGCCGTCTGGAGGATGTGTTCCGTGACGCCACGAGCAAGTGAACATTATGCGCGCCGCCTTCCTCATCGCCCGCAAGGAACTCGCTTCCTTCTTCGACTCGCCGATGGCCTACTTGGTCATCGTCGCCTTCTTGGGTGTGAGCGGCTTCTTCACCTGGTGGTTCGGCACGGACGTTTTCATTCGAGGCGTCGCCGACCTGAGCACCTTCTTCAACGTAGCGAACTGGTCGCTCTTTATCCTGATCCCCGCGCTCACCATGAGGACCTTGGCGGAAGAGCGCAAAAGCGGCACGCTGGACCTGTTGCTCACCCGGTCCATCACGCCGCAACAGGTGGTGACCGGCAAATTCCTCGCTTGCTTGGCGTTGATCGTGCTCACACTACTGTGTACCCTGCCCTACTACGTCACCGTGGCCATGCTCGGCCCGATCGACCATGGCACCGTGATCTGCGGCTACCTCGGCCTGGTGCTTATGAGCGCCGCCTATATCGCTTTGGGCATCTTCGCGAGCAGCCTCACGGCCAACCAGATCACGGCCTTCATCTTGGCCTTGGTCATCATGGCACTCTTCCATTTCGGCACGTCGGTGATGGCGGCGAACCTCACTGGCCTTACCGGGCAGGTGTTCCGTTATCTCAGCACCGGCAACCATTTTGAGAGCATGGGTCGTGGAGTGGTCGACAGCAGGGACCTGGTCTATTTCCTCAGTCTTACCGCCGCGGGCCTGTTGTTGGCCGGCCATGAGCTCGCCCGGCGCGGGGCACGCCACGCATGAGGACGCGCACCACATCCCTGATCGCCTTGATGCTGCTGATGACGGCGATCGTGCTGGTGAACATGCTGGCCCAGCGCTACAAATTCCGGCTGGACCTTACCGGCGACAAACGGTACACGCTGGACCAGGCCACGTTGGACCTGCTGCACGGGCTTCCGGAGGCGGTGACAGTGACCGCGTACTTCACGGAAGACCTACCGCCTGAGCTGGCCGTGGTGCGGCAGGATTTCAAGGACCTGCTGGTGGAATACGCGGAGCGCTCGGGCGGAAAATTGGTCTTCGAGTTCGAGGACCCGGGCTCTTCCGAGGCGATCATGGCAAAGGCGGTAGAGCTGGGTGTGCGGCCCTTGCTGGCACAGACCCGCGCGAAGGACAGGAGCGAGAACATCCAAGTGCTGATGGGCGCCGTAGTCCGCATGGCCACACGCAAAGCCGTGATACCCGCGCTGCAGAAAGGGCCGGGCATGGAGTGGATCCTCTCCTCGGCGATCGCCCAGGTGGCCACGGTGGAAAAACCGCTGATCGGCGTGATGCAGGGCCATCAGGAACCATCGCTCCAAGCCTTGGACGAACTGGCGGTGCAGCTCAACGCCCAGTACGATGTGGAGGCCACGGCGATCTACGATTCCTTTCCCATCAATGAGCGCTTCGCCTCCATCTTGATCATCGACCCCAAGGACAGTATTTCCCCCCAGCACCAAAAGCGCATAGACGAATACATGGCGAAAGGCCATGGCGTGGTACTGGCTTACAGTGCGGTGGCCACGGACCTGACGGTTTCCCCGGAAGCACAGATGCGCGACATCGGCATCGTACCATGGCTGGCGGAACGCGGGGTGCGGATCGGCCCCGGCGTGATGGTGGACGAGCATTGCGGGCAGGTCGGCGTGACGCAGAGCGGTATCCAAACGCCGATCTCGATCCAGTTCCCCTTTTATCCGCTGCTGAACAACTTCAGCAAGCATCCCGTGGCGCACGGGCTGGACCTCGTGATGTTCCAGTTCGCATCGCCGATCACATTCATCGGCGACTCTACAACGACCTCCTACTCCCCTCTTCTTTCCACCAGTGCAACGAGCAACGTGCTCCCCGCGCCCCTGAACATCGATTCTCCGCAGGGCTTGGTCCTCTGCGGATTTCCCGCTCGGCCCGCAAGTGCTGGGCGCAGCCGTGGAACGCAAGGACAGCACAGGATCACGCTTGGTCGTGTTCAGCAACGGGAACTTCTGCACGGGCGACCAAGGAGGACGCCAAACGCAGCTGCCCAAGGGCAATCTGGACCTGATGGTGAACGCCACGGACTGGGTGACGCACAACACGCAACTGCTGTCGGTGCGCGGAAAGGAGAAGGATTACCGCCCGATCACCGACCCGGGCGCGGCCGAGCGCACGACGCTGAAATGGTTGAACCTGCTGCTGCCGATCGCGGTGGTGCTGCTCTACGGACTGTTCCGGGGGCAATGGCGCCGTCGCCAGCGGAAGCGCCGCATGCGCCCAGGCCATGTCCGATAAAAAGCGCATCGGTCTGCTCACGGGCCTTGTCCTGGCATTGGCCTTGATCTGGTGGCTCGGGGGGCGAACACCGGAAGTGGCCGAGCAACGGAGCTTCCGGGAGCACCTGGTGCAGGTGGACACCGCACGATTGACATCCTTCACCATCATTCCCGCGCCAACGTACAAAGCGCCCGCCCTGCATTTCCAACGCGACAGTGCGGGTTGGACGGTATCGGCGGGAGGACATGTGACCCGGGCTTTCAGCCGTCCGTTGAACACACTGCTTGCCACACTTGCCGACGTAAAGCCCTTGCGCATGGCCGGCCATACATCGGCCATCATTGAACGGTACGGCCTGAGCGACAGCCTCGCGGCACGTGTGGAACTAAGCGGCCCGAAGAACACGGTATTGCGCATCGGCACATCCAGCAGCAGCGCACAGCCCAGCCTCTCGGGGTCGGAGACCACCACTGCGGTTATGTTGGGCAGTGACCTCAACGTGTATCTGATCCCGGGAGCCTTCAACAAGATCACGGACATGAACTTCGACGATTGGATACCGAAGCCCCTGGTCAACGGCGATCCCGCTGACTGGACGTTGGTCACCTTCGTCTTCCCGGGAAGCCGCAGCTATTCCATGGAGCGGAATGGAAGCGGTTGGACCGTGAACGGCCAGCCCGGGGATATTGAGAAGGTGGAGAAATACCTGTGGGCGTTGTCACGCTATTACGGCGATGCGCTGGTCGACCCTGCGGACACCTTGAACGCGGTGCTGATCTACAGCATGCGCGTGGTCGACAGCTCGCGCAAGGACCCGATCATCCTCGGCATTTTCGATGTGGGTGGCCGGTTGATCGCGCGCAGCACCTTGGCCCCGCCGTGGATAGTGATGCCCTTTGACCCCAAAAAGGAACTTCCCCGCATGTTCCGCCCACCTGAAGCATTCCTGCCACGGGAGGCCACGGGAGATCCGTGAGGCATGTTCGGGCCATCAACACGGCCCTGTGAAAGACGCTCATGAGCGATGTTCGGATGTGGGCCGAACGCATGACCTTTGTACCCTGGTATAAAGCTGAGAGGCCCTAAGGCACCCAGTGATCATCCGGACCAAAACACATGCGGAACCTTCGGATCGAGGCCCAGCCCGATGATGATACCTGCGGCGCCACAGCGCTCCACGCGGTATATGGTTACTTCGGGGATGTACGACCGTTGCAACAGGTGATCGATGAGGTCCACCAGTTGGAGGACGGGGGCACCTTTGCCGTACTGCTGGGTATCCATGCCTTGAAGCGCGGCTATCACGCCCGGTTGTACAGCTACAACCTCGCAGTGTTCGACCCTTCGTGGGACGGTCTATCCCCGGAGGCGCTGCACAAGAAGCTGATCGCACAGACGCGGATCAAGGACGGTAAGAAGCTGCACGCGGCCTGCCTCGCGTATTCCCGTTTTCTCAAGGAAGGCGGCGATATCCGCTTCGACGACCCCACGCCGGACCTGATCCACTCGTACTTCGATGCGGACCTGCCCGTGCTGGCCGGCCTCAGCGCCACCTACCTCTATAAGAGCAAGCGCGAGTATGCGGACTCGAAGGGCCGTAGTGTCTATCACGACCTGCGCGGCAAGCCCATGGGGCATTTCGTTGTACTTCGCGGCATGGAGCGCAAGCGCGTCTTCGTGGCCGACCCCTATCACGACAACCCCATGGCCGAGGGCCGCACCTATGACGTGCCGGTGGGCCGCCTGATCAACAGCATCATGCTCGGCATCGTCACCTACGACGCCAACCTGCTCGTCCTGTCCCCAACCCCGTTCACCTTATGAGGAAGATCATCGTCGTACACGACCCCAAAGCCTTCAAGCTAGGAGCGCCCGACGTGGAGGTGGTCTCCAGCAAAGACTACCTCACCGGCCCGCGTTTCGCGCAACTGAAGAACACGCGGATCTTCAATCTGGCCCGCAGCTTCGTGTATCAAAGCCGGGGCTACTACGTGAGCCTCTTGGCCGAAGCCCGCGGCCAGAAGGTGATCCCCAGCGCCAAGACCATTCTGGACCTGAAGAACCCGAGCATCGTAAAAGTCCTCTCGCGTGACCTGGACGAGGTGATCCAGCACAGCTTGCACCACAAGGACAAGCACGACTTCACGCTGAGCATGTACTTCGGCCGTAACGTGAACCCGCGGTACGATAAGCTGGCGCACGAACTGTACAAGGTCTTTGAAGCGCCGCTGTTACGTGCCCGCTTCGTGAAGGGCGAGAAGTGGGAGCTCCGCTCGGTGCGGCCCGTGCCCTACACGGACATCGAGGAGGAGCACATCCCCATTTTGAAGGAATTCGCGGCGGAATACTTCGGCAAGAAGCGCTACGACACTGCCCGGGAAGACCGCAGCGCCTATGACCTGGCAATTCTGGTGAACCCGGAGGACAAGGCCGCGCCATCGAACAAGCGTGCCATCGTGAAATTCCGGCAGGCGGCCGAGGAAATGGGTTTTCGGGTGGACATCATCGGGCCGGACAGCATTGACCGCCTTGGTGAATATGATGCCCTGCTGATCCGCGAGAACACGCACGTGAACAACCACACCTACCGCATGGCACGGAAGGCGCAGCAGGAAGGGCTGGCGGTGATGGACGCGCCGGACGCGATCCTCAAGTGCAACAACAAAGTGTACTTGGCCGAGGTGATGGAGGCGCACCATGTGCCCACGCCGCGTACCATGATCGTTCACAGCGAGAACCGCCATGAGGTGGGAAAGACCCTTGGCTTCCCCGTGGTGTTGAAGTTGCCGGACAGCACGTTCAGCATCGGGGTGGAAAAGGCGAGAACGCCGGAGGAACTGGAGTCCAAATTGGACAAGATCCTCGCGGATAGCGATCTGGCCGTGGCCCAGGAATACATGCCCAGTGACTTCGACTGGCGCATCGGTGTGTTGGACGGCAAGCCGCTCTACGCCTGCAAATACTACATGGCCCGGGGGCATTGGCAGATCTACAACTGGGGCAGCGCCACCAAGGACGGTGAAACCGGAAACTTCGACACGGTGAAGGTGGACGAGTGCGACAAACACGTGATGGACGCTGCATTGAAGGCGGTGCGCGCCATGGTGGGAGACCATGGCCTCTTCGGCGTGGATGTGAAGGAGCATGAAGGAAAAGCCTATGTGATCGAGGTGAACGAATGCCCCAACATCGATCACGGTATCGAGGATGTGGAGTTGGGCGATGAGATCTACCGGCGTATCATCGGATCGCTGAAGAAGACAATAGAAAAGAAGATCGGCATACCGCAAACCACCACCGGGAGCAATGCCCCGGCCAAGGCATGAGCGAAAAGAAACCCTACGGCCTCTTCGAGGTCACCGGCATCGAACTGGAATACATGGTGGTGGACCGCGAGACCCTGCGCGCCAGTCCAACGGTGGACCTGCTTTTCAAGGACGTTACCGGTACGATCACCAGCGACGTGGAGCGCGGTGATGTGGAATGGAGCAACGAACTGGTGGCGCACGTGGTGGAACTGAAGACCGCGCGGCCCACGACGGACATCGCGTCCTTCAAAGAGAAATTCGCATCTGAAATACGGGCCATCGACGCGATACTCGCCAAGCGCGGCCTGATGCTACTGCCAACGGCGGCCCATCCCCTCTTCGACCCGTTCACCGAAACGGTGATCTGGCCGCACGACAACAACGAGATCTACGCGCTCTACAACCGCATCTTCGATTGCCGCGGCCACGGCTGGAGCAACCTGCAGAGCGTCCATCTGAACCTGCCCTTCGCCAACGACGAGGAGTTCGGCAAGCTGCACACCGCCATCCGCTTGCTTTTGCCGATCATCCCGGCCCTCAGCGCCAGCTCCCCCATCCTGGACGGCAAGGCTACCGGTTACATGGACGCCCGCATGGAAGCATACCTGCACCATCAGGAGCGCCTGCCTGAGCTCATGGGTTCCTTGATCCCCGAGGCCGTACTTACGGAAGCGGAATACTACCGCGAGGTCTTCGGCCCGATCGGAAAAGCGTTGGCCCCCTTCGACCCGGACGGGATCATGGACCATCAGTTCGCCAACTCCCGCGGTGCCATCGCACGCTTCGACCGCAACGCGATCGAGATCCGCGTCGTGGACATCCAGGAGTGCCCCGGCGCCGACCTCGCTATCGCGGAGTTGATCGTAGCCACGCTGAAAGCCTTGGAGGACGGGCGATGGGTGAGCAACTACCTCCAGCGCGCCTGGCATCAAAATGACCTTCTATCCATCTTCAAGGCGGTGATCAAGGATGCTGGGGCGACAACGATCAACAGCATGGAATACCTGCTGATGTTCGGCTTTGACCGGACTACCGCTACCGCGGAGGAACTCTGGTCGCACATCTTCGCTGAAGTAGGCAACGACCTGAGCGCCGATGCCCAGAAAGCGATCACGCACATTCTTCAGCACGGCTGCCTCGCGCACCGCATCCTGGTCCGCACCGGCCCGCATCCCAATGCGGCGTTGATCACCGAGGTGTACAAGGAACTGGCCGCCTGCCTGCGAGAGGACCGTCAACTGACATGACCGCGCTTTTCCTCAGTTGCGAGCATGGTGGCAATGACGTGCCGCCGGACCTGCGCCACTGCTTTCCCGGTGATGAAGAAGTGCTGCGGACCCATCGCGGCCTGGACATCGGCGCACTGGACATCTTCCGGCAGTTGGCCCCCCTTGCGGCGGAAAGCACCTCGGCAACCCTCTCGCGTCTCTGCATCGAACTGAACAGATCGGAACATCATCCGCGTCTCTTTTCAGCCTACACACGGGACATCAGTGCCGAACGAAAGCAGGAACTGCTGGATCTCCATCGCAGTTACCGCAGCGAATTCACCGCACGCATCAAGCAGCGGGTCGCGGCAAAAGAGGATGTCGTGCATGTCGCCGTACACAGCTTTACCCCGGTGCTGGACGGTGTGAAGCGCTCAATGGACATCGGCCTGCTGTATGATCCCTCCCGGGCAAACGAGCGCGCCTTCTGCATGGCCTGGCGGAAGGCGCTTCATGCCAGCGCGCCGCACCTTGTGGTCCGGATGAACCAGCCTTATAAAGGCACCTCGGACGGCTTTCCCACGCATTTGCGCACGGTATTCCCGAAGCACTACGCGGGCATCGAGCTGGAGGTGAACCAGCGCTTCGCTAGCAATGGACGGATGGACCCGGTCATTGCGGTCATCCTGCGGGAAACGCTCCAAAATGTACTGTTCACATACAGATAAGTGGCTTGATGCGCACAATGAAACTGAAGAGCCGGCACCACCAAATTTAAGATCCGCACTTTCGCGCCTTGTAAAAACAACGCCTATCCGATCCGCATGCGTTCCATCCTCCTCCTCGGCGCCGGCCGCTCTGCTTCTTCCCTGCTTCAGTACCTGATCGAACACGCCGCCGAGCAGGAATGGCGCGTCACCGTGGCGGAACGCGACATCGCGATCGTGCAAAAGCTGACGCAGGGCCGGGACGACGTTGCGACGCCAGTTCAATTGGACGCGAGCAATGCAGAAGTCCGTGGGGCGCTGATCGCGAAGCACGACCTGGTGATCAGCATGCTGCCCGCCTTCATGCACATGGACGTAATGAAGGACTGCCTACGGCTGAAAAAGAACGTGATCACGCCGAGTTATGTGCCCGAGGAATTGTGGCCGCTCAGCGCGGAGTTCAAGAAGGCGGACCTCACCGTGCTGAACGAGATGGGCGTGGACCCCGGCATCGACCACATGAGCGCCATGCGGATCCTCGACGGCCTGCGCGTGAAAGGCGCACGGGTGGAGGCCTTCGAGAGCTACTGCGGCGGACTGGTGGCACCGGAAAGCGACAATGATCCCTGGGGCTACAAGTTCAGCTGGAACCCGCGCAACGTGGTGCTGGCCGGGCAAGGCAATGCGGCCCGTTACATCCACGACGGCGACCTCAAGTACATCCCCTACCACAAGCTCTTCCAGCGGACCGAGCGCGTGGAGATCCCCGGTTTTGGTGCGTACGACGGCTATCCGAACCGCGATTCGCTGAAGTACCGGGAGATCTACGGCATCAGCGATATCCCAACGATGAAGCGCGGCACCTTGCGCAAGGGCGGCTTCTGCTCGGCATGGGATGTTTTCGTGCAATTGGGCTGCACCGAGGACGGCTACGCGATGGAGCTTCCGAAAGACACCACTTGGCCGGAATACATCCGCGCCTTCCTCCCCGAGGACATGAGCAGCAAGGACGTGCGGTCGAGCATGGCAGCCTACCTCGCCATCGACCCCAAAGGCGATGTGATGCAGAAATTGGATTGGCTGGACCTCTTCGGCAATGGCACCATCGGCGAAGCAGGACTTTCCCCGGCCGCCACCTTGCAGCGCCTGCTGGTGGACAAGTGGAAGCTCGGCCCCAACGACAAGGACCTGCTGGTGATGTGGCATCGCTTCCGCTACGCGCTGAACGGGAAAGATTCCGAGATCCACGCCACCTTAACGGTAACGGGCGAGGACACGGTGTTCACCGCCATGGCCCGCACGGTGGGGCTTCCGATGGCGATCGGCGCCAAGCTGCTGCTGAACGGGAAGATCAAGGAGCGCGGCGTGCTGTTGCCGGTAAAGCCTGAGCTCTACGACCCGATCCTTGATGAACTGGCCACGCTGGGGATCGCCTTTACGGAGAAGGAAGTGGAAGCCACTGCCTAGAAGCGGAGTTTCAGATCACGGAGCAGCACCTTGTATTCCGGAGCGTACTCGCCAGGTTCACGCTCCACTGCCATTTCCGCCGTCATCATCTCTAGGTCGAAGGTGCGGGAGAGTTCCACCAGGACACGCTTGGGCCTCTTGTTGGCCCTATACCTCACCAAACATTCCCGGGAGAAGACGAAGTCATTGTCGCCGGTGAGGGACTTGAGCTCTGGAAGCCGGTCGACGGGCAGGATCATACAGAGGCGTCCGTGAGCCGTGCAGAAGCGATCGGCCTCCCTCAGGAGTTGACCAAGGCTTAGCGCATGCTCATGCTTGGCCAATGCAGTGCGTGGATCGTGCGAGGTCAGATGTCCTTTGTAGAACGGCGGGTTGCAGAGGACCAGATCATAGCCTTCCGCAGGTTTCCAATTCCGCACATCGGCATGGAACACGTTGATGCGTTCCGCCCACAGGCTTGCCGCAACGTTCTCCCTGGCCTGTTCAGCCGATCGGGGATCGATCTCCACCGCGTCGATCACAGCCCTGTTGTTGCGCTGGGCGGCGATCAAGGCCAATACGCCCGTGCCCGTGCCGATGTCCATGACCCGCAAGGCATTGGCGTATCTCGTCCACGCACCCGGCAACATGCCGTCAGTCCCCACCTTCAACGCGCAGCGGTCCTGCCAAATGGTGAACTGTTTGAAGCGGAAATAGTCGTTCGGCATTCCAGACGACAGCAGGTTTCAGCTCCCGCGGTAGAGATCCACCAGTCCGGGCGGAGTGCGCACCACGAGGTGGCCGGTATCAAAATCGATGCCCGTGATCATGTCGTCCACCATGGGGATCAGGATCTCCTGCTCGCCCTTGCGGACCACCATCACCGGGTGGTCCTCGGTGCCTTCGGTGCCGACGATTTCGCCCAGTTCGCCATGCTCCTCGTCCAACACGCGCATGCCGATAAACTCGTCCGGATCGAGGTTCTCCTCTTCCTCAAGCTCCTCCAATTCATGCCGGATATGCCCAGGTGGGGCGAACACTTCGCAGTTCACCAGAAAACCCACGCTTTGTGGGTCATCGAAGTCCTCGAACTTCACCACGGCGCCCGTGCGGGGATGCTCCCGGAAATGGCTCACATGAAAGGGGACACGCTGTCCGTCCAGGCCGGCAAAGAGCACGCCCAAGGCGAGCACCTCCTCCAGGCCGGAATCCTCCAAATAGAGCGTAAGCTCACCGCGGTGCCCCCATGGCTTTCCCAAGCGCCCGATACGATGCAATGATCCCAATTCCATCTGATGGCCGTGAAATTAGGGCGGCTCCGGCATTCAGCGGCAATGCGCCTTGTAAAAACGGGAAAGCCCGGCTCTGATCGGAGCCGGGCTTCGGTAGTTTTTCCGTTGGAATGCTTATTCCTTTTCTGCGGCCCCACCTTCGGCAGGTGCCGCGGCCTCACCGGCTTCCGGTGCTGCTCCCGTTTCCGGAGCGGCCTCGGCTTTCGGAGCAGCTTCGACTTCAGGTGCTGCTTCTGCTTCCGGAGCGGCTTCGGCCTCGGCGGCAGGGGCTTCCCCTTCGGCGGCGGGAGGCGGCGTCATGGAAGCGGCCAACTTCGCGGTCAAAGCATCCGCCCTGTCGTTCGATTTCTTCATCTCGACGGCCAAGCGGTCCTTGAAGGCCTTGGTGGCATCATTGACCAAGTTGCTCTTCTTCGCCTCGACCTTCGTGTTCTTCTCGCTCATCCAAGCCTCGAAGCGGCGATCGGCCTCTTCCTGGTCGAAAGCACCTTTCTTCACACCGTTCAGCAGGTGGTTCTTGTAGACCACGCCACTGTAACTGAGGATGGCACGTGCGGTATCGCTGGGCTGTGCGCCCATCTGGAGCCAGCTCACGGCCTTGTCGCGGTCCACCTCCACTAAGGCGGGGTTGCGATTGGGGTCGTAGGCACCGATGCGTTCGATGTATTTTCCGTCGCGCGGGGCGCGTTGGTCAGCCACTACCAAGTGGTAGAACGGCTTGCCTTTTTTGCCTTTTCTCTGAAGGCGGATGCGGGTCGGCATGTCGCGGTTGTTTTTAGGTCCCTTTTCGTTAAGGGGTCGCAAATGTCGGGATTTTCCCTGAACTGACAAACAGGACAGAATAGAACGCTGATAATGCTGAAAAATGGATCTACGCGGATCCAGATCAGTGATCGGTGATCGGCCGGCTGCCACTACCGCCTGCTGACTGCCAACTGAGTACTCGAAGATGCACATCTTTACCGCATGCGCTTCACCCTTGCCCTACTTATCCTATTGGCTTCCAGCGCCAAGGCCCAAAGGCCCACGGCCCTGCCCGGGTTGATCCCGTTGCCAGCGGAAATGGAACTGACCGGCGGCACTTGTTCGTTGGATTGTCCGTGGACCGTTTCAGCCATGGGCGGCGTGGACAGCACGTTCGCTGCAATGCTCCGTTCGCAGCTATCAGGGCTGCATCCAGCTACCTCATCCATTTGTGACAAGCCATTGGAAATAATGGTGGAGCGCATCACCACGGACACGATCTTCCCGGATGAATGGTATGGTTTGATCATCCGCGAAGACCGGATACAACTCTTCGCTCCTGATGAAGAAGGGCTTTTCCGTGGAAGTCGCACGCTGGTCCAACTCTTGGAACAGGGGAAAAACACGGGATCCATTCCTTGTCTCACCATCACGGACAAGCCGCGTTTCGCATGGCGCGGGATGCACTTGGACGTGGTGCGCCACTTCTTCCCGATACCCTTCGTAAAGAAATACATCGACCTGCTGGCGCGATACAAGATGAACAGTTTCCACTGGCACCTCACGGACGATCAAGGCTGGCGGATCGAGATCAAGAAGTACCCGAAGCTCGCTGAGGTCGGCGCTTGGCGCAAAGGCAGCCTGGTGGGACCGTACGGCCGACGGGAATACGACAGCATCCCCTATGGCAGCTTCTACACGCAGGAGCAGATCCGCGAGGTGGTTGCCTATGCAAAGGCACGGCACATCAACGTGGTCCCGGAGATCGAGATGCCGGGGCATGCCTTGGCCGCTTTATCGGCCTACCCCCAGTTGGGCTGCACCGGTGGGCCTTACGAGGTGGAACGCGGTTGGGGCGTGTTCGACGATGTGTTCTGTGCGGGCAACGACACGCTGTTCACCGTGCTGGAGGATGTGCTCACCGAGGTGATGGGCCTCTTCCCCAGTCCTTACATCCATATTGGCGGTGATGAATGCCCGAAGGAGCAATGGAAGGTCTGCCCGAAATGCCAAGCGCGGATGAAGGCGGAAGGGCTGAAGGACGAACACGAACTGCAGAGCTACTTCATCCAGCGGATCGAGAAGTTCGTGAACAGCAAGGGGCGGAAGATCATCGGCTGGGACGAGATCCTGGAAGGAGGCTTGGCACCCAACGCTGCGGTAATGAGCTGGCGCGGCACGGAAGGCGGTGTGGCGGCCGCGCAGAGCGGGCACTATGCGGTGATGACCCCTGGCGACTATTGCTACTTCGACCACTACCAAGGCGATCCCGCGAATGAGCCCTTGGCCATCGGCGGCTACACCACGTTGCAGAAGGTGTACAGCTATGAGCCGATCCCGGAGGAATTGACCGCGGAGGAAGCGAAGTACATCCTCGGCGCGCAGGGCAATATTTGGACGGAATATATCCTCACGCCGGAGCATGTGGAGTACATGTTGACGCCAAGGATGCTGGCGTTGGCAGAAGTGCTCTGGACGCCGAAGGAGAAGCGGGATGAAGCAGATTTCGTTAATCGTCTGGAGGCTGAGTTCGCACAGCTTGATGCGATGAAGGTGGAATACGCAAAGAGCCTCTTCGAAGTGCAATTCAAGCTTAGCCAAGGCGCTGTCCCCGGAACGATCAAAGTCGACCTGCGAACCGGCATGCGTGGCGAGATCGGCTACACGGACTCTGATAAGGCAGCGTTATTCAAGTATGACCGGCCCTTCGAGATCGAAGGCCCCATGCGCATGATCAGCGCGGGTCTGTACGAGGAATACGGCAGGTTCCCTATGGTCAGTAGCCGGGCTTTCCGCTTCAACCTCGCTACCGCCCAGCGGATCACGTTGAGCGAACAACCTGATCAACAGTACAGCGAGGGTGGCGCATTCACCTTGGTGGATGGTATCACCGCGCAGGAGAAGCGCGTGAACACCGAGTGGTTAGGCTGGCGTAAAGGAATCACCATCAACGTGGACCTGGGCAGCGAGCAGGCGATCAGCCACATCGGCATCGGCGCATTGAGCGAGACGCATAGTTGGATCCACTTGCCCAAGGCGGTAGTGTTCAGTGTGAGCAGTGACGGGAAGAACTTCATTCCCTACGGCATTGCGAAGAGCATGGACGGGCCAGGCCGGAACGAATTCGGCATCGACAAGCCGGCGAAGGCGCGTTATGTGCGGATCGATGTTGAGCACATCGGGAACATACCGGAAGGTTCCGCAGGTGCCGGGAATCCGGCATGGCTGTTCTTGGATGAAGTTGATGTGCGGTGAGCAACGTGGGCAGACGGTGGCGACATTCAGCCCCGCCCTATTTTTGGCCCGGATGCGCCCCTTTTACACGATCGCCCTTTGGCTGCTGGTCATTTCAAACGCCAGTAGCCAGCCACTGAAGCACGCCCGCGGCTTCACACATGTGGACACCCTGCGCGGAACCAATGGTCCCTACCGCGCGTGGTGGGATGTGACGCACTACGATGTGACCGTGCGGCCAGACTTCGCTACCAAGTCCATTGAAGGCTCTACGCGCATCGCCTTTCGTGCATTGGCGGCCGGCCAACGCATGCAGGTGGACCTGCAACAGCCGTTGAAGTTGCAGTCTGTTTCGCTCCATTCTTCCGATGGGGAAAGCGACATTCATTTTTCGCGTGAAGGCAACGTGGCCTGGGTGGACCTCCCGCAGGAAATGGCAGCGGGTGCTTCCGCGTATCTCACGATCCAGTACGTCGGCATTCCCCGCGAGGCCCGCAACCCGCCCTGGGACGGCGGCTGGATCTGGAAGAAGGACCCGCAAGGCAACCCTTGGATGAGCGCGGCCTGTCAGGGTCTGGGCGCCAGCGTGTGGTATCCGTGCAAAGACATCCAGAGCAATGAACCGGACAGTGCGGCCCTTCACATCATAGCACCCGACAGCCTGCAAGCGGTTGGTAATGGCCGATTACGCAACAAGGTGAACAACGGCGACGGCACCAGCACTTGGACGTGGGCCGTGGTGAATCCCATCAACAACTACGACCTGATCCCGGCGATCGGGAAATATGCGCACATCCATGTGGACTATACGGGCGTGGAGGGCCCGCTGGACCTTGACTACTGGGTGCTCCAGCAGAACGAGGCGAAGGCGCGGGATCATTTCAAGCAGGTGCCCTTGATGATGAAGTGCTTCGAGGAGCACTTCGGCCCCTACCCGTTCTATGCGGACGGCTACAAACTGGTGGAAGCACCCCAGCTGGGCATGGAGCACCAGAGCGCCATCGCCTATGGCAACCACTTCATGAACGGCTATCGGGGCCAGGACCTCAGCGGCACGGGCTGGGGGCTGAAATGGGACTACGTGATCGTGCATGAGAGCGCCCACGAATGGTTCGGCAACAGCATCACCACTGCGGACATCGCGGACATGTGGGTGCATGAGGGCTTCGCCGACTACGGTGAGGTGATCTACACCCAGTGCCAATTCGGGAATGCCGCCGGGGATGACTATGTGATCGGCCTGCGGAGGAACATCGCCAACGACATCCCGATCATCGGACCGTACGGCGTGAACCAGGAAGGCAGTAACGACATGTACTACAAGGGCGCGAACATGATCCACACCATCCGCCACGTCATTGCGGACGACTCGCTGTTCTTCGTGATGCTGCGTGAGATGAACCACAAATTCCGCCATGGCATCGTGACCAGCGCTGAGGTGGAAGCCTTCATCAACAGCTTCAGCGGACACGACTTCGGCACGGTGTTCGATCAATACTTGCGCACCGTGAAAGTACCCGAGCTGGAATGGACCGTGAAGAAGGACGACCTGTACGTGCGATGGTCGAACTGCGTGGCCGGCTTCAACATGCCTGTGGTGATCATGGTGAACGGAGAAGAAAAGATGGTCCCGATCACCGATCAATGGAGTTCACCCGCCCACGGCCTGAGCGCCAAAACGGCAACGCTGCAGCCGGACCGCAACTGGTATGTGACGGCAGCCCGCGTGGACAAAAAGGCATTGAAGAAGGCATGGCAGAAGTAAGCACTCCCCCATTTGTGGGATGGACAGTGGCCCAAAGCGGGGTATTTTAGCGGCATGCGTCGCATCACCCTGGTCCTGCTGATAGCACTTGTTATTGGACCGGTGCAAGCCCAGTTGGGTGAACAGGTACGGACCGTTCTGGTGAACGCCTCCTCCGCCCCTCCGGATTATGACACGACCTACATCGCGGCCTATCGCAGCAACTTGGTGATCAGCGTAGTCACCAAATGGCATGACATTGATCTTAGCCTTGACCGGGATGAGGGCGGTGACCTCTCGTACTCCACCAATAGCCGTAGTCAGTACGGGTTCGGCCTTAACTACAAGTGGCTCAGTGTGGAAGTCACATTCGGCGTCCCTGCGCTCGACAACCATGATGCCAGCCTCGGGAACACCAGCTCGCGCAGTTTCGGACTGGGCTACACGGGCCGCCGCGTTTGGGGCCGCTTCTTCTGGGACAAGACCAAGGGATTCTACCAGAACGACCCCGAACGTTGGACGGCAGGTTGGGAGAAGGGTGATCCACAAATACTGCGTCCCGACCTGTCCTGCAAAACCTACCTGCTCTCCTTGAACTATGCGCTCAGCAACAAAAGGCGTTACAGCCAGAAGGCGGCCCTGTTCCAAATGGAACGGCAGAAGAAAAGCGCAGGTACCATGGTGGCCGGTTTTTCCGCGTGGTACTCGCATGTCACGGCTGACAATTCAATCATCAGCCCCGCATTGGTGGACACCTTCCTGCTCGATACCGGGTTCAATGACGTGGGCCGGTTCATCGTGGGAGGAACCTTTGGCTACGCACATACATTCGCCTTCTGGAAAAAGGGCTTCATACACGCTGCGGTAGTGCCCGGCATCACCTACATCCATCAGACGATCGAGACACCGGATGGTACGTTAAGGGGCTCTGGCGGAGCTATCGTCAGCGAGTTCAACCTAGGCGCGGGTTTCAATGGCGACCGGTGGTATGGAGCTATTACCACCGCATACTACTATAGCACGGCGCAGATAGCAGAGACGCTTAAGCTCAGCACCAACTACGGTTTTGTGCGCTTCGCGGTGGGCATCCGGCTGGGGGATCCGGGGATCAAGGCGCTTGGGAAGGTGGGCTTGTGAGATCTAAAGGGCAATAGAACGCAGATGCATGCATTTGGCAGCCGGGGATGCTGAAAGGACTGATGGTCGCTGATAGCTTCTCGCAGATGCGGTCCGCCACCTCAATAAAACTTGGCGCCTTTGGCGGAAAAAGCCAAACACCACCTGTGGTCCCCCCTCAACCACGCATCGTCTTTTCCAACCGTGCTGCCGCCGTGGCGCGCACTTTGTTCCGCACGATCACCGTCCAACCTAAAAGCAGGCCGGAGGTTCCCAACGCCTGCCGCGACCAGCGCCAGAAGTTGAATGTATCCTTCTGCACGAGGATCAGGCCGTCCTTGATCACAAAGGTGGATGACACCCGGTTGTGGACCTTTCTTCCGGTCGCGCCGAACGTGTAACGGGCATCCCACTCCACGCGGCCTTCGGTAGCCGATTCCTCGATCACCCGGAATTCCACCCGAAGGTCCGTTCCGCTGGTCAGCAACATCTTCCACATGGCACGCACATGGGCCGCGTCGAGAAGTGGAAATACCGGGTCACTGAATTGTGCTTCCGAGTGATAGCACGCGCCCAGGACGGCCCAGTCGTGATCGGCGAAGGCGGAATAGAACCGGGCGAGCAACGTCATCGGGCCAAGGTAGGACCGGCGTTTTTCTGCGATGCGCGAATCGGACCACACATCCACGGCAGCATTGCCGAATTTCAAACCGATCAACAGTTGGTGGAGTGGTGAATTGAACTTCCGCCTGAAAAGATGATCACTGCCAATACCGCCAGTACCATTGCCGGCACCCGATCCCCGGAGCAACCTGCGCCGAACGCAGAGAAATACCCGAGCATTTCCGGCACGTTGCTCCTACCTTTGCGGCCTTGATCCAAGGCATTCTACACCGATGATCACCACCGACCAGCAACGGGTGCAGTTGAGCGCCAACCAGAAGGCCCGGCGTATTAACGCCGACCCGGACCTATACGGCACCTTCGCTGAGATCGGCGTGGGACAGGAGACCGTCCGCCACTTTTTCCGCGCCGGCGGGGCTTCGCAGACCATCGCGAAGGCCATGAGCGCCTACGACAAAGACTTCAGCAACGCCATTTACGGCGCGGAACCGGGAAACCGCTTCGTATGCGAGAGCAGGCTCCGCAACATGATCCGGCACGAATACAGCCTGATCGTGGAGCGGCTTGACCGGAAAGAGCATCCCACGAAGCGCTTCTTCAGCTTCGCGAACACGGTTGCCAGCAGTACCTACGACCGCCCCCACAGCGGCCATGGCTGGTTGGGCGTGCGTTTCCAGACCGCCCCGGACCGCCCCACGAACGACGTGATCATCCACATCCGGACGCATGACCCGGACATCAGTCTGCAACAGGAAAGCATCGGGATCCTAGGCGTGAACCTTATCCACGCCTGCTTTTTCCATCACGACGACCCGCAGGAGCTGATGACGGCCCTGTACGACAACGTAAGCCGGCACGTGGTGGAGATCGACATGATCCAGATGAACGGGCCGGACTTCAGCCAGGTGGACAACCGCCTGCTCAGTCTCCAGCTTGTGAAGCGTGGATATACCGACGCGGTGATCTTCGGTCCCGACGGGCAGAACCTTCAGGCGAGCCAGGTGCTGTACAAGAAGAACATCCTGGCCATCCGCGGCAGCTTCCGTCCCGTGACGAAGGTGAACATCGACATGATCATGAACGGGTACAACATGTTCATCAAGGAACAGCGTGTGGACCGGCAGAACCTGCAAGTGCTCTTCGAGATCACCCTGAACAACCTACAGACTGATAGCGGGGACGTGGACGAGAAGGATTTCATCGACCGTGCGGACATCCTCTGCTCACTCGGCCAGACGGTGTTGATCAGCAATTACCAGGAATACTACAAGCTGGTGGAATACTTCAGCCGGTATACAAAGGCGCGCATGGGCCTGATCATGGGCGTGAACAACCTGATCGAGGTGTTCAACGAGAAGTACTACCGGAACCTCAACGGTGGCATGCTGGAGGCGTTCGGCATCCTCTTCACCCGCGACCTGAAGATCTATGTGTACCCCAGCAAGCCCAGCAAGGACGCCCCGGTGATGACACTGGACAGCATGCCGATCCATCCGCGTCTGCGACCATTGTACGATTACCTGATGAGCAACAAGCGCATGGTGGACATCGAGACCTATGACCCCACCGTGCTGCATATCTTCAGCCAAGCCGTGCTCAAAATGATCCGCGAGGGCCATCCGGAGTGGGAAAAGCTCGTCCCCCCGTACGTGGACAATATGATCAAGGACAACAGGCTCTTCGGGTACAAGCCCGGCAATGGGCAGCCGAAGGCGGGGAAGGCCAGTGTTAGCGAAGCTTAGTTATCAGTTGTTGGTTGTCAGGATGCGCTTGGCTTGACTTTGCGGACCTTTGAGCCTTGATCTGTTGGCAACGGTGTTGCAGTAGGCCGTCAGCAGTAGGCAGTAGGCAGCAGCGCTCCCTGAAAAGCACAACGTACCAAAGCCGCAAGATCTCGCAGGTCCCGCTCCTGACAACTGACAACCAACAACTGACAACTACTCTTTGATCTTCTTCAAGATCCCAGAAGGGATTCCCTTCTTGTTCACCATGAACGAGGTGGTCTTGTACCGTACGAAGTTCTTGCTCATGTAGAGGTAGCCCTCGTGGTCGTTCTTCTCGCCCCAGGAGTTCTTCACGATGTACCATTCGTTGCCGTCCTGGTCCTTGGCGATACCCGTGAGCTGCATGCCGTGGTCGTCCTGCGTGGTGTAGTTGTCAAAAGCCTGCTGGCGCAGCTCCGGGGTGATCGTCATCTCCGGCTTGGGGCCGGTGAAGAGGTCCGCCTTCTCCTCCTTGGAGAGATCGTCCGCAGGCGTGACGGGCACGTAGGCGATGCCGTTCTTCCAGCTAAAGGAAGGCTCGGAAACATCGCCGCCCCAAGCCACGGTGTAGCCTTTGTGCAACGCATTGTCGATGGTGGCGATCATGTCCTCCATCGGGATGTTCCAGTCCCACTCGAAGGCCCAGTTGTCCGGCACCATCATCATGGCCTTCTCCCAGTAGGGCGCGCTGGTGACGGAGATGAATTCCACATAGTCCTTCGGGTCCAGCTTCACCACGTCCTTGGCGAAACTCTGCGGCGTGTAGCTCTTGCCTTTGTACGTGATCGTTTCCGGCACGGGGCCGAGGTAGGCGTCCAGTACGGCACTGAATGCGTTCTTCCACACGGGTGTGAGCTTACCGCGGTTGGGGGCCTTCACCACCGCTTCGAGCATGCCCGTCAGCACGGCCTGCATCTCAGCGGTCTGGTTCTTTGTGGTGCCGTAGTTCAATCCGGTGTAGTCCTCTTCCGGCATGGTGCCGTACTTGGCGAACATGTTGATGACGTCGTGGGGCTCGCCCCCATCGCCGTAATTGAGGTTTCCGTGCATACGCACGTACGAAACCGCCTTGTCCTCGTACGACTTGCGGGCCGTGTACATCTTGGAGAGGTGGATGGCAGGCCCTCCGTTCTTGACCATCTCGGATTCCAGAAAACTGTTCGCTGAATAGCTCCAACAGGTTCCGGAAGAAGCCTGGTTCTCCACGGGCGTTGCCTCTGCGCTCACCACCGTGGTAAAGCGATAGGCGGTCTGGGCGCTGTCGTTCTTGTACTGGCTGGCTTTCTTCACCAGGTCGTCCTGAGCGTGGAGCGCACCGGCGAAGAGCACGGGAATAAGGAAGGCTGAGATGCGGAATTTCATGGGATGGATACCGGATGGATCTTATTCACCGGGCCGCAAAGAAAAGGTTCACGGATCTGACATGCCCAATGGTCGGTCACTTTCCGGGCCCAACGGGAGCGTGACTTGGCGATCATTAACGTTCCGTAGCAAAACTGTTTCATCTGTAACTGTTTAGTTTATCAACTTTGCGCCCCCGTGCTTCATCGATCTTCAGGACGATGGCGTGGCCAGATCCAACGGCATGGACAACGAACACTCCCTGGGCTATTGGTGCTCGCGCATCGGCCAGCAATACTTCCTGCTGTTGAGCGACCGGTTGCGGCACCTTGGCCTGGATCGCTGGTACTTCGCGTTGGTGGTGATCTCCGATGCGGAGGGCCGCATCAGCCAACAGGAATTGGCCGATGCCTTGCACCAGGACAAGGTGACCATGACGCGCGCCATCGACCACTTGTGCGAGCGGGGCTTCGTGAAACGCGAGGTCTGCCCCAATGATCGACGTAAACACCATTTGAAGTTGTTGCCCAAGGCCGAAGCCGCGGTCATCGAGATCAAGACCGCCTATGCCGCTATCAACCGTATCGCGTTAAAGGGGCATTCCGCACCCGAGCGAAAGCAACTGATGGACCAGCTTCGCCATACGCTGGGCACACTGCACCAAGCCGTGGACAAGATCCCTGCGGCAACGAAGAAACAACGACCCTCCTGATGCACCCTTCCCTCCTATCCGGCCTCGCCTGCGCTGTGCTGCTTTCCGCATGCGGCAGTGATGAGGACACTGCTATGCAACGCGGCTCTCAAGGCCCCATGGAAGTACGCGTCGCCGTGCTGCGACCGCAAATGCTGGAAAACACCATCGAGGCCACCGGCAGCCTGCTGGCGAACGAGGCCATCGAAGTGCGCAGCGAGATCGCGGGGCGCGTCACCATGATCGGTTTCACCGAGGGCGGGGCGGTGACGAAAGGCCAAACGCTGGTCCGGATCAACGGCGACGACCTGCAGGCGCAGTTGCGTAAGACCGAGCTTGCCGTGCAATTGGCCACCGATGACGAAGGCCGCAAGAAGCAGCTCTTGGACGTGAAAGGCATCAGCCAACAGGCCTACGACGATGCCCGGATCGCCTTACAAAGCGCCGAGGCTGACCGGGACAACCTGCGGGCCATGATCGCCAAGACCGTGATCCGCGCGCCTTTCAGCGGGAAGATCGGCCTGCGCCAAGTGAGCGAGGGCGGCTATGTCTCGCCGAACACGTTGATCACGGACCTTCAGCAGGTATCACCGATCAAGGTTGAATTCTCCGTTCCGGAGCGCTTCGGGCGGGAAGTGGCCGCAGGCAAGACGGTCATCTTCACCCTGGACGGCGACACCGCCCGGTACAACGCCGAGGTGTATGCGATCGACCCTGCGGTGGACGTCGCCTCCCGAACGATCACCGTGCGTGCGCGCAACCCCAACACCAATGGAATACTGCGACCGGGAGCCTTCGCTCACATTATCGTGGAACTCTCCAAGGTGCCCGCCGCTTTACTGATCCCCACGGAAGCGTTGATCCCTGACATCCAAGGCCAGAAAGTACTGGTGATCAAAGGTGGAAAAGCCGTGAGCGCCCGCGTGGAGACCGGCACACGTACCAACACACAAGTGGAACTTACGACCGGCGTACAGCCCGGCGATACGGTGATCACCACGGGACTGCTTCAGCTCCGCGAAGGCATGCCGGTGAAAGCTGCTCTGCCGGAGGCCATTGTAACGACGGAGGAAACCGATAGTTCAGCGATAGACGCGGAATGATGTACTTCGCTCCTCCTTTCCAGTTGCCAGTTGTTCGTTGTCAGTTGTCAGGCTGCATGTGGACAGTTGGAAGCAACAGTCGGCAGCCGTCCAGTCACCACGTTGCATTTCTCCGCGCCTCTGCGCCTCCGCGGCCAAAAACGTCTCCGCGCCTCTAAATGAACATCAGCTCCATCAGCATCAACCGGCCCGTTCTGGCGTCCGTGATCTCCATCCTGATCGTGCTCTTCGGCATCGTGGGCTTCAGCTACCTCGGTGTGCGCGAATTCCCGAGCGTGGACCCGCCGGTGATCACGGTCACCACCAATTACACCGGTGCCAACGCGGACATCATGGAGAGCCAGGTGACCGAGCCGCTGGAGGAATCCATCAACGGCATCGCGGGCATCCGTTCGCTCACCAGCATCAGCAGTGACGGACGCAGCAGCATCACCGTGGAATTCGAGCTGGACGTGGACCTGGAGGCCGCCGCCAACGACGTGCGCGACCGTGTGAGCCGTGCGCTCAAGACCCTTCCACAGGACGTGGACCCGCCGATCACCGTGAAGAGCGACGCCGACGCCGGCAGCATTGTGAGCATGACCATCCAGAGCGACCAGCGTTCGCTGTTGGAGCTCACGGACATCGCCACGAACCAGTTCAAGGAAAGGATCCAGACCATCCCCGGCGTGAGCACCGTGCAGATCTGGGGCGAGAAGAAGTACAGCATGAAACTGTTGTTGGACCCGCTGAAGATGGCAGGCCTCGGCATATCGCCGCTGGACGTCAGCAACGCATTAGCACGAGAGAACGTGGAACTCCCCAGCGGTAGCATCGAAGGAGCCAACACCGAGCTCACCATCCGCACGCTGGGCCGGCTCGTAACGAAGGACCAGTTCAACGCCATGATCATCCGCGAAGACGATGGCAACGTGGTGCGCATGCGCGACATCGGCAATGCCGAACTTCTTCCGGAGAACGAAAAGACCCTGCTGCGCGGTGATGGCGGCGTGCCCATGGTGGCCGTGGCCGTTACGCCGCAGCCGGGCAGCAACTACATCGCCATCGCGGACGCCTTCTACAAGCGCGTGGCCGAGATCAAAAAGGACATGCCATCGGACCTGCGCTACACCATGGCCCTGGACACCACGGTGAGCATCCGCAAGGCCATCAGCGAAGTGGAGGACACCATCGTGATCGCCTTCCTGCTGGTGGTGATCATCATCTTCGTCTTCCTACGCGATTGGCGCACCACGCTGATCCCGGTGATCGCGATCCCGATCTCGCTGATCGGCTCCTTCTTCATCATGTACGTAGCGGGCTTCAGCATCAACATCCTGACGCTGCTTGCGATCGTGCTGGCCACGGGCATCGTGGTGGACGACGCGATCGTGGTACTGGAGAACATCTACGCCAAGATCGAGGGCGGCATGGACCCCGTGGAAGCGGGCCATCGCGGCAGCAAGGAGATCACCTTCGCCATCATCAGCACCACCGTCACGCTGGCGGCGGTCTTCCTGCCCGTTGTATTCCTTTCCGGCCTCACCGGGCGCTTGTTCCGCGAGTTCGGCGTGGTGGTAGCGGGCTCGGTGCTCATCAGCGCGGTGGTCTCGCTCACGCTTACGCCCATGATGAGCGCGCGCTGGCTGAAGCACCGGGAAAAGCCGAGCAAGTTCTACGCCAGCACTGAGCGCTTCTACGAGCGGCTCACCGACGGGTATTCGCGCTTGCTTGAACGCTTTGTCAAAAGGGTGAGCCTCACCAGCCTGTTCGTCTTCATGTTGGGCATAGGCGGGTTGATCTGGTACGGGATGAAGAATCTCCCCAGCGAGCTCGCGCCGAACGAGGACAAGAGCCGCTTCATGCTGATGAGCACCGCGCCGGAAGGCACCAGTTTCGACAAAATGGACGATCATCTGTCCAATATCATCGAGCTGGTGGACACGATGAAAGAGACACAAAGCACCTTGTCCGTCACCGCGCCGGGCTTCGGCTCCACCGCCAGCACCAACACGGGTTTCGTGCGGGTATCGTTGGTACCGCCCGAGGACCGGACGATGACGCAGGACCAGTTGGCGAAGCGCACCATGGGCTTAGCGCAGCAGTACAATTTCGCGCGCACCTTCGCCGTTCAGGAGGCCACCATCGGCGGGGGAAGATTTGCCGGGCTACCCGTGCAATACGTGATCCAGGCGCCCGATTTCAATCAGCTGCGCGAAGTGATCCCGAAGTTCATGGAAGCGGCACAGGCGGATTCCACTTTCTCCGTGGTGGACCTCAACCTGAAGTTCAACAAGCCGGAGCTGAACGTGGAGATCGACCGCGACCGCGCGAAGGCATTGGGCGTGAGCGTCCGCGACATCGCACAGACTTTGCAGCTCTACTTCAGCGGGCAGCGCTTCGGCTATTTCATCTTCAAGGGCAAGCAGTACCAAGTGATCGGACAGGCCGCACGGAACAACCGCGACAAGCCGCTGGACCTCACCAGCGCCTACGTGCGCAACGACAAAGGGCAACTGGTACAAATGGACAACCTCGTCACGCTCACCATGCGCAGCAACCCGCCGCAGCTATACCGCTACAACCGCTACGTCAGCGCCACGGTGAGCGCCAATACGGAGGAAGGCAAGACACTTGGGGACGGCATCGCGGCCATGGACCGGATCGCGAAAGAGACCCTGCCCAGCAACTTCAGCACCTCGCTTTCCGGAGTGAGCAAGGAATTTGCGGAAAGCTCCAGCAGCCTGCTCTTCGCCTTCCTGCTCGCGCTGGCGTTGATCTTCCTCATCCTTGCCGCGCAATTTGAAAGCTGGGTGGACCCGCTCATCGTGATGTTCACCGTGCCGTTGGCTATCGCCGGTGCCTTGCTGAGCCTCTGGTTGGGCGGGCATACGCTGAACATCTTCAGCGAGATCGGCATCATCGTGCTCATCGGCCTGGTCACCAAGAACGGCATCCTCATCGTGGAGTTCGCCAACCAGCGCCAGGAGCACGGACTGCTGCGCACCGCCGCCGTCCTCGATTCCGCACGTCAGCGTTTCCGCCCCATCCTGATGACCACGTTCGCCATGGCGCTGGGATCGCTGCCCATCGCACTGGGCTTGGGCGCGGCCTCCAAGAGCCGGGTGCCCATGGGCGTAGCCATCGTCGGCGGCTTGCTCTTCGCCTTGGTATTGACACTCTTCGTGGTACCGGCGCTCTACAGCAAGTTGGCCAGCGGCACCGACATCCCGGACGATAGCGCGACCGACAACGACATCGAAAGTCCAACACCGCTCCTTGACGCATGAGACGCATCGCATTCGCCATGGCCGCCGCGCTGATGTTGCCGGCCGCCGCGCAACAACTCACGGCGGACGAGGCCGTGCGCATCGCCTTGGAGAACAATCACGGCGTGCGCATCGCCCGCAACTCCGCCGCCATCGCCAAGTTGGCCAATAACCCGGGTGCTGCGGGCATGCTCCCTTCCGTGGACGCGAACGGTGCGTACAGCGTGGACAACTCGGCCACCGAACAGGAATTCTTCACCGGAGAAAACCGCGAAGCCGACAACGCCAATGCGAAGTCCCTCAGCGGTGATGTGGAACTGAACTGGACGCTCTTCGACGGGTTGTCCATGTTCGCCGCGAAGGACAGGCTGGAAACCTTGGAGCGCATCGGTGAAAGTCAGCTTCGGCAGGAATTGGAAGGAACGACCTACGATGTGCTCACCGGCTACTACCAACTGGTACAACTTGAAAAATCCGTGCTTGTACAGCGTGAAGCCATGCAGACCTCGCGCGAACGGCTGAAGATCACCGAGACCGGAGAGCGTGTGGGATCATCCTCAGGCCTGGAACTGGTGCAGGCACGGCTGGACCTCAGCACGGACAGCGCACAAATGCTGGCCTTGCTGCAACAGACCGCCATGGCCCGGACCGGCCTCAACACACTGCTCGCCCGCGATCCCGGCACCGTTTTCGAGGTGGACACGATGATCCTCCTGCGGAAATATTGGAGCTTCCCGCGCTGCAAGAAGCCGCGCTGGCCACCAACACCACGTTGCAACAGGCCCGCGAAGAGCGCATGGTGGCCGATCTTTCCGTGAAGGAACTGCGCGGCACATTGTTGCCCAAGTTGAACGGCTTTGCGAACTACGGCTATTCGCGCAGCACTTCCGAGGTGGGCTTCTTGAAGAGCAATCAACGCCTCGGCCCGCAATACGGCTTGACCTTGAGCGTACCCCTGTTCCGTGGCGGCGCCATCAAGGCCGTGAAGCAGGCGAAACTGGCCGGCGAGCAGGCCGACCTTTCCCTTCAACAAACACAACTGGAACTTCAGCGCGACCTACAGGACACCTGGAGCCAGTATGAAAATGCCCGGCAGCGCGTGGCCTTGGAGGAGGCGAACCTCGGTGGGTCGCGCACGCAAATGCAAGTCGCGCTTGAGAGCTACCGGGTCGGTGTGAGCACAGCGGTGCAGCTCCGCGATGTACAACAGGGCGTGGTGACCGCGGAAAACCGCCTGCTCACCGCACAGTTCGAGGCGAAAGTCGCCGAACTTCAATTGCGTTGGCTGGCCGGGAAACTGTTCTGATCCGGATCGTGAAATAGGATCCCACGCTTACATTAGCCAAGCAACAAGGACCGCTCACACCGCATGGCCCGCAAGACCATTCCACTCGCATTGATCCTGCTCGGTGTTGGCTGCTCCATGCCTCCGGGCGAACCGGACGCTCAGCATACCGACGTCCACCCGGCCCCGATCGGGAACGGTGCAGTGGACACCATCTCACGCCGGCACGCACGCACGTGGCACACCTTGCCGCATGACCCCACCACCTTGATCTTTGACACTGGCGATACCGTAAGGACCGGCCTGAAGGAAGTAAACCTGATCACTCAATTCCAGAATACCCTGGGCCGTGAATGGTTCGTGTTCAGTGGCGTGCAAGACACTTCGAAGAAGCCTGAGGCCTCACTGTTCGTTCTTTCCCCCGGCGAAAATTCCGCCTTAAAGGCCGTTCAGCAGCCGTGGCACATGCCCGGCCGTCTTATCGATGCAACGAGCAAGGAATGGTACTACGAGGCGCAGGTCCTCGCCGGGGAAGTGCTGCGCGACACCATCGGTGTGATCTGGTATGAGCGCTCCCTGATGCCCGACGGCACATGGAGGCTCAACACCACCATATTGGATCTGACCGGTCCACGACCGGACACACTGGTCCTCTTTGGCCATGGCCGCAAGAGCGCCACGATCGATCTTGCCTTCCGCGGAAAATGCCAACTGTTGGACAGTCTGGACCAGCATCTCGACCCTTAATTCAGCACCATGCGATCCACCGCGACCACGGTGACCAACTATCTGCAGCAATTGCCGCCCGATCGGCAGGTACCGATGGAGAAGTTGCGCGCCACCATCGCGGAGAACCTGCCAAGCGGGTTCACCGAGACAATGGGCTATGGGATGATCGGCTTTGTGGTACCTCATGAGCTCTACTCAGCTGGTTATCATTGCGATCCGAAGCTTCCCCTCCCCTTCATCAACATCGCCTCGCAGAAGCACTTCATCGCCTTGTACCACATGGGGCTATATGCGGACAAGCAGTTGTTGGAGTGGTTCACTTCGGAATACAGCAAGCAGGTGCCGACCAAGTTGGACATGGGCAAGAGCTGTGTGCGGTTCAAGAAGCCCGATCGGATACCGTTCGCGCTGATCGCCGAGCTGGCGGGAAAGATGACGGTGCAGGACTGGGTGGAGCGCTACGAATTGAGCTTCGGCCGATAACGGTCCTTCAGCGCAAGCCGGTCACACGCGTGCTGTCCGTTGTTCCGGCCGGGCCGGAAGCCGGAATGGTCTCCGGCGCGAAGAGTTCCCCGGCCAGCCGGGCGTCATGCCCGTATACGTCGTCGCGGAAGTTGAGCCTGCCCTTGCTGTCCACCCATGCAGTGAAATAGCCGATCGTCACGGGCATCGGCGGCCGCAGGTTGATCACCTTCTCCTTGTCCGCGTGCATGGCCTTGTCGATGGCCTCCGGTGTCCAGATGCTGTCGTTCCGCAGGAGATGATCCGCCAACTTCTTCGGTCCGCTCAAGCGGATGCAGCCATGGCTGAAGGCGCGCTTCTCCGGAATGAACCTGCTCTTCGCCGGGGTGTCATGGAGGTAGATGCTGAACTCGTTGGGGAAGAGGAATTTCACTAAACCGAGCGAGTTGTTCGGCCCCGGGCGCTGCCTCACACGGAACGGGCCACCTCCCTCCCAGGTCTTCCAATCAACACTGCTTGTGGGGACGACCTCTCCGCCGCGCACCACCTCCATGCGGTGCTTGGCTAGGTAGTTCGTGTTGCGGCGCATGGCGGGCGCGATCTCATTCCTGATGATGCTCTTGGGGATGTTCCAATAGGGCGCAAAGGCGATCTGGGAAAGTTCGCCGCTGAAGATCACCGTGTGCGTGGCCACCGCGCCCACCACCACCTTCATGTCCCAAGTCTCCTTACCGTCCTCGAACACATGCAGCCGGTACTCCGGGATGTTCACCAGCAGTTGATCCTTCGGGGGCAAGGGGTTCACCCAGCGCAGGCGTTCCATGTTCAGCAAGATGGTGCGGATGCGGTCGGTGATGGGCACGTTCAAGGCCGCCGCCAGCTCGGCGTCCATTATGCCGGTGCCTTCCAGCCCGTGGCGCTCCTGAAAATTCACCACGGCCTTGAAGAGCGTGCTGTCCATGGTGTAGGCGATGGAGTCTACCCACAGGTCGCCCAGTTGGAAGAGGCGGTGGCGCAGTTCGCAGTATTCCGGCAGCGAATCGCCCATGGCGAACGGGCTCTTCCGGAAGGCAAAGGTGTCCAGCTCCCCTTCCGCTTCCACCTCGAAATAACGCTGCAGCCGGTACTTGAGCCCTTGGTACTGCGGATGCACCGGCTCGATCGGCGAGAGGTCGGTACGCCCTGCCACCAAGGAATCCAGCAGCATGGTGTAGTTCTTCTTGCGGCGTGGGATGTACCAATCGAGTTCCCGCAGATCGCCTTGCACATAGCCGCCGTATTCCTTGTGCGCCATAAGGAAGAACTGCGCGGTGAGGCCCAGCTCAACGTGCAGGCGCAGGCTGTCGTTCCCGGTGGTGTCCGCGCGCGCTTCGGCCAGCAGATTCCGCCAAGGGTCGGCCACGGTGTCATTGTCCAACGGGTCCAACAGGTTGAGCATGGCGTCCGCGGCAGTGGAGAGGCTGTCATTCACGAACCAAGCATACTGCAGGCCCCGCCCCTTGTAGAACTCGCGGATCTCAGCCGAATCACCCCGGTACTGCGGGTTCCTATCCAGGAAATCGAGCACATCGGCACTATCCAACCGGCGGGTTGTGTATGGCTTGGGCGTCTCGAAGAAGGTATTGATCACCTTGGCCTTCTGCGCGATGGTCGGGCGCGGCTTGGGCTGCTTTTCACCGCAGGAAGCCAGTAGGAATGCGGAAACGCCGAGGAGAACTGTCGAGGTGTATTTCATGCGGGAATTGAACAGGGCGCAAAGGTCGGTCGGGCAAGCACCGCAGGCAAGCGTACTACGCGGATCAGATAGCGAATGAACAACCCAAGCACATCATCAGCTGATCAGCCCATCACTGCTGTCCGGGATGATCATAGCCACCCACTTTCGCGATTCCGGGTCAAGCCCGGAATGACATTTGCTCTTTGGTCCGGGTGCTCGAATAGCCGCGCTTGGCGCGGCTATTCGAGCACCCGGACCTTTCATGGTTGTCACCCCGGCCTCCGAGCCGGGGTCGCGAAAAAGCTAAAGCCGGTTATTCATCAGACCCAAGCCCCATCAACTGAAAAATTCGTCAATCCCCCTGCTACCAGGCCTTTCAGGTTGTCTCTGGATTTTTCCCCGGACGCCAGTGATCAGCTCATCAGTCATCAGCTGATCAAATTCTTACTTGGCAAACACATAAAGCAACTGCCCCTCCAGTAGGTCGATCACTTTCGGCATCACCTCCGGCGCCACCGCAGGGCAGCCGAAGCTGCGCCCCAAGCGTCCGTGCTTGGCAATGAACTCAGCTCCCACATAATCCGCAGCATGGATGATGATCTCGCGCTGTTGGGCAGCGGAATTCACGCCCGCATCCAGGCCATGCAACAGCAGCGCATCCCCATGCTTGGGACTGATGATCCTCTCTCCCACCCGGTACAGCCCCTTGCTGGTCTGCAAGGACCCACTGGTATTGCTCACGGAAGTGCAATAGAGCTCGCCGGAATTCTTTCCGTGCGCCACCCACGTACGGAGCAGCAGCTTTCGCGAATCGAGGTCGATGATGAAGAGGCGCTTCTCGTTGGAAGGCCGCGTCATGTCCGCAACGGCAATGATACTCCCGGATGCGTGATGGGCAACACAACTCCGGAAAGCCTTTAGAAAAGTGGTTTCATTCAGCACACCGCTCAGGCCACAATCCTTATAAAGCGCTTCGGCCGAAGTATTCGGAACCTCCACCACCACCGGGGTCGAAGGCATCGGTGGAGATGGTGCTGGCGCAAAAAAGCTTGCGAAACTGATGAGGAGCAGGTAGGTCAACGGCATTCTGGAGGACGCGAATTTAACGACCGGATCCGCAGCGACTTGCCTACGTCGACCAATGGATCAAGGTTGTCGGTGAACGACCTCAGGAGGCTGTGAGTGACCAGAGAAGAAACGTGTTGGGCAGCAGCGAGGGCAGCTTCTTCTGGCCGTTCATCCTGCGCGGCGTGGGCATGGGCATGATGATGGGCCCCATCCTCACCATCTGCCTGCAGGGCATGAAGGGCGCCGACATCGGGCAGGCCGCAGGCATCACCAACATGGTGCGCCAGATCGGGGGCGCAGCGGGCATCGCAGGACTGAACATCTTCCTCACGGATCGTGGCGCCGTACACAACAACGCCCTGCTCGGCAACGTGAACATCTACGATACCACCACACAGGAACGCCTAGCGGGCTTCACCCAGAACTTCCTGGGCTCAGGCCATTCGCTGGGCGAAGCAACCGACATGGCCTACCGCGCGCTGCAATTGACCGTGTGGAAACAGTACAACCTGATCGCCTACAACGACGTGTTCCTGCTGGTGGGCGTGCTCACGCTGGCCTGCCTGCCCTTGGTCTTCTTCGTGAAGTACAAGAAGCCGAAGGCTGGGGTGAAGGTGGTGATGGCGCATGAGTAGGCGGCTACGGACAGACCTTGAGGTATTCTACACTGATGCAGCGGGGCAATTGCTAGCTGCTCGCTATTATGGCTACATTTACAAATCATCAATCAAAACTAAGAGAAATGAAATCAGCTTACTTATTTCTTTCAGGTGCGATCCTTTGCTTCTCCCAAATCTCCTTCGCACAACCAGGATCTTTAGATGGAGATTTTGATGTAGATGGTAAAGTGACCACTGCCTATAATGGCGACATGAAAGGGACGAGTGTGGCCTTACAAGCGGACGGTAAGATCATTGTTGTTGGAACGGGCTTGGTTTTTACTAGCTCCCACTTTGGGGTGATCCTTGTACGGTATTTTCCTGATGGCACATTGGACAACGCCTTTGGGATAGGTGGAATTGTAGATGCATCTGATTTACTTACTAATAGAACTGGGTATGCCATTTCCATACAGCCAGATGGCAGGATCTTATTTGCTGGTAGAAATGGAGATGGCCTTATGCTAGCTCGATTAAATACGAATGGGAGCTTCGACACTTCCTTTGGCGTAAACGGCATTGTAGTAACGCAGATCAATGATATTCCTTCTATTTATGACATTGGATTTGCTATTGCGATACAGCCGGACGGCCAAATCCTGGTCGCGGGTTATACCGAAAATTCCTCTTATGATTTTTTCGTTGCCCGGTACAATACGGATGGGTCACTGGATACTTCATTCAGTTTCGATGGGATCGTAGTTACTGATTTTGGTGGCTGGCATGACCTTGCCAGAGCCATAGCAGTTCAGCCGGATGGAAAAATACTGGTAACTGGATTTTCATTTGAAGACTTCGATCACGATGCTTCTGACTTTGCAACAGTGCGATACCATGCCGATGGTACTCTTGATCTTACTTTCGGGACGAACGGAAAGGTCATAACGAATATAATTGAGCCAGGATTCACTGCCGCTTCGATTGACGAAGCATATTCAATGGTCCTTCAGCCGGATGGGAAGATCTTGATAGCCGGATCCAGTGAATGGGGCTTGTTCCCGGAATGGTTTTATTCCGTTGTACGATACAACCCCGATGGATCATTGGACACCTCTTTTGCGGGGAGCGGAAAGACTTTCGGAGACATTCAGCAAAACGATACTAAAGCTAATTCTGTTGCACTACAGGTTGATAATAAAATTGTGATTTCTGGCGAAACATTGACCGGCTCGAATCTTGATTTTGCGCTAATACGATTGAATACAGACGCAACATTGGACACGACTTTTGGACTTTCCGGCAAGGTGATAACGGATTTTCAAAATGGAACTGATGGCGCTCAATCTGTTGTTATTCAACCCGACGGGAAAATCTTGGCCGCAGGATATGCGGGCATTGGTCTTTTTAAGATCGCATTAGCGCGCTATCTTTCTGGATTGAACATTGGGATCGTTGAATTCTCGGAGCGGAACAGTGCCTTGCTGATCTATCCGAACCCCAGTGGAACAGTGCCCAATTGCAATTCGAGCTCAACCGTGCAGAAGTGATCGATATTCTGCTTTATAACGTGCGGGGTGAATTGGTACAAGCCCTAGAGCAGAACATCAATTTGCCCAAGGGGGAACACTCACGTTCGTTGCAATTCAATAACTCACTTGCAGCGGGCAACTACGTTTTGACCATTCGCGGTAGAAAGGGAGACCAGCAGATCAGGATCGTTCTAAGAATAAAAGGAGCAATTGGATAGTGTTGCCCTCGCACCCTCGCACTCGCTCGCGTGTTTAACGCGGGCAACCGAGTGGTTGGCATTCATAGGGTCTCCGGCCCGCCAATTTCCGTAGGCAAAACCCCGCTGAGACGCGCCAGAGCAAGAGGGAGCGCCGTCCATCACTTCTTTACAACCCGGATCTCATAGACCTTGGATTGCGGGGACTTTCTAACCACTTCCTTTTTCCCTTCGAGGATATCGAAAAGGTCGCTCTTCGAAATGCTCAATGCCCGCAATCCCTGCCGGATAATGCGCTCCGGAACCGGGTTGATGTGGTTCTGGACGACGATGGGCCGCAAAAGGTCCGCCCTTGCGAAGACGTCATGTCCGGCACTGGTCCGGATCAAACTGCACCCGGCCAACTCAAGAAATCCACAGTACTGTGCAAAAGAGATATTGGACAACCTGCGGGTGGACATTGGAACTACAGGGCGAGTTCCACGGTCCGTTCGAACGTGCGGTAATCCTTATTGATCACATCCTTCAGTTCCTCGTTCTCTCTGATCATGTCGAGCATGTCCGGGGCAACGACGCGCTTCCTCTTCTTGTTCACTGCCCAACCCAATCGTTCCAACTCCTGGAAGATGGCTCCTTCTTGCGGTGCGTGTAGGTCACGAACTCTTGAAGCATCACCTCGAATGAAGCCTTAGCCTCGGCCTCTGACTTTCCGTATCCGGTGATGTCCAAGGAAGGTGACATGAAATAGTGGATGCCCTCTTCTTCCCAGAGCCAGCACGGTTACGCCAAGGCTCATCTTCACGCCTTCAATATCATACTTGGCCGTCAAATGCGTCTTGCTCATGTGGGTCAAAGATGGTAAGACTGAAACACCGCCTTCATGCAAAGATAGTGATGGTCGCAACGGCTATGAGTGAGCGGCCCCCTCGCACTCGCTCGTGTGTCCAACGGGAATGGGCGGCATTAGGCAGCCAAGCACAATTGACCTTGGCACCGGAAATTACTTTTGCCGCCATGAAAACGTTTCTACGCCCGATCTTCTTCCTGTCCTTGGGAATGCTGCTGAATCCCGCTGCGCAGGCCCAATACACCACGCCCAATACAGGTCAATCCTATGGCCCGAATCTGGCGCGAGCGTCCACGCTCGTGCCTCTCCCTTTCCTCCCCTGCCGGGAGGGCGACAAAGCGTCCTTGACCTTGGCATCGGAAATTACTTTTGCCCCATGAAAACGCTTCTACGCTCGATCTTCCTCCTGCCCGTGGCATTGCTGCTGAACCCCGATGCACAAGCGCAATACATCACGCCTAATACCGGGCAATCTTACGGCCTCGCCGATCTGGTCAGCCTCTCCGGCGGCGTGTTCACCGCTACTTCGGGTACGAGCTATTTGCAGCACGCGGACTTCATCCTTTCGGCAACGGACACCCTGCTGATCAACGCCGATGTGACCTGGGCGGTGGCGGCCTCCGCGTCCATCGACATCGCGGGCACCTTCATCGCCGCCCCGTCGGACCAGTTGTACATCACCAGCGACATCGCCGGACAGCCTCATCAAGGCATGCGCTTCGAGGACAGTTCCAGCGTATCCATGCAGCGCACCTCGATCTTCGAGGGTGGTGGCATCAAATGCCTCACGGGGGACCTGACCCTCTCCCACTGCACCGTCTCCGGCCAGGTCTCCAATGCCACCACCGGTGCGGCCTTGGAGCTCTCCCGTGGCAAGGCGATCATTGACCACGTGGAGTTCCTGAACAACGAAACGGCCGCCATTTCCTCGGCCGCGAACCTGTCCGCTGCCCCGCAGATCAGCTATTGCACTTTTCTATACAACGGCTATGCGAACCAGAACCGGCCACAGATCAACTTGGGCCCGTCCGGCACGGACACCACGCGGATCTTGAACAATGTGGTGACGGGCGATGTGGCCAACACCATGGCCGGGGGCATCGCCTTCTCCTCGCTCTTGGGCGTGGAAGGGCACGTGGTGATCGATAGCAACGTGGTGACGGACAACCGCTACGGCATCACGGTGACCGGCAGCACCATCAGTGCATTGATCACCAACAACATCATCACGGACAACAACACGCAGGGCAACCCGAACCTGGGCGGCAGCGGCATCAACCTGAACGGCGGGACCACCAACGTCTCCATGGTGTCCGGCAACCGGATCACGGGGAACCTCTGGGGCATCACCTTGCAGAATGCGGTGATGACCAACCTCGGCGACACCGCCGCGGCCAGCTTCAACCCCGGCGGCAATTCCTTTGCCGGGAACGGCAATGGCGGGGTGATCTACGCCCTGTACAACAACACGCCCAACGCCGTGCCGGCCATGAACAACTGCTGGGATCATGTGAACCCCATGACCGAGCCGGATTCCATCGCCACCGTGATCGTGGATGCAAGCGATAACAACGCCCTCGGCCCCGTGGCCTTTAGGCCTTTCTCCGACTGCGGCATCACCACCGGCATCGGGCCTTTGGCCGTGGAAAACGCACTGGCCATCTACCCGAATCCTTCACGCGGGGAAGTGACCATCCGCAGCGAACAGCCCTTGGAACAGGTTGCGCTGTACAACGCCAAGGGACAGCTGGTCCGTTCGGGGCAAGGGCAACTGGACAAGCCCGTGGTGCTGAACGACCTCCGCACGGGACTCTATCTGTTGAGGGCCGTTGGGCAGGGCGTGAACTACGCTGGAAAGATCGTGGTGGAATAGCGCACCAAGCGGGGCCGGATGCCCTTCACGTTATCAGCCGGGAGGACGGCAGACCACCGCAAGTGTCTTTCGGACTAACTCCGTTGCAAGTGCTGGATCAGCAGAAAGCACGTCAACCGGAATAGCGCTTCAACGGCTTTTGGCGCATGTGGTATACACGATGCACGAGGATCTTATCCTCTTCCAGCGAATAGATCAACGAATACTGAAAAGCACCCAAGTGCGCGAACCGGAACTTTTCAGATCTCACCTGAGATCCGCGCGGGAATTGAACAACATAACGTATGGTTTCGAGAACATCGGCGTTGAACCGATCGACAAGATCCGGATCGACACCGCTTAGATCATCCTCGATAGCTTCGATATCATCCTCAGCTTCTTGGGCAAAGAGCACGATCATTCCCCTTTATTGCGCCGGCGCTTCATACCCGCTTCGATCTCCTCCAGCGTATGCCACTTCCCTTCACCTCGAAGAAAGCGTTCATGGCTAGCATCGAGTTGGGCGAGTTCATCAGGCTCCAGCCCGGTTTCTTCATGATCGATCTTGTTCCGAAGGTCATTCAGCAGGATCCGCACCTCCTCCGCCGAGTAGCTCCTGTCCTCCAATTTCAGGTACGGCTCCTCTCCTTCCTTCACTACGCTGAGATGCTCGTTCGGGATGCCATAGCCACGGGGCGCGTCCAGCAGGCGTTTCAGGGCCCAAAGTCGTACTTCATCCTCCAAAAGCGAGATGCGTTCGAGTAGTTCGAGTTTGAGGGATTTGAGGTCCATGATCCAAAGTTAACCGCAACGGCGCAACGAACGCAACGGAGGCGCAACGGAATGCAAAATGCTAGCACTAGACTGCGGAAGGCAAGCGCAACGGCCATTAGCTGATCAGCAATTTCAATCCGAACTTGCGGAAGATCAAACCCACCTTTGCGGCCCATGGAACCCAAAACCCACCTCGCCAAGACCTTCGAGAGAGTAAAGTGGAGCGGCCAGCATGTGCCCGAGCGCGAGTTCGAGCAATGCACCTTCACGCAGTGCGACCTCTCCCACAGCGATTTTTCGCGCAGCCGCTTCGCCGATTGCACGTTCGTCGGCTGCGACCTTTCGATGATCAAATTGACCGAGGTGGCTCTGCGCGATGTGACCTTTACCGAATGCAAGCTGCTCGGGGTGGACTTCAGCGCGTGCAAGGAGATGCTCTTCAGTGTTTCGTTCGATCAGTGCATGATGGACCATGCCGTGTTCCACAAGCGGAAGATGAACGGCACGCAATTCATCCGCTGCTCGCTGAAAGGCGTGGACTTCGAGAACGCTCACTTGGAGAGCGCAGTCTTCGAGCGCTGCGACCTTGACCGGGCGGTCTTCGTGAACACACACTTGCAGAAGACGGATCTCAGCACAGCATTCAACATCGCGATCGACCCGGACAAGAACAAGCTGAAAGGCGCGAAATTCTCGGTGGAGGGCGCGCTGGCGCTGCTGACGAAGCACGGGGTGGTGGTGGAATAGTGCCTGACGCAGCTATGGATCTGATCAGCTGATGTCCACAATTCGAACTTCAGGGGCCGAACTTCCTGCTTGGTCTCTGGCTCATGTGCCGCACGTGATAGACCACCACGAGCGACCCTCTGATCGCATAGACCACACGATATCGAAAGCCCTTGACCATCGCATACCTATACTCCTTGGAACGGATCTGGAATGCTGCAGGATTCTGCTCAATAAGCGTATAGCAGGCATCAAGTTCACGATCAAAAACGATCGGCCAATGAACCCCGGATGCCCTGATAGTATCGATAAATCCTTGCCGCTTGGCGGACCGCCTTCGGGTCGACCACCAATTCAAACTTCATCCCTTGAAGCCTTCGCGCATCAAACGCATGGCTTCCTCGCGACTGTGCATCGTCGTATCCCCACGGAGTCTTGCAGCCTCCTGTTCCTCGAGCTCATCGAGTTCAGCCACTGTGAACTCATCCCCACCGGTCTGCTTGGCGATGAACTGCTGGATCCGGTCCAGAATGCCTTCGTCGCTGATCAGGAACAGTTGCTCCATGATGCTCCATTTGCGTGCTGATGTGTCCATGGCTCTCGGTTTAGCTTGGTAAAGTTAGGGCCTCTCGCGGCCATCAACTCAAGCCCGCGCTACCGCCGGTGCCATCACTCGCTGCAGCACCTCCACCGTGTGGTCCACTTCGGCTTCGGTATTGAACTTGCTGAAGGAGAAGCGGATGTTCGCTCCGGTACGTCCCGGATAGAGCGCCTCGATGACGTGGCTGCCCTTGTTGCTGCCGCTGCTGCAGGCGCTTCCGCCGCTGCACGCGATGCCCTCGATGTCCATATTGTAGATCAACATCTCGCCCTTGCCGTCATCGGGGAAGTGGATGTTGAGCACGGTGTACAGACTGTCCGTGCTGGGATCCCCATTCACCGAGGCCTCCGGGAAGGCTGCTTTGATGGCCTTGATCATGCGGTCTTCAGGCCCTGCACGTGCTTGATGTGCGCATCCAGGTCGCGATAGGCCACTTCCATCGCTTTCGCCAATGCCACTATGCCGATGATGTTCTCCGTGCCGGCCCGCATGTTGCGCTCCTGCGTGCCGCCCACGAGCATCGGTTTCACCACAGCGCCGTTGCGCATGTAGAGGAAGCCCACGCCCTTCGGTCCGTGGAACTTGTGTGCGCTGCACGTGAGGAAATCGATGGGCAACTGCTCCATGTCGAAGCGGTAATGCCCCATGGTCTGCACCGTGTCCGTGTGGAAATAGGCGTTGTATCGGCGACAGAGGTTGCCGATCGCCACCAGGTCGTTGAGGGTACCGAGCTCGTTGTTGGCGTGCATCAGGGAGACGAGGATGTGGTCGTGCGCCTTCAACAATTCCTCCAGGTGGGCGAGGTCCGCCTTGCCATCGGGCATCAGGCGGACCCAATGCACTTTGGCCTTGCCGCTGTTCCCGAGCTCCAGCGCCGCATGCTCCACCGCGTGGTGCTCGATGGGCGAGGTGATGATGTGCTTCACGCCCAAGTCGCGGACGCTGCACATCAGGGCCATGTTGTCGGCCTCGGTGCCGCAGCTGGTAAAGACGATCTCGCCGGGCGCACAATTCAGCAGGGCCGCCACCTGCCGCCGGGCCTGCTCGATGCCCGCCCGCGCCCTCCGCCCGAAGGCATGGATGGCGCTGGGGTTGCCGTAATGCTCGCGCATATAGGGCAGCATGGCATCGATGACCTCGGGATCGATCCGGGTAGTGGCGGCGTTGTCGAAGTAGATGCGTTCCATGATGAGGTTGCGAATTTAACGAGTGCCCCCCAAAGCCCCCGCCAATTCCCGCATCTCCCCCATGATCCTACGGGCCAAGGCATCGGCCTTTTGGGCGCTATCACTCTCCGCGTAGATCCGCACGATCGGCTCGGTGTTGCTCTTCCGCAGGTGTACCCACTCCTTACCGAACTCGATGCGCAGGCCGTCCACCGTACTATGCTTCTCGGCCTTGTGGCGCTCTTGCATGGCGTCCACTAAAGCTTGCACGTCCATGCCTGGCTTCAGCTCGATCTTGTTCTTGCTGATGAAATAGTCCGGGTAGCTCTTGCGGAGTTCGCAGGTCTTCACGCCCTTCCTCGCCAGCAACGTGAGGAAGATCGCGATACCGACCAGCGCGTCGCGGCCATAGTGCAGTTCGCTGAGGATGACGCCGCCGTTGCCTTCCCCGCCGATGGGCGCATTCACCTCGCGCATCAGTTCCACCACGTTCACCTCTCCCACTGCGCTGGCGTGGCGCTTCCTGCCGTGGCGCTCGGCCACATCGTCCAGCGCGCGGGTGCTGCTGAGGTTGCTCACGGTATCGCCGGGACGGCTCGCCAGCACATGATCCGCGCAGGCCACCAAGGTGTACTCCTCGCCGAAGAGGCTGCCGTCCTCGCTGACCAGCGCAAGGCGGTCCACGTCGGGGTCCACGGCAATGCCGAGGTCGGCCTTGTGCTTCACCACCGTGTCGCAGAGGTCCTTCAGGTGCTCCGGCAACGGCTCCGGGTTATGCGGGAATTCGCCGGTGGGATCGCAGTAAAGCTCCACGGTCTCGGCCACGCCGAGCGCTTTCAGAAGCTCCGGCACCACCGTTCCGCCCACGGAATTTACGGCATCCACCACCACGCGGAAGTTGCGCGACCGGATGGCATCGACGTCCACGAGATCCAGGCCCAGGATCGCCTCGATATGCTTCTTCGTCCAGTTCTCATCGGTCCGGACGCTGCCGAGCTCATCCACGGGGGAGAACAGGAGCGCATCGCTTTCCGCCAGGCGCAATACTTCCGCACCCTGCTCGGCGCTGATGAACTCGCCTTTCGCGTTGAGCAATTTCAAGGCGTTCCATTGCTTGGGGTTGTGGCTGGCGGTGAGGATGATCCCCGCATGGGCCTCTTCGCCCACCACGGCCATTTCCACCGTCGGCGTTGTGGCCAGCCCGAGATCGATCACATCGAAGCCCATGCCCACCAAGGTCCCGCGTACGAGGTCGGTCACCATGGGCCCGCTGAGGCGGGCATCCCGGCCGATCACGACCTTGGGCTTGTTGGCGCCGGAGGCTTTCTTCATCAACTGGCCGAACGCCGCCGTGTAGCGGACCACATCAAGGGGAGAAAGGCCTTCGCCCGGCCCGCCGCCGATGGTGCCGCGGATGCCGGAAATGGATCGGATCAAGGTCATGCTTCAGAATTCATTCAAAGTTTCACACCGGCGCCGGCCGACCAAAGTGGCAAGCGGGCCGCAAAAGTACCAAGAGCGCCAAGGAGTTGACCAAAATTGGGTACACCGCGTCCTGTTCAAAACAACCCGGCGGCGAGGAGGCATCGGCCCGCACTTGTCTACCTTTGAGCTTCTTATCCAATTCAGCGTATGAGCGAAGCCCCCCGATCCATGCCCGAACGCAATGCCGATCAGGAGCATTGCGTGCAGCGTTACGAGGCCATGGAGGCCACGCGCGACCAGCTTTTCTTCGACGTGGAGGAGCTTGAGATGATCATCGACCACTACTTGGAGGGGAACGAACCGCGGCGCGCGGAACGGGTACTCCTTTTCGCCAAACAGCTCCACCCTGCTTCCGTTGATATCATCTTCTGCGAGGCGGTGATAATGATGGCCTTGGGGCGATTGAGCAAGGCGATGGAGCTTCTGGACGCCATCGAAAAAGTGGAGCCCTACAACGAGGAGGTCCAGTTGCACAAAGCGGGCATCTTCAGCCAACAGCGCAACCACCGCCGCTCCGTGGAGCACTACAAACGGGCCTTGGAACTGGCCGAGGAAGGCTTGGACGAGATCCACCTGGACCTGGCCTTCGAATACGAGAACCTCGAGGAGTACGATGATGCCATCACCTGCCTGAAGAACGCCTTGGAGCTGAACCCGGAGAACGAGGCCGTGCTCTATGAACTCGCCTATTGCTACGACCTGGCCGGCGCTGACGAGGCCTGCATCACCTTTTTCCGGAACTTCACCAATGAGCAGCCCTATTCCAGTGTCTCGTGGTACAACCTCGGCAACGTGTTCGCGAAGTTGGAGCGCTACGAGGAGAGCAACCAAGCACTGGACTTGGCCATCGCCATCGATGAGCGGTTCAGCTCGGCCTACTTCAGCAAGGCGCGCAACCTGTTGATCGGCTCGAAGTTCGAGGAGGCCGTCACCTGCTACGAGGAGACCTTGGTATTCGACGGCCCTCAGGCGATCACGTACAGCTTCATCGGGGAGTGCTATGAGAAGATGGAACGCTTCGAGCAGGCGTTGATCAACTACGACCAGTCCATCGCGTTGGACCCTGAATGGGTGGACGCCTGGATCGGACGCGGCGTGGTGATGGACATGCAGGACCGGATCCCGGAAGCAGTTTCGTCGTTGCTGCACGCAGTGCGCATCAGCCCTGATAATTCGGATGCCCTCTACTATTACGCCTCCGTGCTTACCCGGGCAAAGCAGCATAAGGAGGCTTTGGCCGCCTATGAAAAGTTGAACGCGTTGGAGCCCCAGAACCTGGACGGTTGGCTGGACCATGCCGACCTGTTGCTGGAGCTGAAGGGGGCTGAGGCCGCCTTGACGAAATTCCATGAAGGCGAACAGGTCCATAAGTTCAATGCACGCTTCAAGTACCGCCTGGTAAGCTATCTGCTCCGCGCCGGCCGGGAGCAACAGGCCCTGCTGGAGCTTGAGGAAGCCCTGATGGCCGACCATGCCGCCCACGTCCAACTGCTTGAGCATTGGCCCGAGGCCGCGAAACTCCCGCAAGTCATCCATCTCCTCGAGCTGTACCGCCGATGAACTTCAGGCTTGACCACGTACCCTCCCGCAGCTCCAAGCCCCGGGAGGAAGGGCTGACGATGGTGATGGACAAAGGCCTGAGCCTGCGCCAGGCCGAGAACCTGATCGACGGTGCCGGCCACTTGACCGACCTGGTGAAACTCGGCTTCGGCACCAGCTTCGCCACCCCCAATTTGAAGGAGAAGATCGCACTATACCAGCGCGCGGACATAAAGGTCTACCTCGGGGGCACCCTGTTCGAGGCGTTCATCGCACGCGGGCAGTTCGATGACTACCGGAGGCTATTGGCCGAGCTGAAGTGCGATGCCGTGGAGGTGTCGGACGGGTCCATTGAGCTGAACCATGACGTGAAGTTGAAATACATCAACACCTTGGCGAAGGAACTCATCGTGCTGAGCGAGGTGGGCAGCAAAGAGACCGGGATCCTCATCAGCCCGGCCAAGTGGGTGCGGATGATGAATTCCGAACTGGACGCAGGCAGTTGGAAGGTGATCGCGGAGGCCCGTGAAAGCGGCACTGTGGGCATCTACCGTCCCAGCGGCCACGCGCACACCACTTTGGTGAACCGGATCATGGCCAAAGTGCCCGGCCAGGACATTATCTGGGAGGCCCCGATCAAAAGCCAGCAGACGTGGTTCATCAAACAGGTGGGTGCGAACGTGAACCTGGGCAACGTTTCCCCGGACGAGGTGATCGCCCTGGAAGCGCTGCGGCTCGGGCTACGTGGCGACACCTTCTTTGAATACCTGCCCGGGGACATGGCGGAGAACTTGCGTCAGATAAAAACGGAGAAGCCCGACCCTGTCGCAAAAGAAAAGACCAAGGAGGCTGAAAAGCCCAAAGCAAAAGCCAAGGTAAAATGAAGGAAGTGACGGCACCGGAGCTCAAGCGGATGCTCGATGTCGGTGAGCAATTCGAGCTGTACGACATCCGTGAGCCTTATGAGGTGGAAGTAGCCACCATCGGGGGGCGGTCGCTGCCCATGAGCCAATTAGTGGACCGCCTCGATGAGATCCCGAAGGATGTTCCCGTGGTGATCCACTGCCGGAGCGGTTCCCGCAGTTGCGCGGTCATCGATGCGCTCTCCACGCGCTACGGCTTCGGCAATCTCATCAACCTGAGGGGCGGCATCCTCGCATGGCAGGCCGAAGTGGACCCGACTTTGGTCTGCGACTGACCCCGTTCCACGTTTTTTATTTCCCATTTCTCATTCCCCATGGAACTCCTCCTCTCCTTTTGGCATTTCATCACACATCTCAACGAGACGCTTCCGGTTTTCATCAGCGACCATGGCAACATGGTGTACCTGCTGTTGTTCATGATCATCTTCATCGAGACGGGCTTGGTGGTGATGCCCTTCCTGCCGGGTGATTCGCTCTTGTTCGTGGCAGGCTCCTTGGCCGCGATCGGTTCATTGAACATCTTCTATTTGCTGGGCCTGTTGATCGTAGCCGCGATCCTGGGTGATAACATCAACTACTGGGTAGGCCGGTACTTCGGGGAGCGGGTCACGGAGTGGAAACTCTTCGGTAAACGGTTGGTGCGGGAGAAGGACCTGGCGAAAACGCACGGCTATTTCGAGAAGTACGGGGTGCGCACCATCATCATCGCCCGCTTCGTGCCCATCGTGCGCACCATCACTCCCTTTGTCGCGGGCGTGGGTAAGATGGATTATCGCAAGAAGTTCCTGCCTTACGACATCATGGGCGGCATACTGTGGATCGGCCTTCTGCTCCTCGCGGGCTTCGCGTTCGGGCAGCATCCTTTCGTGCAGAAGAACTACGAATTGGTGATCTTGGGCATCGTCTTCATCTCCGTGCTCCCGATGATCATCGAGTTCGCCCGCATGCGGTTCGCACCGAAGTCGGAGAATTGAGGTCAGCTTCTGGTGATCGGTGAACAGTCGGCTGCCAACTGCTACTGCTGCCTGCTACTATTACCAACTGCCACCTCCGTACCTTGCACATATGCAGCGCTACGGCCTCATCGGGCGGAAACTGGGGCACAGCTTCAGCAAAGAGCATTTCATGAAGGTCTTCGCCAAGGCCGGGTTAAAGGACCACCGGTACGACCTGTTCGAACTAAAGGAGATCACGGAGTTCCCGGGTTTACTGAAGAAAAAGCAGGACCTGCACGGACTGAACGTCACAATTCCGTACAAAGAGGCGATCATACCATACTTGGACGACCTGGACCCGCTGGCAGCGGCAGTGGGCGCGGTGAACACGATCGTGATCAAGGACGGCAGGACCAAGGGGTATAACACCGATGTGGCCGGATTCCGATCCTTGATCGGCCCGATGACGGGCACCTTGACCGACCCCGGCAGCGACATAAAAGCCCGAGCCTTAGTGCTCGGCAGCGGAGGGGCCAGCCGCGCGGTGGCCTTTGTGCTGCGCGAGATGGGCATACGCTTCCGCATCGTGAGCCGGAGCAGGGAACGCGGCGACCTCACGTGGGACCTGATCGACCCGACCGTGCTACGGGTGTGCCGACTGATCATCAACACCACACCGTTGGGCATGCACCCCGAATTGAAGGAAGCCCCGCCCCTGCCCTATTCCGCGCTGACCGCCAAACACGCGCTGATCGATCTGGTCTACAATCCGGTGGAGACCGCTTTCCTGCGCCACGGCGAAGCACATGGGGCGAAAACCATGGGCGGCCTGGGCATGTTGCAGGCACAGGCTGATGAAGCCTGGAGGGTCTGGCAGGAGGCGGCGAAGTGAGTTCGCTCTGTGCTCCTGCTCAGATCCGCGCCATCACCGCTTCCACAAGCCGGTCGCAATGGCTGTTGCCGAATTCGAAGGCCGCTGCACCCGCGTGGACGCCCCAGATGGATTCCTTCAGCATGGACTTCGCACGGTGCAGCCGCACCTTCACATTGGACTCGGTGATATCCAGGCAGTGCGCGACCTCTGCCCCGCTCATGCCTTCCACTTCGCGCAGCATATAAACGGTGCGATAAGTCTCCGGGAGCTTGTCAATGGCCTGTTCCATGAGCCTCTTGTTCTCTCCTTGGATGGTGCGTTGCTCCGGGTTCATCTGTCCGTTGTCTGGTAGTTGCTGCAATTGTTCCATGCACACCTCAGCGTCGGAGTGAACACGCATCGTGCGTGACTTTCGTAGCCTCTGCAACGATTCGTTGATCCCGATCCGCACCAGCCAAGTGGAGAAAGCCGCTTCCCCCTTGAACTGGTCCAGTTTGGAATAGGCCTTCAAGTAGGTCTCCTGCATGGCGTCCTCCACATCCTCCTGACGGTCCAGATAGCTGCGTACGGCCCGGAAGAGGGTTTGGTTGTACCGCCTCATGAGGATCTCGTACAGACCTATCTCTCCGTGGGTGACACGGGCGATCACTTCCTCATCCGGAAGTGCTGAGTTGCGTTGGGCACTATGTTGTATGGCTTCCATGGTCGCGGTGATCTATATGACTGCTCTGCTTATTCCGTTGGTGACGCTTGAATTGGATGCCTTACGAAAACAAAGGTTACAACTTCTGTAACCAAGGAGGGCATACTTCATCCAATCATCGAGCTGCCAAGGGAACATTCCAGCCTGTCGAGCGGTTCTCTTGAAGACTGAACAACTTAACCAAATCTGAACCTGCAATGGAATTCCCCGTCACCCTTCTGAACAAGGAACAGCTAACCCACGACGTGGTGCGGCTCACACTGGAGCGGCCCAAGGATTATAAGTTCACTGCTGGTCAGGCCATCGATCTCAAGCTGGAGCTGCCTGCGGTGAAAGACAAGGTCTCTCCCTTCACCTTTACGGGCCTGAACACTGTGGACCATCTGGAACTGACCATCAAATGCTATCCGGGCCACCACGGCATGACGGAGCAGATCGCCAAGCTTCAAGAAGGTGACAAGATCATCATCAGCGAGCCTTTCGAGACCGTGCGGTTGAAAGGCCCCGGCGTCTTCATCGCGGGCGGCACGGGCATGACGCCCTTCATCGCCATCCTTCGGCAAAAAAAGATGGACAATACCTTGGCGGGGAACAGCCTTTTCTTCTTCAACAAGACTAAAAAGGACGTCTTCATGGAGGATGAGTTCCGTGGCTGGCTTGGCAAGGATTTCCATTGCGTACTGTCGAAGGAGGAAGTTCCCGGCCATTTGCACGGCATGGTGAGTCCAGAACTATTGAGGACGCACATCAAGGATTTCCACCAACCTTTCTATACCTGCGGGCCTGAAGGCTTCGTACACGCGGTGAAAAGCGCGCTCACGAGCTTAGGCGCAAGTGAGGAAATGATCGACGTCCAATTCTGATGGCCTGCATGCATACCAATGGCAACGCCGCCGAAACACTTCAAGAGGTGAACGTGGCTCATCATCTGCATTCGGTACCGAAAGTGCTTTCCGAGGAGGAAAAGATCGCCGTGATCCGCCAGCATTTCGGTAAGATCATGAAGACCTTGGGGCTGGACATGAACGATGACAGCCTACGCGATACGCCACAACGGGTGGCGAAGATGTTCGTCAAGGAGGTGTTCAGCGGCTTGGACGAGCGGAACTTCCCGACCATCACCACCTTCGCCAACACCTACGGCTACACCGAAATGCTGGTGGAGAAGGACATCACGTTGCACTCGTTCTGCGAGCACCACTTTCTGCCGATCATCGGCAAGGCGCATGTGGCCTACTTCCCCGGGAAGAAAGTCGTGGGCCTTTCGAAGCTGAACCGTCTCGTGGGCTACTACGCCAAGCGGCCCCAGGTGCAGGAACGGCTGACGATGCAGATCGCTCGATGTTCAATTCTGATGGCCTGTCCACCATGTGGCGGACTTGCTGAAGGAGACGGGCGTAGACGAACGCATGATGTCCTCATAATTCCAGAGGTGCCATTTTGCTTGTTCAGCACGCCCAATGTCCAGGCTTGCAGGGTGCAGGAAGTTCATTGCACCCATCGGTTTATTTGAAGGCTGTCTTCATCTCCACCATCATGCTGACCGGCATGTTCATGCCTCGTTTCGCCGTCCTCTCGCTCCGCACGCACTGCAAAGAGGTTGATGTGATGCTGGAACCGTTGCGGGAGTTCGTTCGGAAGGGCTGAAAGTTTGAGGGTGGCGCTGCAAGCGCGGACCGGCTTACCGCCGGCCCACACGATTCTCACTTCCCGATGCAGAACCGCGAGAAGATGCTGCCCAGCAGGTCCTCTACGGTGATCTGACCGGTGATGGCACCGAGGTGATACTGAGCTTGCCGAAGATCGATGGCCAAAAGCTCACCGCTGATGCTTTCCTGCACGCCCTTCTTCGCGGAAAGCAATGAGATCCGGGCGTTGGTCAATGCTTCCACATGGCGGGCGTTCGTTACCACGATGTCGCTTTCACCGGTGTTCAGCTTGCGCACGTGATCCGTGAAGCGGTCCTTCAGCTCCTCCAGGCCGGCCCCGTTCTTGGCGGAAATGTGCATGACCTCGCTCGCCTCCCTTACCTCCTTCCCCTCTTTCACCTCCCGTCCCACCTTAACCTGTTCCACTGGAATAAGATCGGCCTTGTTCAGCACGGGAATGATCACCGGCCCTTCACCGACTTTCTTTCGCAACATGTCGGCCTGGGTGCGGAAGGCGCCTTCGCTCAAGGTCGCCGCATCGCCGAGAAGCACCACGATGCTGGCCTCCGCGGCCTTCTTGTAGCTGCGCTCGATGCCGAGTTTTTCCACGATATCCTGCGTTTGCCTGAGACCTGCCGTGTCGATAAAGCGGAACAGCACGCCGTCGAGGCTGATGGTCTCCTCCACGGTGTCGCGGGTGGTGCCGGGCATGTCGCTCACGATGGCGCGGTCCTCTTGCAACAGCGCGTTCAGCAAGGTGCTCTTCCCGCTGTTCGGCGCGCCGACGATCGCCACGGGCACGCCCTGCTTCACCGCATTGCCGTAGCGGAAGCTGTCGATCAGCACATTACAGACGGCCACGATCCCATCGAGCAATTTCGTTAGTTCGGCACGGTCGGCGAACTGCACGTCTTCTTCCCCGAAATCCAGTTCCAGTTCCACCAAGGCGCTCAGGCTGATGAGCTGCTCGCGGAGGCCTTCGATCTGCTGGCTGTATCCGCCGCGCAGTTGTTGCAGCGCGAGCTTGTGCGCGGCCTGTGAGCCGCTGGCGATAAGGTCCGCTACGGCTTCCGCTTGGCTGAGGTCCAGCTTCTTGTTCAGGAAGGCCCGCTGCGTGAACTCTCCGGGCTTGGCCAAGCGAGCGCCCGCGGCCAGTAAGGCTTCCAGCATGCGCTGCTGGATGTACGGCGAGCCATGCACGCTGATCTCCGCAACGTCCTCGCCGGTGTAACTGTGCGGGCCGGGGAACCACGTGAGCAGGCCCTCGTCCACCGCGCCTTCCGCATCGCGCAGGCGCACGAAAACGGCCTCGCGCGGTTCCGGCGTGAGCAGCATGGAGGGTGCAACGGCGTGCATCACCTCTTGGGTGTCCGGTCCGCTGATGCGCAGCACCGCGATGGCCCCCGTGCCCGGTGCCGTGCTCAACGCCGCGATGGTGTCCGGCTCGTACATGGTCGCAAAGGTGCACATAGGAGAGGATCGTCTCCCTTCCTTTTAAGGAAGGAGGGGAAAACTCAGGAGTCCTGACGAACCTCAGCGGCACATCGGTGTTGACTGAACAACTTTGTCCTAGGATGTCCACGCCAGACCGCGCTGCCTTTGATGCCCTTGATTTTCCAACCGTGGTGGTGGTAGGCGGCGGATTCGCCGGTCTTGAAATGGTCCATCGCCTTGCCGGCAAGCCCTACAAGGTGATCCTGCTGGACAGGAACAATTACCACTGTTTCCAGCCGCTCCTCTATCAGGTAGCCACAGGTAGCTTAGGCGCGGACAGCATCGCGCACCCGTTCCGCCGCACGGTGGGCCCTATGTCCAACGTGATCTACCGCATGGGTGAAGTGCTGCGCGTGCGCCCCGAAGAGAACTGCGTGGACACCGATCATGGCTGTGTGCCGTACGATCATTTGGTGATCGCCACGGGCACGGTCACCAATTTCTTCGGCAACCGGCAGATCGCCGCGGAAGCCATGCAGCTTAAAAGCATCAACCAGGCGCTGGACATCCGGAGCGACTTCTTACAGGACTTCGAGGCCGCACTATACATGGATGACGAACAGGATCAGCGGCAGCGGCTCAACTTCGTGATCGTGGGCGGCGGCCCTTCCGGCGTGGAATTGGCTGGAGCATTAGCGGAGATCCGCAAGACCATCGTGAAGCACGAGTACCGGGAGATGCACAACGAGCGGATGCAGATCCACCTCGTGGACTCCAATCATGCCGTACTGGCCAACTTCTCCCCCAAGGCCCAGCGTTTGGCGCTGAAATACTTGAAGAAACTGGGGGTGAACGTCATCTTCGGGCAGCAGGTCACCGACTATGACGGTGAAACCCTCACCTTCAAGCACGGCACCACCATGGACACCAACACGGTGATCTGGACCGCCGGCGTGAAGGGACGGCCGATCCCCGGCATCGAGGGCTCCGTGGAAGAACGCTCGGGCCGCTGCACGGTGGATGCGTTCAACCGGGTGGCTGGCACCAAGAATATTTACGCCCTCGGCGATATCGCGCAGACTACCGCCGATCCCGAATGGCCAAGAGGACACCCGCAGATCGCCCCCGTGGCCATCCAGCAGGCCAAGCAGTTGGCGAAAAACTTGATCCGGAAAGATGCCAACGACTGGAGACCGTTCGTTTACCGCGACAAGGGATCCATGGCCACCATCGGGCGCTACAAGGCCGTGGTGGATATCGGGAAGCTCCACTTCGGTGGACCCATCGCGTGGTTCATGTGGCTCTTCGTCCACCTGATGAGCATCGTGGGCTTCCGCAGCCGCGTGATGGTGCTCACCAACTGGGCGTGGAAATACCTGAGCTGGAAGAACACGATCCGCTTGATCATCCGGCCGTACGTGCGGAAGGTATCGGTAGAACCGGTGGAAGGTTGATCGGATTTTCTGGTACAGGGTATCGCGTACAGGGTACCGGGTACTGCCGACGCGTGCGGCATCGCACCCGGTACTCAGTACCCTGTACTCGGTAATACCCGTGCAAAACGCACATTCTCCTGTGCCTCCGTAGTGATTAGGATCCGCACGATAGTTTCGCGCCCCCCATGGACCGCAAGCTGTACATCCTCTACCTCACGGTCTTCATCGACCTGTTAGGTTTTGGCATCGTGATCCCCATCCTGCCGATCTACGCCACGGAGCTTGGCGCCTCTTCGTTCACGGTGGGCCTCATCATGGCGGTCTATGCGCTGATGAACTTCGTCTTTTCGCCGTTCTGGGGCAGCCTCAGTGACAAGCATGGCCGCAAGCCCGTGATCGCCGGTACCGTGTTCATCACGGCCATGGCCTTTCTGCTGCTGGCGAATGCGCACACCATCGCGGTATTGCTGGTGGCCCGCGCGCTGGCCGGGATCGGCTCCGCGAACATCGCCACCTCGCAGGCCTACATCACGGATGTCACCCCGCAGGAGAACCGCGCCAAGGCCTTGGGCATGATCGGCGCAGCTTTCGGGCTGGGCTTCATTTTCGGCCCGCCCGTGGGCGGCTTCATCAAGGAGCACTACGGGATGGACGCGGTGGGCTACGCCGCCATGTGCCTCAGTTTGGTCAATTTCGCGTTGGTGGTGGCCTTCCTGCCGGAAAGCCATCACGAGCGCGACAGCGCCCACAAGGTGCAGATGAAACCTGTGACACAAACGATCAAGGCACTATCCAACCCCCGCTTCCGCGACCTCTTCCTCACCAGCTTCATCTACATCACGGCCTTCAGCATGATGACGATCACCGCGGCCTTGCTCTGGGAGCAGCACTACGGCTTGGACGAGGCGCACATCGGCTATATGTTCGCCTTCATCGGCTTCAGCTCTGCCATTGTGCAGGGCGGCCTGGTGGGCATGCTGGCGCGGACGTTCGGGGAGCAGAAACTGATGGTCTATGGCTGCATCCTGATGGGGCTGGGCCTGCTCGGCATCCCCTTCGTGCCGGTAGATCATTTCTTCCCGTGGGCGCTGATCCCCATGGTGTTGTTGGCGGTCGCCAACGGCTGCATGATGCCGAGCATCTCCTCCCTGCTGAGCAGTTTGGCCAGCGGCAAGGAACAAGGCCAGGTGCTGGGGATGAACCAGAGCTTCGGCTCCCTGGCGCGCATCGCAGGCCCCTTGTTGGGCGGGGCGCTCTACGGACTGCCACTTCACCGCCCCATATATCGGCGGAGCGGTGCTGATGGTGGGCGCATTGCTCTTCGTGCTGGCATTCCAGCGGGTAGGACGGAGGCAGGCGGCGGCGGTTCATCAGCAGATGGGATGAGGGGCGGATGGGCGATCGGCCGATCCCAGAAAGTTTCCTCGCGCATCAGTAGTTTCGCGGCCCTATCATCGCAATAAGCAGAACGGAACCATGAGCGTACTCGTCAACAAGCAGAGCAAGGTCATCGTGCAGGGCTTCACCGGCAGCGAAGGCACCTTCCACGCCACGCAGATGATCGAGTACGGCACCAACGTCGTGGGCGGCGTAACACCGGGCAAGGGCGGTCAGAAGCATTTGGACAAGCCCGTGTTCGAGACGGTGAGCGATGCGGTGAAGGCCACCGCCGCCGATGTCAGCATCATCTTCGTCCCGCCGCCGTTCGCCGCGGACGCCATCATGGAGGCCGCCGAGGCCGGCATCAAGGTGATCGTCTGCATCACCGAGGGCATCCCCGTGAAGGACATGGTGATGGCCCGCGAATACCTGCGCGGCAAGGACTGCACGCTGATCGGCCCCAACTGCCCCGGCGTCATCACCGCCGACGAATGCAAAGTGGGCATCATGCCCGGCTTCGTGTTCAAGAAAGGCAACGGTGGGCATCGTGTCGAAGTCCGGCACGCTTGACCTACGAGGCAGCCGACCAGGTCGTGAAGGCCGGATTAGGCATCACCACCGCCATCGGCATCGGTGGCGACCCGATCATCGGCACCACCACGCTGGAGGCCGTGCAGCTCTTCGCCAACGACCCGGAGACCAAGGCCATCGTGATGATCGGCGAGATCGGCGGTGACCTCGAGATCCAGCGCCGCGAAGTGGATCAAGGCCAACTGCAAGAAGCCCGTGGTCGGCTTCATCGCCGGGGAGACCGCTCCCGTAGGCCGCACCATGGGCCACGCCGGCGCCATCGTGAGCGGTGCCGACGAAAGCGCTGCCGCCAAGAAGAAGGTGATGCGCGAATGCGGCATCCACGTGGTGGACAGCCCGGCCACGATCGGCGCGAAGGTGAAGGAGGTGTTGGGGTGAGGTAGTTGTCAGTTGTCAGTTCCCTATTGTTAGGCGTGGCCGCGATGCCCAATTTCAAGCGCTCGGCCATTTGCTTGAGCATGGAACATGCAACCAAGTGCAGGGGATCATGATCACCGGGTTCCGAGGTGGAGCCACCGCGGAAGTAATAAGCTGCTCCCGATCCGTTCGCGCCATGCAACGGATCGCTGTCTGACAGTGTCTATACAATTACATGGCGGTACGTAGTTGGGTCTTGTGGTGGGCGATCATGGGTGTGAACTTGGCTTCGGGCCAAGTACAGCACGAGCATTGGTTGATGGGGTTCGGTGCCGGCTTGCACTTCCAAGGTAGCGGCCCGGTAGCCACGGGCGGCCCCCTCTCCACCGATGAGGGCTGTGCCAGCATCAGTGACGATACTGGGCAATTGCTCTTCTTTACGAACGGCGAACAGGTGTGGGACCGGACCCTCAACACGATGCCGAACGGTACCGGCCTGTTGGGCCATTTCAGTTCCAGCCAAAGTGCGCTGATCGTACCCGTGCCCGGCCAAGTGGACCAGTACGAGATCTTCACAGCACCAGCAGGTGCCGGGTTCTGGACGCCTTCCGATGCCGGCCATCATTACCGGGTGGACATGACGGCGAATGGCGGCCTTGGTGATGTGGTGGGCGATGCCGTGGTCCTGGCCTCACCATTGGCGGAAAAATTAACGGCCACGCGCCATGCCAACGGAGCGGATGTATGGGTGCTGTACCATGGCTGGAACAACGCGAACTACTATGCCTATCTGGTGACGTGCGCCGGAGTTGAAGGCCCTGTGGTGAGCACCATCGGCCACCGACCAGGTTACGACGACACGGGCGAACCGGAAGGTTATTTGGGCTGCATGAGGCTGAGCCCACACGGTGGTCGGTTGGCGAATGTGTGGACCCGGTCCACGCTCGCTACACAAACTGAGTATCAGAGCGACGTGATCATCGACCTGCTCGATTTCGACAACAACACCGGGATGCTCAGCGATCTGCGAAGCGACACCCTCGGGACCGGCAATGATCTTATGCAAGGCTATGGCGTGGCATTCAGCCCGAACGGGAACCTGCTGTACGTGAGCGACCATGGCCTGTTCAACGGCGGCTTCGACGCCCGCCTGTGGCAGTACGACCTGGGTCTTCCGTTCAATGATCCGTTGCAGGTCACATCGGGCTTCCGGGCGTTCGGCACCATGCAACTCGGTCCTGACGGTGCCATCTACATCGCCCGATTGAACGGAGCCACCTACTTGAGCAAGATAGTTGCGCCGAACGTGGTGGGCACGGGTTGCGGCTTCGTGGACCAAGGTGTTTCGCTGGGTACGGACATGAGCACATGGGGACTACCGAACCATTGGGACACCTACCCGGAGCCGGTACCGTTCGACCCCATACCCATGGCCGACACCTTGATCTGTGGCACGATCGATCTGATCCTAAATGCCACCTATGCCCACCCCTTCCATGTGCCCCTCTACCTCTGGAGCACGGGCGAGACCACGGCCTCCATCACCGTGAACGGTTCAGGGGCATATTCGGTGGAGGTGCAGCTTCCTTGTTCCACGCTATATGACACCATTCGCATTGAGCAAGGCGGTTTGACCTTTGAATTGGGCGAGGATCTACGCATTTGCGACGACCGCACGGCCACGCTCGAAGTACCCGCTGCCGCATCCATTCGCTGGAGCACCGGCGACACGACACCGACCATCACAGTCGCGGTACAAGGCATGTACAGTGTTCAAATCACGGATCAGGCTGGTTGCGTAACTACGGACAGTGTGCGCCTGACCACACGCAACTGTTCGTGTGCCATGTACTTACCCAACGCTTTCAGTCCCAATAACGACGGCGTCAACGATGTCTTTCAACCGGTTCTGGATTGCGATCCGGAAGCCTTCGAACTCGAGTTGTTCGATCGCTGGGGTACATCGCTTTTCCGCAGCACCGACGCAGCTGCATCATGGGGTGCCATAGGTGTACCGACCGGCGTCTATGCCTACCGCCTCAGCTATGCATGGGACGATGGAGGGACGGTACAGCGACGTGCGACGTCCGGGCACGTATCGGTAGTGCGTTAATAAGGAACAATATCATCGAAGCGTCCAAGTGCGTTTCCACACAGGGCTTTTGACCAGCCTAATGCTTGTTAAACACGACCACCTTAATGGCCGGAGGCCTAGGAGCCTGCTCAATTCCCTGTGGTAGGCAGGCTCGGCTAATTGCTGAGCGAGTACGCGACGTGCGCGCTAGTGCCGCTCCGGCCCCATCATCTTCCGATCTTCCTCGGTCACGTGGGGGTTGAGATAGATCGCCCAGTAGTAGGCGAAGTTCATGCGGTCGTAATGCAGCACGGTATTGTTGTACTGCTTGATCTGGAACAGGTTGACGGCGAGCAGATAGGCGCAAAGCGGAAGGAAGACGTACTTCCACCGCGTGGCCAATACCCGTTCCACCACTGCCGCAAAGGGCAAGGCGAGCACCGGATAGCTCTGTACCAGCGCCCGCGCGGAATAGCTGCCGCCGTAGTGCCAATCGTGCCATGCGATCACGATCCAGAGGTTGAGCAGTGTGAAGGTGAGCACGCTCTTCCGCCAAGGGAGGCCGCGCATAAGGAAGAGCCCGGCGATGAAGAGCACGGTGATCGGCGTGTAGATGAACCAGCCTTTCTCACCGCCGAAGAGCACGCGGAAGTGTGGCAGAAGGAAGTCCCACTTACTGCCGACATCAAAAACCCATGAGCCGGTGACAACCTTCCAGTAGATCAACTGTGGGAGAACCATCAGGAACGCCGCCCCCACGGCCCATGCGATATGTATCCGATGAGCGCCCACCTGTGCCCACTTCACATTCGCTTCCGGTTTGGACCCTGTGTTCCACAGCAACGGGATGAAGAGCATGATCGCCTCCGTTGGACGCGCGACCATGGCCAGACCGATGGTGGCGCCGATGAGCACGGCATGGCGGATGCGCGGTGCCTCGTGCCACTTGATGGTGGCCCATAGGACCAAGGTGTACAGCGCGAACAGGTATCCGTGGCTCTGGGCATTGTCCACGCTGATGTACTGAACAGCATTGGTCGCCAGGATCAGCACGAGGAGTGTCAGCGCGACCACGGGATCGCTGAAGAAGCGCTTCAGCACATGCCGTAGCAGGAAGAGCGCAAGGATGCAATAGAACACCGGGCTGAAGGCGATGGCCCATTGGTAGGGCGGGGAAAAGCCGTCCTGCGGATAGCCGAACATCCCGGCGGACCAATGCCCGATGAAGAAGAACGGGAGCTGCATCAGGGCCACGCCGCACAGGTACTTCGTCGCGCGGTTGCCGTTGTCCAGGTCCATCAATTGGTAAAGACCGCCCGTCCCCACGACATGGTAGGTGCTATCGATGGGTCCGATCCAGTCCTGCCGCTTGATGTCGTGATGGATGAAGACAGCCGGGAGGTATTGGTAGTAGCCGAGCGCATCCCATTGCGTCACCTTCATCGGTGCCCAGCCCCGGAGCTCGGAATAGTCGAACCGTGTCCAGATGAGGACGATGGCCACGATGATCACGGCGAACAAGGAGGTGCGTTGGCGCATGGCGGAACAAGACTACGCATCAACACGCTGAATTATCTTCGCCCGCATGGGACTACTTACAGGCAAGACGGCCCTCGTTACCGGCGGTACGCGGGGCATCGGAAGAGGCATCGTGGAGCGCTTTCTGGAGGAAGGCGCGGATGTGGCGTTCACTTACGTGAGCAGCCCGGAGAAGGCGAACGCTTTGGCGGCGGAACTGGGCAAGGGCGGCCGCAAGGTGCTCGCGATCCAGAGCAACGCAGGAGATTTCAACGCCGCACAGGCCACGGTGGACCAAGTGGTGGAAGCTTGGGGCAAGCTCGATATCCTCGTGAACAACGCGGGCATCACCAAGGACCAATTGCTGATGCGCATGAGCGAGGCCGACTTCGACGCGGTGATCAACACCAACCTGAAGAGCGTGTTCAACATGACCAAGGCGGTGATGCGCACCATGCTGAAGCAGAAGAGCGGCAGCATCATCAACATGAGCAGCGTGGTGGGCGTGAAGGGCAACGCAGGGCAGGCGAACTACGCGGCCAGCAAGGCGGGCGTGATCGGCTTTACCAAGAGCGTGGCACTGGAGCTGGGCAGCCGCAACATCCGCAGCAACGCGGTTGCACCGGGCTTCATCGAGACGGAGATGACCGGCTGCGTTGGACGAGAAAACGGTGCAGGGCTGGCGCGAGAGCATCCCCTTGAAGCGCGGGGGCACACCGACGGACGTGGCCAATGCCTGCGTCTTCTTCGCCAGCGACCTCAGCAGCTACGTCACCGGCCAAACGCTGCATGTCTGCGGCGGCATGCTGACGTGATCAAAAAGAAGGGAAACCGCAACGTTCGCAACGAAAATTGAGGGGTGTGGCAGCCTATGCCGCAACGCGGTCCATAGTATGCGCTAATCGCGGCAACGGCATTCAATCTTCTGCCCCGATACGTATCGGGGTTCTGATCGTCTGATATTCTGATCCACAGTGAGCCTTCAGTGTTCCCCTGAATAGCGCGATCTTCGCACCCGTGACGATCACCACTGCTTATTCCCTATGGCTGGCGCCGCTCTGCGTGCTGCTTGGCGCCCTTTGCGCTTGGCTGCTCTATCGCCGCACGCGGGAGAGCAACGGCTGGAGCCCTGCGCTGCAATGGACCATGGGCACGTTCCGCGCGCTGGTGATCGCACTGCTGGCCTTCTTCCTGCTGGAACCGATGGTGCGCATCCTGCTGCGGGAAGTGCGCAAGCCGGTGGTGGTGCTGGCGCATGATGGCTCCTCCTCGCTGCTGGCCACGGGCGATACGGTCACCTTCCGCACCACCTACGCGACGGAACTACAAGACCTCGCTGACAAACTGGGCGATCGCTACGAGGTACGCCCCTTCACCTATGGCAGCGACGTGAGCGATGGGCTGCAATTCACGCAGCAGGAAGGCCAGACTGACATCGACCAGCTGTTCCGTGCGGTGTACGATCGCTTCGCCGGCCCGGACCTCGGCGCGGTGGTGATCGATGGCGACGGCATTTACAACCGGGGGCGTGACCCGCGCTTGGCCGCCGAGCGCTTGGGCGTTCCGGTGTTCGCCATCGCACTGGGCGATACCACCGTGCGGCCTGACCTCGTGCTGCGCGACGTGGAGCATAACAAGATCACCTACCTCGGCAATGAATTCCCGCTGCTGGTGCGGTTGCGGGCGGATCACCTACGTGGAAGATCCACCCGCCTCTCCGTGACCAACAACGGCAAGGAGGTTGCTGGCAAGGACATCTCCCTCGGCGCCGATCCCTTTCTATCCGAAGTACCGCTGATGATCAAGGCGGAAGCTGCGGGCCTCCAGCGCTACACCGTCTCGCTCCGCGCCGTGGAGAGCGAAGTGAGCACCGCGAACAACAGCAGGGAAATCTTCGTGGACGTGCTGGACGACCGGCGAAAGGTGCTGATCCTGGAAGCTGCGCCGCACCCGGACGTGGCCGCGATCAAGCTGGCCATGGACGCGATGGAGGGCTATACCACCACGGTCTTCATGGCCAAGAAATTCGATGGGCACGTGAAGGACTACGACCTGATCATCCTGCACCAGCTCCCCTCCTCCTCCATCGCCATCCAGCCCTTGCTGAAGCAGATCGAGGAGCAGGACATCCCGACTTGGACCATCCTGGGGCAGCAGAGCGATCTGCGCCAAGCGGCGGCCATGGGCAACGGCGTGGACATTCAGGGCGGGCGCGGCACCTGCACGGATGTGCAGGCCACGATGGTCCCTGATTTCAGCTTGTTCACACTGGACCCGGAGGATGTGCGCGCCTACGACCGCTTTCCCCCGTTGCAGGTACCCTTTGCACAGTATTCCCTCGGCCGTTCCGCCACGGCGTTGATGACGCAGCGCATCGGCTCCGTCCGGACCCAATACCCGCTCTTCGCGTTCCAGGCGCAGACCGCGCGCCGCACGGCGATCACCTGCGGGGAAGGTCTCTGGCGCTGGCGCTTGGCGGACATGCAACAGAACAACACGAACACGCACTTCGACAAACTGGTGCAGAAGACGGTGCAGTTCTTGGCGCTGAAACAGGACAAGAGCCGCTTCCGCGTGCGGGCGGAACGGGAATTCGCACAGAACGAAAAAGTGGTGCTGGACGCGGAGCTTTACAATGCGAGCTACGAGCCGGTGAACACGCCGGAGGCCACCATCGCGCTGAAGGACGACGAAGGCCGCGAGTTGGCGTACACCTTCAGCCGTTCCGGCACGGGCTATCACTTGGACGCGGGCGTGCTTCCCGCAGGCCGCTACGCATGGACAGCAGGCACCACCTTGGACGGGGAGCGCCTCACGGCAAAAGGCGAATTCCTGGTGAAGCCGCTGGTCGCCGAGCGCATGAACACCGTGGCCGACCATGGCCTGTGGGCGAACATCGCGGCACGCACGGGCGGCATCGCCACTTCCTCGGCGGACATGGATAAGATCGTCGACACTCTGAAGGACCGCCCGGAGATGGCGGCCCGCTCCTACTCACACGCCAGCTTCAGCGACCTGATCGGCCTGCGCTGGCTCTTCTTCCCCCTGTTATTGCTGCTGACCTTGGAGTGGGCATTGCGCCGAAGAAGCGGGGCCTACTGATGGGTATGGGACGATCCGTGGAATCACAGAAGGTAGGCCCTCGTTGGCGGCGATGCCTTCTACGGGCCGGACGCTGGGCGCTTGTCCTGCTGTTCGTGGCGGTCCTGTTCTGGCGCATGCGCGTACCGATGATGGAGGCCCTCGGCGACCACTTGATCACGGAGGACCCCGTGGCGCATGTGGATGCGGTGTTCGTTTTGGGCGGCTCCATCCTGGACCGCGGCAAGGAAGCTGCACGGGTGTTTGAACGGGGCCTGAGCGATCACTTCTATTTCACCGGCGCGCCAATCCCCAGCGCACTCGAAGGCTTGGGGATCGACAGCACGGAGGCGGAATGCACCCGGAACGTAGCTGTGGAAGCCGGACTACCCATTGCGCTCACCACGGTGATCAACAAGGGCACCAGCACCTTCGAAGAAGCGGAAGCATTGCTGTCTCAGGCCATCGCCGACAAAGCCGACACGGTGATGATCATCTCCAGCCGCTTCCACTTGCGCCGGGTGGGCTTTGTGTTCCGTGATCGCTTCCGTGCGCACGGGATCACGGTGCTGCTACATGGCGCTCCTTGTTCAACCTTCGAGGAAGAGACGTGGTGGAAAAGCGAGGAGGGCCTGATCATGCTCAACAACGAGTACGTCAAGCTGGCGTACTACCGCTTGATGTATTGATAGCGTTTTCATTCACTGGCGTCCGGGATGATCATAGCCACACCCTTTTGCGACCCCGGCCCAAGGCCGGGGTGACAACCACAGGGGAAGATGCTGTTTGAAAAAGCCACGTCCAGCGCGACTTTTCAAACAGCATCTTCAAGAGCGAATGTCATTCCGGGCGCTGACCCGGAATCGCAATGGAACGTGATCCGCTCCGCTACCGCTGGATCACCAAGCGCTGCACGGAGCGCTCGCCGGTACCTTCCGCTACCAGCAGGTACGTTCCTTCGGCAAGCTGCCCCAGGTCCAGATCGATCTGTTCCATGTTGGCGGATGCTTTACCGGTCCACACGATGCGGCCCAGCGCATCCTGGACACGAAGATCAAGCGGCCCGGCGGTCGTGGGCAGGTACGCTGTCAATTGCCCGTTGCTCGGATTCGGTGCCAGATGCAGGCTGCTGCCCTCCACCTCGTTGATGCCGACCCAATTCACGCAGAACTCATCGCTTACAGAGAAGAAGAAGTCCCCATTGCCTTCCAGCAAGGACACGCCCAGCGTATCCAAGATCCGAAAATCTCCTTCGCCCCACTCGCAGCACATGCCGTCACCGATGGCATCCTCAACGGTGAAGGTGTAGCAGGAATGAGCCAGGCAGACCTCCTCATTCACCGTGTAGCCGTTCGGGCTGTTGATGTATGGTCCCCCGCTGTATACGAGGAATCCTTCAGGCGTTTCGATCTCCCAAGTGGTCTCCGTACCAAAACGGTCAAGGTCTAGCTGCACCACGCTGGTGATCCCCGGGCTGTTCACCATGAAGGAGAGGCTGTCGACGTCATTCAACGGGTTGGTGTCGCCTTCATGGTTCGGGTCCGAGACCGAGACACGCAGTTCGTGTACGCCGCTAGATAAATGCAGCGTTGGTAATGTGACGTTCACCGTCTGAACGGGCTGGATCGCTCCATACCAAGGGATCGAACCAAGCAGGACACCGTCCACTTGGTAATGGATGTTGGCGAATGTGATCGGCCCTTCCCCGTTGTTCTTCAACGTCACACGAGGTGTGATGCTGTCGCTGTTACAGACCACATGCGGCACCTGCGCAATGCTGGTGATGGCCGCATCCAGCGGGACCGGCACAAAGGTTCCCGGATCGAAGCCCTGCAGGGTATCCCCGCACTCACCGAGCCACTCCTTGATCAGCGGATACATGATGTCGAAGCGGCCGTAGTAGTCATTGACATTGTTGGAGCAGGAAGCTTGGCCGCCATAAAGCTGGCCGATGAGGTGGTGATCCTGGTCCCAAAGCCCGCTGCCGCTACTTCCCGGCTCGGTGGTCCCGGATGTCCATTCGGGGATATGCCAGCAATCCGCAGGTCCGTTGCCCACGTCGATGTTCTGCTGATCGATCGGGCCGGGGGCGCTGCTGATCTTCTTGATATCGCCGGCGGGGTGATGGATGGCATGCACCGAATCAGGGGCTGTCCCCGTGGTGTCCCAGCCGCTGAAGTAGGGTTGGTAATCCGTTGGCGGAATGCTGCTGAGGAGCAGGAATGCGCCATCCGTGGGCGGATATTCGAGCAGTTTGTCGCAACCGGTGATACTTTGGTCCATGGGTGCGTTCTCGGTGGGGTCGCACACGGGACTGTCCCAATTGAAGACAAAGACCCAGGAGGCGTTGGTAGTGTTGCCTTCCGTGCAGTGGTTCGCGGTGAGAAAGTAAGGAGTGCTGTCGTTGGCACAGTTGTTCAACAGGGTGCCTGTGCATACGCCACCGCCGAGGATCATATGCGCCACAGAGCGGATCTCCTGCCGCCAATCGTCGCCTTCCGGGCAGATGGTGTTCACGTTGCAGGGGCCACTATCGCCATAGCTCCGTTCTTCTCCCCCGCCCAACTTGCGGTATTCGTGGATCACGCCGCTGATGGTGAGCTGCCCTTGACCCGCCAATGCGGCGGGTTCGATGTACTCCACCGTGATGCGTTCACCGGCAAGCGGAATGGTACCGAATGCCGTGTGGCCGGGATTGCTTTGGGCCGTAAAGCCGCCGAGCACCTTGCCCGCCTCGTTGTAGAGGAACATGCGAGCGCCCTCCGGGATCACGTATTCGCTGAACTGCAGGTTGATGCCCAATGCACCTGGGCAATCCAACATCAAGCGCCACACACGGTCGCCGTTGGGCATGCTGAACCATGAACCGCTGTTCTCAAGCGTGTATTCAGTGGCATGCGTGAAGCCGAAGCGGTACGGGCCCTTGATGCCTTGGGCGGCGCGGGCGGCATCCTCGGCCATCATCACGGCCACGTCCACCTGTGGCAGATGCACCGCCACCGCCGGGGGCATGCCCCGTTTCTCAGCCTTGTCGCCGTAAGGTTGACCACCGAATGAGATCTGCGCCGAAAGCGGAAGGGCGAGCAGGAACAAGGCGATCGAAAGCAGCGTAAGTGTTCTGTGCATGGGAAGGGCGTTCAATCGAGGAGGCGTGCCGCCGAAGGGATGACGCACGGGATCACCGGTTAGTTGCAGCGAAAATAGGACAAGTCAACGGCAGAGATCCGCAGGCCTTCAGTCCACCTTGGATGCCTTCGCCTTCTCGTCGATGAGCTTACGCATGGCGAACAGCTCATCGCGCAACTGTGCCGCGGCGATGAAATCCAGTTCCTTGGCGGCTTTCTTCATCTGGACTTCCAGCAGGACCGCGTTCTTCTCCAGGTGCTCCACGGTCATGTACTGCATCACCGGGTCTGCGGCGAGGCTCATCTCTTCCGGTTCCACGTACGCCTTGCGCCCACTGCCGTCCCGCGCATGTCGATCACCGCGGTCTGGCTGCATCACGACGCCGCGGTCCCGCTTGATCTGTGTCGGTGTAATGCCGTGCTCCTCGTTGTAGGCCATCTGCTTCTCGCGCCGCCGATCGGTCTCTTCCATGGTGCGGCGCATGCTATCGGTGATCTTGTCCGCATAGAAGATCACCAGGCCGTTGACGTTCCGGGCGGCACGACCTGCGGTCTGCGTGAGCGAACGGTTGCTGCGCAGGAATCCTTCCTTGTCCGCGTCCAGCACGGCCACCAGGCTGACTTCCGGAAGGTCCAGTCCTTCGCGGAGCAGGTTCACACCGACAAGCACATCGAACATGCCGAGGCGCAGTTGGCGCAGGATCTCGATGCGGTCCAAGGTCTCCACGTCGCTGTGGATGTACTTGCACCGCACGCCGTTCTTCCCGAGGAATTCGTTCAGCTCCTCGGCCATGCGCTTGGTGAGCGTGGTCACCAGCACCCGTTCGTCCTTCGCGCTGCGCTCGCGGATCTCGTACAGCAGGTCGTCGATCTGGTCCTTGCTGGGGCGCACGTCGATCGGCGGGTCCAGCAGGCCGGTGGGGCGCACCACCTGCTCCACAATGATGCCCTCGCTGCGTTCCAGTTCATAAGTCCGCCGGCGTGGCGCTCACGAAGACGGTCTGCCCGATCATGCCCTCGAACTCCTCGAACTTCAGCGGGCGGTTGTCCATGGCGCTGGGCAGGCGGAAGCCGTACTCCACCAGGTTCTTCTTGCGGCTCCGGTCGCCGCCGTACATGGCGCCGATCTGGCTCACCGTCACGTGGCTCTCATCGATCACCATCAGGAAATCCTCCGGGAAGTAGTCCAGCAGGCAGAAGGGGCGCTGGCCCGTGCTCGCGCTGATCGAAGTAGCGGCTGTAGTTCTCGATGCCGCGAGCAATAGCCCAGCTCGCGCATCATCTCCAGGTCGTAGAGCACGCGCTCTTCCAGCCGTTTGGCCTCCAGGTGCTTGCCGATCTCCTTGAAGAACTCCACCTGCTTCACCATGTCCTCTTGGATGGACGGCGATGGCATCGTTCATGGTTTCCCTGCTGGTGACGAAGATGTTGGCCGGGTAGATCGGTCACTCGCTCCAGCATCTCCAGCGGTCTTGCCGTTCTCGATGCATCGAAGCGTTCCAATCGTTCGATCTCATCACCCCAGAAGTGGATGCGCATCCCTTCGTCGGCATAGGCCAGGTAGACCTCCACCACATCGCCACGGACACGGAAGTTGCCCGCGGCCGGGCTCAACGTCCTTCCGACTGTAAAGCGCTTCGACGAGTGATGCAGCAGCACTTGTTCGCGAGATCTTCTGTCCCTTCTGCACATGCACGATGGTCTTGTGGAATTCCGCCGGGTTGCCAATGCCGTAGATGCAGCTCACGCTGGCCACCACGATCACGTTGCGGCGACCGCTCAACAACGCACTGGTGGTGCTCAAGCGCAACTTCTCGATCTCGTCGTTGATCGAGAGGTCCTTCTCGATGTAGGTGTTCGTCAGCTGGGCAGGTAGGCCTCCGGCTGGTAGTAGTCGTAGTAGCTCACGAAGTACTCCACCGGTCGTTCGGGAAGAAGTGCTTGAACTCCCCGTAGAGCTGCGCGGCCAAGCGTCTTGTTGTGGCTCAGGATCAAGCGTGGGCCGGTCCACCTGCGCGATCACGTTCGCGATGGTGAAGGTCTTTCCGGATCCGGTGACACCGAGCAAGCGTCTGGTGCTGGCACACCCTCGTTCAGGCCTTCCACCAACTGGCGGATGGCCTCGGGCTGGTCGCCGGTGGGCGTGAATTCGGAGATGAGTTCGAAGGGCATGGGGAGTTGCGAATTTAACCACTGCACCACCCAGAAAAGAATGGGGACCGAAGCCCGCAGGGATCTCAGGTCTTCCGGCCACGCCTAACGGCGGGCTATTGGCATAGAGCGGAACCACGGATCGACACGGACAACGCGGATGAAGAGCCGCAATTATATCCGTATCGAGCTATGGTTCAAACAATTTGTGTCGGATGCACACAGGACGTTCAAGTTTTCCGGTGGAAGCCATACAAACCGGGATGCCGCGCCCAACGGGCGCATAAGACCTAATGGCACTGGAGGCTTTCCGAACTTCTGAACAATGCAGCGCTATATTTGCCCTTCTACATGCGCCCAGCCCACTTCCTGCTCCTCATTTTCTTTGCGCTTCAGTTGCCATGGAAGTCAGTGGATTTCTGCGTGGTGCATCCCTTCGGAGAACCCCATCACGAAGGGCTCAGCACTTGTGAGAAGCGGGCGCTGCACAAAGGTGGGCCTGCTGTGTGGCCACCCATGCACTGCCAGGAATTCTCCATGAACACGGACAATTACGTGGGCATGGACCAGGTCACCATAGAGCGCCCGCAGACCGAACTCACTGTTCCGTTGCCTTTGCCGCTGGTGGCAGTAGAGAGTACTGACGACCAGGAGTTCATCGATCCGCCCGTACCGCGATGCCGAGCGCATCCGCCACGCGCTGCGCACACCTTGCGTGGCCCACCGTTCCTCGCCTGAGCGATCGGAACGGATAGCCATTTCCTTGTCTTTCCCTGGTGATCACGCATTCGCGTTGATCCACTGAAGCGTTCCGATCGCGGTCCTTGCGCGTTGCGACCTGTCGCCCGCGTGCTGTTCCAACAACCCGATCGAACGCACATGATCAAGACCGTTTTCAAGAATCCCTATCTCGCCATCGTCGCGGCCATCGCCGTGGTGGTGCTCGCGGGCGTGGCCATCCCGCGCATGCCGGTGGACATCCTCCCCGGCTTCAAGAAGAGCGCCATGCAGATCCTCACGCTCTACCCCGGCATGCCCGCCGAGGTGGTGGAGAAGGACATCACCAGCCGCATGGAACGCTGGACCGGCCAAAGCCCCGGCATCGAGAAGCAGATCAGCAAGAGCATCATGGGCGTAAGCCTGGTGACCAACTTCTACGGCGACGATATAGAACCCGCAGAGGCCATGGCCAACGCCAGCAGTTACGCCATGAGCGACATGTACTACCAGCCGCCGGGCACCATGCCACCCATGATCCAGCCCTTCGACCCCACGGCGAGCAAACCCCTGCTGTTGCTCACCGTGAGCAGCGATACCAAGAGCGGCAAGGAACTGTACGACGTGGCCTACTACGCGTTGCGGCAGATGCTCAGCGGCGTCAAGGGCATCATCGCACCGGCGGCATACGGCGGCACGTTGCGCCGCATCCACATCTACGTGGATCCCGCGCGGCTCGAAGCCTTGGGCATCTCGCAGACCGAAGTGAACGACGCCATCCAACGCAACACCACGATGATCCCCAGCGGCATCGCGCAGATCGGTCCGCTCAACTGGAGCATCGATGCACGCGGCATGCTGGAGCATGTGGAAGAGTTCAACGACATCGTGGTGGCGCAACGCGAAGGCCGACCGATCTACATCCGCGACATCGGCACCACCATGGATGCCAGCGCAGTGCAGACGAACATCGCCCGCGTGGACGGCCGCGAACAGGTGTACCTGCCGGTGTTCAAGCGGAGCAATGCCAACACCATCGCCGCCGTGGAAGCGGTAAAGGCCGCGTTGCCCAGCTTGCAGGAACGCTTGCCCGAGGATGTGCGCCTCAACGTGATCTTCGACCAGAGCGCGTATGTGCGCGACGCGATCGGCGGGCTGGCGTGGGCCGGTGCCGGAGGCTTGGTGTTGGTGGTGCTGGTGCTGTTGCTCTTCCTCGGTGATGTGCGGTCGTCGTTCATCGCAGTGACCGTGCTGCCACTTTCGGTGCTCACCGGCGTGTTGTTACTCATGGCCACCGGGCAAAGCATCAACAGCATCACCCTTGGCGGCATCGCACTTGTGCTCGGCCTGTTGGTGGACAATACCATCGTGGTGCTCGAGAACATCGACCGGCACCGGAGCATGGGCAAGCCCTCGTTCGATGCGGCGCGCGATGCCGCGTTGGAAGTATCGCTGCCCGTGCTCGCCTCCACGCTGGTGATCATCGCCGTGTTCTTCCCTGTCACATTCCTCACCGGCATGGCGAAGGACCTCTTCTCGCCACTGGCCATCACCGTGTCGGGCTGCATGCTGGGCGCGTACTTCTTCTCCCTCACGCTGGTTCCGCTCATGGCCGCGTTCCTCTTCCGCAACAAACCCGTGCAGGAGGAAGGCACGCAGCGTACGGGCCGCATGCAACGCGCACTTGGTCGTTGGAACGATAGCTACGGACGTGGGCTGCAATGGGTGATGGGGCGCCGTCGCATGGTGCTCGTCGGCGTGTTGGTCCTCTTCGCAGGGTCCGTGTGGACGCTTGGCCAACTCGGATTCGAGCTGTTCCCCACGAGTGATGTGGGCCAGATGGAGATCAGTGTGCGGCGTGCGAGCGGAACGACGCTGCGCGATGCCGAAAGCACCATCGCCGCCATGGAAGCGGTGATCCGCGAAGAACTGGGCGACGACCTCGAACAGCTCATCAGCAACATCGGCGTGTTCTACGATCTGCCAGCGGCCTATACGCCGAACAGCGGAACGCAGGACGCTTTCATCGGTGTTCAATTGAAAGGCGATCATCGCATCGCCACGAACGAGTATGCCGCGCGTTTGCGCCAACGCTTCCGAACGGAATTCCCCGGCGTGGAGATCGCCTTCGATACCGGTGGCCTTATCACCGCTGCGCTCAACGAAGGCAAGCCGTCGCCCATCGACATTCAGATCAAGGGCAACGACCTCGGCGAACTGCGCCGCATCGCCGAACGGGTGCGCGATACCATCGCCGACGTGGAAGGCGCGCAGGACATCCGCATCCTGCAACGCATCGACCAGCCCGCCAAGGTGGTGGACGTGGATCGCACCAAGGCCGCATTGCTCGGCGTGGAACCCGTGGAAGCGATCAAGAACCTCGTGAGCGCGCTCAACTCATCCGCCACCTACGAGAAAGCGTTCTGGATCGATGAGAAGAACGGCAACCACTACTTCGTCGGCGTGACCTATCCCGAAGCGTTGATCGACGACGCGCATGTGCTGGACAACGTGACCGTGCAAGGCACCCACGGCGCGGTACCCTACCGCAGCTTCGCCACCATACACGAGGCCGCCCACCCGGTGGAAGTGAACCACCACGACCTGGGCCGCGAGATGAACGTGTACGCCAACGTGGTGGGCACCGATGTGGGCAGCACTTCGGCCAGCATCCAACGGCTCACCGACAACATGCCGTTGCCCAAGGGCTACAGCATCACCTTCCAAGGTGAAGTGGCCACCATGCAACGCTCCTTCGGCGACTTGGGCTTGGGTGTGGTGCTCGCGCTGGTGCTCACCTTCCTCATCATCGTTCCGCTCTTCCGCTCCTTCAAGTTGCCGCTCATCATCCTGCTCACCTTCCCATTGGGAATCATCGGCGTGGCATCGCTGATGCTCGTCACCGGCACACGGCTCAACATCCAAAGCCTCATGGGCATCATCATGATGGTGGGCATCGCCGTGAGCTACGGCAACATCCTCGTGGACCGCATGAACGCGCTGGTGAAGGAAGGTCTTTCCGTGCCCGAGGCGATCCGGCAGGGCACACGCGATCGCTTCCGCCCCGTGCTGATGACCGCAGGCACCACCGTGCTGGGTCTGTTGCCAACGGCGCTCGCGCTCGGTGCCGGTGGCGAAGTGAACGCCCCGCTCGCCATCGCGGTGATGGGCGGGACCATCGCCGCCACCGCCCTCACGCTCTTCATCATTCCCATCCTCTTCTCCCTGCTCGTGAAGCAGCAGGCCAACACCATCGAACCATGAACCAAGTCATCAACAACCTGATCCCCGCCATTGCGATCGCCTTGCTGACGGGCTGCTCGGGTGCAGGATCCAACCCGGCCGAAAGGAGTGGAGCACTGTTGCCCACCGTGCGTGTAGTGCATCCGTCGTCACGCGCCATCGGCGGCGCGATCACCATCACCGGTCGTGTAGAGCCGAACGAGCAAGTGCAGGTGCATGCGCGCGAAGGCGGCTATGTGAAGCGTGTGTACAAGGACATCGGCGATCGCGTGCAGGCCGGTGATGCGCTGGCCGAACTCGAAGCGCCCGAGTTGCTTCAACAGCTGCGGCAGTACGAAGCCGAAGCCAGCGCGAAGCGAAGCATCCGCGACCGCATCGCCTCAGCGCGCACATCATCACCCGCGCTCATGCCGGCGCAACTGGCCGAGGATGCCGAGGCCGATCTCGCCATGGCCGAAGCCGAGTTGGCCACCGTACGTGAGCGTATCGGCTTTCTCACGGTGCGCGCGCCGATCACCGGTGTCATCACCCGGCGCATGGTGGATCCCGGAGCCTTGGTACAGACCGGCACCACCAGCCCGAACGCCGTCGCGCTGTTCGAGCTACAGGCCATCGACCCTGTCCGCATCGTGGTGCCCGTGCCTGCGCGCGACGCGGTTCACGCGGCCAAAGGGACCACCGCCACCGTGAGCTTCCCGGATATGTCCAGTGTGGAAGTCACGGCCACCGTCTCGCGCACCTCGCGTTCGCTTGATGCGGCCACCGGCAACATGCAAGTGCAACTGGATGTGCCCAATCCCGATGCGCGCATCCAGCCCGGCATGTTCGCCACCGTGGTGCTGCGGCCAGCCACATCGGACAGCGCATTGGCATTGCCCATAGCAGCGGCCTTCGCGCAAGGCGGCGGTCTGTACCTCATGCTCGTACGCGATGGTCGCGTGGAGCAAGTGCCGCTCAAGAAGGGGCTTGCCGACAAGGACTGGTTCCAAGTGCTGGAACCCGTGCTTACGGCGAAGGACCAGGTCATCATCGAAGGCCGCAACCTCGTCCGCGCGGGCGATGCGGTGGAACCCATCATCCAGAACTGACATGAGCAACGCATCATTCAACACGAGATCGCTCTGCGCAGCGACCATCATCCTGCTGAACACCTCAGCGCATGCGCAACAGCATGAACAGGCCATCGATCTTGCCACCGTGCTCGAACTGGCCGGTGCGCGCAACCTCACCGTGCAGGAACAACGCGCCTTGCAACACGCCGCCGAAGCTGACCTCGCGAAGGCCAGCGAATGGTGGTTACCGGAACTGAACGTGGGCACCAGCATCCACGCCCTCAACGGCACCGCCATGAACTCTGACGGTCGCTTCTTCACGGACGTGGATCGCCAGAACTTCTCCGCCGGTGGCGGTGTGCAGGCCATGTGGGACTTCAGCAGCGGCCCCGCCGATGTGAAAGCCGCACGCTTGCGTGGCGCGGCGCAGGAACTCACGGGCAAGCAGAACCGCAACGAAGCACTGCTCGTCGTGGTGCAGGCCTATTACGCGCTGGCCACCGCAGAAGCCGAAGCGCGCGCCATCGAACGCTTGGCCTTGCTCGCTGATAGCGTCGCCATGCAGCTCGGCGTGCTGGTGGACCTCGGTTCGGCGTACACTTCGGACCTGCTCCTTGCGCGTAGCAACCTGGCCCAGCTGCGCATCCGTGTGCAACGCTCCATGAGCGACCGCGCCGTAGCAGCTGCGCGCCTCGCGGCCCTGCTCGAACTGGATCCCGCCACCCGCTTCACCATCACGGAAACCGTGATTGCACCGATCGAACTGCCGGGTAAGGATCAAGCCACCGTGCTCGCGGACAGCATCCAACTTACGCGGCCTGACTTGCAAGCGATGCGGCTGGAACTCGATGCTTTGCACACCGAACGCCGACGCACCACCACCGGTCTGCTGTTGCCGCAATTACGCGTAGGCGCAGGGTACTCCGCCTTCGGCGATGTGTTCCAACCGCTCTGGCCCACAGGCGAAGTGAACGGAGCGTTGGTGTGGCGCATCCCCTTGGGCCGCATCTTCCAAGCCGGTGACCTCCAACAAGCCAATGCGCGCATCGAACTGCAACAGTTCTCCTTGCGCAAGGCGGTGGCAAGGGCAAGTGCCGAAGTGGAAGCCGCGCGACAGGAAGTGCAACTCGCGCGCGAACGGTTGGCACTCGCCCGTGCCGGTGCCGCCGATGCCGAAGAGGCCTTTGCACAGACCATGGAGCGCCAACGCCTCGGATTAGTACGACCCCTGGAAACACTGCAAGCGCAAGAAGCGGGTGCGGAAATGGTGGTGGAACGGATCCGCGCAACGGCAGAAGTGAATACAGCGCAGTACCGGTTAAGGGTGGCGATGGGCCAGGGGTTGTGAGCATGGACGGAACGCTCAAGGCCAAGGTGTCTTGATCGCACTAGCGCATCAGGCAATTACATCGATCACGCCAGTTCGAATAACGGTTTGGAATGATCGGGGAATACACCTTGATCGACACTGTCCATTACTTTCACGCCATGTTCCTCAAGCGCATCCTGTACTACCTCAACCCGGCCACGCTGTTCTCCAGGACGGACAACAACCTGAACCTGCGCTTCATGCACGGGATCAACAGGATCAGCATCTTCATGTTCCTGGCCTGCATGGTAGTGCTGGTATTGAGGGCCTGCCTGCGGTGAAGGGGGTATCTGGATCGACGCAGAGGCGCAGAGGCGCGGAGAATGCCAAGTGTTTTATGTCGATTGTACTTGGCACAGCGTATAATGCCTTGCACGGCGTCAGGTACGCGGTACTCGGTACCGTATACCTATCTGCATTCCTCAGCGTCTCCGCGCCTCTGCGCCCTAAAACCTCAGGGGCACTCCTGAACCTCCAATACCCGCTCCAGCCGCTCGATGTAGAGGTATTCCTCGATGTCATCTCCTTTCATGGCCGGCCCCACACGCAACGTGGCGGTCACTTCCACGAACAAGGAATCCGGTGGTGTTTTGATCCGATCGGTGTAGGCCCGTTCGAGTTCCAGACCTGCTCCTTTCATACCGGGCTCATCCATGGCCACAGGGATCTCGAACTTGCTTCCGCAGGGCGTGAAGCTGTGGGAATCCGCGTGGTAGACATAGGCGCCGGTGAGGTGCATGGGCAGTGAACCGAAATTGGCCACCCGCCCGATGGAGTTGGGCAAGGTGGTCTCCATCGGCTCGCCATCCGCTGCCCTGCGTTCCAGTTTGTCCCCTTCCAGCTTCCATTTCATGGGTATGTCCGCCGTGGACAGCGTGAGCATCTTTCCGGAAACGGTCCACTGGCCGATGGTCCCGTAGGCGATGGTGTCGCGATCGAGGTAGCTGTCGCGCATGATGTAGGTGCTGTCCGCACGCAGGTCCAATTGGGTATGAATGCCCGGACAGTCCGCACAGGGCAGCGTATCGGCATAGAGCCCGACCCATTGCGTTGCTCCCGTTGTTTCCTCGGTTTCCATACCCACCGGTGTTTTTTCCTCTTGAGGATTGCCTTGGCACGAGGCCAGCATAACAAGAACTACAGGGAGTGCGTGGGTCAGCTTCATGTGGCGAATCTATTGGGGGCTTAAGGAACAACGCAATGACGTTCATCTTTGTGCGCCATGGACCGCACTCCACTCCTCTCCGCGTTCTATTTCGGCAGTGTGGAGCATTATGCCTTGATGGCACGCAGCGAGCATATCCTGATCGATGTGGGCGAGCACTATGAACGCCAGAGCTACCGGAACCGCACGGGTATCATTGGGCCGAACGGGCGGCAGGACCTGCTGGTATCGATCGATCGGCGCAGCGGGGAAAAGATGCCGATGCGCACGGTCGGGCTTTCCTACGCGGAGCCTTGGAACCTACAACACGTGCAGGCCATCCGGAGCGCCTACGGCCAAACGCCTTGGTTCATCCACTACATGCCCGACGTGGAGGAGCTATTGCTTAAGCGTTACGACAAACTGATCGACCTTGACCTGGCCACCATGCGCATGGCGCTGAAATGGCTTCGGTTGCCGGTCGAGATCGACATGCAAGAGGCATTCGTCGAGGACCTGACCGGCCTAACGGACCATCGCAATGATCTTCATCCGAAGAAGCTATTACCTCTTAGAGTGAAGGCCGTCCCGAACTACACGCAGGTCTTTGCGGACCGACATGGCTTCGTAGGCCGCCTGAGCATCCTGGACCTGGTAATGAACACCGGGCCGGACGCGGGAGCGATACTTAGGAGTTGAAAAGAGGATAACAAGGTTGCAGTTGGCAGTGGCGGTCGGCAGCCGACTGATCACCGATCACCGATCACTCCTCACCTATCACCTACGACCTCCTCACTCCACGCTGAACACGGAATCGGCAATGCCTTTGTTCACGCTGATCTTTGTAGCGGTCAAGGTCATGTCCATGCCTCCCTTCTGCTTGAGGGTGTGCGGGAACATCACACCGCCTTCCGGTGCGTAATCGGCATAGTCGGTGATCACTTGGAAGCCACCGGCACCTTCTTGAGATTGGAACTCCTTCTTGCGGAGCTTCAAGCCGGAGGTGGTGTCGTAGTACTCATCGAACTGCCCACCTGCCAGCGTTTTCACGTTGAGGCGGTAGGCTTTCGCGCCATCGATGTCCACGATGCCCATCAGTTTGGCGACCTGCTCCATTTCGGCGTAGTGCAGCTCCGGGAAAGCATAAGCACTACCGCGTACTTCATCGAGATCGGTGTCGATCAGTTCCTTTTCACCCCCCATGCCGCTCACCTTGCCCCGTTCCCCGTCGAACACAAGCTTCTGGAGGAGCATTTCCCCCATGTTCATCTCCATGGCATACTTGTTCGGCGCTTTGTTGTATTCGGTCAGCATGGCATCCATGCCTTGCACCTTGGTGGTGTATTCCTTCTTGAGGTCCTTCACCTTCTCCACGGCCTTGCCGCCGATGGCCTTGATGTAGGCGTCCAGTACGTCCTGTGATGTCATGCCCGCAGGTGCCGGCGTGGCCCCCTCGGTCCTGTCCTCGCGGACGATATCACCGTTGACGTCATAGAAGAAAACACGTCCGATGGTGCTCAATGGCTTCAGTGACTCAGCTACCTGCTCCTTGTCGCCCACCACAAGGATGGTCGCACTGTCGGGGTGCATAAAGCGCTCGGCGGCCTTTTGCACATCGGCCACGGTCACCGCGTCCAAGCGTTTCAGGTATTTCTCATAGTGGTCCTCGGGAAGGTCGTTGAGATAGGTGTTCAGGGCGAATCGGGCCACGGTGCGTGGGTCTTCCAGCGCGCGCGCGAAACCGCCCGCCATGTTGTTCTTCGCCAACGACAGTTCATCGGCGGTCACGGGCGATGTGCGGATCTTGGTGATCTCGTCCATGATCTGCACCGCGGCGCTGTCCGTCACGTCGTTGCGCACGCTGCATCCCGCACTGAAGCTACCGCACCAGCGGTCCGCATCGAGGCTCGAGTACGCTCCGTAAGTGTATCCTTTATCCTCACGAAGGTTCTGCATCAGGCGCGCATTGAAAACGCCTCCTCCGAGGATGGTATTGAGCACCTGGGCCTGTGTGGCCATGGGATCGTTCGGCTTGAGATCTACGGGGAAGAGCACCTTGATCACGCTCTGCGCGCTCCCGGGGCGGTCCACAAAGGCCACGCGTACATCCTTCGGCAGCTTTGGTTGTGCGCCCGCCGGTATGATGGGCCCAAGATCCTTAACCACGTCATGACCCTGGTCATCCTTGGTGACAGGCACCTCGGCGCCCTTCCAAGTGCCGAAGTATTTCTTGGCCATGGCCTCTCCTTCCTTGGCGGTGATGTCGCCGACCAGTACCAAGTAACCTTGTTTGGGCTGGAAGAAGTAACGGTAGTATTGGTAAACGTCGTCGCGGTCGGCCTTGCCCATGGTGGCCTCGGTGGTCACTTCCCCATGGGGATAGTTCTTGCCGAAGGTCAGTGCATGCCCCACCACGGAAGCGATCTGGTCCGGGTCGTCCGTGCGGGCACCGATCTGGGACATCATCCGGGTCTTCGCCTTCTCGAACTCGTCGCTGGGGAAGTTGGCACTGGAGACGACCTCGTACAGCAGGTCCATCACCTGCGTGAAGTTCCGCTTCAGGCTGCTGGCGTATATACCGTCATTGGACCCGACCAACTGGGCGCCGAGCCCGTCCACCAGTTCATCGATCTGTTCCTTGCTGTGCCTTGCGGTGCCACTGGTGAGCAGCTCGCCCACGAGGTCTTGGTAGCCTGCGATATCGCCCTGCATGATGGGAGGGATATCAAAGCGGACCTGCGCGGTGACGATGGGGAGCTTGTGGTTCTCCACGATGATCACGCGCATGCCGTTTTCCAGCAAGAGGCTCTTGTGCTCACCGAGATGTACCTCGGGCGCCGGTCCGGCCTGGGGAGCTTTTGTACGGTCCACTTGTGCGGTCATCATGGCCGGTGTAAGGAGGGTTGCGGCCAGCGCAAGGGTATGAAGCAAGGGGCTTTTCATGGTCTTCCGTTGGCGGTTCATTTCTTCTGGTTCATAGGCAGGTAGTACAATACCACCCGGTTCTCCGGGACGAAGTACTTCCGGGCCACGCGCTGCAGGTCTGCGGCTGTGACGGCGAGGTACTGCTGCACATCGGTGTTCACCTTGTCCGTTCCGCCGAGGAACGTGTATGCGTTGGCCAAGTTGTTGGCGATGCCGGCCACACGGCTGTTTTCCGTGGCGTGCTCGGTCTCGATCTGCACTTTCAGCTTTTCCAGCTCCGCTTCAGGCACTGGTTCATTCCGTACCTCCGCGAACTGGCGGTCCATGCTGGCCTCAAGGCTGTCCGGGGCCACGCCCATATTGGCCACGGCAAAGGCAATGGCCAAGCCGGGATCCTCGAAAGGAAGGCTGAACGATCCCACGAAGACCGCCTTTTGCTCGGCGTCCTTCACGTTCTTCACCAAGCGGCTGCTATTGCCATTGCTCAGCAAGCGGTTCACCATGTCCACCGCATAGAAATCAGGCGTTCCCAGCGCCGGGATACGATAGGCCTGCACCACTGCGGGCAGCTGGATCTTGTCGAAGATCGTGTCCCGGACCTCCCCTTTCATCGGCGGCTCCACCACCTTGTTGCGCGGGACCTCGCCGCCCTTGGGGATGCCTTCGAAATACTTCTTCAGGTCCGTGGTCGCTTTCTTGGGGTCGAAATCGCCTGCCACCACAAGCACGGCATTATTGGGCACGTAGAAGGTCTTATAGAAATTCTTATAGTCCTTCTCGGTCGCAGCGTTCAGGTCCTCCATGTAGCCGATGGTAGGCCACTGGTATGGATGTTCAGTGTATGCGCGCTTAAGTACTTCCGGAAGGATGCTCCCGTAGGGCTGGTTCTCATAGCGCTGGCGGCGCTCCTCCTTCACCACCTCGCGCTGGGTCTCGATGCCCTTGTCCTCCACCTTGGCATGCATCATGCGCTCGCTTTCCAGCCAAAGGCCGAGGTCCAACTGGTTGCTGGGCAAAACCTCATAGTAGTAGGTGCGGTCGCCGGTGGTGTTGGCGTTGAGCACGCCGCCGGCCTTCTCCACGTACTTCGCGTACTCACCGCGACCGATGTTGTCCGACCCCTCGAAGAGCAGGTGCTCGAAGAAGTGCGCGAACCCACGGCGGTCCCGGGCTTCGTCCTTGCTGCCCACATGGTACATCACGCCCACCGCTACGATGGGGGTGCTGTGGTCCTCGTGGAGGATGACATGGAGGCCGTTGGGCAGGTCGAACTCGCTGAATTTGATATCGCGGGTCTGGGCCACGGCGGTGATGGATGCCATCGTACAGGCTGTTAATGTGATGATCGTTCTCATGCGGTTGTGCCTTGGTAGCGGAAGGGGCTGCGAATGTAATGTTCGTGCCCAATGCCGGACCGGCCCTTGGAGCAACGGCGAATGGGCGTGGCGAACGGTGCTCACCCTATTAGCCACGCACCCTTTCGCATCATTTCCGCAGATCCCCCGGCGATCACCAACTTCGCGGGCAATATCTTGCTGAACCCGCACCGATCGGCTTGCGTACAACGTGCCGCCTGCCCGGAATGCCGAACACGATATCCCCACCGATGATCGACCGCTTGCTGACGCCTGCAACGGTAAAGCTGATGCGAGCGCTCACGGCCCGCTTCGGCGAACGCCGTCTGGAGGTGCTTGCCCTGGGCGAGGCCCGGATGGCGGCTCTGCGGATCGGGGAGATCGATCTCTTGGCGTGCACAGCAGGGATCCGAAAGGCGGAATGGCAGGTGGACCCCGTACCGGTGGAACTGCTGGAACGCCGGGTGGAGCTGATCGGCGGATGCAGCCGCAGAGAACTCATCGAGGGTCTCAACGCCGGGGCGAAGAGCTATGTGGCCGACCTCTGGAACATGATGCCGAACGAGCCCGGTGCCATCCTGCGTGCGCATAAGAACATCGAGCGTGCCACGGACAACCGGCTTGCTTATGTGGCCAGCGATGGTGACCGGGTACGGATCAATCCCAAGAGCATCACGCGGTTGATGATCGTCCCCCGGCCGATGCGCGCTATGGACCATGCGATGGGGGAACAGGGTGGGCCGGTGCCGGCCGCCTTCTTCGACCTGGCCCTGCATGCCCAGCTCAATGCTGAAAAACTGCGGTTGCGGCAAGGAGGCGTCTACCTCTATCTACGCGGCCTGCATGGCCACGAGGAAGCCCGGCTATGGAATGACCTGTTCAGTTTCTTGGAAGGTCACCTCAACATGCCACAGGGCAGCTTCAGGGCCACCGTTATGATGGACAGCCTCGCAGCGGTATTAGAGGCGGACGAGGTCCTGTTCGAACTGAAGCACCATTCCGCAGGTCTTGCATTGGATCCGCAAGCGTATGCCGCCGACCATCTGGAGTTGTTCACCTCGCCGGACCTGCCCATCCTGCCGGACCGCGAGCACATCGGGCTGAACGCGAAATTCCTGCACAGCGTGAGCCTGAGGACGATCAGCCTTTGCCATCGTCGACAGGCCCATGCCATGGGCGGGCCGGCGTTCATCCTGCCACCGGATGAGAACGGCGTGATGAAGCCCGGCTATTTGGAGATGATCGCGGACAAGGAACGCGAGGCGGTTGACGGTCATGACGGCACCTTGGTGGGCCACCCCGGCTTGGTGAACCCCGCGATGACCGAGTTCAACAAGAGCATGCCCCGGGCGCACCAGATGTACTACCAGCGGCCGGACCGCACCACCCCGGCGGACCTTGTGGAGCCCCCGATGGGCGCTTTGACCACGGAAGGGATCCAACGCTGTATCCGGACGGTGATCAGGACGCTTGTCACCTACCCGGAGAGCCAGGGCTTGATAACCCAAGGCGGTAGGCTGCACGATCGTTCCTCGGTCCGGCTGTCCACCCTCTTGATGTGGCACTGGACCCGGAGCAAGACCTGTTACATTACGGACACCGGCCTTGAAATACATGAGGACGTTGTGAAATACATGATCCGCAAAGAGGGCGAGAAGTTGTTCGCGAAAGCAGAACCGGAGATCAGGGAGCGGTCCCGATCGGCCGTGCTACGCTTCACGGAAATGGTGCTCTCACCTGATGTACCGCCCGACCTCTTGGGGGAATAACACGATCGATGAGCCAGCCTTGGATCTCTTGCGCAGAACGCCTCCCCGCCGATGACCAGCGCGTGCTCTGCTGGTTGCCGGGCCATACCGTACGTCTGCAAGGCCTGGTGGAGAAGGAAGAGCGCAATGTGGTGATCCTGCGTTTCGCCGAAAATTGGTTCATCAAGAACCCGAGCAAGACCGGCAGGAAGACCCACCGCCATTTCTGGCTTGGCGAAGGGAGCAGCAATTGCTTCTTTGAGCAGGTGAGCCATTGGATGGCGTTGCCGGAAGGGCCGGTCGCCGACTGAACCAATTGGCCCTGAACGCAAAGAGGCCCGGATCGCTCCGGGCCTCTTTGCATCACGATGGATCGTCACTTACTGGTAGGAATGCCCAGAAGTTCAAGTTCAAAAACGACCACGCTGTTCCCCGGGATATCCTTGCCTGCTCCCCGTTCACCCCATCCCAATTCGCTCGGGATGTAGACCTTGAACCGGGAACCGACGGGCATCAGTTCCACGGCCTCGGCCCAGCCCGGCACCACGTCCTTCAGCGCGAAAATGGCGGGCTGGCCATGCTTATAGGAACTATCGAACTCCTCGCCATTGAGCAGGGTCCCCTTGTAGTTCACCTTAACACTATCAGTGGCGATCGGTTTCGGCCCCTTGCCCATTTGCAGCACTTCGTACTGAAGTCCACTTGCGGTGGTGGTCACACCTGGCTTCTTGCCGTTCTCGTCCATAAAAGCCTGTCCGGCGGCCAAGGTGGCCTCGGCCTCGGCCTGTTGCTTGGCCATCATGGTCTTCTGTGCCTCCATCATGTAAGCTTGAACGATGGCCTTTACCTTGTCGGTGCTGATCCGCTCGGTGCTGTCCATGGCATCGCGCATGCCGGAGAACATGGCGTCCATGTTCAGGGAATCCAGCCCGGATTGCTTCAGGTTCATCTGCAGGTTATGGCCCACGTCGGAGCCGATACCATAGCTTACGGAGTCACGGGTGGTCTTCAGGTCGACGGTGCGCTCCTTCTGGCCGGTTGCTTGGTTGCCACATGCGCTCAGCAGCACGGCCAGTACGGTGAAAAGCGAGAGTTTGATGTTCATGTTCCAGATTGTGGGGCGGCGAAGTTACACGGACGGAGTGGCATCCCCCACGCTTTAAGATCCTTAACGTCACTTTTACCTCATCGCCAAGATGCTGCGGAGCTTTCGCCGGAAGCGGGCATAACCGGCAAGGTCGCTGTGGTAGCCCTTGGCGAAGGTGACCAGCTCTCGGTGTACCTCCACGGGTATGGAGGCATATAGGCGTAAGGCGCTGCTGTACGGCACCAAGGGATCGCGCTTGCCATGGAAGATGAAGACCGGGCACTTTACGCCCTTGATCGCCAGATCGCTCCGGAAGCGGTACTTCAGCAACCAACGGTAGGGCAGGACGGCCAGATAATGGCGGGCCACGTCCAAAAAGCTCGCATAGGGGGATTCCAGGATCAAGGTCCGCGGCGAACGTGCGGCAGCCACGGGAACAGCCATTCCCGAGCCTAAGGACCGGCCGTAGATCACCACGTTCTCTTCACCGTACAGTTCCGCCAAGCGGTCGAACCAGGCGAGCGCATCCGCGTGCAAAGCCGCCTCGGAGATCTTGCCCGTGCTCTTTCCATAGCCTCTATAGTCCGGCATCAGCACGGCATGTTTCAGCGTAGTGAAGCGCGGGGCGCGTTTCCCCCACCGCCGCAAGCTGCCCGTGTTGCCGTGCAAGTACAGCACCGCCCCCGCCGGCTTTGGCACCGTGAAATGCAACGCGTGCAGCACCGCGCCGTCCGGCCGTTCCATCCGAAGCTCCTCAAAGGGTTGCTTAAAGCCGAATTTGAACCGATCCGGTAATGGGAAGCGGACGAAGATGAACTTCTCCTGGAAGACCCAATAGAACAAGCAGATCCCCGAGTAGGCCAGCAACAGCAGGCCAAGGGCGGAAAGGATGAAGAGTGCCACGCCGCAAAATTACCCTACGAAGGTCCGGAACGCCATAAACTCACCGCACAAAAAGCCATTCATCGGCGGTGCCGCCCTTCGGGTCGAACCTGTAACCGTCGCCATCGTAGTGTTTGAGGCCCTCCGGCTCCACCAGCCGGTGCTTGATGATCCAGCGGCACATCGCCCCGCGCTGGTGCTTGGCGTAGACCGTCACCATCTTCAGCCCTTTGGCCGTTTGTTCCTTGAACGCGGGCGTGATCACCCGGGCAGCGAGCTTCTCGGCCCGTACGCTTTTGAAATACTCGGCCGAGGCCAGGTTCACCAACACATCCTCCCCGTTCTTCCGCAAGGTCGCGTTCAGTTCCTCCGTGATGCGTTCCCCCCAGAAGGCATAGAGGTCCTTCTTGCCACGGCCCATGGATAGCTTTGTGCCCATCTCCAACCGGTGCGGCGCGATGGCGTCCAAGGGGCGCAGAACTCCGTACAGGCCGCTGAGCATACGCAGGTGCCGCTGTGCGAAACGTTGGTCGGCCACATCGAGCGTCTTCGCGTCCAGACCGCGGTAGGCTTCGCCATTGAACAGCAGCGCCGCAGGTTTTTTCAGCGGCGCTAACGCCCATTCCTGGTAGCGCGCATGGTTCAGTGCGGCCAGCTCCGGGCTGATATCCATGAGCTTCTTCAGCCGTGCGGGTGAATAGGTCTTCAGCTTTTCTGCCAGCAGCGCGCTTTCCGATGCAAAGACGGGTGTGGTCGCGGCGCGCATGGTCGGGATGGGCGTCTCATCCAGGCTTTTCGCGGGTGAAAGGACAAGTAGCATGGCAGATGAAGCGAGGGTTTGCTGAAAGTACAAAGGACGCTCCACGCGTGATGTCCACCAAATCACCGCCGGTGCGCACTTGCCATTTACTTTCGGCCCATGGCCGCCGAACGCACCGTGGTATTGGAACACGACCGGATCCAGCGCAAACTGCGCCGGATGGCATTCCGCATATACGAGGATAACGTCCACGAGACCGGACTGGTGCTGGTCGGGGTGGCCCCGAGGGGAGCCAAACTGGCCGTACGCCTGAAAGCCCTTCTGGAGGAGATCTCCCCCTTGAAGATCGACCTGCTCGAGCTTGCGCTGGACAAGGATGATCCGCTGAACAAGCCGGTCCGTTCCAACATCGCGGACAAAGGGCTGGACGACCGGGTGGTGATCCTCGTGGATGACGTACTGATGAGCGGGCGCACCTTGATGCACGCAGCAGCACACTTGGTGAAGTCCCCATTGAAGCGCCTGACCACCGTGGTGCTGGTGGACCGGCTGCACCGGGCCTACCCCATCCGTGCGGACATCGTGGGCCTCACGCTCAGCACCACCTTGCAGGAGCACATCAGCGTGGAACTGGGAAAGAAGGACACCGTCTACCTTTCCTGAAGGCCGAGCAGCTCCGCCATCCGCTTTGCGGTCTCGGCAGGTGTGCCACCACCCGGCACATGCACCGGGGCCCGACGGTATTTCGGCTCCCGCACCAGCATCAGCTCCTTGATCCGATCGCTCAGGGCATCATCCTTCAGTCCGAAGAGCAAGGGCCTGTCGCCTCCGGAGCGCCGCGCACGTTCCACGAGGATCTCATGCGGCACATCCAAATAGACCACGGTGCCCGCAGCGAGCATCCGTTCCATGTTGTCCGAGGCCATGGGCGTTCCTCCACCACAAGCTACCAGCACATCCTCCTCCTGTAAGAGCTCGGCGAGCACTATGCTTTCCACCTCACGGAACTTGGCCTCACCGTGCTGCTTCATCCACGGAAGAATAGGCCCGATTCGCTGCTCGATCACCCGGTCGATATCCGCGAAGCGACGCCCTGTCAAGGAGGCCAGCTCGCGCCCGACTATGCTCTTACCGCTGCACATAAAGCCGATGATGAAAACGCGCATGGGGACAAGGTAGGAACGGTACTGAGTACAGAGCACAGGGTATTGAGCAGCGTTTCACGCCGATCAGGTCCGTACCCTGTACTCGGTACCCAGTACCCTATACCACTACAACCAACAACACCGACCTTCGCGCCGATGAAAATTGTTGAGGCCACCGAAGGTAAGGTGCTGCACGACTGGATGCGCGTGCCTTGGCGGATCTATGCCGACGATAAAAACTGGGTGCCACACTTGAGGCAGGACGTGGAGAAAGTCTTCGATCCCGCCAAGAACAAACTGCTGCAAGCCCGCAAGGACCGCAAAGCCGGCGCGATCAAGCGCTGGGTGCTTTACGATGATGCCGGGAAGGCCGCAGGGCGCATCGCCGCTTTCATCGATCCGAAGACGGCATGGACCGATAAGCAGCAACCCACTGGAGGCTGCGGCTTCTTCGAGTGCATCGATGACCAGCAGGCCGCCGGCCTGCTCTTCGACACCGCCCGTGACTGGCTGAAGGACCAAGGCATGGAGGCCATGGACGGCCCTGTGAATCTCGGCGAGCGCAACATGTTCTGGGGCCTGCTGATCGAGAACTTCACGGACCTGCCGATCTATGGCACCAACTACAATCCGCCGTACTACGTGAAGCTGTTCGAGGCTTACGGCTTTCAGATCTACTTCAAGCAGCTTTTTTTCAAGCGCTCGGCCATCACGCCGGTGCAGCCCATCTTTCACCGCAAGTACCAACAGTTCCAGGACGACCCGGACATCACGGTTCGCGACGTGCGCGGTATGAGCTCCGAAAAGCTCGCCGAGGATTTCCGCACCGTGCTCAACGCCGCCTGGGTGGACCACGAGAACTTCAAGCCCATGCCCAAGGAGGTGGCCCTGAAGACCATCAAGCAGATGAAACCGGTGATGGACCCGCGCATCGTGGTGTTCGTTTACCACAAGGAAAAGCCCATCGCCTTCTTCGTGAACCTGCCGGAACTGAACGAGATCTTCCGCTACGTGGACGGCGACCTCAACTGGCTCGGCAAGCTGAAATTCCTCTGGCACAAGTGGAAGGGCACGGCCAAGACCATGACCGGCATCGTGTTCGGCGTGGTGAAGGAATGGCAGGGCAAGGGCGTGGAAGGTGTGATGATCGTCCATCAGAGCAAATGGCTGATGGAGACCGGGCGATACAACGACACCGTGCTCACGTGGATCGGTGATTTCAACCCGAAGATGCTGCGCGTCTGCGAGAGCCTTGGCGCCACCAATTACAGGACCCTGGCCACGTTCCGCTACCTCTTCGACCGGTCAAAGCCCTTCGAACGGCTACCCTTGATCACGAAGAATTGAACAGTGTTTGCCGAAGTGGGCCGGATGTTTACCTTCGCGCCCTCAAATCGCAGAACACCCCGGTGGAAGGCGTTTTTGATCCTGTAGCTCAGCTGGTAGAGCAATACACTTTTAATGTATGGGTCCTGGGTTCGAGCCCCAGCGGGATCACAAAGACCTCGGTGAAAGCCGGGGTCTTTGTCGTTAAAACCTGGGGCGAGAAGTGGAGCGAAGCGACATCCCGAGCGACGAAGAAGACGCGGGAAGCCCCCTCGGGCTTCAGTCATTGGCTCCTACAAATCGTTCAGAACTTGATCGCCTTCACGTTCACCGCCCGTTGCCCATTGCTTAGCACCAAGGTGTAGTTCCCGGCAGCCAAACCGGAAAAATCAAGAGGCTCCTCATACTGGCCCGGAGCGCGTTGCTGCTTGCTGAAAATGGAACGTACCATGCGCCCTCTACCGTCGTATAGCACCAAGGTGAGACTTCCGCCGTTCGTGATGCCATATTGGAAGGTGCCCGTTGCTGACACCGGGTTCGGGTAAAGGGTGGCCGTAACCGATGGATCGAGGTCCAGATCATGGGTGGAAGTGGTCACATTGCCAAAGCCATCGGTCTTGACCAAGGCGATCTGTGTCCCCCCTATGTTCGTGATGCCGCACATGATGAAGCCGCCATCACTGGTCTGCTCCACGGAATAACCATAATCACCATCACCGATCGCAAAGCGCCTCGTCCAGAGTGTGTCGCCCTCGTCATCCACGTTTATCAGCGAAAAATCATAGTTCGAATCCAAGCCAAAGAGCGCATAGCCGGTGGTGGTCGTACACATGGAATACGTCCAATCCGCCAGCCCGCCCCCCGGCACTTGTGTGTAGGTATGGGACCAAAGGAGTTCGCCATTTTCGTCGAGTTCTGCGAGCATAGGGCGCATGTAATCGGTTGGAGCGCTGAAACCAGCGATCATGATATGGCCGTTGTCCAGCACCTCCAGATCACGTGCCTGACCGGAACCAAGCTCGTCCAGTCTTTTTGTCCAAAGGGTGTCGCCTTGGCTATTCGTGCGGATCACATGAAAAAAGCTCGGACTCCAGTAACGTTGTGTCCCGGCGAGGACATAGCCTGAATCGGGCATCACGCCAACGCAGTAGGCCAATTGGTCCCAATTGGGGGTGGGATTGGGATAAGTTTTCGTCCACAGTGTATCCCCCGTGGCATTTAACCGGACCAAATAGAACGCACCATGATTCACTACACCGGTGGGATTCCGCCAGCCTGCAACAACAAACCCACCTTCCGGGGTTTCCCGCACTTGATAGCCCCATTCCTTGAACGCGCCACCAACAGAGGATGACCAGAGCATATTCCCGGCAGGAGTGATCTTGGCCACGTATGCGTTGTAATCGCTATGGCCATCGAATACCCCATAGGGTAGTTCGAAGAACCTGTTGACAACTCAGCGGTTTGGGATCTTGACAAATTGAACTGCGATCGATCTCTTTGGGGCATGAAGAAGCGACCCTCGCGCAGCCTGTTTGATGAGCAGTTCAAGCACCAAAAGTTGGAGCAGATCAACGATGTGTTGCCGCGCCTGTCGCGGATGATCCGGTGGGAGGCATTTCGTGTGCAACTGGATTCGGCTTTCCCGGTGCGAGACCCGAAGAAGGGAGGACAGCCACGTTACGACCGTGTGATGATGTTCAAGGCCATCGTGCTGATGGAACTCTATGGGTTGAGTGCTGAAGCCTTGGAATACCAGATCAACGACCGCGCGAGTTTTCAGCGTTTCCTGGGCTTGGAGCCACAGCATCAAGTACCTGATTCCACCACGGTCCGACTCTTCGCCGAACACCTTACCAAGGCCAAGGCGATGGAGCAGCTCTTTGCCGCCTACCATGCTCGGCTAAGCGCGGCGAACCTGGTGGTCAATGAAGGCAAGATCGTTGATGCCAGCATGGTACATGCGCCCATCCAGCACAATGGGCGGGATGACCGGGAGAAGTTGGAGAACGGGGAGGTCCCGGAGAACTGGTCCTCGCGCAAAAAGGCACAAAAGGACCTGGATGCCGATTGGACCAAGAAGCACGGCAAGAGTTACCATGGCTACAAGAACCACGTGAAGGTGGACGCGGGAAGCAAGGTCATTGACCATTACGTGGTGACGCCTGCATCGGTGAGCGATGGCAAGATGGCTTGGGAACTGCTGGATGAGGCCGATCACGGACAAAGCTTCTACGGGGACAAGGGCTATGATTGGCAGGACGTGAAGGACGGGATCGCATTGGCCCAGATGAAGGACTGCGTGCTCAAGCAGCCCCGCAAGAACAAGCCGCTCAGCGAACAGGACAAGCAACGCAACAAGGAACTAAGCCGTGTCCGCGCACGGGTTGAGCACGTCTTCGGCAGCATGAACAAGCAACTGCACGGACTCAGCGTGCGGTGCATCGGCTTGGAGCGTGCAACCTTCCGCGTGGGGCTCACCAACCTGTGCTACAACTTCCTGCGCTCCTTGCATCTCATACCTGGATCAACCGTGGGGATCGTGTGACCTGACGAATCGAAATGGGCCTGAAACACGGCCTGAAAACCACAAAATGACCCATGGACAACTCAACCCCAATGCCCAGAACCGTCAACAGTGGTTCTTCGGACTACCCCATAGTCTATCAAACCAGCTACGATCAAATTTCCATCCGAGCTTTTGATGATGTGCTCAAGGAACAGACTTGTGGCAGTTGGGGCGGGATAGTGAGCATAGTACAAGGTGTCGCCTTGAGCGTCGGTGCTTAACAGGGCGGCTTCACCGTGTGTTACACCCCCAACTACAATGCCAGCTGCTCCGGCAACATAAAAGCCATCGTTATCGGCCTGTACGACACTCTGGCCATAGTCGTTATGTGTGGGGGAATAGGTTCGTTGAAAGGTGATCTGGCCTTCGGCATGCTGAAAGGACAGCAACAACACAGCCATTGCGACCAATTGCATGCGATTTACCGGAGACCTTTCCATTTCCCTGATCACTGCAATTGGACCTTGATAATCTGGCTCCCAAGTCCGGTACCGACTTGTAGAATGTATTGACCAGTAGCAAGACCCTGTGTATTCAGCTCCCTTGTGCTGGCATGGTAATGACGAACCCGTTTTTGAGTACTGTCCAATAACTCGATGCTTTCCACGTGCATGCCGGAGGGCACCACCAAGGTAAGCCTGTTGTGTGCAGGATTGGGCTGGACAGTGATTTGCGCTGGCGGGGCCATACGGTCTGGCACTACGGTGGCGAACCCGCCGTTGGTCGTCTTGGATATCATTCCGTTTTCCCCGCAGGCCCATCCACGCCCGGTGCCCGGCAGGAAGGAAAGCTTGCCGATCCTGTTGCCCAATTGTTGCTGAAGTTGCGCGGTAAGGCCCCGGTCCGTTGAAATGCTGATCCCTCCTGTAGTCGCAGCAACATGATAGCCGTACATCGTATCCAATGAATTGAACTGCACCTGAGCTGCAAAAGGAGAGAAGTAGGGGGTCCAGTGCAGTCCATGGTCTGTGGTATAGGCGCTCACCGCATTGTACGTGAGCTTTACAGCGATCGTATCCCCTGAGGCAAATAGGGCTTCCCCGTCGCTCTCGGTCCACATACCGAGGCTATCGGCCATGAAGCAGGGTATGGTGTCCCAAGTCTGTCCTCCGTCCGCACTGCTGTGGATGGATTTCTGTGTGGTCATTAAGTATAGCCGGTTGCCGTCTCGGCCATAAACAGATGCTGTATTGGGAATGAACAGGGTCTGTGCCGTTAGTGTACTGAGGTTCATGCGCACCAAGTCCTGTCCGGAGAGGAAGAGAAGGTCATCTGTAAAGAAGGACAGGTCCTGTATTCCCTGAACCCCAAGTGTATCCCGCTGCCATGTGGTCCCCTTGTCGAATGAGGTCCACAACAGGGAAGGTATCGCCATGCTGCGTCCGAAGCAGACCACAGTGTCCCCCTTGGCTGCCAATTCAGTGAAAGCAACGCCCGTGTCCTGAAGGGCCGTGCCCCAAGTTGAGCCTCCATCCAAAGAGCGCAACACCACGGCTTGCTCCGCATTGGGGTATCCGTACATATCCCCTCCGCCCACACAATAGCCCATGGAATCATTGAGGAAGAAGATATCCTTCAGGAAGGAAGTCGTCCCCGATTGCACCTGTTCCCACTGCCCGGAGACGGGGCCGATGGCCCCGATCAGGAGCGCGCACAGCGCGCCCCTGATCGAGTTGCATCGGTAGTTCGAATTCACCTTGCACATCATCGCGTCAAAGGATCGTGATCTGGTCCACATCGCTCGGTATGCCATCCACTACAAGGATCAGGCTGTAAGTTCCCGGTGGCAGGTCATTTACATTCAATTGAACCTGATCGTTCGCCACGTTCAGGATGTATTGATTGTTCACTCCGCTGTTGGGCATGGTGTGGATCAGGTAGGCGGAAGTGGCATTGGTGAGCCGGTAAGTTACGATGGTATTTCCGGTGGCCGGGTTCGGGGCGATGTTGGTAACCTCATGATCCTTGACCTTCACCTCCACCTCATCGTAATCCTTTACGCCATCGCTTTCGGCGATCACCTCCAGTTTGTACTTGCTGGTGATCTCCGGCGACACGGTCATGTCTTTCCCGAGTAGATCAGTTCGCCGTGGGGATCGTACCAGTTGTAGATGGCTGCTTCGCCGACGGTGTACGCACTGAGGTTCACCGCGGTATTCGGGCTAACGTTCTTGTCCGGTCCAGCATCCGCGTAGAACCCTTCCTTGCCGGGCACGATCACATGGTAGCGTTCGCCACCCACTGCCTTTTCCGCCTCGTCGGTTTGGATGAAGTCAAAATCGAACAGAGGCTGTCCGCTTAATTGCTTGGCCAAAAAATTGAAACTGACGTGCGCCAACCAGCGCTTGCCTGGAGGGTAGTAGATGTTCCTCAACTTGGCCGGGCTTCCCGTCACGATCAATTGGTGCCGTTCCTCCCTCGAGATGCTCATGTTCTCCATTTGGCCTCCGCTTGCCTGCCAAGCCTCCCAGAGCGGCTGGTCCAGGGTAATGCGCACTTCGGCCTCCGCAGTCACCGGATTGCCCTTGTAATGGTCCGGGTTCTTGAAGACCAAGTTGAAACGGCCACCTTGCCCCCAAGCATCGCCCGTTAGTACCGAAGCACCGACTAGCTTGTCATCGGCCCAGCCACCACCGCCACCGGCCATGCCCGCGATGTCGATCACCGAGACGTTCTTCCAGATGATGTTGTTGTTCCGGTTCACGTTGCCATTGAGGTCGGCGGTTTCCGGAAAGGTCATCCCGAACGGGGCTGATGTTTCCGTCTCGATGCGGGCCAAGAGGCAGAAGTGCCAAGGTTCATTGGCCCAGAAGATAGGGTCGCTCCCTACGGCGGCATAAATGAGAGGGTCCGGTGCGTTCCACTCGAAGACCTCGATATAGGAGCCGCCAGCGGGGATGGATGGTAGTAGATGGCCCGACTGGATCTCTTCACCCATAAGCGCCGGGTCTGTGATGCTGCCGTTCCAGAAGCTGGGCCATGAGAGGGCCGTAGCTGCCTTTGCCCAATACAGTCGCAGTGGAACACCCGGCGCTGAGGCCTCGTAACCCCGGTTGCGCACCCGGACATAGACAAAGTTCGTCCCTCCTGTTGTGTGGTGGTCGGGGTTCTGGTGCTCCTGGTCCGCACCCCCGTCGTTCTCTTGATTATGTATCCATATATCCTCGCTCAACCACATGGGGTCGGTATCGATGTTGGGTTCCTCGCCCCGGTCGCGCTCGCTCTCGACAACTTTTGGTGTGTCCTTCATATAGAGGTCAACTGGGGGTAGTGCCACGGTGGGGCAATTGGCTTCCCATTCCTTCCAAATGTCGTCCACATAAGCATGCCAGATCCAGAAGATAGGGGCGGCAGGTGAGCGGAAATAGCCCATAACACCACCCGTTGCGCGCATGAGAATATGAGTGTCATCGTGATAGGGGCTTTCAATCTTCCGGCTTAATCCGGTTGAGCAGCAATTACCATTCATGTTTGTACCTGGATCAGGAAAGGTCGGTAACATAGGGTGGTCACAGAGGGTTGGCAGTTGAAGGTATGCAGGTCGTGCATTGTGGGGGTCCCAATTCATTGCTACACTACAAGCAGCAGGAGGGCCGCCATTAGTGCACGGGAACCCCGTACAGTCGGGGTCAACCCCATCATGGTTAACCCCTCCGAATTCAAATTCCGCAGGGGCATGTGTATTCGGGTCCCATTTTGGTAAGGGAACGAATTCCGGATGACCTTGTGCGATCAGGAAATCCTCCATGCCTTCCAAATAAGTCCGATGGAAGGGCAGGAAATCCCAGTCACTGTGGATCATTCCACCTGTGGTCATGATCATGTTGCAGTGTTCTTGCAACACATCCGCATCAATGTATTGGACCATCAGGTCGTACAGTTGCTCACGTTGGCCTCCTGGCCCACCGATAAAAGAGGATATGTCCGGCCTCACTTGCGCTTGGGTCGGCGGTGCGGCGAGCCACAAGACCATGGTCGTCGCGATCAGAAGTGTAGCTGTTTTCATTGGTGGTTGGGTTTTAGGAAAGCAAATACCCCCTAATAGTTATTCGTCTTACAAGCAACTATCTTAACTATAAATTATGAACAATGCGATGGTGTGCATCTTTTTGCATGGTTGCGCACGGTAGAAAGAACGAGTCGCAGGAAGCCCCAGCGGGCTTCATTTTCCACGGTTCAGTGCAGCAAGATCCCGCACATAGTGACATCCATCACGTTACATCGGAACTCCCGCTGTACTTTTACAGCACCTTGATGCGCACCATCCTCTTCACCATCGTCCTCTCACTCTACGGCTTCAGCGCTTTGGAGATGCACGAATGGGTGCGCGTGCCGCAAGCCGTGGCACACCTGCTGGAGCACCACAGTAGTTGGGGCCACCACGACAAGCAAGTGAACGGGCACGATGAGCATGAAGGCGACCACAATCCCTTTGACGATGGTTGCGATGAGTTGCTTTGCGCTTGCGCCACACCCGCATTTTTTCCGGAACATGCTGGTATGTCCGTGCTGTTGAGCACTTCTATTTCCACGATGAGCGGCCCTGAGCAGCTCGCGAAATTGGCCACGTACAGTGGCAATGTGTGGAATCCGCCCAAGCGCGTCTGAGGCGGTGATGCGCCTTTGCACGGTAACCGTGTAAGATCCTTTGCAAATGCATCCGGTGGAGCCAATGGCTCGACACTACGGTTGCGATCCCCGGATCCGTAGCTGCTTTTCACTTCCGTTAGTTCTTGAATGCCATTTCCATGATCGATCGCATCATATCGTTTTCCGTGCGCAACAAGCTTGTTGTGGGCCTACTGCTCCTTGCCCTCATCGGCTGGGGTGCTTGGTCCGTTACGCAACTGCCCATCGATGCGCTGCCGGACGTCACCAACAACCAGGTGCTGGTGAACACCATTGCGCCCAACCTCGCTACGCAGGAGGTGGAGCAATTCATCACCTTCCCGCTGGAGCAGGCCTTCAAAAATCTGCCCGATGTAGTGGAACTGCGCAGCGTTTCGCGCAGTGGCCTTTCCGTCATCACCGTAGTGTTCAAGGATGGAGTGCCGCTCTACCTCACACGGCAATTGGTGGCGGAGCGCATCACCCAGGTGCAAGGGCAGATCCCGCCCGGCTATGGCACGCCGGAGATCGCGCCACCCACCACCGGAACCGGTGAGATCTACCAGTACACCCTCGCCGTGGACAGTGCCCACAAAGGGCAATACGACCTGCTGGAACTGCGCACCTTGCAGGACTGGGTGGTGCGAAAACACCTATTGGGCGTGCCCGGCGTGATCGACGTGAGCAGCTTCGGCGGCCTGTTGAAACAGTACGAGGTGAGCGTGGACGCGCGCCGGTTGGCAGGCGCGAGCCTATCGCTGATGGACGTCTTCACCGCGTTGGAGAACAACAACGCGAATACCGGAGGCAGCTACATCGAGAAAGGCCCGAACATCTATTTCATCCGGGGAGAAGGTGTGATCAGCTCGCTGAAGGACATGGAGAACGTGGTGATCAGCTCACGCGGGGGAAGCCCGGTGCGTGTGCGCGATGTGGCGGAAGTGCGCTTCGGGCACGCGGTGCGGTACGGGGCCATGACGCGAAACGGCGAAGGCGAGGCCGTGGGCGGTGTGGTGTTGATGTTGAAGGGCGCCAACGCCATGGCCACCGTTACCGCTGTGAAAGAACAGATCGAGAAAGTGCAGCACAGCCTGCCCGAGGGCGTCCACATCGACACTTTCGTGGACCGCTCCAAGCTGGTGGAGAAGACCATCGGCACGGTGGAGCACAACCTCTTGATGGGCGCACTGATCGTGATCGCCGTGCTGGTGCTGCTGCTCGGCAATTGGCGCGCGGGCCTCATCGTGGCCAGCGTGATCCCCTTGTCCTTGCTCTTCGCCATCGGCTGTATGGTGCTCGCCGGGCAAAGTGCCAACCTGATGAGCATGGGCGCATTGGATTTCGGCCTCATCGTGGATGGCGCGGTGATCGTGGTGGAGGGGATGATGTTCGCGCTTCACCAGCGGTACGCGGGCAAGCGGCTCAGCGCTGCGGAACTGGACACGGAGACCATTCGCGGGGCCGGCGGCATCATGAAGAGCGCCGTGTTCGGGCAGGTGATCATCCTGATCGTATACGTGCCCATTTTCGCGCTGATCGGCATCGAGGGCAAGATGTTCCGCCCCATGGCCTTCACGGTGAGCTTCGCCATCATCGGTGCGCTGTTGCTCAGCCTTACCTACGTGCCTTGGGTGGTGTCGATCTTCCTCGGGAAGAACATCCCGAAAAAGCAAAGCTGGAGCGAACGCATGATCCACCGCCTGCAGCATTGGTACACGCCAAAACTGCGCGGACTTTTGCGGCACCGCCGACTGACCATCGCAGTTGCCGTCGGATCGATGGTGGTTGCGTTGATCGTGTTCAACCGGCTGGGCGGTGAATTCATCCCGGAATTGGATGAGGGCGATTTTGCCACCAACGTCACGATCCGACAAGGAAGCAACCTGAGCCAAAGTATTGACGTGAGCGATCAATTGGCCCGCATCCTGCTGAAGGATTTTCCCGAAGTAAAGGAAGTGGTGGGCAAGATCGGGAGCAGTGAGATCCCAACGGACCCCATGCCGATCGAAAGCCAGGACCTGATCATCGTGATGAAGGACCGGAAGGATTGGACCACCACCAAAGACCGACAAAAGATGGCCGAGCTGATGAACGAAAAGCTGAGCGTGATACCGGGAATGAACTTGAGCTTCGAGCAACCGATCCAGATGCGCTTCAACGAACTGATCGCCGGGGTGAAAAGCGACATCGCAGTGAAGATCTACGGGGACGATCTCGATGAACTGTTCAAGACGGCCAACGCCGCAGCAGCGCTGATCGGCACAGTGCCCGGCGCCACGGACATCAAGGTGGAACAAGTGACGGGAATGCCGCAATTGGTCGTGAAATATGATCGTGCCCGGATCGCGCAGTACGGCCTCAACATCGCCGAATTGAACCAGGTGCTGAACACCGCGTTGGCCGGCGGAAAGGCAGGCGTGGTCTACGAAGGCGAGCGCCGCTTCGACCTCGTGGTGCGCATGGCCGACATGCGCGACGCGGACCCGGACAAGCTGAAGAACCTGCTGGTGCCCCTGCCTAACGGTTCCCAGATGCCGTTGGGCCAGCTTGCCGAGATCGGGTTTCAAAGTGCTGCCGCGCAGATCAGTCGCGAAGATGGCGCGCGGCGCATCGTGGTGGAGACCAACGTGCGGGGCCGCGACATTCAAGGCACAGCGGCGGACATCCAAGCCCTGCTTGACCAAAAGCTGAAATTGCCCACGGGCTATTTCGTCAGCTACGGCGGCACGTTCAAGAACCTGAAGGAGGCCAGCGCCCGCCTGATGCTCACCTTGCCCTTGGCGCTGGCGCTGATCTTCTTGCTGCTCTTCTTCGCCTTCCGCTCCTTCACCGAGGCACTCATCATTTTCAGCGCGGTGCCCATGGCGGCGGTGGGCGGCGTCCTCGCATTGTGGTTACGCGGACTGGACTTCAGCATCAGCGCCGGTGTCGGCTTCATCGCGCTATTCGGCGTGGCAGTGCTCAATGGCATCGTGCTCATCAGCTACATCAACCAGCTCAAGATCGAAGGCGTTGATGATGTCACCGTTCGCGTGGTGCGCGGCACCTTGGCGCGTTTGCGTCCCGTACTGGCCACCGCCGCCGTGGCCTCGCTCGGCTTCCTGCCCATGGCGCTCAGCACCAGTCCCGGCAGCGAGGTGCAGCGTCCGTTGGCCACAGTGGTCATCGGCGGATTGATCACGTCCACCCTGCTCACCTTGGCCGTGTTGCCGGTGCTCTACCATCTGGTGTTCTTCCGCAGAAAAAAGAAGGACGATGAGACGGGAACCGAAAGGCACAAGGGTGGTAAGGGAGGTCGCAACATCGCGACAGCTTCCGTGATCGCCGTATTGTTCTTCGGGAATACGCTGCAGGCGCAAGTCCCTGTGCTGACGCTGGACAGCGCCGTGGCCCGGGCAATGAAGAATTATCCGGCCGTCACTGCGGCGGAGTTGGAAGTGCAGCAACAGGAGGCCCTTCGAAAAACCGCGTTCCAACTGGATCCGCTGAACGCGCAATTGCAAGGTGGCCAGATCAACAGTGGCGCGAACGACATCAACCTACAGGCCACCACGGGCATCCCCTTTCCCACCGTCATCGCCCAACGCGCCCGCTATCTGAAAGAAAGCGTGCTGTTGGCAGAAGCAGGAAGAACCGGAACCCGTGCGTTGGTGAAGGAGAGCGCGGCCGGTGCGTATCTGCAATGGGCCATGGGCATGGAAAACCTGCGCCTGATGCAGCTCATGGACAGTTCCTACTCCACCCTTGCAGATTTTGCTGCACGCAAATTCGAAGCCGGGGAAAGCGGGCGCTTGGAAAAAGTGAGCGCACAAAGCACCGCCGACGAAGCCAGTGTGCAACTAAAGAAAGCACAGGCCGACATCGCCATTTATGCCACAGAGTTGGAGCAATGGACCGGTCCTTTGGGCGGGGCGGTGCCGGACACTTCAGCGCTCAATGCATTGTCCCGCGCACCGGACCCCGGCGGCGGCATGGACCCGCTACTGGCGCAGGAACAGCAACGGGCATCGCTCGCGGAAGAAGCATGGAAAATGGAGCGCAGCCAATGGGCGCCAACGCTTCAAGGCGGTGGCTTCTACCAGACCATCGACGGTGCTTCACCCTTCACCGGCTACCTCATCGGCACTTCGATCCCGTTACCCGGCAGCGGGCAGGGCGCACGCACCAAGGCCGCTCGCATTCGCAGCGAGATCGCGATGCAGCGGCTGGAGGAACTGCGCCGCAACCGCGCCACTGAACTGGCCCGCACACAGGCACGATCGGCACAACTTCGCGAAAGCTTGGCCTACTACGAAAGCTCAGGTGCCGCGCTCGCCACCACTTTGCGCAATGATGCCCAACGCGCCTACCTCAACGGCGACGCGGGCTACCTCGAGTTCATCCAAGGCATCGACCAGGCCCGCCGCATCGATGCGGAACACCTCCGCATCCGGTATGAACTCGGCCTCACAATGATCCACCTCAACGCCCTGATGGGGCTTTAATGCACTTGCAGATGAAGAACGAGAATGCCGTTCAGATGATCAGACGATCAGATGATCAGATGATCGAAGGCCGTGGCTGCGACCTCTCGCTCCATCAGTGTCTCGCGAAACGGAAGCTTCATCAGGATCTCTCGAAGAGGACCCTGATGCCCCTATTAGCGATGACGCTATTCACCTTGCTCTCCTGTGGCGGTGGAAACGCTCCTGCCACCGATGACCACGCACATGAAGCTGGAACAACGCAAGCCGCCGGAGTTTCGCTCACTGCCGATCAGATCAAGGCCATCGGGCTGGTCACCGGCACGATGGAGAAGCGTGGGCTGAGCACCTCCTTGAAAGCCAATGGGCGACTGGTGCTTCCCCCGGACAAGAGTGCACAGGTGAGCGTGCTGGCTGGTGGCTTAGTACGCGGGATCCCTGTGCGTGAAGGACAGGTCGTCGGCAACGGGCAAGTGCTGGCTACCGTGGAGAACATGGAGTTCCTGCAACTACAGCAAGACTACTTGGAGACCAGCGCCGAACTGCGCGCGCTGAACGCGGACCTTAAGCGGCAACAGGACTTGCACGACGAGCGCATCACGGCCACCAAGACCTTGGAGCGCGCACAGGCCGATGCCGATGTGGCTCGCGCCAAACAAGCCGGAATGGCCGCGAAATTGCGCGTGTTCGGCACTGACCCTGCACGCCTATCGGCGCAGAACATCAGCTCCACGTACTCCGTTCGTTCACCGATCGCAGGAACATTGCAGCACATCGCCATCACCTTGGGGCAGTTCGCGGAGCCGAACATCCCGCTCTTCACCGTGGTGGACAACAGCGGCCTGCACATCGACCTCAATCTTTTCGAGCAGGACGTGGCGCGGGTACACACCGGTCAGAAGGTGGTCTTCGGCCACGCAGGCGAGCCGGTGGGCCAGCACACCGCCACGATCTACGCGGTGAACAAGGCCTTCGAACGCGATCAGCAGGCCGTACTGGCCCACGCCAAGCTGGACGACAACGGCGAGGAACTGATGCCCGGCATGTACATCGAAGCGTTGATCATGACCGACAGCACCTCGGCCTGGAGCCTGCCCAACGAGGCTGTGGTGAGCAATGGCGACGAGCACTACATCTTCGTGGAGGTTGAGCCGAACCCCGGCTCGGAGGCCGGGGCAGGCACCTTCAAACAGGTGGCAGTACGCACGGGCGCCAGCGAGTTGGGCTATACCGAGGTGGTGCCATTGGAAGCCGTGGACCCGAATGCAAAAGTTGTGGTAAAAGGCACGTACTACTTGCTGAGCGAGCTAACGAAAGGGACCGGGGAGCACGACCATTAAAGCGGGACAGTCTTGCGCGGTCTTGGGCGCTGAATTCCGAAACAACCGGTTAGTCATGTTTTACTTCTCTCAATGTCCGCTTCTCGAGACACTGAGAGAAAGTTGAGCCTTGGACAAACCTCGAAGCGCAATTCCGATCTCCAGTCACCACCCACTAATCCCCCCTAAACATCGTTTGGCTCAACCCCAACCCCTACATTCAGCCCCCGAAAAAACACCCACATGGCAGATCAGCAGGACCTCGACGCGCACTACACCACCATGGACAAGATCTTTCGGCTCAGTCTGGGAGAGAAAGGCGGCTACAGCGGTGCGCGCTTCGATGGCGACTTCAGCATGACGCTGGAGCAGGCCCAGGAGAAGAAGCACAAGTTCATCTGGGACCACCTCAACATCAAGAAGGGCGACAAGGTGCTGGACATTGGCTGCGGCTGGGGCGCTTTCGTGAACTACCTCGGCGAGCACGGTGCCGATGCATACGGTGTGGTGCTGGCTCAAGGCCAGGCCGATGCCTGCAAGAAGAACGGCATGAACGTCCATCAGATGAACTCCAAGGACATCACGCCGGAGACCTTCGGGAAGTTCGACGCGGTGGCGGCGATGGGCAGCCCGGAACACCTCTGCTCCATCGAGGAGTACAAGGCCGGAAAACAAGCGGAGATCTACAGGACCTATTTCAAGCAGATGGCGGATCTGCTCCCGGTGGGCGGTCGCTTTTATTGCCAAACCATGGTCTTCGGGCCCAACATGGTGAAGTTCGAGGACATCAAATTCGGTGAGACCAACGTGTACAAGAAGAAGCACGAATACAACAATGAAGAGCTGATGGACCTGGTCTGCGACGTGTTTCCTGGCTCATGGCTGCCTTACGGAAGCGAAGGCATGATCGAACCGGCGAAGGAACACTTCAAGCTCGTTTCCATCGACAGCGGCCGCCTGGACTACATCGAGACCATCGTCCGCTGGACCAAGGCCTTCAACAAATTCCAACTGGAGAAGTACATGCTGTACGGCACCCTGCTGCCGAAGCTCTTCAACAGCGACTTCCGCAAGTGGGTGCGCCGCTACCGCATCCAGCCCAACTTGCAAGTGTTCGAGAAGGAAGTGTTCGAGCACTACCGCATGGTGTTCGAGAAGGTGAAGGATTAAGCAAATTGCTGCCAACACAAAAAAACCGACCTGCGATGTCCGACGATGGCGATGACGATCTCGATTACGGCGCCACGGATGACGGACCGGACGTGAGCGAGAGCGCGATCTATTAAAAAGCCTTAGAGATCCAGGCCTTGGCCATTGCGATCGTGGAAGCAGCCCCGGATGAGATAAAGAGCGGCAGCAAGCAGGAGGAATTTGAGAACAGCATGCTGGAAGGCACCAAGGACGAGATGATGGGGCATGCCTATACGATCACCGGCAAGTTGGCCGGGGCGTGGGGACTGAACATGTATGACCTGCAGATGGAGAACGCTGCGCTGGGGAGAAGATCCTGCCGAGAATTGGTGACCTGCCTGCGCGGATTGGAGATCGCCGGCCATTTGGAGGAGGCCCATTTCGACCTCCTGCGCCAAGCGGTGAAGGAATTCCAGCCCTTGTTCGCCGAATGGGTGGCCACGTTCCAAGATTCCGACTACTTATGGGACGATTGGGGGTTGTTCAATCCGCCGGGAGCGACCCCGGATACTGATTGAAAGAGGGCGGCACCAAGGTCGATAGGCTCTAGGATGGCCCCGCTAGTGATGCGTCAACCACGGATACCACGCGTATGTCATACTTCACTGGTGTCCACGGCGGCACGATGCCCGAGGAGGACCCTTTCGGCCCAAAGGCCAGGTCCGATGGAATGACGAAACGGCCTCTACCTCCGTTCCGCGGTAGTAGATGTGCCGCAACCTCAAGCCCCTTGATCACTTGATCGGGATCACCCAAGCGGAACGTGAGCCCATCCTGTTGCTCATCAAAGACCTTCCCATTGTCCAAGAAGGATGCGGTGTAGGCCAAGGTGGCCAATTCGCCGCTCTGAATGCGCGGTCCCTTGCTATTGGTGGAGTCTATAACATAGTACACGCCTAAGGCCTGTTTCCATTCGGCATCGGTCCCCGAGAAGAAGTCCGAAAGTATCCGCTGCTCATCGGACTCGGTCCGTGCCATCAGCACGGCCCGTTGCAGTTCACGGGATTCCGCCATCGAGCGGAGCTTCAGCATGGACAGTTCCATGGTGACCCAACCGGTGTCCTTTCCTGATCCCGGCGAAGTGGCCCCGAGGTCTTTCCAAGGTGTGGCACCGGAAAGGAGCATCACGGTGGCACTGTCGCCCTCTCTCAAACGCGCGAAATACTTCGACGTGCCTTTCTCCCCGCCCATGCCGTACCAGCGTTCCGTGCTGTAAACTGAGCCTGCGAAAGCATCTGGCCTGGCCACGCGCACGCGCACCAACACACTATCGCTGTCCGTCGGGGTCCGCTCGCCATCGCCCAGCGCGTTCAAGCGCCAATAGACATCCTCCGCGATCTTGCTCCCTCCGCGCAAGGGTGAACGGCTACAGCCTTCGAGCAGAACCAGAAGCAAGAGGCATCCGAAGCACGCACGGATCATTTTTCCAGCGCCACCAGGCCGATGTGATACACCAAGGTGCTCCTCATGGGGATCTTGTTCCTGTCGCCCAAGAGGCCGAAGGCTAGCGCGCTGGGTATCACCAGCACCGCGCTGTCGCCTACGGAAAGGTGCTGCACGCCTTCCTGCAGGCCGCTCTCCACATCGGCGTGCTCGATGCGGAACGAGCCAGGGGTGTCCGGCGTGGACGCGTAGCAGGAATCCCCGTTCAGCAGGTAGACAGCATAGTTCAGCACGGCCAATTGGCCCGGCCTCGCCGTGTCCCCCGGCATGTCACGCACCAGCTTATACCGCAGTCCGGTACCGGTGGACACCATGGAAACCCCTTGCCGCTCCACCCAATCCCGGATATCGTTCTCCTCACGTTCGGCCATGCGCTTATTCTCGTCCACCAAACTGTTGTCGGGTGGTGCAGTGCGATGTCCCACACGTGCTGGAGGCGGTGTGCGGCCTTCGCCACAAGCGACGAACAACAGTGCAAGGATGAAGACCGGAAGCTTCATTCCGGATGCTTGGCCATAAAGGCTGGAAGTTCCCGAACAAGCGTGGCAACTGTATCTTCCAAGGAGGTGGTGGAACGACCACCGGCGGCATTGGCATGTCCACCGCCCTCGAAATGGGCGGCCAAGAATTCATTCACCGGCAAGTTCCCTTTGGAACGCAGGCTGATCTTGATGACATTCTTGCGTTCCGCCAGAAAAGCGGAAAGGCGAACACCCCGAATGCTCAGCCCAAAATTCACTAAGCCTTCCGTATCCCCGGGGACATAGTTGAACCGGTCCAGGTCGTCCATGGAAAGTGCGATCACCGTGGCAGCCTCACCGTCCAGCACCTGCAAACGTTCGCTGAGCGCAAAGCCCGTTAATCGTAACCGGTCCACGGTATTGTCCTCCATGATCGCAGCGTGGATCAGGTGGGGAACCGCCCCCCGATCCAACAGATCGGCGGCCACACGTAACGAGTGCGGTGTGGTGCTGGAAAAGCGGAAGGAGCCGGAATCCGTCATGATACCGGCATACAAACAGTTGGCCGTATCCCTGTCGATCCGATCACCATGGCCCATCGCCATGATCACGTCATGCACCATCTGGCAGGTGGAAGATGCAGTGATGTCGCTGAAGCTTACCATGAAGCAGTTATCAGGATCCCGGTGGTGATCGATAAGGACCTTGACCGGGGCCGCCCGCAGCACCTCTTCCAATCCTTGCACACGGTCAGGCCTGTTGAAGTCCAGGCAGAACAGGACCTCCGCTTCCCGCACGGCCTTTTCGCTCGCTTCCTTGGCCGTATCGTGGTCGATCGCCTGGTCATGGCCGGGCATCCAGCGCAAATTCCCTGGGGCGGTATTGGGCAGAACAACTTGGACGGAATGTCCCAGTGCTTTCAGGACATGCGCCAATCCAAGGCTGCTGCCCATGGCATCGCCGTCCGGATTGAAGTGCGTTGTAATGGCGATGCGCTTCGGTGCATCGAGCAATGCGACCAATGCGGCAATGGCCGCCGGGGGAGCCGAGGGGGAGTTCATAGGCACCAAAAGTAGCCCGGTCCGCTCCAAGCGGCCCTTACTTCACTCCCAGGATGTGATCAGAAACCGATGGTGGGCGTCGGCATATGCTCGATCAGGATCCCCAAACAACCGATATCGGTCATCTTTTTACCGATCTTCTTGCTCTTGGGATCCTCCGGTATGCCGGGGGCGGTGACCTCAATGGCGATCCGCTTGGTGGAGGTGGCGGTGAACTCCACAGCATCGGTCATTTCATGGTCTTGGTTATCCCAGATCACCTTGGTGTTGTCCTCGAAGACGGGCTTCCTCTGATCAGCTTGCCCATCAGCGGCCTTCACGGGCTTGGGCTGGCGCACCTTTTCAATGATGCGGGCGATCACATGGTCCCCGATGATCTTTTCATCGTAGACGAAGGAGACCCGATAGTCCTGCCCTTTGTAGATGATGATGTTCAGTTCGGTGGGCACCCCCACTTGGATACTGGCCCCCCTGCTTTGTCCATTCACCGTGAATCGGCTGTCCGCCGCCCGCGGGGCCGATTTCCAGTATTCGGAACATTCACTTTGCGCCATGCCCAAGGTGACCAAGGCGATGGCGGCGGTGCTAAGTATGGATCGCAATTGCATGGGTTCAGGAATTGGGCTGGGGGTCAACACTGTCCTCCGGTTTGATGATGCTCTCCCGCATCACCTCCAAGTTATCGACAAGGTCATTGAATCCCTCAGGGGTGATGATCACGGTGACATCGTCCCCCAGGATCTGCCTGCCGCTCGGGGACGCACCTTGGTGCTGGCTGCGGATCACCGGGAAGGTATCGTAGATGTCCCGCAACTTGAGCAGGTCGTTCCTTGTTCCGGCCACACCGGGATCATTCTTGTACTGTTCCATCAGATCGATCAAGTGGTCCAGGCTGGTCTTTTGTTCGGCCACGCGCATCACCAAGGGGTCGGCGGCATCGAAATGAAGCACCTGCCGAGTAACTAAGTGCATACTCTCCATCCATCCACCGGCCAGCACCAACGCCAAGGTCGGCCCCATGCTATCGTCCTGCATTCGACGGTATGCGCGTTCGTAGGCATCATTACTGATCACGTCCAAGGAATCACCATGGGTAAGGTTCCGCTCCAAGCGGGAGAAATCGGTATCGTTGAACGCTCCGCCAAGTCCGAGCTCATCCCCCAGCTTTTTGCACGTGAGGTAATAGCGCACCACCTCACTGGTGACCTTGTAATTGCTGGCATAGACCAGATCCGTGGCATACACCCCGAAATTCAGTGCCTTTTTCTGCATCGTGGCATAGCGGTCCACGTTCTTGGCCGGGCTCATCATCCGCTTCTGGCCTTCTCCGGACATGGTCCTCACGATCTGGAACAGCTCGTTCGGCGTCGGCATTTGATACAGGTTCTCGGTATGATCCGAGGCATCATCCCCGCCGATCACGAGGGTATCGGGCTTGCTATTCTCCTTGTTGGCCGGTGAGCCACAGGAGCAAAGGGTTGCCACAAGGGCAATGAGAACATATCTATGGTGCATCATCAGGCTGGTGTCTCCGCTGCGGCGGGGCTGTCGCAGGATCCCGCGAAGAAAACAAGGGTCGGGGTCAATTTGAACGGCACGAGCGGCTACTTTTGCGCCCGATTTTCAACGATCATACGATGGCAAGCAACAGAACGTTCACCATGATCAAGCCGGAAGCGATGGCCGCAGGGCACGCCGGCAAGATCCTGGACATGGTCCTTTCCCGCGGATTCCGCCTGGTCTCCCTGAAGTACACGCAACTTTCCGAGCAGGAAGCGGGCCGCTTTTATGAGGTCCACAAGGAGCGCCCCTTCTATGGAGAACTGGTGAGCTACATGGCGAGCGGCCCGGTTTTGGCCGCGATCCTGGAGAAGGACAACGCGGTAAAGGACTTCCGAGACCTGATCGGTGCCACCGACCCTGCCGAGGCCGCCGAAGGCACGCTGCGCAAACGCTTTGCCGAGAGCAAGGCGAAGAACGCGGTGCATGGCAGCGATAGTGATGAGAACGCCGCCATCGAAGGGGCCTTCTTCTTCACCGGGCGCGAGCAGTATTGATAGCCGGGCGTCAACGGCCTCAGTCCAAGAGGACCTGGTCCACCACTTTCCGGCCCAACTGCTCGTTGATGGTGTTGGCCAGGCCCTCGCGCATAAAAGTGAGTTCCTGTCGCAGCGGTGCGCTGTCCACCTTGATGTGCAGTTTTCCCCGGCGCAGCTTCACGGCCACCGTGTGCTTGGCCACCATACCCCCGGCGAGCTCGTCCCAGAGGCTGGCCACGGCCTGTTCGTCCAGCTTTTCCCGTAGGCCGTATGCGTCCACCAGCCGGTCCACGGCCTCCTTCATGGTCTGGTCGTTTTTGCGCTTCATGCCTTTTGCATGCTCTGTAGCGGGCCTTGGGCAACAACGCCCTGGTGGTCCAGAAGGAAGAAGCGGGTGTCAAGATCAAGGCCGTCCAGTGCGCGGTGCATGCGGGGGGCGTCCGTATCGGTGATGATGACCTGGCCGAAGCGTCCATCACCCAACAGTTTTAGCAGGTGGCGCATGCGTTGCGGATCGATCTTGTCGAAGATGTCGTCCAGCAGCAGGATCGGCTTGGTACCGGAGCGCTCCGCCGTAAGGTCGAACTGGGCCAACTTCAGCGCGATGAGGAAGGTCTTCTGCTGGCCTTGGCTGCCAAAGCGCTTCAACGGCCTACCGTCGATGGCGAAGAGCAGGTCGTCCTTGTGGACCCCGCCCGTGGTGTATTGCGCCATGAGGTCACGCGGCCATTGCCGGTCCAGCACCTCGGCCATCCGTGCTTCCCCCAGTTCACTGCGGTAGTTCAGTTCCACCTGCTCCGGGCCACTCGTAATGCCCGCGTAGTGCCGGACGAGCAAAGGTGCCATGTCCGCCATGAAGGCTTTGCGCACAGCGTGTACCGCTTCTCCATGGGCGATCAGTTGCTCGTCCCAAGGCTCTGCCATGCTTCGTGATAGCGGGCCGTTCATCTGCTTCAACAACAGGTTCCGCTGTGCCAGCGCCCGATTGTAGCGCATCAGGTGCTCCAGATAGGCCCGGTCGAACTGGGCGATGAGGCCGTCCAGGAACCGGCGGCGCACCTCGCTCCCTTCCAGCACCAATTGGCCGTCGTACGGCGTGATCATCACTGCGGGATAGCGCCCCACATGATCGGCCAGGCGGTCATATTCCTTGCGGTTCCGTGTGAAGACCTTGCGCTGGCCCTTACGCACCGCGCATGAAAGCTCATCATCGCCGGAGGGGGTCTCCATCGTCCCCTTTACCATGAACCACTCCTCCCCGTGCAGCACGTTGTGCATGTCCTGCGGCTCGAAATAGCTCTTGCACATGGACAGGTAGTACACCGCGTCCAGCAGATTTGTCTTGCCCGCACCATTGGGTCCGATGAGGCAGTTCACCTGCTTTCCCAGTTCCAGGCCGGCCTCGCGGTGATTGCGGAACTGGAGCACGGAAAGGCGACTGAGCAGGACGTCCATGGGAATGGACCAAAGATAGGACCGGCCATCCCGTGCGTCTTCCCTTATTCCTGAACAACACTCCCCAAAACCGCACGCTTAGCGGCCCTGGACGGGCGATGTCGCGGGTTCGCCCTGAACACCTACTTTTGCGCTCCACAAAAAATCGGCTGATCGCACATGTCGAAGGAAGAAAAGGAGGGCAAGGACCTGGATATCGGTGAGATCTACACCAAGAGCGAATTGTTCCTGGAGAAGAACAAGAACCCGGTCACCATTGCGGTGGTCGCCGTGCTAGTGATCGTCGGAGGCCTATTGGGCTACAAGAAGTTCGTCTCGGAGCCACGTGCCAAGGAGGCCCAGGACATGATCTGGAAGGCCCAATACTATTTCGAGATCGATTCGCTGGAGCTCGCCCTTAACGGCGACGGGAACTTTCTCGGCTTCGCACAGGTGGCGGACGAGTATGGCTCCACCACCACCGGCAACTTGGCCAAGTTCTACGTCGCGGTGATCAACCACCAGAAGGGCGAGTACGAAGCTGCCATGCAGTATTACAAGGATGCAGACCTCGGCGACGACGTACTGCGCGTAATGGCCACGGGCAACCAGGGCGATGTGCTGGTGGAACTCGGCAAGCCTGTTGAGGCTGCCGCGCAGTTCATGAAGGCTGCCGACATGGTGAAGAGCGAATACACCACGCCGATGTTCCTGATGAAGGCCGGCATCGTGTACCAGCAGCAGAACGATTGGAAGAATGCGGCGAAGTGCTTCGGGCGCATCGCCTCGGACTACCCCGGCTCGCCGGACGCCAACACGGCGAAGAAGTATGCGGCCCGTGCCAAAGCCATGGCGGGTTAGCCATGGCGACCAAGGACCTGTCGAACTATGACGCTACCGGTGTCCCTCGGGGCACCGGTCTGCGTTTGGGGCTGGTGGTGAGTGCTTGGAACCCGGAGATCACCGGGGCCATGCGCGACGGCGCGGTGGAGACCCTGCTCAAGCACGGCGTCACCTTGAAGGACATTCATGAGGAACTCGTACCTGGCAGTTTTGAGCTGGCCTTGGGCGCACAGTTGCTGTTGGAGCACCGTCCGCTGGACGGGGTGATCTGCATTGGCAGCGTGGTACGCGGCGAAACCCCTCACTTCGACTTCGTATGCCAGGCCACCGCCCAAGGCATCATGGACGTGGGCCTGAAGACCGGCCGCCCGGCGGTCTTCTGCGTGCTCACTGATGACACGATGGACCAGGCCCGCGCTCGCAGTGGGGGAAAACTCGGCAATAAAGGCGTAGATGCTGCCGTGGCCCTGCTACGGATGGCCGTGCTGCGCCGAAGGCTTTCGGCGTAGTTGTCCATCGTGTTTTGGCCGCAAAGGCTACATCCTATACTCCATCACGCGCCCAAATTGGCGATCCCGAAAATAAGCGGGTCCGGTGCATTAAAAAGCACTGGACCCGCTCTTGAAAACTAAAACCCAAGGGTCATCTCACTTGAACTCGATCAGGCCGAAGCGGTAGTCCCTCTTGCGGTTGGCATAGATGAACATCTCCTGGCTCTTCAGTTCCACGCAGTCCTTCGGCCGCAGGATCACATCACGGCGGTCCGGTGAGAAAAGGGCCTCGCGGCTGACGTTACCGTCACTGTGGATGGTGGCGAGCACCACCAAGGCATCCTTCCCTTTCAGCTCGAACTGCTTGATCTTATCACCGGGCTTGACAAAGAGGTTCTCTCCGCTGTCGTTGAACACGAGGTAGATGTTGCTGCCCTTCGCCTCCACGGCGCAGCTGCTGTATGTCCCGTTATCGTTCACACTGTGCTGCCGCTTGGGCACTTTGGCAGCCCATTCGTTATTGCCGTCAGGGCCGATGTTCGCCACCACCACATCATTGTAGTAATAGTGGTACGTGGGAGAGGTCACAGTGCCGCCGTTCGGCGTGGAACTGGTGTTAGTGACGACACGTATAAAGTACTGCTCCACCACCAATACCGCGCCGCCGTCGGTCCGCCGGATGAGATCGTGAAGCACAAACTCCGGCAACTCCAGTTCCTCATCCTTCCTATCTGCCTTTTTTTGCCTTTCTTCTCCTCCTTCTCCGTCATGTAGGATGTGATGAGATCATCGCTGAAATCCATGTAGCTTTCATGTGCAATGGACTTGCTGGCCCTGTCCAAGCGAAGATAAAAGGCGCCACGCACACTGAAACTGCCTTTATTGCCGTAAAGCCCCGCGCAGATGATGTCTCCGTCCTGCCCCATGGAGATGGTCATGTCCTGGAGGAATTTGTCCGCCACCGCGATGGGATGATCCTGAGGTGTGGCCGATGCTTCTTTGAAGACCAATAGGTGGTACTCGTAAGTGGCCTTGCCGGCCTTCCGCTGCTCCCGCTGTTCCTCCTTCTCCCCGTACTTTTTCCCGAGCATAAGTATGATGCCATCATTATCCACGCGCATGGCCTGGGCACTGAACTTGTCATCGTCATACCCGAGCGTGTAGTCTTGTGACCACAAACGCCCCATGCCTTCATCATACACGGTCAGCTGGAACTCTTCCGCTTGACCTTTTTCAAAAGGGCGGTACACCTCCACCAGCACCTTCGTCAGATCCGGAGATACGGTAAGGAAGAAGCCTCCGGCATTGCGGAACTTCTCGGCATGGATGGTCGCGATCTTCTCAAACCGCTTCAACGGTTTGAAGTCATCCTGATCGTAGCTGCTGAAGTATAGGGTGTTCTCCTCTGCCTTCTTGTCATACCGGGTGGCGAACACAAGGATCTCCGTCTTGGTGAGCATCACCCTTTTCACGACCAGGTCCTTCTCGTCCAACTCCAGGTCCACGGGTTTTTGATAGGCCACCTTCAGCCCGTCCATCCGCTGGATGAAGGGCTTATTGTGGCGGCCGATCAACATATAGATGCTATTGTCAACATCACCGATGACGTCCATGAACGTCCCATCCTCCTTCATGTCCATATCCGCCCCCCAGTTCACTTGGGCCTTGTCGGTCTTGGTCTGCGCGAAGGCGCTGGTGGCGGTGATCAAGGCCGCAACGGCCAATAGTAAGATCTTGTGCATTGTATTTTATTAGGAAAGGGCTGCGAAAGAAGTCCTGGATCCCATTGCGGAACACCTCGGCCCAAATCGGGAAACACCACTTATGAGTCCCTTTCCCAGCGCACAAGCTGCCGCCCTTGATGGAGGATCCTGATGCCCTGCCACTTCAAAAGGCGTTTCCCCTCAAACCTCCGCCCCTAGGTCGTAGATCTGTCGGACCTCCTCCAGTTTTCCCGGGAAATCGAAGTGCAGGTCCACCAGCTCTCCGGTACGCATGTCGAACACCCAGGCATGTACCGTGGGCGTCTTGTTGCGGAGGTATGACTTCTGAAGCACTGCGGTCTTGATCACGTTGATGCATTGCTCCTCGACATTCAACTCCACTAGTCGTCGATAGCGTTGTTCATCGTCTTTGATGGCATCAAGCTCCACCCGGTGAAGGCGATACGCGTCCCGGACGTGGCGGAGCCACGGATTTAAAAGGCCCATGTCCTTCGCCTCCATGGCCGCCTTTACCCCTCCGCAACCATAATGGCCGCAGACCACCACATGCTTCACCTTCAGCGCACTGATGGCAAAATTGATCACGCTCAACGCGTTCAGGTCGGAACTTCCCACAATGTTGGCGATGTTGCGATGGACGAAAACCTCGCCCGGACCCGCTCCCATGAGTTCCTCCGCCGTGGCGCGGCTATCGCTGCAACCGATATAGAGGATCTCCGGGTTCTGGCCCTCGGCCAACCGGGTGAAATAATCCTTGTCGACGGCCTTCTTCTCCGCGATCCATTTCCGGTTGTTTTCAAAAACTCGCTTGTAGAAATGATCGTTCTCAGCCATGTTGCAGGTCCAGTTTGGTTCAGTATGTGATCGCGCCCAAAGATCGGGGTAATACCGCCTTGTGCCACGAACGGATCGATCGGAACACTAAAAGCTTGCGGCTTTCAACGTGTTCAGGAGAAGGCTTGTCACCGTCATGGGCCCTACACCGCCGGGCACGGGTGTGATCCAGGCGCACTTGGCCGCAACTTCATCAAAATCAACATCGCCGGAAATACGATAGCCCCGCTTCCGGGTGGCGTCCTCGATCCGGTGGATGCCCACATCCACCACCACCGCGCCCATCTTCACCATGTCCGCCGTGATGAAGCCGGCCTTGCCGATGGCCACAATCAGGATGTCCGCTTGGCGGGTGATCGCAGGCAGGTCCTTCGTGCGGCTGTGCGTCAAAGTAACGGTACAGTTCCCTGGATCGGCATTACGGCTCATCAGTATGCTCATGGGCGTGCCCACGATATTGCTCCGCCCCACCACCACACAATGCTTTCCCTCCGTGGGGATCTCGTAATACTTCAGCAATTCCACGATGCCGTTCGGTGTGGCGGGCAAAAACCCGGGCAGCCCGAGCATCATGCGGCCCAGGTTCTGCGGATGGAAACCGTCGACGTCCTTCGAGGGGTCGATGGCCAAGGTGACGCGCTCCTCGTCGATGTGCTTGGGCAACGGCAATTGCACGATGAAGCCATCAACATCCGCATCCGCGTTCAGTTTTGCCACCAGTGCAAGCAACTCTGCCTCGGTGGTGTCTGCAGGCTTGCGCAGCAATGTGCTCCGGAAACCCACTTCCTCGCAGGACTTTACTTTGCTGGCCACGTAGGTCTGACTGGCGGCGTCCTCACCCACAAGTATGGCGGCTAAGTGCGGTGACCTATTGCGCTTCTTCGTCACAACGACCGCTTCGATCTTGATCTGTTCACGGATCGCGCTCGATGCACGCACGCCATCGAGGAGTTGGTGGGTTTCCACTTCATTCATGGCCTGCGAAGGTATGTGTTGCCGCCTTCGTTGGCCCAAGGTTGATCTCCATCAGGCTCCGTATCCTCAACGCTTCGCCGCATGCTTCAAAAGGAACTCACGGGCGTCCAGCACTTCCATCTCCGAGAAGTAGAAATCGCTTTTGTCGTAGGTCACGATGCAGCTGCACTTCGCATCCACCGCCGAGTAGTACTCAAGGCCGTCCTCGAAGTCGTGTAATTCTTTGTTCGCGATGGTCCGCTTGGCCGAAGTGCCGTCCACTTTGGTGATCTTCAGCTTCTCCAACAGCAACGCGATTTTCTTTTTAGCCAACTGCTTGCCGTTCTTCTTCTCTGCAAAGTAGGCTCCGATAGCGAGGCAGAGCGGCGAAGTGTAGACCTCGAAGCGGTTGTCGTCCGCCAAGCTCAGCACGCGGGCAGATTCCGTGAATCGCGGATACTCGTTGCATAGCACCGTAACGAGGACGTTGGCGTCGAGGAAGATGCGCTTGGGTGGCATGGTCAAGATCTAACCGCTACGACGCGACGACGCAACGCCATGCAACGCGAACTCGTTGCGACCTCGTTGCGTCGTTGCGGTGGATGGCATTTCACCGGCCCTTCCTGCTTTCGAGGTAGTCCTTCTTCACAGTCTTCGCGCTGTTCTTGCGCACGTATTCCACCTCGCCTTCGCTGACCATGTTCACCCAATCTGAGACGGGCAGGTCATCCAAGCTGCGGTATTGGCGATCCACAACTTTGCTAAGAAGGAACTCAGTAAGTCGTGAAAGGCTGATGTTGTTGGCTTCCGCGAAGGCCTTCGCCTGCGCGATGACCTGCTGATCGAAGCTGAGGGTGATCTTGGAATCCATGGCCGCAGTGTTCATACGGCAAATGCACACATTCAATACGTACAAAACATCAATAGAGAACGCAATGAAGATTCTGTCAGAGCCGCAGGGTCCGAGGCCGGGACCTTGGGGGAAGAGTCAATAGTGGTGTTGTTGAACCTACCGCCGCATGCCCTGCGCCTGCTGCATCCGTTGCATCATCGCCTGCATCTTGCTCTTGTCGCCCATCATCTTCATCATCTTGCGGGTCTCGTCGAACTGCTTCATCAGCTTGTTCACTTCGGCCACGTTGGTGCCGCTGCCCGCCGCGATGCGCTGGCGACGGCTGCCGTTGATCACGCTCGGGGTGTTTCGCTCCGCGGGCGTCATACTGCGGATGATGGCCTCGATGCCTTTGAAGGCGTCATCCGGGATGTCGAGGTTCTTCATGGCTTTGCCCACGCCGGGGATCATGCCCATGAGGTCCTTCATGTTGCCCATCTTCTTGATCTGCTGGATCTGCTCCAGAAAATCATCGAAGCCGAACTGGTCCTTGGCGATCTTCTTCTGCAGCGCCCGCGCCTGCTTCTCGTCGAACTGCTCCTGCGCCTTCTCCACCAAGCTCACCACATCGCCCATACCAAGGATACGCCCTGCCATGCGCTCCGGGTGGAACTCGTCCAGCGCTTCCATCTTCTCGCCCGTGCCGATGAACTTGATCGGTTTGTCGACCACGCTGCGGATGGTAAGCGCCGCACCACCGCGGGTATCACCGTCCAATTTGGTGAGCACCACGCCGTCGATGTTCAAGCGGTCATTGAACGCCTTGGCCGTGTTCACCGCGTCCTGACCGGTCATGGCGTCCACCACGAAGAGCGTCTCCTGCGGATCGATCGCCTTCTTGATCGCGGCGATCTCGTCCATCATCTTCTCGTCCACCGCGAGGCGGCCGGCGGTGTCGATGATCACGGCGGTGAAACCGTTCTGCTTGGCGTGCGCGATGGCGTTCTTCGCAATGCGCACAGGGTCCTTGTTTTCGCGCTCGCTGTAGACCTCGATCTCCAACTGCTTGCCCAGCGTCTCCAACTGGTCGATGGCAGCGGGGCGGTACACGTCGGCGGCGGTGAGCAGCACGCGCTTGCCCTTCTTGCGCAGGTAATTCGCCAGCTTGCCGCTGAAAGTGGTCTTCCCGGAGCCTTGCAGGCCGCTCATCAGCACCACCGTGGGGTTACCACCGAGGTTAATGCCCGCGTTCTTGCCGCCCATCAGCTCGGCCAGCTCGTCCTGGGTGATCTTGGTGAGCAGCTGCCCCGGGCTCACGGCCGTCAGCACGTTCTGCCCCAGCGCCTTGGTCTTCACGCGGTCGGTGAAGTCCTTGGCGGTCTTGAAGTTCACGTCGGCATCCAACAAGGCGCGCCGCACCTCCTTCATGGTCTCGGCCACGTTGATCTCCGTGATCTGGCCTTGGCCCTTGAGTACTTTGAATGCTCTTTCGAGCTTATCACTAAGGTTCTCGAACATCGTGCTGAAAATGGACCGCGAAGGTAGCTGACCGTGATTTCCCGGAGGACCCGATCTCCGAATGGGTGGTGAACTGTGATCCCATTACGAAACCTCTACACCAGAGCCGCGTAGGAGTGTTGGGGAAGCCAAGTTCCGCCCGAATGCTTCGAAAACTCCTCATCTCCGTCCTGTTGTGTTCGCTGATCGCCACCACGGCGCAGGCCACGCACATTTCCGGTGGTGAGATCTATTACGATTGCCTCGGAGGCAACCAGTACCGGATCACCTTGGTGGTGTACCGCGACTGCGCGGGGATCGAGCTGGACAACTCCTACCCGTTGGATATCCAAAGCCCGTGCGGCAACTCCACCATGACGGTAAGCACGCCCGGCGGGGTGGAGATCTCCCAGCTATGCGACCTGGAACTACCGAACAGTACCTGCAATGGCGGAAATCTGCCCGGCATTCAACAGTTCATCTACACCGGGACGGTGACCCTTCCACCCTGCAACTCGTGGACCATCTCCTGGACGAAAAACTGGCGGAACGGCGCCATTGCCAACTTGGTGCAGCCCGGTAACAAGAACGTGTACATCGAGGCAAACCTCAATAACCTGATCGCGCCCTGCGATGATTCCCCCCAGTTCACGAACACGGCTATCCCATACGTCTGTGCGGGATATCCGATCTCTTATAGTTACGGGGCATACGACCCGACCGGGGACTCGCTTACCTACACATTCATAAGTGCGATGAACACCGGCGCCGTGAACCTGCCTTACGTCACAGGGTTCAGCGGCACCCAGCCCATCACCGGCATCACCTTGGACCCACATACAGGACAGGTGAACTTCACCTTGAACCAGACGGGCAACTGGGTGGTTGTGGTGCGCGTGGACCAATACGACTCTAATGGGAATTGGATCGGCTCCGTAATGCGCGACATGCAGTTCATTGCCTATCCCTGCACCAACATCCCTCCCGATCCCGCGACAGGCATCGTGGACAACCTCAGCGGGCTGGCCACCCAGACCGGTCCACGTTCCGTGGAGATCTGTGAATCTGGTAATTTCTGCTTTGACGCGGTGATCACCGATGCGAACGCCAACAATATCCTTACAGCGACCTCGAACGTCACGCAGAACCTGCCGGGCGCCACATTCTCCTACACCGGCACGAACCCGATCACCGTCCACGTCTGCTGGACAGGTATCGCAGGCACCTCCGGTTTCTTTCCCTTCATCATCACCGCGAACGACGGCGCATGCCCGATCCCAGCTCAACAGACCTATGTCTATTCGATACACGTGTTGCCCGGCATCAGTTATTACGGCCCTGACATCATCGACGAATCCTGTGCAGGGAACGGGGACGGCAGCGCGTCCGTCAGCATCGACGTGGGCACAGCCCCCATCCATTACCTCTGGAGCACCGGTGATACCACCTCTTACATCACAGCCGGTGCAGGCGATTATACAGTGACGATCAGCGATGGCAACGGCTGCGTGAACGGGCCGATCGCCGCCACCATCGGAGAAGCCAATCAAGCCAGCACGGCTCTTGCCGGTCCGGACCTGGTGGCCTGTCAAGGTGCATTGCCCGTTGCCCTCCATGGAACGGTGACCAACGCCCCCGGAGGCACATGGTCCGGCGGCCTTGGCACCATCACGGGCACCGATGTCGATGCCACCTACGCACCTACAGCGGCCGAGATCGCCAGTGGCGGGGTGGATCTTTACTTCACCGCCACGGGCGAATCGCCCTGCGGTCCGGCACAGGACACGGTGCACATCGTCTTCTCGACCAGCTTCAATAGCGCCAGCATCGGTTCCACGGACATTCTTTGCCTCGGCCATGGCAATGGCACGGCCACTTTCACCCCGAACAATGCAGCGCTCACCTATCTCTGGGATGATCCCGCCGCCCAGGCCACGGCCACAGCAACGGGGCTTTCGCCTGGACCCTACAGCGTGCTGGTGACGGACAGCTACGGCTGTGACACCACCATGAGCGTGTCCATCTCGGCACCGGCCGCGCTGGCCATCACCAGTTTGGACGTGGTTGACGAGCAATGCGCTGGCAACGGTGATGGCAGCATCACGGCGAACGTGACCGGAGGAACGGCTCCCTACCACTATAGCTGGAGCAATGGGGACACTACTGCCACCATCCAAGCGGGTGCAGGCAGCTACACGCTCGACGTTACGGATGCCAATGGTTGTGCCGCCGCGCAAAGCAGCGCGACCATCGATGCGCTGGGACAGCCGAACGTGGCCGATGCGGGCGCGGACCTTATCGGCTGCTACGGCTCCTTGCCGGTGCAGCTCAACGGTAGTGTCACCAATGCCACGGGCGGTTCATGGTCCGGAGGGAACGGGATGTTCACCGGTGCCGGGCTGCAGCAGACCTACATGCCCACACCTGCGGAGATCATGGCCAATGGCTTGGACCTTGTGCTCACCACCACGGGCAATTCCACCTGCCCACCCGACCAGGACACCGTTCACGTCACCCTGCCCACCAGCTTCTTCAGCGCTGGCGTGGCCTTCGTGAACGCGACTTGTAACACCACTGCGACCGGTTCCGCCAGCTTCACGCCGAACGACCCGACCTTCACCTATCTCTGGAGCGACCCCGCTGCGCAGTCCACCGCCAATGCCACAGGACTGGCCGCCGGCGGTTACAGCGTGCTGGTGACGGACAGTTACGGTTGTGATACCAGCATGAGCTTAACGATCACGGCACCCGCCGCGATGGCCATTACCAGCCTGAGCGTGGTGGACGAGCAATGTGCCGGCAATGGTGACGGCAGTATCACCGCGACGGTGACCGGCGGAACATTGCCCTACCACTACACTTGGAGCAACGGCGATACCACGGCCACCATCCAGGCGGGTGCCGGGAATTATACGCTCAGTGTGATCGATGCGAATGGCTGTGCGCCCGCCCAAGGCAGTGCCACCGTCCAAGCGCTTGGTCAGCCCAATGTGGCCAATGCCGGTGCCGACCTGATAGGCTGCTTCTCCTCACTGCCCGTGCAGCTCACCGGCACGGTCACCAATGCATCGGGCGGAACATGGTCCGGAGGGAACGGGACCTTCAGTGGCACCGGCCTGCAACAGAGCTACATGCCCAGCCCGACGGAGATCATGGCCAATGGCATCGACCTCGTCCTCTCCACTACGGGCAACACCACCTGTCCTGCCGACCAAGACTCGGTACACATCACGTTGCCCACCAGCTTCTTCGGATCAGTCGTGAGCAGCAGCGTACTGGTCTGCAACAACGATCATTCAGGGAGCGCCCAGTTCACCCCGAACATCCCAACGTTCACCTATCTCTGGGATGATCCCTCAGCACAAGCGACGGCAACGGCCAGCAGCCTCGCAGCAGGGACCTACACGGTGCATGTGATCGATAATTACGGTTGCGACACCACTGCATCCGTCGTGATCACGGAGCCTTCCGCTTTGAGCGCGGCCAATGCTTCCGGTACTCCGCCATCATGCTTAGGCGGGACCAACGGCTCGGCGACCGTGCAACCCACGGGAGGAACACCGGGCTACAGCTATCAATGGAGCAGCAATGCCAATTCACAGACCACGCCAACTGCATACGGGCTTCCTCCGGGTGCCTACACCGTTGTGGTGACGGATGCGAACGGCTGCCACGCACAGGCCACCACCACATTGACAGCTCCGACAGCGGTGACACTTACTGCGCAGGTGGATGATACTGTCTGCGTGAACGCACCGGTCCCGCTCACCGCACAGGCTTCAGGCGGCGCGGGCAGCTATACCATCACTTGGGCAGGGATCGGCACGGGGGATACGGTCCAATTCTCCTTCCCCGCTTCGCAAGTGGTGAATGTATCGGTGGTGGACCAAGCGGGATGCCCCGGCCCTATGCTGGAATTTCCTGTGACGGTGCGGGATCTTTCACAAGCCGTCCTGCATACATACGGCGACACCGCATTCTGCCCGGGTGGAACGGCTTCCGTGGGTGCTTGGCTCACGGGCTATCCCGGCAACGCATCGATCTCCTGGCCGCAGCTTCCCGCCACCGGGAACGGCCCCTTCAGCGTACCGGCCAATTCCAGCAGGAACCTGACCGTGACAGCAACGGACGCCTGCGCGAACAACCTCAACGGCAACGTCGTGATCACTGTGGAAACACCACCGGCGATAACGCTACCACCGATCATCGCGGAAGGCTGCGCACCGGTCACCGCGCATTTCCCCGCGGGCCTCACCAACCAGCCTGTCTCCTACCTCTGGCACTTCGGCGATGGCAGCACGAGCACCTCGATCTCGCCCGTTCACGTCTATCCCGCCGGTGATCATACCGTTTCCTTGACCGTGACGACGCCGTTGGGCTGCAGCGCTGAGGCCCAGAACACCAGCATGGTCCATGCTTACACGCTTCCGGTGGCCGGCTTCACGGCCGATCCATGGGAGACTGACGCCGACCATGCCGACGTGCAATTCACCGATCAATCCATCGGTGATATCAGCACATGGAACTGGACCTTCGGTGATGGCGGCATCAGCATCGATCAGGACCCGGCCTATCAGTACATCGAACCGGGGACATGGCAGGTCGTGCTGTACGTGACCGATGATCACGGCTGCACGTCCAATGTTGATCACACCGTGAAGATCAACCCCATCTATGACGTGACCATACCGAATGCGTTCACGCCGGACCCGAACGGTGGCAGCGGAGGAACGTTCAACCCCATGGACCTCAGCAACGACGTGTTCTACCCCTTCATCCGCTTCGTGAAGGACTTCCGCATGCGGGTGTTCAACCGCTGGGGTGAGCTGGTGTTCGAAAGCCGCGACATCAAACAGGGTTGGGACGGATACTACAAAGGCAAGATCAGCCCTCAGGACGTTTACGTGTACCAGGTCTGGGTGCGCTTCACCGACAACAAGGAGGTACAACGCACCGGGGACCTGACGCTCTTCCGGTAGATCATGGGCTTGCGGTCACATATCCTGTTCGCCACCGCCATGCTCTCGGGCCTGGGCGCGATCGCGCAGGACCCGCAGCTCTCGCAGTTCTATGCGGCACCGCTGTATTTGAACCCCGCGCTCACCGGCAATACTTTCCAGGACCGGATCGGCCTCAACTACCGCCTGCAATGGCCTGCCATCGGACCCGGATACAAGACCTACGCGGTGACATACGACCATCGGAGCCCGGCCATGAACAGCGGCATCGGTGCGATGGTGATGCGCGACCAGGCCGGCACCTTCGGGCTGTCGTTCACCCAAGCGGCCCTGAGCTACTCCTACGAGGCGCGGCTGAACAGGCGGCAAGCTATCCGCGGTGGCCTGCGGATGGGGTATACCATGCGCTCCTTTGATCCCCGGAACCTGCTCTTCGCCGATCAGGTGATCCGGGACAACGCCCCCACGTCGATCGAGCCGACCATGCTGCAAAGCGTCTCCTACTTGGACTTCTCTGCCGGTCTGCTCTACTATTCCGAGCAATTCTGGGCCGGTGCGTCCGTGAACCATATGAACCAGCCCCAGGAGACTTTCTTTCTGGACGGCGATGCCAAACTGCCCATGCGTGTAAGCGTACATACGGGCTACCGGTTCCCCCTGGACGGGCGTTCCTTCCGCCATAGTGAAACACAGATGACACTGGCGGCGCACTACAAGGCCCAGGACAAATGGGACCAGTTGGACATCGGCGGTTACATCGACTACAGCTCCATCACCTTCGGCCTTTGGTACCGCGGCCTGCCGGGCCTGAAGACCTACCAACCGGGCTACCCGAACGATGACGCGGTGATCTTGATGTTCGGGTATGAGACGCCTTATCAGCTACGGATGGTCTATAGCTATGATGTGACGGTGTCCAAACTGACCATGAAGAGCGGTGGTGCCCACGAGATCTCCGTGATCTACGAGTGGCCAAAGCACAACAAGAACCGGAGGTACAAGGCGGTGCCATGTCCGAAGTTCTGATCCGGAAGTTCCACGAAGAACACGAAGGGCGCAAAGGGTCTTGAATGCCCACTTGCGACGATCCCCGGTGGGAGCATCCTCACATCCGCTCGGGCACCTTGATGCCCAAGCACCACATCGCCTTCTTCACGGCCGTTCCCACCGCAGCACTGAGGGCCAATCGGTAGTCCCGTTTCGCGGGATTCTCCTCCTTCAACACCGGCACCGTCTGGTAGAAGCTGTTGTACGTCTTCACCAGTTCGTAAGTATGATTGGCCAGCGAGGATGGATCGAGCCTTGTTGCCGCCTCGTTCAGCACCGCCGGGAACTGATGGAGCAGCTTGATCACTGCGCGTTCCTCTTGGAGCAGTTGATAGGTGTCGGTTGTCAGTTGTCCTGGAACACCTGTCGCCTTCCTCAGCAAACTCCGGATCCGTGCATAGGTATACTGGATGAACGGTCCCGTGTGCCCTTGCAGGTCAATGCTCGCGGCCGGGTCGAAGAGCATGCGCTTTTTCGGATCCACCTTCAGGAGGTAGTATTTCAGCGCCGCGAGACCGATCATGCGGAACAGCTCTTTCTTTTCCTCCGCAGTGAATTCATCGAGCTTGCCCAGCTCCTCCGTGGCCTTGCCCGCGTCCGCGATCACTTCGGCAATGAGGTCATCGGCATCCACCACCGTGCCCTCCCGGCTCTTCATCCTTCCGGTAGGCAGGTCCACCATGCCATAGCTGAGGTGGTGCAGCTCATCCGCCCATGCGTACCCGAGCTTCTTCAGGATCAGGAAGAGCACCTTGAAGTGATAATCCTGTTCGTTACCCACGGTGTAGATCAAGCACTTCAGGTCCGGGAATTCCTCGAACCGGCGGATGGCCGTGCCCACGTCCTGGGTCATATACACGCTGGTGCCATCACCGCGCAGCAGAAGTTTTTCATCCAACCCGTCCGGGGTGAGGTCCACCCAAACGGAGCCGTCCGGTTTGCGAAAGAAAATGCCCTTCTCGACACCGTCAAGCACGTCCTGTTTCCCCAGCAGATAGGTCTGGCTCTCGTAGTAGAGCTTGTCGAACTCCACGCCCATGGCGGTATATGTGGCATTGAAACCATCGTATACCCAGCCGTTCATCCGCTCCCACAGCGCACGCACTTCGGGATCGTTGGCTTCCCATTGGCGCAGCATTTTCTGCGCTTCCAGCATGATCGGCGCCTGCTTCTCCGCCTCGTCCTCCTTCTTTCCTGCAGCGATCTGCTCCGCCACTTCGGCTTTGAACGCTTTGTCGAAGGCCACATAATACTTGCCTACGAGCTTGTCGCCTTTGAGGCTCGTGCTTTCCGGTGTCTCGCCGTTGCCGAACTTCTGCCAAGCCACCATGCTCTTGCAGATGTGGATGCCGCGGTCGTTGATGATCTGCACGCGCACCACCTCATTCCCTGCGGCTTCCAGGATCCGGCTCACGGAATGCCCGAGGAAGTTGTTCCGCAGGTGACCGAGGTGCAAAGGCTTGTTGGTGTTGGGGGAAGAGTATTCCACCATCACTTGGTCGCCGGTGGAAGCGAAATGCAAAATGTCCCTTTCTTCCGTTTCCCGCAAAAATCCATGCCAGTAGCGATCGGCGATCACGATATTGAGAAAACCCTTTACCACGTTGAAGCGCTCCACCACGTCCACATTGGCCTGCAGGTGCTCCCCGATGGTCGTAGCGGTCTGCTCAGGTCCCTTGCCAGAGATCTTCAGGAACGGGAAGACGTTGATGGTGACATCCCCTTCGAATTCAGGACGCGTGGCCTGAAAGGAGATGGTCACGGGATCCACCGCATGGTTGAAGAGATGCTGGAAGGCGGCCTGAAGCGCGGGCGCGAGCAGGGCTTGAAGGCGATCTTGGAACATGGTGTACGGGGATCGGGTCGGGCTAGGAGCGCAAAGGAAGAAAGTTCTCCGCGAGCATGCAGCGGACGCTCCCACCGCCGATGGTCTCAATGGTGGGAATGGCCACGGACACAAGCTCCCCGTGCTTTGCCAATTGGCGGATCTGATCGGGCCGCAACGACCGGAAGGCCTGTTCCGAAAGGAAAATGAAGGTACCCTTCCCGCTTCGCAGTTGCAGGATATTTCCCGCAAAGGCATGCATTTGGCCGAGGGTGATCTGGATGAGCTCTCTCCAGGACTTCGCCAGTTCTGCGGCAACACGATGCCGCTCGTTGACGTCAGGGAGGGCCTCCATGCCGATCAGTGCAAAACGCTCCCCGATGCTCATCAGAACATTGGTGTGGTAGATGGGCTGGCCTTCAGGGGTGCCGTCCATGGTGGCGGTGAAGGTGATGGGGGCATACTGCATCTCTCCGCACCATGCATCCAGCACCTGCTCCGATGTCCTAGGCGAAAGCGCAGCATAGGCCGCATGTGTTTTCCGGTCCAGCACCATGCTCCCGGTCCCTTCCAAGGCTTGGCCCTGCCCTTCCCAGCCGCTCAGGTCGAACGTTCCCTTGTTCTCAAATCCGAGACTGGCCAACGCGACACCCAGGTCCGGATCTCGTTCTGTCCGCCGGGACGCCGTGGCCATGGGATAGAGCACAATGCGTCCATCCTCATCTGTGCTGAACCAATTGTTCGGAAAGACCGCGTCCGGTGCCGAAGGATCCTTCGGATCGAGCACTGTGACGCCGATGTCACACGCGGTCAACGCCTTGATGAGCGCATCGAACTCCTGTTCCACCTTGTACTGCACGTCCGGTGCGGCAAGATCCTGTTGGAATCCATTGGTGGCCGCGGTTTCCTTGGAGTACCGGAAGCCCACCGGCCTCACCAGGATCACGTTCCCAGCGACCTGGTCATGTGGTTTTACAGGAGCTGCCACGAGGTTTCCGATCAGCGGGCACGCAGGATGGGGAACAGCGGCTCCATGACGGTGAGCACGTTCTCGGCCATGGAGTTCTTGGTATCCAGCGCGGGGTTGATCTCCACCACGTCCAAGGTGACGGTTTTGGGATCTGAGCAGAATCCGGTCAGCAGCTCACGTGCCTCGTCGAGGAAAAGGCCGTCCGGCACGGGGGTCCCGGTTCCTACGGAGATAGTGGGATCCAAACTGTCCACATCGAAGCTCACATGGACCTTATCGCAGGCACTGAGGTGCGCCAATGTTTCCGCCACCACCGCCTTAGCTCCTTTTTCGCGTAGGTCTTTCACGGTGATCACCTTGATATTGTGCTCCTCGATGATGGCCCTTTCCTCCTCCTCATAGTCCCGAAGCCCGATGAAGACGAGGTCCGCAGGGAGCACTTTGGGGCCGCTGGATCCGATCTTCCGGAGCCGGTCCCACACGTCGAGGGTGAACATCTTAGGCCGGTTCTGGCCCTTCATTTCGATGTTCATCAGCAGTGACAAAGGCATGCCATGGACGTTTCCGCTGGGCGTGGTCCAAGGGCTGTGGAGGTCGGCATGGGCATCGATCCACACCACTCCGATGCGCTCGTTCGGGAAGGCCATCTTGGTGCCGGACACGGAACCGATAGCGATCGAATGATCACCTCCGATGACAATAGGGAATATGTTGTTTCTCAGGAATTTATATACTTCATATGCAAGATCTGATTCAAAGCGGATCAGACCATCGATATGGTGTGCGTTCGGGGATTCCTTGTCGTCCTCGTAGAGCACATCGTTCTCGTCGCGAAGGATGCTTTCCTCGGCGTGGCCGAAGAGTTCGCTGCCCTTTTTCCAAGCGGCCACGCGCAGGGCGCTCATGCCCATGCTGGTCCCCCTGGTCCCCGCCCCGATCTCCGAGGCGGCTTCGATCAATCGAACGTCCATATGGTGAATTTCAGAAGTGTTTCAAAGGTAAGGTCGGGTGGTGGGGTGAAGTTCGCACAGGGTACTGGGTATCGAGTACCAAACACTAACCTTCGGCAGCCTCTTCAGGGGGCAAATGTGGAAGCACCGAACGCAACCAAAAGTATCCGATGCTACCCGCCACCAGTGAAGAGAGCAGGATGGTGGTTTTTGACATAAGGATGTGCTCCGGATCGGTGAAGGCGAGCGTGGCGATAAAAATGCTCATCGTGAAACCGATACCAGCCAAGGATGCCGCTCCAAGCAGCTTTTTCCAGGTGATGCCCTTCGGAAGGGTGCATACGCCCACCCCCACCGCGACCGCGCAAAACAGGCCGATACCCAAGGGCTTGCCCACCACCAAGCCAAGGAAAATGCCGTAACTGTTCAGCGTGAGCAAATGGCCGTACCAATCCGAGCCGAGCACGATGCAGGTGTTGGCGAGTGCGAACAGTGGCATGATGATGAAGGCCACGGGCTTGTGCAGAAAATGCTGGAGCTTCCAGGAAATAGTATGGGGCTTGCCATCGCCGAACGGGATCGCGAATGCCACCAACACGCCGGTAACGGTGGCATGCACGCCGGAATTCAGCATGAGCCACCACATGACGGCGCCCAGTACGAGGTAGGGCGTGAGATGGAACACGCGCAGGCGGTTGAGCACCAACAGGATGGCCCAAACACCAAAGGCACCGCCGAGGTAAGCCCATTCGATGCCGCCTGAGTAGAAGACGGCGATGGTGAGAATGGCACCCAGATCGTCGATCACTGCCAGCGCGGTGAGGAACACTTTCAGCGCAAGTGGCACGCGGTCGCCCAGCAACGAAAGGATGCCGATGGCAAAGGCAATGTCCGTGGCCATGGGGATGCCGGCCCCGGCCTGTGTAGGCGTTCCGTGGTTAAAAAGCAGGTGAATTCCTGCTGGAACAAGCATACCACCCAATGCCGCAATAATGGGCAACAGCGCTTGCTTGAAATTGGAGAGTTCACCGATGTAGACCTCGCGCTCCAATTCCAGGCCGATCATCAGGAAGAAGATCGCCATCAGACCATCGTTGATCCAATACTCCACCGAGCCGTTCAGGAACTTCTGGTGCCAAAAGTCCATATAATCGTGGCCAACGGGCGAGTTGGTGAGCCAGAGCGAAATGGCCGTACAGATCACCAGCAAGAGGCCCGCCGTCCGCTCATTCTCGAGCAGGTCCAGGAAGAGGTTGACCGGCTTCATCAACACCGGTTTCTTGGCTTTGGTCATTGGGGGCGCAAGTTTACGACCTGCTCCGGCCTACTACCTTGGCCGCATGTCCGAAAAGATCGGAAATATCCGGTTGCAGGCGTGGGTGCTGGTGGCCGGTGTAGTGTTGATGGCCGTGAAATTCATCGCTTGGCGGATCACGCACAGCAACACGGTGCTGAGCGATGCCATGGAAAGCATCGTGAACGTGGCCGCAGGTTCCTTCGCGCTGTACAGCCTGATATTGGCGGCCAAACCCCGCGACAGGGAGCATCCGTACGGCCATGGCAAGGTGGAATTCATCAGCGCGGCGATCGAGGGGACCTTGGTGGCCGTTGCCGGCACGATCATCATCTATCGCGCCACGGTAGCGCTGTTCCAAGGGGTAGAGATCCATCACCTGGGTCCCGGCACGGCGCTGATCGCCTTCGCGGGCCTGGCCAACTTGGCGCTGGGCTTCGTGCTTCGCAAAAGAGGAAGGCGGACACATTCATTGACCATGGAGGCCGGCGGCACGCACCTGCTGTCCGATGCATGGAGCAGCGCGGCCTTGGTACTGGGCCTCTTGGTCATTCAAGCTACGGGGCTGAACTGGTTGGACAGCCTGTTCGCGGTCGGCTTCGCAGCCTTCATCATCCGGCAGGGCGTGCGGGTGGTGCGGCGCAGCATTGGCGGCATCATGGACGAGACCGACATGGTGGTGGCCTCGGTCCTGGTGGGGATCATCGAAAGGAACCGCCGCCCCGCCTGGATCGACGTGCACAACTTTCGCGTGATCAACTTCGGCAGCACCCTGCACATCGATTGCCACGTCACCCTGCCCTACTACTATTCCTTGGAAAAGGCCCATTTGGAAATCTCCGAGCTGGACGCGCTGGTGAACTGGCGCTCGGGACGTGAGGTGGAGTTCTTCATCCACATGGACCCCTGCATCCCAACATCCTGCCCGGTTTGCCAGGTCATGGATTGCCCGGTACGCCAGGCCCCGTTCGCAAAGCGCATCCCGTGGACCTTGACCACGGTGCTGGAAAATGCGAAGCACGGTGCGGAAGGGCTCTGAGCCGCTGTCGCGGCTTGTCTTCCACCCCAAATGCAAAAACCCCTTTCGGGGCTTTGCATTCGGGGTGGAAGACCGGGCTTGAACCGGCGACCTCCGGAATCACAATCCGGCGCTCTAACCAACTGAGCTACATCCACCATTTCCGCCGGGCGATGGGCCAAACGGGCCGCAAATATAATCCGAGCCGCGCCACCGCGTTACTTTGCCATGCATGCACGTCCTCGTCCTGCCCAAATGGTACCCGGGCCGCCCCGATCCGCAATTGGGCGACTTCATCCGGAAACAGATGCTGGCCGTGGCCGAACGGCATAAGGTGAGCGTGATCTACCCCTGCCCGGTGAAAGACTTGCCAAACGCCTACGAAGAAGTGCTGGATGAAAGTGCCGGAGCGTGGGAGCTGCGCTGCTACTACCGGCCCAGTACGATGAACGCCGCCCCATTGCGCAAAGCGGTGAACTTCTTTCTGTACCGCCGCACCGTCCGGAGCGGGATCGACCGGTTGATCCGCGAACGCAGCAGGCCCGACCTGGTCCATGCCCATATCCTCACCCGCCCGGTCTGGATGGCGTGGCGGCTCAGCCGGAAATGGGGCGTACCCTTTGTCGCGAGCGAGCAGAGCAGCGTCCACTTGGACGGCACATGGCAGCGGAAAAGCCCCGTGGCAAGGGCGATCGACCGCTTTCTCTTCAAGCAGGCCGCAGCGCTGACCGCTGTAAGCCCGCACTTGGCCACGGCATTGACCAAAGCAGGCCTGGGAAAGGTCCATGCGGTGGTGCCGAACGTGGTCCCGGGCATGGACCGCGACCTTCCGCCGCGCGGGCCTTCCGGGCAGTTCATGATGGTGGCCGACCTGGTGGACCGCACGAAGAACATCAGCGGGGTACTTCGCGCACTGGCGACGGCACGCGCCCAAGGCCACGACTTCAAACTGGAGATCATCGGCGACGGGCCGGACCGAAAGATGCTGCATGCCTTGGCGGAACAGCTCGGACTGAAAGCACATGTCCGGTGGCATGGAAGGCTGGCGCACGCTGAGGTGCTTCCCGCCATGGCCTCCACCGGCACGGTGATCATCAACAGCAATTTCGAGACCTTCAGCGTGGTGACGGGAGAGGCGCTGGCTTCGGGAAAGCCGGTGATCGCGACCCGCTGCGGCGGTCCGGAGGCCTTCATCACTGCGCAGAACGGCATGCTGATCCCGGTTGCGCAGGATGACGCGCTCACGCAGGCCATGATCCGCATGGCGAACGACCATGCGAACTACTCACCCGCCACCGTGCGTGAAAGTGTGAGCCATCGCTTCAGCCCGAAGGCGGTCGCGGATGGTTTTGATGCGGTTTATCAAGAAGCCCTTGCCCATGGCTGAACACGGATTGCGCGTCGGCATCATCGGGGAGGTGGAAAAGCTGCGGCATTGGCAGGTGCAGTGCATGCAGGCGCTTGTGGAATTGCCCGGAATTGAGCTCGTTTTCTTCGCCGAAAGCGCTGATCCCCGGCATGGGGAAAAGACTTCCATCCTGTACCGCCGTTGGTCCGGAAGACGCTCAGCCGCAAAGGCATTGGGGGTTGCGGGATTCTCCCGGCCTCTTGAACGGAATTCCCCGCATCCCGTTCGGGGGCGGCCCTTCCGCCGCGGAACTTGAAAAACTGCGAGGCTTTCACCCGGATGTGCTCTTGCAATTTTCTTCCACTGAGCTTTCGGAAAGCCTCCACGAACTCCCGCGGTTCGGGGTGTGGCGGTTCATCCATGGTGAACGGCTTTCCGGTGCCGATGAGATACCCGGCCTACGCGAGACACTGAACGGCGACCCCGTTGTCTCGGCCTCTCTCCAACGCTCGCCCAACGGCCATGGGAACGGGTCTGTACTACGCAGTGGCTGCTTCGGGACGGGCGGCCGTTCCGTGGACGAGATCGCGGAGACCGTGCTTCAATGCTGTGCGGAGTGGCCGGCCCAGGTCTGCCGAGCGCTTATCTCCGGCGATCCGGAAGCCGCGATCGGCACCGATGGAGGCCCGTTGGCCCCGTCTGCCCCTTCTCCCAGCAATGTGGAAATGCTTCAGCTGTTGTGGAAGCAGCTTGTCGGCGGAAAACGGTCCGCCGGGGCATCCGGGCCGGAGGAATGGAACTTCGGCGTGCTTCCGCAACCCATTGCGTCACTGCTGGAGGACAGGCCGAGCCTGAACGTGCGATGGCTGCCGCCCCCGGGCAACGGCCGATGCCGATCGACACCCTTTGGGATCATCGCGGACGGCAATTTGAGCACGCTCTACGAGAAGCATGATCACGAGCAGGGGAAGTCCGTGATCGGACGGTTGCGCCCCAAGCGGGACAACAACCTCAAGCGCTCCCGCGATCTGCTGACCGGAGGTGGCCGCCTCTCCTATCCGTTCATCCTGGAGCATGAAGGCGCGGTATATGTGGTCCCGGAGAACGGCAGCGGAGGGCAGGTCGTTCTTTACAGTTTGAATGAGGATCAGACGGCCTTGACGCCGGTCCGGACGTTGCTGGATGAAACACTGTGCTCCCCCACCCTTTTCCGCCATGACGGGCGGTGGTGGCTGTTCGGCACGAATGCGCCATTGGAGAACACGTCGCTCTACGCCTACCATGCCGAGCACGTTGAAGGGCCGTACACGCCCCATGCCCTGAACCCGATCAAGACGGACATCCGCTCGGCACGCCCCGGCGGAACCCCTTTCCGGCGTGGCGAGGAACTGTGGCGCCCTGCCCAGGACCACAGCGTGGCCGGAGCGGTGCGGATCGCGTTCAACCGCGTCACGCACCTCACCCCCACAGGCTTCGCCGAGGAGACCGTCCGCTACTTCGAGCCGCTGAAAGCCCCGTGGTCCAAAGGGATCCGGACCCTCAGCGCGGTCGGCGACATCACGCTGGTGGACGGGATGCGGTACACCACGGGTAAAAGTGACCGCAAAAAGGACCATAAGCGCGCCGCGCAGAAAAGCCGCGAGAGCGAACACGATGACCTCAACGAGCTGTAAGCCATGCTGAAGGTCATCACGGGCACCATCGTGGCGCGCATCTTCACCACGGCGATGGGCTTGCTGATCTCCGTGATCGCGGGGCACCGGCTGGGCTTGGAAGGCTTGGGCACCATCGGCTTGATCGTGCTCGGCATCACCTTGGTCCGCTTGGGCATGGACCTCGTGGGCGGCAGCGCCTTGGTGTACCTGGTACCGCGTGTGGCTTTGGGACGCCTGCTGCGGCCGGGCTATTTGTGGGCGGTATTTGCTGCTGGCGCGGGTTATGGTATTGTGCGCGTGTTCAAGCTGGTGCCGGAAGGCTATGCCGGTCATGTGGCGGTGTTGGCCTTCCTGCAAGGGATCCATGCGATCCACCTCAGCGTACTCATCGGGCAGCAGCGCATCCGGGCGAACAACATCATTGCTGTGGTGCAGGCCGTGGTGCTGGTGGCGGCTTTCGGTGTGTTGACCCAAGCCGCGGGCGTCGATGCCCATGCGTTCATCATGGCATCCTACATCTCCATCGCCGTCGCCTTGGTGCTCAGTGTGTTTTCCATGCGCAAGCATGTGAAGCCGCACGCGGAAGCACCGACGAACGTGATCCGGCTGCTTCTCCGGCAAGGCGCCTTCGTGCAAGTGGCGAACGGCATGCAGCTGATGAACTACCGCCTGGCTTACTGGCTGATCGAGAAATTCCAGAACACCGCCGCACTGGGGATCTACACCGTGGCCAACCAGCTGGCCGAGGGGGCTTGGTTAGTGCCGAAGAGCTTGGCGCTGGTGCTGTACAGCAAGATCAGCAACACGGAAGGAATGGAAGGACAACGGCTGTTGACGCTCACCTTCCTCAAGACCTCCATGGCCTTTGCCACCGCCGTTGTCGCGGTGCTGGTGCTCCTTCCGTCATCCGTGTTCCAATGGGTCTTTGGTCCGGAAGTAGTGGGCATTACCCCGTTGATCGCCCTGCTGGTCCCGGGGATCCTCAGCATGGCGGCCTCGCAGGCGTACAGCCATTTCTTCAGCGGCACGGCGAGGAACATCCACAACGTGATCGGCTCCGGACTGGGACTCGTGGCAACGGTCGCGGCAGGGCTGACATTGATCCCGGCCTTTGGGCTGGAAGGAGCGGCCATAACCGCCACGCTCGCCTATGGGATCAACACCTTGTACCAGACCGTCGCCTTCATGCGCATCACGGGTTCCTCCTTCACGGACCTGTGGCCGAATGCTGCGGATGGCCGCAGGCTTCGGAAGCTTTTCTTCGATAGAGTATGGCACTGAGCAGAAGATGGACCGCTCACCACCGGCGAACGGCCCATCTTCTGCTCAAGATCCGTATATCCCGGTCCTTACTCCTCCCCGTCGATACCCAAGGAGAGGTTGGACATCGCGCGCTGGCTGGCGGGTGAGGCCATCATCGGCATACTGTCCACGGAAAGGTCGATCCCCTTGAAGAGCAGGGCCAAATTGACATCCACCTGAGCGATGAACACCTCACCTTCGGTCAGGTCGTGGTGCACGTGCGCATGGGCCTCCGTGAGGAGCATGTCCATGCCGCATGCATAGTTCACCACCGTTTCGAAACTTCCGTTGTTGTCCAGATCCGCATGGCCCGTCGCTACAAGGAATTTATGGCCCATGGTCGCATTGAACCACATGGTGCTATCGTTCAACGGAGCTGGCGACAGGTCCGGGATCACGCTGTTGGCCATCTGATCCAGCCCGAGGTCGAAATGGAACTGGTGGATGTGGGAAGCATGAATGGCACCAATAGCGAAAATGGTGTCGGCGTGAGCCGCGTCCACCAGCAGGTAGACATCCTCGTAATGCGCCAAAACATTGCCTTCGTCATCAAAGGCATGCGTGCCGCTCACGAAAAACCGGACCTGATCCAGCTTCACTGCGTGGCCCAGGCTGTCCTGGATTCTGTATCGTTGAGCGTGAAGGGGTCCTCCACGTTCAGGAAGTTGAAGTGCATCCGCACAGTGGCATCCACGGCGGTCTCCGTGGTGCTGGTCGACGTTGGAGGGTCCTCAGTATCCTTTTTGCACCCGGCGATGGCCAGCAGCATGGTCGCCATGATGGCGGCTTTTGAAATGTTCTTCATCTGTTGAATGATCTGTTGTTGTTGTTGTTCGATCGTCCCGGCCTTTGGCCGCGGACGGGAGGGGTTTTCTCAGTCCCGCTCGAAACTGTAGGTGATGCCCGCTAGGAAACGTTCTCTATTGGGGATCATCAGTGAACCGAGGTCGTTCACCAATGCATGCTGCCAAGTGAATGAAAAGCCCAAGGCCTTCCACCACAACTGGGCGCCCAGTTGGCTGAACAATGTGGATCCACCAGTGGTCTTGTCGGCGACACCCTCCATTTCGTCGGGTAGCGCACTTTCCAAATATCCGCCTGCGGCCGGCAACAATTTCAACCCCTTGATGGGAATGATCCGGAACACTTGTGCGGTGAACGCCGCACTGTGCCCAAGCTGGTATCCGTCCTCCATTACACCGTTGTAGCGGCCCATGATGCCCAAGCTGGTTCCCCATGCTTTGCCGCGCACCGAGTATTCCAGGCTCAGCAGTCCGTCCCACGTGCCGGTGCCGGGTTGCAGGTCGTGATCGAGTGTTTCGCCGAATTGCTGTACATCATGCCGACCCAGCGGGAGCTTTACACCCAACCCTACCGTGAAGCGGTGGCGCAAGCGGGTGGTGTCCGGGCCGGACGTTGAACCCAATACCACGTAGCGCCCCAAGAGTATGGGGTCGCCGATGGCATAGATGTTCGCGTGGCGCACGCCGTCCACCGCTTGGAAATTATTCAGCAATGGAATGCTGGCGGTGAGGCTGAAGCGTTGTCCGAACCAGTACTGGCCGCGGGCCTCCAGCACGGAGTAGGCCTCCTTGTATGATGCGGTGGCATTGACGGTCTCCACGTGTCCGCCGTGCTTGGCCAGGTTCATCGTGGCGGGCGCGGTGATGTCACCTTGCAGGTAGCGCATGCGCCATTGGAACCCGAAATTGTTGGCGTGGTCATGTGGCTGCACGCCGAGCAGCAGGCCGCAACCGCATTGGTCGCAAGCCCAGCTGGGAAGCGCCGCGAGCAGCAGCGCGCCCAGCACGAAAAGCTTCTTCATTGGAAAATGAAATTGATGACAGGAAAGAAACAGCAACCGTTCCTTGGAACGGGGGGCCGTTCAGCACCAAGGCACCGGCGCCTGGGGGCGCTGGTGGCCATCGAGCGGCTCTTCACTGGAACTTCCCCAAGGGAAGAGGATCCCATTGGACGGCAGCATCACGGCCAGTCCGCTTTCATCTGCGATCATCTCTCCGATGCGCACTGCCCGAAGTTCATTGGGCAGGTTCTGTTCCCTTTCACCGCACTTATCCAGCCGCTTCATCAAGCTGCATTCCCCGTGGCAGGTGCGCTGTGCATCGGGTACCATCCGCTGCACGCAAAGTTCCCGTTGGATGCGGTCCTGTTCGATCCAGAAATCCGCCACGATCCAGCCTGGAGCGATGGTGATCGCGATAAAGTGCAGCAACAGGAAAGTGGTTAGGCCGCGCATCAGGGTGCGAACTTAAGCCCGAGGCCATTTGTAGGAATGACTGACATCAACCCGAAAAGGACCCATGGCATGGATCACTGATGGGATGCGTGGGAAAGGGAGTGGTTACACCGCTGGATTTGACTCGGCAGGCAGATCCGTGGCACTTCCACGCAGATCCTCGTCACTATGAGGTTGGGGTGCGGGGGTGCCGTCGGCCAGGGTAGACGCATCTCTTCCTCACCATCAATGCGCCCACCCGCCCACAGGAAGCCGGGCATCGAACGCCCTTTGGGCGTAGTTCGCTCAGAATTTGAACCACGGATGGACACCGATAAACACGGATACAAGAACGGCTTCATCCATGCCTGCCTGCCGGAGGCACGGTCGATCCGTGTTTATCCGTGGTTCCTACAGACTTGAGCGCCGTTAGGCGCGATCATCATCCGCCGCATGGCGGACCACTTAGATGCGTTTGCCCTGTGCCACTGGCCCCGGCCATCCTCCGCACTTCGTAACATCGCAGCATGTTCCACCTGCTCGTGAGGGATCTACGGATCATCACGCTTCCTCTTTTTCTTGCACCCTTGTTCGCCCTTGCCCAGCCTCCGATGGCCACATTGACCGGACAAGTGGTGGATGCACGATCCTTTCAGCCCGTGCCCGGCGCAGCGGTATTGCTCATTCCCGGCAACGTTTCGTTGACCACCGCCAGTGATAGCACCGGGCATTTCCGCATCGCGGCCATACCGGTGGGGCACTACGCGCTGCGGGTGGCCGCTGTGGGCTACGATACCTTGGAAATACCCGAGCTGTGGCTGCGCGCGGGCAAGCAGGCCGAGCAACGCCTGGAGCTTTCACCGGCAACGGCCCTGCTCGGCTCGGTGACCGTGAGCGCCATGGCCCGGGAACAGCTGTCGCCCTTGGGCTTGAAATCCTTCACCGTGGAGCAGAGCCTGCGCTGGCCCGCCACATTTTTTGATCCGGGAAGACTTGTAGCGGCCCTGCCCGGGGTGGTGGGCGCCAACGACCAGGCCAACCATTTGATCATCCGCGGCAACTCGCCCAACGCCAACGTCTGGACCTTGGAGGGCGTGGAGATCGTGAACCCGAGCCACACCGGCAATGCGGGCACTGCCAGCGACCTGCCCACGCTCAGCGGCGGCGGGGTGAACATCCTCAGCGCACAAATGCTCAGCACCTCGCAATTGCTCACCGGCGTCCTCCCCATCGCGAACGACAATGCCTTGGGCGGGATCCTTGACATGCACCTGCGCAATGGCAATACACGCGAGCAGGAATGGACGGCCCAAGCAGGGCTGCTCGGCATCGACCTCTCCACCGAAGGCCCCATCGGCAAGAGCGGCCGCTCCTCGTACCTGGCCAATTACCGCTACTCCACGGTGGGGATCCTCGGCGCTTTGGGCTTGGACCTTGGGGACGAGGCCATCAACTTCCAGGACCTCTCCTTCCATGTCACAATGGGCGTGGGCAAACGGGGCGAAGCGCATCTCTTCGGCCTCGGCGGCAACAGCAGCAACGTCTTCGAAGCCATCCACGATACCACGCAATGGGAAGTGGACAAGGACAGCAGGAACATCGACTACCGCTCCAGCATGGGCGCCGTGGGCGGAAGCATCCGCGTACCCGTAGGCGGAAAGACCACCTTCACGTCCACGATCGCGGTCTCGGAGATCGACCAAGAGCGTACGGAGGAGCGGTTGCTATCGGGCTATTCCGTGGACGTGCGTTACGATGTGGAATTGAGCGAGCGGAAACTCTCCGGCGTGGCACAGGTGGACGGGGCGGTGGGTGCCCGCTTTCACTACACCGTCGGCGGCAGTGCGATGCAACGGCGTGTGAACACCTCCATGGACCCGGACCTGATCGGCTGGCTGGTTCGCCCTTGGCTGAGCGGACGCTGGAGCTTCACCGATCGCTTGCAGGCCACGGTCGGCCTGGCGTGGTCCTGGTTCACCTTCAACGATGACAATGCGCCGGAGCCGCGCGCGACGCTGGAATGGCGCATGCCGCACAACCGCAAAGTGGCTTTGGCCTATGGCCTCCGATCTCAATTGCCGGAATGGCAAGTGATGCGTGTGGGCACCATTGGCGCTCCGAACAACAACGCGGGGATCGGGCTCACGCGCGCACAGGATGTGGTGCTGGGCTACGACCATCCCGTGAACGACCATCTGTCGCTGCACGCCGAAGCCTACTACCAGCTACTGTTCAATGTTCCCGTGCTGAACGCCATCTATCTGGATCCGCAATTGAACACGTTCAGCATGGTGAACACGTGGGACGAACCCGTGTCTTTCCCGCTGAGCAACACCGGCTCCGCCACCAACACGGGCGTGGAACTCTCCATACGCCTCGACTTCGCGAACAACATGTTCTACCACGCCAATGTTTCCCTGTACAGCAGCCAATGCACGGATATCACCGGTTCCACTGAAGATTCCCGTTGGCACGGCCGATACATCATCAACCTCTTCGGCGGAAAGGAGTTCAAGAAGGTGAAGGAAGATCGCGTGCGCACTTGGGGTATCAGCGGGAGGCTGAACGTGAACGGTGGACCACGGGGGGATCCGATCAATATCCGCCTCTCACAGGCGCTTGGCGGAACGGTCTATGAAGGGCCTCCATGGTCCGAACAGCTTGGCACCTTCTACCGGATCGATCTGCGTGTTTACCTGAAGAAGGACCGGAAAAGCCGCACCGGCATGTGGTCTTTGGACCTGCAGAATATGACGGACGCACAGAATCCAGCATTCCGTTACTACGACAGCCGCAAGGGCGAAGTGATCACGAAATACCAGCTCGGCATCATCCCGAATCTCAGCTACCGCATCGAATTCTAACCCCCATGAAGATCCTGTACCTCGTCCTCTCCGTGATGTTCCTCGTGTTCGCCGGACTTCAGTGGAACGACCCGGACCCGATCCACTGGACCCTTTGTTATTTGGCCATCGCTATTTCCTGCGCACTGGCCGCCTTCGGGATTTTTTCGAAATGGTGGCTGTGGGGTGTCACCATCATCATCGGGATATGGATGCTCATCGCCTCCCCGGCATTTGTCCATTGGGTGCAGGGCGGCTTCCCGAACATCGCCGGGCAGATGGAGGACTCGCGCCCGATCATTGAGGAGACGCGGGAATTCGGCGGCCTGGTCATTGCCTTTGTGGTGATGCTCTTCATCGCCCTGCGAGGCGCAAGGGGGCGCCTGAAGTAGCCAACGCCCAAGTTCCCGTCGTCCTTGTCGTTTTCCTATAGGTTCAGTGCAACTTTGGATGCCGAACGGGGCCTTAACCGTTCAAAACTTTTGGACCTGAAAAAGGTCCTAAGCGGGAAAATTGCCACCTTCACGGCACCGAACCCCGTCCACCATGCCGCTGCAACCCTACGCTGGACCTTTCGGCGCCCCGGAACTGCGCCATCTTCTGCGGCGCACGCTTTTCGGCGCCAGCAACGCCGACCTCGCTCATTTTGCGGGCATGTCGTTGACGGAAGTCGTGGACGAACTGCTCACCTTCACCAACAACACCACGCCACCGATCAAGGCGTATTCGATCCCGGACGGCAGTAACCAGCCGGACCCGACGCTGGTGGATCCCGATGTTCCGTTCGGCAGTACATGGACCACCGTGGTGCGTGACCCCGGTCTGGTCCCGAACCCGAACATTCAACGGGTGGGAAGTTTTCAGCAATGGTGGACGGGGCTCTTGGTCGGTCAAGAGCGCAACGTCCGGGAGAAGATGGTGCTCTTCTGGCATACCAACCTGGCCACGCAGGCATCCACGGTGCAGCTCGCCGAGCCCTTGTACGTGATGAACCAACTGCTGCGTGACCAGTGCTTGGGGAACTTCCGCAGCATGATGTTCGACGTGACGGTGGACGCCTCCATGTTGATCTACCTCAACGGCTACGTCAACACCAACCTGGCCCCGGACGAGAACTACGGCCGCGAGCTAATGGAGCTCTTCACCTTGGGCGAGGGCACGGGCTACACGGAGGAGGACGTGCATACCGCGGCCCGCGTGCTCACCGGGTGGACCGTCCAAATCCAGAACGGCGGCGCGCCGATCTTACCAGCGGTGGGGTACTTTCCTTTTCTCCACGACGCCACGGACAAGCAGTTCTCGGCTTTTTTCAACAACACCGTGATCCAGGGCCAAGCCGGGGCTGGCGGGGGCGCGACGGAGATCAACGCACTGCTGGACATGATCTTCGCCAAGGAGGAAGCTGGCCTGTGCATGGCGCGCAAGCTCTACCACTTCTTCGTCCACGGTGAGATCTCAGCGGAAGTGGAGACGGACGTGATCCAGCCCTTGGCACAGATCTTCCGCGACAACGTCGCCGCGCCGGACCAGATGCGGATCGTGCTCCAAGCGCTGCTCACCAGTGACCACTTCTTCAGCGCGGATGTCCGGGCCTGCATGATCTCCAGCCCTACGGACTTCATCATCGGCACCTTGCGCGAACTGGAACTGCCCATGCCCACTACCGCGCAGTTCGAGGCGCAGTACTATATCTGGAATTCCATCTTCAGCCTCTTGTACGTCACCGGGCAGGCGGTCAGTGAGCCGCCGAACGTGGCCGGATGGGTCGCCTATTACCAAGCTCCGTTGTATGACGGGATCTGGATGGACACCGCGTCCTACGTCTATCGCCTGTACACCTATCAGGTCATCACTTACCTCGGCCTCTCCACGCCGAACAACCTCTTCCAACCGCAAAGCCGCAACCTCCAGCTCACGATCGACCTCATCGCGCTCACCCAGCAGTTCACCACACCGGAGGATCCCAATGCCTTGGTGGCACAGGCGGCGGAGCTCCTTTTCCGCGTGGACGTCTCGCAACAGGTGAAGGACCAACTGAAGACCAACTACCTCCTGTTCGGCCAGCAGAGCGACCACTATTGGACCGACGCCTATCTGATCTATGTGGCGGACCCGAACACCCAGAACACAACGGCACAATTGGTCCCCACCCTGCTGATGGGGCTCTTCCTCGACATGCAAGGGGCCGCTGAACACCAACTGGTCTAACGCCACCACACCATGGACAGAAGGGATTTCATCCGAAGCACCTCGCTCGCCACGCTGGGCGGCTTTGCCCTGCGCGGCATGAGCAGCCCGCTGTTCGCGCCCCTGCTTGCGGCCGGTGTGGAGGAGGGCCGCGTGTTGGTGATGGTCCAATTGTACGGCGGCAATGACGGACTGAACACCGTGATCCCACTGGACCAGTATTCGCTGCTCTCGCAGTTCCGGAGCAACGTACTTATCCCCGAAGGACAAGTACTTGGCCTGTCCGGCACGGGTGGTGCCACCGGGCTGCACCCTTCGCTCACCGGGCTTCAGGCCCTTTGGAACGACGGCAAACTCTCCATCGTGCAAGGCGTGAGCTATCCGGACCCGAGCTATTCCCATTTCCGGGCAACGGACATCTGGGAGACCGGTTCCGATACGGACCAGACGCTGGAATCGGGTTGGGTGGGGCGCTACCTCAACAACGAGTTCCCCAATTATCCGGCGGGATTTCCGAACGTGGACATGCCCGATCCGCTGGCGATCCGGATAGGGGGGCCTGTCAGCATCGGACTGCAGAACATGGGCGTGAGCATGGGCGTGGCGATCAACAACACCGAGGATCCGCTCAACCTCACGGGCAGCCTGTACGTGGACCCCATCACCCCGGACTGCCGCGGCGAGAGGCTCGATCTCGTGCGCACCGTCCAGCGCCAGACCGACGAGTACGGCGATGTGATCAATGCCGCGGCCGTGCAAGGCTGCAACCAGAGCACGCTGTACCCCACGGGCAACCAGCCCGGCGCAAAGCTGGCCCAGGCCCTGAAGATCGTAGCGCAGTTGATCTGCGGTGGCCTGAAGACCCGCGTGTACTGGGTCAGCCTGAACGGCTTCGACACGCATGCCGAACAGACCGATACCGGGGACCACACCATCGGCGCGCACGCCACGCTGCTCCAAGGTGTCAGCGATTCGATCCGCGCGTTCCAGGACGATCTGTACCTGCTCAACTTGGAGGACCGCGTGATCGGGATGACCTTCTCGGAGTTCGGCCGCCGCATCATGAGCAACGGTTCCGGTGGCACGGACCATGGTTCGGCGGAGCCGATCTTCATGTTCGGCACGCAGGTGGTACCGGGCATGCTGGGCCAGAACCCGCAGATCGACCCGAACACCACCTACAACACGAACCTGCCGATGCAGTACGACTTCCGCAGCGTATATGCCTCAGTATTGAAGGACTGGTTCTGCGTGCCGCAAGCGGAGATCGACCAAGTGCTGCTCGACTTCTACCAACCGCTCACCTTGGTAGATCCGGCCGGTTGCCTTAGCGCAGGGCTTCATGAGCTGAACCAAGGTGCTGGCGAATCCCTATTGGACGTTTGGCCGAACCCGTTCACGGAGACCACCTCCGTTCGCTTCACCAGTAACGGCGGGCGCGTCATACTTCAAGTGTTCAACGAGGAGGGCCGGATCATGCGCATTTTGGTGAACCAGGACATGCCAGCCGGAACGCACACGACAGGATGTGATCTGGGCGACATGCCCGCTGGCGTCTACTACTGCCGTTTGCAGAACGGAAGCCGGCAGCAGGTGAAGAGCATACTGAAGGTGCGTTGAACCGCCTCTCTGTTCATTGCTGATCAGCAGGATGGACCTCCGGCCCCATCTTTGCGTCTCGACATTTTTACCATGAGAACACATCTCCTCCTCCTCGGCATCGCATTCTTCGCGTTTGCCACCGCAGCTTCCGCGCAGAACACCATCTACAGCTATGCGATCGGCAATTGGAGGAACGGTCCCACGGTGGAGATCTCGCCCTTGTTCGAGACCACCGAGATGTTCACCACGCCGCAACTGATCACCTGGGTGCGGCACGAATGGCCGGAGTCGTTCACCGACACCACGGACATCGACGTACTGCGCTTTGCCACCATCGAGGAGGGCAGTGAGAGCCGCACCATATTGAAGGCCAAATACGGTGTTCGCAAACTACCGGTACACATGTTCGAGCAGGACCCCATGCCACGGACACCGGCGGCACCGGCAAAGCCCGCCACGCAGTCCACGGGCGCACCCCGATAAGGGGCGCGGACCATGCGAAGCAGGTTGCGGAACTGGGCCGTTGCACACCGCCGTGGTCTTGGCATCGCGGCACTCGTATTGGTATTGCTCTTCGCATGGGCGAGATGGGGGCCGATGTCACCGCTCTTCGATGCACCCTGCTCCACGGTGGTGATGGACCGCGATGGGAACCTGCTCGGCGCAACTGTAGCAACGGACGGTCAATGGCGATTCCCGCCTGCTGGGCGGGTGCCGGAGCGCTTTGCCACCTGCCTCATCCAGTTTGAGGACCGGCATTTCCGCAGCCACTTCGGCATCCGGCCGCAGTCGTTGGTACGGGCATGGCAACAGAACCGCAAGGCCGGACATGTGGTGAGCGGCGGCAGCACCTTGACCATGCAGGTAGCCCGGCTTGCACGTGAAAACCGAGGGCGCACTTACGGGGAGAAATCGATCGAGGCGTTGCTCGCGTTGCGGATCGAACTGCGCTGGGACAAGGACCGGATCTTGGCGTTCTTCGCGGACCATGCACCGTTCGGCGGCAACGTGGTGGGCCTGGACGCTGCAGCATGGCGCTACTATGGGCGCCCGGCGGAACGGTTGAGCTGGAGCGAAAGTGCAACCCTCGCCGTGCTCCCCAATGCTCCTTCGGCGATCTATCCCGGCAAAGGGCACGCCGCCCTGCGCGCGAAACGCGACCGGCTCTTGGACCGGCTGGTGCTCATCCATGCCATCGACAGCATGGAGTGGTCGTTGGCGAAAGAAGAGCCGTTGCCGGGCGCGACCAAGCCTCTGCCACAACGCGCGCCGCATCTGCTCACCACACTGAAAGCCATAGGCCATGAAGGCCAGCTTCTGCGGACCACGTTGCAAGGCCACCTACAGGACCGCGCTACCGAAGCCGCGGACCGCTATGCCTCCCGATTGGTCGCCAACGAAGTGCATAACGCGGCGGCGATCATCGTGGACGTGCCCACCGGCGCCGTACTAGCGTATGTGGGCAACCTCAGCGGCGCCGGCCGCGATCACGCGGGCGACGTCGACATCCTCCGGGCACGGCGCAGCACCGGCAGCGTGCTGAAACCCTTCCTCTACGCGGACATGCTGCAGAGCGGGGAGCTTCTGCCGAACATGCTGCTGGCCGATATCCCCACGCGCTACAACGACTTTTCGCCGCGCAACTACGATGAGCATTACAGCGGTGCCGTACCTGCTTCCGAAGCCCTGGCCCGCTCGCTGAACGTCCCCACGGTGCGGGCCCTTCACACCCACGGCGTGGACCGCACCCTGCTGATGCTGCGTGCCATGGGCCTGAAGACCATTGACCGGAGCGCCGCCGATTATGGATTGTCACTGATCGTGGGCGGTGCGGAATCCACACCGTGGGAATTGGCCGGTGCTTATGCCAGCATGGGCCGTGTGCTGGGCAACTATGGTCGGATGGGGATGCCCTACCGGAAAGACGATATCCGTCCGCCGCATGTGTTGATGTCGGAAACTGCCCAGAGCGACAGCATTGCCGCACTCGACGGAACACCCACGCTCAGTGCCAGCTCCATCTACTTCACCCTGAAGGCGCTGCGGGAAGTTGCGAGGCCCGCGGACGAGCAGGGCTGGAGCCATTTCACCGGGCAGAAGCACATCGCCTGGAAGACCGGCACCAGCTACGGCCACCGCGACGCCTGGGCCATCGGGCTTACCGGTAAGTATTGCGTGGCGGTGTGGACGGGCAATGCCAGCGGCGAGGGACGTCCCGGCCTCACGGGCACCTTGGCCGCCGCTCCCCTGCTCTTCGATCTTTTCGGCCTTCTACCGAACAGCCCTGCCTATGATCCGCCTTACGACGAAATGGTACGGGCAGCCGTGTGCCGCACCACCGGCTTCCGTGCCGGTATCGATTGCCCGCAAGCGGACACCACACGGATCCCGCACGAGGGCATGCGCACGCCGGTCTGCCCCTACCATCGCCGTATTCTCTTGGACCCCACAGGCACTTGGCGGGTGAGCGGTGGCCAAGGAATCCCAACATCGTGGTTCGTGCTCCCACCCGGGATGGAATACTACTTCGCCCAGCGCAGCCCGAGCTACCGCCCGCTTCCTCCTTGGAAGGACGGCGCGCACAATGCGGACAGCCCCATGGAGATCCTCTATCCGGATGCCAATTCCACCTTGCTGATCCCGGTGCAATTGGACGGTAGCCGGGGGAACATGGTGGTGGAAGTGGCGCACCGCGACCCCAAGGCCACGCTGTTCTGGGACCTCGACCGCACCTTCCTCGGCACCACTGTCGGCGAGCATCGCATGGCACTTTCACCTGCGGACGGACCGCACCGATTAACTTTGACCGACGGTGACGGCCATGTGCTGCACCGCTCTTTCACCATCGTCACCGGGGCCAAGAACGCCTCATCCACGCATGCTCCGTAAGCTCCTCTTTTCTTCCGCACTGCTGCTCGGCACCCTCCTCCACGCCCAGCCGGATTCGCTCTACATCACCGAGAACGGTGCCACCGTGGCCTACGCGGTCACCTATGCGCCCTTGCAAGGCTCAGTGAGCTACCTCCGCAAAGGCAAATACGCCTTTGATACCACGCGGGTGGCCGTGCAATTGAATTACAAGCGCGGCAAGCCCAGCGGCATTTACAGGGCCTTCTATCCGGACGGCAAGCAGCTCATCTTCGCGGTATACGGGTGGGGGTCCCTGCACGGCGACTGGTCGGAATACGACCCCACCGGCCGCATCACCGTGAAAGGCCAGTACCGCATGGGCAAACGCGACGGCACGTGGGCCTTCCGCGACCAAGGCATCGTGGGCCATTACAAGGAAGGCCGGAAGAACGGCAGTTGGAAGTACTTCCAGAACGGCAAGCTGGTGAAGAAGGAAAAATGGCGCAAGGGGGAGATCAAGCAGGGCGGTACGTTCCTGTTCGGGCTATAAGGAGATCGACGATCAGGCACTTCGACCGAGCTCCGTGCAGGCGATCGGATAGTGAATGCTTTGGCCGCGACAATAGGCCGACGACCGTAAAAAACGGACCCTGCTTTTGCATCCTTGGTGTTCTTTGTGGTAGAGCCTTCCATCATGCTTAACATCACTTAACCACGCTTCGGCCAACCTCTTTCCCGCGCTCTCGTTAAATTCGTGCGATCCGGAAGATCTGTCGGATGCGTTGATCGGGGCCGATGCCCCATCTACCGACCTCCCCGCCTCCAGCACATGAAGAAGCTCCTTTTCGTCCTCGCCGTTCTTGCGGCTGTTCCTGCATTTTCACAGCCCAGCCCCGCCGCTACGAAGTTGCAGGCCCTGCTGTACCAGATCGAACACATGTACGTGGACAGTGTGGATGACAACAAGCTGGTCAATTCCGCCATCGTGAGCATGCTCGCGGACCTGGACCCGCACAGCGTCTACATTCCGAAGGAGGACCTCGAGGAAGTGAACGAACCGCTGAAGGGCAACTTCGAGGGCGTCGGGATCCAGTTCAACATCGTGCGCGACACTATTTACGTCGTGGATGCCATCGCGAGCGGCCCCAGTGAGCGTGTAGGCATCCGAGCGGGCGACCGCATTGTGAAGGTGGACAGCGAAACCGTGGCCGGCACGGGCGTGAAGAACGCCGACGTGATCCGGTTGCTACGCGGCCCTAAAGGCACCAAGGTGAACGTCAGCGTGGTGCGCCACGGAGAGAAGGAAGCGTTGGACTTCACGATCACGCGGGACAAGATCCCCATTTACAGCGTGGAGGCGGCCTATATGGCGGCGCCGGGCGTGGGCTACATCAAAGTGAGCCGCTTCGGCGCCACCACCACCAAGGAATTCTCGGATAAGCTGGACATCCTGAAAAAACAGGGCATGAAGGACCTCGTGCTCGACCTGCAAGGCAACGGCGGCGGATACCTGCGCGCGGCCCAGGAGATGGCGGACCAGTTCCTTGGCGACCGGAAGTTGATCGTATACACCGAGGGACGTACCTCTCCCCGCGAGGATCTGTACGCCTCGAAGGTCGGCAAATTCGAGAAAGGCCGGCTGGTGGTGATGGTGGACGAAGGCAGTGCCTCGGCCAGCGAGATCGTCACCGGCGCGATGCAGGATTGGGACCGTGCAGTGGTCGTCGGTCGTCGCTCCTTCGGAAAAGGTCTCGTGCAACGTCCAGTGATGCTTCCGGACGGCTCCGCAGTGCGCCTCACGGTGGCACGCTATTACACGCCCAGCGGCCGCTGCATCCAGAAGTCCTATGCGGACGGGTTGGATGCGTATCGCCACGAAGGCATGGACCGCCTGCGCGACGGGGAACTCACCAGCGCGGACAGCATCCACATCCAGGACACCGTGAAGTACTACACCAATAACAAGCGCATCGTTTATGGCGGCGGCGGTATCGTGCCGGACGTCTTCGTGCCCATCGACACCTCGCTCAGCTCCGCTTGGTTCGGCCAGCTCGTGCGCAAAGGCATCACCAATACCGCAGCGATCAACTACGTGGACAAGCACCGCGCGGACCTGCAGCGCCAGTACAAGGACGTGGACGCCTTCCGGAAGAACTTCACCGTGGGCCCCGACCTGACCAGTGCCATGGAGAAACTGGCTGAAGAGGCCAAGATCGAGCCGGACAGCGCGGGCATGGCCCGCTCCCAACGCTTGGTGGACCTCCGGCTGAAGGCGCTGATCGCCCGGGACGTATGGAACACCTCGGCCTATTGGCAAGTGATCAATGCGGACAATCCGGTGGACCTCAGCTATGAGGAGGCCTTACGCGTGATCACCGACGATGAGCTACAGCGCACCAAGCTGGCGGAACGCTGAGCGAAGGGCTTCATTCCATGCCCTGAGGATCAAAATACCTGTTAATTGACGGAGCGTTGATGGCACTGACCCCATCGCTTCCCCTACTTTCGCGCCAAGCATCCAACACATAACGAAATGAAGGAGAACATCAAGATCGCCCTGCTGGCCATCATCGCTGCCACCGTGGTCTTCATGGCCGTTGACCAGCGAAAGGCCGCTACCACCGTCCCCACATTCGCCCCATTACCGGCCGCAGCGAAAACGCCACCGGTCTCCTCGGCGGCCAAGAGCACCTTCGACCCCCTGACGCCGCCCGCACCGATGCCCCCATCGGGCTATGAAGGTCCCACGACGACCATCGGTTACGCTGCGGCCACCCACGATTTCGGTAAGATCAAACAGGACAGCGAGAACAAGTACGTATTCAAGTTCACCAACACGGGCAAAGAACCCTTGGTGATCACCAACGCCGTGGGTAGCTGCGGCTGTACCGTCCCCGACTATCCCAAGCACCCCATCGCCCCGGGTGAGAGCGGCGACCTCAGCATAGTTTACAAGCCGGGCAAGCAGGAAGGGCAGCAGAACAAAACCGTGACGGTTACGGCGAATACCGAGCCGAGCCAGACCGTGCTGCGCATTACCGCGGACGTTCAGAAAGTGAATTGAGGCGCTTCGCTCCGTAGTTGTCAGTTGTTGGTTGTCAGTTGTCCGGCTGCATTGCAGGGCGACGGGCTTTCGCGGACATCTCAAGGCTACCCTGACAACCAAGTCAATGGTGCAGCGGAAGCTCGATCACATGCGGAGGGGCATCCATGCCCACCAGATCCATTTCATCCACTAAGTGTCGCCCCCCGAGGTACTTGTCGATGATGAACAGCACGTACTTGATGTCCACCGAGATGTTGCGGCACTTGGCGGGATCGAAGAGGATGTCGCTCATGGTGCTTTCCCAGGTGCGGTCGAAGTTGATGCCGATCAGTTCGCCTTTGCCGTTGAAGACGGGGCTGCCGCTGTTTCCACCGGTGGTGTGCAGGGAGGAAAGGAAGCAAGTGCGTATCTCGCCGTCCGTTGCATAGGGACCATAGTCTTTGGCGTTGTACAGATCGATGAGTTTTTGCGGGGCGGTGAACTCGGGATCGCCGGGAATATTCTTTCCCATCACACCGATCAGGGTGGTGTAAGGCAGATAGGCGATACCGTCCCGTGGATAGGTTCCTTCCACCTTGCCATAGCTTAGGCGCAGCGTGAGGTTCGCATCCGGCCACCAGGTCTTTTCAGGGAACAACGTGACCAGCCCTTTGGACCATGCACGCAATGCGGCGTCCAGGCTGTCACTGATGGCATTGTAGCGTGGGGCCACCTTTTCCGCATAGGTCGAACTGTACGACTTACCCAACCGGTAGGCCGGGTCCTCGGCCATGCGCTTGGCGCTCTTTTTGGAATAACCGTCGAGGAGTCGGAAGAGCTTCACACTATCGGCAAAGACGCTGCGGGCGTAGAGATCATCCGCATAACGCTTGGTATCCCCATTGAACTTGCCGTCCACGACCTGTAGCTCGGGCGGGGCAAGCGATGGTACTTGCTGTTGAAGGACAATGGGCAATTGCGCGGCGAAGACATCATGGTCCACCGCGGCGTTGTAGTTCTTGAGGAAGGCACTTGCGTTTGCTCTCAACCGCTTCACCTCGGCATCGGCCACGGCCTTCGTGCTCGTATCGCGGCCTTCGATCAGCTTAGTGAAGCCCATGGCAAAGCGCGGCAGGTCGGCACCGGTGTAGATGAATTCACTGAACAGGTTGCGCGCCCGCGCATAGGGCATCTGATCAGTATACAGCTTCTCCAATCGCGGCAGGATCCCGGCATACTCCGGCATGCCTTCGGACCTGCGGAGAAATTCGGCTTCCTCGGCCTGCTTCTTTCCTACGGCGTCCAGTTCTTTCAGGCCGCGGACCTCGCCCTGCCACTTCTTCCAACCGTTGGCGATACGGCGTTGCCGGGAAGCGTACTGCAGCTTGGTGGCCTCGCTGGCGTTCATAGCGGCATCGATCACGTTGAGGCTTGCGGTACGCATGGTGATGCGGAGCGGGTCGTCATCCTCCATCACCTGCTTCACGGCGAAGCTGGGGATGTAATACTCCGTGGAACCGGGGAAGCCGAAGATCATGGCGAACTCGCCTTCCTGCGCGCCGGACATGTCGATAGTGAAGGCGCGGTGCGGCGTGAAGGGTTTGTTCCCGGCGGCATGTTCCTCAGGCTCGTTTTCCGGTGAGGCGTAGATGCGGAAGACGCTGAAGTCCCCGGTGTGCCGGGGCCACATCCAGTTGTCGGTATCGCCGCCGAACTCGCCGATGCCTGCGGGCGGGGCGGCCACGAGGCGGATATCGCGGAAGGTCTCGCTGACGATGAGGAACCAGCTGTTGCCGTAGTTGAACGGACGGACCACGGCATCCCGCAACGTGCCTTTCACGGCCTCCGAAGCGATCGCATCCCCTTCGCGCCGCGCAATGGCATCGCGCTCCTCCTCTCCCATTCCCGGTTTCAGCAGCGCGTTGATACGGTCCGAGACATCCTCCATGCGCACTATAAAGGTGACGGAGAGGCCTGGGCTAGGCAGCTCATCAGCTAGCGTGGCGGCCATGAAACCATCGCGGAGGTAGTTGTGTTCCAGCGTACTGTGGGCCTGGATCGCGCTGTGGCCGCAATGGTGGTTGGTGAGGATGAGGCCCTGTGTGCTGACCACCTCGGCCGTGCAACCGCCGCCGAACAGGGCGACGGCATCTTTCAGCGATCCGTTATTGATGCTGTAGATGTCCTCCGCGGAGATCTGCAACCCTTCCGTGCGCATGTCGCCCTCGATGGCCTTGAGCAGCGTAGGGACCCACATGCCTTCGTGGGCGCGAGCGGGTGTGGTACCAACGGTGGAGGCAATAGAAACGGAGAGAACGAGGAGGATGAAGGAGCGTGCGTGCGACATCTGGTTTTTTCGGATGAGGTCGTTGGCCAAGATAACCGCACCCGTGGAATATGGACGCCTGCACGTCTTTGGCCATGCGCATCCGGTTGTTACCTTACCACCATGGACACCCGACTTTACCGGCTGCAACGGATGTTGCGCCTGAAGCATCCACGGTACCACAACCGCGAACGGTTGACGTTACGGGACCATTTGGCCTTGGAGCGCACGCGCTTGGGCAATGAACGGACCCTGTTGAGCTACATCCGCTCATCGCTGTACCTATTGATCGGCGGCATCGCCTTGGTGCAGTTGGAAGGCCACGGGAACCTCCATTATGTGGGCTACCTGGCCTTGACCTTTTGCGTGGTCTCCCTAGCGGTGGGGTATTACCGTTTCCATCGGCTGCGGAGGCAACTGGACCGGTACTACACCATTCCAGTGAGAAAGCAAGCCGGGCGTAAGGATCCCGCCGACGGAGCATGAATTTTCGCTCAGCGATACCCAGCAGTGGTTCGTCGACGAGAACCAATTCTTCGTCCCACCCAAAATGGAACTTAGTCGGATCCATGCCGTATGAGCCTATCGACCATGGTGCCCGATGTTCCGTTCGGCACCCCTGTAAACGTATAAGCTCCTATTTTGAACCGCATCTCCGCAAACTGTTGCACAGGACTGGATCGCCTTCTTGGCATCGGGTTCTTTGCGCATCAGAACCGCCTGCTCAACCGCGTTCGAACGTGGGCGCTCATGGTGGTCGGGGGCCTCTCCGTGGTATCTTGGACACCAAGTGCCTCGGCCCAAACACCAGATGGTTGGGCCTGGTCCAGCAAACTGGCCACTAGCCAGATCGAGTTCGCTTCGAGCATCGCCGTAGACTCACTGAACAACGCTGTATACACGGCCGGACAGGCGGAGAACGGATTCAGCGGCATACTGGGCGGCCCTTGGTCCGTGTTGTTCGGCAGCAACACGGGCAGTGATGGATATTTGGTAAAACAGACCTTGGACGGTGCCGTGCTATGGCGGATCGTCTTGGGCGGAGACGGAAGCGACGGCATTACCGGAGTCTGTACCGATATGCAGGGCCGTGTCTACGTGACGGGCTATTGCTCCGGGACCAATGCCTCCTTCACCGGTCCGACCGGTAGTATCCAGACAATGTCCTCCGCCGGGGGGGAGGACATCTTCGTAGCCTGTTACAATGCGAACGGTGCGCTGCAATGGAAGATAAAAGCTGGTGGGGCCGGAAACGACAGGGGTAATGGGATCTGCTATGCGAACGGGCAGGTCTTTGTGGGCGGTTCCCTTCGTGGCCCCAACCTCATTGCCGGTATGAGCACGCCTGCATCGATGCCGGGGAATACGAACATCGACCATGCGTTCCTAGTGGCTTTGCAGGCCACTGATGGTGCCGGCCAATGGATAGAAGCTGGTTTCAACGGGGAGAACAGCGCGTTCAACGCGGTCGCCACCGACGGCACCCAGGTCTTTGCACTTGGCGTCCACAAAGGCACTGCATACACCTATGGAAGCAGCACCGGCCCAGCTACCCTCCCATTAGTGACCACCGGGAACAACCTGAGCGCGGATGTGCTGGCCGTAAGCACCACGGGCCAGCTGAACTGGACCCAATCGGTGGCGAACCCCGGAAGCGATAATATCAATGCGCTGGGGCTGGCTGCCTCAAGTACCGCGGTCTACATCTCCGGAAGCAGCCATAATAATTCCATTTTCCCCGGCACCATGGTGGTGGCCGGTACCGGAAACCCACATGACTATGGCTACCTCGCAAAGTTGAACAAGACCAGCGGTCAGACCGTTTGGGTGCGCACGTTCACCGGTTCGAGCAACCATGCTCAAGTGGGCCGCGCCTTGGCCACGGACAGCCATGGCGACGTCCTGCTTGCGGGCACATACAAACAGTACCTCACATTGCCGAATAGCACCTCGCTCAGCGGTGAGGATGACGTACAGGTCTTTGTGTCCAAATTCAACGGCAGTGGAACCCTCAAGTGGGCGATCACACCCAGCGGGGATGAAAATGACCTGCCGAACGGGGTAGCGCTGGACGGCAGTGGTGGTGTTTACGTGGCAGGCAGCTATCAGAATGAGATCACCTTCAACACGTTCTTTTCCGACGACGACTCGGAAAATTTATTCGTTGCCAAGCTGCACGACCTGGACTTCGATGTGGCCGAATTCCGCGATCCTTCCAGGTTCATCGCTCCGGGACCCTTCTGCCGGACGGATGGCCCGTTGAACCTTACCTCCCTCCTGATACCGGAAAGATCGGGATCTGGCATTGCCGTATTCTCCTCTTCCGGGATCGGGTCCAACGGATCCAACGGGCCGGGAGGTGCCTTGGGCCAAATGCCCGGTGGTGTGGCCGTTTTCGACAATTCAGGCGATCAGATCGTGATCGATCTGGGCAACACGATCCCTGTCGGGGAAAAGTTGATCATCCGCTGGAGAAGTACGGGCGGTGCAGCGATAATGAATGTGCAAGGCTCATTTGCCGGGGCGGGCGGGTTCACCGATCACGGCATGATCACCACCGGTTCCACGGTGATGGTTTTGAGCGCTGTCGTGGCAACGGCACCGATGCGCTTCGTCAAACTGACACGTGCAGGTAGTACCACCTGTGAAGTGGACGGTGTATTCTACAATTTCGGAAGCGCGACCGACGGCACCTGGTCCGGGGACGGTGTTACCGGCACCACCTTCGATCCCTCGGGGCTCAGCGGCAATGCGAATATCACCTATACGGCAAATGGTCGTAGCACTACGCAGACCGTTGTTGTTGCCACAGTGCCTGTCGGTGGGGCTTTGACGGGAGGGAATGTGTGCCCCGGCAGCGCGTTCACCGCCACATTGACCGGTCAAAGCGCAGGCGCAGTGTACTGGAGCACGTCGCTCGACAATGGGGGGACCTGGCAGGTTCAGGGTCCACTTGGTGCAACGTTCACTATTTCTTCCGTTACCCAAACCACATTGCTCAAGGCGCAGGTCAATGATCCGCCATGCCCGGCAGGCATCAGCAACGTGGTGACGATAACGGCCTTGGACAATACCCCGCCGACCATCACCTGCCCCGCGAACGTGCTGGCCACGACCAACAGCGGTTGCACCGCCACGGGAGTGAACTTGGGCACACCGACCGCCAGCGACAACTGCACGGGTGTCACGGTGACCAACAATGCTCCCTCGGCCTTCCCCAAAGGGAGCACCACAGTGATCTGGACCGCCACCGACGCCAGCGGGAATACCGAAACCTGTACCCAGACCGTGACGGTGACCGACAACATTCCGCCGACCATCACATGCCCCGCGAGCGTGCTGGCCTACACCAACAGCGGTTGCACCGCCACGGGCGTGAACTTGGGCACACCGACCGCCAGCGACAACTGCACGGGTGTCACGGTGACCAACAATGCTCCCTCGGCCTTCCCCAAAGGAACCAACACGGTGACCTGGACCGCCACCGACGCCAGCGGGAATACCGCAACCTGTACCCAGACCGTGACGGTGACCGACAACATTCCGCCTGACATCTCTTGTTCGGCGAACATCACCGTGAACGCGGCGGGCGGAACTTGTGGTCAGGCCGTTACCTATACCGCCCCTGTCGGTACGGACAACTGTTCCGGCGTTGCCACCGCGCGAACTGCGGGCATTGCATCCGGCGCAACCTTCCCCGTCGGGGTGAACACCGTGACCTATACTGCCACCGATGCGGCAGGCAACACGGCCTCCTGTTCCTTCACCATCACCGTGGTGGACAACATCCCACCTGCGATCTCCTGCCCTGCGAACATCACCGTGAACGCAGCCGCTGGCTCTTGCGATAAGGTCGTCACCTATAATGCACCTGTCGGAACGGACAATTGCTCAGGCGTTGCGACTTCGCGCACCGCTGGTCTGGCTTCTGGTTCGACCTTCCCCATAGGGGTGAACACCGTGACCCACACCGCCACCGATGCAGCTGGGAACACCACTTCGTGCTCGTTCACCATCACCGTGGTGGACCACATTCCGCCAGCTATTTCCTGCCCTGCGAACATCACGGTGAACACGGCAGCTGGGACTTGCGGAAGAACCGTCACTTACACCGCGCCGGTCGGAACGGACAACTGTTCCGGTGTGACCACCGCACGGACCGCCGGCTTGGCATCCGGTGCGACCTTCCCGGTGGGAATGAACACCGTGACCTACACCGCCACCGATGCCGCAGGCAACACGGCTTCTTGCTCCTTCACCATCACCGTCATTGACAACAACCCACCTGCCATCTCCTGCCCTGCGAACATCACCGTGAACGCAGCCGCTGGAACTTGTGCCCAGGTGGTCACTTACACCCCGCCGGTCGGAACGGACAACTGTTCCGGTGTGACCACCGCACGGACCGCCGGCTTAGCATCCGGTGCGACCTTCCCGGTGGGGGTGAACACCGTGACCTACACCGCCACCGATGCCGCAGGCAATACAGCTTCTTGCTCCTTCACCATCACCGTGGTGGACAACATCCCACCTGCCATTTCTTGCCCCGCTAACATCACCGTGAACGCGGCCGCTGGAACTTGTGGTCAGGCCGTTACCTACACTGCACCTGTCGGGACGGACAACTGTTCCGGTGTGACCACCGCACGGACCGCCGGCTTGGCATCCGGTGCAACCTTCCCGGTGGGGGTGAACACCGTGACCTACACCGCCACCGATGCCGCAGGCAACACGGCTTCCTGCTCGTTCATCATCACCGTGGTGGACAACATCCCGCCTGCCATTTCTTGCCCCGCTAACATCACCGTGAACGCGGCCGCTGGAACTTGTGGTCAGGCCGTTACCTACACTGCACCTGTCGGGACGGACAACTGTTCCGGTGTGACCACCGCACGGACCGCCGGCTTGGCATCCGGTGCGACCTTCCCGGTGGGAATGAACACCGTGACCTACACCGCCACCGATGCCGCAGGCAACACGGCCTCCTGTTCCTTCACCATCACCGTCGGCGACAACATCCCGCCTGCAATCTCCTGCCCTGCGAACATCACCGTGAACGCGGCCGCTGGAACTTGTGGTCAGGCCGTTACCTACACTGCACCTGTCGGGACGGACAACTGTTCCGGTGTGACCACTGTGCGAACTGCGGGCTTGGCATCCGGTGCAACCTTCCCGGTGGGGATGAACACCGTGACCTATACCGCCACCGATGCCGCAGGCAACACAGCTTCTTGCTCCTTCACCATCACCGTGGTGGACAACATCCCGCCTACCATTTCTTGCCCCGCTAACATCACCGTGAACGCGGCCGCTGGAACTTGTGGTCAGGCCGTTACCTACACTGCACCTGTCGGGACGGACAACTGTTCCGGTGTGACCACCGCACGGACCGCCGGCTTGGCATCCGGTGCGACCTTCCCGGTGGGAATGAACACCGTGACCTACACCGCCACCGATGCCGCAGGCAACACGGCTTCTTGCTCCTTCACCATCACCGTCATTGACAACAACCCACCTGCCATCTCCTGCCCTGCGAACATCACCGTGAACGCAGCCGCTGGAACTTGTGCCCAGGTGGTCACTTACACCCCGCCGCTCGGAACGGACAACTGTTCCGGTGTGACCACCGCACGGACCGCCGGCTTAGCATCCGGTGCAACCTTCCCGGTGGGGGTGAACACCGTGACCTACACCGCCACCGATGCCGCAGGCAACACGGCTTCCTGCTCGTTCATCATCACCGTGGTGGACAACATCCCGCCTACCATTTCTTGCCCCGCTAACATCACCGTGAACGCGGCCGCTGGAACTTGTGGTCAGGCCGTTACCTACACTGCACCTGTCGGGACGGACAACTGTTCCGGTGTGACCACCGCACGGACCGCCGGCTTGGCATCCGGTGCAACCTTCCCCGTCGGGGTGAATACGGTGACGTACACGGCCACCGATGTGGCAGGCAACACGGCTTCTTGCTCCTTCACCGTCACGGTGAACGACTTGCAGGCCCCGGAATTCTCCGCACCTGCCGACACCGTGCTGGCCACCGCACCGGGTCTCTGCAGCGCGATCTTGAACTACACCCTGCCCAGCGCCATTGATGCCTGTGACGGCACGCTTCCGGTGATGGCGGTGAACAATGCCCAGGCCCCCGGTAGCACGTTCCCCATCGGGACCACAACGGTCCTCCTTCGGGCCACCGATTCCGCCGGTAACATCACGGAACACAGCTTCACCGTGACCGTACAGGACGAGGAAGCTCCCTTGATCGTTTGTCCTTCCGACATCTCCGTTCCTTCGGGATCAAGTCTTTGTGGAGCGCACGTATCCTATGCCATGCCCACCGCCATGGACAATTGTGCCACCGGGGTCGCAGTGACCAACAGCGACCCCGCACAGGCATCGGACAGTCTCTTCCCGCTAGGAGTGACCATCGTTCAATTGGAAGCCAGCGACAATTCGGGCAATACGGGCACATGTTCATTCAGCATCACCGTACTGGATGTTTCACCGCCCACGTTCACCGCCCCGTCCGCGGACACCTTGTACATGGACGCGAACGGGCAGGCGTCCATGCCGGACCTGTATGGCCAGCTGGTCGGCGTAACGGACTGTTCCGGGATGGGGCCGTATGACCAAACACCCGATGCCGGCTCCGTCGTGACCGGGGATACCACGGCGACTTTACACCTGACTGACGGTGTGGGGAACGATACCGTGATCTCGGTGCAGATCGTTCTGCTGGACACTATTTCACCCACCATCTCCTGCCCGGACACGGTCCACGGCACGGTCACACCGGGTCAATGCGGTGCGGTGCTTGACATCCCGCCGCCACAGTATGCGGACAATAGCGGTATCGCGACCTTGGACAGTACGGGAACCGTGTTCTCCGGGGAGCTATTCCCTGCAGGAACCTATACCGTGAACTATGTCGTGACGGACCCTTCCGGTCTTACAGCGAGCTGCCCTGCTACCGTGATCGTTCTCTCGCCGGTCCTTGAGCTTACCTATGCGATGGACACGATCTGCTCCTCCTCTTCTCCGATCTCGCCGCTGGGAACCACGAACGGTGGGGTCTTCAGCGCCAGCCCGGTCGGATCGAACGTGGGCGCTACCACGGGATCGATCACACCGCTGACGAGCACGCCGGGCAGCTATACCATTTACATGGTATTCGCAGGGCCCTGCCCGGATACGGCAAGCACCACGATCACCATTGAGGCGCAACCGGGCGCAGGCACCAGCGCCTCCACCACCATCTGTTCCAGCGGTGCGCCAGTGAACCTCTTCACCCTGCTGGGCAACGGAGCTGATGCAGGCGGAACATGGAGTTCCGGCAACGGCACCTATGATCCGGCTTCGGACAGCTCCGGTACGTTCATCTACACAGTTTCCGCCGGGGTCACTTGCGCGGGTGCACAGGCCAGCATTACCGTGACGGAGGCCTTGGCGATGAACGCCGGGGCCGACTCCTCCATCACCCTCTGCGGGAATGGTCCTTCCGTGGACCTCACAACCTTGCTCAACGGCGCGGACGCTGGCGGAACCTGGAGCAATGGCAACGGACAATACGATCCGGTCACCGACGATCCCGGAACGGTGATGTACATCGTTGTCGGTAGCGGCCAATGCCCTTCGGACACTACATTCATCACTGTACTGGAGCAAACCCCTCCGAACGCGGGGACCGATGCGTCCACCACTGTTTGCACCATCGGCAACCCTGTCGACCTCTTCGCCCTGCTGGGCAACGGAGCTGATGCAGGCGGAACATGGAGCGCAGGCATCGGCACCTATGATCCGGTAACGGACAGTCCCGGCACCTTCACCTACACGGTTCCAGGAGGGACCACTTGCGCGGATGCTCAAGCCAGCATTACCGTGACGGAGGCCTTGGCGATGAACGCCGGGGCCGACTCCTCCATCACCCTCTGCGGGAATGGTCCTTCCGTGGACCTCACAACCTTGCTCAACGGCGCGGACGCTGGCGGAACCTGGAGCAATGGCAACGGACAATACGATCCGGTCACCGACGATCCCGGAACGGTGATGTACATCGTTGTCGGTAGCGGCCAATGCCCTTCGGACACTACATTCATCACTGTACTGGAGCAAACCCCTCCGAACGCGGGGACCGATGCGTCCACCACTGTTTGCACCATCGGCAACCCTGTCGACCTCTTCGCCCTGCTGGGCAACGGAGCTGATGCAGGAGGAACATGGAGCGCAGGCATCGGCACCTATGATCCGGTAACGGACAGTCCCGGCACCTTCACCTACACGGTTCCAGGAGGGACCACTTGCACGGATGCTCAAGCCAGCATTACCGTGACGGAGACCTTGGCGATGAACGCCGGGGCCGACTCCTCCATCACCCTCTGCGGAAATGATGCTCTCGTAGATCTCTCAACACTGCTCAACGGCGCCGACGCCGAAGGGGATTGGAGCAACGGCAGCGGACAGTACGATCCGGCCTCCGACGATCCCGCAGCGATCATGTACATCGTTGCAGGAAGCGGCCCGTGCCCCGCTGATACGGCATTCATCACCGTGCTGGAACAAGCACCGCCGAACGCTGGGATCTCCGCGAACCTCGCGCTCTGCAGCAATGGCAGTCCCGTCAACCTCATCACCGCCTTGGGCGGAATACCGGACCAGGGAGGCCAATGGAGCCAGAGCAACGGCACGCTGACCGATGGGAGCTTTGACCCCACCTCCGACCCTGCCGACAGCTTTACATATACGGTGGAAGCCGTGTCGCCATGTTCCGCACTAAGCAGCACCGTCATCGTTACCGTGGCCGAAGCTCCTTCGGCAGCGTGGACCAGCCCTTCACCGCTGTGCAACGCAGCGCAGCCAATGGATATGGCCTACACCGTGACCGGTGAGAGCGGCGGCACATGGTCGGGTCCCGGGATCGCGGCCGATGGCCAACATTTCGATCCTTCTTCATTAACGCCTCAAGGCAGCAGCGAAGATCTCACCGTGACCTATACCGTAACGACGGGCGGATGCACCAATGCGCAGAACGGGGCCATCACGGTGCTGGCAAACCCCACGGCCAATGCCGGCACGGACGGTGACGAGTGCGGACTGGAACATGTGCTCGCGGCCGACCTGAACATTGGCAGCGGCCAATGGAGCGCGGGAACAGGGGTCACGTTCAATGATCCCCAGTCGCCAAGTGCGGTGACCCAAGTATCCGGGCCCGGCACCTATGCCTTGCAATGGACGGTCACGAACGGCCCGTGCAGTAGCGTCGACACGGTGATCATCACTTACCATCTGCCGGAAGAACTGACCGCCGTGGACGCCGGGCCGGACCATGAGCAGAACATCTCGCGAAGCGCAATGCTGAACGGGTTCGCCGAGGGTGCCACCGAGCTGCACTGGTCCGTGATGAGCGGCTCCGGAAGTATCACTGCGCCCGATCTGGCCAGTACCGGTATCCATGGCCTGTCGATCGGCACCAACTTGATCCTGCTGAGCGCACGCGTCGGATCGTGCCCCTTCCAAACGGACACGACGGCCATCACGGTGCATGACCTTTTCATCCCCTCTGGCTTCTCCCCGAACGGAGATGGCGTGAACGACAGCTTTGAGGTGATCGGGATCGATGTGTACCCGGGCAATGAATTCACCGTGTTCAACCGCTATGGGCAGCAGGTCCTCCATGTAACGGGCTACGCCAACGAATGGGACGGCAAGGACGGGAACGGTAAGGAACTGGCGGACGGCACCTATTTCTATGTCCTCAGCCTCACTGCTGAAGAGACGTACCACGGACAGGTCATCATCAAGCGATGAAGGGACAACGGAACATATCACTGGCGATCGCCGCGCTGCTCACGGTGGCGCTTCACGCGCAGCATACGCCGCTCACCACGCAATACCTGTTCAACGGGCTGTTGATCAATCCCGCATATGCAGGCAGTCGTGATGCGCTCACCGCGAACCTCACCTATCGGCGCCAGTGGGTGGGCTTCGAGGGTGCACCGACCACGCAAATACTGAGCGTCCATTCGCCGGTGAACCGTAAGCACATCGGTTTGGGCCTGATGGTCTACAACGACCGTATCGGTGTGAGCCGCGAGACCGGAGCGATGACCAACTATGCCTATCGCCTGCGCCTTGGGACCGGGAAATTAGCATTGGGCATCGGCGCTGGATTGAAGGTATTGCAGGCGGATTGGACCAATGTTCGCACCACCACGGCCGGCGATGTGGAATTCGCCAACGACAGCCGCGGCGTGGTGAAACCCAACTTCAGTGCCGGGGCCTACTACTACAATAAGCGCTACTTCGCCGGACTCTCCATTCCGTTCATGCTCAGCCAGGCCTACAATGCACAGACTGAGACCTGGGAGGTAAAGAACGACACGCGCCACTATCAACCGATGCTGACCGCAGGCATGCTGGTGGACCTTGATCACGAGCTGAAACTGAAGCCCTCGGTGCTGTTGCGCAAGGCCGGTGGCAACCCCGTCCAGGCCGACCTGAACATGAACATGATCTGGAAGGACAGCTTCTGGCTCGGGGTGAGCTATCGCACGGGCGACGCGGTCTGCTTCTCCGTGGAAGTAATGCCCACCAGGCAGTTCCGCATCGGCTATGCGTACGACCTCGGCATCAGCGGGCTAAGGACCTACCACCAAGGCTCACATGAAGTGATGCTGCAGTATGAGTTCGGTTATCACGTAAAAGCCAAGGACCCGCGCTATTTCTGATGAGAGCACGCAGCGCACCTTTTCTGCTTCTCGCTTTCTTGGCCCTGCCCGGCCAGGCCCAAGTGACATACACCGTGGAGGCGCTCAATATCCGGCCCACGGGCGAGGACTATGCCCCAATATTGGTGGACAGCATCCTTGTTTTCACTTCGGTCCGGGCACGTGAACAGGCCATCGCCTACACGGACGCCACGAGCAAAAAGCCATTGGCCGACCTGTACAGCGTAAAGCTCCGCGGGGGAAAGCCGGGAACACCAAGCTTGATGGACGGCTCCTTGTGCAGCAAGTTCAACGACGGACCAGCGGCGTTCACGGCGAAAGGTGACACCATCTGCTTTACACGCAACGTAGCAAGCGCTAAGCGCAGCGAGGCGGATAAGCTCGCCTTGTATTTCGCGGTGAAGCACGGGAAGACGTGGTCCGAACCGGAAGCCTTCGCTCACAATGGCCTTGATTTCTCAACCATGTCGCCTTGTTTCAGCAAGGACGGACAACAGCTCTACTTCGCATCGGACAGGCCCGGTGGCGTTGGGGGAATGGACATCTACGTGAGCCGGAAAGAAGGAAGCGGATGGAGCGCGCCGAAGAACCTGGGCCACGAGGTGAACAGCACCACGAACGAAGCTTATCCGGCGTTGGATACCAACGGCGAACTCTACTTTTCCTCGGACCGCAGCGGCGGACTTGGGCAATTGGACATTTATTCCTGTGTCTCGACATACGGAGAATACTCCATCCCGATGAGCCTTCCCGCTCCATTGAACTCACCCGGCAACGACCTTGGATATGCGGTGACCGCAGCAGGAAGTTCCGGCTATTTCAGTTCGGATAGGAGCGGAACCGATAAGATCTACAGCTTCTCACGGAAGCCGCAGCTATTCCGCAATTGCAGCGAACAACTGCGGAACAGCTACTGCTACCATTTTGAGGACGCCGGTTCAGTGAATACAGACACCCTGCCGATGCGCTATGAATGGGACTTCGGCGATGGGAGCAAAGTGGCGTCCCCGAGCACGGACCACTGCTTCCCTCGCCCCGGCACCTATACCGTGAAACTGAACCTGATCGACACGGTGAGCGAAAGCGTCTATTACAACCAGGTGAGCTACGAGCTGGAGGTGACAGACGAAGAACAGGCGTACATCAATGTACACGACAGTGTGGGCACCAGCCAGCTGATCGCATTCGATACGGAACACACCAATCTGCCGGGATTCGAGCCGAACGAGATCCATTGGGACCTCGGCGACAGCACCTCTGCATCGGGTGAACGCATCGAGCACGCCTATGCACAGGCAGGCACGTACACGATCAAGCTCGACATGCTCGGTGGGCCGAACGGCCTCGGCGGAACCGATAACCATTGTGTTTTCAAGCAGGTTGTCGTGATCGATGGCTTGGCCGCAACATCCACCGCAGTGGCATCCGGCCCGGTGCGTTCTCCCCAAGGAGGTCGACCCGACTTCAACTATCAGGAGCTGCCCATGGACTCCGCTGGAATGGACAAGCAGTCCGCGGCCGATGTCAGCTTCACCGTGCAACTCTTCGCATCGGCTGAACGCGTCGGCTTGGATGACGCGCGCTTCCTGCCCATCCGTCCGTACTACGCCATCAAGGAGCGCTTCATGCCGTCGCAGCGCCAATACACGTACTCCATCGGTTCAGGTAAAACGCCGCTCTCGGTCCTCACCGCGTTCCAACTGGCACACCGGGCCGGCTTCAACGGGTCCGTGGTGGAGAAGGTGCATGCCGACAAGAACATGGACCTGGCCGAGGCCGAGGTGCTCCCTCTGGAAGCCTTGAACAACAGTGTGCTCCGCTTCTCCACCGTCAGGTTCAATACCGGGGAGAGCGATTTCGAAAGCTCCTTCAATGCCTCCCTGGACCGTGTGCTGGCCTTACTGCGCAAGTATCCGGAGGTGGACCTGGTGATCGAGGCGCACACGGATGACGTGGGCACAGCGCAGAGCAACATGGTCCTTTCTCAGTCCCGGGCACAAGGGATGGTGGATTACTTCAAGCAGCGCCAGATCGCACCGGAGCGGCTTTCACCGGTGGGCTATGGCGAAGACCGTCCCGTGGCGGACAATGCTACGGCGGCCGGCCGGGCGAATAACCGTCGTGTCGAATTCCACCTGTCCGTCCGCAGTGCCGGGGAAGCCGCACATCCATGAAACGCACGGACCCTTTCCTTCTGGCGTTGATGGTCGCCTCCCCGCTGCTGTGCCGGGCACAACCTGTGCCGGCGGCCGAGGAGAACATCCCCTACCTCGTCACCTTCGGTGCGAACAGTCTGACCTCATGGGGTGACGATGACCACAGCCAGACTTTCTTCTTTGTAGTGCCCAAGACCACCACCGTGCCCATCTACATCCGCGTTTACGACCCGGATTGCTCGGGAGCGATCGATGAAGGCAAGGGACCTTTCGACACCGTTACCAACTTTTCGGTCTATGGTGGAAAAGGCTGCATCTCGGACCCCGACGCTCGCGAGACCGGTCCAGAAGGCAACTACCGGAGCGGGAATCTCCTTGCCGCCCGGAGCTTTGGTGCGGACGCCAAATATGACAAGCAGTGGTACGCCTTCGGCCCCTTCGACCCGAGCTCCGGGGAGTACATGCCCGAATACGGCGGGCGGGTCTTCAAGATGATCGCACAGGGCAAGAGCGGCGACGACGGTAACCTGTACCGCTACTTCATGAGCTCGAAGCCGGATGCCAACGAAGCGATCGAGGGCGGCAATGGTTTCACCTTCGAGTACAGCTTCCGCTTGCACGACGACCCTGCGGAAGTCTCGCACATCTATCCCTATGTGGACGAGCGGGTGATCAGTATAAAGCAGACCAACTTCGACTGGGACGGTGACGGCACCATCCGCGTGGTGTCCGTAGCAAAAAAGGGCGATCAAGTCCTGGCCAGCGAAGATGACCAATGGATAAGCAGTGTGCTCCCCATCGTGAAGCAGGAGCTGAACACCTCGCTGGACATACGCTTCATCAAGCGAGCGGACGGCGCGGTGAAGAACAACAACGTGGTGTTCTACGTGCGTAACCAGTACGGTGCCTTGCTACCGTTCTTCACCGTGCCCATCGGAGGCGTGCCGCAGTACAAACCGACCATCGCCGTCAGCAAGATCCGATGAAGACCGCTCCGGTGCGCCTGTTGATGCTGCTGGCCGTACTGGTGGGAATAGCGCCGCTCTGGGCCCAGACCTATAAGCTGAAGCCGGTAGGCAGCGCCGACGGCCTCACCAATGCCTTTGTTCACGCACTTGCACAAGATGCCACGGGACGGCTTTGGATCGGCACCGGTGCAGGCGTCGGCCGCTACGATGGCAGGCAGGTCACCATGTTCACCACGGCGGACAGCCTTGCGGAGAACTTCGTCGCCAGCATACATCCCGAGCAAGACGGCAGTGTGTGGTTCGGGCACAGCGAGGGCGGCATCAGCCGGTACATCGACGGTGCTTTCCATAAAGTGAACACGGGCGACATCACCAGCAGCAGCATCAACGCCATCATCGGTGACGGCCAAGGTGGGATCTGGGCGGCGGCACAGAACAACGGGATCATCCATATCGGAGCCGACGGCACTTGCCAGCCGGGGATCAACCAGGAGGACGTGCTCTGGTACAGCTTGTTGGCCTTGAACAAGGGGCTGTTGCTCGCCGGTGCAAGTGACGGACTTCATCTCTTGCAGACCTCCGCCAATGGCGCGGTGAAATTTATCGGCGACCTCGGTAACGTGACCCGTTCCCCGGTGCACGCCTTGGTCGCGCAGCCAGGAAGCGACCTGATCATGGCGGGTACCGGGGATGAAGGCATCATCCGGTTCAGCTTGAGAAGCACCTCGCCAACCGGGATAACACCGGTAGGTGAACAGGCCGGGCTGGGCGGACTACAGGTCCGCGACCTCGCTTTCGGGGCCTTCGGGCAGCTTATCGTGGGCACGTTCGGCCAAGGCGCGTACGAGATCGACCTGCGCGGGGACAGCATCCATTCGCTGCTGCATTATGGTCAGGAGAACGGACTGGGCAGCAACAACGTGGGCGTGGTGCTTTCGGACAGTGAGAACAACCTGTGGTTCGCGCGCTTCGGCCTCGGCTTGGCTCGATTACTGGATCGCGCGGTGGTGTACTATGCGGCGGAGCCCGGCTCCGCCGCGGATGTCCGCGCCATCGCCTTCCACGGCAATGACGTGTGGTTCGGCATACACGGCGCGATCCTGCATGCGCAGAATAATGACCTGCGGAAGCTGGACACGTTGAGCACAGCGAACGGGATACCGACCGAGGTCATCACGGCACTCATCGCCGGGGAGGATGGCCTTCTGTGCATAGGTACGGCCAACAGCGGAGCCCTGCGGCAGGATAAAACGGGGCAATTCAAACCTATCCCTATCGGCAGTGACCGCATGAGCCGGAAGATCCAGGCCTTGGCTGCGAACGGCGATGAGACCTGGATCGGGACCAGCAACGGCGTATACGTCGTATCCCCAGCAAGGACGCGCCATATCACCACGGAGAACGGGTTGCTGCACAATGAGGTGAACGGCTTGTTCCGCGACGCCCAGGGGCGGATGTGGATCGCTTGCAACAACGGCGGAGTGAGCATGGTCTCCGGCGACGAGGTGAAGAGCTTCACCCTTACGGAGCAGGGCAACGCCTTCCATGTCTCAGGCATCACGCAGGACAGCACCGGCACCATCTGGTTCAGCACCAACGGCAACGGGGTGCGCTACCTGAAGGATGACCTGGTGATGGGCTTGGGCGCCGGGCAAGGACTGCGGTCGGACTATTGCTACGCGATCGCCGCCGATGGCCACGGCGGCATTTGGACCTGTCACCGGGGCGGGGCCAGCCGGATCGACAGGGCTACCTTGAAGGTGCGCACCTTCGACCGCCAGTTCGGCCTCGAACCCGACCGCCGGATGAACACCTTGGCCACAGGGCCGGACGGGAATATCTGGCTTGGGAGCGACAAGGGTTTGATGCGCTATGCCACTGGAAGGGATGTCCGGAGCTTCCTGCCCCCCATGGCGATGATCACTTCGGTCAAGGTCTCCGGAAAGGACATCGCTCCCACGGGCCCGATCGAGCTTCCACCGGACATCTATCGGATCCAATTCAGCTTTCTGGGCACCAGCCTGCGCGACCCGGATGCCGTGCGGTACCGCTATAAGCTGGAGGGGCATGACCTGGAGTGGACCGAGACCGACCAGAGCTCGGCATACTACATGCGCATCGCCGACGGTGATTTCACACTGAAGGTCCAAGCCGCCCTGACCGGCGGTGACTTCACGGGCAACACCGCCACGCTTCGGGTCATCATCAAAGCACCTGTGTGGAAGCGTCCCTGGTTCATCACCACCTGCGTGGTCCTGGTTCTTCTCGGCATATGGGGCTTCATCCGCCTTCGGGAGCGAAGACAGCGCCAGATGCGGGAATTGCTGAAGAAAAAACTGGACGAGCGTACGCACGAGCTCCAGCGAAAAACGGAGGAACTCGAGGAGAAGAACAAGGACATCACCGACAGCATCACCTATGCGCGCAGGATCCAACAGGCCATTCTTCCCGATACCGATGAGCTGAATGTCCCGCTGCCGGGGTCATTCGTGTTCTACCGGCCGCGCGATATCGTGAGCGGCGATTTCTATTGGTTCCGGCGGTCCGGCAGCAAGGTCCTCCTGGCTTGCGCGGATTGCACGGGGCATGGCGTGCCGGGCGCGTTCATGAGCATGATCGGCAGCATGCTGCTCCGCGAGGTGAGCGTGGTGCACGAACTGAACTCTCCTGATGTGCTGCTTGGGAAACTGGACAACGAGCTGCGCGGCGTGCTGCAATACCAGGCCAGCGACTCAAGCAGCCATGATGGTATGGACATCAGTCTTTGCGAGATCGATATGTCCAGCAGGCGGTTGCGTGCATCCGCCGCCATGCACGACCTGCTCATTTACAGCAAGGGCACGCTCAGGCGGGAACGCGGCACACGCAGGTCCATCGGCGGCGCCGAAGGAAGTGGCCCCGACCAAGGGTTCGGGATGATCGAACTACAGCTCGAAGCCGGCGACCGCGTATATATGTTCAGCGACGGAGTGCCCGACCAATTCGGTGGACCGAAAGGCAAAAAGCTCAAGGTGAGCGGGCTCTTTTCGTGGATCGAGGAAACGGCCACCTTGCCCATGGATGAACAGGCCGAGCAAATAAGGACCCGCTTCGATGCATGGATCGGCGAGCAGGACCAAGTGGACGACGTGCTGCTGATCGGCTTCGAGGTGTGAACGAGTTCCATCCACTTAGGGTCTTCCGCCGTATGGCGGAGACCCTGAGCAGAAAAATCTAGCATTACCCGACAGAGGGTTGCCTCGTTGGTTGAAGTTCACGCCATCGCAGGGTCCGCTGTTCTTCGTTGTTCCCGTTGGCGTGACCCTGCGGGGACGTTATTCCAACTTCTGCAGAACGTGGTTACTTTGGGACTTCCATACGCCCATGCTACGCCGCATCCTTCCCCTACTCGTACTGCTCACCGTAGCAGTGGCCACACACGGCCAATCGGCGTTGCGCTTTATCGAGAACCGCGGCCAATGGCCGGAAGCGGTTGTTTTCCGCGCCGGAACCCCTGAAGCTACGCTGTGGTGCGAACGCGGTTCGGTGGTGATCGACCGCTTTGATGCCGGAGCCATCGCGAAGCTTCATGCGGGCAACATCGCCGGCTACGACCCGGATGCCTCGCGCACCATCCGTCACCACGCCTTGCGGCTGCGTTTCAAGAACGCCACAGGCCCGGTGCGTTGCGAAGGGATCGGCGTGCAAGGCGGCACGTACAACTATTTCATCGGGAACGACCGAAGCCATTGGGCCGCCAATGCACATGCCTTTTCCGCCGTGGTACAGCACGACCTGTATCCCGGTATCGACCTGCGTTTGCGACGCGGCGGCGACGTATTGAAATATGACGTGGTCGTGGCCGCGGGCACGGACCCGAAGCAGGTGAAATTCACCTACGAGGGAGCGAACGGGATCACGCTGAATGACGGCCTCTTGCGCATATCGACCTCCATGGGTGAAATGATCGAGGCCGTGCCCTTGGCGTACCAGGTCAAGAACGGGCAGGAGGTGAAGGTGGATTGCCGCTATGCGCTGAAAGGTCCGGAGGTCTCCTTTGTGCTCGGTGCTTATGATCGGGACCAAGAGCTGGTGATCGACCCCGTGCTCTCCTTCGCCAGCTACTCGGGCTCCACCACGGACAACTTCGGCTACTCCGCCGCCTTCGATGAACAAGGCTTCCTCTACTCCGGAAGCAGCGCGTTCGGCCAAGGCTATCCCTCCACCATGGGCGCGTACGATGTCACATGGAACGGTGGCGACGGCAACCAGAACCCCGGCACGGACATCGCATTGACCAAGTGGGACACCACGGGAACGACATTGATCTGGAGCACATTTCTCGGCGGCAGTGGCGATGACCTTCCGCACAGCCTGATCGTGAACCCTGCCGGTGAATTGATCGTGCTCGGCACCACCGGTTCTCCGAATTTCCCCACCACGGCGAACGCCTTCCAAAGCAGCTTCGGAGGGGGCACGCTCTTCACACCGCAAGGCATCGGCACCACCTACCCGAGCGGCACGGACATGATACTGGCACGGCTGAGCGCGAACGGCTCGCAACTGCTGGCGAGCACCTATATGGGCGGCAACGCCAACGACGGCATCAACAGCGCGGCAGCCTTGAAATTCAACTATGCGGATGAGATGCGCGGCGAGGTGGAGGTGACGCCCAGCGGCAACATCTTGGTGGCAAGCTGCACGCAGAGCACCAACTTCCCCACCACGCCGGGAGCATACCGGGAATACTTTACCGGAGGAAGCCACGATGCCGTCCTCTTCGAGCTGACCCCGGACTTGAGCAATTTGGTTTGGAGCACCATGTTCGGCGGTTCACTGGCGGACGCTGCCTACTCGTTGGAACAGGACAGCAACGGCAACATCTTCATCGCCGGCGGCACCGTCTCCCAGAACCTGCCCATCACGCCTGGCACCGTGGGCCCCATGAACCACGGCGGGCAGGCCGATGCCTTCGTGGCCTCCTTCAGCCCGGACGGCAGCAGCTTGTCGGCCTCTACTTATTACGGCAGCACCGGTTACGACCAGTTCTACTTCGTGGACCTGGACGGTGCGGACAACGTCTACCTGTTCGGCCAAACGAACGCTCCCGCCGGCGAACTCGTCTCGGGTGCCACCTATTTCGTGAGCACCGGCGGACAGCTATTGGCCAAGCTTTCGAACAACCTGACGAGCACCTTGTGGAGTTCCCGTTCCGGCGCTTTGTCAGGTGCGGGCATCGGCGTACCGAACATCTCCCCGACCGCTTTTCTGGTGGACTATTGTGACAAGATCTACATCAGTGGCTGGGGCAGCGCGGTATTGGGAACGCTCACTACGAACGGCCTTCCGGTGTCACCGGACGCCTACCAAAGCACGACCGATGGCAACGATTTCTACCTCGCGGTGTTCGACATCGACATGAGCGGGCTTTCCTACGCCACCTACTTCGGCGGCCCCCAAAGCCTAGAGCACGTGGACGGCGGTACGAGCCGCTTCGACCGGCGCGGGCGTGTGTACGGGGCGGTCTGCGCGGGCTGCGGGAACCATGATGATTTCCCCTCCACGCCCGGGGCCTGGAGCAACACCAACAATTCCACCAACTGCAACCTCGGCGTGTTCAAATTCGATTTCGAGGCGCCCTTGGTGATCGCCGACCTGGCCGCGACGGCACCGCTCTGTGCAGGTAGCGAGATCCAGTTCACCAACCTGAGCAACCTCGGCGACACCTGGCAATGGGATTTTGGCGATGGCGGAACTTCAACGGCTGAAGCCCCGACGCACATTTATGACACAGCGGGATCCTATACCGTGACCTTGGTCGCGACCAACCCTATCGCCTGCAACCACACAGATCAGGCCAGCATCGAAGTGATCATCCTTCCCGCCGCGCCTTTGCTTCAGCCCCTGGACGACATCACCATCTGCGGCCCTATCGGCAGCGTGATACTCACCGCTTCTGCGGAAGGCACCGCCACGGAGTGGGTCTGGTCCAGCAACCCGCTCTTCACCGATACGCTCAACACCTCACCTTCCGACAGCACGGCCACGCTCGACCCGGTGACGCCCGGCACCTACTACGTGCAAGCGGCGAACAGCGGCGGTTGCGCGGCAACCGGCCAATTGACGGTCGCGTCCGCGTTGACGCAGGCCGCCATCACACCGGACGTATCGATCTGCTCGGATGACAGCGCGACGATCACGTTAAGCGATATCGATGCCGGGTCCGTGATCACTGGTCGCCCCCGGGACATGATCCTCTCCGGACAAGGCACGTCGCAGATCACGGTGAGCCCGCAGAACGCGACCTACTTCGTCGCGACGGTGACCAGTCCCTCCGGTTGTACTTGGACCGACAGCGCATTGGTGGATGTATCCTTGATGAACGGCAGCGGCGTCACCGCGAGCGTGGACCAGCCCGTGGTGCTCGCCGGCACGACGGTGCACTTGCTGGCCACCCCGGGCAGCGGCGTCACCTACGCGTGGCAGCCGGCAAGCGCGGTGAGCAACCCCGGCATCGCCGCACCCACGGCCGTGGTGAACGTCACCACCACGTTCTTATGTCACGGTGAGCGATGGCACCTGCTCGCGCACCGATTCGGTGAAGGTGCTGGTACACGAGCTCCTCTGCGCCGACCCCGACATCTTCGTCCCGGACGCCTTCACCCCGAACGGGGACGGCAACAACGACAAGCTCTTCGTGCGCGGCAGGCACATCAGCAGCATGGAGCTGAAGATCTTCGATCGCTGGGGCGAGGTGGTGTTCCAGACGAAGGACCAAGCGAAGGGCTGGGATGGCAGCTACAAGGGCAAACCGGTGGATCCCGCCGTGTACGTCTATTGGCTCACGGCGCACTGCGTGGACGGGCAGGAGTACTTCACCAAGGGGAACGTTACTGTTATCCGATGAACTGTTTGCCGTCATCGCGAGGCCCTGCGAAGCGATCCCGTCTCTTCGCTTTCATCTGTGTATTTTCCTCGATCCCGTTCCAATACCTCCACGCGCAGGACATCCACTTCTCCCAATTCTTCAACGCCCCCTATGCGCAAAGCCCGGCCAACATCGGGCAGTTCGAGGGCGAGTACCGCGCGGGGGCCATCTACCGCCAGCAGTGGCGCAGCGTTACCACGCCCTACAGCACCTTCGGCATCGGCGGCGATGCGGCGCACTTCGCCGGGGTGGAACAACTCGGGCTCGGGGCTTGGATCTACAACGACCGCGCCGGTACCTCGCAGCTCAACACCTTCCACGCGGACCTCGGGGCCAGCTGGACCGAGCGCTTCGGCGATGCCAAGCAGCACAGCCTCACCGCCGGCGCGCAGTTCGGGTTCACCAACACCAGCATCAACTACAACGCCCTGCGCTTCGATGCCCAGTACAACGGCTTCAGCTACGATCCCTCCTTGGGGAACGCCGAGCAGTTCACCCGCAGTGCGCGCTCGCGCATGGACGTGCATGCGGGCGCCGCCTACCGCTATGCGCCGGATGCGCGCCACCGCTTCACCGGCGGCCTCGCGCTTTTCAACCTCACCACGCCCAACGCCTCGCTCTTCGATGGCTCCCCTTCGCCGCTGGATGCCCGCACCCTCGTGCATGCGGGCGGGCAATTCCCGGTGAGCGCCAAGCTGGACATCCTGCCCCTGCTGCAATGGCAGGCCCAAGGAAAATTCCGCGAGTTCAACATCGGCGGCGCGGTGCGCTACATCATGCTGGACCGCTGGAGCCTGCTGCGCGCCGTGCAGGCCGGGCTCTTCATGCGCACCAAGGACGCCGGCTACCTCTACGCCGGCCTGGAGCACGACGATTGGACCTTCGGCCTCAGCTACGACATCAACCTGAGCCGCTTGGAACCCGCCAGCCGCAACCGGGGCGGCTTCGAGGTCACCGCCATCAAGGTGTTCCGCAAGCGGCCGCCCGTGCCCGTTCGTTTCAAAGCCTGCCCGGACCAGATGTGATGCGCGCTCCACTGCACATATCCCGCTTCTTCCTCGCGCTGCTGCTGGCCGCGCTGGCCTTGGCCGCGTGCCGCCCAAAGCGCCGAGCAGTTCATCACCTGGGGCGACCGCGCGATGGCCGCGGGCGAGCACTACGGCGCCTCCCGCTACTACGGCGAAGCGCTGAAGCAAACGCCCGGCACCTGGAGACTGCAATGGAACTATGCCGAGGCCTGCCGCCTGAGCAACCAGTACGCCGAGGCGGCGGATTACTACGACAAGGTGCAGCGGAAGGACCATGCGCGCAAGCACCCGGAAGCCCTGCGCTGGCTCGCCGAAATGCAGATGTCCACCGGCCACTACGACGATGCCGAAGCCACCTGGGCCAAGGTGAAGCAGAAGGAGCGCAAGAAGGATTCCTTCATCGCACAGCGTGCCGACAACGGTCTGGAAGGTTGCCGCTTGGCGAAGGCCATGCTGGCGGACCCGGACACGGTGGTCCGCATCGAGCACCTGCCGATGCCCGTGAACAGCTTCGACAGCGAGTTCGGTGCGCGCACCGGGCCGGACAGCGCGCTCTACTTCACATCGCTACGCGGTGAAGTGAATGCCGACGGCGAAGTGCAGGACACCGCCAGCTATCACGCCCGGCATCTTCCGGACGCGGGAAAGCAGCGGCACCTGGGCGGAACCCGCGCCCCTGCCCGCCAACGTGAACAACGCGCGCAACAACGCCAACAGCAGCTGGAGCACCGATGGGCGCTGGTTCTACTTCTCGCGGGAAGACGCCCCGGGCCGGTTCAGCATCCACGCGCTGGACCTGCACCAGCCCAACGACACCGGCACCGTGGTGCTGCGCGTGCCGGGCAGCACCGTGACCCAGCCGATGGTGGCGAACTACGGGGGCGGCGAGGTGCTCTTCTTCGCCTCCGACCGCCCCGGCGGACAGGGCGGCATGGACATCTGGTGGGGGCACATCGACAGGCGCCGTGCTCAGCGATGCGAAGCCGCTGGGCGCACCCGTGAACACGCCCGGCAACGAGACCGGCCCCTTCCTCGATGCCCGCGACCACACGCTCTACTTCAGCTCCGACTTCCTCCCCGGCATGGGCGGCTACGACCTCTTCAAAAGCGAGCTGGACAACGGTACTCCCGGCCTTCCCATCAACATGGGCGTGCCCTTCAACAGCCCCGCCAACGACCTCTATCCCGCCGTGTACGGAAACCCCGCCACCGGCTGGCTCACCAGCAACCGCGCGGGCTCCTTCGCGGAAAAAGGCGAAACCTGCTGCAACGACCTCTACCGCTTCAGCTATCCCGGAAGCGAGGCCACCGTGCCCCCGCCAGCGCCGGACACCGCGACCACCGCAGCCGTGCAGGAGGTCCGCGAAAAGCGCATCACCTCGCTCCGCGAAAAGCTGCCCATCCGCCTCTACTTCCACAACGACGAGCCCGACCCGCGCAGCTGGGATACCACCACCACGCTGGACTATGCCGAGACCTACCGCAGCTACAGCGCCAAGAAGCCGGAGTACGATGCCGCCTGGGCAGCCACACCGGCGGGCAGCACCGCCATCGATGCCTTCTTCACCCAGCAGGTGGACCACGGCTTCGCGCAGCTCAACCAGTTCACGGCCCTGCTGAAGGAAGCGCTGGACGAAGGCCAGCAGATCACCCTGCAGGTGCGCGGCTACGCCAGCCCCTTGGCCAAGAGCGATTACAACAAGAACCTCTCGCTGCGCCGCATCGCCACGCTGGTGCATTACCTGGAACGCACGGACCACGGCGCGCTCCTACCCTACCTCAACGGCACCGCCACCAACGGCGGCCAGCTGGTGGTGGTGCCCCAACCCTTCGGCAAAAGCACCGCCGATGCCTCGGTGAGCGATCGCTTGGATGATCTGCAGCATTCCGTGTATGGCGTGGGGGCGGCGATGGAGAGGCGGATCGAGATCGCTTGGATGACCTGCAGCATTCCGTGTATGGCGTGGGGGCGGCGATGGAGCGGCGGATCGAGATCGAGCAGGTGGTGGGGCGGTGAGGGGATGTGATATTAGGATCATGTTAGTTTCGCTGAATGAAGTCTGGACACCACACATGATATACACGCCTGAGTCTAGAAGCCGTATCCACAATTGACACAAGCATGCGTAGAGAAATATTCAGAGTTCGCTGGGACGGGTGCTGGTGTGTGGGGAAAAATGATTTGAAGGCTTTTCGCCCTATTATCATTCTGGGAGCATTATTAGCATTGAGCACCCAAGGTTTCGCCCAAAATGAGATTCAGTGTACAATAGATGGCAAGTTTGAAGGTCTAGGACGAAAGACAGTTTTTTTGGCCGGTTATTTTGGCAATAAATTATATTACTCGGACACTGCGGTTTCCGATAGCAGAGGCAGAGTGATTTTCAACAAGAGCATCGGTTATAAAGCAGGAGTGTATGCGATTGTCACCCCTGGCCCGAAATATGTTCGAATTCATTATAAATGAAGCTGAGATTAAATTCATTACGGAAGCATCAGATTTATCCGGTCAGCTTCGCATAATCGAATCCAAGGAAAATAGAATTTTACTTGACTATCTCAATTATCTAAGGGATAGTAACGTTCGACGCAACAAGCTCCATGATCAAATAAATACTGCTCCGAACACGAATTTGTCGGACCGACTGGATTCGATTGATTCAGCCCTAACTGACTATAAAAGGACATTGATAAAATCGAATCCTAATTCATTGGTCGCAGTGCTGGTTAGGATGAGCATGCCCGTCGATGTGCCCGATGATGAAAGGGGGACGACACCCCTTGAAGCGAATACATACTTCCAGTACAGAAATCATTATTGGGACAACGTAGACCTAAGCGACGAGCGAATATTGCGCATACCAACATTTGCAAACAAATTTGATAAATACTTGAATATAATTATTCCTCAAATACCAGACACCATTATTACGCTAATTGACAGAATGATAGGCCGCATAAAGTCAAAAGAGGTGTTTAAATATGTGGTGAACGCTGCAACCTATAAGTATGAGACTAGCGACAGGACCGACATGGATGTCGTATTCAGTCATATGGTACTTGAATACTATTGTCCTAAGGGAGGCAGGGAAAGTCGAGCAACTTGGATGGAGCCGCAACAACTAGCGAAGATGTGCGAACGAGCTAATGAGATCGCACTTAAAGAAGCAACATCGACTAGTGCTTCTACCGATGACAGAGTTGAAGCGACAAGAGATATTGTACTCAATATATCTAAGGATGCTCCTGCAGTAGATCGTATTGCCGTGGTAGGTATAGGAGGAATGACGTGCACTGGCGCAAAAGCTAATGATGCAGCACTTGCTGACATGGCAGCTGTATCCTTATCCAAGCGATATTCTATTTTGGAACGCCAGAACCTCAATTCGATTCTTGATGAGGCTAAGTTCGGCATGACGGGACTTGTGGATGAGGCTTCAGCCGCTAGAGTGGGTGGATTAATAGGAGCTCAAGCTGTACTGATGTGCAAACAAACCTGCTTTGAAGGCAAAGATTTGTTTACAGTGAAGCTAGTTCAGTGCGATACAGGAAAGCAGGTTTGGGCTGCAAGTGGAATAAATGTCTCGTACACCCAACTACTAAAGGAAATTACGAAAGGACTGTAGATATAGACCTTGACCTACTCTCCCTCAATTCTACAAGACTCTTCTGATTGACATCGGAATAGGAAACGGTCTCCACCGAAGAGGTCGCGTCTGCCTACCGTTGGAAGTGCGTCTAGTGAAGGTAAGGCTCGGCAAGAACTATTCTGATCGCTACCTGAGGCCGATGGGCGCCGATGGCACCTGAGCAATATCCGCCTCCGGAGGGGGTATAATTCTCACCCACTTATGCAGTGCATCACTTGCGAATTCGAATAGGCTTCGGTGGTCTTGGAAGTCCAACTGTCACCATGTCGAAGTACGCATCAATATCCTCCTTGAACCCGATGACGTGCCGCACCTCTCCTTCAGCAGCATCCGTCATCGGAAAGTTGCCCCTTAGAAAGAAGCCTAGGATGTCCAGTTCATCGAAGAAGAGTACGTCCTTCTGATTGTTGAGCTTCATTCGGGGCACGAGGTAGTCTCTGAGGTCTTCTTCAGTTTGTATGAGGTCTGCAAATGCCATGAGGTCGTACAACGACACAATCCGAAGTACCACGATACTCAGCACCAAGAGCACCTACCTCAATGAGTTGCTCGACATTAATTGCGATTGAGGAGAAGTGCTCAAAGGTCACACAGACCTTGTGAAAGCGGACAGCCTTAGTCTTATCGATGGTTAACTGCTTACGAATGCCAGCGTCCACATATTCAAAGGTGGGAATGTTGTTCCCTCTTATGAAGTTGAGAGCGCGATGACATTGGGAAGCTCCTTCGCCAATGGTTTCGGCAATGCGGTCTTTCAAACCCATGAGCGCCCCTCTGCGATGCTTCTCATTCAACTCCCCCGCCTTTACTTCAATGATATAGACGTCCGTTTTCGGAGACACCGAGTATGTCCAGTTCTGGTCGCTTTGCAAGACCGTCTTCAACGATCTCATAGTCCAGTGACGCGTGGAATTTCACTAAAGGGAGCATCCTTTGGAATAGCGCCCTCACCTTCTCCTCCACGTAGTTGTCTTTCGAGGACTGGTTCGAGTTGCCCCTGAAACTCTGCTGATGGAAAACGACATCAGCTTCACGGATCAAGTTCTCCGCGATGCTGAAGACGTTCCGATAACCCATGTGCGTTGAGAAATGGTAGTATCTTCCCGCCTTCTTTGATTAACGGCCTGAACTTGACCTCTGAGGAGTTCATCGGGAATGCTTTGAACCTGGGCGGATCAAAGAAGATCGCGTTGCCACCAAACTCTATCGACAATCGCTCGTAAATCAATTTATGCTTATCGGTCCTCGGCACAACCCAGAGATCTTGGGTAGCTCTCTACTGGTCCAATGGATGCGCGACGAATTTGTTCCGGCACCTCCTCGTTGTAGAGATCTGGGTTCGCTTCCGTAAACTGACGGATGAAGGCGTGTTTGCCCGTTGCGTCCATTGTTCGAGCAATCTCATTCTTGCCGACGACTTCCATCCACTTCACCAGACGATCATCGGATCTTCTGGCGCACCAAGAGGGTTTCCCACTTTGGAGTACTCCAAATCGTCCAGTTCGGCAATGGCATCATTAGCTCAAGGGCAGTGAACCCGTAACGCTTCGCAATGAATCCATCAAACGGCGAGACCACATCGATGAACACCTCTTTTCATATGGCGTTGATAACCCTCCCCGCGAACATTCATGGTGCTTTGCACCATCGCCGTTCGAATCCAGTAATGACTCTTCAGTTCCGTCCCTTGGAACCGCAGCGGTCAGCTCATAGAAGCCGAAGTTCGACTTCACCTTTGCCAAGCTGTCTCATAGATGGCCTCCAAATCCGTCGCGCTCGGAAGGACGCCTTCGTTT
>CAVPLQ010000004.1:0-963313 GCA_963706125.1 uncultured Flavobacteriales bacterium
CGTCATACGCAATCCATGCGCACGGTCGAAGCCGCACTCTTCCATGCTCGACGACACTTGGACCTGCGCCTGGCCCGAGCGTGGCATTAGGAACAGGGAAAGGAAGACCAGGAGAGGAATTCGGAAGTAGGAAAGTTCCATGGTACGGCGGTTTGGGGTTCTTGATCCGGTAAATGAATTGATCCCTAGGAATTGGGCTACAATATTACTAAGCCGATGGATATGGATCCGATCCGTTAATTCATGTTGGGTTGGGTTTTGGGTTCAGGTTTGAGCCGCGTGATCGACGTTCAGCCATACATCAGGGTCCGCTATCGGATGTGAACGATCCGATCAATTTGGGTTTCCATCGATCCGCTATGCTGCCTGTGCGGTGAGCACCTCCTGAGCCACCACTCCATCACGTGGACGTAAGTTGTTCCGACCGCTGGTGGCTGGCAAAGCTGTCCAAGTGTGCCGGACGATCATTGTTTCATGATCCGATACGCCCCTGCTTCTGTGACCATCATGTATGCTCCATTGGCTAGGTCGGTGAGATTGAGCGTGTTAGGACCTGCGGAGAGCCGCCATGCTCGAACGACCCGTCCGCTGTTGTCGAGCAGCTTCGCGTTGGTGGAGCGGGCGAGCTGCACCACCACCTGGTCCGTGGCCGGGTTCGGATAGATCTGGATGATGTCCTCGATGTGTTCTTCGGTCCCCGTCGGAAGGCTTAGCGTGTAGAGTTCACTCCCCGTCGCGGTCATGTACGCCGAACGGAAGAACAGATCACCGTTGCAGCTCCGCATCTTGGTCGAGTTCGAAAACGGTTGCACGACGTCGCTACCCGGAAAGAGGATCTCCTGTGTGTTCGCGGCGGTGCCGTCCGTACGCCAGAGCTGTTCATGAAAGTCACCAAAGCCGGTGAAATACAACCATCCATCGTGGCTGCATAGGTGCTGGGCCAAGTTGTAGTCGTAGGTCGGCATGGGAAGTGCCACTGTTCCAGCGAGCGTTCCATCGCTTTGCCAGATGAAGTTGGCGGACTGAGTGGTGTATGCGCGGAAATAGAGCAGACCGTTGTGCTCGCTCATATTCGAGGGCAGGCTGCCATTGGGACCGGGCTGGATGTCCTTGATCAGATGCGTCCCGGCTTCCGTTCCATCGGTAACCCACATTTCGGCCCCTTGTGCGGAGGTGTTGGCGCGGAAGAATACCAGACCTCCGGCACCGATGAAGTCGGATGGATCGGAGCCGAATACCCCGGGCGCGATATCCGAGATCACGTGAGTGCCTCCTACGGTGCCATCACAGACCCAGGGTTCGAGACCACTCGTGGCGTTCCCCGCCCCGAAATAGAGCTTGCCATCATAGACCAAGGGATCTTCGATGCTACTATTGACCGTGCCCGGGTTGATGTCCAAGAACAACTGGGTACCTGCGGCGGTACCATCGGTGGACCAAAGCTCGCTGCCTGCAACAGCGTCACTTCCACGGAAGAAGATCCGATCACCGAGCACGACAAAGTACATCCAGCTGGTCAACCCGTCTACGTCGCCAAGGCTCAGCACTACCTGAGTGCCGCTCTCCGTTCCATCGGTCCTCCAAAGCTGTACACCATTGACCGCATCGGTTGCGCTGAAGTAGATCAACCCGTTCATTTCCATGAAGTCCTTGGGGAATCCTGAACCGGTACCCACATTGAGGTCCTTGATCATCACGGTGCCGCTCTCCGTTCCATCGGTCTTCCATAGTTCGGAGCCATGCACGCCATCGTTAGCGTTGAAATAGACCACGTCCCCGAAGCACGTGAGGTAGTTCGCGTTCGACCCACCGGTGGGATTGATGTCCTTGAGCAGGGTGGGGCCTTGTGCAGTAGAGGCCGTACCGAATACGGCAGTGCAGATCAGTAGGGTAAGGGTTCGTGAGCGCATGGGAGCTGGGTTTGGTCGAGTTTCATGAGTACATCGGTGTGGGGGCGGGATGTGAACGATCGCGCTTATTGCTTCACGAAGCGCGAAGCGATGGGCCGCTGCGCGGTGTGCAACTCAAGCACGTAGCCCCTTTACTGGCGCGAGCATCCACGCTCGCACCTCTTTGCAGCCCTTTACTGGCGAGAGCGTCCACGCTCGTGCCTCTTTGCAACCTCGTTATTCCCCCTCTGCTGCCCGCATCCAATACCTTTCGATCAAATAATGACCGTGCCCAAGTTCCCCTAACTGGCGCGAGCGTCTGCGCTCGTGCCTTTGCAACAGGGCATCAGCCACATGGCCACGGGATGTTAGGACACGAGCGTGGACGCTCGCGTCAGTTCAAGGGGTGGATGGTCTTCCAAGGTGCCCTCAATGCCAAGATCCTGATCAACTTCCTTCGTAGAGTGATCAAGGGCGCATCGCGCAAGTGCTTCGTGGTCCTTGACAATCTGCGTGTCCACCATAGCAAGAAGGTGACCGAATGGGTGGAACGCAACACGGACAAGATCGCGCTGTTCTTCCTGCCCAGCTACTCCCCGGAACTCAATCCGGTGGAACTGGCCAACGCCTCCTTGAAGCATGCAGTGACCACGCACGCGCCAGCACGTAGAAAGGGCCAAATGGAGAAGGTGGCTTCAGCCCACTTGAAGCACTTACAACGCAACCCCCAAGAGGTCGTTGCCTTCTTCCAAAAAGAGTGTGTGAAATATGCCGCCTGAAATGTCAACACTTCAATGCCGACTCAATAGCAAACAGCCATGGGCGCCAGCTACAGTGTGGCGGGGTTTCTCTGATCGCACGAAGCTCAGTACTTCATCCAACGCCCTGTGGAAAGCGTGCGTCCTTGACCATCCAAAAGCTGGTAGACATAAACCCCTGCTGACAACCAAGACAGATCAATGGTTGTCGTGGACCTCAATGATCGCCGGTAGACCGCGCGACCCCAAGCGTCGGTCAATTCAAAGTGGGCAATGCGCTCCATTGCCGCTGCTGATATGGTAAGCATACCGTTGCTGGGGTTCGGGAAAAGCGCTGTTCGTTCCAAGATGCGTATGTCACCTACGCCAAGAATAAAATCGCACGGGGTCGCGTTGGCGACATAATTGATGTCCACATCGGAATAGCACCGAAGCTCTTCTACACCAGTATCGAAGAGGTACACAGCTTGGGCGTCCCAGTAGTAGTGAAGGAACCCCAACCGCTCCACGATGGTATCCTGTAATGGGCCAGACTGGAAACCATTGAACTCGACCACAAGATAGCTGAGCGGCATGCCAGAAACCACGAACGAACCCGTATCGATCACCGTAAGGCCATTACCCCAGCTTTGGAGGTTCCATCCATCACCAGGTGAAGCCCCGAACCAGTACAATGTGTCGAATCCAGCACCATTCCATAGTTCCACGAGATCGTCCGACCCACGGGTGAATCTCGGCCCGAGAGACTCGCTGAACGGAACTTGGAGCAAAAGATCATAACCCGTGACCACGGAAACCAATCGCTTACAGAGCGATCCACCGACCAGTGTATCGCCCGTGTATTCCGTTTGCACATAACCAACCACACCACTGTTACCATTGGCATACTCGTGGTACCAGACCGCTTGCGGCGGACACCAGTTCTGCGCGATCGCAGCATTGGCGAACAAGTAGAGCAAAGATCCAATGTGCCTCATTCCTTGATCCATTTCAAATGTCGGGTCGAACCAGCATCCGTCCGGAGAACAACGGAATAGAACCCCGGAGCCAAGGTGCTCACATCCATACTCGCCCGTGGTTGCACCACTCCTTTCCAGGCCAAGACTCCCCATCTCTGGCGCAAGCGTCCACGCTCGTGCACTTCCAACATCTTTCATCACAAACTTAGGAAAGCTCTGCAAGACACAAAGATGGGCCCCGATGAATATGGCACGAGCGCGGACGCTCGCGCCAGACAGGGGTCGTTCTCGGCCACCACGGACGGCGGGGTGGCCGTGGGTGCGTTGGGCGGTTCGGGTGCTGCCTTTTTGCAACCGGTGCTGATGAGTGCACAGGCTAGGAGGAGGTAGGCGAAGCGGGACATGGGGGCAATATACTTTTCTGGTGTGGGCGGTTGATGGTTGTGAGTTGTCAGTTGTCAGTTGTCGGTTGTCGGTTGTCAGTTGTCAGTTGTCGGTTGTCAGGCTTTGCAGCGATGCCGCTGAGCCGAACACCTGAAAGCGCCGACGAGCCAAGAGGCCTGAACCGGACTTAAGGCCTGGAACCGCCTGAGCCGAAATGCGCCGAAGAGCTTGAGCCAGCCTGTTGTCAGTTGTCAGTTTCGGTTGTCCGGCTTGGATACGATACAGCCGATGACCGCTGAGCCGAATGCCTGCATGCGCGAAGGAACCTGAACGCCAAAAACCGCCCAACCGCCTGAGCGCCGGGCCTGAAAGCCGAGTACACCTCAACCCACCACCTCCTTCACCGCGTCCGCTGCTTCTTGCAGCGAGATGGCGCTAAGCACCTTCAAGCCGCTCTTGTCGATCAGCTCTTTGGCCTCCTTGGCGTTGGTGCCTTGCAGGCGCACGATGATGGGCACCTTGATGTTGCCGATGTTCTTGTAGGCGTCCACCACGCCTTGCGCCACGCGGTCGCAGCGCACGATGCCGCCGAAGATGTTCACGAGGATGGCCTTCACGCCGGGATCCTTCAGGATGATGCGGAAACCCTTTTCCACGCGGGCCGCGTCGGCGGTGCCGCCTACATCGAGGAAGTTCGCCGGGCTGCCGCCGCTGAGCTTGATGATGTCCATGGTGGCCATGGCCAGTCCGGCGCCGTTCACCATGCAGCCCACGTTGCCGTCGAGCTTCACGTAGTTCAAGCCTGCTTCGCCAGCTTCCACTTCGATGGCGTCCTCCTCGCTCTTGTCGCGCATCTCCACGTAGTCCGGGTGGCGGTACAGGGCATTGCCGTCCAGGCGCACTTTGGCGTCCACGGCGATGATCTTGTCGTCGCTGGTCTTCAGCACGGGGTTGATCTCGAACATCGATGAATCGCTGCCTTCATAAGCCTTGTAGAGGGCGGCCACGAATTTGACCATCTCCTTCTTGGCGGCCCCGGAAAGTCCGAGGCTGGTGGCGATCTTGTTGCACTGGAACGGGCGCAGGCCCACGCGCGGGTCGATCTCTTCCTTGAAGAGGAGTTCCGGCGTCTTCTCTGCGACCTCCTCGATGTCCATGCCGCCCTCGGTGCTGTACATGATGATGTTCCGGGCGCTGGCGCGGTCGAGCAGCACGCTCATGTAGAACTCCTTCGGCTCGCTGGCGCCGGGGTAATAGACGTCCTCGGCGATGAGCACCTTGCTCACCTTCTTTCCTTGGGGCGGCGTTTGGGGCGTCTTCAGCATCATGCCGATGATCGCTTCGGACCGCTCGCGCACCTCGTCGATGTTCTTGGCCAGCTTCACCCCACCTCCCTTGCCGCGCCCGCCGGCATGGACCTGCGCCTTCACCACCCACCACTTGGTGCCGGTCTCCTGGCTGAGGCGCTTGGCCTGATCGACGGCCTCATCGGCGTTGTAGGCCACCAGCCCGCGCTGCACACGGACGCCATATTGGGCGAGAATGCTCTTTCCTTGATATTCGTGGAGGTTCATGGGGGTGCTTGCTTCGGATGTTGCCGGCCTTATGGCGGGCAGGCCGCGAATGTAACGGCTGGTGGACGGACGGCATAGGACGGCGGCCACTTCCCCGGCCTGAAGTTCGTTCCTTTGCGGCCCAACAGACCTGATGAACGACCGCGAACTCCCCTTGCTGTACGACCTGCTGAACACAAAGCTTCACCAGTGGTTGTCGGGGTTCGGGGTGTCACCGGAACAGATGGCCTGGGCGGGCCTGATCGCGGGCTTGACCTTGGTGCTACTGGCCATGGCCCTGCTCTCCAAACTGCTTAATTGGATACTGACCTTGTTGCTGCACCGGCTTGCGGTGACTACCGTATCGGAACTGGACGACAACCTGGTGAAGCACAGAATGCCCCGGCTCATGGCCCGGATCATTCCCTTGATCCTGGCCTACAACCTCGTTCCGGCAATACTGGCGGACTTCCCGAAGTGGGTCCCCGTCGGCCAAGGGCTGTTCAACATCTTTTTCATTGTCCTGGCGACCCGCATCCTACGCTCCTTCCTGCACGCTTCCAGGGATACGCTGAAGGACAGTGAGACCTACCGCAACAAACCGCTGGACAGTTATGCCCAGGTGATCTCCCTCATTCTATGGATCATTGCGGGCGTTCTTATCTTCTCGCAGCTCACAGGCCGCTCGGCGTTGACCTTCCTCACGGCCATGGGCGCCGCCTCGGCGGTGTTGCTCCTGATCTTCAAGGATGCCATTCTGGGCTTCGTGGCCAGCATCCAGATCAGCGCCAACGACATGCTGCGCCGTGGCGACTGGATCGACCATGCCGAAGTACGGGGCCGATGGCGATGTGGACGAGATCAACCTCACCACGGTGAAGGTCATCAACTTCGACAAGACCATCACCATGATCCCCACCTACGCATTGATCTCGGACTCTTTCCAGAACTGGCGCGGGATGCAGGAGAGCGGTGGGCGGCGGATCAAACGGAGCATCCTGTTGAAGGTGAGCAGCATCCGCTTCCTCAACACTGCGGAGGTCGATGCACTGAAGAAAATAAAGATCCTTGCGCCGTTCATCGAGGAACGATCGGCGGAGATCGCAGCCTTCAACCAAGAACGCGGCCTTGACGGAAGCATGCCTGTTAACGGCCGGAAGATGACCAACGCGGGCCTGTACAGGAAGTACATCGATCTCTACCTCGCCCAACATCCCGGCATCAACAAGCACATGACGCGCATGGTGCGGCAACAAGCCCCCAACGAGTATGGGCTGCCCTTGGAACTGTACTGCTTCACCAACACCACCGAATGGGTCTCATACGAGAGCACCATGTCGGACATCTTCGATCACCTCTTAGCGGCACACACCTATTTCAATATCGTGGTGTTCGAACGGCCGGCGGCGGATGACATGCGGAACATGGGCAAGCCCCTTCCTTCCGCAACGAACTGATCGCACCGAGGGATTTGAGACATTTGCCCCATGATCCGCGCCAGTGCCATCCATAAACGATACGGGGACCTCGAGGTCCTGAAAGGGGTCGAGCTTCATGTGGCGAAGGGCGAGGTGGTGAGCATCGTCGGTGCCAGCGGTGCGGGCAAGACCACACTGCTGCAGATCCTCGGGACCTTGGAGCGAGCGGACAGCGGTATGCTGATGATCAACGGTGAGGACGTCACCAAGCTCGACACGCGTGCCCTCGGCGCCTTCCGCAACGCGCACATCGGCTTCGTCTTCCAGTTCCATCACCTCCTGCCGGAGTTCAGCGCTTTGGAAAATGTGATGATGCCGGGCCTGATCGCAGGGAAGTCCAAGGCCGAATGCGCCAGCCGGGCGGAGGAGTTGCTTACCCGCCTGAACGTGATCGCCCGTAAGGAGCACAAGCCCGGCCAGCTCAGCGGTGGCGAGCAGCAGCGCGTGGCCGTGGCCCGTGCGCTCTTCAACAATCCCAGCGTGGTGCTGGCGGATGAGCCCTCCGGCAACCTCGATTCCGCGCATGCCAAGGAACTGCACCAGCTCTTCTTCGACCTGCGGAAGGAACTGGGCCAGACCTTCGTGATCGTGACGCACAACGAGGAATTGGCGGAGATGGCGGACCGGAGGCTGGTGATCAAGGACGGGGTGATATAGGTCTATCCATCTAAAGGCAGCGTCGGGGTCGGGTAACTACGTCTACCTTGTGCTGAACATGGACCATTGACCCGGCCGGATGAATCAACTCAGAACCTTTGCCGCCCTATGTGCGCTTGCATGCGTCTGCGGGACTTCGCTTGCACAGGATGGAACGCTCGACCTCACCTTCAACCCGACCGATGTTGGATCCGGCATCGGCGATGGGCCTTTCAATCCTGTGGAAGTTGTGACCACGCAACCTGATGGAAAGATCCTTGTCGGTGGAGAATTTTGGAGATACAATAGCATCGACCATGGTCGCATCGTCCGCTTGAACGAGGATGGTAGTTTGGATACCGGTTTTGACACAACAATAGGTGCGGACAATTATGTCGGATCCATCAGTGTTCAAACCGATGGAAGGATAGTGATCGGGGGCGCCTTCACCAGCTATAATGGCACCTCTCGCAACTACATTGCACGCTTGGACCAAGATGGTGCTTTGGACAGCACTTTCGACTCAGGATCAGGTGCGGACAGCCAGGTCCTTTCCACCTGTGTCCAGGCCGACGGCAAGATCCTGATCGGTGGAGGCTTCATCAGCTACAACGGCACCACACGCAACGGCATAGCGCGGCTGAACCCGGAAGGCAGCTTGGATACCACCTTCGATCCTGGCACTGGGACGGACTACCCGGTCATTTGCACAACCATCCAAGGCGATGGCAAGATCCTCATCGCCGGTGATTTCACCAGCTACAATGGCACGGCGCGCAACCGCATCGCACGCTTGAACCCGGATGGCAGTTTGGACAACACCTTCGACCCTGGGACCGGGCGCAATGGTTCAATCCGGACCATGAATCTTCAACCCGACGGGAAAGTCATCATCGGCGGGGATTTTTGGAGTTACAATGACATCGACCGACACCAGATCGCACGCCTGAACGAGGATGGTAGTTTGGATGTGGGTTTCGATCCAGGGACAGGAGCGAACAATGTGGTCCAAACGACCTTGGTCCAACCGGACGGCAAGATCATGATAGGCGGATATTTTACTGACTTTAATGGAGCAGCTAGCAATTTCATCGCGCGCCTGAATGCGGATGGCAGTTTGGACGGCGGCTTCATCGCTGGGGCAGGAGCGAACCACGGGGTCCTTTGCACTTCGGTCCAAACTGATGGAAAAGTCACCCTTATCGGCGGAGAATTCACCGGCTACAACGATATCGGCTGCAATTACATCGCCCGACTATACCCGGATGGCACTTTGGACACGGGCTTCAATGTCGGCAGTGGAGCGGTCGGCTTGGTGTATTCCACCAAGCCACAATGGGATGGAAAGACCCTTATCGGGGGTTCCTTCATCAGCTACAACGGCCTATCGCGAAACCACATCGCGCGACTGAACGAGGACGGAACTTTGGACACAAGTTTCAACCCTGGAACGGGAACAGATCAATTGATCTATTCCGTCGCGACACAAGCCGATGGAAAGATCCTGATCGGTGGACTTTTCAATAGTTTCAATGGAACCGCACGCAAGTGTATCGCACGCTTGAACATGGATGGCAGCTTGGATCCAAGTTTCGATCCTGGAACAGGAGCGAACTTTTGGATCAACTGCATTACCGTCCAAACTGATGGCAAGATCCTTATTGGTGGAGAATTCACGAGCTACAACGGCATTGCGCGCATTGGTATCACGCGCATCAATGTGGATGGCAGCATGGACACGAGCTTTGACCAGGGGACCGGGACGAGCAGTTGGGTCGAATCCATCTCATTGCAAAGCGATGGCAAGATCGTTATCGGCGGAGCCTTTTCCAGCTACAATGGCTCCTCCCGCAACAACATCGCGCGCCTCAACCCTGATGGAAGTTTGGACACGGCTTTCAATCCAGGATCTGGGCTGAACCCCTACCCGATCCATGCCACCTTGATCCAGCCCGATGGCAAGCTCCTTATCGGAGGGAGCTTTTCCAGCTATGATGGCACCAGCCGCAACAACATTGCACGCCTTCACGCGGATGGAAGTTTGGATACCAGTTTCGATCCGGGAACCGGAGCAAACAATCCGGTCTATTCCATCTCTATCCAAGTTGATGGCAAGATCTTGATCGGCGGATCCTTCTGGAGCTACAACGGCACCACGTGCAACCGTATCGCACGCCTGAACATGGATGGCACTCTCGATCCGGATTTCACGACAGGAATAGGATCGAACAACCTGATCTTTTCCACTTCACTTCAAGCTGATGGCAAGATCCTGATCGGGGGAGCCTTCACCAGTTACGACGGGACCGGGCGCAACCGGATCGCACGCTTGAACAATGGTCCAGTGGGGATCCAGGAGATGGAAGCCCAGAACACGACGCTGTACCCTAACCCTTCTCGAGGGTCTGTATCCATCACCACCTCAATGTCCGGCCCTTTTGTAATAACAGTCACTGATATGACGGGAAGGATGATCCTCATTGATCGGGTACAAGCTTCGACTGCACAGCCGATCATCATCCGATTGGATGATCGTGAACCTGGATCATATTTTGTCTCGCTTACCGGGAAAAGGAGGGCGGTCACAAGGCGAATTATCATTCAATAGCAGTTGACCCCGCCCATCCCCTTGGTAACCCTTTACGAAGAATTCGTCGAGATTAGGGACTGCATACTGGTGATCAATGAAGGCGTAACCTAGCCCCTGATCGAAACTTGAACCGACCATGAACAGCCGTATCCTGATGATCGCCAGCGCCGCCGTGATGGCTGCGATCGGCCTTGTACTCTCCTTCGCGCCCGAAGAAGCGCTGGCGTTCTTTCGCCAGCCCACAGCCGGTGCCGTGCCCGTATTGTTGCAACTCACCGGCGCGCTCTACCTCGGCTTTGCTTTCATGAACTGGACGGCCAAGGGTTCCGTGCTGGGTGGGATCTATGGCCGGGCCATCGTACTGGGCAACTTCCTGCATTTCACCATGGGTGCCTTGGCCTTGCTGAAGGTGGCCATTGGAACTGGGCGCGGGCCTGCCATCTGGTTTCTCGGCGTCGTCTATGCCTTGTTCGCGTTTTGGTTCGGGCGCACCTTGTTCACACAGCCCGCTGAAGCGCGCGGTACAACAGGGCACTGAATCAGCAGTGGACCCGCAACGATCGATCAAAAAGCTTCGGGCCGATCACGTGTACCTGGTCACCGCTTTGTGACCAACTGCGGCCTCTGGACTATCTTAGCACTTCCAAACACTTCACAGAACATGCGCCTCGTGATCCCCCTTTGTGCCGCCCTAATCAGCATTTCGGCAATAGCCCAAACAGATGCCCAGCAACAAGCCGTTCAACAGATGCAACAGAACGGGGCGTTCATCGGCTCTGGCATGGGCGATATAAAAGTGGTGGACGACAACGATCCCTTCGAACCCAACACCTTCATCGGCAGCTTCCGCATGGAGATCCACAGCTTCAAGAACGGGGAGGAAGACAAGGAAAGCCCCATGAACATGATCTTATGGAGCAGCTCCGACAAGACCTTGTTCAGCTTTAATTCGGCCAAGACGCAAGGCACCGACCTGAAGATGCTGAACGACTTGAAAGGCAAGTGGAGCTACATCATGATGGCCACCCCGAACGGGAACAAGACGGCCATGAAAAGCCATAAGAAAAAGATCATTTACACCGGTGACGAGAAGGGCAAGGAAAAGGACATGAGCTTCACCGTGACCAAAGAGACCAAGACGATCGATGGGCATCTTTGCAAGAAGGTCATTGCACGCAACGAGGAGGGGACGTGGACGGCCTGGGTGGCCCAGGACATCCCGACACCATTCTCAGACCTGTTGCGCAGCATGCGCCAGCCCGGCCAACCGGACCGGTTCAAGTCATGGGACGGCCTGAAGGGATTCCCGATGGAGATGACCTCGGAAAGCATCGACGGAAAAGAGAAGAGCACGATGTACACCAAGGATCTTGTGCTGGGCCCGGTGGATGAGGACATCTTTTCGCTGGACGGCTACAAGTTGATGGAGATCCCCGGCATGGGGCAGTGAGGGGATAGTTACTAGTTGTCAGTTGTCCGGGTGATAAGCTCAGCTGCAGTGCCATGCGAAGCACCTGCGCCCCTTGTCGCGATTTTTAGGCAATATGTGCGCCCACGCGCGGTCGGTGCGATCTGCGGTTCTTCCTCCTCACAGCGCGTCGATCTTTCTGTGCCATCTGCGTTCTTTACCCGCCTACCTTCGCGCGCTTTTTTTGAAGCCGGCACATGAAGAAGATCAACGACAGTCGTAAGCTCATCGGCGCCACCAGCGCCACCGGGCTGAAGGAGCTGAACACGCTGTACAAGGGCCTGATGAAGACCCATCACCCGGACCGCTTTCCGAACGACGAGGAGAAGCGCCATGAGGCGGAGGAGTTCAGCAAGCACCTGATCGATGCGTACAAGTTCTTGGAGAGCATCCATCCGGAGACGCACGAGAAGGACGCTGAGGGCTTTGAGAAGACCGTGGCGAGCAATCTCACCGATTGGCACTACAAGTCCCTCACGCTGCATGTCACCTTCGGGGATGGGAGCACCTATGAATTCTACGGCATCCCGCCGAAGACGTACAACAAGTTCGTGAACACCGACGGCAACACCCGCTTTGCGAAGCGCCACATCTTCGGCAATTTTGTCCACCGCAAGGTGACTGGCGCCGCGCAACCATAAAAACCGACGCGGAGTCCCCGTTCCGCACGTTGGAGCGTCACTCTTTGGGGCACAGGCCACCTACGGCCCCTGATCTACGTCTATGCCGATAGCAGTGCGCCCCAAACGCACGTGGTGTTATCTTGCTGATCAATTTCCAACCCGCAGCCAACACTTATGAAGAAGCTCTTTACTTGGCCCGTTGGTGCATTTTTCGTGCTCCTGTTCGCACTGGGCGGGTCCACGGCCCATGCCCAACAGTTCAGCATCGCTGACGGTACCATCTCCACGTGCGCCGGCGTGCTGGAAGATACCGGCGGTCCCAGTGGTGAGTATGGCAACAACGAGAATCATACTGTCACCATCTGTCCGGACATCCCGGGTGACGCCATTTCATTGAACTGGGTCTTCTTCGCCCTGAGCCAGCAATTACCCAACCCGCTCGACCGGATCCGGATCTGGGACGGAGATAATACCTCCGCTACCTTCATGGGAGAATACACAGGCACGGCGCTTCAGGGCTTGGTCAGCTCGGCCACTATCTACAACATCAGTGGCTGCCTGACCGTGCAGTTCATCTCCAACGCCGGTGGCACAGGCAACTTCGCTGCAGGAATCACTTGCTACACACCCTGTGAGCGCCCGACCGCTGTGGCCACCATGACCGAACCAACGCCAGCCTTGGTCTGCGTGGGTGAGGAAGATCTCCTTTGACGGCAGCGCTTCTTATGCCGCTGCAGGGACAGGGTTCACCTTGGTGGAATACAACTGGGTTTTCGATGACGGCACCACGGTGGACTCGCAGACAGCCACGCACAGCTATTCCGCCCCCGGCGAATACATCGTACAGCTCAACCTCCTGGATGACAACGGTTGCGTGAACTCTAACGTGGTGGACCTACAGGTGCTGGTGAGCACCACGCCTTCTTTTGCCGGCACCATTGAAAGTCTGGAAACCTGCTTAGGGGCGGTCGTGGACTTCACTGCGGTCGTGCAGCCCACTACGTGGACGGGCCTACCAGAGGCGACCTTCGGTGATGGCGTCTACATGCCGGACGACCAAGGGATCCCTTTCTCGACGGACCTGGTCTTCACACAATTCGACCCCGGACAAACGTTGACCAACACCGGTGATCTTCTTTCCGTTTGTGTCAATATGGAGCATTCCTTCATGGGCGACCTTGTTGTGCAACTCTCCTGCCCCAACGGACAGACCATGATAATGCACCAGCAAGGGGGGGGTGGCACCTTCCTCGGTGATGCCAACGACGGGGACAGCAATGCGGACCCCGTCGCCGGGACCTGTTGGAATTATTGCTGGAGCCCGACGGCCACTTTGGGAACTTGGGCCGAAAGCGCCAGTTTCGGTACCACGCCCAACGTGATGCCCTCAAGCCAAGGCACGGCACTCGTGCCCGACACATACACCTCCTTGCAGCCCTTTACCAACCTGGTCGGTTGCCCCCTGAACGGAACTTGGACCTTCACAGTGACCGACCTGTGGGCGGCGGACAACGGCTTCCTCTGCGATTGGTCCATCACCTTCGACCCGGCCATCATCCCGGACGCTACCCAGTTCACACCCGTGCTCGGCACTACCATCGATTCCGCAGGATGGACCGGCCCCTCATTCGTAGAGGACCCGAGTGGTCCGCTCAACGGCCAAGCCACGCTGGTCGATCCGGGTTCTTACGATTACACCTTCACGGTCACGGACAACTTCGGCTGCACCTACGATACCTCCATCACCATCACGATCCTGCCACAAATGGTGGTGGACGCGGGGCCGCCCATCGAACTGTGCAACGACCCCGTGCCCATGGCCGGTAGCATCACCGCCAACGCCGTTCCGAACGTCACCTATGTCTGGACCCCCGCCACGGGCCTCACCGACCCCTCCGACCCCGCGACCGACGTCTTCGTCACTTCCTCCACTTGGTTCTTCCTTACCGCCTACCCTTCGGGATCTCCTGAATGCGCGATAATGGACAGTGTGCTGGTAACCCCACCACCTTCCCTGGATCCCGGAGAGGATGCCGCCATCACCATTTGTCCCTCCTCGCCGATCTTCGTCATGACCGACTCCCTTGGTGGAACCCCGCAGATCGGCGGTACATGGACGGACGTGGCCGGTACTGTGCAAGCCGACAACTTCACGCCTGCGAACGCCACACCCGGAACGTACTCTTACACCTACACGGTGATCAGCCCGGCCCTCTGTATCGCTACCGCCCAGTTGGACATCACGGTGATCCCTGACACGGACCCCACCTGTTGCGGGGTGCCTGACGCAGGGTTGCCGACCTATTCCTGTGACCTGACCATCAGCCTCGATGCAACACCTGGGAACACCGGTGTTGGCGTGTGGAGCGGCCCCGCCGGCGCCATGTTCGCCGATGCCTTGGACCCGCAGACCACCGTGACCATGCCACCCGGCCAAGGTGGCACCCATCGCTTCTACTGGATCGAGGACGACGGTGCGTTCTGCAACACCATCGACAGTGTTGACATGACATTCACTGATGCCATCGACCTGTCCTTTACCACCACCGATGCCATATGCTATTCCTACTGTGACGGCAACGCACGGGTCAACGTGACCGGCGGCAACACCGTGGACGACTTCACCTATGCCTGGTCCGCCGGGAATGTGGGCGCTTCCCCGGACAGCGTCAGCGGGCTGTGCATCGGTACATACAACCTGCTGGTGACCGATGACAATGGTTGCACCGCCACCGACAGCTTGGTGATCGACCAACCGGTGCTTCTGGAGATCGATTCACTGGTCAGCCGGCCGGTGACCTGCTCCGGCGATTGCGATGGCCAAGTGGAGGTCTACGATCCGGAAGCCGTGGAATACAGTTTCGACGACGGGAACACTTGGAGCGGTTCATCCCTGCTTACGGACACCTGCGAAGGCCTGTACCATGCAGTGATACGGAACGTTGCCGGCTGTATAGGTGCGCGGCCCACAGTAGTCACGGGCCCGCCCCCGGTAACGGCGGATTTCATTTGGGGTCCGATCCCCGCGACCGTGGAAGCGCCCACCATCTATTTCCACAACATCAGTACCGGAGCCCAGAGCTACCATTGGGACATCGCAGGCCTCGCCTACAGCACCAGCCCGGACACCTCCTTCCTGTTCACCAACAAGGTCCCTGGCGTGTACCCCGTGTGCCTCACCGCCTTCAACTACAACAATTGCCCGGACACGATCTGCTATGATGTGACGATCGAGGACGTGCTGGAACCCTACATCCCCAATGCGTTCACCCCCAACGGGGACGGGAGCAACGATGGCTTCCTCATGAATTCCAACGGACCGGCGATCACGGATTTCGAGATGTTGATCTACGATCGTTGGGGGCAGCTGGTCTTCAGCACCAAAGATCCCTACGAACCCTGGCTGGGCAGTTACAAGAATGGCGGCAAGGTGCTGGCGTCCGGGGTATACGTGTACCGGATCCGCTTTGAGGTCGCCCGCACCCAGGCCAAGCGTGAGCTGATGGGGCATGTGACCTTGCTGAAGTGAGCTCGGGAAAGCACTAACGCGCGCTCATTCAATAGTCCGCCCGGTCGGTCCTGCACATTCGGCAGGCCTGACCGGGCGGACCCGTTAAGAATAGACTGGAACTTCAGCCCGTCGGGATGCTCAAGCTTTCTTGGCGGCCTTCTTCTTGGGTGCGGCTTTCGCCGGGGCGGCCTCAGCGGCTTCCTTCCATTTCGCGAGTTTCTCAGTGGCCTTGCGCTTGCGGATGGCTTGTGCCCGTGGTTTCTGTGCCATGGTTCTTGGTTTGGGCGGCGAAGGTAGGGCGAGGGGACCGGTGAGGCTCATTCACATCCGAAAAACATGTCCTCGGTCCGTCAATTTGTTCCGCAGGTCCATCACTCCGGTCTCTTGGGCTTCAATATGAAAGTTGCTTTCCCCCTAGGATACGGATCACGCAAAAATCCGCGTTGCTCCGGAAACCTCCATGCATGCGGCATTCCACCAAGTTGTTCCTCCTGTGCCTGTTCTTGGCCGGACTCTTTGTATTTCTTTTTCACGGGACCGGCACGGGGATCAACCTGCTGCTTTTCGAGTTGATCATCGCCATGGCACTTTGGGCCACGCGGACCGCACCCTGTCCCCCGTTGGCACGATTAACGTTGGGCGGCATGTTCCTCACGGCACTGATGGTGGTGGTCCATGGCTCCCTGTTGGCGGTGGTGATGAACATCACCTCGGTGGTTTTGGCCATCGGCCTGCTTCTGGCCCCTGAGTTGAACGCCTTGCACCGGTCCGCAGTGTTGTCATTCGCGCATTTGGCCGCCGTGCCGCAGGCGTTCCTTCGGGCCATCCCGTTCCCGCAGCACCATGCACCAGGGTCGCGCATCACCCCCCGTGGTGTCCTTTCCGTCACGCTGGTCCCCTTGGTGCTGCTCCTCTTCATCGCCATGTACCGCGCTTCCAATCCGCATTTCGACCAGGTCATGGCCAAGGTCCTTGCGCTGCTGGACAACATCGACTTCGCCCTTTTCGGTAGCTTCGTCATCGGTTTGTTGATCAGCGGCTTCCTGCTGCTGACCACACGGAACGAAGGACTCCTGCGCTGGGCGGTAAGTGGCAAGGACCGACTGTTGCCACCTCTGGAAGGTGCCGCGGACCCGAACGTGCGCAACGAACGCCTCACCGCTACAATGCTCCTCACCGGGCTGAACGTACTGCTGTTGATCGCCAATGTCCTCGACATCAAATATGTCTGGACCGGCTTTGAGTTTGATGGGCAATACCTGAAACAGTTCGTGCACGAAGGCACCTACCTGCTGCTCTTGTCGATCTTGCTCGGCGCAGGTATCGTGCTGTACTACTTCCGGGGCGACCTCAATTTCCACCGGCAAAACCGCGTGGTAAAGCTGTTGAGCTATGCTTGGCTGGGGCAGAACGTGGTGCTCGCGCTGTCCGTGGGAATGCGCAATTACTGGTACATCCACTACTACGCCTTGGCCTACAAGCGCATCGGTGTCGCCTTCTTCCTGCTGGCCCTGTGCATCGGCCTGGCGCTGGTGATGATCAAAGTACAGCGGGGCCGTACGGAACATTATCTGCTGCGCACGAATGCGGTCGTCGTGTACAGTGTTGCCCTGGTCATGGCGCTGTTCAACTGGGACGGTATCATCGGGCGCTATAACATGGACCAACGCGAGCGGGCATTCGTACACCTTGATTTCCTGGCCAGCCTCTCGGACAAGGCACTGCCATATCTGGTGTGTTCCCCGGAGGAATTGGAGAAGATCGCGGCGCATAATGCGGAACTGATCGGTGGCGCGGAGCGCTATTCGCGCCACCTGTACATCACCCCGGATGAATACCGAGTGATCATTGACCGACGGGTGCGGGATTTCGTGGCCAGCTATCCTGATCGCTCTTGGAAGGAGTGGAATTGGGCGGATGCACAGGCATACCAAACACTGAAGACCGATCACAAGAATTGACCGGAAGCCCTCAACGCCTCATCGGCCCCTCACCCCCGCACCAGCTTCCGATACTTGAGGCGCTTAGGCACTACATCCCCTACGCGCTTTTTGTAGTTCTCCTCGTAGTCGCTGAAGCCGCCCTCGAACCAGTACACGTTACTGTTCCCTTCGAAAGCGAGGATGTGTGTGCAGACACGGTCGAGAAACCAGCGGTCGTGGCTGATGATCACGGCGCAACCGCTATAGTCCTGGATGCCTTCCTCAAGTGCCCGGAGGGTGTTCACGTCGAGGTCGTTCGTCGGTTCGTCCAGCAAGAGGACGTTGCTGCCGTTCTTCAGCGTCATGGCGAGGTGTAGGCGGTTGCGCTCCCCGCCGGAGAGCACGCCTACCTTTTTGTTCTGGTCCTGCCCTGTGAAGTTGAAACGCGCGAGGTAGGCGCGACTGTTCACGAGCGTTCCTCCGATGCTCATCATCTCCTGACTGTTGCTCAGCACCTCCCACACGGTCTTCTCCGGTGAAAGGTCCTTGTGGCTCTGGTCCACGTAGGCGAGTTGCACGGTATCGCCGAGGGTCACAGTGCCTGAATCCGCCTTCTCCTCGCCCATCACCATGCGGAACATGGTGGTCTTACCCGCGCCGTTGGGCCCGATGATGCCCACGATGCCAGCGGGCGGCAGGGTGAAGCTCACGTCCTCGAAGAGCACGCGGTCACCGAAGGCTTTGGAGACTTTATTGAACTCGATCACCTTGTCGCCGAGGCGTTGGCCGTTGGGGATGAAGATCTCCAGCTTGGATTCCTTCTCCTTCACGGTCTCGCTCTGCATCTTTTCGTAGTTCTCCAAGCGGGCCTTGCTTTTGGTGCGGCGCGCTTTGGCATTGCTGCGCACCCATTCCAATTCCTGCTTCAGGATGCGATTGCGCTTGCTCTCGCTCTTTTCCTCCAGCGTGAGGCGGGCTGTCTTCTGCTCCAGCCAGTTGGTGTAATTGCCCTTGTATGGAATGCCTTCACCGCGGTCCAGCTCGAGGATCCATCCGGCCACGTTGTCGAGGAAGTAGCGGTCGTGGGTAATGGCGATCACGGTGCCCTTGTACTCGGAGAGGTGGTGCTCCAGCCAGGCCACACTCTCGGCGTCCAGGTGGTTGGTGGGTTCGTCCAGCAGCAGGATGTCCGGGGCTTGCAGTAGCAGGCGGCACAACGCTACGCGGCGCCGTTCCCCGCCGGAGAGGATGCTGATCTTGGCGTCCGGCTCAGGACAGCGAAGCGCGTCCATGGCAATGTCCAGCTTCTGATCGATCTCCCACGCACCTTGCGCCTCGATCTGGTCTTGCAACACACCTTGCCGGTTGATGAGCTTCTCCATCTTGTCCGGGTCCTCCAGTACCTCGGGGTCGGCGAACTTGTTGTTCACGTCCTCATATTCCTTCAGGAGGTCCATGATGGGCTGCACGCCTTCGCGCACTATGTCGATCACCGTCTTGCTTTCGTCCAGCACGGGCTCCTGTTCCAAGTGGCCGATGCTGTAGCCGGGCGTCACATGCACATCGCCCTGGAAGTCCTTCTCCTTGCCGGCGATGATACGCATCAGCGTGGACTTACCTGATCCGTTGAGGCCGAGGATGCCGATCTTGGCGCCGTAGTAGAAGCCGAGGTGGATGTCCTTGAGGATGGTCTTTCCGGAGGGCAGCGTCTTGCCGACCTGCACCATGTTGTAGATGATCTGACGTCCTTCTTCTGCCATGTTCTGTGTTGTTGATCCCCGGTTTACGGCCGGGAGCGCCTCGCCTTTGGGGCCGCAAAGGTCCGGGATCTTTTCGGATGAACGAAAGATCGGGTACTTCTCCCCGTGGCCGACCTTCGCAGAGGTCGGCCATAGAGCCTGTTCAGGATCTCTTGGGTGATGGACTACGAGTCTGTTTTTGGAACAGGGGCAGCCGGAAAAGAGGCCGGGGCCGCGTTCGAAGAGAGCCTGAACAGGCTCTTAGGGGCGGTCCGAATAGAGCTCCAACCGCTTCCAGTTCTTCACGAGGTGCAGTTGGGAAAGGACGGCACTTCCCCGATCGTCATCATTCAGGACGCCCTTTGGTGTTTGCCCGGCCCCGGGAGCTACCAAAGCGTAGGTCCTACCGCCCGCGGCGGGGATGGCACTGAAGATCTGCGGGTCCCCATGGTCACATGCCACATGGAACTTCACCGGTGCATCCCAAGGGAGCGCCACATATACGCGGTCCCCGGGCTTGGTGTCTTTGATGATCCATGCCGCCGCATCAACCGCCTCCGGGAACCGCTCCACCGTGTCCCCTTGCCCGCTCACCCCGTACCAGCCGAACAAGGTGAGCATGAACAGACCCGCCACCAAGGTGCGTTGCGGTTTGCTGAAGCGGGGTACCAGCTTGTCCTGGACGAGCTTCATGAGGTAGAACAGACCGATGGCGGCACCCAGATGAAGCACGAATAGACAGAAGGACCAGACCACCGGCGGGGCCACCATCCGTTGCATAATGACCAATGGCACCGACCCGAGGATCATCGCGAACAACAGTAGGCGGTATTTCAAGCTGGCATATGCGGAGTAGAAGACCCCTACCGCCCCCACGAAAGCCAAGGCCGTGCTCGCAGTCCCTGTGAAATAAGCCCACAGATCGAAAGTCCGGTCCTGCTGGGTATTGACGAACACGGCCCAGGTGTTGTCGACGAGCGAAGGGTGATGGACGAGCTGATCCAGACTGTGCTTGATGATGATCGGGGAATAGAACAAGAGACAGAGCGCCATGAACAGAAGGAACGAACCGATAAGCTTGGCGGCACGGCGTCGAACGGTACTCTGATAATTGGTCACCAGCATGAAGAAAGCCCAGATGAAGATCATAAAGGCGGGATAGATCATGGCCGGTGCCGTCCACATGCCGAGCGCGCAGAAAACGGCGATCATGATCGCGCTCACTGAATTCTCGTACTTCACGAAATGCCTCGCTGCCAGAAGGGAACACACCATGAAGAACCAGGTGAGGCTGTATCCCTTGGCCAAGGCCGAATATTCCACCAAGGGTCCGCTCACGGCCACCAAGCACAGCGCGATCACAGCGATGTGGCGATTGAACAAGGCCCGGACGTATGCATAGAAGAGGGGCATCACAAGAATACCCGCCATCAGGGCGGGAAGCCGCAGCGACCACAGATGGACCCCGAAGATCAAGGTGGAGATCCGCGCAAAGGCGGAATGCAGGATATGATTGCTCGTGAACACATAATCACTGAACAGAAAGCCGAAGGAATGACTGGAATAATTCACATAGGTGAGTGCCTCATCATAAGTCACGGGGCCGCCCAGCCGGGCGATGCGGAGAATGATACCGATCGCCAGCACGAGGTACACGAAGCGTTTATGGTCCGTGCTGGACCGACGGAAGAGATGCTCCCATGAAGACCGCAAGTCCACCCGAAAACCCTTCCAGCCTGGCCGGTGTTCCCTTCTGTGGTGCCGCTTGGATCCTTCAGGCATGGCCATTGTGGACGACCGCGGACCGATTGTTTTCGATGAGCATGGTGGCGTCCAGCGCCAAAAATAGAGGAAGGCCCCGAAAGGCCGGGCATCGCTTCGCAACTTCGCGGTCCACAAACCGCTCGCATGGCCCGCATCACCGAATCCACTTCCCGCTATGATCACTTGGAAAACATGTCCACTGCGGAACTGCTGCGGAACATCAATTCGGAGGACCGCACCGTGGCGGACGCCGTGGCAGTATGCATCCCGGCGATGGAACAGATGATCGACGCCATCACGGAACGCATGCGGGGCGGTGGAAGGCTCTTTTACATCGGCGCGGGCACCAGCGGCAGGCTCGGCATCGTGGACGCCAGCGAATGCCCGCCCACCTTCGGGGTGCCCCACGGCATGGTCGTGGGCCTCATCGCCGGCGGGGACAGCGCCATCCGCAAGGCCGTGGAATTTGCCGAGGACGATACCGAACAAGGTTGGAAAGACCTGCAGGAACATGCGGTCGGCGCGGAGGACACGGTGATCGGCATCGCGGCCAGCGGCGGCACGCCGTACGTTGTCGGTGCGTTGAAGAGCGCGCGGGCCGCGGGCGTCCTCACGGGCTGCATCACCTGCAACCCCGACAGCCCGGTCACACTCGTTTGCGATCATCCGCTCGTCGCGGTGGTCGGCCCGGAATTCGTCACCGGCAGCACGCGGATGAAAAGTGGCACGGCCCAAAAGCTCATCCTCAACATGATCAGCACCAGCGTAATGATCAAGCTCGGCCGCGTGAAGGGCAACCGCATGGTGGACATGCAATTGAGCAACAACAAGCTCGTGGACCGCGGCACACGCATGGTGATGGACGGCTTGGGCGTGGATCACGACACCGCCAACGCATTGCTGAAAAAGCACGGTAGCGTGCGAAAGGCGGTGGAAAACGGGGGTCGTTGATTTTTTCGACGCCGAGTCGCAGAGGTGCAGAGGAATGCAAAAGGGATCGTTGTTGATGGTTACGGGTACTGCCAACGAGAAGCTGGCACTTGTTGCGCATCGCCGCGCTTCAACGGCCAACACCCGGCAGCTCCCCTTCTCTGCGCCTCCGAGTCTCTGCGGCCCAATTCGGAATGCTTCCCTCAGAACGGATACCCGATCGCGATATTGAAGATCACGTTGTCGAAGATCCTCGGCTGCAGGTCATCGAAGACCCAACGGTCACCTTGGGGTAACGAGGGGTCGCGCAAAGGCGTGGCCAGATCAAGGCGCACCACGATCACTTCCGGATCGAACCGCAGCCCGAACCCCGCTCCCACGGCCAGTTCGTCCAGTGCTTCTGGCCACTGGAATTCGCCCCCGGGCCGTTTGGGATCAGGGTTTACCAACCAGGTATTGCCTGCATCGGCGAAGAGCGCCCCCTTGAAGTAGCCAGCAATGGTGAAGCGGTACTCGCTGTTGATCTCGAACTTGATGTCACCGGTCTGGTCGGTCAACACGGCGCTATTGTCCACCGGCACGTAACTGCCCGGCCCCACGCTACGCGCCCGGAAAGCGCGAAGGCTGTTTGTGCCGCCACTGAAGAATTGCTTCACATAAGGGAGCACCTCGGAGTTACCATACGGCAGCCCGAAATTCACCAATACACGGCTCACCAATTGCGCCCCGCGAGGGCCAAGTGGTTGGTAATAACGCACCTCCGGGCGGAATCGCACGTATTGCGAAAATGTAGTCCCGAATAATTTATATCCGTCATCCGGACGTGGGCCACTGGCACGCAAGAGCGCGGAGGGCAGGTTGCCCGACTCGTCCACTCCAAAGCTCGCGAGCACCCAGCCCTGCAAATATTTACTGTGCTTGCTCGAAATGGTGAGGGTATAACCGGCACCGAGGATGAACTGCTGCTCGAAGCTCCGCTGTATCGCAGCATTTTCACTAAGAAAGCTCGTGAACTCGTCGGAGGAATAATACAGGTTGTTGTAGCTCACGTCGATCAAGTTCACCTCATGCCATATCCGTTGGTTCTGTCTCCAGTTGTAGCTCAGCGAGGAATTGAACGACTCCAGGCCATAGAGATCGATGCGGCGGAACAGACCGTATCCCAGCTCAATGCGTGTGGTTGGGACGGATGCGCGCGCGGTCCGGAAGAAATGGAACGGCACGATGCGTGGGAGCGACAATGCCGTTTTTGCTCCAAGCTCATAGGCATTCGTTCCCTTTTGTGCGCCGGCAACCTGTGTTTCAAAACGGCCATTGAGGTCCGCTGTGAACGTTTCCGCACCGCGGAAGAGATCCCTGTCCTTAAACCCCGCACGCAGGCCGGGGCCCAAGAAGTTGTTGCTCTTGGCAATGGCGTTCATCTCGGTAAAGAGCGTCCATCGTTTCATCGGCGTCAAGAGCACGTCGGCCTTCAGCATGCCGGGCACCAAGCTGTCCTCTGTGTACTGGACGTTCACGCTTTTGAACACGCTATAGCTTGAGAGGTAACGAACGGTGTTGTTCTCCGTCTCTTCGGAATAGTGCTTTCCCTTCCGGATAAAAACGCCGCGGGTGATCGGGGAAGGCCGGTAGTTGTTCAGGTAGTTGACGTAATGGAGGCTGTCCACGGCGACGGTGTCGTTCGGTTGCAACAGCGCGTCGTAGTCACCATGCACGTAGATGTCCCCGATGGCGTACTTGCGCCCCACTTTGTCCTCTGTGCCGGGTTTCACGCGCAAGCCCAGATCCAATAGGTGGTCGCCCACTGATGTGTCCGCGGTGAACTCGAGGTCGTTGTCCTTCAACAGCCACCAACCGTGGTCGCGGATGCGGCTGGCCACGCGGAGCCGTTCGTCCTTCAGCATGCTGAGGTCATAGAGCTCGCCGGGATCGATGTCCGAAGCTTTGCGGGCCGATGCCACCTGTTTGTTCAGGGCATCGGTACTGTCACCGTAGGCGATGTTGCGGATGCGGTGCGGTGTGCCGGCGGAAGCGGTGAAAGTGATGGTGGCCTTTCGCTTTTTCCGAGCGATGGTGAAGTCGCTTTCCGCAGCGAAATAGCCGTGGTTGTTCAAGCGGTTGACGATAGCGCCCTTGATGTCTGCCACGGGCACATCCTTGAGGTACACGGGCGAGGAACCGATCTTGTTACGCAGAAGGTTGGCGAAGCTCTTCGTCTTCTTCGGTTCCTTCACACTGTTGTGCAGCGCCACGGTCGGTCGCAGGCCGAAAATACTGTTGTTGGGAGTAGGCTTCACCAGGTCTTCCAGCTCCCGCAAAATGGCCTTATTATCCTGCACCGGTGGATCGGTCCATTTCAACGTATATCCCGTGAACAGGGGCTTTTCCTCCGTGGCATACTTCATACCTGTGCAGGCAGAAAGCAGCAAGGCGCATGCGATCGCGTGCGATGAATATGCCTTTAACGGCCTCATTCCTCTTCCGGCTTTGGTACCGTGGGAGCGGTCTGCCCTTCCCTTGCGTCCTGTTGTTTGCGCTTCTTCGCAGCCTCATCCGCCCTTCGTTCTCGCTCGGCCTCACGTGCAACATTGCGTGCTCGCTCGTTCTCCTCGAAATCCTTGGAGTACTGTATCGCCACCCCACTGTCCGTGATGTCGCCATCGTACAGATCAAAGGCGTTTTCGTAGAAACCTCGTAAACGGAATGGGCCGTTCTTCGACAGGTCGTAGTAGACCACATATTGGGCGGCGCGGGTGCTGGAGATGTTGCCTACGTGATCGTCTTGCTGGTCCACGCCCACGGAGCCGCCCACCTCGAAGCTCAGCCGGTCGTCGAGGAAGCTCTTGCTCACTTTGTAATCCACGGAGGTCCGTTGGTAGGTGCTGTTGCCTTCGGCTTGATCCACCGTGTTCACGCCAAGGGAAACGTCCACGCCCTTGATGAACTTGCCGGTGAGCTTGTTGAGCTGGTCGGTGAGGATGCCGTTGACGGAATTGCGTGCGGCGGTGGAGACCAGGCCGCTTGAAGGCGCGCCACCAGCGCTTTCCTCGGGAATGAACGCATTGGTGACCAACAGCCCGAAGACCTGCCTGTTCAGATCGTCCACATTAGCCTTTTGAGCGAGCTCCTCCAAGCGGACCGCTACTTGCGGATAGCTGTTGCGGTACTGCCGGTCCAGATCGATACCGAAGTTGATGTCAGGTCTGTCGATGCTGCCGTCCACGCCGATGATCACCTCGAAGGGCAAGCGTTCCTGCAAGCGGTTTTGTTGCTCCTGCGACAATGCTTCTGATCCCGCCACCAGGCCGTACGCCGCGGTCTGGGCCGTATACCGCGCCTTGATGTCCAGCATGGCGTCCAGCGGGTTGCCGCTCCAGGTCACCGTGCTTCCCTTCACCAGGTCGAAGCGCTTTTTCACCAAACCGTAGAACTCCAGCGTATACCCGCCGTCCTCCACGGTGAATGGCCCGCGCAAGGTCATGTCGCCGTTGGCGTTGTACGTGAAATACAGATCGCCCGTGCCCTGAAAACTGGCGGCGTCGCCGGTGGTGGGGTCCAGCACCACGCTGAATTTGGCTTGATCGTCCACAAACAGGTGCAGGTCCAGCTCAAAGCCTTTCAACTTCGCTTTCAGTGAATCTTGCAACATCTTCCCATTGTTCGCCGCAACGGTGCTGTCCGGCAGCGCTTCGCCGTTGGTGAAGACCACGATGCCTTCATGGCTCACCATTTTCACTTCACTGCCCGGCAGCACGATGGACAGGTCGGTACCGTTCAGCACATGCACGTCGCCCTTCAACTTCGGCAAGTTCGCGGTGCCCGTTACCGTGAGGTCCAGGCCCGCGAGCACATCGCCGTAGAAAAGGCCGTTGTCGCCCCGCACGCTGTGTACCAGTTGGAAGGAATCGGTGCGCAGCGTCAGGTCGAGGCCGGGGTCCGAAACGTGGGCCGTGCTGATGTCGCCGTTCAGGGTGAAGATATTGCCAAGGCTGTCCTTCATCGCGAAACGGTCGAGGTGGATGCCGGCATCATCGAAAGTGATGCGCTCCTTGTCCAACTTGAAAAGGCTGCGTGTGGCCAGCACGCCGATGCGCGCGTCCGAGAAGGTGAGGTCCCCGTTCAGTGCGGACTTCCCGTCGGCCTGGTCGAAGCGCAACTTGCCGTTCAAACCACCGGCCAGCTCGTAGAGGTAGTCTTTCGTGAACGGTCTGAAGATGCCGAGTTCATTCAAGTCCACATTGGCATTGCCATGGATCACCGCCGATGTGCCGGATGCGTCCACCGATGCTTTCCCGTCCATGGTGTTCGCGCCGTTTTTCAGCTGTACGGCCATGTCGTACAGCGACTCTCCCCTTTCATCGGCCTTCACTGAAAGGTCACCCAGCGCATTGCCGGCCAGTTCGAGGTCGCGTACGAGCAGGTCCGCCGCAAGGCCCGGCTTTCCTTTCGCGGGAAGCTGCACGTGCCCGTTGAGGTCGCCCGAGGCGAATGCCGTGGAATCCGCGGAAGTGACGAAGTTGAGGAGCGTCCCGATGTGGAAGTTCTCGAGGTTGATCCGTGTTGTGCGTTCCTCTGTGACCACTTGGAAACGCTGTTCCTCGCTTCGCAGATCGAAATGCTCGGCCATCATCCCGCCATCGGTGAAATGGAGCAGGTTCGCTTGATCGGCTGCCCAAGGCTTGCCGTCCAGCACCAGGTCGTCCGGCTCGATATGCAGCGTGGACCCGCCGCCTTCATTTTTCAACAGCACCGAAAGCACATAGCTCGGCGGGAACTCGCCGTTCTGCACGCGCAAGGTGCTGAGCAGCACGCCGATCTTAGCGGTATTGGTGAGGCTGAGCCCGAACACGCCGAGCGGATCATAAGTGATCCGGTCCACGGTCAGTTTCGAATCCAGTGAATGTCCCTTCGCGTTCACGTCCAGCACGAGCCTATCCACCTCAATGCTGTCATACACCAGTTCGGGAATATCCAATTCCAACTGCAGCTCGTCCGCGTCGCTATCGTAGTGTCCGGTGAAGTTGTTCAACGTGATGGCCTGCAACTTCGGCACCAACAGGCCGGTGAGCCAGTCACTCTTGGGCAGCGTGATGGCGAGGTCCATGTACTTGCCGGGCGCAGGGGTGAACGTGCTGTCCGCCTTGAAATAGCTGATGAGTTTTTCCTTGGCCCGCGGGAGAATACTGTCCACCGCCACATTGGTCCGGTAGTCCACGGTAATGGCGTCGCTATTTAGTTTAACGGCACTACTGTCGGCACCGAGCTCGGCATTCAACGTGAAGTGCTCAAACTGGAAATCCTTCTCTTCATTGGAAAGCCGCAGGCCGTCCACGTTCAATGCGACCTGCCAGTGGCCCGTGCTGTCGATAGCTGCGCGCCCTTTCCAAATCCCCGATACATCCAGCGTCTGCGGCATCAAACCAAGCTTGGCCAATTGCACGCGCTTCAGCTCCATCGTGATGATCAATGCCAAGCTGTCCACCTTCTCCGGCCATTTCCCGCGTGCGCCCATTGTCAACTTCAGTGCATCCGCACCGGTGCTCAGGTCCACGGAAACAGAATCACCCAGCACACGCCCGTCCAGTTCCAGACTGGAAAGATCTTCACCGTTGTACCGCAGTTCAGAGGGCCGCAGCTCCAGCGTACCGATGCGGGAGGCCGAGTTGAGCGCTTTGCCGTCGACCTTCAACGTTAGGCTCAGATTGCCGATCGTGGTATCACCCGTGAAGTGTTGTAGGTCCAGGCCAGTGATCGCGAGGTCCGCCTTGATGTTGTCCGGGATGCCGGCTTGCAGTCCAGTAGCGGTTACTAATCCCTTTACGCGGCCCACATCACTGGCCACATCGAACCGCGCATCGGCCGTTCCTTGGCTCAACCGCACATGGGCCGTGGCCTCAAGCCGGTGTGGCAAGCTCGTTCCTGGTGCCGTGAATGTTTGAAGGACCTGCCGGAAGCCGGTCCCCAGTTCGAAGCGATCAAGGTCCGCATCCAGATCTGCCGTGCGCCATTGTTGTATGTTGCTTCCGCTGGCCCGCAAGTGGACCACCGAGCCTTGATCGCCGTCCACGTTCAGCACGGCACTGTCGATCTCGGCGACAGAACCGGCCACGGCGAGATGCAAGTCCAGCTTTTCCGTGAAGGCTGCCGGCATGAAGCGCTCCAAGCCCAACTGGGTGAGCAAGGGCCGCAGTTGCTCCGGTACGAGGGCCACACTTGCCCACACCTGAAGCGTAACTTGCTCCGGTGAGCGGTAAGCAGTGGTCAGGTCATGCGGCCTGGCGAGCACTGAAAACTTCAGCTTATTGCCGCTGAACTCCAAGTTCCCGTTCTTTAACGACACCCGCGTCGGTGTTGCCGAGATTTCCGTTCGGAGTGCCAACTTCTGATCCTTCGGTCCAAAGGTGAACTCCGATCGCTCCACCCGGGCCGCGATGCTGTCATTGCTGAACACCACTCCTTCAAGACCAAGGTTTGCGGACGTCAACACCAAACGCTCCGGGTCAAAGATCTTGCGTGGTGCCGCGATGCTGTCGCGATACATGGCGAAGGTGCCACGGTTCATACTGAGGTGCTTCGCACTTATCTGCATGTCGTGCACATAGTAGCGGAAACCGTCGTTCCGGTCCAGCCAAGGCGGGGGCACCTTCACCGTATCGGCCATGGCCCCATCGGTCGGGCTGAACATGCCGAAGACCGGTGCGTCCAATTTCACATCTCCCAACGCAAGGAGCTGTTGCGAGAGGTCCATCCGGTCCGCTTCAAGCTGCACTCTTGGCAAGTCCAGCCAAAGGCTATCGCCCTTCTCGATATCCTTCATGGTGAAATGCACATCCGCCAGATCGATCTCGGAAAAACGAATGTCCAGCCCGGCGAACGGGTTCTCCAGATCGGGGTAGGTGTCCGGTACCGGGGGCTTGGAGGCCATGCGCAGGTCGACACGAGCGTGGGCAATGGCCAATTCGTTCAGATGGAATTTCAGCACGGTGGCGTCGAACGCATCGAGGCCCAATTCCAATGACCCCAAGTTCAGGGCCAACCGTATGCGGGAAGGCTTCAGATCCAAGTCGGCGCGCACCCGTTCCAGCGAGACCGAACCGATGGAGAAGCCCCAACCGGCGGTGGTATCTGCCCGTTCCTTGGCCGTTGCACCATCACTCTTGAAGGCATTGATGATGTAATCGAAGTTGAAGACACTATCGCGGTCCTGTGTTACGGTGGCACGTACATCGGCCAGGTCCACAGAGCTCAGTAAGATCTGCTTGTGCATCAGCGCGGTCAGGCTCGCACGGGCCTTCATGGAACCGGCAAAGAGCAGCGTATCCCCGTTCTGTTGGTGCACAAGGATCCCCTCCAAACTGAGCCCGATGGGAAACCGCAACGCCAGATGGTCCAATTGTACAGGTGTTCCGATCCTCTTCTCAAGGAAACTCACGGCCTTGCCCCGAAGCAGGTTCTGGACCGGAGGCACATAGATCAAGAACGCCACCAACGCCAGGAGCGCCATGGGCACGAGCATGATCCCGAGCAATATCCTGACGGTTCGACGCAATAAGCGCTGCCACCGGGCAGCACTTTTCCTCGGATCGCTATTTTCGCTTTTCGTCTCCAGTGCGTGTGAAATGTAGGCCGTAGCCGTGCCAGGCACGAACAAACTTCAGGCCCCATCGTTCATTCTAATTGCCTCACCCCCTTGCCGGAAAGCTGAAGACCAAGAACTTTGTACCCTATGCACGCGATCGAGCCCTTTTTCAATTGGCGCCACTTGTACACCGCGGAGGAGGACCCTCGTTCCCCCTTTCACGGCACGGAGCACAGCGAATTCGAGTTCAGCCATGCGATCTACGACCACGCCATCCATCCGCAATGGGACCCGTTCGGAAGCAGCACGCTGTATTTGAAGGTCCTCTTTGCGGACTACGATGAGGGCTTTGTCATCATCGAATTTATCGGCGAGTGGAACGACCTGTTGCACAACGACATCATGTACCTGAAAAGAGACGTGATCGAACCGATGTTGGCCGAGGGCATCAGCAAGTTCATCCTGATCGGGGATAGCGTACTGAATTTCCACCCCGGCGAGGAGGACTACTATGCCGAATGGTTCGAGGAGGCCACTGACGCGGACGGCTGGATCGTCTTGGTGAACTTTTTGCCGCACGTGCGGGAGGACCTACAGGCCGCGGACCTGGACCAGTACCTCGTATTCGGGGGCAAGCTGGATGAAATGCCGTGGCGCGCCATGGAGCCGGATGAACTGATGGCACGAGTGGAGGCACAGGTGACCAAGCGGCTGGGTTGAGCGCCAGGCCTGCGGGATCGTCAGTGTCCAGCAGGCGTTCCAATGCCTAGGTCGGCCAAGTAGTTGTTGACGTAGTTGGTCCAAGTCATCAACTTCGTTGCCTCATGCGCGGCCCTCGCCTTCCGGCTCCACGCTTCATCGTCTTGAAGCAGGGATGAGATCGCATCGGCAATGGCTGCCGGTCGCTCAGAGCTGAGCGCATGGCCCACCCTGTTGGTGTCCCCGAACGTGCGCTCGAATTCACCATAGGGTACGATCACAACAGGTGTAAAGAGGTAGAGGGCCTCGCAGGAAGCCGAGAATGCGGCCCACTTCGGGTTCGGGTTCACGAACAGGCGCGAACGTTCCAAGATGTCCAGATAGACCTGCTTCTGGCGGTCATCGCCCTTGTCCAAGTATCCATGGAACTTCATGTTGGCCGGTGCGGAAGGAAGGTCTCCACGGTCCATCCCGATCACGTTCACCGTGACCTCCGGCAGGTGGTCCTTATTCATGATCGCCACCGCCTCCGCCAACCGCTCCAAACCCTCCTTGTACTTGTGATTTCCGATGAAGACGATCTCGTTCCTGATCCGCTTGCGTGCCAGCAGTTCGTCCCCGTCCACATTCACGTGGTCGATGTTGACCACATTGCCATAGTATTTCACCTTGTTCCCATGTTGCTCTCTCAGGTTCCTCGCCAGGTCCGGGAATAAAGCGATGATCAAGGACGCGTTCTTCAAGTTCTTTCGCTCCTCAACGATGGTGGGAGCCTCCAGCCCGTCCGGCTTTCGCTCATCAAAGTAGGCGATGTGCTGCGCGAAGGTCTGATCGCAGAACAGGGTGTAGGGCCGGTCCGGAGGGGGGCCGAAGGAGAAAGTCATGAACAAACAATGGCCATCCGGAAATCGTTTCAGCGCCCTTCCGATCTTGGCGTTCGTGACCTTTCGATTGAACCGGCTCCGCAAAAACGTGAAGCGCGTCTGCCTCCCGATCAGTTTGCAGAACGCCTTCCAAGGCAGGTCGAACAACAATTGCACGAATCGTGACGGGGCTATATTCACATGTTTCACTGGGAATCCCTGCTCCTCCAATGTCCGGGTGAAATAGTACGGGACATTTGACCAGGTGCTCGGTTTGCGCGAATCCCCGATGGTGAACACGACGAAACCAGGGTGGAGCGATGTATTGGTCCTGCTCATCATGGTTGCATCAAAAACACGCTGTGCCGCACCTTCACTTTGCTACAGGTGAACGGAACTTTTCCTACCCGGACCGGTGCCAGCCACCTATTGCTGCACGAGGCAAGAATACGGTGCTCCCGCCCTGCTGTCCAATGCTGGCCAACATAACAAATTCCACAATTGTCATGAGGCATCCGATCGATCTTCCCTTTTAATGAGCAGTTCCATGACCACCCTGTCGATCGGCAGGTCCACATCATCTATCCGCGCCTTGTCGAACGGTATCCATCGGAACCGCTGCGCCTCATCCGCCCCGCTTCCCCTTGCCCGCTCCCCGTTCCCCAAAGACCCGGGGTCTTCCACATGGAACGTGTAGTAGATGCTCAGGATCTGGTCCTCCGGTCGATAGGCGCTGGGCTGGAAAAAATCCGTGGTATAGAAGTGATGGAGACCCGATGCTTCCTTCCCCATCTCCTCCTGGATCTCCCGTCGCAAGCAGTCGAGTGTCCCTTCCCCCGGCTCCAAGCCGCCTCCCGGAAATTTGGTGACGTGAACACCTTGGACCACTTCGTCGGATACGAGCAATCGGCCAGCATGGATCAACAGGCCATAAACCCGGATATTGAAGCGTAATATGCTCATGCCGGACGAGTGGCCCTTATCATCTTGTACTTCCCCGGCGGGCCCGGTATCCGCTGGGCGAGCAGGCCGGCCTCCAACATGGCCCGGCGCACATCCCCCTTGGCACAATAGGTCACCAGCACCGCGCCAGGACGCATGGCCCTGAACATTCGACGGAAAACGTCCACCGTCCACATTTCCGGTTGCACAGCGGGCGCAAACGCATCAAAGTAAACCAGATCGAAAGCTTGAACAGCTTCCAATTGCTGCACTTCCTGTTGGGCACACTGGAACCGGAATGCCTTGGACAGTTCGATCCGCTCCCCCGTCCTTACCTTCATCATGGCGTCATATCCAACTCTCATCTCAGCGGCCCCGATCGCCGCGATATGCCCTACGGCAATGATCGACCGGGGGGACAATGGAAACGGTTCAAGGGCCAAATAGTTCACCTCCAGCCCGCTGTTCGTGGTTTCCCGCCAGGTCAACAAGGCGTTCAAGCCGGTGCCTAAGCCCACCTCGAGGACATCTACTTTCCGCTTACCCAAATGGAACAGACCTTGTTGCAAGTACACATGGCGGCTTTCTGCCAGCGCACCGAACAGGGAATGGTAGTGCTCACCCAGCGAAGCACTGGCCAATGTACAGGAGCCATCCGCTGTACGCGTGGCAAGAAGGTCTGTAGGCGGGGTGAACACGATGCTGCTGTGCGCTTCTTTATGAACGCCATACAAAATAACGGCCGAAAAGGCTGCTCAAAGCACCCGGATCACCGTCCTTCGGTTCAAGGCCTTCCCCCCATTGTCCGGGTCCGGCCTCAACGGCTGGCTGTCCCCGTATCCTTTGGCCTCCAGCATATCAGGCGAAACGCCATGGGCGACCAGCCAGTTCAGCACCACATAAGCCCGGGCCTCGCTCAACTGTTGGTTGGGAACGGGTCCGACATCACTGTCGGTATGACCGCCGATCTCGATGCGCAGCGTCGGATTCCCCTTGAGGAATTCCGTCAGTTTCTCAAGTTCCGCCGTTGAGGACGCATCAAGCTTATAGCTGTCCCTTTCAAAGAAGATGTTCCGCATCACTTCCGTGTTCCCGGGGTCCAGGCCCTTCATGTCCACGTTCATCCGGACCTGCCCCTTACCGCTTTCCACACGTTCAGAGTGGATCAGGTACCCGTCCGCGGAGACATGTACGGCGTATTCCTTTCCCGCAGGCACCTCGGCGGTAAACTCCCCGGTCTTGGGGTCGGTGGTGAAAGTTGCTTTAAAAGCCGGGTCCTCCAAGGTCATGAGCTCCACGATGGCATTGATCGGTTCCATCATCTTCAATGCCTTGATGAAGCCGATCAGGCGTAATTTCTGTTCATCCTCGCTCAAGGGCACTCCCGGTCCAGCGCTGACGAGCATGGCCGTTTGGTCCGCCTGCCTGCCGACAGGGAATTCCACTCGATAGATATCATCACCGCCCACCCCGCCCGGACGGACGCTATTAAAATAGCCTGTGGTCCCGTCGGCGCTGAGCACGAGGAACTGGTCGTCGCCCGGCGAGTTGATGGGCCAGCCCAGGTTTTCAGGCTTGGACCATTGCCCGTTCCTCAACTCGCTCTTGAACAGGTCATATCCGCCCATCGAGGTATGGCCCTGGCTTGCGAAATAGAGCGTGTTTCCGTCCGCCGGCAAGAACACCCCTTCCTCGTCATACATCGTGTTGATGTCGGGCCCAAGATTCTCCGCAGTGCCCCAGTCACCGGCTGCCTCATCCCAAGGGCTGCGATAGACATCACTGCCGCCAAGGCCACCCTCGCGGCTGCTAACAAAGTAGAGCCACTTCCCGTCGGCGGTGCGCCATGCACTGCTCTCTTGGGCCGAGCTGTTCACCGAAGCGGGAAGGGGTAGCGGTAAAGTCCAACTATTTCCGCTCCGCTCGCTGACATAGAGATCGCCACCGTCCTTCTCATCGCGGTAGAGGATCATCTGTTTTCCATCAGGGCTCAGGGACACGGTGGCATCGTTACGTGGGCCGTTCAATGGTTCCGGCACTGGTTCCGGGACGGACCAACCGTTGGCCTCCCAGCGGGAACCGTAAATATCCTCGAACCAGTTGTTGTTGACCTTGTTGATCTTTCCCCCGGTGGTGCCTTCCCGTCTGGCGGTGAAAAAGAGTTCTCCATTGGGGTCCAATAGTACCCCGTACTCACTTCCGGCCGTGTTGACCGTATTCCCCGCGTTTATCACAGTGACGCGCACCGGCGATGCCATATAGGCCTTTCCGTTCCTGCACTCCCCGATGTGTTTATCCACCATGTTGTACGTGCGGTCGGGATCCGGGGAAAGACGGATGACCTGCCCGTGGCGGGTAAATTCCGCTATGGCCTCGTCCCACTTGGCGTTCAACTGGAGGGCATAGCCCAACAGAAAATGCACCCTCGGGAAGAAGGGGTCCAGTTCCGCCGCGCGTTGGATCGTGGCAAGCGCGGTTGACGGCTGCGGTCCGTTGAGCATGCAGATGGCCAACTTCAGGTTCAGCTCGGCATTGTTCGGGTTTATCTGAAAGGCCTCCTCATAGCTGGCCATGGCCATGGGCAGGTCCAACCCGGCCTTGTCGGCCAAGACGTCCCCTTTTTTGATGGCGGCCAGCGCCCTCTTCAATTGGGCACCGTCGGCAATATGGGCCTTGTCAAAAGGCACATCACCACCTTTCGATTGGGCCACGATACAGCCGATGAACGCGAAAGCGAATACCAAGGAAAATGAGCGACTAAACATGAACAGTTCGGTCGTGTTTGATCCACGACGGATGTTCATACGTGATCGGCGCGTGCGGGTTCGTGCGTCGGGGTACCGGGTACATTTGGCCCCGTCGGTCCGTTCCGGCACAAATACCCACACATGGCAAAGAAGACCAACGCGAAGAAGCCGACCAAGAAAGGCACGACACTGGCAAAGTCCGCATCGGGAAAGAACAAGAGCATCTTGGACAAGAAGTCATTGGACTTCTTGGAGCGCTACCTGAACAATGCAAGCCCGACGGGGTTCGAGAGCGGTGGCCAGCAGCTGTGGCTGGACTATCTGAAACCGTGGGTGGATACTCATTTCACGGACAATTATGGCACGGCCGTGGGCGTGATCAACCCGGACGAGAAATACAAAGTGGTGATCGAGGCCCATGCGGACGAGATCAGCTGGTTCGTCCACTACATCACCAACGAAGGCTTCATCTACGTCCGCCGCAACGGTGGCAGCGACCACATGATCGCACCGAGCAAGCGTGTGAACATCCATACGGACAAGGGCATCGTGAAGGCGGTGTTCGGCTGGCCGGCGATCCATGTGCGCAACAGCAAGAACGACCCGCCCCCTGCCTTGGACAACATCTTTCTCGACTGCGGATGCGCGAACAAGAAGGAAGTAGAGAAGCTGGGCGTGCATGTGGGCTGCGTGATCACGTACGAGGACGAGTTCATGGTGCTCAACGGCAACACCTTCGTTGGCCGGGCACTGGACAACCGCATGGGCGGCTTCATGATCGCCGAGGTGGCGCGCCTGCTCAAGGAACAGAAAGTGAAGCTGCCCTTCGGGCTCTACATCACCAACAGCGTACAGGAGGAAGTGGGCCTTCGCGGGGCGGAAATGATCGTGGAACGCATCAAACCGAACATGGCCTTGGTGACCGATGTGACGCACGACACACAAACGCCCATGATGAACAAGATCCAAAGCGGTGATGTGGCCTGTAGCAAAGGCCCCGTGCTGGCATACGGCCCTGCAGTTCACAACAACCTGCTGAAGAAGGTGGTGGCAGCGGCCACGGCGGCGAAGATCCCCTTCCAGCGCGCGGCTGTAAGCCGGGCCACGGGCACGGACACGGACGCCTTCGCATACGGTGCGGCCGGCGTTCCCAGCGCGCTCATCAGCCTGCCCCTGCGCTACATGCACACCACGGTGGAGAGCGTACACAGACAGGACGTGGAGAACGTGATCAAGTTGATCCTGGCCACCTTGCGGTCCTTGAAAGGCAACGAGGACTGGCGCTATATCAAGTGATGCCCGGCACATGCGGCTGAACCTCGACGACAATGAGCGCGGCGCATTCCACTATCTCACTGGCGGGGTGGTTGTGGTGATCCTGCTTAAAAGCGTGGCGTTCATCACTGACAGGCTGGGTCCTGCACTCTCACCCGACCAATTGGCACTTCGCCCGTTCCAGCAAGGCTATCCGCAGCTCAGGGGCGAACTGGTCGCGGTGAGCACCACCACGGGACTTACCGAGCGCCTGATCTTGGCCGTTGTAGTTTCCGTGGGCATCACCTTCCTATGGACCTTCGTTCTGGCCGCGATCACCCGTGCCCTGGGCAAGCGAACGGGCTCCGCAGGCATGTTCGCTACACGGGCCGTACTTGTGGTCACGCTGGGCTGGTCGATCTGGGCGGCGTTCCTATTGCCCATCAAAGAGGCCCGGATAGCGGAGGGCAAGCTGATCTTGAGCGAGCGGCATTCTGCGGTCGGGGACATCCCATGGCCGTTCACCTTGCACAAGGCTGTGTTCCCCGGCCGTGATGTGCTGCGGTTGGAAGCCGGCAGTGAGCCACCGGAACAAGGATGCAACGGCACAGCCTGGATCGATGCGGTGACCAAGGAGGGGCACAGACGCCTTGGTGCGGTCGCCGGGATATGCGCTGCGGATGAAATGGAACTGCTGCGCGCTGCCAGCGATGCGGCTGCCATCATGGAGCGGGAGTTGCGCTAAAGGCAGTGACAAGCGTTAACTTGCATTTCCACCATGCGGATCCGTTTCATCAAGCCCGCTGAGACCCATGCCCTGCGCCACACCGTGCTGCGGCCTGGCCAACAATTGGAGGAAATGGAATGGTCGCAGGACCAGGCGGAAGACAGCTTCCATCTCGGCCTGAGCATCGGAGGCCACCTCATCTCAGTGGTGTCGTTCATCCGTGCGCGGAATGAACTCCTCCTTGGATGGAAGCAGTACCGCCTTCGGGGCATGGCCACACATCCGGAATTCCAAGGCCAAGGTGCGGGTGCGAAAATGCTCCATTTCGGCATCGACCATTTGCGTACGCTGAAGGCCGACCTCGTGTGGTGCAACGCCCGCGAAGGTGCCAAGGCCTTCTATGGCAAAGAGGGCTTCTTGCCTGAAGGAGCTCAGTTTGACATCGAGGGTATCGGCGTTCACCAACTTATGCTCTTGCGACTTTGAACCCACGTTACAGCCGTACGCATCGCTGGCTGATCGCAGCGCTGTTGATCGTGAACCTGGCGCTCAAGCTCTGTTGGACGGGCGTGAACGAGCTGGCCGGCGACGAACCCTTCACCGTGTATTGGTCGCAGCGTCCGTTATCGGAGCTGTTCGGTATGTTGCGGACGGAGAACAACCCGCCCATTTATTTCCTGTTGATGCACGGCTGGGGCCAGTTAGCTCCTCTGGATCCCGGATGGCTACGTGTCCCGTCCGCGGTCTTCAGCGCAATAACGGTGTGGCCCTTGTTCCTTTTGGGAAATCGGCTCGGAGGGCGGGTGGTGGGAATAACGGCCGCCTTGCTCTACAGCTTCAGCCAGCACAGCTATGGCTTTGCTCATGAAGTGCGCGCATATCCTTTGTTCGTTTTGGCATGCACATGGGCGGTATGGCAATTGTTGCGCTTGGCGAACGATGCGGACCGCCATCCGTCCCAGCGGTCCGCATCCATCATCTGGTTGGTGCTGGCGAACGTGCTGGCCACCTGGGCGCACTACTTCGGCTGGCTCATGGTGGGTTTGGAGCTGGTCATGGTCTTCACGGTGCCCATACTGCGTGCCGTGCGCGTAAAATTGCTCGTCGCCGCAGTGCTCACGGCCGTGTGCAGCATTCCGCTGCTGGGCATTCTATTCTCCCGTGCCGGCAGCAGTTTGGGCCATGGCACCTGGGTGGATGTGCCGGGATGGGAAGAACCCTACAATATGGTGATGCGCTGGAGCAACGCACCGGTGGTGGCGGTGATCTTCCTGGCCTTGATCACCACCGCCTTTGCCCGAGGGCGGATGCGCAACATGCGGATGTCCATCCCGCTGCTCTGGTGCGGCCTGCCGCTCATCGGGATGTTCCTGGTCTCCTACCTCTTCCCCATATATCTGGACCGGTATCTGCTCTTCGCCTCCATCGGCTTTTACCTGTTGGTGGCACAAGCGGCGGCGGTGCTGATCCCCAACAAGAAACTGGGCTGGGTGCTGCCGTTGGGGTGCGTGGTGGCCATGGCGGTCACCTTTCTCCCTTGGAAAAGCAATGGGCTGCATCCCTCGCAGGTGGTGGCCCAAGTGGACAAATGGAAGGACGGCCCCACGGCGGTCATCATCCAGCCTGCCTGGTACGACCTGACCTACGCATGGGCCTCCGACCCGGCGCTCTTCCAGGGAGCGGCCCCGTTAGAAATGGCCCTACGAGCACATGACCTGTTCCCGATCGCTGGATCGGACATGCCGCCATTGGACAGCGCCACCACCACGGTGATCCATATCGATGCATGGGCGGCGCTCACCGACCCCGGGCGCAACGTTCTGAACGAAATACGCGCGCGGTTCCTTCAGGTGGATTCCGTGGAAGCTGATAAGAAGGTGATGGTGCGGCGGTTCCGCCATCGCTGAACGAGCGTGCAGGAAGGTTCCGGTCCTACAATGCCGCCGTTCAACTCACAGTATGGACCATTGGTGGAAAACCTGCGCAACGGAGCCGTTCGGCTCTACTTTCGTTTTATGAAAACCACCATCCTTGCCCTTCCAGCTGTTGCAGCGATCGCGTTGGCCTGCGCCTGTTCCACTCCCGAAAAGCAGCCCGAAAAACAGGTCCTGCAGCCACCGGCCACCATCTCGGTGAAGGACTTCTTCAGGAACCCGGAAAAGTCCGGTTTCCGCATCAGCCCGGACGGCAACTACTTCAGCTATCGCGCACCGTGGCACGAACGCATGAACATCTTTGTCCAACCCGTAGCGGGAGGCGACGCCGTGCAAGTGACGCACGACACCATCCGCGACGTGGGCGGTTACTTCTGGAAAGGCGACCGGCTGCTCTATGCCCGCGACATCAATGGCGACGAGAACATGATCGTCTTCAGCGCCAGCATGGACGGCAAGGATGTGAAAGCCCTTTCGCCGGAAAACGGTGTGCGCGCCGGCGTGATGGACGACCTGCACAACATCCCGGGGATGGAAAAGAGCGTGATCCTGCAGATGAACAAGCGCAATCCGCAGGTGTTCGATCCCTACTTGGTGAACATCGAGACCGGCGCGACCAAGGCGCTTTACGACAACAAGGAGAATTTTGAGAACTGGGTAACGGACCACACGGGCACCATCCGCATCGCCACCAAGACCGATGGGACCGACCAAGTGATGTACTACCGGGCCACGGCGAAAGACCCGTTCAAGGAGATCATGCGCACGGGCTTCAAGGACAGCTTCAACCCCCTGTTCTTCACCTTCGACAATAAGAACATCTACGCCAGCAGCAATTTGAACGGGCGCGACAAAAGCGCCATCGTGGAATGGAACATCGACGACAAAAAGGAAGTGAAGGAGATCTATGCCGACCCGGATTTTGACGTGAACGGTCTGGACTATAGCCGCAAGCGGAACGTGCTCACCATGGTCACCTGGACCGGTGAGAAGAGCGAGCGCAAGATCCTGGACCCGGAGACCCAAGCGATGTACGACAAGTTGGGCGCCCAGATGAAAGGCTACGAATACTGGATCTACGGTGAGAACGACAACGAGGACAAGTTCATGGTATGGCAAGGCAACGACCGCATGCCCGGTAAATACTTCTACTACGACGCGGCAACGGGCCAGACCAAGGAGATGGCCACCATATATCCGTGGTTGAAGGAGGATGACCTGGCGGAAATGAAGCCGATCAGTTACCAGAGCCGCGACGGGCTGACCATCCACGGCTACCTCACACTGCCCAAAGGCCGCGAGGCGAAAGACCTGCCCGTAGTGATCAACCCGCACGGCGGCCCATGGGCACGCGACGATTGGGGGTACAACTCCGAGGCACAGATGCTGGCCAACCGCGGCTATGCGGTTTTGCAGATGAATTTCCGCGGCAGCACAGGCTATGGGCGCAAATTCTGGGAAGCCAGCTTCAAGGAATGGGGCAAGACCATGCAGAACGACATTTCGGACGGCGTGGAATGGCTGGTAAAGCAGGGCATCGCCGACCCCGAGCGCGTGGCGATCTACGGCGGAAGTTACGGCGGCTACGCCACGTTGGCGGGCATCACCTTCACCCCGGAGCTTTATGCCTGCGCGGTGGACTATGTCGGCGTGAGCAACCTGTTCACCTTCATGCAAACCGTGCCGCCGTATTGGGAGCCGTTCAAGAAGATGATGTACGAAATGGTGGGCGACCCCAAGGCGGACAGCCTGATGATGCGGGATGCCTCGCCGGTATTCCATGCGGACAAGATCGTTTGCCCGCTCTTCATCGCCCAAGGCGCGCACGACCCGCGCGTGAACAAGGACGAAAGCGACCAGATGGTGGCCGCATTGAAAGCACGCGGCGTGGAAGTGGAATACATGGTGAAGGACAATGAAGGCCACGGTTTCCACAACGAGGAGAACCGCCTGGACTTCTACAACGCCATGGACAAATTCCTGGACGCACATATCGGCGGCGGCTACAAGCCGAAGGAAGCGGAAATGAAAAAGTAGCCCCCCCCGAAGCTGAAACAGGCGCCCGGACGTTCCGGGCGCCTGTTTTGCTTTTGGTCAGCCGGTCCGCCTGCCTCGCCCTCCGAGTCTCCGCCCCATCCCCTCAGGCACCAAAAACGACATCAGGTGCGTCATCCAAACACACCCGTCCCAGTGAGGGCGGATCGCGTACATTTCCGCACCTCATTGCCGCCCATGCTCAAATTTCCCGTCTTTCTCGCCGCATTGGCCGTGTTGCCCGTATCCGCCCAAGTGGTGATCAACGAGGTAAGCGCCTCCAACCTGAACGGCACGACCGACAGCTTCGGGGGCCGCGAGGACTGGGTGGAACTGTATAACACCACCTCGGCAGCAGTGGACCTTAGCGGTTGGTACATCAGCAACAAAGTGAGCGCCCCCACCAAATGGGCCTTCCCCGCCGGTGCCTCCATCCCTGCAAGCGGCAGGCTGATGGTGTTCTGTAGCAAGCGGAACACGGTGGCCGGCGCGGAATACCATACGAGCTTCAAACTGAACCAGACGGACGACGACCACGTGCTCCTTTCCGACCCTTCCGCCACCATCATCGACGATGTGACCTTGGATCCGCCGACCAAAAGCGACAATAGCCGCGGACGCACAACGGACGGTGCCGCCACGTGGTCGCTCTTCCTGACCCCCACGCCCAATGCCGCCAATGCAGGGGCGTCGCCTGAATATGCGCCCCGACCGCAACTGTCCCCCGCAGCGGGATTTTACGGGGGGGCCACGAACGTATCGATATCCACCACGGATCCCACCAGCACGATCCGCTACACCTTGGACGGCTCGGAGCCTACTGCCGCCTCCCCTGCCTATGCCGCCCCCGTTCCGTTAGCGGCCACCACGGTCGTCCGTGCGGCCTGCTTCAGCTCCACCCCGGGTGTACCGCCCAGCTTCATGGAGACCAACACCTACTTCATCAACAACGCGCACACCACTGCGGTCCTGAGCATAGCTGGCGACCAAGTGGACGAACTGTTGAACGGCAATGGAGGTCTCGATCCGTTCGGCTCGATGGAATATTTCGGACCGGACGGGCAGCTCCGCGATGAAGCCACTGGTGAGTTCAATGAGCACGGCAATGACTCCTGGGCTTACGGTCAGCGAGGGTTCGACTACATCACCAGGGACCAGACCGGTTACAACGACGCGATCCACTATCCGATCTTCAATGCTTCCAACAGGGGTAAGTTCCAACGGCTCATCGTTAAAGCTGCCGCGAACGACAACTACCCCTTCGAGACCGGCGGGGCGTATATCCGTGATGCTTATGTGCATAGTCTGGCCCAAGCAGGCGGCCTGAAGTTGGACGTACGCACCTACGAGCCCTGCGTACTGTACGTGAACGGCCAGTACTGGGGCGTATATGAGATCCGCGAGAAGTGTGACGACCACGACTTTACCAAGAAATATTACGATCAGGACGAATACGACCTGCAGTACTTGAAGACCTGGGGCGGCACATGGAGCGAATATGGGGGGGGGCAAGCCCAAACGGACTGGAACGCTTTGCGTACATACATCCAGTCAAACAACATGGGCGACCCAACGGCATTTGACTATGTCAACAGCCAGTTCAACTGGAAGAGCCTAGTAGACTATGTGGTGCTGAACAGCTACACGGTATGCACCGACTGGTTGAACTGGAACACCGCCTGGTGGCGTGGCTTCAATCCCGACGGCGAGCACAAGAAATGGGGCTATACCCTATGGGATAACGATGCCACCTTCGGGCACTACATCAACTACACCAACATTCCTGACCAGACCCCCGCAGCGGACCCGTGCAATGCGGAGGCACTCCCGGACCCGGGCGGACAGGGACATGTGCCCATCCTGCAGAAGTTGATGGACGAGAACCCGATGGTACACGACTATTACGTGAACCGCTATATCGATCTGGGCAACACCACCTTCAGTTGCCAATACATGGTGCCCTACTTGGACAGTTTGATCGCCTTGATCACCCCGGAAATGCCCGGGCAGATCGCACGTTGGGGAGGCACCGTGGCGGAATGGGAGGGTAATGTGCAGAACATGCGGGCCTTCATTATCGCACGCTGCACCGACATCCAGCAAGGTCTGGTGGATTGCTACGAACTGGAAGGTCCGGACAGCGTGGTATTTCTGGTGGAGCCGCCCCTGAGTGGCAACATCAGGATCAACTCGGTCTCGCCAAGCACCTATCCGTACAGCGGACTGTACTATGGAGGGATCGCCACCACCCTTGAGGCAACGGCGGAACCCGACTGGGTATTCGACCATTGGGAGACCATCCACGTGAACCCTGCTCCGTCCCTGACCGATTCGCTGGTGACCATCAACTTCTCCGGTACCGATACGGTGATCGCCCACTTCGCCCCGCCGATCAAATACCCGGTGGTGTTGATGTCCGACCCGCCCAGCACGGCCTCCATCCTGTACAATGACGACCTCTATACCTCGCTACCAGCCACGGTGCAACGGATACCGGAATCGATAGACACCCTCACGGTGATCCCGGCGATGTATTATACCTTCCTCTACTGGGAGTTCAAATACAACACGCCGAACCAGAACGACACCACGATGAAGACGATCCCGGTGACGATCTTTTATCCCGATACCATCATCGCCCATATGGAGGCACAGGACTATGTGTACTTCGGGGCGAACGCGTTCACGCCCAATGGTGACGGCATCAACGACACATGGCGCCCATGGAATAATGTGGTGGACCTGGACAGGTATGAACTCCAGATATTCGATCGGTGGGGCCGTGAGCTTTTCATCACCGACGACCCCTACAAGGAATGGGACGGTACGGCCGGAGGGAAGCCGGTCCCCCTCGGGGTCTATGCCTACCGTGTGAAGATGTTCGACGCCATCACCAAGGACGAGCATAAGGTGAGCGGGCACGTGACGGTGGTACCTTGAGTCCGTTGCCTCGGTCCGGGGTCCTGGGACCTTCATGGATGGCGACATCCATAGTACCTTCCGCTCCGTTCCCATGTCCAAGCGGCCGGTGTTCACCTTTCTATTGCTCGCCTTCGGCATCAGCTGGGGCATCTTTGCGGTGGCCAAGTGGATCATCGGTGTTTCCGGCACCTTGGGCTGGACCATGGCCTCCGCTCTCTTCATGTTCGGCCCGGCCATGGCCGCATTGATCCTCCGGCGGGCACATGGGGTGAGTTGGAAAGAGCTGGGCGTGGTACGCACCGGCATCCGCTGGAAATGGATAGGCTTCGCATTGTTGATCGCCATGGCCTTGCCACCATTGACATTAGCCTTCAACTGGCTCCTGGGTGATGTCTTTCAGATCAACGGGTTCGGACATAGCTCGCTGACCAAGGACATGGTAATGAACACCGTACGTGAAAAACTGGTGGAAGCCGGGGTCGACCCCTTTGAAATGGGAAGCACAATGGAACGCCTCGGGTCCGTGCCCCTTAACGGCGTGGCGATCCTGATGATCGCGCTGATCGCAGGTGCGATCGCAGGGTGTACGGTGAACTTCCTCTTCGCCATGGGCGAGGAACTCGGATGGCGGGGCATGCTATACCACCACACGCGACGTTGGGGCCTTTGGAAGCACGTGGGCTTCACCGGCGTCTTTTGGGGCCTGTGGCATGCCCCGCTCATACTCGAAGGTCACAACTATCCGGACCATCCAGTTGCCGGGGTCTTCTTCATGTGCATACTCACCACTGCATTGGCGTTGCCCTTGGCCTGGGTCCGTTTTCGGAGCAGCTGTGTTTGGTCTGCCGGGGTGCTACATGGAACAGTGAACGGCGTTGCGGGTGCGAGCATGCTGTTCATCCGGGACGCATCGAGCCTGTTGGGAGGAGCAGTAGGCGTTTCAGCCGTTCTTGGCCTGGCCGTCCTCGGTGGCTTACTATTCATCTTCGACCCTTCCTTGCGCCGGGAATTCAACCAAGGATGAAGGTGTTGCTCTGGACCATACCGCTGCTCATGGCATGTGGAGGCACCACCTCGCAGCGAGTGGTAAAAGATCATCAAGGGCGGGTCCGCGCTTTAGTAACCCGCGTACACGGCATGAAGGACGGGCCGGTGCGCTTTTTTACCGGCGACGGCACATTACAGACCACCGGAACTTATACAGGTGATAGCAGGCACGGCACGTGGACCTCGTTCGATCCCCTAGGGGACACGCTGGCGATCGTCAATTACGACCGGGGAAGGAAAGATGGACTTCAGGCCTATTGGGCCCCGAACGGCCAATTGCTCCGTTTGGAACGGTTTACACGGGGGGAACCCGACGGTCCGCTCTATCGCTTCTTCTCCGACGGAACGCCCCGGCAGGTCACCTGGTACGACCATGGCATCCCCACGGGCATCTACATGGAATGGTACTTAAGTGACGTTACGAGCACCGGGGTCACCATGGGCCAGTTCACGGACGGAAAGCGTTCGGGCACCTGGACCTGGCTCTACGGGAATCGCCGGGTGAAAACACAAGGGGCTTACAGCAATGGGAAGAAGGTCGGCCTTTGGCGGTATTGGGACCCACAGGGCCATGCCACCGGGTCGGAGGACCTCGGTCCGCTCTGAGATCCGGTCAGTGCGCACTTAAAACAACCCTCATATTACCCGTGCTCCTTGTCGTTCACGGAAGCACCTTGCCGGGATTCATGATGCCATTGGGATCGAAGAGCTGCTTGATACCGCGCATCAGGTCGAGTTGTACGACATTGAACGCGATGTCCATGTAGGGCCGCTGCACCAGACCGATGCCGTGCTCACCACTGAGGGTCCCGCCCAAGGAAACGGTGAACTCGAAGATCTCCCGGATGGCCTTGGGCAGTTCATTCCTCCATGCTGCATCGGACATATCACCCTTGATGATATTGACGTGCAGATTACCATCGCCCGCATGGCCGTAGCAGACGCTTTTGAAGCCGTACTTCCCTCCCACTTGTTTCACATTCGCCAATAAGTTCGGCAGTTCGTAGCGCGGCACCACGGTGTCCTCTTCCTTGTACACGCTATTGCTTTTGACGGCCTCCCCCACACGGCGGCGCATCATCCAGAGCGCATCCTTCTCAGCCGTTGTTTCTGCAAAGAGCACCTCCTGGCATTCAAACTGCTCCATCACGCCGAGAATGGTCTCGCATTCGCGCATCAGCACGTCGCCGTGGTTTCCGTCCACCTCGATCAACAGATGGGCCGCAGTGTCATCGGATATGGTCAGGTGTACTCCATCTACGAAGCGCAGCGTCCAATCGATGGCATCACGCTCCATGAACTCCAGCGCGCTGGGCGTGATGCCCGCGCGGAACACGGCGCTCACCGCCTCACAGGCTTTATGCGCATCGCGGAACGGCACGAGCATGAGCCGGGTCTCCTTCGGCAACGGCACCAAGCGCAGCACTGCCTTGGTGATGACCCCGAGCGTGCCCTCACTGCCCACGATCAAGCGCGTGAGGTCGTAGCCGGTGCTGTTCTTCAACGTGTTCGCACCGGTCCAGATCACTTCGCCATTAGGCAGCACCACCTCCAGGTTCAGCACGAAATCGCGGGTAACGCCGTACTTCACGGCCCTTGGCCCGCCGGCATTCTCGGCCAGGTTCCCACCAATACTACAGCTCCCGCGACTGCTCGGGTCCGGAGGGTAATAAAGCCCCTTCTCGGCGACCGCCTCTTGGAGCACTTGTGTGATCACGCCGGGCTCCACGGTCACTTGCAGATTGCGCTCATCAATGTCCACGATGGCGTTCATCCGATCCAGTGTGATCCCGACGCCACCTTGCACACTGAGCGCGCCACCGCTCAGGCCCGTTCGCGCACCGATCGGTGTGATCGGCACGCCATGCTGTGCACAAAGGCGCACCACGTCAGCAACCTGCCCAGTGCTGCGCGGCCGCACCACCACCTGCGGAGGGAAGCTCAGGTCCTCGGTCTCATCATGGCCATAGTGGACCCGATTCTCCTCGTCGAAAAGCACAGCATCGGCAGGCAACATGTTCTGCAGTTCCTGCATGAACTGCGCCGACAGTTCCGGTGCGACGGCCTGTTGTTTACTTTTCATGACGGCAAAGTTCGGTGCTCAGAGGGAACAGACAGGCCTCTTCGATCCATGCCGGTCGCAGACATTGCCAGCTCAATTTCGTCGCGGAACTTGTTGCATCTTGGCTATCACTCGGAAAGGTGATACCTTACGGAATCATTCCCTCCCCACAATTGCTCTTTTTCCATGAACCGGTCACTCTCCCTACTACTTGTGGTCACCCTAGCTGGCGGATCCATCCAAGCACAGAACATCGGCATCAACGTGGACGGTGCCGTACCCGCAGCTTCCTCGCTCTTGGACATCGACGCCTTGGCATTGCCGGCGAATGACAAGCGCGGCCTCCTGATCCCGCGCATCGCGTTGACCTCCCGCACCGTGGCCGCACCGGTGGTGGCACCGGCCGCATCGCTGGTGATCTACAACACGGCCACTGCGGGGGCGGCACCGAACAATGTGGCCCCGGGCTTCTATTATTGGAATGGTGCCACCGAGTGGCTCCGGATGTTCAGCGGGAACGATGCGTGGAGTACCACGGGCAACTTCGGTACCACGGCCGGGACCAACTTCATCGGCACCACGGATGCCAAGGACTTTGTGGTGAAGACCGGAGGGAGCGCGGCGGCCAATGAGCGGATGCGGGTACTGTCCGGTGGTCCGATCGTGGTGAACAAGACCACGGCGGCAGCGACTGACGCATTCTCCGTGTACGGCACCGGAAGCACAGGTGCGATCAATGCCTTGGGCACCAACGCCATTAGTGGATACACCGCCACTGGAAGGGGCGTCTTCGGGATCTCCACGTCCACGACCACCACCGGCGATCTGACAGGCGTATGGGGCGAAGCGGCTTCCACCTTGGGCACCGGGGTGGTAGGCTTGGCCAGTGGCACATCCGGACAGGCCGACGGGGTCTTCGGACAAACAGCCTCTACTTCCGGGAACGGTATGTTCGGCGCAAATGCCGCCACCACCGGCGTTGGCGTGGCCGTGCGCGGTCAATCCGTCACCCGCAACGGCGTGGCCATCCTTGGCATTGTCAACACCTCCAACGCCAACATCACGGCAGGCACCACCGCGTATGGCGTGCAGGGGCAAGTGAACGGGGCAATTACCGGGACAGGCCAGGCCATCGGTGTTTTCGGTGTCACAGCCATGACCACTGGGGCCGCGAACGGAGTTTGGGGGCAATCCGCTTCCACTACCGGGAACGGGGTGCTCGGCTTCAGCACCAACACCACAGCGGCCGGTACGGGGACCGGTGTTTGGGGTGAAGCCGCATCCGGGATCGGTACCGGTGCGCGAGGGCGGGCCACGTACACGGGAGGGGGTGTAGTACAGCCCGTCGGGGTTTTCGGCGATGCCACCCATGCGAACGGGTTCGGATCTTACGGCAAGAACCGTCACCTGTCCGGCACGGGGGTCAGTGCCGTGGGCAATAACGAGGTCGGCAATTACTTGGTCGCAGGCAGTGGCATCGCGGCTTCCGGAAATACGACAGGGGCACTTCACTATTACACCAATGCGGGGGCAAGCTGGGGCACCGTTATTCAGGATGCGTTCGCAAATCAATGGAACGTGGGCGGATGGAACGGCTTTGGATATTTCAAAATAATCGGCCCCGGTGCGGTAAGCACGGTCGTAAAGGACATGGAAGACCAAAAAGTGCTCCTGTATTGCCCGGAAGCACCCGAAGTACTCTTTCAGGATTATGGGATCGGCCAGCTCACCGATGGAAGCGCACATGTACAGATCGATCCCATTTTGACAAAGAACATCATCGTGAGCGAGGATCATCCGCTGAAGGTCTTTGTTCAGGTGGAAGGGGACTGCCACGGTGTGTACGTCACCAACAAGAGCGCTACGGGCTTTGATGTCCATGAATTGAGCGGTGGCACATCGAGTGTTGCGTTCTCATGGTCCATCGTTGCCACCCGTGCTGATGAGACCGAGGAGAGCGGGAACGGAGATGTCCGTCACTCCAGTTATCGTCAACGCTTTGGCCCTGCCCCGCCCTATTTGGAACGCCGGGCCATGCTACCGGACCAAACAGGACATTCCCCGGAAACTGCGCCCCAATTAATGAAGCAGCCCTTGACCAAAGAGATCGAGTAATATCACGCTGCTGTAGAAATGCGGTTGCACAAATGCAGAAGGACGGAGCCGTGGCCACCAATTGGCGGACTATTGTGACCCGTACAGTACGGTACGCGGACCACCACGCCCCGATCATAAAGCGGCTCTTCATCTCGAACGCCGGAACACCACCGCCCCGTTGCACCGGTCCGTTCCGGTCCAAAACCGCGAGCGGCGCAACGTGTCCAGTGTGGCATTGAAGTCTTCCACGCTCAGCGGGTACGGTTCTTCCTTGGTGGCTATTGCGATCACGTCCACATTGGCCAAGATCGGGAACTGGTAGAGGTCGCGGTGCGCTACGAGGTGCGGAACGAAAGCTGCGGATGCGGAAACGGAGGCGTTGGCGGGAATGCGCTGAAGCAATTGACGCACGGCCGCAGCATCATAGTCCCGCACATAATGCTCCGCATGGTAGATCCGCTGCTTGGCCCGGTTCTCTTTGTAGACGCTCGCATCCAGGATCCGTACAGTGACCCCCAAGGAAAGCACCGTGGCGATCAGCGCGATGACCTTTCCTCTTCGGGAATTCCGGAGCAACGGTGCCCAAGAGAATATGGCCAGTGTGCAGAGCGGTGCGAATTCCACGGAGTAATGGCCCAGCACGCTCCATTGTGCAGGCCCGGCATGCAGGAGTTTTTGAAGCAGCAAAGGCACGGCCATCAACAGGATCCACGGTCGCATTAGCATGGCCCATCCGCCTGCGAGGAAAAGCAGCACGAGCATTTCGATCTTTATCGCCCGCCCCTCGGGCACGCTACCTCCGTCCAGCAGGGCTTGGAACACCTGTATGGGATGTGTGGCCATGGTGCGCAGTGCATCGATCGGTCCATCCCCAAGTGCGGGATACCTCCACCCAGCATAGTGTGCCCCGTCGGAAAGCGCCGGCATTACAACGCCGATCACCACCGCGCTCCACATCAGGGAGATCAGGGCCTGCCACGCCAAGAGCTTCCGCAAGGCGGAGTTCTTCCGCTCATGGAGCAGGAAACCCAGCGCCACGAAACACAGCCAGATGCCCATGTTCTCCTTCGCGGAAAGCATGAAAACCAGCAACAGCCATGCTTCGGTGCTCCGGCGCTTGTGAAGCGCGAGGCCGTACCACGGGAATGCCATGGCCGCGACCACGTTGCTATGAAAGTCGAACGTGAACGCTCCGTAGATGCCGAAGAACGCAAGGAAATGGACCAATCCCAAAGTGGCGATAACCGGTGGCACGCCCAGCTCCCGGAGCCATCGCCACATGCCCCAGCCGCCGAGGATCACCGCGACCCATTGTACGATCAACAACGTCCACTGCCCGAACAACCAGGTAAGCGGCGACCAAAGCATGAGGTGCAGGTCGAAGTGGTCGGCGAGCAACGGTTGCGAGGTACCGAGAAAGAGCATGCAGTCCGCCATTCGGCCGTGCGCGTACGTGAAGGCGGCATGGGTGTACAGGCCAAGATCCAGGGCGTACGTGCGGAAAAGCAACTGGTTCGGCACGAAGATGGAGGCGTATACCAAGGCAAAAAGCACCAAGACCAGGAGCGGCACCCGATGTGTAGTTGCAATGGCGAATACCTTTCCCGCGCCTTTCCGCATGGGTGCAAAGTAGATCCCCGGAACGTCCCCCTTGCATACAGCACCGCATCCGGACAGAGCGATCCAGGAAACAGGGATGAACGGCCATCTACTTTCGCCCTACCCCTTACTTTGGCCGTTCATCCCGTACGCATGAACAAATTCCTTTCCGCAGCAGCCTTGCTCCTGCTGACCGCACCGGCCACCTTCGCCCAAGAGGCCCTCACCAACCAGGCGATCTGGTACAGCAACACCTTCAGCAGCGACCGGCTGGACGGCCTCGCCAGCATGCAGGACGGCACCCACTACAGCACCCTGGAGGCGGGCGAGAACGGCGCCGAGGTGAACGCGTACGACTACCGCACCGGGGAAAAGACACAGACCATATTGCGCAGCCAGGACCTCGTCCTTCCAGGCGCATCCAAACCCTTGGACATCGAGGACTATGCCTTCAGCGGTGACGAACGGAAAATGATGGTGCACACGGACATTGAACCATTGTACCGCCACAGTTACTACGCCTACAATTACGTGTACGACCGGGCGACAAAAACGGTAAACCCACTGACGGACCCGGAGAGGAGCAAACAGCGTTTGGCCACCTTCAGCCCGGACGGCTCGCACGCCGCTTTTATGCGCGACAACAACTTGTTCACCGTGGAACTCTCTTCGATGCTGGAAACCGCCATCACCACGGACGGCGAATGGAACAAGGTGCTCAATGGTGCACCGGACTGGGTGTATGAGGAGGAGTTCGAGTTCACGCAGGGTTACGAATGGAGCCCTGACGGAAGGAAGATCCTCTACCTGCGCAGTGATGAGAGGGCCGTGAAGGAATACGACCTCACGATGTACAAGGACCAGCTCTACCCCAGTGAATACAGCTTCAAATATCCCAAGGCTGGCGAGACCAACAGCACTGTGAGCCTCCATGTGTACGACCTCGGTACGCACAGCACCAGCACAGTTCCCTTGGGCACTTCGGAAACGGACATCTACCTGCCACGCCTCGGCTTCACCGGCAACAGCACCGTATGGTTCATGCGGATGAACCGCTTGCAGAACGAGAAGCTGATCTACACCGTCGATGTGTCCGATGCCGGTGCGGATGCGGCCTTGAAGCTGATCTACAAGGAGACCAGCCCCACCTACATCGAGGTCACCAACGACCTGCACTTCCTGAAGGACGGCAGCTTTATCCTCACCAACGAGCAGGACGGCTGGAACCACATCGTGTGGAACAGCGCGGACGGGAAAACACTGCGGGTTCTCACACCCGGCAACTACGACGTGCTCTCGGTGAACGGCGTGGACGAAAATGGCAAGCGCGTGCTGTTCACCGCCAGCAGGCTGGACCCCACCCAGCAGGAGGTCTGGTCCATCGGGTTTTCCGGAAAGGGTCTGAAACAGCTTTCCCCCGCTGGCGGCGTGAACGATGCGGATTTCAGTACGGGGTTCAAGTACTTCATCAACACCCGGAGCACGGCCAACGACCCGGGCACCATCGCGTTGTTCGACGGCAAAGGCAAACTCGTGAAGACCTTGAAGGACAACTCCACGCTGAAGGCAAACCTTAAGGAATACGGGCTGGAGCCGAAAGAATTCATCACCATCGCTGTCGGGGACGGAGTGGTGCTGAACGCCTGGATGATCAAGCCACCGGGCTTCGAAGCCACGAAGAAATACCCGGTGTTCATGACGCAGTACAGCGGCCCGAACAACAACCAAGTGCTGGACCAATGGGGCGGGAGGAACCTGCTCTGGCATGAGCTGCTGGGACAAAAAGGCTACATCGTGGTTTGCGCCGACCCGCGAGGCACGGGCCATCGCGGTCGGGACTTCCGGCACATGACCTACGGCCAACTGGGCAAGTACGAGACCGAGGACCAGATCGGCGCGGCAAAGTGGCTGGGGCAACTGCCGTACGTGGACGCTGCGCGCATCGGCATACAGGGCTGGAGCTACGGCGGCTACATGAGCTCGCTGTGCATCACCAAGGGCACGGACACCTTCAAGGCCGCGATCGCTGTTGCCCCTGTGACCAACTGGCGCTACTACGACAGCATTTACACCGAGCGCTACATGGGCCTACCCAAGGATAACGCCAGCGGCTACGACGACAACAGCCCCATCAACCATGTGGAGGAGCTGAAAGGGAACTTCCTATTGATCCACGGCCTAGCGGATGACAACGTGCATTTCCAGAACAGCGCCGAAATGATCACAGCACTAGTGAAGGCCAACAAGCAGTTCGACATGATGATGTATCCGGACAAGAACCACGGGATTTATGGAGGCACCACGCGGATGCAGCTGTTTGAGTTGATGACCAAGTGGTTGGAGGAGAATTTATAGTTGTAGGAGGTGTCTTGGAACGCCCGTGCATAGCAAGGTTGAGAGGGGTGGTTTTTCGGTGGATGACCGCGTAGCGGACATTTGTCCACTATGCTATCATCCCTTTTCTATCTTGGCGCGCTTTCAATTCACCCATAACGAACCCGTGACCCCATGACCGGAACCACAACTGTTGAGAAAGGCCACCCCCAAGGCCTTTACTGGCTCTTCGCAGCGGAGATGTGGGAACGCTTCTGCTACTACGGTATGCGGGCGCTCCTGCTGCTGTACCTCGTCAAGTCCTTGGCCATGGGCGACAACCGGGGCTTCGCCGTCTATGGGGCATACACCGCCTTGGTGTATGTAATGCCCGTTGTCGGTGGCCGCATCGCCGATCGAGTGTTGGGCTCGCGTTTGGCAGTGCTGTTCGGTGGCATCATGATGGCGATCGGCGAATTCGTGATCGTGGGAGGCACCGAGATGATGTTGTTCTGGGGTATGGCCGTGATCATTGTGGGGAACGGATTGTTCAAGCCGAACATCAGTACCATGGTGGGCAAATTGTACGACGACGGCGACCCGCGCAAGGACTCCGGATTCACCATTTTCTACATCGGCATCAACTTGGGAGCCTTGCTTGCTACCACGGTCTGTGCGGAGGTCGGCCACATCTACGGGGCCAAATACGGCTTCGGATTGGCAGGCATTGGGATGCTCTTGGGCATCATCATTTTTCAACTGGGCAGCAAGCACTATGCGCATGTGAGCGCACCTCCTTCACCGGAGACCTTGCATAAACCGAAGTACGGGCCATTGAGCCCTTTCGTTGCGGTGGTGCTAGGTTGCTTCGCCCTGATCCCCATGCTGTACTTCCTGCTTCGCAACACCACCATTGCTGGTTACGTGCTGCTGGTCGTGGCGGTCTTCGTGATCGGCAGCTTGATCGCACGCGGGATCAAGGACGGGAAAGTACAATTGGACAAAATGTTCGGCTTCATCATCCTCATGCTGTTCAACGTGGTCTTTTGGGCCTGTTTTGAGCAAGCGGGAAGTAGCCTTACCCTCTTTGCGGAACGCAACGTGGACCGGCACATTTTCGGCTGGGAAATGGGCGCTGCCACGACCCAATTCTTCAACCCGGCGTACATCCTGCTGTTCGGTTCCATCTTCTCGGTGATGTGGGTGCGCCTGAAGATGATCGGAAAGGATCCGAGCATTCCCATGAAATTCGGGTTGGGTATCCTTCAACTCGGTTTGGGCTATTTGGTCGTCTTGATCGCCGCTCCCATGGCGATCGAATACCAAGTGCCGTTGTGGACCTTGGCACTGCTCTACATGTTGCACACCACGGGTGAACTGTTCCTGAGCCCCATAGGCCTGAGCATGGTGACCAAACTGGTACCGAAGGACATGACGGCTACCGCTATGGGCGCCTGGTTCCTGAGCATAGCCGGCGCGAACTATGCTGCCGGGCTGCTGGCCACGCTCACCGGAGCGGAGCACGATCTGGCCGAAGGCGAAGTGCTGGACAAAGCAGCGAGCCTTGCCACGTACGTGGATGTGTACACCAGCATCGGATTCGTCACGGTCGGCATCGGCCTGTTCCTCGTGGTGATCAGCCCCTTGGTGAACAAGCTCTTCCACGGTATCCGGTAGTACGTTACACCTGCAAATTCCGCCAACCGTAGATGGACGTGCGTGAACGGTAAAAGATCACGACCCAAGCATTGACTTCCCGTTTTTTCGTCCATTCACGGCTCAGTCCATATCCCACCCATATGAGCAACACCACCGCCCCCAAGCATCCGAAAGGCCTCTACGTCCTCTTCTTCACCGAGATGTGGGAACGCTTCGGCTATTACCTCATGCTGGGCATCTTCAGCCTGTACATGCTGGACAGCTGGGACAACGGTGGCATGGGCTTCAGCGCGCTGAAGAAGAGCGACATCTACGGCACTTATCTCGGCCTGGTGTACCTCACGCCATTTATCGGCGGTTTGCTGGCGGACCGCATCCTCGGCTTCCGGAAGAGCATCATCAGTGGTGGGCTACTGATGGCCGCTGGCTACCTCACGTTGGCCGTGCATGATGTCAACGCGTTCTACATCGGCCTGCTGCTGATCATCTTGGGCAACGGCATGTTCAAGCCGAACATCTCCACGTTGGTGGGCAACCTGTACAACAATGACAAGTACCGGGACAACAAGGACGCGGGCTTCAACATCTTCTACATGGGCATCAATATCGGTGCCTTCGTCTGCAATTTCGTGGCGGCCTTCATGCAGATCAACTATGGCTGGGGATACGCCTTTGCGGCGGCAGGCATCGGGATGTTGATCGGTGTAGTGGTCTTCATCAGCGGGAACAAATGGGTGAAGCATGCGGACATCATCAAGCCCTTGGAACCGGGCGACATGAGCACCAGCAAGATCCTGCTGAGCACATTGGTCCCGATGTTCGTCTTTGGCGTGCTGGGCTACCTGATCCCCGGCAACCTGCTGGGCACGGACACCAACGACGCGTTCATCTTCGGCTGCATTCCGGTGGTGGCTTTTTTCATCTACCTCTACGTGAAGGCGAACGCGGAGGACAAGCGGCCCATTGGCGCGCTGCTGGCGGTGTTCGGCTGCTTGGTGATCTTCTGGGCGGTGTTCCACCAGAACGGCGACGCGCTCACCGTATGGGCCAAGGACTACACGAACCGCGAGATGCCGATGAGCGTCTCCAACGTGGCGGACAAGATGAACATGGCCGAGACCGTGACGAACAACGGCGCGGAAACAGCCCCGAACAGCGCGCAGTATTTCGCCACCATGGCACCCGAGCGCGTGCCTACCCAAGACCAAAGCCTGAAGCTGTATTCCACGCAACTGTACCAGAGCATCAACCCGTTCTGGGTAGTGCTGCTTACGCCCGTGATCGTGGGCTTCTGGGGCTTTATGCGCAGCCGGAAAAGGGAACCGAGCACGCCCACAAAGATCGCCATCGGTCTGGTGATCACGGCGCTCTCGGCCTTGGTAATGGTGGGCGCTGTGATGGCCACGAACAATCTCGAAAGCAAGGCCAGCAGCTGGTGGCTGATCGCCAGTTATGGCGTGATAACCGTGGGCGAATTATGCCTCAGCCCCATGGGCCTCTCATTAGTCAGCAAGCTGAGCCCGCCACGGATAACAGCCTTGATGATGGGCGGCTTCTTCCTGAGCACCTCGGTGGGCAACAAGCTCAGCGGCATGCTCAGTGGGCTGTGGGAAGGCTTTGAGGACAAGAGCTACTTCTTTTTGATGAACTTCGGCCTCGCACTGGCCGCCGCACTGATGCTCTTCTTCATGCTGCGTTGGCTGAAGGCTGTGATGCGGGAGAAGAACATCCACTGATCGATCAGACGATGACTTCTCAATTATCTTCTCAGGGGGTCCGCTGCGCGAGACCCTGAGCGGAATGCGTAAAATTGCCCCGTCCCGCACGGATCACTTGTCCCGGACCGGACAATTGACAACGAACAACTGACAACTGCCCTACCGCATGCAGACCCTTCAGGAGATCCGCGATTTCAAAGGCAAGTACCCGCGCCAGCTTTGGTATCTCTTCGGCAGCGAAATGTGGGAGCGCTTCTGCTTCTACGGCATGCGCGGCATGCTCACCGTGTTCATGGTGAGCCAGTTGGGCTTGGACGACAAGACGGCGAACCTGCAGTACGGCGCCATCCAAGCGTTCGTGTATGCCTTCACCTTCATCGGTGGGGTGTTCGCGGACAAGATCCTCGGCTTCCAGAAGTCCCTGTTCTGGGGTGCGCTGATGATGATCGCCGGCGGTCTCGTCATCGCCTTCTCACCGACCGGACTCTTCTACATAGGCACCTGCTTCTTCATCATCGGCACGGGCTTCTTTAAGCCGAACATCAGCACCATGGTGGGGCAGTTGTACCATGAGGACGATCCCCGGCGTGATGCCGGTTTCAGCCTGTTCTATTCAGGCATCAACCTCGGTGCGCTGATGGGCGGTGTCCTGATGATTTGGGTGGGCAAGTACCACAGCTGGCCGCTCGCATTCGGCCTAGTGAGCATTGTGATGACGATCAGCCTCATCAACTTCTTCGTCACCAAGAAAAGCCTGGGGCCCATCGGCCTTTCACCTTTGCACCCGGACATGCCGGCGAACAAGCGCAAGATGTACGAGATCGCTGTGTACATCGGCTCGCTCATCGCCATCCCCTTCATCTTGATCCTGGTCACCAACACCCACTACACGGACCTGTTCATGTACATCATCGGCCCGGCCACGCTGGTGTATCTGGGTTGGGAAATGCGGAAGTTCAACACGAAGGAGAACAAACGATTGGGCGCAGCGATGGTGTTCATCCTCTTCTCCATCCTGTTCTGGGCCTTCTTCGAGCAGGCGGGCGGGTCACTGAGCATTTTCGCCTTGAACAACCTCGACCACACGCTGTTCGGCTTCATCCCCATGGACCCGAACGTGGTGAACAACAGCTCCAACTCGCTCTTCGTCATCATTTTCGCGCCGCTGGTGGGGCTGCTCTGGCTTTGGCTGAGCAAGCGGAAATTAGAGCCGAACTCCGTGGTGAAATTTGGTATCGGCTTCCTGCTGTTGGCCGGTGCCTTCTATGCGTTCTATGCCACCATCTTTTTCGCGGACGCGGACGGCATCACCTCATTGGACGTGTTCACCTTGGGCTATTTCATCATCACTTTCGGCGAACTCAGCCTCTCGCCGATCGGCCTTTCGCTGATGACCAAACTCTCCCCGCAGCCTATCCAAGGCCTGATGATGGGCATGTGGTTCTTGGCGAGCGCCTACGGGCAATATGTGGCCGGCCTGCTGGGCGCGGGCATGAGCACGGCGGACCCGAATGCCTCGAACTTTTCCAAGCTTGTGGCCTACACAGGCGGTTACCAGCAACTGGCCATTTACGCGCTCATCGCCGGCGTGGTGCTGATCGTGATCTCCCCGGTCGTGCGCCGCTTGATGAAAGGCGTCCATTGAACTTGCACCATCCTGAAATTCCGGCACGGTATTGGCCGATCGGCACCCGAAAACATCACCCGAATGCGCACTTTCCTCCTCTCGATCTGTCTGGCCCCGTTGGCCCTTTTTGCTCAGGACCACGGCGATGCCTTGGTGCATTGGACGGATATTGAAACAGCCCAGAAAGCCGCCCAGAAGGACGGCAAGCCCCTGTTGATCGACGTCTACACATCTTGGTGCGGCCCTTGCCGGATGTTGGACAAGAACACATTCCAAGACCCGCAGACCGCCGAGTACATCAACGCCCATTTTCACCCGGTGAAATTCAACGCGGAAGGTGACGACACCGTTACCCTCAATGGCAAGACCTACACCAACCCGAGCTACAACCCGGCCATGAAGGGTTCACGCAACGGCACCCACGAGCTCACCATGCAGATCGCCCCGGTGAACGGTCGCGTGGCTTACCCCACCATCGTTTACATGGACAAGGACGGCCAGGTGATGGCACCGGTGCAGGGCTACTATACGCCTGAGCAGATCGAGCCGATCCTCACCTACTTCGGTGACAAGGCGAACGAAAAGCAGGAATTCCCGGAATTCCAGAAGAACTTCAAGAGCCGGCGTAAGTAGTGGCGATCAAGCCAACTCTGAAGATCACCGGACGATCTTCCACACGCGCTGGCCTTGCATGCCTTCCCCCTTTAGCAAAAAAATGCCCAAGGCATCAGCAGAAATAGGCATGCTGCAACTTCCCGATCCGTCGGTCGTGGCCTGTTGAACTATCCTGCCATCCAAGGCAACCAGCATTAACGTGGATCGCGGGACCAAGCCCACCACCCTGGCGCGACTGGCGACCGCATCCCATTCCAATACAGGAGCAGTCCCTTCCCGGGCCAGAATACCCGTGGCTCCGCAAGGCGGCGCATCACCCGGCTGCGTATTGAAATTTCCGGCCACGGCGCTCCAATCTTCCCACGCGCCACCATGGCCACTATGGTGATCGTTCAGGTCGAACCAATTATCGCCTCCGGGAAGTCCGGGCACTTTGTAAGTCATTACGGCCATTCCGTTGCGGTCCCATGTGAGCGGCATTCCTGCTTCGCAGACCTCGGGCGTGGACGGTGATATACAGTTCATCCGTAGGAAGTAGGCGAACTCTTGGTACTGCGGGTATTCGCCATAGACGTGCGCAATGCCGTCCGGGGCCACGCACACCGCCACATACTCGTTGCAGGCGATGCCGTATGCCACGCTGTCGCCTTGCTGGGCCATGCGGGCGAGGAAGGTGAAGTGCCGCCCGCGCCGGTCCGGGTTGTCGTAGTGTGTATCGGTGATCGTGTTGGCCATGAACGGGACCTGCAGGAATGGCGTGCAATCGACCGTCATGTAGGTGTTAAAAGGATCGGTCAGCGCCTCCGCGGAAGTGACCGATCCGTTCTGGGCGCTGAAATAGCAACCACCTAGGATGGCCATGCCCGCACTTGTTCCGCCGATCGCGACGTGGCGCTGGGTGATGGCTTCATTGATGGCGGTCATCACGGGACTGTTGCGCCAGTAGCTCACGTAGTTCCATTGGTCGCCGCCCGCGAACCAGATCGCCTCTGCCTTTGAAATGCGCTCCAGCACATACGGGTGCGAGGCGGCCGAGGCGCTGTTGAACAGGATCGTCTCCACGGAATTTACGCCGCCGAGGTCGCTGTACAGGTAATCGTTGTACCCATCTGAGCCGGAAGCACGGAGCACGAGCACGTCGCCGCCATTGGCGCGATCGAGGAACCACTGCATGGCGGGATCGAACTCGCTGGCACCGCCCATCATGCAGGTTCCGCCCAGCGGCTCCACGGCAAGGTTCGTAGTATTTCCGGTGAACCAGCTGGTGTAGGTCTGGGCTGAAAGCGCCAACCCGAGGAGCGCCCCAAAGAGTGAAAATATCGTGCGTGCCATGGCCCGAATATCGACGATCTACATTTGGGCACATGCGCGGGATCATCTATCTTCTTCTGGTGCTGGCGGCACCTGCAACGGCCCAGGTCCAAAACTGGGACCCGACGCCTTACAGCGTCGCTGGCGACATCCGGTTCAATGACGACCTGGACTTCTACCTGAACGGCTATACGAAGGAAGAGATCAAGACCATGCGGCGTGAGGTGAGCATGTGGCGGATGAACTTCGACAAGATGATCCGGGCCACCGTGGCCGACATACGCGAGTACAGCGAAGGCAGCAACATGGTCCCCACCACGCATGACTTCACACTACCTGAAGTACGAACGGACCTACCCTACCACTTGGCGGCGCACAAGGGTAAGGTCCGGGCGTTCATGTTCGGCAGCATCAGCAACCCCCCGGCCCGCGCCCAACTGCCGTTCTGGGACAAGCTGATGGAGAAATACGACACTGCCCAAGTGGAGCTTTTCGTGGTCTATGGAAAGGAGCTTCACCCCGGCGACCACAAGAACTACAGCGCCTATCCGGCACCGGAGACGATGGCCCAAAAGATGGCGTACGCTACGGAATTCGCGAAGCTCACGAAGCTTCCTGTGCTGGTGGATGGTGTAGGCAATAAGGTGCTGGACGCTTACGGCCGGGTACCTAACGGGGCTTATGTGATCGACGCCGACGGCAAGTTGATCTTCCGCGGTACCTGGGCGGACAGCCGGAAGATCGAGCAGATCGTGGACACCGTGCTCAAGTGGTACGCGGACGGCAAGCCGAAACTGAAAAGGAAGAGTTGAGAAGAGGGTCTCAGAGACGCGGAGAATACGAAGAGTGATCTGTTATTGGTACCGGGTACCGGATACTGCCGACGATGGGTCGGATCTCATGTTGGGCTGGATCTCTCAGCGTCTCTGCGCCTCTGCGGCAAAACCCAAGCCCCTCTGGCCTCACACCTGCATCAGCTTCCACTTTCCCTGCCGGAAGACAAGAACACAAAAAACGGCCAACAGGCTCTCACTGATGGCAATGGCGATAAAGATGCCTTCGGGCCTGTGCATCCAGTGTGCCAGATACCAAGCCACCGGGATCTCCACCAACCAGAAGCAAACTAGGTTGAGCCATACCGGTGTCATGGCATCGCCGGCACCGTTAAAGGCCTGCGACAGCACCATTCCGTAGGCGTAGAAGAAGTAGCCAAGACAGACAATGCGGAGCGCCTGGGTCCCGACCAGCACAACAGCAGGGACCTGGGAAAACAGTCCCATGGCCCATGGCGCACATGCAATGAACAGCAGCGCCATGCCCACCATGTAGATCATGTTGTAATGGCCGCAGAGCCAAGCGCTGCGCTCAGCGCGGTCCGGTTGCCCGGCACCCAGGTTCTGGCCCACCAGAGTGGACGCGGCATTGGCGATGCCCCATGCCGGCAGTAACGCGAACACGATGAGCCTCACCGCGATGGTGTATCCGGCCACGGCATCACTTCCGAAGCCGGCCACGATGCGGACCAGGAACACCCAGCTCGCCGAAGCGATGAGGAACTGCGCCGTCGCCCCGGCGGATACCCGCATGATGTTCCATAGCGCAGACCACGCCACTTTCAAATGCCTCCGGGCGATCATCACACGGCTCCGGCCATTGAACAGATGCCAACATTGGTACAACACGCCGCATCCCCGCCCGATCACGGTGGCCAAGGCCGCACCGGTGACACCCATTGCGGGAATCGGGCCGAGGCCGAAGATCAGTATGGGATCCAGCACCATGTTAATGATGTTGCCGACCCACAGCGAACGCATGGCCAGCGCGGCATTCCCCGCCCCCCGGAATATCGCATTGATGCCAAAAATGAGCAGGATCACCACGTTGCATCCCAGCATGATCCGCATGAACGGCGTGCCCAATTCCAGGACGCTCGGTGAAGCCCCCATCATCCGAAGCACATCCTGCGCATGGAACAGGCCGGGCACGGCAAAGAGCGCTCCGATGACCAAGGCGATGAGGATGCCTTGCACGGCGGCCACATCCGCCCCTTCCCGGTCCTTTTCCCCGGTCCTTCTGGCCACTACCGCCGTGATCCCGGCACCTAAGCCCCAGGCGATGCTATAGATCAACATCATCACCCCTTCCGTGAGGCCCACCACAGCTACCGCCTCCACACCGAGCCGGCTCACGAAGAACACGTCCACCAAGGCGAACAACGACTCCATGGCCATCTCCATCACCATGGGAATACTGAGCAGGACCACGGCGCGCCGCAGCCCCATCGCCGTAAAGTCCTTGTCCCCGCCGGCCAGGGCCTCCCGCAAGAGCATGAGCGCCTTTCGCGGTGTTCGATGGTCGGTCATGGCATCAAAGTTGCACCACCCTCTCTCAACAGCGAAAAGAGGCGCAGAGCTGTTAAGGATAGGTTAAAGGCAGTTCCTCCCGAAGCCCTTCCCATAGTTTTGTACCACAAGAACGAAAACAACCAAAAACGACGAATGAAAAAGCTCATCGCAACACTCGGCCTCAGTGTCCTCGTACTCGGAGCGTTCGCTCAGGAAAACACCACAACCGTCGGTGGCAGTGGTCCCATGATCTCCTTGGATAAGGAAGTGCATGACTACGGCACCATCGACCAAGGTGCCAACGGCACGTGCGAGTTCAAAGTGACCAATACCGGCGATCAGCCCTTGATCGTCAGCAACTGCAAAGGCAGCTGCGGCTGCACCGTTCCCAAGTGCGATACCGCCCCTATCGCTCCCGGTGCCTCTTCCGTGATCACGGTGAAGTACGCCACCGAGCGCGTAGGCCCGATCAACAAGTCGGTGACCATCACCAGCAACTCCTTGAACTCCCCGACCAAGATCATCCGCATCAAGGGTGAAGTGAAGGCCTCGGCCAATCCGGCCCCGACCTCGCCGGTAAAGGCGACCAGCCCCATGGCACCGACCTCTAACTAAGGTCCTACGGATCATTGTCGGCAAGGGCCGCCCGGGTGGGGCGGCCCTTGTTGCGTTCCGCCTTTCCCCATTAACGATCAGCACCACCGGGCATCAGCCGCTAAAATCCCCAAAGGCCGCCCAATGAGCGCACCTGTGCGTTAAATTCGCGACATTAAAGATCCAGTCATATTACCGTAAGCAGCAGATGAGCGAGACCGCGAAGATCATTTTGGAGGGCAAGACCTATGAATTCCCCATTGTGGAGGGAAGCGAAGGAGAGCGAGCGATCGACATCAGCAAATTGCGCGCGGAGACCGGGCACATCACCTTGGACTTCGGTTACAAGAACACCGGGGCCACCACCAGCGCGATCACTTTTCTTGATGGAGAAAAGGGGATCCTGCACTACCGGGGCTATCCCATTGAGCAATTGGCCGAGAAGGGCTCATTCCTGGAAGTCTCCTACCTGATCCTCAACGGCGAACTTCCGAACGCCAAGCAATTGGAGGAATTCGAGGGGAACATCCGCTACCATTCGCTGGTGCATGAGGACATGAAGCACTTCTTCCAGTTCTTCCCCAGCAATGCGCACCCCATGGGCATCCTCTCAGCGATGATCAATTCGCTGAGCACCTTCTACCCCAAGAGCCAATCGCCCAACCGGCCCAGCAGGGACGTTGAACGCACGATCTACCGCTTGATCGCGAAGATGCCGACCTTGGCCGCGATCAGCTACAAGAACAACCTGGGGCATCCGTACATGTACCCGGACAACAAGCTGAACTACGTGGAGAACTTCCTCCACATGATGTATGGGCTGCCCACGGAGGAGTACACCGCGGACCCGGTTGTGGTGGACGCCCTGAACAAGCTATTGATCCTGCATGCGGACCACGAGCAGAACTGTAGTGCCAGCACTGTGCGCATGGTGGGCAGTTCACAGGCCAACCTGTACAGCGCCGTTTCCGCAGGCATCGCAGCTCTATGGGGACCATTGCACGGCGGGGCCAACCAAGAGGTGATCGAGATGCTGGAGACCATCCGTAACGACGGGGGCAACATCCGGAAATGGGTGGACAAGGCCAAGGACAAGAACGATCCGTTCCGTCTGTTCGGCTTCGGCCACAGGGTGTACAAGAACTTCGACCCGCGCGCCACCATCATCAAGAAGAGCAGCGACGAACTTCTGCGCAAAATGGGTGTGAAGGACCCAGTTCTCGACATCGCCCGACAACTGGAGGAGATCGCGCTGAAGGACGATTATTTCATCGAACGCAAGCTGTATCCGAACGTTGACTTTTACAGCGGCATCATATACCGCGCCATCGGCATCCCTACACGCATGTTCACGGTGATGTTCGCCATGGGCCGTTTGCCCGGCTGGATCGCCCAATGGAAGGAAATGGTGGAGAACAAGGAGCCGATCAGCCGTCCGCGCCAGATCTATACCGGTGCGGCCACGCGCGACTACGTCCCCATGGCTCAGCGGAAGTGAACCGGAGGTATCAGCAAACACGCATGACATCATGCCGCCATGCGCACGATGTCGTGCATTCCGAACATCCTCATTACTTTGCCCCGGCATACCTTGAACAATGAACACACGCAAGATCATTGGCTACGCGCTTTGGCTCTTGGCCTTCCTTATTCCCTTCCAATCGTCCATCTTGAGCACCGAGGGTGTCGAAGAGGTGAAAGCACTGATCAGTTTCGTCGCCTTGGTGATCATGATCTTCGTCGGCTACTTCTTAGTGGACGGGGCTAACGCTGCCGAGAAGGCCAAGGCCGGGCACGGGCACTGACCCGACGTTTTTGCGGGCTTCGGGACGTTCCGCCGAATGCGCGCCCTACGCGGTGCATCCAACTATATTTGCCGCCCCTTCGCAGACGGCTCCTCAAGTCGCTGCGAGGAAATACCCGGAGAGGTGCCAGAGTGGTCGATCGGGTCTGTCTCGAAAACAGAAGTACCCGCAAGGGTACCGGGGGTTCGAATCCCTCCCTCTCCGCCAACGCTGCCCGCGCAGCGTGCGATGCCACAAAGCGCACAGACGCGGAGCTTGCTCCAAGCGGCTGAGCGCTTTGTGGCATCAAAGGTCGGGAAGCGGCCGCAGCGTTGAAGCCTCCACCGCCGTACGGCGGAAAAGCCCGCTTCGGGCAATCCCGTCGCTGTGAGCTTCCGCTCAGAGTCTCCTTCGGAAGACCCTGAGCCGGTCGCACTACCCGCATGTGCGTTTCCTTTGCGTACCGATGAACCTGACACCGAACCACCGCACGAGCAACTGGTGGATGCTATTGCTCACCCTTGTCGCCTGCACCACTACCCAACCTGCCGTCAGTGGAAGAGAGGAGTACTACTCCCCGCAGGAGTCCCGCAACGACGACCATGTGTACGTGCCCACGGTGCACACGGTGCAATTGTTCAAGAAAGGCTTTGAGCTCTCTCCTCCGATCATTGAACTGGGCGGGACGGACCCTTTGATCTTGCGCTTCGACGACTTTTCCCCGGACGCCGAGAACCTGTCCTTCACCGTGGTCCATTGCAACGCCGACTGGCAGCCCAGCGACCTTTCCCCCAGCCAGTACATCAATGGCATGCCGACGGACTTTGTGCCCTCACCCCGCCAAAGCTTCAATACACTAAAACCTTATCTGGAATACGAGCTGGAGTTCCCGAACGAAATGATGCAGCCATCGGTTGCCGGGAATTACATCCTGAAGGTCTATCGGGAGAATGACCAGGACGACCTCATTCTGACCCGGCGCTTCCTGGTCTTCGAGAACCGGGTGCAGATCGATGCGGGCATCGTGCCCACACGTGACATAGAGCAGCGCGACATGGATCAACAACTGGACTTGACATTGCGATACCCCGGGATCTCCGTGCCGGACCCTTTCACCGACCTGAAAGTGGCCGTGCTCCAGAACATGCGTTGGGACGATGTGCGTACCGGGTTCAAGCCGAAGTTCATCCGCGATTCCGAGCTCATTTACGACCAACCGAAGGAAGGCGTTTTTCCCGGTGGTAACGAATGGCGCGGCGTTGACCTGAAGAGCACCCGTTACTCAACGCTTCGCGTGAACCGGTACATCACCTCGCCGGAAGGGCTGGAGGAGGCCATCCTCTTACCGGATGAAAAACGCGAGTTCAAAGTCTATCTGGACCTGCCGGACATCAATGGGAAATACTTGGTGCGGAACGACCTGTACCAAGAAGACCCGCTCAGCGCCGACTACATCAATGTGGACTTCACCCTGCCCCGCAGCGCCGAACTGACCGGCGGCGACGTCCATATCTACGGGGCGGTCAGTGACTTCCAGTGCAAGAAGGAGTTCCGCTGCACCTGGAATGCCCAAAAGAAGGCCTATACCTTGCGTGTACTGGTGAAGCAGGGTTACTTCGACTATGCCTATGCCTTCTTGCCCACCGGGGCCACGGCACCCGACCTCGCCCTACTGGAGGGATCGCACTTCCAAACGGAGAACGACTACCTCGTACTCGTCTATGTACGTGACTATCAACTGCGCTGCGACCGCCTGCTGGGCCTGAGGTTCCTCAACAGCCGGAAAGGCTGAGGTCCGCTCAGCGGCGTAGGATCACGGCCTTCTTCCGCAGTGTCGGGACGTCCACCACGTAGGTGCCCGACGCCAATTCGGTAATGTCCAGCAAGCCATTGGGAGAGAGCGTACCACTGGCCACGAGCGTGCCCCTCACGTTGAAAACGAGGAACGGTACCGCGTGCTTCAGTTCCAAGTCCAGCTTGAGCAATCCGCTCGTCGGATTGGGCCAGACCATGAAGGTGCCGTAAGGTGCCGCCTCCGGGACCGTCGTGGTGCAATCCGCGACATCCACCAGCGATACCGTATTGTTGCCGCTATTGGGCACGCAGACGCGGTCATGGACGGTGTCATAGTCCAGATCGGCCGGATTATTCAGCCCTGAAGTGGCAAGGACCACCGGGTCTTGGGTAAATGTGTTTTCATAGCGCGTAAGCTGGCCCGGCTCCCAACTGGCTACAATGATGCGACCTTGGCAGTCCAGCGTTACGCCATCGATGCTGCCGAGGTTGGTGGTATAGCTGCTCAGCTCGGCCCCGCTGACCCTGTCATAGCTTTTGATCTTGGCGTTGCTGCCCCATCCCACCACCCACAAGCGTTCCAAAGCGGGATCCCACACGATCCCGTTCGGCGTGTTCACGGTATTGGCCACCAACGTGGTGTAGGTAAGCTCTTCCACATTCACCTTGAAGATCTTTTTGGCGCTGAAGTCCGTCGCATAGAGAAATGCACCGTCGGTGGTGATGCCATTGAGAAATGACCCTCCCACGCTGAGGCTGAACACCAACACGCCGTCCACAGTGCTGAATCCGCGGATGGAACCGCCCATGCAGGCGAAAAGCGTATCCCCCTTCAGCTCGATACCATAAGGCGCCGTCGGCAAATTGCTCGCAAAAGCCGTGACCGTACCGTCATACGCCCGCTGCTTGATGCTGTTGTCGCCTGTATTGCTCACGAAATAGCGCTGACCCTCAGCATCGTGCTCAACGCTCTCAGGTCCGCTGTACTGGGCATTTGCGGAGCAGGAAACGAGCAACAACGCGGGGTAGAAGATCTTCATCAGGCTTTTTCGGTGGCGCAATCTACCGGAACGGTGCTGCCGTGTGAAGCGGGTATCAGCAGCTTTTCCTCATTTGAATGTGGATGAGCTGGCCACGATGACGCACAACTCATTGGTCCGGGTGTTAGACTTGCACATACTACTGAACCCAACATGTCCACCGCCGTCTCCCACGACATCCGCGTAAGCGTGCTGGCCCGGTTCGAGGCCGGGCAAAGCGCCCCGACCGAAGGACGCTTCCTGTTCAGCTACCGGATCACCATCGCGAACCGGGGCCAACGCACTGCACAATTACTGCGCCGGCACTGGTTCATTTCGGACAGCCTCGCTTTACCCAGCGAAGTAGAAGGTCCCGGAGTTGTCGGTGCCGTTCCTGTGCTCGAACCCGGGGAACAGTTCACCTATACGAGCTATTGCGAGCTGCACAGCGGCATGGGCCGCATGCGCGGCAGCTATCGTATGCGCCATCTGGACGATGGCAGCGAGTTCGACGTGGCCATCCCTGCGTTCGACCTGCGCCTTCCCTACGCGGCGAACTGAGGCCAAAGGGTATCTTTGCAGCCGTTTTAAACCGCCACCATTCACTGTATTCCTTCCATGAGCAACGCCATCTTCACCCCTCCCGCACCGCACAATGAGCCCGTACTGAGCTATGCTCCCGGCAGCCCGGAACGCAAAGCCCTGCAAACGGAGTACGACCGCCGCATCAAGACCACCATCGATGCACCGATGTGGATCGCCGGCAAGGCCGTGGAGACGAAAGACCTGCGGAAGATGAGCCCGCCGCACAAGCATGCGCACAAGCTGGGCATGAGCCACCACGGCGATGCCAAGCACGTGAAAGCCGCGATCGACGCGGCCTTGAAGGCAAAGCGCGACTGGGAGCACATGCCTTGGGAGGAGCGTGCGGCGATCTATCTGAAGGCTGCGGACCTCATCAGCGGGCCCTACCGCGCCAGCATCAATGCGGCCAGCATGTTGGCCCAGAGCAAGAACGCTTTCCAGGCGGAGATCGATGCTGCCTGTGAGTTCGCGGACTTCCTGCGTTTCAATGTGTCCTACATGGTACAGATCTACCGCGACCAGCCACAGAGCTCCGCCGGCATCTGGAACCGTTTGGAATATCGCCCGCTTGAAGGGTTCGTGTTCGCACTTTACCCCGTTCAACTTCACCAGCATCGCCGGGAATTTGCCGAGCGCACCCGCGTTGATGGGCAACACCGTGGTGTGGAAATGCGCCAACACGCAGATGCTATCAGCGCGCAGGTGATCATGGAGGTCTTCCGCTTGGCAGGCATGCCTGACGGGGTGATCAACTTGATCCATGTGGACGGCCAAGTGGTGGGCGACATCATCTGCAACCATAAGGATTTCGCCGGCATCCACTTCACCGGCAGCACCGGCGTCTTCCGCACCATCTGGGGCAGACGATCGGCAACAACATCGCCAACTACCGGAGCTACCCACGGATCGTTGGAGAGACCGGTGGCAAGGACTTCGTGGTGGCGCACCCCAGCGCCGATCCGCTGGCCGTGGCCACGGCACTTTCACGCGGCGCCTTCGAGTTCCAAGGGCAGAAATGCAGTGCCGCCAGCCGGGCCTACATCCCGGACAACCTGTGGCCGCAGGTGAAGAAGGCGCTACTGGACGATCTCGCCGACATGAAGATGGGCGACCCGCGTGATTTCAAGAACTTCGTCAACGCGGTGATCGACGAGAAGGCCTTCGACAAGATCACGGGCTACATCGCCGGGGCGAAGAAGGACAGGAAGAACATCAAGATCATTGCAGGCGGGAAGTACGACAAGAGCAAAGGCTACTTCATCGAGCCGACCGTGTTGTGAGCGAAAGACCCGAAGAGCGTGACCATGTGCGAGGAGATCTTCGGGCCGGTGCTTACCATCCATGTGTACAGTTCCAATCGTTGGATGGACACCTTGAAACTGGTGGATTCCACCGGGGAATATGCACTTGACCGGCGCCGTGTTCCGCAGGACCGCGCAGCGATCGTGCAAGCCACGGAAGTCCTGCGACAGTCCGCTGGCAACTTCTACATCAACGACAAGCCTACCGGAGCAGTGGTGGGCCAGCAACCCTTCGGCGGCGCACGCGGCAGCGGCACCAACGACAAGGCGGGCAGCTACCTGAACCTGATCCGTTGGATCAGTGCCCGGACCATCAAGGAGACCTTCGTCCCTGCGCTGGACCACCGCTACCCTTTCCTCGGATAAGCGGTTGTACACGATCGATCGTTGACCGGGTGCAATTCAGTGAGGCATACCCGCGTTTCTTTCTGCGGAACTTCACCCCGTGAAAGAAAAGATCCTACGCTTCGTGCCCGGAATGCTGCGCAACCGCTATGGTGCGGGCCTTCTCGTGCTGGTGTTCTGGATCTGCCTCTTCGCGGACTACGACCTGTACACGATGATCAAGCTGCGCCATCAACTGGGGCAGATGCAGGAGCAACGCGACCGCTACGCGGACGAGATCGCCACCACGCGGGAGCAATTGCACGAGATCAACAGCGATCAGGCCTTATTGGAGAAGTTCGCCCGGGAGAAATACTTGATGAAGCGCGACAACGAGGACATCTTCGTGCTCGTGACCAAGAAGAAGTGAAACCAGGTCCTTGAACACAGCCGTTTTTCACCAGAGAACTGTTCGACTTCGTGAATGCGTCGGCCCTATGAGCCGACGCATTCACCAAAGATGCATCTGCGAGAAGCCCGATCGACCAGCACTTGCGGTTTAGTGGGAGTGCCCACCTTCGCCATGCACGTGTCCGTGTGCTTGCTCTTCCTTGGTGGCTTCGCGTACATCGGTCACTTCCACGTCGAAGTTGAGAGTGACACCGGCCAGCGGGTGGTTCCCGTCCACCAGCACCTGTCCGTCCTTCACCTCCCTGACGGTCACAACGCTGTGCTCGCCAGCCTGGAACTGCATGCCCGCCTCCACTTTCTGTTCACCGAAGCGGTCCAACGGCACTTGCTGCAGCAGGTCCTTGTTGAACTCCCCGTAGCCTAGTTCCGGTGCAACAACAGCCTTGAACTTGTCACCCTTGCCCTTTCCCTCCATCTGGGCTTCGAGGCCGGGCACGATCATCTGCGTGCCTTGGAGGTAGGTAAAGGCCTCGCGGCCTTCGGAGCTATCAAGGATCTCGCCTTCGTTGTTGGAAAGCTTATAGTGGAAAGAGACGACGGAGTTCTTGGAAATGTTCATGTTCTACTTGCTTTGACCCTGTTGGTTTTCAGGCGGTGCAAAGCTACCAAACACCCAATAAATGCGGGCGATCGTGCTCAAAGTATCGGCATCCCCTTGCCAGGCGGCTGTTTGATCACCGATGACCGGGATCCCAGTACAGCGTGAAGGAGAACGCCGCGAAACCGATGAAGGCGATCACCAGGATCCATACCCATGCGGGAATGGCCTAGAGCTTGTTCAAGATCTCTTCACATGCGCTCAACCGGCCGGAAAGGACGAAGTAGTCGGTATGATGACCGCATTGCCGACCTTCGCAACAATGACCCACGAACAACTCTTCGCCGACTTTCCCGATTTCGACCGCGCCACTTGGGAGCAACTGGTACTAAAGGAACTGAAAGGGAAGAACCCCACGAGCATCGACGTGGAGCTTCCCAACGGGGACCGAATGAAGCCCCTCGGCATGAGCGACGATCTCCGGAAAGGTCTGCCCGAAGACCATCGGCGCGGGGTGAAGCGCAATGGGAATCCATGGCGGATCACCGCTCCTATCGGCGTGGAAGATGCGGAACAGGCCAACAACGTAGCGCTTAAAGCGCTGATCGGGGGGGCTGATGCGATCGAGCTCCGTGCGGATCACTCATCGCTGCAACCCGTGTTGAATGACGTATTTCTCGCGGCCATCGACCTCCAACTGCATAATGGTACCGAGGAGAACCTGCTCGAGGTATTGCACATCGCGAAGCACCAGAACGTGCCATCACAAGAGTTGAGCATCTGCGCTGGATTTCCGCTCGATGCCGATGTGAGCGATCTCCGCGAACGGATCGCCGACCATCCCTTGGTGCGGCTCTTCGAGGTAAGCGATGAACGCAAGCCGGGCGAGGAGGCGATCACCGCCACAAGCCGAGCGATCGAACAAGGCAAAACCCTCTTGCAACGCTTGACCAGCAGTGGCTTGAGCATCGACGATGCCACTGCGCGCATCCAGTTCCGCCTGCACATCGGCGACGACCTTTTTCTGGAAGCCGCACGCATACGTGCCTTCCGCGCTGCTTGGGCGGGAGTTGTGCAGAGCTTCTCCCCTACCCACGCATGCAGTGTGAACGCATTCGTGCAGTGCGAAGTGCAATATGCGAAGGATCCGAGATCGCCCTACGACCAAGCGTTGCGTGCAAGCCTTCAAGGCATCAGTGCGATCATCGGCGGCTGCGACGGGCTCACCATCCCCGATCTGCCGCTTCCGGAGGGACAAAGCCTCGGTCGCCGCATCGCCCGCAACATCAGTCTGCTGCTGCGCGATGAGAGTTTCCTCGGTCGCGTGGCGGATCCGTTGGGAGGAAGCTACACGGTCGAACAACTTACTAGCGCACTGTTCGATGAACTGGCTTCAAGCCCTGAGCGACAAGCCACAAGCCGGAACGCTGCCGAGCCTGAGGCTAGCAGCTCGCAGCAAGAGGCTGCAATTCCCAATCGAGAGGAGTTGCCTTTGAAGGAATGGTATTCCGCTGAAGACATCGCGGACCTTGAACAACTTCGTTTCGGTGCCGGTGCCCCACCCTACTTGCGCGGACCTTACGCCAGCATGTACACTGCGCGTCCTTGGACGATCCGGCAGTACGCGGGCTTCAGCACGGCGGAAGCAAGCAATGCTTTCTATCGCCGCAACCTCGCCGCTGGCCAAATGGGCCTGAGTGTCGCCTTCGATCTGGCAACGCACCGCGGTTACGACAGTGACCATCCGCGCGTTACCGGCGATGTGGGCAAGGCCGGCGTGGCGATCAGTAGTGTGGAGGACATGAAGATCCTCTTCGACAGCATCCCGCTGGATAAGATGAGCGTGAGCATGACCATGAACGGCGCGGTGCTGCCTATCATGGCCTTCTTCATCGTGGCGGCGGAAGAGCAGGGCGTGTCACCGGAACTGTTGCAAGGCACCATCCAGAACGACATTCTGAAGGAGTTCATGGTGCGCAACACGTACATCTATCCGCCCGCGCCGAGCATGCGCATCGTGGGCGACATCTTCAGTTACTGCGCGAAGAAGATGCCCAAGTTCAATTGCATCAGCATCAGCGGCTACCACATGCACGAGGCCGGTGCACCTGCGGATCTGGAACTCGCCTACACGCTGGCCGATGGCATCGAGTACGTGCGCACAGGTATTGCCGCTGGCATGAAGGTCGATGAGTTCGCCGGTCGTCTGAGTTTCTTCTGGGGCATCGGCATGGACCTTTTTATGGAAGTCGCCAAGATGCGCGCAGGCCGGCTGCTCTGGGCGAAGATGCTGAAGGAGGCCGGCGCGACCAACCCGAAAAGCCTCGCCCTGCGTACGCATTGCCAGACCAGCGGATGGAGCCTCACCGCGCAAGATCCGTTCAACAACGTCGCGCGCACCACGGTGGAAGCCATGGCAGCAGTGCTCGGCGGAACGCAAAGCCTGCACACCAACTCGCTCGACGAGGCCATCGCGCTACCCACCGACTTCAGTGCCAAGATCGCCCGCGACACCCAGCTCTACTTACAGAACAACAGCGGCATCACGAAGTTCATCGACCCGCTCGGCGGCAGCTACTACGTCGAAAGCCTTACGAATGAACTGGTCCACAAAGCATGGGCGCGGATCAAGGAGGTGGAAGAGCTCGGCGGCATGAGCAAGGCCATCGAAACGGGTCTTCCGAAGATGCGGATCGAAGAAGCCGCCGCAAAACGACAAGCGCGTATCGACACCGGAAAGGACCACATCATCGGCGTGAATGCCTTTGTGACGGAAGATGAGACCGAGATTGAATTGCTCGAAGTGGACAACACGGCGGTGCGGGAATCACAGGTGGCGCGGTTGAAGCAAGTCCGTGCGGATCGGGATGAGGGGGCGGTGAACGAGGCGTTGGAGGCACTTGCGAATGCGGCTCAAGTCGTGAGTCGGGAGTCTTTGAGCCGGGAGTCCGATTCAGACACGACTCCCGACTCCCGACTCCCAGACTCACGACTGGACCAAAACCTGCTCGCACTGGCGGTGACCGCCGCACGTGAAAGAGCCACCTTAGGCGAGATCAGCGATGCCCTCGAAAAATCCTTCGGAAGGTACAAAGCCACCACCCGCACCATCAGCGGCGTCTATGCAGCGGAAGCCATGAACGACCCCGATATGAAAGAGGCCATGCGCCTCACGGATGAATTCGCCAAAGCGGAAGGCCGCCGTCCGCGCATCCTCGTCGCTAAAATGGGCCAGGACGGCCACGACCGCGGGGCAAAGGTGATCGCCACCAGCTTCGCCGACATCGGCTTCGACGTGGACATCGGCCCGCTCTTCCAAACTCCGCAGGAAGTGGCCAAACAGGCCATCGAGAACGATGTGCACGTGCTCGGCATCAGCAGCCTCGCCGGTGGCCACAAGACCTTGGTACCGGAGGTGATCAAAGAGCTCCGCGAGACTTATCACCGCGGCGATATCCTCGTGGTGGCCGGGGGCGTGATCCCACCGAACGACTACAAATTCCTTAAACAGGCTGGATGCTTTGATGTTTATGGGCCTGGGACGAAAATCCCGAAGGCTGCGATGGGGATCATTGAACAATTGATGAAGCGCTGATCGGCAACGCACGTACATTGGATCAAGGGTCCCGTAGCGTCGACCCATTGGGTCGACCCACTATGCCGACCACGACACAATGGAAAATCCACCCAAATACCACAAACACATCCGGTTGCGTGGGAACGATTACACGCGTGGCGCATATTTCGTAACGTTGTGTACTGACCCGCGAGGGGAATTGTTCGGTCCCATTGCGGGGGATGGCGTGGATGCACGGATTGACCTGAACGACCTAGGCGCATCGTGGATAAATGCTGGCATGCGATACCGGACCATTTCCCGCACGTCCGTTTGGACCAAACGCAGATCATGCGGGATCATCTGCATTCGATACTGATGTTGAACGGTATGGGGTCGACCAAATAGGTCGACGCTACAGGTACGCCCCGAACCGTTGGTGCCAAACCGCGGGGTCCTGTTCCTGGATCTTTGGGTGCCATCATTGGCGCATTCAAATCTGTGACCACGAAACGGATCAACGTGGCCCTCGGCCGGGCAGGGGGGACCATCTGGCAGGATGGCTATTACGATCGCGCTATTCGCCGCCAAGGCGGTGAATACGGTCGTATTGCGCAATACATTGCCGAGAATCCGGCGAAGTGGCGATGAACATCAGGAAATGACGCACGTGCCTCACGCGCCAGGCATTCCATTTTCTGACCGTCTGATCTTCTGATCATCACATTCTACATCAATGATGTCTTCAGAACACATTATTGGCAACTTATTGCATTTGTGATGCGTAAAAGCAACAGATGAGTGCAATAAACCGAAGAAAATGAGTATACTTGTGGGGTGAAAGCAGCGTTGGATAACTAAAACCAGCTTTACGATGGCCACAAGCAACATCAACTGGAAGGGTCTCAAGGACGACAAAGTGGTGCAGCTGCTCGGCAAGGAGCTGCGCCGCATGCGCCTGAGCAGCAACATCAGCCAAGCCGAGGTGGCCAAACGCGCCGGGCTGGACCGCACCACCGTAGTGAAATTGGAAGCCGGTCGGGCCGCTACGATGCTCACCGTGGTGCAGGTGCTGCGCGCCTTGGACCGCCTGGATGTATTGGATGGCTTCCACGAGGAACCGCAACTAACGCCCTATCAAATGGTGGAGCAGCAGGAGAAATACTTGGCGAAGCAGCGCAAGCGCGCCTCCCGAAAGCAGCCCTCCATCGTTCCGCCAAAACCAAAAAGCACATGGTAACCCATGCGAATGTTTTGTTATGGGGCCAGACCGTTGGCCTGGTGATCTGGGACGATCGCCTGCACCGCGCGCAGTTCCAGTATGACCGCTCATTTGCAAAGGGCAATTTGGAAGTGGCGCCGATCATGATGCCGCTGGCCCAAGCAAAGGGCGGCGATGGTGTGTTCTCCTTCGGGAACATGCGGGATGCGACCTTCAAGGGCTTGCCGGGGCTGTTGGCGGACAGCCTGCCGGACCGCTTCGGCAACCAGTTGCTGAACGCTTGGCTGCAAAGTCAGAACCGCGATCTCGGAACGGATAACCCTGTAGAGCGCTTGTGCTACCTCGGCCATCGCGGCATGGGCGCGTTGGAGTTCGAGCCTTCGCACGGCGAACTGGAGGCGAGCAGCGAAGCCTTGCAGGTGGATGAGCTTGTACGCGTGGCGCGCAACGTGGTGCAGCAGAAGGAAGCCTTTGCCACCAGTCGGAAGAAGGGCGACCAGGAAGCGCTGCTGGACATCATCCAAGTGGGCACCTCGGCCGGTGGTGCGCGGGCCAAGGCGATCGTGGCCTTCAACGCGAAGACAGGCGAAGTACGAAGCGGACAGATCGATGACCTGAAGGATTTCACCTACTGCCTGATCAAGTTCGACGGGGTGACCAACGTCGCGCTGGGCGATCCGAAAGGCTACGGCCGCATCGAATACGCTTACTACCTGATGGCACGGGCCTGTGGGATCGAGATGATGCCTTGCCGCCTGCTGGAAGAGCACGGCCGCGCGCACTTCCTAACACAACGCTTCGATCGCGTGGTGGACGATGAAGGCAAAACGCACCGTCTGCACATGGCCACGCTCTGCGGCATCGCGCACATGGATTTCAACGATCCGCTGGCACACAGCTACGAGCAAGCCTTTGCCGTGATGCGCTTGCTGAGCCTTCCCTACCCTGCTGCAGTTGAGCTTTTCCGCCGGATGTGTTTCAACGTGATCGCCCGCAACTGCGATGACCACACCAAGAACACCTCGTTCCTGATGGATCCGCAAGGCGATTGGCACCTGGCCCCGGCCTACGACATGACCTACGCCTACGATCCGAAGAACCTCTGGCTGCACCAGCACCAGATGAGCATCAACGGCAAGCGCAGCGACATCACGCGCGCGGACTTGCTGACAGTGGCCAAAGAGATGAGCATCAAGAAGGCCGATGCGATCATTGATGAAGTGGCGGCGGGCGTGAAGACGTGGAAGAAGTCCGCGAAGAAGGCGGAGATGGATCCGAAGCAGGTGGAGGCGATCGCGGACTTGCACTTAACACGGATCTGAACACCATGAACATTCGCCCTGCCACACCCGAGGACATTCCCACCATGCACGTGATCCGCTTGCGGGTACGCGAAAACCGTTTGAGCGACCCTTCAGTGGTGACCGAGCAGGAATCCCACGACTTTATGGCGCGTGACACGATGAGCTGGGTAGCCGAGGTGGATGGTCGTATCGCCGGATTCACCATGGTTGATGTGGAGAAGCGGGATCTCTGGGCGTTGTTCGTGGCACCGGAGCACGAGTTCAAAGGCCTCGGTAAAGCGCTGCACGAAATGATGGTCAACTCCTACTTCAAACGAACTGACCGCCTTCGCCTTACTACAGCACCACACACGCGTGCCGCTGCGTTCTATGGCGCGGCGGGATACAAAGAGATCGGTCTGACCAGCAATGGAAAGGAGTTGATCTTTGAACTGCACAAGCCCTGAAGAAAACCTGCGCAGAGACCATGGAGCGACCCGCCCACCTTCCTACACGAGCCTTCTTCCAACGTGCTCGACCTACCGCCGAACAACCACTGGTGGTCCTGATCAGCGCCTGTCTATCCGGCATTGGCTGTGGCGTGGACGGTGGCACCAATGGTGATCACACATACCTGCGCTCTTGGCTCGTTCGGCCTGAAGTGCGTTTGGTGAAATTCTGCCCGGAGGACTTTTCCTTCGGTACACCTCGCATGACACCGGACAGCCATGGCGGCAATGGGTTCGATGTGCTGGACGGCAATGCACCGTCCTTGGCCGAAGACGGCACGGATTGGAGCGATGGCATGGTGAAGGCCGCTTATACGATGAGGGATATGGCCTTGCATGAAGGTGTTGAATTGGCCGTATTGATGGATATGAGCGGCGCCTGTGGCAGTACCGTGACTTATTCCGGTTCCCGTTTTGTTACGGACAAGTTCTACCAGAAGGGTCCGGGCGTTGCCGCTGCCGCATTGATCCGGGCCGGTATCCCGGTGATCTCCCAACGGGATGACCGGTCGCTGCGATACTTGCGGAACCTGTTGGACGGCACTACCACGGAAGGGATCGAGCGTGATCATTGGGAAAAGGAGTGGTACCAAGAGTATTTCAGTAGTTGAGGGAATAAGCTCACCCCGGCCATTCCGTCCGCAACCGTGGAGAAGGATCCATGAACCACGCCCAGCGCAAGGCACATAGCTTTGCCCACCTATCCAAATTGAGATGAGCAGCGCGATCAAGGACATCAAGCGGGTGACCACCCACACCCTGCAGGACATGAAACAGAAGGGCGTGCCGATCGCGATGATCACCGCCTATGACTTCTCCATGGCCCGCCTGCTGGACGGTGCGGGCGTGGACGTCATCCTCGTCGGAGACAGCGCCAGTAACGTGATGGCGGGCCACGAGACCACCTTGCCGATCACGCTGGACCAGATGATCTATCATGCCGGCAGCGTGGTGCGCGGTTCTTCGCGGGCGTTGGTGGTGGTGGACCTTCCCTTCGGTACCTACCAAGGCAACTCCAAGGGCGCGCTCAATTCGGCCATCCGGATCATGAAGGAAAGCGGCGCCCATGCGGTGAAGTTGGAGGGCGGCGCGGAGGTACTGGACAGCGTGGAGCGCATCCTCACCGCCGGCATCCCGGTGATGGGACACCTCGGCCTCACCCCGCAGAGCATCTACAAGTTCGGCACGTACGTGGTGCGCGCCAAGAAAGAGGAAGAAGCTGAACGTTTACGCCGTGATGCCAAGTTGCTGGAAGAGGCCGGTTGCTTCGCGCTGGTGCTGGAGAAGATCCCGGCCAAGCTAGCCGAGGAAGTTGCCAAGAGCATTTCGATCCCGGTGATCGGTATCGGTGCCGGCGGCCGCGTGGACGGCCAAGTGCTGGTAATGCACGACATGTTGGGGATCACGCAGGAGTTCAACCCGCGTTTCCTAAGGCGCTATGCCGACCTGAACACCGTGATCACCGAAGCGGTGGAGCACTACGTGAAAGATGTGCGTTCATCGGATTTCCCCAGCCCCGATGAGCAGTATTGAAACCGTGTCCTTCAAGCCCCTTTTCCAAGACGAATTCCTGGTGCTGGTGGACAAACCGCCAGGGATCCCCGTGCAGCCGGACCGGACCGGGGATGAGAGTCTCTTGCAAGTGATGCAGGCCCGGTTTCCTGGTGTGGGCCTCGGTTCCCCGCACCGCTTGGACCGTCCCGTGAGCGGCGTGACCCTGTTCACATTGAGCGCCCCGGCCTTACGTGCCATGGACACGCTCTTCCGCGAAAAGCACGTGGAGAAGATCTACTTGGCGATCGTGGAGGGAAAGACCGCGGCGAAGGGTGAGCTTGACCATAAGCTCAGCCACGCGGGCGGCACCCGGAAGGCGAAGGTGATCGAAGCGGATGGTGACAGTAACGCGCGATTACGCTTCACCACGCGCGCGGTGGGCGAACGCTTTTCCCTTTTAGAAGTGGTGCCGGAGGGCGGTGCGTTCCACCAGATCCGCGCCCAGCTGGGTGCTGCCGGACATCCCATCAAGGGCGATGTGAAATACGGTGCCCGGCGCGGCGAGCCCGACCGCAGCATCGCGCTGCATGCGTGGCGAATGCGCTTTATTCATCCCATCACTGGTAGGCCCATGGACATCGCAGCACCGATGCCCACCCGCTCGATCTGGCCCGCACTTTTGGCGTTGTAGCGCGGTGATAGGTGACTGGTGACTGGCGAACAGTGACCGGGGGCGCTGCACCTCCGGATCGCAGCTCAACGCTTCCGCCCTCTACGTCTACAGCGGATCCACATCCACCTGCAGCTGCACGGAACGGTGCGGTGCCTCGGCGAAAAGCCGATCGATCACGTCGCGTAGGAAAACCTTCTCCGCGCGGTAATTTTTCCGCGCCAGCTTAAGAAGCAATACGCGTAGGTGCTTGTCGCGCACGCGGGCAACGGTGGGCGGTTCCGGCCCCAATACCCGGTCGCCAAGCGAACTTCGGAGGGCATCCGCCAAGACCTGGGCCGTGGCCTGTACCCGGCCTTCATCGCGATGTTTCAACACCATGCGCACCATGCGGCTGAAGGGCGGATAGCCATGGGCCTGGCGCAATGGCAGTTCCCGCTCATACATCCCGTCCACATCGTGCTTGGCGACCAGATCGATCAACGGGTGATGGATGTCGCGCCCTTGAATGAACACCGTTCCAGGGTCGCGCTTCCGGCCGCTTCGGCCTGCTACCTGGGCCATCAGCTGGAAAGCGCGTTCATGTGCGCGCAGGTCGGGAAAGCGCATCAGGTTGTCCGCATTGAGGATCCCCACCACGGTCACCTGATCGAAGTCGAGTCCCTTGGTCACCATCTGCGTGCCTACGAGGATGTCGATCGCACCTTCTCCAAATCGGGACAATAGTCGTTCGAAGCCGTGCTTACCCCTTGTGGTGTCCTGGTCCATCCGGGCCACGCGCGCATCCGGCAGCAACAGTGCCAGCTCTTCCTCCACCTTCTCCGTGCCAAGCCCGACCATCCGCAACCGGTTGCTTCCACAGGCAGCACAACTGGTGGGCGGGGTGTAGCGCCTTCCGCAGTAATGGCAATGTAGGCCATGATCGCGTTTGTGATAGGTGAGGCTCACGTCGCAATGATCACACTCTGGCACCCAGCCGCATGTTTCGCACTGCCAAGCGGGCACATAGCCACGGCGGTTCTGGAAAATGATCACCTGCTCCTTTCGGCCCAGGGCCTGCTCGATGGCCGCGACCAAGGTGTCCGAGAAGTTGCCGCGCATCTGTTTGCGCTTCTGCTTGTTCGCGAGGTCCACTTTCACAATGGTCGGTAAGGCCGCGTCGCCGAAACGAACGCGCAAGGCTGCGAAGCCGTATTTGCCGTTCCGTGCGTTGTAGAGGCTTTCCATACTGGGCGTGGCCGAACCCAGAAGCACTTTCGCGCCATGCAGGCCCGCCAGCACCAAGGCCATGTCGCGTGCATTGTAGCGGGGAGCGGGGTCATGCTGCTTGTAGCTGGGGTCGTGCTCCTCGTCCACGACCACCACACCCAGCCGGTGATAAGGCAGTAAGAGCGCCGACCGTGCGCCCACCACCACCGGATGTGTATCCGGATCACGCATCATGCGCATCCAGAGCTCCGTGCGCTCCCGCTGGGAAAGCCGGGAATGGAACACGGCCACCCGCTCGCCGAAACGCGCACGCAGCCGCGCGATGATCTGCGTGGTCAGGGCGATCTCCGGCAACAGGTAGAGCACATGCTGACCGCGCTGCAGGACCTCCTCGATCAGCTCCATGTACAGTTCGGTCTTGCCAGAAGCGGTGACCCCATGGAGAAGGACCGTTCCTTTTTCTTCGAACGCCGACCGCACTTCCGCCAACGCTTTTGCCTGGGCCTCGGAAAGCATGGAGGCCGGTTTGCGGACGGCTTCATCGGAAGGAACTCCCGCAGGGCGCTCCTCGACCTTGAACACCCCTTTTTCACACAGCCGGTTCAGTTCCGCTGCACTGGCGTCGCTCCGCTTCAGGAGTTCGTCCCGCTTCACCTCGCGCGGGTCATCGCTCAGGCAGCGGCTCAGCTCGATGTAGCGCATCAGCAGGTGCAATTGCTTGGGCGCACGCTCCAGGGTATCGAACCATTGGTGCAGCGCTTCCTCGCTACCGGCTTCCGGAGTAAGGCGTACATACCGCTCCATGCGGGGTTTATAGGTGTCCTTCAGTTCCTCGGCAAGCATCAGGGCGCCCGCGTCCATCAGCTTCTTGATCACGCGCATGGGGTCCTTCGTCCCGATGAGCTCGCCAGCCTCCTGCAGGCTCAGCTCATGGCGCCGTTCCATGGCATCGAGCAGGATATCGCGTTTGCTATCACCGGTCCATGCCAGGGATGTTCCGGGCGCCGCCACGAGCCGTGTACTGCTGCTGAGCACGAGCGGCCCGGGCATGGCGGCAAGCATCACTTCGCCCAGGGTACACATGTAGTGGTCGCTGATGGCCTGCCAAAACGCGAGCTGCTCCTCCGTGGCCACCGGGGCCTCGTCCAAGACTTCCATGATGGGCCGCGCGATACGGCCTTCAGGAAGCTTCCCATGCGTCCGCAGCACCAGGCCGCTGTACATCTTGCGCCCCCTACCGAAGGCCGCCACAACACGGATCCCGCAGATACGCGGCCCACCAACGCCTCGGGCACTTCATAGGTGAAGACGCCGGGTACGGCCAGGGGCAGGATGATGTCGGCGTAGGTGGGCAAGCTCGTAAAGTAACGTGCAAGTTTACCCCACCTCCGAGGTTGCGGCCGGAGAACGCGCACCCGCACCGAAAGTCGCGGGGCTTCTCGGTTTTCGGACATTCACGGGTAGCTCTGTTGAAAACTGCTGGCCCGGCCGGGTCTTGCGCGGCCCAGCCGGTCTAATTTCGTCCCCTGTGAATTTCCCAACACATGAATTCTCCACGATGACGGTGCGCTACACATCCAAATGGGCCGCGGCCATGACCTTGGCGCTGCTGCTGGCCGCCTGCGGAGGCGGCGGCAACACTGACCAAGTGACGGCGACCGCCGATACGCTGAACGCCGCCACGGACGGCGACGGCTTGGTGAAGGTGGGCGACAAGCTCTTCAGCATCCCTTCCCCGGTGCAGACGGCCCTGCTCATCCGTGAACTGGGCCTGCCCTATAACAACAAACTGCCCTTGGCCACGGACAGCCTCGCCCGCTTCACCACCAAGGAAAAGCAGGCTTTGGCCATGGGCATTTACGGTGCGGACCTGGCCTATGTCACCATTCACAAGGACGGCCAACGCTCCCTGAAGACCCTGAAGGCCATCGAGCATCTCAGCGGCCAGCTCAACCTGTCCAACGCCTTCGACAAGGACCTGATGGAAGGGTTCAAGAAGAACATCAATAACGAGGACAGCCTGCTCCGGTTCTCTGGCAAGGCCTTTCGCGCCGCGGACATGTACCTGAAGAACGACCAGCGGAACGACGTATCCGCAGGTGTGCTCGCCGGTGGTTGGATCGAAGGCTTGTACCTCACCTTGGGGTCCACGGGTGACAAGGTTGACCCGAAGATCGCCGGTCGCATTGCCGAACAGCACCACACACTGGACAACCTGATCGCCCTGTTGAAGGAGGCCAACGGATCGTCTGCCTTGGTGGACTCCTTGCAGGGCTTGGCCACCGCCTACGAGGCCGTGAAGACGGAATACACCTTCGTTCAGCCCACTTTGGACGCGGTGAACAAGACCACCTATATCAATAGTGTGAGCAAGGCGGAAGTACCCGCCGAGGCGTTACAAACGATCATCCGTAAGGTGAGGGCCATCCGTTCCTCCATCATAGCATGACCATGAAAAGGACCATCCTATCGATCTCGCTCATCGTTGGTTTGATCAGCGGGGGCGGGGCGTTCGCGCAATGTGATACCATTGCCTCCTTGTGTGAGAAGAACATCAGCACTGCTTACATTCCGGACGGACAGTTCTACCGGGCCCTGTTGCGTGAGGATGAAGTGGCCGAGTTCAACCTCACCCTCTTCGGTGGCACTACGTACCGTGTCGCAGCATGCAGCGGCACCAGCGATGGCAATCTCATCTTCAGCGTCTACGACAAGGACCGCAACCTGTTGTTCACCAATAAGGAATTCAACAACGACCCGTATTGGGATCTGGCCGTGGCCAACACCTTGGATGTCACCATCAATGCGGAGCTGGATCCGAGCAAAGCCAACAGCGGCTGTGCCGTCCTCTTGATCGGCTTCAAGAAATAGCGCACTTCCCTCCGGAACATTGGCACGGCCCTCGCGTAGAAGAGGGCCGTTCCTGTTTTCGGACCTGTCCGAATTGGACGGTATAGGAAGATGACTGAAAAGATCCTCAAGGCCTTACTGCAGCTTTTCGCGATCATCGCGAAGACAGAGCGGGACACCGTTGGTGCGTCCGCAAATGACGTCGTGAGGCGCTTCCTGTTCCGGCAATTCACGGCACATGCGGCCAAGGAGCACATGATGCTCTTCGAGGCCTACGTTGCCGCGTTCCATAGCAGCGGTGGCAAAAGCGACCGCAACCGCAAGCGCACGAGCATGAACTCGGTAAAGGTGCTGAAGATCTGTGCCGAGGTGAACGAGGAGTTGAACCAGCGCCAGAAATTCACCGTGCTTGTCCACCTGCTGGAATTGATCCATGCCCGGGGCGAACTGCTTGATCAGGAACGTGACTTCGTATCCACCGTCGCGGAATCCTTCAATATTGACCACGCGGAATTCCAGCGGTGTAATGCCTTTGTACAGGCGGACTGTACTTCCCATGAGGACCAGGCCGACCTGCTTTACATCAATGCGGCCTCCGGCTCCGGCGCTCAACATGCCAAACACATTCACGCACATGGTCTGAACGGCGAAATGCGCGTGCTCCACGTGCCCGGTGTTTCCCTATACCTCCTACGTTACCTCGGAAAAGGCGAGGTGCGATTGAGCGGAAAACAGGTGAACACCGACCAGGTCTACGTACTAGGGAACGGCGCTTCCCTACGACAGGCCCAAGGACAACCGATCTACTACAGCGAGATCCTGGCCAGCTTCTTTCAGGACAGTGAACGGGACCGCATTGTTTTTAGGGCCGACGCCATCGAATACCAGTTCCCCAATGGCCGGATCGGCCTGCATGAGCTCCATCTCGCCGAGACCAGCGGCAAGCTCATCGGGATCATGGGCGGCAGCGGCAGCGGCAAAAGCACCCTGCTCAATGTACTGAACGGGAACCTCAAGCCCAGCAAGGGAACGGTCACCATAAATGGGATCAATGTCCATACCGAGGCGGACCGGATCCGCGGCGTAGTGGGCCACATCAGCCAGGACGACCTGTTGATCGAAGAACTCACCGTATTCCAGAACTTGTTCTTCAACGCCAAGCTCTGTTTCGGGGACCAGACGAACGAGGAGATCGAGAAGCGCGTATTGGACCTTCTGCAAAGCCTCGGGCTCTTCGAGCCAAAGGACCTCAAGGTGGGCAGTGCGTTGGACAAGACCATCAGCGGGGGCCAGCGGAAGCGCCTCAACATTGCTTTGGAGCTGATCCGGGAACCGAGCGTGCTCTTCGTGGACGAACCCACCAGTGGCCTCAGTTCCCGCGATTCGGAGAACATCATGGACCTGCTGAAGGAGCTTGCGCTGAAGGGGCGCATCATCTTCACTGTGATCCACCAACCATCATCGGAGATCTTCAAGCTCTTCGACCGCTTGCTGCTGATGGACCAGGAAGGCAACCCCGTGTACTATGGCGACCCGGTGGACGCGGTGGTCTACTTCAAGAAAGTGACCGGGCAGGCGGACAGCGAAATGGGCCAGTGCGAGGCCTGCGGCAACGTGAATCCCGAACAGATCTTCAACATCCTGGAGGCGAAGATCGTGGACGAATACGGGCATGAGACCGATCAGCGCCGCATCGGCCCGGACGCTTGGAACGAGGTGTTCCGCGCGCAGATGGAAGTGCGCGTGGCCAAAGTGCCCGATGAGGCCCGCGTGCCAAAAAGCACCTTCAAGGCGCCCGGAAAATTGAAGCAGATGGCCGTCTACTTCAAGCGGGACGTGCTCTCCAAATTAGCCAATCGGCAATATGTCCTGATCAATCTGCTGGAAGCCCCGGTGCTGGCGTTCGTCATGGCCTTCTTCCTCCGCTACCGCAGCATCGGCCTGGGTGAGGAGGGCAGCTATGTGTTCCGTCACAACGACAACATCCCGCAGTACCTCTTCATCGCAGTGATCGTATCGCTGTTCCTCGGGCTTTCCGTCGCTGCGGAAGAGATCATCCGCGACCGCAAGATCTTGCAACGGGAGAAGTTCCTCTCGCTCAGCCGGGCGAGCTACCTGCTCAGCAAGATCGGACTGCTCTTCTCCATCTCAGCCGTCCAAACGCTTCTGTTCGTCCTGGTGGGCGACACGGTGCTCGGCATGACCGGGATGTGGGCGGAACACTGGCTGGTGCTCTTCTCCACCGCCTGCTTCGCGAACGTCCTAGGCCTGAACGTCAGCGCCAGCTTCAACAGCGCCAAGGTGATCTACATGATGATCCCGGTGCTGATCATCCCGCAGCTGATGTTCAGCGGCATCATCGTCCGCTTCGACAAACTCCACCCATGGTTCGCTTCGGAAAAGAGCGTGCCTTGGATCGGGAACATCATGGCAAGCCGGTGGGCGTATGAGGCGCTCGCCGTCTCCCAGTTCACCGATAACGCCTACGAGCGCATCTTCTACGACTTCGATCGCCGCATGAAAACGGCCAACTGGAAGAAAGACCTGTGGGTTCGCGAACTGCTGGAACGCAGTGCCCAAGTGCGCCGCGCCGTGGACGGGAGAGGAGACAAGGGCGAGAACATGGCCAAGGACCTGGCCCTGATCAAGCATGAGATGGCCGAGGAGATCCAAGGGATGCACGGCTTGGAATTCCCGCATCTCGACCAGCTGGACCCGGCCCATGTGAACACCCAGGTCCTGGATGAATTGAATGCGACATTAGACGTGCTTTCACAGCACTATCGGCACACCTACCGCAACGCTGAACGGGAGAAGGAGGCGCTGATCAGCTCGATGACGGCCACCCCGGAGCTACGCAAAGCCTATTTCGACCTGCTGGACCGGAACCGCAATGAAAGCCTAGCGGATTTCGTGACCAACCGGAATGATGTGAACTTGATCACCGAGTCCCAAGGAGAACTGGTGCAGAAAAGCGATCCGATCTATGTAAGGCCTACGGGAACCGGATTTTTCACGGCGCAGTTCTATGCCCCGCTGAAGCGCATCTTCGACTATCCGGCCCCTACCCTTTGGGCCAACGTGATGCTGATCTGGGCTATGACGCTCCTGCTCGCAGCGGCGCTCAAGGTCGACCTGTTCCCGTGGCTGGTGGCCCGGCTGGACCGTGGGGGCGGAATGGGTGAATAAGGCACGGGTCACTTCCCGTCCACCTCCTCGATCTGGATCATCTTGAACGGGAGGTTGATGATCGCCTGATAATCCTCTCCCGCCTCCAGCATGTCCTCGTCATCGGCCTCATAATGCCATTCCACGATGACCTCCTCGCCGGTGCTGCGCACCGCTTCAAGCTTTTTGAACAGGTCCAGGATGCACTTACTGGAGCTGGTGTTGAAATACTCGAGCTGTACACGCAACCGCGTGTTGGCCTTGGGAGTGCGTGCATACTGATCGACCCAGTCGATCAATGGCTTGTAGAACTCGATCGAGTTTTCCGGTATTGACCGGCCGCGCAGCTCCAATTGCCCCGTTGCACCATCAAAATGGACCGTGGGGGTCTTCGGACTGCCGTCAAGGAGGATGTTCGTCATGGTCTGGTGAGGTCAGGAGGTCACGTTCACGTTCAGGCTGAAAAACGTATTGTCATTGTCCAAGGGCACAAAACCATATTCCAGTTTCTGCCCGCTTTTCCGGGCGATATCGATGATGCCCAATCCACCGCCGCCCGACTTGGTGAACTTGCCGTCACCCAACTTGCTCTTGTACAGTTCACGAAGCTGTTGCGGCTCGCATCCGTTCACATGGTCCAGATGCCGCTTCAGTTCGCTTACCTCGGCCTTGGCCATGTAATTGCCGGTCAGCACGGAATACCCGGCATCCTCATGCGCGATCATCACCACGCCTTGCGGTTCGTCCTTGCGTTTGCCATCGCCGTTCGTTCCGATCGTCCGGCTATTGTGATGATAGAGGTTCTGAAGGCATTCCATCACCACGTTGAACACACGCTTGCGTACCCGATGATCAGGCTCCGAAGTGTCCATCTTGCGTTCAACGAGGCTCAATAAGGCGCTGATGAGCTCCGGGGAAAGGTCGCCCTTGAACGACAACATGATCCGTTGCTTCTCCAGCTCGTCATACAGGTCGAAAATCCGGTCCACCATAGGTTGTTCGGGATGGTTCCGATCCCTCTGGCAAAGAAACCGGACATCGGGCGCGGCCACCGCTCGGATCAACGGAGTTTTCCACGTAATTGTGAACGCCAAGGCCGTTCTGCCCGGGAACAGATCCATGGAAGTGCGGACCAGGGTGAAGCAGGGACTAAATTTCGCCCCGACCCGCGAGACGAACGTAATGGGTCATCGACCGGATCATCGGACAGATCGAAAGAAGCCATGAACCCAGTACTGCTTGCCCTACTTTTTCTTGCGTTGCCATTGGCCGCCGGCGCCTGGGTGCGCTTCAAGACCACCGATGCGGGCTTAATTAAGCTCTTATTGGCATTCAGCGGGGCCTTTTTGCTGGGTGTGACGGTGCTTCACATGCTACCGGAGCTTTATGAGCGCGACAGCGCCCATGTTGGGTTGTGGCTGTTGGCCGGATTCATGCTTCAGGTGGTCCTGGAATTCTTCAGCAGGGGTATCGAACACGGCCATGTCCATGTTCAGGCGAAAACGAGCCGCACTTTGCCCATCGTTACACTGCTCAGCCTGTTCGTCCACTCGTTCACGGAAGGCATGCCTTTCGCTGACCCACGGGTCGGGGGAGATCTTCCCTTCGTTGTTGGCGTGCTGCTCCACAAACTTCCCATGGCCGTCGCCTTGGCCACCGTTCTCCAGCGTTCGGGGGTGCGCACGGGGCGTTCCTGGGCCATACTCTCGATCTTCGCCGTGGCCGCGCCGTTGGGGATCCTTTTCGGTCATCTTTTCGGCATGCGCTTGGGCGAGGAATTCCTCTCTGCGGCATTGGCCATCGCCATCGGCATGCTGCTGCACATCAGTACGACGATCATTTTCGAATCCACGCCGGATCACCGCTTCAATGCGAAACGATTTATCACGGTGTTGCTCGGGGCTTTGCTCGCCATCCTGACGAGCCATTGAGCCATGCGGGGGCGTGGCACACATGCTCCTCGTGGTCGGCATGCATGGCTGGCGTTGACTTTGTCCGCGTGTAGCCTGATGATCGCACTTGGGGCGGACAACTTTCCGCTGATCACCGCCCGCGCCTTCCTGCTTCCGGGAGCTGCATTGTTGTTGTTTGTCGGGATCCTGCTGGCCGTGTGCAGGCGAACATGGGTGGTGGACGGTGCCGTGCTGGCCGCGATGATCTGCATAACGCCGGCGTTCCTGCTGACGAACAAGACGAATTCGACGGCCACGGGGTTCGTTTCATTCACATTGGCCCAGATGAATGTACACCAAGCGAACAGCTCCTTTGCCGGCACCATGGCGGTTGCCCGGGCAAGTGGGGCGGACCTCCTTTCGGTCCAAGAAGTGGATGCGCGATGGGAAACGGCCCTTGTGGAAGGTCTTACCGACCTATACCCATACCATGTGGCCCAAGCTGCCGACGACAATTACGGCATCGCCTTGTTCAGCCGCTCCCCACTGGAGGATGCGGCCGTGTTCGACCTGAGCGGCCTGCCCGCCATACGTGCCACGGTGCAGGTGAACAAGCTGGATGTCCAGGTGTTCGCCGTACACCTCCGCTCTCCGGAAAGTGGTTCGGACCTGAAGCAGCGCAACTCGCAATGGGCCGCGCTTGCGGACTTGGTGAACAACACCTTCGGAGCGGTCATGGTGGTAGGAGACCTCAATACTGTTCCTTGGGATGATGCTGCGAAGCGCTTCAACACGGTCACGTCCATGGCATGGGGGCCTCGTCCTTTGGCGCCCACCTGGCCTTCCATCGCCGGGCTCTCCTTGATCCCCTTGGACCACATACTGGCCTCCCCCGGCCTTTGCATCCATGACCCGCGCACCTTCCTCATCCCCGGATCGGACCATCGGGGTCTCTCTGCCTCCATTGCGTTGATCCGATGAAGGGAGATCCACCCGGGGTCCATGAGGCCAAAAGCCATCGGTTTTTCTGGACCGAGCTCCGTTCAGCCCGCCTCATCCGCCCCGCTTTTTTCTGCATCCTGTGGCCACAATTCACCATTCATTGTTCACCTACTGACAATAATCACTTGCGCTGAGCCCTCACTTTACCCCAATTTTGCTCCCCAAGACACCGTAGAGGAAGAGCCGTTGTTGAAGAAAACGCCCCCGTGGATGGCAACCAGCAAGACAATAGTGCGTTTATGGGTCATGGACACGGTCCAACATCACCAGCCTTGGTCCGCCATGCGAAAGCAAGCATGGCCGCAATCACGTACCGACGACAAGGAGCAATGCCTGACCACTGCGGTGGGCACCTCATTCACACTTGCTGCGGAGCGCTTGGATGCGTGCGGCAGCCCAGCCCGATCCATTCCATCATGCTGACCGAAAGCCGCACCTTCATCCGCCTGGGCCTGCTATCCCTCCTAGGCCTCGCCTTTTACTACGCCCATCTCTTCTTGGGCGTGTTCGGCAATGCCGTCCTGTTCAAAATGATGGCGGTGACCTTTCTCTTGGCCACCGTGCCCCTGCCGATCATCGCGGTGAACAACAGGAAGCTCTTTCCGACCTTGGAAAAGCGGACCAAGCACCTGCTGGCCATGGGCACCTTGCTCATGCTCATGCACCATTTCATGATGACCTTTATCTTCGTGATGTTCCTGCCTGAAGGTTCGATTTTTTGAAGCGAGCCGGGTGCCCTTATAGCACCATTGGCCATCGTACCTTTCCCCAATAGGCCGGGGTCTCGTGTAACCCTTTTTTCTCCCTTCCGTTCCAATGGTCATGGTCACAAGGACCACGGAACTTACCTGAGACCCCTGGTCGTGTAAGGTGCGAGCATCTTCACATTCGGAGCCCGTAAGCAACGAGACCAGGATATTCGGAACGCGCCCTGTAAGGCGCGTTCCGTCATTTACGGGCTGCCATTCCCGAGGACAGGGATACTTCACAGCTTCTGATGATGAAGCTTGTCCACACCTTCGGATGGTCCGGTGCCGCTGTTCAATGCTCGATCACGATCGACTCGGCCGAAGCCCCGAGGCCGGAAAGGATCTCACTCAGGTGTTTGACGAAATCCGCCGGGCCGCAGATGTAGAAGTGCTGATCGAAGTCCTGCACCAACGCTACCATGGTATTGCGGTCGATGCGCCGCTCTTGGAACCCGATGACATGTTGTCTGGTGAAGATGTTGAGGAATTTCTTCCCCAGCATCTTGGTCAGTTCATCGTCCAAGATCACGTCCGAGGCCGTCTGGTTGGAGCAGACGAGCGTATTACCGTCGAGTTTTTTCTTTTTCTCCAGGTCCCGCAGGATGGCGATGAACGGTGTAACCCCCGCCCCTCCGGCAAAAAAATAGCCGGGACCTTGATAACTGATCGCTCCGAAAGGTTCCCCCAGAAGCAGTTCGTCGCCTTTGCGGGCCAGCCCTAGCTGATGGGTGACCCCTTGGCGGTCATCATAGAGCTTGATGATGAGCTCCAGGGTGCGTGAAGTGGTCAGCGAGGTGAAGCTGAAGGGACGGGCCTTCCCCTCCCAACCCTCCTTCTTCAAGGTCAGCATGGCAGCTTGGCCCGGTGTGAAGGAATAGCCCTTTGGCCGCTCTACCTTGAAACGCTTCACGTTGTGGGTGATGAAGGCCGTATCCAAGATCTTAACGCTATGCTTCGACATCAAGGTCTTTAGCTAAAGAGAAGTACAAAGGAAATAAAATTCAACCCCAAGGACCACGACCGAAGGGGCAGGGCCACGCGCAAAAGCCTGTGGCTCAGCTCTTCATATTGTCGAACTGAAGGGGCACATCGAATTCCTCCCCTTGAACACTGTTCATCACGCTCTGCAGGTCGTCGATCTTCTTTCCGGTCACCCGCACCATGTCGTCCATGATCTGGGCTTGCACCTTCAGGCCGGTCTCCTTGATGAACTTGACGATCTTCTTGGCGGTTTCGCGATCGATCCCCTGCTTCACCTTCACGGTGCGGTAGAGCAGTTTCCCGCTGGGCGTCGGCTGATCGGAAAGGTCATAGCTCTTCACATCGACCTTCTGCTTGGTGCTGCGTTCCAGCAAGATGCTCAGGATGGAGTCCAACTTGAGGTGATCCTCCGTGGAGAGCTTTATGGAAAGTGCTTTCTTGTCGAACTCCACATTGCTGTTGCTGCCCCGCAGGTCATACCGGGTCTCCAGTTCCCGCTTCACGGTATTGATGGCATTGTCCAAGACCTGGGGATCCACCTTGGAAAGGATATCGAAAGTGGGCATAGCGGTAGGTTTGACCGTAGTTTTCTATTTCGGACAGGTCCAAAGATAGTCGGCAGATGCCGCATGGGCACGGCCATGGACCCATAGGGCCACGACCCGCCATCGCCATGAGCGACCCGATCAACCGATCACTTCCGCCTTCGGATAACGCTCCTTCCAGAACGCCAACTTCTTCAGGTCGGACAGGGTGATGATCGTGCGTTGGTCCAGCCTGACCTTGATGGCTTTGATCCCTTTCCGGACCGGCTGCGTAAGGATGAGCTGCTTTTTTTTGCGTGCCATTGTTCCGTGTTTTGCCAGATACATACGGAATAGCGTGCCAAAAGGCTCGCACATCCGTTTCATTGGGATTTACTAACAAAATGTCGGTCCGGGCAGGGGTCCTACCGTCAATTTGGCGCGGATCCGGGGGAGTTGTGTATGAGGACCCGCATGGAAAGGAACGTTCGATCGATCAGATCCGCGCTTGATATCGGTGCAGTTCACTGTACCGTCCGTTCAAAGCGAGGAGGGTCTCATGATCTCCGCGTTCCACGATCAGCCCTCGCTCCACCACCAGGATCTGCGTTGCCCCGCGGATGGTGCTCAACCGGTGCGCGATGACGAAGGTGGTGCGGTCCTTCACCAGCTCCTGCAAGCTTTTCTGCACCAAGGCCTCGCTTTCCGTGTCCAGGTTGGAAGTGGCCTCGTCGAGGATCAGCACCACCGGATCGGCCAGCATGGCACGGGCGATGGCCACACGCTGCCGTTGGCCACCGCTCAACTTCACGCCGCGCTCGCCGATCACCGTTTCCAGTCCCAGCTCAAAGCGGTCGGAAAATTCGTCCACGTACGCCCCGCGCACCGCACGTTCCAGTTCCTCCTCCGTGGCTCCCGGGCAGGGATAGAGGATGTTCTCCCGGATCGTTCCCTCGAACAGGAAATCATCCTGCAGCACCACGCCCAAGCGGCTTCTGTAACTGGCCAATGAGACTTTGGACAGGTCCTTTCCATCGATGGTGACCATGCCGGAAGTCGGGGTGAGAAAGCTGGCCGCCAAACCGGCCATGGTGGTCTTTCCGGAGCCCGAGCTCCCCACCAATGCCGTTACCGAACCGGGCGGGGCATCGAAGCTGATGCCATGCAGTACTTCCTTCCCCTCCTCGTAGGCGAACCGGACGTCCTTGAAGCGGATGTGGCCCTGCATCTCCTGCAACCGGACCGGGCGTTTCACGGGGTCGTCCTCCTCCGCCATCTCCATGATCTCCTCTGTGCGGTCAAGCCCGGCGAAGGCCTCGGTCAGTTGACTGCCGATATTGCTCATCTGCACGATGGGTGCGATCATGAACCCGAGGTAGAGGGTGAAGGACAGGAATTCGCCCAAGGTGAGCGTGCCCTGGATCATGAAATAACCACCGATCCCCATGATCCCGGCAGAGGCCAAGCCCAGCAACAGCGTGGAGGAGCTGGTGATGAGCGCGGTGGTGGTGAGGCTTTTCCGGACGTTCTCGAACAAACGCCGCACCCCTTCCTCAAAAACGGCATGTTCATGCCCTTCCGCATTGAACCCTTTGATGATGCGCACACCATTGAGGGATTCGGTGAGGCGGCCCGTCACCTCGGCATTGATGACGCCCCGGGTGCGGAAGATCGGACGCATCCGCCCGAAGGCCTTTCTCGCGATCAACGCGAACAGTCCCACGGGGATCAAGGTCCAGAGGGTCATCACCGGACTGATGCGGATCAACAGGAACAAGGATGCCACGGCGGTGACCGTACCCCCAACGAGCTGCACCAGCCCTGTGCCGACCAAGTTGCGCACGCCTTCCACATCGCTCATGATGCGGGAGACCAATGCCCCGCTCTTCGTGCTGTCGAAAAAGCCCACGGGCAGTGAAAGGACTTTGCGTTGCACTTCCGCGCGCAGGTCGCTGATCATCCGTTGCGCCTCCACGCTCAGCAAACGGGTCAATAGGAAGGAGGTGATGCTCTGCACGACGATGGCGCCCACCACGGCCGCGATCACTACGCGCAACATGGCCAGGTCCTTGTGCATCACCACATCATCGATGAGGTATTTGGTGGCCCCCGGCAGCACCAAGCTGGCCCCCCTGCTGATCAGGATCAACAACAGCCCTATAAGCACTTGTTTGCGACGTGGCCAGATGAACTTACCGAACGCTTTGCGCCAGCCCATGGAAGGACGCGAAGGCCCATCGGTCCCGCCCGACCCGTTCTCGCGTGGCCGCATCCCGCGTGTCCGTTCGACACGCCCTGCCCTAACGACGTTCCTGAACACAGGTATCTGAAAAACCGGGTGTCATGCCACGAACACCTTCATGATCGGATGTCAGCATGTGCCCTGATGTCCCCCGTTCAATCCTTGATCACCTCCGCCTTCGGGTAGCGCTCCTTCCAGAAGGCCAATGCCTTGGGGTTCTTCACCATGACGACCGTGCGGGAGTCCAAGCGCACCTTGATGGCCTTGCCTTCACGGACAGGGGGAGTGAGTATGAGGTGCTTTCTTCGAGTGGCCATGACTTGCTGCTTAGGTCGGAAGGGCGAAAAAGAGATCGATGAACATGCTACGCGCTAATGTTCCGGTAGCACCCTCCAATATTCGTGCAAAATAGAGCAATTTTCAGTATTTCCAAGCCCCTCGAAATAAACACGGGCTAATACGGCTCAGATCCAGCCGTTCAACTTGTAATAGGCGAGGGCGGCATATTCCCGGAGGCAGGTGATCTCCAGCTTCAGCTGGTTCCAGAAGTTGTACCGCAGATCGAGGTTGCCGGAAACATCGGGCACGTACTTCCTTCCGCCGATCTTGCCGTGCGCATAGCGCAGGTCGTCGAAGAGGGCATGATCGAAGGCCGGTATGCCGCATGCCTGTGAAAAGCCGGCCTTCCGGAAGGTGAGCAGCGTGCGGTACATGTTCTCCGGTGCCGTTACCAGCGCGACCCGGAGCGGCACCAGCCCGGGCTCGGAACGCAGCAGGTCCAGCGCCTGCTCACGCGTATTCCGGCCATGCAGCACCAGCGTGATGCGCTCCCGGGGCACGCCCTTCAGGCCGAGTTCGTATACCATGGCATCCGCCAAGGCGCTATCGTTCGGCAATAGCAGGACAACGGGAGCGGACATGGCCTTTCGGGCCAACGCAGCAGCGGCGTTGCAGCGCATGAGCTCCGGCCCGGAAGGCATGCCACTTCCACCCAGAAGTACGATGGCCGCAGGCTCGCCCGTACACGATCCACCGGCAGTGCCCAACCAACGGTGCGCATCGAACGGCACACGGGTAAAGGCCAGCACCAGCATGGCCCCGGCGACCACACCAAGCAGTACGCACGATGTTCTACAAACCGACCTCACCCGGCTCCAAGACCGGGCGGCCCAAGTGCCCGAGGCGGCAAGGCGGTTGAATTTGGGCATCCTATACGCCGTAGCCGACCGGCCTGGCGGGACGGAAAAGTACGCTCAACGAACGATCTATCCCGGCAACGGGCTGCCCACCGGAACGGCGCAGTCATGTCCCGGCTCGCCATGGGCGGGATTCAGCTTGCCTGAACCGGACACCGGGGTAGTTACCGGTGAAGCTACGGGACTGGCGCCCGGGGGCATGGTCACTGCTGAGGCGGGCGGCATGGTCACCGTTGTGGGGGCCGCGCCGCTACCGTCCAACGGTGCTCCGACGGGGATCTCGCAGCGGTGCCCGGGCTCACCGTGAGCGGGGTTCAGCTGTGCACCCAGTGGGGCTTGCCCCTCCACCGGCATGTCATTCACCGGTGCAGGAATTTCCATTTCCATAGTGGTGGGTGCGATGGGGAGTTCAGCAGGCTTAGGCTCTGCGCTATCGGCACAAGCGGCCAACATCAGGGCGGCGGCCATGGCCAAGCCGGTAAGGGATGTTGAGGTCATTGTCATGAAGGGCTTAACTGGTGATCCCGCAGGGAAAAAAACCGCAGGTGCCGCAAAGATACCCATCATGGACCCGGCGCACGGCTCCCGCCATGGAACCGGGGAAGCGAGGACAACAGAAAGATGACCATGGCTTTTCGCAGTAGGTGGCAACTGCATCGGCCCCTTGGCCATCAGTGCTTGAAGCGCACGAAGAGCCTTCCGAAGTTGTCGCTGTCCTTGTCGATGCGATGGTACAGCTTCTTTACCCTGGGCTGCTGCAGATAGCGGATGACCTTCTTCTTCAGTTGGCCGCTTCCTTTCCCCGGAATGATCTCCAGCAAGGGGATCCGCCGGTCAACGCAGTGTTCCATGGCCTCGTCCAGGGCCTGGTCGATCTCCTTGCCCTTGTTGAAGATGTCATGGAGATCGAGCTTATGCTTTGCCATTGAAGGTTAAATGAGCGGGTGATGATACGCATGCCGTCGAATTCCTTGCCGGACCACGCCCCATTCCCTTCTTCAAGCGGGGGAGCCAGTTCCGGTAGCTGGTTGACTTTGACCGTTCCCATAGGCTTCCCTACCTCTACCCTTCCTTGGCGCGTCCCCACGGCACCGCGTCCTATCTTCGCCGCCCATCTTCCCCGAACATGTCCTTGCGCCCCTTTCTCCTTGCCGGTATCGCGATCGTTGTACTGTCCTCCTGCAACCAAGACCTCGACATCGCCGCACCGTACAAGGAGAACACGATCGTGTATGCCTTGCTGGACAAGGACAGCACCGTCCAGTACGTGAAGATCAACAAAGCATTCCTAGGGCCGGACAATGCGTTCACCTATGCGCAAGTGCCCGACTCCACGGAATATCTGGACGGCCAGCTTCAGGCAGAGGTACAAGAGGTGCAGAACGGCACCGTGGTGCGCACTTTTGCACTGCATGACACCCTACTGCCGCACGACCCCGGCACATTCGCAGGACCTTTACACAAGCTGTACTATTTCAATACGCCGGCAGGCGCTCGTTTGGATTCTTCAGCCACCTACCGGTTTGAGGCCACTGCCAAGGGGAACCATGTTTCCGCCGAAACCCCGGTGGTGGCGGAGATCAAACCTTCGGGGACCATCATCAGCCCGGCACAGCCCTTGAACTTCCGCTCCGTGTTCAACACCTACGCCAACCAGACCATCAAATGGACCTCTTCGGTGAACGGCAAGCGCTATGAGATCTCTTACCGTTTCAATTGGGATGACGTGGTGGGCACGGACACCATCCCGCGCAGCTTCACCCGGTCCATCGGCACCTATGTGGCCAACGGCACCGGAGGCGGGGAGAACATGGAGGCCCCGTTCCAAGGGGAGTCCTTTTTCGAAACTGTGGGCCAGCTGGCGGGCGATAACCCCGATGCCACCAGCCGGATCTACCGGGGAGTGGACATCATCTGGGCCGTCGCCGGACCTGACCTTCACCTCTACCTGCAACTGAACAGCCCCATCTCCGGCCTGGTGGAGGAACGCCCCTCCTACACCAATGTGGACAACGGCTACGGCCTCTTCACCACGCGGCGTTTCCGGGAGGTGCACAAAGCCTACCTCGGCTCCACCACCGTCCCCGAACTGCTGGACGGCCAATACACCGCAGGGCTCGGATTCGTGTACGTGTACTGAGCCGTTGGCATCGCCAGCAAGTACGACATTCTGTCCTTTTGGCAGTGGCAAATCCGCCATGGAGCGACAGGAACTGCCGATCCGTGCGCCGATCCTTCCACTGGCACGATCGTTGAGCGCGGCGACAGCGAAACTGAAAAATACACGGGGCCGGACCAGAAGCCTCAAACGATAAACCAACAATGAGCAAGATCATCGGTATCGACCTCGGCACCACCAACAGCTGTGTTGCCGTGATGGAAGGCAGCGAGCCTGTCGTCATTTCCAACAGCGAAGGCAAGCGCACCACCCCCAGCATCGTCGCCTTCGTTGAGAACGGCGAGCGGAAGGTGGGCGACCCGGCCAAGCGCCAGTCGATCACCAACCCCAAGAACACCATATACTCCATCAAGCGCTTCATGGGCAACACCTATGAAGAGGATGCCAAGGAGATCGCCCGCGTGCCCTATGAAGTGGTGCGTGGCGACGGCGGCATGCCCCGCGTGAAAGTGGGCGACCGCCAATACACCCCGCAGGAGATCAGCGCTATGATCCTGCAGAAGATGAAGAAGACCGCCGAGGATTACCTCGGCACCACGGTCACCGAGGCGGTGATCACCGTGCCCGCCTACTTCAACGACGCACAGCGCCAAGCCACCAAGGAGGCCGGTGAGATCGCCGGCCTGAAGGTGCGCCGCATCATCAACGAGCCCACCGCTGCTGCGTTGGCCTACGGCCTCGACAAGAAGCACAAGGACCAGAAGATCGTCGTGTTCGACTGCGGCGGTGGTACCCACGACGTGAGCGTGCTGGAATTAGGTGATGGCGTGTTCGAGGTGAAGAGCACCGACGGGGACACCCACCTCGGCGGCGACGACTTCGACCATGTACTGATCGACTGGCTGGCCGACGAATTCAAGAAGGACGAGAACATCGACCTGCGCAAGGACCCCATGGCCCTGCAACGCTTGAAGGACGCCGCTGAGAAGGCGAAGATCGAGCTGAGCAGCACCACCAGCACGGAGATCAACCTGCCCTACATCATGCCGGTGGACGGCATCCCGAAGCACTTGGTGCGCACCCTGAGCCGCGCCAAGTTCGAGCAGCTCGTGGATCCGCTGATCAAGCGCACCATAGCGCCTTGCGAAAGCGCGTTGAAGAACGCCGGTCTCAAGGCCAGCGACATCGACGAGATCATCCTCGTGGGCGGAAGCACCCGCATCCCCGCCATCCAGGAGGCCGTGAAGAAATTCTTCGGCAAGGAGCCCAGCAAAGGCGTGAACCCCGATGAAGTGGTGGCCGTGGGTGCCGCGATCCAAGGCGGCGTGCTCACCGGCGAGGTGAAGGACGTGCTACTGCTGGACGTCACCCCCCTGAGCCTCGGCATCGAGACCATGGGCGGCGTGATGACCAAGCTCATCGAGTCGAACACGACCATCCCCACCAAGAAGAGCGAGACCTTCAGCACCGCCAGCGACAATCAGCCGAGCGTGGAGATCCATGTGCTGCAGGGCGAACGCCCCATTGCTTCAGGTAACCGCACCATCGGACGCTTCCACCTGGACGGCATCCCTCCCTCACGCCGCGGCACGCCGCAGATCGAGGTCACCTTCGACATCGATGCCAACGGCATCCTGCACGTAGCGGCCAAGGACAAGGCCACGGGCAAGGAGCAGAGCATCCGCATCGAGGCCAGCAGCGGCCTGAGCAAAGAGGAGATCGAGAAGATGAAGAAAGAGGCCGAGGCCAACGCCGATTCCGACAATGCCGCCCGCGAAAAAGCCGACAAGCTCAACCAGGCCGACAGCCTGATCTTCCAGACCGAGAAGCAGCTCTCCGAATTCGGCGACAAGCTCCCGGCCGACAAGAAGGGCCCGATCGAAGAGGCCGTGGCCAAGCTGAAGAAGGCGCACGAGGCCCAGGACATCCCGGCGATCGATACCGCCATGGCCGAGCTCAACACCATCTTCACCGCAGCCAGCGAAGAGATGTACAAGGCCACGCAGGATGCCCAGGCCAATGGCAACGCCACGGATGGCGGCGCCGACCAAGGTGCCCCAGCGGACCAGGAAGTGACCGACGTGGACTTCGAGGAAGTGAAGGACGACAAGCAGTAAGCCACTCCGAACGAACGAACGCCGCTTCCGGGAAACCGGGGGCGGCGTTCGTTTTTCGGGTCCCCCGCACAGGTCAGCGACGGGCTGGCACGCGAGCGAATGCTGACGAGAGTCGTTCTCCCCTCCTTCCTAAAAGGAGGGGTTGGGGGTGGTTCAGACTACCATCAAACCGTCGAAGGACGACTCACTGAATGCACCACCCCTGCCCCCTCCTTAAAAAAGGAGGGGAAACCAAGTATTGAAAAGAGCGACGGACTGGCACGCGAGCGAATGCTGACGAGAGTCGTTCTCCCCTCCTTCCTAAAAGGAGGGGTTGGGGGTGGTTCAGACTACCATCAAACCGTCGAAGGACGACTCACTGAATGCACCACCCCTGCCCCCTCCTTAAAAAAGGAGGGGAAACCAAGTATTGAAAAGAGCGACGGGCTGGCACGCGAGCGAATGCTGACGAGGGTCGTTCTCCCCTCCTTCCTAAAAGGAGGGGTTGGGGGTGGTTCAGACTACCATCAAACCGTCGAAGGACGACTCACTGAATGCACCACCCCTGCCCCCTCCTTAAAAAAGGAGGGGAAACCAAGTATTGAAAAGAGCGACGGGCTGGCACGGTCGCGAGTGTCAACTTCGGTGCCTGCCCGCAAACAAGATCGCTTCGGCAGATGCCCGTCGCTTACGCGCCGCCCATCCGCCTCGCGATGACGGCGATGAAGTGCGACTGCGACAAATGATCTCGCAATGACAACACGGAAATGATCCAAGCAACCCCTTGGAATTCCCGAACCAGCGACCGAAGCGCGCGCGGACGCAACCACGGTTATGGGTTGCCTCTTGTTGAAAACATTTTATTTCTTGGTAGTTGTTGAATTGTGTTATTCCTTAGTAGCCGAAACTCTGAGACAGGTTTTATTAACAGCATGCACGAAAGCTCCCTCACCCTGCACCTGATCGTTACCGTTGCCACTGCGCGCCGAACACCTTGCGCTCAATAGGCCTCCACCCAAGGGAGAGAGGCTTGAACAAGAAACCCATTGCCCAAGACGAACTTTACCCACTATACCCCACGAACCCCAAACCCCGCTGCCATGACCTCTTTCAACACCGCCCCGACCGCCACGTCCCTCCGCACGTGGTGGCATAAGTTCTTGCTGTTGACCCTGCTGATGGCAGGGGCGTTCGCCTCGGGGGCCAGCGCGCAGACCGTGACCATAGGTTCGGGTACGACCACTAGTTCGTACTTGCCGATGTACAACTTTTTCGGCTACAACTATACCCAGCAGACTCTACACGGCGGCCCAGATCGGCCAAGCGGGCAAGATCGACAAGATCCGCTTCATGGTGAACGCGGGCGGCTTGGTCAACGGTAACGACTGGGTGGTCTATATGGGCAACACCACGAAGACCACCTTCGCCACCACGACCGATTGGGTGCCTTTGGCGAGCATGACCCAGGTGTACAGTGGTACACTGTCTACGGCTCCGCCAATAACCCCCTTGTGGATGGAGATCACGTTGACCACGCCGTTCGTGTATAACGGCACGGACAACTTGGTGATCGCCGTGGATGAGAACACCCCTTCATATACCAGCGGCACGACTTGGAGGGCCTTCGCCAGCGGCACGAACACAGGTATCTACTATTACAATGACACCAACAACCCTGACCCGGCAAGCCCTCCCACCGCCAGTTCACGCTCAGCCACCATCGCCCAGGTCCAGTTGAACTTCCTTCCTCCCTGCACCGGCACCCCGGTGGCGGGTACCGTTCCCGCTTCCACCCCGGCATGCGTGGGCAGCACGGTAAACCTAACAGCCACGGGCGGCACCGTAGCTGACGGGCTTACCTACCAATGGCTCGAGTCTCCCAACGGCTTGGCTCCATGGACTGCGGTCAGTGGCGGCAGCGGTGCCACCACCACCAGCTATACCACCCCCGCGTTCAGCACCACGGCCTACTACCGCATGGCCATCACCTGCACCCCCAGCGGCCTTTCCGATTCCACCAACGTGGCCACGGTGATCGACGGCACCACGCCGGCCTATGCGGTTTTCGACGGTATTTCCCTGGTCCAGGACTTTGAGGCCTGGGCAAACGGTTGCAGCACCTTGGACAAGCCCTCGGCGAACTGGAACAACACGCCCTCCACCGGCTTCAACAGCTGGCGCCGGGATCGATCAAGGCAGCAGCGCAGGTTGGACCAGCTCCTCGGGCATCTATTCCCCGGTTTCCTCCTCGGGTGCCCGTTCGGCCCGCTTCCACAGCGTGGAGGCCCCGAACACCACCACCGGCACCATGGACTTATACGTGGACATGTCCGCCGCTTTGGGCACCACGAAGTTGAAATTCGCCTACATCAATGACGACGGTGCGGACGCCCTGAACGTCTCGGTCTCCACCAACGGCGGGAGCAGCTTCACCCCGCTGACGTCCCCTGCACTTGGTCAGGCCATCACGTGGACGGAGTATGAGTATACCGTCACCAGCATTTCGGCCACCACGGTGATCCGCTTCCAGGCGACTTCCGACTTGGGCAACGACGATATCGGTTTGGACAATGTACGCTTGGTGACCCCGTGCAGCGGCACGCCCGTGGCCGCCTCCGCATCCGCCATCCCGGCCACGGTCTGTGTGGGCGGTAGCACCGTGATCACGGCCACGGGCATCGACCCCTTGGCCGGCATCTCCATGCAATGGCAGCAATCCGCCAATGGCACCACGGGCTGGGCCCCGGTCACCGGCGGTACCGGCGCCACCACCACCACCTATACCACCCCGGCCATCAACGTTGCCACCTACTACCGCTTGGTCCAGACCTGCTTCTACAGCGGCATGCTCAGCAATTCCAATACGGTGGCCGTGCTGATCAACGACCCCACCTATGCCGTTTATGACAACGTGTCCTACACCGAGGACTTCGAGGCTTGGCAGAGCGTCTGCGGCACCACGGACATTCCCTCCACGAGCTGGCGCAACACGCCCGTTACCGGCAACACCAGCTGGCGCCGGAACGACCAAGCTGCATCCGCCGCGTGGACCAGTCCCACCTTGGGCGGCTACACCCCCGTCTTCACCACCGGTGCTTATTCCGCCCGCTTCCATAGCTACACCGCAGGAGCCGGCCAAGGCAGCTTGGACCTGCACATGGACATGACCGCCGCCACTGGCCCCACCCGCCTGAGCTTCGACCACATCAACACCAGCGGGACGGACTCCCTTCAGGTGATGCTCTCCACCAACGGCGGTGCCAACTTCACCCAGGTGGGCAATAAACTCGCCATCAGCGCCACATGGACCAACCGCTTCTTCGACTTCGCCAGTAACTCGGCCACTACTGTGATCCGCTTGATCGCCACCGGCAGCGGCACCACGGACATCGGCGTGGACAACCTGCTCTTGGCCCCGTCGCCCAGCTGCGTGACCCCCTTGAACCTGACGGTCGGGATCGCCTCGCCCACCAGCGTCAACCTCTCATGGGATGCCAGCGTTTCCAACCCTTCCAACGGTTACTTGTGGGAAGTGCGCACTGCTGGGCTTCCCGGGAACCCGGGCAGTGCCGATGCGAACGGCACCGTGGCAGCCGGTGTGGTCACGGACCTGGCCAGCGGGCTCACCGCCGGTAATACCTACAACGCCTATGTGCGCGCCGATTGTGGAGGCGTGGACACCAGCGCATGGATCGGCCCCGTTACCTTCACGGCCGGCCTGGTGCAGATCGGCAGTGGCGTCACCACCAACACGAACTTCCCGATCTACTCGTGTACCGCGTACAACTACACCCAACAGATCTACTTGGCCAGTGAGTACACCGGCGGCACCTACGTTACCAAGCTCAGGTTCAAATACGGCAGCAGTGGCACCACCTTTGCCAATTGGAACAACTGGACCGTGTACGTGGGCAACACCGCCAAAACGGCGTTCGCCTCCACCACCGACTGGGTGCCGGTCAACCAGATGAACCAAGTGTTCAGCGGCACGGTGAACCCGGTAGCGGGCCAATGGATGGAGATCGCCTTGAGCCCAGGCTTCATTTGGGACGGCACCAGCAACATCGTGGTGGCCGTGGATGAAAACTCCGCAGGCACCAGTTGCACCGCCACTTGGTCCTCGTTCACACCCACGGGTACCAACCGTGGCATGTACGTTCGCACCACCACCGACCAGAACCCCAGCAGTCCGGGCACAGGCACCCGCTCCAGCATACTGGCCCAGGTGCAGTTCGAGATCGGCATTCCACCGAGCTGCTTGCCACCCACGCAACTGGTGGCCAGCAACGTAACGGGCACTGATGCCGACCTCAATTGGACGGCCAGCACGAGCAACCCGGCCGAAGGATATCAGTGGGAAGTGCGCTCCGACGGCGGTGCCGGCGGAAGCGGTGCCACTGGCCGAGTGGAGAATGGGCTGACCGCCGCAGGCATTGTGACGGCCCACACGGCACTCTTGGCCGCGACCACCCCGTACACCTTCTTCGTGCGGGCGATCTGTAGCCCCGGTGATTCCAGTGTCTGGGCCGGACCATATGCCTTCACCACCCCGTGTGCCACCTTCCCGGCACCTTTCACCCAGAACTTCGATGCAGCACTGAGCCTGCCCAATTGCTGGGCGAACATCGGTGCGGAGCAATGGTTGTTCGCCGCAAGCGGATCCACCAGTCCGGGGTATGGCGTTTCCGGAAGCCCTGACCACACCACGGGTATTGGCAACTTCACATGGATCGATGGCTCTGGTAACATCGGCGTAAACAGCTTGGAGACACCGATGATCGACATGAGCGCGCTCACCGTGCCGTATGTGTCCTTCTGGATGTTGTCCAACAACATCGACGACGTGGCCCAGAACCAGATCCGCTTGGATGCATGGGACGGCGCCACATGGGTAGCCCTGTTGACCTATGGCGGGAACTCCGCCAGCTGGTTGGAGCATACCACCACACTTCCCGGAGGCATCCCCTCCACCACGAAATTCCGCTTGGTGGCCCTGCCGTCGGCCACAGGAACACAGTACTACAATGACCTGCTGATCGACGACTTCAGCGTGATCGAAATGCCTACCTGCCTGATGCCGACCGGCCTCACGGCGACGAACGTCACCACCACCAGCGCCGACCTCAATTGGACGGCCAGTACCTCCAACCCGGCCAATGGCTACCAGTGGGAAGTGCGCACCAGCGGTGCAGGCGGTGACGGAGCTATCGGGCTTGTGGACAATGGGACCACCGCCGCAGGCATTGTGACGGCCAACACGGCGCTTCTGGCCGCGAACACTACCTACACCTTCTATGTGCGCAGCGATTGCAACGGCACCTTCAGCCTATGGGCGGCCTCAGCGAGCTTCCATACACCTTGCGATGCCTTCAGCCTTCCATTCCAGGAAGGCTTCAATTCGGCTTCCACTACCGAATCCTGTTGGACGGTGCTGAACGTGAACGCGGATGGCGATGCATGGGACATGAACTATGCGACCAACCCCCAAGAAGGGGACCAAGCAGCCGCGATCTACACGGACTACAATGCCGGGGCCAACGACGACTGGCTGATCTCCCCAGCGATCACCCTCTCCGGCGCGGACCGCCTCCGTTACTGGTACCGCGTGCAGTCTGCTGGAGAGCCGAACGACATGGAGGTGCTTCTGTCCACTACGGGAAATAGCCCCGGCGACTTCACCAACACCTTGGTGCCGTTCGCCTCGTACACCAACATCACCTATTTGGAGCAGATCACCAGCCTGGCCGCGTATTCGGGTACGGTGTACATCGCTTGGCACGTGCCCAGCGGTGGCCTTGACGGCTGGCGCTTGTACATCGACAACGTTACGGTGGAGGTGACCCCCACCTGCGAGGCGCCGACGGCCTTGGCAGGGAGCAACATGACAGCCACCAGCGCCGACCTCAATTGGACTGCCAGCACGAGCAACCCGGCCAACGGTTACCAGTGGGAAGTGCGCACCAGCGGTGCCGGCGGCAGCGGTGCCACCGGATTGACCGACAACGGCACCACGGCTGCGGGCATCACCACGGCCTCCACCAGTGCATTGGCCGCCCAGACCACCTATACCCTGTACGTGCGCAGTGATTGCAACGGCGACTTCAGCCCATGGGCGGCCTCGTCCAGCTTCACCACCCTCTGCAGCAGCACGCCGCTCCCCTGGACGGAGAACTTCGATGCGCTCACCGTGCCGAACCTGCCCCTTTGCTGGACGAACGAGGTGGGCCTGTGGGTACTGGCCAATGCCGCTTCCGATACCTACACGGACCCGCGCAGCACCCCCAACTACCTCAGGACCCGCTATGGTGCGGCCGACTACATCTGGTCACCGGCCTTCGACCTTACCGCCACCACCTCGTACGACTATGCGTTCTGGTACGCAACGGACGGCCTGAGCGGATGGACCACGGTGGAGGTTTACGTGAACACCACCCCGAGCAGCGTGGGTGCCACCTTGCTGGGACCGGCCTTGTCCGGACCGACCAACACGGCCTACCAGCAACTCCAGCGCTCCTTCGTTCCCACCTCCACGGACACCTACTATTTCGGCATTCATGTGGTGTCCAATTTTACGCCATGGTACATCGCGTTCGATGACTTCAGCATGAACCAGTCGCCGAGCTGCTTGCCACCATCGGCCCTCACGGCGACGAACATTCTGGCCACCAGCGCCGACCTCAGCTGGACGGCTAGCACCTCCCTACCGGCCAATGGCTACCAGTGGGAAGTGCGCACCAGCGGTGCCGGCGGAAGCGGTGCCACGGGGCTTACCGATAACGGCACCACGGCTGCGGGGATCACAACGGCCTCCACCAGTGCATTGGCGGCCCAAACCATCCTATACCCTCTACGTGCGGAGCGATTGCAACGGGGACTTCAGCCCATGGATACCCTTCGGCTTCAGCACGCCTTGCGCCTCTGCCCTAGCGCCGTACACGGAGAACTTCGATGCGGCCATTGCCCTGCCGAGCTGCTGGGCCAACATCGGCGCTGAGCAATGGCAGTTCCAGCTCAGTGGCGGTAGCGGACCTGATTATGGCGTCCTCACCGCAGTGGACCACACTTCGGGCAGCGGCAACTTCGCTTGGATCGATGGCTCGGGTAACATCGGCGTGAACAGCCTGGAGACCCCGAACATCGACATGAGCGCGCTCACCACGCCTTACGTCACTTTCTGGATGCTGTCCAACAACACCAACGACGCGGCCCAGAACCAGATCCAATTGGATGCATGGGACGGTGCGGCATGGGTGACCCTGCTGACCTATGGCGGTAACTCCGCCAGTTGGTTGGAGCACAACGCAGCACTTCCCGGCGGCATACCCTCCACCACGAAGTTCCGCTTGGTGGCCCTGCCTTCGGCCACGGGCAACCAGTTCTACAACGACCTGCTGATCGATGACTTCAGCGTAACGGAGGCCCCGGCCTGCGTGGCACCCACGAACTTGGCAGTGACCGCGTACACGGCCACGAGCGCCGACTTCTCCTGGACGGCCAGCGTGTCCAACCCGGCCAACGGATACCTCTGGGAAGTGCGCACCAGCGGTGCGGGCGGTAGCGGTGCCACCGGCCTTGTGGACAACGGGACCACCGCCGCAGGTGTGACCATGGCCTCCTCTCTCGTGCTCTCCGCCAACACCACCTACTACGCCTATGTAAGCGCTGATTGCGGCGTCACCCAAAGCGGTTGGATCGGGTCCGGGAGCTTCTACACCGGCTATTGCATCCCGGCACCCAGTTCAGTGGACGGCACGGGCATCACCAATGTGGCGTTCAGCGGGGTGAACAACCCCAGCGGGGACGAGGCAGGCCACTACGGTGACTACACCGGCCTTTCCGGCGGTGATGTGCAGCAGACCACGACGGCCACGGTGAACATCACCTTCAGCACCGGTTACACCTATGACACCAAGATCTGGGTGGACTGGAACAACGACCTTGATTTTAACGATGTTGGTGAAAATGTTTACACCGGTGTATCGACCAACATTAACCCCACCACCTTGGTTGCTACCTTTAACGTTGGCACTAACCCATTGGGCAGCTACCGGATGCGCATCGGAGGTGTGGATATTGGCCCCCCGACCCCCTGCTACACGGGCTCATACGGATCGTTCGAGGATTACACCCTGAACATCACCGCGCCGCCCGCCTGCCCCACGCCGAGCAACCCGGCGGTAACGGCGATCACGGGCACCAGTGCGAACTTCTCGTGGACGGACAATGGTTCCTTGAGCTATAAGTACGAAGTGCGCACCAGCGGTGCCGCCGGTAGCGGTGCCATCGGCTTGGCATTGAGCGGGAACATTGCGGGAAGTCCCGCGGCCCTCGCCCTGACCCCGAACACCACCTACGCGGCATATGTGAAAAGCATGTGCGCCGGACCGGATAGCAGTGCCTGGAGCGTCGCCGTGAACTTCAGCACGCCTTGCCTCGCCGCAGTGGCCCCCTACTTGGAGAACTTCGATGCGGCCTTGGCCACACCGGCATGCTGGACGAACACCGCCACCGGAACTACGCTGTGGCTGTTCGCCGCCAGTGGAAGTACCAGCCCGGGCTATGGCGTGACCGGCTCGGTGGACCATACCAGTGGATCGGGCAACTTCGCCTGGTTTGATGGCTCCTACAGCACATCCATCCCCACCCTCACCACGGTTCCGGTGGACATCAGCGCGCTCACCACACCGATGGTACGGTTGTGGGTAAAATCCAACAACACCAACGATGCGGCACAGAACACCTTGAAAGTGCAGGCCTACGATGGCGCTGCATGGGTGGAACTGGCCAGCTATGCACAGAACAACGCGAGCTGGGTGAAGTTGGACGTCCCTGTTCCGGGATCGATCCCCAGCCCGGCGCAGTTCCGCTTGACCATCGTGGCGAGCACTGTGGGCAGTGCCTTCTACAACGACATCCTGGTGGACGACTTCCAAGTGATGGAAACACCGACATGCCAAGAGCCAACGGCCCTTACGGTCTCCTCGGTGACCACCACCAGCGCCAACCTCTCCTGGACGGCGAGCGTCTCCAACCCGGCCAACGGCTACCAGTGGGAAGTGCGTGATGGTGCCAGCACCGTGATAGACAATGGCACCACGGCTGCAGGGGTCACCACGGCCTCCACCAGTGCATTGGCCGCCCAAACATCCTATACCCTCTACGTGCGGGGTGATTGCACCAACGGGGACTTCAGCCCATGGGCGGCCTCGTCCAGCTTCACCACATTGTGTGCCAACGTGACCAGCTATCCCTATCTGGAGAGCTTTGGAGCTACAATGCCCGGTTGCTGGTCGGCTTCCGAGGGTGTTGCCGGTGCCAGCCAGCACTGGACCCCCACCACGGCGGATGCAACGCATGGCGCAGGTGCCCCGCAGGCAGGTACCCATTTCATGTACCTGTACACGTATCTGGCCAGCACCACCTACAATCCCTACTACATGACCACGGGTAGCTTCGACCTGGGCGCTACCCCGAAGCTGCTGTCCTATTATTACTACTTGGGCAGTGGTGGATACCAGCTCTCCCCGGTTCCGATGACCGTGCAGATCAGCACGAACGGCGGTACGACATGGACGAACTTGTACCAGCACACCTCGGCCAACTCCACGTTCGCCACGGGCACCACGGGATGGACGCTCAATACCATCGACCTGACCGCCTATGCGAATACCGTGGCGACCTTCCGGTACGTAAGCAATTCCAACTACGGAAGTGGATACTGCGATCAGGGCATTGATGAATTCAGCATCTATGATGTACCTTCCTGCTTCGCCCCGACGGCCTTGGGAACGACCACGGTAACCACCACTTCGGCCAGCTTCTCTTGGACCGCGAGCCCCTCCCTGCCGACCAACGGCTACCAGTGGGAAGTGCGTGATGGTGCCAGCACCGTGATAGACAATGGCACCACGGCTGCCGGGGTCACGACCGCCTCCACGTCCGTGGCCCTGACCCCCAACACTTCGTACCAACTGTGGGTGCGCAGCGATTGCGGTAGCGGCTTTAGCTTCTGGGCGGGTCCGTTGGCCTTCTACACCGGCTATTGCACGCCCGTTGGAACGAGCTCGTCGTACTACGTGAACAACTTCAGCACGACCGGTGGCTATGCCAACATCAGCAACCTGAACTCCGGCTTCTCGGCCGGCGGCTATGGCAACTTCACAGGCCAGTCGGTCAGCGCCTCCGCAGGCAACGCGGTGAGCTTCACGGCGAGCTTCCTCCTGTCCAGCACCTACTACTTCAACATCTGGGTGGATTGGAACAATGACCTGGACTTTGGCGATGCCGGTGAGCAGGTCTATGCTTCCGGAACATATGTGTCCAGCGGTGCCGGCACGATCACCGTGCCTCTAGGCACCCCGAGCGGCAACTATCGGATGCGCATCCGCAACAGCTATATCGGCGACGTGGGTTCTTGCGGCTCCAGCAGCTATGGCGAGGCCGAGGACTACACCTTCACGGTGAGCGCTCCTCCCACCTGCCTGGCCCCCACAGCTCTTCTGGCAAGCCCGGGTGTGAACTCGGCCACGCTGAACTGGACCGCCAGCACCTCCAATCCGGCCAACGGCTATGAGTGGGAAGTGCGCACCAGTGGTGCAGGAGGCAGCGGTGCCACGGGCCTGGTGGCCAATGGAAACACGGCAGCCGGCGTGACCACCGCCAATGCGGGCGGCCTCAGCAGCAACTCTCCTTACAGCTTCTATGTGCGTGCCAACTGTGGCGCAGGGGATTGGAGCGTATGGAGCCAGGGGTCCTTCACCACGGGCGCGGCCTGCGGCGATGGCTTCACCGATACCGGTGGACCTTCCGCAGCCTACAGCGACAATGAGAACTACGTGAAGACCTATTGCCGCACCACCGCGGGCGATCAGGTACGCGTGCTCTTCAGCAGCTTCAGTACCGAAGCCAACTGGGACAAGCTGTTCATCTTCAACGGCCCCAATACGGCCGCACCGAAGTTCGCCAGTGCCAATGGCGTTGGGTCTGGCAACACTACATACGGCACCGGCGGCTGGTGGGGCGATCTGACCTCGGCCCTCCCCGGCCCCTTCACCTCCAGCAATGCCAGCGGATGCCTCACCTTCGCCTTTGTGAGCGATGGCAGCGGAACCGCTCCCGGCTGGAACGCCACCACCCAATGCGTCACGCCGAACAACACCTGCGCTGCGGCCACCCCGGTGCTCTGCGGCAACACGTACAACGGTGTCACCACGGGCGTGGCCCACAGCATGCCTGCCAGTGCCTGCCCGTACAACGGGGCCTCAAGCACCGGTGGACAGAACTGGTGGAAGTTCGATGCCACTTCGGACCAAGCGGTCACCGTGAGCACCTGTGGACTGTCGGACTTTGACACCCGGATCTCGGTGTTCACCGGAACGGACTGCAACAGCTTGAGCTGCGTGGCCATGGTGGATGACAGCCCCGGATGCGCGAACGGCAGCGGTACAGTGACCGTCAACGTCACGACCGGTGGATCCTATTGGATCGCCGTACATGGTGCCGGAGCGGCCGAAGGGACATACCAGATGACCGTGAACTGTGCCTCCGTATGCACCCCGCCCGCCAATGACCAGTGCGGTGGCGCCATTGCGCTCGGTAACACGGTTGCTGATGGCACGGGCACACCTGTGGAATACACCAACGAATGCGCCACGGTGGACGCCCCGACCACGTGCTCCGGTGCCCTGCCCGTGCAAGGCGTCTGGTTCACCTTCAACACCGGCAACTTCGATCACACCTTGATCACCCTGCTGGACAATGGAGAGAACGCCCAGTACGATGCCAGCACGTTGGATTACGCGCTCTATTCGGGCACATGTGCCGGGCTCGGTGCCACCAGCAGCGAAGGCTGCTCGGTCGACGCCGCCGGCTTCAATGTGGAGAGCCTGACCCCGAACACCGAGTATCGTTTGCTGGTGTACAACAACGGCGGGTCCGGTGTGGAAGGCACCTTCGGCCTGTTGGTGGAACATCCTGCGCACAACGACGCATCGATCACCGCCATCCTCGATCCGGCCCCGGGCCTGCTCTGCGGTTCCACAATGGCACCTCAGGTGACCCTGCTCAACAACGGCGACAACGACCTCACCAGCGTGCAGATCACCTATGGGCTCTCCAGCGGAACCCCGTACGTGTACAACTGGACGGGCAACCTCGCCTACGGAGCATCCGCCAACATCACCCTGCCCACGGCCCCGGCCGTGGCGGGTGCGAGCCAAACGCTCACCATTGCCACCAGCCTCCCCAACGGATCGGCTGATGACATCCCGGCCAACGACGGCCAGAGCATTGGTGTGGACGTGGGCGGCGAGGCCGTGGTGGTGAACATCCAGCTCGATGCCAACATCAATGAAGGGCTGACCTGGGATATCTACGATGAGACCTACACGGACTACGTGTCCGGTGGACCATACACCGCAGGCCAAGCCAACATGCTGATCAGCGAGTACCACTGCCTGCCCACCATTAACAGCAACTGCTACTTCTTCCACCTGTACGACAGCTATGGGGACGGCCTCTGCTGCGCCAACGGCAACGGGTACTGGGAGCTGCAGCGACCGGACGGCAGGGTCCTCTTGCGGGACCGCTTCGACGCGGCCGTGGACGGATCTTCCTCACCCACGTACACCCCGGCCTACTCGGCGTACTACGACCACAGCTTCTGCCTGCCTCCGGGGAACTCGCACATCGCGAGCAAGTCCTGCGGCAAATTCAACTACACCATGAACAGCAAGGTGTACAGCAACAATGCGCCGGGGGCGACCAGCTACCAGTTCGAGTTCTCCGATCCGGACGCTGGCTTCATCCGCCGCATCGCGGTGCCCTCCAACTCCGTACGCTTCAGCCAAATGCAGACCAGCCCACTAGTACACGGGGTGACATATTTCGCCCGCGTGCGCAACAATGGGTCCGGACCGATGGCCAGCGCACACTTCGGTGGTGGCTGCGAGTTGGGCATGGGCTCAACGGTACCTTGCACGGAGCTGATCAGCGCGCCCACCTACGGGCACTCCTGCAACGAGACACGCGCCTTCAACACCAACAACAGCTTCATCTATGCCATGCCGGTGGTGGGTGCCACGGAATACCAGTTCCGCGTCTCCAACACCAACGAGGGCTACGATGAGACCTTCAGCCGCAGCACCTACATCCTGCAACTGAAGTGGAACATCGGCGTGGCTCCTCCCATGGTCAACGGCTCCACCTACAATGTGCAGGTGAACGTGAAAGTGGGCGCGGTCTACAGTGGCTTCTGCGGGAACACCTGCACGATCACCATCGACAACGGCGGACCCCGGCCCGAGGCCAGCATGAGCCAGACCGCATTCGGCGAAGCCGCCCTGTGGCCGAACCCCGTGCGTGAAAGCCAGGTGAACCTGAGCATCGACGGCATCCAGGACGCGGACCAGAACATCACTGTTGACATCCAGGACATCTATGGCAAGAAGGTCTTCGCCAAGGAGTTCGGGAACAGCGGTGAGCGCTTCACCACCATCCTCGACCTGCCGAGCGACATCGCCAGCGGCGTATACATGGTGAACATCACCGTCAACGGACAGACCACCGTCCAGCGGTTGAGCATCATCAAGTAACCGACATACCACCAAACGCCGAAGGGCCGCCTCAAATGAGGCGGCCCTTCGTGCTTTACGGTTCGTGGCAAGCAACTTCGATCGGAACATGGCTTTGGCCGTAGCTGCGGTGAAATACTGTTCCGCAATTCATAAACCTCCTGGACTTTCAGCCCGTTCCTCCTCTCGCCGGCCACGCTTGCTATTTTCGGCGGGACCGGCTCATCTACTGATCTGACCGCAAGCTTCTTGCCCGGCATGGGGCCGCCACGGAGCTTCTTGTCCACAGATGGCACAGATGCCCGCGTTGCGGGCGCGAAGCGAAACCATTCGGACTGGGCAGGCCAACTTCTACGTTTTCATGCACAAGGGAATTAGATGCCGAAGGCAACAGCTGTGGCCATCCGTGGATGAAAGACCGCTTCTCCGGGTCTTTTATGAGACAGGGATAAGACGTTGGCATCCATGATCGGTCTGCCCGAACTATGGCTCACGCACAGGATCGTCAAGGTTGAAAGTTCAACAAACCGGCTTGTCATACTAATTGGCAGAAGTCGGGACTGTATCGGACGGAACACGGCTGTGGCCGTAGCTGCGGTGAACTATCGACCAGAGCCGACCGGTCCATTGCTCTTGAAGCGGGAATTACACCCTTTCCGGGAACCCGGCCGGACGACAGTCATCCCGAATTACTTATAGAGGTCCTGCAGCATCCGGCTCAATTCCTGTGCATCCGTGGGTTTTGCCATGATCCGCATCTTGTCATCAAGCAGGAAGAAGCTGGGGGTTGCCTTCACCATGAACGCTTTGGCCGCTTTGGAACCCCATCCATTGAACTCGCTGTAGCACTTCCAAGGAATGGCATTCTCTTTGATGCTCCTCAAGAAATCAACGCTGTCCACATCCAGAGCGATCCCGATCATGCGGAAGCCCTTGGCCAGGAATTTGGCCCGGTCCTTCTTCATCGTGGGCATTTGTGCATGGCAATGCTCGCAGGTGCTGGAGTAAAAGAAGAGCGCGGTATAGTTATTTTCCTTGATCAATTCCGACAACCGAGTGATCACACCGCGGTCGTTGAGATCGACATCCGGCGCGGTCCTTCCCACCGAGACATGCATGAGCGCCTCCACCTTGGCCCGAAGCTCAGGTGCCAGGGAAAGGCTGTCCTCCATAGGCACCACGTACCGGTCTATCATATGTTGTAAGGCGGTCTCCGGACCATAGGTGGAGAACAGGTCGATGAGGTGGTCGAGCATGTACGCCCGGCATTCCGTGCTACGCGCCGCAAGGTGCATGAGCGTGTCGGAACCTGTAATGAACTGGTCTTCGCGGACCACATTAAGATTTTGCAGGAAGACCATCACCGCCTTGTCATAGACGGTGGAGCGCATCAGTTCGGGATCGCTGAAGTCGCAGGCCGCGGCCACTGCCATCGGCCCGTTCCCCCTGGCGCCCCGCAAGGCGTCGTCCACACCGAGGACCTTGGCGAAATATCCTCCATGCGCGTTGTCCACGAGTTGTTGGACATACCGTTCCTCCATGTGCATGGCCCGTTGCTCCACGGCGTTCAACTGATCCAATTGCGCCGTATCCGTGGGGAGCAGCGTCAATCTCTGCTGGGCCGCAGCGGTCCGCACGGCCTGGGTCTCCTTGGAGATGTACTTGAACTCCCACAATCGCTTGTTCTCGTCCGAGGTGCGGACATGAACATGATCGGCAAGGGGAATGCTGTCAAAGTCGAGGTCGACCACCGGTTCACGGCCGTCGAGGATCAAGTCCATCCGGTCCGTGTCGTTCAAAGCCACGCGATAGAAGCCTGCGGCGTTGAAGGTTTCAGGGAAACTGAAATCGCCAGTGGCATCCGTCCGGACGGAATCAACCGGCCTGAAGTCATTGCCCCGGGCCACGGAAAGGACAAGCTGCGCGCCCCAAGCGTCCGGGTCTGCGATATGGCCTTGCAGGCGCTGTGCGCAAAGGTTGCCTGAGGCAAGCTCCGCGATCAGGGTGACGGAGAATACGAACGAATGCTTCATGTGCGGATGCAAAGGAAACATCATGCCGGGCCTTTCCGGTATGGGCAAAAAAAGAACCCCGCCTTTTGAGGGGCGGGGTTCAGAATCGGCGACGACATACTCTCCCAGGACATCATCCTAGTACCATCTGCGCTGGTGAGCTTAACTTCTCTGTTCGGAATGGGAAGAGGTGGACCTCACCGCAATAGTCACCTAAAATCGTAGTACGATTTTGTGAAATACTGCTAGACTGAACCAAAACAGACGATCGACAAATCCACCGTGAAGACCTTTTCAGGTCAAAGTCTACGGGCAATTAGTACTACTCGGCTTTGCCATTGCTGGCTTTACACCTGTAGCCTATCAACGTGGTGATCTTCCACGGCCCTTAAAAGAAGTCTCATCTTGAGGTGGGCTTCGTGCTTAGATGCTTTCAGCGCTTATCCCATCCGAACATAGCTACCCAGCTATGCCACTGGCGTGACAACTGGTACACTAGCGGTTCGTCCACCACGGTCCTCTCGTACTAATGGTAGCTCCCCTCAAACTTCTAACGCCCGCAACAGATAGAGACCGAACTGTCTCACGACGTTCTGAACCCAGTTCACGTGCCACTTTAATCGGCGAACAGCCGAACCCTTGGGACCTTCTCCAGCCCCAGGATGTGACGAACCGACATCGAGGTGCCAAACCATTCCGTCGATATGAGCTCTTGGGAATGATCAGCCTGTTATCCCCGGCGTACCTTTTATCCTATGAGCGATGGCCCTTCCATACGGAACCACCGGATCACTTTGCCCTACTTTCGTACCTGTTCGACTTGTCGGTCTCACAGTCAAGCACCCTTATGCCAATATACTCGTCGCACGGTTACCAAGCGTGCTGAGGGTACCTTTGGAAGCCTCCGATACTTTTTTGGAGGCGACCACCCCAGTCAAACTACCCACCACACACTGTATCCCTGTTTCGCAGGGATTAGACATCAGATGACAGAAGGGTGGTATTTCAACGATGACTCCATCACGCCTAGCGACGCAACTTCAAAGTCTCCCACCTATCCTACACATCGGGCAGCCGATGTCAATGTGAAGCTATAGTAAAGGTGCACGGGGTCTTTTCGTCCCGTTGCGGGTATCCGGCATCTTCACCGAAACTACAATTTCACCGAGCTCGTGGCCGAGACAGTGTCCAGATCGTTACACCATTCGTGCAGGTCGGAACTTACCCGACAAGGAATTTCGCTACCTTAGGACCGTTATAGTTACGGCCGCCGTTTACTGGGGCTTCGATTCAAAGCTTCGCCTTGCGGCTGACCTCTCCTCTTAACCTTCCAGCACCGGGCAGGTGTCAGGCCTTATACGTCATCTTTCGATTTCGCAAAGCCATGTGTTTTTGTTAAACAGTCGCCTGGACCTTTTCATTGAAACCCACTTGCGTGGGTAGCGCTTATCCCGAAGTTACGCGCTTAATTTGCCTAGTTCCTTAGCCACGGATCACTCGAGCGCCTCAGGATACTCTCCTTGACCACCTGTGTCGGTTTGAGGTACGGGCGGCCCATATCTGAAGCTTAGAGGTTTTTCTCGGAAGTCTGATTAGGGTCAATGCATTCGGCCGAAGCTTCCTGCTACTGTCGGGTTTCAGCAACACCGGTGGATTTGCCTGCCAGCGTTATACCTACGTCCTTCACCGTGCTATTCCGTCAGCACGGAGACCTTTCACTCCTTCGTCACCCCATCGCAATATGGGTCGGTACCGGAATATTGACCGGTTGTCCATCGGCTTCGCCTGTCGGCTATACCTTAGGTCCCGACTAACCCTGATCCGATTAACGTTGATCAGGAAACCTTGGTCTATCGGCGGGCATGTTTTTCACATGCCTTATCGTTACTTATGCCTACATTTTCTTTTCCGGACGCTCCAGCATAGCTCACGCTACACCTTCTACGCAGACCGGAATGCTCTTCTACCACTGCGTATTGCTACGCAGTCCACAGCTTCGGTGGTGTGTTTGATGCCCGATCATTATCCATGCCGGATCGCTCGACTAGTGAGCTGTTACGCACTCTTTAAATGGATGGCTGCTTCCAAGCCAACATCCTAGCTGTCAGTGCAATCCGACCTCGTTAGATTCAACTTAACACACACTTGGGGACCTTTAGCCGATGGTCTGGGTTATTTCCCTTTCGCGCACGGACCTTAGCACCCGCGCGCTCACTCCCGGATATTGAGTTATGGCATTCGGAGTTTGTCCGGGTTTGGTAGGCGGTGAAGCCCCCTAGCCCGATCAGTAGCTCTACCTCCATAACTGTACGTCCGAGGCTGCACCTAAATGCATTTCGAAGAGTACGAGCTATCTCCCAGTTTGATTAGCCTTTCACCCCTAATCACAGCTCATCCGAAGACTTTTCAACGTCTACCGGTTCGGTCCTCCATTCCGTGTTACCGGAACTTCAACCTGGCCATGAATAGATCACTCAGGTTTCGCGTCTGCCGCCACTGACTATGCGCCCTGTTAAGACTTGCTTTCGCTTCGGCTGCGGGACTTAATCCCTTAACCTTGCCAGTGACGAGCAACTCGTAGGCTCATTATGCAAAAGGCACGCCGTCACCCGCCCGAAGGCAGGCTCCGACCGCTTGTAGGCGTACGGTTTCAGGGTCTATTTCACTCCTCTGTTCGAGGTTCTTTTCACCTTTCCTTCACAGTACTGGTTCGCTATCGGTCTCTCAGTAGTATTTAGCCTTAGCGGATGGTTCCGCCGGATTCAGACAGGATCTCACGTGTCCCGCCCTACTCAGGATACCACTAGGTATCGCATACATGCCGTGTACGGGACTGTCACCCGCTATGGTCCAACTTTCCAGAAGGGTTCCACTATGTATACGAAGTCCACGTTGTGGTCCTACAACCCCGGTCCCGCCGAAACGGTACCGGTTTGGGCTGTCCCCTGTTCGCTCGCCACTACTAGGGGGATCACTATTTGTTTTCTTTTCCTCCGGGTACTTAGATGTTTCAGTTCCCCGGGTTAGCTTCCTTTTCAGGATAACTGGTCTTCAACCAGCTGGGTTGCCCCATTCGGAGATCCACGGATCACAGGTCATTATGCACCTCCCCATGGCTTATCGCAGCCTATCGCGTCCTTCATCGCCTCTGAGAGCCAAGGCATCCACCATACGCCCTTAGTAACTTTTCGACCTCTTATGGTCTTGCTCGGTGGACCGATCTCTCGGTCTGTCTTGGTCAGTCTAACAATACGTCAAAGAACAGTGCGCCCTTACGGGCATTTGTCCGCCGTCGCCTTCGCAAAAGCGGACATTGAGTGGAGAATATCGGAGTCGAACCGATGACCTCCTGCTTGCAAAGCAGGCGCTCTAGCCAGCTGAGCTAATCCCCCGTTTCCTATCCCTGGTAGTCCTGCGCAGATTTGAACTGCGGACCTCTACATTATCAGTGTAGCGCTCTAACCAGCTGAGCTACAGGACTAGGAGACGGCAACGGATGGCACCGTTTTAATCATATTATCCATCTGAGAGAAAGCAAGTGTCAACCAACTTGCGTTGGCCGGAAGCTCCAAAAGAGCAGTCCTCTAAAAAGGAGATGTTCCAGCCGCACCTTCCGGTACGGCTACCTTGTTACGACTTAGCCCCAGTCACCGACTTTGCCCTAGGTAGCTCCTTGCGGTCACCAACTTCAGGCACTTTCGGCTTCCATGGCTTGACGGGCGGTGTGTACAAGGCCCGGGAACGTATTCACCGCATCATGGCTGATATGCGATTACTAGCGATTCCAGCTTCACGGAGTCGGGTTGCAGACTCCGATCCGAACTGAGACGAGTTTTAGAGATCAGCATCCGGTCACCCGGTAGCTTCCCATTGTTCCTCGCCATTGTAGCACGTGTGTAGCCCAGGACGTAAGGGCCGTGATGACTTGACGTCGTCCCCACCTTCCTCACCGCTTACGCGGGCAGTTCCGTTAGAGTCCCCGGCATTATCCGCTGGCAACTAACAGTAGGGGTTGCGCTCGTTATGGGACTTAACCCGACACCTCACGGCACGAGCTGACGACAGCCATGCAGCACCTCGCACGTTGTCCGAAGAAGAGGACGTTTCCGCCCCTGTCAACGTACGTTCAAGCCCTGGTAAGGTTCCTCGCGTATCATCGAATTAAACCACATGCTCCACCGCTTGTGCGGGCCCCCGTCAATTCCTTTGAGTTTCAATCTTGCGATCGTACTCCCCAGGTGGATCACTTAACGCTTTCGCTAGGTGACTGACAGTGTATCGCCAATCACGAGTGATCATCGTTTACGGCGTGGACTACCAGGGTATCTAATCCTGTTCGCTCCCCACGCTTTCGTGCCTCAGCGTCAGTTTCGTCTTCGTGAGCTGTCTTCACTATCGGTGTTCTGTGCCATATCTAAGCATTTCACCGCTACACGGCACATTCCGCCCACGTCAAACGTACTCAAGAACAACAGTATCAACGGCAGTTCTGCAGTTAAGCTGCAGGCTTTCACCGCTGACTTATTGTTCCGCCTACGCACCCTTTAAACCCAATGAATCCGGATAACGCTTGCACCCTTCGTATTACCGCGGCTGCTGGCACGAAGTTAGCCGGTGCTTATTCCATCGGTACCGTCAACCCGGGACACGTCCCGGGGTTTCTTCCCGATTAAAAGCAGTTTACAACGCGTAGCGCCGTCTTCCTGCACGCGGCATGGCTGCGTCAGAGTTGCCTCCATTGCGCAATATTCCTCACTGCTGCCTCCCGTAGGAGTCTGGTCCGTGTCTCAGTACCAGTGTGGGGGATAACCCTCTCAGGCCCCCTAACGATCGTAGTCTTGGTGAGCCGTTACCTCACCAACAAACTAATCGTGCGCATGGTCATCCTTTACCGCCGGAGCTTTTAAGACAAGATGATGCCATCTCGTCTAGTATGGAGCATTAATCCGGATTTCTCCGGGCTATTCTCCAGTAAAGGGCAGATTCCATACGTGTTACGCACCCGTGCGCCGGTCGTCAGCGGAAGCAAGCTTCCCTGTTACCCCTCGACTTGCATGTGTTAAGCCTGCCGCTAGCGTTCATCCTGAGCCAGGATCAAACTCTCCATTGTAAGTTTGTTTGATCTGGCTCTTTTTAGTGCCTCCCATGTGCACCTTACGGCACACAGGGACACTTACCTTTCTCAGAATGGACAATAAGTCAAAGAACGTCTCAAGTCTCCGGGACCGTCCCGGGCTTGTGAAAATTCATCTTGTGCGCCTTCCGTCCCACGAACGTGTTTCGGAAGGGGGTGCAAATGTAGGTTGATCTTCTGATCCACCAAACAGTGTTGAAAATATAATCTCAACATCTACTTGGCCACCCCTACACGTCATCCCCGATCCGGGGCGCTCAAAGAACGTTTTGCTGAAAGCGGCTGCAAATGTAGACAGAATTTCCTTCCGTCCTAATGCCTAAAGGAAAAATATTTCGCGACCCCGTTATGGGGTACTCACGGCCAAGGGCAACACCTTGCCGTTGAAGAGGTTATGCCCCTCCACCACGAACCGGGAAATGTAGCGTCCCACCTCTTCCGCACCCACCGGAGCGGTGTATCCGGGGAAGGCGGCGCGCAACATCGCGGTGTCCACGGCGCCCAAGCAGATGCAATTGCACCGCACACCGCGTTCCTTTAGTTCCTCGGCCATGCACTCGGTGGTATTGGCCAGCGCGGCCTTGCTGGCGCTGTATGCGGCCAGGCCGGGGAACTTCACGCTGCCTTGAAAGCCGCCCATGCTGCCGATGTTCACGATGTGCCCGGGAGGATCCCCTTCCAGTAAGGAACTCAGCGCTTGGGACAGCAGCAAGGGCGCGGAGGCATTGAGCAAGTAGAGCTTTTGCAGGTCGTCCGCCGTCCACTCCCCCCATTCCCGCTTGATCAGCAAGCCGGCATTGTTCACTAAGCCGTGCAGCCTTCTCCCTGCCAGATGCCTCCGAACTTCCTCGATGCCGGTCGTGGAGGCCAGGTCAATCGGCAGGGCCTCCAGCGCTCCTGCCTTATCGCCGCATTCCGCTTTTAGGGATGCCAGCCCTTCCACATCGCGCGAAACGGCGAGGACCGTGCAACCATGCAGTTCCACCAATGCCTTTGCTGTTGCCCGCCCTACCCCGCGGCTGGCACCGGTGACCACGACCAAACGTGCGTTCTCCGGTTTCTTGTCGTTCTGTTCCGTCATGGTCGATCCCGATCGAAGTCTTCGTGCGGACCAAGGTAACGGTGCTCTACCGTCACTGCTTACGCCGCTTCTCTCGGCGATGGCGCAGGTCGTTCAAGCGTTCCCTCTCCGCGGGCACCATCAAGTTTCCCAGTTGCCGCATCTGGCGCAGTATCCACGCCTGCCTGCGCTGCACGAAAGCCGAGGGAGAACAGGCATTGAACCTGCGCGGTGACGGTAACACCGCGGCGATAAGCGCGGCCTGTGAATCCGTGAGCTTGGCGGCCGAGCGCTTGAAACAGCGCTGTGCGGTGGCCTCCGCGCCAAAGCGGCCCTTGCCGGTCTCGGCCACGTTGAGGTACATCTCCAGAATGCGGTCCTTCGACCAAAAGGTCTCCATCAACAGTGTGAACCATGCCTCCAGGCCTTTGCGCACAAAGTTCCTTCCGGGCCAGAGGAAGACATTCTTGGCGGTCTGCTGACTGATCGTGCTCGCCCCGCGCACGCGCTTGCTGCGGTCGTTGTGTGCCATGGCCTTCCGCATCGCTTCGATGTCAAAGCCGAAATGATCGAAGAACTTCTGGTCCTCCGCAGCGATCACGGCCAACGGCATGGCCGGGGAGATCTTTGACAAGGGTACCCACGTGCGCTCAACACCACCATGGGCCTTGGCCTGCGTGACCATCTCCCACGTTACCGGTGGAGGAACGATGGCCAACAACAGTACCCATAGCAAGGAAATGACCAAGGACCAGAGGCCAATGGCCACGAGCATCCATAAAGTCCGCTTCATACGTTCATTGCCAGAGGGCGAAGGAAAGGCGTAAAAGCTGCGGCTTCCCTTATTGTTCTTCCATGATCTGCGGAATGGCCCCCTCGTACACGGCACTGGCGTCCAGAACGTTGCCGAAGGATTCATCATCCACCATGAACTTACCCTTGGTGACGTGGCCGAGCAGCAGGAACGGGACTTTGCTCAGGCGCATCAGATCGAGGAAGCCATCCTCTTGGTCCTGCGTAATTGTCACGACCACGCGGCCTTGGCCTTCGCCGAAGAGGAATGCGTCCGGGCGGACCTCGCTGTCGGTGACAATGTCAAAGCCAAGACCGTTCGGCATGCCCATTTCCACCAAAGCGGTCCAGAGGCCGCCATCGCTGACATCATGCACGGCGTTGACCAACCCGCGTTTGATGAGGTGTGAGATGATCACATGGACCAGATGCTCTTGGGGCAGGTCGAAGTACGGCGCCGGTGAACGGCGGACGTTGTGGTGGCGCACCAAGTATTCACTGCAAGCGATGTCGTCGGTGATCTTCCCGATGATGAAGATGAGGTCGCCCTTCTGCTGAAAGGCCAAGGTCATGCGGTGCTTGATGTCCGGTACCACACCGACCATGCCGATGGTGGGGGTCGGGAATACAGCCACTTCCTTTCCATCAATGAGAGACTGGTTGTAGAAGCTCACGTTGCCGCCGGTGACGGGCGTTTTGAATTCGATGCATGCCTCGGACAGGCCCTTGATGGCCTGCTCAAACTGCCAGTAGACCTCGGGGTCATAGGGATTCCCGAAGTTCAGGCAGTTGGTAACGCCGGCAGGTTCGCCGCCGCTGCACACGATGTTCCGGGCGGCTTCGCTCACGGCGATCATGGTACCCACGTACGGGTCCGCGTTCACGTAGCGTGCGTTGCAATCCACGGTAACGGCCAGCGCCTTGTTGCCACCGGCTTCCTTCAGCAGCACCAGGCCCGCATCACTTGGGGCATTGGTGCTCATGTTCAAGGTGCGCACCATGGTATCGTACTGCTCGCTCACCCAGCGCTTGCTGGCGATGTTCGGGCTGGCCAAGAGCTCGTAAGCCACTTGTTCCAGATCCTGGGGCACAGGCACCATGTCCGTTTTGAACTTGCGGTTCTCTGCAATGCTCGCTGGTTCCTTGCTCTCCCGCTTGTACACGGGTGCGCCACCTCCGAGCACCAAGCTCTCCGCAGGGACCTCGGCCACCAGCTCATCATGCCAAGTGAAGCGCAGGTTGTTCCCTTCCGTCACCGTGCCGATCTCCACACAATGCAGGTCCCACTTGTCAAAAATGTCCTTTACCTCTTGATCGCGTCCTTTCTTCACAACTACCAACATGCGCTCCTGGCTTTCGCTGAGGAGGATCTCCCAAGGCTGCATATCCTGCTGTCGCAAAGGCACCTTGTCCAAGGTGATGTCCATTCCGCAGCCCCCTTTGGCGCTCATTTCGCTGGTGCTGCAAATGATGCCCGCCGCACCCATGTCCTGCATGCCGATGATGGCATCGGTGTTCGCGAGTTCCAACGAGGCTTCCAAGAGCAGCTTCTCCATGAAGGGGTCTCCCACCTGTACGGCAGGCAGATCGTCCATGCTGGTGCCGGTGATGTCCTTGCTGGCGAAGGAAGCACCGTGGATGCCGTCCTTTCCCGTGGCACTGCCCACGATGTAGACCGGATTGCCCACTCCATGGGACGTGGCGCTGATCACCTTGTCCGCGCGGACGATGCCCACGCTCATGGCGTTCACCAAGGGATTGGTGGTGTAGCAGGGATCGAAATAGACCTCGCCGCCCAGCACGGGCACGCCGAAGGCATTGCCATAGTCACCGATTCCCTTCACCACGCCGCGCATGTGCCAGCGGCTGCTAGCTTGGTTGGCGATGTCGCCGAAGCGCAGGGAGTTTAGCTGCGCGATGGGCCGCGCGCCCATGGTGAAGATGTCGCGGTTGATGCCGCCCACGCCGGTGGCCGCACCTTGGTAAGGCTCGATGGCGCTGGGATGGTTGTGGCTTTCGATCTTGAAGGCGCAGGCCCAACCGTCACCGATGTCGATCAGACCGGCGTTCTCCTCCCCTGCCTCGGCCAGCATCTTCGGGCCGGTGCGAGGCAATGTTTTCAGTAGGGTGATGGAGTTCTTATAGGAACAGTGCTCACTCCACATCGCGCTGTAGATGCCGAGCTCGGTGAAGTTGGGTGTTCGGCCCAGGACCTCCTTGATCTGTTCAAACTCCGCTGCCAGCAGGCCGAGCTTCTTCGCGGTTTCCAGCGTTCCCTCTGCCTGTGTGGCCGTCCCGGGGGCGTTCTTCGTCTTTGTTGCCATTGCGAGTGCAAAGAAACGGGTTTAAGGGGGGATGACCGCAACTCAGTGGGTTCGGAGTGGTAAACCACAGATCCTCAACAAAAGGAACCACGGATGGACGCAGATTTACACGGATAGAGTTCCGGGGGTGGCGGCTTCGGCTTCTACCGCAACTGTTTCATCCCGATCTTCTCGGGAGGGCGCGACGAACGCAACGAAATGTAAGGAGAGCCAGAGATGGCGGCTTCGGTCTTTAACCACAGATAACCACTGATAATGCTGGGCGCACCTCGCGCACTGGGCTGATCACCGGACCATCATATACCGATATCGCAGATCCAATTGCGTCGCATCGATGGTGTCCAACATCGCCTGTGTGATGCGGATTGGATATAGCGAGGCATTCACGGGGTCCAACATCAACTTCCGCCACTGTATTTCGGGGATGCTGGCCGGACGCTGTGCCATGATCACCTGCATGGTGAGCGCGTTGGGGGCACTCGTCAACACGCCCGCGCTCGGCTCCACAATGAGCTCCGCTGGATGCGCCGAGTGCGTAGGGCTTCCATCCGCCTCCGGCGGGCGCTGCGGCTCTACTTGTTGGCTTTGCGCCCACGCCAGCGCAGGCACCAACACCAATAGGAATATGAAGTTCCGCTTGCTCACCATTCAAGGATTACATGTGTAGCAACACTCCCTTTTACCCAGGTAAGCTTGCATTGGTACATCCCCGCAGCCTGCCCGGCCAGCTTCACTTGGTGCAGGGTGCTCCACTGCGGCAACCGTTCCTGCAGCACCACCCGCCCGGCCACATCGCGTACCTCCAGTTCGCCCACCGTGGGTTGTGCCGTATAGCTTAACGTGAAGTAGCCATGCGTTGATGGATTGGGAAAGGCGCTCACCCCCCTCTCCCACGGAAATGTGCCGGGGGTGAGCGTGTTGACCCCCAAACTGTCGCAAACGCTGCCATCCTCCGGTCCCAAAAAATAGTTGGGGTGGTTCGGCAACGAATTGAAATTATAAGTGGGCAGCTCTATGGCATGTTGCTGGAAGTCGCACGCCAAGCCAGGCAGGTCCGGCTGGTTCACCACATGAAGGTGGAACGTGCCATTACCGGTGCTGATATAGATCTTGCCGTCCGGTGCCAATTGGGCAATGTCAAAGGCCGTTGCAAAGGGTGGGCTGGGCGAGTAAAAGCCGTCCCACGAGCCCAAGTGGACCATCGATCCCGCGATATCCGCAGCCGTGACGTCGTACTGGTACACATCCATGACCGAGGACACATAGAGGAATTGCCCGCTGGGAGAAAAAGCCACACCCCCCATCTGGTTGTAATCATCAATACCGATATGGACCGGATTCGACAGCAGGCCCGTGCAGCGGTCAAAATCAAAGACCTCCAGATCATCTTGCGCACCGTAGTAATACGCGAACCTGTCACCGTTCGGGGAGAAACAGACCTGGCCGCTATCCCTGTGCCTGAGGATCCCGACAGCCTGTTCAAAGGGTCCCTCGATACCATAGGGAGTGACCAGGAACGTGATGTGGATATTGGAATTCAACTTATTGCACGTCACCCACCAATCCCTGCCATTCGCATGGCGGACAGTTGAAATTTTACCGACGTTCAACGTGTCCTGGAGGATCACATTGTTCTTGGACAGGACGGCGCCCAGACCATTATTCTGCGTCATATCGACCTCGGTGAAATACAAGTACCGTGTAAATTGCCCTGCTTGATCGTCGATGGTGCAATGGAAGATATAGTATTCACCCATTGCTTCAGGCCGCGGGATGATCAAGGCCGTTTGACACACATGCAACCCATCCGGATAGAGGGAGGTGTAGAAGCTCGGGCTTAACCCGGTCCCGTTCTGCATGGTATCGCCCAGTGCATCGGCCACCCAGACCCCGTTGGTGCTGAACAACAAGGTGCCGTTACTGTCGCAGATGTTGGCATTGGCCCGGCTGTAACCGATCTCCCGGTATTGATAATAGATGGAAGGTGTGCCGGATAGGAAATCCATGTTCGTGCCGCCCCACGGCAAGCCCGCATAGTTATCGTAACCCATCAGGAAGAAGTTGTTCATGCCCTGCGCGAAGGCCTGTTGACCGGCCCCAATGCCGGCCAACAAGGCGATCGCGATAGAGATGGAACGTGCGTTCATCCAGGGGATGTGCTGCTCAATGCACGATCATGAGCTTGCCGTTGTTGTCGAAGACCACTTCCTGGGTGCTGTCGGCGAGTCCGAAGCCTTTGTGTGCGGCAGGCATAGCGGGCCCATGTTACGAGAGAAAGTACGCCGACCATCTCAGGGCTCCGCGTACAACAAATACGGTTTCCGCATCACCCTGAAAGCATCCAGGTCCTTCTGCCATCCGGCGCGGATCTCATCCTCGGAGCGGCCTGCCACAATGGCCTTCCGCAAGTCGCTTCCACCGGCCAGCTTGTCGAAGAAGGAGTTGAAGAACTTGCCCTTGTCGCTGCTGGCGTTGTACATGCCGATGAGCCATTCCAGGTTCAGGCGGGGCTGCATGCGGCTGTAGAATTCGCCGAAGGAGCTGAGGTCCATGCCCGTGCAGGGCTTCCCCAGGTAAGGCGGGTTCTTTGCGCCGGGCACGGATCGCGGGGTGAACGCATAATCACCGAGGGTGCAACCGGGGTAGCCGATGCACTGAAAGGGCAGGTCCGTGCCGCGCCCCACACTTACGATGGTCCCTTCGAAGAGGCCCAGCGCGGGATAGAGGTAGACGGCGGCCATGTTCGGCAGGTTCGGCGAGGGTTTTATGGGAAGCTCGTAGTACATGGTATGGTCGTAGCCCGTGCAGGGGATCACGGTGAGGTCGCACTTCACGCCACCCTTCAACCAGCCTTCGCCGTTCACCATTCGCGCATACTCTCCTACTGTCATGCCATACACCAAGGGCACCGGGTCCATTCCGACAAAGGACTCGAACGCGGTGTCAAGGAGCGGTCCGTCCACATAGAAGCCGTTGGGGTTGGGCCGGTCCAGCACGATCATCTTTTTGTGCTGCTCGGCCACCGCCTCCATCACATAATGCACGGTGCTGATGTAGGTGAAGAAGCGCACGCCCACATCCTGAATGTCGAAGACCACCACATCCACATCCTTCAGCTGGACCGCACTGGGTTTTTTGTTCTTTCCATACAGCGAGATCACCGGCAGGCCTGTGCGCTTGTCCTGCTCGTCCGCTACGTGTTCGCCCGCATCGGCTTCACCCCGGAAACCGTGTTCGGGCGCGAAGACCTTCACCACATTCATGCCGATGGAGACCAGTGAATCCACCAGATGCACAGGGCCGATCATGCCGGTCTGGTTCGTTACCACGGCGATGCGTTTTCCGCGCAGCAGCGGAATGTACTGGTCGGTGCGCTCGGCCCCGACATGGATCCGGGCGTTGGCGTAGGTGGTCTCTTCCTTCTGGATCGAAGTACTTTCCTGCTGTGTCGAAGTGCTTTCCTGCGCCGGGACCGGGCCATTACATCCGAAGAGCGCCACGAGCACGGCTATCTTCGCCGCGATCCCCATGGGCTTCGCACATTTCATCGCCCGCCGCATCCTCAGCGACAGGGACCGGCAAGACCGGCTTTCCCGGCCTATCGTGCTTATAGCGATTCTTGGCATTGTCATCGGCATGGCGGTGATGCTCCTCACCGTGGGGATCAGTACGGGCTTCCAAGGCGAAGTCCGGGCCAAAGTAACAGGCGTGGGCGCTCACATCGAGATCCTTCCTTTGACGCAGAGCGATCCGAAGGAGTCTTCCCGCGTGAATATCCACCAGTCCTTCTACCCGTATATGGATACTGTGCCGGGCATCGCGCACATCCAGGTGTTCGCGCTGAAGCCGGGCATCGTGGAGACGGACAAGGAGATCCAGGGTGTGGTGGTGAAGGGTGTCGGTGCCGACCATGATTGGAGTTTTATGCGCGCTCACCTGCTGAAGGGATCCGTGCTGAACATCGGCGACAGCGTGCTCAACGAAGTGTTGATCAGCAACTGGATGGCCATGCGGTTGCGGCTGGATGTCGGCGATCAGCTTGTGGTATACTTCATCAAAGGCCGCGAGGACATCCGCCCGCGCAAGTTCCGAGTGACGGGGATCTACGAGACCGGCTTGGAGAAGATCGACCATCAGGTGGTGTACGTGGACATCGCGCACATCCAGCGGTTCGCACAATGGGGACTGCAGGCGGAGCTCAGTGTTTCCGATATCGATCAAACGGACGGGGTACACATCGAAGGGTTGGCGTTCGGTGGCGACCGGACCTACAGCTACGATTGGCCGGGAACGCAGCTGCTCGGAAAGGGGCCGCACACGATCTGCACCGCGAAAGACACGACATTGATGTTGGTGGTGAACGACAACAACGGAACCCTGCCGGACACGGCGTGGATCACGCTGCACCCCAAGGAGCAGCTTCCTTCCGCGGCCTGCCTGCCTGCGAGCGCGCTGGCGATCTCACGGCGTTCCACCGGGGGAAGCTCCAAGGATTACTGCGGTGGCTTCGAGGTGGCCTTGAAGGATTTCCGGGACCTGACCGCGATCGACGACCTGATCTACCGCGACTATCTAGGTGCCGGCCTCCGCACGGTGACGGTGCGGGAACGCTTCCCGGAGATCTTCTCCTGGCTGGAACTGCTGGACACCAATGTGATCGTGGTGATCGTGCTGATGGTGCTGGTGGCGATCATCAACATGACCTCGGCATTGCTGATCATCATCCTGGAGCGCACGAACATGATCGGCGTCCTGAAGGCGCTGGGCACAAGCAACGGCACCATCCGTCGCATCTTCCTGATCGACGCGGCCTACATCCTCGGCATCGGCATCGTGCTGGGCGATCTGGTGGGCATCGGGCTTGCGCTGTTGCAAAAGCAGTTCGGACTGGCACGGCTTCCCATCGAGAGTTACTACGTGGATAAAGTGCCGATCGACCTTTCCATCGGCCCCATCGTGGCGCTCAACATCGGCGTGTTGCTGGTCTGCGTACTGGCGTTGGTGATCCCCAGCATGTATGTGTCGCGCATCGCGCCGGCGAAGGCGATCCGGTTCACGTAGGGGCGATGCATGCATCGCCCCTACGTTACCTTCGCGGCGCATGAAGATCCACGAGAACATCCTGAGCACCGTTGGCAATACCCCCATGGTGAAATTGAACCGCTTGGTGGCGGACCTGCCTTGCACCGTTCTGGCGAAAGTTGAAACGTTCAACCCCGGCAACAGCATCAAGGACCGCATGGCGCTGAAGATGATCGCCGACGCGGAAAAGGCCGGCCTGTTGAAGCCCGGTGGCACTATCATCGAAGGCACCAGCGGCAACACCGGCATGGGCCTGGCGATGGCGGCGATCATCAAAGGCTACAAGTGCATCTTCACCACCACCGACAAACAGAGCAAGGAGAAAGTGGATGCCCTGCGCGCCTTCGGGGCCGAGGTGATCGTTTGCCCGACGAACGTGGAACCCGAAGACCCCCGCTCCTACTATTCCGTGAGCTCGCGGCTGGAAAAGGAAACGCCGAACAGCTGGAAGGCCAACCAGTACGACAACCTGAGCAACAGCAAGGCGCACTATGAAAGCACCGGTCCGGAGATCTGGGACCAGACCGACGGCAAGGTGACGCACTTGGTGGTGGGCGTGGGCACAGGCGGCACCATCAGTGGCACTGGGCGCTACCTGAAAGAGAAGAACCCTGCGGTACAAGTGTGGGGCATTGACACGTACGGGTCCGTCTTCACGAAGTACAAGGAAACGGGTATCCTGGACCCCAATGAGATCTATCCGTACATCACCGAGGGGATCGGCGAGGACATGCTACCCGAGAACGTGGACTTCAACCTGATCGACCACTTCGAGAAAGTGACCGACCGCGACGCCGCGATCTACACGCGGAAGATCACACGCGACGAGGGCATCTTCGTGGGCAACAGCGCCGGTGCCGCCATGGCCGGTCTGATGCAGATGAAGCACATGCTGAAGCCCAGTGATGTGGTGGTGGTGATCTTCCACGACCACGGCACGCGCTATCTGGGTAAGATGTTCAACGACGACTGGATGCGGGAGCGCGGTTTCCTGGTGGAGGAAAAACCCACTGCCGGCGACCTGCTGAAAGGAAGGGACACTGAACTGGTGAGCGTGGAGGCTGATGAGCCCGTACTGCTCGCCATCGACCGCATGCGTGCGCACAACATCGACCAACTGCCGGTAATGGAGAACGGCGTGCCCGTGGGCACCATCACGGATGCGCGCCTCTTCGACGCCATCCTTGAAGACACGGATGTGCGCCACCAAAAAGCGCGCGTGGTGATGGACGAGCCGCTGCCGGTGGTGGGTCCGGAAGCCACCTTGGCGGAGATCGCGAAGCAGTTGGGCAACGGCAGCCAAGCGGTGCTGGTGAAGATGAAGGAGCGCTTTGGGATCATTACGAAGCAGGACATCATCGGGAAGTTGAAGTAGACAACGCAGGGTCCCGGGGCGGTGATCCGATCCCTATCGGGCCTGCGGGGACTTCAGGCGCCGCCCTACCTTTGCGGCCCGCCGCAAAAAGCGGTTGTTTTCCATGTTCCGCCACGTACTCCTTCTTTCCCTGCTGCTGCTTGCCTCTGGCATTCGGGCACAGCGGATCGGTGTGGTGCTGAGCGGTGGTGGCGCCGTGGGCCTCACGCACATCGGCGTGCTGATGGCCTTGGAGGACAATGACATCCCCATTGATTACATCACCGGAAGCAGCATGGGCGCACTCGTCGGTGCCCTCTACGCTTCGGGTATATCTCCGGAGGAAATGGATTCCCTCTTCCAAGGTGACCTCTACCAACAAATGTCCCGCGGTGGTGTGGAGCCGCAATACACCTATTACTTCAAGCAGGACGTGCCGGACGCTTCGATGATCTCGCTCGGGTTAAACGTGGACACCACCCTGCAAATGTCCCTGCCCACCAACCTGCGCTCACCCGTGCTGATCGATTTTGAACAGATGTGGAGCTTCGCAGGGGCCTCGGCGACCGCCGGTTACGACATGGACAGTTTGTTCGTGCCTTTCCGGTGCGTGGCCTCGGACATCACGGCACGCAAGGAAGTGGTGTTCTCCAAGGGTGACCTGGCGGTGGCGGTACGGGCCAGTATGAGCTATCCGTTCTACTTCAAGCCGATCCTGGTGGAGGGCCACTTGATGATGGACGGGGGGATGTACAACAACTTCCCGAGCGATGTGATGTTCAATGCATTCCTGCCTGATTACATCATCGGCAGCAACGTGGCCTACAACGCGCCCGAACCAAGCGCGGACGACCTGATGAGCCAGTTGAAGGCGATCATGACCCAGCCCACCAACTACGTTCTGCCCTGTGATCCCGGGGTCATCATTGAGCCGAAGACCCAAACCACGCTGTTCGATTTCGCCAGTGCTGAACAAGCTGTTCTGGACGGCTACGCATCGGCGATGGAGCGGATGCCGGAGATCAAGGAGGAGGTGAACAGACGACGTGCCAAGGCCGATGTGGAGCGTGCGCGGGCACAGTTCAAGGCCAAGTGCCCTCCGGTGATCTTTGGCGACATCCAGTTCAAGGAGCTGAACAAAGGGCAGGCCCTGTACTGCGAGCGGCTCGTGAACAAACGGAACGAACCGCTCACGGCCGATGCCCTGAAACCACGCTATTTCCGGCTCTATGCGGACTACAACATCGGCGGGCTTTTCCCACAAGCCACCTACAACAAGACGCGGGGAAATTTTGACCTCGATATCAAAGTGAAGCGGGAAAGGAAATTGGAGGTGCGGTTCGGGGGTCTGGTCAGCTCCCGCCCGGTCAATACCGGCATGTTATCCGCACGGTACAACTTGTTCGGGCGCACCAGTAGCCGTGTGGAGGCTGTTGGCTACTTCGGCAAGTTCTATACGGCGGCACAATTGCGCTGGCGCACGGACCTCAGCTCGCGCAAGCCGGTCTATATCGAACCCCTCATCACCTTGAACCGGTGGGACCATTTCAACGGCTTCACGTCGTTCTTTCAGGAAGTGCGGCCCTCCTACATCGTCCGGAAGGAACTATGGAGCGGGGCGAACGCGGGCATGGCAATGGGTACGAAAGGGCTGTTGCGGTATGACGCCAAGTACGTGCAGACCAAGGACAACTATTACCAGACCGGGGATTTCAACGCTCGGGACACCTCCGATGTGACGGAGTTCAAGTACGCCACCACGGGCGTCACCATAGAACGCAACAGTTTGAACCGGAAGCAGCAACCGAACCGGGGCGAACTGCTCCGGGTGAGCCTACGCTACATCGGCGGGAACGAGAACACGCTCCCAGGTTCACAATGGACCGACCGGCAAGCCTTCAACGCCCGACATGACTGGCTAACACTCAAGGCCACATTGGACAAGTATTTCCTGCCAAAAGGGATCTTCAAATTCGGCATGCTCGCCGAAGGCGTGTACAGTACACAGCCCTTCTTCCAGAACTACACGGCCACCACCATCCAGACGCCTGTGTTCCAGCCCACGCCCGAGAGCAAGACCTACTTCCTACAGAGCTACAGGGCCACGCACTACGTGGCCGGCGGCGTGCGGAGCATCGTGGCCGTTGCCCGGAACAAATTCGACCTTCGCCTCGAAGCCTATGTCTTCCAGCCGTACAAGGCGTTGAAACGTGCGGACGACAACTCCGTGAGCGAGGGCAGTGCTATCAGCACGCGGCATTACATCGGCAGCGGCTCCTTGATCTACCAAAGCCCGCTCGGCCCGCTCTGGTTCAACACCAGCTATATCGACGGGCTCAGCGAGCCTTGGGTCTGGAGCTTGAACTTCGGTTATGTGCTCTTCGCACAGGGAGCGAGGGAATAGTCAACTTACCAAGAACATGAAAAGCCCCGATCACTCGGGGCTTTTCAATTCAGTTCGGCAGGGTTCACGCCTGTGCCGGTGGTCCACCGAAGTTCATGGGGATCTCCGGCATGTCGGTCTCCCGGACCGGTCCATGCACGGCCTCGTACTTCTGCACGTTGTCCGCCAATGCGCGCATGAGGCGCTTGGCATGCTGCGGGGTGAGCAGCACACGGGCTTTTACCTTGGCTTTGGGCACGCCGGGCATCACACGCACAAAATCCAGCACGAACTCCGAGTTGCTGTGGGTGATGATCGCGAGGTTGCTATAGATGCCATCGGCCACCTCTTCGCTGATCTCGATGTTCAGCTGGTTCGGTTTGGCTTGGTCCTTTTCGTCTGCCATTTTACTTTAGATAATCCCCTCTCCATTCACGGAGAGGGGGTTTGGTGAGGCTTACTCTTCGATCTCCTGGGCAGTAAGTTTTGCCGCCATCAATCGGGTGTACTCGTCCTTGCTATAGACAAGTTCCTTTTGGAAAGCCCTGGTGCCTGTGCCCGCGGGGATCAAGTGGCCCACGATCACGTTTTCCTTCAGGCCCTTCAGATTATCCTCCTTCGCAGCCACGGCAGCCTCGTTGAGGACTTTGGTGGTCTCCTGGAAGGAGGCCGCGCTGATGAAGCTCTCGGTCTGCAGTGATGCGCGGGTGATGCCCATGAGCAACTGGCGGCTGGTGGCCGGTGTGGCGGACCGTGTCTCCACGAGCTTGCCGTCCTTGCGCTTCAGCACACTGTTCTCGTCACGCAGCTTCCGCAAGGTGATGATCTGGCCTTCCTTCACCGAGGTGCTTTCCCCGGCGTTGGTCACCACGAGCTTGTCGAACATGTCATCGTTCTCCTCCATGAACTCGGCCTTCATCACGGCTTGGCGCTCGAGGAACTTGGTGTCACCGGGGTCCTCGATCTCCACCTTGCGCATCATCTGGCGTACGATCACTTCGAAGTGCTTGTCGTTGATCTTCACACCCTGCATGCGGTACACGTCCTGCACCTCGTCCACCAGGTACTCCTGAACACGGGTGGGGCCTTGGATGTTGAGTATGTCGCCCGGGGCGATGGATCCATCGCTGAGGGACTGACCGGCCTTCACGAAGTCGTTCTCCTGCACGAGGATGTGCTTGCTCAGCGGCACGAGGTAGAACTTGTGCTCGCCGGTGCGGCTTTCCACGATGATCTCGCGGTTGCCCCGCTTGATCTTGCCATAGGAAACAATACCGTCGATCTCGCTGACCACGGCAGGGTTGCTGGGGTTACGGGCCTCGAAAAGCTCCGTAACGCGGGGCAGACCACCGGTGATGTCACCGCCTTTGCCGGAGCTGCGGGGGATCTTCACCAAGATGTCGCCTGCCTCCACTTTGTCACCTTCGCTCACCACGATGTGGGCGCCGACGGGCAGTGAGTAGCTCTTGATCTCCTCCTTGCTCTTGGCGTCGATGATCTTGATGGTGGGGTTCTTGCGCTTGTCGCGGCTTTCCACGATCACCTTCTCGGTAAAGCCTGTCTGCTCGTCGATCTCCTGACGGTAGGTCACACTTTCCTCGATGCTCTCGAAGCCCAGTTTACCGGAAAGCTCGGAGATGATAACGGCGTTGTACGGATCCCACTGGCAGATCATCTCGCCTTTCTTCACCTGCTTTCCGGCCTTGCCATAGAACATGGCCCCATATGGGATGTTGCTGGTGGTGAGCACGATGCCGGTGTTGTTGTCCACGATGCGCATTTCGGCGCTGCGGCTGATGACCACTTCGGCGTCGTCGCCCTTGCGGTCCTTCTTCTTCACCGTGCGCAGCTCGTCGATCTCCAGTTTGCCATCATACTTGGCTACGATCTGGCTGTCCTCGGTGATCTTGCCCGCCACACCACCGACGTGGAAGGTGCGAAGGGTAAGCTGTGTACCGGGTTCTCCGATGGATTGTGCGGCGATAACGCCGACGGCCTCGCCGATCTGGACCATGCGGCCCGTGGCGAGGTTGCGGCCGTAACACTTGGCACAAACGCCATGGCGCTGTTCGCAGGTCAGTACGCTGCGCACCTCCACCTCTTCGATAGGGCTGCTACCGATAATGTTCGCGACCTCCTCTCCGATGTTCTCACCGCTAGCGATGATAAGCTCACCCGTTTGAGGATGTAGCACATCATGCACGGTGGTGCGCCCAAGGATCCGGTCACGCAGGGATTCGACCACTTCCTCGTTCTTCAACAGGTCGGTCGCCACTAGACCACGGAGGGTCCCGCAGTCGTCGTTGGTGATCACCACGTCCTGCGCCACGTCCACTAATCGGCGCGTGAGGTAACCGGCGTCAGCCGTCTTCAGCGCGGTATCGGCCAAGCCTTTACGCGCACCGTGGGTGGAGATGAAGTACTCAAGGATGGACAGTCCCTCCTTGAAGTTCGACAGGATGGGGTTCTCAATGATGTCCTGTCCGCCGCCGCTCTTCTGGGGCTTGGCCATCAGGCCACGCATGCCGCTGAGCTGACGGATCTGCTCCTTGGAACCACGGGCACCGGAATCCATCATCATGTAGATGGAGTTGAAGCCTTGGTTGTCGTTCTTCAGGCGCTCCATCAGCGTGTAGGTGAGCTTGCTGTTGGTGTGTGTCCAGATGTCGATGGTCTGGTTGTAGCGCTCGTTGTTGGTGATGAGGCCCATGTTGTAGTTCCCCATCACCTCGTCCGCCTCGCCCTGTGCGGCTTTGATCAGCTTGTCCTTTTCGGCGGGGATGACCACGTCGGCCAAGTTGAAGCTCAATCCGCCGCGGAAGGCGTTCATGAAGCCGAGTTCCTTGATGTCGTCCAGGAACTTGGCGGCTTTCGCGGTACCGCTTTCGCGCACCACGCGGCCGATGATGTCACGCAGTGAACGCTTGGTGAGCACTTCGTTGATATAGCCCACTTCCTCGGGGACCATTTCATTGAAGAGCACGCGGCCCACGGTGGTCTCGATGAGGCTGGTCTCCCCAGCGGTATCCGTCCAACGCACCTTGATCCAGGCATGTAGGTCCAGCATGCCTTCGTTGTAGGCGATGTTCACTTCCTCAGAGCTGTAGAAGATCGAACCTTCACCCTTGATGGGTTGGTCCTTCTCGCTCTTGCGGCCCTTGGTGATGTAATAGAGGCCGAGCACCATGTCCTGGCTGGGCACCGCAATGGGCGCGCCGTTGGCCGGGTTGAGGATGTTGTGGCTGGCCAGCATCAACAGCTGTGCTTCCAGAATGGCGGCATGGCCCAAAGGCAGGTGAACGGCCATCTGGTCACCGTCGAAGTCAGCGTTGAAAGCGGTGGTCACCAGCGGGTGCAGCTGGATGGCCTTGCCTTCGATGAGCTTTGGCTGGAAGGCCTGAATGCCCAAACGGTGCAGCGTAGGTGCACGGTTGAGGAGCACGGGGTGGCTCTTCAGCACGTTCTCCAGGATGTCCCAGATCACCGGCTCCTTCTTGTCCACGATCTTCTTCGCGCTCTTCACCGTCTTTACGATGCCGCGCTCAATGAGCTTGCGGATGATGAAGGGTTTGTAGAGCTCGGCGGCCATGTCCTTCGGGATGCCGCACTCATGCAGCTTCAGGTCGGGGCCAACAACGATCACGGAACGCGCGCTGTAGTCCACGCGCTTTCCGAGCAGGTTCTGGCGGAAGCGGCCTTGCTTGCCCTTGAGCGAATCGCTCAGGGACTTCAGCGGGCGGTTGCTCTCACTCTTCACAGCGCTGCTCTTGCGGCTGTTGTCGAAGAGGCTGTCCACGGCCTCCTGGAGCATACGCTTCTCGTTGCGCAGGATCACCTCCGGCGCCTTGATCTCCACGAGGCGTTTCAGGCGGTTGTTGCGGATGATCACACGGCGGTACAGGTCGTTGAGATCGCTGGTGGCGAAACGGCCGCCGTCCAAGGGGACCAAGGGGCGCAGCTCGGGCGGGATCACGGGCACCACCTTCACGATCATCCACTCGGGCTTGTTCTCGCGACGGCTGTTGGCGCTGCGGAAGGCCTCGACAACGTTCAGGCGCTTCAACGCCTCGTTCTTGCGCTGCTGGCTGGTCTCGGTGTTGGCCTTGTGGCGCAGGTCGTAGCTAAGGGTGTCCAGATCGAGGCGGCGAAGCAGGTCGTACAGACCTTCGGCGCCCATCTTGGCGATGAACTTGTTGGGGTCGGTGTCCTCCAAGTGCTGATTTTCCTTGCCGAGGCCCTCCAGGATATCGAGGTATTCCTCTTCCGTGAGGAAGTCCAGGTACTGGACGACCTCACCTTCCTTGTTCATGATGCTTCCATCGCCGGCCTGGATCACCACATAGCGCTCGTAGTAGATGATCTGGTCGAGCTTCTTGGTGGGCAGACCCAGCAGGTAGCCGATCTTGTTGGGCAGGCTGCGGAAATACCAGATGTGCGCCACCGGCACGGTCAGCTGGATATGGCCCATGCGCTCGCGGCGCACCTTCTTCTCGGTGACCTCCACGCCGCAACGGTCGCAGACGATGCCCTTGTAGCGGATGCGCTTGTACTTGCCGCAATGGCATTCGAAGTCCTTCACGGGACCGAAGATGCGCTCGCAGAAAAGGCCGTCGCGCTCGGGCTTATAGGTACGGTAGTTGATCGTTTCCGGCTTGATCACCTCGCCGTGGCTGCGCTCGAGGATCTTCTCGGGGCTCGCCAAGCTGATGACGATCTTATCGAACTGGCTGTTGAGCTTCAGTTCCTTCTTGATCATGGTCATGGTGCTCAGGAATTCGAATTGTTGGTGATATCGTCCTGGTTCTCCAAGGACACCTCCAAGGTGAGGCCGCGGAGTTCGTGCAGGAGGACGTTGAATGATTCCGGGATGCCCGGCACCGGCATCGGATCGCCTTTCACGATCGCCTCGTAGGCCTTGGCACGGCCCATCACGTCATCGCTCTTCACGGTGAGGATCTCCTGCAGGATGTTGGCAGCACCGAAGGCCTCCAACGCCCACACTTCCATCTCACCGAAACGCTGTCCGCCGAACTGCGCCTTACCGCCCAACGGCTGCTGGGTGATGAGGCTGTACGGCCCGATGGAACGTGCGTGCATCTTGTCGTCCACCATGTGCGCCAGCTTCAGCATGTAGATCACGCCCACGGTCGCGGGTTGGTGGAAGCGCTCGCCCGTGCCGCCGTCGTACAGATAGGCTTTGCCGAAGCGGGGGAGGCCTGCTTCATCGGTTTCGGCATTGATCTCATCGATCGAGGCACCATCGAAGATCGGTGTGGCGTACTTACGGTCCAGCTTCATACCGGCCCAACCGAGCACGGTCTCATAGATCTGGCCCAAGTTCATGCGGGAAGGCACGCCCAAGGGGTTCAGCACGATGTCCACCGGTGTGCCGTCCTCGAGGAAAGGCATGTCGGCGTCGCGGACGATCTTGGACACGATGCCCTTGTTCCCGTGGCGTCCGGCCATCTTGTCCCCCACCGTGAGCTTGCGCTTGTTGGCGAGGTACACCTTGGCCATCTTCATGATGCCCGTGGGCAGCTCGTCACCGATGCTGACCTGGAAATTCTTGCGCTTGAACGCACCGCTGATGTCTCCGTAGCGGATGGTGTAGTTGTGGATCAACTGACGGACGAGCTCGTTTGTCTTCTTGTCCGCGGTCCAGTCCGTGGGGTCCGCAGTGATGTAGTCCACACCTCCCAGCACTTTCGCGCTGAATTTCACGCCCTTGCGGATCTGCTCTTCCTTGTACTTGTTGAAGACGCCGTTGGAGTTGACGCCGCCGATCAGCGCCATCAGCTTTTCCACCAGCAGGTTCTTCAGCTCAGCCAGCTCCTTCGCCTCTTCCTTCGCGATCTGCTCCAGCACGGCCTTCTCGCTGCCTTTGGTCTTCTTGTCCTTCACCGCGCGGGCGAAAAGTTTCTTGTTGATCACCACGCCCTTGGTGCTGGGCGGGGCCTTCATGGAAGCGTCCTTCACATCGCCGGCCTTATCGCCGAAGATGGCGCGGAGCAACTTTTCCTCCGGGCTGGGGTCGGTCTCCCCTTTCGGCGTGATCTTGCCGATGAGGATATCACCTTCCTTCACCTCTGCACCGATACGGATCAGACCGTTCTCGTCGAGGTCCTTCGTGGCCTCTTCGCTCACGTTCGGGATGTCGGCGGTAAGTTCCTCCTGGCCGCGCTTGGTGTCGCGGACCTCCATGCTGTACTCGTCGATGTGGATGGAGGTGAACATGTCCTCGCGGGCCACGCGCTCGCTGATCACGATGGCATCCTCGAAGTTGTAGCCCTTCCATGGCATGAAGGCCACCACGAGGTTGCGGCCAATGGCCAGCTCACCGTCCTCGGTGCTGTAGCCCTCGCAGAGCGTCTGCCCTGCGGTCACCTTCTCGCCCTTGCGGACGATGGGGCGCAGGTTCATACAAGTGCTCTGGTTGGTCTTCATGAACTTGGTGAGCTTGTACTCCTTCTCGTCACCATCAAAGCTCACGGAGCGTTCGTCATCGGAGCGCTTGTACTCGATCACGATCTTCTCACTGTCCACGTATTTCACCGTGCCGTCGCCTTCTGCGGCAAGCAGTACACGGCTGTCGTGCGCCACCAGTTCCTCTAGGCCCGTGCCCACGATGGGGGCTTCCGGAAGCAACAGGGGAACCGCTTGGCGCATCATGTTGGAACCCATCAGCGCACGGTTGGCGTCGTTGTGCTCCAAGAAGGGGATCAAGCTGGCGGCAATGGAGGCGATCTGATTCGGGGCCACGTCCATCAGCTCCAGTTCGTTCGGCTCCACCACGGGGAAGTCGCCCATCTGGCGGGCCTTCACGCGCTTGCCGGTGAATTCGCCGGTCTCCGCCACCTGGGCGTTGGCCTGGGCGATCATCTTCATGTCCTCCTCCTCGGCACTGAGGTAGGTGGGCGTGCCCTTCAGGTCCACCTTGCCGTCCTTCACCTCACGGTAGGGCGTTTCGATGAAGCCGAGGCTGTTGATCTTGCTGTACACGCAAAGCGAACTGATCAGGCCGATGTTCGGTCCTTCCGGCGTCTCGATGGTGCAGAGGCGGCCGTAGTGCGTATAGTGTACGTCGCGCACCTCAAAGCCGGCACGTTCGCGGCTGAGACCTCCTGGCCCGAGTGCCGAGAGGCGGCGCTTGTGGGTGATCTCCGCGAGCGGATTGGTCTGGTCCATGAACTGGCTCAACTGGTTCGTTCCGAAGAACGAGTTGATCACCGAGCTCAGGGTCTTGGCGTTGATGAGGTCCGTCGGGGTGAACACCTCGTTGTCACGCACGTTCATGCGCTCGCGGATGGTGCGGGCCATACGCGCCAGACCCACGCCGAACTGGCTGAACAGCTGCTCGCCCACGGTGCGGACGCGGCGGTTGCTCAAGTGGTCGATGTCGTCCACATCGGCCTTGGAGTTCACCAGCTCGATGAGGTAACGGATGATGGCGATGATGTCCTCCTTGGTGAGCACCCGCACGCTGAGCTCGCTCTCGAGTCCCAGCTTTTTGTTGATGCGGTAGCGGCCCACCTCGCCGAGGTCGTAGCGCTGTTCGCTGAAGAACAGCTTGTCGATCACACTGCGCGCCGTCTCCAGATCGGGTGGTTCGGCGTTGCGCAATTGGCGGTAGATCACTTCCACGGCCTCCTTCTCGGAGTTCGAGGTATCCTTTTGCAGGGTGTTGTAGATCAACGCGTAGTCGGCCGCGTTCACGCCCAGCTTGTGCAGGATGATGTTCTTCGCACCGCTCTCCAGGATCTCCTCCACATGCTGCTCCTCCAAGATCGTCTCGCGGTCGATCAATACTTCGTTCCGCTCGATCGAGACCACCTCGCCGGTGTCCTCGTCCACAAAATCCTCCACCCAGCTCTTCAGCACGCGGGCGGCGAGTTTGCGGCCCACGGCATCCTTCAGGGAGGCCTTGGTCACCTTGATCTCATCGGCCAGGCCGAAGATCTCCAGGATCTGCTTGTCACTCTCGAAGCCGATGGAACGCAGCAGCGTCGTCACCGGCAACTTCTTCTTACGGTCGATGTAGGCGTACATCACACCGTTGATGTCCGTTGCGAATTCGATCCAGGATCCTTTGAAGGGGATCACGCGGGCGCTGTACAGCTTGGTGCCGTTGGCGTGGCGGCTCTGGCCGAAGAACACGCCGGGGCTGCGGTGCAGTTGGCTCACGATCACGCGCTCGGCGCCGTTCACCACGAACGAGCCTTTGGGCGTCATGTAGGGGATCTGGCCCAGATAAACGTCCTGAACAATGGTCTCGAAATCCTCGTGCTCCGGATCGGTGCAGTAGAGCTTCAGCTTGGCCTTCAGCGGAACGCTGTAGGTAAGGCCGCGCTCGATGCACTCGTCTATGCTGTAGCGCGGGGGGTCGATGAAGTAATCAAGGAATTCGAGCACGAACTGGTTCCGGGTGTCCGTGATGGGGAAGTTCTCCATGAACACCTTGTAGAGGCCCTCGGTCTCCCGGTTCTCGGGGAGGGTCTCGATCTGGAAGAACTCCTCGAAGCTCTTCAGTTGGATGTCAAGGAAATCCGGATACTGCGCCGGAAGGAACGTGGAACCGAAATCGATGCGCTTGTGCTTGCGCTGGAGGGACTTCGTCTGGGCCATGATGGGAATGCTGGGAATTATCGAACGACCGACGACCTACTGGTACCTGAAAAGCCCCCGGTACATGGGGTTATTGATGGCCCGTCAACGGGCATAAGGACCCGATGGGCCGGGTGCGCCCGCTTGCGGCGGAGCACCCGGCCTTCGATGTCCTTCGGACCGGGTGTGCTTACTTGACCTCAACTTCGGCCCCGGCTTCCGTCAGTTGCTGCTTCAGGTTCTCGGCGTCCTCTTTGGACACCCCTTCCTTGATCGGCTTGGGAGCGCCGTCCACGAGGTCCTTCGCCTCCTTCAGTCCGAGACCGGTGAGTTCTTTCACCAGTTTCACCACGGCGAGCTTGCTCTGTCCGCCTGCCTTAAGGATCACGTCGAAGCTCGTCTGTGCCTCTGCAGCATCAGCGCCACCACCGGCGACGGGGGCCGCCATTGCTACTGCGGCAGCTGCCGGTTCGATCTTGTATTCGTCCTTGAGGTACGTGGCCAATTCGTTCACCTCTTTCACGGTGAGCCCTACGAGCTGGTCGCCCAGGTTCTTGATGTCTGCCATCTTTTGTTTTTGTTACTTACGGTTGTTGGGAAGCTGTCGTGTGCGTAACGCGTTTAGTCTTGTTTTGAGGGGCGCGTATGGGCGATCGCCCGTACACGCCTTTGCCGCTTTAGGCGGCTCTTTCTTGTAGTGCTTTCACCAGGCCGGCGACCTTGTGTCCGCCGCTGCCTTGGAGGGCGCTGATGACGTTCTTGATCGGGCTTTGCAGCAGGCCGATGATCTCGCCGATGAGCTCTTCGCGGCCCTTCAGCTCGCTGAGCATCACCAACTGGTCGTCACCGATGAACACCGCCTCGTCGATCCAGGCGCTTTTCAAGGCCGGGCGCGTGCCCTTCTTCTTGCGGAAATCCTTGATGAGCTTGGCCGGGGCGTTGCCCTTTTCGGCGAAGAGGATGGCCGTCTGGCCGATGATGGTGGGGTACAGCTCGCTGTAGTCCTTCCCTTCCACGCCCTCCATCGCCTTGCGAAGGAGGGTGTTCTTCACCACCTTCATTCGGATGCCGCCCTTGTGGCAGGCGCGACGGAGGTTGCTGGTGCTCTCGGCGTCCATGGAACTGGCGTCGGTGAGGTACAGCACGTTGGTGCTTTCGATCTCACCGATCAGCTCGGTGATGGCTTGGTCTTTTTCTGCGCGGGTTGCCATTTTATTTTTCCTTTTTGGGGTGCGATCGTGGGGGTGCGAGATCTCGCGCCCTTACGATCTCTTATCCCACTACGCGAGTGTCTACTTTGATACCTGGGCCCATCGTGCTGCTGATGAAGATGCTCTCCACATAAGCACCCTTTGCGGTGCTCGGCTTGAGCTTCATCAGCGTCTGCAGCAGTTCCGTGGCGTTCTCGGTCAGCTTGGCCGCATCGAAGGAGACCTTGCCGATCACCGCGTGGATGATACCGGCCTTGTCCACCTTGAAGTCGATCTTACCTGCCTTCACCTCCTGGGTGGCCTTGGCCACGTCCATGGTCACGGTGCCCGTCTTGGGGTTCGGCATCAGGCCGCGGGGGCCGAGGATACGTCCCAGAGCTCCGACTTTGGCCATCACGTTGGGGGTGCAGATGATCACATCCACGTCCGTCCAGCCGTTCTTGATCTTTTCCACGTATTCGTCCAGGCCGGCCATGTCAGCGCCGGCGGCGACGGCCTCCTCGCACTTGGCGGGGTCGGCGAGCACCAGCACGCGCACGGTCCGGCCGGTGCCATGGGGCAGGCTCACGGTTCCGCGCACCATCTCGGTGCTCTTCTTGGGGTCTACACCTAAACGCACGGCGATGTCCACCGTGGCGTCGAACTTGGTGGTGCTCGTTTCCTTCACAAGGGCGGTCGCCTCTTGCAGGTCGTAAGCCTTGGTCGCGTCGATCTTACCGGCGGCAACCTTTCTCTTTTTTGTCAGTTGTGGCATGGCTTCCGGTTATTTGCTGATCGGGCTTTCGCCTGACACGGTGATGCCCATGGAGCGGGCTGTACCGGCCACCATGCTCATGGCGCTCTCCACGGAGAAGCAGTTGAGGTCGGCCATTTTGTCCTCGGCGATCAGCTTCACCTGTTCCCAAGTGACGCTGCCCACCTTGTTGGTCTGGGGCACGCCGCTACCCTTCTTGGCCTTGGCGTGGTCCATCAGTTGCACCGCTGCGGGCGGGGTCTTGATGATGAAATCGAAGCTCTTGTCCGCATAGACCGTGATCACCACCGGGAGGACTTTACCTGCCTTGTCCTGCGTGCGTCCGTTGAACTGCTTGCAGAACTCCATGATGTTCACGCCCTTCGCGCCGAGCGCGGGACCGATCGGGGGGGCCGGGTTCGCCGCCCCTCCTTTTACTTGGAGCTTCACCAGCCCCGTTATTTCCTTGGCCATTGTTTGGTTGTTGTGTCCTGTTTAGCGTCCACCGTGCGGCTGACTTGGACTGGTTTTTCTTTTTTTTCCTGAACGGGTGTGTGGACGAAGCATGCTTCGTCCCTACACCTCTTTCTCTACTTGCATGAAGCTCAGTTCCAGCGGCGTCCTTCTTCCGAAGATCTTCACCATCACTTTCAGCTTCTTTTTCTCTTCATTGATCTCTTCGATGGTGCCGTTGAAGCCGTTGAACGGCCCGTCGATCACCTTCACGCCCTCACCCACATGGTAAGGGTTGTATGGCGACTCATCGGCATCGGCGAGTTCATCCACCGTGCCTAAGATGCGGTTCACCTCGCTCTGGCGCAAGGGCACTGGATCACCACCTTTCTCCGCACCCAAGAAGCCGATCACGTTCGTCATCTGCTTCAGCGTGTGTGCCGTCTCACCGGTGAGGTCGGCCTCCAAAAGGACATAACCCGGAAAGAAGTTCCTTTCCTTGCTGACCTTTTTGCCATCACGGATCTGGTAGAACTTCTCCATGGGGATCAGCACTTGGGCGATGTAACTGCCCAAGTTGGAGCGGCGGATCTCCGTATCGATGAGTTCCTTCACCTTCTTCTCCTTCCCGCTGATGGCGCGGAGCACGTACCATTTCTTGGTGGTGGTGACGGCCATCTTACTGTCCGATGAATTTGTAGATGAACCCAAGGATGCCCTTCCAGAAGTTGCTGTTGCCCATGTTATGCACCCCGAAGAGGAAGTCCATGAAGAACACGATCAGGGAAACGATGAGGGCGGAGACCAACACAAGGATGGAACTGCTCTGCAGGTCCTTCCAGGTGGGCCAACTGACCTTATGGACGAGCTCGTTGTAGCTCTCGCTCAGATATGTCTTGAAGCTTGCCACTTTAGTTGGTCTTTAGGTTTGGGGCGCGGGATCTCGCGCCTTCATCTGCTTTGGCACGGGAGGCAGGAATCGAACCCGCAGCCTACGGTTTTGGAGACCGTCGCTCTACCAATTGAGCTACTCCCGTTCGTTCCTTTATGCGTCCCGTACTTTTCGGCGGCAAAGGCCGTCCACCCTTCGGCGGACGGCCCTGTCGCGTCGTTCTATACTTGGTTTACTTGATGATCTCGGTCACCTGGCCGGCACCCACGGTACGTCCACCCTCACGGATGGCGAAACGCAAGCCCTTGGTCATGGCGATCGGCACGATCAGTTTCACATGGATGGTCACGTTGTCACCGGGCATGATCATTTCACGACCTTCCTCCATGGTGATCTCCCCGGTAACGTCCGTTGTGCGGAAGTAGAACTGGGGGCGGTACTTGTTGTGGAACGGGGTGTGGCGTCCGCCTTCCTCCTTCTTCAACACGTAGATCTCACCTTTGAACTCGGTGTGCGGGGTGATGCTGCCGGGCTTGGCGATGACCATGCCACGACGGATCTGGTCTTTTTCAATGCCGCGCAGGAGCATGCCCACGTTGTCGCCAGCTTCGCCGCGATCGAGGAGTTTCTTGAACATCTCCACACCCGTGCAGGTGCTGGTCATCTTCTCCTCCTGCATGCCGATGATCTCGAGGGGGTCGCCGGTCTTCACTATGCCGGTCTCGATACGGCCGGTGGCCACAGTACCACGACCGGTGATGGAGAACACGTCCTCCACGCTCATCAGCAAGGGCTTCTCGGTGTCGCGGGGCGGGATGGAGATCCAGGTGTCCACGGCCTTCATCAGCTCCATCACGCTCTCAACCCATTTGGCCTCACCGTTCAGGGCACCGAGGGCGCTGCCACGGATCACCGGGGTGTTGTCACCGTCATACTCATAGAAGGAAAGCAGCTCGCGCACTTCCATCTCCACGAGGTCGAGCAGTTCAGCATCGTCGACGAGATCGACTTTGTTCATGAAGACCACGATCTTGGGCACGCCCACCTGACGGCCGAGCAGGATGTGCTCGCGGGTCTGGGGCATGGGGCCGTCGGTGGCGGCCACCACGAGGATGGCACCGTCCATCTGGGCGGCACCCGTCACCATGTTCTTCACATAGTCAGCGTGGCCCGGACAATCCACGTGGGCGTAGTGGCGGTCCGCCGTGGAATACTCCACGTGGGAGGTATTGATGGTGATACCGCGCTCCTTTTCCTCCGGCGCATTGTCGATGGAGTCGAAGCTGCGCGCCTCGGAAAAGCCCGCATCGGCCAGCACCTTGGTGATGGCTGCTGTCAGCGTGGTCTTGCCGTGGTCAACGTGTCCGATCGTACCGATGTTCACGTGCGGCTTGGTCCGTTGGTAGGTCTCCTTTGCCATGGTCCTTTAAAGATTGTGGTCGTTTGGTGTTGTTCGTTCGTTCGTTCCGGGCTGATCCCTTCTCGTGTGCATGCCACCCCTTGCGGGGCATTTCCGTCGGCCTTGTTGTGGAGCCTTTGGCGGGAATTGAACCCGCGACCTCTTCCTTACCAAGGAAGTGCTCTACCTCTGAGCTACAAAGGCCGTTGTATCGTTGTTGCGCCGCACCCCTGGAAGCAGGGTTTGGCAGTAGAGCGGGAGACGAGATTCGAACCCGCGACATTCAGCTTGGAAGGCTGATGCTCTACCAACTGAGCTACTCCCGCTTGGTGCCGGTCGACCCCGCCTGTAGGGGACTTCCGGAATTTGGCTCCGTTGTTGTGGGGAGAGCAGGATTCGAACCTACGAAGTCGTAAGACAGCAGATTTACAGTCTGCCCCCGTTGGCCGCTTGGGTATCTCCCCTGGTCCTTTTACGGAGCCAATGGAGGGACTCGAACCCCCGACCGGCTGATTACAAATCAGCTGCTCTACCAGCTGAGCTACATTGGCATGTACAGCAAGAAAAAGAACGTTCCCGACCCGCTTCCGGAGGTAATACCCCCGGAATTGGGCCTGCAAATGTATACAAAAGCACGACGCCACCAAACAACGACGGCCAAGAACTACTTCCTGGCCGTCGTTAAAGGATGCTAAGTGTACGGATTGCTTACAGGTGCGGGCTATCCGCGCACTTCCCGCAATTTGGTCTTGTCCTTCTCCACTTGGCTGCGGAGCGCCTCGATGGTGTTTACGGCCGCCTCCTCGAAGCTGGAGGCCTTGCGTTTGGCGAAGAGGTCGTTCCCCGGCACGGCCAAGCGTATCTCCACATGCTTGTTCTCCGGTCGCTCCCCGTCGCTCCCAACATGGAGGGTCACATCACCGGAGAGGATGTTGTCATGGAACTGGGTGAGCTTGTTCAACTTCTCCTTGATGAAATCAACAAGCTTGATGTCAGCGTCGAAATGGAGGGAATGTATGTTCACGTTCATGTCACGGTGTTTTTTATGGTGCTTTCGTCGGTCCGGGCCCGCCGCGCGGATGTGCTTGCCGGTGGGCCTGTTTCAGTTTTTCAACGGTGTTGTGGGTATACACTTGAGTGGCCGCAAGATTCGCGTGGCCCAACAGTTCCTTCACGGCATTGAGGTCGGCACCATGCTCCAGCAGATGGGTGGCGAAGGTGTGGCGCAAGACGTGGGGGCTCCGTTTATCCTGAGTTGTCACCGCACTAAGGTAACGCTTAACGAGGGATTGTACGGTGCGCCGCGGCAACGGGTTCCCGTCCGGCCGCACCAGCAAGGGCGACCCGGATGGTGGTGGCTTGGCCAAGGCCTCCCGTTGTGCTAGGTAGTCGCGCAGCAAGGCGACCAAAGGGTCGGCCATGGGAATGATGCGCTCCTTGTTGCGCTTGCCCAATACGCGCAACGTGCCGCGCCGCAGGTCGATGTCCGCCGGGGTTTGGCCCGTCAATTCGGCCAAACGCATCCCGGTGCCGTATAGCAGCTCCAGGATGAGCCGGTCGCGGATCCCAACGAAGCCCTCTGGCCAAGGCATCTCCTCCAGTAACTGCCGCATGGCGCGTTCGGCCACGAATTCCGGCAAGCGCTTCGGTGTCTTTGGCGGTTCGATCAAGGCCGTGGGGTCCGCGTGGACCACGCCCACCGTCCGCGCAAAGTGATAATAGGCACGCAACGCACTGAGCTTCCGGTTCACCGAGCGGGCGCCCACACCCTCCTCCAACATCCGCATCATCCAGGCGCGCACCGCCTTGTCCGTGGCCTCTGCCGGACCCTCCAGGCCGATCTCCTCCTGCAGAAAGCGGGTGAACTGCTCGATGTCCCCCCGGTACGCCTTCACCGTGAGCGGGCTGGCGCGCTTCTCAAAAGCAAGGTGTTCCAGAAAGCGCTCGACGGGCATCAACGCAAAAATGGCGAAAAGACCGATCGGTCCTTTCGCCATTCAGCGCGGTTAATTCACGGGTTACTGTTCGCCTCCGTATTTTTCCTGCTTGTAGGTGGCACGCAGTACTTCTTTACGGCGCTCAACCGAAGGCTTGTAAAAGGCCTGGCGCTTGCGCAAAGCACGCAACGTGCCCGTGCGCTCGAACTTCTTCTTGAACTTCTTCAGCGCCTTATCGATGGGCTCGCCTTCTTTCACCGGGATGATCAGCATGGTCTATTTTCTGAATGGGGGCGCAAATATAGCTTTTTCGGGGATCGGTACAATCCCGGCCACCGTACTATTTTTCACTTCCGCAGCATCGCCTTGTTGAACATGGTCTCCGGGATCGGCGCGTCGAACGCGACACTTGATCCTGCCCGCCCCGGTTGCGCGCTTGGCCAGCGGGTTGAAGCCCTTGCGGACAAGGTGGAGAAGCAGCTCGACCACGGCGGCGACGAGCGCCACCCAGATGACGTTCTTCAGCAAAGAGTACCTCTTGTGCATTGGCTCAGAAGTGATATTCAAGCCCCAATGCGAGGTTCCACATGTTGTGTATTTTGATCTGCTGTTGGATCAAGCCGTACCAGAGATAGGTGTCCATGGTAACGGCCTCCGCGGTGAACGACCAGCTACCGTCATCGCCCACGCGGCCCACGCGCCCGCCGAAGCTGAGAAGGCCGTGGAGGGATTGCGGGGCGTAGTAGTCGTCCGGGTAGTTCTTCGGCAATGACAGAAAAGCGATCCCGCCCAATTCCCAAGCGGCGGCGAGGGACATGATCGGGCTCAAGTTCCATTTGCCGAACTGCGGCCGGTGGATCGGGAACCAGGAGCCGGTGGCGCGGAGAATGGCGCCGTGGTAGGCCTTGCCGCCATTCCTCGAAGGTGCGAAGCCGTACTGTGCCCCCACATGCAAGCGCCCTTCCGGCATGTTCCTGAACAAGCCAGTGGACAGTGTGCCCTGCATCCCTGCGAACTGTGTGCGCACGGTCCAACGCGGCGCTCGCATGGTGTCCGGGACCACTTGGCCGGTTGCGCCCACCGCCAAAGCGAAAAGCAGATATGTCAGCGGGCATCTCATGGTACCTCGATGCGTTCATGCAAGATGGTATCCGGGCTTACGGTGACGCGCAGGTACTTCATCCGATGCGGCCAGGGTGCAGTGACCCACGGTGTTCCTCCGGAAAACGCACCCTGCGCGTAGCTGTGCAGGTGCCCCATGAACACCGCATCGGGCCTATGCGCATCCATGATCGCGTCCAGGGCCTGGAGCGGCGCGCCCACGAGCTGCACATCCGTGGGTTGGATGTGCATGAACACGATCGTCGGCCCGTCGTACGGGATCGCCAATGCTGCGGAAAGCCAGTCGTGATCCACGGGGAACTCACTTTCCACCTCCACATTATCAAACAGCACGAAGCGCGCACCACCGGCGTGGAACACTTGGTTCCGGGGGCCGAACATGCGTTCATAGATCAGCCTTCCGTTGGCCAAGTGGTCGTGGTTGCCGATCAGGGAGACCACAGGCTTGGCATAGTCCGTTACAACGCGTGCGTACCAGGTGAACTCCTGTGTCAGTGCTTGGTCCGTCAGGTCCCCCGCAATCACTGTGAAGCGTGAAAGCCCGTCCCCGTTGATGTGGTCCATCACATCAGTCAGGTCGTCGTAATAGAAGTGCGGATCACTGGCCACCGCAAAACTGAAACTGCCTTCCGCCCCGGCCAAGGCTTGCTGTACATCATGGATCGCGCCCGCGTTGAGGTCGCGCAGATCCGCAGGAACATCCACTTGCCACGGATGTTGGATGAACACGTCCTCGCATCCGAGCAGGCCGAAACAGCACAAAAGGTAGGCTATAGCGAACCGCTGTCCACCACGAACAAGGCCACTGCCCTTTTGCCCTGCGCCTCCTGCCCTATTGCCGCTGTCGGTCCTCACGTTCCCGTTACGTTTCACTGGATCACAAACGTGCTCCGCGTCACCGCGGAAACCCCGAAGAAGGAGGGATAAAAGAACTGCCCATGGTGGTCTGACCCGGCCAAATAGGTGTCAAAATGGTATTGTTGGTCGATCAGGTCGGGCACATCGGCATTTCCCCCGTGGTCGTAGTAGTCCATGTTAGAGACCGGCGGCAGTACGGGGCCATGATGCCCTTGGCGGTGTTGGAAGACCATTCACGCAATATGAGTGTCCAACTCATAGCCCTGCACAAAGTGACGGAGCGATTGCTTGCTCTGTTGGAGCAAACGTTCGACGCGAGGGATGGCCGGACCGGGTGATCGGGAGGCAGGCGGACCACAGTGGGCAGGCACCGATAACCTTCACTTCCGCAACATCGCCTTGTTGAACAACGTCACCGGTATCGCTACGTCGAACGCGATGTCCTTCACGATGAAGTCCGTGCCCTTTCCGTCCTTCAGCATGCCCTTGTAGTTCATTTTGGTGGGGTGCCAGCGCCGGACGAACAGGTGCTGCACCTTGGATAGACCACGTTGGCGGTACATTCGGGCTTCCTCCGGTGTAACTCGCAGTGCTCGTTTGCATCAATAGGTAAACAACCCCGCTCGTTCAGCGGTAATATTCAGACCTAATTAAAGAGGCGTGGCCGGGCCACGGATACCGATGCCGGAACCACCATCCCCAACAAAACACCTCCTCGAACGTGCCATCCGCTTGGCCGCCAAGGTCCACAAAGGCCAGACCGGCCGCTTCGGGGAGCCGTTCATCCTGCACGTGATGCGCGTGGTGACGCACGGAAAGGATGATGACGAACGGCTGCTCGCCGCCATCCACGATGTGCTTGAGCGCTCCGACCACACCGTGGAGACCCTGCGCAAGAAGGGCTTTCCGGACCATGTACTGGTGGCCCTCACCCACATTAGTCGAGTAAAGGACGAGGACTATGACGGATACATCGACCGCGTGGCAAAGAACCGCTTGGCCACCCGTGTGAAGGTACACGACCTCGCCGACAGGATGGACCTGCGGGACGCGGGCCAGTTGAACGAGGCCGACCTGAAGCGCTACAACAAACAGCTCGCCGCTTACGAGCGCCTGCACCGGCTGGCCACCATCATCCATGCGGAGGCCACCCTGCGAAACCTCGGGGAACTGCCGAAAGGATGAGAATGGGAAAGTGCCTGCACGCCGTGGCCCTGTGCCTGCTGACGGTGGGTGGCCCATCAGCCTTCGCGCAGGAGAAGACCGGTACCCGGAGCCTCTATTTAATGGGCGATGCCGGTGCTGCAGGTGAGGACCACAGCGCCCCGGTGATGCGCCTGCTGGAGGAGGTGACCGCCAAGGACACGGCAGTTCAGCACGCCTTGGTATTCCTCGGCGACAACCTCTACCCAGAAGGACTGCACAAGAAGAACGATCCCGTGCGCAAGCGGGACGAGGCCAACCTCGCGCCCCAGATCGAGGCGGCGGAGCGCTTTCCCGGTCACACGGTCTTTATCCCCGGCAACCACGATTGGCAACAGGGCGGTCGCAAGGGCCGGGCCTTCGTGGAGCGGCAGGAAAAATACATCCAGGACACTTTGGGAAAGGGGGCCTTCCAGCCTGACCATGGCTGCCCGGGACCCGACCATATGGACCTGGGCAACAACACCGTGCTGGTCTTTCTCGATACGCAGTGGTGGCTGCAATTGAACAAGAGGCCGGAAGGGCCGCGCGACGGCTGCGATGTGGCCACGGAAAAGGAGTTCCTCCTTTTGCTGGAGGACCTACTAAAGCACAACAAGGGCAAGCGCATCATCATCGCCGCACACCACCCGGTGTATTCATACGGAGAGCATGGGGGTTACTTCCCGTTCAAGGACCACCTGTTCCCGCTCACTGCCCTCAACAAACACCTGTGGCTGCCCCTGCCTGTGATCGGCAGCATCTACCCCGGGTACCGCAAACTGATCGGCAATGTGCAGGACTTGGCCAATGCGCGGTACACCCGGCTGCGGAAGGGGGTTGAAAAGCTGTTGAAAGAGTATCCCGGAACGGTGTATGCCGCCGGGCACGAGCACAATTTGGAATACCTGCGCCGGGACGGCATCCATTATGTGGTGAGCGGTGCCGGCAGCAAGACCGCCTTCCTGCAAGCTCCGAACCCGTTATCCTTCGGGGCTTCAGAGCGTGGCTTCGCACGGATCGACATCGCAGCGGACGGCAGCCTCTCGCTCAGCTTCTTCACCCTCTCCGGTGGCGCGAAGCCCGTGTATTCCATGCCCATCGAGGCACCGCCGGCGCATGCCCTCCGCCAAGCCGACGACCGGCCCATGCTCGACCTGCGGGACAGCGTGACCGTAGTACCCAACGCGGAGCTTGCGGCTGGCAAGTTCAAGCGCTTCTTCCTCGGCAACCTCTACCGTGACCTGTGGGCCGCGCCCATCAAGGTGCCCGTGCTGCATATGGACACCACGTTCGGCGGGCTCACGGCGAAAAGCATCGGGGGCGGCATGCAGACCCGGTCAGTGAAGCTGAAGGCCGGCAACGGGCACGAGTATGTGCTGCGATTGGTCCGTAAATATCCCGGTATGGCCTTGGACCCGCAATTGCGCAGCAGCGTGGTGGAGGACGTTGTGGTGGACGGCATCGCGGCCAACCATCCCTATGCCAGCGTGATGGTGGGCCCCATCGCCGATGCTGTACAAGTGCTGCACACCGACCCTCGGTTGGTGTTTGTGGGAGACGACCCCGGTCTGGACATTTACCGCGATGCTTTCGCCAACACCCTCGGCCTTTTGGAAGAGCGCACCAGCGGTGACTGGTCGCACACGCCCTCCTTAGGCAACTCCAAGGACCTGGTCAGTTCCACCGACCTGATCGATGCCCTGCGCAAGTCGCACGACGCGGTGCTGGACCACCGGGCCGTGCTGCGTGCGCGGCTGCTGGACCTGGAGATCGGCGATTGGGACCGGCACGACGACCAATGGCGATGGGCCACCTACGACCTGCCCCACGGGAAAACGCTGTACAAGCCTGTCCCCCGCGATCGCGACGAGGCTTTCTTTCGCCAGGACGGCATATTGCCTAACATCTTCAACCGGAAATGGTTGATGCCGAAATTCCAGACCTACGGACCGGACATCCGGGACATGGCCGGGCAAAACTTCAACGCGCGCTACTTCGACCGCGCCTACCTCACCGGCCTTAGCTGGCCCGCATGGAAAAGCATCGCGGACAGCATGCGCACCGAGCTCACCGACAGCGTGTTCAGCAAGGCCATCATCCAACTGCCGGACACCGCCCAGCGGGGCATGGGCGCCTTCGCCATGGCGGGCCTCAAGGGCCGGCGGGACGGGCTGGAGAAGCTCGCTCGCCGCATGTACCTCCAACTGGCCCGCAACGTGAACGTGGTGGGGACCTACGAGGGGGAACGCTTCGTAGTGAAGCGCATGGCCGACGGCAGCACCGAAGTGGAGATGTGGGACAAGCGCAAGAAGCACGACGACGAGCGCGTCTACCACCGGGTGTTCCTACCATCCGAAACGAAGGAGATCCGGCTCTACGGCATTGCCGGCAAGGATGACTTCGAGATCTCGGGGGACGTGCGCCGTGCGATCAAGCTGCGCATCATCGAAGGTGAGGACCGCTCCAAGGTGAAGGACGATTCACAGGTGCGCAGTTGCGCAAAGCGCACCATCATTTACGGTTCCGGTGGCAAGAAAGCGAACAAGAAAAGGCATCTCGGCACCGAGGCACGCTTGGTGAAAAGCTCCGGCCGCAACGAGGTGGAGTACGTGCGGGACGAATATGTGCCGGACCTGCTGATGCCTGTGGCGGCCGTTGGCTACAACAAGGACGACGGTGTCTTCCTCGGAGGCGGCTTCACATGGACCAAGCATGGCTTCAAGGCGGAGCCCTTCAAATGGCAGCACCACTTCACGGCCAGCACGGCCCTGAAGACCGGCGCTTACCACCTCGACTATCGCGGCAAGGTGAACAACGTGTTGGGAAAGACCGGCTTTGGCCTGGACGCGGAGGTGCTCGCCCCGGACTACCGGTTCAACTATTTCGGCATGGGCAACCGCACCACGCAGCCTCCTAGCGACAGCCAGTTCCAATTCCGCTTGGACCTGGTCGACATCATGCCCTATGCCGAGCGGACCTTCGGGGACATCCAGCACCTGAAGATCGGCGGGCACTACTTCAGTTCCTCCCAAGGGGTGCTCAGCAAGGAACTTCCGGGCAGTGAGCGGCTTCCCGACGTGGACGACATGAAATATCTTGGCGGCTTTCTGGAATATTCCGTGGTGAACGTGGACAATGTGAAGGAGCCCCGGCGGGGCGTGCGTTTGGAGCTCCGGGCGGAAGCCCTTGGCAACCTCGGTCTCGGCACGGATGTGCGGGGCTTGAATGCGGACCTGCGCACGTATTCGCCGGTAGACATAGGCCGCTACAGGGGCGTGCTCGCCATACGCATGGCGGTGGTGCGGCGCTCGAACGACATCGATCCGCTTACCGCGGCAACCCTCGGCGGGCAGGAAGCCATGCGCGGCCTACGACGTGACCGGTTCTCGGGCAACCTGGCGGCCTATGGCAACTTGGAAGTGCGCTCGGACCTCCTGTCCTCGCACAACGGTTTCCTACCCTTCCGCCTCGGTCTTATCGCCTTGGCCGATGCCGGTCGCGTATGGGTGTTCGGCACGCACAATAGCCCGATGTGGCACCATGCGTTCGGGGGGGGCTTCTTCCTCAGCCCGTTGGACATGGTCGTGCTCCAAGCCACCTACGCGGTGAGCGACGACGACGACCTGCTGGACGTGCGGCTGGGCTTCTTCTTCTGATCAAAGCGCAAGCGGCTGCGGGAAGCCCGTGTACATGAATGCCAACACTGCAGCCACAATACCAACCATGAAAATGATGTAGGTGACACGGAGGTAGTTGTACTTGCTGTTGAGAACACTCCCCAAGAAGTAGAGGTCGCGCGTGAGGCTGCCATAGAGGAAGTCGCGGTCCTTGATCACCTCGTTGATGCCCCACTGGAAATCCTCCACTTTCATCTTGTGGAAGTTGCCGAAGAAGAGCAGGTTCGCCGTGCGGTCCAAAACGGACTGCTTGGAAGTGATGCCGCGGGTGACCTTGGGCCAAGTGGCCAGCGTGGCGGTAATGATGGAGAGCACGCTGGTGAGGAGCAGGATACCGGTGGGCCACGCATGGACAGCAGCTGCACCACTAACGGCGCGCTTCGAGATCAGCAAGGTGATGATCAGGGCGTTCACCGTGAGCATGAGGTGCGCCTTGTTGTCGGCGATCCGACTGAGGCGCGTATGATTGCTCATGGTGACGCGGAAAAGCGTTTCGGTACCGCGCTCGGTGCCCTTGAACTTCGCCCGCGCCGCCTTGGTCGCATCCGTCTCCTTTTTGGCCTCCTTCTCGTGCGCCACTTTCTTCTTCAACTTGGCCAGTTCTTCCCGCAGCCCTTCCAGGTTTTTCCGTCTCCCCTCCTCCCACAGGGCCTTGCCCGTACCGGACATGAACTCGCTGCGTTCCAGCAGTGCGATGTTCTGCTCCGTCCAGTTCCGCTTGCTGAACACCCGGCCTTGGAAGCCTTTCAGTTCGGCACGCAACGCACCGGCCAACTGCATGTAGTCGTCCGATGCAATATGCGAGATATCCGCATCGCATATCAGGTGCTCCAGCGCATTTGCCGGCTTCCGGGCCGGATCGGTGGCAAGGATCAAGGCGCGTATCTGCACCACAAGGGCCGCATCGGCGCCTTCTTTTCGCAGGAACTCCGCAGCGAGGTCCGCCGCCCGTTCCTCATGGCCATCCACGCCGAGGTGATAGGCCGCGTCGTGGAACCAAGCGGCCAGCAGGAGGGCCGTGCGCTCCTCATCGGTCACGCCTTCCCGTTGGGCGAGCAGCCCGGCGGCCTGTGCCACCTGTTCCGCATGCTCCACATTGTGGTAGGTGATGGTGGCCGGGAAATGTGCCGCCATGTGTGTGCGCACGAACTGTTCCGCTTTTCCGACGAGCTCCGTCATGTTCTTACAGGCTGCTTGGTTGATACGCTCTTTCCGGTACGCCTTCGAAGGTCCGGCACCTCTCCCTTAGTACATTCGATGGCGATCACATCCACTAGGGTCTGCTTGCCTTTCAATTGCAACTTGCCGATGTCCTCCGCCTTCAGGTCCGGGTGGTCCTCCAAGTGGCAAAAGTCCAACAGGGTCCGTGAAACGAGCAAGGTCCGCTGGGTATCGTTGCAGAGCCCTTGGATGCGCGACGCGGTGTTGATCGTATCCCCATGATAGGCCACCTCTCTCCGGATGTCCCCCACTTCCACTGCCACCACGTCCCCCAGATGCAACCCGGCCTTGAACTCCGGTAGCACACCATAGCGCCCGAGGTAGCGCTTGGAACGTGCTTGGATGGCTTCCCGCACGGCGAAGAACAGCAATAGGCAGTCCGTGCCGTCGGCCAAGCCACGAGCATCCCAGGTCAGTACCACCTCATCCCCCACATGCTGAAAAACCTCGGCCTGGTAGCGCGGGACCACGGAATCCGTGTCGTGGAACAAGTCACGGACCATGGCGCTGTATTTGTCCGGGCCCAAGCGTTCGGCAAGGGCGGTGGAATCACGCAGGTCCATGAACATGAACACGCGTTTCTCGCATACCGGCTTGCGGTATCGGCCTGTGATCATAGCGGCCAACATCCCCGGCCCGAAGCTGCGGCTCACCTGGTTGATGAAGGAAATAAGGAAGTTGCCTGCCAAGGTAGTCGGCGCAAGAGTGAGCAGGACGGTCATCCTGCCAGTACCAGCGTGGTCCAGGTTAATGGGACCGAAACGGTAGGGAGCAATCAGATGGTCCAAGGCGAGCAGGCCCACCAATGCGATGGCGGTATAGGCAGCGGAATACAGCAGGCCCTTGCCAAGGATATGCATCCCCAAGGAAATATGGGGCCTGAAACGGCGCTCGAAGAGGCGGTCGATCATGCCCAGTGCAGTTCCATAGACGATTGAAATGATCATCATCAGCCTCCAGACCATCGTAAATGGTGGAAGTCCCAGGTCAGGGGTTGTGAGTGAGGCGGCCTTCAGGACCAGATAAGCTGAAGCGACAAAGACCGAGTTGAGCATCATCCAGAACACCACCTGAGTAAGCACTGCCGAAATAAGTGGCCACTTATATGCGAACCGGAGGGCCCGTGTGCGATAGGGAGCTGGTTTCAGGGTGAACGCCATGGAAAGTGACCTTGATCTATCTTCTCTGCCTGTATGACCCGGAACCTGTCATGGGATCTAAGGCAAGCACGATACATATTAGGGCAGCGGTTATTTGGATGCGAAAGCGTAGCCGAAGTTACGCAGCAGGCGGCTGAAGGAGGCGATACGCCTCGATCGGGTGTTACACGGTCGCATTTCCCAGCCAGCCTCCCTTGTGGGCCGGTGCGGAAGGAAGAAAAGTATCCAGTCGGGGAACGACCGGCACATTCCGGCGTGCCGGGGGATGGCAAGCTGGGCCATGCCCTCCTGTTAAAGGGTGGAGCAGAACCACCATGGCCTCGAAGCATCCTCTCCAAAGGCGCTGCCATTGGCGGAAGAAAGCAAATGAAGCATTGAAACCGCACGACGGACACCCTTGCTCACGGGCGAATGTCAGCCGAGCGCCACATTTGGCCCGCAGATAATAACGCTCCGCAATTTTCGTTAACTTTGAGTGATGTCGCTCAAACGTGTTTTGACCGGACTCCTGATCGCAGGACTGTTTTTGCCGAGTGGATTGCTGGCACAGGGGGATAGTGCAGTATATCGCTTGTCCCCGTGGCGGGATGGTTCTGTCATTGTGGGCACGGGCGTGCTCACCTACATGTGCATGCAGCAAACAGCCCAGCAAACAGCGCTCGATGAACAAATCGTGCAGACCTTGAGCTCGGCGTCGGTGACACCTATCGACCGCTTCGCCTTGAGCTTGAACTTGTACGAACGGCAAGAGACCATCGATCGGAGCGACATGATACTGGGCATTTCCCTCGTGGCGCCCGCCTTGTTGGGTTTGGACAAACGGGTGCGCGAGGAGTGGAAGCCCTTGATGGCGATGTATATCGAAGCCATGCTGGTGAACTCCTCCGTGCAAGGCTGGACGGCCATCAGCACAGGTCGCTACCGTCCGATCGCCTACATACCCGAGGCGGGCCTGGACCTCCGTACCGACCGCACCAACCGCAACTCCTTCTTCAGCGGCCATACTTCCACGGTGGCCACCTCCACGTTCTTCATGGCCAAGGTGATGGACGACCTGCACCCCGAACTGGGTGGTAAGCGCTGGTGGCTTTATGGGGCTGCCACGGTGCCCACCCTGCTGACCGGCTACTACCGGGTGAGGGCGGCCAAGCATTTCCCTTCGGATGTATTGGTGGGCGCCGGTTTTGGGGCTTTGGTGGGCGTCCTCATACCCGAGCTGCATAAGCGCCGCTTGCCGGGTGGGCTGTCCGTGATGCCCTATGCGAACGACGAGGCTACTGGGCTGATGATGGGTGTGACTTGGTGAAGCCCTTCCCTTCGGAGGTCGCTGTTGGTAGTGGCAGTCGGCAGCCGTCTGATCACCGATCACCCCCTACCGCAACACCTCCCTACTGATCACCAGCTTCTGGATCTCCGAAGTCCCCTCACCGATGGTGCAGAGCTTGCTATCGCGATAGAACTTCTCCACCGGGAAATCCTTGGTGTAGCCGTAGCCTCCGAAGATCTGCACGGCCTCGGTACTGGCGTATACACACGCTTCGCTGGCGTAGTACTTGGCCATGGCGCTTTCCTTGGTCATGCGCTGGCCCTTGTTCTTCATGTCCGAGGCCTGCCGGATCAGCAGCTCGGACGCCTCGATGCGCGTGGCCATGTCGGCGAGTTTGAAGCTGATGGCCTGAAAATCCGAGATGGGCTTGCCGAACTGGTGCCGCTCCTTGGAATAGGCCACGCTGGCATCCAGAGCGCCCTTGGCGATGCCGAGCGAAAGCGCTGCGATGCTGATCCTTCCGCCGTCGAGCACCTTCATGGCCTGCTGGAACCCCTGCCCTACTTCACCGAGCACGTTCTCCTCCGGGATGCGGCAATCCTGAAAGATCACCTCGGCGGTCTCGCTGGCGCGCATGCCGAGCTTGTTCTCCTTTTTGCCACCTTTCATTCCTGGCGTTCCGCGCTCCACCACGAAGGCCGTCATGCCTTTGCTGTCCAGCAGTTCGCCGGTGCGGGCGATCACCACCACCACATCGCTGCTGATGCCATGGGTGATCCAGTTCTTGGTGCCGTTCAGCACCCACTCCTTCCCTTCCTTCTTAGCGGTGGTGGCCATGCGCATGGCGTCGCTGCCGGTGCCGGCTTCTGTGAGCGCCCATGCGCCGAGCCATTCGCCGGTGGCGAGCTTGGTGAGCCAGCGCTTTTTCTGCGCGTCGTTGCCGAAGTACATGATGTGGCCGGTGCAGAGCGAATTGTGCGCGGCCACGCTGAGACCGATGCTGCCACAGACCCGCGCCACCTCCACAATGGTGTCCACGTATTCATGGTAGCCGAGGCCCGCACCGCCGTATTCCTCCGGCACCAATACGCCCAGCATCCCGGACGGGCCAAAATGCTTCTTGAAGAGGTCGATGGGCATGTGCTGGCTTTCGTCCCAGTCCATGAGGTTGGGCCGGACCTCGCGTTCAACGAGGTCGCGCACGGCCTGTGCGATCATCTGCCGGTTCTCGGTGGTGCTGAATTCCATGTTGAGGATTATGTCGCGCCCACTGATCTTGAATAACGGATGCGGGAGCTGCGAGGGCCGCAAAATAAACCTTTCCCTTTGATGGATAGGATTTCGGGATGGTGCAAGGCTTCTGGCCGCGCCTATCGGCGCGGTTTGTTCTGAAGGGAACCACGGATGGACACGGATGGACACGGATTATTGCCTTTCTCACTAACGGGCTACTGGCCGCGCCTATCGGCGCGGTTGGTCCTGAAGGTGAACCACGGAGGGACGCGGATCGACACGGATAAATGCCTTTCTCATGCACTATCCAAAAGCTGGGGTCTGCGCTTGGCCGATAAGCATCGGACTGATAGGATCTGACTTTCCCATCCGTGTTTATCCGTGTGGATCCGTGGTACAAAACGCCGGATGCCGGAAGCGCCGATAGGCGCCCCGCTCACGGCTCCACGGTGAGGTAGGGCGACAACCGTTCCCGGATGCTGTCGGTTACCAGCACGCAATTGGAGATCGCGGCCACATTGGGGAACGGTCCATGGTGATCCCGGTAGGCGATGAGCGCCTTGGCCACCTTCCAACCGCAATATGGATGTGGGCCGAGGTCTTCCACGGTACACCTGTTCAAGTTGATCCGCTTCATGAGCGAGGGATCAACGATGAGCTTCACTTTGATGCGCTCCACCGCGTCCGGCTTGTCCCGCATGATGTACACCTCACTGAGCTGGTCCAAGCTGGCATAGCCTCCGAGCCAGTCCCGGTATTTGATAATGCCCCGCGCGAAGGACGGACCGATGCCGCGTATGGTCACCAACGTCGCCGAATCCGCGCCGTTCAGTTCAACGGCCGCCGCGTTCTCGCGATCGCCATAGGTCTTGTGCTCACGCGGTTCCCAACGCGAGCTGTCCCTCGGCCAGCGATCCTGTTTGACGTATGTTTTCCATTCTTTCCGAGGTAAGGAGTCTGGAAGCAGGATGAAAGGTTCCCACTGCGTGTAGAGTTCCGGGTCCACCACGCGCATCTTGGCCACGTCCTTCTTGGTCCGGAATTTTCCGCCGCGCTCCTCGTAGCGATGGATGGCACCGGCCTGCTTTTCGCTCAGACCCAGTTCGGTCCACTGTTCAATGGGCAGCCCGTTCGGGTCGAATTTGAAGAGATGGATGCCATCAACTGATCTTCCCGCGAGAGCTTTACCGTCCGAGGTGCTGTCCTGCATCCCCCACCAGGCCACTTCCAGTTGGTCCTTATCAGACAAACTCCATGGTCGCAACCATTGCTCCCAGGTGACCCAGGCCGCTCCGAGCAAACAAAGCGCGAGCAGGACCGCGAAAGCCCTTCGCTCGCCACGGTGCATGGCGAAGAGGTCCTTCAGTTCCTCCTTCCATGGCCGGGCCCTGCGACGACGTGCCATGTGAATTACTTAATGTGCCAGTTGATCACGCAGCATGGCCAATCCCGCCTCGAATCCGTGGGGCGCGTAGCCAAGGTCACGGCGGGCCTTGTCCAGGATGAAACCGGTGACAGATGGCCGTTTGGCGGGCTGGCCCAAGCTTTCGCTCTTGATGGGGGTCACAACGCCGGTGTCTAAGCCGAAGAAGGCCCCTGTGCGTTTCACGAGTTCCAAGATATTCATCCCGTCCGGCCCGCTGAGGTGATAGATCCCCGTGGCGTGGCGTTTCACGATGCGGATGCAACCGTCCGCCAGATCCTCGGCCAAGGTGGGCATGCGCCATTGGTCATCCACCACCTTGATGGGCTCGCCCTTCTCCAACGCGTCCTTCGCCCAGAGCACCACGTTGCTGCGACTTAGCCCTTCGGCAATGCCGTAGAGGATGATGGTCCGCGCGATAGCCCAACGTTCCAAGCCTGCTTCCTGCACGATCCGCTCGCCGTCCAGCTTGCTCTGCCCATAAATGCTCAGCGGCGCTGCTTCATCCTCCTCGCGGTAAGGCCCGTTCTTTCCATCGAAAATGAAGTCGGTGCTGAGGAAGATGAAGTGGCTGCCATGGCGTTTGGCCGCACGCACCAAGTGTTCCGTGGCGGTAACGTTCTGCAGGCGGCATGCCTTGGGATCCATCTCGCATGTATCCACATTGGTCATAGCTGCGGAATGGATCACGACCTCGGGGCGGAACTCATTGAATACTGCGTCCACCTGCGTCCGGTCCGTGATGTCCAATGGCCGGTAGCGATCTCCCAAAGGAACCAAGGTCCGGTCGGTGCCACGCGAGGTGGCGAGCAACTTCACATCGGGGTCTTTCCGCAGTGCGGAAATGAGCTTTTGCCCCAGCAGGCCGTTGCTTCCGGTGATCAGTAGCCTCATGTGGCGAAGCTAAGGCGAGGGAGTGGGATTTCTGATGTCTTATGTCTTATGTCCTATGCTTGAGCGAGCATTGGACATAAGACATAAGACAAGTCACCACCTCCGGCTAATCCTTCTTCCTCTCCGGCATCGGACCGCGCAGGTGGATCACAAGACCATTGAGGAAATTCCGCAGCACCTGATCGCCGGCCTCCTTGTAGTTCGGATGGTCTTCGGTGCGGAAGAAGGCGCCCAGTTCGGAGGTGGTCATGTGAAAATCCACCAAGGCCATGATCTTCACGATGTCGGTGTCGCGCAGCTTCAGGGCCACGCGCAGCTTTTTGAGGATGTCGTTGTTCGTCATCGGGGTCACGCCGCTCACAACTCCCACACCGTGCTCCGCTTGGCGAAAGGCCGCTTGATACGCTCCTTGTGCTGGAGCACGAAGGCCATCACCAAGTAGGCCACCACGTTGAGCCCGGCGGTGACGAAGCCGAGATAGATGAAGCTGAGCCGCACCTGCTCAGTCTTGATGTTGAGCTTGTGCGCCCACCATTCGCACACGCCGAAAGCGTGATGCTCGAAGAGGGTCTTGATGCGGTCGATCATGTTGTTGCCGCGCCGGACGCGACCATTTGAGGCGGCAATTTAGGTAGCTACGGTCGGCCTCGGGGATTTTTTTGAATGGATCAACACATCCCGAATGAACCTCGGGCCGGTACGCGTGTACAAGAGGGCATTAACATCCCCTACATGCGGCTCTTGTTCCTCACCGTCCTTTCCCTTGGAATTTCCCTCACCTCCCATGCCCAGTCCATCAGCGGCAACCTGAACACCGGCAGCTCCATGAGCGCCTTGGGCTATGGGAACGTGGACATCTACCGGGGCGAGGACCTGATCGCTTCGGTGCTCACCGACCGTTCGGGCAATTTCAATGTGCGCTTGGACACGGGCACCTACACCTGTGTGGTGAGCTACGACGGCTACACGTCCTCCACCCGGACGGTAAAAGTGCGGGCCGACGAAAAGGTGGACTTTTCCGTGGCGGAGGATGCGAGCAAACCCAAGCGCACAAGCCGGCCCACGGAAAGCCGGCCCGCCCGGGACAGTGAACGGGCAGAGGACTCCCCGGCGTTTGCGGCCCCCATGGACAGCCGCAGAACAAGCATGCTCGACCTCTCGGAACCGGCCATGGGCTACATGAGGTTGGCCGAGGGCCCGGAACGGAGATCAGGCGTCAGCTATGGCATGCTTACGGCCGGCGAGGTGAACGACTTCTCAAAATTCACCCAGTGGGAGGACCTCTCGGCCACGGCCCTGAGCGCGATGCGGAACAGATGGTCGATCGCGCCGAACGGCCGGTATACGCTGGACCTGCAGACCATGAGCGGCCTTCCCATCGCCGATGCGGTGGTGGTCCTGAAACGGAAGGAGGGCAGCGTGCTCTTTCGCGCGCGCACCGACAACACCGGCAAAGCGGAACTCTGGGCGGCGTTGGACGCAAAGGACACCCTGACGACCGGGCGGATGGTGTTGGAGGTTTTCCACCGGGGGCGCATGTTCCGTGTGGACCGTGCCAAACCGTTCGGACAGGGCGTGAACCGGCTGGTGCTCGATGTTCCGTGCAATAGCAATGACAACGTGGACGTGGCTTTCGTGGTGGACGCCACCGGCTCCATGCAGGACGAGCTCGACTTCCTGCGGGCCGAAATGAACGACATCATCTTCCGGAGCAAGCAGATCGGGGACCGGCTCAACTTCCGCTTTGCGAACGTGTTCTATCGTGATCAGGGGAGCAACGAGGAATACCTCACCCGCAGCATGGACTTCACCCGCGTGCTTTCCGCAGCGGTGAATTTCATCTCCGACCAGCGGGCCGATGGTGGCGGCGACACGCCCGAAGCCGTGGATGTGGCCTTGGACTCGGCCATCAACCACCTGAGCTGGAGCGCCGAGGCGCGCACACGGATCATCTTCTTGGTCTTGGATGCAGGCCCGCACCATGGCAAAGAGGAAAAAATGCAGGCACTGGTCCGTCAGGCGGCCGACAAAGGCATCCGGATCGTTACCGTGGCGGCCAGCGGCATCGACAAGCGCACCGAATACCTGATGCGCACGCTGGCTTTGGGCACCAACGGCACCTACACCTTCCTCACCGATCACAGCGGGATCGGTGCCCCACACATCGAGCCGACTACGGACCACTATGACGTGGAGAGCTTGAACAACCTGCTCGTACGGGTGATGAAGAGCTACACCTACATGCCCGATTGCGAGCAGCAAATACCCGAACTGGAGCTGGGCTATCCGGACTCGCTGGTGCTGGCCCCAAGCAACACACAACCAACGGATACCACCGCAACAGGCCCCGAAGGACCGACCGGGATACCGTCCACATTGCCGACGATCCGCTGGAGCTACTGGCCGAACCCGACCTCGGGGATCGTACACATCACGGCGGAGGTGGATATTCCTGAACTGTACATCACGGACCTCAGCGGGAAAGTACTTCAAATGGTGAAAGGATTGAAGGCGGACGAGCCCGTCCAGATCGACCTGGGCGCATACGCCACCGGCATTTACCTGATCCGCTATCCTTATGGCACCTCTTGGTTGAGCGGGAAAGTGATCCTGCAAAGAGCATGAGGTCCAGTCAACGTTGGATCAGCTGATGTGAAGGATCACTGGTGTCCGGGGAGCAGTGCTCAGTTATCCTGAAGGGATTGATAACAGGGTCCTTGACCGTGTTCCGAGATGAGCGGGCCTGGATCCAATGAACAACCTCCTGCAGCCTTTTCGCGACCCCGGCTCAGGGCCGGGGTGACAACCACGGGAGGATCGGGCGTTCTAATAGCTGCGCTGGGCGCAGCTATTAGAACGCCCGATCCAAGAACGAATGTCATTCCGGGCATGACCCGGAATCGCGAAAGTGTCTGGCCAGAATTATCCCGGACGCCAGTAATATGAGGATTGGTTGATCAGCTGATCCTATCAGAAACTACGTTCAGCCGGGGAGATGAAAAGCTGTTCGACAAGGGTTGAGATGCCCGAAAATTCAAGTGCTTCTGTAACGTGAAAACGATATTAGGAAGGGCTCCCGGCCTGCTTGTGCAGATGCGCCCCGATGGCACAGGAAAGGCAATTCCGCTCCGCGCAGTAGCGCTTCTTCAGTTCGATCAAGGCCTGTCCCTGTCCGGCATTTCCCGCCTCCACGCCCAGGCCGGCCCACATGTCCACGATGCTGTTCCGCTCCACGGGAAGCTGCTCCATCAGCCCCAACGCACGGTCGATCCATGGCTGATGACCACGGATGCGCCCCATGGCGAAGAGGTAGGGCACGATGCTGTTGATGATAAGGCCGTCGGCAGTGGACCGCCCCAAGCGCTTGGGCCGAGGCGCAGAGGCTTGGTCGAAGCGGTAGTGCTCCCGCCAGTAGCCATCCGCCTCCACTTCCAGCAAGCTGCGGAGCGGGCCGGGACTGTCCTTTTCCAAGAGTTGCCCCTGGGCATCCGCCGCACCCGCCATGAACGTGGCCCATTGCGCGATCCGGAGTGAGGGAAAGTTCGGTGGCCGCATGCGCCCGAACTTCCATGCCGCCGCCGGGGTGGGACGCAGACCGTGCAACCCGGCCAGCAGCGCATGTTCCTCCTGCAAGCGCCTCGGGTGCCCGTCCGTGAATTCGCCCGCGAGCATACCGGCCTGCCCAAAGAGCAGCGCCTCCGTCCGTATGCGGTCGTCGCGGTATTTCAGCAAGAGCTTCAACGGCAAGGCGTGTGCGAGCATCCCAAAGGGCTCGGCGTTCACGTTCGCGCCCAAGCCGCGCAGCAGGATATGATGAAAAGTCTCCGCAGGATCATTGCCCAACTGACGGTAAAGGGCCTCCACCTCCAAGGTTTTGCGTTCGAGGCGCTCCACCAGCAGCCGCTCCAGCCAAATGCCGATGCGGCCTTTGTCCACACTTGGCAAACGGGAGGCGCAAGGCACCGGACCATTATCGGTCATCAAGGCATGGTGCAACCGGATACTCCGCTCGCTGATGCGCGACCGCAGCTCCACCGTGGGCGGCTCCCTCCCCTGTTCCGTGCGCACCTCCCCATCATGCAGGTAGACCGTGTGAAGCACCACGTTGTTGTAGGCGGGGTCGCGCTGATGCCCATGGGCGTTCCACTCACTGGAGCGCAGATGCACCTCCACGTTGCCCGCCCAGATCTGCTCGCCGATCCGCACCAAGGCGTCCTGTAGGTCCGGGCCGCTGTTGCCCTGGATCCGGCCAGCCTTCAATACCTCCAAGGTTTCCCCCTCCGTAGTGCGCAGGTCTTGTGCATCGTAAAGCCCGGCTTCCCAGATGTATTGCAATAGATCTTCGCCATAGGGGAATGCCGGGTCCAGTAGGATATTCGCCTCGATGGACGGCGTCGGGAAGGCATCCCCGGAACGATACGAAAGGCTCTCCATGACGGCGATTTTGGCGATCAACCGCCGATAAGGTAGCGATTCGCCCCTCCGATCGGCATCCGTCCCTAAATTTCCACGACGGATGAACACGGATCGAGTGATGAAAGAAAGCCTTGCGAGCCGGATTCAACCGACCACGCCACGTGAGCGCAAGGCCGCCTCCATGACCTGTTGCAGCGCGGCCGCCGCTTTCCGTGCCATCGGGACGGCCTCTTCTTCCTTGCCCGCGTACAGGATGCCACGGGAACTGTTGATGAGCAGTCCGCCGTCACGCGTCATGCCTTCCTTAAGCACTTTCGCCAGATCGCCGCCTTGGGCGCCCACCCCGGGGACGAGGAAAAAATAGTCCGGTGCTATTGCTCGTGCCTCCCGCAGGATCTCCGTCCGGGTGGCACCCACCACGAACATGAGCTCGTTCGCACCGCCCAATTCGCCGGCCCGTTCCATCACCCGTTCGAACAGGCGCTGACGCCCGTCCTCCACCGGCAGGAACTGGAGATCCAATGCGCCTTCGTTGCTGGTGACCGCCAATACGATCGCCCATTTTCCGGGCCTTCCGAGGAATGGTGTGATGCTGTCGCTGCCCATGTACGGGGCCACGGTGACGGCGTCGAAATCCAAGTGATCGAAGAAAGCCTCGGCATACTTGCGGGCGGTGTTCCCAATGTCTCCTCGTTTGGCGTCCGCGATGATCAGGCAATCACCTAAGCTCCGGATATAGGCCACCGTGCTCTCCAGATCGCGCCAGCCCGCAGCGCCGTTGGCCTCGTAAAAGGCGAGGTTCAGCTTGTACGCCACGGCGAGGTCGTTCGTGGCCTTGACGATGGCGTGGTTAAAGGCGCGTACGGGATCGTGCAGCCCGCGGAAATGTTCCGGGAGCAGGTGGAGTTCCGTGTCCAGGCCCACGCACAGCAGGCTCCGTTTTCGCTTGATGATGGTGATGAGTTCCTCTCTGGTCATGCTGGCGCAGCCGGTATCCGGGCGCAAAGGACGCCATTCAACCGCAACGATGTATGCGGAAGTGCGGACCCGGAACAATAAAGCGTTGCCCGGACCAACACCGCGCGCCATGGCCCGGCTACATTTGGCGACAATGGCGGGCATTCTGCTCACATGCGGCTACGTCGCAATATTCCTTTTGGTGATCCGCCGATGGCGCTTTTTCGAGGCTACCGGCCTCCGGAAACGCACCATCGGTGCCTTGTTCCTGCTGAAGGTCGCAGCGGGCACCGCGCTGTGGTGGATCTATACCTACCACTATCCGGACCGCTCCACTGCCGACATCTACCGCTTCTTCGATGATGGGAACGTGATGTTCGGCGCCCTGCCCGACCATCCCGGTGATTACTTCCGGATGCTCTTCGGTATCGGAAATGACAACGCCCACTTTAACGAGCACTACTACGCGGTGATGAACAACTGGCACCGCAAGTACGACACCGGTTACTACAACGATGCGCACACGATGATCCGTTACAGTGCGCTGGTGCGGCTGTTCTCCTTCGGGGTGTACCACGTACACACCGTGTTCGCATGCTTCCTCTCGCTCGTGGGCCTTGTGGCGCTGTACAAGACGTTCGTCGCCTCCCTGCCCGGTATGCAGCGGGCGCTCATGGCCGGCATCTTTCTCTGGCCCAGCTTGCTGTTCTGGGGCAGTGCACCGATCAAGGAAGCCATGCTCTTCCTTGGGCTCGGCCTCTTTTTGCTAGCCTTTTTCAAATTGATGAAAGGCCAGTTGAACTGGAAATATCTGGCACTTCTGATCTTCGGGCTGTTCGTGCAGCTCGTGCTGAAGTCGTACGTATTGGCCTGCATGGTGCCCGGCTTGGCCGCGCTCTGGTGGTGCCGCCGTTCAGGGGACCGTCGCCCGGTCTTGAAGTTCACCGCCACGCATGTAGCGGCCGCACTGCTCGTTCTGATCATTCCAACGCTCGCTTCCGGGCCGGACTTTCTGATGCTCATCGCGCAGAAGCAGCGCGACATGCTGGGCGTAGTGAGCCTCACCGACCCTGGCAGCTATCTCACCGCCGTGCCTTTGGCCCCGCATCTCAGCAGCTTCCTCCAGCAGGCGCCACATGCGTTGTACATGACCTTCCTTTCCCCGTTCGCCACCTGGGACTTGGGCGCGCTCGGCCTTCTCGGCGCCTTGGAAAATCTCGCATTCATCCTCCTGCTTCCAGTGGCGATCTTTTATGCACGGTATTGGGACAACATCGACCGGCCGTTGCTGCTGTACTGTGTTTCCTTCTGTCTATTCCTCGGTCTGTTGATCGGTTGGACCACCCCGGTGGTGGGCGCCTTGGTCCGCTACCGGGTGCCCCTGCTCCCCGTTTACACCATTGCGCTCCTGTTGATCGTCGATCCCCGTAAACTGCCCCGTTGGCCAATATTGAGAACCCGATGAAAACCTCCCCTTTCGTCCCGACCGCCATTTTCCTTCTGCTCACGTCCTGTGCCTACAAGAACAAGGAGGTCGATCTCGTGGTGCGCAATGCCCATATCGTGAGCATGGACGGCGATGGCCATGAATACACGGCCATGGCGATCAAGGACGGGCGCATCGTGGAGCTGGGCGCGGAGCAGCAGATCTTGAACCGCTACCGCTCCAAGAAGACCTATGACGCGGGGACGAAGACGATCTATCCCGGATTCATCGATGGGCATTGCCATTTCCTCGGCTACGGGTTGAACGCGCAAAAAGTGAATTTGGCCGGTGCGAAAAGCTGGAGCGAGGTGCTGCGGCGCACGGAAGCCTTCGCCAAGGCGCATCCCGGCAGCGGCTGGATCCTCGGCCGGGGCTGGGACCAGAACCTCTGGCCCGGCAAGGCCAACCCGGTGAACGACAGCCTCAACATCCTCTTCCCGGACCGGCCGGTGCTGCTGCAACGCGTGGACGGCCACGCCGCCGTGGTGAACCAAGCCGGATTGAACAGCGCCGGGCTTACGGCAGAAAGCATCATCGCGGGCGGGCTGTTGGAGAAGCGCGACGGAAAGCTCACGGGCCTGCTCTCCGACAATGCCGTGAGCGTGTTCCAAAAGATCTTCAACGACGCCGACGAGGCCACCAAACGCCAAGCCCTGCTGACCGCCCAGAAGGATTGCCTCGCTCTGGGCCTCACCATGGTGTGCGATGCGGGCCTGGACGCCGGTACCATCGACCTGATGCGGAAGATGCAGGAGGAAGGCGCGCTGATGATCCGGATCTACGCCATGCTCGCTGATGACAGCTCCAACTTTCAGCGCTACGCAAACGGCCCGTCCATCAGCGACCGCTTGATCGTTCGTGCGGTAAAGTGCTATGCCGACGGTGCGCTCGGCTCACGTGGGGCGCTCCTGATCAAGCCGTACAGCGATGATCCCTCCGCCGGCCATGGGCTGCAACTTTCCACGAGGGAACATTTCCTGAAGGTAGCGCAATGGTGCAAGGAACACGGCTTCCAGATGGCCACGCACTGCATCGGCGACAGCGCGGACAAGTTGCTGCTCGGCGTATTCGGCGAAGTACTTGGCGGGACCAACGACCTCCGCTGGCGCATCGAGCACGCCCAGTGCATGGACCCGCAGTACTTCGACCGCTTCAGCCAATACAACATCATTCCCAGCGTGCAACCCACGCACGCCACCTCGGACATGCTGTGGGCCATCGACCGGCTGGGCCCGGAGCGCTTGGCGAACGCCTACGCCAACAAACGGCTGATGCAACAGAACGGCATGATCGCCTTGGGCACGGACTTCCCGGTGGAGGCCATCGATCCGCTGAAGACCTTTTACGCCGCCGTGGTGCGCAAGAACGATGACGGCATTCCCAACGGCGGCTTCCAGATGAAGGATGCGCTGAGCCGCGAGGACGCCTTGCGGGGCATGACGATCTGGAACGCCTTGGCCACCTTTACGGAGAAGGACCTCGGCAGCTTGGAGGTGGGCAAGTTCGCAGATTTCACCGTGGTGGACCGCGACCTGATGAAGGTGAGCAAAGCGCAATTGGACAAGGCAAAGGTCACGGCGACCTTCATCAACGGCGAACAGGTCGGCACCGGTTTTTAATCCGTCTTGGGATCATCTCCGTTGAGCATCTTTCTTGTCCACGAATAACCGATCTCCTCCACTTTTTTCATCTTGCTCAGCTCGAACATGTTGAACCGCGACAACTCGGCCGGCTCAATGAAAAGGTGACATCCTTTGGCGGAGCGTATCACCATTTCCCGGAAGTTCAGATGCCAGATACGGTCCATGGTGCGCATCATCCCCCGTTTTCCAGGAACGAAGACCGGCAAGGGGTTCACATGTACGGCGACCACCCGGTCCTTCACCGCTATAAAAGGTTCCACGGGCAGGTTGTTGCTGATCCCGCCATCCACGTAGTACACCCCGTTCACCTGTACGGGTGGGAAAACCACGGGTATGGCGCAGGAGGCCATCAGTGCCGGAAGCAATTCCCCACTGCTAAAAACGCGCTGTCCCCCCTTTTCCAGATCCGTCGCGGAAACATACAAGGGGATCGAAAGATCCTCAAAATGCGTATGGCGGAGCGTTCGTCGTAAAAAAGTCTCGATCCGCTTCGAGACCAAAGTCGGCTTGCGTATGCGCCTTGGGCGGCTCAATTCATCCTGGATCAGTTCGTTCGCCTCTTCCGGGGTCCGGCCGTCAGCGATCAACGCCCCGACCAGTGCACCCGCGCTCGTGCCCGAGATGGCATCCGGCACGGTACCCGCCTCCCGGAAAGCCCGGAGCACGCCCAAGTGGGCCGCTCCACGGATCCCGCCTCCCGAAAGCACAAAGGGCCGCTTTCCCATCATGGCGAAAATAGACGTTGGCCGGAAGCGCGGACCCGCACGCTATTCCTTGATGAAGCGTAATGCGGTAGTGGACGGCATACCGCGCAGGCTCAGCAGGTATGGGCCGCTGGCCAATCCATGCACGTCGATCACGGCCGTGGTCCCATGCACCGGGCCATGCTGCACGCTGCGCCCACTGGTGTCGAGGATATCGTAAGCCGCGCCCATGACCGATGGGTCCATGCCCCGCAGATTCAAATGGTCCGCCACCGGCACCGGCCACAATCCGATGTCTACGCGTGACGCTTGGGGAATGCCGACTGTAAAAATGAAGACCGTGTCGGAATTCGCGGAGCAGCCGATGCTATCGGTTATCCGCACGAAATAATGTCCGTTCTCTTCCGCCTCCCAGGTCTGGTCGTCCGCGCCCGGAACGGGTACTGAATCCAGATACCACTGATAGGACGTTGCCGGACTGCTTTCCATGGAGAGGCCGTCCAACGTGATGGTGGCCATAGGCAGCGGCTCGGGGACCACGATCAGCGTATCGCTGGTGCCGGTGCAACCTTCCGGGGTTTCCACGGTGAGCTGGAGGGTATCGCCGGTAGTCCATACATCCCGCTGACCCGTGCCGGTGTTCCACAGGTAACGGAACATGAAATCCGGGCCGGAGACCATCACACTATCCCCGGCACAGAACGCATTGGCCACTGTAAGCGGCACTTCAACGTTCGTGGCCACCAGCGCCGCAAAGGCATTGACCTTGCCATGGCCGAACAGCTCGTTCGGCAAAACTCCGGTGAAGTCGTCCGCGAAGGCCGCCCCATTGATCGCATCGCGCACCATGGTATTCGATGCACGGGGGCACTTCTCCAACAATAGCGCCGCTGTGCCCGCCACCACCGGCGATGCGATGGAGGTGCCGCCGTTGCGCATGTGCAAGCTGTCGATCAGCTTGTCCGGACCATTGGTGAGATAGAGCTGCAGGATGTTCAACGGGCCCGCGCTGAAGATGACATCGCCGGGCGCGGCCACATCGGGCTTCACCACACCCGTGCGGGAGGGCCCGTGGCTGCTGTTCCCGCTGATGGCGCCGGAGATGCCGCCAAGGTCCCGTGCCACGCCTGAGACATCCGTATACTGCTGTTGGTTATTGTAGTTGCCCACGGTGATCACCTGCGGGGAGCAGGCCCAGGAATCGACGATGCTCTGGTTCTTGTCCGGGGCCACATACCGCGTGATGGGAGGGAAATCCGCGCTGTCCGGTACAGCGATGATCATCTTCGAGGTGCCGAACACGTCCGTGCTCCATACATCGAAGCGTCCCGTGCCCGTGGTGATAAACCGGTAATAGAGCTGTGCGGCGGAATCCGGCTGAGGGATGTAGACCTCCAGATGGTACTGTCCGTCGCGGAGCTGTCCTTGTGTGAACACCCGACCGAGCTTGTTGCCGTCCACGCTCCAGAGCGTGTCCATCACGATCTGCCCCAAGGTGCCCTGAATGTCACGGAAAGGGATCCTCCCGCGGAAAGCATAACCGCCATTGTTTTTGTCGGCTCCCACGCTGTAGCTCACGTGGTTGAAGTCCGCCGTGTCCGCCCAGAGGTCGAAGTACATGGCCCCCATGTTGAGGACGCTGTTCGGGTTGTAGGCGAACCAGGTGAAAGTGGTGTCAGCCGTCACATCGGTACGCAAGTGGTACGCTGGCAGCCCTCCGCTGTTCCCGGCCGCACAGACTAGGACACGGCCCGGTTCCGCCGTGAGCAACTGATCGATCATCAACGCCGCCGGGTCCAGTCCGTCGTGGCTGCCGTAATAATCCCCGAGGCTCAGGTTGATGGCCACGGGGCGTCCCAATTCGGCGGCCTGTTCAATGATGTAGCGCACCGCGTCCACCACGGAAGAATTCCAGTTCGGGTGGCCTAGATCGTTCGCTACGATGATGAGGTCCGCCTTGGGGGCGACCCCTTCATAATGGCCATTGCCGTTGTTGTTCGCCGCCGCCGTGGCCCCCACGGTGGTGCCATGGCCATAGTGGTTGAGGGGGTCCACGGCCGGGCAATCGCCCGCATTGATGGCCGTACTGTCCCAAGCTTGCCCATACGTGAACCCGGCCGGTGTAAGCGCTTGGTCAAACGGATAATTTTGGTCCCAATAGCGGAGAACGCGGGTACGCCCCAGGCTGTCCAGGAAATCCGGGTGGTGAAAGTCCAACCCCGTGTCGATGATGCCCATGATGACACCATCGCCCTGATATGCTCCAGGCAACGGCGCAAGTCCGGCGTGCGCCTCGTTCACATGGGCCTTCACGCGCATGCTGTCGTTCAGCGGCCTTCCTTTTGAAAGATCGAACACGATGGTCGTCACAGCGGGATCACGGTCCAGGTCCTGCACGTGATCCACCAGCATGGAAGCCTGCAACCAACCGTCCACGGTCATCTTCACCGTGCCGTTGTGGGTGAGCACTGCCCGGGCCACATCAGCGGTATTGCCGCCCAGAAAAAGATCCACTCGGCTTGTCGGTTCAGCGGTGGCCAGCCAAGCACGCAACTGGAAGCCCATCTTGGACGGCCCTTGCGCATGGATCGCGCTGAGCACAAGGAAAAGGCCGAGGGTCAGGACAAGTGATCTCATGGGGTTAAAGTTACTCCGGGGCCGGTGCGCACAGCTCCTCGTAGGCCGGGACTTGGGTCAGAAAATCGATCTTCCCGTTCTCACGCCCTATCCGGCAGCAGTAATGAACGAGACCATTGGACGCCAGCAGGTAAGGCACGTTGAACACGGTGTTGTAGCGGGCCACTTGCTCGAACGTGCGTTGATCCACCTTCACCTCGGGCGCCTTGCATTCCACCAGTAGCACGGGCCCGCCACTTCGGTCATGCACCACCACATCGGCGCGCTTGGTCAATTTGTTCACCACGAGCTTCTTCTCCACCACGATCAACGAGGCGGGACAGCCCAGCTCATGGATCAGGTAATTCAGCAGATGCTGCCGGACCCATTCCTCGGGCGTCAAAGCCACCCAAAGGCGGCGCACGGGATCGAATACGCGTTCGCCCTGCCCGTCGTGCATAGTTTTGACCCCATGGTCCGGCAAGTTCAAGGCTTTCATCATCACTGCTAATACCGAACAAAAGTGCATACCAAAGAGGACATCGTGAAGAATTGGCTGCCCCGGTATACCGGCGTGGCCTTGGAAGACTTCAAGCCGTACGTGCTGTTGACCAACTTCGACAACTACCTGAACATCTTCTCGGAACAGACCGGCGCCACCCAGCACGGGAAAGGCAAACCGATGCAGGTGGCCATCGCCGAGGACATGGTGATGATCAACTTCGGCATGGGCAGCCCCACCGCCGCCACGATCATGGACCTGCTCAGTGCCATCTCCCCGAAAGCGGTGCTCTTCCTCGGAAAATGCGGCGGCATCAAAAAGAAGAACGAGCTCGGCGACTTGATCCTGCCCATCGCGGCCATCCGCGGGGAAGGCACGAGCAACGACTACTTCGCCCCGGAAGTGCCCGCCCTGCCGAGCTTTATGATCCACCGTGCCGTTAGCGGCGTGATCCGCGACATGGAACTGGACTATTGGAGCGGCACCGTATACACCACCAACCGCCGCGTGTGGGAGCATGACGAGGACTTCAAGGAGCGCCTGCGCCGCGACCGTTGCATGGCGGTGGACATGGAGACGGCCACGATCTTCATCACGGGTTTCTACAATGAGATCCCCACCGGCGCATTGCTGTTGGTAAGCGACCAGCCGATGGTACCGGAGGGCGTAAAGACCAGCGAGAGCGACAAGAAGGTCACCGGCAGCTTCGCGGAGAACCATGTGAAAGTGGGCATCGCTTCCTTGCGTGACATCATCAACGAGGGACGCTCCGTGAAGCACCTGCGCTTCGAGTGAATGGAACACAGATGACGCTGAAAGGGCTGAACTCCGCGGATTTGAATTACTGGTGGAGAAGGGTGATTGGTGACTGGCGACTGGTGACTGGTGACTGGACGGCTGCCAACTTCTACTGCAAATTGCCAACCGCCCCCTGACAACGGACAACGAACAACTGACAACTGGACCTCTGTGCCATGAGCACGACGGACGATTTCAAGAAGATCCGCAAGGAGATCGCCGCTGGTGCGTTCAAGCCCGTGTACTTCCTGCACGGTGAAGAGCCCTTCTTCATCGACCGCATCGCGGAGGAGATCGAGCTTCATGCGTTGCAGGAGCATGAGAAGGACTTCAACCTGAGCATCCTGTACGGCAAGGACACGGAGTCCGACGTGGTGCTGGACACCTGCCTGCGCTATCCGATGATGGCGGAGCGGCAAGTGGTGGTGCTGCGCGAGGCACAGACCTGGCGCATCGATGCCTTTGATAAGCTGGAGGCCTATTTCAAGAAACCCACGCCCACCACGGTGCTGGTGATCTGCTATAAGCACAAAAAGGCCGATGGGAGAAAGACGTGGCTGAAGGACCTCGCCAAGAAGCAGGTGGTATTCGTGAGCGACAAGCTGAAGGAGGAGAAACTCCCCGAATGGATCCAGCAGTACGTCTCCTTCCACAAGCGCCGCATCGGCCCTGTGGAAGCAAAATTGCTTGCCGACCACTTGGGCAGCGACCTCGGCAAGCTCACCAACGAGGTGGAAAAGCTCTGCATCGTGATCGAGGAGGGCGGCACCATCACCGGCGAGCTCATCGAGCGCAACGTGGGCATCAGCAAGGACTACAACATCTTCGAACTGCAGAAGGCCATCGGCCTGCGCGACCATGCGAAGGCGCAGCGCATCGCGCAGTTCCTGGCCAACGACAAAAACTCCCCCTTGGTGATGACCGTGGGACTGCTCAGCTCCTATTTCGGCAAGCTGGGCATCGTACACACCAACCCGGGCAAGTCGCAGGGCGATCTGGCAGCGGTGTTGAAGGTCCCCCCCTTCTTCGTGAAGGACTACACCAACGCAGCCCGTGCCTACCCGATGGAAAAAGTGCGCGAAGCCCAACACCTGCTCCGCGAAGCGGACCTCCGCGGCAAAGGCGTAGGGAATACCAGCGCTGATGGCGGGGAATTGCTGCGGGAGCTTTTGGCGAGGGTGATGAATTAGTCGTGAGTCTTGAGTCCGGGAGCCGAACTCACGACTCCCAGACTCAAGACTCACGACTATTACCAACCCTCCGGTACCTTCGCGGCCCTGATGGAAAAGATGGAACTTCCGAAACGCTACGAGGCCAAGGAGATCGAGGGCAAGTGGTACCAATACTGGCTCGATAACGGTTACTTCCGCTCCGTGCCGGACGACCGCGAGCCGTACACCGTGGTGATCCCGCCGCCGAACGTGACGGGCGTGCTGCACATGGGGCACATGTTGAACAACACCATCCAGGACGTGCTGGTGCGCCGCGCGCGGATGCAGGGCAAGAACGCCTGCTGGGTGCCGGGGACGGACCATGCGAGCATTGCCACGGAAGCCAAGGTGGTGAAGCTGCTGGCGGAACAAGGGATCAAAAAGAGCGCCATCGGCCGGGAGAAATTTCTGGAACATGCCTTCGCGTGGAAGGAGAAGTACGGCGGCACGATCCTCGAACAATTGAAAAAACTCGGCGCCAGTTGCGACTGGGACCGCACGCGCTTCACCATGGAGCCTGCGCTCAGCGAGGCCGTGGTCGACGTCTTCATCGACCTGCACAAGAAGGGCCTCGTGTACCGCGACTACCGCATGGTGAACTGGGACCCCGTAGCCCTCACCGCCGTGAGCGACGAAGAGGTGATGCACAAAGAGGTCAACTCGCGATTGACATATGTGCGCTATCAGGTCGAGGATCAGATGAATTCATCACGATAGCTACCACGCGCCCCGAGACCATCCCCGGTGATACGGCCGTGGCGGTGCATCCGGAGGATCCGCGCTATGCGCATCTGAAGGGCAAGAACGTGATCGTACCGCTGGTGGAGCGCCCCGTGCCTGTGATCTTCGATGACTACGTGGATCGCGAGTTCGGTACCGGCGCCCTGAAGGTGACCCCTGCGCACGACACCAATGACCATGAGATCGGTAAGCGCCACAAGCTGGCGGTGATCGACACCTTGGAGCCCAACGGCACCATGAGCGCAGCCGCAAAATTCTGCGTGGGCGAGGACCGCTTCATCGCGCGGAAGAAGATCACCAAGATGCTGGAAGAAGCCGGCCACGTGGTGAAGGTGGAGGACATCGTGAACAAGATCGGCGTCAGCGAACGCACGGATGCCGTGATCGAGCCGCGCCTTTCGCTCCAGTGGTTCGTGAAGATGGGCGAGATGGCGAAGCCCGCGCTGGACGTGGTGATGAGCGGCGAGGTGAAACTGCATCCGCAGAAATTCACCAATACCTATCGCCACTGGATGGAGAACGTGCGCGACTGGTGCATCAGCCGCCAACTCTGGTGGGGCCAACAGATACCGGCGTGGTACAACGAGACCGGCGACGTCGCCGTGTGCAAGACCGAGGCCGAGGCCACCGCGCAATTCACTGCCGCAGGGCAGTCCACCAAGAACATCCGGCAGGACGAGGATGTGATGGACACCTGGTTCAGCAGTTGGCTGTGGCCGATCAGCGTGTTCGACGGATTCAAGGACCCGGACAACGCGGACATCAAGTACTACTATCCCACGAACGACCTCGTCACCGCACCGGAGATCATCTTCTTCTGGGTGGCACGGATGATCATGGCCGGGCTGGAGTACCGGAATGAAGTGCCTTTCAAGAACGTCTACCTCACCGGCATCGTGCGCGACAAGCAGGGCCGGAAGATGAGCAAGAGCTTCGGCAACAGCCCGGACCCGATCGAGCTGATCGAAAAATTCGGCGCTGACGGCGTGCGCGTGGGCATGCTCCTCACCTCCCCCGCCGGCAACGACCTGCCCTTCGATGAAAGCCTGTGCGAACAAGGCCGGAACTTCAGCAACAAGATCTGGAACGCCTTCCGCCTCGTGAAGGGCTTTACGGTAACCGATATTCCGCAGCCTGCGAGCAGCGAAGCCGCCTGTGCGTGGATGCGCTCCCGCATTTCCCGCGCTACCACCGAGATCGACGGACTCTACGCCCAGTTCCGCATCAGCGAGGCGTTGATGGCCACCTACAAACTAATCTGGGACGACCTGTGCAGTTGGTATTTGGAAAGCATCAAACCTGCGTTTATTGATGGCGTAGCGGCACCAATCGATCGTACCACCTACAAGGCCAGCATCGCGCTGTTCGAGGATGTGATGAAGCTGCTCCATCCCTTCATGCCCTTCCTGACCGAAGAACTTTGGAGCCACCTGCGTGAACGCAAAGACCCACAGGACGCGTTGATCATCGCCACATGGCCGAAGAGCGGCGAAGGAGACGCGAAGCACGAAGCCGAGATGCAACACGCCTTCGACCTCGTGACGGCCGTGCGGAACACGCGCAATGAGCGCAGCATGAGCCCGAAGGAAGCACTGGCCTTGCAGGTGAAAGGCACGTCCCCGTTGGGAGCTGCAACACAAGCGCTCGTTGGGAAATTGGCGAACGTTTCCGCGATCGACACGGTTGCCGCGCCCGGATCCGGTTCCATCAGCTTCCTCATAGGCACCACGGAATACGCCGCCGATCTGGGCGACAATGTGGACAGCGAGGCCGAGCGCAAGAAAGCCGAGGAAGAGCTGAAGTATGCCAAGGGCTTTCTCGCCAGCGTGGACAAAAAACTCAGCAACGAGCGCTTCGTCAGCGGTGCGCCACCCCAAGTGCTGGAGAACGAGCGCAAGAAAAAGGCGGATGCCGAAGCGAAGATCAAGGCGATCGAGGAGCGGTTGGCGGTGCTCGGGTAATTTCAGAAACTCGCTCAGTTGAGGACAGAGGGCACCAACGTCCACTACGTGAGGCGTTGATGGGGTTAGCTCCCTCAGCGATCTCCCGAAGGGGATCCTGAGGACAGAGGGCATCAACGTCCACTGCGAGAGACGTTGATGGGGTTAGCTCCCTCAGCGATCTCCCGAAGGGGATCCTGAGGACAGAGGGCATCAACGTCCACTGCGAGAGACGTTGATGGGGTTAGCTCCCTCAGCGATCTCCCGAAGAGGACCCTGAGGACAGAAGGCATCAACGTCCACTACGTGAGACGTTGATGGAGCTAGCTCGCTCAGCGATCTCCCGAAGGGGATCCTGAGCACTCGGGAATTGCTGTCGGGTACCTGCCTATCGATCGATCACCCGCATTACTCCTTGATCACCTTCCGGTGCGATGATCGGCCCTGTCCATCCAGGAGGCGGAGCAGATAGATCCCGGAGGGTAAGCCGCTTGCATCCAGCTCCAGCATGGTGCCACGGAACGGAGCGCTGAGCAACTCACGCCCGGTCATGTCCAACAGGCTTACCGTGGATGCCTGTTGAGGATAGGTCGTCTGAACGGCGAACCGATCGCGGAAGGGTACTGGCGAAATGCTCCAGTTGTCCTTACCAAGGTTGCCGGCGTCAGTTACCCCCAACGTCAGTTCACACGGAGAAGTGGAGGGCGGGTAGTGGATCTCGTCATCACTGTAGCACCCGAAGGTTTGCAGGGCTTCGTTGATAAAGCAGATATACGGAGGGTCCGGAAAGAAATACTGCAACGTATTGCCTACCCGCTCCATGATCGTGAAGGAAAGGTCCACCTCAGTAGCGTTCCGGTGCCTTTCCAAGTCCAACGTGCGAAGCGGAACACCGTCAACCACCATCGTGCCGGTGTTCACCACTTGTAAATAGGCATCTGCCATGCAATCATCGGAACCGTACAGCTGTTCCCAGCCCGGCGACCACTTATCGCCAGGTTGGGCGCCGAACCAGTACAGCGTATCCCATTCCTGGGTTTGGGGCAACCACCACAACACCATGCCCGGCTCCGTGCGCGTTACCACATCGGGCCCGTCCGTTATCAGCAGCGAATCACCGGCCCACACGGGGAGTTCCAGCGTATGCAGTTGTTCGATCCTTTGACCTGCAAAACCATCCACCGTCGTATCGCCCGCATAAGTGAAACGTGCTTGGGCAGGGCCAATTTGGGGATCGCCTCCGGAGTAGATCCAGGTAGCACCCGTAGGGCACCAGCTTTGGGCGTGGGCGCTGGCCGTAAGCAAAAGTCCTAACGCAAAAAAGGCGACCAATGGCTGCTTCATTGTTTGATCCATTTTACCGTGTGCCGAACATCCTTGATGATCACCTCCACCATATTGACACCGGCTGCGAGCCTGCCGCTGCTTAGCTCCAACGGTGTGCCGTGCGCTTTGCCCGCCAGTACCAAGCGGCCTGTGCCATCCCGCACCTTCACCTCGAAGGGCTGGTTCGTACCCACCACCACTTGCAACAGATTGTTGCCGGGATTGGGATAAACTTGGATGCCATCTGTCTTTGCCTCTTCCCTCACCCCCACGTTCAGCGGATACAACCGTGTGATCAACCGCTGCCCCGGATGATCCCCACAGCCGTCGTTGTAGCCGGAAAAAGAACCCATGATATAGATGGAGCCATCCGGCCCCTCCTTGATCCCTTGCAAATAGCAACTGGGGGAATTATTATCAATGGGTTCGGTAAAACCCGCACCCGTGCCCGGCAGATAGTCCCAGAGCACATTGCCCGCCGTGTCGATGGTGGTGATGGCCCCCAGCGGCTGCTCGCCAATGGCATTGAACTGACCCACCACGATCAGCTTGCCCGGCTCGATCTCCAAATGGTCCGTGATGGCTGCAAGCCCCCGGAATTGGCCGTAGTTGAGAAAAGGTATCGAGGGCCAGGTGGTGTCGGTACTGCCATCGGGGTGCAGGCGCATCACCGCCAGCGTATCGTTCGGGTACTCCGGGGCCATCATTCGCCCGAACACCAGGATGCGCCCATCAGGATAGAAATAGGAATTCCTCGATACTCGTCCGGAGTAGATCGTGGAGTGGAAGGTGGTATCCAAATGACCGTCCGGCCAAATTCTTGCCACCCCGCCGATGGAGTGCCCTTCATACATCGCGCCGCTCGTACTACTTAATAGGAATCGTCCATCAGGTGTTTCGCGCAATGCACTAGTCCAACCAGGCCAAGTGCGTTTGTGGTCGAATTCGGGATCAACATGTCCATCAGGGAGCACCTGAAGTAAACCATAATCTTGTTCACTGCCGACGTGGTTTCCTTCCTCATCATAGAACCGCTTGCTATACGACCCGGTGCGCCATTGCTTGCCATTCGGGAAGATGTGATAGTCCCCAGCTTGCGAAGTGGCGAATTCGGGCCAAGGTGTGCCGTAGGAGTAGTCAGAGGTGCCATCGGATAGAAATTTCCGTTGATAGCCGACGGCACCGGATCGAAGGTAGATGTAGTCGCCCAAGATCTGCAACCCGCTCCCAGCTTGTACGTAACTCGGCCCGAAGTTGGGATCGATCGCTCCGCTCGGAGCCAAACGGGTCAGTCCAAAATATTGGATCAATGGACCCGGACTCTTAAGATATCCGCCGACCACGATCCCGCCATCCACCATGAACTCGATACTACTGACAGAACCCGTGGGCGCATAAGGCATCTGGAAGGTTTCGTCCACGCACAGCGGAGCCTGCGCCTTGGCCAAAGCCAAGGCGCAGGTCGCAGAAGCTGCAAGTAAGAATGCTCGGCGCATGGTTGGTCAGGGTTTGATCACCACACGCTGGGCATCCACCAATTTGCCCGCGTTGTAAAGCTCAACCACATAGGTCCCGGCAGCGGACCCTCGCGTGTCCCAGATCTGCTGCCCGGGGGAAGCGTTAGGTGGCATCCGTTGATGTGCAGAACAGGCAGGAGCGAAGAAGAATAACTCAAGCTGATTCATCTTGCTATCCATTTTTCGGATTGAATGATCCGTTCCAAGCTTATGCAATGTATCCACTTCCTTAAGAAGACAACCACCGAGCCTTTAACGCTGCTTGAGGAAAGTCCCTGCCTCGCATGTGCCCCTGGGCAGAGGTGGAAACGCTGTTGATGCTTAAGCTGCGGCACGAACACCGGTGAGGGGCGAACTTGCGCTCCTACCTTCGCACCATCAGCCGCGACCTCACATACGCCGCCATCGACATCGGTTCCAACGCGGTGCGCCTGCTGATCGGTGACGTGGTGGAGCGCGACGATCACCCGGTGATCAAGAAGACCTCGCTGGTGCGCGTGCCGATCCGCTTGGGCGCGGACGTGTTCGACAGTGGAACCATCAGCGCGGCGAAACGCGACCATCTCATCAAAACCTTGAAGGCGTTCCGGCTGCTGACCGAGGTGTACGGCGTTCACTATCTGCGCTGCTGCGCCACCAGCGCCATGCGCGAGGCCGTCAACAGCGCGGAAGTGCTGGCACGCGTGGAGATGGAGAGCGGCATGCACGTTGAAGTGATCGACGGGCGCACGGAGGCGGACCTGATCATGAGCACCTTTTGGACGCAGGACCTGCTGAAGGACCGCAACTATCTCTACATCGACGTGGGAGGCGGCAGCACCGAGCTCACGTGGATCGAGAACGGCAAGCGCAAGCGGTCCTCCTCGTTCAAGATCGGCACCGTGCGTTCACTGCAGAACAAGGTGGATGATCGGGAATGGGCCGCGGCCGCGGAATTCCTCACGGAGGTCCGCAACGCCAACGAGAGCCTGACGGCGATCGGCACCGGTGGCAACATCAACCGCATCTTCAAGGAGAACAGGAACGCATTCGGCGAACCGCTGTCGCTGATGGATATCCGCATGCAGCGCGACCGCATCGCGTCCCACAGTTTCGAGGATCGCGTGAAGGTGCTGCGCCTGCGCCCGGACCGGGCGGACGTGATCATTCCTGCGGCGGACATTTTTCTCCGCGTGTTGGAGGAAGCGGGCATCAAGGAGGTCTTCGTCCCCAAGGTGGGCCTGGCCGACGGTATCGTGTACGACCTGTACACGAAGCAGTACGGGAAGGCGAAGTACATGGCACAGCCAGTGTGAGGCCCTTCCCTTACCTCCCTTACCCACCTCCCTCACCTCCCTTACGCCCCTTACTTCCCTTACCACCGACTGGTGAGAGAGGTCAAGTAGGTGAAGGAGGTAAGGGAGGTGAGGGAGCGCATGGAGCAAGAGGAATGGCCATAAAAGACGAAGCCCCGACCAAGGCCGGGGCTTCGCAATGTTAACGATGTTGGGCCTCAGGCCTTGCGCACGTCGATCGCGCTGAGGCCCTTGGGGGTCTCTTCCACTTCGTAAGTGACGGCATCACCTTCCCAGAGGGATTCGCTGGTGCCTGTCTTATGGACGAATACGTCCTTGCCGCCTTCGTCCGGAGTAATGAAGCCGAAACCTTTCTCCGTGTTGAAGAACTTTACTTTACCACTTGCCATTGTACTCTACTGTGTTTGTTTTTAACGGCGCAAAGGTAATCCGGAACGGAGGCGTGCCCGACGATCGGTGAATAATAAAGATCGGGAGGAGTACACGGGGCCGTTCACGTCTTCAATTCCCGATCGACCGATCCGTCCTGGACCACACCGTCCCGATCCTCCAGCTTCAACCACGCCTGTACCATGTGGATCTGCCCATAGCTGTACGCATCGCCGAAATGCGTGCGCACGTCCTTGGTGCCCGCTTCGGCGTTGTTCCGGATGTACTCGGCGAGCTTGTCCCGGACACTTTCATCCAGAACTTGGCCGATCTCCACTTCACCGGCCGTGATCCCTTTCGCTGCATGCCCTTCCAGCGTGCTCACGGTGAGTCCACGCTCCGCCGCGATGGCGACGAGGTCCTTGCCTTCCTTCAGCAGCGCGTAGGTCTTTTGGTAGGTCTCGCCTTTCTCCGCCTTGCCTTCGCGCTTCTTCCTTATGGTGAACACGCCGTCCTCGCCCCTGCTGGCGCGCTTCCGTCCGGTCTTCGTGCTGGCCTTCGGTTTGTTCTCCAGCTCCCATTTTGCGATGTCGGCCACCATGCCCGTGCGCTGGTCCGCCAATGTCCTTTCTATCTCCGGCATAGGCTTGATGTCCTCTCCGTTGAGTATGCAGGTAGTGATGATGCCCGCCTTGGCGATCATGGCGAGCTTCTTCACCAACATGCCGTCGATCTCGCGCAGCTCGGCCGCGTATTGCTTGGTGCGGCTTAACAGCTCCACCTGCGCCAGGTGTTGCAGCAGGTCCTTCATGCCATCGCGCAGCAGGGTATTGTAGTAGGCACCGCCCTTTTCGATGCGCTCCAGCAACGCGTCGCGGTCATCGGAGTGCAGCAGGCGCAGCAGCTGATGTTGGAAAGTGTGGGTGTTCGCGGTCTCCGCGTCCAGCTTCTCCGCCAAGCGTGTGAGCGCGGTCTTCATGCTTTCGTCCTCGAACTCGTCCGCATCGTTGTCCTTCCGCACGAAGCCGATCTTCTTGGTAATGTCGCCGAGGTCGAAGGTGCTGGCCAGCACGGCCTGCAGGTAGTGGCGTTGCTGTTCCTTCAATTGCTCGGGGAGCGGCTGCTGCGTGTGTTGCCGATCGCTGAAGGCCATCACATCCTTATCCGTGCTCACAACCGATGGATCGATGCGCGTACGCAGAATGAGGCCATCCAGCGTGCGCAAGCGCGAGAGCGCCACATAGACCTGCCCCGGCGCGAAGGCGCTGCCCACGTCGATGATGGCCTTGTCGAAGGTGAGGCCCTGGCTCTTGTGCACCGTGATCGCCCAAGCCAGCTTCACCGGGTATTGTGCGAATGTGCCGAGCACCTCTTCCTTCTGTTCCTTCGTCACCGCGTCCACCGCATAGCGCTTGTTCTCCCATTGCTCCTGCTTCAACGTGTAGGGCCTGCCGTCGTCGAGCATCTCCACGGAAATATCGTTCCCGTCGATCGCCGTGACCTTCGCCAGCTTCCCGTTGAAGTAGGCCTTTTCCTGATCGTTGCGGATGAACATGATCTGCGCGCCCACCTTCAGCTCCAGGTCCGGCAGCACAGGATACATGCTCTGCGGAAATTCATCCTTGATCTCCGCTTGGAAGAAATGGATCTTGCCGGGCAGTTTCGCCAATGCTTGCCTGTTCAGCTCGTCCGCCGCACGGTTGTGCGTGGTGAGCGTGATCACGCCCTCGGCCGCGCTGGGCGGAATGATCGCACGGTAATGCGTGTTGAGCGTATCCACGTCCTGCTTGGTCACCGTGTTGTGGCGCAGGTTGTTGAGGATGTGGATGAAATCGCCGTCCTGCTGGCGGAAGATCTTGTCCAGCTCAATGTGCGCATAGCCCGCCTCCTTGATCGCCCGCGACTCGAAGAAGTGCATGCTGTCGTACCACTTCCGCAGCACGCGCCATTCATCTTCCTTCACCACGGGCGGCAATTGGAAGAGGTCGCCGATGAGCAACAGTTGTACGCCGCCAAAGGATCTGTGGTACTCGCCGCGCACGCTCCGCAGGCGATGATCGATGGCGTCCAGCAGGTCCGCGCGGAGCATGCTCACCTCGTCGATGATCAGCAGGTCGATGTTGCGCAGCACGTTGCGGCGCACGGCGTTCAGCGGATGCCTGCGGTTGAGCGTGTCGCGATCGTGGAAAGCGCCGTACGCGGGGATGTCCGCGGGGAGCTGCCGTTCCGGGATGAAGGATCCGAATGGCATCAGGAATTGCGAATGGATGGTGACACCCTTCGCATTGAGCGCCGCGATGCCGGTGGGCGCGAGGATCACGAAGCGCTTGTGGGTGCTGCGCGCGAGCTGGTGCAGGAATGTGGTCTTGCCGGTGCCTGCCTTTCCGGTGAGGAAGACGTGCCGCGCCGTGCTGTTGACGAAGCGCGCGGCGAGCGCGGCCATTTCAGTGGTCTCCATGACGGTGTCGGTGGACATCGCCTCGAAGATCGGGTTTATCAATGGAAATTCGGGAACGAGGGTATTGCTGCCTGCTACTTCGTGGTACATTATTTAAGAGGTGAACGGAACGGCTCCGGGGCTTGACGACATGATCGTCACCGGCTCTTTGCCAAGGTAATGCTTACGGGTGATAGGCGGCCGGTGATAAGTGATGGGGCCCCACTATCGCTCTATGCCCTCCTGCTGCCTGCAGGAACCCCGGTGTCACCATTTGATCAATGTCATTGAAGGAAGCAAATTCACTATTAGTGGGTATTGCAAAGGAACCTGGAAGCCCCGACTTTTGTATTCGAGGAACACAAACACCCCCAACAGATGAAAACCCCGAACACCTCCATCTGCTCCAAAAGCCTCCGCTGCCAAGCTGTAACGATCGCCATGGCCTGTTTTGCGCTACTGTCGACAACATACGGACAGAACAAGGACAATGTGGATATCAAGGGGCGGATGCTGACGGACGCCCCCGAGGGTGCCTCTAACGCCTTGGCGGTGGTGGAACTGGACAACAGGGTCTGCGCTCCGTTGGAATTCCACCCGGACGGCAAGTTCAAGCTCTCCATGCCCATGGGCAGCACCGCCTACGTGCGTTTCGAGCAGCCCGGATACTTGGACAAGGAGGTGCTGGTGAACACCGCGAACGCCGACCTGTGCAAGAAGGACTGCCGCAAGAATGAGAACTTGAAATTCGACGTACAAATGACCCCGGAGCTGCCCGACAAGCACTTGCAGTACATGGGTCCCGTGGGCATCATCACTTTCCTGAAGGGTTCCGGGTTGATGAAAGTACGCTACGACCGCACCCTGACCCGCACCAACGAGGGTGACATCGTCGTGATCGAACAATAGATGTGTTGAAGCAAGTGCGGCTCCGATGTCGCATATACCCCCCCAAAGGGCCGATCGGAAGGAGGGCCGGGCTGAATGAGTTCAGCCCGGCCCTCCTGTTGAACACTATGACCTATTCCACAATAAAACGCGCACGGGACTCGACCCGTCCATACCTTGCTGATCTTATTAGTCGTTATGGAAACGATCCGACTATTAGTTGTTGATGCTGAATCTCTAGTGGCGGATGGTATTGCAAAACGCCTTGCTCAGCTGCCGAAGTTCGATATGGTCGGTCATGCGCGTACGGGAAATGCCGTGCTGGGGATGCTAGGCGAACTGTGCCCGGACCTCTTGTTGATGGACGTATCGCTGCCCGAACAGGACGGTATTGACACCATGCGCCAGCTCCATGCGAACAGCCCGGGTCTGAAGGTCCTTGCACATTCGGCGCTGAGCGAGATCGAGTACGTGAACAGTATGCTACTTGAAGGCGCACAAGGGTACCTATTGAAAGGCGGCACCACCAAGGAGCTGGTGGAGGCCATGGAATCCGTGCTGAGCGGGGGCCGGTACATCAGCCCGGTTGCCAGGGCCAACATCGCCCGCGGCTACCAGCATACCGAAAAAAGGCCCGACGGCGAATACATAGGACTCACAGCCCGGGAACGGGAGATCATCCGCTTGATCGCCATGGAACGCACCAGCGGTGAGATCGCGGCCGCGCTGTTCGTGAGCGAGGAAACCGTGAAATCACACCGCAAGAACTTGATGGCCAAGCTGAACGTGCGTGGCGTGGCGGGCCTGGTGCGGTATGCAATGGACCGCCGTTGGGTTTGAGCTTCCCGGCTCGGGAGCGGAGGGAACACGATCCTATGCGCGTAGGGAATATACGGATGGTCGAAAGTTGCGATGGTGCAATAGCGACACGCCACCCTGCACGCTCGCACGATCGCTCGCCCCCTACCTTCGTAGCCCCCAATGAAATGGACACCCCTCGATTCACTGGCCCAGCTCGACGCCATCGATGCGGAATCGCGAGATAAGCCCGTGCTGATCTTCAAGCACAGCACCCGCTGCAACATGAGCGCTGCGGCATTGGGTCGGCTGGAACGCGCATGGACCACCTCCGATGATGCCGAACAGACCATCTACTTTCTCGACCTCTTGGCCCATCGGGATATCTCCAACGCCATAGCGGAGCGGTACGGAGTGGTGCATGAGTCTCCTCAGGTCCCTCGTGATCCGCGACGGCCGTTGCGTACATGCGGCGGCGCATTTCGGGATCACCTATGCGGAAACGCTTGCGGCATTGGCTGTGTGAGCGGACCAAGCATGCCAACTGGACCCCACACTGCCCCCATACTTCCGTAGGCCAGCACTTGCATCGATAGACTTCTAAAGGATGGCAAGTATCGACATTGGGTGTCGTGGTCGCGCCTCCGTGTCCTTACGTAAAAAACGAAAAAGCCCCCGCCGGTTCCGGCGGGGGCTTTTCAATATGGTCCAACTTCAGCTTAGAGGCCGAGGCTGTCCTTGAAGTTGCGGAATTCGAGGTCCTTCATGGCCTTGTCCTTCAGGCTGGCGTCCTTCTGGACGGCAGCAGCGAGGTTGCTGCGGACACCGTCGCCGTTGTTCGTACGGGCGGCGATGATGGCAGCGAGGTAGAGGCCCTTGGCGCTGTCCTTGTCCGGGCTGGCGGCGAGGATGGTACCTGCCCCGGCGGCGTCGCCACCGAGCATTTTGGCCAACGCGGCATTGAAGGTGTTCTGCCCGGCCATATTGCTGTTGGCGCCGGCGTAGTTGCCGTTCTGGATGTCGATGATGCCCTGGTTGTACTTCACGTCGGGACCAGCAGCTGTGGACTTGGCGAAGAGTTCGGCGGCCTTCACGCGCTCACCCTTTTGGTGGGCGATGACACCAAGGTTGTTGGAGCTGACAGGGTTGTCCATGATGCTGTTGGCCTTCTGGAACTCGGCCTCGGCCTCTGCGCTCTTGCCTTGCTGGAACAGCACGTAGCCCACGTTGTTTGCGGTGCGGTAGTCCTGGGGGTAAAGACGCTCTGCCTCCTTGTAGATGCGAAGCTGCTCGTTGAGGTCGCTGGTGAGGGTGGCTGCCTTGAGCAGTTCCTCCACGGTCATGGTGTCGGGGTTGCTCTTGCTGATGGCGCTAAGTTCCTCGTCGCTGTACCCGTTCACGTCATAGTTCAATTTGATCTCCGAGCGACGGAGCGTGGGGAGAATGTCCACGGCGATCTCCTTGTAGGTGGCCGCCATGTTCTTGATCTCCTGCTCACGCTTGGTCACGTCGGGATACATCTCCAGTACACGCAGCACCAGGTCCTTGTCAGCGAAGCTGCTGGCCTGGATGGCGGTCTTGAAACCTTCCCAGTCCTCCCCGCGGGGATTGAGAGTGTAGAAAGCATCGTCCTTGGCAGCATCGACCTTGTTGGCCTTCAGCACGCCCTGGATCCAACGCTTGCCGGTGGCTGCACGCTTGTCGGCGAGGTTCTCGTTCATGTTGACTTCGCCTTCGGGGGAGGCATAAGCGTCGATGGACACGCCCTTCCACGTGATGCGCGGGTTCTTCATCCCGTTCTTCACAAAGGCGGTGACGTCCTTCACATCCTGGTCGTTCATCTCCGTAGGACGCACCACTTCGGAGGCCACGAGGTAGTTGATGGTGGCGTCGGCACTGTGGGAAGTGACGCGCATGAACTGGTCTGCCCCGAGGATGACGCGGTCATCGCTCATCACGAGGTACGGGGTGGTGATCACGCCGTCAGCGAGCTTCACGGCATCGAAGGGCTTTTCCTTCTTGCCCTGTTTGCCCAAGATATTGAGCATCAGCTGGCTCTCCTGCATGTCCGGGGTATAAGCCACCTTGTCGCTGTAGCTAAAGGACTTGCCGCTTTCGTAGGGGACCACGGTATAGTTGCCGACGGCCTTCTCACCTTGGAAGCCCGCCATTTTCAATGGGGTCTCCCCGGCGGTGTTCGTAATGGTGGGTGTGAGCTCAACTTGCGCCTTTTTGTAGAAATACTTCCCCGGAAAATTCCCGTTGATGTTCACATGGACCGTGTCGCCCTGCACAATAAGGGGATCGGGGTCCACAGTGTGGGTGATCGTTTTGGCATACTTGTCCATCTTGCCGAGACCGCCGCAACCGGCGACCACCAAGGCTGTCGCGGCCAACAGTGCGAAGCCTTTGAGGTGATTTTGTTCCATGTGTTGATCGAGTTTGTTTTTTCTGGATCTCGGCAAACTTAACCACCATCCGTGCCACGTTGCGGTGGAACACGGTCAACAGTTGTTCACAAACGAAAGTGTGGGAAGGACGCGCCCGCTCAGAGGTCAAAGGTGTTCCACATGGTGGCCCGGCTCCCTTTCGGCGGTCACAAGGTCCATGAACCGCTGATAGGCCACGGTGTCTTTCAGCAGATCCTTCCCGTTCAGGTCCACTACCAGCACCCGTCCCGCATCGAGCTTCCGAAGGTGGTCCAGGTAGCGCTCCTGAAGTTGCCCGAGGTATTCCTCACTGATGCGCTGTTCGTAGGAGCGGCCCCGCGAACGGATCCGTTCCCTCACCGTGGCCATGGGCAGGTGGAGGTAAACCAGCAGTTCCGGCTTGGGCAGCCCGGCGTACATGATGGCGTGGAGGTCCCGGAACAAGGCATGCTCGTCCGGAGGAAGGGTGACCCCGGCGAAGACCAAGGACTTCCCGATCGAATAATCGGCCACGGTGGCGGAGTGGAAGAGGCTACGCTCGCCTACCCGCTTGAGCTGATGGTAGCGTTGGGCCAGAAACGAAAGCTCCAAGGTGAAGGCGTGCCGCGTCGGGTCCTGGTAAAATTGGGGAAGGAAGGGGTTGTCCTCGAACTCCTCGAGCACCGTCTCGGCGTCCCATTCGGCGGCCAGCCGCTTGGCGAGGGTTGTTTTCCCAGCGCCTATCAGGCCCTCCACCGCGATGTATCCGTAGGGAAGCTTCATAGTTGTCGAAGGGCATCGTTGAGCAGGTCCAGCACGCTGCGGTGAAGCAATGGATGCACGAGGTCCGGTACGATGTCCGCCGCCGGCGACAAAGCAAAGACGCGTTGATGAACGCGGGGATGGGGCACGAAGAGACCAGGCCGATCGATCACTTGTTCACCGACAAAGAGGATGTCCAGATCGATAAGGCGGGAAGCATAGTGGCCATCGGCGGGTCGCACGCGGCCAAGCTCTTGCTCGATCGCCAGCATTTTTTCCATGACCTCTTCCGGCGGCGCCGAAGTGCCGACCAGAACGGCTCGGTTGAGGAAGAGCCGATCGTCCTGAAATCCCCAAGGTTCGGTCCAATGGTCCCTGCTGGAGGCCAAGACGTGACCGATACGGTCCTCGATGAGGGTGGTGGCCCTTGCGAAGGTGGTATGCGGGTCGTCCCTGTTAGCACCCAACAACATGGTGATCTCGGCCATGGGCCAAAGTAAAGAAGCCGGGTCGGATGTCGATCAATGGAACGCAGATGACGCTGAATGAGCGGATCAACGCTAATAATATGGTCTCGACCCACGCTTCCCACTGCCGACAGCTACAGCCTGCTGCCTACTGCAACTTTATTGCCCCTTTCAGCCTTCCTGCGACAGCTTTTCCGCACGGTCGGCGAGCTGGAGCGCATCGATGATGGGTTGAAGGCCTCCGTCCATCACCTCGGTCAAATTATGCACGGTCAGCTCGATCCGGTGGTCGGTGATGCGGCTTTGCGGATAGTTGTAGGTGCGGATCTTGGCGCTTCGGTCGCCGCTGGCCACCTGGCTCCGGCGGTGTGCGGTGACCTTCTCCTCCTCCGCGCGGACCTTTTCGTCATACAGTTTGTTCCGCAGCATCTGCATGGCCTTCAATCGGTTGCCCAACTGGGAACGGTCGGTCTGGCACATCACCACGATGCCCGTTGGAATGTGGGTGAGGCGCACCTTGGTCTCCACCTTGTTCACATTCTGCCCCCCTGCACCACCGCTGCGTGCGGTCTCCATCTTCACATCGCTCTCCTTTACCTCCACGTCGTATTCCTCCACCTGAGGCAACACCACCACGGTGGCAGCGCTGGTGTGGATCCTTCCACTGGCCTCGGTGCGGGGCACACGCTGCACCCGGTGCACCCCGGCCTCGAATTTCAGCACTCCGTACGCACCCGGGCCCTCCACGTTCAATACCACCTCCTTCACCCCGCCCGCGCTGTTCTCACTGATGTCCGCCACCTCCAGCTTCCAGCCCATGCCTTCGCAGTAGCGGGTGTACATGCGGAGCAGGTCACCAGCGAAGATCCCGGCCTCATCGCCGCCGGTGCCAGCGCGGATCTCCATGGTGCAGTTGCGCTCGTCGTTGGGGTCCTTTGGCACCAGCAGAAGGCGGATCTCCTCCTCCATCGTTTCGATCACCGCGGTCAGTTCGCTCTTCTCCGCACGGGCCATTTCCAGCATCTCCGCGTCGCGCTCCGATCTGAGCATCGCCTCCGCGCCCCGCAAGTCTTCCATGGCACGGCGGTATTTGCCATAGGCCTCATCCACCGGCCCCAGGTCGCGATATTCACGGTTGAGGTCCACAAAGCGCTTGCGGTCGGCGATCACGTCGGGATCGGCGAGCTGTTTGCCCACTTCCTCCCGGCGGTCGTGAATGGCGGAAAGCTTAGAGAGGAGGTCGCTCATGGATGGGGAATGGAACGCAGATGACGCTGAAGGGCAGATAGGCGCAGATCTGAAAAGGTTGGACGGCAACGTCGGAAGGGACGCTGCGGCCCATTTCGGCTCAGGCAGAATAGGTGTAGGTCCCGGAGGGTACGGTCAGAACTACTTCCTTGGCGGGTGCAGGTTCCACCCTGCCGATCTCCCGCGCTTCGATGCCGAAGGAGGCGGCGATGGAAATGATCTCCCGGGCACGTTGTTCGGGCACATAGAATTCCAGCCGGTGGCCCATGTTGAAGACGGTGTACATCTCTTTCCAAGGCGTACCGCTCATGTGCTGGATGGCGGTGAAGAGCGGAGGTACGGCCAGCATGTTGTCCTTGATCACCCGCAGTCCTTCAATGAAGTGCAGCACTTTGGTCTGTGCTCCGCCGCTGCAATGGACCATGCCGTGGACCTCCTTCCGCATGGCGGCCAATACTTCGCGCACCACGGGGGCGTAGGTGCGCGTAGGCGAGAGCACGGCCTGTCCATGGTCCAGCGGGGTGCCTTCCAAGGGATCGGTCAGCAGGGCCTGGCCACTGTACACCAGGTCCATGGGCGTGGCGGGGTCGAAGGTTTCCGGATAGGCCGTTGCCAAAACTTTGCTGAACACATCATGCCGGGCACTGGTGAGCCCGTTGCTGCCCATACCCGCGTTGTAGCTCTCTTCGTAGCTGGCCTGCCCGTAGCTCGCCAAGCCCACAACTACATCCCCGGCTTGGATGCGCGCATTATCCACTACTTGGTCGCGGCGCATGCGGGCCGTTACTGTGCTGTCGACGATCACCGTGCGAACAAGGTCACCCACGTCCGCGGTCTCGCCGCCGGTGCTGTGGATCCCGATGCCGAGGCCGCGCATTTTCTCCAGGAATTCCTCGGTGCCGGCGATGATCGCGGAGATCACCTCGCCGGGGATCAAATGTTTGTTCCGGCCGATGGTGCTGCTGAGCAGGATGTTGTTCGTGGCACCGACGCACAGCAGGTCGTCCAGGTTCATCACCACGGCATCCTGCGCAATGCCGCGCCATACGTCCATATCGCCGGTCTCTTTCCAGTAGGCGTAGGCCAATGCGCTCTTGGTGCCCGCGCCGTCAGCGTGCATCACGATGCAATGCTCGGCGCTCCCCGTCAGTTCGTCGGGCACGATCTTGCAGAACGCCTTCGGGAAAAGGCCCTTATCCACCTTGGCGATGGCCTTATGTACATCCTCCTTGGCACTGCTTACGCCGCGCCGTTCATATCGGGATGTCCCTTCTTCCATGTGCCGGATGAAAAAAGGCATCCCGCGTACACGGGATGCCTTTCTCCTTAAGTATGATGACTAATTAGACTCCGGCTCCATGGGCTCGTTCACCTTGGGCACGAAGTCGAAACTTTTCACGGTGAATTCCACGCGGCGGTTCTTCTGGTGCGCGGCTTCCTTCTCCTCGGTCGTCGCCATCTTGGCGATCTCGGCATCGGTGATGCGGGGGCGGGTCTCGCCATAGCCCTTGGCCACCATACGCGCGGGATCGATGCCCTTGCTGATGAGGTAATTCACGCAGCTCTGTGCCCGGTTCTGGGACAGGGTAATGTTGCTCTTGTCGCTGCCTCGGCTGTCCGTGTGGGCGGCCAGCTCAATGATGATGGTGGCGTTGTCCACCAAGGTCTGGTACAAGGTCTGGAGCGAATCTTTTCCTTCGGGACGGAGGGCGGCACTGCCCAGATCGAAGAGCACTTCCGGCAGTGAGATGGCCTTGTCCGGTGCAACGGGCTGGAGGAGATATTCCTTCACGAAGGTGGTGCTCTCGGTGAGGCCCACGGTGGTGATCTGATCGTTCACCACTAAGTACTGGGCCTTGCTGGCACGAACGGTGTAGCTCGTGTTCTCGTTGATGTAGCGGTCCTTGCCGTTCTCCTCGAAATTGAACCCGCCGTTCTCGTCGGTGAGTGCGTTGAAGTTGGAACCGTCGGTGCCCACCACCTCCACCTTGGCGTCGGGCAAGGGATTCTCCGGTCACCTTGTCCTTCACCACGCCTTGCAGGGCGAATACCAGGTCCGGCACGTAGAAGCGCCAAATGTCGTCCTCGCCCTTGCCGCCGGGGCGGTTGCTGGTGAAGAAGCCGCGCTCCTCATCACCGTCGAAGATGATGCTGAAGTCGTCGCCGCTGCTGTTCATCGGGGACTTCATGTTCTCGACGTGGCCCCAAGTCGCATCGCCGGTCTTCTCCGCGTGGAAGATGTCCATGCCGCCCATGCCGGCGATACCGTTGCTGGAAAAGTAAAGGTCACCGTTGTCGCGGACGAAGGGGAACATCTCATCCTTGGGCGTGTTGATCTCCTTACCGAGGTTGGAGACCGGTCCGGTGGGCATGCCGTTCTTGTCCAAGCTCACTTTCCACAGGTCCTTACCGCCTTGGCCGCCATTCATGTTGCTGGCGAAAACGAGCAGGGTTTCATCCTTGGAAAGCGTGGGCTGACCGATAGTGACCATGGTGGTGTCTTTCTTGCCCTGTTCCGGCTTGAGCGGGAGCATCACGGGGTCGCTGTAGTTGTTGCCCACCTTCTTGCTCACCCAGATGTCGCAACCGAAGGACTTCTTCTTTTCGTGCGGGCAACGGGTGAAGTACATCATGTTCCGCTTGTTGTTGAACGTGGCGCTGCCTTCCGCGCCGGCCGTGTTGATATTGGGCTCAAGGCGCACGGGCTCGCTCCACTTGCCGAGTTTGTCGCGGCTGCTGGCGAAGAGGTCCGTGAAGCTTTCACCGACAATGCCGTCGGACTCCGTGCCTGTGGCGGCGGGTCTGCTGCTGACAAAGACCACGTCGGTGTTCCGCTTATCCGAGAAGGCCGCACTGAAGTCATACTGCGGGCTGTTCAAGAGCACCTCGGGGTCCACCTTGTAGCGGGAGGGCGAATCCTTCCAGGTCTGTGCGAGCTGGCAGGAGGCCAAGCTTGCGTCCGCGCGCATGTCGCCGGGGTTCTTTTCCCTGTACTTGTTGTAAGCTGCAATGGCGTCGGCGTACTTGCCTTGTTCCTTGAGGGCCTCACCGATGTAGTAGTAGGTGATGGGGTCCGGATACTGGGCCTTGTTGGCTTTCTCATACCACACTTGGGCGTTCTCCCCATCGCCCAAAGCGCGATAGGCCTGAGCCACCTTGAAGATGAGGACGGCCTTTTCGCCGGCTTTCTTCTCGGTGGTATACGCCTTCTTGTACATCTCGATGGCGTTGTAGAAGAAGCCCTTGTTGAAGGCCTCATCGGCTTCCTCGGCCTGCTTGCTCTGCGCCATCGCGCCGGCAACGCTAACTAAAACGAATGTGAAGCAGGCTACGAACTTCCTCATGCTCATCATCGGGTTGGTGTGTAGTGTCCCCAGTGGACGGGGCCGGGCGAAAATAAACAAAGTCCCTGATCTTATACTTCACTCTTGAATTTTCACTCAGGGTCTCCGCCTTCCGGCGGAAGACCCTGAGTGAAGTTCACCGCGTAAAAAGCAGCTCCCTCATTTTGGGCAAGGGCCACAGTTCGTCATCCACCAAGAGTTCCAGCTTGTTGCTGTGGTAGCGGATCTGGTCCAGGAAGGGCTTCACCGTATCGCAGTAGGCGATGGCCTTGGCCCGTTGATCGTCCAGAACGTTGGCCGCCTTTCTGGCCTCGGTCATGGCGACGCTCAATGTGCGGAGCTTTTCCATGTGCTCACTGATGCCCTGGATCAGTTCGAGCTGCGTCCGTGATGCCTTCTCCCCGGCCTCCGCGCCCAGCACATCCCGCAATCCCCTGACGTTCTGGAGCAATCGGTTCTGGTAATGTATGGCCGCGGGCAGCACATGGTTGGTGGCCATGTCCGCGCATACCCGCGATTCGATCTGCACCTTGAGCGTATAGCTGTGCAATTCAATGTCATGGCGTGCCTTCAGCTCCTTTTCGGTGAGCACCTCCATGTCCTTGAACAGCTCCCTGGTGCCTTTGCCGCTCCAGGCATCCAGTGCCCGCGGGGTGTCCGTGATGTTGGGCAATCCGCGCCTGGCGGCCTCGGCCTTCCATTCCTCGCCATAGCCATTGCCCTCGAAGCGCACCGCCTTGCTGCGCACGATCAGGTCGCGGATGGTGCGTAAAATGGCCTCGTCCTTCTTCACCCCCTTGGCGATCAGCGCGTCCACGGCCACCTTGAAGGCCTTGAGCTGCGAGGCCACCACGGTGTTCAGCACGGTCATGGCGGCGGCGCAGTTCGCGCTGGAGCCCACCGCCCGGAACTCGAACTTGTTCCCGGTGAAGGCGATCGGCGAGGTGCGGTTGCGGTCCGTGTTGTCCAGCATCACCTGGGGGATCCGCCCGATGTCCAGCTTCAGCTCGGTCTTGCTCGCCGGGCTCATGCTGGCCTTGATGCTTTTCTCCAGCTCGTTCAACAGGTCGGTGAGGTACTTCCCGATGAAGACGCTGATGATCGCGGGCGGGGCCTCGTTCGCGCCCAGCCGGTGATCGTTGTTCGCCGAGGCGATGCTGGCGCGAAGCACATCGCCGTGGGCATGGACGGCCGCGATGGTGCTCACGAAAAAGGCGAGGAACTGGATGTTCTCCCTGGGCGTCTTGGCGGGCCGCAGCAGGTTCACGCCGGTATCGGTGGCGAGGCTCCAATTGTTGTGCTTGCCGCTGCCGTTCACCCCGGCGTAGGGCTTCTCGTGGAAGAGCACCCGCATGTCATGCTTGCGTGCTACCTTTTCCATCACGTCCATCAGGAGCATGTTGTGGTCCACGGCCAGGTTCATTTCCTCGTACACCGGGGCGCACTCGAACTGGTTGGGGGCCACCTCGTTGTGGCGTGTCTTCACGGGGATGCCAAGCTTGAGCGCCTCCGTCTCGAAGTCGCGCATAAAGGCCTGGCTGCGCTCGGGGATGCTCCCGAAGTAGTGGTCCTCCAGCTGTTGGCCGCGGGCAGGGCCGTGGCCGAAGAGGGCGCGACCGGCCATCATGATGTCCGGGCGGGCGTAGTAGAAGGACTCGTCGATCAGGAAGTACTCCTGCTCCCAACCCAGGGTGGAGATGACCTTCTGCACGTTCTTGTCGAAATAGCGGCACACCGCCGTGGCGGCCTCGTCCAATGCGCGGATGGACCGCAGCAGAGGGGTCTTGAAGTCCAGGGCCTCCCCGGTGTAGCTCACGAAAATGGTGGGTATGCACAGGGTCTTATGGATCAGGAACGCGGGGCTGCCGGGATCCCACGCCGTGTAGCCGCGCGCCTCGAAGGTGTTGCGGATGCCGCCGCTGGGGAAGCTGCTGGCATCGGGCTCCTGCTGCACGAGCATGCCCCCGTCGAAGCGCTCGATGCTGCGCCCATCGCCCAACGGCTCGAAGAAGGCATCGTGCTTTTCGGCACTGGAACCGTTCAGCGGCTGGAACCAGTGGGTGTAGTGCGTGGCCCCTTTGCTGGCGGCCCATTCCTTCATGCCGCTGGCCACTTGGTCGGCGAGCCGGCGATCGATCCGCTCCCCCCGGTCAATGGCCGAGCGGACCGCGCGGTAAGCGTCCTCGGTGAGGAACATGCGCATGGCCCCCTCATTGAAGACGTTGATGCCGAAATAGTCGCTGATGCGGTTGCTGGGAGCGTCCACGTGCTTGGGTTGCCGCCCAAGCACGTCGGAAAGTGCCTTGGTACGCAAATTAGGGGTTGACATGCCGAAAAGGGTGTTTTTCGGCGACGAAGGTATGTCAGCGCATGGGGCAGTCCTGAAAATAGGCACTCATTTTTACGAACAGGGGTTGAAAAACGGGGGGTCAGGTCAGAACTTCAATATACCCGAATGTTGTCGGAGGTCACTTTCCTGACCTCCACCGCCAAGTTGCTGTGGCGGTGGCGGCGGTTCCACGAATTGGCATTCTTGTCCGAATGCCGTAGTCATCCCGATGAGGCATATAATTGCCGTGCTAAGGGGCCTTCTCGAATGTGCCATGATAGATCAGATTTTGATCGGTTCGGACTCTGATGATGTAAGTGCCAGGTACGAGCGTGGAAATATCCAACGGATCATTACTTCTCGTGCTTTCCAAATGGATCAACCGCCTTCCGCTTAGGTCCAAAATGCTGAACTCTTTGGCCGCACTTCCCGGGAACACTGCGCGAATCGTAGCTCGGGCAGGATTCGGCCGGATCTGTACGGATGCTTCATCCGGTTGGCCTTCCCTGATACCGATCGTGTTCTCCGCATCGAAATATACGGGGATAGGGAAGAGATAGTCCCATAGGAGGTCGATCGTGACACTGTCTTCGATCAGCATATTGAAAATCCCAAATCCTTGCCCCCCTTGGTCGAACTGGGAAAAGGCGATCCCGTTCATGATGGCGATGCCGAAATGTCCTTGGCTATAGGGCAGGTACGGCGCATGGAACAAGCTGGTGTCCCAAGTAATGGTCATAGGTGGAGTCCAGTTGAGGGCATCAATACCACCTCCAGTCTCGAATATGGGAAATATTGAATAGGGATGTGCTATTGCATTTGTCGTGTCGTGTAAACTGTTGAATAGAAATACATGAAATTCTCCATCGCCGTAATTATGGCTGTTTTGAGTTGAATCATATTGACCCAATGGAACGGGCCAATGAGAATAAGGAATGGTTGCAGCCGCGTCATAAACCAACCATATCGTATCCTTCGCCCCGGTGCCATCTTCAAAGGCCAAGTGGAAGCGCCATGTGGGCTGGGCTGCTGCGGTAGTGGCCACGGCTAATACGAGAGCGGCGAGGAGGGTGCGGAGGGGCATGGTGTTGGGTGTTCGGTTCACTGAATGTAGGTGCTCTTACGGTTCATTATGACAGGCTCCGTTGAGAGTTGAAAACTTATGCGTATGAGGTCCCCGGCATGGTTATTTGCCTGATCTGCTTTTGCCGGTCCTGGTTCCCGCTTTAATGCCTTCCTCGGTGGAGGAGTTTTGCAGCACACAGCGGAGTCAACTGAAACTCGTAACCAACTCGCCACATCGCGCAGTCATCGCGCAGGTTTGGGCTGGCGCGAAAACCCCTACCGCCCCACTTGCTCATTCGACTTGCGCCTTGTTCATTGCTCATTTCAGCATCTGCCAGGGACAGAATGAATGAGCAATGATCAATGCGCAATGAGCAAGGAAAGGACCCGGCCACCCAACTACGCCCTAATGCACAGCAGCCCTACCCTGCCGCTGGCTCCTCTCCTTTCGCCTTCGGCTTTACGGTCGGTGCCGCGTCCTTCGGCTCCGGGCTTGCCTCGGCCGTGAGCGGTCCGACGGAATTTTGCTGCGCGGCATGCTCGGGCGGCTCAATGCGGAAGGTCTTGCGCTGCTCCTCGAATCCCTTCTTCACGTCGCTGGCCCCTTTTTCGATCTCGCGCTGAACCTCGGCGCTGGCATCGCGAAACTGGCGCAGGGCGCGACCCATGGTGCGGGCAACATCAGGAATACCCTTGCTCCCGAAGAAGAGCAGGACAAAGAGCAGCACGACGAGCAGTTCGCCGCCGCTGACATCCAGAAAAAGAAGTACGCCCATTCGAGGGTGCGAAAGTAGCAAGCCTTGATCGGAAGGATCGAATGTATGGCAGGGCAAACGCATCTATTCCTCACCATCATACGCCCACGAGGCCAGTGGAAAACGGAGGTCGAACGCCCTTTGGGCGTATCTCCCTCAGAATTTGAACCACGGATGGACACGGATAAACACGGATACAAGAAGACCTTCATCCGTGTTTATCCGTGGTTCCTAAAGACTTGAGCGCCGTCAGGCGCGATCATGGTCCGCCGAATGGCGGACCAATTAGATGCGTTTGCCTTGGAATGTACAGAGGGTGAAAGAGCGAGAGGGTGGTGAAAGGGTGAGCGGACCATGGATGCCTTGTAGACACACATGCACCCGCACGTTGACCCCAAAAGAGAAAACCCCGCCGAGGCGGGGCTTTCCGGAATGATAATGATCGGTCCTGACCGTACTACTTGATCTTCTGGGGAACATCGTCCTTGTGCAGGTCCACCACGATGGCACTGGCCACAAAGATGGAGGAATAGGTGCCCACGCCAATACCCACCAGCATCGCGAAGACGAAGCCTCTGATGGAATCGGCACCGAAGATGAAGATCACCAGCAGCACGATCACCACCGTCAACGAGGTATTGATGGTACGGCCGAACGTGGAATTGATGGCCTTATTGAACACTTGCCCCCACGGATCGCGTCTATGGTCCTGCAAATATTCGCGGATCCTGTCGAACACCACCACGGTGTCGTTGATGGAGAAACCGATCACCGTAAGGATCGCCGCGATGAACTGCTCATCGATCTCCATGCTGAACGGCATGATGGAGTAAAAGATGGAGTACACACCCATGACAATGAGGGCATCATGCACCAACGATAGCACGGCGCCAAGGCCGAACTTCCAGTTCCTGAACCGCAGGAGGATGTATATGAAGATGAAGATGAGGGACAGGCCCACGGCCCAGACGGATTTGTTGCGAATGTCGTCACTGATCACCGGGTCAACTTTCCGGGATTCGATCGGCGGCGCACCGCCCAGTTCCACCAACGCACCGTTCAGCTTGCCCTCCACGATCTTGTCCGCGTCCGTAGTGGCCGTGTTGATCATGAAGTTGGTGGTGATCTTCACCTGATCGCTTCCGCCATAGGTCTTCACGTTCACGGAGCTGCGGGTGCCGCCTTCCGTGTTGAAGGCACCTTCCAAGGCGCCACGGACCTGATCCACGTCCACCGGCTTGTCGAATTTCACCACGTACTGCCGGCCTCCTGAGAAGTCGACGCCATAGTTGAAGCCACGGGTGAACATGGAGACGAGACCGGCCAGGATGATGACACCGGACACCGCGTACAACACGAACCGCTTGCTCATGAAGTCCATATTGAGGTCGGCGAAGATGTTCTTGTTCCAATTGTGCCAGAAGCTGAGCGACTTGCCCTTCTCCAACCGGCGATCGATGATCAACCGGCTGATGAAGATGGCGGTAAAGAGCGAGGTGAGAATACCGATGGCCAAGGTGGTGGCAAAGCCTTTCACCGGTCCGCCTCCGAAGAAGTACAGGATGATGGCCATGGCGAACGTGGTGATGTTGGAGTCCAGGATCGCGGAGAGTGCGTGCTTGTAGCCCAGGTCCACGGCGGTCTTCACTGCTTTGCCATGCCGGAGTTCCTCCCGGATCCGTTCATTGATCAGCACGTTAGCGTCCACGGCCATACCGACGGTGAGGATGATACCGGCGATACCGGGCAGCGTGAGGGATGCCTGAAGTGAGGCCAAGGTGCCTAAGAGGATGAAGATGTTGGAGAGCAAAGCCACGTTCGCCACCCAGCCGGAGCCGTTGTAGTACAGCACCATGAAGGTCATCACCATGAAAATGGAGAGCAGGAAGGACCACATGCCGCGGCTGATATTCTCCGCACCGAGCGAGGGGCCGACCACGGTCTCATCAATGATCCGTGCGGGGGCTGGCAGGGCACCGGCCTTCAATACGTTGGCCAGGTCAGTGGCCTCCTCCAATTGCTTGTTGCGATCGTCGGCGCCGCCCATGGTGATGCTGCTGCGGCCACCGGGGATCTCGCCCATCACGTTCGGCGCGGAGACCACATAGCTGTCGAGGACGATAGCGATCTGCTTGCCGACATTCTCCCCGGTCATGAGCTTCCACTTCTGTGCACCCTCGGCGTTCATCTGCATGCTCACCTCGGCATCGCCCTTCATATCGAAGTCCTGTCGGGCGTCGGTGATGTAGCTGCCGTCCAACTTGGGCTTCCCTCCACGCGGGCCGCGCAGGGCGTGCAGGGCGAGGAAGTCACGCTCCTTCCCGTCCGCGGTGCCCATCCGCATCGGCTTTGCGCCCCAGGCCAGCTTCATCACCTGGCTCGGGTCCGGGCTCTTGGGCGGGGCCATGCGGAGCAATTTGTTCACGATGGCGGTGTCGCTGACGGCGGCATAGCCCACCACATCACCACGCACAACCTGGTTGTTCATGATGTTCAGCTGTAGGCGGTCCTTGTTGAGCAACGGGCTCTTGGCCAAGCTTTCCTCGTCGGTAAGGGCGGTGTCATTGCCCAAGCTGTCGGTGGTAAGCGCATCGGCGAGGTTGTCCTCGGACAGCACATCCGTACTGTCCGCCATCGTGGAGTCCGTCCCGGCCGTGTTCAAGGTATCCGCTACCAAGGCTGCTTTTTCCGCCTTCTTGATGCTGTCCTCGCGGGCCATTTCCGGGTGCAACATGGCGGCGAGGCGGTCGTTGGCCTCGGAGAGCTTCATGTACACGTCGTTGTTGTCGAAGGTCTCCCAGAATTCCAAGTTGGCGGTGCTCTGCAGGACGTTCCGCACGCGGTCCTTGTCCTTCACCCCGGGCAATTCGATCTGGATGCGGCCGCTGAGGCTCTGCTTCTGGATGCTGGGCTGCGCCACACCGAATTTGTCGATACGGGTGCGGAGGATCTTTTCGGTGTTGTTCAACGCGATCAGGGCCTGTTCACGCAAAGAGGCGATCACCTGTTCGTTGGTGCTTTCGCGCGGGAACATCGTTGCATTGTCCTGTGTACTGAAGATGGCGGCGAGGCTGCCGTTCGGGGCGGCCTTCTTGAACTCCTCGTCGAACAGGGAGATGTAATCCTTGTTGCTGCTGGTGAGGCGCTCGCGGGCCGCAGTGAGGGCGGAACGGAACGCCGGGTCCTGACTGTTGGCGCTCAGGTTGTCCACCAGGTCCGGGATGTCCACTTCCAAGGTGACCGCCATACCGCCCTTAAGGTCAAGACCGAGGTTGATCTCCTTCTCCTTGCACTCCTTGTAGGTATAGCCGAGGCCCGGATAGGCGATCTCCTCGTCGTGCTCACGGATGTATCGGTTCTGATAGGTCAGCAGCACGGAGTCGTAGTCCATGGCTTTGTTGGCCGGGACGGCCATGACCGAATCGGCATATTCCGCCGCCACCTTGCCGGCGTTCCGTTCAAACTTGCCTGTGAAGATCGAGAACGATAACTGCCAGAGGCAAGCGAGCGTCAACAGGATGGTGAACACCCAGAGCGCACCTTTATTCTGCATGAGGGAAAACTGATTGGTTTTTCAGAAAGTGACCCATTTGGACGCACAAAAGGCCCTCCAACGGGGCGGCAAATATAGAAGGATAGGCATGCGGCCCGACCCTTGACCTCCGGAACGCCCGAAATCGTCTGAAAAGACACGCCCGGTCCTCGGCCTTATGCAGCCGGAACGGGTACCTTTGCAATATCGACCCCCAACGAGAAATGTGCACATCTCATCCTTCCCTCCCGTGATCGCCAAGCCCCTCCTCCTTCTCCTCTGCGTTGCACCGCTTTATTCCTTGGCGCAGGCCGACCTCATCTTCAACCCCACGATCCCCGTGCAGCTCGCGGGCGTCCCGATGCCCATGGCCTGGGCGGGCGGACTGAATTTTCCGCAGGTCTCCACCATCGACCTGGACCAGGACGGGCTACAGGACATCTTCCTGCTGGACCGTTCCGGTGACAAGCCGATCTTTCTGCTCAACACGGGCACACCGGGACAGGCCGCCTACAGGCCCACGCATGCCTACGACAACGTGTACCCCTTCCCGTTGCTTCATGACTGGGCCTTGCTGAGGGATTACAATTGCGACGGCAAGGCGGACATCTTCGCCTATACCAGCGGGGCTTTCGCGGCATACAGGAACACCAGCGACGCCTCGGGCCTCTCCTTCACTTTGGTGGATGACCAAGTGGGAAGCAATTACGTTCCAACGGTCAGCCCGAACCTGTACATCAGTAATGTGGACATGCCCGGGATCACGGACATGGACGGGGACGGGGATCTGGACATACTGACTTTCAGCATCTGGGGGTCCAACTACCTGGAGTTCCACAAAAACCTGAGCATGGAGCTGTACGGCACCTGTGACAGCTTGACCTATGAGGTCCGGAGCCGATGCTGGGGAGGCTTTCAGGAATCCATTTCCGGAAATGCGATCACGTTGAACGCGCCTTGCTCGGACAACGTGCCCAATCCGGAACTGCCCGTACATGGCGAAGGCGGCACTCTCCCCACCGAGCGCGCCCATTCAGGGAGCACTGTGCTGCCTTTGGACTTGGACGGGGACGGGGACATGGACTTGATCCTGGGCGATTTCCTATCACCGGACCTAACTGGCCTGATAAACGGCGGCACCTTGGCCCATGCGCAGATGATCTCCACGGACACGCTTTTCCCGAACTATGACCAACGGGTCTATTTCGATCAGTTCCTGGCACCGTTCTTCGTGGACATTGACGGGGATGGGAAACGCGACCTCGTGGTAGCTCCGAACTCCACCTCGGCCGCCGAGAATGCGCACGGCATCTGGTACTACCGGAACACGGGCACGGACACGGCCCCCATCTTCAATTTCCAGCAGAACGATCTCTTCCAAGGGGATATGCTTGACTTTGGCGAAGGCGCACGCCCTGTACTTTTCGATCACAACGGCGACGGCCTGATGGACTTGGTGGTGGCCAATGAAGGCTACTATTTGGCTGGTGGCTTGTACAGCGGCAAGCTGGCCTTGCTGGAGAACGCCGGTACCCCGACGGCGCCATTGTTCAATTTGGTCGCGGAGGACTACGCACAGTTGTCCGGGCTGGGTTTCGGTCCGGGCATGCATCCCGCCTTCGGTGATGTGGACGGAGACGGGCATCCGGACATGATCATCGGGGATAACTCCGGCTGGCTGCACTTCTTCCATAACAGCTCCGGCGGTCCCGTGGCGCAATTCCAACTGACGCAGGCACTGATGACGGACGATAACAGTGTGGTGATCGACGTTGGCGCCAATGCCACGCCCCAGCTTTTCGACCTGGACGGTGACGGGCTTCTGGACCTGATCGTGGGCGAGCGCAACGGGAACCTCAATTACTTCAGGAACGAAGGCACGGCGCAAGCTCCGTCCTGGCATTTGGAGAGCCCGATGTTGGGCGCCGTCCGAGTGAATGAATACTGGAGCACCACGGGCTACAGCGTACCCTTCCTGTACCTTGACGGCCAAGGGCAAAAAAAGTTCATCTCAGGAAGTGAGTCCGGCGGCATCCATACGTATGATGACATCACGGGCAACGAAGGAGGCACATGGAACTTGACGGACAGCTTATGGGGAGGGCTGCGTGAGGGTTTGCGCACCGCCGCGGTGCTGCACGACTTCACCGGTGATGGCCAGCTCGATGCTGTTATAGGCAATTACCGGGGCGGGTTGAGCTTCTGGTCCAGCGGCATCTGGACGGGTGTTGACGCGCCTACACCGGGAACCGTGGAAAATGTGTTCAGCGTGGCGCCCAACCCGGCCAACGGTACGGTGGACATCCTGATGCATCTTCCCGTGGCACCGAACATGAGGGTTGAGCTCTTCGATGATCTGGGTCGAATAGTCCGCTGGCTCCCCGTTGAACGCCCGCAGGTCCGCATGGACCTTGGGAAACTCGCACCCGGCCTGTATTCCGTGCGATTGGTCAGCAGCGATGGCCAGTGGACGAAACGCTTGGTCGTTGTACACTGAGCGAGGCCCAATAACCGCGTAAAACCCGGAATATGCAGTAGAAAATCTGCTACGGCCTGAAATGGCTGCGGTAACAAGCGCTTCGCTGGATTTTGGTTCGGCACCGTAGCTTCCGCTACGCCTTCTCACCAAAACCCTTGCTGCCATTGCCATTTCAACCCTCGCGACGAAGTTCTACTGCATGATCAGGGTAAAAGAAAAGGGCGCCGATGTGGCGCCCTTCCCGTTCATTTCAGGTCTTGTTCTATGCCGGCACGTTCATGCGGTCCAGCACGGCCATCACTTCCTTCACGGCCTTGGCACTTTCGTGGGTGTGGGCAAGCTCTTCCTTGGTGAGCTTCAGCTCGATGATCCGCTCAATGCCGTTGCGGCCGAGGATCACGGGCACGCCGAGGTACACGTCCTTCAGGCCATATTCGCCTTGCAACCAAGCGCAGACCGGGAACACCCGCTTCTGGTCGCGGACGATGGCCTCCACCATTTGTGCGGCGGCCGTGCCAGGTGCGTACCAAGCGGAAGTGCCCAAGAGGTTCACGATCTCACCGCCACCTTTTTTGGTGCGTTCAACGATGGCGTCCAACTTGTCTTTTTCGATCAGTTCCGTAACCGGGATACCGCCAACAGTGGTGTAGCGCGGCAGTGGCACCATGGTATCGCCATGGCCGCCCATGAGCACGGCCTGGATATCCTTCGGGCTCACTCCGAGCTCCGTGGCCAGGAAGGCGCGGTACCGGGCGGTGTCCAAGATCCCGGCCATGCCGAAGACGCGCTGCGCGGGGAACTTGCTATTGAGGAAGGCACAATAGGTCATCACGTCAAGCGGGTTGCTCACCACGATGATGACGGCGTTCGGGGAATGCTGCACCACGTTTTCAGTGACGGTCTTCACGATGCCCGCATTGGTCGCGATGAGGTCATCACGGCTCATTCCCGGTTTCCGGGGCAGGCCGCTGGTGATCACCACCACGTCGCTATTGGCCGTCTTGGTATAGTCATTCGTGCTGCCCACCGGGCGTGAATCGAAGAGGCTGATCGGCGCGGTCTGCCAAATATCCAACGCCTTACCCTCAGCGAAACCTTCTTTGATGTCGAGCAGGACCACCTCGGTCCCGAGCTCCTTGCGTGCGCAGGCGTCGGCGCATGTGGCTCCGACGTTACCGGCCCCTACTACTGTGATCTTCATGGATGTGTGCTGCTTTTGAAAATGGTCCGTACCGATCGGCACGTGGCGCAAAATTAGGGGTCACCGGGGAAACCGTGTTGACGTCGGTCATGCGACCGGGATCGGGCGAGGCAGCCTTCAGACAACCCGGCAGCCTCGATCACGTCTTACCTTGGAAAGTGTACCTTACCGGCCCGGTACGACCCCCGCTGAAAATGGAACTGGCAACCCTGGAGAAAAACATACGTCTTAGTCCCGCATGGGAACGTATGGAACATCCTTCCGAACCAGTACACGATGCCGTGATCGATGGCTGCATAGCGGGCGAGCGCCGCAGCCAGCAGCGGGTATACGAACTCTTCTATGGGAAGATGATGTCCGTATGCCTGCGCTATACGAAGAACCACGATCAAGCGAAGGACATTCTGCAGGACGGTTTCATCAAAGTGTTCCGCAACTTGGCCAAATTCAACCGGGACGGCAGCTTCGAGGGCTGGGTCCGGCGCATCATGGTCAACACGGCGATCGATCATTTCCGGCGGGCACGCCACTCCTATCTGCTTCTTGGGGAAGACCGGAGCATGGACGAGTTCGAGGACCTGGCCGCAGAGGAGGACGAGGAGGACGAGACCATGGACCTGAAACCCACGGACGTGATCAACGCGATGCAGAAATTGACCCCGGCCTATCGAACAGTGTTCAACCTCTACGTTTTCGAGGAAATGACACACAAGGAGATCGCCGAAACGTTGGATATCAATATCGGGACCTCGAAGAGCAATTTGGCAAAAGCCAAGAACAACTTGAAGCGACTTCTTAAAAAGGAGCATAATCTCCCTTGAGACATGGCGGGAAGCATGAATGAATTAAACGCCTTTGAGCGCAGGTTGAAGGAAGCCATCGACCAGTACGAGGTGCCCTACAACTCGGCCGACTGGGCCCAAATGGACCGTGCCTTGGCCAGTGGGGTCCGGGGCTGGGGCCATGGCCGCGCATTAGTGGTGGGCTTACTGTTGGCAGGCGGGCTGCTCATCGGTGGCACGGCCTACTTTTTAGGACGGGACGGGAACACCAAGGTGATGACGGGGCCGAACCCTTCCCAAATTGACAGCACCATTCCTGCGGTAGCGGCCACTACCGTCCAAGGTCTTCAAGCGTCTGTTGCGGTGCCTTCCACGGAAAACGACACTGAGCACACCGGTGAAGTGCCCGAGCAAACCGTCAAAACGGCCGCTATCCTTACCACACCTGACCGCCCGGACCCGGCAAGGTCCCCGAAGATGGCGGCGCCGGCCCCAACCTCCACAACAGCCAGCCCCGCTTCCGGGCCATCCTCGACCAATCCGTCCGAGGGCAGCAATATGGAAACGATGTTCCGTGCCAGCGCCAAAGAAGCCTGCCCCGGCAACCCGGTGGACTTCACCGTGGAGCATATGCCGGAGGACGGCATCTACCTCTGGAATTTCGGTGACGGCAGCTTCAGCAACAAGCCGAACCCCCAGCACACCTTCACCAAGCCTGGCAGCTATCAGGTCATGCTGTCGATGTCCTCTGCGGGCGCGGGCACCATCCGCAACAAGCCCAGTAGCGACATGATCGTGATCCACGACGCTCCCCTGGCGAAGTTCAACGTGGCGCCACAGAACTACAAGGGGCAAATACCCAGTGTTCATTTTGAAAACCGCTCCATGGGAGCAAAGTCCTACCGTTGGGACCTGGGCGATGGCAGCGTGAGCACGCTTGCCCATCCGGACCATGTGTACAAGGCGAAAGGCGTGTACCAAGTGGAGCTTACCGTGACCAATGAAGTAGGCTGCGTGGACCGGAAGATAAAGGAGGTACGCGTTGAAAATGATTTCAACTTGGGCGCCCCGGCAAGCTTCTCGCCCAACCGGGACGGGAAGGATGACACCTTCATGCCGGAAGCGCTTCTCGATCTGACGGCCAAGTTCCAACTGGCGGTGTACGACCCTGCGGGAACCTTGGTGTACAACACCAGCGACCCCACCCATCCGTGGTGCGGGAAGGTGAAGAACCAAGGTCCGGTGTGTGCCGCGGGCGATTATGTATGGGTGGTGGACGTGGAGTCCGGCAGCCAAGCCTCGGAGACCTTTACCGGGAAAGTAAAACTGCTGCCGTAACCGGATAACTCCCTCATTCTCGGGGCCGTGTCCTCACTTCATTCGGTCTTGGATACGGTCTGCGTTCCAAGAATGTGGTTTTCCTGGGCGCTCTGTCGGTGACGTGGTTCGGAAATTTCGAGCACCCGGCACCATGCTTTGTACGTCAATTCCGTAATGGGCTTCCTCTATCCAAGATCCATTTTCCGTCTGCTTGCCGTAGGGGCCATCCTGATCCCGGGACTCCTCCGGTCGCAAGTGCCGGAGCTGCTGATCTCACAAGGAGGCACCCATACGTACTGCCATGCGGTGCTCTACGACAGCGGCGGACCCAATGGGAACTATGGGAACAATGAGGACCATTCCATCACCTTCTGCCCCGGCGTTCCCGGGGACAGCATCCAGATCGCCTTCGGCATGCTGGATCTGGCGACCGGGGACGTGATCATCTTGTTCGATGGCACCTCCACATCGGCCCCTGTGCTCGCGTCATCCGTAGGGGCGCCGCCCCTTACTGCGGGGTATCTTTATACAGCCACCACCGCAAGTGGCTGCATCACTATTCAGTTTACCAGCAATTCGGCACAGACGGATCCCGGCTGGGCGGCCAATATCCAGTGCAGTGGGGTCTGTCCCCCGCCCACCGCTAACTTTCCCTCGTTCCCCCAAAGCCCATACCTCGTCTGCCCAAATGAACCTTTGGCGTTGGATGCGAGCGGATCAACAGCGGCACCGGGCCGAAGCATCGCTTCCTATGCCTGGACGATAGGGGGTATCACCACCTATTCAGCCACACCACAGGTCGATCTACCCACCAATACTCCGGGGCAGTATCCGATCAGCCTGCTTGTACGCGACGACATCGGGTGCCCGAGCAACAACAGCAGTGTGGACTTAATACGGATCGGCACGAAACCGGACTTTTCAGGCATTGGGATCGATCCGGGCACAGTGTGCGCAGGCGAAACCGCCACGTTGAACGGTGTGGTCCAAGGCACGCATTGGTCCAGCGTGCCTGACCCGATCGTATCGGGCCTGTTCCTGTTGCCAGATGGCTGCCCCCCTCCGGGAACGTACACATCAGTGCTGAACGTGTCCGGCTTCCCAGCCGGTACAACGGTGAACGGTCCGGTGGACATATTGGATATCTGCCTGAACATGGAGCATTCCTACCTCGGCGACATTTCCGTGTCCATGTCCTGCCCCGGCGGTCAGAGCGTGCTCTTGTTCAGCGGATATGGCGGTAGTGGCGGCGGCACTTATCTGGGGTCCCCGTTGGACAATTCCACCGGCATTCCCGGAACCGGGTTCGAGTATTGCTTTTCCGCCTCGGCCGCCTGGGGCAATATCATTTCGGAAAATACGGCAGGGAACCACGTCACGGCCGGCACTCCGCCAAACAACAGCATGTCCCCCGGCACATATACGCCGCAGCAATCATTCAATCTTTGGAACGGGTGCCCGCTCAATGGCCCATGGACCATTACCGTGACGGATAATTTGTGCATTGATGACGGTTACATCTTCGATATGTCCATGTCCATCAACCCGTTGCTGTACCCGAACGTGGTGCAGTACACCCCGGTGATCGGACAGGGTTGCGACAGCAGCGCATGGAGCGGCGCGGACATCGTTTCCACAAGCCCGGACTGCAACATCGCAATAGTTGCTCCTTCTGCACCCGGTCCACATCCGTACACCTACACCGTCACCGACAACTTCGGCTGCACCTTCGATACGACGCTCACGATCAACATCACGCCGGGGGTACAATTCGATGTCACCTCGGCCCCTCCCGCCATCTGCGGAAACCCGGTGCTGATGCAGCCAGGACTGATCCTTCCGCTACCAACAGGTGCGATCACCTACCAATGGTCGCCGAGCGCCGGACTCTCCAGCACCAGTTCCCCTTTCCCGACCGCATCGCCAACGGTGCCCACATGGTACACGCTGCATGCCTTCCCCGCCGGACACCCCCTTTGCGGCATGGTGGACAGCGTGCTCGTGCAGCCCTTGACCACCATGGAGAGCGACAGCATTGTGACGGACAACCTGTGCCATGGTGACGGCACCGGATCCATCCACGTGATCACCGCGGGTGATGGCGGACCTTGGAATTATACTTGGACCAACAGCGCAGGCACGGTGGTGCGGAACACCACGGCCTCGAACGGCGATACCTTTCAAGGTGCCGGCGGAACTTATAAAGTGGTGATCAGCGAAGGCCTGAACGGCAATGGATGCGCGGACAGCCTGATGGCGACGATCAATGAACCGCCCCCGTTAATGATCACCAGCTATGGTACGGACACCACCATCTGCCGGACCGGAACGGCCGCTCTGAACGCCACCACCACCGGGGGCACGGAGCCATCGGTCCTGCATTGGGACCATGGCGTAGGCGATGGGTCCGCTCAATCGGCCTCCCCGTTACAGAGCACGACCTACAGGGTGCACGCCACGGATGCGCACAATTGCTATTCCGATACCGCCACGGTGATGGTCACCGTGTTGCCGGGCCTGGGCGCCATTCTCGCGGACACCGTAACGAGCTGCCCGAATGTGGACGTGACGCTCCGGCCCGACACGGTCTTCGGCGGCGACGGCCAATACAGCTATGCTTGGGGTATTGGTGGCCCGACCGCCGATTCGTTGACCGTCGCCCTGTTCAACACGCAGAATTTCTGCGTGACCATTCGCGATGGTTGCGAGACGCCGGCGATCACGCGGTGCGCGACCGTGGCGATCACTCCTGTGCCCCCATTGGAATTGACCGTTGACAGTACGCTCGGATGTAGGCCGTTCACCGTTCATTTCGCCTTGAACGACACCACGGGCGGTGCCACTTCGGACTGGAATTTCGGTTACGGGCCGACGCAGACCGAACGGCCGATGACCATGACCCATGTCTATGGGCAGTACGGGACATTCGATCTACGGGTCAACGTGCATTGGCCGAACGGATGTTCGATGGACAGCATCTATTCAAACCTGATCAAGGTGATCGACGTTCCGCACGCCGATTTCAGCTGGACGCCATACCCGGCCTCCATCTTCAATAACGAGGTCCATTTTCATGAACTGGCCACCGACGTCGCCGAAAGTTTCGAATGGGATATCGCCGGCATGGACAGTTCAACCTTGCCTGACCCGGTATTCACATTTCCTGACGACCTAGGCAGGAATTATCCGGTGCGGTTGATCGCACGGAATTATCTCGGCTGCGCGGACACCATCTTGAAGTTGGTGAACGTGGAGGATGCGTTCCTGGTCTATGTGCCCACGGCCTTCACCCCGGACGGCGACGGCCTGAACGAGGTGCTGATGGTGGTAGGCAATGACATCGCGGACCATGATTTCCACTTCATGGTCTTCGATCGCTGGGGAGAGAAGATCTGATGACACGACGGACCGCCATGCCGGATGGGACGGCAAGCTGAACGGGAAGGTGGTGAAGAACGGCGTGTACACGTGGATGTTGCGGGCGCAGTCGGTGTTCAACGGCGTGAACCATGACCTGCATGGGCATGTGACGGTGGTGCGATAGTGTAACAACCCGGAAGTTCCTGAACTGTCCACCCCCCTTTCTCCCTTCAGCGACGTTGGAACATTTCGCCGTTCGGCGGACGCCGTGCATGTTCCGCCTTGCACAAGGAAGAAATTGAGGCAATGCCTTAGTCCACCGACTTACGGGTTGTCACACCAGCAACCAATTCCGGTCCGCCTAGGCCGCCCGTACAAAAAAGACGACGTCTTGGAGTTCAATCGACCGTCCGGCACGGCCGGTAAATAATAATTAGCTGGTTGGTCGAAGGAAACGTCCTATTCATCCATAGAAAACAGGTGCCGTGTATAAAGAATGGTCATGACACATAATTTACATGCCACTGAGACAGACCTTGTCTCGTCGATATATGTGTATGGCCAGGACCACGACCCTTCATTTTCTTCTTCCATGTTGGCGATCATGGCTGCTGGCCGCTTCGCTTTCTTTGGCGCTCTTGGCAGTACCCTCCGGAGCATTCGGCCAAGCCTTTCCCATCTTCAACGGCACGTCCAATACCTGCGTCGGGGCGCTCCTCGATAGCGGCGGCGAAGGAGCATCAGGATACTCCAACAACGAGAATTACACCTACACGGTCTGTCCGGACACTCCCGGCGGAGCGATCTCATTGAGTTTCGTCACCTTCAACCTGAGCACTGCTGGAACCGCGCCGATCGACGCGATGTTGATCTACGATGGCGATGATATTTCCGCACCCCTGTTGGGGACCTGGACGGGGACCTCACTTCAAGGACAGGTGGTGTCCGCCAGTGCCGGCAACCCCTCAGGTTGCCTTACAGTGGTGTTCCGATCGAACAACACGGGCACCGGCGTGTTCGCTGCCACGATCACGTGCTACCAACCATGTGAGCGGCCCACTGCGGTGGCCACCTACGGCTCGGCCGCGACCTTGAAGATCTGCCCCGGGGAAGGCGTCACTTTCAACAGCGCAGGCTCCTATGCGGCACCGGGCTTCAGCATCGCCAACCGCCGTTGGGATTTCGGGGATGGCACGGTGCTGAACGGTGCGCCCGCTTCGGTGAACCACACCTACGCGCAGCCTGGAGGCTATACGGCCCAACTCTATCTGGAGGACAACAACGGATGCGCCAGCACCAACCGCGTCGATCTTTTGACCTTGGTGGGCACCATCCCTGATTTCAACGGCACCGAGGGCATCACCGGCTGTTCCGGTGAGACGCTTTGCTTGGACGGCGTTGTAAACCCGACGACATGGAACGAACTGCCCGGCAGCGGCTTAGGCACAGGTGTATTCCTGCCGGACGATGTGGGCGCATGCTTCAATACGACACTCGACTTCACGCAGTTCGCCCCGGGGCAAACGCTCACCAATGTCAACCAGTTGTTGAGCATCTGTGTGAGCATGGAACACTCCTTCATTGGCGATCTGGTGATCAGCATCATCAGCCCCACGGGACAGACGGTGGTCTTGCACCAACAGGGTGGCGGCGGCACCTTTCTGGGCATTCCTGTAGACGATGACCTCACTCCGAACGTTCAAGGCACTTGCTGGGAGTATTGCTGGAGCCCCACGGCCACGAACGGCACATGGGTGGATAATGCGACAGGCACACTGCCCAGTGGCACCTATGAAAGCCTGAACCCGCTATCCGGACTGTTGGGCTCTCAGCTGAACGGCACATGGACCTTCCAAGTCTGCGACCTGTGGGGTTCTGACAATGGTTTCATCTGTGATTGGGGATTGGACTTCGCCCCTTCCCTCTATCCGGACTTGATCGAGTTCACCCCGGTCTACGGTGCGGGTTGCGACAGCTCCTCCTGGTCCGGCCCGAATATCACCACTACGACCAATGGCTGCAACCATATCTGTGCGGCGGGCCTTGCACCTGGCGATCACCCTTACGTGTACACGGTGACCGACGATTTCGGCTGTACCTATGATACCACGGTGATGATCACCATCGTGCCGGACCTGGAGGTGGATGCAGGGCCGGACGCCTCCACCTGCGGCACGCCTGTGCAGTTGGGGGCAACGATCACCGCTGGTGGTATTTCCTCCGATTGCGACTATGAACTATGGCTGTATGACAGTTTCGGCGACGGCTGGACCGGCACATCGTATGTCACGGTGAGCATCGACGGGGTAAGCACGAATTGGACCATGACCGGCGGAAGTGCAGGGAGCACTACCATAACGGTGCCCGGTGGATCCACCCTCGTGCTGGGGTACAATGGCACAGGGCTATTCGCTTTTGAGCAGTCGTTCGAGTTGTTCAACAGCGCGGGGGTGAGCGTCTATTTCGGGAATGATCCCGTGGATGGTATCGTGTGGATCGGCACCGCGGACTGTCCGGGCGGCGCGATGGTGTACAGTTGGAGCCCGACCACCGGCCTGTCCGACGCGACGATCGCGAACCCCGTCGCCACGGTCGCTTCCACCACGCAGTACTGTGTCACGGCATACCAAGCCGGGCATCCGGACTGTCTGGCTACGGATTGCATGACCGTTACCGTTGATGACCCCGTGGACGCGGGAACGGATGGATCGATCACGCTTTGTGGGAGCGCCAGTGCGTTCAGCCTGTTCAGCCAGCTCGGCGGAACGCCTGTTTCCGGCGGTACCTGGGCCGATCCGTCGGGAACAGCACATGACGACGCGTTCACGCCCGGAACCGATCCGAGCGGGATATACACCTATTCGGTCACCGGCTCAGGGGCCTGTGGAAGTTCAACTTCCACCTCCACTGTCACCGTTACTATCCACACACCGCCCGATCCCGGCTCCGACGGGGCGATCACGCTCTGCACTTCCGATGCTGCGGCCTCGCTTTTCGCGCAACTCGGCGGCACGCCGGACGCGGGCGGAACATGGAGCGGCCCAAGCGCGGTGACCGGTGGCATGATCGATCCGGCCACTATGAGCGCCGGAGCATACGTCTACACGGTTACGGGAACAGCGCCGTGCCCCGTTGAGACCGCGACGGTGAACGTCACGATCAACACGCCGCCCGATCCCGGAACCGATGGTTCGATCACGCTCTGCACTTCCGATGCGGCGGCCTCGCTTTTCGCGCAACTCGGCGGCACGCCGGACGCGGGCGGAACATGGACCGGGCCCAGCGCGGTGACCGGCGGCATGATCGATCCCGCTTCCATGAGCGCCGGAGCATACGTGTACACAGTTACTGGAACAGCGCCGTGCCCGGACGAGACCGCGACCATCACCGTCACCATCAACACGCCGCCCGACGCGGGGACCGATGGGGCGATCACACTCTGCACTTCCGATGCTGCGGCCTCGCTTTTCGCGCAACTCGGCGGCACGCCGGACGCGGGCGGAACATGGAGCGGCCCAAGCGCGGTGACCGGTGGCATGATCGATCCGGCCACTATGAGCGCCGGAGCATACGTCTACACGGTTACGGGAACAGCGCCGTGCCCCGTTGAGACCGCGACGGTGAACGTCACGATCAACACGCCGCCCGATCCCGGAACAGACGGTACGATCACGCTCTGCACTTCCGATGCGGCGGCCTCGCTTTTCGCGCAACTCGGCGGCACGCCGGACGCGGGCGGTACATGGACCGGGCCCAGCGCGGTGACCGGCGGCATGATCGATCCCGCTTCCATGAGCGCCGGAGCATACGTGTACACAGTTACTGGAACAGCGCCGTGCCCGGACGAGACCGCGACCATCACCGTCACCATCAACACGCCGCCCGACGCGGGGACCGATGGGGCGATCACACGCTCTGCACTTCCGATGCTGCGGCCTCGCTTTTCGCGCAACTCGGCGGCACGCCGGACGCGGGCGGAACATGGACCGGGCCAAGCGCGGTGACCGGCGGCATGATCGATCCCGCTTCCATGAGCGCCGGAGCATACGTGTACACAGTTACTGGAACAGCGCCGTGCCCGGACGAGACCGCGACCATCACCGTCACCATCAACACGCCGCCCGACGCGGGGACCGATGGGGCCATCACACTTTGCACTCGGATGCGCGCTTCACTCTTCGCGCAACTCGGCGGCACGCCGGACGCGGGCGGAACATGGAGCGGCCCAGCGCGGTGACCGGTGGCATGATCGATCCGGCCACTATGAGCGCCGGAGCATACGTCTACACGGTTACGGGAACAGCGCCGTGCCCCGTTGAGACCGCGACGGTGAACGTCACGATCAACACGCCGCCCGATCCCGGAACCGATGGTACGATCACGCTCTGCACTTCCGATGCGGCGGCCTCGCTTTTCGCGCAACTCGGCGGCACGCCGGACGCGGGCGGTACATGGACCGGGCCCAGCGCGGTGACCGGCGGCATGATCGATCCCGCTTCCATGAGCGCCGGAGCATACGTGTACACAGTTACTGGAACAGCGCCGTGCCCGGACGAGACCGCGACCATCACCGTCACCATCAACACGCCGCCCGACGCGGGGACCGATGGGGCGATCACACTTTGTAGCTTCGGATGCGACCGCTTCACTCTTCGCGCAACTCGGCGGCACGCCGGACGCGGGCGGAACATGGAGCGGCCCAAGCGCGGTGACCGGTGGCATGATCGATCCGGCCACTATGAGCGCCGGAGCATACGTCTACACGGTTACGGGAACAGCGCCGTGCCCCGTTGAGACCGCGACGGTGAACGTCACGATCAACACGCCGCCCGATCCCGGAACAGACGGTACGATCACGCTCTGCACTTCCGATGCGGCGGCCTCGCTTTTCGCGCAACTCGGCGGCACGCCGGACGCGGGCGGTACATGGACCGGGCCCAGCGCGGTGACCGGCGGCATGATCGATCCCGCTTCCATGAGCGCCGGAGCATACGTGTACACAGTTACTGGAACAGCGCCGTGCCCGGACGAGACCGCGACCATCACCGTCACCATCAACACGCCGCCCGACGCGGGGACCGATGGGGCGATCACGCTCTGCACTTCCGATGCTGCGGCCTCGCTTTTCGCGCAACTCGGCGGAACGCCGGACGCGGGCGGAACATGGAGCGGCCCAAGCGCGGTGACCGGTGGCATGATCGATCCGGCCACTATGAGCGCCGGAGCATACGTCTACACGGTTACGGGAACAGCGCCGTGCCCCGTTGAGACCGCGACGGTGAACGTCACGATCAACACGCCGCCCGATCCCGGAACCGATGGTTCGATCACGCTCTGCACTTCCGATGCGGCGGCCTCGCTTTTCGCGCAACTCGGCGGCACGCCGGACGCGGGCGGAACATGGACCGGGCCCAGCGCGGTGACCGGCGGCATGATCGATCCCGCTTCCATGAGCGCCGGAGCATACGTGTACACAGTTACTGGAACAGCGCCGTGCCCGGACGAGACCGCGACCATCACCGTCACCATCAACACGCCGCCCGACGCGGGGACCGATGGGGCCATCACGCTTTGCAGCTTCGGATGCTGACGGCTTCGCTCTTCGCGCAACTCGGCGGAACGCCGGACGCGGGCGGAACATGGAGCGGCCCAAGCGCGGTGACCGGTGGCATGATCGATCCGGCCACTATGAGCGCCGGAGCATACGTCTACACGGTTACGGGAACAGCGCCGTGCCCCGTTGAGACCGCGACGGTGAACGTCACGATCAACACGCCGCCCGATCCCGGAACCGACGGTTCGATCACGCTCTGCACTTCCGATGCGGCGGCCTCGCTTTTCGCGCAACTCGGCGGCACGCCGGACGCGGGCGGTACATGGACCGGGCCCAGCGCGGTGACCGGCGGCATGATCGATCCCGCTTCCATGAGCGCCGGAGCATACGTGTACACAGTTACTGGAACAGCGCCGTGCCCGGACGAGACCGCGACCATCACCGTCACCATCAACACGCCGCCCGACGCGGGGACCGATGGGGCGATCACGCTCTGCACTTCCGATGCTGCGGCCTCGCTTTTCGCGCAACTCGGCGGAACGCCGGACGCGGGCGGAACATGGAGCGGCCCAAGCGCGGTGACCGGTGGCATGGTCGATCCGGCCACTATGAGCGCCGGAGCATACGTCTACACGGTTACGGGAACAGCGCCGTGCCCCGTTGAGACCGCGACGGTGAACGTCACGATCAACACACAACCGAATGCTGGGACGGACGGATCGGTCGCTTTGTGCATTTCCAGTCCCGCCATCCCCTTGTTCCCAGAACTGAACGGTTTGCCGGATGCCGGTGGAACGTGGAGCGGCCCCAGCCCGGTGGTCGGTGGCCAATTCGATCCGGCGAACATGACACCCGGTGATTACGCCTATACGGTGACCGGCACCGCTCCTTGTCCCACAGCCAGTGCTATAGTGACAGTGAACGTGGTCACGGATCCTGACCCCGGCACGCCCGGCAGTCAGACGCTCTGTGCCTCCGATGCTGCGATAGACCTCTTTGCCCAATTGGGCGGAGCACCCGACCCGGGCGGTAGCTGGAACGGCCCAAGCATCGTTCTCGGCGGTCAGTTCGATCCCGCAACAATGAGCGCAGGCATCTACACCTATACCATCACGGTGCCTCCACCCTGTTCAAGCGCCAGTTCCGCTGTCACGATCAACGTAGTGCAGCCTCCGGATGCCGGGGGGAATTCAGCCCTCACCCTCTGCATCAGCAGCCCGGCAAGCAACCTTTTCACATCCTTGGGCGGAAGCCCCGATGCAGGTGGAACATGGAGCGGTCCAAGCCCCATCGCCGGCGGATCCTTCGATCCCGCCACCATGACCCCTGGTGACTACACCTACACCGTGGCAGGAACTTCGCCTTGCCCGGCAGACCAAGCGACTGTGTCTGTTTCCGTGGTAGCGACACCCGATGCGGGAACGCCCGGAAGCATCACCCTCTGCGCAACTGACGCCGCGATCGACCTGTTCGGTGAACTTGGAGGAACCCCTGATGCCGGTGGCGCATGGACCGGGCCCAGCGCAGTGACCGGCGGATCCTTCGACCCCGCTGCTATGAGCGCGGGCGTGTACACATACACCATCAGCGTGCCGCTGCCGTGCGTGAACGTGTCCAGCACCGTCACCGTGGCCGTGCAGGCGCCACCCGATGCGGGCAGCGATGGTGCGCTCACCCTCTGTATCAGCAGCCCGGCGAGCAACCTTTTCACATCCTTGGGCGGAAGCCCCGATGCAGGTGGAACATGGAGCGGTCCAAGCCCCATCGCCGGCGGATCCTTCGATCCCGCCACCATGACCCCTGGTGACTACACCTACACCGTGGCAGGAACTTCGCCTTGCCCGGCAGACCAAGCGATAGTGTCTGTTTCCGTGGTAGCGACACCCGATGCGGGAACGCCCGGAAGCATCACCCTCTGCGCAACTGACGCCGCGATCGACCTGTTCGGTGAACTTGGAGGAACCCCTGATGCCGGTGGCGCATGGACCGGGCCCAGCGCAGTGACCGGCGGATCCTTCGACCCCGCTGCGATGAGCGCGGGCGTGTACACATACACCATCAGCGTTCCGCTGCCGTGCTTGAACGTGTCCAGCACCGTCACCGTGGCCGTGCAGGCGCCACCCGATGCGGGCAGCGATGGTGCGCTCACCCTCTGTATCAGCAGCCCGGCGAGCAACCTTTTCACATCCTTGGGCGGAAGCCCCGATGCAGGTGGAACATGGAGCGGTCCAAGCCCCATCGCCGGCGGATCCTTCGATCCCGCCACCATGACCCCTGGTGACTACACCTACACCGTGGCAGGAACTTCGCCTTGCCCGGCAGACCAAGCGACTGTGTCTGTTTCCGTGGTAGCGACACCCGATGCGGGAACGCCCGGAAGCATCACCCTCTGCGCAACTGACGCCGCGATCGACCTGTTCGGTGAACTTGGAGGAACCCCTGATGCCGGTGGCGCATGGACCGGGCCCAGCGCAGTGACCGGCGGATCCTTCGACCCCGCTGCGATGAGCGCGGGCGTGTACACATACACCATCAGCGTTCCGCTGCCGTGCTTGAACGTGTCCAGCACCGTCACCGTGGCCGTGCAGGCGCCACCCGATGCGGGCAGCGATGGTGCGCTCACCCTCTGTATCAGCAGCCCGGCGAGCAACCTTTTCACATCCTTGGGCGGAAGCCCCGATGCAGGTGGAACATGGAGCGGTCCAAGCCCCATCGCCGGCGGATCCTTCGATCCCGCCACCATGACCCCTGGTGACTACACCTACACCGTGGCAGGAACTTCGCCTTGCCCGGCAGACCAAGCGACTGTGTCTGTTTCCGTGGTAGCGACACCCGATGCGGGAACGCCCGGAAGCATCACCCTCTGCGCAACTGACGCCGCGATCGACCTGTTCGGTGAACTTGGAGGAACCCCTGATGCCGGTGGCGCATGGACCGGGCCCAGCGCAGTGACCGGCGGATCCTTCGACCCCGCTGCGATGAGCGCGGGCGTGTACACATACACCATCAGCGTGCCGCTGCCGTGCTTGAACGTGTCCAGCACCGTCACCGTGGCCGTGCAGGCGCCACCCGATGCGGGCAGCGATGGTGCGCTCACCCTCTGTATCAGCAGCCCGGCGAGCAACCTTTTCACATCCTTGGGCGGAAGCCCCGATGCAGGTGGAACATGGAGCGGTCCAAGCCCCATCGCCGGCGGATCCTTCGATCCCGCCACCATGACCCCTGGTGACTACACCTACACCGTGGCAGGAACTTCGCCTTGCCCGGCAGACCAAGCGACTGTGTCTGTTTCCGTGGTAGCGACACCCGATGCGGGAACGCCCGGAAGCATCACCCTCTGCGCAACTGACGCCGCGATCGACCTGTTCGGTGAACTTGGAGGAACCCCCGATGCCGGTGGCGCATGGACCGGGCCCAGCGCAGTGACCGGCGGATCCTTCGACCCCGCTGCGATGAGCGCGGGCGTGTACACATACACCATCAGCGTGCCGCTGCCGTGCGTGAACGTGTCCAGCACCGTCACCGTGGCCGTGCAGGCGCCACCCGATGCGGGCAGCGATGGTGCGCTCACCCTCTGTATCAGCAGCCCGGCGAGCAACCTTTTCACATCCTTGGGCGGAAGCCCCGATGCAGGTGGAACATGGAGCGGTCCAAGCCCCATCGCCGGCGGATCCTTCGATCCCGCCACCATGACCCCTGGTGACTACACCTACACCGTGGCAGGAACTTCGCCTTGCCCGGCAGACCAAGCGACTGTGTCTGTTTCCGTGGTAGCGACACCCGATGCGGGAACGCCCGGAAGCATCACCCTCTGCGCAACTGACGCCGCGATCGACCTGTTCGGTGAACTTGGAGGAACCCCTGATGCCGGTGGCGCATGGACCGGGCCCAGCGCAGTGACCGGCGGATCCTTCGACCCCGCTGCGATGAGCGCGGGCGTGTACACATACACCATCAGCGTGCCGCTGCCGTGCTTGAACGTGTCCAGCACCGTCACCGTGGCCGTGCAGGCGCCACCCGATGCGGGCAGCGATGGTGCGCTCACCCTCTGTATCAGCAGCCCGGCGAGCAACCTTTTCACATCCTTGGGCGGAAGCCCCGATGCAGGTGGAACATGGAGCGGTCCAAGCCCCATCGCCGGCGGATCCTTCGATCCCGCCACCATGACCCCTGGTGACTACACCTACACCGTGGCAGGAACTTCGCCTTGCCCGGCAGACCAAGCGACTGTGTCTGTTTCCGTGGTAGCGACACCCGATGCGGGAACGCCCGGAAGCATCACCCTCTGCGCAACTGACGCCGCGATCGACCTGTTCGGTGAACTTGGAGGAACCCCCGATGCCGGTGGCGCATGGACCGGGCCCAGCGCAGTGACCGGCGGATCCTTCGACCCCGCTGCGATGAGCGCGGGCGTGTACACATACACCATCAGCGTGCCGCTGCCGTGCGTGAACGTGTCCAGCACCGTCACCGTGGCCGTGCAGGCGCCACCCGATGCGGGCAGCGATGGTGCGCTCACCCTCTGCATCAGCAGCCCGGCGAGCAACCTTTTCACATCCTTGGGCGGAAGCCCCGATGCAGGTGGAACATGGAGCGGTCCAAGCCCCATCGCCGGCGGATCCTTCGATCCCGCCACCATGACCCCTGGTGACTACACCTACACCGTGGCAGGAACTTCGCCTTGCCCGGCAGACCAAGCGACTGTGTCTGTTTCCGTGGTAGCGACACCCGATGCGGGAACGCCCGGAAGCATCACCCTCTGCGCAACTGACGCCGCGATCGACCTGTTCGGTGAACTTGGAGGAACCCCTGATGCCGGTGGCGCATGGACCGGGCCCAGCGCAGTGACCGGCGGATCCTTCGACCCCGCTGCGATGAGCGCGGGCGTGTACACATACACCATCAGCGTGCCGCCACCGTGCGTGAACGTGTCCAGCACCGTCACCGTGGCCGTGCAGGCGCCACCCGATGCCGGCAGCGATGGAGCGCTCACGCTCTGCATCAGCAGTCCGGCCAGCGATCTTTTCACATCCTTGGGCGGAAGTCCTGACGCCGGTGGCACATGGAGCGGACCCAGCGTCATCGCCGGCGGGTCCTTCGATCCCGCCACCATGACCGCTGGTGACTACACCTACACCGTGACCGGAACTTCGCCCTGCCCAGCCGATAACGCAGTGATAACGGTGACCGTGGTGGCCACGCCAGATGCCGGTACACCAGGAAGCATCTCCCTCTGTGCCTCCGATGTCGCGATCGATCTGTTCGGCGAACTTGGCGGCACCCCTGATGCCGGTGGCGCATGGACCGGGCCCAGCGCAGTGACCGGCGGATCCTTCGACCCAGCTACGATGAGCGCAGGTGTCTACACGTACACCATCAGCGTGCCGCCACCGTGCGTGAACGTGTCCAGCACCGTCACAGTCGCCGTGCAAGCACCGCCTGACGCCGGCAGCGATGGAGCGCTCACGCTCTGCATCAGCAGTCCGGCCAGCGATCTTTTCACATCCTTGGGCGGAAGTCCTGACGCCGGTGGCACATGGAGCGGACCCAGCGTCATCGCCGGCGGGTCCTTCGATCCCGCCACCATGAATGCGGGTGATTACACGTACACCGTGACCGGAACTTCGCCCTGCCCAGCCGATGACGCAGTGATAACGGTGACCGTGGTGGCCACGCCAGATGCCGGTACACCAGGAAGCATCTCCCTCTGTGCCTCCGATGTCGCGATCGATCTGTTCGGCGAACTTGGCGGCACCCCTGATGCCGGTGGCGCATGGACCGGGCCCAGCGCAGTGACCGGCGGATCCTTCGACCCAGCTACGATGAGCGCAGGTGTCTACACGTACACCATCAGCGTGCCGCCACCGTGCGTGAACGTGTCCAGCACCGTATCCGTGGCCGTGCAAGCACCGCCCGATGCCGGCAGCGATGGTGCGCTCACGCTCTGCATCAGCAGTCCGGCCAGCGATCTTTTCACATCCTTGGGCGGAAGTCCTGACGCCGGTGGCACATGGAGCGGACCCAGTACGGTCACCGGCGGACAATTCGACCCCGCTACCATGAACGCCGGTGTCTACACGTATACCGTGGCCGGAACATCACCCTGCCCGGCGGATGTAGCAGTGGCAACGGTGACCGTTTCAACCGAACCGCATCCCGGTGAGGACGACATCCTCAACCTTTGTGCATCCGGTGATCCATTGGACCTTTTCCCGGCGCTCGGCGGAGCTGACGTTGGTGGAAGTTGGACCGGCCCTTCCGGTGGTTCCTTCAATGGGACCTTCATTCCCGGAACCTCCGCTGCGGGCAACTACACCTACACCATTCCGGGTATTGCGCCCTGTCCTTCGGTGAGCGCCGTTATCGATGTAAACGTGGTGAGCAACGCGGATGCGGGCGGGGACGGCTCCATCGCGCTCTGTTCCTCCGCAGATGCGATCTCCTTATTCTCCCGCTTGCAGGGTACACCGGATACGGGCGGCGATTGGCTCGCGCCTAACGGCAGTCCTTTCAGTGGAACATTCGATGCCCTGTCGGATGCCACAGGAACATACACCTATGTGGTCGTCGTACCGTTCCCCTGCGTGAACGACACGGCCCAAGTACTGGTGGACGTGACCATGGCGGTCGACGCGGGGATCGACAACATGATCACGCTTTGTTCGAGCAACGCAGCGATCGACCTGATGAGCCAATTAGGCGGTTCCCCGGATGAAGGCGGCACATGGAGCGGCCCGGGAGGTACGAGCAGTCAGACCTTCTATCCGGCATCCGGGACACCCGGGAATTACACGTACACCGTGCAAGGAACAGCACCGTGCCCCAATGCCACCGGCACCATCACCATTGCAGTGAACCGCATGCCTGACGCAGGCACCGACGGCACCCTCTCACTCTGCCCGGAAGCCGCTGCCACCAACATGTTCACATCCCTTGGTGGCACACCGGACCTCGGCGGAACGTGGACCGCGCCAGGCGGTATTCCTCATAGCAATATGTTCGACCCGGCGACCGACTTGCCAGGAACCTACACCTACACTGTTTCCGGAACGGCCCCTTGTCCCAACGATCATTCCACGGCAACGGTACACATCTACTTTGTGCCGGTGCCCAATGCGGGAAGCGATGCGGTAAGCTGCACCTTGGACGGCCTGTTGAACGCCACCGGCACGTGGAGCACCGGACATTGGAGTGGATCTTCCGGCACGACCATCACGGCTAACGATTCCTCATCCACCACGATCTCCGCCAACTCCGGCGGGGCGTTTGACTTCATCTGGAGCACGGTCAGTGCCGAAGGCTGTGCCAGTTCTGATACCGTGACCATCACCTTCACGGATGCGATCCTCCCCTCCACCACCGTTACGGAGACCCTGTGCAACGGATCATGTGACGGCACTGCGAGCGCCACGGCCGTCGGGGGTAACGTGGACAGCACCGGATACAGCTACCAATGGTCGGGAGGCGCTGGAGGTAACACTCCCACTGGCAGCGGCTTTTGTGCGGGCGACTACTCGGTGACCGTCTTGGACACCAATGGCTGCGCGGCCACCACCAACTTCACCATCATCGAGCCCGAGCCGTTGGCCATCGACCTGATCACCACCACGGACGCATTGTGCCCCGGCAGTTGCGACGGCACTATTCTGATCACCGATCCGGAAGGAACCCATTACAGCATGGACAACGGTAGCACTTCGCAAACCGCGAACCTCTTCACCGGCATCTGCCCCGGGGCCTACACGGTGACCATGTTCAATGCCAATGGGTGCAGCGCCACGGGCACGGCGATCATCGGCAGCCCGGAACCGGTGCGGGCGGGCTTCTCCGTGCATCCGGACACGCTCTTCATCAACGACCCGACCGCTGCGTTCACCAACACATCGAGTGCGAACGCGACCCAATTCCTCTGGGATTTCGGCGATGGCACGACCAGTACGGAGATCAACCCGGCACACGATTTCCCCATGGGTACGGCGGAGGTGTATGAGGTCTGCCTCACAGCGATGACCGACAATGGCTGCCCGGACATCTATTGCGTGCCGTTGCCGGTCCTCGAACTGCCTTCGATCTTCGTACCCAATGCGTTCACTCCGGACGGTGATGGCAGGAATGACGTGTTCAGCGTCCAAGGCACGGGGATCATCGCCCACGGCTTCAATTTCATGATATTCAACCGCTGGGGCGAAAGGATCTTCGATACCACGGACCCCACGGCCAGCTGGGACGGCACGTTGAACGGTTCGGTGGTGAAGAGCGATGTGTACGTGTGGAAGGTGACCGCCTACTTCTTCAACAGCATCGAGCCTTTCGAGGCAACCGGGCACGTGACCCTCTTGAAGTAAGCGCCAATTCACTCAACAGTGGCGGGCCTTCCTGTTCCGGTGCCCTAAATTGCGGGTCCGAAAAAAAGCAGGGCCCCTTGATGACCGAGTTCATCCTGAACGACCGTACGATCCGCACCGATGCCGAACTCGGCACCACCCTCTTGGACCTGATCCGCTACCACGAGCATCTGCCGGGCACCAAGATCGGCTGCCGCGAAGGCGATTGCGGCGCATGCACGGTGCTGGTCGGCACATTGCGCCCCATCGGCTCCGGTCAGGGAGCGCAAGTGGAATACCGCTCGATGACCTCGTGCCTGCTGGCCTTGGCGAATGTGCACGGCAAGCACATCGTGACGGTGGAAGGTCTCACCGCTCCTTTGGACCATGGCGCGGGCGTGGCGGACCTAAGCCCCGTGCAACAGGCGATGGTGGACCAGGGAGCCACGCAATGCGGCATTTGCACACCGGGCTTCGTGGTCTCGTTGAGCGGCTGTTGCCTTTCGCATGAAGTCGTGACGCCGGAACTCGCCGTGCGCTCCATCGACGGCAACATCTGTAGGTGTACAGGCTACAAAAGCATCGAGCGCGCAGCTGCGGATGTCGCGGAGCAACTGGCCAAGAAGAATGTGAAGGACCCAGTGGCCTGGAGCGTCGCAAATGGCTTTGTTCCCGGCTACTTCTCGGATATTGGAGAACGGCTACGAGCGATGGTCGGCGCGCCGGACAACGGACAACTGACAACTGACAACGCGGCCCTTCTTTCCGGCGGCACCGATCTCTACGTGCAGAAACACGACACCATGCACCATGCGACGATCCGTTCGGTGTTCAACGACGAAGGCTTGAAGGGCATCCGCATTGAAGGCGACAAGTGCATCATCGGCGGAGCCACCGTGGCGAACGAGCTGATCGCTTCCCAGGAACTCCGCTCTCGCTTTCCGAAGCTTGAGAAGCACCTGCTGCTCGTGAGCTCCACGCCCATCCGCAACATGGGCACGCTTGCAGGGAACTTCGTGAACGCCTCGCCCATCGGGGACCTCACGGCCTTCTTCATCGCGCTCGACAGCACCGTCACGCTACGCGCTTCAACAGGTGGCGAGCGCCAATTGAAATTGAGAGAGCTGTACAAAGGCTACAAGGACATCGACAAGTCGCCGGAGGAGATCGCTCACAACCGTGCGCTTCAATCTACCCACGGAGCACACGCGCTTCAACTTCGAGAAAGTGAGCAAACGCACTTACTTGGACATCGCCAGTGTGAACAGCGCGATCCGCTTGGAGATGGACGGACGACACGATCCGCGAAGCTTTCATAAGCGCCGGTGGCGTGGCGCCCGTGCCGAAATTCCTCGCGAACACCGCCGCCTTCCTTACTGGGAAAGAGGCATCACCGGAGACCGTGCGCAACGCCGTGGCCGTGATGAACGATGAGATCGCACCGATCAGCGATGCGCGCGGCACGGCGGAATACAAGCGCCTGCTGCTGCGCCAGCTGCTCTTCGCGCATCTTCATCGAGATGTTTCCGGAGCGGTTCAAATTGAACGAACTGGTATGAAGGCGAGCAACAGAAAGGGAGTGCGGCAGCGCCATGCCGAACGTAGAGGACGTATCGACCGGATCCCGTTCGAACGGAAACTCCACCGCAAGCATCAAGAACGTGGACAGCGCGTTCCATGTCACCGGCCGCTCGATCTACTTGGATGATATCCCCGTGCAGCAAGGCACACTGTATGCGCTGCCGTACGATGCACCCTCGGCCCATGCGCACATCAAAAAGCTCGACCTGTCCAAGGCGTCGGCCGTTCCCGGTGTGGTGCGGATCCTCACCTATAAAGATGTTCCGGGCGAGAACCAGATCGGCGGTATCATTCCGGACGAACCGCTGTTCGCAGAGGAGGAGATCCACTTCTGGGGCATGCCCGTAGCGTTGATCATCGCGACCTCGGAAGATGTGGCCCGACAAGCACGCAAGCTGATCAACGATCGAACTGGAAGAGCTTCCGGTGATCACCGACCCGCGCGAAGCACGTGCAAAGGGCGAGTTGATCATTCCGCCGCGTACGTTCAACTGGGTGATACAAAGAAGTCGTGGGAGAAATGTGCGCACGTCTTCGAAGGCCGCGCCGACACCAACGGACAGGAGCACCTCTACATCGAAACGCAAGGTGCTTACGCCTACCCGACCGAGCACGGCAGCATCCGCATCAGCAGTCAGCACGCAAGGCCCAACGGCGGTGCAGCGCACCATTGCTCGTGTGCTCGGCGTACCCATGCACAAGGTTGAAGTGGACGTGACGCGTTTGGGCGGCGGCTTCGGCGGAAAGGAAGATCAGGCATCGGCATGGGCGGCGTTGGTGGCCCTGGCTGCGTATCGTGCTGAAGAAACCGGTGAAGCTCAGCATGCACCGCATGGACGACATGCGCATGACCGGCAAGCGGCATCCGTACAGCAGCGATTTCAAGATCGGTCTCGACAAGGACCTGAAGATCGTAGCCTACGAAGCCACTTTCCACCAGAACGCTGGTGCTGCCGCAGACCTCTCCCCTGCCGTGATGGAGCGCACGCTCTTCCACGCGACGAACAGCTACTTCGTCCCGAACGTGGAGGTGACGGCCTATTGCTGTCGCACGCACCTGCCGCCCAATACGGCATTCCGAGGCTTCGGTGGTCCGCAAGGCATGTTCGTGATCGAAGCGGCGATCGCGAAGGCTGCGCAGGAACTTGGGGTGAGCGCGCGTGAGATCCAGCGCCGCAACTTGATGCAGGAAGGCAGCGAGTTCAGCTATGGCCAGATCGCCGATCACGTGAACGCACAAGCGTGCTGGGACCTCGCCGACGAGACGTTCGACTTCGACACAGTTGCAAACGGAGGTCGATGCCTTCAATGCGAAGAGCGAGACGCACGAAAAAGGGCATGGCGATCATGCCGATCTGTTTCGGGATCTCGTTCACCAATACGCCGATGAACCACGCACGCGCGCTGGTGCATGTGTACCAGGACGGCAGTGTGGGCGTGAGCACCGGTGGCGTGGAGATGGGCCAGGGGCTCAACACGAAAATGGTGCAGGTGGCCGCGGCCGTGTTCGGGATCGGTCGTGGATCGCATCAAGTTGGAAAGCACGAACACCACGCGCGTTGCGAACACCAGCCCCAGCGCCGCAAGCGCAACTGCAGATCTGAACGGCAAGGCGCTGGAGATCGGCTGCATCGCGATCCTTGAACGGATCAAGGAGAAGGCATCACGGATGCTGAAGAGCAAGCCAGAAGCGATCACGGTCGAAAACGAAGCGGTGCTGAACAACGGAAAAGCAACCGATCTCGACTGGCAAGAAGCTCATCCACCCATGCCACTGGGACCGCGTGAACCTGAGCGAAAGCGGCCACTACGCCACGCCGATGATCCACTACGACAAGGCGAAGGAGAAGGGACATCCCGTTCGCGTACCACGTCTATGGCACAGCCGCAGTGATGGTCACGGTGGACTGCATCCGTGGCACTTACGTGATGGATGCGGTGAAGCTGGTCCACGACTTCGGCAAGCGCATGAACGATGCAGTGGACATCGGCCAGATCGAGGGCGGCCTGGTGCAAGGCCTCGGCTGGATGACGATGGAGGAGATCGTCTACAACGACAAAGGCAAACTCCTGAGCAACGCGCTGAGCACGTACAAGATGCCCGGACATCCACAGCGTTCCGAAGGAGATACGCATCGAGGCGTTACCGACCGACGGCCATCCGCTGGCCATCCGCCGCAGCAAGGCCGTGGGCGAGCCGCCGTTAATGTACGGGATCGGGGTGTACTTCGCGATCCAGAACGCAGTGCAGGCCGTTCGAACCCGAAGTACGTGGCTAAGTATCGATGCGCCGTTTACGCCGGAGAAGGTGTTGATGGCGCTCTACAAGTAGAGGTTGTGGTTGGCGTTGGCGCCAACCCAAACAACGAGAGCACGTGCGAGTCGACCAGTTGGGCGACGCGCAGCTTGGCCGACGTGCGGACGGCAGCAGGACTAGGAGTGTGACGACGTGGGGGCGACTACCGGGCGCAGCGTGGCACGGTCCGGCCACGAGCAGACGACGTATGGGCGATGCATGCATCGCCCCATGCGGCGGACTGCGGTGGCAGGGGTAGCTGGGCGACGCTCGCTCTGGACCACGCCTACCGCGCTAGGCTGGCCTGCAGCACAGTCAGTGTTGGTCTGCTGCACGCTCTGAGTTGCTCCGTGCTGGCCGGGTAGGGGCGATGCATGCATCGCCCCTACCCGGCCGTGCGCACTAGGCTGCTCCGTGCTACGTCGTTGCTGGGGCGATGCATGCATCGCCCTTACGCACCAGGCCTGTGGCGTAGCCACTCGGCCGGGTTGCGCTCGATGTAGTCGGAGATCCGCATGTGCTGCGCCGGGTCGCGGATGATGACCTCGTAGTAGTCGCGGTGCCAGTGCTTGGTGGCTGGTCTACCCTGCTGGATGTTGATGAGGCGAGAGACCGCCGACTTATACGACGAGACGATGGATCCGACGGAGCCAGGCACACGTCCTGTGGGCATCAGCCTGCCGTCGGGGTGTACGCCGATGCGGCGCAACTCATCCGGGACGGGCAGTGGTGGTGGCGATGCGATGATGATGATGCCATGCAGATGGTCCGGCATGATCTGAAAGGTATCGAGCTCCACATGCGGGAAGTGCGCAGGGATCTCATCCCAGCACCGCTGTGCGATGATGCCCAGGTCCGTAAGGGCGATGCATGCATCGCCCCGAGCTGGGGCATCGTCCCCAGCTGGAGCATCGCCCTCAGATCCACCCTCGCCCCTCTGCCTCACGGTGATGCTGCACAGCGAGTGCTCGCGCAGATGCGTCAAGATCGTGATAAAGTACGCCCCTACACGTGTGTAGTCATATCCACGAAGTCGGATCGATCGGCGGTGATGGCGGTCTGCGGGCGGCATGGTCCGCACAAAATAGCCACGGAGCACCGCGTGAGGGATAGAAGCGGAAAGCCCACAGCCGTGTATGGCCGATGGACGCATCGCCCATGCGTGGCGAGGACTTGCAGCGGATAGCCCGACGGAGCGCATTTGGCGCCGGCACGCCCAAAACAATCAACGCCCTCTCCTACCCTCCAGTATCCGCAAGAACGACCGCGTCCGGATCTCCGCCAGCGAAAGCCCTGTCGCCAGCGCCTCCTCCTCGCTGATCGCACCGCAGTTCAGCCCGCGCAGGAAGTAGTTGAGCAGGCCTTGCCCGGTCGCGGCATCGTCGAAGACATCGCTCGTGAGGGTGGCGCGGGCGGCGCGTTCCACGAAGGCTTTTAGGCGCGCGGCGGCATCGTCGTAGCTCTCCAGGAAGAAGCAGTAGACGGCGGCGTAGCGCATGGGGAATTGCGCGGGGTTGAGGTCCCAGCCTTGGTAGAGGCCTTTCCAGAGCGAGTGGCGCGTGTGGTCGTACGCCTTCTTCCAGTTGCGGTGGACCACGGCCTTGTTCTCCGCGCGTTGCTTCGGTGTTAGCTTCTTGCCGCGATGCGGACCGATGGGCATGACGTTGGTGGCGCCGTCGCTGAGCCAGATGCCGGTGGCGCCGAGCGAGACCTTCATCATCATGTGCGCGAAATCGCAGACGGCGTGGCCCATGTCCTGGTACTTCGCGGTGATGTTGTTGGCGGCCGTGTAGTCGTAGGTGCCGAAGGCCGTGGCGATCATGCGGCCCTTGCTGGCGAGCACGTAGCGGCGCAGCGGGTTGGTACCGTCCGCGCCGATCACGCTCTGCGTGGTCTCCACCATCATCTCCATTTTCAGCGCGCCTTTGGCGATCTTGGTGTTGGCCTCGATCGCTTCGAAGAGTTGCACCAGCGCCGTGATCTGCTCGGGGATCGACACCTTCGGCAGCATCACCACGAAGTTGTCGGGCAGCTTGCCGTTGGTCTTGCTGGCGAGCGTGGTGAGGAAGATGTCCAGCGTGCGCGCGCCACGTTCCTTCAGGTCCTCGGTGAAGGGCTTGATGCGGATGCCGATGAAGGGCGGCAGCGACTTCGCTTTCATGCCTTTCGCCACTTCCAGCGCGGCCTGCACGGCGGTGGCATCCTCCTCTTCCCAGCTGCGGTTGCCGAAACCGTCCTCGAAGTCGATGCGGAAATCCTCCAGCGCTTCGGTACGCAGCTTGTGGATCACCTTGTTGTAGGTGGCGTAGGCGAGCCAGCCGGTTTCGTCCTTGCGTTTCGCGGGTGACAGCTTGTCGAAACGCTTCACGAGCTTGGCGATGTCGGCCGCTTTCTTCGGCAACTTCTCGTGGCCAGGCAGTTCCAAAGCACGGGCGAACTCGGTGAAATCGGCGGCGTTCTCGAGCAACGTCTTCAGCGCGGCGTTGGCCATCTTCTGCGCGGTCTCTGCAGTGAAGAGGTCGGCGCCGCCATACACGGTATGCACCGGTTGGCGGTCGGGGCGGTCGCCGGGGTAGATGGCCTGGAAGGCCTTGTTGGCCTTACCGAGGGTAGCGAGGATGCGGGATCTGTCCTTGGTCTTGATGCTGGTGTTCATGCGCTGGAAAATGAAATAGGGCGTGAAGATCGGGGTGGTTGGTTGAAATGCGGTTGGGGTGGTTTGGGCGTGCCGGCGCCAAATGCGCGCCGTCGCGCCTGCCTCCCGTAGGGACGGCTTTCCACTGCAAGTCCTCGCTCGTTCCTCGCTGTGGGCTTTCCGCTTCAATCGCTCACGCGAAATGCACCTGTCGCCCGAACTTTGCACATTCAATATCATAGCTCAGTAGTGTCCGGTTAAGAATCGAACAAAATCAACTGGTTCAGAGGGCTTGCTGCTGAATTCGTCTCGTCGATCTTTTGAAAAGCTTGCTGGATGGGCATTTTCTCGAAAGGCATGACCGAACAGATCTGTAGAATGGAATGGAGCGAAGCGTCCAACTTCAGCCGCTTGCGCACGATGGCCACCAGCAGGTACACCGAGACTGCGATTCATATCTGGCACTTCACTGCATTCTCCGAGAGACCGTAGAACTTCTTGATACGCAGATGTTGCTTGATCCATTTGAAGAACAATTCGACCTGCCAGCGGTTGCGGTACAGTTCGGCGACGGTGGTGGCGGGCAGCGCGAAGTTGTTGGTGAGGAAAACCAGAAGGCGCCCACTTTCCGGATCCTTGAACTTGATGCGCCGGAGTTTGTGAGGGTACTCCGTAGCCGACTTCGTTCCGGCGAAGACGACGGTCTGATCGCAGATAATGCCGGTCTTGCGAGCGGTGGGTGCCGAATAAAGCCGCCTCAGGTCGCTGTTGGACTTGGCCCGAATATTGAAGTATGCTGCGCAAATATGCATTGTGCAAAGGCGCTTCAAAGCCAGATAGGCCCGATCCATGACGTAGAAACTGCCCGCCTCCGGGATGAGCAGGTCCAAGGCGTTCACATCGTGCATCTTGCCATCGCTCACATGGATGAAACTGGGGATCGAGCCGCGCAGGTCCATGAGCGTGTGCATCTTCACAGCTGCTTTGGTCTTGCGGAATACGGCCCACGGAAAGGAGGACAGACACAGGTCGATGGTGGTGGAGTCCAGCGCATAGATCGTCTCCTTGATGTCCAGCACACCCGGTTCGCTCGCATGCAGCTTGCGTGCTTGCCCGATCAAAACCTGAGCGAAATCCGAGTAGATGCGCCAGTCGCGCAGTTCGTTCGCGTCGGCCAGTGTGCTGCGCTTCACCGGGCTGCTCAAGCCCATGCGGAAAAGCTTGCTGGGCTGAGCACCCAAGCAGGTTTCGATATCGCGAAGACTCTCCCGATAAGTAAGCTGCGCGAAGGCCATAGCCCTGAACTGCTCCCGACATGCAAGGGTCCGAACTCTGTAGTCGCCAGCATAGCGCTCCACGATACGGTCGAACGTTGTCCAAGGAAGATGCGCCATCAATTGGCTGTATACCGTGCTGCCGATGTTCATGCGGGTTTCCTTGAGTTGTCCTCAAGGAAGCCCACCTCAGCGACTGCCAGCAATTCAAATCCGCCCCACGTATTTTCGTTCGATAGATCGCGTCCATATTGGGTTCTTCCTATGTTCGACCACAGCTTAACCGGACACTACTGATCATAGCTGATGGAACCAATAGAAGAGGAAGCCACTGTCCAAGTCCTGCCGAAGCTCTTCATATACCTCGACTGGAATGTTTATTCGGATATGCTCTACCAGGAAGGTAAGTCCAAGGAAGAAGAAGTTGAGTTCGCCCAGCTTGCCTCAATCCTACTTCATCATCCTGAGATAGTAGTCCCATACTCTAATGCTCACTTAAGCGATATCATGAAGAGCTATCGCAAAGGAGAACGAGAACGGGTGGTCGAGAAACTGACAGCAATCTCCGACCTGACAAAAGACCTGTGCATTTCGCTTTATTGGGGCAAGAAGGAACCTGAGTTCCACAAGCGAGACCCCTTCGAATTCTTCAACTCTATGCTTGAAGATGATGAGCACATGTTCCCAACTATGGAGAGTCTGAAAGCCCAGCTGGATGAAATTGGCAAAGAGTACGGTGAAGCCATTAACTCAGAGCTGGCAAAGAAAGAACTGCCGACTGGGCTGTCTCTTTCCGATGCGGTTTTCGGACTCTACAATTATGTGCCACACGACATAGACTTTGCTCAGGTAGATTTTCATGCCCCTCAATTTGGAGCATTCTTTCAAAAATCCAGAACCAAGAACTCTCTTCATGCAGTGATGGAAGACTTCTTCAGCCTCATGAATTCACTCAACCATAGCCCCGATGGATATGTTCAACTAAGGAGCTTGTTTAGAGATGCACTCAAGATCAACCCAGCCATCAGCACTTTCGAGAATACGATTGAACAGCTTAATCAATACCTACCTACGACCGCATTCGGCAAATCCTTCGATCAGCTCTACGAGGAGAACAACAAGTCCAACAAACATGGGACTGATTTGTACCACCGCATTACGGGCAAGTATATGCAGCTTGACTTCGTTGGTTTTCGACCAGAAAAGATGACCCAGAAGAACCAGTACAGCAACTTGTTCAATGACGCACTTCACTGCTTCTACGCAACATACTGCAATGTCTTCATTACTCGAGATGAAAGGACGCTACACAAAAGCCGCGCAGTGTATCAAGCAGAGCATATAGAGACAAAGGTGATGACGCCTAAGGAAATCTTGAATCGCCTCCTACCTCCTGAAGGCGATGAGGACTAGGCCCTAATGGCCCCCCACCTCAACTCCCCCGATCCATCGATTACTCCCAATGGACTCAACAGCAGCGGCACATGTTAATGTCCATCGCCCATTACATTGCTAATCACCCCTTGACGCATTCGCCGTCAAAGTACGTACACGATCATGTCCAAAGAGAACGCCACCGGCGAAGCCCGCATCGCCGTCTTCCAACGCAAAGAAGTGCGCCGCACCCTTCATAATAACGAGTGGTGGTTCGTGATCACGGATGTGGTGGCCGCCCTCACGGATTCCACCGACCCTGCTCGTTACCTCAAGGACATGCGGAGGCGAGATGTGGTCCTCTCCAAAGGGTGGGTGCAAATTGCCACCCCCCTTGTCATTTCCACCAGTGGTGGCGGGCAAAAACTGAATTGCGCGAACACTGAAGGTCTCTTCCGCATCATCCAATCCATCCCCAGCCCAAAGGCCGAACCGTTCAAGCGTTGGTTGGCGAAGGTCGGGTACGAGCGCGTACAGGAGATCGAGGATCCGGAGCTGGCCGCCAAGCGCACCCGCGCCATCTACAAGGCCAAAGGCTACAGCGATGATTGGGTGGAGAAGCGCATGCGGTCCATCGCCATTCGCGATGAACTAACGGATGAATGGAAAAAGCGCGGCGTGAAAGAGCAACGCGAATATGGCATCCTCACCGCCGAGATCAGCGAAGCCACTTTCGGACTTACGCCGAGCGAGTACGCACGTTACAAGAAACTGAAACGCGAGAACCTCCGCGACCACATGACGGACCTGGAGTTGATCTTCTCCATGCTTGGCGAAGCGGCCACGACGGAGATCGCCCGCAACCGCGATGCGCAGGGCTTCCCGCAGAACAAGAAAGTCGCCCGCGCCGGTGGCGATGTGGCCGGCACAGCCCGCAAGGACTTGGAAACAAAGAGCGGTCGCAAAGTGGTGACGAGCGAAAACTACCTCGCGCTTACGCAAGCGACCAAGAAGCAAGAGCGACTTTCGGGGAAGTCCGTGAAGAAGCGGGGGAAGAAGAAGTAAACGTTACCGCCGGGTTCAGCTACCCCGATACGTCGAGAACCCCCACGGGCTCAACAGCAGCGGCACGTGGTAGTGCCCATCGGCTGCCAGTTCGAACACCACTTCGATGTAGGGGTAAAAGCTCTTGGTCTTGTTCTCACTGAAGTAGGCCGAGACATCGAAGCGGATGCGGTAGATGCCCTGCGGCGAGCTTGGTGTCCTTGGGCAGCAGGTCGGGTACACGGCCATCGGCGTTGGTGCTGCCCATGGCGAGGTCCTCCCACTTGTGCTCCGCGGTGGAACGTTGCAGGGTGATACGGATGCCGCGGGCAGGCATTCCGCGGGCGGTATCGAGAATGTGGGTGGATATGGTGGACATAGGTGTCAAGGTTCACCACAGAGGCACGAGAGGACACAGAGTGGGAATTATCTGCGTTCATCAGCGGTTTGCATTTGCATTTCTCTGCGCTCCCTGTGCTCCCTGTGCCTCTGCGGTCGAGTCTCAAGCCAGCAACTTCTTCAACCGCAGCTGTCGTGATCTTGTTCTGCTCCCCCGCTGCGATGTGGATCTCGTCCTTCGGGATCGTTCTGCATGCGGGCTTCCAGCAGGGCCAGCATTTCGGCTGCGCTTTTGCCTGTGGCGTTCACGATGAAGATGTGCCCGAACTTCTCCTCGTAGGCGGTGTTGCCTTCGGCGAGTTTCTCGATCACTGCACGGTCGGCGCTTTCCATGCCTTTTTGCTCACCTGTTGCCCAAGTCTTCGTGTTGGTGTACTTCTTGGCGAGGCTTTCCACGTCCCCGATCTTCGGGTGGTGGCTGAAGGCCTCCTCGTAGTCGTCCACGTCGCATTCCTCCCAGATGGTGTCGCTGGTCTCCAGCACTTCGCCGAGACTTTCGAAGGGACGGGAGTACACCATGCGCTCCACCCATTGGGCAGCGCCACAGCATTGCTCGAATGCCGCAGTGGCATCAGCTTCGGAGAGACGGTTTAGTTGGTCGATGTTCATTTTGAGTACAGGGTATTGAGTACCGAGTATCGGGTATCGGGTACTGGAAATAGGGTTCCAAAACGCACGGTGATGCACCGCACAGTACCCTGTACCCAGTACGCTATACGCCTGTACCATTTCATTCATTTCTCTGTGCTCTCTGTGCCTCTGTGATCAATTCAAACGATTGTCCCCCACAGCCGCATCCGGCTCACGCCACCGTCGGGAAAGATATTCAAACGTACGTGTGACACGGCTTCCTTGCAAACCAGCTCCTTTTCGTAGCTGGTGCTCGTGGTCGGCCTGGAGCTTGGTGCGCTCGATGATGGTGCACCACTTGGCGTTGGCGAGATCATCGGAATCGCTCATGCAGCCTTCCAGGAGGAACGTATCCGGATAGTTGCCCTTGAAGTGGCAGGTATCGATCAAGCGCCTTCTTGATGATGCCCTTGTGCGCCAACCGGACGATCACCCAATCGCGGTTGTTGGGCGTGCGGTTGCGCTTGGTCTCCCAGCCATCGCCCATGTTCACGCCACGACCGGGCATGATCAGGTTGTTCATGTGGCTGAAGAACATGTCGTTGCACTGGATGGCGAGGGCGCCGTTCTGGGCTGATGCGAGGTCGATTAGGTCGATCGGGCTTCGCCCGTACTCGACCAGTCGCGCTGTACTTCGCCGTAGACGCGGAGCCGTGCTACACCGCCGTCCGGGTAGATGTGCAGCTTCACATGCGTGGCCAGCCCGGACGATGCATGCATCGTCCTTACGCTGTCCACTTCGAGGAAGTGCTGACTCCCCGGGTTCAGCATGGTCTTGCCAAGCACCTCCACCCAGATGGCTTTCTCCCAATCGCCATCCGGCGCGTAGCACGCCTCGATGGTGCAGTACTCCGGCTGGTTACCGAGGAAGTGCGCGGTGTCCACATCAAAGCCCTTGATGACGCCTGCCGCGCCAAGCTGGATCACGGCGATGTCGTGCCCTTCCGTGCGCTTGCGGCGGCTTTCCCAGCCGTCCATCCACTTGCCGCGCTCGGTGTATTTTTCCGGCGATGATGATGGCCTTCTCCGGTTTGATCAGGTTTTCCTTTTCGGCGAAGAAATCATCGGTACACCACAGCACCTTGGCCCCGAAACGCTCAGCAGCAAGGTTGATGAGGTGCGTGAAGGCGGGGGCTTTGTTGGATTCGTTCAAATTCATCGGTCTTATCTGCTCTTCTGCCAGCTTTCAAAAGTGTCGACCCACATCTCTGTGCGCACGTTCTTCAGCTGCATCAACATTTGTGTCTTGCCAATTCGGATCAATAGATCCTCAAACTGTATTCTCGTGCTTTCATGGTCGATCAGCGCTTGATCCGCGATAGATCCTGCTCCACCCCACAACTCATTGGAAACAAGGTAGGTGCTCAGCACATCGTCTGACCCGCCAAGTGCTTCTCCGATTTGTTCGACCAAGTCGTACTCGCCTCCGTTGCGCAAAAGCTCCTTTAACTCGGACAGTTGAGCACGTAATTCCGTCATCTTCTATAATGATGGATGGCACTCCTTCCAGGGCTAGTGAAGCTATTTTCTCGAAACACCGCGCTCCCTCCCACAACCGTGCGCTCCACCACCCCAAACAACCTCCGCCCCACATACGGCGTGATCTTATGCCGGTGCTGCACATCCTCCTCCTTCACCACAAAGCTCGCCTCCGGATCCCAAACCACCAGGTCGGCATCACGGCCGGGAGCAATGCGGCCTTTCTGCTTCAAGCCAAGGAATTGCGCCGGGTGCTCGCACAGCAGTCGCGCAACATCTTCCAAGGAAAAACCGCGCTCCTTCGCACCCTGTCCAGAATGCAGGCAGCACGAATTGTAAGCCCGCGATGCCGCCCCAGGCCTTCATGAAATCGCCGCGTCTGCCTGCTCCTTCATGTCCGGCGGCGCGGGGCTATGGTCAGAAGCAACGAAGTCGAGCGTGCCATCCTTCAGCGCTTCCCAGAGCAGCTCGTTGTTCGCGCGTTCGCGGATCGGTGGTGCGCACTTGTATTCCGTGGCGCCGTCGGGGATGTCCTCTGCGCAGAACACGAGGTAGTGCGGGCAGGTCTCGGCGGTGATGCGCAGGCCGCGCTTCTTGGCGTCGCGGATCAGCGGCAATGCCTCAGCAGCGGATACGTGTACGATGTGGACGTGGACATCGAACTCCTCGCTGAGGCGGATCATGAGGGCTATGGCGTCGGTTTCCCACTCTGGCGGGCGGGAGGCGAGGTAGTTGGCATAGCTGCGCTCGTCGGGGCTGGAGTGCTGGGCTGGGCTGGACGATGCATGCATCGTCCTTACGCCCACACCCGCCGCCTCCAGCTCGCAGTGGACCAACAGCGTTGCATCGTGCGTTTTCAGGATCGGCAGTGCCTTCCGCAGATCCGCTTCGGTGACGTTCGGGAACTCGTCGATGCCGGAGTGCGTGAGGAAGGCCTTGATGCCGAAGACGCCCGCGTTCAGCAGTTCGTCGAGGTCGTCGATGTTGCTCGGGATCACGCCGCCGTAAAAGCCGCAGTTGACGTGCAGCTTTCCTTTGGCGGCTTCCAATTTCAGCTTCAGCGCAGCGGCCGTGGTGGTGACCGGGCTGGCGTTCAGCGGCATCTCGATCAAGGTGGTGATGCCTCCGGCGGCTGCGGCTTTTGTGGCGGTCTCGAAGCCTTCCCACTCCGTGCGGCCCGGCTCGTTGATGTGGACGTGCGCGTCGATCACACCGGGCATGATCACCTTGTTGCCGACGCTTTCGTAGGGGATGCCTTCTCGCTGCACTTTGACCGGGCAGGACTTCGGCGATCTTGCCGTCTGCGATGATCAGCGTGGCTTCGATCACACCCGTTCGGGGTGATGACTCGGGTGCTATGTATTGCAGTCTCTGGTCATCTGATCGTGGTGACGATGGCTTGCATCGTCGCTGACAATGCTTCTGGCTCATGCATCGTGCCTTCACGTCACGTCTTCGCTCCTTGCAGGATCCATCGCTTCAACACGGTCCGCTCCTCTTCCGTCATACCGGTCTTGTTGCCTTGGGGCATGGTGTGGGTGCGCACGGCGCGTTCCATGATCTTGATCGGCCATGGCCTTGATCTGCTCCGGCGTATCGTACATCACGCCGTTGGGTGCCATGTGGTCCATTGATCGTCGGTGGGGTTGGCGCTGTGGCATTGCACGCAGCGGCGCTGGATCACGGCGTTCGGCTTCATTCAAAGCTGACCGGGATGGCATGCGTCCACAGTGTCTTCAATGGCAGGCGAGATCGCCACGCTCAGCACCACCAGTGCAAGGATGCTGACCACCAGCACCCAGGTGCGCTTTGATGCCGCGGTCCAGTAGGTTCCAGTAGTGCTTGATGCCCACGCTGGCCACCATGATCACCATCAGGATCGATCCAGTTGCCGCTGTGCCCGAAGGTGCTCGGGAAGTGGTTGCTGAGCATGATGAAGACCACCGGCAGCGTGATGTAGTTGTTGTGCAGGCTGCGCTGCCCGGCCTTCTTGCCGAGCGTTGCGTCCAGCGGCTGGCCGGTCTTCGCGGCGCGCACCAAGGCTTTCTGGCTGGGGATGATGGTGAAGAAGACGTTGCCCGCCATGATCGTCCCGAGCAACGCGCCCACGTGGATGTACGCCGCGCGTCCGCTGAGCAGGTGCGAGAGGACGTAGGTGATCACACCCAGTACCAGCACGCCCACCAGCGCGAAGAGGTCCTGCCGCAACACCAAGCTTGATCTTGCTCATAGCGTCGTAGATCACCCAGCCGAGCACCATGGAACCGATGCCGATGCCGATCGCTTCCGCCGGTGTTGAAAGCGCCGCCACGGTAGGGTCGATCATGAACGCTTTCGCATCGGCGTAGTACACGATGAACATCAGCGAGAAGCCACTGAGCCAGGTGAAATACGCCTCGTACTTGAACCAGTGCAGGTGCTTCGGGATCTCCTTCGGGGCCACCTTGTATTTCTCCACGTAATAGAAGCCGCCGCCGTGGATGGCCCAGAGGTTGCCGGCCAGCTCATCGCGCAAACCCTCGGTGCGGTTGAGGTTGTTCTCCAAAAAGATGAAGTAGAACGAGGCTCCGATCCACATGATGCCGGCGATCACGTGGGTCCAGCGCACGGCGAGGTTGAGCCATTGCATCACGTAACCCTGCATCTCGCGTGCCATGCAGCCGCGATGTAGCGCGAGGTAGCCCAAGCAGGAAGTCCAGCCGAAGAACTTCGCGGTTTGGCGCGAAGCGATGGCAGTGGAACGGGCCTCCTCCAGATCGAAGCGGGGGCCCTCGGAAATGTAGGGGTCGGCGAGTTGCTGCTTTAACTTGTTCGCCAAGCTGCGGAACCAGATGAAGAGGGAAAACAGCAGGAGCACCAGTCCGGCCATGATCCCGGTGTAGGGCGCGGCGATGAGTTTTTCCAAATAGGTGGGCAGGTGCTCGGCCGCTTCGGCGGGTGCGATGGAAGCGGCTATTTCTAGTGTGTCCACAGCGGTGGTATCCACCACGGCCATTGCGAAGGCATGGGCAGCGCCTAACAGGCCCGCGAGGATGAGGAAGTATTTGAGCAAGTGGGACACGGTTGGCGAAGTTGGTACATTCCAGCACTTTTCAGCACACCACGGGAACACTGTACTTTGAACGCCCTATCGTGAACAAGGAAATTGAACTCTGGCAACACGCGCTTGCAGCCATTGGTCGCGGGGAGCATTGCCTGCTGCTGGTGGTGGTGGAAAGCATCGGGAGCAGCCCGGGGCGCGCGGGCTTCAAGGCGCTGGTGACCTCTGGTGGTGAGCTGCATGGCTCCATTGGTGGCGGGAGCATGGAGCACAAACTAGTGGAATTGGCGCGGAGACGGTTGGCCTCAGGGTCCCGAGGCGGAGACCCTGAGGGAGCTATTGGCAGAGACCCTGAGGGCGCTATTATTCTCAAACGTCAGATCCATCGCGCCGAAGCCCCCACCGACCGCTCCGGGATGATCTGCTCCGGCGAACAGTCAGTCGCATTCTTCCTGCTCGGGAATGATGATGTGAAGCTCGTTCGCAACATCACGCACAGCCTGCAAAAAGAGCGGACCATCGGTCTGTTGCTCAGCAATGAAGGCATCCACAGCGGTGATCTTCCACAAGCACAGGATGATAAAATCCTGCACAAGAAAGATCCGGAACATTGGCACTATCGCGAGCGTCTGGGTTCCATGCCGCGCATCGTGATCCTCGGCGCGGGCCATGTAGGGCTCGCGCTTAGCCGCACCATGAACCAGCTCGGCTTCCATGTCCACCTGATGGACGACCGCGCCGGCCTGAACACCATGGAGGCAAACACATGGGCGCACGAAAGCAGTGTGGTGGACTATGAAAAAATCGGCGATGTGATCGCAGCGGACCCTGATCTTTACGTGGTGCTCGTGTCCTTCGGCTATCGTACCGATGATATCCTCGTGCGCCAATTGGTCAGGAAGCGCTTCAAGTACTTAGGCATGATGGGCAGCGTGGAGAAGATCAAGAAGATCCTCGTCGATATGCGGACGGACGGCTTCACGGAGGAGGAGGTGGCGCGGATCCGCACTCCGATCGGGCTGCCCATCCACAGCAAGACACCCGAGGAGATCGCGGTGAGTATTGCGGCGGAGGTTATTGGGGTGAAGAACAGTTGATCGTTGTCCGGCCTCCACCCCAAAGCGATAGCGATGACGAATTGCCGGAAAACGTCGGTGGCTTGGGGCAAAGGGCGACCGAAAGGCATACATTTAGCAGGTTCCCTTTCGGAGCGTCCCCCTATGAAATCGACTTTTCTCGCACTCCTATTCTGCACATCCATTGCAGGCTTTTCCCAGAACATAACAACACCACAACGGTCGAATAAGGTTCGGTTCGAGGAAAACCTCGGTCAGGTAAAAGATCAACACTGGCATCCACGGGAAGATGTCCTGTTCTCCGGTTCAACGCAAGGCATCAACTTCCACATTCGCGCGAATGGCATCAGCTACCAGTTGTCGCGCACGGAACAACAACTGTTGGTTGCTGATGGTGCGCAACAACCACGTGGTAGTGGGAGCAAAATGCATGACGAGTTACCCGCCACTTCCGCGATCACGAGCCATCGGATCGACATTGATTGGGTCGCACCTGAACATGTTCCAGTGATCAACACCGAAGGTGAAATTCCGGGTTATACCAACTATTACAACGTACCCGAGCATTCAGCACCTGCGTTACTGGTAAAGTCATACAGTGCGTAAGCTTCAGGAACGTATGGCCGGGTGTAGACTTGCAATACCATGCGCGAATGGCGTCCTGGAAAGCGATTGGACGGTACACCATCCGGCAGATCATACCAAGATCAAGTTCACGGTCAGTGGGGCTGATCTGCGTGTGGATGAAGCTGGTTATTTGACCATAACCACACCATTGGGCAGCATCCGCGAAGGGCAATTGACCGCCACACAAAACGGCAACCCGCGCAACGTAAAGTGGGTAGTGAACGGAAATACGGTATCGATTAGCGCAACAGGATTAGATGCCAATGTGCCGTTGATCATTGATCCACCGACCCGTCTTTGGGGCACGTACATAGGAGGAACAGGCTATGAATGGCCTTGGTCCGCTGAAAATGATGGTTCAGGCGGAGTGTATGTCGCAGGGTCAACCACATCGTTTGCGAACATCGCCACAACAGGTGCACACCAAGTGATCAACTCAGGGCAATTCGATGCCTTTTTGAGCCACTATGGAGCGAACGGCACACCTTTGTGGAGTACGTATTATGGTGGCTCTTCGGATGACTTCGGCCGGGACTGTTCGGTATCTCCGATCAACGGGGATGTGTTCTTTTCAGGGGCGACCATCTCCGATAACGGGATCGCAACACCCAACGCCCATCAAGAACTCCCATGTGGCACGTTGGATGCATTTTTGGTACGGTTCAACTCAACTGGAATACGGGTTTGGGGCACCTACTTCTGCGGCACTGATATTGAGGAAGGCAATGCCTGTTCGGTTGACGGTCTAGGCAACGTGTACATGGCCGGCTGGACTCTTTCGCAAGATTCCATAGCCACCCCCGGTAGTGTTCAACCGGTGCATGGCAGCCCCAATGTCATGGATGCGTTCTTGGTGAAATTCGATACCACAGGTGTGCGCCAATGGGGCACCTACTTGGGTGGTTCCGGCGAGGACCGCGCCTACGATTGTCATGTTGACGGGCAAGGAGCGGTCTACATTTCCGGTAGGGCGGAGCAGCTACCAGTGACTGCAACCATCGGAGGTCACCAACCCGATTTTGGCGGCTATGTGGATGCATTCCTGCAGAAATACGACAGCAATGGCGGCTTGATCTGGGGCACCTATTATGGCGGCCCGGACCTGGATACCTGGGGATATTGCGCAGTGGATGATGACCTTGTCTACTTGGCCGGCACAACGTTGTCGGATTCGGGGATCGCAACACCCGGCGCGTATCAGGAGATCGCTACTTCTCCAGGCCTATATGACGATGATGCGTTCGTGGTGCAATTCGACCACTCAGGACAGCGCAATTGGAGCACCTACTTGGGCGGTACAGCGGGCGAAGCCGTGAATGGTGTGACCGCGGACGGCAACGGAAGTGTACTTGTCACCGGGTGGACCAGATCCACCAGCGGCATAGCAAGCATCGGCTCGTATGACACGAGCTTGGACAGTATGGACGAATGCTTCTTGGCCAAATTCACGCGCACCGGTTCCTTGCACTGGAGCACCTATTACGGTGGGTTCGGGAACGACGTAGGAAAAGGGTGCGCTGCAATGGGCGGCGATGTGGTCTACTTGGTGGGCTACACCTATTCAACAACTTCGATCGCTTCGCCCGGTGCGTACGATACCACCAATGATGGGCCGAATGATGCGTTCCTCGTACAATTCGATGGTTGCGACCGCGACCCGATCGACCTACTACCGAACAGCGCAACCAACTGCGGACTTGATTCTGTAGTGCTGTCAGTAACCGATGGCTTTGATTGCAGATGGAGTCCAGTGGAAGGGCTATCGGCACTTACCGGCAATAGTGTAGTTGCTGTACCCAGTGAGTCCACCACGTATTTCGCACGGCATATCGACACCAACGGTTGCGCCGCGATAGACAGCGTCTTGATCACCGTGACCAACATCGACACAACGGTCATTACATCCGGAGCAGTGCTATCATCGGCTCAGCAAGGCGCAACCTACCAGTGGTTCAATTGCGATAGTTTGATGGCGCTCCCCGGTGAAACTATGGAGACTTTCAACGCTACGGACAATGGGTCCTATGCAGTGACGCTGCAACTGAACGGATGTATCGATACCAGCGCATGCGTGTTGATCTCAAGCATAGGCATCATCGAAAATGTGGCCGGAAGTTCGTACCATATAGCTCCGAACCCGACGACTAACACCATTACGGTATATGCCCCTTCGGTACAGGACTATCGCATTGAGCTGTACAGCATAACCGGTAGTCTTGTCTATACCGATCGTTTCAAAACAGACCGCCCCACCCTTCACCTCGATAAACTGCCAGCAGGAGTGTATTGGATGCGGATAAATGGAGAAGACGGGATCAAGGTTGTTAGGTCTACATCCAATAACTAAGCCCCCAAAAAAGCAAAAGCCCCGGTCTCCCGAGGCTTTCGCATAGGACATAAGACCGTCCCGCAGAAGACAACTCTTACACGTCCAACTTCGCGTAGATCGCGTTCTTCTCGATGAATTCGCGGCGTGGGGGTACTTCGTCGCCCATCAGCATGCTGAAGATGCGGTCGGCTTCGGCGCCGTTCTCGATGGTCACTTGGCGCAGGGTACGGCTGCTCCGGGTTCATGGTGGTTTCCCAGAGCTGCTCGGCGTTCATTTCACCAAGACCCTTGTAGCGCTGCACGTGTACGCTGGCATCCTTGTTGGCGCCCTTCATGCGCTCGATGGTGCGCATCGCGCTCTTCATCGTTCCAGCAGTACACGCCTCTCCTTGCCCTTCTTCACCAGGTAGAGCGGCGGCGTGGCGATGTAGAGGTAGCCTTGCTCGATCAGCGGCTTCATGTAGCGGAAGAAGAAGGTCAGGATCAAGCGTCTGGATGTGGCTGCCGTCCACGTCGGCGTCGCACATGATGACGATCTTGTGGTAGCGGAGCTTGTCCATGTTCAGCGCCTTGCTGTCATCCTCGGTACCGATGTGGACGCCGAGCGCGGTGTAGATGTTCCGGATCTCCTCGTTCTCGTAGGATCTTGTGCTGCATGGCCTTCTCCACGTTCAGGATCTTACCGCGTAGCGGCAGGATCGCCTGGAATTCGCGGTTACGGCCCTGCTTGGCAGTTCCTCCAGCGGAGTCTCCCTCGACCAGGAAGATCTCGCTGAGGGCTGGCGTCCTTGCTCTGGCAGTCGGCAAGCTTTCCGGGGAGGCCCACTGCCGGAGAATGGCGCCTTTGCGCTGCACCAGTCTCACGGGCCTTGCGGGCAGCGTGGCGGGCAGTGGCGGCCAGGATCACCTTGTCCACGATCTGGCTTGGCATCCTTCGGGTGCTCCTCGAGGTAGTTCTCGAGCATTTCGCTCACGGCCTGGTTCACGGCGCCCATCACCTCGCTGTTACCCAGCTTGGTCTTGGTCTGGCCTTCGAACTGCGGCTCCTGCACCTTAACGCTGATCACGCAGGTGAGGCCCTCGCGGAAGTCATCACCGGCGATCTCGAACTTCAGGTTCTTGGTGGCCCCGCTGCTGTCCGCGTACTTCTTCAGCGTGCGAGTGAGACCGCGCGGAAACCCGACGAGGTGCGTTCCACCTTCGTGGGTGTTGATGTTGTTGACGTACGAATGCAGGTTCTCGGTGTAGGAATCGTTGTACACCATGGCGATCTCCACGGGGATGTTCTGCTTCTCGCCCTTCCATGTAGATCACGTCCTCGATCAGAGGTGTGCGGGTGCCGTCGAGGTAGCGCACGAACTCCACGCAGGCCCAGATCGCTGATAGAAGGTGTCGGTCACGAAGCTGCCGTCCTCGTTGGTGTGGCGCTCGTCCGTGAGGGTGAGGCGTGATGCTCTTGTTCAGGAAGGACAGTTCGCGCAGACGCGCTGCCAGCGTGTCGAAGTTGAACTCACTGACCTGGAAGATGGTCGCGTCCGGGTGGAAGGTGACGATCGTACCACGGATGTCGTGACTTGCCTACCTCCTTCACATCGTACTTCGGTTTACCCGCGCTGTATTCCTGCTGATAGACCTTCCCGTCGCGATGGACCTCAGCGAGCAGCATGTCACTCAGCGCGTTCACGCAGCTACGCCCACACCGTGCAGACCGCCGGAGACCTTGTAGCTGTCCTTGTCGAATTTGCCGCCGGCGTGCAGCACGGTCATGACCACTTCGAGGGCGCGAGCGGCCTTCCTTGGCGTGCATGTCCACGGGGATGCCGCGACCGTTGTCCTTCACGCGGATGCTGTTGTTCGGCAGGATGTTCACGTCGATGGTGTCACAGTGCCCGGCGAGGGCCTCGTCGATGGAGTTGTCCACCACCTCGTACACCAAGTGGTGCAGTCCCTTCATGCCGATGTCGCCGATGTACATGGCCGGGCGTTTCCGCACCGCCTCAAGCCCCTCCAGCACTTGGATACTGTCGGCTCCGTAGCTGGCGGCTGCATTCTTCTTCGCTTCGCTCATTTCACGCTGTCTCTGCCATTTTTCGATTGAATGTGCCCGCCGTTTTCAGAAGGCACGCGAAGATACTGCTTTTGAGGGTGCGGGTCACCTCAAATTCTCAATGCAGACGCGGGATCTGGCGATTTTTACCAACAGATCTGGAACACCTGTTGAAAACCCCCTTCAAGAGGTTTGTGCCTCGCCGAATAAAGAAGACGCAACTACCTGATAACAAGACTGTAAAGTCTGCTCAGAAGGCGAACGTCGCACCGCCCAGCACCAGCGTCCGCTGCGACGGATAGTTGTACCAGCGCTCGTACTTGCTGGCGCTCAGGTTGCTGAAGTCCAAGAAGACGCTGAGGCGCTTGGTGTAGCGGTACTCCAACCCAAGGTGGATGTCCACGTAGCCGCCCATGTCCGTGGCCGTGGGGACCGGCGAAAGGTCGTTCCAGTCGGCGGGCACGGTCAGTGTGGACTTCCGGGTCCCGAGGAATTCCACATCCAGCTTCACCAGCAGCTTGTCCTGGAAGTCATAAACGGCTCCGAGGCTGATGCTGTAAGTGGGCAGGTTCCACGCCTCTTCCTGTTCCTCCGTCTTGTAGCTGAAGATGTGCAGCCCACCATGAATGTTGATGTGCTCGTCGTGGCTGTAACGCAGCTCCCCACCGATGTCCAGCTGATCCACGCGGTCATATACGGGTATGAAGCGGTCGCCGTAGCGGATGCCTTTGTAGTCATCTTCCACGCCGATGTACAAGGGCCGGTCCTGGATGCGGCTCTTGCTTATGCGGACATCGAAGCCCACATCGCGGCTCAGGCTGCCGCGCAAGCCTCCGTACACATCGTACATGAGGCTGGAGTTCTCCAGCGATGGTGCGCCCGTCAGGAAGGGGTTCTCCCGGGTGAGGCTTCGGAAACTGTTCCGCATGCGATGCCCGTCCACGCCGGCGTAGGGCACCAGGATGTCATCAAAGAGCCGGTATTGGGCGTAGGCCTGCGGGTAGAAATGGAAGGTGGTCTTGCCCATGGCATCCACGTAGATGCCGGCACCGACACGCACCAGATAGCGGTCGTTCGTGGTGCTCACGTAGGGTGAAATGCCCACCATGGTGCCGTTCTGCCGCAGTTCCGGAAGGCTGTCCCGTTCCCCGCGATAGGAATTGTTGTCGATGAGGATCTCCGCGCCGTACATCTCTGTGCCCAGCTCCATCGCCAAACGCGCGTTCAAGTTGACGTTCAGCTCGCGGCTCTTGGTGAGGTTGGTGTAATTGTGGACCTCCAGACCCACATCATGCGCCAGCTTGGTGCTGTCCTTGTAGAGGCTCTTCACGCGCACCGCGAAGCCGATGTCGTTATACACTTGCTTCAGCGCATCCTTCGGCGGGTCCGGGGAGGCATTGATCAGGTTCTCCACACTGTCGGTGCTCTGGTACCCGTAGTAGCTCACTCGGCGGCGGTCGTAGAGCAAGCGTCCTTCCACCTCGTGGTGGCGCAGGTAGGCGTTGTAGAAGGCGTCCAGGTTGTTGAAACTGTAGTCACTTGGCCCGCGGTCCTTGATGCCGCCGTTGCTGCTCATGTGCTTGTAGTGCAGGCCGTACCCGTTGCTCTTGGAGCGGGTCTGGTCGTAATAGACTTCCGCCAACGGCGTGGTGTACAGCCCGAAGCCGGCCTTCACGAATCCTTTGTACAACTTCTCCTGGGCCAGCTGGATGTTGAGCCGCGCCGCCTCGATGCTGTCCACATGCGCGGGCACCTCGCCCTTCACGGTGAGCATCGCGTAGGTGATGGCCTTCTCCGGAAGAATGGTGTCGTACGCCACGGGGCGCAGGTCGATCTTGTGGACGTCCGCGAGCGTAGGGTTGTAGATGCCGTTGAAGTAATACTCTTCGCCGCTTTGGGCCTGGAGCAAGGTGCCGGTGAGGGTCGCGAGGACCATCACGCAGCTTCGGGTGAAGGGGTGCGTCATCGTTCTCATTTGCTGCCTGGCATCGGTATGGTGTTGTCCTCGGCGGGAATGCTGTCCGTGGGGGTCTTCGCCGGGGCGTTCTCCTTGATGTTCGCCAAGCGTTCGGAGGCCTGGGTCACCAGGTCCGGTTCGTTGCAATGGTCGATCACGCTCTGCAGGGTGGACTTGGCTTGGAACAGGTCGTCCATGCCCACGTAGATGTCGCCGAGCAGGATGAACGCCTTGGCCTTCCAGTGGTCGTAACTGGGGAACTTCTTCACCAAGCTGAACACCTCCTTCTCCGCGTCCTTGTAGCGCTTCTGGAGGTAGCGCACGTAGGCCATGTTGTAGGCGGCCTCGGCTCCGTAAACGTTATTGGAAGCGTTCGCAATACCCTTGAAGCGGGTGTATGCGGCATCGAGGTCGTTGTCGTAGATCGCGCCTTGCCCGACCGCCAATCCGGCCTGCGCCTTGAGGTCCGCATTGGCATCATCATTGGCGATCACCTTCTTCGCGGCAGCGGCAGCCTCGCTCGTGCGCTGCAACTCCGTGAGGCAGCGCATCTGCCCCACCTGTCCGGCCAGCACGTTCACCGGAAGGGCGGCGGTCTGTGCCAACTGGGTGAAGTATTCGAATGCTGCGGCCCATCGTTCTTCGCGGAAGAGGATGTCGCTGGCGGCGGCCAAGGAATGCTCGCGGAACTGGGGATCGCCGCTGGCCACCACTTTCTCGAATCCGGGCAGCGCCGCATCATCCTGCTTGCCGCGATAGAGGCAATCCGAGGTGTAGAACTCGGCGTTCAATGCATAGGCGCCCTTCGGGTACTTGGCCAAATAGTCGCGGAACGCACCCACGGCCTGGTCACATTTTTCCGCGAAGTAGAGCTGTTCCGCGCTGCGGAAGTACTTCTCGTCGAGGTCCAGCGAAGCCGGGTCCACGAAGGAGAGCGACTTCACATAATCCTCGTAGGCCGCCACGTTGCCTTGCTGGGAATAGATGCTTTCGATGCCCGCCAACGCATCGCGGGAACCGTCCATCGTGGGGTACTTCGCCACCACGGCCTTGAAACCGTCCAGTGCTTTTTCGGTGCGGCCTTGGCGCTTGTCGATCAGTGCGCTTTGCAGCATGCTCTGGCGGACGTGCGGCGAATTGGCGTGCTGCGTCACCACCTGCTGGTAGAAGTTCAGTGCATCGGCGTCCTTCTCTATGCCGAGGTAGGTCTCCCCGAGCTGGAATTTGGCATCGGCGGCGTATTGACTGTTGGGTTTACCCTGCAAAAGCGCCTTCAGTGTGAGGATCTTGTCGTAGGGCTTCTTCTCCAAGCCTTGGCACACGCCCTTCTGGTACTGGGCATAGTCCTTCGCGGCGGCACCGCCGTTGATGGCCTTGTCGTACCACTTGATGGCCGTCGCATTGTTCTTTGTAACGAAGTAGCAGTCGCCGATGCGGATCATGGCATCGTCGCGCTGCGGCTTCCCGAGCTGGGCGTTGTCGATCGCGCGCCGGAAGGCGGTGGCAGCCTCGTCGTACTGCTTCTTCTTGAAGAAGGTATAGCCCATGCCGTAGCCGGCCTGCTCGTAAAGCTCGGTGGCGTAGGCCCCGCCCGAATTGCGCACATCATCGTACTTCCTCAGCGCGGCGGTGTAGTCGCCCATGGCATAGCTGGACTCCCCCATCCAGTAATGCGCCTGCACGGTGGCCTTCTGGTCAACCGGATAGATAAGCGCCTTCTCGAAGAAGGTGAGCGCATCGGCATACTTGCGGCCTTCGTACAGCTCCACACCACGGTCGAAGGCCAGTTTCTGGTAGGCCTCTTTCAACCGGATGTCCTTGTTCTTGATCTCATCCAAGGCGGTCAGCGCGGCCTCGTAGTTCTTCGTCTTCAGGTACACGTTCAGCAGGAACTCGTACGCCTCGTCATGCCGCGGCGGAGTTCGGGTACTTCGCCATGTAATCGCGCAGCGCGATGATGGCCTCGTGGTACGGATCGAAGGAAAGCTCGTAGGCGAGCTTGGCATAGTTGAATAGCGCATCCTCGGTCACGTTCGGGTCGATGCCAATGTCGTAGGCCTTCTTGAAGGCGTTGCGGGCGTAGTTCTTCTGGTCCAGCTTCAGGTAGCAATCGGCCATGTGGTAGGCGGCCAGTTGCGCCAGGCTGTCCGTGCGTTGTTCACCACCAGCGTGAACTGCGCCATGGCCTTCTGGTACTGCTCGTTCTTGTAGTAGGTATAGCCCACGATGTAGCGGTCGTCGCGCTCCACACCGGACCGCTGGATGCTCTTCTCCAGGTAGGGCAACGCTTCCTTGTACTTGCCGGTGCGGTAGTAGGCTTCCCCGGCCAAGCGGTTGATCTCGTTCTTGCTCTTGGCCCCTTCGGGATCATCCAGCAACGGCTCGCATACTCCAGCAGTTCGTCGTACTTGCCTTGCAGGAAGAGGATCTCCGCGATGTAGATGGGCACCACCCTCCCGAAGTGCGTCATCGTCCTTCAACTTCTCGAAACCGGTCCAAAGCAGCGGCGTAGTTGCGCTTGGTCGTAGTTGATGTGCGCAGCGTAGTAGGTGGCCGGCACCGCGTAGATGCCATCCCCGTTCTTCACCTTGGCGAATTCCACCAAGGCCTTGTCGCGGCTGGTCGTCCATGAAGAGGGCGTAGCCTTTCTTGAAGACGAACTCCTCCGGTCATTGCCTCCGAGGGCAGTCTCGTCCACCTGCTCGCTCCAGGCCAGCGCATCCTTCCACGTCTTGCGCGTCGAAGTAGTGGCGGAAGCAGTTCGAGGCGGACGCGCCGGGACGTGGAGATTCTCCGGGTGTTCATCAATGAAGGCCAGCAGGCGGTGGCTGGCATCATCGTGGAAAAGGCGCACGGAGCATCAGCGCACCCCAGAACTCGGCCTCGATGCGTTGGTCGGCATGTTCGTCCGCGTGATGCGGTCCACGATGCGGTCGAATTCATACAGCGCCGCACCGTACTTGGCCTTGTCGAAAAGCTCCATGGCATGCACCAGATCGGGCATCGGGGTGCTCGTAGTGCACGGGCCGCTGTGCCATGGCCGCAAGGCCGCAGCGAAGCAAGGGCCAACGAGCAGCACGCAGGCGCAGAAGACGGGGACGGAGAAGGTTCTTCATCAGCGGTTCAAAGTTCCGGGGGATGCGGGCGCGGACCGGTGTGGAAGGCCGTAATTATCCACGCTGCCGTGTTCACCCTCCCGGCCGGTATGTTGAAGCATTGAAAAGAGGAACGCAGGAAAACGTCCCGGAATTTTATTCCTTTGGACGATCTTGCACGGACCGCCCCTCCGCGGGCGTACACAGAACCGCCCCATGGCCGACACTTCCCCCATCATCGAACTGCACGACGCCCGGATCTTCCAGCGCGAGAACCTGGTGCTGAACAACGTGGACCTCACCGTCAACACCGGCGAGTTCCTCTACCTCGATCGGCCGCACCGGCAGCGGCAAGAGCAGCCTGATGCGCACGCTGTACGGCGACCTTCCCTTCAAGGAAGGCGAAGGGCACGTGGCGGGCTTCGACCTGCGCAAGCTGAAGCGCAGGCAGGTGCCCTACCTGCGGCGGAAGATCGGGATCGTGTTCCAGGACTTCCAGTTGCTGAGCGACCGCACTGTGAACGAGAACCTGATGTTCGTGATGCGCAGCACCGGCTGGAAGGACAAGAAGGCGATGGAGCGAGCGGGTGCAGCAAGTGCTGGAAAAAGTGGGCCTGGGCAACAAAGGCTACAAGATGCCGCACGAACTCAGCGGCGGCGAGCAGCAGCGCGTCAGCATCGCACGAGCCCTGGTGAACGACCCCGAACTGATCCTCGCCGACGAGCCCACGGGCAACCTGGACCCGGAGACCACGGCGGAGATCGTGGACCTGCTCTTCGACGATCAGCCACAGCGGCCGCAGCGTGATCATGGCCACGCACGACTACACCCACATGAAGAAGTTGAACACCCGGGTGGTGCGCTGTGAGGAAGGGAAGCTGCTGGAGGTGAGCGCTGCGCCGGCGGTGTAGGATAGAACGCAGATCACGCTGAAAGGGCTGATCTACGCAGATCTGAGTCCGAAAGTGATCCACCTATGCAGTTGCAGAATGCACCTGTACCGTCGATCCATCGGATCGACTCTGCAACTGATCAACCGACAACTATCTCCCGCACCGCCCTCGCATTGGCGGTATTGCAGAAGCGCTCCTCCAGCACCCGTACCCGCTTTTCCAACGCGGCACCGTTCGCGGGCATGGCCATGCAGGCCTGTATGCTGAGGCGCATGGTCTCCGGATCATCATGCACATGGCAGAGGCTTTCCAGCCCGGTGTCCTTCCACCATCGGGGTGTTGCAGACCACATGGCGGCCGGTGAAAAGGCAGAGCAGCAGCTTCAGCTTGATGCCGGTGGCCTGGAAAGTGGGCAGCACGTTCACCTGCGCGTCGCGCACCAGTGCCGTGATCTCCTCCGTAGGGATGTTCTCCCGCAGCTTCACGTTGTTGATCGGGCCACCGCTGTCCGTAGTTCCGGGCTGGCATCGCTGCCGGCGATCACCAACGGAATTGGAAGGCCGCGGAACACCTCGTTCACCAGATACAGCGCCGCCTTGTCGTTCTCCGCCACGCTGAGCGCCCCGTGGTAAAGGCAGAAGTCACCCAAGCCGCCGGGCACGTCCACCTTGGCGCAGGCGTGGAAGGCCGGCACATGCCTCACATTGCGGAAATGCGATGCGAAATAGCGCTGGTCCTTGGGCGAGATGGCCAAGAGCACATCGGCCTCGCTCAGCACGGTCTCGAACTTCCGGAGCTTCCGCGCTTCGTTCATGAAGTAGGTCCGCTTGAAGGTGCCACGTTCCGCCAAGGCAAGCGCAGCGTAGTAGTCGTGCTCCACGTTGTGCGTGCGCACGATCCGCTTCCGGCCCAGCAGCCGACGGTCGCCGAGGTGATAGCACGAGTGCAGCCCTTCGAAAAGGATCGGATGATCGTCCAAACAGCAGATCGTCCACCAGCTCTTCGCTCCGGCGGCTCACTACCACGTAGGGCAGGCTGTTCAGCAGTTGGTGCTTGCCGGTGTGGCGCTGGTAATAGTGGACGCTTTCGCAGAATCTCCGCCAGCTCAGGCGCCTCTGCCCGGCCGTACTCGAAGCAGTGCAGATGGATCCGCACGCCCAGCTCCGCCAAGGCCTTCACCTTGTAGTACACGTCGATCACCCCGCCGTAGTCCGGCGGCCACGGGACATCGAAACTGACGATATGCAGATGGGGTTCAGCCAAGGTGCTCCAAGATCGAGCGCAGCTTCGCGGTTTCCTCTTCACCATCCAGCATGCGGGCCGCGAAAGTAGCGTTCTTGCGCAAGGCGGTCATCCGGGCGGGATCAGCAATGAGTTCCCGCACGGTCTGCGGCGATCGCGGAGGGTTCGGCCTGCTTCAGCACCACCCCGCAATCGAACTCCCGCACAATGCCCGCCACCTCCGGCAGGTCCGTGGCCAATACCGGAATGCCGGCGTGCAGGTAATCGAACAGCTTGTTGGGCAGGCTGAAGCGGTAGTTGAGGTTGGTGTCCTTGTCCAGCGACAGGCCCAGGTCGGCGTTGCGCGTGTAGTCCATCATGCGCTCGTAGGGCATTTTCCGCAGCAGCCGCACGCGCTCCTGCAGCGCATGTTCCTTCACCAATCGTTCCAGCACCGGCCAGGCATCCCCGCCACCGATGATCAACAGCAGGCATTCCGGCAGCTCCCGCATGGCCAGTACCGCTTCTTCCGCCCCGCGATCCACGTTGATGCCCGCGCCCTGCATCACCAGGATCCGCTTGTCCGTTGGTAGCAGAAGGGCTTCGCGCGAAGGCAAGGGGCCGAGGTCGCGCTTCATGGGGATGTTGCGCACCACCTGCACCGTGTTGCCGTAGCGGGTCTGGTATTGCTCCGCGATGCTCTCGTTCACGGTGATCACGGTCTTCAGCTTGGGGAAGATCCACCGCTCGATCACAAGCCACACCGCACGGATGCGTGGTCTCCGCACCAGCTCCGGCACTTCGGTGTAGAACTCATGCGTATCGTAGACGAGCTTCTTCCCCCGGATCCGTGCCGCGAGGAAATTCGGCAGCAGCGTATCCAGGTCATTGCTGAGCAACAGCGTGGACCGGCTGAAGAGCAGCAGCAGAAAAAGCCGGGTGTTGTATTCCGCGTAGAACAACGGCCCCTTGTTGAAGAGCAGCCGCATTCGACGCGTGCGGTAGGGCCGTTCCAAGGGCAGACTGGCCGGGAGTTTCCTGCCGACCAACAGCACCTCGTAGCCCAGTGCCAAAAGCACGGTACAGGTGCGATGGACGCGGTTATCCGTGGCCAGATCGATTGGTCACGCTGACAAGGGAGCGTTGAAAGGGCGGCGGCATGCGGTCAAAGTAAACGCGCCGCCACCGGTAAACTTGCACTGCCTACGGAACCAATTTCTCCGTAGCGGGCCCCATGGACATCCAGCACGACGTCGAACTCCTTCCCTACAACACTTTTCATGTATCGGCCCGGGCGGCTTATTTGGCACGGTTCCGTTCCGTGGAAGAACTGCGTGCGTTGCTGAACGCGCCGGAATTGAAGAGCCTACCGCGCTTGGTGATGGGCGGAGGCAGCAACATGCTCTTCACCCGCGACTGGCCCGGCGTGGTATTGCTGAACGAGATCGAAGGCATCGACGTGCTGAAGGAGACCGATGAGCATGTGGTCGTCCGTTCCGGATCGGGCGTGGTTTGGCACGAGTTCGTCGCGCATTGTGTCGGCGAAGGCTGGGGCGGCATCGAGAACCTGTCGCTAATACCCGGCAAAGTGGGCGCCACGCCCATGCAGAATATCGGGGCCTATGGCGTGGAGATCAAGGATGTGTTCGACCACTTGGAGGCACTGCGGATCAGCGATGGGGAGGTGGTGAGGTTCAATGCGAAGGATTGCCGGTTCGGTTATCGCGAAAGCTTTTTCAAGCATGAAGGCAAGGGCAAGTTCATCATCCTGAACGTGGCGTTCAAACTGTCCAAGCATCCGCAGGTGCGCACCTATTACGGCAGCATCAAGCATGAACTGGAGCAACGCGGCATCACCGCGCCCACGATCCAGGACGTGAGCGACGCCGTGATACACATCCGCCGCAGCAAGCTCCCGGACACGCACGTACTGGGCAACGCAGGCAGTTTTTTCAAGAACCCGGTGGTGGCTACGGAGCTGGCGGAGCGCATCAAAGCGACCCATCCGGACCTGGTGTCCTTTCCCGGTGATGAGGGCCATGTGAAACTGGCTGCCGGCTGGCTGATCGAGCAGGCCGGATGGAAGGGCTTCCGCGAAGCGGACCTCGGCGTACACAAGGACCAAGCATTGGTGCTCGTGAACTATGGAGGCTCCACCGGCAGCGCGATCTACGACCTGTCCACCCGCGTGCTGGAGAGCGTGAAGGAGAAATTCGGTGTTGAGCTGGAGCGGGAGGTGAACATCGTTTGAAGAGTAAACCACAGGCATCGTGTTAGGTTAACCGCCAAGACGCAAAGAGCGCAAAGAAATGCGGCTTGAATAGTAGTCTTCCTTGGCGTGCTTGGCGTCTTGGCGGTAAAATCACTTCGGTGGTTCTTCACTTTCTTCGCAACCTCAATCCACTATCATGCTACGTCGCGCGCTTTTGCTTTTCATGGTCCTCGGGGCCACGTTGCTTTCCGCACAGGAGAAGAAGGAACTCACGCTCAAGGCCACCATCTTGGACCGTTCGCTCTATCCGGAACGGCTGAGCGGCCTGCAATGGATCACCGGCACCAACAGCTATTCCTTCGTCAAGGACAGTGTGCTGATGCGGGATGGGGCCAGTGAACGCACGGACCGGGTGATCGCCACCTTGAACGACCTCAACAATGACCGTAGCACCGGTGACAGCCTGAAGCGCTTCCCAGGTGTGGAATGGACCAACCCCACCACTTTCCTCTTTGAACAAGGCGATCGCACCTACGCCTTTGATGTCACGAAGAAGACCTCGAGCCTGCGCCTCACCACCGCCAATGATGCGGAGAACGAGGACCACGATGAAGCCTACGGCAAGATCGCCTTCACCCGCGGGGAGAACCTCTTTATCGCGGGCCTCGGCGACAGCATCACGCAGGTCACCTTCGACGGTACCGACGGCATCGTGAACGGCAAGAGCGTCCACCGTGAGGAATACGGCATCACCAAGGGCACCTTCTGGAGCCCGGACGGCAACCTGCTCGCCTTCTACCGCATGGACGAGAGCATGGTGACGCCCTACTATGTGGAGGACATCACCACGACGCCGAGCACCTTCAAGAAATTCCGCTACCCGATGGCCGGCCAAACCAGCCACCACGTGACCCTCGGCGTGTACGACACCCGCACCGGCAAGACCGTCTTCATCAACCCGGAGGGCCCGGCGGACCACTACCTTACGAACATCAGCTGGGGCCGCGACAACCAGCATGTCCACATCATCCTGCTGGACCGTGCCACCGACCATTTCAAGGTGATGCGGTATGACTGCGCTTACCGGGCGATGCCGTACGGATGCTATTCGAGGAGCACAGACGATAAATGGCTGGAGCCCGAGCATCCGTTGACCTTCCTGAAGAATAGCCCCTGACCGCTACATCCACTGGAGCCAGCGCGATGGCTGGTGGCACCTGTACCTCTATGACGTGGGCCAAGGGCATGGTGCGGCAATTGACCAAGGGCAATTGGGTGGTGAAGGACATCCTTGGCTTCGACATGCGGGAGCAGAACCTGTTCGTTTCAGGCACGGACATGATCGACGTGAAGGACCCAAAGGCGCGATGGAAACCCACCTCTACCGGGTGGAGCTGGCTACTGGAAAGACCGTGAAGCTCACCAAGCAGCCCGGGACGCACATCGGCAAATTGAGCAGTGATGGCACCTACCTGATCGATCAATGGAGCAGCTTAACCGTGCCCGGCCGTATTGATGTGTTGGACGCCAGCAATGGCAAAGTCGTAAAGACAATGTTGGACAGCAAGGACCCGCTCGCGGACTACAATGTGGGCGCGGTGGAATTCACCCAAGTGACCGGCGAGAACGGCGACATCCTGAACGCACGCATCATCAAGCCCAGCGGCTTCCAAAGCCGGGAACGCTATCCGGTGATCGTTTATCTGTATAACGGTCCGCACGTGCAGTTGGTCACGAACAGTTTCAATGGCGGCGCGCCCTTGTGGATGCTGGAGGCGGCACAACGCGGCTACATCGTCTTCACCGTGGACGGCCACGGCAGCGGCAACCGCGGGCAGGCGTTCGAGCAGGTGATCTACCGTCAGCTCGGCATCACCGAGGTGAAGGACCAGGTACACGGCGCCGACTACCTCAAGAGCCTTCCCTACGTGGACGGTTCACGCATGGCGGTGCATGGCTGGAGCTTCGGCGGGCACATGACCGTGGCGCTTATGCTTCGTGCCCCGGATGTGTTCCAAGTGGGCGTGGCCGGCGGTGCCGTGCAGGACTGGAAACTGTACGAAGTAATGTACACCGAGCGCTACATGGACACACCGGAGGAAAACCCGGAGGGCTTTGCAGAGACCGCACTTCCACCGCTCGCGGACAAACTTCAAGGCGACCTGCTGCTGATCCATGATAACATGGACGAGACCGTGGTGCCCGAGCATCCTCTTCGCTTCCTGAAAAGCTGCGTGGACAAAGGAATCCACCCGGATTTCTTCTACTACCCCGGCCATCCGCACAACGTGCGTGGCAAAGACCGCGTGCATCTGTACACGGAGATCTTGGATTACATCGATGAGAAGCTGGGCGTGAAGAGACCGTAGTCTTTTTCACCACCCCGGCTTTCGCCGGGGCAGGCTGCAGCACGGAGGGCACAGAGGATGTTCGTCCGCCCGCGCTTGTGGCGCAACCATGAGAATTAGGGCAGCCGCAGAAAGCGCTTCGACATTTCCGCGCTTCCAGACCGGAAACTCACTACATAGGCACCGGGCGCGAGATCGCTGACGTCCACATCGATCGTTCCCGTCCCGCTCACAACTGATCGCGGTTGGCCGATCATGCGTCCTGTCGCATCCGTGATCGTCAAGATGGCCGTAGTGGTGGAACTTTTATCGAAGCGAACTTGAAGCACTTCTCGCACCGGGTTCGGGAACAGCTCGAACATCGGGGCGCTAGCGGGATCAGAGAACGAGACCTGCGTATCCGAAACCGGCACTGCCATTGCTGCCGTGGTGCCGATGGTCAATTTCGTCAAGCCCTGCCAATAGGCGAGATCCATGTATTCCAAGCGGTCGCTCGATGTGTGATAGTGCGGGTTCGGGTCATTGTCGAAATCCTCGATCACCAGGATGGCTCCGTAGCCCTGCGTCCAGAAGGAGGCATGATCGCTGTAGGTCTGGCCGGGATCGTTGATGACGATCGGCAGGTCGAGCCCGTAGGTGGTGTTCACCGTCAGCGCGGAGTCCTTGATGGCGATGCTGTTGCCCACGGGCCGGGTATGGATCCGCATCAAGCCGTCGCCGTTACCATCATAGCCGATCGCATCCATCTGCACCGCCGCAAGGACCTCCTCATCATTCCCCGCCGCCGTGCTGGTATAGTAGGCGCTGCCGATCAGGCCCTGCTCCTCCTCGTCCCAAAGCGCGAAGACGACCGTGTTCTCAAAGTCATGACCGGCCATCGCGCGGGCCGCTTCCATCACGGCACACACGCCGCTGCCATCATCATCGGCCCCGGGGCCGGTGAGTCCGCTTGGCATGCTGTCGTAGTGCGCGCAGATGATCACCTTCCGCTCGGGATGGACCAGGCCCGGCTTCTCCACCAGGACATTCTCGCCCCTTGTTCCGAAGGCCTGTACCGATGGCGTGTACCCCATGCGGCTGAACTCCTGCTGCATCCACTGCGCTGCCAGCGCATTGCCCGGCTGGAACTTGTGGCGTGAAACGATCACCTGATCACCCATCCCTACATTCACCGGAACCTCCCCGGTAAGCCGATCCAACCGCCACGCCAGCGAATCGATGTTCACGGCATCAATGATCTGCTGGATGGCGGGGATCTGCGCCTGAAGAGCGCCGGGGAATGCAAAGCCGAACAACAGGAATGCGGGAAGCGGGATCTTCATTCCGCCAATTTAGATCGCCTTGCGGATCTGCCCCGAACTTTGTGACATGTATTGCACCGCTATTCAACCCATTTGACCAAGACTATGAAAACGGAGAACAACTCAGATACGCACAACGGCGACGATCGCTTCGGAAGCGGCAAGGAACCCGTGCTGCCCGCCATGCCCCCCATCGGAAAGCATTTCGTGACCGATCCCGTCTGCGGCATGAACGTGGATCCCGCAACAGCAAAGCATTCCACCGAACACGCTGGCCACACCTATTCCTTCTGCTCCGCCGGCTGCAAAACGAAGTTCGATGCCGATCCCGAGCACTACCTCGCGGAACCCTCTTCTTCCACGGAAAACAAGGAAAAGGATCCCGTCTGCGGCATGGACGTGGACCCGAGGACGGCGAAGCATTCCGCGACCTACAAAGGACACACCCACTACTTCTGTTTTGAGGGATGCAAGACCAAGTTCGAGGCCGACCCGGAGCGCTACCTCGATCCTGAAAGGGCCGCAGCAGTGGCTGCCCCTGTGAACAAGGACGCCATCTACACCTGCCCCATGCACCCGGAGGATCCGGCAGGTGGGCCCCGGCAGCTGCCCCATCTGTGGCATGGGACTGGAGCCGGAAGTGTACAGCGCGGACACCGGACCCAACGAGGAGCTGATCGACATGACGCGGCGCTTCTGGATCGGTGTGGCGCTCACTATCCCGGTGTTCGTTCTGGAAATGGGATCGCACCTCTTCCCGGCGTTGCACAACATCGTTTCACCGCAGCTCTCCGCGTGGATCCAGTTCATCCTGGCCACGCCGGTGGTGCTCTGGGCGGGTTGGCCGCTGCTCCAGCGCGGCTGGGCTTCCGTGCTTAGCCGCAACTTCAACATGTTCACGCTGATCGCCCTGGGCGTGGGCGTGGCGTGGGTATACAGTGTGGTCGCGCTCTTCGCACCGGGCCTCTTCCCGGAGGCGTTCCACATCGCGCCTGGCGTGGTGGGCGTCTACTTCGAAGCGGCAGCCATGATCACCGTGCTGGTGTTGCTGGGCCAAGTGCTGGAGCTGCGGGCGCGTGAAAGCACGGCCGGTGCCATCAAGGCCTTGCTGGACCTGGCCCCCACCACCGCCATGCGCATCAATGCGGATGGCACGGACGAGGAAGTGGATCTGGACCGCATCGCAGTGGGCGACCGCCTGCGGGTCCGGCCCGGCGAAAAAGTGCCGGTGGACGGTGAAGTGCTGGAAGGCCGCTCCGCGATCGACGAGAGCATGATCACCGGCGAATCCATGCCGGTGACCCGCACCGTGGGCGACCCCGTGATCGGCGGCACCATGAACAACTCCGGGGCCCTGGTGGTACGCGCAGGGAAAGTGGGCGCCGACACGGTGCTTTCGCGCATCGTGCAGCTGGTGGCCACGGCCCAGCGTTCCCGCGCACCCATTCAGCGCTTGGCGGATAAAGTGGCCGGCTGGTTCGTGCCGGTCGTTATCGGTGTAGCCGTGCTCACCTTCATCATCTGGATGTTCGTAGGTCCCGAGCCGCGCTTCACCTACGCGCTGGTGGCGGCGGTGTCCGTGCTCATCATCGCCTGCCCCTGCGCGCTGGGCCTGGCCACACCGATGAGCATCATGGTGGGCGTGGGCAAGGGTGCGCAGATGGGCGTACTGGTGCGCGATGCGGAAGCGCTGGAACGCATGGAGAAGGTGGATACGCTGGTGGTGGACAAGACCGGCACGCTCACCGAAGGCAAGCCGAGCGTTTCGCACATCTTCCCGGAAGCCGGTTTTTCGGAAGCGGAACTATTGCGCATCGCCGCAGCGGTGGAGCGGTTATCCGAGCATCCGTATGCAAAGGCCATCGTCAATGCGGCGCGCTCCAAGGAACTGCAGGTCCCGGAGGTCACGGATTTCGATTCGCCCACGGGCAAGGGCGTGCTGGGCACGGTGGAAGGCAAGAGCGTGATCCTCGGCAGCGCCGAATTCCTGAAGGAACATGCGATCGGAACGGAGAAGCTCACCGAGCTGGCATCGGTCCGCAGGCGTGAAGGCGCCACGGTGATCTTCGTCGCCATCGATGCGAAGATTGCAGGCATGCTGTCCATCGCCGATGCGATCAAGCCCACCACCGCCAAGGCCTTGGACGGCCTGCGAAAGGAAGGCCTGCACATCGTGATGCTCACCGGCGACGCACAAGCCACTGCCGAGGCGGTCGCCCACAACCTCGGCATCAGCGAGGTGGAGGCCGGCGTGCTGCCCGAGCGGAAGAGCGCAGTGGTGCAACGCTTGCAGAAGGAAGGCCGCATCGTGGCCATGGCCGGCGACGGCGTGAACGATGCGCCCGCACTCGCCGCCGCCGACGTGGGCATTGCCATGGGCCACGGCACCGATGTGGCCATGGAAAGCGCGGGCATCACCTTGGTGAAGGGCGACCTCACAGGCATCCTGCGCGCACGCCGCCTCTCACAGGCCACCATGCGCAACATCAAGCAGAACCTGTTCTTCGCCTTCGCCTACAACGCCTTGGGCATTCCCATCGCGGCGGGCCTGCTGTACCCGGTGTTCGGCTGGTTGCTCTCGCCCATCATCGCCGCAGCGGCCATGAGCTTCAGCAGCGTGAGCGTGATCGCGAACAGCTTGCGGTTGCGGGGGAAGAAGTTGGGGTGATCCTCCCGCACCTCAATGTGGATCCGAAAACGCCGGGTTGTTCAAGAACTCCGTATCCGTTAGTGACTTGAGGAAAGCCACCAATGCGGCACGCTCGTTCACGTCCAGGTCGATCGCCCCGGCTATCCACGGTAGCATGTGCTGAGAGATGTTGGGAGCGCCCACGATCACTGAATCCGCGTAAAAATCCACTACCTGCTCCAACGTTGCATAGCGACCATCGTGCATGTAGGGCGCGGTGACCTCGATGTTGCGCATGGTGGTGGTCTTGAACTTGCCATAGTCCGCATGGTCACCGGTGACCTCCCCCATGCCCTGGTCGGAAGCATCGCCCCCGAGGCCGATGGCCAGCACCGAATTGTCCGAAAAGAACGGCGCGGCATGGCAATCGTTGCAATGCGCTTCCCCGAAGTACAGGTCCCGCCCGGCCTGTTCCTGTGGGGTGAGCGCGGTGATGTCGCCGCCATGCTCGAAGCGGTCGAAGCGTGAATTATACGAGATCAGGGTGCGCTCGAACTGTGCGATGGCCTTCACCACGCGCATGCTGTCCACACCGGGGGAGCCGAAGGCGTGTTCAAAGAGCAGGGGATAGTCCGGATGGGCGGCCAACCGGCTTTCCACCTCGGGCCAGGTATTGCGCATTTCCACCATATTGGCCACGGGGCCCAAGGCCTGCATTTCCAAGGAGGATGCACGGGCGTCCCAGAAGAAAAAATGGTCCCAGGCCGGGTTCATGATGCCCATGGAATTGCGCCTTCCGGGTGAGCCGTCCGTCCCTAAGGAAACGACACGGGGATCGGTGAAGGCGAATTCCTGTTGGTGGCACGTTGCGCAGGACATCGAGTAGTCGTCCGAGAGGGCCTTCTCATAGAACAACTTGCGGCCCAAGGCGATCCCCTCAACGGTCAACGGGTTGTCCACGGGAATGATCAGCTCATGGAGCGCATCGGCGGCCCAAGCCGGATAGGACAATTGGTATGGGGTGGGTCCGTTCCATCCCAGTCCGGTGGGTTGTGCCAAGTCCGGGTCTTTTTGGCAGGCATACAGTGCGACCAAGCCGACGCAGAGCATCACCACCGAGTTTCGACCATGGAATTTCATCTTGGTGAAGTACGGCAAACTTCTTTAACCGGAAAGTTGAATCCGTGATTTATCCGTGGAATGCTATTACTCGCTCCCTGATCGATCTTGAACGCAGGATATGGACCGGTTATCAAGTGGCCTAGTGCCGCTGCAACTCCAAGTATAACAGCAACAAGGAACTACCCCAGCCGAATTTGCGGTACCTTGTGCGAACTGATGTGGAAGATGTCGTCCATTCGTAAGCGGAAAGCCACCCTGTGGCCCTTGGCGCTGTTGCTGTTACTGGCAACGGTGGCTCCCAAGCTTTCGCTGATGACCTGCACCTCCAGCGGCCGCACGGCGCTTTCCATTGGCGATGCCAAGGACTGCTGCCCGGCCAACGAACAGCCGGGTGCCCAGCTTAACATGAGCTGCTGCGAGTTCACCAGTGTGCAGGCTGAGATCCCAACATTCACCGAGACTGCTCTCGCAACGCCTGTTCCGGTGCCTGCCGCGCTGTCCTTTTGGGCACCGGTGACCATGGCGCCCCTTTCCGGGCATGCCTTTTCCGCCCGGCCGCAGTGCCGCCCGCCGAGGTTGCTGAGCGACCGCTTGGCGGACCTTCAGGTCTTCCGCATCTAGGATCCACTACTTCGGACCTCCGTGTCCGTTGCGCTTGATGGCCTGAGCCGTCGCGCCCGCCCGTACCCCTTCCCGTCATTTCGGTTTGTGCATTGAATGGATTCCCCGACGGGAACCGGACGATTACCCATTCCAAGAACCATCACGATCGAGCATTGATCCCTGAAGCCATTCCCCCTTGACCCATGTTGAATAAGCTCATTCATTATTTCCTCGCGAATAAGCTGGTGACGGTGCTGCTGTTGCTCTTGCTCATCGGCTGGGGACTGGTCACCGCGCCTTTCGGTTGGGACCTCGGGCCATTGCCGAAGGATCCGGTCGCGGTGGATGCCATCCCCGACATCGGTGAGAACCAGCAGATCGTCTTCACGGACTGGCCCGGCCGTTCGCCGCAGGACATCGAGGACCAGGTGACCTATCCGCTCACCACCAGTTTGCTGGGCATCCCGGGCGTGAAGTCCATCCGCAGTTCGTCGGTCTTCGGCTTCTCCAGCATCTACGTGCTCTTCAACGAGGATGTGGAGTTCTACTGGTCGCGCTCGCGGATCCTGGAAAAGCTGAACGCGCTGCCGGCCAACCTGCTGCCCGATGGGGTACGACCGGCGCTGGGCCCCGATGCCACGGCGCTGGGGCAGGTCTATTGGTATACGCTGGAAGGCCGCGATCCGGACGGTAAAGTGACCGGCGGCTGGGACCCGCATGAGACACGCAGCGCGCAGGATTTCATTGTGAAGTATGCATTGAACGGCGTGGAAGGCGTGAGCGAGGTGGCCTCCATCGGTGGCATGGTGCAGGAGTACCAAGTGGATGTGGACCCCGAGGCGCTCAAGGCCTTCAACATCCCGCTGCACCAGGTGATGCTCGCCGTGAAGAACAGCAACCGCGATGCGGGTGCGAAGACGATCGAGGTGAACCAGGTGGAATATCTCGTGCGCGGGCTTGGTTACATCCGCTCGATCGCCGATCTGGAACTTGCAGTGGTCACCGTGCGCGACAATGTGCCCTTGCGCGTGAAGGATGTTGCACGCGTATCGCTCGGACCTGCCACACGACGCGGTCTGCTGGACAAGGGCGGTGCCGAAGTGGCCGGTGGCGTGGTGATCGCACGTTACGGCGCGAACCCGCTGGCCACGATACAGGCGGTGAAGGAGAAGATCGCGCAGATCGCGCCGGGACTTCCTTCCAAGGTATCTTGCCGATGGCACCAAGAGCCAGCTCACGATCGTGCCCTTCTACGACCGCACGCAACTGATCCATGAAACACTGGGCACCTTGGAAGAGGCCTTATCACTGGAGATCCTGGTCACCATCCTCGTGATCCTCATCATGGTGATGGAACTGCGCACCTCGCTGCATCATCGCATCACTGCTTGCCGATCGCCGTGCTCATGGTCTTCATCGCCATGCGCTACTTCCACGTGGATGCCAACATCGTGGCACTCTCCGGCATCGCCATCGCCATCGGCACCATGGTCGATCTCGGCATCATCCTCTCGGAGAACGTGCTCCGCCACATGGACGAGGACAAGGGCGCGAGCAAGTTGTTCGATGTGGTCTACAAGGCTTCCGCGGAAGTGGGTTCGGCCATCGTTACTGCCGTTAGCACCACCATCATCAGCTTCATTCCGGTCTTCACCATGGTCGCTGCGGAAGGGAAGTTGTTCCGGCCGCTCGCCTTCACCAAGTCCTTCGCCCTGCTCGCTGCGGTGCTCGTGGCCCTGTTCATCCTACCGTCCTTGATCCAACTGATCTTCAGCGTGGACGTCCGCAAGCGATGGACGCGCATCGTTATGCGTTCGCTCATGGTGGTCGCTGGCATCGCGGCGTTCGTGTTCGGCAACCTCTGGGCGGGGGTCGCCCTGCTCGCTTTGCTCGCTGCGCATGTGGTAGTTGATCGCAGCAAGAGCGAACATCCGGTGATCAAGAACCTGCCCTTTGCGGTGATCGTTATCGCTGTGGCCTGGTTGCTCGCCGAGCTCTGGCGACCCTTGGGTGTGGAGCGATCACTCTTCGTGAATTTCCTCTTCGTCGGCGCGTGGATCGGGCTCATCCTCGGTCTGTTCCAAGCGATCCAACATTATTACGAACGCATCCTGCGCTGGTGCCTTGACCATAAGGCGGCCTTCCTCTCCATACCCATCATCATCGTGTTGTTCGGTGTGATGGTCTGGCTCGGCTTCGGGCGCGTGTTCTCGCCGTTCTCCAAAGCGGCGAACGCCGTGGGCTGGTCGATCGAAACGTCATCGCCATGGAGCACCATGGCACACGCCTTCCCAGGTGTGGGCAAGGAGTTCATGCCGTCGCTGGACGAAGGCAGCTTCCTGCTGATGCCTACCAGCATGCCGCATGCAGGTGTGGAGCAGAACACCCGCGTGGTGCAGCAACTGGACATGCGCGTGGCAGCGATCCCGGAAGTGGAAATGGTGGTGGGCAAGCTGGGCCGCGCAGAGACGGCGCTGGATCCCGCGCCCATCAGCATGTACGAGAACATCATCAACTACCGGTCGGAGTATGAGGTGAATGAAAAGGGGCATCGACAGACCTTCAAGGTGGATGATCAGGATCGCTTCATCCTTACAACGGGCGATACGCTATCGCAGCTCGAAGCGCTTACACCAGCGTTCGACCGCAGCACATTGATCCCCTCCACGAAGGGACTATACTTCCGCAACTGGCGCGCACACATCAATACCACGTCGGACATCTGGGACGAAGTGGTGCAGGCTACCAAGTTGCCGGGTGTCACCTCCGCACCCAAGCTGCAACCGATCGAAACGCGCTTGGTGATGCTGCAGACCGGCATGCGCGCACCCATGGGGATCAAGGTCTTCGGTCCGGACCTGCCCACCATCGAGGCCTTCGGTCGCGAGCTGGAAAGCATATTGAAGGAAGTACCGGGGGTGAAGGCCGAAGCGGTCTTTGCCGATCGGATCGTTGGCAAGCCCTACTTGCAATTGCGCATTGATCGCCAAGCCATTGGCCGCTATGGCTTGACCGTGGAAGACATGCAACGCACCATTGAAACGGCTATCGGGGGCATGGTCAATACCACCACCGTGGAGGGACGCGAGCGCTACCCGGTGCGCGTGCGCTATCCACGCGAGCTGCGCGATTCACCGGACAAGATCGCACGCATCCTGGTGCCTACCCCTACCGGAGTGCAGGTGCCGCTGGGCGAATTGGTGCATGTGGAATACGAACGCGGGCCTCAAATGATCAAGAGCGAAGACACCTTTCTGGTGGGCTATGTACTCTTCGACAAGAAAGAAGATGAGGCCGAAGTGGACGTGGTGGAAGCCGCACAACGGGTGATCAAGGAGCGGATCGACAAAGGGGAACTCATGGTGCCTGCGGGCGTGAACTATCATTTCTCAGGCAGCTACGAGAATCAGGTGCGCGCGGAGAAGCGGCTCTCCATCGTGGTGCCCTTGGTCTTGATCATCATTTTCCTGATCCTCTATTTCCAGTTCCGTTCGGTGACCACCTCGCTCATGGTGTTCTCGGGCATCGCGGTCGCCTTCGCCGGTGGCTTCCTGATGCTCTGGCTGTACGGACAGCATTGGTTCCTCAATGTGGACATCGCGAGCGTGAACCTGCGGGAGCTGTTCCAGATGCACACGGTGAACCTGAGCGTGGCCGTGTGGGTGGGCTTCATCGCGCTCTTCGGCATCGCCACGGACGACGGTGTGCTCATGGCCACCTACCTCGACCAGAACTTTGAGAAAATGCCCACGGAAGATCGAAAAGGCATTCGTGCGGCCGTGGTTTCCGCCGGCAGGAAGCGCGTGCGCCCTGCGCTGATGACCACCGCCACCACCCTGATCGCCTTGCTGCCCGTGCTCACCTCCACAGGTCGCGGCGCCGATATCCTGGTGCCCATGGCCATCCCCTCCTTCGGTGGAATGGCCGTGGCATTGATCACCATTTTCGTTGTTCCCGTGCTCTACAGCGCACGCATGGAACGGCGGATCAAACGCAACAAGCCATGAGAACGATCCTCCTGCTTTTCCTCTTCTCCTTCGCGCTGTCGCATGCACATGCGCAGGACCTGGATGCGCATCTGCGATCCGCCGCTGAAATGAACCCCGGTGTGCAGGCGCGTTACGCAGAGTTCCAAGCGGCGCTGAAGCGTTCCGCCCAGGTCCGTGGATTGCCCGATCCTTCGCTCACCATCGGCTACTTCATCAGTCCGGTGGAAACGCGCATCGGTCCGCAACGCGTACGCTTCTCGTTGGTGCAGATGTTCCCTTGGTTCGGTACGCTGGGCGCACAGGCGGAAGTGGCCGACCGACAGGCCGAAGCGCGATACGAGGCCTTCCTAGAGGCGCGCAACGAGCTTTTTTTCAAGGTACGTGCGGCCTACTATCCGCTGCATGAACTGGAGCGGGCCATCGCCTTGGAACGGTCCGATCTGGAGATCCTGCGCACCTATCGCGCCTTTGCATTGGCACGCTTCCAAGGCGGCACGGGAAGCATGGTGGATGTGCTCCGGACGGACATGATGATCAATGCCGAGAACACCGACATCGAGATCCTGCAGGAGCGTCGCAACCCTTTGCTCGAGAGCTTCTCGAACGCCGTTGGTTACACGGATCCAGTGGTGGTGAACCTTTCCGACAGCTTGGTGCTCGTGGACCTGATGACCTACGCGATCGACAGCATTGCGATGAACCCGAGGCTGAGCGAACTGGACCGAAGGGCAGCGTCGGCATTGGCCCAGGCGGAAGCAGCGCGGAAGATGGGCCTCCCACGTTTCGGGCTCGGACTGGACTACATGGTTGTGGATGAACGCACCGACATGACCGTACCGGAGAATGGACGCGATGCGATCATGCCCATGCTCAGCGTGAGCTTGCCGATCTACCGGAACAAGTACCGCAGCGCAATGGAAGAAGCGCAGGAACTCAACCGCGCCTTGGAGGCCATGCGCGAACAAACGGACAACGAACTGCACACGGCGTACGAGGTGGCCTATTTCGAAGCACACAAGGGCGCGCTCAACGTGCAGCTGATGGACCAGCAGATCGGCATCGCCAAGCAAGCGCTGAGCCTGCTGCTGGACGCGTACAGCAACAGCGGCGATGACCTGGAGGAAGTGCTGCGCATGCAGGAACAAGTGTTGCGCTTCCGGTTTATGCGGCTCTCGGCCATGCGCGAGCACCACAGCGCCATTGCCCAACTCGACCACCTCACGGCCAAACAGATCGTAAGGCCTTAACACGCTTAAAGAACCAAGAAACAACCAACAACAACCAAAAACCAAACAACAATGAAGACCAAGAACATTTTCAAGACCGGCCTCATGGCCTTTGCGCTGATCTCTTTCACCGCCTGTGGCGGCAACGAGGAACAAGGACATGAAGAGCACGGCGACCACAAGGAGCACATGCACAGCGACAGCACGAACCACATGCATGACGAGCACGCTGCCGTTTATCAATGCCCGATGAAGTGCGAAGGCGACAAGACATACGCGGAAGCAGCTCCGTGCCCTGTGTGCAAGATGAACCTCAAGGAAGTGGAATAAAACACCAAACGCAATGACCATGGAAACCATGAACGTGAAACGAGCAGGGTTGGCCTTCGGCTTTACCGGAGCATTGCTTTATGTGGGCTGCGCACTGCTGATGATGATCACCGGAAGTGTCGGCACCGTGAAACTCTTCAACGGCTTGTTGCACGGGCTCGACGTGAGCGGCATCGTACGGATGGAGGTACCTCTCGGCGAATCCCTGATCGGGTTGATCTGCACTTTCGTCCTGGGTTGGCTTGTGGGATCTTGTATTGCCTGGGTCTACAACATGGGTGGCGCCAAGGCTGGCGGGAAAGCATGAAGGACCGGCCTGCCATAGCGATCGAACGCGCCAACGGCGAAATGGATGCCTTTGATCCCGCCAAGTTGCGTGCATCCCTATCTCGCGCAGGAGCGCGGGAAGCGGATATCGATCATGTGGTACACGAGGTGGAAGGATCATTGCGCGAGGGCATGAGGACACGCGAGATCTACAAGATCGCTTACCGGTCCTTGCGGAAACGATCGCGGGGCACGGCCGGTCGGTATTCCCTGAAGCAGGCCATCCTGCAACTGGGGCCGACCGGCTTTCCGTTCGAGAAATATGTGGGTGCCCTGCTCGCCCACCAAGGCTACCGGACCACTGTCGATGTGGTCGTACCCGGCAAATGCGTGGACCACGAAGTGGATGTGGTGGCTGAGAAAGGTGACCAGCACTACATGGTGGAGTGTAAATTCCACAGCGATCCGAAGCGCAAGTGCGATGTGAAGATCCCGCTGTACATCCAGGCACGGTTCAAGGACGTTGAACAGCAATGGAAGCTGACCCCCGGCCACGGGGCCAAGTTCCATCAGGGCTGGTTGGTGACGAACACCCGCTTCACTTCCGATGCCGTACAGTACGGGGAATGTGCCGGCCTCTACCTGTTGAGCTGGGACCATCCGCGTGGCGACAGCCTCCGTGAACGGGTCGACCGCAGTGGCCTTCATCCCATCACCTGCCTTACCACGCTTACGAAGGCGGAGAAGCAGCGGATCCTGGATTCGGGAACGGTGTTATGTGCGGAGATCATGAAGGACGAAAGGATCCTTGGCCGCGCAGGGGTCAATGATCGGAAGGTTGCCAAGATCATGAAGGAGGTGGAGGAACTGTGTTCACTGAGCAACAACAAACAACGATGATGAAGGACCACTCGCGTCAACAGTCCATGCTGCCCAAAGCAGCTGGACGCGAACAAACTTGAATGGAAGGATACAAGAAGAATAGCTTGAGCCTTGCAGGTGCCGTGGGCCTTGGTACCGGTGTGATGATCGGAGCAGGGATCTTTGCACTGCTCGGTCAGGTGGCAGAGCTCGCCGGTGTCTGGTTCCCCTATGTCTTCGTTGTCGGGGCGATCATCTCGGGGTTCAGCGCGTACTCGTACATCAAGGTTTCCAACGCCTATCCATCCGCAGGGGGCATTGGCATGATCTTGAAAATGGCGTACGGGAACATCGCCATCACCGGAGCTGCCGCACTGATGATGGCCATCACCATGGTGATCGGGGAGAGCCTTGTGGCGCGAACGTTCGGCGCCTACACCTTGCAGCTCTTCAACGTGGACAGGTCCGATCTCTGGCAACCAGCCTTGGGCGTGGGCCTGCTGATCGTTGCGTACATCATCAACATCTCAGGGAACAAGGTGATCGGAAGGTCAGCGCAGGCCATGGCATTGTTGAAGATCGCGGGTATCGTGGTGTTCGCCGCCGGTGGCCTTTGGGCGGCCAGCATCACAGCAAGCGACCTGCTCCCGAAAGCACAGGCATTGCAGGATCATTCGATCGTGGAATATGTTGCCGCCTTAGCATTGACGATCCTGGCCTATAAGGGGTTCACGACCATCACGAACAGTGGGGATGAGATCAAGGAACCGCACAAGAACGTCGGGCGTGCGATCATCATTTCCTTGGCCATCTGCGCTGTACTTTATTTTCTCGTGGCCTTAACGGTAGGTTCCACCCTGTCGGTTGAAGAGATCATCGAGGCCCGGGATTATTCATTGGCGGAAGCCGCACGGCCTGCATTCGGGGATGTCGGCCTCTATTTCACCGTTGGCATTGCGATCATCGCCACCATCTCAGGGGTCGTCGCGAGCCTTTTCGCCGTTTCCCGAATGACGGCGATGCTCACCGATATGGAGCTGATGCCACACAGCCACCTGGGCATGTCCGGTAGTGTGCAAAAGCACATGTTGATCTATGTGGTGGTGATCGCCATCATCCTGACCATCCTCTTCGACCTGACGCGGATCGCTTCCATCGGGGCGATCCTGTATCTGGTCATGGATGTGATCGTCCATTGGGGTGTATACCGGCACTTGAGGAAGGACGTGAATGCGAATGGGGTCGTGGTCATCTCGGCGATCCTGCTGGATGTCGCGGTGCTTAGCGCATTCCTATGGGTCAAGATCGGGAAGGACCCGCTGGTGGTCATCGTGTCACTGGCAATGATCGTGGTGGTCTTTGTGGGTGAGAAGTGGTTCTTGTCCAGAACAGGATGATCAGCAGGGCACTTTGAATGCAAGAATGAATTGAGCAACGAACAACGAACATGAAGGACCACACCGATCACCAGTTCATGCAGCACGGGGCAGCGGAACACGATCAGCACAAACCCGCCCACGGCATGGCCGGTCACGATCATCACGCCATGATGATCGCCGACTTCCGCAAGCGCTTCTGGGTCTCGCTTGCGCTCACCATCCCGGTCCTGCTGCTCTCACCAATGGTCCAGGAATTCCTGGGCTTGTCCATTTCGTTCACGGGGAGCTTGTATCTGCTGCTCGCATTGTCATCCGTGGTCTATTTCCATGGTGGGTGGCCTTTCCTGAAAGGCGCGTTCACGGAGATCCGTTCGGCTTCCCCGGGCATGATGACGCTGATCGCCGTGGCCATCACCGTTGCCTACGCATACAGTTCAGCGGTCGTGTTCGGCTTGGAAGGCACGCTCTTCTTCTGGGAGCTGGTCACCTTGATCGACATCATGTTGCTCGGTCATTGGATCGAGATGCGCTCGGTGCTTGGCGCGTCCAAGTCCTTGCAGATGCTGGTGAGCCTGATGCCTGCCGAGGCCCACGTGATCGAGAACGGGCAAGTGCGTGATGTACCCTTGGCGGAACTGAAGCGCGGTGCCCGCATCCTGGTGAGACCGGGCGAGAAGGTGCCTGCCGATGGGATGATCGAAAAAGGTGAGAGCAACGTGAACGAAAGCATGCTTACCGGCGAATCCGTCCCTGTGAAGAAGGGGAAAGGACAACAGGTGATCGGCGGTGCGATCAACGGCAACGGGGCCTTGGAGGTGATCGTGGAACATACCGGCAAGGACAGCTACCTGAACAAGGTGATCACCCTGGTGGAAGAGGCCCAGAAGACCAAGAGCAAGACCCAGCACCTGGCGGACCGGGCGGCGAAGTGGCTCACCTACATCGCGCTCTTTGCCGGCTTTGCCACGCTCGCCACTTGGATGATGCTCGGAAAGGAATTTGTCTTCGCGTTGGAGCGAATGGTGACGGTGATGGTCATTTCCTGCCCGCATGCATTGGGCCTTGCGATCCCGTTGGTGGTCGCCATCTCCACGGCGATCAGCGCGCAGAACGGCTTGCTGATCCGCAACCGGACGGCCTTCGAGAATTCGCGGAAGATCACGGCGATCGTCTTCGACAAGACGGGGACGCTCACGACAGGCGATTTCGGTGTGACGCGCATCGCACCCGTTCCAGGAGGAATGGATAAGATGGAATTATTGCGACTTGCGGCAGCCTTGGAGCAGAATTCGGAACACCCGATCGCTGGGGGCATCATGGAACGTGCGAAGAAGGATGGGGTCCAGGTCCCTGCTGTGGAGAAGTTCCAAGCGATAACGGGCAAAGGGGTGCAAGCCATCGTTGAAGGCCGCGAAGTAGCGGTGGTATCACCGGGCTATTTGAAGGAGAACAACATCGCGTTACCTGCTGAAAGCTCCACGGGGGCTGCTGAAACGGTGGTCCATGTGATCGTGGACGGCAAGTTCGCCGGGTCCATCGCCTTGGCTGATGCCATTCGTGAAAGTTCGGCCGAAGCGATCAAGGAATTCCGCAAGCAGGGCATCAAGACCTATATGGCCACGGGGGATAATGCCAAGGTGGGCAAGGCCGTGAGCGATGCGTTGGGCCTGGATGGTTTCCACGCCGAAGTACTGCCGCACCAAAAGGTGGAACTGATCAAGGAGCTTCAATCCAAGGGCGAGTTCGTTGCCATGACGGGCGATGGGGTGAATGATGCCCCGGCGCTTGCTCAGGCCGATGTGGGCATCGCCGTGGGATCGGGAACGGACATCGCGGCCGAGACCGCGGACATCATCCTGGTGAAGAGCGATCCGCGCGACATCCTCGGACTCATCCTCTTCGGCAAGGCCACCTACCGCAAGATGATCCAGAACCTGGTATGGGCCACCGGTTACAACGCTATTGCCATTCCGCTAGCGGCCGGTGTGCTCTACTCATTCGATTTCCTGCTCAGCCCTGCCGTTGGTGCCGTGTTCATGACGCTCAGCACGGTGGTGGTGGCCATTAATGCACAACTCCTCAAACGAAGCCTTAAACTCATACGATCATGAAGATCCCCGCTTTCCTTTCCCGTTCCCGTACCACGTTCATCATTGTCCTCTCGCTCGTAGTTGGGCTGTTGCTCGGCCGGGCCTTCTTCGGCGGTGCCAGTACCGGGTCATCGATGGCGACCCATGAAGGGCATGGTGAAACGGGCCAGATATGGACCTGCTCCATGCATCCACAGATCCGTATGAACGAGCCCGGCTCCTGCCCCATCTGTGGCATGGACCTCATCCCCGCTGCATCCATGGAGGAGGATATGGACCCGATGTCCGTTCACATGACGGACAATGCCATGAAGCTCGCGAGCGTGCAGACCATGGTGGTGGGCACGGGCGGAGGTGCGGGCAGCTTGCGACTGACCGGAAAGGTGGTGCCGGATGAGCGGCGCGTGTATGCGCAAGCCTCGCACGTGGCCGGGCGGGTGGAGGAATTGCTGGTGAACTTCACCGGCGAGACCGTGCAGAAAGGACAGATCCTTGCGCGTGTGTTCTCACCCGAGATGGTGACCGCGCAGGAGGAATTGCTGGCGGCCCACAGCGTGCAGGAAGCGCAGCCCAACCTGTACGCCGCGGCGCGTGGAAAGCTGCGCAACTGGAAGCTGAGCGATGCGCAGATCGATGCGATCGTTGCGGCGGGAGCAGCGAACGGCGTGATCGCGATCCTGGCGGATGTAAGCGGTGTGGTGGTGGAAAAGAAAACGGACCTCGGGGACTACCTGAAGCGCGGCGACGTGCTCTACGAAGTGGCCGACCTGAGCCAGCTATGGATCCAGTTCGACCTGTACGAGAGCGACCTTGGCAGCACCCGGAAGGGCGATACCGTCCAGTTCACCGTGCGCTCCCTGCCGGGCAAGACCTACAAGGGCCGCATCGCCTTTATCGACCCCATGGTGGACCCCGCAACGCGCGTGGCCCGCGCCCGGGTGGAGCTGGCCGATCCGCAAGGGGCGCTGAAACCGGGCATGTTCGCCATCGGGACCGTGCAGGCGAAGCACCGGCATGGCGATGCCAAGGCCTTGGTGGTCCCGCGCACTGCCGTGCTCTGGACAGGCCCGCGCTCGGTGGTGTACGTCCGTGTGGGCGAAGGGCAGTTCCGCTTGCGCGAGGTGGTGCTGGGTGCCGCGATGGGCGATGATGTGATGATCGCCTCCGGCCTGGAAGCAGGTGAAGAGATAGTGGTCCATGGCACGTTCACCGTGGACGCGGCGGCGCAATTGAACGGTGCGCCCAGCATGATGTCGCCGCAGGGTGGCCCCATGCCAGCGGGACATGACCATGGGAACATGTGATGCAAGCCGCATGGGTCCCGATCACGGGTTGCCATGCCCTCCCGGAGCATAACACGAACTGATCATTTTGACGACCTGAACCACCAACATGAACATGCCAACATTCACCCGAATGCAGATCTATCGCCATGCAACTTGGCGGGCTTGTGCTCCTGGTGCTGCTCGCCGTGCTGGTGATCCACCATTCCACGGCGCGATTGGACCGGGAACAGGTAGCGGGATCCTACCGAATGGAGCTGCCTCTACTGTTCGATGACACCGAAGCACCAGCCACGGTGGAACTGCACCCGGATGGCCGGATAGGAACGTATGGACCGGAGGGGAGAGCGATCCAAGAGGGAACCTGGTCGTGGGACCGTTCCGAAGGCTGGGTCCGGTCCGATATCCCCGAACTGGACCATCGGATACCGGGGATACCTCGGATGGACCGGCCCCAAGCTGTTCTGGAGGAATCAGCCCGGAACGGTTGACCTGGAGGAATTCACACTTAAAACCATGGAACCATGAAGCTGCCTACCATTGATCCGTCCGCCACAAGGAGCTCCGGATGGGACCGGGAGATCCATGGTCGCACTCCTGCTGGCCGCCTTCCTTATCGCACTGGCGTTCGCCAGCGGCCATCGCGCCACCAGCGACCTCACTTGGCCTCCGTACATGGACTTTGACCGCGATGCTTCGTTCGCACAGAGCATCTTGGACGGGCACTACGGAGAGGACCCCCTGTACCGGGATGAGGTGATGTGGTTCACCCCGCTCGTATTCTCCATGGAGGCGTTCATCGTGAAGGCCACCGGTGTCTCCATCCAGGTATTCCAAGCACGGGGCGGGGCATTCCTCAACCTGCTCGGACCGATCGCCTTCTTCCTTATGGTCTGGCGCATGTTCAACCCGATGGTCGCGGTGGTGGCGTTGTGGGCGCAACTGTACCTGCTACCCGGCCAGGAGCCGGGCTGGGCCATCGCCACCTACTCGCCGTGGTTCCTTCCGATGATGTTCTCACAGGGGGTGTTCTACCTTATGGTGATCGTCCTGCTCCGCTCCTTCCGGACCTCCGCTTGGCCCATATGGATGGGGATGGGTGCCGGTGCAGGTGTTATCTTCCTTGCACATGCCGCACCTGCCATGATCCTGGTGGGCATGGTGGCGATCCATCTGATCCACGCGATGTTCACCGCATGGCGTGCCGGGGATCGGGCCAAGTTGCTTGCTCATGTGAAGTGTTCACTTGCTTCGGCCATCGCCTTCATCGTCATTACGCTTCCGCTTACGTGGTACGTGGTAGGGTCCTACGGATTGGACCAGGTGAACCGCATCCCGTCGGCCTATACGTACACACCGCTGTCACTTCGCCATTTGCAGCTGTTCCTGTTCCACAACGTTTCACTGTTCAACCTGATCGCGTGCATCGGGGTGGTGGCGCTCTTCCGGGGCAAGGGGCAGGCTCCTCGGCTGGTGATGCGATCACTGGGTCCTGCTCGCCCTCTTCCTCGGCTTTTTCGGTTACATGGCCGTAGTCCTGGGCTTGCACTACGGCATACAGCTGCCCATGGCGGTGCCGACCTTCCATTTCTATTTCTACCTGAAAGCAGCCCTGGCCATCGGCTTCGCCCATATCGTTGTCCTTTCCGTGGAACGCGCTTGGCAGTACCTGGGCCGCAAGCGCGATGTCAGGGGCATCACCAACGGGACCACTTGGACCCTCGCTGCCGTGATCCTTGTCCAAACAGTCCTGGGCTATCCCGCTTATGCCAACCGGCCCGACCTGGTGGACACCCGCCAACGGTGCATGGTGCGCATGGCCGACACCGGCGCAACGGACATGTGCTACTACCTGCGGGACCAGCTCCCGTGGGAGGCCGTGGTGCTCTGTGATGATGAGATCTCCATCTGGGTACTGATGGCCTCCGCACGCAAGACCGTGGCCACCAACGCGTCCATGGCGAACCCGTACGTGCGCCCCGCACCACGCGAGCAGGCCAGGGCAGGGATGCTCGCCGGCCTGAAGTCCCCTGCACCTGAAATGGACAGTTTGTTGCAAGCATACGATGTGTCCTACCTGCTCATCCGTGCAGGCGAAGCGGAGCAGTACCCCGAACGAGGGCATTGGTTCCCGCACCTCGTCCACCGGAGCGAAGGGTACCTGCTCTATTCCAGGGAATGAGGGAACAGGTCCTTACCCGTACGAAGTGACCCCGACTCCATCGCGCTCGGCCATGCCAGTGGCCTTACCACCCCTTACTGATCTGATCTCAAATACTGCAAACCCGCGAGCGCGGATCTTGGCCCATCAACTCATTACGCGCCAGACCAACCCGGAGAGGATCCCCGCGAGGATGAACCCGTAAATGAGCTTGTTGTACCGGGCCAGCCAAAGGGGCAGGTAGATGTCGAAGTTGGGGAGTGGCGAGTCGGAATAGCGGCGTGCGACGATGGTGAGCGGACAGGCCATCCTGAAGAGCAACAGCACCGCACATTCCGCGCCGATGAGCGCCAAGCAGATCCAGGCCCACATGTCCAGCCGGTCCACTAGCACCGCATAGAGCAGATAGAAGATCACCACATTGAAAAAGACCCACACCGCCGTGTGGAGCAATTTGATGGCGACAAGCTTGTTCCGCACTGTCATGGCTAGATTCCATTTTCTGTTGCGAACGCCCTCGCTCGCGTCCTTACAACCCCTTTCAAATATGATGACCAATACGGCAAACGCACGTACGCGGATGCTCGCGCTGGTTCAAGGGATGAACTTCAATTTGAAGAAAGGTCATTCGCCGATCGGAACGCACGCCTGCCGTCTGGTCGGAAAACGATGTGCCCCATGTGCGTTCGCATGGTTCACGCACCCGTGGAACCGCCCAAGTGCCACCGCCGACCCATACTACAACAACTCGGATCCCAACCCGAAGTGCTTCATTACCCTCAAAGCCCTCAACGTGTTCCACCTGCTGGGCCGTCCGGCCTTTTCCATTTCAAAATGCACCTGCCCGGGATGCTTTGCCTGCATTGGCCAGGTACCATCCTTCCATCTCTTTTTCAGCAGCACATCGATCGCGGGTCGCATGCGCTCGTCCCATCGCTTACCGGCGTGCTGGCAATGATCGAGCGCGCGGAGGATGTCGTATTTCCACCTTCCAGGATAGGACAGTTTCAGGAAGTCCGTGTTGATGATCCCACCTGTTCGGTCCGAGATGAAGAGTTGATGCAGTTGAATGAACTCCTCCGCCGCGTTCTTCGCCCCGGTCAGTTCTTTCCTGCGATAGGCGTAGCCGTTCAACAGGTATTCGGCAATGCCTTCAACAACGGAAAGTGACGTATGCAATGAACTGTGAACAGCCCCTGACCGATGCAGTCTGCAATTGAAGCCACCGTCCGGCATCCGTTCGGCCAGGAGCCGGTCAACAGCATGTCCGAGCAGCTCTTCCTTCACATTGAAATAGGACGCGTAGTTCAGGAACATTCCAATAACGCACAGGTCGCCACTGGCCGCAACGCTGTATGGTTCGCCCCCCTCTTCCCCCCACATCTCCGTCCTTGCGATCATCGTAGCGGAGCTTCCTGCAAGTTCGTTCGTCGGGGCGATGCACAGGTTCCGCAGGTCCAGCAGCGTGTAATGCGAAGAGGTCCATTTGGGTTGATAGAATCGAAGTCCCCAGTGCCCATTAGGTTTTCGTGCTGCCAGGAAATTCGCACCCCATCCCTCGGTAGCGATCCGCTCTTGCAGATCGGGCCGTTCCGTTGCGAGCAGATCCCGATGCACCTGGTATTGGATCGAGACGTCACCTTCCAACAACCATTCGATGATCTCCGTTCGGTCCATGGGCTATTGGTCCATATTCCGATCTTGGGCGGAGGAGGGAACAGGCACGCTCGGTGCTTCAATTTCCTCATTGCCCAGCAACAGGTTGATGCCGCGCATGGAGGGCAGCTCCGAACTGATGATCTTCAGGATCGCCACGAACGGGAGCAGCAGGATCATCCCCGAAACGCCCCACAACAAGGCACCCGCCAGCACGATCACGATGGAGGCCAGCGTATTGAGATTGAGCTGCCCGCCCACCACTTTCGGAAAGATCAGGTTCGCTTCAATGTACTGCACCACACCATAGATCACCACCACACCCGCCGGGTACAGGATGTTCCCCGTGTCGATCCACACCACGGACATCGGAAGCAGGGAGCTGATGATGATCCCGACATAGGGAATGATCGTCATCAACGCGGAAAGCATGCCGAAGAAGATCGCATTGTCCACTCCCAGCAGCAGGAGGCCGATGCTGTTGAGCACCCCCACGATCAAATAGACCTTCGCCGTACCCAGGATGAACTTCGAGAAGCTCCGCACGCTGCGGTCCAGCACGGCGGGCAGTACCGAGCGCAATGCGGGGCTGGTGAACTCGGACAGCGCCATCACATAGCGCCCGCGGTGCTGCAGCAACAATGCCGCAATGATGGGGATGAAGAACAGGTTGAACACCATGCCGAACACCGCGTTCATCACCCGGACCAACGCCTCTCCGATCCCCGCCGGCAGCATGGACAGGATCGAATCCCAGTGGTCCAGGTCCGTATCCGCCAGGTCCGTGAGGTAGCGGCGCACAAGGTCCATCGCCTGGGCAACGGCACCGGAGGACCTGCCCCGCAATTCAGGCAGTTCCGCCATGAACGCGTTCAACTGCCACACCAGCAGGGCAGCGATCGCCGAGAAGAGCAGCACCGCCACCAGCAGCCCTGCACTGATCGCGAGCGGTACGGGGGAGGCCGCGCCGCTCCATGCGCACCACCGCCGGATACAGGACCAAGGCAAGCAGCAGGCTATAGGCCAAGGGGATGAACAAGGCCTTGCCCACGTACAACAGGGCGATCACGGCCAAGCCGATCAGTAGCCGATCCCTGGTCCTGCTCTCGCTCATGCGATAAAGGTAGACCCTGCGGACCTTCACCTCACCCCTCCTTCTGCTGGTGCGAACGCCTATTCCGGCGCTCGGCTCTTTGCCCCATTCCCCATCAACTTCGGCCTCCGGCCATCATCCACCTTCTTCGTGATCGGCTCTTGCTTGAAGTGCTGGGAACCGCTGGAGCATGCCTGCGGCTCCGCCTTACGGTGGACAGGGGCGGACCGTAGTGCCGGGCACATACCTACGGCACTCAGGCTCGGCAGATCCTTGGACTCACCGACTGAGCCGAGCATCGGGGTTTTGCACTCGAGCGCGGGAATGGTATCAAGTTGCAGCTTTGCGTTATCTTCATTCCCTTAAACTCAATGGCAAGATGAAACGCTGGTATACAACTATGCTCTTGGCAGTATAGCCTTCGTGGCTTTCGCCCAAGACACCTATAAGGTCGGAACAACCGAGTCCTACTCAATCAATACTACTCTTCACCGGGCAACCGATGGTAATACGGAGTGAACCCACCAAGGCTTCTTTCTGCGGGAAAAGGGCTATGCAAGTTGCCGCAAGGGTATCAGGTCGACCACATTATTCCCTCCACTCGCGCGAGCGTCCTCGCTCGTGCGCTTGCAATACAAGGTCTTCGTTCAAAGGCACGAGCGCAGACGCTCGCGCCAGAGAGGGGCGAGAACGGCCAAGCCGATCAGTAGCCGATCCCTGGTCCTGCTTTCGCTCATGCGATAAAGGTAGACCCTGCGGACCTTCACCTCATCGCCTCCTTCTGCTGGTGCGAACGGCCACGTCCTTGACTTCATCATCTGCGCTTGCAATACAAGGTCTTCGTTCAAAGGCACGAGCGCAGACGCTCGCGCCAGAGAGGGGCGATCACGGCCAAGCCGATCAGTAGCCGATCCCTGGTCCTGCTTTCGCTCATGCGATAAAGGTAGACCCTGCGGACCTTCACCTCACCGCCCCCTTCTGCTGGTGCGAACGGCCACGTCCTTGACTTCATCATCCCGATTTTTTCCATCCACCGCAACTTCAATAGGCGATACCATTCCTGACTCGTCCTGTATTGGGTTTATGAAAAACAGCGGAACCTGCGACCTTGTATGCGCCGATTTGCATCCCGTTCCATTCCATCGTAATATTGCGATGTCTTAGCCAAACCGATGGGACTTGCCAAGCTCGATGAATTCACCCTGCGGGACAACCGCGTGGCGCGCTATGCCAAGGCCCTGGCGCACCCGGCGCGCGTGGCAATACTGCGGCTGCTCGTGAAGAAGAAAAGCTGCGTTTGCGGCGACATCGTGGACGAGCTGCCCCTCTCGCAGAGCACGGTGAGCCAGCATTTGAAGGAGCTGAAGGCCTCCGGACTGGTGCAGGGCGATGTGGAGGGCGCCCGCGTGTGCTACTGCATCGACCCGAAGGAATGGGCCTTGGCGCAGCGCGCCTTCACCGGCCTGCTGGAGAGCTTCCGCGAGGCGGACCCGGACTGCTGCGCCCCGGCCGGCAAGAACAACGTAAGATCACGATAAAACCGAACACCATGAAAACCGCTGAGGAACTGAAGGAGAACGTACGCAAGACCTATGCCCAAGTGGCGAAGCAAAGCAAGGAGACCAACGCCTCCTCCTGTTGCGGCGCCGGCGAGTGCAGCACCGAGGTGTACAACATCATGAGCGACGACTACGAGGGGCTGAAAGGGTACGCGGCAGATGCGGACCTCGGCCTGGGCTGTGGGCTGCCCACGGAAACGGCGGGCATCAAGCCGGGCGATACCGTGCTGGACCTCGGCAGCGGTGCGGGTAACGATGCCTTCGTGGCCAGGGCGGAGACCGGCCCCGACGGCCGCGTGATCGGCGTGGACTTCACCCCGGAGATGATCGCCAAGGCGAAGGAGAACGCCTTGAAGCTCGGCTACGCCAATGTCGAGTTCCGCCAAGGGGACATCGAGGACCTTCCGCTTTCGGGCAACATGGTGGACGTGGTGGTGAGCAACTGCGTGCTGAACCTCGTACCGGACAAGAAAAAGGCGTTCGCGGAGATGCACCGCGTGTTGCGCGTGGGCGGCCATTTCAGTGTTTCGGACATCGTGCTGACACGCGAGCTTCCGGACGAACTCCGCCAAGCCGCCGAACTCCATGCGGGCTGTGTGACGGGCGCATCCCAGGAGGTGGATTACCTCGGTATCATCGCCGAAGCCGGTTTCACCGATGTGCAAGTGCTGAAGCGCAAACCCATCACCATACCGGGCGACATCCTCTCGCGCTACCTGTCCGCTGAAGCCGTGGAGAACGTGAAGAACGAAGGATTGGGCATTGAGAGCATCACCGTGCGTGGGGAGAAAACCGCGCAAGGCGCGTGCTGCGGTCCCGGTAGCTCGTGCTGCTGAGCCTGCTGCAGACACGAATGGCCACCCGAGGTCCCTCTTCGTAGAGAAGGGCCGAACATGTGACAAGGACCGGCGGCTTTCACAAGCTAAAAGGCGGCATCCAGTGGATGCCGCCTTTTAGCTGATGCAGCCCGCTCGAGTTACGGGCGCCGATGAAGCATGCGATCTACAAGCTCACCACCCGCTCCACGAAGCTGCGCTCCGCTGTGCGGATCACCACGATGTAGGTGCCGATGCCCGGCAGGCGCGTCGCCCAGGTGCGATCAACCGTACCAAGGCGTTCGGTGACCTTGCGTCCGCCGGCATCATAGACCTCGATGGCCGTGACACGCCCGTCGATGCCAGTGATGTTCAACATCCCGTTCCGAACCGGATTCGGGAATACATGCACGCCCAGCTCCCGCAGGTCGTCGATGCCCACGGTCATGTCCGTTTGCGTGGCGCGGCGGACCATGACCGGAGTATTGTCGGCCGCTTGGAACATGCCTTGGAAAAGGTCGATCTCCGGGCTCGAATGCATGAACATCTCTTGCATGAAGCGCGGCGGGGCCGATTGGTACCAGACCTTGGCGGTGATGTTGATCAATCCGGTGTTGCCGCCCATTGGCACATGGTAATGGACCACGTCCGTGCCGCTACCCTCTACGCCGGTCTCATCATGGTTGAAATCAAGGTCTGCGGCAGCCCCGCCTACGATCTGTGTGGTGTCATATGTGGTGTGGGTCACGCTGAAGCCTGCCGGTGCGAGCCGGTTGTCCTTCAACGGTTGTTTGGCCCGTTCGAGCACGGTGGTCATGTCGCCGTTCACATCGCCCATCACCATTTCATAGATCTGCACCTGATCGGCCGAGGTGATGACGTCATAGTGAGGCTCCCAGATCGGGTCATGGCCCACGATGTCGTGGTCAACGGAAGGCTCGCCATTGATGTACAGGGTGTCCCCGCCAGCATTGGTCACCAGTAACTCTACCCACGCACGCCGTGAAGGATACCCGCTGGGGAACTTGTGTCCGGCGAGGTTGGTGAGCTTGACGTCGATGAAGGCGGTGTCCGCATCGCGCCATGGCACGCTGGTCTCCACCATCAGGGTGTGCTGCTGCAGCATGCGTTCCGTCCGTGCGATGGAGGTGTCGAACTGGGCCTGCGAGGCGGTCACCTGCAGGGTGTCGCCATTGTCCTTCAGCATGGTGAGCATGAAGGTGTTGGCACCGGAGAAGTGATGCTGGCCGAACGGGCTCTGGGGCTGCAGGAATACGTAATTGGCGGAGAGCACCACCCCGATGGTATCGTCCAGCAAGGGTACATGGCAGCCTTGGCAGGTGATGCCCGTGGCAGGATGCTCCTCATCGTTGAACTCGGAGTTGAGCCATTCGTGGTAGGTGGCCTGTTCCACGAACTCATCGCCGGTGAGGTTCCCATCGAGGTCGACTGTCCCGGTAAGGAGCGAGTGACATCCGGCGCAAAGGCCCGCATCGAGGATCTGGGCGCCGTACCTCGGGGAATAATGAACGAAATCCTGCATGGGGAAGGGGAAAATATCCTCATCGGCATACGGTCCATAGATGGGCCTCCCGGCGGTGTCGAGCTGGAGCTCGCCGGAAAAGAACTTGCCGATGCCTTCTTCCTTCTGCATGTGGCAAGGCACGCAGCTCACCCCGTCGCGCGCGATGTCGTCCTGTTCCAAGTACGCGATGGAGTACGGCCCTTGGCCTGTGAAATGATGCTCGAAGTTGCCCATGGGCGCGTGACAGGTGGTGCACTTGTCCTCCAGCTCCACTTGGTGGGCCGGGTTGACGAGCACCTCGTGGCTCACCTTGGCGCGCCAGAAGGGGTCCCGGGCGGAATTGGCCATCATGCTGCTTCGCCAAGCGTCCGACACGTTCACATCACGTCCGTCGGCGGTCACCATCGCATACTCCGACGGGTCGTGACCGTGGCAGCCGTTGCAGTGGCCACTCCCTACGAAATGGGTGTTCGCGTTCGAATCCAGTGGTAAGCCGTTGGCACTGCGGAACGAAGCGACTTCTCTGGCTGTGTGGTATGCAGCATGGGCTTCAGGGACCTGCCCCTGGGACCAGGCTACCGAAAGTGCCACGGCGCCTGCGATGGCGGCTAATACCAACGACTTCGTGGCCAAGGAGTATCTATGTTTCATGGTAGATCTCTTACGGAACGTCCGCAAGATAGGTGCGTGAAAGGATAAAGATTCACCCCCTTCGGCCGGTCAGCTACCGCGCTGAGCGCCCTTGTGCATCGGCTTGGCCTTTGCTTTGGAGGCTCCGCCAGCTTTGGGCGTTGACGTTCTTTTTGCCGTAGACGCCTTTTTCTTGGGCGCGCCCTTCGCACTGGCGGGTTTCGCCTTCTTGTCTTCCTTGGCCTCCTTCTCGGTCCCGGCCTTCTTCTTCTTTTTGTCAACCTCGAAGAGGCCTGCCGCCACCATCATCTGGTACCACATGAAGAACTTCCTCACATCGCTGGAATAGATCCGGTCGCGGTCATAGTTCGGCAGGGCCTCGCCCAGCTTGTCATACAGAGCTTCCAGATCGCCCTTCGGGTCCACCGAGAGCTTGCCCTTCTCCAGACTGTGCAGCTTCTCCAGCACGGTGGACAGCAGCACGTCCTCTCCCTTGGTGAACATGCTCACCTCGTCGAGGGAACTCACGCGCACGCTGGAGTGGACGGGGATCCGCTTCTTGTCGATGAGGGATTCCGCGATCAAGGCTTGGCGGCCTTGGGCCACTACCCGGTACAACCCGGATTTGCCGGTAATGGAGATGATCTTTGAAAGGTCCATGAAGTAGGATTACAGCTACAAACATAGGGATGCCTGAGCGGCATTATCCCTGCTATCGGACTTTTACTGTCCATAGCAGACAAAAATTCTCTATAACAGCCATCATTCGTGGTTATCGGGCTTGAAGGAATGACCCATTGCTTGGGCAAGCCTTCAAGTCTTCTGTTTCCGCTTCCTCGCTGCGGGGAAGAGGATGTTGTTCAGGATGAGGCGATATCCCGGGGAGTTCGGGAACAGGCTCAGGTCCGTTGGGGGGTCGCCCACCATGTGCTGGTAGTCCTCGGGGTCGTGGCCTCCATAAAAGGTCCATTGCCCCAGACCGTATTCACCATGGACGTACTTCACCGTGCCTTGCGGCTTGTTCTCCCCCATGATGGTGACATTCGGCTTCACGAACTGCTTGCGGAAGGAGGTGGTCTGGCCCATGAATCCGTGTATCACCTGCTCGTGGTCTTGGCAGAGCATGGTGGGCACCACGTCCCATTTGGCGCTGAAGTCGAAGAGGGTGAAGAAGTCCCGGGTCTCGTCGACGGTGTTATGGATGTCCGTGGCGTCGATATCGCTGAACTCATACACCATGGGATCCGTGATGATGTGGAAATCCTTGAATGCGAAGGTGTTCGAGAAATCGAGCTTTTGCTGGGCCTGTGGATCGGGCGGGTCACCATCGAAGGGGGTGTCGCAGATGTCCACGCCTTCGGCCGCCAGTGCAATGTCGTAGCTGTCCGTGCCGCTGCACATGGTAAAGAGATATCCGCCGCCCGCCACGTAATCGCGGATCTTGGAGGCCACAGCTCTCTTCATCCGGCTCACCTTGGCGTAACCCATCTCTTTGGCCATGGCCTCGGCATCGCGCACCTGGTCCAGATACCACGTTGCGTTCCGGAACATGCGGTAGAATTTGCCGTACTGGCCGGTGAAATCCTCGTGGTGGAGGTGCAACCAGTCATACTTGGGCAGCACGCCGTCCAACACTTGCCTGTCGTAGATCTTCTCGTAAGGGATCTCCGCGTAGGTCATCACCAAGGCCACGGCATCGTCCCAAGGTTGGAATCCGTCCGGCGCATACACGGCGATCTTGGGCGCCTTTTCCAGCTTCACCACCTCCATGTTGGCCTCCGGGTCACCGATCTCGGTTAGAATAGCTGTTGCCTGTGCATCGGCGATCACATTGAAGGATATTCCACGAATAGTGCATTCCTGCTCCACCTCGGGGATCCGGTCCAGCATGAAGCTTCCGCTGCGGTAGTTCAGCAACCAGTCCACGGTCAAGTCGCGCTGAAGGGCCCAATACACGATCCCATATGCCTTCAGGTGGTCCGTCTGGCTTTTGTCCATGGGGATCAGAAGCTTTGCCGCTGAGACGGGCAAGGCGCACGCCAGCACCAGCAAAGCAAAGGTCAATGCGCGAAAGACCCGGGCCACAGGACCACGGTCAGAAGGGGGCGTCCAGGTCCGTGTCATCGTTCATCCGGCTGGGCCGCGTGATGGTCTGCATGCTTTCCGGGGCGATGCCGCCCGCAAAGTTCATGTCACCCGTCTCGAGGTCCGCGAACTTGGCCAGTTCTGAGATGAAACGCAGGCGGACGTTGTCAATTGCCCCGTTCCTGTGTTTGGCCACGATCAGTTCGCCCATGCCCAAGGTGCTGCCGTGCTCGTCCTCGTAGATCTTGTAGTACTCCGGCCGATACAGGAAGCAGACGAGGTCGGCGTCCTGCTCGATGGCGCCGGATTCGCGGAGGTCGCTCAGCATGGGGCGCTTATCGCCGCCGCGGGTCTCCACGGCGCGGCTTAGCTGGCTCAGCGCGATGATGGGCACATCGAGTTCCTTGGCGATGCTCTTGATGGAGCGCGAGATGTTGCTGATCTCCTGTTCCCTGTTGCCTCCCCGGTTCCCCTCGGTTCCGGAGGTCATCAGTTGCAGGTAGTCGATGACGATGAGCTGCACGTCGTGCTGGCTTTTGAGGCGGCGGCACTTGGCGCGCAGCTCGAAGATGTTGAGCGCCGGGGTGTCGTCGATGAACATCGGCGCATTGGTGAGCCGGGCGATGTGCTGGTGCAGGACGGTGAACTCCGCATCGGTGAGCTCGCCCTTGCGCAGCTTTTCGGAACTGATGCCGGATTCACTGGCGATCAAACGCGTGACGAGCTGGGTGCTGCTCATTTCCAAACTGAACACGGCCACGGGCTTCTTGTGCTCTACGGCGATGTTGCGCGCCATGCTCAGCACGAACGCCGTTTTCCCCATGGCCGGCCGGGCCGCCACGATGATCATGTCGCTGCGCTGCCAGCCTGCGGTGAGCTTGTCCAACTGAGTGAATCCGGTGGGCACGCCGCTCATGCCGCCCCCTTTGTTCTTGGTGTTCTCGATCTGCGCGATGGCGCCCTGGATCAGGTCGCTCATCGGTTCGTAGTTGCGCCTGAGGTTGCCGCTGGTGACGGCGAACATCTCCTGCTCGCTTTTGTCCAACAGCTCGAAGACGTCGGTACTGTCGTCGTAGGCATCGCGCATGGTGTCCGCGCTGATGCGGATCAGCTCGCGGAGGATGTGCTTCTGGCTGATGATCCGTGCATGGAACTGCACGTTGGCACTGCTGGCGACCTTGTTGGTGAGCTGGCTGATGTAGAAGGCCCCGCCCACGAGGTCCAGCTCGGCTCGCTTCTTCAGCTCCTGCGTCACGGTGAGGATGTCAATGGCCTGATCGGTGCGGAAGAGGTTCTGGATGGCGTCGAAGATCCGGCGGTGCGCGTCCACATAGAAGCTCTCGGGGCGGAGGATGTCGATGGCCTCGTTCACGGCGTTCTTTTCCAGCATCATCGCGCCCAGCACGGCCTGCTCAAGCTCCGGCGCCTGCGGCGGCAGCTTGCCCGCCTCCATGGCGGTATCGATCAAGGAGGCCGCAGGGCGGCGCTTCCTGTCCATGGTACGGGAGCCGGAGGACGATGAGGAGAAGTCGTTCATAAGGATGAACGGCGCAAGGAAAAAGGGACGCCGGTCGGGAGGGTCAAAAGTAACCCGCACAAGGCGGTGATCAGGGTCGCGCCCCGGCCTTCTTTGCCCAGTGTATCAACAAGCCGCCTTCCCCGGGTTGTTAGTACACGAGATAACCTGCGCCCATCGTTACTTTGTGATGATGCGTTATCAACATGTCCTCCTTCTATGCGCCCTTTCCGGGGTAGTTCTCAACGGTTGCAAGAAGGACCGGGAGAACGAAGCACCGCATATCACCATCACCTCCCCTGCCGACGGCTTCTCGCTCACCGTGCCGGATACGCTGGTGGTGTCGGTGCAGGCCAGCGATGATATCGCCTTGGAGCAGGTCTCCGTCTCATTGCTGGACCAGAACAACATTCCCGTAGTGGATGCCGTGGGCGCATCGGTGTCCGGGACCTCGGCGACGGTGACGCTCGGGCTGCCCATACTTTCCGAACAGCTCGAAAGTGGCGACTACAAGTTGTTCGCCACCGCATCGGACGGATCGCTCAGTGGCAAAGATGTGCGGACGCTTCACGTCACTGCGGTCCCCTTGCGGTTGCGTGCGTTGTTCACCGTTACCGCTCCAAGCGCCGGCACCGTGGCCCTGTACAAGACGGACAGCTTGGGGCAGACCGCTCTGGCAACCTCATGGCCCATGGACCTCGGCGGCGCGGCCATCAGCTCTGCGGCCCAACGGCTCTGTGTGGCAGGCGGCTCCAGCGGGGACCTGCGCGTTCTTTCACCGGACAACCTGGGCATCATTTGGCAGCGCCCCAACCTCAGCTCGATCGGTGCGCCTTGGTTCACCAGTGTGGACCTCTGCGCAGATGGTCGCTTCTATGTCGGGCAGGACGACGGCACCCTGCGCGGGTTCACCGCCAGCAATGGCACCGGCACCATGAACGCCACGCTTCCGCCGCAATTCCGGGTGGAGCAGGCCATCACCAGCGGGGAACTCGTAGTGACCACCGAGCGGAACTTCGTGACCCAGGAACAACGGGTGGGCACCTATTTCAAGGCCTCGGGATCGCTGGTTTCCTCCCAACCCTTGGGCCTAGCACCTGTCCGGGTCTTTGAGCGCATCGCGGACTATGTCCTCATTTTCGGCAACCAAGGTGGTCAAGGCCATGTGTTGGAGCGGAACCTGCCCGGCGGCGGTGGGTGGGAGCCGTACACATGGCCAAGCACCATCACGGCGGTGGAACAGATCGGCAGCGGCACTTGGCTGGTGGCCTTCGCGAACGGCGATCTGCAGCGCTTCACGTACTCCGATGCGGGATCCTTGAGCATCGGCACCACGCCCGTGTTAAGCACTTTGGTGAAAGACAAGGTGAGCGGCGCGATCTACGGCGGGGCCGATGGCCATGTGCTCATCCTTGATCCTCGAACGGCGCCATTCTCGGCGACATTCCCGTAGGCGGCCAAGTGCTGAAGGTCTTGCCCCTGTCCAACCGGTGATCGGTTACAACGCTCGGACTCCCGACTCAAGACTCCCGGACCCGGGACTATCGGCTACCCCTTCTTCACCACGCCCATCTTGCAGAACTTGGCGATCCGCTTCTCCACGCGCTTCTCCGGGTCCAACTTGATCAGCTTTTCCAACTGCTTGGCAACTTCTGCTTTCACCAGTTTGCAGGCTTCCTCCGGATCGGCATGGGCACCGCCCACGGGCTCGGGGATCACACCGTCCACCAAACCGTTCTTGAACATGTCCGTGGCGGTGAGCTTCAGCGCTTCGGCGGCCTGCTCCTTATAGTCCCAAGTGCGCCAAAGGATGGTGGAGCAATTCTCCGGTGAGATCACGGAATACCAGGAGTTCTCCAGCATGAGCACCTTGTCGCCGATGCCGATGCCGAGCGCGCCGCCCGATGCCCCTTCGCCGATGATCACACAGATAATGGGCACCTTCAGCTGGCACATCTCCAGCAGGTTCCTCGCAATGGCCTCTCCTTGCCCGCGCTCCTCCGCCTCTACGCCGGGAAACGCACCGGGCGTATCGATCAACGTCACTACCGGCTTATTGAATTTTTCGGCCATTTTCATCAGCCTCAGCGCTTTGCGATAGCCTTCCGGGTTGGGCATGCCGAAGTTGCGGAACTGGCGCATCTTGGTGTTCACGCCCTTCTGTTGGCCGATGAACATCACCGTCTTTCCGTCCATCAGGCCGAATCCGCCCACCATGGCCTTGTCGTCCTTCACGGTGCGGTCCCCATGGAGCTCGATGAAGCTGCCATCGCTGAGGTAGTTGATGTACCGCATGGTATACGGTCGGTCGGGATGGCGGCTCACCTGCACGCGTTGCCAAGGCGTGAGCTTGCCGTACACCTCTTTCCGCGCGGCGACGAGCTTCTTGTTGAGGTCCTTCAACGTGGCCTTGATATCCACCTCGCCATCGGAGGCCACCTCGTTCAGCTTCTCGATCTGCTCCACGATGGTCTGGATCGGGCTCTCGAATTCAAGGAAGGTGCTCATGGGGAAAGATTAACGAACGGGCGAAGGTAGAGCGGTCATTGAAAAGCACTGCTGTCCAGCTTTGAAGCGGTGACAAAGCGCGCATCTTCGATCAAGCAGCCCCGGCCACGCCTATTTTCGCCGCATGTCCCCCCACGAACTGATCGTTCTCGGCGTCGTAGTGGCGGCCATCATCCTGTTCATCAGCGAGTGGATCGGCATCGACCTGATCGCGCTGATGATCGTGGCGGTGCTGGTGCTCACCGGCGTGATCAGCCCTCAGCAGGGCCTTGCGGGTTTCAGCGACCCGGCCACGCTTACCGTCGCCTTCATGTTCGTGCTCAGCGCGGCACTTCTGCGCTCCGGCATCCTGCGCACCCTGGCTCCCCGGCTCTCGGACGAGATGCGAAAGAGCGAGACGAAGGGCATGTTCGATCCTCATGGTATCCGTGGCCTTCCTCTCCGCCTTCCTGAACAACACCCCCATCGTCGCGGTATTCATACCCATCGTGGTGCAGGCGGCGCGCTCAGCCGGGCTCAGCGCCTCCCGCATGCTAATGCCCTTGTCCTTCGCAACCATCATGGGCGGCACCACCACGCTGATCGGTACTTCCACCAACATCTTGGTCAGCGGCATCGCGGCGGACCATGGCCTGGCACCGTTCACCATGTTCCAGATGGCGCCGATGGGGATCGTTTTCGCCGTCGCGGGCATCGCCTACATGCTTTTCTTCGGCCGCAAGCAACTGCGGAAGGAGCGTGATCCCACCGGATTGAAGGAACGCTTCGGCCTGAAGGACTACATCAGCGAGATCGAGCTCCTGCCGGGTGCGCCCTCGGTGGGCCAACAGATCATGAATTCCCGGCTTGTGAAGGAGCTTCACACGGACATCATAGAGATCCGAAGGGGCGAGGAGGTCTTCACGTTGCCTTCCGGCGACATGGTGCTCCAGGCCAGGGACATGCTGAAGGTGCGGTGCGACACGGCGCATGCGCGGGAGCTGAACGCCGACCGGCATATCCGCATACATCCGGCGGGAACGGAACCGAACGCGACCGGTGAAAAAGTCGGAGCAGGACAGGACGGAACCAAGTTGGTGGAACTGGTGATCACCGGCAATTCGCCGTTGGACGGAAAGACCATCGGCGAGGCGGACCTTATGCGCATCTACCGGGCGGTTCCTTTGGCCGTGCGGAAGCGCGAGGAGGTGATCAATCAACGGATGGAGGACATCGTACTGCGGCCCGGCGACGTGATCTCTGGCCGAAGTGCGCAGCCACTACGTGGAACGGCTGCGTGCCTTGGACCGCACACCCGAAAGCCCCTTCGCCATCTTGGACGAGCAGGAAGGCACGATCGGATTCGACAAGCGTAGTGCGATCATCACCGGACTGGTACTGCTCGGTGTGGTGCTCAGCTCCGCGTTCGCCCTGCTGCCCATCGTGGTGAGCACCTTGGTGGGCGTCTGCCTGATCGTGCTCACCCGTTGCATCCCCATGGAGGAGATCTATGATGCGATCGATTGGAAGATCATTTTCCTCATGGCCGGAGCGCTCAGCCTAGGCCTCGCGATGACCGAGACCGGCCTGGCCTCAAGGATCGCGCATGGGCTGGTCCATCTGCTCGGCGAATGGGGGCCGCTGGCCGTGTTGGGCGGTATTTTCCTGGCCACGGTGGCGCTGACAGAGGTGATGTCCAATACCGCCACGGCCGCGCTGCTGGCACCGATCGCCATCTCCACGGCGGCAGCCTTGGGGGTAAGTCCGCTGCCCTTCCTCATGGCCGTCACCTTCGCCGCATCCGCCAGCTTCATGACGCCCATCGGCTACCAGACCAATACCATGGTGTACAGCGCGGGCCGGTACAAATTCACGGACTTCACGCGGGTGGGCGCGCCCATCACCCTGCTCTTCTTCATCCTGGCGATGCTGCTCATCCCCGTGTTGTACCCGTTCTAAAACGGCATGCTGGTCTTCCCCTTCGCCAAGATCAACCTCGGCCTACAGGTGCTCCGCAAGCGGCCCGATGGCTTTCACGACATCCGCAGCGTGTTGTTGCCCATTCCCTTGTATGATGGGCTGGAAGCCGTGGTGGATTCAAACGTACCGGCAGGTGAAGTGCGTTTCGAGCGCTCGGGCATCCCGGTCCCCGGTGATACATCGAGCGATCTTTGCATGAAGGCGGTGGAACAGGTCCGGAAGCTCCGCGAACTGCCGGGGCTGCGTATCCACCTGCACAAGACCATTCCCACCGGGGCGGGGCTGGGCGGTGGTTCCAGTGACGCTGCCCACATGCTGCTCCTGTTGAACAAGCTGCTGGACCTGGGACTTTCACCAAAGGAACTGCACGCCATGGCCTCGGAGCTGGGCAGCGACTGCCCGTTCTTTCTTCAGCACGCACCACAACTTGCCGAAGGGCGAGGCGAGCTCCTGAGCCCCGTGACCATTGGCCTCGCCGACCGATGGCTGCTACTGGTGAACCCCGGCATCCATGTGCCCACGGCGGAGGTATATGGGAACATGCGCCTCGGCGCGCAACATGAAGACCTGCGTCAACTGATCGCTGCGCCGCCTGCTTTCTGGCAAGGAACGGTGATCAACGACATGGAGGAATACGTGTTCGCCAAATACCCGGCGATCCGTGAGATCAAACAGGAGCTGCTGTCCAGGGGTGCCATCCATACAGCAATGAGCGGATCAGGTTCCAGCGTGTTCGGGATCTTTGTGGAGAAGCCTGTGGACCTGGTCTTCCCTGAAGGATATGGTATGTGGGTGTTCCCCGGTCGGGCCGAAAGTTGACCCCTACGATCCTGATCCAGGTCGGTTGACGACTTCTCCGTGCCACAGCCAACCGGCATGCTTTGGTATCCCTCCTCCCCTTCCCTACTTTGCGACATCCTTATTCACCCATCCCCATGGACATCACCCGCATCCGCACCAAAGCCGATTACGACGAAGCCTACCGCCTCAGCGTGGAGGACCCCGAAGGATTCTGGGCCGCGCAGGCCGAGACCTTCACTTGGCGGAAGAAGTGGGACAAGGTGCTGGAATGGGATTTCGAGAAGCCCGAAGTGAATTGGTTCAAGGGCGGAAAGCTGAACATCACCGAAAACAGCCTGGACCGGCACTTGGAGAAGCGGGGCAACAAGCTGGCGCTGATCTGGGAGCCGAACCATCCGCAGGAACGCTTCGTGCGCTACACCTACCGCGAACTGTACGAGAAGGTGTGCATGTACGCCAACGTGCTCAAGCGCAACGGCGCGAAGAAGGGCGACCGCATCTGCATCTACATGCCGATGATACCGGATCTTACCATCGCCATCCTCGCCTGCGCGCGCATCGGTGCTATCCATTCCGTTGTGTTCGCGGGCTTCAGCGCGAAGTCCATCGCGGACCGCGTGCAGGACGCCCAATGCTCCATGGTGCTCACCAGTGACGGCCTGAACCGCGGCCACAAGCAGATCCCCGTGAAACGCGTAGTGGATGAGGCCTTGGAGGAATGCCCCAGTGTAAAGCGTGTGATCGTGGTCGATCGACTGGACTGGGCGGTGGACATGAAGGAAGGCCGCGACGTGTGGTTGCACGAAGAATTGAAGGAAGTGGACAAGGACTGCCCCGCCGAGATGATGGATGCCGAGGACCCGCTCTTCATCCTCTACACCAGCGGCAGCACCGGCAAGCCGAAGGGCGTGGTGCATACCTGCGGCGGCTATATGGTCTTTTGCGATTATACCTTCCGCAACGTGTTCCAGTACGAGGAAAGCGATGTGTACTGGTGTACCGCCGACATCGGCTGGGTTACGGGGCACAGCTACATCATTTATGGGCCGCTGCTCGCCGGCGCCACCACGCTGATGTTCGAGGGCGTACCCACTTTCCCGGACGCCGGCCGCTTCTGGCAAGTGATCGACAAGCACGGCGTGAACATTTTCTACACCGCCCCCACCGCCATCCGCAGCCTGATGGCCCAGGGTCTCGACCACGTGCTCGCCTACTCACTCGACTCATTGAAAGTGATCGGCAGCGTGGGTGAGCCGATCAACGAGGAAGCATGGCAATGGTATAAACAACATATCGGCAAGGACCGTTGCCCCATCGTGGACACGTGGTGGCAAACGGAGACCGCAGGCATCTTGATCAGTTCCATCGCGGGTGTCACTGATGAAAAACCGAGCCACGCAGCCTATCCGTTGCCCGGAGTGCAACCTGTATTGCTCACTGCCGACGGCAAGGAGATCACCGAGAACGAAGTGGAAGGCATGCTCTGCATGAAGTTCCCGTGGCCCGGCATTTTGCGCACCACTTGGGGCGATCATGAGCGCTACAAGCAAACCTACTTCAGCAGCTACCCCGGCCACTACTTCAGCGGCGACGGTGCCAAACGCGATGCCCAGGGCCGCTACCGCATCATCGGTCGCGTGGACGATGTGATCAACGTGAGCGGCCACCGTTTCGGTACCGCCGAAGTGGAGAGCGCCATCAACCTGAGCGAACTCGTGGTGGAAAGCGCCGTGGTGGGCTATCCGCACGACATCAAGGGACAGGGCATCTATGCCTACGTGATCACCGCCAAGCCGCTTGACCTCAATGACAAGGCCGCCGTGGACCGCATTACCGGTGAGATCATCGAATCGGTGGTGGAGAACATCGGACGCATCGCCAAGCCGGACAAGATCCAGTTCGTGAGCGGCCTGCCGAAGACGCGCAGCGGGAAGATCATGCGCCGCATCCTGCGCAAGATCGCCGAGGGCGAAATGAGCAACCTCGGTGATACTACCACGCTGCTGGACCCGGATGTGGTGGAGGAGATCAAGGCGGGGAAAGTTTGAAAACCACCTGTTGGACCGACCTGAAAGACATTGATCGACAATTCCAAGGATCCGACCATCTCGAGTAAATCCAAACCATCATGGCAAAGACCACCGCAACTCACGTCAAGAAATTGACCAAGAAGCTTCTGGAGTTCCAAGGCCACGGCCTGAAACAATATGGCAAGTACCTCGACGATCAAATAAAAATGGCCGGGGATAATAAGTCGAAACAGGCCTATTTGAAATACCTCAACGCACAGGTGATCCAGAACGACAAGCGGGTGAAGAAGTTAAAGGACAAGATCAAAGGGCTATAGGTGGTGTCCTCCACCCTCAACGGATCATCTGCAGATCCACCCCATTGAATTGCTTGAACGCCTTGTCGATCGTTACCAAACGATATCCGCCGGTAAAAGCGAAAGCAGCCAGATAGGCATCCATCCAAAGCTTGGGAGAGGAATGCTTCGAATCCGCGAAGCGCATCCATTGCTCTTCCATGCCGTTCGGCTCCCCGACAAGGTCGATCCTGTCATCGGTGAGCACCTCTCTGATCCGGGCTATGGCTTGGCGGTTGCTTAATGGAGCAAGTGAATAGGGCGCCACCACTGCAGTTGTGGTAAGCAGTCGCAGCAACCCCTGTTGCGTTGAGCGGCAGAACAACAAACTTCCTTCCTTCACATCGTTGAACCAGTCATTGGCCGCTTTGTGAAAAGCATGCTGGGGAATGCTGAGGGCAAGCCAGACATTCACATCGGGCAGGGCGGGCCTCATTGATCTCCGCCGCCATAAAGGATCTCAGCCACCCGTTCGGGCGTCATTTCCGTACCTGGAGCCGCAGGGCGACCGCCCTTGAAGATCGGAAATGGACCCGGCCCGGATGCGCGCCGCTTCGGTGTCCTTTGCCGAGAAAGAAAATCGCGACATGCTTCAGCTACCAGGTCTTTCATCTTCAAGCCCTCAGCAGCAGCCTTCAACTTCAGGCGCTGAACGATGTCCTGGGGTAGATCAAAAGTCATCTTCATGCCGCTAATTTAACCAGCATACCATTTAACCAGCAAACCAGCTTGATCAAGTTCTTCCGCTACCGGCCTCTTATTGCCCATCTTTACAGCATGGCCAACAATCTCCAAGACGCCTTCGACCACGGCAAGAAGATCAGCCCTGTGCTGCCCGAGGGGAAGAAGAACTTCCTGATCGACATCGACGGCACGGTGTGCGAGGATATCCCCAACGAGGAGCCCGAACGCATGGCGGACGCGGCGGTGTTCCCGGACGCGGTTGAGACCTGCAACAAATGGTATGACGAGGGGCACATGCTCTACTTCTTCACTTCACGCACCGAGGAACACCGTGAAGTGACGGAGGGCTGGCTGAAGAAGCACGGCTTCAAATACCACGGCATCGTGTTCGGCAAGCCGCGCGGGGGCAACTACCACTGGGTGGACAACCACATCGTGCGGGCCACGCGCTACAACGGCAAGTTCACCGATCTAGTGGAGGTCGATGCCAAGGTCCAGGTGTTCAAGGAGTAGGGGCGATGCATGCATCGCCCCTACTGCCATTCTGAAAAAAAACCGGGGCGAAGCGTCAAATGATGTAGTTTCGTATTCCAAATAACAGTACAATGGCCACAGGCACAGTAAAGTTCTTCAACGAAACCAAGGGTTTCGGATTCATCACCCCGGACGAGGGCGGTAAAGATGTGTTCGCACACAAGACCGGCCTTCAAGAACCCATCCGCGAGGGTGACAAGGTGAGCTACGACGTGGAAGACTCCCCAAAGGGTCAGAACGCGATCAACGTACGCCGCGCCTAAGCAGCAACACGAACAACGCAGGTTTTGCGGCCCCGATCGGCACCAGCCGGTCGGGGTCTTTTACTTTCGCCGCACCCTGATCCCACAGCCCATGAAACTGGTCTCCTTCAACGTCAACGGCATCCGCGCCTCCGTGAAAAAAGGCCTAGCCGATTCGATCAAAGACATGGACGCGGACATTGTCTGCTTCCAGGAAACGAAGGCCAACCCCGAGCAGGTGGCAGAGGCCTTGGCGGATGTGAAGGGCTACCACCTTACCGCCTATTCCGCAGAGAAAGCGGGCTATTCCGGTACGGCGATCCTCTCTCGGGAAGAACCCGTCCGCGTGGACCACGGCATCGGCGGGGACGAACACAACAGTGAAGGCCGCGTGATCACCGCGACGTTCGCGGACCATATCGTGGTGAACGCGTACATCCCCAACAGCGGCCAAGGCCTGAAGCGCTTGGAATACCGCCAGCATTGGGATATCGCCCTGCGCGAATACTTGGTGAGCCTCGCTTCCGGCAAGCGACCCGTGATCTTCACCGGAGACCTGAACGTGGCGCACCAGCCCATCGACATCGCGCGGCCGAAGCCCAACTACAACAAGACAGCGGGCTACACACAGGCTGAGATCGACGGCATGAACGCATTGCTGGACGCGGGCTTCGTGGACACCTTCCGTCATTTTCACCCGGAAGTAGTGAAGTACAGCTGGTGGAACCAACGCTTCAATTCACGGGCGACCAATGTGGGCTGGCGGATCGATTACGTGCTGGTGAGCAAGGGTTTTGAGAAAAAGGTGAAGGACGCATTTATCCTGAACGAGATCATGGGGAGCGACCATTGCCCGGTGGGGATCGAGTGGTAGTGCCGATCGAGGATCAGAAAATCAGATGATCAGATGATGGAATGCCTTGGCCCGTGTTCCCGCAGGGTCATGCAAAGACTGATCCCTGACGAATGGCGAACCCTGCGGGACACGATCACGATGATCCGAAAAATGAAGAATCTGCTGAAATTGGAGGAACTGGCGCAGTTGCTGGTGTGCATTGCCTTACTTGGGATGAACGCAGTGCCTTGGTGGGCGTACTTGCTGCTGGCGCTTGGGTCCGGACATCGGCATGCTCGGCTATCTCATCGGGACGCGTACGGGCGCCTTCACCTACAACCTGCTTCACCACAAAGGCTTCGCGCTGTTGGTGGCCGGGCCTCGGATTGGCGAGCGAAGGGCTGAGCTTGCTGCATGGGCACGCCGGCCCTTGGGCAAGTGCTCTTGCTTACGAGCATCATCCTCTATGGCCATTCCAGCATGGACCGCGTGTTGGGCTACGGCCTGAAGTTCGGTGACAGTTTTCACCATACGCACTTGGGCTGGATCGGTAAAGCGGTGCGACCGGGAAGCGAAATAGTCAAGACGGCCGAACATGCGCATTCTGTTGTTGGACAACTACGACAGCTTCACCTGGAACCTGCACCATCTGCTGGAACCACTGGCGGAGGTGGACGTGGTGCGCAATGACGCGATCACCGTGAAGAAGGCCGCGGCGTATGACCGCATCGTGCTCTCACCCGGGCCGGGTCTTCCTTCCGAGGCCGGCATCATGCCATCGATCGTCCGCGACCTGATGGCGACACATCCGATCCTCGGCGTTTGCTTGGGCTTGCAGGCGATCGTGGAAGCCTGCGGTGGAACCCTGTTCAATCAGGAAATGGTGCGCCACGGCGTGACCGTACCGTGCTTTCCCGAAGTGCCGATCGATCCCTTGTTCGCCGGGATCGAAGCGCCGTTCGCTGTCGGTCTTTACCACAGTTGGGCAGCGGACAGGGGCGGATTTCCAAAGGACCTGCGGATCACTGCATACAGCGACGAGGATATCATCATGGCCGTGAGGCATGTGCATTTTCCGGCGTGCGGCGTACAGTTCCATCCGGAAAGTGTGATGACCCCAGCGGGCGCGCAGATCATCCGGAACTGGGTGGGTGGGCCGACCGGCTCCTCTTCCGAAGTCTTCTGCCGTGGATCCAAATGATCCCCCGCCGCGGACTTTTCAACGAAAACGCTGTTCCGATCGTTGATCAATAGCGCCTTCCGCCCGGTAGCCGCTATTCGTGCCCGATAATTTTACGGCATGAACCGCCTCGTCCTATTCCCATTGGCCTTGCTGTTGGCCCCGGTCCTGTCCGCGCAGAACATCTTCCAGCGGGCGCTGAACAACGACACCATGCCAAACCTCGTGGCCAACCCGGGGTTCGAGGATGTGATGAAGATCCCCTGCACATGGACGCAGGACGCGAGCAAGTTCAACAACGACGTCATGACCGGCTGGAGCTCTCCCACGGAGACCACGCCCGACCTCTTCAGCACGCGCGCCCAATCGGACTGCTGGAGCAATCCCTCCAAGCGCACCCAAGGCAAGACCGGCCCGCATGGCGGCGAGAACATGGCGGGGATCAAGACCTGGGGCAAGGGCAACACGCCCACTTATTGGCACGAATACCTACAGACCACCTTGCCGGAACCATTGAATGCCGGTGAGCGCTACATCGTGGAATGCTGGGTGCAGCGGGCGAATTTCAGTGGCGAGGCCAGCAACAACATCGGCATGCGGCTATCGGCGTTGCCGGTGAAGACACGCGACAACCTGCCGCTATACTTCACCCCGCAGGTGAACGCCGACGAAATACTGGACGCGAGGGGCTGGCGAAAAGTCTCGGGTGTCATTGAGGCGAACGGGGACGAACGTTATTTGATGATCGGCAACTTCTACAGCGATGAGGCCACGCTGCACAAGCAACAACCGCAGGGCGAGCGCGGCGCCTACTATTTCATCGATGACGTGAACCTGCGCTTTGCCCCCCCCGGCACTGCGCTCACCCCGAGGCCAAAGGAGAGCGTGCCACCGCAGCCCAAGGTGATCGTGGCCGACCATGCGAGCACCAAGGACGTGGAACTGGCAATGGTGGAACCGCCGTCAGTGGGCAAAAGCATCCGCTTGGACAACATCGGCTTCGAGTTCGCCAAGGCCACCTTGACCCCGGAGAGCAAGAAGGAACTGGATGAACTGGCCGATATGCTGATCGACTATCCCTTGATGCGGATCGAGGTGGAAGGGCACACCGATGACGTGGGCAGCGACGCCAGCAACCTCACCCTCAGCGAGGCCCGCGCCAAGGCCGTGGTGGATTTTCTCCGCGACAGAAAGGTGGAAAAGGAACGGATCGGTTGGTCGGGCTATGGCGAGACCAAACCGCTCGGTCCCAACGACAGTGAGGAACACCGGGCATTGAACCGCCGTGTGGAGTTCCGCGTGGTGGAGAAATAAAAACCCTTTCCGGACCATCCTTGGCCCGGCATCCCTTCGATCGCAGGGAAACGCGGAAGGCTGGTCGAGGTCAGACGCGCTGGGGCTGCTGCTCCCCGATCATCCGCTTGGCGATGTCCAGAATGCGGGTATCGTCCAGCCTGACCACGCCCCCATCGGCGCCGCCTTCCAGATGCACGCCCATCGGCTTGCCTTCCGGATGCGTATACCCACCGAAGTAGTTCCAGACCGTTTCCACGTTCAGGTCCAACTCTTTTGCGATCTGGTGGATGCTCCCGTCCGGAAGGCTGTCCTTGATGTCGCGAAGCTCATTGAAGGTAATGTTCATGGCCGGATCATTTAGGGGTTCGATGGCCTGAAGATAGCCCATGGACAGATCGAACGGTGCACTGCTCCGCGATTTTTCACCTAGCCGAAGCTGGCATACCCCGTCTACTTTTCAAGCATTGAGGCTCCGTTCCATGCAGCTTTCAACGCATAAGAAGTTTGGCATGCCCCCTTGGCCGCGCAACAATGACGGTGATAGCCGGATGACAAACGGTTTCAGTGGTCAGTGGACTCCCGGCTCAAGACTCACGGACTCAAGACTGATCTAGCTCAGCCCGCTGATCACGCCGTTGGCATCGATGTCCATATGCTCGCTCGCGGGCACCTCCGGCAGGCCGGGCATGCGCATCATCTTGCCGAGGATCGGCACCACGAAGCCCGCTCCAGCCGCGATCTCGATGTCGTTCACCGTGATCTCGAAATCGGTGGCGGCACCGAGTTTCACGGGGTCGTCGCTGAAGCTGTACTGCGTCTTGGCCATGCACACCGGCAGGTGGTCCAGCCCCAGGTTGTGGATGCGTCGCAGGGCGGTTTTCGCCTCGCCGCTGTAAGCCACGCTTTTGGCACGATAGATCTCCTTGGCGATGATCTCCACCTTCTTCTCGATGGGCTGCTCCAGGTCGTAGAGCAGCTTGAACTTCGTCTCGTTGTTCTCCACCACCTTCACCACGGCCTCGGCCAGGTCGGTCATGCCCTTGCCACCTTCCGCGAAGCCCTTGGCCAGCACCGCCTCCACCCCTAAGGCTTTGCAACGCTCCTTCACCAACTGGATCTCCTCCTCGGTGTCGGTGGGGAAATGGTTGATGGCCACCACGGCCTTCACGCCGAACTTGGCGATGTTCTCGATGTGGCGCTCCAGGTTGGCCATGCCCTTCTTCACCCGTTCCACGGAAGCATCGTTCACTTCCTTGATCGGCGCTCCGCCTTGGTAGCGCAAAGCACGGATCGTTGCGACGATCACGGCGGCGTGCGGTGCCAGGCCCGCCGCACGGCACTTGATGTCGAAGAATTTCTCCGCGCCGAGGTCCGCGCCGAAGCCGGCCTCGGTCACCACGTAATCCGTTAGGCTCAGGCCCATCTTGGTGCCCAGAATGCTGTTCACGCCCTGCGCGATGTTGGCGAAAGGACCGCCATGGATGATCGCGGGATTGCCCTCCATCGTCTGCACCAGGTTCGGCTTGATCGCGTCCTTCAGCAGCACGGCCATGGCGCCTTGTGCGTTGAGGTCGCGGGCATAGACGTACTTGCGGTCCGCAGCACGGGAGTTGCCCACGAAGATGTTGCCGAGGCGTTCCTTCAGGTCCTCGTAGCCAGTGGCAAGGCAGAGGATCGCCATCACTTCGCTGGCCGCAGTGATGTTGAAACCGTCCTGACGCGGAATACCGTTGCCGGTGCCGCCCAGGCCGATCACGATGTCGCGCAGGGAGCGGTCGTTCATGTCCATCACGCGCTTCCATGCAATGGTGCGCGGGTCGATGCCGAGGTTGCGTGTCTTGCTCTGGATGTTGTTGTCGATCAGCGCAGCTAAGAGGTTGTTGCTCTTTTCGATCGCGGCGAAATCACCCGTGAAGTGCAGGTTGATGTCCTCCATCGGCAGCACCTGGGCATAGCCGCCACCGGCCGCGCCGCCCTTCATGCCGAACACGGGGCCGAGCGAAGGCTCGCGCAGTACCACCATCGCTTTCTTGCCCACCTTGTTCAACCCTTCGCACAAGCCGATGCTCGTTGTGGTCTTGCCTTCCCCGGCGGGCGTCGGCGATATGGCGGTGACGAGAATGAGCTTGGCCTTCTTCACCTTGCTTTCATCGATCAGGTCCAAGGGGAGCTTGGCCTTGTAGCGTCCGTAGTTCTCCATCCGATCGGCATGGATGCCGAGCTTTTCGCCGATGGCGGTGATGGGCTGAAGGGTGGCGCGCTGCGCGATGTCGAGGTCGGATGGAAATACCATGTTCGATGTTTATATTCTGGGACGAAGGAACGAAAGGAACGGGATCCGCGGGAGGTTCCCTTCCCTCTTTCCCAAAAGGACGGGAAACCTAACGTACCTGGCCCGGGTCTCCCCTCCTTCCATCAAGGAGAGGTCGGTCGCACTCCGCCATAGCCGGTGCCTACTTCGCCGAATTGGCTACGAAGGCCGAGACGGCGACGGCGCGGGGGGGCCGGCACGATCACCGCTTCCCCGGCAGGGCGTACACGGTCACCACGCCATCGCTGTCCGCCGTCACCAGTTCCGGCACGCCGTCCAAGTTGATGTCCGCCACGCGGAAGCGCACGGAACCTTTCAGCGGGAAGCCCGGCCAGAGCGCACCGGTAGCATCGTACAGCCGTACTTGACCCTGTTCCGGCACCACCAGGCCGATCGCAGCATCCTCCCCTTCCAAGGGCACTTCGAAGGCATTGGCACCCTGTGCGTCCGGGAAGCTCACGCGGAAGAGCACCTTGCCATCGGCCTCGGCCGTGAGCGTGGAAGCGGTGGCGCGGAGCACCTCGTCCCTTCCGTCGCCGTCCACATCGAAGAGGACCACATTGCCGCTGGTAGCCGCGGAAAGCGTGTCCACCTTGCCGTCCAACGTACCGCTGAGCACCGCACCGGCGCTGTCGCTCCAGAGCATGCGCCGGTCGCCGATATCCATGGCGTCCCGGCTTCCCAAGTAGGCGGTGATCTGCTCCATCTTCAGCTTGCTGCTGTAGCGCACCGTACCGCGCCGGTCCAGCACGGTCACCTTTCCGTCTACCATCGGCACAACCAGGAAATCCTTTCCCTTGATCCGGACAAGGGCTACAGGCGCCAGAGCCGGACTTTGCAGCTTTTCAGGCGACCAGCCCTGCACCGGCTTACCCTCCACGCTGAGGTTGAGCAACTCACCTTCGGACATCGGCACGAGCACGCGGTAGTCCCTCTTCTTATCGTAGTCGAACACGCTCAGCGGCGCGCAGGCCGTGCCTTTCAACGTGACAGGAAAACCTTCCACGTCGCGGCCGAGCCGGTCGATCTGGTAGATCTTGCCCGCCGTATTGAGGAGCATCTGGAGCTTTCCGTTCTTGTAGCGGTCCACCAGTTCCACACCGCCGAGTATCGGCCCGTCCAGCTGGCGTTGCCAGAGGATCTTGCCCGTGCAGCTGATCAGGCTGATGCGATGGTCGCGGTCCTGCGCCAGCACCTGCAAGGTCTTGCTGAGGTAGTCCTTCACCAGTATCGGCGGCTTCTCCAGCGGAGCGGAAAGGGCGGTGGTCCACAGCGCTCCGGCCGTACGCTTGTCGGCGGGTGCGTGCTGCAGGCAGAAGGTGGCGATGATCGCACCGTCCGCGCGCGGCGTCAATTGCAATAGGGCGCCGCCGGTGGCCTCTCGGGCCATGGCCAAGGGGCCTTCGCCGTTGGGATAAGCGCGGGCCACATCGGTCCACCAACTGTAGACCGCATCGGAACCGAAGTGCTGGAAGAAGTCACCCGAGCGTGGGTCCAAGGCCAAGGAGTTCCGGTCCGTCCATGCATCGATGGCGGCACGCATACCGGCGGGCGTGGCGGACATCACCACCATGTCCGAAAGCAGGGTCCACAGCGGCTGGCCGAGCGGGGCGAACGCTTTTCCGAACAAGGTGGACAAGGCCCCGGCATCCGCGATGCGTTGAAAGCGGAGGCTGCGATACTCCGTGACCTCGCAGCCGCCATCGGGGCAGCGCGAGGTGAGCGCCGCGATCGCCTTGCCGGGGTCCTGGGTCCCGAACACGGCCCAGCGTTGCACCGTGCTATCGTTGGCGAACGGCCCGTCTTCTTTCGCGCTTTCGGCTACTCCGATGCCTCCGCTCACCCATGCCCCGTAGGCCGCAAAAAGCTCCTCGTCCGGTTCGCTACCAGTGAGTTCACGCACATAGCGCGCAGGATCGTCCACCTGCATGGTCCGCATGCGGCACACGGTGGTCGGGAGCACGCGGATCATGTCCGGGCGCGCGGCCTTCTGTTGCTGCATGGCGCTGATGGCGGGGCTTTCAGCGGAAGGGAACAGCAGTCCGTTCATCAACAACGCACCCGGCCTGAGGCGTACGTCCAACGCTGCCCAGCCTTCCACGGGCAACTCCGCCGGGAAGATGCTGGTGGATGCAGCACCCAGCACGGCGGACGCATGGTTGGGCCGGATCAAAAGGTGCGCCTCCGCCCCTACGCTGAAACTGGCCCGGGCTTTTTCAAAAAGCGCATCGGGCTTTGCGTTGGATGCAAGCCGTGCGCGAGCATCTTCCACGGTGGAAGCGGTGGTACCCAACATCAGAACGCCGTTGCTCCAAGCAACTTGCAGCGCCGGCAATGCGCTATCGGCCTTCACGGCGTGCCGCGTGCCGGACCACAACGAAGCGGACAGGTCGGTGTTGAAGGCGGTGCCCAATGCGTTCAGTGCTTCCGGTGAAGCGGCCAGCGGCCAGGCCATCAACAGGGAGAGCGTATCCGCCCGGGGTGCTTCCCAAGTGACCAACAGCGGATGTTCGCCACCCTTCCGGTCCGCGGCGGGAATACCGGCTTCCATTAGCTTGGAAAGCACGCTGTTGAGCCGGGCGAATGCGGGCGCGGATTCGATATCGCCCCAGAACTGGCTGGTGCCGGTGAAGCGTTCCCAGGTCCCCAGCGGCTCGGGGATCTCCAGCACCACCACCGCCTCGGGGGCCACAGCCTTCCACGGGTCAGCGGCCGGGGCGGCACCTGCTTGCCAACTCCACAGCCACCAGCCGATGGCGGCCACGATGGCGAGCAGAAGGATCACGGTGAATGAGCGGCGCATGGCGAAGGCCCAAAGGTGGGCGGAACGCGGAAGTGTCCGCAGCCCTGCTCCGAAGCCTTTCGCACATCCTGCTGTGGATGCGTTCGGCGAGCGCGTAATGAACACTACGGAGTGTCCTCAGCCTTCCACAGGCAGCAACGTGAACGACATGCGGTGATTCCCGCACGGGCCATGCAGGACAATGGCCGCGCGGTGCTCAGCGGTGGGATAGCCCTTGTTCACCGCCCAGCCGTAGTGGGGCTGCTCGGCGTGCAGAGTGGCCATCATCTCGTCCCGGTGCGTTTTGGCCAGCACGGAAGCCGCCGCGATGCTGCGGTATTTCCCGTCGCCTTTGATGATGCAGCTATGCGGAATGCCTTCATGCCGATCGAAGCGATTGCCATCCACCAACAGATGCTCCGGCTTGCTTGCGAGTCCGGCAATCGCGCGATGCATCGCGAGGAAGGAGGCGTGCAGGATATTGATGCGGTCGATCTCCACCACATCGGCCACGGCCACGCACCAAGCCAAGGCGCGCGCCTCGATCAGCGGACGCAAGCGATCGCGGTCCGCATGGGAGAGCTTCTTGGAATCGTTCAGGCCCGGCAAGCGCACACCGGCCGGAAGGATCACAGCGGCGGCCACCACCGGACCAGCGAGGCAACCACGGCCCGCTTCATCGCAACCGGCTTCGAGGAGGCCGAGGGTGTGATATGAAGATAGACGGGACATGCGGGCAAGTTTATGGGGGATCGGTGACGGCAGGGAGATTACGACTTCAGCTTGAACAACAACTCTACTTGAGGATCTTTTCCAAGCTCTCCCACAGCCCTTCCGCTGTTCTGTCCCACGTGTAGCGCTGGGCGCGTTGAAGTCCCGCTTCGGCAAGCCTGTCGCGGAGCTGGGGGTCGTCCCACAGGCGTGCCATGGCCTCCGTGATGCTTTCCACGTTGAAGGGATCGCAGTAGATGGCAGCATCGCCGGCCACCTCGGGCAGGCTGGTGGCATCGGCGGCGATCACCGGCACGCCGCATTTCATCGCTTCGGCCACGGGAATGCCGAAGCCCTCGAAGTAGGACACGAAGACCAAGGCCAGCGCGTCCGCCAAGGTGGTGTGCAGCTCGGTCTGCTCCAGCCTGCCGGTGAAGACCACCTTGTCCGTGTGGCACATCGTTTTCCAAGCGGCCTTCATGCGCTCGTCCCACCAGAAGGCCTCGCCCACGATCACCAGGCGGGCGTCGTTCCGCGTTCCCGCGAAGCGGTCGAACGCCTCCAGCAAGCGTGCGATGTTCTTCCGCGGATGCAGGGAACCGACGCAGACGAAATACGGCAGGCCGCCGGTGAGCCGCTTTCGGGCCGTGCCCTTCTCCCCTTCCGCCAGCGGCGCAAAAACGGAACCGATGCCGTTGTACACGACATCGATCTTTTCCGGCGGGATGTGATAGGTGGAAACGATATCCTGCTTGGAGAATTCAGAGACAGTGACGATGCGGGCGGCTTTCTTCGCGAAGCGCGGGAAGCGGTTGCGGTAGTAGCGACTGTAGGCGGGCGGCAGGTCCTTGGGGAAATGCTCGAAGTTGAGGTCGTGGATCACGGGGAGCTGGGGCACCTCCGTGCGCAGGCTGAGGTATCCGTCCGGCGAGAGAAAGGCATCGGCGCGGTGCTTGTGCAGGGCACGTGGCAGCACACCGTCGAACCAGATGCGGTAGAGGATGGGATGGCGCGTGGGCGGCGGGATCACCACGGGCGTCACGTTCGGGCCATGTACGAACTGCCCGGCATAGGGTCGATCAAAGAAGTAGATGAACTCGTGTTCCGGATGCGCAGCGGTGATGCGCTGAAGCGATTCATGCGTGAACCAACCGATACCTTCAAGCTTACCGGGAAGGAGAAGGCGGGTGTTGACGGCAATACGCATGGCGGGCAGGGGTAAAGGTCGGAGATCCTTGGATGGAGTCGTGAGTCCGGAGTCCGTGAGTCGGGAGAGTCCATTCGAGTTGACTCCGGTTCAAGGCTCACATAAATTTCTCCGGATCGGTTGCCATCTTATGCAGCAGGCGTGCTACTTCCTCGGCAAGGTTGTTCAATTCTATGAATTGTTCTTTCGTGATATAGCCGCAGGCTTTGGCAAACTCCAGCCATGTTTGCGTTTCACACGCCTCCGTCCGGCAATCATTCAGCTTCGCCTCGAAATACTTCTTTGTCCGTCTTCGACGGTATGCTTCGGACAGGTTTACCACCACGGAGCGCGAGCTGCGTCGGACTTGGTCCGTCATGCTGTATCGCTCCTCTTTCGGAAAAGCCTTGGAAACTTCAAAGATCCGCATGGACAGGTCCAAGCCCTTTTTATAAGCGAACAGATCTTGAACTTTACCCATGATCGTGATTGTTAGAACGAACATAAGCAAGAGCCACCCAGCCAAAACTTCATACTCGCGACTCAAGACTCCCGACTGACAATCGGACTCCCGACTCACGGACTCCGGACTCCCGACTGACCATCGGACTCCCGACTGACAATCGGACTTCCCGACTGACAATCGGACTCCCGACTCACAGACTCCGGACTCCCGACTGACCATCGGACTCACGACTATAAGACCGACCTTTCGCCCGGCAAAGCATGCAACGCAAATTCCTCACCAACCTGGCCCTTGTGCTGGCGCTGAACCTGTTGGTGAAGCCGTTCTACATCTTCGGGATCGATGCGGAGGTGCAGGTACGCGCGGGCACGGCGGCCTATGGCGGCTATGCGGCGCTGTTGAGCCTGAGCTTCCTGCTGAACATCCTGCTGGACCTCGGCATCACCAACTGGAACACGAGGAACATCGCGCAGCACACGCACTTGATGCGCAAGCACGTGAGCGGGATCGTGGCGGCGCGTTCGTTGCTGGCGGTGCTTTATTCGGTGGGCATCTTCGCGGCGGCGTGGCTGCTGGGCTATCGCGGCGGGCAGTTGGAGCTCTTGGGCATTCTGGTGTTGAACCAAGTGCTGGTTTCCACCATCCTCTATCTGCGTTCGAACATCGCGGGTTCACAGCGCTTTGCGCAGGACAGTCTGCTCTCGGTGCTTGACCGCGTGCTGCTGATCGGCATCTGTGTTTGGTTGCTCTGGGGCCGCGTGCATGAAGGCCCCTTCCCCATCGAATGGTTCGCCTGGGCGCAGACGGCGGCTTATGGCACCGCCGCCGTGATCGCCTTGGTGCTGGTGGCGCGCCGGGCAGGGGGATTGCGCCCGCGCTGGGATCCCGTGTTCACCTTCAGCATTCTGCGGCAGAGCTTTCCTTTCGCCCTTCTGGTGCTGCTGATGAGCTTCTACTACCGCACCGATTCGTTGATGCTGGAGCGGATGCTGCCGGACGGAGACCTGCAGGCGGGCATCTATGCGCAGGGCTTCCGCTTCTTCGAGGCGTTCAACATGTTGGGCTTCCTGTTCGCGGGGCTGCTGCTGCCCATGTACAGCCGCATGCTGAAGAACAAAGAAGACGTGGGACCACTGACGGGTTTGGCGCTGCGGCTGGTATTGGCAGGGACTTTGGCCGTGGCGGTGATCGGCAGCTTCTACGCGAAGGAAGTGATGGACCTGCGCTACCACGAGCACACAGCGGAATCCGCCCCGGCCTTCGCGGTGCTGATCTGGTGCTTCGTAGGGGTGTGCATCACGTACATCTTCGGCACGCTGCTCACCGCCAGCGGCGACCTGAAGACCTTGAACAAGCTGGCCGCCGGAGGCATGGTGCTCAACATCGGCCTCAATCTGCTCCTGATACCGGACTGGCATGTGATGGGCGCGGCCTGGGCCAGCCTGATCACGCAAGGGGCGATGGCGGTGGCGCAGATGGTGGTCGCGGCGCGGCGGTACGCGCTTCATGTGAAGCTGCGGGATGTTCTCGGCCTCACCGGCTACTTGGCCCTGCTTCTGGCGGCTGCCTGGGGCCTCGGGGCGGCCGGATCGGCCTTCGTGATCGCCTTGCCCTTACTGGTGGGAACGGCGGCCATCGGGGCGTTGGCCAGCGGTCTGTTGCCCGTGCGAAGTGTGCGTTCGGCGCTTCTTCTGCGAAAGGAAGGCTGAACCACCTACTTTAGCCGACCTTTTTCAACAGGGAGAAAACATGGCTGACGGACCGGATCAGGAAGGCGACAACGCGTTCGACCTGACGATATTCCTCTGGCATCGGCGGCGCTTCATCCTAGGCATGGCGCTGCTGGGCCTGCTGGGCGGCATCGTCACCACGCTGGCCATTCCCCCGCGCTTTCGCAGCGAAGTCATCCTCTTCCCGGCCATTACGAACAGTGTTTCCAAGGCCCTGTTGAGCGAGCAATCCACCGGGCGGGACGACATACTGGCGCTGGGGGACGAGGAAGACGCCGAGCAATTGCTACAGATCCTGAACTCGGACCAGGTCAGGGACCGCACGGCCGCCCGCTTCGACCTGCTGAAAGTTTACAAGATCGACCCGGACGGCAAGCACAAGAACTCCGAGCTGCGGGATGCCTACGAAAACCATGTGAAGTTCGAGTACACCAAGTTCGGCAGTGTACGGGTGGAAGTATTGGACACGGACCCGCAACGGGCGGCGGACATGGCCAACTTCATGAGCTCCCAAGTGGACAGCGTGTGGAACGAGATGGCGCACGAACGCGCGTTGAAGGGCTACCGGATCGTGAAGGACGGCGTGTCCGCTTTGGTAGTGGAGATCGAGCAGCTGGGCGACAGCATGGAAGTGCTCCGCTCTTTGGGCGTGCAGGACTACCACACCCAAGCTGAGCGCTACAATGAGTATCTTGGTGCAGCCATAGTAAAGGGCGACCAGCGGGCGATCGATGAATTCGAAAAGCGCTTCAAGGTGCTTGCACAATACGGCGGGGCTTACGTCAACTTACAGGACATGCAGTTCAACGAAGTGAAGCGACTGAGCGCACTACGGATGAAGCTGGAACAGGCCAAGGCCGACCTGGACAGCGACCTGCCGCATAAATTCACGGTGAACAAGGCATTCCCGGCGGACCGGAAGAGCTGGCCGATCTGGTGGCTGGTGGTCTCGGTCAGCACCATCAGTGCCTTGATATTCGCTTTGCTCATGGTGGTGGCCCAGGAAAACATGCGTAAAATCAGAAGGATACATGGATGATCGGATGACTTTCACGCGCTCCTATTCGGTGGTGAGCCGGCATTGGCGCCTCTTTGTGGGGGTGGGCTTGGCGGCATTCGTACTTTCCGCCGTGTTCAGCGGCCCCACCTTCATCAAGCCGCGGTACCGTTCGCAGGCGGTGGTCTATCCCGTGAACTTGAACAGCTATTCCATTGAGTCACGCGCGGACCAGCTGTTGCAGCTTCTGGAGAGCAACAGCATCCGGGACAGCATCATCCACCGGTTCGATCTGCTGGCGCACTACCGGATGGACACGGTGGGCCAAGGCGGGCAGGCCTCGCTCTACAACATGTACAAAGAGCGGGTCACCATTGAAAAGACGCGCTATGAGAGCGTGGAGATCAATGTGGTGGACGAAGACCCGGTAATGGCCCGCGACATGGTGGAGGAAGATCCTGGCCCAGACGGACTTACTGGCACGCAGCCTTCAGCGCAAGAACTCGCGTGAACTGCTGGTCATCATCCAGGACGGCATGGCGAACACGCGGCAGCGGCTGGACAGTGTGGAGAACCGAATGGACGAACTGCGCCGGAACCACGGCCTCTTGGATTATTACACGCAGACCAAGGAACTCACCAAGGGATACATGAAGGCGATCACCGGCGGTGGGTCCAAGGCCCACAGGGAGGAGATCGAAGGCATGCTGAGATCTTTGGAAAAAAGCGGTGGCGAGTACCACCAACTCTCCGACCTGGACAACATGTTGATCCAGGAATACGGGAGAAAGCAAGCCGAGGAACGTCAGGCTTTGATGGACGTGAGCAAGGTGCTGACGTACACGAACGTGGTGGTGTATCCGGAAGTATCGGATAAAAAGGTGTATCCCATCCGCGCGCTGATCGTGTTGGCGGCCACGGCCATGGCCGTACTGCTCTGTTACATCCTGGTATTCCTGCGTGACCGGTCGACCGGGGCCATGCCCGCAGAACGCGGTTGAACCATGGTGCGTGCGCTCAAGAGCTGGTGGATACCCGCGGTTTGCGTGGTGTTCGTGCTGTTGAACGCCGCCCTCACCATCCATGAGATCTATTGGTTGAACCTGCTGCCCGCCGTGCTTCTGGCAGGCTGGGCGATGGTGGCGGCCACGGACAAGGTCCTGCTCTTCATCGTCTTTGCCACACCGCTGTCCATCAATCTGGAGGAGCTGGACCTGGGCGGTATCGGCGTGGCGCTGCCCACGGAACCTCTGATGGTGGCGCTCATGCTGCTCTTCCTGCTGAAGTTGACCTTGGAAAAGGGCACGATGAACCCCAAAGTATGGAGGCATCCTGTCACCATCATCATCATCGCACAGCTGATCTGGATGGCCATTTGCGTGATGCCGAGCAGCATGCCTATCGTTTCGCTCAAATACCTCACCGCCCGGCTGTGGTTCGTATGCACCATGTACTTCATGGCCACGCACATGTTCCGGGATCCCCGCAACATGCACCGCTTCTTCTGGTCGTTCCTGTCGGGTTTGGCGATCGTGGTGAGTTATACGTTGATCCACCATGCCCAATTCGACTTCGCGGAAGACCCCGCCCACTGGGTGATGTCGCCTTTCTTCAAGGACCACACGAGCTACGGGGCCATCATCGCCTTCTGCCTGCCCTTCGCGATCACGGCCATTTCCATGCCCGGGTATTCCCGGAGCCGCCGGGGCATGGCCGTATTCCTGCTGGCCCTGTTGGTCACCGGGATCCTGTTCTCATACACGCGCGCGGCATGGGTGGGCGTAGCAGGTGCGCTGGGCGTCTTCATTGTGATGCGGCTGCGCATACCGGCATGGGCCATCGGGGTGGTGGCGCTGGCGATGGGGATCACGGCGATCGCCAACATGGACCGGATCACCATTGCCTTAGAGCGGAACCGCACGGAGAGCAATGACGATCTGGCCAAGCACGTCAGCTCCATCAGCAACATCCGGAGCGATGCCAGCAACTTGGAGCGTATCAACCGCTGGAATTCGGCCCTTCAGATGTTCGATGAACGGCCGTTGACCGGCTGGGGCCCGGGCACCTACATGTTCCAGTACGCGCCCTTCCAGGCCGCTCGTGACCGTACCATCATCAGCACCAACTTCGGCCTCAATGGCAATTCGCACAGCGAATACTTAGGCCCGTTGGCCGAACAGGGATTGCTTGGGATGCTGCTCGTGATCGTGCTCATCGGCGTGATCACCTGGACCGCGGTACGGCTCTGGTCAAGGCTTCCGAACGGCGTGGACCGCATGCTCATTGGCGCGGCGTTCCTTGGGTTGGTGACTTATTTCATCCACGGCATCCTGAACAACTACCTGGACTTGGACAAGGCGAGCGTGCCCTTCTGGGGCTTCACGGCGATGATCGTGGTGCTGGACCTGAAGCACAAGAACGCCACCAGTGATCACGGGAACCGGCAGGTGAGCAAGGCGATATCGTCCAAGTAGGGCAGTTGGCCCCGATGGGCCTCGAAGGTGGAGATAAGCGCCTCATTGATGGCTGTCGGGCCGGCGGCGGAAAGCAGCTCCAAGGTCTTTCGCACCGGAAGCGTCTCGAAGGCATTTCCTTGGGCATCCTCCTGCTCTACCAGTCCGTCCGTATAGCAGAGCAGAACGCCGCCCTTCACCTCCGCGCGGCCCACGTTCACGAAGGGAAGTTCCTGGAGCATGCCCAAGGCGATGGCGCCGTCGCTAAGTTCCGAGATCACGCCTCCCTGCCCGGCCAACATGGGCGGATTATGGCCAGCGTTCACGTATTCCATGGCACCGCTCTTCAGGTCCACCCGGCCGATGAACAAGGTGACGAAGCGTTCGCCCCGGGCCCGTTCCAGCACATTGGCGTTCAACTCCCGCACCAAGGCGTCCAAGGATGCGCGTTCCCGTTGTATCAAGGCCCTCAGGGTCGCTTGGAAATTGGACATCAACAAGGCCGCTGCGATGCCCTTCCCGCTCACGTCCGCCACGCAGAGCACGACCTCATCCGGCCCGGTGCGCACCACATCGTAATAATCGCCACCCACCTGTTGGTGCGGTTGGTACCAGCCGGCCGCTTGGATCCGCTCGCCGTTCGGCAGGTCCTTCGGCACCAGCATCAGCTGCATCTCGGCCGCCAGCTCCAGCTCGCGCCGGTCCCGCTCCTGCGCCAAGGCCCGCAGGGCGAAGCGCTTGTTCTCCAGCGCCACGGCGATCAGGTTGGTCAGGGTCTGGATGAAGTTGAGGTGCTTCACCGTAGGGCTCATGCGCTGTTCCTCATCGTCGATGTCCCCGATGAGCAACAGCGCCAACGGGCGTTCCTGGTGGAAGACGGGGATGGCGATATCGAACCGTCCGAGTCCTTTGGCATCTTCTGCACCGATGAACTGGATGTCCCGGCATTCCTTCATGAAACCCGCCACGTCCGGCACGGGACTGTCCGTTTCGTCGGTCAGGGCCTGGACGCAGCGCCACTGACTGTCGTTCTCGAAGAACATCAGCCGGGTGATGCCCAGTTCGCCATGCATGATCTCCGCATACAACTTCAGCAGCTCACCTTTGTCCTCGTTGTTGTTGATCGCCTTGGTCACCTCCAATAACGCACTCAGCTGGAACTCTTTCAAGTTCAGGCGTTCGGTGAGGCGGGTGAGGCGGGTCATGGAGTGAAGGGGTCACCACGGACCGTGCTCCGCTGGCTCGGCCTTCGCAGCCGCTTCGGCGAAGGAGGCAGCGGCTTCGCCCAGGCGAGGGCACGGAGGGCACAGAGGAGTTCGAGTTCTGGAGTCGTGAGTCTGTGAGTCGTGAGTCTGGAGTCTGACGTCTGGAGTCGGCGTGGCGCTGCAGTTCATTGCTTGTCCATCTTTTTGAGCAGGTCGGGCAATCGGCCGAGGCTGGCCACCTCGCGCATCTTCTGCCTCCATTCCCCGGCCGGGGAACCGAGATAGGTCTTGCCGCCTTCGAGATCGGTGAGCACGCCGCTTTGGCCCAGCACGGTGGCACCGCTGCCGATGGTAAGCTTGCTGGGAACACCCACTTGGCCCCAGAGAGTGACATTGTCGCCGATGATGCAGGCACCGGAGATACCGACCTGTGCGGCGATCAGGCAATTCTTTCCGATGAGCGTATCGTGGCCCACCTGCACCTGGTTGTCGATCTTGGTCCCGGCCCCTATCCGCGTGTCGGCGCTCACCCCGCGATCGATGCTGGTCAGTGGCCCGATCTCCACGTCATCCTCGATCACCGTACAGCCGGCCGTGACCATCTTCTCATAACCGCCTGTCCGTTTCTTGTAGTAGAATCCGTCGCCGCCGATCACGGCATTGGCGTGGATGGTCACCCGGTCGCCGATGGAGGTGTTCGGATAGATCACCACGCCGGGCATGATGGTGCAGCCATCGCCGATGGTGACGTTGGTGCCGATCGTGACGCTCGTATGCACGACGGTATCAGCTCCGATCGCGGGCAGCTCGGAGGTCCAAGCTAACGGGGTCATGAAATGCCGGACCAGAGTGTTGTAGTCGGCAAAGGGATCGTTGCTGATGATGATCGCCTTGCCCTCGGGGATCTCCACATCGGCCTTGTCGATGAGGATCGTGGTGGCGGCGCTGTTCAGTGCCTTGTTGTAGTACTTGGGGTGGTCCACAAAGACCAGATCACCCGTGCGCACCCGGTTGATCTCATTGATGCCGGTGACGGTGCGTTGGGCATTGCCCAGCACTTTCGCTTGTATCAACTCCGCCACGGCTGCAGCGGTCAGTGGTTCCTTCAACTCCATGTGGCGACCGTTCGTGGTCCAAGGGAATTGAAATTTCCCCTGTCGGACAAAGGTAGCCGGAGAGCGGTGCCGGGCGAACGCGGACTACTTCTTCACGCGGTCGAGGTAGGCGTTGGACTCCGTGTCTATCCGTATCACGGTGCCGATCTCCACGAAAGAGGGCACCTGGATCTCCTTGCCCGTCTCGAGCGTTGCGGCCTTCATCACCTTGTTGCTGGTGTCGCCTTTCACGGCGGTCTCGGTGTAGGTCACCTCCAGTTCCACGATCTTCGGGGGGCGGGCCATGATGGGGATGTCGCTCTCGAAACCCACCTGCACCGTCATTTCCTCCTTCATCAGGCCCATGGCGTCGCCGAAGAGTTCCACCGGCACATGCGTCTGTTCAAAGCTGGTCGGATCCATGCAGACGAGGAACTCGCCTTCACGATAGAGGTATTGCATATCACGGATCTCCACGCGCAGCACATCCATGTTCTCGCCACTGCGGAAGCGGTGCTCATTGAGCTTGCCGTTGCGGAGGTTTCGCATCTTGCCCTGGTAGAAAGCACGCAGGTTCCCCGGGGTGCGGTGCTGCCATTCAACCATCTGGCAGATGTCGCCGTTGAAGCGGATGTATGTTCCGATGCTGATGTCGCCGGTGTTGGCCATGGGGTGGGAAATAGGGGGCCGAAGGTAGGGATGTGGAGGAAATGCAACTTCTTTACACCACAGAGGCACGGAGACCGCAGTTGTCAGTTGTTAGGCTGCCGACCGGCTGCCGACAGGTGATCGCGTTACGACCTAAAAAAGATCAGAAAGGCAAGCCAAGATGCACGGGCTCCGCGCCCGACCTGATCATCGGCAGTTATTTCCATCTCGCGATCTCCACACTGCTTTCACAACCGAAAGTCTCTTCGGCCTGCCTGTTGCTGGCTACCAGCAGGGTGCGCCCCTCCACGTTGCGCATGAGCAGTACACGGAACCAAGCGATGCCTTCTGCGTCGAGGTTGGTGGCGGGTTCGTCGAGCAGGAGCAGCGGCGTATCGCTGAGGATGGCAAGCGCGAGTTTGAGGCGCTGCTTCATGCCGCTGCTGAAGTTGCTCACGGGCTTCTCCAAGTGCGGCTCGAGGTAGGCTGTTCGTGCCACGTCCTCCACGGTGTTGCCGGGCAGGAATGGCTTGAATCGCGCATGCGTGGCAAGTGCCTCCCGCAACGACAGGTCCTCGTACAGATCAAGGTAGGGCGCCGCTATGCTCACTTCCCGGTACACGCGGTCCTGGTCCAGCGGCTTTCCTCCCAATGCATGTTCCACGATCCCTTTGGTGGGCACCAAAGCCCCGGCCACCACTTGGAGCAGGGTGCTTTTCCCGCTTCCGTTCGGCCCTAGGAGCGCAGTGCGGCTGCCTGCTTCGAACACATGGTCCACACCGGTGAATACTTTTTCGCGGGAAAACTGCTTGGCCACACCGCCCAACGTGATCCGCATGCCTTCCTCGCGCGCTGGTGTGCGTTCCGACATGGGCACCTGCTTCACTCCGTCAGGCCGCGCATGATGCCCTTGGGGCTGCTGCGGATGAACTCGATGATGAGCGCCCGTTCCGGCGATACCGTGAACTGCTGCTCCACGTTCTGCACGGCACGCTCCAGGTTGGTGTTGCGGACGAAGATCTCCCGGTAGATGTCCTCGATGCGGGCCACGGCATCATCGGCGAAGCCCCGGCGGCGCAGGCCCACCACGTTCACCCCGACAAAGCTCAACGGTTCGCGCGCGGCCTTCACGAAGGGCGGCACGTTCTTCCGCACCAAGGAGGCCCCTGCCACGAAGCTGTGCGCACCGATGTGGATGAACTGCTGCACGGCCACGTTGCCCTCCAGAATGGCCCAGTCCCCGATGGTGACGTGCCCGGCGAGGTTCACACTGTTGGCGATCACAACATTGTCACCGATGAGGCAGTCGTGTGCCAGGTGGACGTATGCCATAAGCAGGCAATTGCTGCCCACGGCGGTACGTTGGCGATCGGCGGTGCCCCGGTTGATGGTGACGCATTCCCGCACGGTGGTGTTGTCGCCCAATTCGGCGGTGGTCCTCTCCCCGGCGAATTTCAGGTCCTGCGGGATGGCGCTGACGACAGCTCCCGGAAAAATGCGGCAATTGGCCCCGATGCGTGCGCCGTCCATGATGGTAGCGTTGGGACCGATCCAAGTTCCATCACCGATGGTGACATCGCCTGCGACGGCAGTGAAGGGCTCGATCACGACGTCCTTTCCGATCCGCGCATCCGGGTGGACGGAGGCCAGCTTGGAGATGCTCATGCGTTGGTGGCGGCCTTGGTGGGTTCGGGCTTTTTCTCGTCCGCCGGGGCCTTGTCGCGGGCGATCTGGGCCATCATTTCCGCCTCCACGACGGGTTGGCCGTTCACATAACCAATGCCTTTCATGTGGACGATGCCACGGCGGATGGGGGTGATCAGTTTCAGGTGGAACACCAACGTGTCCCCGGGGATCACTTTGCGCCGGTAGCGCACCCCGTCGGTCTTCAGGAAGTAGGTGGTGTAATGCTCAGGGTCCGGCACTTGGCTGAGGGCGAAGATGCCGCCCACCTGCGCCATGGCCTCCACCTGCAGTACGCCGGGCATCACCGGATTATCGGGGAAGTGGCCGGTGAACTGCGGTTCGTTCATGGTGACGTTCTTCACCCCGACGATGGTGGTGGCATCCATGGACATCACCTTGTCCACCAGCAGGAACGGATAGCGGTGGGGCAACATCCTGATGATGGCGTTGATGTCGAACAGCGGCTCTTTCGTGAGATCGAAAAACACGCGGGTATCCTTCTCTTCCTCCCGGATCTTGTCTTTGATCCGCTTGGCGAAGCTGGTGTTGCCGAAGTGGCCGGGGCGGGCCGCGAGGATGTGTCCCTTGATGGGCCGGCCCACCAGTGCGAGGTCGCCGATGATATCCAGCAGCTTGTGACGCGCCGGTTCGTTGAGGAACTTCAGGTCGGTGGTGTTGAGCACGCCGTTGCGCCGGATCTCCACGTCCTGGTATTCACGCCCGATGCTCTTGGCCAGGGCTTTGAGGTCCTCCTTGGTGATGTCCTCGCGGTCCTCCAGCACGATGGCATTGTCCAGGTCACCGCCCTTGATGAGGCCGGCCTTGGCCAGCTGCTCGATCTCTCTCAGGAAAACGAAAGTGCGGCAGGAGGCGATCTCTGTCTTGAACTCGCCCTGGTTGTACATGCTGGCATGCTGGGTGCCGAGCACGGGGCTGTTGTAGTCCACCATCACCGTGAGACGGAACTCTCCGCCTGGCGCCGGCACGCCGAGCATTTCGGTGCCGCGTTCCTCAGTCTCGAACCAGATGGGCTCCTTGAGCACCCACCAGTTGCGCGGTGCGTCCTGTTCCTCCATCCCGGCCTTCTCGATGGCCTCCACGAACATCAAGGCACTGCCGTCCATGATGGGCACCTCGGCACCATCTATTTGGATCAAGCAATTGTCCACGCCCAAGGCATAGAGCGCGGCGAGGACGTGTTCGGTGGTGTTCACTTTCACATCGCCCTTGCCGAGGGTGGTGCCCCGGGCCGTGCTGACCACCAGGTCGGCATCGGCCTCGATCACCGGCTGCCCTTCCAGGTCGGTGCGTTGGAACTTCAGCCCGTGCCCGATCGGCGCGGGGCAGAGGGTCAGCGTGACTTTTTCGCCCGTGTGCAGGCCCACGCCCTTCACCTCCGACCTCGACTTGAGGGTATGCTGCTTGTCGCTCATGCGTTCTTGTTCGTGGCTTCTTGTGCGGATCTTTCCTCCGCCTTCAGCCCCTCCAGTTCTTTTTCCAATTGCTCGATGCGCTGCTTCATCTCCGGCAGGTTGCGGAAGACCACATAGCTGCGCTTGTACTGCCCGATGGCATAGGCAGGCGAACCCTGCACCGTGGCGCCGTCCGGGATGTCCGAACCGATGCCGCTCTGCGCCGCGATCTTCACCCGGTCACCGATGTGGAGATGCCCCGCGATGCCCACCTGGCCACCGATCATGCAATAGCTCCCTACGCGCGTGCTACCTGCGATCCCGGTCTGTGATACCACCAGCGTATGCTCGCCGATCTCCACGTTATGGCCCACTTGGATCAGGTTGTCCAACTTGGTCCCCTTGCGGATGATGGTGCTGCCGAGCGTGGCACGGTCCACGGTGGTGTTGGCACCGATCTCCACGTCATCCTCGATGATGACGTTGCCGATCTGGGCCATCTTCACTTGCTCACCTTTTTCGTTCGGCACAAAACCGAAGCCGTCGGCACCGATCACCACGCCGCTGTGCAGGACGCAGTTCGCGCCGATCATGCACTTGGCATGCACTTTCACACCGGCATGGATCCGGCAGCCTTTGCCGATGCGCGCCCCTTCCCCGATGTAGCAGTTCGGGAAGATCTTCACGTCCTCCTCCACCACGGCGCCTTCGCCGATATAGCTGAACGCGCCGATGTAGGCATCCTCCGCCACTTTGGCGCGAGGGTTCACATAGCTGGGCTGCTCCACTCCCACCATGTCGAAGCGCTGTGCTTCGTGGATCTCCAACAAGCGCGCGAAGGCGGCACGCGGATCGTCCACGCGGACGAGGGTGAGATGCTTGGGGATCGCTTTGCTGGGCTGGAAGTCCCGACCGGTGATCACCACGCTGGCCGCCGTGGTGTAGACATGCTCGGTGTAGATGGGATTGGCGAGAAAGGTCAAAGTGCCGGACCGGCCCTCCTCGATCTTCGCCACATCATGCACCAGCACTTGTGCATTGCCATCCACTTCCCCATGGAGGAATTCGGCGATCTGTCCGGCGGTGAATTGCATGGCCCTGCCCGTATGCCCAAGCCTTGACGGGTCCGCGAAGATAGTTGCCCCGGCGTACCCGTATGCACGCCTATGGGAAGCGGAAGAAGAAGAAGTGGACGGCCGCCCATGCAGGGGGGATGTCCCGCGCGTAGCCGACGGTGCTCCGCGAACTGTTCTCCACCCGGCCGTCCTTGCCGATGTAGCCCACTGTGCTGCGCGAACTGTTCTCCACCCTCCAGCCGTCCCCGTTACGGCTCACGTGGCCCACAGTGGAACGGGAACTGTTCTCTATCGTGTATTCGCCTTCACCCCGTGCATTGATGTATCCGATAGTGCTCCGGGAGGAATTCTCGATGGTCCAGCCGGAACCGCTCGCTTGGATATGACCCACCGTGGAACGGGAACTGTTCTCGATGCGACCGTCAGCGTTCAAATAACCGATGGTGCTGCGGGAGGAATTCTCGATGCGTTGCGCCAATGCGCTGTGCAGCATGCCCAGCGCACAAAGCACCACGAAGAACCCGCGCCGGAACATCCTGCTATTCGGCCGTGGCTGCGCTGTCCGGCATGCCATCCGTTCCGGCCTGATCCATATCAGAGCCCCTCATGGCCTTTTCGCCCTTCATGTTGCAGCATTTGCCCTTCTTTCCGTGCATATCGCAATCGCCCTTCATGCCTGCGTGCATGCAAGCCTCGCTGCGCATACCGCCGGGGCCGCACTTGTCCGTGCCGCAGCTACCGCCGCACATGCGTCCGAGGATGAAGCCGAGTACGCCGAAGATGAGACTGAAGAGGAGGATCTTAGCCCAGTTGCTGTTCATGTTGATCATGTTGATCCCGCGAAGGTAATCGCTTCTAGCGCAGCGGCACCGAAACCTTCGTTTTGTCCCATGCCAAGACCAATGTGGGGACATCGGCATCCGCCACGCTGATGGTGAATTGCTCCAGCACCTCCGGAAGCTCCTCCACGGGCACGGTCACCTCCACGGCATCCTCCGCCGGGTCCCTGCTGGCGACACCGTCCATGTTCAATCCCCAGTTGTACATCCCTTTGTTGAAGAACACCTGCCAATTGTCGGCATGCGGCATGGTCCACAAGGTGTACTTGCCCGCAGGCAGGACCTTACCGCCAATGGTGAGTTCCTCGTTGGTGGTGAAGGTGGTAGGCTCGTTGGCACCCGTGCGCCAGACCTCATCGAAGGGTACCAGACCTCCGAAGATCACCCGGCCCTTCTTGTACGGGCGGCAATAGATGATGTCGATCTTCAGGTCGTCCTTGACGTAGTTGACGGTGGCTTGAGGACTGGCCTTCTTGGTCTGGTGCTCCATCACCTTGAAGCTTACGAAACCAAGCACCAACACGGCACCAATGATGATGAGGAACCATTTAAGCACTTTCATATTGCGGGAAGTTGGATGGTGAAGTTAAGGTGGTTGCCGAAAATCGGATGGAACACCCGATCGTTCTTCCATGTTCCAATCGCCGGAAGCAGGTCCATTTCGCGCCGATGACCGACATTCGCTCACCAACCCGACCCCATGCTCCGAACATTGACCCTTGCCTTCGCTTTGATCACGTTCATCGGCGCGCATGCCCAATGCAGCACCTGCTCCATCGATTTTTCCTGCGGTGCGGTCCCGGCCTATCCAACACTATGCCCCTTGCAGCCGCCCGATGCCATCGCCGGGCAGGCCTATGAGAGCGACATCACCTTCTGGATGCCGACCAACTTCGACGACCCCGGCACCGGCATGAACGTGGACTTCCTGCAGATGACCATCACCGGTGTCACCGGCCTGCCCTTCGGCATGCACCTGACCGCGAACGACCCGCTGGGCATCTACTATCCGCCCCAGAACCAGTTCGGCTGCGCCAGGCTGTGCGGCACGCCCATAGGGAGTGGCACCTATACCGTGGCGATCAACATCATCGCGCAGGTGCAGGCGAGCGGCTTCATCCTGAACGTGCCCCAAAGCTTCGGCATCACCTTGGTGGTGCAGCCCGGCACCGGTGGGAACACCAGCTTTTCCTTCACCCCCACCAGCGGCTGCGGAAGCGCGGAGGTGCAGTTCACCGCGTTGTTGGACGGTGGCACATCGCCCACCACTTATGCTTGGGCCTTCGGCAACGGCGGGACCAGCGACCTGGCAAACCCGGTGACGAACTACGCTGCGCCGGGCACCTACCCGGTATCGCTCACCACCACCATCGGCGGCTTCGTGCTCACCGATGTGGTGCTGGGCGGCGTCAGCGACAACTGGTGCGGCGATGTGGAGGAGCCCAGCCTCTTCGGGGCTTGCACGGGTGCCCCCGACCTCTATTTCGTGCTCACCGACGGCGGCGGCAACAGCTTCACCAGCAGCAGCGGAAGCAACAGCACGAGCCAGACTTGGAACAACGTGGACCGCTTGCTGGCCGCCCCGCCATACTCCATCCAGTTCTTTGATGAGGACGTCGTGAGCCAGGACGATGATCTGGGCACCTTCAACATCCCTTCAGGCAGCAACGGCAACGTACCCTTCGCGCTGGGCAATGGCACCTACGGCAGCCTCAATATCGCCCTGCAGCCGCAGCAGATCTTCACGGATAGCGACACCGTGCGTGTATTCCCCGCCCCCCAGCTGACGACCAGCTACGACACGGCCACCGCCATGATCTGTGCCACGGACACCATGGAGCTCGTGTACACCTGGTTCAACAATGGCGACACCATCCATGGCGTGAACGGTCCCTGCGTGCAGGCGGACAGCACCGGTGCGTGGTGGGGCGTGGCCACGAATTCCTTCGGATGCACCACAAGCAGCGATACCATCGTGGTGTGCCCGCCGGTCGGCATTGAGGCCAACGGCTCGGTGCTCTTGGTACAAGGCGAATATGCGAGCTATGCATGGAGTTTGAACGGCACGCCCATCCCCGGCGCGAACGCCCCTTTCCTCATCGCCGCCACGGGCGGGCAGTACAGCGTGACGGTGACCACCGCCTTGGGCTGCGTGCTCAGTGACGACTATGACCTGATCATCACCGGGACCACGGAGCTGGCCGACGTGGGAACCCTCCGGATCTACCCGAATCCGAACGGTGGCCGGTTCACGATAGAGCTGCCTACCGATGCCTCCCCGACCGCAAGGATCGACATCCTCGACCCCGCTGGTCGCTTGTGCTACAGCGCGAAAAGAAGCCCGGGTGTTACCCAGCATGTTATCCTGCCCATTGCCGCTGCAGGGCATTATCTCGTTCTGGTGGATACGAATGGGCACAGACTGATCGCGACGGTGGTTGTGGAATAACACCGTGAATTGGAGCGACATCCGTCCGACCCACCCGATACGCTACCTTGCAACGATGCCTTCCGCCCGGCACCTCGTCCTCGCCATCGCCTTGCTTTTTTCGGGCCTCCTTGCCGCGCAAGGCGACAGCAGTAGCGCAGATGTGTTGGCCGTGAAGGCATGGGACCTCACCGATCTCTCCTCGGCGGTGCCCGGCATGGGGGATGATGTGCCCGGTGTGAACCTTGTGAAGGAAGAAAACGGAAGGCTCAAGTTCGGCGACAGCCCGGCCTATGCTTCGAGGGACTTTGTGGACACCGCATGGCAGAAACTAAGTTCCTCCATTGACACTGTCCTTCCCGGAACGGGCGTACATTGGCTCCGCTTTCGCCTACTGCCGGACTCCTCGCTGAAGGGAAGGACCATCCTGTTTTGCCTCGGCGGCAATGAAAAACTGGAGATCTTCCTCAACGGAAGTCCCTTGTTCAGCTCCTATGCAGGAGCCGATCACGGGGAAGCGGCCAAAAGCGTTCCGACTCCTTATGTCATTCCGTTCGCGTTACGTTGTGATGGGCGGCCCGAAGTGATCGCCATACGGCTGGACAGCGTGGACGGGAAGACCGCCCGGACCTTTGCGCTGGCATGCTCACTGCATGCGGCGGACATGGCTTTCCGGAACCAGCGGAACATGGCCCAGTACGGTGTCTTCATCGGGATCAACCTGGTGATCCTGTTGCTCGCCTTGGTGATCTGGAGCTTCGAGCGCCGCGAACGCCAGTGGATCTATCTGGCGCTTTTGTCCTTTGTTTCCGCCCTCGATATCTTCTGCGACCTGACGGGGAATATGGGATTAACTGATCCTGCCGGCGGCGCATCCAGTATCATCGAAGCAGTGCAGCTCATCCTGGTCCCATGGCCCATGTACCTGTTGATCATAACACTAGGTACCCTCCACGGCAATGTCGGTCGGCTACGGCAGAAGTGGCACACCATTTCCATTATCACGGCCTCCTTGGTCTGCGTCATTTTCGCTGGAGGCATCCTTTATTCCGGACTGGACTTCTCTACCGGCGGAAGCGGTGTCAACTTTACATTGGAGGACCCGGATATAGGGGTGGCCATTGCGGTGCTCTTCCTCGGCTTGTTGTTGGCCGCGGTGATGGTCTGGTTTATCATCGAGGTGGTCCGCTTGGGGTTCCAATTGCTGCGGACCAAGGGCTACGCCCGGTGGATCGGTGCTGGCGCATTGGCATCAAGCCTGCTGGCATTCCTTCTAAGTGTCGTAGTCAAAATAGAGTTTTTCGGACCGGGTTTCTCCTCCTTGATGGATGTGGTCCGCGAGTACTGCTCGCAAGTGGCCGTACCACTTTCCGTAGCGGTATATCTGGCCATCCGCACCGCGCATCATGGCCGCCTGGTGGCCCGCCAGCGCGATGAACTCGATGCGGAAGTGAAGGAGCGCACCGCGGAACTGAGCGCGGAAAAAGAGCGCTCCGATGAACTCCTGCTCAACATCCTGCCGGCCGAGGTGGCCGAGGAGCTGAAGTCCACCGGTGCAGCCAAGGCCCGCCATTTCGACCGGGCCTCGGTGTTGTTCACGGACTTCAAGAACTTCACCGGCATGGCTGTAAAACTGGGCGCCGAGGCCGTGTTGCACGAGCTCAATGCGTGCTTCGAGGCGTTCGATGACATCATCACACGGCACGGCATCGAGAAGATCAAGACCATCGGCGATGCCTACATGTGCGTGGGCGGCCTGCCGGACCCGCGATCCTCTTCACCCCAAGGCGGTAGTGCATGCCGCACTGGAAATGCAGGCCTTCATGACCGCACGGAAGAAAGAGCATGACGCGCAAGGACAGGCCAGCTTCGAGATGCGCATCGGCATCCACACCGGCCCTGTCGTGGCGGGCATCGTAGGCGTGAAGAAGTTCCAGTACGACATCTGGGGCGATACGGTGAACACCGCCAGCCGCATGGAAAGCAGCGGCGAGGAAGGCCAGCGTGAACATCAGCGAAAGCGACCTACGAGCTGGTGAAGGGCGAAGCCGGATTTTCCTTCACCCCGCGCGGAAAGGTGGAAGCGAAGGGAAAGGGGGAGATGGAGATGTACTTCGTGGAATACCGAAACGCCTGAGGCGCCGTGGGCCAAATGGAAACGGAACTCGTCACCTCGGCCCCTCCAACCTCTACTACAACCCATGCAATCGCTCCGGTTTTGCCGAGGGAGCGTGCGTACGACGCCTGGTTGTGCAATAATTCGCCCTCAGGTTCGGTCACTTATCAAACCACTCCTTCCCCATCCACCTGGGGAACGCCAGATAATGCTTCTCCACCGCCCCGCTCATCGCCGCTATTCCGAGGTTGTCGCTGGCTTCAGCGATGTCCTTCAGGCTGCCGTCCTTGAACAGGAGCTGGATGCCATCGTGGGTGTTGTCGTAGGCGTTGTTGACGAGATGGCCGGTGAGCACGAACAGGCCTGCTTCCCTTTCAGAGATCTTCAGCTTTCGCGCCACTTCCTGCCGGATGCGCGCCACATGGGCCGCTTCCCATGGTTGGGTCCGCAAGCGGATGCGCAACGTATGCCGGCCCAAAAGGTCCGCTGCCAAGCGCGAGAGCACCGGGTCCGGATGATCGGCCCAGACCTTCACCGCGCCCATGATGTCGTGATCGTCCAGTCGCATGAAATCCTCCAGTACGCCGGGCACCTCGAAGGAAGCACGATCGCGGCGGTTGCTGAGGAAGCCCAACAGCGCCGGTGAGCCAAAGAGCGGAACGCCCTGCAAGCCGAGGAATTTCGCGCGACGGAGCGTCTGCACCAGCATCTGTTCGCAGGCCACCACCGTCTTGTGCAGGTAGACCTGCCAGTACATCAGGCGGCGCGCGACGATGAACTTCTCGATGCTGTAGATCGCCTTCTCTTCAACCACCAGTCGGTCATCCACCACCTGCAGCATTTTGATGATGCGATCCGCGCCGATCACGCCTTCGCTCACACCGGTGTAGAAGCTGTCCCGGTTCAGGTAGTCCATGCGGTCCACGTCCAGTTGGCCGCTTACCAATTGGTGCAGCACGTGCTTGGGATGGCGGTCGTGGAAGATGGCGATGCCCAGGTCCAGGGCACCATCGAACTCCTTGTTCAGCCGCTCCATTACCAACGCACCCACATCCTCATGGTCGATGCCCTCCACCAAGCTGTGCTCCAGCGCATGGCTGAAGGGGCCATGGCCAATGTCGTGCAACAAAATGGCGATATGTGCGCCCAAGGACTCTTCGTCCGTGATGGCGTGGCCCTTCGCCCGCAGGCTCTCGACCGCCAACCCCATCAGGTGCATGGCGCCCAAGGCGTGATGGAAGCGGGTGTGCAGTGCGCCGGGGTACACCAAGTGCGACAGGCCGAGCTGCTTGATGTAGCGCAGCCGCTGGAACCACGGATGGTCGATCAGCCGCAGCACCAGCGGACTGGGCACGGTGATGAAGCCGTAGATGGGGTCGTTGAGGATCTTGGTGGACACTATTTTTGGTATTGAGTACCGGGTACAGGGTACCGAGTACGATGCCGCGCACGGTGCCCGTTCTCGGCACTCGGTACCCTGTACCTTGTACTCGGTACCCTGTACCGGTCATTTGTGTCAACTCTCTCCATCTCCCTTTGCGTTCTTTGTGGTAATCCTTCAGGCCCTTCCCTCGAAGCACCGTAATTTCACGGTCCGAAAGTAAGCGGAACGGCACGGCGCACGCTGCGTCCATGGTCTTGAGCCCGCTGCCGGAGAACCTGTATGAGCGCGAAGATCCTTTGGGCCGACGACGAAATTGACCTCCTGCGTCCGCATGTGCTCTTCCTGGAAGGGAAAGGTTATACGGTGGAAACGGTGAACAGCGGCCTGGATGCCGTGGACGCCGTGGGCAAGGAGGAGTTCGACATCATCTTCCTTGATGAGAACATGCCCGGCCTCAGCGGCTTGGAGACGTTGACCCGCGTGAAAGGCATCAGCCCGCGCACCCCGGTGATCATGATCACCAAGAGCGAGGAGGAGAGCATCATGGAAGAGGCCATAGGCAGCAAGATCAGCGACTACCTGATCAAGCCGGTGAACCCCAACCAGATCTTGCTCGCCCTGAAGAAGCACCTCGACGGCAGCCGCTTGGTGAGCGAGAAGACCACAAGCAGCTACCAGCAGCAGTTCGGCCGGCTGAGCATGCGCCTTGGGGACCGCCTCGGCACCGAGGACTGGAAACAGCTCTACGACGAGCTCGTGCGCTGGGAGCTGGACCTCAGCGGCAACCCGGACCAAGGGATGACGGAGATCCTGCGCAGCCAGTGGGCCGAGGCCAACGATCTCTTCTGCCGCTTCGTGGAGAAGAACTACGTGGACTGGGTACACAACAAGGGTGGCGACGTGCCGCTGCAGAGCCACCAGATCTTCAAGAACAAGATCGCCCCGCTGATCGACGAGAAGCAGAGCCCGTTGTTCCTGGTGCTGATCGACAACCTGCGCTTGGACCAATGGCGAGTGATCGAACCCGTCGTCAGCTCGCTCTTCAAGGTGGAGGAGCAGGGCCAGTTCTACAGCATCCTTCCCACGGCCACACAATACGCGCGCAACGCCATCTTCGCCGGGATGATGCCGGGCGAGATCCAGAAACGCTTCCCCGGAAAATGGCTCACCGAGGAGGATGAGGGCAGCAAGAACGCCCACGAGGACGAGTTCATGCAGGAGCAACTGAAGAGCCTCGGCAAGCGCGTGAAGAGCAGCTACCACAAGATCACCAATTTCGCCGCGGGCAAGAAGCTGGCGGAGAACGTGGGGAACCTGTTCGAAAACCCGTTCAACGCCATCGTCTACAATTTCGTGGACATGCTGAGCCACGCCCGCACGGAGATGGAGGTGATCCGCGAGCTGGCCGAGGACGAGGCCGCGTACCGCTCGCTCACCCTCAGCTGGTTCAATCACAGCCCGCTGTTGGACATCCTGAAGACCATCGCAGAGAAAGGCGGCCGCGTGGTGATCACCACCGACCACGGTACCGTGCGCGTCACCCAGCCCAGTAAGGTGATCGGCGACCGCAACACCAACACCAACCTGCGCTACAAACACGGTCGCAACCTCACCTACGAGGCCAAGGACGTGCTGGCGATCAAGGACCCCGCGCAGGGCTTCCTGCCACGCGCCAATGTGAGCAGCTCGTTTATCTTCGCGAAGAAGGATCACTACTTCGTCTACCCGAACAACTACAACCACTTCGTGAACTTCTACCGGAACACCTTCCAGCACGGGGGCATTTCCCTCGAAGAGATGCTGGTTCCCATCGTGTACCTGAAACCGCGCTGAACGCCATGAGCGCCACCCTTGAGCTGCGCAGCCCGAACGATGTCGCCGACGTGGCGAGGGCGCTGTTGGCCGCATACCCGGGGCAGCGCGTCTTTGCCATTAACGGCCCGATGGGGGTGGGCAAGACCACCTTCATCAAGGCGCTCTGCGAGCAGCTCGGTGTGGCGGCGGGCATGAGCAGCCCTTCCTTTTCCATCGTTAACGAGTACCGCACCGCCAAGGGGGGCGCGGTCTATCACTTCGACCTGTATCGCCTGAACAAGCCCGAGGAACTGGAAGGCATCGGCTTCACCGAATATCTGGACAGCGGCCATTATTGCTTCGTGGAATGGCCGGAACTGGGCCGCCGTTACCTTCCGCCCGGAACCGTGGACGTGGAGATGCGCATGGGCGACGACGACATCCGCTACCTTTATCTGAATTCCCAGACCATTTCCCCCAAGCACTTCGCATGAGCACCAGCAGTGAACTGTTGAAGCAACTGGCCCGCGAGGTCTCCATGCTCCCCCAGGAGCAGACCATGGAGGTGGGCAAGAAGGGAAAAAACCTCTTCATCGGCATCCCGAAGGAGATGATGCCGCAGGAGCACCGCGTGCCCCTCACCCCGGCCAGTGTGGCCGTGCTGGTTGGCCGTGGGCACGACATCGTGGTGCAGCGCGGCGTGGGCAGCAGCGTGCAGTTCCAAGACAGCGATTACAGCGAGGCCGGTGCCAAGCTGGCGGACAGTGCCCGCGAGGTCTTCGAGGCGGACCTGATCCTGAAAGTGGCGGCGCCCGTGGAAGAGGAGATCGCCATGCTGCGGCACAAGCAGATCCTCGTCTCGGCCCTGCAGATGGGCGGTGAGCACCGGGAAGCCCTGCGCAGCATGATGGAGAAGAAGGTCACCGCCGTGGCGTGGGACTTCATCAAGGACCGGGAGGGTATCTTCCCCATCATCCGCGCCATGGGCGAGATCGCCGGCAACACCGCCATCCAGATCGCGGCGGAACACCTCAGCACCGACAAGGGCGGCCAGGGCCTCATGCTCGGCGGCATCAGCGGAGTGGCACCGGCGGAAGTGGTGGTGATCGGCGCGGGCACCGTGGGCGAGTTCGCCACACGCTCCGCGCTGGGCGTGGGCGCCAGCGTGAAGGTCTTCGACAAGAGCATATACCGCTTGCGGCGTCTCCAGGGGATCCTCGGCCAGCGCATCTGGACCAGCGTGATCCAGCCCGACGTGCTTAAGCAGGCGCTCCTACAGGCTGACGTGGCCGTGGGCGCACTCCGGCCCGAGCACGGCCGCACCCCGATGGTCGTCAACGAGGACATGGTGGGCCAGATGAAGACCGGCAGCGTGATCGTGGACGTCAGCATCGACCGCGGCGGCTGCTTCGAGACCAGCGAGCTGACCACCCTCACTGACCCCGTCTTCAAGAAATACGGCGTGGTCCACTACTGCGTGCCGAACATCGCGAGCCGCGTTCCCCGTACCGCATCGTATGCGCTCACCAACATCTTCACGCCCATCCTGCTCTCCATGGGCGAGATCGGTCGCTTCGAAGACCTCATCAAGCGCAACCTCGGCCTGCGCCACGGCGTGTACCTGTACAACGGCGCCCTCACCAGCGAGGTACTCTCCGAGGCGTACCGATTGCCGTTCAAGGACCTGGACATCATGCTGGCAGCGTTTTGATGGATGGAACGCAGATGACGCTGAAAGGGCTGATGGTCGCGGATAACATGGTGATCGGTGATCGGACGATCTCCGACACACAGACTCCTGACTCACGACTAAAAGACTCCCGACTCAAAACCACTCCGTGTCTCTGTGCCTCCGTGGTGAACCCACTTTGATCTGAACATGACCTTCAAACGCCGCCTCCTCCTCTTCTCCTTCGGCATCGGCTTGGGCTGCATCCTCGCTTGGGGCATCTTCGGCAGCCGCTTGGAAAACACCGACTGGATGCCCAACTACCGCGTGAAGCTCCGGCTGAAAAACACCTTGGTAAAGACCACGCCGGAGGCTGAGGCCATGCTCGCGCCGCTGCACTTGGACCTCGCCGACCTCCGCAGCGCCATGGACAGTTGTGACATCGACTTCAGCGACAGCAAGCGCAGCAAGGACAGTCTCGTCTACTTCGTCCATGGCACCGTGCGCGGGCAGCAGGTCCACTACATGGCGTCCACCATGCGGGATTTCAGGACGGATTCCACGGCTACGTTGGTGAGTATTCAGGCGAGTGGGCGGTAAGGGTCCGGTGCTTTCGGCCTTCATGACCTATCATTTATCCATGTAATTCTAACATTGGATGTTGGATTTGCATGGTTGGACGTTCCGTCCCCGCAGAGTCCGCTATGTATCAGAGATCTTTGCTTGGATGACCTGCGGGTACGGGAACGAGCCGAATTCGATGCGTGAAGTCCGAAGACTTCACCGAGAAGAATCGAAGGCTATCCAGGTCAAAAGCCACAAGTGACCCAGCCAGTCATGAACGCAGAATTTTGGAAGGCTGGAACACTTATTCTATCCCATTTGCAAATGGTAGTTCACTTCGTAAGGCGTACCCCTTTCGATCACTGCGTAGACGCGATGGATGATCTTGTTCCGCAACGCATTGAGCACTGACATTTTGGGCTTGCCTTGGGCACATTTTCTTGTCCAATAATCCTTCAGTTCACCGGGGCGGGTGATGCATCCCAAAGCGGAGATGTGCAGTAATGTCTTCAGGCCCCTGTTTGCTTTTGGGGACACGCGTGTGCGCCCTCGTATCGAAGACCCCGAGGAGAATTCATAGGGTGCTGCTCCAGCATGACAGGATAACGCCCTCGGGTTCCTGAACCGTGTAAAGCCTTCAGTGATCGCCAAAAGATTTGCCGCCAGAACAGGTCCCACGCCAGGAACCGAAAGCAACAGCTCATACATGCGTTTGAGCTCGGGTTGTTTGTTGACCTGCTCCAGTATCATGCCGTCAACTTCCTTGATGAGCTTGTCCAGTAGGCGAAGATGGAGCTTTGCGGCAGCGTGGGGAAACAAACAGACAAATTGCCCCCGCTTTACTCCGTCCCCCTCACCACCGTAACGTGACCGTAGAACACGCGCTCATCGCCGTTGCGGTTCAGGATCACCTTCCACACGTAGACATCGGTCTTCACCGGCTTGCCGTGGTAGGTTCCGTCCCAAGGTGCGTTGCGGTCTCTGGTATCGTAGATCCGTTCGCCCCAGCGGTCGAAGACGAAGAATTGATAGCGCCAATTGTCGTAGCCGTTGAGGATCGGCAGGAAGTCCTCGTTCACGCCGTCCTGGTCGGGGGTGAAGGCGTTGGGCGCAAAGATGTCGGGGTCGCTGGTGGCGACGATGGACCGGCACAGCGTGTCCGGGCAACCGAAGGTGTTGATGGCCACCAAGCACAAGGGATACAGGTCATCGGGCCCTGCCGGAAAGAGGTGCAGCGGCTCGAAGGCTTCGGAGTGTCCGCCATCGCCGAAATCCCAGATCCAGCTCACCGCGTCCACACTGGCATTGTGGAACTGCAACGCGTAAGTGGTGCTTTGCATGGGCACATAGCTGAAGTCCGCCGTGGGGCGCGGGTCCACATGCACGGCCGCTGGTACGAAGAGGATGTCCACGCATCCGCCTTCACCCGTGGCGATCAACGTAACATCATAGTCGCCTTGCGGATAGATGTGCCACGGGGACTCTTCCGAGGAGCTTTCGCCATCACCGAAATGCCATTGGTAGCTGCTGGTGTTGAGCGAAGTATTCCCGAAGGTGACGGGGTAGCCCGCGCAGGCCGGTTGCGGCTCCGCGACGAATTGCGCGACCGGTGCGGGGTACACGGTGAACTCATCCGTGCTCACGGCCGTGCAGCCGTACTGGTTGGAAACGGTGAGCGAGATGGTGTAGGTGCCCGGCTCCGCGTAGGTGGCCACCGGGTTGTTCAGCACGGAGTTCGTGCCGTTGCCGAAATCCCAGACATGGCTCACTTCGCCGGTGGAAGCATTGGTGAGCTGTAGATCGGTGGGCTGCTCACAGCTATGGTCGGCCGCCATGGTGAAGGCGCTCACCGGCAACGGGAAGGCTACCACGTTCGTTGTGGCCGTGTCCGTGCAACCGTTCAGGTTTTCCGCCACCAACTGGATGGTGTAGGTGCCCGCATCGTTGTAGGTGTGTGCGGGGTTAGGAATACCGATGGTATTGTTGTCGCCGAAGCTCCACTGGTAAAAATCGGCGCCGGTGCTGCCGTTGGTGAATTGCACGTCCAGCGGGATGCAGCTGCTGACCGGGTCCGGCGTGAACGCGGCCATAGGTGTGGCCGCCACGGTCACCGTTTGGGATTGCGTAGCGGGACAAGGGCTTATGGTCGAAGCCACATTGAGGGTGACGGTATAGCTGCCGGCCGACGCATAGCTGTGCGTGGGTGCGGAAAGGGTGGAGCTTTCCCCGTCACCGAAATCCCAGGTCAAGCCTGCGGGCGCGGGCGTGTTGTTGGTGAACTGGACCGGCGCTCCCACGCAATGTTGGCCGGGGTGAATGGTAAAGTCGGCAGGCGGTGAGGCCAGTACCGTGATGTCCACGCTCACCGTGTCGAAACTGCAGCCGTTGTCCGCGAAGAGCGTGGCCGTGTAGGTACCTGCCGTATCATAGGTGGTGGTCACGCTCCCGTCGGTGCTCACATTGCCATTGCCAAGGTCCCAATGCCAGTTGGTCGCCCCGATGCTGTACTGCGTGAAGTTCACGGTCAAGGGCGCACAGCCGCTGGTGGTGTCGGTGTTGAAGAAGCCGGTGATGTTATTGGGCAGCGTGGTGATGGTGTATTCCGCCGTATCGCTTCCGCAAGCATTGGTGGCCACCAGCGTAATGGTGTAGGTGGTATCGTTCGCCCCGGTGTAATAGGTGTGCTGCACGAGGCTGTCGGTGGTCGTGCTGGATAGGCCGTCGCCGAAATCCCAGAAATAGCTGTCCGCTTGGCCGATGGTGACGTTGCTGAAGGTGACCGGCCACGGGGAACAACCGGAATCGAAGTCCGGGCCGAAGAATGCCGTAGGCGCCGGGTGAACGGTGACGACCACGGATGAATCCACGGAACCGCAGAAGTTGGTGGCCGTGAGCGTGATGGTGTATGTGGTGTCCTCAGTGAGGCTCGCGTAGTACGTGTTCTGCCCCGGCTCCTCAAGCACGGAACTTCCGCCATCGCCGAGGTCCCATGCGTAGCTCATGCCGTCGCCGGTGCTCTGGTTGTCCAAGGTCACCACTAAGGGTGCACAGCCTTCAAAAGGCGTGGCGGTGAAGCCGATCCCAGGCCCTGCCCATACCGTCACCGCATGGCTGATGGTGTCCGTGCAACCTGCGGCCGTGTATGCCACCAGTGTAACGGTGTACGTGCCCGCCGTGTCGAAGACGTGGGAAGGTGATTGGACGAACGCACTGTCGCCGTCACCGAAGTACCAGGCCCAGCCGGAGGCTCCGATGCTCTCATCCAAGAAAGGGAAGGACAAACCGGAGCACGCGGTGGGGTCGTTGGAGAAGGCCGCTGTGGGCAAGGGATCCACTGTGGCATTCGCCGAGGCGCTGTTGCTGCATCCGTTCGCATCGGTGTAGGCATAAGTCACCGAGAACACGCCTTCGCCGCTTACTGCCGGGTCGAAAGTGCCCGCCGCCGCGTCCGTGATACCGGTGCCGCTCCACGTGCCGCCGACCGGGGTCGCTGTGAATTCTTCCGGGGCGCCGTCCGCGCAGATAGCCACCACGCTGGTGATGTCTATCACGGGCAATGGATCCACAGTGACATCCACCTGGTCCTGTGTGACGCAAGAGCCGTTACCCACGGAATAGGTGAGGGTGAAGGTCCCTTCCACAGCGGGGTCGAAAGCTCCTGCGACATCCACATGCGCCCCGCTCCACGTACCGCCTGAGGGAACGCCGGCAAGTTGCAGGACACCGCTGTTGATGCAGGCTGCCGTGTCATTTCCCGCCGTTGCCGGATCGGTGATGGTGATCACCGTCACGGTCATCTGATCGCTGGTGGAACAGTTGTTGGCATCGGTGAAACTGTAGGTGAACACAAGCATATCCGGGCCGTTGGGAGTAAACGTCCCGTCCGGGGTGACGCCCGTACCGCTCCACGTTCCGCCAGTAGGCGAATATCCTGCGAGCGTTTGCATGACAGGTTGATCGCAGAAGGTGGTGTCATTGCCTGCGGAGACCACCGGCAAGGGGTGTACCGTGAGCGTGCGGGTAGCCGAGGTGATGCAACCGTTCGGGTCCGCATAGGTGTACGTGAGCACATGCGTACCGGCCCCGGAGGTTAACGGGTCGAAGTCATCTCCGCTGATGCCGTTCCCGGTCCAGGTACCGCCCACCGGCGTGGCGCCCAAGGAAAAGGCCGGGGCATCGATGCAGAGCTGCTGGTCCGGGCCGGGATCCACCACGGTGGCCGGTACCACGGTCACAGTGGCTTGGTCGCTGGTGGAACAGCTGCCGTTGCCAACGGTATAGGTCACCACGAATGTTCCGGTGGCCGTTGGCGTGAACAAGCCACCGATGGAGATGTCGCCGGTCCATGATCCAACACCGGGCGAGCCGCTGAGCTGGATGGCTGCCGCGTTCAGGCAGATCGAAGCTGTCCGGCCCGGCATCCGCGGGTGCGGCGGGCGGTGCCACCGTTACCTGCACCGTGTCCGTGTTCGTACACCCTTGTGGGCTGGTCACGGAGTAGATGAGCTGGTGGACGCCTTGCACGGAAGGCGTGAAATGGCCGTCCGCGGTCACGTCGGGATCGCCGCTCCAGACACCGCCCACTGTGATCGGGAACAAGACCTGCGGCAGGTTGCTCTCACAGAAGACAAGGTCCGCCCCTGCGTTCGCAGCAGGAAGTGGATACACCGTCACTTGGGTACTGGCGGAACCGGTGCAACCACCTCCTTGCCCCGTAAGAATGATCGTAGCCGTGCCTGTTGGTGTGAACGTGAGCGGGCTGCCACTTCCGATGGGTACGCCATTCGCGGTCCACTGGTAGTTGCTGCCTCCGCTTGCGGTCAGCGTGACGGGATCACCGGCACATGCCGTAGGCGCGGCGGGTGCGATGTTCAGCACGAGCGGTGGGTTCACCGTCACGGTCACGGTGCTCGCCGGCCCATCGCAACCACCGGTGGAGGCCGTGACGGAATAAACGCCTTGGCCCCCCATGGTGATGTTCGGAATGCTCGGGCTGGCGGAGGATGAACTGAAGCCGTTGGGGCCGGTCCAGTGGAAAGTAATGCCCGGCACCGGCGTTGCGCTCAAGTCCAAGGTTTCTCCCACACATAGCGTAATGGGGCCACCGACCACGGGTGCCGCCGGCAAGGGCGTCACCGTGATCGGCGTGCTGGAGGTGGTGGTGCCGCATGAGCTCGTGGCGGAGGCCGTGATAGTGAAACTTCCTTGAGCAGGATAGGTCACGGCCCCGGGGTTCTGGGTGTTCGCACTGGCAGGATTGCCGCCCGGCATGGTCCAGCCATACGCGGTGATGGGAGATCCACAGGCAGTGAAGGTCGCGGTGGGGTTCACGTTCTGTCCGGCACAGATCCCGCTGACGGCATTCGCAACTACCTGCGGTGGTGCGCCCACTGCAACGGGGACGGTTACCGGGAAGATCCCGCAGGAATTGATGGCCTGCAAGGTCACATTGTACGCCCCCGCCCCAGTGAAGGTGAACTGTGGCTCGAAAGTGGTCGCGCCCGTACCTCCGGTGAAAGCCACTGACGTGCTTCCCCCGCAGGCCGCACTACTGGCCGCAGCCAGCCAATTGTACCGTGTGGAACAACTGTTGGGGCTGGTGCTCGTGTTGTCGGTGGTGCTCACCAAAGGCGTGCAACCGGTGGTGGGTGACAATGTGAAGGCTGGTTGCGGGGGGGCTTCCACGCAGATGGTGCGCACCAGCGTGTCCATGCCGCAGATATTCCCCGTGACATCCATAATGGTGTACGTTCCGGGCGTGGTGAAGGTGACACCAAGGGTGGTGGCGCCTGAGATCCACATTGCCGGGTTGGCGGGCTGGGAATTTACGCTCCCAAAGGCTCCGCTTGCGGACCAGCCTGTTGCCGGGCTGATGCTCCAGATATGCTTGGGAGTACTGCAAGTGGGTGCTTGAGCACCGAGGCTATTGTCAGTGAAGGTCACCGTGCTGTTGGTGCAGACCGTGTCGTTGGGCGAAACGGTGAAGCCCACCACAGGCGATTCCGAGACGCGGATCTGGCCGATCTGCCCGGTGCGAGTGTCGCAGGGGTTGGTGATCCGCCATAAAATGGAGAACTCCCCGCCCACGCTGCATGAGGAGGTGGTATAGACGTGGGAGAACGCCGCTTGGGGCGGCTGCGGAAGGGTATCGACCACGCCATCTCCATAGTCCACGATGTACAGCGTACCCGGGGGGTTGGTCTCGAAGTTGTTCCATTCAAAGCTGATGGAATTGCCCGTGCAGATGGAGGAATTGGATACCACGCTGAGACCGCCCAAAGGAACCTCCCCGACAAAGACATTGAAGGGAAGTGTCCGGCTGCAACCGCCAGGTCCAGGTTCCTGCACCGTGTAGGTACCGGATGTGAGCCCGATGAGGTAATGCTGCGTATCTGTCCATCCTCCGCTACCGACGTTCGCAGATTGACCGTTGCCCCAGTCAATATCGAACGTGGCCCCGGGAAGGGCGCTGCTGGCATCGGTGAAATCAAAGTCGTAGGCATTGGCACCAAGGCCGCACACGCTGAAAGTGAGCACCCCGCCGTAGGTGCTGGTGATCGCGTTTGTGCAGGTGAGGCTGATCGTCGGCAAGGCGTTCACGGTCACCGTCACCGCATCCGACGCTGTATCCCCATTGTCATCGGTCACGGTGAGCGTATAGGTCTGCGAACTGGTGGCCGTACATACCGGATGCTGCACGTTCGGATTGTTCAGCCCGGCGGCGGGCGACCAACTGTACTGGTACGGCCCTTGACCGCCCGAAGCCGCAGGGCTGGCGCCCAATGTTGTCGGGCCGCCCGCGCAGATGATCACGTTCGCACCCGCTTGTGCGACCAACGGCTGAGCACAAGCATCCTGCTGCACGAAAACGCACAACAGGCTGAATAGGAGCGGGACAGCGCTACGAAATAGGCGCATGGACGGATAAGTTCGATCGAGCCAAAGTAATTGTCGACTTCTACGGGTTGAGCCTTAATACGGTTGTTTCATCAACTATTTGTTCCACAGGCCGGTATTTCATCGGTCTTGAATGACCTATTTCCAATGCATGACGATCATCCCGCCCATCCGGTTGCACCAAAATGCATAGGAGCCGGGCGAACCGGGACGGGGCCGCGCGGAACAATGCAGCGGGCATGTCGATAGGTACACTATGGAACCGAGCAGGTCCACTCCGAGGGGGCCATGGGAAGCGAACGCCCCGCCGCAAAAGCAAAAAGGCCACCACTTGCGTGGCAGCCTTTTTACTCAACATGTTCAATGGGGTCACTGACAACCCATCGCCCCATATCCGCTTACTACGGAGTATGAGCCGTCCGAATCCTCATCGTCATCGAAGAAGCCCACACCTTCAACAGCGTAATAGTTGCCATTGAATTCCATGGTGCCATCATTCACGGTGATGCCGCCGTCCTTGGAGAGATAGATCCCCCCATCGTTCTGGAAGCTGATGATGAAAGCGAAACTGAAATTGTCCAGATCATCATTGTTCAGATCATCGATCCAGTTCAGCACATCGTAGCTGGTATTGCTGAGGTTATCGGCATAGACGAAGTAGTAGGCAAAGCCGTGGAAATACTGGAACGGGTCGCTCTCGCCATCGGAGAAATCCCCGTTCTGCAGTGCATCGAAGTCGCCTGAGATCCCGATCACACCCGCCACTTCACCCATGTCCGGCCCGAACATGCCTCCACCAAGAGCGTCCTCTCCGGATGCGAAGCATACGGCAAGGTTGATGTCAAGTGTGGTGTTGCCTGCTGAAACTGTTCCACCGCCTGCACCCAACCCGGCCTGGGGTTCGGTCAACACCACCATTCCTCCGTCCTCGGTCCACACCCACTGTCCGCCATTGCTGGTGGCAAAGCTGATGCCACTGGCCGGTGCGGTGGTGAAGGAAAAGCTGCGCGATCCGTCCTTTGCGGCGCTGAAGACGAGGATCTCGTCCATGGTCCGGTTGTAGATGCCCACTGAAGGCACCTTCTGGCCCATGTCCCAGATCTGCCGTTTCAAACCCGCGTCCTTGATGGAAGTGGACGTGCTCGGGTTCGGCATGGAGACCGGCTCCTTGTTACAGGAGCTGAACAGGAAGGCCACTACCGCCAACGGCATGGCATATCCCGTCAGCTTCCGGAAAGCCTGTGTTTTTCGGTTCATTTCCTGTACTTTTCGTGTTGATCCAACACCGCTCAAAACAACCAGCCCAAGCGCAACTGACCCACCACGTTGGGGCCGACCTGGATGCTGCTCATATTATCCTTCTTCGAATCACCGCTGGTGGTGACCTCATTTCCACTGACAGGATCCAGGGACACGGTCTCCGTCTTGTTCTTCATGGGCATGGTCGCGGACACACCGAAGCCGAGCTCGGTGCCGAAATAGAGCGACTTGGCCAAGTAGTAATCGAAGCCGGCCACGGCGTTCAGGCCCAGGCCCAAGCTTCCGCTCTTCGTCTGGTCATAGCCCACCTTGGTAGCATTCAACTGTGTTTCCTCCTTCTTGTTCTTGGAGGTATAGCTCAGGTCCAAATATCCACCGATGTATGGTGAAAGGCGATCCGTACCCGTCATGTGCTTCTCAAGGCCTGGCTGAACAGCGATGGTGATGCTGCTTTCCTTCTTATTCAGTTCGAGCATATTGGTCTGGCTGTCCTCATCTTGCAGAATGGTCGTCTTGTTCTGGAAGCCCAAGAACACGCCCATGCGCATCGCGGAGGTTGCCGAACCGAAATGACGGTACTTGATGCCCGCCATCGTGACCGGGCTGCCTCCCAAGGGGGCGATCATCAATTCCAAGTTCTTCTCGCCTCCTACGGGGCGATACTGTTCTTGCGCCTGGGTGCTTGCGATGCCTGCCACCAGGGCGGTTACTGCCAAAAGATGCCTTTTCATGTTGATGATCTTTGTTTTGATCGTTTGCGCAAATATGGCCGTTTTAACGGCACGATCCGGGAAATGTTCCTCAGTTTACGGGATTCACCGTAGTACACTTTATAAACCCTTCCGTCTTGAAAAGGACCTCAAGTCCAATGCTCAAGATCACGGAGTGGTAATATGGTCGCGACATTCTCCTGATGCACTACTATCGTCGGGGACCGTATCTCGGTGAGGTCCGCTAACCACGCCCCCCCATGAATGTGATCCTTGGTTCCGAAGCCATCGTATTCCGCGAAAGCGTACTTTGCCACCTCATCCCCCCCCATGAAGCCATCGCTACTCCCCTTCGCAGCCATCCTTTTCCCTACGCTGCTTTCCGCACAGGAATGTGCCAATGGGCGCTATGCCACCTATGGCCTTTTTCCGCAGATCGATAGCATCCCGGGTGTCGTTTTTGGCACCAATACGGCTGTTGACGGCACCAACCAGACCCTTCGCATGGACATTTACGCCCCGGCCAACGACACCCTTTCCGAACGGCCCGTGGTGGTGTTGGCCTTTGGCGGCTCGTTCGTCACCGGATCACGTGCCACCGTGGCATCTTTATGCGGGCAGCTCGCGCGCTTGGGTTATGTGGCCGTAGCCATGGACTACCGCGTGGGCTTCTTTTTTCCGAACACCAGCACCACCATGCATGCCGTACAGCGTTGCGTGCATGACATGAAGGGCTGCATACGCTATCTGCGGAAGACCGTGGCAGAGGACGGCAATCCCTATGGGATCGACCCGGACCGCATTATCGCGGGCGGGGTGAGCGCCGGGGCCATCGGGGCATTGCACCTCACCTACATGAACGAACCCTCGGAATTGCCCGCCCCGTTGGTGGCGGACAGTGCCGCGTTGGGCGGCATGGAAGGCACCAGTGGGCCCTTGGGCTATTCCAGCGATGTGATGGCCTGTATCAGTCTTAGTGGCGCGCTAATGGACACCACCTGGGTCCATCCCGGTGACCAGCCGTATTGTGGGATCCATGAGACCGGCGACGGCATCGTGCCTTGCTATACCGGGCAGGCCTACGCGCTTGGCCTCCCCACCGGCATCATCGTCTCGGGCGACCATGACGTCAACGCACGCATGGAGAACATCGGCGTACCGAGCTGTTACTTGGAATATCCCGGGACCGGCCATGTGGGCTATCTCAACTATGACCCTGTGAACTCGGTGAACTTCGTCGCCCAATTCCTGTCCAGTGTGATCTGCGGTACGGAACTCGATTGCAACGGGGCGACCGTGGCGGTGAACGAGCACAAACCCTCCATGGACGGGATGCTGATCTATCCGGTACCCTCCGCCGATGCGGTCACCGTGGAAATGCCGGAGGCCGGCACGGTGCAGGTCCTGGACGGGCTTGGCCGGACGTTGCTTGAACTGAACCTTCCCTCAGGACAGAACACCATGGACGTGGCTGCACTGCCGAACGGCCTCTATTTGGTGAAGGTCCAAGGAGCCACGGTGCGAACGGCCAGGCTCGTGATCTCCCGGTAGGCCGGCGATCCGTGCCAGAGGGCAGTTATCGGGCGCCAGGTCCGGCCCGCCGCTTCCGTTCAGCGAGGATCAATGACAGCTCCCTTCCGGTCTGTCCCTTCGTGCTGGTGTTCTCCTCCGCGCGGCGGATCAGGTAGGGAAGCACTTTGCGCACGGGTCCATAGGGCACGTACTTTACCACGTTGTAGCCGGCAAGGGCCATGTTATAGCTGATGTTGTCGCTCATGCCCAACAGCTGCCCGAAGTGGATCCGGGGATCGTTCTTCGCCAAGCCGACCTCGTGCATGAGCCGCGCCATCAACAAGGTGCTCTCTTCATTGTGCGTACCCACCAGCACCGCCATGTGGCCGATGTGCTCGGCAGCATAGCGCAACGCATCATCAAAGTCAGCGTCCACGGAGGCTTTGGTCGCACCGATGGGATCCGGATAGCCCTTCTCCGCTGCTCGTTCCCGCTCCTTCTCCATGTAAGCCCCGCGCACATATTTCATCCCCAGGTGGTAACGCCCGGCCTTCGCGATCTCCGCCTCCTTCCGAAGAAAGGCCAAGCGGTCGTGCCGGTAGAGTTGGACCGTATTGTATACGATGGCGCGTTGGCCGTTGAAGCGCCGCATCATTTCCGTGACGAGCACATCAAGTGCGTCCTGGGTCCAGCTTTCCTCGGCGTCCACCAGTACGGGCACATCGGCGGCATGGGCAGCTTCGCAGATGCTTTCCACACGCTTCCGGCCACGTTCCCAAGCAGCAACCTCATCGGCGGTAAGCTCTGCCCCGGCTGACACCTTCTCCAGCACGTCCGTACGGACCACCCCCGAAGGCTTGAAAACGGAGAACGGGATGTCGGGATTTCCCTTGGCCGCTGCGACGGTGCGCAGGATCTCCGCTGCCGTGGCATCCATGGCGCTCTGGTCATCCTCGCCCTCCACGCTATAGTCCAGGATGGTCCCCACGCGCTTCTCCGCCAGCCTGTGCGCCGCGCGGAGTGATTCCTCGATGGTCTCCCCTCCGCAGAACTGCTTGAAGATGGTGGCCTTCACAATGCCTTTCACCGGCAGGTGCAGCGCTAAAGCCAACTTGGTAAGCACACTGCCCACGGAGGTGAGCCAAGGAGTGCCGATGATGCGGAACAGCCACAACGCCTGCCAGAGGTCGCGATCGCTCTTTTGGGCAAAGGCCGTGCGGGTGTCGCCCATATCGGGCAGTTCCAGGTTTCCAGTGCGTGGGGATACCTCCTGTTGTTGCATGTGGCGCCGCTTGCTTGTAGTTCGTTCCTTTGGGCGCCTTTCCCCGGAAAAAACCGGACTCCGGAAAGGCCGCCAAAAGTAGCTATGGCATCCGATCGTCCACAGGTTCAAAAGATGACCTCTGTCAGTCATCCCGTGCTGATGGGCGAGCATGCTTTGGCGCACTTGGACCATTGGCTCGCGGAAAATACCCGCAGCACGCAGCTTTTTATTTTGGGCGATGAGCACACCATGGACCAGTGCCTTCCGGAGCTCCTCGCCCGCACACCGCACCTGCGCGATGCCCAGACCATCCTGGTGCGCAGTGGGGAGCAGAGCAAGGACCTCGAGGTGTGCCGCGCCCTTTGGACCCACCTCGCCGAACGCATGGCCGACCGGCAGGCGGTTTTGGTGAACATGGGCGGAGGGGTCGATCACCGACCTCGGCGGTTTCGTGGCCTCCACGTACAAGCGGGGCATCCGCTTCATCAATGTCCCCACCACCGTAATGGGCATGGTGGACGCCGCGATCGGCGGCAAGAACGCCATCGACCTGAACAGCATCAAGAACCTCGTCGGGACCTTTGCCGACCCCGTGGCCACCTACGTCCATCCGCCTTTCCTGCGCAGCTTGGGCAAGCGTGAAGTGCTCAACGGCGTGGCCGAAATGATCAAACACGGCCTGGTGCGCGACGCCGAACATTGGAACCTGGTCCGCCGGGCGCCTTTGCATGATCTGGATGCGCTGGCCCCGCTGATCCTGCGATCGGCCGGCATCAAGGCCGAGGTGGTGCAGGAAGACCCCCGGGAACAGGGTCCCCGCAAACTGCTCAACTTCGGCCATTCCATAGGCCATGGGCTGGAGGCCTTTGCGTTGGAAAGCACCCACCGCTCCTTGCTTCATGGTGAAGCCGTGGCCATCGGCATGGTCTGCGCCACATGGCTCAGCTGGCGCATGGAATTGCTGGACCGGGACAGGATGAACGCCGTGGAGGAACACCTGATGAGCCTCTACCCGGTATTCCCGTTCCAAGAAGCTGACCACCATCGCATCATCGAGCTTATGCGCAACGACAAGAAGAACGTGGATGACGCCTTCCGGTTCACCCTGCTCACCGGCATCGGGTCCGCCCGTGTGGACGTGCCGATCAACGCCGCACAGGTGGCGGAAGCCTTGGAGCATTATCGCCTGTTGACCCCGGATGCCGCACCGCGTTACCGTACGAAGGCCTGAGGGGCCACCACGTGGGAGCATCGCCCTGCCGCCCAGCAAGAGCGTGGCCAACCGCGCGCTGATCCTTGCAGCGGTGGCGGGCGATCTTCAATGCGTGAAGCACTTCGGCGAAGCGGATGACACCCGCATTTTGCATCAGCTGCTGCGCGACCGGCCTGCGGAAATGCACTGTGGCGACGGCGGCACCACGTTCCGCTTCCTGCTTGCCTGGGCCTGTGTACAGGAGGACGAAGGGCACCTCATCACCGGCAACCCGCGCCTGCTGCAACGGCCGCATGCACCACTTGTGCAAGCGCTGCGTGAACTAGGCGCGGACATTACGGATATTCCAAGCGGCTTCCGCGTTCGCGGGAGGAAGATGAAGGGTGGAAACATCACGCTCCATTCCCCGGAGAGCAGCCAGTTCATCAGTGCCTTGCTGCTCGTGGCACCCTGTTTTTCAGAGGGCCTTGAACTGCAATGGACGGGCCTGCGGCTCAGCGGGCCGTATGTGCGGATGACGTTGGAGATGCTGCGGGCATTCGGTGCGCATGCTTTTGAGGGCGATGTTGCGATCAGTGTGGAAAGCGGACCGTTGACAGCAACGGAAATGCGCGTTCCCGCCGATCGGAGCGCGGCGGCGTCCTGGTTCGAAGTGGCGGCGCTGGCACCTGGAACGGATCTGCATTTCATGGACATGGCCGGCCCAAGTTTGCAGGGCGATGAGGAGGCGATCTCGCTGTTCATCCGCTTCACGCATTGCGCCCTTTCAGATGAGGAACTCATCCTGCACGGGAGGAACTGGGCGGACCCCGACCCGTACCACGCCGACCTGACGGACACGCCGGATCTTTTCCAACCGCTGGCATTCGCATTGGCCGGTCTGGGAATAGGGGCTGAACTCACCGGCCTTCACAACCTTCCGCTCAAAGAGACGGACCGCCTGAAAGCCGTAGCCGAAGCCTTGAAAACACTGGGCTGTTCCGCGGAATACGATGGTGGTACCTTCAAGCTGCAAGGCCGGGTGAGCAACCTGCGCCCCCCGCCCTTCGACCCGCAAGGCGACCACCGCATGGCCATGGCATTGGCTCCGTTGGCATTGGTGTGCGAAGAAGTGACGATCCTGCATCCGGAGGTGGTGAACAAGTCCTATCCGGGGTTCTGGGAGGAAATGAAAAAGGCAGGGTTCTCGGTGGAATTCTCGGAAAGAGAATAACCGCAACGGACGCAACGTCCCATCCACGGCCTTCTTCACGCCTCCGCGCCTTTGCGACCACTTCAACACTTCAATTCCTCGGCTTCCGCAGCCACACCTTCTGCCCGGCCTGCACCGGGTCCGCGATACCCATATTGTTGTACTTCGCCAGCTTATTCAGCTTCACGCCGTAGCGCTGGCTGATACCCCAGAGGGTCTCACCCTTGTCCGCGATGCAGCTTTCCCGGTCCTTGTTCTTGTTGCGTTTGGGCTGGATGTACACCACCTGTCCTTCCTCCAAGCTACCGTCCTTGGCGATATCGTTCCAGTTGGCCACCAAGCCCGGCATCTGTTGGATCTCCTCCGCGATGTCCTTCACGGTCTCGCCTTTTCGTGCCCTAACGAACTTGATGCGCCCATCGAACAACTCCACAGGGCGCATGTTACCGATGGTCACCGTGTTGTCGTCGTTGCTGTTGCGTGAACGGTGTGCCGACTTTCCACCGGCAGCCTTGCTCAGGGCTTCGCTCTTACTAGCGTAGCTCACGTCCACGCCCTTGTCCAAGTTGTCCAACTGGTAGCGCTCGATGATGTCGATGAGCTTGCTCGGGTATCGCGGGTCCGTGGCATAGCCGCACTTTTTCAATCCGTGCGCCCAGCCCTTGTAGTCCGTAGGCTTCAACTCGAAAAGCTGGGCGTAGCGCGAACGCATCAGGAATTTCGAGTGGTCCTCGAAGCTCTGATCAGCATTACGGTATTTACGGAAACAGTCATTCTTCTTGTCGTCATCATGGAACACCTTTCCGCCGGTCCAGTCCGAAGTGCATTTGATGCCGAAGTGGTTGTTGCCCTCGGTGGCCAGGACGCTGTTGCCGTTGCGGCTCTCCAGCAGGCCCTGCGCCAAGGTGATGCTGGCCGGGATGCCGTGTTCCTGCATCTTCTTCACCGCCACGCTCTTCCACCTTTCAATGTACTGTTGGGGCGTTTGGCTGCTGCCGCCCGGGCCGTTCTGGGCCGAGGCCAGCAGCACCGGCATCGCTGCCAGTAAACCGGTTTTCAACAGGTGTTGGATCCTCATTTGAAGGAATGCGGTCTTCCGCAATGGCCGAAATTATTGGGCATTCAGGAGCTTTTCAACATTCCGCCCACAGAGCTGTACACCGCCCATTGTGAATAAAACGCCCTGCTTCCGAACTTCGTGCCCTCCATGACCAAGCACCCCATCCCACCGGCGGACGACCCACGGACCAAGCAGTTGCTGCGGCTGGGATTCGCCGTGGAGGACTTTTATTTCACCCCGGAAGGGACCGTGGTGTGGACGGAGGCGTACCACCTGAAGCGTGGCTATTGCTGCCAGAGCGGCTGCCGGCATTGCCCGTACGGGAATTCACCAGAGGACCGGAAAAAGAAGAAGTGAAGGGTACGCTGAACGGGAAGGTCAAGCAGCGTTTTGCCGCTTCGCCCTATCTTATATTGAAACGAGCGATCATGCGCAAGCTCATACTCCTTTGTTGTGCCCTTCAGTGTGGGCTGCTTTCCGCACAGAACTGGGCTTTGATCAACCCGGACTACAAGTACAACTACAGCAACGACGGCACGGACACGATCAGCAACCAGGTCTTCGTGACGCATGTGGACACGCTGGGAGTGGACAGCTTCCGGTAAGAAGTTGAACAGGATCGCAGTGAAGTGCGATACATGCGGACCAGGGTATTAGACCGTGTTCACCGTTTGGATGAACTGCAAACTTTTTCCGATCAGGCGACCCGGTCGGAGGGCATCTGGCATTTACCTTGTATAAATACCTTGTACAAAGTTGAGTCCGGCATTACTATAGCTGGCCGTCCTCGATCAGCCCGGAATGAGAACAATCGTAGACTGCGGTAACAGCCGCTTCTCCCTGATTCTTCTCAGTTGCGCACCCATCACCTTAGGATAGATTTGCCCGAAACCGGCACCCCGTTGCCATCCAACCCTCTTCGAATGAAGCTCCTGAGTCGCTCCTTGCTCGTATTGTTCGCCTTGGCCGCCTTCACCTCCTGCAAAAAGGATGAAGCCGACGAACCCTCATCATCGACCCCTGCCGCTACGGACATGCAACTGGTTGAGTCCGCCACGGACGGAACCTACACGCTGGAGTTGTACAACAAGACCGGCCAGTTGGAGGTGGGCCACAATACGATCTTCATCCGCATCAAGGATGGTAGCGGTAGCGCATTGAGCAACGCCACCTTGGGGTGGATGCCCATGATGACCATGGACATGGGCGGCAACACCCACCAGCACAGCTGCCCTTACTCGGCGATCACCCCGACATCCGGGGACGCCACCCTCTTCGAGGGCGATGTGGTCTTCATCATGGCCAGCAGCATGATGGGCTTCTGGGAACTGACCCTGACCTATGACACCGGAAGCGGCCCCCACGAAGTGGTGCTGCCCGTGACCGTGATGACCTCGGATAGTGAGTTCCACAAGGAATACACCTCGACCACTGGCACTGATGGCGTGATGTATCTGTTAGCCATGGTGGAACCCAGCAACCCCGAGGGCGGGGTCAACGACATGGTCGTGGGCCTGTACAAAAGGGTGAGCGACACGGAATTCCCGGCCGTTGAAGGGTACACCATCCGCGTTGATCCCCGCATGCCGGGCATGGGCAACCACGGCGCGCCGGGCAATGTGGACCTGACGCAATCACCGGACGGATTCTACCACGGGATGGTCGGCTTCTCCATGACGGGCTATTGGAAGATCAACCTGATGCTGGAAGACGGTGCGGGGACCACGCTTGCCGGGGAACCCATCACGACCACCAACTTGGAAAGCAGCGTCTACTTCAAGGTGTCATTCTGATCCGCCGCAGGCCACCCATGGGATCCAGGTCCGGAAGCACCGAACGGCCACCGCAATGAACTTGCGGCGCTTGGTCCTCTACTTGGCACTGTTACAGACAGGCACCTTGCTGTTCGGCCAGTCCGTAACGAACAGTCTGGTGAAGCCTCCGCTGGACACGATCCCCCTCCTCGAACTGGAAAATGTGGTGATCCTGCCCACCGCCCAAGACTGCCACACCCCTAGCGACAAGCCCTTGGGCTCACTGGACAGCTTCTTGGAGGGGTCCAACTCCGTGAACATGATCCGTCGGGGCTGCTACGCTTGGGAACCCATGCTGAACGGCATGGCCACCGAGCGCAGCGTGATCACGGTGGACGGCATGCGCATCTACGGCGCCTGCACCGACAAGATGGACCCTGTCACGTCCTACGTTGAAACATCCAATCTGTCCCGCGCACGGATCAAGAGCGGCGCCTCCGGCGGTGAGCACGGCGGCACCATCGCAGGTTCCATCGACCTTGAGCGCCACCGGTCCGGCTTCAAGACCCAACGCGGCTTCGGCGGCTCGGCCTCCGCCGGTTTCGAGGCCAACAACAGCCAGCGCATTCTGGGCGCCAAGGTGAACTACTCCAGCCCGTCCTTCTATACCGACCTGGACTTCACCTTCCGCCGTGCATCCAACTACAACGCTGGCTACCGCTCCGGCGTCTCAAGCGAAGTGGAGCACTCGCAGTTCAACAAGTACAACTTCTCGGCCATCGCCGGCTACAAACTCAGCGAAGGCAATGAACTGGAGGCCTCGCTGATCTTCGACAAAGCCACCGACGTGGGCTACCCCGGCCTGCCCATGGACGTATCCCTTGCGCAGGCCCTCATCGGCTCGGTGCACTATCGCCACCTGCCCCGCAACGGCCCTGTCAGCCTCTGGGAGACGAAGGTCTACTTCAACACCATTACCCACATCATGGACGACAGCCAACGGCCGGTAGTGCCCATCCGCATGGACATGCCCGGCTGGAGCAGCACCCAAGGCTTCTACACCAAGCTGTACGCATCGGCGGGCAAGCATCACATCAAAGCCACCTTGTCCGGTCATCGTAACAACTCCCTAGCGGAAATGACGATGCACCCGAATAATCCCTCCGAGCCCACCATGTTCATGCTCACCTGGCCGGATGTCAACACCTTTTACAGCGGCCTGAACGCGGAAGACCGCATTCGCTTCAACTCCCATCTGGACCTCACCGTGCATGCCGGGTTGGGCCTTCATGAGAACACGATCGGTAGCGAGTTCGGCCGCCGGTCCTTGGAACTTTTGTACTTGGACCTGCCCTCCTCCAAGCGGCGCTTGCTCGCGAATGCCGGAGCCTCCTTCGCGCACCATCGCGGCCGTTTCACCAACAAGATCGGTCTGGGTTTCAGCGAACGCGCACCCTCCGTCTCCGAAGGCTACGGCTTCTACCTGTTGAACGCGAACGACAACTACGACTACATCGGTGACCCGGACATGCGCAACGAAAGCTCCGTCTCCGCAGAGTTCTCCAGCACCTATAAGCACGGCAAGCTGATGCTGGAGTGGACGGCCTCCTACTTCCACATCATCGATTACATCATCGGCAAGCCTCAGGCCGACCTGTTGCCCATGAACATCACCGCGACCGGCGTGAAGGTGTATGAGCAATTACCTCACGCCACGCTGCTCAACACCGGCCTGAGCGCGGAATACCACTTCAGCGAGACTTGGCAGCTCTTCGCCGATGCCTCTTACCGATACGGGCAGGGCAGCGATGGCACCCGGCTGCCGCTCATCCAGCCGCTGCAGCTGCGCACCCGGCTGCGCTATGAGAAGAAGCAATATGCGGCCGAGGCCACGGTGCTCAACAGCACCCGCAACCGGAACAGCGCGGAGTTCGGTGAGACGAGCAAGCCGGGCTACGTGACCGGCAACCTGTCCGTCTCCCGCGAGTTCTCCCTGAATAAGCACAAGCTCACGATCAACCTCGGCGTGGACAACATCACCGACCAGTACTACACCACGTTCTCCGATTGGTACGGCATCCCCAGCATGGGCCGGAACATTTACAGCCACGTGGTGTTCATGCTGTAGTGGCGCGATGGCTTCGTAGATCTTCCGTTCCCGCGTTTCGGTGTACAGCCCGGTAAGATCGCCGCAGTAACGAACTTTGCGGCATGCCTACCGATCCCGCAATCCTTTCCGATCTCTTCCAAGCCTCCATCCGCGAAGGCATCCCGGATGCCCTTCCTCCAGCGAAGCCGCTGGACCCTTCCGTGCCCCACGCGCCCAAGCGCAAGGACATCCTTTCCGCCGAGGAGAAGAAGCTCGCCTTGCGCAATGCCCTGCGCTACTTCCCCAAGAAGCACCACGCCGTGCTGGCACCGGAGTTCGCCGCGGAGCTGAAGGAACACGGGCGCATCTACATGTACCGTTTCCGTCCGGCGCAGCGCGATGCATGCACGTCCGATCGGGAGTACCCCGCGAAGTGCAAGCAGGCCGCGGCGATCATGCTGATGATCCAGAACAACCTGGACCCGGCCGTGGCGCAGCACCCGCATGAGCTGATCACCTACGGCGGCAATGGCGCGGTGTTCCAGAACTGGGCGCAGTACCGGCTCACCATGAAGTACCTGAGCGAGATGACCGACGAGCAAACGCTGGTGATGTACAGCGGCCATCCGCTCGGCCTCTTCCCCAGCCACACCGATGCACCGCGCGTGGTGGTGACCAACGGCATGATGATCCCGAATTACAGCCAGCCAGACGATTGGGAGACGCATCAACGCGCTGGGCGTTACGCAGTACGGTCAGATGACCGCCGGCAGCTACATGTACATCGGTCCGCAGGGGATCGTGCATGGCACCACCATCACCGTACTGAACGCTTGCCGCATGTTGCCTCATCCCCCGGCCCCTTCTCCCGGGGAGAAGGGGAGCCGTAAGCTCTTCGTGACATCCGGTCTCGGCGGCATGAGCGGCGCACAGCCGAAGGCGGGCAACATCGCCGGCGTGGTGACGATCTGCGCGGAGGTGAACGCCACCGCAGCGCACAAGCGCCAGAGCCAAGGATGGGTGGATGAAGTGATCGACGATGTGGACGCCTGCATCGATGCCGCGTTGGATTGGCAGAAGAAGGGTGAAGCACACAGCATCGCCTTCCTCGGCAACGTGGTGGACCTGTGGGAGCGCATGGCGGAACGCAAGATCAACGTGGACCTCGGCAGCGACCAGACCAGCCTGCACAATCCATGGGCCGGTGGCTACTACCCGTGGGCTTGAGCTACGAGGAGAGCAATGCGCTCATGGTGAAGGATCCGGAAGCCTTCAAAAAGCGCGTGCAGAAGACAGCTTGACGACGGCATGTGAAGGCCGTGAACACGCTCGCCGGAGCAGGGCATGTACTTCTTCGATTACGGCAACGCCTTCCTGCTGGAAAGCAAGCGCGCCGGTGCCGACATCGGTGGCAAGAACGGCGAAGAATTCCGCTACCCGAGCTATGTGGAGGACATCATGGGCCCGATGTGCTTCGACCACGGCTTCGGACCGTTCCGTTGGGTATGCACCAGCGGCGATCCGAAGGACCTGGCCACCAGCGACCGCATCGCCGGTGATGTGCTTGGAGGCAATGCTGAAGGAAGCTCCCGAAGAGATCGATCAACAGATCGCCGACAACCTGCATTGGATCCGCAGCGCGCAGGAGAACAAGCTGGTGGTGGGCAGCCAAGCGCGCATCCTTTATGCGGATAGCGAAGGGCGGATCCGCATTGCGGAGGCCTTCAACAAGGCGATCAAGAGCGGCGAGATCTCCGCACCCATCGTACTCGGTCGCGACCACCACGATGTGAGCGGCACGGACAGCCCGTATCGCGAAACGAGCAACATCCGCGACGGATCGCGCTTCACCGCGGACATGGCCGTGCAGAACTTCGTGGGCGATGCCTTCCGCGGCGCTACATGGATCAGCTTGCACAACGGCGGCGGCGTAGGCTGGGGCGAAGTGATCAACGGCGGCTTCGGCATGGTGCTCGACGGCAGTGCGGACAGCGACCGACGACTGAAGAGCATGCTGCACTGGGACGTGAACAACGGCATCGCGCGGCGCGCATGGGCCCGCAACCCGAATGCGGTATGGAGCATCGAACAGGAGATGAAGCGGAAGCCGATGCTGAAGGTGACCCTGCCGAATGAGGCGGAGGATGCACTGATCGAAGGGTCATTGGACTGATCACTTGCTGCATGCGTGCCGTGTTCTTCCTTGTAACAATCGTGGTCAGCCACTGGTCCGCAGCTCAGGACCAAACGAGCTTGTGGCTTCGCTATTCCTTTCGAATTCCGCTGGATACGAACTGGACAATGCAAATGGACCCCGACTTCCGCACCGAACTGGCTCCGAACGCCTGGGGCTTCACGCAATGGTTGTTCCGGAGCGACTTCCAACGGCGCTTGAACGACGTGCACACCGTGGGTTTTGGCGCGGTGGGCGTGTACAATACCGACGAGCAACGGCGCGTCGAGATGTTCGAGTGGCGTCCGCAGGTCACCTTGCTCACACGTCCACGTTCCTTCGATCGCAGGTTGCTGCTGCGAGGCAGGGTGGAATGGCGGCAACAATACTTCTCCACGAGCGGGGAAACCGCATCCCGGAGCTTCGGCACCTTGCGCTGCCGCGCGCTCGTTCAGTACGAGATCCCCTTTGCCCGGAACAAACACACCATGACGCGTGGATTCCGCAACCAGGCGGAGATCATGGTCCGGGCATACACGGATACGCCCTTGGGCGTCATGGATCAGCTCCGCTTGTCCTCCGCATGGGTGATGCCGGCCTCCAAAAAGGTGGAAATGGAGGTCATGTGGATGTGGTTCCTTCGGGAGGTGGAAATATGGCAACAGTGGTTCCGGATCGCCTTCGTGCAGCGGCTCGGGTAACCGCCTTGCTACCATGAGCCTCACGCAGGGTATCTCAAAGAAATACCTCCGGCAAACAGAAGACCCTGCGGCCGGAGGTCTTCCAGTCAAGCCTTCATACGCAGGTTCACGGAACGGAACCCTGTGGGAGGGCAGACGGAAAGCCTTCTTCCCACTGTGATCCATCGCCGATCATCGCGTATTGGGATCGCAAGGGGGAGCTTGTTGGACATGTATATAGTCCGATGGATCTATTTGAATAAAATCCCTCATCGCTCTTCCGAGGCCTTACATTCGATGTTGATTCAATGCGGATCCGTTCACCCCTAACACCGTCCCAATGAGATCAACTCTACGCCTATTGCCCATCTGTGCCACAATGTTGCTCTTTGGCATCCTCCATGCACAGGCACCTTACGCCCTCCATGTTTCCGGCCAGCTTGAGGGTTGCACCACGGGCCAGCAGGTCACCGTGCAAACAATGCCCGGCACCGTGCCCGCGCAAATGGCGACCGCATCGGTAGCTACGGACTGTTCCTTCTCGGCGAATCTCGGCCTGGACTCCCCTTCCGGCGGCGTGCTCGCGTTCATCCATTGCGGCAATGGCACGGTCACCGCTGATTCGTCCGCATACGCTTTCAGCGGTCCAAGCGGCGCTACGGACATCACGCTGCAATTATCCTGCGGATCGGACACGTCCTCTGCGTGCCAAGCCTGTTTCACCGTCACCCAAAGCGCACCCTTCACCGCGCAGTTCACCAGCTGCACCAGCGGCGGCACACCACCTTATTTGGACGGCTGGCTGCTCCCCGACGGCACCCTCACCATCGGTCCGGCGCCGAGCTTCACCTTCAACGGCCCGGGCGCGTATGGCATATGCCTACAAAGCTCCGATATCACGGGCGCCACCAGTGTGGCCTGCGATACGGTGATCGTCGGTGCTGACGGTACGATCAACCCGCCAGGCAACCTGCCCTGCTTAGCCGGCTTCTGGATGGTGCAGGCCTATTCGGACACGTCCAACGGCGGCAATTTCTTGGCCCCCGTCCCCAATGAGGTGTGGGTCTTGGACCTTAGCTCCGCAAGTGGCGGCATCGATGAATATACCTGGGACTTCGGTGACGGAAGCAGCTCGTCCGAGACCTACCCCACACATGAATACCAAGGCCCCGGACCCTATCAGCTCTGCCTCACCATCAGCAATGGAAGTTGCACGGACACTTTCTGCGACACGGTGAGCGTGGACGAGAGCGGCCTCCTGAACGGGATGGCGACCGATCCCGGGACCCATGTGACCACCACGCATGTGAGCGACCGGGATGGAGGCTTCACGCTGAACGTGCTCCAAGGCTTCCCGACGGGCGTTGCGGAAGTTCCCGCCTTGGCCGAGTTCAACCTGTGGCCCAACCCCGCGCAGGAGGAGCTGAACATCACGTTCAAGAGCAGCCATGGCGGAGCCATTTCAGTAACCGTGATCGACCTGAACGGCCGCACCATGCTCCGCGAGGACCATCCCCTCGCGTTGGGCCGCAACGCGGTCCGGTTGAACACCGCTTCGCTCGCACCTGGTCTATACATGGTACGCCTGGGCGATGCCGCACAACGGGTGGCACAGCGCTTTCTGAAGGTGCGGTGAACACCTCGGCCTTCATTCCCGGAATGGTGCTTGCGCCTCGGCAAGCACCATTTGCGGCTTTGGGGCCGGTCATACCAAGGGCAGTATTTTCGTCTCCACCCAACCCTTGACCGACTTCCTGCGTGTATGGGAGTGAACACATCCAACGAACAAAAACCCCGCTGACCATGAACCGACCATTCCGCTCACTTCTCCTTGGCACCTCGCTGCTCCTTGGCAGCCTTGCCTTCGCACAACCGACGCCACCTTACGAGGTGATCATCTCGGGCCAGGTCACCCCGTGCACCCCGGCGAACAGCTATGTGAACATCATCACCGTGCAGAACACCCAGCCCGCCATTGACATCGACGTGCCGCTGGACGCCAACTGCACGTACTCGGTGACCGTGATGATGGATTCCCCCCAAGGCTGGTTCCAAGCAAGCACACCCTGCTCCGGCGCCATGCAGACCACTACCGGCTCGTACATCGTGAACTCCTTCGACAGCCTGTACGTGGTGATGAACCTGAGCTGCGGCGGGAACCCCGATTCCTGCCAAGCCTGCATCTCCGTGGTGCAGGACAGCTCATTCATCGGTGTTGTCCCGTTCAGCGCGACCTTCCAGAGCTGCAGCTCGGGAGGCTCGGCGCCCTACACCTACTTATGGCAACTGCCCGATGGTAGCACCTCAGCCACTGCAAACCCCCAATATGTGTTCCCCGGTCCAGGCCCCTACAACGTTTGCTTGACAATGGCCGACGCGTCCGGTTGCACAAGCTTCACCTGCGACTCCGTTTACGTGGATGCGGACGGTACGATCAATCCGAGCGTCCTCCTTGATTGCCTCCAGATCCCGAACGGTCCGAACTTGCCGGGCACCGCGTGCAACAACCCCGTAAGCGGGCCTGGATTCTGGAGCGCCGCCTGTATTTGTGTGCCGGATTCGGGCTCCACTGTTTGCAACGCCGATTTCTGGGTGATCCAAGCCTACGACAGCACGGCCGGCGGCGTAGAACCGATCCCCAATGAAGTTTGGGTCTGGAACCTCAGCAGCGGCGGCAACGGCAACTACCAGTTCTTCTGGAATTTCGGTGACGGCTCCAGTTCCACCGACGCCTACCCCACCCATGTGTATGGTAGCGGCGGCCCGTGGAACCTCTGCCTCACGATGTCTTCCGGCGGATGCACGGACACCTACTGCGACAGCGTCAGTGTGGACGCGAACGGCATCCTTAACGAGCTGGTGATCGGCGGTGATAACGGCTTGGTCCATGTACTGACCTCGGGAACACGTGCCGACGGTTTCACACTGAACGTGATCCAGCACCTCCCCACCGGTATCACGGAGGTCCCGGTGTTCGCCGACCTCAAGGTGTGGCCGAACCCGGCGTCGAACGAGTTGAACCTCACCTTCAACCATAGCGAGAGCGGTGCAGTGCCCGTGACCGTGATCGATCCGAGCGGACGGAAGGTGATCGCCGAAAATCACCGCCTCACCTCCGGCAGCAACACCGTCCGGATCTCCACCGAAGACCTGGGGCCCGGCCTGTACATGGTGCGCATCGGCAATGATGCACGCAGCATCACCCAGCGCTTCATGAAAGTGCGCTAAGCGCCAAACGACAACTTTGGAAAGGGTGCCCGCCAAGTCGCGGGCACCCTTTCCGCTTTGGAGGCCGTCATCGAACCGGAACTATTTTTCAGGTCCACCCAACCCTCCGGTTCATACCTGCGTGTATGGAGGTGAACACTTGATCCAAAAACATAGAACAATGAGAGCCACCTTCCGAACCATCTGCCTCGGTCTCCTCACGGTATGTGGGCTGACGGCCATGGCCCAGACACCCTACTATGTGGTGGTCTATGGCCAAGTGGCCAATTGTACCCCGAACACGCTGGTGACCATTCAGACCCAGCCCGGCACCTTGCCGGCACAGACGCTCACTACATCCGTCAACGCGAACTGCTCCTTCTCCGCCATGGTCAACGTTGATTCGCCATCCGGCGGCATCCTGGCCTGGTCTTCCTGCGGGAACGGCACCGCGTCCATGGATTCGGGCAGCTATGTCTTCAGCACCCCCTTCGATTCGGCAAGCATCCAGCTGAACCTTAGCTGCGGTGGCGTCATCGACCCCTGCAACGCGAGCTTCACGGTGCAGCAGGCGATGAACGGGAACAGCCCCATTCCCTGGCAGATGACCACCACGAACACGAGCACCGGCGCAGCTCCGATCATGTACCAGTGGTGGATGCCCAATGGAAGCTCCAGTGCGGCGGCCGAGCCGACCTTCACCTTCACGCAGTCCGGGGTCTACGGCATCTGCCTCACCATCACTACCGGCAACTGCACGAGCGTGTTATGCGACACGGTGGTGGTGGACAGCATGGGATACATTTCCAATAATTCCATTTGGTACGATTGCCAAGGTGTGCTCTGGGGCCCCAACACGTCAGGCACTTCATGCGATGATGGGAACCCCGCCACCAGCAACGACACTTGGTCCGCTGCTTGCCAGTGCGTCGGCCAAGGTGGTGGGATGCTGGATTGCTTAGGCATACCCGGCGGTTCCAACCTCCCCGGCACGGCTTGTGCCGATTCGACAGGGAGTGGCAGCATCACCGGGACCTGGGACGCGAACTGCATCTGCCAACCCGATAGCGGCATGTTCGATTGCCTCGGCATCCAGAACGGGCCCAACATGCCCGGCACGCCATGCGACGACGGGAACCCGGCAACCACCGGCGACACCTGGTCTGCTGCTTGCCAGTGCGTCGGCCAAGGTGGTGGGATGCTGGATTGCTTAGGCATACCCGGCGGTTCCAACCTGCCCGGCACGGCTTGTGCCGATTCGACATGGAGTGGCAGCATCACCGGGACCTGGGACGCGAACTGCATCTGCCAACCCGACAGCGGCATTATGGACTGCCTCGGCATCGTGAACGGCCCCAACCTGCCCGGGACGTCCTGCAATAATCCCGCTGGAGGAAACGGCACGTGGAGCGCTGCCTGCATTTGTGTGGAGGACACGAGCGGCACGGGTTGCAACGCCGACTTCTGGCCGATCCAAGCGTACGACAGCACGGGCGCTGGTGGTGTGGAACCTATCCCGAACGAAGTATGGGTATGGAACCTCAGCAGCGGAGGCAACGGCAACTACCAGTTCTTCTGGGACTTCGGCGACGGCAGCAGCTCAACCGACGCATACCCCACCCACGTGTATATCAGCGATGGCCCTTGGCTGCTCTGCCTCACTATGACCAGTGCCAATTGCACCGATACCTATTGCGACACCATCAGCGTGGACGCGAACGGCATCTTGAACGAGCTGGTGATCGGCGGCGGCGCGGCGGACCATGAGCCGGCACCGGGAACGCGTTCCGAAGGCTTCACCTTGAACGTGATCCAACACATCCCTACCGGCATCACGGAGGTCCCCGCCTTCGCCGAATTGAAGGCATGGCCGAACCCGGTGCTGAACGAGCTGAACCTCACCTTCAACACCAGCGTGAGCGGCACGGTGCCCGTGACGGTGATCGATCCGAGCGGACGCACGGTGATCCTCGAAAGTCACCTCCTCACCACCGGCAGCAACACCTTCCGGATCTCCACCAACGATCTGGAGCCGGGCCTGTACATGGTGCGTATCGGGAACGATGCACGCAGTATCACCCAACGCTTCATGAAGGTGCGCTAAGCGCGGAACGATAGCTTTGGAAGGGTGCCCGCAATTCGGCGGGCACTTTTCCGCACAACGCAACATGGTCCGCGAAACGCTCTTGGCCGATTGCATCCGCAAAGACCAGCGGGCGGAACATGAACTGTATAAAACCCTCTACCCGATGATGATGTCCATCTGTTCCCGTTACGAACGCAACCGGCAGGATGCTTCCGCCCGGATGAACGAGGGCTTTCTGAAGGTGCTGATGAACATGGACAAACGCCGGCCGGAGGTTCCTTTCGAGGCTTGGGTGCGCCGGATCATGATCAACACGGTGATCGACAATTTCCGAAAGGAGCGCGAACGAAAAGCACACGAAAAAATGGACGTCCCGGTGGAAGAACACGTAAGCAGCGAAGTGAACGACTACTTGCGGCAGATGGAGGGGGAAGCCTTCGCGGAGCTGCTCCTGCGCGTGCCGGAGATGTCACGCAACGTGTTCAACCTCTTCGCCATCGACGGCTTCAGCCACGCAGAGATCGGCGAGATGCTCGGGATCAGCACCGGCACGTCCAAGTGGCACGTTTCGCATGCACGACAGACACTTCAACAGGCCATCGCCCAGATCGCCGGGACCGTCACCGTAAAAACCGCATTGCCATGAGCCTCAACGAAGAATTCGACGAGCTGGCGCGGCGCAAGCTGGAAGAGCGCCAATTCGCTTTTCAGGAGGCGGACTGGCAGGGTGCGCGCAAGCTGATCGATGCGGAACGCGGTGGTGGGAACAAAGCCATGTGGATCGCGGGTGCCGTTGCATTAATACTGGTGGGCGGACTGGCCTGGTACGGAACGGGTTCTACGGAACAGCAAAGTGCTGTTGGTGCCATTGAACAAGCAGAACCACGATCAGAAGAGATCATACTCCTCGACCGATCGATACCCTTTAGCTCAGCTACGGAAGCATCACCGGAAGCAACCGCTCCAGCGGCAGCTGCGGAAATGAAAGCGCCGTCCATCAAGAAAACCACGGCGCAGTCCATTTCGGTCCATTCCGAAGAACAAGCGCCAGAGGCCGAAAGCAAGGTGAACTGGACAGCCGAAAAGAACATACCCCGAAAAAAAGCGGAACAGCCCACGAGCAAGCCCGATCTGTCGACCACAACTTCCTCCAAGAAGAATATGGCACCCAACACGCAAGCGACCGTGCCGGTCGAAAAGAAGAACGCCGCCGTGAGCACCCCGCATGCCATGACTTCCGCTGCTACACAGGGGGATCTTGCGGACCCCACGATACCAAAGGGTGATGAACCAGCGAACACCACATTACCGACAGCGGCTTCATCAACTCAATCTCTTCCAACAACAGCAACTTCCACGGAACCCGATGGAGCCGAACAACCGGAAAACGCCGTTGCTCCTCCAATGGCGCCGGTCGACAAACAAGACATGGCCGGTACAAGCGGGACATCCTCGAACGCGGCGGCCATAACGCCCGGAAACACACAACAAACGGTGCCTGATAAGGCGGATAAAGGGACGAATACATCCACGGATCCCGTTCACGCCGAACCGCTTGCGCAAGGAACAGGAACAGGGGAAGCACCAAGTATCTCCAACCCTGAGCCCGCCTCCTCAGCGGCTACAACTATCCCCGATAGCGCGTTGGTCGCCGCCACAGCGCCCACAACACCTGGAGATTCCACCACAGCTGCACCTGTAGCGGCCACACCTCCCCCATTGGTGCCCGAGCGTGCTCCGTGGGAGGTCAGCATCATGGGCGGTCTGTTCTCTTCCACCACGAAGTATGCCGGCAGTAACAGCGCGGATTGGAATGCGGGCATCGGCAATGAGAACAGCATCGGCATCGGTGCCGAACTGATGCACATGGGCCGCAACTTCGGCATCGGCACGGGGCTGCATTACAGCACTTACGCGGAACGGCTGCGCACGGACGCCGTGGACCGCAACAACATGACCTTGCAGAATTTCTGGTACTTGATGCCGGTGGACACGATGGTCCTGGTCATCACGGACACCCTTGCGGGTACGCCACCGACCTACACGGGCACTTCCGAAAACACCACGGTACACGTGCTGGCGCAAGGCACCGACACCACGAACACCACGGAGCGGATCCGCGAAGCGCGCAACGAGCTGAACCGCGTGAGCTACTTGGAAGTTCCGTTGCTACTGGATGCACATCTGGTGCAAGGCCGATGGAGCTTCGGCCTGCGCGGCGGTCCGACGATCGGCCTGCTCACCGGCCGTCGTGGCGCGTTGCCGGCACCGGACAACGAGGTCTACGTGGCCTTCACCGATCAGCCTTTCCGTGAACTGACCCTCGGCTACACGGCCAGAGTCTACGTGCGTTACCGCTTCAACGCGGCATGGTCCCTTGGGATCGAACCGGCGATGCGCGGGCAGTTGATGAACAGCATGGGCAGTGGTGATCTGGACCGAAAGGCGACCGCAAAAGGCGTGATGCTGAGCTTGAGCTATCGGTTGCGGTAGCGCTGCATGCGGATGCAGGAAATTTTCACACACGAGCACCTGCTTTTCAAGCGATCATGGGAACGACCGATGCCGAATTTGAGCAAGCCATCGGAAGCTTTTCAGTTCCCGTCCAGTCCTTGGCCCGGGAAACCCGAAAACTCATTCATCGCATCCTTCCTGAAGTTGTGGAGGTGGCATGGGTGCGGCAAAAGACCATCGGCTTCGGAACGGGGATCAAGAAAAATTCAGAGCACTTCTGTTGGTTCCTGCCCGCCTCCAAGCATCTGTCGGTGGGCTTCAACTACGGCGCGGAACTCCCCGACCCCGCGCAGCTGCTGGAAGGCACCGGCAAACTTTACCGGCACGTCAAGATCCGCTCCGCCGAGCAATTGAAGGATCCCGCGTTGATAGAGCTGCTGCGCTTTTCTACCACGTACCGGGTGCCTGCCGTTCGGCGGGGGTGAACATGGGGTCACGGCACCTGCAAAGTCAGACGTATGAGACCCGCACGGTGGACTCGTGTATTAACACATTAATGCGCTAGACCTCACCCCCGCAACTCCGCCCCCACCTCCTTCTCCATCGCACCTCGGATGCGGCCCATGGCTTTGTCCACCTGCTCGTCCGTGAGGGTCTTCTCGTTGTCCTGGAGAATGAAGCTGAGCGCGTAGCTCTTTTTGCCTTCGGGCAATTTGTCGCCTTCGTACACATCGAAGAGGTCCACTTCGCGCAGCAACTTACGCTCCGCTTGGTAGGCGACCTGCTCGAGTTGCGCGTAGGCCACGGAGCGGTCCAGCAGCAGGCTGAGGTCGCGGCGTACGGCGGGGAATTTGGACACTTCCTGGTAGGTTGTGCGGCTGCCGCCCAACAGCGCAACGAGCACTTCATCGTGGATCTCGGCATAGTACGCGGGCTGGTCCACGTCGAAGACCTTGGCCACGTTCGCCGCCACTTCGCCCAGCCACGCCACGGTCTTCTTCCCGACCTTCACTTCCACTGCGGAAGCCAGCAAGGGGCTTTCGCTCACGCTGAACTTCGTGTTCCCGCCCTGTCCCATGCGTTGGAGCAGCAGTTCAAGCTCCTCTTTCACATCGGCGAGTTCGGTCTTGCGGTCCGCACTGCGCCAGTTGTCAGTCGAGCGCTTGCCGGTGATCAGCAATGCAACCCGTTCCTCCTCGATGATCTTGCTGTTCGCGACGAAATAGATGCGGCCCTTCTCGAAAAGGCGCAGGTCGCGGTGCTGGCGGGCCATGTTGTGCGCGGCGCTCTGCAGCAGGCCGAAGAGCATCGTGGGGCGCATCACGTCCAACTCGGCGCTCAGCGAATTCTTCAGGCGCACCAACGCTTCTTTTTCGGCGGCCTTCAGCTTCACCGTGCGACCGCCGTTCACTAACGAGGGGGTCATCACCTCGCGGAAGCCACGTGCCGCCATGTGTTGCGACAAGCGTTGGCGGAAACTTTCGGATGTTGTTTCGGATTGCTGCACGGCGGGCATCATCAGGCGCTCCGGGATGGGCACTTGATCGAATCCGTGGATGCGCAACACTTCTTCCACGAGGTCGGCTTCGCGCAGCACGTCCACACGATAGGGCGGAACTTGCACGTGTGCTTTATCCGTAGTGCGATCGCTGATGCGGCAATCCAGCATTTCGAGAATGCGGACCACGGCATCCGGCACGATGGCCACACCGCAGAGGCGGTCCACCGTGGCGAAATGCAGGTCCACTTCAGCCCAAGTGCGTGGCTGTGCGATGTCGATGATGGCGGAGCTGATCTTCGCCCCGGCCACTTCCTTCAGCAGCAGCGCCGCACGTTTCAGCGCGTACACGGTGATCTCCGGGTCCACGCCACGCTCGAAGCGGAAGGAGGCATCGGTGTTCAGGCCATGGCGGCGCGCGGTGCGGCGGATGGTGACGGCATCGAAGCAGGCGCTCTCCAGGAAGATGGACGTGGTGCTTTCGGAAACGCCGCTGCCCGCACCGCCGAACACGCCGGCCAAACAGGCGCCGTTCTCCGTGTCCGCGATCAACAGGTCCTCGGGGTCGAGGATGCGGTTTTTGTCGTCCAGTGTGGTGAGGTGCTCGCCCGCTTTCGCCTTGCGCACGATGATCTTACCGCCTTTCAGCTTGTCTGCATCGAAGGCATGCAAAGGCTGGCCCAGCTCGTGCTGTACGAAGTTGGTGACGTCCACCACGTTGTTGATCGGCTTGAGCCCGATGCTCTTCAAGCGCTCCTGTAGCCACGCGGGCGAAGGCCCAACAATAAGGTGTGTGAGCGTAAGCCCGACATAGCGCGGCAGGGCATCCGGAGCCTGCACTTCCACTGGAACGGTGCGTGCGTCGTCGTCCTGCTTGAAAGCTTCCACGGCAGGCAGCACCACCTTGTATTTACTGCCGGTTCGGTGGTTCAGCGCAGCGATGAGGTCGCGGGCCACGCCCCAATGGCCCAAGGCATCGGAGCGGTTGGGCGTGAGGCCGATCTCGATCACATGATCGCTTTTCAGTTGCAGTTGCTCGGCGGCGGATGTTCCCGTTTTCGCGGAGGCATCCAGCACCATAATACCGTCATGATCGGTGCCTAAGCCGAGTTCATCGGCGGCGCAGATCATGCCTTTGCTTTCCACGCCTCGGATCTTCGCCTTCTTGATGATGAACGGCTCACCGCCCACGGGGTGTAGTTCCGCCCCGACGGTCGCGACCAGCACCTTCTGCCCGGCGGCAACGTTCGGTGCGCCGCAGACGATCTGGGAAGGTTCCCCCGCACCAATGTCCACGGAGCATACCTGCAGGCGGTCGGCACCGGGATGCTTGCTGCAGCTCATCACCTCGCCCACCACCACCCCGGCCAACATGCCCGGCACGGACTCCATCGCTTCTACGCTTTCCACCTCAAGCCCGGTGCTGGTGAGGATGTCCGCCGCCTCATAGGGCGAAAGGGCATCGGTGTTGATCAAGGTGAGGAGCCAGTTCCAGGAAATGCGCATGGAGGAATGAATAGGCCGCGAAAGTAGCCACGGGGTCTGCGATGGTAGTCTGTCGGGATGGCTCGCCCGCTTACCTTCGGCGCTTCAATGGATCCAAAGAAGAACCTGATCCTTAACGGCAGTATCTACGCGCTTGCCCTGATCGGTACGTGCATCGCGCAGTTGAAGGGCCTGCACACGCTGGAATGGCTGTGTAAGCCGTTGCTGATGATCATACTCTCCTCTTGGTTCTTTTTCAACAGCCGCCGCGTGGGTGACCGGTTCACGCTGTTGGTCCAAGCGGGGCTGTTCTTCTCCCTCATTGGCGACATTGCCTTGATGTTCACTTATGTGGACGACTTCAACTTTCTCATCGGCCTCAGCGCGTTCTTCCTTGCCCAGCTTTGCTATGCCTTTGCCTTCGCGCAGAACATTTCTGAGGTCGGGGGAATGGAAGGCCTGCTCGTCCCCATCCTGATCGCATTCGGCATCGGCACCTATGCTTTCTTTTTCGCCTGGGACCTCATGCCGCACTTGGATGATGGCTTAGGTTTGCCCGTGATCGCTTACGTGGCTGCCATCGCGCTGATGGGCATTCTGGCGGGGTTCCGTTACCGGCGCACCTACCCGCGCAGCTTTTGGCTGGTGTTCATCGGCTCGTTGCTCTTCATCGCCTCGGACAGCATGCTGGCTTGGGACCGCTTCCGTTTTCCGCTGAAGGAGGTGCAGGTCGGGATCATCATCACCTATGCCATCGCGCAGTTCTTGATCGCCGCAGGCGCATTGGCGCATGTGCTGGATCCGGACCAGTTGCGGAGGCGGCAGGCGCTGACGACTTGACATTTTCACCGCCAAGACGCGAAGAGCGCCAAGGTTTTGTTCCAACCGCGACGCACGCTACGAGCGCAACGTTTCTGAAAGGGGATCGAAGGGCGCCTCAGGTCATTGTTCAATTCTCCCACAAACTAACGGAGCATCCTGAACATTCAGCTTTCCTGCGTTGCGCTCGTGGCGTACGTTGCGGTAAATACCATTTAGCCAATTTCTTGGCACTCCTAGCGTCTTGGCGGTGAGCCTTCACCCGATCCGTCCCCACACTGCCTTTTCCCGCATCTGTTCCCGCAAGTTGACCGCAATGGCGGCGTTCTTCGGGTCCTGAAGCTCCGGGTCCTCGTCCAAGAGCCGCTGCGCCACACGCCGTGCTTGCTGTAAGAGGTCAGCGTCCTCCACGAGGTTGGCCAGGTGCAGCTGCGGGATACCGCTCTGCTGTGTGCCCATGATATCGCCCGGTCCGCGCAACCGCAGGTCCACCTCGCTGATCTCGAAGCCGTCCTGCGTGCGGACCATGGTGTTGATGCGCGTGCGTGAGTCGTTGCCGAGCTTGTCGCCGGTCATCAGGATGCAGTAGCTGTGCTCGGCACCGCGCCCCACCCGGCCGCGCAACTGGTGCAACTGCGACAGTCCGAAGCGTTCCGCGTTCTCGATCACCATCACGCTGGCGTTGGGCACGTCGACGCCCACCTCGATCACGGTGGTGGCCACCAGCACGTTCGTCTCACCTTTCACGAAGCGCGCCATTTCGTAGTCCTTCACCTCGGGCGACATGCGACCGTGCACGATGCCCACCGCGTACTTCGGCAGCGGGAAGCGCCGCGACAGGCTTTCGTAGCCGTCCGTGACGTCCTTCAGGTCGCTTTTTTCACTCTCTTCGATCAACGGGTACACCACGTAAACCTGCCGACCTTTCTCGATCTCCGACCCCAGGAAATCGAAAACGGCGTTGCGTGCATGGTCGTCGCGGTGAACGGTCTTGATGGGCTTGCGTCCCGGCGGCAGCTCATCGATCACGCTCACGTCCAGGTCGCCGTACAGCGTCATCGCCAGCGTGCGCGGGATGGGCGTTGCGGTCATCACGAGCACGTGCGGCGGCACCTTCGCCTTGGCCTGCATCCGCGCCCGTTGCGCCACGCCGAAGCGGTGCTGTTCATCGATCACCACCAGGCCCAGATGCGGGAACACCACGCGGTCCTCCAGCAAAGCATGCGTGCCCACGAGGATGTGGACCTTGCCCAGCTTCAGTGCTGCGAGCAAGCTCTTGCGTGCGGCGGCTTTGGTGCTGCCCGTGAGCAGGCGCACCACCACGGGCAGACCCTCCAGAAAGCGCGATATGCTCTTGAAGTGCTGTTGCGCAAGGATCTCCGTAGGTGCCATCATCGCCGCCTGGAAGCCATTGTCCAGCGCGATGAGCATACTGAGCAGCGCCACGAGCGTCTTCCCGCTGCCCACATCGCCTTGCAGCAAGCGGTTCATCTGTCGGCCCGTGCCCATGTCCTTGCGGATCTCCTTCACCACACGCTTCTGTGCGCCGGTAAGCTCGAACGGTAGGTGGTCGGTGTAGAATGAATTGAAGTACTGGCCGACATGCGCGAAAACGTTGCCCTTCACATCCTGCTGCATCAACAGTTTCTGCTTGAGGAGCTGAAGCTGGATGTAGAACAGCTCCTCGAACTTCAGCCGCTTCACCGCTATGTCCAAGCGCTTCTTGTCCTGTGGGTAGTGGGCCTCCGTCACGGCCTCCTCCCGGCTGATGCCGCCAAGCTGCTGCACCAATGTGGCACTGAGCGTTTCCGGCAGCACGCCGTGCAACTGCGGCAACAGCGCATGGACCAACTTCCCGATACCGCGGCTGTTCAAGCCTTTCGCCGAGGCTTTCTCCGTAGTGCTATAAACGGGCTGTAGCGGGGTGGCCGAACCTTGGTCCCACGTCAACGCGGACTCGATCTCCGGATGGGCCAGGTTGAAGCGGTCCCTGAACCAGGTCGGCTTGCCGTAGACGATGTACTCGCCGCCGTCCTTCAAGATCGGCTGGAGCCAGCGGAGGCCCCTGAACCACACCAGCTCAATGGTGCCGGTGGTATCCGTCAGCTTCGCCGTGAGCCGCCGTGCCTGCTTCTCACCGATCATGCGCACCTCCTTCAACACTCCGCGCAGTTGCACCGCCGTTCCCTCCTCCGCAATGTCGGCCACGGCGTTGAAGCGCGTGCGGTCCACGTAGCGGAAGGGATAGTGCAGCAGGAGGTCTCCGAAGGTCCCGACGCCCAATTCCTTGCGCATCAGCTCCGCCCGCTGCGGCCCCACGCCCTTCAGGAATTCGATCGGTGTTTCCAGCACCTGCGCCATGCCCCGAAAATAGGCTTGTTCACCGCTACCTGCGTTCAGTGTTGCCGACTTACTTTACCGCCGAATGAGCACGTATACTACGCTGGTGATCCTCTGCGGACTGGTCATCTTCTCCTACCTCTTCGACCTTTTCGCCAAACGCACGCGGTTCCCTTCCGTGGTGCTGCTGATGTTGCTGGGGATCGGCATCTCGCTGCTCACCGGATATCTCGGCGTGGAGATCGGCGATACCAGCAAGCTGCTGGCCGTATTGGGCAACGTCGGTTTGATCCTGATCGTGCTGGAGGGGGCGTTGGAGATCCACTTTGACAAAGGCAAGGTGGGCATGCTGCGCAGGGCTTTCCTATCGGCACTGCTGGTGCTAATGGGCACTGCTGCGCTGATCGCGCTGGTCCTTAAAATGCTCAGTGATGAAGGCTGGTACATCTGTGTGCTGAACGCACTGCCCTTCGCAGTCATCAGCTCGTCCATCGCTATCCCCAGTGTGGCCCACATGCTCAAGAAGGACCGCGAGTTCGTGATCTACGAGTCCTCGCTTTCCGACATCCTCGGGATCGTGGTGTTCGACTTTGCGCTCTACAACGAGTCGGTGACCTCCAGATCGATCCTCGGACTGGGCATGGACATGGGCGCCATCGCCTTGATCTCCGTGGTCTTTTGCCTCGGTCTGCTCTTCATCATGGGCAAGCTGAAGCACCACATCAAGTTCTTCCTGATCATGTCCGTGCTGGTGATGGTGTATGCCTTGGCGAAGCAGTTCCACCTCAGTTCGCTCATCATCGTACTGGCCTTCGGGCTGCTGCTGAACAACGCGGACCGTCTGCATCATCCGGTTTTCGCGCGCGTTTTCCACTATCCGAAAATGGCCGCCGACCTGGACCAGATGAAGACGCTCACCGCCGAGAGCGCTTTTTTGATCCGCACCTTCTTCTTTTTGCTATTCGGCTCCAGCATCATCCTGGGAGAACTGGCGCAATTGCCCGTGCTCGCGCTGGGCGCGTTCATGATCGCGGCGATCTACTTCGCGCGCATCGGCATCATGGCCGTGGTGGCGAAGGAGGAGCGGCCCCACGTGCAGCTCATCGCCCCGCGCGGCCTCATCAGCATCCTGTTGTTCTTCAGCATTCCCGCGGCACAAGCTCATCCCTTGGTTGGGAACGGCGTGCTTTTCGTGGTGATCCTCTGCACCAGTTTGCTGATGTCCTACGGATTGGTGCGGGCGAGGAAGGAGGTGCCGGAGCCCGCAGCCCAAGGGAATTGACCGCAGCGACGCTTCACCATACCCCCGGTACCAACCGCGCCACACCGCGCATCAGCTTCGGATAGTCAGGGTGCTTTTCCGTGAGCCTACGTTCCTCATGCCTGATCTTCACTACCAGCACGATCACGGCCAACGCCAGCGCGGCCCAACGCCAGGCTGAAGGCGCACCAAATGCGATCGCCGCTCCGCACAGCAGCACCGATAGGTACATCGGGTGCCGCACAAAAGCATAGATACCGCGCTTGCTTAAGGTGTTTCCGGACCGGGGCGTGGGCATTGCGGTGAGATTGTTGCCGCCCAATGCGGTCGCGGCCAAGAGGAACACCAAGAGGCCCAACGCGAACAGGGCCCAACCCCACCAACGCAAGATCCATCCCCCTCCGAACACCAGCACGGCGATGCATGCGAACTGGCCGAATACCAGCAGCGCGCCGAACGGATCCTTCCGCGCCGGGGTCATTTTCTTAGATCGAGGCCGCGCCCAACATCAGCACGGGGTTCTCCAGCGATGCCCGCACCGCTTGAAGGAAAGCCGCCCCCGTGGCCCCGTCCACCACGCGGTGGTCGCAGCTCAAGGTCACCTTCATGGTATGGCCCGGCACTACGGCACCGTTCTTCACCACGGGCTTTTCGATGATGCCGCCGATCGGCCAGGATGCACGCATCCGGCGGGTTGATGATGGCCGTGAATTCATCGATACCGAACATACCGAGGTTGGAGATGGTGAAGGTGTTGCCTTCCCAATCCTGCGGCTGAATTTCTTGTCCTTGGCCTTCTTGGCGAATGTCGCGCACTTCTGCACCGATGGTGCGCAACGGCTTGCCATCCGCGAAACGGACCACGGGAACCAGCAATCCTTCTTCCACGGCAACGGCCACGCCGATGTGGACGTGCTCGTTGTAGCGGATGCGATCACCCAGCCAACTGCTGTTCACTTTGGGGTGCTGGCGGCAGCGCCATGGCTACAGGCCTTGATCACCAGGTCGTTGTAGCTGATCTTGTCCGGGGCGATCTGCCTTGTTGATGGCTTCGCGCACCGCCATGGCGCGCCCATGTCCATCTCGATGGTGAGGTAGAAATGCGGTGCGCTGAACTTGCTTTCCGCCAAGCGCTTGGCGATGGTCTTGCGCATTTGGCTCACCGGCACTTCTCGAAGGCCTTCCACTTGCGGGCCCCAGAAACCGCACCAGCGCCGTGATAGTTCTCGATGTCGCGCTTGGTCACACGGCCATCATCGCCCGTTCCATGTACACGACCGATGTCGATGCCTTTCTCTTCGGCCAGGCGCTTGGCCAAGCGGACTGGCTTTCACCCGACCGTTGGACGGTGCAGCCTCGTGTGGCAGGCGCAGGGCGGCAGCCGGTGCGCGTGCTATAGTTGCTGCGCGCGCTTCAGGCTGCTGGCGCTGTTGTCGACCGGCGTACGGACGCTCCGTAGCGCACTGCTCCTCCTTCACCTGGCTCCGGTGCCTTCTCCTGCTTCCCGCTTTGGCGCCTCAGCAGCCGCTCGGCCAGCAACTTGCTGATGTCCTCTCCCTTCTTACCGAGCACGGCCAGCACGCTATCCACGGCCGCGGTCTTGCCTTTCTCCACACCGATGTGCAAGCAGCACGCCATCCGTGAAGCTCTCGAACTCCATGGTGGCCTTGTCGGTCTCGATCTCGGCGAGCACATCGCCGCTCTTCACCGTATCCCCCACTTTCTTGTGCCACGCGGCCACCACCCCTTCGGTCATGGTGTCGCTCAGCTTCGGCATGCGTACGATCTCGGCCATGGCTTCGAACGTCTGGTTGAGACGCTGCAATGTTAGGTCATAGTCCTTGCTGCGTCAATGCGGTTCATCAGTCCTCTGGGATAGTTCGATACACGTCGTTGTACAGTTCCTCAGCAGTGGCCATCGGGCTTTCCTCGGCGAATTTCACCGCTTCCTCCACTTCCTTCTTCACGGCATCGTCGATCTTCTCCAGTTCGTGCTTCTGTGGCCCACTTCTTCTCCAGCATGGTTCGCGCACATCCTTCAATGGGATCCTGCTTCTTGTAGCCCTCCACCTCTTCCTTGGTGCGGTACTTCTGGGGGTCGCTCATGCTGTGCCCCTTGTACCGGTATGTCTTGATGTCCAAGAGGATACGGACCTTTGCCGGCGCGCACATGCGCGACAGCGTCATCGCGATGGCGTCATGCACATCCTCGCAGCGCATACCGTTCACACCGAGGCCGCGGCATGTCGTAGCTCTCGCCCGAGTGGTACTCAGATCATGCACATTGCTGGTGCGCTCCACGCTGGTGCCCATCGCGTAGTTGTTGTTCTCGATGATGAAGATCACCGGCAACTTCCAGGTCATGGCCATGTTGAAGGTCTCGTGCAGGATGCCTTGACGCATGGCACCATCACCCATCATGCAAAGGTCACATGGTCCTCACCGCGGTACTTGTCCGCGAAGGCGATGCCCGCACCCAGGCCGATCTGGCCGCCAACGATGCCGTGCCCACCGAAGAGGTTGCGCTCCTTGTCGAAGTAGTGCATGCTGCCGCCCTTGCCCTTGCTGGTACCGGTGATGCTTGCCGTAGAGTTCGGCCATCACGTTCTTCGCCGGGGTGCCCAGCACCAATGGATGAGCATGGTCGCGGTAGCCGGTGATGATGCGGTCCTCTTTGCGGATCGCGGTGATCATGACCGGCAAGAATGGCTTCCTGCCCGATGTAGAGGTGGCAGAAACCACCGAATTTCTGCATGGTGTAGAGCTGACCGGTCTTCTCCTCGAAGCGGCGCATCAGCATCATCTCCTTGAACCAACGCAGGTAGGTGTCCTTGTCGAAGGTCCGGGTCTCCCCGGTGGGGTTTTCCTTTTTCCGGGGCTTGGTTGAGTTTGCGGTCTTAACGGTCATTCCAGTCGTTATAAGAATGGGGCCTCAAAGATAGCCTAGGAGGACGGGGCTGTCCGCTCAGCGCGGCTTCTTGCCGAGTTGGGCGCTGTCGAAACAGAGCGGCAGGAGCGTCTCCGCGCTGAAGGTCTCGATCACCGGGCCTTTCACGATGCCCATCAACAGGCGCATGGGTCCTTTTTGGCGGCGCTCCTGCTCCACCAGGGCCTGCCTGCAGATGCCGCAAGGCGTGACCGGCTTGGTGCCTTTCATCTGCGGCACCACGATGGCGATGCTTTCCACTTCGCCTTTTGGCAGCACCGTCATGGCCGCATGCAGCGCGGTGCGTTCGGCACAGATGCCCGCCGGGAAGCTGGCGTTCTCCTGGTTGCTCCCCGGTATGATCTCGCCGCTTTCCATCCGTATGGCAGCGCCTACCTTGAATTTGGAGTATGGCGCATAAGCGTTCTTCGCGGCCTTCACCGCCAGTTCCAACAGTTCCCTGTCATCGGCCGGGAGTGCCGACCAGGACGGATGCTGCAAATAGTGCAGCGCGATCTTGCGTGTGTTTGCCATGTTGGGAAAAGGGTGCCGAAGGTAGCGCCTGCACGAGTTGGTGATCGGAGTTTCTGGTACAGGGCGGAGGGTACATGATACCGGGTGCCTTCGATGCCCAGATCTGGCTGCCCCTGGCCTACTGCCCACTACCGCTGCCTACTGCGTACTGCCTACTGCCGCTGCCTACTGCCACTACCTACTGCCCGCTGCCACTGCTCACTGCCACTGCCAGATTTCCCTTAGCTTGCCCCGCTTTTTCAATATGCAGCTTTCCTCCATACTCCAGCAATTCGACCCCATCGCTCTTCGGGACATGGACGGTGTGGCCCTCCAGACACGGATGGACACGAAGTACCTGTTCGGCATAGGACGACTGCCGCAGATACTGGAGACCCTCAGCAGCGAATACCGGATGCTGGAAGTGGACGGCCAGCGAGGCAGCACGTACAGGACCCTCTATTACGACACGCCGGAGCGGCAATTCTATTTCGACCACCACAACGGACGCAGCTTCCGGTCCAAGGTCCGGATGCGTGAGTATGCAAGCTCAGGGGCCAGCTTTCTGGAGGTGAAGCGAAGGACCGGCCGTGGAGGCACCGATAAAAGACGCATCCCCATCCCTGCCATCACGGAACACCTCACGGACGGGCAGGTAGCGTTCGTGGCAGAGGCAAGCGGCTTCACTCGACCATTGGTGCCCACGATGTGGAATGAATTTTTCCGCTACACGCTCGTTCACCGCGAACGTGCCGAGCGGCTCACCCTCGATACCTCGCTCTCTTTCCGGGACGCGAACGGCGAAGCCTCATTGGCCGGTGTGTGCGTGGCGGAGCTGAAGGAAGGGAAAACCGGGCACGGCTCGCCCTTCGCAGCGCTTATGCGAGGGCTTCCCGCGCCGCCCGCCAGCTTCAGCAAGTACTGCATCGGCACGTTACTGCTGAACCCCGGCATCAAGTACAATCAGTTTAAACCCATATTGTTGCGCGCCAATCGCTTGGCCATCGCGGCATGAAATCAGTTCAAACATGAAGATCTTCGGCATGAACCTCTTCCATGAGGACCTCTGGGAACTGCTGTTCAAGTTCGGCTTGGACGCGATCGTGGTCTTCATCCTGATCCGCCTGATCTATTATCCCATCCACCGCAAGAAGGAGAACCTCTTCACCTACTTCGTCTTCAACTTCCTCATTTTCTTCCTGTGCATCCTGATGAACAACGTGAAGCTGAGCATGGGCTTCGGCTTCGGGCTGTTCGCCATCTTCAGCATCATACGCTACCGCACCGAACAGCTGGAGGTGAAAGACATGACCTACCTGTTCACCGCGATCTGCTTGGCCGTGATCAACGCCTTGGCCGGCAAAAAGATCAGCCTTGCGGAACTGCTCTTCACCAACGCGATGGTGCTTATCTTGGTGTATGCGCTGGAACAGGTATGGCTCACCCGGCACGAAGCCATGCGCATCTTGATCTATGAGCGGATCGAATTGATCAAACCGGAGAACAAGCAGGCGATGTTCACGGACCTACAGGAGCGTCTGGGTATCCGTGTTAGCCGCGTGGAAGTGGGCCGGATCGACCTGCTGCGAGACACCGCCCAGTTACGCGTGTTCTACTTCGAGGATGAGCAGGGGCACGAGAATTACCGGGAACCTATCCGGGACGACAACGACGACTAGTGTACCAACTTACGGGTTAGCACACTAGTGCTTTTCCACTAGAACGATCGCGTAGGCGCACACACCTTCCTCCCGGCCCACGAAGCCCATCTTCTCGTTCGTGCTGGCCTTGACGGACACGGCATCCTGATCAGTGCCCAACAGCTCGGCGATCGCGGCGCGCATGGCGTCCACATGGGGTCGCAACTTGGGTTTTTCCAGCACCACCGTGCAATCCATGTTGCCCACGGTCCAGCCTTTTTCGCGGAGCAGCTTCACCACGTGCGCAAGCAGTTTTCTGCTGTCGGCATCCTTCCAGGCCGGGTCGGTGTCCGGGAAATGCAGTCCGATGTCGCCCAACGCCACGGCGCCCAGAAGTGCGTCACAGATGGCGTGGAGAAGCACATCGGCATCGCTGTGGCCTTGCCCGCCCTTATCGTGGGGTATCGCTATGCCGCCGAGCATGAAGGGGCGTCCCTCCACCAAGCGGTGGGAATCATAACCGAATCCGGTGCGGACCTTCATTCAGCCGCGTCCGCTTTCTTCTTGGCCTTGCCGTCGAAGTTGAAGCCGAGCGTGAAGCGCAGCGTGTTGGCCAAGGGGCTCTGCTGCGTGTTGGCGATGAGGTAGCTGAAATCCAACGAGAAGATGCTGTACTTCACGCCGAGGCCCATGGTGAAATACTTGCGGTTGCCCTTCGTGGCCGCTTCCCAGAAGTAACCCGTGCGGAACGCGAACTGCTTGGCATACCAGTATTCCAGACCACCGCCGAAATAGATCTCACGCAATTCCTCCTTGAGCTTGCTGCCGGATTCCACATGCTGCACACCTTGGCCGTCGTAGTAGACATTACCCGGTGCATCGCTGAAGGAACCGAAAATGCCGGCGGCTACGCCCCGGTTCGGGTCCTCACCACTGAACACCACATAGTTCCCGTCATCGTCCACAACGGGTACCGCCACGCCGTTATCATCCGGCTCGGTCTTGTACACCGGTGGGGTGGGCACCAGCAGCTTGTTGATGTCCGCGTTAAAGGTGATCGTGTTGTAGGAGTCGATGTCCACGGTGAGCGCAGGGCCCAAGCGGAGGTTGATCGGCAGGAAGTCCGTGCGGGAGGTTTCGCTGTAGGACATCTTGTTGCCGATGTTGGAGATGTCCAGCCCGAAGGCGAAGGTGGCGTCCTTTTTGGCAATGAGCATCCGGTCGTTGCGGTAGAAGAAGGATATGTCCGCTGCCACGGCCTGTCCGGCCTTGGTGTTGGCGCCGCTGACGTTCAGCCCACCAGTAAGGTTGCTGTTGATGTAACGCAGGCTGATACCTCCGGCGAGGCGCTCGCTGAACTGCTGTGCGAAGGAGACGTCCACGGCGAACTCCGCAGGCTTGAAGTCGCGGATGACGCCGCCGTTGATGTCCGTGAACGTGATGCTGCCCAAGTTGAAGTATCGCAATGAGCCGCCCAATGCACTGCGTTTGTTCAACTTTTTGTACCCGGCCAGATAGGCTAAGCTCATGTCCGGCACCAAGTTCCTCAACCACGGAGAAACGGAAATGCGGAATTCTCCCTCGTTCTCGGCGAAGGCCAATTTGCTGGGATTCCAGTGCAGTGCGTTCACATCAGGAGGCAATGCCACGCCGGCATCGCCCATGCCTCCGGAACGTGAATCCGGGCCGATCATCAAAAAGGGCACGGCGGTGGTGATCGTATTAAGCCGTTCGCCGCACTCCTGTCCACTAAGTTCACTGATGCAGGGGGTGGCGACCTGAGCATTGACAACGTGTCCAATGGCAAAGGCGCAACAAAAGGCGGCAACGCGGGAAAGGAAGGTCATCGTCAGGTTCATTCGGGGAAAAGGGCGGCAAATATACGCGGGTTGCCGGGGGTTATTGTGTTGGACGCACGTGTTGCGGATCGGTCGGTTACGGGTTACGGGTTACGCGTTGGCAGATCGAGGGGCTTCAACTTTCCTTATTCAGCCTTCCACTTTCAACTTTCTCTCTTACCTCAGGATCACGAGCTTCTCGATCTTATCGGCGTTCTCGCCGGTGGGCGTGGTTATGCTCAGGCGGTAGACGTATACGCCCCGACCGATCTTGTCGCCGTTGTCGTCCAAGCCGTTCCAGGCCAACGGTTCGCTTCGGAAACCATCGCAGTCCAAGCGGCGGTTGAGCGTCTTGACCAATCGGCCTGAAACAGTGAACACCTGCACCTGGCAGTCCAGGACCGTGCATGGCCTGTTGTGCTCAAAATAGAACTCCGTGTGCGTAGTGAAGGGGTTGGGATAGTTCAGCACATGGGCCAATGCCAGCTCCGCCGTTGGGGCCACGACGAATTCCGTGCTCTTTTGGCTGCTGTTGTTGTACACGTCCCATGCCTTGAGGTCCAAGGTGTGGCGGCCCTCGGAAAGGTCGCTCAACTTGTAGCGCACCTGCCCGCTTTTGTAGGTGTCCTTGTCCGCCTCGTACCAGTCGTTCAGCACGATGGCGTTCTGCGTATTGGCGTCCAAGGTGGCGATCAGGTCATGCCCGATGCTGCTGCCCAAGGTGTTGATGCCGTTGTTGTCGAACAGCTTTGCATACAGGAGCGGGGTCTCATTGGTTATCCCTCCGGGGACGAAGCTCTCATCATTCATGTACAGTTGAATGTCAGGCCCCGAGGCGTCCGCAAGTGCATTGTTGTCGGTGCCGCCCACCAAGGGGTCATTGGTGTAGCCGCAGGCATTGGTAGTGAGGCCTTCACAATAGACGGACACACGCCCAGAATCCACCCGGTAGTCGATATCCTTGGGTACGACGAAGGTGAAGTTGAACTGGCCATTGGTGACCGTGGCGCGGCCGCGGTAGATGATGTTCTTGCGCACCTCGAATGGGAAGGGCGATGCATTGAGCCCGGGATCGTTCACCAAGGTGGCGACGGCGGTCTTCTTGTCATACACCGTGGGTACCACCGTGCCGTTGAAGTCGGTGAGGACCTGCCCGTTCTGGCTGTTCACCGTTCCGCTGACCCGCACCGTGGAGAGGGCCTTGATGGTGTCCATCGGGTTACCCAACGTGTCGGTAATGGCCGTGATGACGGCTGAATTCCGCGCCATGGCCAATCGCATCGAAGGGTCGCCCAGCAAGCTGAAATTTCTGTGGTTGGGCGTCCCGGTGTTCCCTGCGGGCGTGGCATCCACCTTGGTACGCCGGTAGATATCGCCCAAGCGTTGATCCCGGCCCTGCTCGTCCGTGGGCTTGAACACATAGTCGTAGAAGTCGTTAGATATCAGCTGGTTCTGGCTACTGTAGGCCAAACGGGTCGTGGTCATCAGGCCGATCCCGCCGCCGTTGGGGTTGAGGAACACATTCTCGCCGGCCGATGTACGGACGGGGTCGTCCCACCGGCTGAACTCACAGGTGGCGGTCATGAACAAGGGTAGCCGCTCCAGGTTGGTCCAGCCCAGGATCGTGCCATTGTCCAAAAAGCGCTCATGGGCCCAGCCCACTTCCCCGCCGTGGCCCACATAGTTCACCAGCAGGGTGCCCTTCTGCACCCGATCGCGAAGCTCCTTGTTCGCGTCCGGATAGCGCTCGCCGCCGGGTGTGCTGTACTGCACATAAGCGTCCAGATAGATCTTATTGACGTTCAGGCAGGGAGACTCCGCTTCCACGCGCCGGGCCAATTGATCGCTATTGGCCATGTGTACTTGTCCTTCAAAGCTCCCTCCGCTCTGGTCATCCGAACAAAAGAGGACCGAATTGCGCCAATCCGCCGCGCCACCGTCCCCACCTGTGGTGCAACTGCTGCCCCCTGTGTTGGAAAGGGTCAACTTGTCGTAGTTCAGCAGTTTGTTCACCGCGGCCTGGGCCTGGTTCACGCTGCTCACCGGCAAACGGCCCACGCCCATGTCGATCAGGTCATTCTGCTCCTCTCCCTCATCGTCGTCCAAGATCACGAAGTAATCGTCCGTGGTGTACGATTTGTTCAACGTCCACGAATCATAGCTCTCGTAGGTTGGTATCCAGTTCTGGTTACTCGGGGCCAGCGATAGGTTGTTGTACGAGCCGTCGCCAAAGAGCAGCAGGTAGCGGGGAAGCATCGCGATATCCGAACCGGCCCGGTCGTAGAGCATTTTCATGTACCGTTTGATCGCCGTGCCGTCGCGTTGCCCGGAGGAGAATTCATTGAACACTTGCTGCGGCGTCACCATCACCACGGAAAGCCCTTCGTCCGTACGGCGCTGGGCCAAGCGACCGGCCTCGCCTATGAATTGGGGCGGGCACACGATCACCAGGTCCGTCGGGATCGGGGTGCCATGAAGGTCTTGCGCGGCGACCCTCCCGATGGCCACAGGCTGCAACAGGCCGGTCCCCTTGAAGGCGATGAATTCGCGGAGGCTGTCCGTGGCCACCATGTAGCCTATCTGCCCGTTGTTCACCGTGGCCTGCACCTCCCGTGCGTCCGCCGGGTCGGTCACCTCCCAGATGTGCTGCACCGCCCCGGCCTGGTCCAATACGAAGTTCGCGATGCGGCCAGGCCCCACCGTGTTCAGGTCACGGAAGGCCAACTGGTCGCCGGTCATCCGCAGCTCGCGCCGGGCGTTCACCTCGATGTAGTCCATGTAGCCAATGGAGGTGATCGGGTCGTACTTGTTGAAGGTGACGGAAAAGGGGAGGCTGTTGCCGGAGGTCGTTACGCCCCACAGTGTGCTCACATAGCTGCCATACGGGGAGGTCTCGCTGGTGCCCACCGAGAGGATATTGATGTTGCGCGTGGTGCCTGCTGCCTGCACATTGAACGAACTGGCCCCACCGATGGACCGTCCCAACAGATTCACCTTCAGCCACGTGGTGTCCGCAGAACGGAGATTCGGCATGGTAAAGTTGTAGTTGTAGGTGGTCACCTGGTCGTAGATCTCACTGAACATGATGCGGCCCGACTTGATCAGGTTCGTCCCATCGTTGTCGATCACCTGCCGATCGTTGAACGCCGTGGCCTGGTCCGAAGCGGGGCCATCGCTCAACACCGCGTTCGCGATACGCTTGGGAGCGTCCGTCCCGATGCCGATGAAATAACTGGATGAATCGGTGTACACATTCTTCACATGGTTGAAAAGCCGACCATCTGCGCTCCGCTCCCAACGCGTGGGCCCTGAGGCGTATAAGAGGATGCGGTCCCCCGGGCCAAAGGTCCCGTCCCCACCATCATCTACGCGGATGGCATTGAGCAGCAGATCGGTGGGCAGATGGGGCAAGTTGGTGAACGGCAAAAGGCCCGCATGGTTGCCGTAGACATTGATGGCGTCGGATGTCAGGTTGCTGAGATCCACCCCAAGTTGTTGCAGGAATTGATAGGAAAGCTCGTAGACACCGGTGGTCGGCACGGTGAACCGGTACCAATCGCCGTTGGCCAGCTTGGAATGGTCGGGATAGGTGTTCGCCCGCTGGCCCCCGCGCGGGGCATGGTCCTCCACGATGGAAAGCCGGTAGGATGCAAGCCTTTCGATCTGCCCGGTCACGGTGTTACGGCGGTACGGCTCGATGTCCACCAAGGCATTGGGCTGTTTGCGCGAGCTACGGAGGGTGGTATGGAGCACGGGCTCCGGGCCGGGCTGCCCAAGACCGGGCAAGGCGGCCACTTCATCGGCGGACATGGGTTTCCACTCCGCGTCCGTCAAGTACGCGGTGAAGCCTGTGGTTCCCATGTCAAGGACCCTGCGCTCATGGATAAGGGGCAGGTCGCTCCGGTTTCCATCAAAGATCGCCTTGTCCCACCAGGACGGAAGATCAGGGGCTACTTTTTCGACCGGTACCGCCTGCGAGGAGGTCAATGTCCTGGTCGGGGTGGCGGGTGCCGGGGCCTTCTTTGGCGAACCCGCCTGTTGGGCTGAAACAGTTGCTGAGGCAAGGATAAGGAGGGAGCCGAGGAAGGCGCGCATGCTGGGGAAATAGTCGGTTTTCAACAGGATCGGAGCGAAAGTATAACTTCGGCCCGCCCCGCCGGGAACATTCCGTGAACGACCTTCACGCGTTCTTATTGCGGGGACAATAACAACGAAGTGGCGCGCGCTACGTATACTTGGCGGTCTTAAAAGGCAAAGAACGATCGTGTAGCATGAGAATATGGACCGGCAGAAGTGTCGCCCTCGGGCTTGCACTGAGTCTCTTTGGGGCCTTGGCCGCGCTTGCGCAGGACCCCCAGTTCACGCAGTTCTATGCGAATCCCCTGTACCTGAACCCGGCGTTCGCGGGCACGGCCCGTTGTCCTCGGGTGGTGTTGAACTACAGGAACCAATGGCCTGCGCTCAGCGGCACCTTCGTCACCACCAGCGCCAGCTATGACCAGGACGTGCGTGGCATCATGGGCGGCTTGGGCCTTTTGGTGACCAGCGACCAAGCGGGCAAAGGCACCTTAAACACCACCACCGTCAGTGGCATCTATTCCTATACCCAGGCCATCAGCCGCAAATTTTCCATCAAAGCTGGATTCCAAGCGACCTACTTCCAGAAGTCGCTGGACTGGAACAAGCTCACTTTCGGGGATATGATCGATCCGCGCCGCGGCTTCGTCTATGCCACCAACGACGTGCCCCGGGGCGGCAGTGTCGGCAATGCCGATTTCTCCGCCGGGTTCCTGGGCTACACCGATGTGTTCTTCGTGGGGATCGCGGCCCATCACCTTACCGAACCGAACGAGTCGCTGATCGTAGGAACGAGCAAGATGCCCATGAAGATCACGGCCCATGCTGGCGCTGCCATACCCTTGGGGGTGCGGGGCAAGTACGGCGCGCCCAAGACCAAGCTTTCGCCGAGCATACTATATCAGCAACAAGCCGCGTTCCGTCAATTGAACTTGGGCCTCTACGTGGACCACGGCCCGATCATGGCCGGTGTATGGTACCGCTCCCGCGACGCCTTCATCGCTCTCATCGGCTTCCACACCGAACACCTCAAGTTCGGCTACAGTTATGACGTCACCACAAGCAAGCTCACCACCGCCACTGCGGGTTCACATGAGATCAGCTTGACCCTGCAATTCGACTGCAAGAAAAAACGTCGCCGGGTACGCACAGTGCCCTGCCCAACGTTCTAAGCCGAGGAACCGAACACATGAAGACCATGAACCTGTCACGGAACATAGGCCTGCTCGCCTGCACCGCCATTCTGCTCAGCAGCTGCCGGTTTGAACAAAGCACTTCCACGGGCTGGAATTACAACGACTCGAAGAACGGCGGCTTTGAAAAGGCCCCTTTCGAGGACCAGGAGACCGGCCCCGGACTGGTACTGGTGGAGGGCGGACAATTCACCATGGGCCGCGTGGTGGACGAGCTCACCCACGACTGGAACAACATTCCGCGCACCGTCACCGTGTCCTCCTTCTATATCGACGAGACCGAGGTGACCAACCTGCACTGGTGCGAATACCTCTACTGGTTGAGCCGCGTGTACGGTGCCGACTATCCCGAGATCTACAAGAAGGCGCTGCCGGACACCTTGGTGTGGCGCAGCAAGCTCGCCTTCATGGAGCCCAAGGTGGAATACTACCTGCGCCATCCGGCCTACCGCGATTATCCGGTGGTAGGCGTGAACTGGCTGCAAGCGAGCGATTATTGCGCTTGGCGCGGCGACCGCGTCAACGAGGCGATCCTGATCCGCGAAGGCCTCTTCGAGCACTATCCCAACCAGATCAACGAGGACCACTTCACCACGGACAGCTACTTGGCCGGACAGTACGAGAGCGGCAAGAAAGTGGACGGCGTGCAGGACTTCAACCCCAACGTCGACACGCGGAACGTCCGTATGGAGGACGGCATCGTACTGCCCCGTTACAGGCTCCCGACCGAGGCTGAATGGGAGTTCGCGGCGTATGGTCTGGTGGGCAACACCGTGGACGAACGGATCGTTGAACGCCGCGTCTACCCATGGAACGGCCACTTTGTCCGTTACGACAACCGCAAGAAGGGCGGCACGTTCTTCGGCGACTTCCGCGGCAACTTCATGCGCGGCAGGGGTGATTACATGGGAGTTGCCAGCAGCCTCAACGACAATGCGGACATCACCGCGCCCGTCTTCAGCTACTGGCCCAACGACTACGGCCTTTATAACATGGCCGGCAACGTGAGCGAATGGACCATGGACGTTTACCGCCCCTTGAGCTTCGAGGACGCGGACGGCCTGCAGCCCTTCCGCGGCAACGTGTTCAAGACCAAGGTACTCAACAGTGACGGGGCCATCGCCGACAAATACGACAAGGTGATCTACGACATCAGCGGTGTGAAATATTGGCTCACCGAGTTCCAGACCAAGATGCAGGGACGTGCTTCGGAGGATGAGGCCAAGCTGATCGACGACCTGATGGTGAAGATCGAACAGGCGGCGGACCTCTACAACCAGCGCAAGTCGGATCCCGCCAACCAGCTCGTGCAGGACATGGTGGACATGATCAAGGCACAGGACCTGGAGATCTGCCCCAAACTGCTCGCCGGCCTGAGCGAATACCAAGAGAGCCAACCCGGTGAGGTGAAGGAGCGCAGGGTGACGGTGGAAGAGAACATCGACCGGCGCAACTACCGCCAGTCGGACAACATTGATTACGTGGACGGCGATCTGGAGAGCAGCATCTACTACGAGGATCCGGAGCATGAGGGGAACCCCATGTACGACTGGGGCAAGACCACGCTGATCAACGACCACTCCCGTGTGTACAAAGGTGCCAGTTGGGCGGACCGCATCTACTGGGCCAACCCCGGCACGCGCCGCTACCTCGATGAGCGCCAAAGCACCGCCGCCATCGGCTTCCGCTGCGCGATGACCCGCGTGGGAAGCCCCGTGGGCTTAGGCGACGATAAGCGCCGGAGCAAGCTGAGCAAGTAGTTTTTTTGACCGGACTCCGAAAGGCCCCGCAGCTTGAATGCCTGCGGGGCCTTTTCTTTGGGGTGTTCAGTTGTCAGTTGTTCGTTGTCAGTTGACAGGCGTTGCCACTCACCCATCACGTCATCGCGAGGCTCTGCGAAGCGATCTCGCATCGGCGCCTGCGGCCAATTTTCTGATCTTCCGATCGTCACCCATGTCCTCACTCCACACCCGCTTCCTCGCCTCCACCGGTGTTTGCACGGATACCCGAAAGCCGTTGCCCGGCGGCATCTTTTTCGCCCTAAGCGGCCCGAACTTCAACGCTAACGCCTTTGCCGCAAAAGCTCTGGAAGGCGGCTGCTCCCATGCCGTGGTGGACGACCCCGCCGTGGCCGTGGACGCGCGCTACGTCCTGGTGCCTGACGTGCTGAAGGCCCTACAGGATCTCGCCCTTGAGCACCGCCGCACGCTGGAGATCCCCGTGATCGCCATCACCGGCACCAACGGCAAGACCACCACCAAGGAATTGCTGCATGCTGTGCTGGATCCGAACCGTTCAACCTTGGCCACCGAGGGCAACCTCAACAACCACATCGGTGTGCCCCTGACCTTGCTGAAACTGAAACCGGAGCACCGTATCGCCATCATCGAGATGGGCGCGAGCAAGCGCGGTGACATCGCTGAGCTCTGCGCCATTGCCGAGCCCACCCACGGCCTGATCACCAATATCGGAAAGGCCCATCTCGAAGGTTTTGGATCCCTCGAAGGCGTGGTGCGCACCAAGACCGAGCTCTACAATTGGCTCCGCACCCACGGTGGCATCACCTTCGTACATGGCGACGACCCGCTGCTGATGGCCGAGAGCGAGGGACTGGACCGCGTAACATACGGCGTTGGGCCACATTGCGATGTGCGCGGCGCTGTGGAAGAGGGAGAAAGCCACTATCTGCACTTCATGTTCGAGGACGCGCAACACATTGGGCGTTGGCATGGCGAAACACAGCTTGTGGGCGAATACAACCTGCCCAACGCCATGGCCGCCGTGGCGATCGGTCGACACTTCGACGTGCCGGACGACGACATCATCAACGCTATTGACGAATACGTGCCCGCCAACAGCCGGTCCCAACTGAAGGACACCGGCCGCAACGAGCTGGTGCTGGACGCCTATAACGCCAACCCCACCAGCATGGCCGCGGCGCTGGCCAATTTCGCACACCTGCGCACCGATCGGAAAAAGCTCGCCATTCTCGGTGATATGCGCGAACTCGGGGCCACCAGCCAAGCCGAACATGTCGCTATCATCAACTTAGTAAAGTCGCTCGGACTGGACACGATCGTTGTAGGCGAGGAATTCATGAAGGCCGCACCGGAGATCCCATTGCGGCGTTTCCCCGACGTGGCCGCCACCGTGGAAGCGCTGAAGGCCGCGAAACCCGAGGGCCTGTTGGTGCTGGTGAAAGGCTCACGTGGCGTGAAGCTTGAAGAGGTTGTAGAGGTGCTGTGAAGGGCGAGGCTGGTGTCCGCCACTGCGATGATCAACCGCCTTTTGCTTGCCGGACCGGATGTTGAATGAGCATCGTGTATTTCACGCTCACTTTCCAACAACAGCGGCGGTTTACCGAAAGATACCCTGCCGCATGCGCTTTCCATGCGACCCCGGCGTTGATCGCCACGGTAAGGTCCTTCGGCACCCAATGGAATTGAAGCCGCGACAAATCCGATCGACGCAGCGACAAATCCAATTGACCCGGCCGTAGATCCGATCGACTCAGACCGAGATCCCATTGACTCAGCAGCAGATCCCATTGACTCAGCCGCAGATCCGATCGACTCAGTCTCAGATCTCATTGACTCAGCCGCAGATCCCATTGAATCAGGCTCAATTCCTATTGAATCAGTCTCAAATCCCATTGAATCAGTCTCAAATCCTATTGACCCAGCCGCAGATCCAATTGATGCAGCGGCAAAACCAATTCATTCAAGGGGTGTGAGTGAGATCGTCCACAGCGGGTCGGATGTGCTGGACCACTCGCCATGCCGACGCTGTGGTATAACTTCAGCGCACCATGCCCGACGAAAAGGCCGTCGAACAGAAAACCGTGACCTTGGAAGCGTTGGACCACAACGGCCAGCGCCGGATCGCCTTGCGCTTTCCATACGACAGCGAGTTGATCGCCACCGCCAAGTCCATCGGTGCCCAATGGAGCAAAACCAATAGGTGTTGGCATGTGGAAAATGGCAGCGCCAGCATGAAAGCCATTTTCGCAGGATACAAAGGTTCGGCATGGGTAAATGCGGATGCGCTGTTCACGAAGAAGAAAAGCACGCCTCGTACTCCGGTAAAACCGATCACCATCACTCCGCCCAGCAAACCGAACAGCGTACCCGAAGTGCCGTTAAGCACCCCACAAAAGGAAGCGCTGCAGCGCATGCAGCAAAAATTGGAGATCGCCCGTTACAGCCCAAGGACGATCAACACCTACCTCAACGCCACCAAGAAGTTCTTCCAGCATTTCCCTGAGAAGCATCCGAACGACATCCGTACGGAGGACATTGAGCGCTACCAGCATCACATGGCCTCCGAACGCAAGGTGAGCAACAGCTACTTGAACCAGGTGGTGAACGCCGTACGGTACTACTATAAGGATGTGATCGGCGATGCGCAGCGCGTGAAGTTCATCGAGCGGCCACGCGGGGAACGCAAACTGCCTAATGTGCTGAGCGCAGAAGAGGTGACGGACATACTGCGGGCCGTGGACAACTTGAAACACCAATGCATCCTGATGTTGATCTACTCCGCAGGTCTCCGTCTGGGTGAGTTGATCAACCTCAAGCGCAGCGACATAATCCCGGATCGGCATCAGATCATCATCCGAGGCGGAAAGGGAAAGAAGGACCGCATCACCATGCTCAGTCCTAAAATACTCGAGCGACTGGATCGCTATCTTGTGGAATACCGGCCTAAGATGTTCTTGTTCGAAGGTCAAAGCGGTGGCGCATATTCGGACACCAGTGTCCAGACAATTTTTAGGAGGGCCAAGGACAAGGCGGGTATCACCGCCCCAGCTACCGTGCATACGCTGAGGCATTCCTTCGCCACCCACCTTTTGGAAAAGGGAACCGACCTGCGCTATATTCAAACCCTGTTAGGACACAGTTCCAGCAAAACCACGGAAATTTACACGCATGTCAGCACCAAAGCCTTGGGTAAGATCCGCAGCCCCTTGGAGGACTTGGACCTGTGACGTCCTATTGGGCTTTACATGTCTAAATGGTGCAATAGAACCAACTCCAAGCATAAACCAAGTCCAGAAATAAACCCCATTATGGGTACAACCGACTAGTTATGCGTCAAGCATTAAACCGACGACCTATGACCATGACATCGACAAACATGACATGATTCGACATATTGACAGTTTTGGTGACAGTAATTTTTGAATTGGCCTGCAAGCGGACAGGACTGAACAATAGATTATGCTGCAACGTAGCAATCTGATCACTTTTCACCGAAGACAACATGTTAAGATTGACAGTTTGCAGACGAGACTACCATTGAACTCGGTAGAGCACATTTAGACCAAGGAGATCAACCTGTTAATCGGATACTTGACAGATAAAGACTATCATCAATCTATAAATTGAGCTTCAGAACTTACAATGACGAATTATACTCCATTGCAGATTGGACAACTCGTTACAATGCTGCAAAGACATTTGGTTCACGACAGACAGTTGTTAAGTGCGAAACTAAATTAATGGCATTATCAATACAACAGACATTGATTTGACAATGGAAATTATAACCCAGACAATTTTCGCAAAATACATTTCAACTTGACAATAATGGACTGAATAATCATTTACTGCAATACTTACAACTTTCATTATAGATGAATCTTGCAAGACGTTTCATTCAAAGTATTACCAGACAAACGGATATTGACGACTCAACATATTCAATGGAAGAGAATAAGGACTACAGAAGCGTTTGACTTATGAAAAATTGGCAATCAATTGAAAATTGTAGTTCATTTTGACAATGGAAAACATATTGCCATCAACATACAAAGTCAGTTGACTTTTTCACCTTCGCAGACTGATTCAATAGCAAGACACTTGCATTTCAATCGGTGACATTTGGCAAAGTGGCTTAGGACAAACAAATAGTTTAGAATAATTAAAGGACTTGTGAATCGAAAACCTGTAGGCATTGGCTCTTTTCATTTATCGGTGCTGGAATGGGACTTTGGGCATGGCCGACAGACTTGAAATGGAAAAATATGATTGGTGCAGGTTCTTTAAGCGGTAGGACGGTTTGCAGGTCAATCTTCACTTACGCTTCTTAACGATTTGACAGACAATGCCAGATCATCGAAGAAGCTTTTCAGGTCTATATCAACAATGTGCTGATACCCCTCATTGATGTTCTGTTGCGCGCGCTGAACCGCCTGTTGGGCGCTCCGTTTGGGGCGGAAGCCGTAGCTGTGTGCCTTGAACTCCACCTCGAACAGGGGCATGATCACTTGGTGTACCGCCTGTTGTAGCAGGCGATCGGTAACCGTAGGGATACCCAATAGACGGGTGCCCCCTTTGCTCTTGGGTATTGCTACCCCCAGAATGGCCTGCGGAACGTAGTGGCCACCGCGCAGCTCTGTGGCAAGCCGTTCGCCATGCACCGCAAGGTGTTGGGCAAGGGCAAGCACACCAAGGCCATCAACACCGGCAGCGCCCTTGTTGGACACCACCTGCCGACAGGCTTTGAGCATGTTCGGTTTCGCTACGATCCGTTCGATCATCCTGTTCACTCCTTCATTCTACTCTGTTCCGCTTATCGCGGGCTTCCCCACCTTGCGGCAGGCGATCCCAACGGCATTTGGAACACCTCAACGTTCGGTCCTTCATGGGCTTGTAAGACCTCCGCCTTTATCCTTACGGTGACGGCTCGTATCCACCCACTACTACGACCTCTGCTGACCTCTCCACTACGCCACACGTGGCCATGGAGATCTCCCCAGGTAAGGGCCATATCCTTCAGTCCATTCCCGCCGCATCTACCGCCGTGGGGTTGTTGTCCAAGGGCTTTGCAGTGATGTGCCTGCTTACCCACCCACCGTGGCCTCCTTATGCGGTTCCTGTTCGTCAGTACGGACTTTTGCAGTCGCGCTTCCTTCAGTGCAGGGGTCGCCCCCTACCACCTTGCGCCTTGCTAACCGGCTTCGACAACTCGCCGGCAAGGGACTTGCACCCTCTGGATATTCAAAGAACGACGCTACCTTGCGGTAGCATTCTTGGCCCATGCTGGGCACACACAGCACCTACAAGAAATTGGCGGTTCAGTGGTTAAATGAAGCTTTGTGCTTCGTATCAAGTTCAGTGCTGGCAGACAGTTTTCGTCTCCGAAATCGCCAACTTCTTGTAGCTGCAAAACGTTGAACGCCATTCCGCCAAAGCGCGGAACGGCGTTCAACAGGGAATGACCACGCTGTTCAAGGAACTCGCGGAAATTGTCTAGTTCTGTCCGCTATCAGATAGAAAAGAAACGCTTAGGCAGGAGTTCTTCTCACCCTTCCTTCAGCACGCTCCGTCCGATCACAATGCGCTGCACTTCGCTGGTGCCCTCGTAGATCTGGGTGATCTTGGCATCGCGCATCAGGCGCTCCACGTGGTATTCCTTTACGTAGCCGTAGCCGCCATGCACTTGCACCGCTTCCACGGTGGTCTTCATGGCCGTTTCGCTGGCGAAGAGCTTGGCCATGCTGCTGGCGCGGTCGTAGTCCAGATGCTGGTCCTTCAGCCATGCGGCTTTCAGGCAGAGCAGGCGGGCGGCTTCGATCTCCGTGGCCATGTCGGCCAATTTGAAGGCGATGGCCTGGTGCTCGCTGATGGGCTTTCCGAAAGCCTTGCGTTCCTTGCTGTAGGCCAAGGCCAGGTCATACGCACCGCTGGCAATGCCCAAGGCTTGTGAAGCGATGCCGATGCGGCCGCCGCCGAGCGTCTTCATGGCGAACTTGAAGCCGAAGCCGTCCTCGCCGATGCGGTTGGCCTTGGGCACTTTCACGTCCTGGAACATCAGCGTGTGGGTGTCGCTACCACGGATGCCGAGCTTGTCCTCCTTGGCACCCACCACGAAGCCGGGCATACCCTTCTCCACGATGAGGCAATTGATGCCTTTGTGGCCTTTGGCGGCATCGGTCTGCGCCATCACCAGGTAGGTGCTGGCGGTGCCGCCGTTGGTGATCCAGTTCTTGGTGCCGTTGAGCAGGTAGTGGTCGCCCATGTCGATGGCGGTGGTACGCTGGCTGGTGGCATCGCTACCGGCTTCGGGCTCGCTGAGGCAGAACGCACCGATCACCTCCCCTTTCGCCAAGGGCACCAGGTATTTTTGCTTCTGCTCCTCATTGCCGAACTCCTCCAGGCCCCAGCAGACGAGGCTGTTGTTCACGCTCATCACCACGGAGCAGCTGGCGTCCACCTTGCTGATCTCCTCCATGGCCAGCACATAGCTGATGGCGTCCATGCCACCACCACCGTACTTCGGGTCCACCATCATGCCGAGGAAGCCGAGCTCGCCGAGCTGCTTGATCTCTTCCTTGGGGAAGCGTTGCTCGCGGTCGCGGTCGATGACACCGGGCTTCAGGACGTTCTGCGCGAAGTCGCGGGCGGCGTCGCGCACGGCTTTCTGTTCTTCATTCAATTCGAAGTTCATACCGGAAGATGAGTGGTCTTGCATGGGGATCAGGTCTTTTTTACAAGTCCGCAAATGTAGCCGATACCTTCGCCGCAGCCTCAATTCGGCCAAGTGGAAATGGAAGACAAGCTACGCGTGATCGGAGTAATGAGCGGAAGCTCGCTGGATGGGATCGATCTGGCGTTGTGCCATTTCGCCCACAATGGCAAGCAGTGGTCCTTCACCGTGGAGGCTGCCCGGACCGTCCCGTACGATGCCGCCAAGCGCAAGCGATTGTTGGCGGCTACAAGTGGTGATGCCTTGGAACTGGCACGGCTGAACCGCGACATCGGCATCGCGATCGGCCACGGTTGCCGACAGATGCTCCAAGAGCATGGCGCGGACCTCGTCGCCTCCCACGGGCATACGATCTTCCATCAACCGGATGAGGGCCTGACGCTCCAGGTGGGCTCCGGCGCGCATATCGCCGCCCTTTCCGGCTTGCCCACGGTAAGTGACTTCCGCACCCTGGACGTGGCCTTGGGCGGTCAAGGGGCCCCGCTTGTGCCGTTCGGCGAGCAGCTGCTCTTCCCGGACCACAAGGCGTTCGTGAACCTCGGGGGCATCGCCAACATCTCCGTTCACAGCGGGAAGAAACCCATTGGCTACGATGTGTGCCCTTGCAATCAAGCGCTGGACCTTCTGGCGGGCGAAGCCGGAAAACCCTACGATGCGGACGGTGCACTTGCACGCTCGGGTGAGGTGGACGTGGAACTGCTGTCCAAGCTGAACGCTTTGCCCTTCTATGCGCAGGAGCCTCCCCGTTCCTTGGGCCGGGAGTGGTTCGAAGAGAAGATGAAGCCCTTGATCACCACGAAAGCGCCGCTGGAAAAACGGCTGCGCACGGTGATCGAGCACATCGCCCTGCTGATCGCCCAAGAATTGGACAAGGCCAAGGTGGTAAGCGCGCTTTTCACCGGCGGCGGGGGGCACAACGGGTTTCTGATCGAGCGGGTCGCCGCGCTGGGCAAGGCAAAGCCGGAGCTGCCTTCCACGGAATTGATCGACTACAAGGAAGCGGTGATCTTCGCCTTTCTCGGCCTGATGCGCATCCGGGGTGAGGTGAACACCCTGGCGAGCGTTACCGGCGCTTCCCGGGACAACATCGGGGGAGCGGTCCACCTTCCCAATTAACACCCGGTAAGGGATAACCCCGTCCAACAGGTCCGAATGCCCCGTCCGCCCCGGCTAATTTTGGGCTTCGGAAGCTGAGAAGAGCACATGAGGGAAGCATTGAAGAAGTTCGAGGAGCACGAGCCCGAAGTAGTGTTCGAATGGCATGATGGTCCCACCGATGCGAAGGGCTGGGTGGTGATCAACAGCCTGCGCGGCGGGGCCGCCGGCGGTGGTACGCGCATGCGCAAGGGCTTGGACAAGCGCGAGGTGATGAGCCTGGCGAAAACCATGGAGGTAAAGTTCACCGTGAGCGGTCCGGCCATCGGCGGGGCCAAGAGCGGTATCAACTTCGACCCGATGGACCCGCGCAAGGGCGAGGTGTTGGACCGCTGGTTCAAGGCCGTGATCCCACTGCTGAAAGCCTACTACGGCACCGGCGGCGACATGAACGTGGACGAGCTTCACGAAGTGATCCCGATCACCGAGCGCCACGGACTGTGGCACCCACAGGAGGGCGTGGTCAATGGACATGCCACAACGGACCAAGGCGCCAAAGTGCGCATCCTCGGCCAACTGCGCACAGGCGTGAGCAAGCGGGTGGAGAACCCCGAATTCACCCCCGTTCCGGGGAAATTCGCGGTGGCCGACCTGATCACCGGCTGGGGTGTTGCGCAGAGCGTGATCCACCATTACCGCCTCCACGGGAGCGGAGTGAAAGGCAAACGCGTTGCCGTGCAGGGCTGGGGGAACGTGGCAGCCGCAGCGGGCTACTACCTGAGCCGTGAAGGCGCGCTCATCGTCGGCATCATAGACCGGCACGGCGGTACCGTGGCCCCCGAAGGCCTAAGCACTCAGACGGTGGAAACACTCTTCTTGGAAAAGGACGGCAACGCATTGCGTATGCAGGACATCCTGCCTTTCGACACCGTGAACGAAAAGATCTGGGATTGCGGTGCGGAGGTTTTCCTCCCTTGCGCCGCCTCGCGCTTGGTGACCCGCGTGCAGGTGGACCGCCTGTGCGCCGCCGGGCTGGAGGTGATCGCCAGCGGCGCCAACGTGCCCTTCGCCGACCTGGAGATCTTTTACGGCCCCATCGCCGAACATGCCGATCAGAAGGTCAGCGTGATCCCCGATTTCATCGCCAACTGCGGCATGGCGCGCGTCTTTGCCTATTGCATGCAGGACGGTGCGGAACTCACCGACAAAGCCATCTTCGAGGATGTGAGCCAAGTGATCGGAAAAGCGTTGGAGAACGTCCATGCCAAGCACAGTGGCAAGAACCGTGTCACCAGCACCGCCTTCGAGATCGCGCTCGCCCAGCTCACCTGAGAAAATTTTTCGACGCACTTCCGCGTTCAACTACCAACCTAAGCACAACACATGCCCTTCGAGCTTCTCGCACAGGTACAGGACAACGCCGACGCCGCCCGGCAAATGCTGGAACAGGTCGCAACGACACCGGAGGTCGCGCCGGTCATGGAGACCATCTCTGTCTGGGAACTGATCCAGAACGGGGGCTGGTACATCATGGGACCCTTGGCGTTGATGTCACTGATCGCCGTGTACATCATCATCGAGCGCAGCTTGGCCATCAAACGTGCGCTACGCGAGGAAAAGGACTTCATGGAGAAGATCAAGGACTACATCCATGATGGCAAGATCGATTCCGCCAAGAACCTCTGCGCCCAGAATCCCGCCCCGGTGGCCCGCATGCTGGACAAGGGCATCAGCCGCATCGGCCGGCCCCTGAAGGACATCGAGGTGAGCATCGAGAACGCCGGCAAGCTCGAGGTCTACAAACTGGAGAAGGGCTTGAGCATTCTGGCCACCATCGCCGGGGCGGCGCCGATGATCGGATTCCTCGGCACGGTGATCGGTATGATCGTCACCTTCCACACCATGAAGATCAGTGGTGCGGGCGTGGAGATCGGGCAGCTTTCCGGCGGCATCATGCAGGCCATGGTCACCACCGTGGCCGGTCTCATCATCGGCATCATCGGCTACGTGGCGTACAACACGCTGGTGGCCCGGGTGAACAAGGTGGTGCAGAACATGGAGGCCACCACCGTCACCTTCATGGAAGTGCTTGAATCACCCGCCAAATAGCACATGGGACTACGCAGCTCACATAAGGTGGATCCCGGGTTCAACATGAGCTCGATGACGGACCTGGTCTTCCTGTTGCTGATCTTCTTCGTGATCCTCAGCACCATGGTAAGCCCTTACGCGCTGCCGGTGGACCTGCCGACCAGTGCGAACAAGACCAAGGAAAAGGCGAAGGTGGCCGTGCGGATCGATGCGGAAGAGCACTACAGCGTGAACAACCAACTGATCGAACCAAGCCAGCTTGAAGGTGTACTTACCTCCGAGATGGCCAAGACCTCCGGGGACCCGGCGATCATCCTGCACGTGGACCAAAGCGTGCCCACAGGGATCACGGTGAGCGTACTGGACATCTGCAAGCGGAACAAATGGAAGATCATTTTGGCGACAAAGCCAAGTTGAGGGATGAAGGGCCGCAGAGGCGCGGAGACGCGGAGAAATGAATGGTATGCAGCCGTACCGTCGGACCCATTGGGTGGGCCTTACCGGTGATCGTTGAAAAGGAAATGAGCAGCCTCACGATACAACAAGAAGCCAACGACAAGCGGGTGGGCGTGATCTTTACGGTCGTGTTCCACATCCTGATGCTGGTGCTGTTCATGTACATCGGCCTGCAGCAGCCGGACCCTTTGCCGCAGGAGGAAGGGATCGAATTGGCTTTCGAGGATGCCGGCGGGCTTACCGGCGGTGCCACCGTGGCCCAGCCCGCCACCTCCCAGCCACCGCCGACCCCGGCGGAACCCACACCGACCACAAGTGAGGAAGTCGCCACCGATGAAGCGAGCGAAGTAGCCGTGCCCAAGCCGGTGAAACCGAAGCCCAAACCCGAACCGGCCAAGCCGCAGCCGCGCAAGCCGGACCCGAACTCGCTCTTCTCCCCTTCCTCCACGCCCAGCAGTTCCTCCACCTCTAGCGCCCAGAGCGGAGGCGGCACTCCCAGCAGCGCGCCCGGCGACGGCGGTTCCGGCAACTTCAAAGGGAAAGCCTTCGAAGGCCGGCTTGCGGGCCGGGGCTTGATGCGCGGACCCAACCTCAGTGAAAAGCCCACGGAGGCCGGAAAGGTGGCCTTGGATATTTTCGTGGACCGCACGGGGCACGTCACACATGTCGCCTTCAACCTGGACCGAAGCACCACCACCAGCCAAACGCTCTTCAACCTCGCGAAGAAGGCGGCGCTGCAATGCACATTCAGCCCCAAGCCGGACGGCCCGGCGGAGCAGAAAGGCGACATGACCTTCATCTTCATCCTCGAATAAGGTGGACTACCCGGAGACGCTGGCGTACTTGTACGAGCGGCTGCCCATGTTCTCACGGATCGGGAAGGCCGCCTACAAGGCGGACCTCAGCAACACCCATGTATTGATGGAGCTGACCGCCCATCCGGAGCGGGGCCTGAAATGCGTGCATCTGGCCGGCACCAACGGAAAAGGCAGTACCGCCAACATGATCGCCAGCGTGCTGCAAGAGGCCGGCTACCGCACCGGCCTGCACACCTCGCCGCACCTGAAGGACTTCCGCGAACGGTTCCGGATCAATGGGAAGATGATCCCGAAAGAAACCGTGACCGCGTTCGTGGAGCGCTATCACAAGGCCTTTGAGCCCGTGGAAGCGTCTTTCTTCGAGTGGGGCGTGGCGTTGGCTTTGCACTGGTTCCGTGAGGAGCGCACGGACATCGCGTTGATCGAGTGCGGCTTAGGCGGAAGGCTGGACAGCACCAACGTGGTTACGCCGGAAGTGAGCATCATCACCAACATCGGCTGGGACCATGCGGACCTGCTAGGGGACAGTTTGGAGAAGATCGCAGCGGAGAAGTCCGGTATCATCAAGCCGGGAATTCCCGCAGTGATCGGTGAGGCCGAAGGGGCCGTTGCCGAGGTTTTCCGGAAGCGTGCCGAAGAGGTCGGCGCACCGATCCATTTCACAGACCAGCAGCCCGCCCTGCTGTACACATTGGACCTGCCCGGCCCGCACCAGCAGCGCAATGCACGCACTGCGCTGGCAGCACTGCGCGAACTCCAACAGCAGGGCTGGGCCATCAGCGAAGAGCATATCGTGGCGGGCTTGGCCAACGTGCAGGCCAACACGGGATTTGCAGGCCGCTGGCAAACGATCGCCCAACATCCGCTCACGATCGTGGACATCGGCCACAACGCGGACGGACTGAAGATCGTGAAGGACATGCTTGGCCATACGCCGCACGAACAGCTCCTCATCGTCCTGGGCACGGTGAACGACAAGGACATCGAGCGTATGCTGGCGCTTCTCCCGAAATGGGCGACCTATTTCTTCTGCAAAGCGGACATCCCGCGCGGGCTGGAAACCTGGAAGCTGATGGAACTAGCGGCAGGGCACGGCCTGCGGGGAAGGATCTATCCCTCGGTGAAAGAGGCTTTGGCCGCTGCAAGGCGATCTGCACGGGAAAGAGACTTGGTGCTGGTGACCGGGAGCGCATTCGTAGTGGCCGAGGTGTTTTGAAGATCGATCGGGCATGGTCACCGAGGCCGAGGGGAACTTCCATCCCTGTCTAAAATGCCGTTCGGGACATCCCGGTGTGGTGCGAAGTTTTATATTCGCAGCCCGTTTGCGAGGGGTAATGTGGTTCGCAAGTTGAAATATCGGGATGTTAGCTCAGCTGGTTTAGAGCGCATGCTTCACACGCATGAGGTCACTGGTTCGAATCCAGTACGTCCCACCAAGGGAGCATAGCTCAGCTGGTTTAGAGCATCTGCCTTACAAGCAGAGGGTCGCTGGTTCGAATCCGGCTGCTCCCACAGAAGCCCCGTCACGGGGCTTTTTTTTGCCTTCGGCCCGCAGGACGAACTTTGGCACCAATGCTCCGTAGTCTTCGTCCCTTCTACATCTTCGCCGCCTTGCTGGTGCTGGCCGCCTTGGTGCTGGAGCACATCAACGGCCGTTTCTGGTTGAATGATTTCCGGGTGTACTACATGGCCGCCACGGATCTGCGGCATGGCTTGCCCATCTACGGCGTGGTGTTCGGCGAGGACACGGGCCTGTATAAGTACCTGCCCTTCCCGCTGTACTTCTTCGTCCCGTTCACCTTTCTGAGCTTCACGGTAGCAGCGACCATCCATTGGCTTTTGATGGGCATCCTGCTCATCGCCTGTTTCCCCGCGATGGAACGTGCCCTCTCCCGCTTGGAGGGCCCGGTGCCAAAACCTGCCCTACGTTCAACACTGGGCCTGCTGTGCATCGCGGTGCTGCTGGTCCGGGAGCTTCACCTGGGCAATATCAACCTGGGCCTGTTATTCCTGGTGATCTGGGGTGTGGAGCGCCTTTTGGCCGGAAAAACACGTGTTGCCGGACTTGCTTTGGGCATCGCATGGCTGATCAAGCCCTATCTATTGCTTATGGTGGTTCCGGTGATCCGGCGGGAATGGAAAGTGCTGGGCACTGCTGGAGCAGGAATGGCTGTCGGCCTGTTGTTGCCCATGCTGGTCGAAGGTCCCTCAAAATGGTGGGCGATGTTGGTGGAATGGGGCCAAGCCGTAGCGCGTCACAACCTCACCATTGAAAGCCCGGACCGGATCAGTGCGATCCTTGCCTCAAACCTGCACCTCTCGCCTACGACATGGATCGACCTCTTGTTCATTGTCTTCGCCGGGGTGATCCTCGCCGTGGTGACCTGGTATTATGCAAAGGGTGATAATGGGAAACCATCGGTTCAAGCGGACCGGGCCATGGTGCTCTGGACGGCCAGTGCCATTGTGCCCAACCTTGTGATCACCGACCAGCAGCACTTCATGTTCACATTGCCACTGATCCTCTACATCATTGCAGGGCTTTTCAAATACAGGGACCGTTGGGTGTTGCTGCTCTTCTTGATAGCCATGCTGCCTTATGCTACGCGTAGCAGCGATCTATGGGGCAGCGCCTTGGAGAACACTTTGGCGGGGCACGGTGTTCTCGGAATGGGGAATTTATTCCTTATCGGTGCGGCATGGCTGGCGCATACGCGTTGGCGTTCATTAGCGGCCAAGCGCGCTCCCGAGGCTTCGTGACGCGGCATTTCTGGTGATCGCTCTTTTGAAAGTGTGGCCGTGCCATGCCCGGGTGCACTGTTTGCAGGTGGTGTATCAAAACCGCTGAGCATGTCCACGTATGATTTTCAACAACAATTGGTCGGCCTGCGCCACCAACTGTACTATTTCGCACTGAGCCTGACCCACGATCGTGAGACAGCGGATGACCTTCTGCAGGAAAGCATGCTCCGTGCCTTGACCTATAGCGATAAATACAGGGACAACACCAACTTCAAGGCGTGGGTGTACACCATCATGAAGAACACCTTCATCAATGCGCACCGCCGCAACAAACGCACGGACCGCGTAATGGACCATGTGGAGCGAGTAAGGGAACGCAGCAGCTTGGTGGAAACACCCGCTACAGCTGAAGCTACAGTGCGCATGAGCGAGATCCAAGGAGCATTGGGGAAACTGGACACCATCTTCCGCACGCCCTTCCAACTGCACCATGACGGCTACAAGTACCACGAGATCGCCGACCGCTTGGAGATCCCCGTGGGCACCGTGAAAAGCCGGATCCACCAGGCCCGGCACAGGCTGATGGGCATGCTGAGCGAGCAGCCCGTTGGCAGGAATTGATCATTGGTGCGACGCACGGACCCCATGGTCTGGCAGGATTTCTTGGCATGTTGGGTAAATGGTGCTCTCCGCGATGGGAGGGTGATCGGTCCTTAGCCCATATTTCTTCTTCCTTTAGCAGACGAATGAGCACCCATCAGCTTTGGTGGCCCGGTCCTGTATCATCATTGGTTCGGGTATTTCCGGGCTTGCCGCCGGAGCTGTTCTGGCACAACGCGGCGTGAAGGTCACCGTGCTGGAACGCAATGCCACCGTGGGAGGCCGCTCGCGGACTTGGGAGCAGGACGGCTTCACCTTTGACTTGGGGCCCAGCTTCTATTGAATGCCCGATGTGTTCGAGCGCTTCATCGCCCGCTTCGGCCGTTCGGTGGCCGATCACTACGAGCTGCGCCGCTTGAACCCTTCCTACTCCGTGATCTTCGGAGCCGATGACCGATGGGACATGCCCACTGGCGTGAGGCCGTAGCCGCACTTTTCGAACAGGAGAAACCCGGGGCCGGGAAAAAGCTCGCCGTCTTTCTGGACGAGGCCGAGGTGAAATATCGCATGGGCACGCACGGTGGAACTGAACTGGTGGTTTTGGTGAACGAGCACGATGAAGCCATCGGATCAATGGAGAAGATGGAGGCACACCGCTTGGGCAGGTTGCACCGGGCCTTCGGTATTTTCCTCTTTGATGCTGAGGGCCGCGTCCTGCTTCAGCAATGCGCCGCCGGGAAATACCACAGCCCCGGGCTATGGAGCAACGCCTGCTACGACCATCCGCGCCCAGGAGAGGACCTGCTCCCAGCCGCGGAACGCCGCTTGAAAGAAGAGCTGGGAACCGCTTCCAAACCGGGAGAACGGTTCGCGTTCAGCTACCACGCACGCTTTGCGAACGACCTGCAGGAGCACGAGTTCGATCATGTACTGTTCAGTTTGTTCGACGGCAAGCATCACCCGGACCCAGCGGAAGTTAAGGCCGTACGTTGGCTTTCGCCGGAGGAGCTCAGCGCGGAGGTATCCGCAACGCCCGAGACCTTCACTCCGTGGTTGTTGGTCTGTTGGGAGCGCGTTCGCCGTGAACTGAAGACCTTCGTAAGGCCCGTTCAAGCCCGGAAGGCGGGGTCCCTTCCCGGTTAAGGTATGTTAAGCGCGGGGTTCCCGGCAATGAAATGCCAAACTATGCAGCCCTGAACATCGTTCATACTGAAAACCGGGTCGCCCTGTCAGGATTCATGGCCGGAAGCGACGACCCTATTGCTCCTAATACGAAAAACGAAAGCACACATGCCACGCAAAAAACGCAAGCTCATCCTTACACAACCGGAACGCCCCGGAGTTAAAGCCATCAAAGTACGCTTGGACGCGCGTACCATCATCACTGTTGCCAGCAAGAAGGCCTTGGAGATGTGGAAGGAGCGCTATCCCAAAGCCGTAGTGATCAACTGAGGCCACGCCATCAGCTCCATAGCGCGGACCTGCCCCGATACCGGGCATGTGGTCCGCGCTTCGCTTTTCAGGCTTCCCGTGTGCAGTCCGGCACATGCAAAACGGGCGATGCACATCGTAGGTTTGTGCGAGGGCATTACAGTCGGTGAGCATGGGCATTTGGCAGGTCACCGGCATTATCACCGTCAGCTTCATGGCAATGGAATTCGTTGCGTGGGTTGCGCACCTCCATCAACCCCTACTTCATCGCCTTGCGCCGTGCGCACAAGATGCACCACAAGCACCTCGGCAAGGAGGAGGGCGAGTGCTTCGGAATGCTGGTCGTGCCGTTCAAGTACTACCGGGATACGATGAACTTCGGTAAAGGGGGCAACCGCAACGCACGCAACGAGGTAGAGACACAGCGGGTGAAGTAAGCAGAAGCAGTCGGCAGCGGCAGTCGGCAGTGGCAGATGGCGGTACGCTGTCGGCAGTGGCAGTCGCCAGCAGTCATTCATCTTTGTGCTCTTTGTTTCCATAGCGGTATAAAAAATGTCCACTTACCTCTGGATCGACCTCGGCGCGTTCCTCATCCCCTTTCTCTTCAGCTTTCATCCGCGTTTACGCTTCGATCGCACGTGGCATGCCCTGTGGCCCGCCATCGGGTGCATGATGCTGCTCTTCATCCCGTGGGACGTGTGGTTTACACATCTCGGCATTTGGGGGTTCAACTCCGATCACTTGGTGAGCTTGGCGCTGTTCGGGCTGCCGCTGGAGGAATGGCTGTTCTTCGTCTGCATCCCTTACGCGTGCATCTTCACCTACCATTGTATCCGCGTGTTGGGGGTGAAGGACTACTTAGGGAAGAACACCGCGATCTTCACTTGGGCACTGCTCGCCGGGTTGTCGCTCGTCATCATCTTCTTTCCGGGGAAAGCGTATACCAGCAGCGCCTTTGGCGGTTTGGCACTGTGGCTGCTGCTGCTTCAGCAATGGCTAAAACCCGCCTGGCTCGGCCGTGCCTACTTCACCTATCTCATCCTGTTGCTGCCTTTCCTGATCGTCAATGGGACCCTCACCGGCAGCTTTCCGGAAGAGGCCGTGGTGTGGTACAACGATGGGCAGAACCTCGCTGTCCGGATCGGCACCATACCCGTGGAAGATGTCTTCTACGGCCTGTTCATGTTCCTGATGACAGTGACGGTGTATGAGGCGCTGTTGAAGCGGAAGGTGGTGATCGGAGAGAGGTGATCAGTGATTGGAGCATTCCTGTTTCCACAGGGTCACGCCAAGACACATCTCTGACACATAGCAGACCCTGTGGGTGCGGATATCTTCGCACCACCTCATGCCGCTCCTCTCCCACCCTGTCCGCGCCTATCTGTGGCATTTGCGTCATGCCGGCAACCGCCACGACGTGCATTCGCCGTTCGTGTTCGCGCTGGTGGATCAGGTGCTTCGCAAGCGGTCGCCCCGCACGGAGTTCGCCGATATTGAAAAACGGAGATCAGAACTGATAAGCGACCGGAGGATGATCACCGTGACCGACCTGGGCGCAGGCTCACGCCGAGGCCATACACAAGAGCGGCAGATCGGCGAGATCGCACGAACTTCGTTGAAACCCCGTCGACAAGCGGAAATGCTGGTGCGTTTGGTGCGCTATTTTAAACCGGGGGCCGTGCTGGAATTAGGCACCAGCCTAGGCACCACATCGCTCTACCTGTCCCGCGCCGCCGGGAAAGGCCATCTTCATACCATTGAAGGCTGCCCGGCCATCGCTGCGATCGCGCAACAGAACTTCAGCACGCACCATGTGGAGAACATCACTTCTCATGTCGGTCCCTTCGCCGATCAACTGCCAAAGGTTTTGAGTACCATGGAGCGGCTGGACTTCGCTTTCATCGATGGCCATCACGCGGCTGGACCGACCTTGGACTACTTCGAACAATGTTTAGCCAAAGCCCACAACGACACTGTCATCATCTTCGACGACATCCATTGGAGCGAGGGCATGGAGGAAGCTTGGGCGGCGATCAAGGCATATCCACAAGTCACCGTAACGATCGATCTGTTCCACTTCGGGATCGTCTTCCTTCGGACAGAGCAGCAGCGGGAGCATTTCGTGCTGAGGTACTGAACATGGTGGATGGTGATCGGTGATCGGTGATCGGACACCCGCAATCGGTTAGCGCGGTGCGGCCTAATCACCATCCACCAGTCACTGAAACCTACCTTCGCGAATATGAAGATCTACACCCGCACCGGAGACACCGGCCAGACCTCGTTGTTGAACGGGAAACGTGTGCCAAAGGACAGCCTGCGGATCGAGACCTACGGCACCATCGACGAGCTGAACAGCCACATCGGCATGCTGCGCGACCTGCTGAAGGGAAACAACGCGGAGCTCCTCACGGACATCCAAGTGCGGTTGTTCGACATCGGCTCCACCTTGGCCGCCGGTGATGAGGCCACCGTGGAAAAATTCAAGGTGCCGGTGATCCACGACACCGACGTGGAAGCGCTGGAAAAAGCCATGGACGCGTTCGATGCCGACCTGCCCACGATGCGCAACTTCATTCTTCCCGGAGGTCACCTGGCCATTTCACAGGCACACATCTGCCGGACGGTCTGCCGACGGGCTGAGCGCATGGCTATTCGTTTGGCGGCGGAAGAAGCCGTGCCCGCCATCACCATCCGCTACCTGAACCGCCTCAGCGACCTGCTGTTCATCCTCGCCCGATGGACAGGACACCGCCTGAACGTACCGGAAACACCTTGGAAGCCACGGGGCTGAAATTTGAAAAACCGTTGTCCCAGAAGGCTTTGAAGCACTTTGCAGCACGCTCTTTGGCCCCGGGTCGCGTGCTATCTCTATCCGGCTATATTTGCGGCCAATTTGAAAAGACCGTGTAACGCGGGCATACATGTACTGGACACTCGAACTCGCCTCCTACTTGGAAGATGCTCCTTGGCCTGCCACCAAGGACGAACTGATCGATTTCGCCATGCGCACAGGCGCTCCCTTGGAGGTGGTGGAGAACCTGCAAGGCATTGAGGACGATGAGGAAGTCTTCGAGACCATCGAGGACATCTGGCCGGATTACCCACAGCAAGGAGGACTTCTTCTTCAACGAGGACGAATACTGAGCGCCTCCTTTCGAGAAACGCGAAGCCCTGCCAAGTACGGCGGGGCTTTTTCGTGGGAAATGTGCCGCAGAGGCGCGGAGGCGCCGAGAAATGTCAAAATGGACTTGCTCCATCCCTGACAATGCGGCATGACCCCGCCTTCGGCACGTCGCTTGACAATCCCGTACCAGTTAACTTTGCCGACCTTTTCCGCTGCGGCCCGCAAGCCGACCCACCGGGATCACTGCAGCACTATCATACGCCCCTCCCCCTACCATGATCGGTACCATCATCAAGAAAGTCTTTGGCGACAAGGCCTCGCGCGACCTCAAGGAAGTGCAGCCGTTGGTCGAGAAGGTCAAAGCGGAATATCCCAAGCTGCAGAGCCTGAGCAACGACGAATTGCGCGAGAAGACCACCGACTTCAGGAACCGCATCGCTGGCAAGATCTCCGACGAGCAAGCGCAGATCGACCAGCTGCGCAACGAGATCGAGGACGACTTCGAAAATGCCCATCGCCGAGCGCGAAAGGCGCTATGAGGAGATCGACAAGCTGGAGGAGAAGACATTGGGTCAGATCGAGGAAGTGCTGCTGGAACTGCTCCCGGAGGCGTTCGCCGTGATGAAGGAGACCGCACGACGCTTCACCGAGAACAAGGAGATCACGCGTATCCGCGCAAGATCTGGACCGCGAGATCGCCGCCAAACGGGACGGCGTGCGGATCGAAGGCGACAAGGCCATCTGGAGCAATACCTGGGACGCTGCCGGCACGCCCATCACTTGGGACATGGTCCACTACGACGTGCAGCTGATCGGTGGTGTGGCCCTGCACAAGGGCAAGATCGCAGAGATGAGCACCGGTGAAGGAAAAACCCTCGTGTGCCACGCTGCCCGTGTACCTCAACGCCCTTGCTGGGCGGGGTGTGCATCTGGTGACCGTGAACGACTACCTGGCCAAGCGTGACAGCGAATGGATGGGCCCGTTGTATGAATTCCATGGCCTACGCGTGGATTGCATCGACAAGCACGAGCCCAACAGCTCCGCAGCGCCGCAAGGCCTATCTGGCCGACATCACCTACGGCACCAACAACGAATTCGGCTTCGACTACCTGCGCGACAACATGGCCCATGCGCCCACAGCGCCTGGTGCAGCGCAAGCATCACTACGCCATCATCGACGAGGTGGACAGCGTGCTGGTGGACGATGCCCGGACACCGCTCATCATCAGCGGTCCCACGCCGAAGGGCGAGATCCACCAGTTCGATGAGTACAAGCCACGCGTGGAGAAGCTCTACAACGCACAGACGGCAGCTCGTCACCAAGTTGCTCACCGAGGCCAAGGAACCCTGAATGGAAGGACGACGGCCTCGCAAGCAAGGAACAGGAAAAAGGCGGCCTTGCGCTGCTCCGCGCACACCGCGGTCTGCCGAAGAACAATGCGCTGATCAAGTTCCTGAGCGAAGGCGGTGTGCGTGCCCATCTGCAGAAGACGGAGAACCACTACCTGCAGGACCAGCAGAAGGAGATGCCCTAGGTGGACGCAGGAGCTCTACTTCACGATCGACGAGAAGCAGCACAGCATCGAGACTGACCGAGAAAGGTGTTGACCTGATCAGCGGCGATGTGGACGACCCCGAGTTCTTCATCATGCCGGATGTGGGCGGCGACGATCGCGGAGATCGAGAAGAGCGATGCCACCATAGAGGAAAAAGCTAAGCGCAAGGACGAGGTACTGCGCGACTTCGGCGATCAAGAGCGAACGCATCCACACGGTGAACCAGTTGATCCGCGCCTATGCGCTCTACGACAAGGACGTGGAGTACGTGGTGATGAACGACAAGGTGAAGATCGTGGACGAGCAGACCGGCCGTATCATGGAAGGCCGTCGCTACAGCGATGGGCTGCACCAGGCGATCGAGAGCAAGGAAAAGGTGAAGGTGGAAGCGGCCACGCAGACCTACGCCACGGTGACGCTGCAGAACTACTTCCGCATGTACCACAAGCTCGCGGGTATGACCGGTACGGCGGAAACGGAGGCACAGGAACTGTGGGACATCTACAAGCTGGACGTGATGTCATCCCCACCAACCGGCCCATCGCACGGAATGACAATGAGGACATGGTCTTCAAGACCAAGCGCGAGAAGTACACGGCGGTGATCGACGAGATCGTGAAATTGCAGCGAAGCGGGCCGGCCCGTGCTCGTCGGTACCACCAACGTGGAGGTGAGCGAACTGATGAGCCAAGATGCTCAAGATGCGCGGCATCACGCACAACGTGCTGAACGCGAAACAGCACCACCGTGAGGCGGACATCGTGGCCCACGCGGGCTTCCGCAGGCACCGTCACCATCGCCACCAACATGGCCGGTCGTGGTACGGACATCAAGCTGGGCCGGGCGTGAAGGAGGCCGGCGGCCTTGCGATCATCGGTACCGAGAAGCATGAAAGCCGCCGTGTGGACCGCCAGTTGCGCGGTCGTGCCGGTCGTCAGGGCGATCCCGGTTCCTCGCAGTTCTACGTCTCGTTGGAGGACGACCTGATGCGGATGTTCAGCAGCGAGCGCATCGCCAAGCTGATGGACCGCATGGGCCTGAAGGAAGGCGAAGTGATCCAGCACAGCATGGTGACCGCCAGCATCGAGCGGGCCCAGAAGAAGGTGGAGGAGAACAACTTCGGCATCCGGAAACGCTTGCTGGAGTATGACGACGTGATGAACAAGCAGCGGCAGGTGATCTACAAGCGCCGTCGCAACGCCCTCTTCGGCGAACGCCTGAAGCTGGACATGCTGAACATGTTCCACGACGTGTCCACCATCATCACCGAGGAATACCAGCCGGAGAGCGACTTCGAGGGCTTCCAGATGGAGCTTTTCCGCAGGCTCTTCATCGAATCGCCAGTGGATGAAGAGGCCTTCAAAAGCGATGCAAGGTCGGAGACATCGCGGACCAAGTCTTCGAGGCGGCACTGGAAGCCTACCAGCGCCACGGCCAGCAGATCGCCGCGCAGGCCCTGCCAGTGATCGGGGACGTCTTCCTCAACCAAGGCAAGCAGTACGAGAACATCGTGGTGCCCATCACCAACGGTACGAAGACGATGCAGGTGGTGACGAACTTGGAGAAGAGCCTACAAGACCGAAGGCCGCGACCTGATCGACAGCGTGGAGAAATACATCACGCTGGCCATCATCGACAACGAATGGAAGGAGCACCTGCGCGAGATGGACGACCTGCGCCGCGACGTGCAGAACGCCAGCATCGAGCAGAAGGATCCGTTGTTGATCTACAAGCTCGAGATCCTTCAAGCTGTTCGACGCGATGATCGACCGCATCAGCAACGAGGTGGTGGAATTCTTAGTGCGCGCCGGACTACCCAGCGCCGAACCCGCCGTGCAGCAGGCCCAAGAGCGCAAGCCCACGCCCGAGGAGCAGCGCATGCAGACCAGCCGCACCGAAGTGCCTGCGTACGCCGGTGCCTCAAGCGGTGGCGGCTCGCAACAAGCCCAGCGTGCCGCCCCGGCCGGAGCGCAGCGCATGCCACCGCCCCAAGGGCCACGCCAGCAGCCCTCGCAACCTGTGCGCGTGGAAAAGAAAGTGGGCCGCAACGACCCCTGCCCTTGCGGTAGCGGGAAGAAGTACAAGCAGTGCCACGGGGCAGGATGACCTGATCGCTTGAGATGCAATGCTGAACGCCCCGGGAGATCCGGGGCGTTTATGCTGTTGGATATAAAGGCATGCGTTCGGGCGCTCGAGCGCTTGTCCGAAAGAAGACAAATCAACTAAACGCCGAACGCCCCGGTCTCCCGGGGCGCGCGGCTATTGGTGTATGTCGTTTGGTTCTTATTTGAGGGGTACGCGCATCTGTACGCGCACCGGTTGGCCGTCCTGGACGCCGGCCTGCCATGGGGACAAGGAGCTGATCACCCCGGCGATCTGGTCGGCGGTCTGCGGGTCTTCCGCACCCACCACCTGCACATCGGACAATTGTCCGTCCTTCTCCACAATGAAGCTGGCCATCATATCCCCCTGGGTCTTTCCGACCTTATCCCGGACGTAGCGCACCAACGCCTTGTCCCCTCCGGGGTACTGGGGCATTGTTTGGGCCAAGGTGTATACGAGGTTCGTGAGCGGTTTAGCATCATAGACCTTTTCTGCCAGCTCGCGTCCCCATTTGTCGTGCCGTTGCCAAATACCGTCCTTGTTGCCTTTCACATAGCTCCCTTCGCTCTCCACCTTTCCGTTCGGATAGTAGAAGACGAATTGGCCGTCCGGTAACCGATACTCGGCGTCCATGTAGCGGCCATCCGCTTTCAAGATACCGTCCAGGGTATAGATGTGCGCCAGAAAGCCACCTTGGCCGTCTTTTCCACTCGGCTCCAAGTAATAGGCAGCCCGCGACTTGGAGGACGGTTCCAGCACCTCGTCCAAGTAGCTCCTTTGGGCGTTGACGGAGCCAACGGTAAGGCTGGCCAAGAGAGTGGTGACAAGAAGGAGGGACATGGAGTTTTTCACGATATAGAGGTGTTCGCGATTTTATTACGCCATCGCGAAGACAAAGGTTTCAGCCCGGTCCAAATATCTGGACAGCCACTCAACTCGCCCAGCCCTCCCGGTCCAAACTGCGGTATTGGATGGCCTCCGCAAGGTGCTCGGTGCGGATGTCGTTGCTCCCTGCGAGGTCAGCGATGGTGCGGGCTACCTTGAGGATGCGGTCGTAGGCTCGGGCGCTGAGGCCGAGGCGTTCCATGGCCTTTTGCAACAGGGCCTGGCCGGTAGCATCAATGCGGCAGTATTTGCGCAACTGCTGGGTGGTGATCTGCGCGTTGCTGTGCATGCCTTTGCCTTTGTAGCGTTGTTCCTGCACATTACGAGCCCGTACTACACGCTCGCGGACGGCCTCGCTCTTCTCCGTTTCGCGCTCACTGGCCAGCTCGGTGAAGGCCACCGGTGTCACCTCGATGTGGATGTCGATGCGGTCCAGGAGCGGCCCGCTGATCTTGTTCAGGTACTTCTGCACCACGCCGGGGGCGCAGACGCAATCCCGATCGGGATGGTTGTGGAAACCGCACGGGCAGGGGTTCATCGCGGCCACCAGCATGAAGCTCGCGGGATATTCCACGGTGAACTTGGCCCGGCTGATGGTGATCACGCGGTCCTCAAGCGGTTGGCGCATTACCTCCAGCACGGTGCGCTTGAACTCCGGCAGTTCATCCAGGAAAAGCACGCCGTTGTGCGCCATGCTGATCTCGCCCGGTTGTGGGAACGAACCGCCACCGACGAGGGCCACATCGCTGATGGTGTGGTGTGGCGAGCGGAACGGACGGGTGCTGAGCAAGGAATCCTCCGTGCGAAGCTTGCCTGCCACGCTGTGGATCTTGGTGGTCTCCAGCGCCTCGTCGATGTTGAGCGGCGGCATGATGGTGGGGAGCCTCTTGGCGATCATCGTCTTGCCCGCGCCGGGCGGTCCGATGAGGATGACGTTGTGCCCACCGGCGGCGGCGATCTCAAATGCGCGTTTGATGTTCTCCTGCCCCTTCACATCACTGAGGTCAACCGAATAGTTGCTGCTGTGCGCGGCGAACTCGGCAGCGATGTCCATGCGGGTGGGTTCTATATCGACGCGGCCTTCCATCAGCTCCACGACCTGGCTCAAGTGCTCCACGCCGATCACGTCGATGCCCTGCACGATGGCGGCCTCGCGTGCGTTCGCCACAGGCAACACCACCCCTTGGAAGCCTTGTTTCTTGGCCTCGAGCGCGATGGGCAAAGCGCCTTTGATCGGTCGCACCTCGCCGTCCAGTGAAAGCTCCCCCATCACCACGAGGTCCGCAAAGCGCGAGGTGTCCATTTGTTCACTGGCGCCGAGAATGCCTAAGGCGATAGGCAGATCATAGGCCGTGCCCTCCTTGCGAATATCCGCCGGGGCCAGGTTAATGGTGATCTCCCGGCCGCGCGGCATGTGGAAGCCGATGTTCTTGATGGCCGCGCTCACCCGTTGGTGGCTCTCCTTCACGGCATTGTCCGGGAGGCCCACCATGAAGAAGATGTTCCCTCCCACGATGTTCGTCTCCACGGTGATGATGGTGGCGTCCACCCCGAAGACCGCACAACCGAAGTTCTTGACGATCATGGCTGGGAGGATTTCACCACGGAGGCACCGAGGCACGGAGGAACTTGTCGAGGGGTACCGAGTATTGGGTACCGAGTACTGAGTGCCCGATGCCGCGAACGGCATAGTACCCGGTAATCTATACGCGGTACCCGATACCACTCCATCAAGATCTGCATTTCTCTGTGGCTCTGTGCCTCTGTGGTAATAATCCCATCACTTCATCCCTCTCTCGATGTGATCGATCAACGCATGGATCACTTTGATGTGGACCTCCTGCACGCGATCGGCATAGCCGACATGAGGCACGCGCACTTCCTCGTCACAGAGCCCGGCCAGTTTTCCGCCGTCCTTTCCGGTGAGGCCGATGACCTTTACGCCTTGCTTCTTGGCTACTTCCGCGGCACGCAGGACGTTCGGGCTATTCCCGCTAGTACTGATAGCGAGCAGCACATCGCCGGGCTTACCATGGGCCTGCACGTAGCGCGCGAATACCTGCTCGAAACCGTGGTCGTTCCCCACGCAACTGAGGTGGCTCGGATCACTGATGCTCACGGCGGCGATCGGTGCCCGGTCATCGCGGAACTTTCCGGTGAGCTCTTCGGCGAAGTGCATCGCATCGCACATGCTGCCGCCGTTACCGCAACTGATCAACTTGCCGCCCGTCTTCAATGCGGCCAGCATAAGGTTTCCAGCACTTTCCACGGCAAGGATGTTCGCGGGATCGGAGCGGAAGCGTTCCAGCACGGAGGCCGCCTCGGAGAAATGACTTTCAATACGTTCGTTCGCCATGGTCGTGTGTTCGCGAAGATGGGAAGGATTATTCGACGGAGTTCTTTCTTAGTCGTGAGTCGGGAGTCTGGGAGTCGTGAGTCCGTTGGCTCATGGCTCCCGACTCACGACTCCCAGACTCCCGAGCTATTTGCTGGCGCGTTCTTCCAGCTGCTTCATCGCCTTTAGGCCGCGCTGGAGGAAGCTGCCGTACTCGTCCGCGTCCGGGGTATAGCCCACGGGGTCGGTGAGCAGCACGCCATCGGGGCTGATCAGCGCATAGTAGGGCTGGCTGTTGTTGATGAAGGTCTCCGTTTGGAGCGTACTCCACTTGTTGCCAAGCGTGGTGAGGCGTTTCTGCTTCCCTGTGCAGGTGGTGTAGTCGCGCTGTTCGCTTTGGGGCAATTCGGTCTTGTCGTCCACATAAAGCGAGACGAGCACGTAGTCCTTGTCGATCTTTTCACGGACATTCTTCTTAGGCCAAACATGCTCCTCCATCTTCCGGCAGTTCACGCAGGCATAGCCGGTAAAGTCCAGCAGCAGCGGCTTGCCCGTGGCCTTGGCCTGCGCTATGCCGTCATCGAGGTCGTGGTAGCAGTCCAGACCGTTGGGGCAATCCTTGGGCAAGATCCAGCTATAGCCCACGGGCGGCGCGAGGCCGCTCATCAGCTTCATGGTGGTGAACGTGTTGTTGACCTTGTCCACCCGGAAGCCCAAGGCGAGGTATATCGACATCGCACCGAAGAGCACCGCAAAACCCCAGCGCATGGGCGAGACCGATCGCAGCGGGCTGTCATGCGGGAAGCGGATCTTCCCGAGCATATAGAGCGTGACCCCCACGGCGCACACCACCCAAACGGCCATGAAAAGCTCGTAGGGCACGATCCGCCAGTGTTTCACGAGGTCGGCATTGCTGAGGAACTTGAACGCCAAGGCCACTTCGGCGAAGCCGAGCACCACCTTCACGCTGTTCAGCCAGCTTCCGGAACGGGGCAGTGAGTTCAGCCAGCCCGGGAACATGGCGAAGAGCGCGAACGGCAATGCCAATGCAAGCCCGAAGGCGCCCATGCCAACGGTGAGCTGCCATGCGCCGCCATCGCCGGTGAGCGCACCCGCCAGCAACGACCCCAGGATGGGACCGGTGCAGGAGAACGAGACCAACGCCAAGGTGAGCGCCATGAAGAAGATGCCGATCGCCCCGCCAAAGCGACTGGCGTTGCTGTCCATCTTGTTCACCCAACTGCTGGGCAGAGTGATCTCGAAGTAACCGAAGAAGGACACCGCGAAGACCAAGAAGATGACGAAGAAGAAGACGTTCAGCCAGGGGTTGGTGCTGATCTCATTGAAGATCTCCGGGTTCACCGATCCCAAGAGGTGGAAGGGCAGGCTGAAGAGCAGATAGATCCCGAGGATGAAAACACCATAGGTGATCGCGTTCCGTAGCCCCTTGGCCTTGTCCTCACTGCCTTTGGTGAAAAAGCTCACCGTGAGCGGGATCATCGGGAAGACGCACGGTGTGAGCAGGGCCAGCAAACCGCCAATGAAGCCTAAGAAAAAGATGTTCCAGAGCGAGCCGCCGCTGCGGACCTGACTGTCAACGGTCTCCACATCGCCACGCAGGACGGGGGCATCGAGGTCCACATTTGCCAGTTTCAGGTCGCAACCCTCGCCGGAGGAAGCGGAGGTGCCGGGCGTATCGCCGATGAGGGAAGCCCCAGTGGCCGGGATGATGCTGAATTTCAAAGGATCGGGGAAGACGCAGCGCGAATTGTCGCACGCCATGAAATCAATGGTCCCGGTGATCGGTTCAGCGGGGTCGATCACCTGCAAAGTGCGGCTGTAGGTGACCTCCTTCTTGAATTTCCGGACCACGATCCCGAAGAGGTCATCCATTCCCTCGTGCATATCGGGGCCGGTCTCGGTGGTCTCGCCCAAGGGCACTGCGGCAGCGGTGGTGTCAAAATTGATCTTGGTGGGGATCGGCCCTTCACCGAAGGATACTTGTGAGTAGACCCCCCACAAATCCTCGATGGTGGCATGAAGGTCCACCTGCCATTTCCCACCGCCAAGGTCCTTGGCCGACACGTCCCATTTCACCGGGTCCAAAATGCCTGCGGCCGGGCTTGCGGGAATGCTTTCCGTGGGGGTGGGCATGCCAGCCATGGAAGACACACCCGTAGCGGGCGTGATGCTGAAATAGACGGGCTCCGGGAAGATGCACTTTGAGTCGTTGCAGGTCATGAAGTCGAACCGCCCGGTGATGGGCTTGTCCGGCTCCGTGGTATTGATACGCTGGGTGAAGATGGCGCGGCCCGCATACTTCTTCACCTTCATCTCGAACACCGGGTCCATGCCCTCCTTCTTGTGATCGCCGGTCTCAGCGGTCTTGCCGCTCAAGGTGAAGCTGGGGAGGGTGTCAAAGGCGAAAGCCGTGGGCATCGGGCCGTCATTCCCGAAGCTTTCCTGGGAATAGACATACCAGCCTTGGTCCACGATGGCGGTGAAGGTGATATCCCAAGCCCCGGGCTGCTGTTGCTGTGCGGTTATCGCCCACTTCACCGGCTCCAGCGGGGCGGGCTTGCCGGGCTGTTGGGCCGTGGCGGCGAAGGAAAGGATGGCGGAGAGCGCAAATACGATCGACCTCATATCTACTTGGCTGAAGGGATATCCAAGGTGAACTCCACCTTGTGCGGCGGTAGGCAGGTTTTATCGTTGCAGGCCATGAATTCCACGGAACCGTGCAGGGTATAGGCTTCCGGTGTTTCGCGCTCCGTGGGCTGGGTGAACGTGGCCGTACCGCCATGGTAACGGACGACCATGCCGAAGTTGGGATCGTCCGTTTCTTCCGGTTCCTGTTCAATGGCCGGGCCGGCGAGATGATAGCCTTGTCCGGGATCCACGGTCACCACTGTGGGCAGCGGCCCGTCGTCGCTTGGCAGGGTAAGTCCATAAATGTGCCATCCGGGGTCGCATGTGGCGGTGAGGCGCACCTGTACCGTATCACCACCGGCGGGTCCCGAGGCGAAGACCCAAGAGATCGGTCCACCCGCCCATGCGAGGATCCCAAACAGGTCCCGAGAAGAAATAAAAGAATGCGTGGAGCCATCGCTGCTTCGGAATGCCCCAAAGCTACCCTTTGGAACGACGATGCACTGCTCCCGAAAATCCTATGCTGGTGATCCTGATGGCCAAAAAAAAGTGACGCGGAGCACATTTTTCGTGCCGGGGCCGGGAGAAAACCCTTCCGCTATACGATATCCAGCGAGCCAAACAACCTTCTCACCGCTCATGAGCACATAGGTGCCGGCCTTGTCATTCCGTGAGGTCCCGGCGTCAATGAGGATATCACTGATGAGCTTGGAACCGCCCAGACCGACGGGCCTCATGCGGTCACCTGTTTGCCATGGCCTCATCGTCAGCGGGAATTCCATGGTGCCCAGGTCCAGCCATGCCGTGTTCATTCCTAGGGAAAGATCCACTTCGGCATTGTCGCAGATCCGCCAGCGGAACGGTCCTGCGGCACCTTCCTCCAGATCAGGCCGGGAAATGTCAAAAGTGGGAAAGCCATCGGGTTCCCGGTCCACCACAACGTGCGCCCGTTCGACTGAGATCCTCAACTCCCTTCCATAAAAACGGGCACCTGTGGAACGGTCCCGAACAGCTTCCAGAAGTTGGTCTATCAGGTCAGGATGGAAGTCCGTTCCTCTTAGCAACCGCATCAGGAGCAATCTGGGGGCGGCACTTTCTGCCAAGCCCTCGATCGGGATGCGCAGCACACCTGCGTCATTGGGTCCCAAGCCTTCCATTTCGCTTGCCATTTGTCGCTCGGCTGCCGCTCCCAGCTCTTTTAACAGTTCAGCGCCTCGGGCCATCGTGCGCCGGGCACCGGGACGCATGGCCTCCATCAGTGGCAACAGTTCGGCCCGCACACGGTTGCGGAGATACTTGGGGTCCGCGTTACTGGCATCCTCCCTGAAAGCGATGTGGTTCGCGACGGCGTACTCCATGATCTGTTCGCGGTCCACGCCAAGCAAGGGCCTGCAGATGCGTCCTTCCTCAAGCTCCGTCACTGCAGGGATGCCGGCCCAGCCATGTGCACCGATGCCGCGCATCAGGCTCAGCACCAACGTCTCCGCCACGTCATCACGGTGATGACCCAATGCCATGCGGACCGGACCTTTGCGCAGCAGCTCCTTGAACCACGCGTAACGCAGCTCCCGCGCGGCCATCTGCACGGAAATGCCTTCCGCAGCCGCCTTCGGGTCCACGCGAACGGATCGGAACGGAAGGCCCAAGTGCTTGGCTTGCTCTTCCACGAACGCTCGGTCGGCATCGCTTTCCGCGCCTCTCAGACCATGGTCCACATGCGCCACATGGCACGGGTAGCCCAGTTCGCGAAGCACATGCAGCAGCACCATGCTGTCCATGCCACCGCTGACGGCCACCCACAACGGCTCTCCGGGCTGCAACATCTGCTCCCGGCGGACCAGCCTTCGCACTTCAACAAGCATGGCCGAAGGCGTTCAGCACCGTGCGGGCCTTGTGCTCACATTCCTCATACTCCTTCACCGGATCGCTGGCGGCGGTAATGGCCCCGCCGGAGATCAGTGAAGCACGGCCGGTGGAAGCATCCCAGGTCAGGGTGCGGATCACCACGTTCAGGTCGGCGGTGCCGTCCGGCAGGAAAAAACCGATAGTCCCGCTGAAAAGCCCGCGGCGCATGTCCTCCGCCTCATCGATCAGCTGCATGGCCCGCACCTTGGGCGCACCGGTCATGCTGGCCATGGGGAAGGTGGCGCGCAGGATGTCCATGGGCGAGGTGCCCTCGCGGATGCGGGCGCTGACGGTGCTCACCATCTGATGCACGTTCCTGTAAGTCTTCACCGCACAAAGTTCCTCCACCTGCACCGAACCCGGTGCGGCGATGCGGCTGAGGTCGTTTCGGGAAACGTCCAGCGCCATGATGTTCTCGCTGCGTTCCTTGGGGTCCAGCGCCAGTTCCTCGGCCAGTGCCGCGTCCTCGGCCATGCTGCGCCCCCGTGGCCGGGTGCCTTTCATGGGCTGGCTGATCAATCGGTCGCCCTCGATCCGGAGAAAGCGCTCCGGGCTAGCGCATAGCGCGAAGTGGTCGCCTTTGCGCAGGAATGCCGCATAAGGCGCGTCGGAGTGGGCCAGTAGCTTGGTAAAAGCCACATACGGGTCGAACTCCGGAAGCTGTGCGGTGCGCTGTGTGCAGTAGTTCACCTCGTAGATATCACCCCGGTGGATGTGCGCCAGCAGTTTGCGGACCTGCTCCAAATAGCGCTCCTTGGTAGTGGTGCGGGTCCAGGTGGCGGGGGCCATCGGCGGGAGCGGCCCGTGGTCCGTGAGGAAGCGCTCCAAGAAGGCCCTTCCCTCATCCACATCCTCTTCTTCAGCATGAAGGACCGCCTTTTCCTGCCCTAGGCGGACCCAAAAGCGGGGCGACCACCAACTTGAAAGGACAAAGTCGTCCTGTTCCGGGTGCCGGCTTGTCAACTTCTCGAAGTTGTTCTTCAGGTCGTATCCGGCAAAGCCGAAACAGGAATTGGGGCCGAAAAAAGGTTCGCTGGCGGGAGGATCGGAGGTGCCTACGCCGACGACCCATTCGTCCCGGTCTCCGATTCGCCGGACCAGCACGGTTTGGAACGGCTCTACGGCCCGCCAGTTGAGAGTTCCGTTCCAAGGGAGTTCGGTCGGGGAATGCACCGTGCAAGGATAGGGGATGTGATCAGGGACAGCTAATCGACCAAAGTTATCCCCAACAGGCAACCCGCCCCCTCTCCCTTCGTCAATCGGATGACCCCCAAGGTCTTTGCCTTTCATCCCCCTTCTGCGCACCCTGTACCACAGCGCGGCGTTGCTCACACGGATCTGTTCCCAAAAAGATGGGCAGGCCGGAAAAAGATAAGGTTGGATGGCACGTAAGGACAATTCGGTTAACTTTGGCTTGCCCATGCAACGACTCATACTCCTGCTCTTAGGTGCTTCCTGCGGCCTTCTCAGCCAAGCACAAAATCCGGCACGGCTCGTTTTCAACAACGCAGCGGCCACAATGAACAACCATCCTTGGGTGGTCTTCAATCCGGACAATAACCCTGCGACAAACCCAGGTACGTACTTGGTGCTGGACAATTCCAATTCGAACGCCATCACGCAATTGGGGGTGACCACGGCACCTGTGATCAAAAGTGAGACCGAGCTCAACAAGATCCGGTGGGCCACGGGTTCGGCAACCGGCACCTATGTCATTCCTTTTTCCACGACCAGTGGCGTGTCCATGCCCTTGTCGTTGAACAAATCCACCGCTGGCACGGGCCTCGGGTCCATCATCTTCTCCACGTACAACAGCTTGGGCAAAACGACCGGCTCTCCGGTGATCACCGGCTGGAATAATAACAATTACCGGCCATCGGATGTCACCCATATGAACGATGAACCCACCGGGTTGGTGAACAACTCTGAAAATGCGATCGACCGCTTCTGGATCATCGATGCGGGCGAAGGCAGTTATGCTTACACCGCCAAGCCGACTGTGAACATCACCTTCGGTTTTGACCCGAACGAGTCCTTTATCAACGGGGTCACTGGAAACAATCCTGTGCTCAATTCCATCAGCAATACCAACTTGGTGGCTCAACGGTTCAATTCATCCATAAACTTCTGGTATGACATCCTGCCCATGGGCGCTCAAACATCCACAACAGAGGTTTCCGGCGTCATCCCTCCGTCCCCGGCATCCTTTTACCGCAGCTGGACCTTATCGAACACCCTTCAGCCACTGCCGATCACCTTGGTGGAATGGGACGGCCAATGCGAAGACAGGGTGGTCAAATTGACCTGGACCACGGCGTCCGAGCAGGACAACCACCATTTCACCATCGAGAAAAGCCGCAATGCCAACGAATGGGCCGCTATCGGCACGGTGCCCGGTGCTGGCAACAGCAGCAGCATGATCAGCTATTCCTTCACTGATGACGGCGCGCAGGGTTTGGCTTACTACCGCCTGCGCCAAACGGACATCAACGGCACCAACACAGTAAGCAATGTGATCGCGGCCGGATGCGGCACGGACAATGGCACGGCCATAGTGAACGCTTGGGATGACGGAGACTACCTGAACCTCGTGGTCTCTTCCACCTTGGACGCCGTCTACGACCTTACACTGATGGACGCGCAAGGCAAGTTGATGACCACCCGCGCCTCTCAGGTGATCAACACCGGCTCCACCACATTACGGGTGGACAAGCGCGGCATCGCCACCGGCATCTATATGGTGCAGTTGCTGAACAGCACCAACGTGATGTCACGAAGGGTGCATTTGGATTGACGGAACCGGCTCGTGACAGTTGATTGAACGGCGATCGCGGAGGTGGCATTTGTCAAGATAGCCACGGTCCAACCTCACTTTGACGTAGCGTTCTTGCACTGCGTAGGTTCGTGGCGCATGTCAACCGATCCTGTTCGCCCGGCCCGGCCGTTCCTTCGCAACACCCTACCCCAACGACTTTGGTGGATCTTGGCGGCGCATGGCCTGCTGCTATTGGGCATCTGGTCGATCCAAGGCATCCTTACGGACAAGGAAGCCTTGAAGTACCTCGGCTGCGCCAGTGATGTGCTGGCCGGTGACGTTGGCGGCGACCTGCTCCATCGCTACCGGATGTACGCCACCTACATCCTGTTCCTCGTCCCCTTCGTTGCTATTGAAACGCCCACGCTTGCCGTGGCGGTACAGATCGGCGTTGGCATCTGGGCCGCGTGTACGCTTCGACGCTGTGTCCTTCGCCTTCAGGGAACACCCGTTCAGGCCGATCTCGTGTTCGCCCTCTTCCTCCTTGCGTACCCGATCCAGATCTGGACCTTGGCCTTGTACAGCGAGTCCATCTTCGTGAGCCTCTCGGTCCTGTTCCTCGGTGAGGCGTTGCGCATTGACCGGCCTTTGTTCCGGCTTCTGATCTTGGCGATGTTGTTGACCTTTGCACGCCCGGTCGGGATCCTTTTCGTGGCGCCGGTGCTGGCATGGAGGGTGTCGGGGAAGAGCGGTCGGGCGCTGACCATTTGGATCGGGGCAACGGGTGCGGCATTGCTGCTTGCCATCCTGTTCCTTTCCATCCATCCATTGGAGCAATTGCGGGTGGTGGTGGAAGGTCATGCGATCGGTGGTTTTCCGAAGTATCCGGATGCCGGATCACGGTTCCATGGCAGCACCTTGGCCGCTGCCCAAGCACAACTCGTTCACGACCACGGCACAGGCACTTGGGCAGGACTCGTTCTGGAGCGGATCATGTGGCTCTTCAGCCTTTGGCGTCCTTACTTCTCCAACTTCCACAACGCCCTGACCGTTCCATTTCTGGTACTCTATCCGCTTGCACTGCTCACTGTTGTACGGCGCTGGAAGACACCGTTCGTACAGGTGCTCGCCGTCATTGTGTTGTTGAATGCTGCGGTGGTGGGCCTCACCTACGCCGAATGGAACGGGCGCTTTCTGGTGCCGCTGCTTCCGGTGATCATGCTCTTGGCCGTGCAGTCTGTTCCAAGAAGGAAGGGGCCGTCATAGAGCCTGTCTTCCCCTTTCAACTTTCAGCTTTCCTCCTTCCGTCCACGCAACATCATTCCCCCGGCCAATAACAGCAATAACACGGACACACCGTAGGCGCCCTTGCCGATGTAATCCCCGTGCTTCACATAGAAGGTGAGGTCGGAACGGGTATACACCGTGGCACGGACGGTAGCCTTGACCCACCACGCGGTTTCGTGGTGCATGTCGCCACGCTGGTCGATGGTGCAGGAGATGCCGGTGTTCGCGCAGCGGGCCACGTCACGGCGTGTTTCCACGGCGCGCAGCTTTCCATAGAGCAGGTGCTGCTTGTAGCCCGGTGTATCACCCCACCAGCCATCGTTGGTCATGACCACGATGAGGTTGGCACCATTGCGGACATGCGCTGCCACATGGTCGCCGTAAATGCTTTCGTAGCAGATGGTCGGCACCACGCCGACGCGCTTGTCGGTGCTCCAGATCACGGAACGTTCCTCCTGTGTGCCTAGGCTTCCAGTGGTGCCCCCCAGATCCAAGGCCAGATCGCTCAACGGTCCAAGCACCTCCTCGAAGGGCATCAGCTCCACGCCCGGCACCAGTTTGGATTTGTTATAGCACTCGAAACTGCCGTCGGAACGGACCAACAGGGCTGCGTTGTACGCATCGTAAGCGCGGTCCATGCCTTCGAGGAGCCGTGCGGAAAAAGGATGCGGTGCCCCTGTTGGGTATAGCCGCGCCGCGGCCATTCCGGAAATGAGCGAGGTGCCAGGGTGATCCTGCAGGAAGTCCCGGATCCGCTGTAGGCTGACACTGTTGCCCATGTCGTTCTCCCAGAGACCTTGGAACACCAACCGTCCGTTCACATTCTCCAGTATGGGTGGTTCCTGCAAAGCGGTCTCCGGCATCACCACCAAGGCCGTTGTGCTGTCCACCAAGGGTGCGGCCTGCGCCAACATGCGGTCCAGTTGGGCCATGGGGTCCACCGCCCCGAACTTTTCCGTGTAGGGGTCGATGTCCGGCTGTACGAGCACCACCCCCACCGGATCGCCCTGCTCCTTGAACGTGGCGTAGCGCACCAATGAGAACGCCAACGGGACGGCGATCACCAAAAAAGCCCGCAGTGCAGCCCCGGTGACGAAGCGACGCCCCTTCCCGGCACCATTCAGGGCCACGTCCAGCACTAGGATGTTGGTGGCCCACACCCAAATGGTGCCTCCAAGGTGCCCAGTGATCTCGTACCACTGCACCCAGGCGGTGTGCTCTGCAAAAACATTCCCGAGCGTGAGCCATGGCCAACTGAGGTCCCAGTGCATGTGAAAGCGCTCTAACGCGACCCAGAAGACCAAAAAGGCCCATCGCGCGCCGGAGCCTCCCAAGCCACGCCGTACGATCCGGAACAAGAGCCATGGCAAGGACATCACGAGCACGTTGCCGATGTTCGGACCGATGAGGGTGAACAGCCGTGTTCCGATGGATTCGCTCACGCAGAACAGCCACCACGTGGTGGCCAGGTTCCACACCAGCAGGGCCAGCATCACGTAGGGCATGAAGTTCCTTGGCCGTTCACCTTTCGGGCTTCGGGCATAGCGTTCCTCCGCCCAGAGCAACGGGACCCAAGCGATGAAGACCAACGGGGTAAGGTGCCCTATTGCGGGCCAAGCCAAGGCCAGCAACACACCGGTGAGGATAGCGCAGCGGAGATAGAAGGAGCGGTGCCGCATGGTGCCGAAAGTAGGGATCCGTTGCAGTGCGGATCCCAAAGCGTCGAAGGCTATAGGAAACGTTCTTTGTGAAGTACGAAAAATGGAATGAAGAAGGCGAACGGTTGCCGCAAATGCCAAAGGTTCCGTAACCAGGCCCAACGATCGATCAGCCTCTTATCGTAGCAGGTACATCTTGCCGAATCCCTTCGTGAAATATGAGCCGGCGCCACCATCGCGGTACTCAATATCCTGTCCATGAAGCTGGGCCATCACGCGATAGAGGTATACCCCGCGTGCCAGGCGGTCCCCGAACTGGTCGGTACCGTCCCAAGCGAAATCCGTGATGTTGCGGCCCACGTGCAAAGGCCCTATTTCGCTCATCGGCACCTCGCGCACCACGCGGCCACTGATGGTCATGATCTGGATGCGCATGGCTGTTGGCACTTCATGCCCGGTGAGCGTGAAGACGAAGCGCGTACTGGTGGTGAACGGGTTGGGGTAATTGAGCACCTCCGTGAGCGTGGGCCGGTTGATCACCTCGAAATTCACACTGTTGTCGCGGTCCCCGCTGTTGTTGCGGCTCTTGTCGCTGGCGCGTACGGTGATCTGGTACTTGCCGTCCTGCGTGAACTCGGGCCGGTAGAAGATCTTGCTCACATTGGCCGGACCATTGGCAGGGACGAATTGAAGGATCTCCTGGCCGCCTTCCCGGAACCAGATGCGCTGCACCGTGCCGGAGGGGTCCGTGAGGAAAACCTTGAAGAAGGCCGTGTCCGATGGCTCGTTCAACAGGAGAACCTGGTTCTCATCGTCCAAGGTCACTTGGATCTCCGGTTTCGCGCTCACGATATCGCCGTCCAGGATGTGGATCCCGTCAAAGGTGACATCGAGCACGGGATTCTCGATGTCCTGCTGAGTGAAGAACCGCAGCACGGCGATGTTGTTGAAGTGATACTGCTCGGGCTGGTCGTAGAACTGTGTAATGGTATCCACCGGATTGGCCTCGATGCGGATGGAATTGGGGCCCGGGAACTGCTGCGTATCGAACCGTATGGTGTCCTGCAGAATGGCGCCCAGAGGCAGCGGTGCGTTGTACTTGTAATGGACCAGGTGGCTCTGGTTGTTATGGTCCGTCACCCATGCGCCCATGAGCAGGCTGTCCATGGGCACTTGGCCGATATTCCGCACGGTCACCATCACTTCGCCCTGCTGCCCTTGGAAAATGCTGTCCAAATGGGCATAGTAACCTGCGGGCGGATCGAGCGCACACTCGGGGGCCGGCGTGCCGAGGAGCTGCCAGCGACGAAGCTGGGAGGGATATTGAACATTCAGCGAATCGTTCCAGAAGCGTCCCTTCAGCCGAAGCTGGGGAAATTGTTGTGCCGTAAGGAGAGGCTGTAGATCGATATCACCCGTTGGTCCCGAGAGATCCAGCAGGGGTTGCTCTGCCAGCTGGGGCGTAATGCCCATCAACTCCACGCGTGAACTGTCGTAGGGTTGCAGAGGCTGCAACTTCCAACTGAGCGACTCCCAGCTTAGGGCATGGTTGCTGCGCGGGGCGAAAATGGATCCGCTGCGCGGGTTTAGCTGCATGTGGGCCGTCATGTTGATCAGCGCGTCAATGCTGTCCCCCCACACCTCTTGGACCGATGAGGAATCCCCCTTCCTGCAGAAAAAGATGTAGGGCACGCTGTCCTGCACGGTGCCGCTGGCGAGGTTCGCCGCGCCCAAGGCTTGCAGCGCGCCCAAGGCATTGCTCGCATCCAGCACGCTGCGGGTCAAATAGAGATAGGTGTGCACCAGCACGTAGTATCCATCGGGGATCTCATGGTCGAGCATGTACGCCATGGTGTCCATCATCCCCGGGTTGTTGCAGTAGAAAATGAAGCTGCCTTCCTGGCGCGGTTTACAAGCTCCGTCCTTGTTCTTCTGCCCGTAGTCACGTCCAACACCATTGTAGTGGGTCATCCACGTGGTGAAGTCGAAGGGGTCCACCACGCTCACGTTCATCGATGGGTAGGGTCCGCAGCCTTGGACCTCCTGCGGGATTATATCCTTGGTCCATCCGCATTGGATGAAGTTGGCACCCCGCACCTCACAAGCGATCTGGTGATTGCTCGCTGGATAGGTAAAGTTGCGGGTCGGACGGTCGTATCCGATCAGGTTGAAGTCATCGTTCTTGAACTGAAAGAAGTGGGCCTGGCCCCAGCCCTGTCGACCGCTGATGTGCTGGAAGGAGAATTCGTGCCAATTGTAGTTGCCTTGTCCCGCACTGTCCAAGGCGCAGCGCCAGAAGTAGACCATGCTGTCCTGTCCGTTGGTCTGTGCGTAGATGGAAGTGGGCTGCCACTGGACCACCCCTCCGGGCGCGGTGAGGGTGTGCTGCTCCATCACAGGGCTGTTGTACAGGTCGGTGGTGTCGATCTGGAAGATGTAATTGCGCGGTGGTGCGAAGGGATCGCCCGTGCTGGCCTTGAGCATCGGCGCATTGTCGGAGAGGATCGCAAAGTCGTACGGATCCACCGGCAGCAAGTCCCCCGTATTGATATTGAGCTGGAGAACGGCCTTGTTGTTGGCCTCCTCTTCTTCCTCCGGGATCAGGTCCGGGTCCAGATCGATGCGCACCCGTAGTTCGTTCAGGCCTTGCCCGCTGGCACCTGCGGCCGTAGGCAGGGTGAAGAACACCGAATCCTGATAGGATGTCATACTGACCTGCTGCAACAACGGCGGGAGCGTGAGACCTTCCGAAATGAGCGAGCGCTCCAAGGCCACGGAGAACGTACTATGGGTGCCCCTACCGTTGTTCCGGAAGATCGACCCGGACTTGGAAGGAATCCACATCGGCGGTCACCTGCTGCGGAATGGTGGTGATGTCGGCGGCGGTCACCTCCAGATCGGCCAACTTCGGCGAGTTCATCACCAGCGTGGGATCGCCATGCAGGGTCATGGTCTCGGCGTTGTTGACGCGGTAGAGCCCCCCCAAGCTCAGTTCGTCCAGCACGGCATAACGTAAATGCTCCCCAATACTCTTGCCATAGTTCACTTGGCTGAAGCTCTTGTAGAAATCCTCGGTGTAGTCCTTGAGATAAGTAGAGATACCCACATCCACGGAGGAAAGGAAGGCCACGGCCCCGGCGTCGTGGTGCAGCACGAACTGCTCGCTGGCGCTGGAGCCGTCATAGAGGTGGATATTGCCCGTATAGCATGAGTTCCCGACCATGGTGGGAAACTTGCCGTGCCAGTCGTAATTCACCGGGTTGTCGATGGTGATATCGAAGCCCGCCCCGAACGCATGGGCAAAGAAGGTCATCAGGGTAACGCCTTGCCCGATGAGGTCGTGTACGCTGTCAACAGCGGCCTGCTCAATGATGCCGGAACCGTTCTTGTTGAAGCGGGTGACGTGGCCGAAAAAGGACGTGTCCTCGGCCAGCACCTTGAAGCTTTCGAGAGCCGCTCCGAACTGAGCATGTTCAGCTTGTGTATTTCCGCCCCTGAAATGGAGGATGTTCTTCATCCATGCCGCGGGCGGCTGGCTTTCCACCGAATCCAACTTGGCGAGGTAATCCAGCACTTCAGTCCCATTTTTCGCCGCCAATCTGCCCACAGGGACCGAAAGATAGGTGGGCTGGTTGCCGGGCAGGTTGAGACCAAAAAGAATATCGCTGGAGGGCCAACCGATGGTGGGCACCAGACAGGCGGAGGATGCCAAGGGGTCCTTCCGGTAGCCCTTTTGATAAGGGAGGCCGCCCGTGGCAGGTGCCTTCACGCTTTTGCCAATAAGAAACAAGTCTTTGGGACGGGACGGCGCATGATCATAAACGTGGCGGAGATAGTTACGGATGGCCATAGGATGCTGCCTCACGCCCCCTCCGAACTGGTCATAGAGCTGTTCCACGTCCGCCACGGTCGTGTTGTACCGATTGTGCAAATTGCTCTGGCGATAGGCGGCGTATTGCAGCACTTCCGGCATCAATGTCGGGTGTGTCACGATAACTAATGCAGAATCCTGCAGGTCCTGTGAATAGTCCGTGAAGGATCCCGAACCGTTCACGGGGAGCAGCTGCCCTATTGGGGTGACCGCCGCCGACTTGGCGACGACCAGCCGCATGTCAGTTGTGCTCGGCGGCAACACGGCGTGGTACAGGTTACCGGTCACCATCTCCCCAGCCACGCGGTGTAGCCCATTGGCGGCCCATGCATACACCACAGGAGAGCCTGCGGAGGGGAAGCTCATCAAGATGCTGTCATTTCCCGCCTGCCCTGGCACCTCCACGTCCGCCAGATCGAGGAACACGAAGTCCCGGGGATAGCGGATGCTCAGCCAGGCGGGAGCCAGAACGTCCCTGTAGTTAGAGGCCAAGCCACCACAGACCTGGTCATGCACCACCGTCACGCTCAAGCTCGTACTGGGCAGTGCGATGGTGGAGGCAGGCCGGGAAAAGGAGTATTTCAACAACTTATATCCCATAAAGACGGAATCCGCCAGGACGGTCCCGGCATGTACGACCTGCACATGGTGATCAGGACATATCGTGTTGCCGGGATTGTTCAAGCTTGCCAGGGTAATATGGAGCGTGGACGGCGGGGCGCCCGGGGCGGAATAGAGGCGCGGTACGGTCAAGGGGTAGGTCCGGGTGGCATCCATGCCATCGCCATCAATGATCTGGGAATGAAAATAGCCTTCCGCCTCACTGATGGCCGCCGTGGACGCGCCTAGATAATTGCGGGTCCCGGTCTGGTAGGTCGCAGTGTACTGCAAAAGCGTGGTGCCCCAGCACCAAGGCAAGGGCGTGTAGGCCGCCCAGTTCGTACTGCCGCTCTCCACCATTCGCAGGGCTTCGGTCGGCGGCCCCCAGGTGAGATAGTAGCGGATCGTATCGTTATATAGCGAGTAGTACGGGTTATTGATATGCTCCGGGTCATCCCATAATGTGCTGTCCAACCAGCAATCGTTCTTCGCTACGGGCAGTTCGATGTAGTCGCCGGTGTTGAACACGCCGTCCTGCTCCCCTTCAACATGGACGGGCACTTGGCGTCCACGGGCATAGACCTGTACGCCACGCGGATCCACGGTGGCCACCGGAAAGCCAGCATTGGCCAAGGCCGTGGAATCGATCTTACGGACACCGTCCTGCCAGACCTGGAAGTACCAGTACTGGCGGTCGTACTGGATCCACTCGTTGCCGTATGGTTGTGCCATGGCCCCAAGCCCGGTCACCACCAACAACACGAGTAACGATAGTTTCATGATCCGCTTTTCTTGAAAAGGTCGAACCGTAAGGAGAAGACGTTGGAGTACAGGGCCACGCTGTTGTCACCGATGTCCGTCAGCGCATAATCCAACGCCACGCTCTTGATCTTCAGGCCCACACCGATGTTGGGCTGGAAGTTCAACGTCTTCTTGTCATTGATGTCGGTGACGTATTGGAAGTTGTTCACTCCTGCACGGACATACACCACATGCGCATAGCCCAGCTCGATGCCGAGGCGCGGATCCCCGCTCCAGGTGCTGGATGCGAACAACGTGTTCCGCTTGCCGTCGAAGGTGTTCTCCAAGTTCACTTCCGCGAGCAGGTCCACCTTGCTGCCAAAACGGAACTGGCGAGCAACGCCAAGCACCAAGCGCGGCAAGGTCACTTCCACGCCGTTAACGGGCAACTCGTTCCCGGTCTGGACAAACACGTCCTGGGTGCGCTGGTCCAGGGAATAGCTCCACGCGTTGAACGTGCCGGTGATGTCGCGGCCCACCGCCGCCAAACGCCATTGCCCGCGGTCGTACTGCAAGCCAGCATCCAGGCCGAAGCCCCATGCCTTGGCGAAAGGCCCCACCTTGCGGTAGACGACTTTGGCATTGGCCCCGAAGCGGAGCCCGGGCACCTTCAGTTTGCGGGCGTAGCTGATCAGGAAGGCATTGTCCGCCGCGGAAAAACTGGTGATGCGGTCATAATCGAGGTTCCCGTTATTGTCGATCAGTTCCGTGGTGTTGGGGATGTCATCCACCCCGAATCGGATGAAAGAAACACCGATCACACTGGAGGAATCGATGGGTTTCGCGATGGCGATATAGTCGTACTTGGCGATGCCCGCGAAGTATTCGCTGTGCATGGCCCCCACCTGCAGGTCGCCGTGCACGCCCAGCAGGCCGGCAGGGTTCCAATAACCTGCGGTGACGTCGTTCACCGCGGCGACATGGGAATAACCCATGCCTAAGGAACGCGCCCCCACGCCGATGGTGAGGAACTCGTTGCTGTACTTGGGTGCGTCCTGCGCATGGGCCATGGCAAACGTGAGCGACACGAGCCCGATGGCCGCCATTCTCCAAGAATACCCTCCTGCTAAGATCATAGTGTGCATGTTAGACGCAACCTCTAACAGAAGGTGGCCTGCATTATTGCCCGAAATTACCCAACTTCGGCCCGCTTTGACGCGCCTCCCCCGTTTGCCCGATCTGCTGACCACCGCGAACCTATGCTGCGGGGTGGCCTCCATTCTCTTGGCCTCCCAGGGACAATTGACGATCGCGTGTTGGTTGATCTTCTTGGCGGCACTGTTCGATATGTTCGACGGGCTGGCGGCAAGGGCTTTGGGCGGGGGCACGCCACTGGGCGCGCAGTTGGACAGCCTGGCGGACATGGTGAGCTTCGGGGTAGCACCTTCGTTCATTCTCTGGACCTCTTACATTACACAGGCGTTCAACCCGGATCCCAAATTTTTTACCGGCTTTTGGATGAATTCCCAACCGGCCTGGGTCATAGGTTTGGCCGCTGTGGTCCTGTGTGCCGCTTCGGCATGGCGATTGGCGAAGTTCAATGTTGACACACGTCAAACCCATGGCTTTTTAGGGTTGGCCACGCCAGCTAATGGCCTTTTCTGGGTGAGTTCGGTCCTTGTGGTCTCCGGGTCGGGGCTAACACCCTTAGCGACCGGACAAGGGTTGAAATTCCTATTCTCCATGACCTTTGCCTCCGATCCCCGGATCGCACTTTTCATCGCATCGATCATGGGTTTTCTCATGGTTTCGGAGATCCCCCTCCCCAGCCTCAAACTCAAGAGCAGGGGATGGAAAGGCAACGAGGTCATCTTCCTGCTGATCGGCCTTGGAATCGTGCTGGTAGTGCTCTATGGCATCCTCGCCATTCCCCTGCTGCTACTTTTGTACCTGCTTAGCCCGATCTGGGGTAAGCTCTTTCCCAAGCCAATATGAAAACCTTCCACGCCTCCATCAATGTGATGCCCCATGACAACCTGCTGGACCCTCAGGGAAAGGCCGTCAGCGGCAGTATGAAGAACCTTGAACTGCCCGAGATCACCGGGGTGCGCATCGGCAAGCACATCACTTTGCAGGTGGAGGCCAAGGACAAGAAGACCGCCGAGGCAAAAGTGGACCAGGCCTGTAAGAAGCTGCTCGCCAACTTGGTGATGGAGAAATACAGCTTCTCGGTAACGGAAGAATAGGTGCCGGAGGTCGGTTTTTAGTGTCTAATGCGGGTTGTCTTATGTCCTATGCTGGATGTCCTCAGCATAAGCATCGGACTTAAGCCAACCCCCAACCCCGTCAAGCCCCTCACTTCCCGCAATCACACGGCTGGGAGAAGTAGATCTTCACCGATGGCAGGAGCGCGGTGATATGGTCCATCTCGCCTTGTGAGAATTGGATCACACGGAGGTCCATGAAACGCAGGGCCTTCATGCCGCTGATCTCGTCCGGGAAATCACCCAGATCGTTGCTCCAGAGGTCCAACGAGAACAGTTCCTTGAGGTTGCCTATGCAGGCAGGCAGGCCTTCGATGTGGTTCTGGTGCATATCGAGCCGCTTCAGGTGCTTCCACTGGCACACGCTGTTGGGGATCTTGGTGAACTTGTTCTTCCCGGCACTGAACTCCTGCATGTATTGCAGCTCGTTCATCCAGCCGGGCAGGTCTTTCAGTTTGTTGCGGCCAAGGTCGAGGGCATTGAGGTTCTTCATTTGGCGTACCTCCTCCGGGACTTCCTTCAGCTTTTTGTGGGAAAGGTCGAGGCGATAGATGCTGTCCGGGTTTTGAAGCGCACGGTCCAGACTGCGGTACGTGCGGACGGTATCCAGTGCGATCTGCGGCAACAACTGGGCTTGCGCGGCACCACCGATGACCAAGAGAAAAAGCAGGAACAGGGACTTCCACATGGTCAAATATCGCGAAGAGCGCACAGAGCGTCCTCTTTATCCTGTGTGATCCGGTCTTTCATCGCATCCATGGTCTCGAAGCGGATCTCATCGCGCAACCGATGATGCAAACGCACGGTGATGGCCTCGCCGTATAGGTCCCGGTCCAAGCCGAAGAGGTGGGCCTCCACTGTGCGTTCGCCGTGCTCTTCCACGGTGGGGCGTACGCCGATGTTCATCATACCCTTGAATTCACCTTGGTCGGTGGTGGCGGTGATGGCATAGACGCCGTTGGTGGGCACGAGCTTGTAGGGGTCGATCCCGCCGATGTTGGCCGTGGGCCATCCAATGGTGCGCCCGAGCTGCTTTCCCTTCACCACAACGCCGCTGAGCATGTAGGGATAGCCGAGCAATGCGTGTGCCAGGGCCACATCGCCCGCCAGCAGGGCCTCGCGGATCTTCGTGCTGCTCACCTTCACGTGGTCGATCTCCTGCGGCGGGATCTCCTCCACCATAAAGTCATAAGCCTCGCCGAGCTGGCGTAGCAGGCCGATATCGCCTTCGCGGTTGCGCCCGAAACGATGGTCGTAGCCGATCACTACCGCGTGGATGCGGAGCTGATCCACCAAGAGGTCCCGTACATATTCCAAGGCGTGCATGCGGCTGAAGGCGCGGGAAAAAGGCACCACAAGAAGATGGTCCAAACCTGCTTTTTCCAGCAGGTATTGCTTCTCGGCCGGGGTGTTCAGCAGACGTAGATCGTTGTCGTTGGGGTAAAGCACCATGCGCGGGTGCGGATGGAAAGTGAAGAGGACGCTCTCCCCGCCTTCGCGCTTTGCAACCGCTTGTAGGCGGTCCAGGATCACCTGATGGCCGAGATGGACGCCATCGAAAGTGCCCGTGGTGAGGACGGGACGTTTCACCCCTTGAAAAGCCGCAAAGTCGGTGTGGATCTTCATCGTACGCCTGGGATCCTTGGAATATGTCGGAAGGGATCCGGTGGAGCACAAAGCTCGGAAGCATCCCACTTGCTCCGGCAAACGGGTTTCGGGAACACCCCCTCCTGGCTGTTGATGAACACACGATCCGGCGGCTTCAGCAACCTCTGAACCAACTGATGCCCAATTCATTGCTCATCATAGGCACAGAACGGATCATCAACGATCCTTTCACCATTTGGGAATGCGCCCTACCTTCGCGCCCGCAAAAACAGGGTATCCGCCCTTCCATCAGAACAACATGTCCAAGCACATCGGTAAAGTCGTCCAAGTGATCGGACCCGTGGTCGACGTTCGCTTCGAGTCCGGAAAAGACCTTCCCAACATCTACGATGCCTTGCACGTGACCCGCGCGGATGGCTCGCATCCTGGTGCTGGAGGTGCAGCAGCTGACCGGTGAGGACACCGTGCGCACCGTGAGCATGGAGAGCACCGACGGTCTTGGCACGCGGTGTGGAAGTCGATCGGCCAAGGCCAAGCCCATCAGCATGCCCACGGGCGATGCTATCAAGGGCCGCCTGTTCAACGTGATCGGCAAGCCCATCGATGGCATGAAGCGAGGTGAACGGAGGCAAGCGCGCATCCATCCACCGCGAGGCACCGAAGTTCGAGGACCTCACCACCAGCGCGGAGATCCTGTTCACCGGTATCAAGGTGATCGACCTGATCGAGCCTTATTCCAAGGGCGGTAAGATCGGACTGTTCGGTGGTGCCGGTGTGGGCAAGACCGTGCTGATCCAGGAGCTGATCAACAACATCGCCAAGGGCTACAGCGGATACAGCGTGTTCGCCGGTGTGGGCGAGCGTACCCGTGAGGGGAACGACCTGCTCCGCGAAATGATCGAGAGCGGCATCGTGCAATACGGCGAGGAATTCAAGCACAGCATGGAGAAAGGCGGCTGGGACCTGAGCAAGGTGGACTACGACGCACTCGCCGACCAGCCAGGCCACCTTCGTGTTCGGCCAGATGAACGAGCCTCCCGGAGCCCGTGCCCGTGTGGCCCTGAGCGGTCTCACCTTGGCCGAATACTTCCGCGATGGCGATGAGGAGAGCGGCGGACGCGACATCCTCTTCTTCGTGGACAACATCTTCCGCTTCACCCAGGCCGGTTCCGAAGTGTCGCGCCCTGCTGGGTCGTATGCCGAGCGCCGTGGGTTACCAGCCTACACTGGCCACCGAGATGGGTGCCATGCAGGAGCGTATCACCTCCACCAAGCGCGGTTCCATCACCTCCGTACAGGCGGTGTACGTGCCTGCGGATGACTTGACCGACCCTGCTCCTGCGACCACTTTCGCCCACTTGGACGCCACCACGGTATTGAGCCGGAAGATCGCCGAGCTCGGCATCTATCCTTCGGTGGACCCGTTGGATTCCACCAGCCGCATCCTCACCCCGGCCATCGTGGGCGACGTAGCACTACGACTGCGCCCAGCGCGTGAAGGAGATCCTCCAGCGCTACAAGGAACTGCAGGACATCATCGCCATTCTCGGTATGGACGAATTGAGCGAAGAGGACAAGCTGGCGTGTGCCGCGCCCGTCCGCGTGCAGCGCTTCCTCAGCCAGCCCTTCTTCGTGGCCGAGCAGTTCACCGGCCTGCCCGGCGTGATGGTCTCCATCGAAGACACCATCAAGGGCTTCAACATGATCATGGACGGCGAGATGGATGAGTATCCGGAAGCCGCCTTCAACCTGAAAGGCAGCATCGAGGACGTGATCACCGCCGGTAAGAAGATGCTCGCACAGGTAGCTTGAAGATCAGAAAATCAGATGATCAGATAATGAAATTCCGTTCTCAATGGGATACCCGTTGATCAGGAGCACCGATCTATCTGCCATCCAATCACCAATCACCAGCCACTGATCACCAAGATGGACCTCCAGATCATCACCCCTGACAAGGAGCTTTTCAACGGCCCCGCCAAGCGCGTTAACGTACCCGGCGTGGACGGCAGCATGGGCTTCTTGGACAACCATGCCCCGCTTATCACCGTGCTTAAGGCAGGTGCCGTGAAGGTGACCCTGCCGGACAACAAGATGGAAGTCTTCACGCTGAAGGGCGGCGTGGTGGAAGTGAGCAACAATAAGGTGATCGTGCTGGCGGAGTAATTTCCTTACGGCTCCTTTTTGAACGGCGTCCTCCTTACGGTGGGCGCCGTTCACTTTTCCGGTTCTCATGAACCCTTGCCCAAGCCAAGTGTACAGGTCGTTATGCTCCCTGATAAACCGGGGTAACTTCGCACCGAACAACAACGCGCCATGCAATTGAGCCGCCTCTCCGCCTTTATTCTGCCCATGCTTCTAGCCACTGCCACCTATGCCGCAGAAGGGGAAAAGCCTATCACCAGCACCGTCACCTCCGCGAAGGTCTTCCTTCGCGGCGCACAAGTGGAGCGCACGGCCAAGGCCAGTGTTGCGGCCGGCAACAGCACGATGGTCTTCACCGGGCTGGCACAAGGGTTGGACCCGCAGAGCATTCAAGTAACGGGCAAGGGCGCGTACAGCATCCTCTCCGTGGCGCACCGGATCAACTACCTCAGCGAAAGCCCGAACAAGAAGGAAGTGGACGACCTGCAAGCGCGGATCAAGGCCATGGAGCACGACTACAATGCGGAGAACAACACGAAGGCCGTGTGGGACCAGGAAGAGCAGCTCTTGCTGAAAAACACGGCCATCGCCGGGCAGCAGAGCGGGGTGGCGGCCGCCCAGTTGCAAGCAGTGAACGATTATGTGCGCGAGCGTCTGCGCGCCGTGAAGGCCGGCCAATTGGCGCAAGGTGAGAAGTTGAACGCCCTGAACGAGGACCTGTCCAAGTTGCGCCAACAGCTTCAGCAACTGAAAGGACAAGCCGCACGGCCCACGAGTGAGGTGGTGCTGGAGGTGGAAGCGGCGGCATCAACGGCGGCCACGTTCACCATTTCCTACTTCGTGTCCGGTGCTTCGTGGACGCCCGCGTACGACCTGCGCGCCACCGGCACAGCCAAGCCCATCGAGCTGGCCATGAAGGCCCAAGTGGTGAACGGCACCGGCGAGGATTGGGACAAGGTGGACCTATCGCTCAGCAGCGGTAACCCCACGTTGGGTGGCGTGATGCCGCAGCTCTATCCATGGACGCTGGCCCAGCCCTACCGGCAGCAAGGTTTATTGAACAGGGTCGGCAACGCCGAGAAGGCCAGAGCTCCGGCACCCATGGCCGGAGGCATGGATGTGGAAACGATCAGCATGGATGCTATCACTCAGGTACCCAATACCGTATTGCAGCGCACCACCACCATGGAATTCAGCATTGATGCGCCCTTCAGCATTCCGGCGGACGGCGCGGCCCACAGCGTGAGCGTGAACGAGCATACGATCCAGGCCACGTACAAGCACTATTGCACGCCGAAGCTGGACCGCGATGCCTTCCTCTACGCCCGGACAACCGGCTGGGAAGACCTGAACCTGCTGCCGGGAGAGGCCAACGTGTTCTTCGAGGGCACCTACGTAGGCAAGAGCTTCCTTGACCTGGACCAGCCGCACGATACGCTGGACATTTCACTGGGCCGCGATAAAGGAATCGTTGTGGATCGCGTGAAGCGCAAGACCACCAATGAAAAGGCGGTGATCGGCAGCAAGCGTACGGTCTCCGTGGGCTGGGACATTACCGTGCGCAACACGAAGAGCGTTCCGGTGGACCTTGAGCTGCGCGACCAATATCCGCTGAGCCCACGCAGTGAGGTGGAAGTGAAGCTCGAGGACAAAGGCGGTGCCGATGTGAACGAACAGACCGGCATGTTGACCTGGAAGTTCAGGTTGGCGCCGAAGGAGACCAAGAAGTTGGGCTTTGGATATACCGTGAAGTATCCGAAGGACATGCCTGTGGTGGTGGAATAGCTGGCGCTCTCGGATCCTTTAGCCGGCACTCGCTGTACGCGAGTACCGTGTGGGTCACTTCAACAAAGAGACATGGCCAACGTGCTTCTCCGGCCGACCGGTGGAGATCGAGTGGAAGCTGATAGTATAGACGTACACGTCCTGTTTCACCGTCCCCCCGCCGCCGTTCCCCATCGTGCCGTCCCAACGACCCAAGGGATCCTCGGACTGAAAGATGACAGCACCCCAACGGTCGAAGACGCGCAGTTCGAAATCACGGATGTCCGGAATGTTGCTCACCATGCCCCAACCGTCGTTCACCCCGTCCCCGTCGGGTGTAAAACAGTTGGGAACGTAGGTCTCCAGCACATCATTGATCGCCACCGTACGGCAAAGGGAATCCGGGCAGCCGTGGTTGTCCACGACCGTTAGACAGACGTTGTATTCCGCAGGCTGGCGAAAATCGAAGGTGTAGGAAACCTGGTCCTGGTCAGAAGTGGCCATGCCAGCGATCTGCCATTGGAGCGAGACATCGTTCACCGAGGTATTGATGAAACTGATGGTGGTGGCTTCCACTGTCGCCGGATCGGGGCCGTATATGAAATTCGCCACCACTGGTGGCGGCCCTGTAACGGTGATGGAGGCCGAAGCAAGGCAGCCGTCGGCATTCCGGATCACGATCGGATAGTCCCCCACGCAAGCATTAGGCAACACGGAGGCGGGGCCGAACGTAGCGCCACCATCGAAACTATAGGCCACTGCGGTAGGGGCAGTAATGGTGACCGCCCCATCGCAAGAACCATAGCACCACGGCTCCGTGAAACTCAGTTCGGGGATCGGCACGGGGGCCGGCTCGGCAATGATGAGGTCTGCTTGGGCCGTGCATCCGTTGGCATCGGAAAGAACAAGGGTCACGCTTCCGGCACAGAGATCTTCCGCATCCGCCGAGTTGGAGAGCGGGCCCGCAGCGTTGCTCCACTGGTAATTGAACGGCGCGGTCCCTCCCTCGGGCACCGCCAAGGCAGTGCCATCGCAGGCCCCGTTGCATAAGGCATCAGTGGAGTTTACCGCAGCCACAAGGGTATCGGTAAAGGTGACTATGACACTGTCCACCACATGGCACGTTCCATCATCCTCGGTCCAGATGAAGGTGGCAGTACCACCTGCCGAGGCGCTAACGGAGGTTTGCGCGCTTTGTGCCTGCGCGATCACATAGCCCGGCGGCCCGGACCATGTGCCGCTGCCGATATTGCCGGTGGCCGCCTGCAGAACGTGGCTTAGCCCGCAGATGGTGGCGTTCGGCCCGGCATCCACTGTTCCACAGCAGACCGGATCGGTAATGTCGAGCACAACAATGGTCACGCTGGCCGTGTTGGTGCAACCTTCCGCAGAGGTCACGCTGTAGAAAAAGACACCTTCCACGTCCGTGGCCGGGTCGAAGGTGCCTGGTACGGGATCACCATTTGCGTTGACCCAGCTTCCTCCGGTCTCAGGGGTTCCTCCCAACATGTCGATCAATGCAAAGGAGGGCTGGGTAGGACAGATGACGATCGCGGAGTCCGACCCCGGATCCGGCCCCGGGTCAAAAGTGATCGTTACATTGTCCGAAACGGCACAGTCGGGGAATCCCGTCGGATAAACTGTTACCGTATAATTCGTCGTGGCACCCACTGTGGCCTCAGGCGCGGCGATGCCGGGGTTCGAGAGGCCCGTTGCCGGCGTCCATGCCCATATCAGGCTGGTCGTGGCACCGACCACCTCGGCCGGCAAGAGTATGGGGTCACCACAACTGGCAGTGTCCGTCCCGGCGTCCACCGTCAAGGCGGCCCCGTCCACCACGTCGAACGTGTCCTGGGCGGTGCAACCCAAGTCATCCTCCACGATGATCGAATACGATCCCGCACAAATATTGGCGGCCGATGTTGCTCCCGTGCCTGCCAACGAATTGCTCCATGCATAGCTGTACGGTGCGGATCCGCCGCTCATCGCAACGGAGGCTGTGCCGTTGCAAGCATCCGGGCAGACCGTGGCGACCGTGGTCACGTCGGCGGTCATGGTATTGTCGACCACGGGTATGGTAAGCGTGAGCGTACTGGTCTGGCCGCACAGGTCCGGATAGGAAAAGGTCAGCGTGAGTTGTTCCGTGCCTTCGGTGATGAGGTCCTCGAACGCCTCCAGATCGAAGGTGATGGTGGCTTGGCCTGCCGGGAAACTGAACACGGCCGGAACGGTCGTATGGTCGGTGCCGTTGGTGGTGGTGCCGGACACGGCGACGGTCACGTCCATGGCGTCCTGTGTATCGGAGCGGGTGAGGACGATCGTGGCCCCTGCACAACCTTCAACCAGTTCGCCGAAGGGACTGTCCGTCTGGGCCTCCACGGACAAAGGGGTCGGGCTGCTGAAGCTGCCCCCCTCCAGAAATACACCGCTGTCCAAGTAGGGGTCTCCGGCATCCGCGATGGCGATCTTCAGGTGGTAGGACTGACCGCATTGCACCATGGATGAAGCGGTGAGAGGCACCGTGAAGCCGTCGAACTGAATGTACTGGACATCGCTGTCCCACGGAAAGCTGAAACCGTCCCCATTGTCCACGTAATAGGCCGAATTGCTCATGGTGTTCACATTGTCGATGGAGACCACGGAGCTGCTGCCCGGAACCAAGGCGATGTTCACGGCATTGTTGGCGAACGGGCCGTTGATGCCCGGACCACTTAGAAAAAAGCCGAACACGTCGTTGAAGCCCGCGTTCACGAACTCCAAGTATTCCTCCGAGGCGAAGACATAGTTGAAGGAGATCTCATCTCCGGTGGGCACCAGGTCGAACTCCAGTACGGCGCCATCAAACGTGGTGGAATTACTGGTCTGGTCCAGATCTGGGTCGCCGAAGGCACCGGTTCCGGCGGCCGGCAGTGTTTGGCTATCCGTATTGTTCGGCCCCAAGGCCAAGGCGATGTCACCCGTGCATAGCATAAGACCTTGCGCCAAACCCACGTTGCAGGCTGAACCATTGAAGCTGCCGATCTGGATGTTGGAAAAGCCGGCCGGCATGCCGTTGAAGGTAATGTTGCTCACGGTCACTCCCCCGCCGAGGAGTACGTTCTCCACGAGGTACTGGACCGTCACGGTATTATTCACCGATAGCTGCGCCTGCACCATGGCCGGAGGACCGGCCGCTGCAAAAAGGAGAATAATACGGGTGTGGAGGATGGTGGTTCGCATGGCTGCATCGTTCGAGGCATCCGGCCACCTCTGCTTGAGGTGTGGCCGGTCTTTTCTATGGATCAAACCTATTAAAATCGGCAAGGTGTCGCAATCCCACATTCGGGGGGTAAGCCGGATCTTATAGCGGCTGATCCACGGCTTGGGAGAGACCGGGTCTCCGTGCTACGCCATGATCAGGAAAAGGAGACAATGAGCTCGGCCTTAGGGATACTGGGAGATCCCCGATGGGCATAGCATTGCTGCTTTAGCTAGCACCCGACCACAAAGGCCGTTACACGCTAATAGCAGGAACCCGCCAGACGTTATCGACCACCGGACCTACGCCATGGTCCCCACGTGCCTCAGATGCACCAAGTGTGACCAGAGCGCGCTCCGCAGTGTGGGGAACTCACGGTACTTGATATTGAACTCCGCGCACACCACCTTGAGCCGTTTGTTCAGTTCCGGATAGTGCACATGGCTGATCTTGGGGAACAGATGATGCTCCACCTGGAAATTCAATCCGCCGAAGAGCCAGTTCCACAACTTGTTCCGCGTAGCGAAATTGGCCGTGGTGGCCACTTGGTGAATGGCCCATTCACTTTCGATATTGCCGCCCTCTGCCGCTGGGACCACAAATTCGGCATGCTCCACCACATGTGCCAACTGGAACACCACCGCGATGAACAGACCGGTGACGAACACCATCACCCCGTAACCTAAAATGGTCGGTACCACTCCGGCGAAATACATCGGCAGCAAGAGGAAGACCGAGACGTAGATGATCTTCGTTACCCAGAATATTATGTGCTGCTTCAGGTCCAAGGGCTTCATCCGGGTATTGTCAGCGATCTTTCCCGTGAAGTATTTCTTCATGTCGTTGCCAAAGATCCACAGCAGGTAGGTCAGCCCGTAGAGCAACAGTCCGTAAATGTGCTGGAACCGATGGAACCAATGCTTGGGCTGGCCTTCATGGACGCGCACCCAGGGCTTGATATCGATGTCGTCGTCCATCCCCTCGATGTTGGTGAAGGTGTGATGGTTCACATTGTGCTTCAACTTCCAGAAATGGACGCTGCCGCCCAACAGGTTCAGCGAATGGCCCATCATCTCGTTCACCCATTTGCGGCGGCTATAGCTGCCATGGGCGCCATCGTGCATCACGTTGAAGCCCACACTGGCGACGACCAGGCCCAGCAAAGCACAGAGGCCCAAAGCGATCAAAGTGGAGGAAGGTGTGAAGAAGACCAGCAGTACATATAGGCCCACCAACGCGGTGAGCAGGATGGCCGTCTTCCAGTACAGACGGCTATTGCCCGTCTTTCTCAGATCGTTCTCCTTGAAATAGGCATCAGTGACCTCCCTCAAGCGTTGAAAAAACACGGGAGGGGTCTTGGCAAAAGTGGTTTGCGGCATAATGTGTTCTGATACAGTACGTACAAAGGTACGGCCGATGCATACGGGTCCCCGTGTTGCACCCAGGGCTATCGGGTCTTAATTCGAAGTAGATGCTCACGGAAGGCGTCTGAGCATGATGCTTGTTTGCGCTTGAGGTTGAGGGAGAGCGTGGGCGTTTGGTCAAGCGTACAGAGATTCAAAGCCCAGCGCCGTGCTGTTGCAAGGTTGCGGTCCGCATGACCTTTGCGCACGCGTGAGGCATCCTCTTGGAAGGTCACGTCCAGGACCCAATGCAAGGAGTTCTCGATACCCCGGTGCGCACGGACCAACTCGTTGAACCGGCCTGCATCGGCCTTCAGGCTGGAGATGTAGAAGCGCACTTGTTCAGTGGTCTTGTTATCGCGCAGGTGATGGGTGATGGCATGGATACGTACCAGTGTGCGCAGGTCACGCCATTGATCGGCATTGGAGAGCAGGGTGGGATCCTGGATCACATCGCAGATGCGTGTTTCCACCCGGCCATGGCCTTTGGTGTCCTGCCGGTGGTGGCTGGCGGTCTTGTGGTGGAGGAAGGCGAGTTCGACTTCTTCGAGCAGATCGGGTTGGTTGGCTTTCAAGCCCAAGAGGTAGTCGGCCTTGCGCTCGCGGATCAGCGTAGCAATATGCTTTTGGCAGCCGATCGCGTCGATGCTTACAACCGCCCCGGCCAGATCCAGTAGTTCCAATAGCACGGGTATGGCGGTGATCTCGTTGCTCTTGCCTTCCACCTGCAATTGCCCCAGCACGACTTGGTTCTGGTGACTCCAGGCGCTGATCATGTGGATGGCCTCCTTGCCGTCGAAGCGGTCATAGCTGCCTCGTAATCGCTTACCGTCAATGGCAACCAACTCTCCTTCACTGATGGAGCACAGCTGGACGGTCCAGCGAGCAAAGCAAGCGGCGAAGCCATCTGGATCGAGCCGTTTGAGCAGGTCGCCGATGGTATCATGGGAAGGCACCTTGTTGTCGGTGAAGTGCCCGTGCCTTTTAAACCATTCCAGTTTGGCCAAGCCGAAGTGGGCGATCTCGCTGGGCCCTTGGCAATCACTCACCACCGCCGAAAGAGTCAGCAGCAGCATGGAGTTCAGCGGATATCGTTTGGTGCGGTCAATACGCGGGTCTTCGAGTTTCTCAAAGGGTTCCAACAGGTCCATGATGCGGTTCCCACATGAGAGCAGGAGCACGCAAGCACTCACTCCCGTAGACAAGGATCAAGCCCCCGCCCATTGATCGATCAACCGACCATAATGGATTTAAGACCCGATAGCCTTGGTGTTGCACCCTGATGGTCCCGCCGACCGGACCTGTCGTCCAATGAGGTGATCGTAGGCTATGGCACCGGGCGCATGTGCGGGCCGCAGGACCTTGCCATCACCGGTGTTTCCTAACTGGCAAACCCACCAAAACCGGCCGGTGCAGTGCCCGGGGTCATGGGGTCCCCGAACACCAAAAAAACGGACAGGTGCTTGTATTTACGGCAGATACACCTAATTTCGCCCCGCTTTGGCCCGTTTGTTCTTTGGCGAGAACCTCCGGGCGTGGCACGAAACCTTAAAAAACACTCACTCAGTCAGTCGAACTCATGAACATTTACGTCGCCAACATTGCGTACTCCGCACAGGACCAGGATCTCCGCGAGCTTTTTGAAGCTTACGGTGAGGTGACCTCGGCCAAGATCATCATGGACAAGGCCACCAACAGGAGCCGTGGCTTCGGTTTCGTGGAAATGTCCGACGACGATAGCGGGCGTGCCGCGATCGAAGGCACCAACGGCGCAGCCTTTCATGGCCGCGACCTCGTGGTGAACGAAGCCCGCCCCCGCACCGAGGGCGCAGGCGACCGCGGTGGATTCCGCGGCGGCAATGGCGGTGGTGACCGCGGTGGTGACCGTGGTGGTGACCGTGGCGGATACCGCGGCGGTGGCGGCAGCGACCGTGGTGATCGTGGCGGCTACCGTCGCGACGAGTACTAAGCAAGAACCTTCTTCGCATCGAAAGCCCTCCGAGATATCGGGGGGCTTTTTCGTCGTAGGTGGGAATGGAACGCAGATGAGGCTGAAAAAGCGGATCTGCGCAGTGTCCTGTTGTGGTTGGAATTCCATCGAGAAGAACGAGAGATACGCTCCCCGCCTGGAAGGCATAACAAGTTCGATTTTGCCAACTTGGCCAAATACCAAGGGCCTGAGGAGGCCGCCCGATACCTTTGCGGCTTGCCATGGCAAAACACGCTTCTCTGCTTCTCCTTTTCCTTCTCCTTTTGCCCGGCTTTCTCTTCGCCCAGCGCGGCCACGGGGGCGGCTTTGCCATCGGACGTGCGTACGGGCGCGTGCTGGATACCGACAAGAAGCCTGTCGCATTCGCCACGGCAAGCGTACTGCTGGGTGATAGCGTGATAGGCGGCGCTCTGGTGCAGGAGAACGGAGAATTCGACATCCCCAAACTACCGTTGCGAACAATGCGCTTGAAGGTGGCGGCGATGGGATATGCCCCGGTGGAAAAGGAATTCACCCTTTCGCGTGAGATGCCCGAACTGGACCTGGGAAACCTGCGGATGGAGGCTGATGCGGTGGTGCTGAAAGCCGCGGAGGTCTCCAAGGAGCGCGCGACACAAGTGCTTCAAGTGGACCGCCGCGTGTACAACGTGGAAAAGGACATCAGCGTGACGGGCGGCGATGCCACGGACGTGATGAAGAACATTCCCGGCCTCAGCGTGGACGCCGACGGCAACGTGGAGATGCGCGGCATTAGCCCCAAGGTCTTCGTGGACGGGCGACCCACCACGATGACCTTGGACCAGATCCCCGCCAGCGACATCGAACGCGTGGAGGTGATCACCAACCCCAGCGTGATATTCGATGCAAGTTCCACCGGCGGCATCGTGAACGTGGTGCTGAAGAAGGACACGCGGCCCGGCTACAGTGGGCAATTGTCGGTCGGCATCGGCACCAATGAACGCTACAACGCCAATGGCAACCTGATGGTCCGCCAGGGCAGGAGCGCCTTCAATGTCAGCCTGAGCTTCGGCCACGGAGCCCCGCCCGGCACCAGCTACAACTACCGCACGGACCTCGCTGACGGCCTGCCCACCGGTTACTTCCGTCAGGATGCCACCAACACCCATGATCACCTCCGGGAGAACGCCCGCTTGGGCTGGGACTACAAACTGAGCAACCGGAACACCATCAGCCTCTCGCAAAGCGTGAACATCGGCACACGCGGCAGTGATGAAGACCAGACCTACACCAGTTCCGACGCGGCGAACAACATCATCGGCAGTGGCACACAGCACAATTTTTCCGACGGGCGGTACACCAACCTCACCTCGCGCGCAGGCTTCAGGCGCACCACTACCAAGCGCGGCAAGGAGTGGAGCACCGACCTCACCTTCAACCTCAGCGACCGCACCTCCCCTGCCACCACTGAACAGTTCAACAATGGCGTGGACGGGATCTTGGCAGGCCACAGCTTCCAGGACCGCGACTCCAAGAGTGATGGCCAGGAATGGACCTGGCAGCTCGATGTCACCGACCCTTATGCGGACAACCGCAAGCTGGAATGGGGCTTCAAGGCCAACTACGAGCAGAGCAATTCCACCATGGACGTCACTTATGGCAACGATACCCTTCAGGGTGCCGTCCGTGATACGGCGTTGAGCAATGCCTTCAACATCGGCACGTGGGTGAACGCGGCCTACGTGAACTGGAGCACGAAGCTCTCCGATCATTGGTCCATGCAAACCGGGCTGCGTGTGGAGCAGAACATGATGAACGCCAAGCGGACCGACAAGGACCTGGACTTCAGCTATAGCTATCCCGACGGCCTCAATGACCTGGGGCGCATCCTTTTCCCGGCGGTCTACCTCAGCCGCAAATGGGACGCCCCGGAAGGCAAGCTCCAGCGGGAGATCCAAGTGAACGTGTCCCGCAAGGTGAACCGGCCCCGCTTTTACCAGATCATGCCCTTCATCATGAGCACCGATGCACGCAGCTACCGCATCGGCAATCCCGTGCTGCGCCCTGAGATGAGCACCATCTTGGAAGTGAACCACCTGCTCCCATTCGGCGAAAAAGGCAATTGGCTCTCCTCCCTTTACGGCCGCTTCACCACGGATGTGATCACGAGCTACACCGCACCTTTGGCCAGCGACCCGAACATACTTGTGACCACCTATGTGAACGGCAAGCAGAACCAAGGCTTCGGATGGGAGAACACCGTGAAGCTCACCCTTTGGAAAGGTTCCGAGGCGACTTTCAACGGAAACCTGCAATGGGTGAATATCAGCCTCTCCGAAGGAGGCGCCAACTACACCAACAACGGCATCAACTTCGATGGCAAGGTGAACATATCCCAGAAGCTTCCCGCCGACCTGACTTTGCAGGTGAATGCTGATTATGACGGTCCGCGCATCATCCCGCAAGGGTATACGCTGGAGCGCTACTCCATGGACGTGTCGTTGCGCAAGCAGTTCGGGAAGCGCTTCTTCCTCACTGCAAGTGCGAACAACATCTTCAATTCACGGGGCTGGGGGTCCTACTATGAGACGCCCTATTTCGAACAGGAAGGCTTCAGGAGCCACGGTGGCCGCGAAGCACGCATCTCGGCCACATGGCGTTTCGGAAAGCAGGACACGCAGCTTTTCCGGAGAAAGAGTACCGGCCCCACCGAACGGTCCGTGCCCGGCGGCGGTGGTGGTGGTGGCGATGATGGTGGTGGCGGGGAGTAACCAGGACCGCTGATATTGGTCGCGGAGACGCAGGGAATGCGAATGGTGTTCTTATTGGTACATGGCACAGCGGACGGCGTGTCGGACCTCTTGCTGGAGTGCTATGCGCCTCTATATCAAGACCTACAACTGCTCCAGTTCGAACTTTGGTGAGCCGCGCTGCCCTAAGTCATCGTAGTAATCGATGAAGTGCAGCTTGTAGAAATTGCCGTCGGTGTCCTGCACGATGTAAATCTCATTGCTATAGACCTCGTACGTGCCCGTATCGAAGGAGTAGTCTTTCCAATCGTAGCCGATAATGTCCTCATCGGTGCTGAAGGGGTTGGCCACTGTGTCCGCCAGAGTGATACTGGCGAAATCGCCGTTGAGCCGGGCCACGCGCACACCGCTGTAACCGTTCACCGTGCCTGTGACGATGTAGGACAGATAGGGGTCCGGTGCATAGAACTGTTCCGTGTACTGCGTGAAGACCATGTCGTAGCTGCCTAACGGCGGTGCGATCTGCACCGCGCTGCCACTGGTGAAGCTGAAGTGGACATAAGCCCGGGTGGGATCTTTCTGAATGGTGTATTCCTGAACATTCGAACCGTTGAGCATAGCGATCTGAAAGCTGAAAGATCCGGCCGAAACATCCGTGACCTGCACTTTCTTCAAGCCCATCGGCAGGCCAATGACGTTATAGCCCATGTCGAGGACAAAGACCGGATGCTCGTTACGCCAGTCTCCGATCGCCATGCTGTCCGGCCTTCCGTTTGGCAGGTCGATCTTCCAAGTGTTGCCATAACCGGAAGTGTCCGTGGGTTCCATGATCTCCGCCTGACCTGTGCGGTGCGCCCGCATGAGCCTGGAGTAGTTCAAGCGGACCTGCCAGCCGTCCGGCGCACATTGAAAAGCGAGGTCCCAGTCCATTTTGCTGTTCTGCGCGACAACACTGTGCGTGCCGAGGTCGAACCAGAGTTGTTTGGCGTAATTCACACCCACATGTGCTACGCATTCCACGGTGCCTCCGCGCGGTTGTTTCGGCACGGGCAATTCGTCCTTCACACAGCCACTGAACAGGCATGCCATCACCAACCCACCGATACCGATCGTTGTCCTCATGGCCTCGGTTCTTTGATCTTGCCCTTCAGGTCCAGCGCTATGCGCAGAAAGTAGGTGCGCCCCACGGCCAGTGGGACACTTCCCGCGCTCGGCCCACTATGTGCACCGCCGTTGCCGAGCGTGGCGTTCAGGTCGGTGATGTTCCCGATGTTCTTGCAGCCCAACGACACGGTGATTTGTTCATTGAACAATTGCTTGGCCACGGAAGCATCAGCCATCACATAGTCCGCGATCCGCCCGCGCGACAAGCTGCCGTCCTCCAGGTAGATGTAGTTCTGCTGCTCACCTTGGTATTTCCCGAACACCGTGATGCTCCACCCCTGTTTGCGCCAATTGCGCGTTGCGTTGAGGTTCACTTCCGGGGCATACTCGTAAGTGGCACCGCCGGTCCGCACGCCCAAGGTGTCATAGCGCCCTGTGATGGCCGTGCCCGCACCGAGCGACCAATGGCCGGTCTCCCAACCAAGGCTGAAGCTGCCGCCCAGCGTGCGGTATTCACCCACGTTGATGTAGCTGTACAGCGTCGGGCCTTCCTCCGCCAAAGTGATGAGGTTGTGAATGCGGTCGTGGAAGCCGGTGATCTCTCCCCGGAGCACGCCCTTGGCCATGGCCATGCGATAGCTCAGCGAGAGCGAATAGTTGTTCGATGTCTCGGCGGTGAGGTCCGCGTTGCCGTGGATGTCGTGGTTCACGTCCACGAAGTAGAGGTAGAGCTCCTTGAGCGAAGGCGCCCGAAAACCTTCAGCATAGGAGGCGCGCATGGTGAACGCGGGATTCAACTGCACGCGCGTATCGAGGGAAGGGACCAGCGGCGCTTCATACTGGGTGTTGTGCGCGTAGCGTAGCCCGGGGCGGATGATAAGCCACTGCACCGGCCGCCACTGTGCGCTAGCGAATACCGCATAGTCCCCGATCTGCTGATCGCTACCATCGGCGATCCGCTCCCCGGCAGCGGTCTCCAAGTTGAGGTCCACCCCCAGTTCGTAGCCGAGCTTGGCACTGTCGGTGGAACTCGAATAGGTGGCGCGGGCATTGGTAAGGGTGAAGTACGAATCATCCGCCTCTCCGGGCACCTGCTGCGTTTCCAAGGTGGTGAGGTCGCGCAGCCACATGGTGCGGGTGCGCTGGTAGCGATCGTGGGCGATCAGCGCGTCCAGATGCCGGCCCTTGCCGAGGTCGCCGGTGGCGAAGAGGGCATTGTCCAAACGCCGGGTCAGGAACTCCGAATCAAAAGCGCTCTCGTTGTAAGGTGCACGCGGCATGCCGCGGTCCGTGATGCGGTCCTGCATCACCTCGCCCTTGTAGTTGAGTTTCCATCGGTCGTTCAGGGCATAGCGGTAGTTCAGCCTGCCGAAGTATTGCTCACGCGGCTTCCACGACTGATAGCGCGTGGAATCCGCCAGATGCCTACTGAAGTCATAGATCGCGCTCTGGTCCGGGCCCCAGCCTCCGAAGAAGTTGCGGCCCACGGAGAGCAGCACATCGCTCTTGCCGAAGCGCTGGCCCGCTGCAACGGAAAGGTTCAATCGGCCCATGGGTTCCACGTAACCGATGGCCTTCAGCGATGAGGTATTCCCTGTGTTCTTGCGCGTGATGAGGTTGATCGTCCCGGCCAGCGCGTTCGTGCCATAATTCACGCTGAGCGGGCCTTCCAGCAATTCCACTCGTTCAATGCCCGTGAGGTCGATCTGCGCCAGATCGAGGTTTCCGTCCTGCCTCCCGATCACCGGAACACCGTCCACCAGGATCTTCACGTTCTCCCCGCCAAGGCCGCGCATGCTCACCGAAGTCCCAAGGACATTGTCCTGGGTCATGCGCATGTTCAACTCCTGCCGCAGCACATCGCCGAGGTTCTGCGCTGCCATCCGTTGGATCTGCTCCGCGCCGATGACGTGCATGCGTTGCACAGCCTTGTCCGCCGCAGTGGGCCGGTATTGTCCGGTGACCACCACCTCGTGGAGGTCGAACAGCTGCGCAGACTTCATACCGAAGCTGCGGGCCGTCATCGTGAAGATCGTATCGGTGAGCTGCCGGTAGCCGATGAAGTCGATGCGGATGGCCACCCCGTCCTTCACCGCCGCCGGGTCCACGGGCAGCGTGAGCTTTCCGCCGGGTCCCGCCACCTCCACGCCTTTCGCGAGAGTGCTCAACGCATGCCACGAGACGTGCGCGTACGGCACGCCCTCCTTCGAACCCGCATCATGCACGGTCAAGGGCACTTGTGCATGGGCCGCAACAGCGAGGGCGAAGGCAAGGAGTGCTAAGGCGGTGCGTATCATGGCCTGTGTGAACATCCAACGGCCGGTCAGCACCGTTGTCCGGTCAGGAACCAGCTTACTCGATCACGAGCTTGCCGGTGGTAATGGAGTTGGCCGCGTCGAAGCGGACGATGTACACGCCCTTGGCCAGGCCGCTCACGTCGAGCGTACGTGTGGTAAGGCCGGATAGTCCGCTCCAATGTTGCTGCCCCATATGCTGACCGGACGCATTGAAAATACGGAGCACACCTTCACGGGCGGATACGTCCACGATCATTTGTGCCTGTCCGTCCGTCACTGGGTTGGGATAGGTGAGCAGCGTGCCCTGTTGTCGGGCCATCTCCCCGATGCCCACGGTGCTGACCAGTTCATGATTGAAACTCATATCACCCGTGGCACCTCCGCCGTAGCCGGTGAAGACGATCTTCCAAATATTGCCGGGGATATCCTTCACGAAGTAGGTGGTGTCGGTTACGATGGCATATTGGTTCTGGGCGAAATCATAGCGCTTCCAATCCGAACCGAGGATGTTCATCCGGGAACTGAAGGGCGCAGAGGTCCAATTGGCTTCCGCCGTCGGCACAGCGTTCACCTGCAAGGCCGTCACATTCTTGTTCTGCAGCACGCCGCTCACGGAATAGGGCGTGGGCACGAAGCCGGTATACTTGGTAAAGAGCAGGTCCCAGTTCGCCGTTGGGGGTTCGCGGTCCAGCGTGGCGTTGGTCGTGAAGGACCAATAGCCGAAATTCTTTCCGGTAAAATTGGTCTTCACGAGCTCCTCGTCGTAGGAGGCGGTGCCGTCGAGGTTCGCGTAGGTGAACGAATAGATGCCGTTGGCGAGGGAGTTGATGCGTAGCTTTTTCCAAGTGTTGTCCGGGAAGTTGATGGCGTAGATCTTCGAGCCGATGATATAGTGCGTGGCCATGTTGTAATTGCCCCATCCCACGTTGAACCCGTCCGGGTCCTGTAGGTTGTTGCCGTTGTTGAGCGCACTGACCGACCAGCTGGTGTCGGCATTGTCCACCCGGGTCCAGTTGGCGGAATCAACAGTTTGCACACCGTCCCAATCAGCAATGGCGACCGGAGTTTCATACACCACCAAGCCTTTGGCCGTGTTCACCCGGATGGAGGAGGAGAAGCCGGTCATCTCGAAGGCGAGGTCCCATTCGTTCAATGGGGCCCTGCCGACCTCCCCGTTCTGCAAGCTGTACCAAACTTGGTCGGCATTGCCTGGGGCGGTGGAAACGGTGACCGGTGTTTGGGCATTTGCCAATGCCGAAATGAAGGCTGCGGAGAGCAGGAGGACTGTTTTTTTCATGGTTCTGTAAAAGAGTGGTGCAAGGTATTGCCCGGCCATACCGCGATCACGGTATTCCGGGCCTGCTTTGTCATGGAAGTGTCCTAAGTGTCCTCCGCCCAATAGACCACAAGAGCTGTGAAAGAGAAGGTATCACGGCCAAGAGGGCCTTAACATTGTGCTTCGATCACGATCATGCGTAGACGCACCCTGGGAACCTTGGTCCTGCTGGCCATCTTGAGCTTGGCGGGCGTCGTGTTCACACAGGTGATGTGGCTGAAGCGCGCCCAACGCCACGAGCTTGAGCAGGTGGTCCTGCAGGAGCAGCAGCAGAGGCAATTGGACAAACAATTCAACGACCGGGTGAAGATCGCGCTCACCGATGTCACCGAGCGCATCCTCTCGATCACCAAGGACCCCAGCGACCTGTTCGACGCCGTGAAGCAGGAAAGGCCCAACTACTTCGCGGTCACGATCAACGACACGATCCACCCCTACTTGTTGGAGGCACTGCTACAGCAGGAATTCAAGCGGCGAAACATCAACGACGACTTTGAATATGGTATCTATGATTGCTTCACGGACAGCATTGTCTACGGGAACTACGTGAGCTTGAACGACAGTTTGGTCCCGGACACCGCACGGCACAGCAAGTTGCTCAAATTGAACAAGGACGGGCACTACTTCGGGGTCTACTTCCCCCGCCGCACCACCTCGATCTGGGCGCCAAGGGAAGGAGGCACGATCACCTGGCTATATCCCGCCGTCGTCACGTTCATCATGTTCTGTTTTTTCGCGTACAGCATGTGGGTGATCATGCGGCAAAAGCGGCTGGGCGAGATGAAGAACGACTTTATCGGAAATATGACGCACGAGCTGAAGACGCCGATCAGCACCATCGCGCTCAGCAGTGAGGTGCTTTCGGAACCGGGCATCGCGGATGAACCGGACCGTCTGCGGAATTACGCCCGCATCATCCGCACAGAGAATGAAAGGCTACGGCAGCAGGTGGAACGCGTACTGCAATTGGCTACGCTGGAAAATGGCGGGGTCAACCTGCATCTGGAGCTGGTGGACATAAATGATCTGGTGAAGGATGTCGTCCGGTCGTTCGAGGTGATCCTGAAGGAGCGCAATGGCGATTGCACCATGGACCTTCGTGCCCCGGACCCGATGGTGCAAGGGGACCGCATCCATTTGGGCAATACCTTGTTCAACTTGGTGGACAATGCGGTGAAATACTCGAAGGGTGCGCCGCACGTTCACATTTCCACCAGCAACGACAACAAGCATGTCCGCATCATCGTGGGCGACGAGGGCATCGGGATCCGAAAGGAGGACGTGCGGAATATCTTCGAGCGCTTCTTCCGTGTCCACACCGGCAACGTCCACGACGTGAAGGGATTCGGGCTCGGCTTGCACTACGTGGCGGAAATGGTGCGTGCCCACGGTGGCAAGATCCGTGTGGAAAGCACTTGGGAAAAAGGAAGCACGTTTACTCTTGAACTGCCCCTCTGGAAGGGAAAAGCAAAACGATGAGCAACAAAAAGACCGAAGAAAAGGAGGATACCAAGGGAACCTTGCTCTTGGTGGAGGACGATGAGAACCTGGGGTTCGTCGTGCAGGACGCCCTGGCGCGCAGAGGCTATGTCGTTCATTTGTTCCGGGATGGAAAGGAAGGTCTTCAGCACTTCAACCTTAATACGTACGACCTGTGCCTGATCGACGTGATGCTGCCCCAAAAGGACGGCCTCAGCCTAGCGGAGGACATCCGCATGACGGATGCCCAAGTACCGATCATTTTCCTCACCGCCAAGAGCCAGACCGAAGACCGCATCGCCGGTTTCAAGGCCGGTGGAGATGATTACATCACCAAGCCCTTCAGCCACGAGGAACTAGTGCTGCGCATCGAGGCCATCCTACGCCGCACCAAGGGCAAGGGCGAAGCCGACCGGAACAAGGACGTCTTCCAATTGGGCGACTTCACCTTCGACGACAGGAACAAGGAGCTCAAACATACCAAAGAGGACCGGCGCCTGACGAAAAAGGAGGCCGCAGTCCTCAAGCTGCTCTGCATGCAAATGGACCAAGTGCTTCCGCGCGAGCTGTTGCTGAACATGGTGTGGGGCGATGACAGCTATTTCCTCGGCCGCAGTCTGGACGTCTTCATCAGCCGCCTCCGGAAATACCTCCGCCACGACGAGCGGGTGCGCATCGTGAACGTGCATGGCGTTGGTTTCAAGATGCAGGTGGATTAAGGACACGCCTTCGGGTCGAACTCCCTGAGAACAGCGGCGACGCACGTCTTTCAACGCACGCCGCTACCGTCCCTACCCAACTTGTCGCTCAACTTCCGCTAAGCACTTCCTTCACTGCGGCAGCGACGGCACTGCCGTCCACTTTGCCCGCCAGTTTTGCGTTCACCGCCTTCATCGCCTTGCCCATGTCCGCCATGGACGTGGCTCCGATTTCGGCCAATGTCTCTTTCACGATGGCCTTCATCTCCGCGTCGCCCATGCGCGCGGGCAAATAGGCCTCGATGATCTTTGCTTGCGCATCATCTTCTGCGGCAAGGTCCGCGCGGCCTTGTTGGAGATAGATGGCGGCCGCCTCGGTCCGTTGTTTGTGCAGCTTCTGCAGGATCTTCATCCCGGCCTCGTCGCTCACCGCATGCGCTCCGCCTTCCTTCGTCAGCTCCATGAGCAGCGCGCTTTTGATGGCGCGCAGCACGTTCAGCTTGTCCTTCTCCCGGGCAAGCATGGCCGCCTTGATGTCGGCATCGATGCGGGCTTGGAGGTCCATCTTGGTTCAGACAATTAGAAGATCAGTCGACGTTGTCGTGCAGGAACGGGTTATTGCGGCGCAGTTCCACTTGGCGTTGGCCGTTCTCATCGTTGCCTTCGCTGAGGGTATAGCGGCTCACATTGCTGTCCGTGCTGTGCGGTGTATCGTTCAGCTCGATGTTGCGGCGCTTGAACGCGGGCTCCCGCTCCATCTCTGCCAGGCCGTTCGGTGTGCGCAGCCGCATGTTCACCTCGCGCATGTGGTTCAGTCGGCTCTCCGCACGTGCTTGATGCTCAGCCTGCGAAATGTTCGGGGTGATCAATTCCTCCACGTGGTCTTGTTCACAGGCTTCCGTATGTGACCCCTCCGGTACCGACTGCTTCTCATCGAGCAGCGTATGCCTCACTATTTCAACGGGCTTCGGTTCCACGCGGACTTCCACTTTAGGCCGTACCATATGCGTGGCCTCCTGCCCGAACTGGAGGCGGGACTGCTCTTTGGGCGCCTCCACCTGCTTGATGTACGGTTCCGGGGTCTTCGCTTCGGGCTCGCAAACCGAGGGAACGGACACCTGCACCGGGTTCACGATCGGCTTGGTGATCATCGTGGGCAGCTCGCTGTTGAGGTCGGTGACCTTCTTCTCCGGCACGCGCTGCTCCAAGGTGGCGGTCAGTTCGTTCTGGTTGAAGCCGGTTGCGATCACCGTTACGCGGATGGCTTCGCCTAAGCTTTCATCGGAATGGTAGCCCCAGATCACGTCGGCGGTGCTCCCTGCCGCGTTCTGGATGTGGTCGGTGATCTCCGTGATCTCGTCCATGGAGATGGAACGGTTCCCCAAGGCAATGTTGAGCAGCACATACTTGGCACCCTTGATGTCGTTATCGTTCAGCAAGGGCGAGGCTAATGCTTCCTCGGCGGCACGCATGGCGCGGTCCTCCCCTTCGGCCTCGGCCATGCCCAAGATCGCGACGCCACTGCCGGTCATCACCGTGCGGACGTCCTCGAAATCCACGTTCACCTTGCCGGTCTTCATGATGATCTCGGCAATGCCGCGCGCGGCGGTGGCGAGGACGTTGTCGGCATGCGCGAAGGCCTCGTCCATGTCCAAGTTCCCGTAGAGATCGCGCAGGCGGTCGTTGTTGATCACCAACAGCGTGTCCACAGCTTCACGCATCTCCTCGATACCCTCCACGGCCTGGTTCTTCCGCTTGCGACCTTCCCATTGGAACGGCATGGTGACGATGCCCACGGTGAGGATCCCCATGTCCCGGGCGATGCGTGCGATGACCGGCGCCGCACCGGTGCCGGTGCCGCCGCCCATCCCGGCGGTGACAAAGAGCATTTTGGTGCGTGGGGTCAGCAGTTCCCTGATCTCCTCGATGTTCTCCTGTGCCGCCGCATTGCCTCGCTCCGGAATGCTACCGGCACCAAGGCCTTCGGTAAGCGTGGCCCCGAGCTGCAGTTTCACCGGCACCTGGCTCATGTCCAGCGCTTGCTTGTCGGTGTTGCAGATCAGGAAGTCCACGCCCGTTATGCCTTGGGAGTGCATGTGGTTGACGGCGTTGCCACCGCCACCACCGACGCCGATCACTTTGATTATTGAGGAAAGCTCGGAAGGGAGGTCGAATTTCATGGGTCGGGATATTTCGGGTTCGGGCCGGGGTCGGCAAATGTCAGGGTCAAGCTTCGTCGTCCTTGAAGATCTCGGAAGCACCTTTCAACACTTTATCAAAGAAACCGCCCACCTTGGCGGTGTGGCTGTGCGTCTTGATCTTGGGCGCCTCCTCCTGCTGGTGGTTGCGCCGGCGCTCGATAAAGTCGAAGCCGCGCAGCACCAAGCCCACGCCGGTGGCGAAAAGCGGGCTGGTGACGTCCTCCACTTTGCTGTTGGCGAGGTGCTCGTTGGGGTATCCGATACGGGTGCTCATACCGGTGACGTACTCGGTGAGCTGGCGGAGGTGCTTCAGTTGCGCGCCGCCTCCAGTGAGGACGATACCGCCGCTAAGCTGCTTCTCCAAGCCGCTGTTCTTGATCTCGAAGTAGACGTGATCGAGGATCTCCTCCATCCGGCTCTGGATGATGTTGGCGAGGTTCTTCAGGCTGATCTCCTTGGGGTCGCGGCCGCGCAGGCCGGGGATGCAGACCACCTCGTTCTCCTTATTCTCCGAGGCGAGCGCACTGCCGAAGCGGCTTTTCAGCAGTTCCGCCTGGTCGCGCAGGATCGCGCAGCCCATCTTGATATCGTCTGTGATGACGTTACCACCGAAGGGGATCACGGCGGTGTGGCGGATGATGTGATCGCTGAAAATGGCGATGTCGGTGGTGCCGCCACCGATGTCCACCAGCACCACACCGGCCTCCTTCTCCTCCGGGCTCAGCACGGCGTCCGCGCTGGCAAGGGGCTCGAGGATCAGCTCGGTGACATCGAGGTTGGCACGGGCCACGCACTTGTTGATGTTTCGAGCGGCGGTTACCTGCCCGGTGATGATGTGGAAGTTCGCCTCGAGGCGCACGCCGCTCATACCGATGGGGTCCTTGATGCCCTGCTCGTTGTCCACGATGTACTCCTGTGGCAGCACGTGGATGATCTCCTCGCCTGGCACCATGGCCAGCTTGTACATATCATCGATCAGCTGGTCGATGTCCAACTGGCGGATCTCCTGCTCCAAGCTTTGGCGGGTGATCATGCCGCGATGGTGCATGCTGCGGATGTGCTGTCCGGCGATGCCCACGTTCACGGTGGTGATCTCCACGCCGGCGCTTTCCTCAGCCTCCTGCACAGCCGCCTTGATGCTGTCCACGGTGCGCTGGATATTGGTCACCACGCCACGGCTCACACCGTCGCTGCGGCTCTTGCCCATGCCCATGATCTCGAGCTTGCCCTGCTCGTTCTTTCGGCCCACGATGCAGGCGATCTTGGTGGTACCGATGTCCAGACCGGCTACTATTTCCTCGTTGTGCTCCATGTTGCGTTGTCTCTTCGCGTTGTGCTTACCGGCGGGCCGGATCAGTTTGATGTTCGTTTGGTGCAGACCACTTGGTCATCGAAGCGGAGGTCGATCGCGCTGTATCGGCGCCAGTCGGTCTGCGGAATGCCTTCGGTGAAGAAGGTGCGGAGCTTGGCCAAGCGGGGGGCCAAGCGGGTGCCGTCCCCGACGCGCACGCGCATCATGCCCACGTTGGGGATCAAAGTGATGTCCCCGTCGCTGTCCACCACGGCCTGGGTGAACATGGCCTTCCACAGCGGGTCCGCCAGAAGCGTGCGTGCCATGGAATGGATGGCGCGGCTATGGGTATGCTCCACGATGCTGTCATTCCCAGTGGCCACGTTCACCGGATCGCATTTGGAGAACGGTTCGGCCAACTGCCCGGTGACCACGAGCACGCGTGCGGTGTAGTTGGAGTTCAACGGCATCGTCCAACCTTCCTTGTCGATGTAGAAGCCCGTGCCGTCCGCGTTCACCACCCTTACGATCGGCTCGCGCTGGCGGGCCTTCACGTGGAGAACACCGTCCATGGTGTGGTAGACGTCCGCCTCGGCCACGCAGGGTATGGCGCGCAGGCGTTGTTCGATGCCGGTCTCGTCCACCTTGTCGATGGGCGTACCAATGACCGGGCCTGCCCCCTTGATCACTTCCTGTCGCAGCGCATCCGTGTCAATGAAATGCATACCGCTCCCCAGGTCCATCTCCACGGCGATATCACGCACGGGCACGCTGCCGCTGTTCTTCTCTACGAAGCCCAGCGCAGCGACCACGGCACAGCCCGCGAGGACCTTCGCCGCGATACGCAGGATATGCTTCGTCTTGCTCATTCGTAGCTATTGACCATTGCCGCAACGCCCGGTACCAGCCTATCGATGTCGCCAGCGCCAAGGGTGAGCAAGATGTCCACATTCCGGCCATCCAAAAGCGGCATCAGTTGCTCCTTTGTACACACCATCCTGTTAGTCAGCTTCACTTGGTCCAGCAACCATTGGGAAGTGATCCCGGGAATGGGCTCTTCGCGCGCCGGATAGATCTCCAAGAGGATGAGCTCGTCCAGTTGGGCCAGGCTGCGGGCGAAATCAGTGGCCAGATCGCGGGTGCGGCTGAAGAGGTGCGGCTGGAAAATACCGGTGACCTTCCTGCCGGGATAGAGCTCCTTCACGCTCCGGATGCAGGCGTCCAGCTCGGTGGGATGGTGCGCATAATCGTCGATATAGATGCTCTTTCCGGTCCGCGCCCGCACCTCAAAACGGCGCCTGACGCCCTTGAATCCGGCCAGCCCCTTCCGCAATGCCTCCGGGCCCACGCCTGCGTGGAGGGCCATGGTGGCGGCCGCCACGGCATTCTCCACATTGTGCCTGCCGGGCATGCCCAGCGTAAGGTCGCGCAGCACATGGCCCGCCGCCACCAGGTCGAAGTGGTACGCCCCATCGCGCACCTCCACGTTTTCCGCGTGCGGCCCTTCGGTCCCATCGATGCCGTACGGAAAAGCGTCGCGGAGCACGGTGGCGTGTTGCTGCAGCCGTGGCAAAACGCTCCTGTGTACCAGCATGCGTCCGGTCACCAAGGCCGCGAAATCCGCGTATGCCGCATACATCGCCTCCGGGGTCCCGTAGATGTCCAGGTGGTCAGGGTCCATCGCTGTGATGATGGCCTCGTTGGGGTGCAGCGCCAGGAAGCTGCGATCGTATTCATCGGCCTCCACCACGTTCAATTCCGCCTTGGAATTCAGGAGCACGTTGGTGTCATAGTTGACGCTGATGCCGCCTAAGAACGCATTGCACGGGACACCGCCGGCAGTGAGCAGATGGGCGAGCATGGTACTGACGGTGGTCTTCCCATGGGTGCCGGCCACGGCCATGGTCCGGCGGTCCTTGGTTACAAGGCCCAACACCTCGCTGCGCTTCTTCACGGTAGCCCCACGCTCCTGCCAGTATGCGATCAGCGGATTGCTCATCGGCACGGCGGGCGTACGCACCACCATGACCTTGGCGGGGGTCGCATCGCGAAAGTCCTGCGGAATATGGCGCGGATCCGGGTCGTAGCTCACATCGATCCCTTCCAAGGAAAGCTGGCCCGCCAGTTCGCTCGGTGTCTTGTCGTATCCGGCCACACGGGCCCCTTGCCTACGGAAATAGCGGGCCAGGCCGCTCATGCCGATGCCGCCTATACCTATGAAATAGAGGAATTCCGGACGTTTCATATCAAGCAACGGCTTTGTTATCCAACGTTCCCGACCGGCCAAGGCGTATCACTTCCACGGCGATGGCCTCCGCCGCGTTGTCCATGCCCATGCTCTTCATGGCCGTACGAAGACGATCGCGCTCCCCGGGGTCTCCCACTAAGCGCAGGATCTCGTGGGCCAGCTTTTCAACGGCGTCCGCATCCTTCACCAACACCGCCGCACCCCGATCGGAAAGTGCGCGCGCATTGCTCGTCTGGTGATCTTCCGCTGCGGTGGGAAGCGGAACAAGTATGGAAGGCAGGCGGGTGAGGCAGATCTCGCTCACGCTGATGGCACCGGCACGCGCCACGGCCACATCGGTCACGGCATAGGCGAGATCCATCCGGGCAATGAACTCATGGACATGCGCATCGCTGTACCCAGCGTCCTTCACGGCCTGCAAGGCCTGCGCATGGAATGGCGTGCCGGTCTGCCAGATCAGTTGTACGCCCTGGTCGCGCAGTTGCCCCAAGGCTGCGGCGATGCCGATGTTGATGCCGCGCGCTCCCAAGCTGCCACCGGTAACGAGCACTACCGGGGCACCTTCACGCAAGCCGAAATGCTCCATTCCCCTCGGGCGCTTTCCGGCCAAACGCACCATGTCCTGCCGCACGGGATTGCCGGTGAGGCGGATTCTTCTCCTTCGGGAAATAGCGCTCCATAGCGGGATACGCCACACAGATGATGTCGGCACCTTTAGCCAGCATACGGTTGGTGGCACCGGCATGGCTGTTCTGCTCCTGCACCAGCGTGGGAACGTGTGCGCGCTGGGCGGCCGCCAACAAAGGTCCGCTTGCATATCCACCTACGCCAACCGCCACGTCCGGCTTGAACGAACGGACGATCTTTCGCGCCATCCACATGCTCTTCAGCACGCGCCATGGCAGCCCCACGTTCTTCCAAAGGGCGCTGCGTTGAAAACCGCGGATGGGCAGACCGGTGATCTCGTAACCCGCGGCGGGCACCTTCTCCATCTCCATTTTCCCGATGGCGCCCACAAAGAGGAAACGGGTTTCCGGCTCACGCTCCTTCACGGCGTTGGCGATGGCGATGGCGGGAAAAATGTGCCCGCCCGTGCCGCCTCCGCTGATCAATATGTTAAGCGACCGCTGCGGCATGATCACGGGAATGGGTAGTGCGGGACTTGCTGTCCTCGGGTTGGTCGTAGACACTGCGGCTCACGCTGAGCATGATGCCGAAGGACAGGCAGGTGAACCAGATGCAGGTGCCGCCCATGCTCACCAGCGGCAGCGGCTGGCCGGTAACGGGCACGAGGTTCACGGCCACCGCCATGTTCACCAAGGCCTGAACCACGAGGCTGAGCGCAAGGCCGACGGCGACCAGGGCACCGAAACGTTTTTCGCAACGGTTGGCGATGCGTATGGCGCGCGATAGCAGGATAAGGTAGAGCAGGAGCAGTCCCGAGACCGCCGAACACCGAGCCGTACTCCTCGATGATGAAGGCGTAGATCATGTCGCTTTCCGGGTGCGGCATGAAGTTGCGGGAAGTACCGGTACCGGGACCGTTCGGGAGGAAGCCTCCGTGTACGATGGCGATCTTGGCATTATTCACCTGGTAGTTCGCATCGCGATCGTCGCCACCATGGGTGGTGAGGCGCGATTGCCAAGTCTGCAAACGCGGGAGCAGTTCCGGATTGGCCTTCGAGAGCACTAGCAGGATGCCGAACGCACCGATGGCGATGCCCACGACGGAGAGCATGTGGCGGATGGGCACCTGACCGATGAACATCACGATCATGCAGGTACCGAAAAGCAGGGCGGCCGTAGAGAAGTTGGCGGGCAGGATGAAGCCGCACACCGCCCCCACCGGGAGGATCAATTTCAGGATCACCTCGCGGAAGGTCCATGGTTCTTCCCTTTGGCGGCCCAGCACCCGGGCGAGGTAGACCACGATGACCACGCGGGCGAGATCGCTGGTCTGGAAGGTGATGCCCAAGCCGGGGATGGCCAACCACCGGGATGCACCGTTGACATTGGAACCGATCAGCAAAGTGAGCAACAGCAAGCCGATGGTAGCACCGAGCAGGATTTGGGAGAGCTTTGAATAGACGGTATATTTCAGCTTGCTGGCACCGTACATGATACCACCGCCTGCGGCCAGCATCAGGCCATGCTTCACCAGGATCCGGAAAGTGCCACCATCGTGCCGCCACCCCATCCACGAGGAGGCGCTGTAGACCGCCAGCAGGCTCATCACGCCCAAAAGCAACGCCACCATCCAGATGGTGCGATCGCCCTTGAGGTGATCGTTGAAGAGGTGATTCATCCGGTCCATCGCCTATATCCGATCAGAGGTCCATCACGGCCCGTTTGAATTCCGCGCCGCGTTCGGCATGGTTCGCGGTGCCGTTCCCGCTCGGGCAGGCCGGGCTGAAAAGCACCTTCCCGCCTTCCGTCGCCAGTTCCCGGGCAGCGAACACGGCCGTGCGCAGATCGTCCGCATTGTACACGCGGCCCACCTGTGCATCGAGCGCGTCCACGTGGTGCTGTTCCACGTTCCCGAAGAACACGGTGCCGTCCACATGCACCATCATGAACTCCTTCATCCGTTCATCGATGGCGGTGATCATCCCGGCGTCCACCACCCACACCAGCGGACGTCCAAGATCCATGATGGAGAGCAGGCTGGCATCGAGGAAGGTGCTCCTGCTGTCATCCACATAATCCACGCCGGCCACCGTGGCCACGGTCCGCAGACTGTGCGGCCCATGGTGCACTTCGCCCAGGCCGCTGGCACGCATGGCGAGCAGCAGCCGGGCCATTTCAGATGTTTTTGTGCCTTCCATTCCTTGATACTTTCCAGATCGACCGGATTCAAAGCGCGCGCACGGCCGCTTTGAACCGACGGCCACGGTCCTCGTAGTTCTCGAACAGGTCGAAGCTGGCGCAGGCTGGGCTGAGCAGCACCACGTCGCCGGGCTCGCTCAGCTCATAGCTCGTGTTCACGGCCTGATCGGCGGAGTTGACGTCGACCATGTTCGTAACGATGTCACCGAAAGCCTTGTGGATCTTCTCATTGTCCACGCCGAGGCAAACGATGGCCTTCACCTTCTGACGCACGAGGTCCCGCAGCTCGTTATAGTCGTTGCCCTTGTCCTGTCCGCCCATCACCCAGATCACTGGCTTTTCCATGCTCTCCAGCGCATACCAAGTACTGTTCACGTTGGTGGCCTTGGAATCGTTGATGAACTCCACGCCGTCCACCATGCCCACGCGCTCCAAGCGGTGTTCCACGTTCTGGAAATCGGCCAGCGCCTCGCGGACCACGTCTTTTCGCACTTCCAATACACGCGCCGCGATGCCCGCCGCCAGTGAGTTGTAGACATTGTGCTTGCCTTGCAGGGCCAGTTCCAAGATGCTCATGTTGAAGGTTGTTTGGTTCGTGGTGATGTGGATGTTGTCGTTCTGGAGATACCCGCCCTGCTCGATCGGCACGCGGATGGAAAAAGGCCATTGACGGGCCTTCACGCTGTGGCGGCGCAGTCCCTCTCGGGTCTGGGGATCGTCGGCGCAGTAGATGAAATGATCGCCCGCATCCTGGTTCATGGTGATGCGGAACTTGCTGTCCACGTAGTTTTCCATCCGGTTGCCGTAGCGGTCCAGATGGTCCGGCGTGATGTTGGTGAGCACGGCGATGTGCGGCTTGAGGGTGCGCGTGCCGTCGAGTTGGAAACTGCTCAGCTCCAACACGTACATGGCATGGCTCTCCTTCGCCATCAGCCCGGCGAAAGAGGTGCCGACATTGCCCGCCAGCCCGACGTCCATGCCCGCTTTCGCAAGAATGTGATGGACCAAGAGCGTGGTGGTGGTCTTTCCGTTGCTGCCCGTGATGCCGATGATGGGCGCATTCACGTGGCGTACGGCGAACTCGATCTCACCGATCACCGGCACGCCTTTATCACGGAGGGCCCGAACGATGGAGGCCGTCTCCGGGATGCCCGGGCTCTTCACCACCTCGTCCGCATCGAGCACCGTTTTCACGGTATGCCCCCCTTGCTCGTATGGTATGCCGGCCTTATCCAAGCGCTTGCTGAAACTTTCCGGGATCAGGCCCGCATCGCTCACGAAGACGGGTATCCCCTGCTTCTTCGCGAGGAGCGCCGCCCCCACCCCGCTTTCCTGTGCACCGAGCACCACCAGCTTCTTCATCGGAGCTTGAGGGTGACAAGGGTGAGCACAGCGAGCATGACGCCCACGATGAGGAAACGGGTGACGATCTTGCTCTCGTGGTAGCCGAGCTTCTGGTAGTGGTGATGCAGGGGTGCCATCTTAAAGATCCGGCGGCCCTCGCCATAGCGCTTACGGGTGTACTTAAACCAGCCGACCTGCATCACCACGCTGAGGTTCTCTATGAGGAAAACACCGCAGAGCACGGGGATCAGCAGCTCCTTGCGGACGAGGATCGCGAGCGCCGCGATGACCCCGCCCAGAGCCAAGCTGCCGGTATCGCCCATGAAGACCTGCGCCGGGTAGGCGTTGTACCAGAGGAAGCCGATGCACGCGCCCAGCAAGGCGCCGATGAACACCACCAGCTCGCCGATGCCGGGGATGTACATCACGTCCAAGTACTGTGCGAAGACGATGTTGCCGCCGATGTAGGTCAGCACGCCGAGCGCAAGCACGATGATCGCGCTAGTTCCCGCTGCCAACCCATCGATGCCGTCGGTGATGTTCGCCCCGTTGCTTACTGCGGTGATGATGAAGACCACCACCAGCACATAGAGGATCCACGTGTATTTGCGCGCCTCGCGGCCGAAAAGACCCATCACCGAGGAATAGTTGAGCTCGTTGCCCTTCACGAAGGGTATTGTCGTGTTCGGCTGCCTGCGATCGAGCAGGTAATGGACCGTGCCGTTCTCCTCGGTGTAGGAGGTGACCTCGCCCGACTCGAACTGCTCCGCGATCACTTGCGGCACCTCTACTTTGGTGCGGATGGATGGATGGAAATACACGGTGAGGCCGATCACCAGTCCGATGCCCACCTGGCCGATGACCTTGGACGTGCCGGCCAGTCCACGCTTGTCCTTCTTGAAGACCTTGATGTAGTCGTCAATGAAGCCGATGGTGCCTAACCACACAGTGGCCACCAGCATGAGGAGGATGTAGATATTGTCCAAGCGAGCGAAAAGCAGTGTCGGGATGATCGTTGCGGCGATGATGATGAGACCGCCCATCGTCGGCGTGCCCTGCTTTTCCACTTGTCCCTCCAGTCCGAGGTCGCGCACGGTCTCGCCCACTTGCATGCGCTGGAGCAGGCGCACGATGCCTTTGCCGAACCACAGCGAGATCACCAGCGAGATGATGAGCGCCATGCCTGCCCGAAAGCTGATGTAGTCGAAAACACCGCTTCCGGGGATCATGGAGCCGAGCCAATGGAACAGGTGGTACAGCATTATTTCCGCATCAGTTCGAGGGTTTCCTTCAGCACCTCCACGTCGTCGAAATGGTGACGCTCGCCGCGTACTTCCTGGTAGTTCTCGTGGCCTTTGCCCGCGACCAGCACCACATCGCCGGGCGCGGCCATGCCCACGGCCTGCCGAATGGCCTCGCGGCGATCCGTATTCACGAACGCCCTCGCCAGGTCAGCTACGAGCAACCCCTTGCGCATCTCTTCGATGATCGCCATGGGCTCCTCGTTCCTCGGATTGTCGCTGGTGAGGATGATGTTGCGGCTCATGGATGCCGCAATGGCCGCCATCAACGGGCGCTTGGTCCGGTCCCGGTCGCCACCGCATCCCACCACGGTGAGCACCCGTTCCCGGTCGCCACAGACCGCACCGATAGTGGAGAGCACGTTCTTCAGCGCGTCCGGCGTGTGCGCATAATCCACAATGCCGATGACGCCGGTGGAGCCGCGCACCACTTGGAAGCGCCCCGGGGGCGGCTCCAAGTCACTCAAGGCCGTCAGCGCGTCGACCGGATCAAGGCCAAGAAGGATGGCGGAGGAATACACCGCCAACAAGTTGCTCGCGTTGAATTCGCCGACGAGCCGCGAGAACATCTCATGGCCGTCGATGTTGAGCTGCAGGCCGGTGAGCTGGTTCTCGATGATCCGCGCCTTGTGGTCGGCCATGTTGCGCACGGCGAAGGAGCGCATAGTGGCCTTGGTGTTCTGCACCATCACCGCGCTGTGGGCATCGTCCGCGTTCACCAAGGCGAATGCATCAGCGGGCAGTCCGTCGAAGAAGGCCTTCTTCGCATGGATGTACGCATCGAAAGTGCCGTGGTAGTCGAGGTGGTCGTGCGTGATGTTGGTGAACACGCCGAGGACGAAACGGAGGCCGGCGATGCGCTCCTGCACCACGGCATGGCTGCTCACTTCCATGAAGCAGTGCGTGATGCCCGCTTCCACCATCTGCGCCAGCAGCTCATTCAGGCGGAGCGGATCCGGCGTGGTGTGCGTGGCGGGAACGACCGTGCTTCCGACGCGGATCTCCACTGTGGAGAGCAGCCCGCTCTGATGGCCCAGCTTCCCGAAGAGCTTATACAGCAACGTGGCCACACTGGTCTTCCCGTTGGTGCCGGTGATGCCGATGAGCTTCAGCTTCTGGTCCGGATGGCCGTAGTAGTTGCCCGCCATGATGGCCAGCGCATGCCGTGCATCCGCGACGCGCACGTATGTCACCCCTTCCTTGAGGTGCTTGGGCAGGTCCTCGCAGATGATGGCCGCAGCGCCCTTTTCGATGGCAGTGTCGATGAACGCATGGCCATCGCCCGCCGTGCCGCGGATCGCGACAAAGGCGGTGAACGGAACCACCTCGCGGCTATCGAAGGCAACCTGCTCAATAGCGGTGTTGGTATCACCCACCACCTGTTCCAGCTGCGTTTTATAAAGTATGTCCTTGAGCAGTTTCATGTAGCAAGCTCCAGTGTCACGGTGGTGCCTTTCAAGGACCGGGTGCCGGGGGCGGGCGATTGGCGCTTCACCATTCCGCTGCCGGAAAGCCGCACACGCAGGCCGTGGTTCTCCAGGATGTACATGGCATCGCGCAGGCCCATCCCGATCACATTGGGCATCAAGCCGGTGGCGCCCGAAGGCACTCCTCGGGGGCCGATCAACACGATGCTGTCGGTGGCCTGTGTAGTGGCCCATTCGCCCTCGCCCTGCACGTCGACCGGGATCTTCAGCGCATCCATCACCGTCAACAGATCAGCGCGGTTTCCACCGAAGGACACCGGTGCTTTGTACACGGTGTCCGCCTGTGCGACCAGCGTCTGCATCTCCAGACGGTTGCTGTAGATCTTGTCCGCGATCTCGGTGAACACCGGCCCTGCCACCACGTTGCCGTACACGCCGCGCATGCTGGGCGAGCTCACCACCACGATGCAGGTGTACTTGGGCGCCTCCGCAGGGAAGTAGCCGACGAAGGAGGCCTGGTAGCTCACGCCGTTCACCTTGTAGCCCGCCTTGTCCGAGGCGATCTGTGCCGTGCCCGTCTTGCCGGCGATCTTGAAATGCGCACTGCGGAGGTTCGTGGCGGTGCCGGAGTCCACCACGCCTTCCAGCATCTGGCGAAGCTTCAACAGGGTGGCATCGGAGCAGATGCGCTCGTTCAACGTCACCGGCGGGAAACGCTCCAGTACCTTGCCATTGCGGGTGACGGACCGGACGAACTGTGGTTGCACCATCCGTCCGTCGTTGGCGATGGCGTTGTAGAAGGTGAGCATCCGCAGGGGCGTCTCGCTCACCTCATAGCCGATGCTCATCCACGGCAGGCTGATGCCGCTCCACATCTTTTTGTCCTCCGGCCCGCGAAGCACGGGCAGTCCTTCGCCGGGGATGTGCAGTCCCAATGTCGAACCGAAGCCCAAGCGGCGAAGCCCCTCCACGAAACGTGCGGGGTCCTTCTTATAAGCCGAATCTATGGCCTGGGAAATGCCGGTGTTGCTGCTCACCTCCATGGCGCGCCGCAACGTGATCAGGCCCCATCCACCTTCATGGGAGTCCTTCATGACGCGGTCATAGAACTTGCGCTTCCCGCCACGGGTGTCCACGATCTGGTCCGGCGATACACGGCCGTCGTCCAAGGCGACCATCAGGGCCGCGGTCTTGAACGTGCTGCCCGGCTCGGTGCTGGCGCCGACGGCGTAGTTGTAGATCTCGGCATAGCTACTGTCGCTCTGTAGTGTGAGGTTGCTGATCGCCTTGATGTAGCCGGTCTGCGTCTCCATCACCACCACGCAGCCATGGTGCGCGCCGTTCTTCCTCAACTGCGCCGCCAGTGCCGCATCCGCGACATCCTGCAGGTTCATGTCGATGGAAGTGTGGATATCACTGCCGGGCACCGGGTCCTGCCCTTCGCCGCCATCCACCGGCATCCACACTCCCCCCGTGAGACGCCGCTCCAAACGCTTGCCGGTAATGCCCTGGAGCCAGTGGGCATAACCGGCCTCCAGTCCGATCGCCGTGCTGTCCCTCAGCAGGTAGCCCACCGTGCGCGAGGCCAAGCGGCCGAACGGGCGGATACGCACCATGTGCTTGTCCGCGATGAAGCCGCTCTTATGGCGCCCCAAACGGAACAACGGCAACCGACGGAGCTCCTGCAATTGTTCATGGTCGCAGCGCCTCTTCAGCAAGTGGTAGCGTTCCCCGCGGGTGTGCGCATCGATCAGGTTCCTGTGGTATTCCTGCATGGTGCGGTCACCGAAGAGGTTGGAAAGCCCCCAGCTGAGCGAGTCCAGGTTGGTGACGAACAGCGCATCGGAAAGGCCGTCAGCGCGCATGTCCATGCGGATCTCATACTCGGGAACACTGGTGGCGAGCAGGCGGTCGTCATCGCTGAAGATGTGCCCGCGTTCGCTCTGGACATTGCGCATCGCGGTGGCCACGTTCACGGCTTTGGCGCGCCACTTATCACCCTCCGCGATCTGGATGGTGAAGAGCTTCACCGCGATCGCGGTGCCGAACAGCATCAGCACAGCATACACCAGGGTGATGCGCAGGCGAAGGACTTTTTCCTCGTTCATGGCCGCGTGCGTTGTGCCTCCATTTCCTTCTTGTCCACCATCAGGCGCAGGGGCGGTTCCCGGCTCTCGCGCAAGCCCATGTCGCCGATATCGTCTGCCACTTGGCTCTGGCGTTCGGCTTTTTCCAAGTGGCTGCGGATGGTGATATACTCGGAGCGCATCTCCTTCAGCTCGCTGCTGTTGCGGTCCAGGTCGCGCACGGTACGCTCGGTCCAATAGCCGTAGCCGATGTAGAAGAGCATGAGCCCGGCCACGAACAACAGGAAGGGCATGTTGGCGAGCACCTTCTCCCGCGTGAGGAAGGTGCCGTTCAGCACGTTCACCAAACCACGCGAGAACGTGCGCCTGCCTTTAGCCTTCGGGGCCTTGGCCTTTTTCTCCGGTGCTATTTTCTTGACCTTATTCACTGCCGCACCGCTGTTCTGAGCCTTGCGCTGCGAGCGCGCGGATTGCCCAATTGTTCCTGTTCCGATGCCTGCACCGCCTTGCTCTGTGTGGGCTTGAAGGGCCGCTTGCTGTTGCCGAACACGTCCTTGTCCTCCTTCCCTTCCACGCTTCCGGTCTTCATCCAGTTCTTCACCAAGCGGTCTTCGAGACTGTGGTAGCTCATCACCACCAATCGGCCTCCGGGCTTGATCACTTCTGCGCTCTCCGTCAGCAGCCGTTCCAAGGAACCGAGCTCATCGTTCACCGCAATGCGCAGCGCTTGGAATACCTGTGCGAGGAAGCCATGCTCCTCGCCGCGACGAGCCATCGGCTTAAGCACCTCCACCAATTGGCCGGTGGTCTCGATACGCTCCGCCGCACGGGCCTGCACCATCCGCCGGGCCACCTTGTGCGCCTGGTCCACTTCGCCGTATGTGCGCAGAAGCTCCGTGAGCGCGCGCTCGTCCAAGCCGTTCAGCAGGTCCGCAGCGGTACGCTTGTCCTGCTGGTTCATCCGCATGTCCAAGGGCGCGTCGAAGCGGAAACTGAAGCCGCGTTCGGCCGTGTCGAACTGGTGGCTGCTCACGCCGAGGTCGGCCAACAGCCCGTCCACCGGCAATTTTTCGAGAAAGCGCAAATGGTTCCTGATCCAGCGGTAATCCGATGCCACAAGGGTGAAGCGCGGGTCCTTGGGCGCGTTCAGGCGGGCATCGGCATCGCGGTCGAAGGCGACCAACGAGCCTTCCGGCCCCAGTTGTTCCAGTATGGCACGGCTATGGCCACCACCGCCGAAAGTCACATCCACATAGATGCCGTCGGGGCGGATGGCCAGTGCTTCGATGCACTCATGTAGGAGTACCGGGTCATGATATGTTCCCTGGGGCTTCGTCATTGCCCAGGCTGCCCATTACCTCCTCCGCCAACATGGACAGGTCCACTTTCTCGCGGCGCATCTGCGCGTAGCCGGCCTTGCTCCACACTTCCACCCGGTCGCCCAACCCCACGAGCTTTAGCTCCTTGCCCAGCTTCGGGTCGTCCATCAGAGCCTTGGGCAAAAGCAAACGTCCACTGCCATCCAGCTCCAAATGCGTGGCCCCGGCCGTGAAGCGCCGTATGAACTCCATGTTCTTCCCCACGAAGCGGTTCAACCTGCCGAGCATGCGGTTGGTACTGTCCCACACCTGCTGCGGATAGAGAACCAGACAGGGCTGGAAGACGTCGCGATTGATCACGAAGCCCTGCGAGAGTGAATCCGCTAGCTGCTTCTTCAGCCCGCTGGGCAGCACCAGACGCCCCTTGGCGTCCAGCCGCACATCGTATTCCCCGAGCAGGTTTAGCATTCGTGTTCATCGTGGGTGCGCTGGCCGCGAAAGTATGAGCGTCGCTCCACTTTGCTCCCTATAACCCCACTTTGTTCAAAACTATTGTCCGACAAAGCTATGTGATTCGATCCAATTGATGCTTGATAGCCTGATTTTAGGCAAAAATACAGCAGTGTAGCAAAGTGGGGTATCCGCCCATAAATTATCCCAAGAACAGCAATTGTGGAAAACCGTTCACGCTCCGCCCCCGCTCTTTTCTCCATCCGGGATGATCTACCGGAGGCTTCTCACGGACGGGGTGATCCCGCCGGGATCGGGCGGGTCCTCCCAGATGGTTCATGCCCCGCATCATTGAGAGCTCCAGCGCCCTTCCTCACCGCAGTATCGGCACACGGGTCCGACCACTATCCCTTGTGCCCTACATTTGGGCATCCACGAGCAAGTATGGCGCAAGAGCTGAAGGAGGCGGGGGAATTCCGGTACATCGACGTGGGCGAAGGCGCTCCATTGCTGTTCCTGCACGGTCTTTTCGGCGCGCTCAGCAACTTCGAGGAGCCCATCGCGCACTTCTCCGGCCGCTACCGGGTGGTGATGCCGATGCTGCCGCTGTACTCCCTACCGATGCTCAACACGAACGTGAAGGCCTTGGCGGAATTCCTGCGGCGCTTCATCCAACAGCTCGACCTCTCCGGCATCAATCTGCTGGGCAATTCCCTAGGTGGGCACGTGGCCTTGGTGTATGCCAGCAAACACCCGGAAATGCTGCGCAGGCTGATCCTTACGGGCAGCAGCGGCCTCTACGAGAATGCCTTCGGTGGCGGTTTCCCGCGCCGCGAGGACAAGGAGTTCATCCGCAAGAAGGTCGCCGTGACCTTCTACGACCCCAAGTTCGCCACGGACGAGCTTGTGGACGAGTGCTTTATGACGGTGAACGACCGTGCGAAATTGATCCGCATCCTATCGCTAGCCAAGAGCGCGATACGCCACAACATGGCCGCCGAGCTGCCGAAGTTGAAGATGCCCGTCTGCCTCATTTGGGGCAAGCAGGACCAGATAACCCCGCCGCACGTGGCCGAGGAATTCCACGAACTGATCCCCAATAGCGAGCTGTTCTGGATCGACCAGTGCGGGCATGCCGCCATGATGGAACAGCCGGCGGAATTCAATGCCATCCTGGACGGATGGCTTGCGAAGACGTTGAGCGCGTAATGGAGAACCTCAAGGCCGAACACCTCGGCAGCGGTCGCGAGGCAGCGCACTGGCCCAAGCCGAACCTGCCTGAGTATGCCTTTATCGGGCGGAGCAATGTGGGCAAGAGCTCGTTGATCAATATGCTCGTGGGCATCCATCGTTTGGCCCGCGTGAGCAACACCCCCGGCCGCACGCGCAATGTGGAGCATTTCAGGGTGGAAGCCCTGAAAGGCAAAGGCCAGGCCTGGATGCTCGCGGACCTGCCGGGATACGGCTTTGCCAAAACGAGCAAGGCGGAGCGCGCCCTATGGCAGGGAATGATCCGCACCTACCTGCGCGAACGCGAGAACTTGCAATGCGTCTTCCTGCTCGTGGACGTTCGTCACGATCCCCAGAAGAACGACCTGGACATGATCCAGTGGCTCGGTGACGAACAGATCCCCTTCGTCGTTCTCTTCACCAAGAGCGACAAGCTGAAGCAGCCCTCCATCGTCAGCAATATCGCACTGTTCAAGAGGACCTTGAAGAAGACTTGGGAGACGTTGCCACACCTGATCATTACTTCTGCGGAGAACGGCCAAGGACGCGATGAGGTGCTGTCGTTCATCCTGGACGTGAATTCGCGCTGGGGCGCGTAGTTGTCAGTAGTTGTCAGTAGTTGTCAGGCGGACGCGGAGTCATTCGAGCTTGGCCAGTGCATTTAGCCGCTGGGCCACGGAGTTACGTAGCCAGATGACGCTACAGACTGGCCAAGAGTCCTGACAACGGACAACGGACAACTACTTCTTACCCGGATCCGGCAACATGTGCTCGGAGAAATAGCCTGCGAAGTCGCGTATCTGCGCCGCCATCTTGTTCTCGTTGGTGGCGCGTTCGAAGGTGTCCGCCAGCGTTAGTATGTTCTGGTGGAAGAAAGCTTTCATCTCGTCAGTGGTCATCTCCTTCGTCCACAGATCGATGCGCATGGTATTGAGCTCCTTCTCGTCCCATAGCGAAAGAAGCACTGCTTTGCAGTCCCCTCCCGCGTCGTGGTCGTCCGCCTCCCATTGGATGCGCTCAGGTACCTTGTTCTCGTCCAGCTGGACCGTGATCTTGATCTTGGATGTATCCGCCATGGTGTATTTCAATAGTTTGGGTCAACGGGGTTTGTAGGTCTTCAATATCGCTTGCGCGTCGCGCATCGCAAAAAGCTCCGCAAAGGTGGTCTTAGGGGCGGACTTCAGATAGCTTTCCATCATCCGGTACCCGATCCATTCACCGATGTGGCCGGGGCTTTCGCGCGGGAAGCCCGGCGTGAACGGGCCATCGTTCATGAACCGGTCGATCTCCTTGGGATCCTTGGAATAGAGCAGTTCCTTGCTCACGATCTCTTTCCAGATGTTGAACTCATTGTCCTCGCACCATTTCAATTGCGCCGGGGTGAACGCGAATTTCAACGTGGCATCGGTGCCGGGCAACATGGCGTCCAGCAGGGCCATCACCTTCCCGATTACCACGAAATTCGTCAATAGGTCCTCGCCCCGGACATCCCGTGTGTAATGTACTTGCAGCCAGCCTTTCACCACGCTGGGCACCAGCATCTCAGGGCGCATGCGGTCTTTGCGGTACTGCGGAAAAACATCCGGCGACAAGTAGCCCACGACCCGGCTGTCCTTGCCCACGAACCATTCCACGCCGAAGCCCAGCACGCTGTCCGTGGGCAGTACGCCGTAGTTGAAGCCGGAGTTGAACGCGATGATGCGCGGTGTGAGGCTGTCAGGAAAGTACTCCTTCAGGTGCCCGAATGCCTCATTGAACTCGGCTTCCTGCCGGCTCATGTCGCCCAGTACGCTGTCCGCAGTGCGTTGGACGTTGCTCCAATCGGGATCATGCACAAAGCGCGACAAGGCGAGCGGCAAACGCGGGTCATTGAACGGTGCGGCTTGAAGGACACGCTCCACGTACAACTTATAAAACTCACCATATTGTGCGTACAAGCGCAGGTTGAAGTTTCCCTCCGTGTCATCGACCGATCGGAAAAGGTCCTGGTCCAAGCGCTCGATCTTGATGTGCGGGTCCACCACCTTCGGCAGGCCCCTGCGGCCCTCCCCACCTCCACATGCGAGAAAAGACAATAGAACAAAACACACCATGGCGTTGTTCACGTCATTGATAGCACTCTTACCTTTGCCCATCATTCAACAAGTCCGCAAACCTATGAAGAAGGTCTCCGCAATTCTGTGCGTTCTCACATTGGTCACCTCCAGCGCACACGCACAGGAGAAATCCGTCCGCTTCGGCATCAAGTTCGCCCCCAACCTCGGATTCATCCACCCGGACACCAAGGAATTGAAGAGCGACGGTGCCCGCTTCGGGTACACCTTCGGCCTCATGAGTGATTTCATGTTCGGCAGCAACCAGAACTACGCGTTCTCTACCGGTCTCTTCCTCAACAACGTGGGCGGCAAATCCACCTACCCGTACTTGGATCAAAATCTGACCACCGAGTCGAAGTACCAGTACATCGAAGTGCCCATTACCCTGAAGCTGAAGACCAATGAGATCGGCTACATGACCTACTACGGACAGATCGGCTTCGGCACGGCCTTCAACATCGCCGCCAAATCAGACTTTGACATGATCGACCCTGCTTCGGGAAAGATCGTCCGTGAAACGGATGAGGACATCATGAGCAATACCAGCCTGTTCAAGGCCTCCTTGATCGTCGGTGCCGGGCTGGAGTTTAATTTCAGCGGCAATACCTCGGCGATGATTGGTGTGACGTACAACAACGGCTTCACCAACATCCTCAAAGACCAGAAGGTGGGTGACAAGGAATTGAAGGCGAAGCAGAACTACCTCGAGCTTTCCCTGGGAGTCTTCTTCTGATCATCGCAGGTACTCAAAGCCCCGCTCCTGATCGATCAAAGGTGCGGGGCTTTTCTTTGCACCATGTTGAACGTTGATGGGACCATCCAGCACATCACGGCCTGGCTGCGCGAATACTGCACGGCCAACAAGCAGCGCGGCTTTGTGATCGGCGTAAGCGGAGGCATCGATAGCGCCGTCACCAGCACGCTGTGCGCACGCACGGGCCTGCCGCTGCTCTGCGTGGAGATGCCTATCCATCAGGCGGAAAGTCAAGTGCAGCGGGGGCAGGAGCACATCGCATGGCTGCTTGAACGCTATCCGAATGTCTCCTTGGGTCACGTGCAGCTCACGCCGATATTCGACGCACTTGTAAAGGAACTTCCTTCGCATGAGAACAAGGAAGCACACACCCTCGCTCTCGCCAACACCCGTGCCCGCCTGCGCATGACCACCCTTTACTATCTCGCTGGTGTCGAACGCTTGCTCGTCGCAGGAACCGGCAACAAGGTGGAGGACTTCGGCGTGGGCTTCTACACCAAATACGGCGACGGCGGGGTGGACCTTTCCCCGATCGCTGACCTCACCAAGACCGATGTGTTCGCTGTGGCGAAGGCCCTCGGCATCATCGAAAGCATCCAGCAGGCCAAGCCCACCGACGGCCTTTTCGGCGATGACCGCAGCGATGAGGACCAATTAGGCGCGAGCTATCCGGAACTGGAATGGGCCATGGCGTTGCGTGACGCAGGCACTTCCGTGAACGCGGAGGAACTCACCGAACGGCAGCGCCAAGTACTCGCGATCTATGACCGGCTACACGCTGTGAACGCGCACAAGTGGCGGCCGATACCCGTATGCGTGATACCGGAGGGGTTTCGGAAGTAGGGCTCACGCGATCGTCCACACATTCTCCCCGCGCAACAGCGCATCGAGATCGCCGTCGCCTTTCTTCTGCTTGGCCAAGGCCATCTGGGCGTTCATCTTCGTCTCGTGCGTATGGCGCTCGTTGACGTAGAACACGCCGAAGGGCCGGGGCAGTGCATCCGTTTTACGCGGATCATCAAACAGGCGCACGAGGATACTGGCCTTGAACAAGTCGCGCTCGTCGTGGACCCAGAGGTCCTCCACGGAGGCTTCACCCGCTGCGAGGTCCACCACCACGGGCGTCATGCCATCGAGCTTGATGCCCTTGGTGCCGTTGCCGAAAAGCAGCGGCTTGCCGTGCTCCACGAAGATGGTGTGGGCGGCCTTGCTGGCTTTTTCCGTGAAGACCTCGAAGGCACCATCGTTGAAGACGTTGCAGTTCTGATAGATCTCCAGTATGCTGGTGCCGCGGTGGGCATCGGCCCGCAGCAGCATCTCGCGCAGGTGTTTGGGGTCACGGTCCATGCTGCGCGCGATGAAGGTGGCATCGGCCCCTTTGCACAGGGCCAACGGATTGAACGGATGGTCGGTGCTGCCCATCGGAGAGCTCTTCGATATCACGCCTTCCGGGGAGGTGGGCGAGTACTGCCCTTTGGTGAGGCCGTAGATCTCGTTGTTGAAGAGCAGCACGTTGAGGTCCACGTTGCGGCGCAGCAGGTGGATGAGGTGGTTGCCACCTATGCTGAGCGAATCGCCGTCGCCGGTGATCATCCACACGCTGAGGTCAGGCTGCACGCTGCGCATGCCGCTGGCGATCGCCGGTGCGCGACCATGGATGCTGTGCATGCCGTACGTGTCAAGATAGTACGGGAAGCGCGAGGAACAGCCGATGCCGCTGATGAAGACGATCTCCTCTTTCGGACGACCGTGCTGCGCGAGCACGCTCTCCACCTGCTTCAGGATGGAATAATCGCCGCAGCCGGGGCACCAGCGCACTTCCTGGTCGCTTGTGTAATCGAGCTTTTTCGGCGCGGGGGCAGTTGGTTGGATCGTGCTCATGGCTTCAACAATTTGAGAACGCCCGCACGGATCTCCTCGGATGCGAACGGCATGCCTTGCACCTTGTTCAATCCTTGGGCGTCCACTAGGTATTCCGCGCGCATCAGTTGGCGCAACTGGCCGCTGTTCATCTCGGGTACCAGCACTTTGCCATAGCGCTTCAGCATATCGCGGAGGCCCTTGTTGAAGGGGAACAGGTGCCGCAGATGTACGTGCGCCACGCTGTGGCCATCCTTCTGTAGCTCCACCACGGCCGTGCGAATGGCGCCGTACGTTGATCCCCAGCCGACGATCAGCACGTCACCGCTTTCGGGACCGCTGTCCAAGCGGATGGGCCGGTAGGTGTCAGCGATGCGCTGCACCTTTTCCGCACGCAGTTTCACCATCAGCTCATGGTTCTGCGGGTCGTAGCTGATGTTGCCGGTCTTGTCCTCCTTTTCGATGCCGCCGATGCGGTGCTGCAGGCCCTTCATGCCGGGGATGGCCCACGGACGCACGCCGCGTTCGTCGCGGGCGTATGGGAGAAATGCTTCCGCGTCATCCGTTTCACGCGGCTTGGCATACGGTGGTGTGATGGGCCGCAGGTCCTTCGCCTCGGGGAACCGCCACGGTTCCGCACCGTTGGCGATGTATCCGTCGCTGAGGAGGATCACGGGCGTCATGTGCTCCACGGCCAGTGTGCACCGCTTCGAACACCATCTCGAAACAATCGGTAGGGCTGCTCGCGGCAAGCACCGGGATCGGCGCTTCGCCGTTGCGCCCAAAGAGCGCTTGCCAGAGATCGGCCTGTTCCGTCTTCGTGGGCAGCCCGGTGCTGGGTCCGCCGCGTTGCACGTTCACGACCACCAAGGGAAGCTCCAACATGAATGCCAGACCGAGGGCCTCGCCCTTCAGCGCGATGCCCGGCCCGCTGCTTGCCGTGGTGCCTAAGGCACCACCGTAACTGGCACCGATGGCCGAGCAGATCGCGGCGATCTCGTCCTCCGCCTGAAAGGTCTTCACGCCGAAATGCTTGTTGCGCGAGAGTTCGTGCAGGATGTCGCTGGCGGGGGTGATGGGGTAGCTGCCGTAGAAAAGCTCCAGCCCGGCCTTCTGCGCGGCGGCGACGAGGCCAATGGCGATGCCTTGGTTGCCGGTGATGTTGCGGTAGGTGCCCTTGGGCATCGGCGCGGGCTTCACCTCGTAGCGCGTGGTGAAGGTCTCACTGGTGTCGCCGTAATTATAGCCTGCCTGCAGCACCTTCATGTTCGCATCCAACAGCTCGGGCTTTGTTTTCGAACTTGGCCTCCAGGAATGCCCGCGTCCGCTCCAGCGTGCGGCTGTACATCCAGTTGATGAAGCCCAGCACGAACATGTTCTTGCAGCGGTCCTTCTCCTTCATGCCGAGGGTGGTGCCCTCGAGCGCGTTGCGGGTCATCTTGGTGACGTCGACGGTTTGGAGCACGTAGTTGTCCAGCGTACCATCTGTCAGCGGGTTCTCCAGGTCGGGATAGCCGGAAAGCCGCAGGTTCTTCGCGTCGAAGCCATCGCTGTTGGCGATGATGATGCCTCCGTGCTTCAACTTGCCGATGTTGGCCTTCAGCGCTGCCGCGTTCATCACCACCAGCACGTCGCACGTGTCGCCGGGTGTGAAAACGTCCACGCTGCCGAAGTGCAACTGGAAGCCGCTGACGCCGGCCAAGGTGCCCTGCGGGGCGCGGATCTCCGCCGGGAAGTTCGGGAAGGTGCTCACGTCGTTCCCGAAGAGCGCGTTGGTGTCGGTGAACTGTGCGCCGGTGAGCTGGATGCCGTCGCCGCTGTCCCCTGCGAAAAGGATCACCACTTTCTCGCGGGCCTCAACGGTCTTCGGACGGGGTGTGGGTATCGTGTCCATATTTGGGTGTGAAGGTATGCGGGCCGGGAATGCGTTTTACTGACGCAAGTCAATGATCAGGTGTCCGGCGTGTTGTTCGCCTCCCCTTTCCCCATTCGCTACCCACGCGACCACAAACATGACCACGCCCGCGATCCGGCATCACCTGTTTACTTTGTTGGCGGCCTGAGCCCATGACATGATGATCAAGACCCCCCTCTCCCGCCCGCTCCTCGGGCTTAGCTTGGTCCTGTTGGCCAGCTGCCATCCGGTATCCCAGACAACGAGCACGTCCCTGCCGCCCGCGCCCCCGGTGGTGAACGTTTCCGCCCAGTTGGCGCAACAAGGCGTGGATGGCACCATCTACCAGAACGCCTCCGCTGAGGTGCATCGGCTCTTCCAGCAGGGCTACGAACTGGCGCGCATCCGGCTGGACGCCAACCTCACCAAGCCGCACACGCTTCCCCCGGCGGTGATCGTGGACATCGATGAGACCGTGTTGGACAACAGCCCCTACCAAGCGGCCAATAGCGCGAAGGGCCTTACCTACAACCCGAAGACCTGGAAAGCATGGACAGCCTTGGCCAAGGCGAAGGCGCTGCCCGGCGCGGTGGATTTTCTGAACTACGCCGTGAGCAAGGGTTGCACGGTGTTCTACATCTCCAACAGGGAAGAGGACGAGGAGGACGCCACGGTGCGTAACCTGGCCAGAGAAGGTTTCCCTATGGCGGACGCGGCGCACGTGATGCCCATGGCCAGCACCAGCGACAAGACCGTACGCCGTGCGGAGGTGGCCAAAACACATAGCATCGTGCTTCTGGTGGGCGATCAGCTCACCGATCTCGACGAGAGCTTCAAGGACCGCGGCGTTGGTGAGGGCAAGCTGCACGTGGACGCCATGCGCGACACGCTGGAACGCTACTTCATCATGCTGCCCAACAGCATGTACGGCACGTGGTTGAACGCGGTGAGTGGCAAACCCGATAGCGCCAAGACCGGGAACAAGGAACGCTACCTGAAAGCGAACGGATACTGATGCGCGCAGTGATCCAGCGGGTGTCAGAGGCCGCCGTGCATATCGCGGAGAACGAGACCGCAAGGATCGGCAATGGCTACTTGGTGCTGCTCGGCATCGAGGTTGGCGACACGCCCGAGGAGCTCGAATGGACCTGCGGAAAAGTGGCGCGCATGCGGCTTTTCCCGGACCTTGACGGTATTATGAACCTGGACATCAACGAGGCGCAGGGCGAATTGCTGTTGGTGAGCCAGTTCACACTTCAGGCCAGCACGCGGAAGGGGAACCGCCCCAGCTATATCCGTGCTGCACGTCCTGAGGAAGCCACACCGCTTTACCTGCGCGCGAAGCAATTGTTCAGTGTCCTGGTCCAAGGGCGCGTAAAGTCCGGCGAATTCGGTGCGGACATGCAGATCTCCTTGGTGAACGACGGCCCGGTGACCATCGTGATCGACAGCCGCCTGAAGGAATGAGGACCATGGAGAACAACAGCAGCCAGGGAGAAGTCACGGAACTACAACGCGAGGTGGACGAGTGGATCGCCCGCGTTGGCGTGCGCTACTTCAACGAGCTGACGAACATGGCCATCCTCAGCGAGGAAGTGGGCGAAGTGGCCCGCATCATCGCACGCCGCTATGGTGAGCAGAGCGAGAAGGAGAGCGACAAGGGCAAGGACCTCGGCGAGGAATTGGCGGATGTGCTCTTTGTGGTGCTATGCTTGGCGAACCAGACGGACACCGACCTGCAGCGTGCCTGGAAAAAGAAAATGTCGGCCCGCACGGAGCGGGATGCGGAGCGTCACAAGGCGAACCCGAAGTTGAAATAGCTTCTTCAGAGCACCTCCAGCAACCGCCCAAGAACTTTTCCGGAGGCACCGGTGCGGTCCCGGACATACCGTGACGCCGTTTCCGAGGCGGTCTTCAAAGCACTCGGATCTTGAAGCCACCTATCCAGCGCGACCTTCAGGTCCTTCTCCGTACTCACCTCGATCCCGGCGCCCGCGTCGATCAGCCCTTGTGCCTCCGGGAATTTTTCATGGTCCGGTCCGAAGATGACCGGCACACCCCAGGCGGCAGCCTCCAACAGGCTATGGATACCATCGGTGAACCCGCCACCTACGTAGGCGACACTGCCATAGCGATAGAGCCGGGCGAGCAGGCCCATCCGGTCCACCAGCAGTGTGCCGCGTTCCTCCTTCCCCAGTGTGGCGGCCACATTGTCGGCAGGGGTTTGCTCCAGCTCGGACCACCGCGCCAAGGGCTTGGGAAAAAGTTGTTCCGAATCGGCCAGTTGCTGCTCGTGCAGTTCATGCGGCACCACGATGCATTTCGGTGCTTTCGGCCCCATGCTCTTCAAGGCTGAGGCCAGCAGCTTTTCATCGGCTGGCCATGTGCTTCCACAGATCAGTACGGGGCCTTCGCCAGCGAATGCCTTCGCCAGTGGCAGTTCTTCGCCCTGAGCGACGATCTCGGAAACACGATCGAAGCGGGTATCGCCACCGACGGATACCTGCTTCATCCCGAGATCGGCTAAAAGCTTCCGTGAAGCCTCGTCCTGCGTGAAGATGTGGGCGAAGAAGGAGAGCATCTTCCGCCAAGCGCCCCCGTACCAATGAAAAAAGGGCTGGTCCTTCCGAAATAGGGCCGAGACCAAGAATGTGGGGACATTATTCTTCCGAAGCACCTTCAGGTGATGGAACCAGAACTCGTACTTCACGAAGATCGCGGCCTTGGGGGCGATCAAGCGTTGCAACTGTTCCGCGTTGCGCGCATTGTCCGGCGGCAGGTATTCCACCACGGTGGCCAGCGGATAGTCCTTTCGGGCCTCGTAGCCGCTAGGGCTGAAGAAGGTGAGCAGCACGGGAAGATCCGGACGTTCTTTCTTGACCGCTTCCAGCACCGGCCTGCCCTGCTCGAACTCGCCCACGCTTGCACAGTGCATCCACAAACAGCCCTGCAATAGCGGCGCAGCTTTCTCAAGTCGGTCCCAGAGTTCTTCACGCCCTTTCACCCAAGCTGCGGCCTTCGGATCCCAAGGGGCCATGCACCGGACCCCGACATGGTACGCCCCGATGCCCAGGTCATACAGCAACGGCATCAGCGGTAGTACTGGCGATCGTCGCGGGCCTTGTAGATGGGCAGCGTCCAACCGAAGCGCAGCCCGTTCAAGCCGTCGTAAAGCGTGCCTTCATACGCCCGGCCCGTAGCGAAATCGTACGGTCGGAGGGATTCCGTGAAACCGATGTTCATCTCGAAGCCGATCATAAAGTTTATGAACCGGTTGTTGCTCAAGTGCTGGTATCCCACGAAGAACATCGCCATCGGCCCGGCCGCAAGGCGATCGTAGCCTTTGACATATTCCCCTTCCAGGGCGGGCACCACATCATTCTGGCTTTGGATGAGCAGCTTGTGCCGCATGTACCCGCCGCCGAGCTTCAGCAGCATGCCACTGTTAGGGTTCGGCCCCACGATAGGGATCACTTTGCCCGCGAAGGCGATCACCGTATAGCCACGTTCGAAGAGCAGGATACCTGCCGGGTCTCCGTCCTGGTTGACGATCACACCATTGGTGGTGGTCATCCCGCGCAAAATGGTGCGGTCGTTCACTTTATTGCCGAAGATGAACGAACCTTCCAATCCCAAGGAATAATTACTCTTGAACTTCCGCGAGACGCTGAACCCTATGTTGTGGTTGGCCCCGAACTGCTGCCCAAGGTCGCCGCTCGGCAATTGGTAGGCATAGCTCAAGGTGATGGGCACCATGGCGATGGACGTATCCCGAAGACCGCCCTGTGCGTAAGAGGGCGCTTGGAAAAGCAGGAGCACCGCAAGAATGAAAAATGGATGTCTGCACATGGGGTGGCGAAGGTAGCCGCATGCACGCCGATGTCATACAACCCGGAGTATTGTCCGATCATTGTTGTGGCATCATCGGTCCCCTCCGGACATTACCTTCGCCACCTTGTTCCCACCCGTTCCAGCGGGGCCAACCCCTTTCTCCTTGCATGAAACCCATTCAGATGGTCGACCTTATCGGCCAATACGAAAAGATCAAGCCCGAAGTGGACGCCGCTTTGTTGGACGTGATCGCGGGTGCTGCGTTCATCAATGGCCCTGTGGTGAAGGCCTTCGAGAGGGAACTGGCCACTTACCTCGGGGTGAAGCATGTGATCCCTTGTGGCAATGGGACGGACGCTCTCCAAGTGGCCATGATGGCCTTGGGGTTGAAGCCGGGCGATGAGGTGATCACGGCCTCGTTCACTTTCGTGGCCACGGTGGAAGTGCTCGCCCTTTTAGGCCTTGTGCCGGTCTTCGCCGATGTGTTCCCCGGTACGTTCAACCTGGACCCTGCCGACGTGGCGCGCAAAGTGACCTCAAGGACCAAGGCCATCGTGCCCGTGCATCTCTTCGGGCAATCCGCGGACATGGACGCCATGCTGGCCATCGCCAGGGAATACAAGTTGCATGTTGTGGAGGACGCCTGCCAATCCATCGGTGCGGACCACAGCGGCGCGAACGGCAAACGCAAGTCCGGCACCATCGGGGACATCGGCGTCACCAGCTTCTTCCCCAGCAAGAACCTGGGCTGTTACGGGGACGGAGGCGCGCTTTTCACCAATGACGATGAACTGGCGCACAAGATCCGCCGCGTATGCAACCACGGCAGCGATGAACGCTATTACCATGAAGTGGTGGGCGTGAACAGCCGCTTGGATTCATTGCAAGCGGCCGTGCTGCGGATCAAGCTGCGGCACCTGAACGAATATGCCAAGGCGCGCAATGCCGCCGCAGCTGCCTATGACAATGCCTTCTCCGGGACCGACGGGATCACCGTCCCCGAACGGAGCCCGTACAGCACCCACGTCTTCCACCAGTACACCTTGCGGATCTCCAAGGGTCGGCGGGACGGCCTGAAAAAGCACTTGGAAGCCGCTGGCGTTCCGGCCATGGTCTACTATCCTGTTCCATGCCACCTGCAGAACGCATACAAGAGCGACCGCTTCCCGGCCGGCTCATTGCCGGTGACGGAAACACTGACCGAGGAAGTGATATCACTTCCGATGAGCACCGAACTGGACAACGAACAACTCTCCCACATCACCGCCACGGTGAATAGCTACTTTAAGTAAGGGCGCGAACCCCGGATGAAACTCCGGGGTCGCGCCCCAACAACCCCAACGAATGAACATAGCAGTAGTAGGAACTGGATACGTAGGCCTGGTAACAGGCACTTGCTTCGCCGAGACCGGCAATCACGTGGTATGCGTTGACATCGACAAGGAGAAAGTGCAGAAGCTGAAGGACGGGAAAGTCCCGATCTATGAGCCCCATCTGGACGTGCTGTTCGAGCGGAACATCCGCCAAGGTCGCTTGGTCTTCACCACGGACCTGAAGGAGGCCATCGACAAGGCCCAGATCATCTTCCTGGCCCTGCCCACGCCCCCCGGCGAGGATGGCAGCGCCGACCTGAAGTATGTGCTGGGCGTAGCGGACAAACTGGGCAAGATCATCACCAACTACAAGGTGATCGTGGACAAGAGCACCGTACCGGTCGGCACCGCTGAAAGGGTGCGTGCGGCCGTTGCGAAACATGCCAAAGTCCCCTTCGACGTGGTGAGCAACCCGGAATTCCTGCGGGAAGGATTCGCGGTGGACGATTTCCTGAAGCCGGACCGCGTGGTGGTGGGCACCAGCAGCGCCCGCGCCCAAAAGGTGATGGAGGACCTCTACAAGCCGTTCGTGCGGCAAGGCAACCCCATCATCTTCATGGATGAGCGCAGCGCCGAGCTCACCAAGTACGCGGCCAATGCTTTCCTTGCGGCCAAGATCACCTTCATGAACGAGATCGCGAACTTTTGCGAGGTCGTGGGCGCGGACGTGGACAAGGTGCGCATCGGCATCGGCAGCGACAGCCGGATCGGTAAGCGCTTCCTCTTCCCCGGGATCGGATACGGCGGCTCCTGCTTCCCCAAGGACGTGCAAGCTTTGGCCAAGAGCGGTCAGGACGCAGGCTACCAGTTCCAGATCATCGACAGCGTGATGAAGGTGAACGAGCGCCAGAAGACCACGCTCACCGACAAGGTGAAGGCGCACTATGGCGAGGACCTGCGCGGGAAGCATTTCGCGCTCTGGGGCTTGGCCTTCAAGCCGGACACGGACGACATCCGCGAAGCACCGGCACTCTACATGATCGACGCGCTCATTGCGGCCGGCGCCACCGTCACCGCGTTCGATCCCGAGGCCATGGACAACGTCCGAAAACAGATCGGCGACAAGGTGGCCTATGCGAAGGACGAGTATGAAGCATTGCAGAACGCCGATGCGCTGATCATCGCCACGGAATGGGCGCTGTTCCGCACGCCCGACCTGGACCGCGTGGAAAATGCCCTGAAGGAAAAGATCATCTTCGATGGCCGGAACCTCTACGACCTGGAGGAGATGAAAGAGCTGGGATACCACTACGTGAGCGTGGGGCGGCAGCCGGTGAACGCGCCCGCCAAAATGAAAGCTTGAGATGGTGAAGAAGAGCACCGCAAAACCTGTGAATGTCAAAGCGACGGACCGGGCAAAGAAGCCGGCGGCCAAACGGGGACGGATGAGCGTAGTGAAGCCCGCTGTAAAGGAGCGCGTGCTGATCACCGGTGCCGCAGGCTTCCTGGGCTCCCATCTCTGCGACCGTTTTTTGAAAGAGGGCTATCACGTGATAGGGATGGACAACCTGATCACCGGACGCCTGAAGAACATCGAACACCTGTTCAAGCGGAGCGACTTCGAGTTCCATCATCACGACGTTTCCAAATTCGTGCATGTGCCCGGGAAGTTGAAGTACATCCTGCATTTCGCCTCGCCTGCAAGCCCGATCGACTACCTGAAGATCCCCATCCAGACCCTGAAAGTGAGTTCCTTGGGAACACACAATCTGCTGGGGCTCGCGCTACAGAAAAAAGCGCGCATCCTAGTGGCCAGTACCAGCGAAGTCTACGGCGACCCCCAGGTACATCCCCAGACGGAGGCTTATTGGGGCCACGTGAACACCGTGGGTCCACGCGGCGTGTACGACGAGGCCAAGCGTTTCCAAGAGGCTATCACCATGGCCTATCACACTTATCATGGGCTGGAGACACGCATCGTGCGGATCTTCAACACCTACGGCCCGCGCATGCGCCTTAATGACGGACGCGTACTTCCGGCGTTCATCGGCCAAGCCCTTCGCGGTGAGGACCTCACCATCTTCGGCAAAGGGAACCAGACCCGCAGCTTCTGCTATGTGAGCGACCTGATCGAAGGCATCTATCGCCTGCTAAAGAGCAACTATGCCGGCCCTGTGAACGTCGGCAACCCCGCGGAGATCACCATCAAGCAGTTCGCACAGGAGATCGTGAAGCTCACCGGCACCAAGCAGAAGCTGGTGTACAAGCCGCTCCCTCAGGACGACCCGATGCAGCGCCAGCCGGACATCACCTTGGCGAAGAAACTCCTGAAATGGCAACCCAAGATCTCACGGTCCGAGGGCCTGAAGATCACCTACGCCTATTTCAAGGGACTTTCAGCCACGGAGCTCCATGAGAAGGACCACAATTCCTTCGAAGGCTACGTGCGGAAGTGAGGAAGGCCGTCTACAGGGCACCTCGAAGAACGCCGGGCCTTCGGTACATTCGCAGCCCCGTAAGCCGACCGGTCGCCACGCCCTGCTCCATGGACTACACCGCCCACCCCACCGCCGTCATCGATGAGGGCTGCACGATCGGTGCGGGCACCCGCATCTGGCATTTCAGCCACCTCATGCCGGGCTGCGTGATCGGCAAAGGCTGCAACATCGGGCAGAACGTGGTGGTGAGCCCGGACGTGAAACTGGGCGACAACGTGAAAGTGCAGAACAACGTGAGCATCTACACCGGCGTGGAATGTGAGGACGACGTCTTCCTCGGTCCCTCGTGCGTGTTCACGAACGTGATCAATCCGCGCAGCGCGGTGAGCCGGCGCGGGGAATACCTGCGGACATTGGTGAAAAAAGGGGCCACGATAGGTGCGAATGCCACCATCGTTTGTGGACATGACATCGGCCGCTTCGCCTTCATCGCGGCAGCTGCCGTGGTGACCAAGGAAGTACCTGACCACGCCTTGGTGATGGGAAACCCGGCACGCCGTACCGGCTGGATGAGCGAACGCGGCCACAAGCTGGAATTTGATGCGAAAGGCGAGGCCACCTGCCCCGAAAGCGGACAGCACTACCGGTTGAAGAACGACAAAGTTTCCCGCACCGCATGAAGTCCCCTGACAGCAAATTGAAGTTCGCGGTGATCGGCTGCGGCCACATCGGCAGGCGCCATGCGGAGATGATCTCCCGGAACCCGGAGTGCGAGCTGGTGGCGTTGTGCGATGCGAATTCCAAGGAAACACTGGGCCTTGATACCTATGACGTGCCTTTCTTCACCGACCCGTCGGCCATGCTTGCTGCGGTCCCCGATGTGGACGTCGTGAGCATCTGCACGCCCAATGGGCTGCATGCGCGGTACAGCCTGCTCGCACTGGAAAACGGCAAGCATGTGGTGTGCGAGAAGCCCATGGGCCTCACCAAGGCCAGCTGTGAGGCTGTGCTCTACAAGGCGCTGCAGAAGCACCGGCATGTGTTCGGCGTGATGCAGAACCGCTACAGTCCGCCGAGCCAGTGGATCAAGGAAATGGTGGAGGAAAAACGCCTCGGTGACATTTTCATGGTGCAGGTGAACTGCTACTGGAACCGCGATGAACGCTACTACAAGAAGGGTAGCTGGAAAGGCACGGCCGACCTCGACGGAGGCACCCTGTTCACGCAGTTCAGCCACTTTGTGGACATCATGTACTGGCTCTTCGGCGACATCACCGACATCCAAGGCCGCTTTGCCGACTTCAACCACAAGGACCTCACCGCATTTGAGGACAGCGGCCTGGTGAATTTCCGTTTCCTGGAGGGCGGTATGGGCTGCATCAACTATTCCACCAGCGTATGGGACAAGAACCTGGAAAGCAGCCTCACGATCATCGGTAGCAAAGGCAGCGTGAAGATCGGCGGGCAGTACATGGACCAAGTGGAAGTTTGCCACGTGCAGGACTACACCATGCCGGAGCTGGCATCGACCAATCCCGCGAACGACTACGGCGCATACAAGGGCAGCGCCAGCAACCACCACTACATCATCGAGAACGTGGTGGACACTTTGAAAGAGAGAAAAAGCATGACCACCAATGCCTTGGAGGGCATGAAGGTGATCGACATCATTGAACGCATTTACCAGAAGAGGGATGAGCGACCTGTATGAGCGACTGAAGAAGAAGGAAGCTAAGATGGCCGTGATCGGCCTGGGCTATGTGGGCCTGCCCATCGCCTTGGCATTCGCGCGCAAGGCCAAAGTGGTGGGCTTCGACATCAATGCCAAACGTGTGGAGATGATGCGCCGTGGCGAGGACCCCAGCGATGAACTATTGCCGGAGGACTTCCAGGGTGCGGACATCCACTTCACCGCAGACATCGAGGACCTGAAGGACGTTGAATTCTTCATCGTGGCCGTGCCCACGCCCATCGACCAGCAGAACATCCCCGATCTCACTCCCCTGCTAGGCGCCACGCGCACCGTGGGCCAAGTGCTGAAGAAAGGCGACCATGTGGTGTATGAGAGCACCGTGTACCCCGGCTGCACCGAGGAGGATTGTGTGCCACTGCTGGAGCAACTGAGCGGGCTGAAGTTCGTCACCGACTTCAAGGTGGGCTACTCTCCTGAACGGATCAACCCGGGCGACAAGGTGAACACGCTGGAAAGCATCGTGAAAGTCACCAGCGGTTGTGATGCGGAAAGCGCCGAGACCGTTGCCAAGATGTACGAGCTGGTGGTGAAGGCGGGCGTACATCGCGCTCCCAGCATCAAGGTGGCCGAGGCTTCCAAGATCATCGAGAACACGCAGCGCGACGTCAACATCGCGCTCACGAACGAGCTTTCCATCATCTTCAACCGCATCGGCATCAACACCTTCGACGTGCTGGAGGCCGCTGGCACCAAGTGGAACTTTCTCAAATTCCAGCCCGGGCTGGTGGGCGGCCACTGCATCGGCGTGGACCCGTATTACCTCGTCTTCAAAGCCAAGGAACTGGGCTACCACGCACAGATCATCGACAGCGGCCGCTTCGTGAACGACAGCATGGGCGGCTATGTGGCCAAGCAGACGGTGAAAAAGGTGATCGCATCAGGCATCAACCCCACCGATGCCCGCGTGCTGGTAATGGGCGCCACCTTCAAGGAGAACGTCACCGACATCCGCAACAGCAAGGTGGCGGACGTAGTGAAGGAGCTCAAGAGCTTCAGTTGCCATGTGGACGTCACCGACCCGCATGCCGACTCCGACCAAGTGAAACACGAGTACGGGTATGAGCTGGCGCCAGAGATGAAAGGCCCTTACGATGCGATCATCGTGGCCGTGAACCACGCGGAATACGCCGACAAGGACGAGGCGTGGTTCAAGGGCATGTTGAAACCCAAAGGCGTGCTAGTGGACCTGAAGGGAACCTACCGCAAGCGCGTGACGGACATCGCCTATTGGAGCTTGTGAGTATTTTCACCACAGGGGCACAAAGCGTATAGAGGAGGTATTAAGCAGTCGGCGTGAGGCATTCCCCGATCACCAACCACTGATCACCAAGAAAGCCTCCGCGTCTCTGTGTGAACCAACGACAATATGAAACACAACATCCTCATCACCGGCGGTGCCGGTTTCATCGGCAGCCATGTCGTGCGGCTCATCGTGAAAAAGTACCCGCAATACCGCATCGTGAACCTCGACGCGCTCACCTATGCGGGGAACATGGAGAACCTGAAGGACATGGAAGGCGCGGCGAACTACACCTTCGTAAAGGCCGACATCCGTGACGCCGAAGCCATGGACAAGGTATTCGCCGAGCATGCCATCGACAGCGTGGTCCATCTCGCCGCGGAAAGCCATGTGGACCGCAGCATCAGTGACCCCATGGCCTTCGTCAACACGAACGTGATCGGCACGGCCAACCTGCTGAACGCCGCCAAAGCCTTTTGGAAAGAGGACTCCGCCGGCAAGCGTTTCTACCATGTGAGCACTGACGAAGTGTACGGCTCCCTCCACGACGGCGGCTTTTTCACCGAGGAAACCTCCTACGACCCGCAAAGCCCGTACAGCGCCAGCAAGGCCGCGAGTGACCACTTCGTCCGTGCCTACGGCAACACGTACAAGCTACCCTTCGTGATCAGCAACTGCAGCAACAATTACGGTAGCCACCAGTTCCCTGAGAAGCTGATCCCGTTGATGATCCACAACCTCCGCGAAGGCAAGCCGCTGCCCGTATACGGCAAGGGCGAGAACGTGCGCGACTGGCTCTGGGTGGAGGACCATGCCCGTGCCATCGATGAGGTGTTCCACAAAGGCAAGGACGGCGAGACCTACAACATCGGCGGGCACAACGAGTGGAAGAACATTGACCTCGTGCAGGTGTTGTGCTCCATAATGGACAAGAAGCTGGGCCGCAACGCGGGAGATAGCGCCAAGCAGATCACTTACGTCACGGACCGCGCCGGTCACGACCTGCGTTACGCCATCGACGCAGGCAAGATCGAGCGCGAACTGGGCTGGAGGCCGAGCATCACCTTCGAGCAGGGCTTGGAGCAGACCGTGGACTGGTACCTTGCCAATGACAAGTGGCTGCGGGACGTGACCTCCGGGGCCTACCGCGACTATTACGACGAACAGTACGCAAAGCGCTGATGAGCTTTCTCGGAAACCTCTTCGGAAAAGGGCGGCAACCCATGGCTCCCGTGGATCTCGGGGTGCTGAAGTGTGACGTGCATTCGCACTTCATCCCCGGCATTGATGACGGCGCGCCAACGATCGAGGCCAGCTTGGAAATGCTCAGGGCCATGCACGACCTCGGCTACCAGAAGGTGATCACCACGCCACACAGCATGGCGGATGGATACAAGAACCCGCCGGAAGTGATCCTGGGCGGATTGGAGAAGGTGAGGCGCGCGATCAAAGAGGAAGGTCTGGTGATCGAGATCGACGCTGCCGCGGAATACTACTTGGACCACGACTTTCTGGAGAAGACCAAGGAACAAAAATTGCTCGCCTTCGGTATCGACATGGTGCTCTTCGAGCTGCCATTTATCAGCGAGCCGTCCATGCTGTTGAGCACCGTGTTTGAGCTGCAGACGCAGGGCTTCCGCCCGGTGCTGGCCCATCCGGAACGCTATCAGTTCTGGTACACGGACATGAGCACCATGGAGAAGCTGAAGGACCGCGGCGTGCTTTTCCAACTGAACATGATCGCACTGGCGGGTGCCTATGGCCCCGCAACGAAAAAGCAGGCCGAGAAGATCACGGACAAGGGCTGGTACGACCTCGTGGGCAGCGACTGCCACAGCATGAAGCACATCGAGGCGATGCAGGCTGCACGCACCGAACCCTACCTGCACAAGCTGATCGACAACGGGAAGTTGCTGAACGCGACGTTGTAGGCCGCTCGTGTTACAGGCCCGAGGCGCAGCCCGGATCTGAAAGCGAGGATCTCATGAGCCCATTCCATTGCGGAAGAGGATCTCCATGCTTATCCACCAGAACAACGCTCCCAAGCTCAGACCAATAGATAGGCCCAGCAGTACCCGACTGAACCAGTGTATTTTTTTGAGACGTAAGAATAGGAGCACAGTGATGATCGGCGTGAGAATCGCCGCAAAGAACAGGCATTCGCCGATCTGATCAAGCCTTGCCTCCATTGAATAGTGGTCGGTACTCTGGAAAATACGTGGGATCTCGCTCACGCCGCGCTCGTCGCCACCTCCTTGTTCAACTTCTTGAACAGGCCTTGCAGCACGTTCCCGGGGCCGCATTCCACGATATTGTCCGCACCGTCGGTGAGCATGTTGCGCATGATCTGCGTCCAGCGCACGGGGGCGGTGAGCTGCGCGATGAGGTTGGCCTTGATGCGAGCGGGATCTTTGTGGCCGCGGGCATCCACGTTCTGGTAGATGGGGCAGCGCGGGTCCACGATGGGCGTGTAGGCGATGGCCGTGGCCAGTTCGGCGCGGGCGGGTTCCATGAGCGGGCTGTGAAAAGCACCGCCCACGGGCAGTAACAAGGCACGTTTCGCACCGGCGGCCTTCATGGCTTCGCAGGCGGCGTTCACAGCTTCCAGCGTTCCGCTGATGACCAATTGGCCGGGACAGTTGTAGTTGGCGGGCACCACGACGCCGGGAATGGAAGCGCAGATCTCCTCCACCTTTTCATCTTCCATGCTGAGGATGGCGGCCATGGTCCCGGGCTGTGCCTCACAGGCCTTCTGCATGGCATTGGCCCGTGCGGCCACCAACTTCAGCCCGTCGCTGAATTCCATGGCACCGGCAGCCACCAAGGCACTGAATTCCCCGAGGGAATGCCCCGCGACCATGTCCGGTCGGAAGGCTTCTCCCATCGTCTTGGCCCGGATCACACTGTGGATGAAGATCGCCGGCTGCGTGACGTTGGTCTGCTTCAGGTCCTCATCACTGCCGTTGAACATCACGTCGGTGATGTTGAAGCCCAGAACGTTGTTGGCGTGCTCGAAAAAGACCCGTGCGTTGGCATCGGACTCATAGAGTTCCTTGCCCATACCGGGAAACTGGCTGCCTTGGCCGGGGAAGACGTATGCTTTCATGCCACAGATTAATGTCAAAGATAGGGTCAGGCCGCAGCGGACCAAACATGGTATTTTAGCCTTGTTTGCATGCCTTAGGCAACAGGGGAGGCAAGTGAATTCCTAGTCGGTTCCCCGGCACTTACGGACGCTTCAGATCTGCGTTGATCAGCCCATTCAGCGTCATCAGCGTTCCATTACTTACGGTCCCCGAAAAGACGCAGCAGCGAGAGAAAGAGGTTGAGGAAATCGAGGTACAGGCTCAAGGCGCCCATCAGGGCCATCTTCTGGGCGACCTCGGTACCGCTGATCATCGTGCCGCCGAGGTTCTTCAGGCGCTGCATGTCGTAGGCGGTGAGGCCGGTGAAGATGATCACGCTGATCACACTGATCACGTAGCCCATGGTATCGCTCTTCATGAACATGTTCACCACCATGGCGATGACGATGCCGATGAGGCCGATGAAGAGGAGGCTGCCCAGCTTGGTGAGGTCGGTCTTGGTGGTGTAGCCCGCCACCGCCATGAGCCCGAACACCGCCGAAGTGACAAAGAATACGGTGGCGATGGAAGTTGCCGTGTAGGCCAGGAAGATGAATGACAGACTGGCACCCGTCAGCGCCGAATAGGCAATAAAGACAGTGAGCAGCATACTTCCACTCAGGCGGTTGATCATGCCGCCCATGATGAAGACCAAGGCCAAAGGCGCCAGCATCACCACCCAGCCGAGGATGGTCATGCCCCCGGTCTTGACGTTGATCAAGCGGGAGATCAGGCTCATATCATGCCCGAACCAGTAGGCCACACCGCCGCTGATGACGAGGGCTAAGGTCATGAAAGTGAAGACCTTGGCGAGGAAGGCCCGCACATCATCCGGGTTGGCGACCATGCCCGGGTGCATCTGCTGTTCGGGCGCAAGGGAAGAAAGGGAACTACGGAACATGGTTCTTGTCGTGAGTTGGGGTCAGTGGAGTTTGGCGGAGATGAGCTTGATGAACTCCTCGCGGGTGCGGTGGTCATCAAGAAAGATGCCGGTAAAGGCCGACGTGGTGGTAACGCTGTTCTGCTTTTGGATCCCCCGCATCTGCATGCAAAGGTGTGCCGCCTCGATCACCACCGCTACGCCCAAGGGCTTCAAGGTGTCCTGAATACAGTCGCGGATCTCGTTCGTGAGGCGCTCCTGCACCTGTAGGCGACGCGCGAAGGCGTCCACCACGCGGGGGATCTTGCTGAGGCCGGTGATCTGGCCGTTCGGAACGTATGCCACGTGCGCTTTTCCAAAGAAGGGCAGCATGTGGTGCTCGCACAAGCTATATACCTCGATGTCCTTCACCACCACCATCTGGCTGTAATCCTCCTTGAAGAGGGCCTTGCGCAGGATGGCGGCGGGATCCAGGTCGTAGCCGTGGGTGAGGTATTGCAGGCTTTTGGCCACGCGTTCAGGCGTCCGCTTCAGGCCCTCCCGCTCGGGATCCTCACCGATGGCCTCCAAGATATCGCCGTAAAGCTCGCTGATGCGCTCCACGCTCTCCGGCTCGAACTTGTCGATACGCTGGTAGCCGTCGAAGATCTCATCGGGACCGGTGCCATTGGAGGCACGACTTGCCCTAGCCGTCACGGTCCGCTTCTTTCCTGTGGTTTTCGCCATGGCTATTCGCCGAAATATTCAACGCTGTTGTTTTCCGTCTCCTGGACCTTCACACAATGGAGCGTGCCGCCGATCTTGGCAATGGGGCCTTCCAATTGCTTCCAGATACCCACGGCCACATTTTCCGTGGTGCTGCCCACGCCCTTCATGAAGGGGACATCCAAGTCGAGGTTCTTGTGGTCGATCAGGTCGATCACGTGCTCGTGCATGATGCGGCTCAGCGCGGAAAGATCCACCACGAAGCCGGTCTCCGTACTGGTCTCGCCTTTCACCGTCACCCAAAGCTCGTAGTTGTGCCCGTGCCAATTGGGGTTTGAGCACTTGCCGAAGGTGGCTAAGTTCTTTTCGGCACTCCATTCGGGGCGGCCGAGCTTGTGCGCGGCGCTGAAGCGCTCGCGGCGGGTGATGTGGACTACGGGCATGGGAAATATGGGCTGCAAAGGTATGGAGAGCCAAGGAGAGCTTTACGCCAGCCCTGTCCCCCAGCAACTTACCTTCGCACGTTCTACCGAAACCTATCCCATGCTGGAGACCGCCTACCTGCGCAGCAAGCCCGACGAGGCCCGCGCCCGCTTGGCCAAACGCAACCTCGATGCCGATGCCCTGCTCTCGAAAGCCGCCGAACTGGACGAGCACCGCCGGAGCACGCAGAACATGCTGGACGCGAAACTGGCCGAGATGAACGACCAGAGCCGCACCATCGGGGAGCTGATGAAGGCCGGAAAGAAGGATGAGGCCGAGGCCGCCAAAAAACACACCGCCGAGCTGAAGGACCGCATCGCGGAGCTGAAGGACGAACTGACCGGGGCCGAACGCGCCCTGCACGAGCACCTCTGCACCATCCCGAATGTTCCGCAGGACCGCGTTCCACCGGGGAAAACGCCGGAGGACAACATGACCGTGGCACAGAAAGGCGACCTGCCGCAGCTATCCGAAAGCGCCAAGCCCCACTGGGACCTCGGAGAGGAATACGATCTGTTCAGCTTGGAGCTGGGTGTGAAGCTTACCGGCGCGGGCTTTCCCGTGTACACCGGCCAAGGCGCGAAGCTGCAACGCGCGCTCATCGCCTTCTTTCTGGACCGTGCCAGCGAGGCGGGCTACGTGGAAGTGATGCCGCCCTTGATGGTGAACGCTGATTCCGCCTTTGCCACCGGCCAGTTGCCGGACAAAGAAGGCCAGATGTACCATGCCACGGTGGATGACCTTTACCTGATCCCCACGGCGGAGGTGCCCATCACCAATCTTTTCCGGAACGAGATCTTGGACGAGGCCGAACTGCCGATCAAGCGCGTGGGCCACACGCCCTGTTTCCGCCGCGAAGCGGGCAGCTACGGCAAGGACGTGCGCGGGCTGAACCGCGTTCACCAGTTCGACAAGGTGGAGATCGTGCGCGTGGAAACCCCGGAGAACAGCAACGCCGCGCTGGAAGAGATGACGGAGCACGTAAAAGGACTCCTCAATGCTTTGGAACTGCCCTGGCGGCAACTGATGCTCTGCGGCGGCGACATGGGCTTCACCAGTGCGATCACCTACGATATGGAGGTGTACGCCGGTGCGCAGAAACGCTGGCTGGAAGTGAGTTCCATCAGCAATTTCGAGACCTACCAGAGCAACCGCTTGAAGCTGCGCTACCGTGGCGACGACAAGAAGGTCCGGCTGGCGCATACGCTGAACGGCAGCGCCTTGGCTTTGGCACGGATCGTGGCGGCAATACTGGAGAACAACCAAACGCCGGAAGGCATCCGCATCCCCGGGGCGCTGCGGCCTTATACCGGTTTCGACCTGATCGTGAAAAAATGATGCGGACCATACCGGCGGCGGTCCTCCTCGCGTTGGTATCGGGCAGCCTGCTTACCGCCTGCACCCATCGCGCCGACCCCTCCGAAATGGCCATCGTGGAACGAATGATCGAAGAGACGGACAGCATGCGCATGGAACTGATCGGCATGGACACCACCGCGTTGCACCACATGCATGCGCTGTTCGAGGCGGAACGGCCCGGCATCGAGCAGCGCTTCCGGGACACCCTGCGCCCGCACGAGGCACAAGTGCTCGGCAACTACCACCAGGCCATGGCTGAACGCTTGCCCCGGCTCTTGGCCGAACGCCACACGGAACAGGCCCGGATAGACAGCACCTTGATACGGCTCCGCAACTTGCGGCACGACATGGACCAAGGCTTGATGAACAAGAAGGCGCGCGAAAAAGCCCTTGCCATGGAAAAGGGTTGGAACACATTGCTCCGGAACGAGCTGGACCAAGTGGAGGTGGCCACCAAACAGCTCATCCGCGACCGCGCCACCTACCGCGCCGCCATTGATTCCCTGCTTCGCCAATGAACGCCGCCTCTCCCATCCGCAGCTTGCGCGGCCTCTTGCTTGGCATGGCATGCCTCGTGTTCATCGGCGCATCGGCACAGGGAGGCACGGACGAGCAGCTTGCCGCTGAGTACATGCGGCAGGGTGAATATGCCAAGGCCATCCTCTATTACGAGAAACTCTATGATCGGCAGCCCACTTCGCTCTACTATGAGCAATTGCTCAAGGCCTATGTGGGTGTGAAGCAGTACGATGACGCGGAAATGCTCGCCAAGGACCGCATGCGCAAGCAGGGCGGGGACCCGCGCTATCTGGTGGACATGGGCATGGTGAAGAAGCTGGAGGGCGACACCGGCAAGGCCGAACAGCTGTTCGACAAGGCTCTGAAAGAGCTGAAGCCGGACCAAGGCTCGATCCGCAACCTCGCCAACGCATTCACCCGGAACAATGAGCTGGACTACGCGCTCCAGACCTACGAGCGTGGGCGGAAGTTGTTGAAGGCCAGCTCCACGGACTTTTTCTATGAAACGGCCGAACTCCGCGCCGCCAAGGGCGATGTGGCCGGCATGATCAGCGACTACATGGACCTGCTGCAGACCAATCCCAGCTACCTACAGGCCGTGCAGAACGGGGTCGGCCGCTTCATCGACTTCACCAGCACGAATGACCGCTCGGACCTCCTGCGGACGGAACTATTGCGGCGTATCCAGAAGAACCCGGACAATACGCTCTTCCAGGAGATGCTGATCTGGATGTACATCCAGCGGAAGGACCTCAACAGCGCCTTCGTGCAGAGCAAGGCCATGGACAAGCGCTTTCAAGAAGGCGGACAGCGGCTGATGGCCTTGGGCGACATCGCGGTGACCAACAAGGAATGGGCGACCGCCACAATATGCTACGAATACGTGGTGACCAACGGCGCGGACTCCCCATGGTACGGCGCGGCACGGATCGGGCTGGTCAACGCTGTGGACGCCCAAGTGCATGACCAGGCCAACCCGCCCCAAGAGCAACTGGACCACCTGCGGCAGTTGTATGAAAGCACCTTGAGCGAGCTGGGGCGCACACCTGCGAACATCAAGCTTGTCAGCGGGCTGGCGAACCTCAAGGCGTACTATCTCAATGACAGTCCCGGTGCGGTGGCGCTCTTGCAGGATGCCATCAATATACCAGGGCTCGGGCGCAAGGAGCAGGCCCGACTGAAACTGGAGCTGGGCGACATCCAAGTGCTGGAAGGCGACATCTGGGACGCCTCCCTCCTCTATTCACAGGTGGACCTCGATTTCAAGCAGGACATCCTTGGCCACGAGGCACGCCTCCGCAATGCCAAAGTGAGCTTCTACTCCGGTGATTTCCTCTGGGCGAAAGCACAACTGGACGTACTGAAGGCCAGCACCAGCAAGCTCATCGCCAATGATGCCATGGAGCTTTCCCTGCTGATCACCGACAACCTCGCCACGGACACCGTCAGCCCCGCGCTCAGCCTTTTCGCCAAGGCGCAGCTGCTCACCTTCCAGCACCAGTATGACAGCGCACTGGTGGTCCTGGACACGCTCACCGCTCGCTTCCCCATGGGCAGTCTCGGTGACGATGTGCTTTACGCCCGGTACAACATCGCACATGCCCGCCACCAGCATACCGAGGCCGCCGGTTACTTGGAGAAAGTAGTGGAGCTCTATCCCAATGACATCCTCGTGGACAATGCGATGTACGACCTCGGCAAGCTCTACGAGAACGACCTGAGTGACAAGGAGCAGGCGAAGAAGTGGTTTGAGAAGCTGTTGTTCGAACAGAGCGGGAGCATTTTCGTGGCCGATGCCCGCGAGCACTACCGGCGCCTGCGCGGCGACCGCGACAACCTCACCACGCCCGAACAACAATTCCTCAACGGTCCCACCCCATGATCATCTACAACGTCACGGTAAGTGTGGATAACGAAGTACATGAGATGTGGCTGGCTTGGATGCGGCACACGCACCTGCCGGAGGTGATGGCGACGGGCCATTTCCAAAATGCCCGCATCTGCCGCGTGCTTAGCGAGGGTGATTCCGGCGCGACCTACGCCATCCAATACACCTGCACCGACATGGCGGCCTACGAACGCTACCGCGACAAACATGCGGAACGGCTGAAGGCGGAGTCGGAGAAGTACTACGGTGGCAAGGCCATCGCCTTCCGCACCCTTTTGGAAGTGGTCCACACAGCCTGATGCAGGTCCGGGCGAAGAAGCACCTCGGGCAGCACTTCCTGAAGGACGAGGAGATCGCGCTGCGGATCACCGAGTCGCTTACCCACCATGGCGGGTACCGCGATGTGATCGAAGTGGGACCCGGTACCGGCGCGCTCACCAAGCACCTCATCGGCCGCACCGACATCAACCTCACTTGCGTCGAACTGGACCGTGAATCCGTGGCACTCCTGCACGCGACCTGGCCGGAACTCCGCGTGATGCAAGGCGACCTGTTGGGGATGGACCTCTCCCGCGTCGGTGTAGGCCCCATGGCGGTGATCGGCAATTTCCCGTACAACATCAGCACGCAGATCGTCTTCAAGGTGTTGGAGAACCGCGACCGGGTGACGGAACTGGTAGGCATGTTCCAGAAGGAGGTGGCGGACCGCCTTTGCGCGGGACCCGGCAGCCGTACTTACGGCATCACCAGCGTCCTTTCACAGGTGTGGTACGACATGGAGGTGCTCTTTCCGGTGGAACCGGGATCTTTCATCCCACCGCCGAAAGTGCGCAGCGCGGTGATCCGCATGCAGCGCAACGGCCGGCTGCATCCGCCTTGCGATGAGAAGATGCTCTTCCGCGTGGTGAAGGCCGCTTTCAGCCAGCGGCGGAAGACCCTTCACAATGCGTTAAAGGCCTTTGCGCCATTGAAGGACGGCGTTCCCGCTGAATACGCCCGAAAGCGTGCCGAGGAGCTGTCCGTGGGCGACTTTATCACGCTGACGCAGTTGTGTGCGGGGCCGGATGCGTGAGCCTTCCCCGGTTGCTTAGTTTCGCGGGCCGATCGGCCAAAACGATCCGCACCGCGCAATGACCTTCACCCTCAGCAAAGCGAACCTGGAGCGGATCCAGGAGCATGTTGCGCAACAGCGCGACGAGGAACTGCTGGAGTCGGTGCAGGACCTTCACCCGGCCGACCTTGCGGAGGATCCTCGACCAGCTGGAACTGAAGGAGGCGCAGTACCTCTTTGAGCGGCTGGAGCCGGAGCTCGCCGCCGAGGTGGTGCTGGAAGTACCCGAGGACCGGCGTGACGACCTGCTCGGGAACTACACCGGTAAGGAGATCGCCGAGGAGCTGATCGAGCACTTCGACTCGGACGACGCGGCCGACATGATCGCGGAGCTTTCCGAAGAGGTGCGTGAAGAGGTGCTTGCGAACATCGAGGACAGTGAGCAGCGCAAGGAGATCAACGAGCTGCTCACGTACGACGAGAACACCGCCGGCGGCCTCATGGCCAAGGAGCTGGTGAAGGTGAACGCGGACAGCAGCATGTTGGAATGCGTGCGGCAACTGCGGGGACATGCGGACCTGATAGATGACATCTATGTGATCCTCGTGGTGGACGACCACGATCGGCTGGTGGGCACGATCCCATTGAAGGCTTTGCTGACCACATCGTTACGCACCCCGGTGAAAGACGTCTACGACCCCGATGTCATCAGCGTGAAGGCGCATGAAGATGTGGAGGAGGTGAACCGCTTGATGGAGAAATACGACCTGGTGATGCTGCCAGTGACGGACGACCGTGGTCGACTGCTGGGGCGCATCACCATCGACGACGTGGTGGACGCCATCCGCGAAGAGGAGACCGAGGACGCACAACGCATGGCCGGTATGGGCGCGCTGGATTATTCATACAGTCACAGCAGCTTGTGGGAGATGGTGAAGAAGCGTTCCGGCTGGCTGGTGGTGCTGTTCATCGGTGAGAGCTTTACGGCCACGGCAATGGGCTTCTTCGAGGACCAGATCGCCAAAGCGGTGATATTGGCGCTCTTCGTGCCCTTGATCATCTCCAGCGGCGGCAACACCGGCTCCCAGGCCAGCACGCTCATCATCCGGGCGCTCGCATTGGGCGACATCACCACTTCGGAATGGTGGCGCATCGTGCGCCGCGAAAGCAGTGTGGGCCTCATCCTCGGCGTCATTCTGGCAGTGATCGGCTTTGGGCGCGTGGCCATCTGGAGCCAGTTCACCGATCTCTATGGTCCTCATTGGGTACCGGTGGCCATGGTCGTCTCCATTACCTTGTTGGGGGTGGTGCTCTGGGGCAATCTCATGGGTTCCTTGTTCCCCTTGTTGCTGAAACGGCTGGGGTTGGATCCCGCCACCTCCTCGGCGCCTTTCGTGGCCACGGTGGTGGACGTCACCGGGTTGGTGATCTATTTCAGCATCGCCTCGCTCTTCCTCCGGGATATCCTGATATGAAGATCAATTTCGTCGACAGTGTGCATCCGGTGCTCAGTACACGGCTGACCGTGGCGGGCCACACTTGTGAAGACCTGAGTGAATTCACCGGAGAGGAACTGTCTGCGCAATTGCACGATTCCGAAGGATTGGTGGTGCGCAGCCGGATACTGGACTCAGCCACCTTGGCCTATGCGCCGAAGCTGAAGTTCATCGCGCGCTGCGGTGCGGGCATGGAGAACATTGATAGGCCTTACTGCGCCGAGCGTGGCATCCGCGTGTACAGCTCGCCGGAAGGCAACCGCGGTGCCGTGGCCGAACACGCCGTGGGCATGTTGCTGGCATTGATGAACAAGCTGCCCAAGGCGGACCGCGAAGTGCGCCAGGGCATCTGGGACCGGATGACCAATTCCGGGAATGAACTGGGCGGCAGCACCGTGGGCATCATCGGTTTCGGGCAGATGGGCGCGGCTTTCGCGCAATGCCTTCAAGGCTTTGATGTGAAAGTTCTGGCGCATGATAAATACCGCGAAGGTTTTGGCAATGAGCAGGTGGAAGAGGTCGACATGGGCGAATTGCTGGAGCGCAGTGATGTGATCAGCCTGCACCTGCCGCTAACGACCGAGACGGAGCATTATGCTGACGCGGCCTTCTTCGCGCGATGCGAAAAACCCGTGTGGTTCATCAACACCGCCCGTGGGCCCCTCACGGACACCGCCGCCTTGTTGGACGCCATCGATTCCGGGAAGGTGCGCGGCGCCTGTTTGGACGTGCTGGAGTTCGAGGAGCGCACGCTCTTGGGCCTGAATGCGGAACAGGAGGATCCGATTCTGAAGCGTCTCTACGCGAATGAGATGGTGCTGCTTTCCCCCCACGTGGCTGGCCTCACGGCGGAGAGCTACTTCAAGCTGGCGAACGTGCTGGCAGACAAGATCCTGAACGACTTCGCGGACGGGAAGCTCTAGTTGCCTCAGCGATCTCCCGTAGGGGATCCCTGAGGACACGAGGGCATCAACGTCCACTCCGTGAGACGTTGATGGAACTAATGCGGGAAGGTCCTTGCTGGAACCTTGACAACTCTACCTTGGCGGCCACAACGATGACCAACACCACCCAGGTCCACGGCCACCGCGGCTGCGACGATGCCGCGCCGGCGAACACCATTCCCGCCTTCCTGCTCGCTGCGGCAACCGGCTGCCATTGGTTGGAGATGGACGTGGTGATCACCGGCGACGATCATGTGCTGGTCAGCCACGAGCCATGGATGGACCATCACACCTGCCGCGATCCGGAAGGGCGTGCGCTCAGTGAGGAAGAAGGCCGGGCGATCAACATTTTCAAGCTCCCGCTCTTGGAGGTCCAGTGCTTCGGCTGTGTCCCGGCGCACCGCGCTGAAGAACACACGCCAACTCGGGCAGGTTGGCACAAACCCACCCTCGCCGAGGTTGTCATCACTGTGGACGCTGATTCAGCGGAACGCCATGCAACGGCCCCGTCCTTCAACATCGAGATCAAGAGCGAGCCGCTGATCTACGGCACCTTTCAGCCTCCGCCCGAACGCTTTGCGGAGCTGGTGCTGCGCGACGTGATCGCACTCGGGATCACCGACCGTTGCTTGGTGCAAAGCTTCGACATCGCCGTGCTGGAGGCCATGCATGCCTTGGCGCCCGACCTGCCCTTGGCGCTGCTGGTGGAGAACGCGGACGGCGTGGCAGCGAACCTTGGGCGGTTGAGCTTCACCCCGCGCTATTACAGCCCGGCGTACTCCATCGCAAACGCACGGATGGCCGGGGAGCTTCGTGAAAAAGGTATCGGGCTGCTGGTCTGGACAGTGAACGACACGGCCGACATGCGCCGGATGCTGGACCTCGAGGTGGACGGCCTCATCACGGACAAGCCAAGGGAGGCCATGGCGCTGATCAACTCGTGTCAGTGACCCGCCTTGATCAGCAGATCCGAAATAGCCGCCTCGAGCGCCTCGAGGTCCGCCGACCAGAGTTGCTTATTCTGTTCCGCACCTTCCGTCATGAGCCTTGTACACAAGGGAGAGAAACGCTCCGCATCAAAACTGACGAGTTGCGGCTTCAGTGAATGCACCACGCGGACCACTTTGGCGTGATCTCCATGTTCACGGGCCTGTTGCAGCGTGGCCAAACGTTCCGGCGCTGACTTGCGGAACATCGCCACCACCACCGGGTCCATGGCTTCATCCAAGACAATTACCGGGTCTTCGTACAGGCCACTTTTGGGAATGGAGCAGACCACATCTTCCCGATCAGGGGGCTCTTTCAACCGGTTGACCGGTTTCTTCAAGGCTTTGATCTCGCTACGCAAGTCTTCAATGGAAGTGCGGAGCTTGCGGCTCGTACTTCCCATGCGGTAGAGCAGGCCGATCAGCAGCAACAGGCCCACGCCCGACGTGGCCAGCGCGATCCACATCCAGCGGTCCGCGTTGCGTTGCACCTCCACGAGCGCTTCGGCGATGCGCCGCTCACGCTCGGACCCTGCTTGCACGGAACTGTCCCTGGCCGCCACGAAGCGGGCCATGGTCATGGCGTGCTGGTCGTTCAGGCTATCCAGTTGGCGTGCTGCGCTTAGGCGTTCCAGCGAATCACTCAGTAAGGCTTCCGTGTAGGCGGAGGCACTATTCCCAGCGTTGGCATAGCGCCGGGCGAGCTCCCAATGGGCTGCTGACCCCAGATCAGGTCGCCCCATGTCATTGGCGATCGCGGCCGCTTGCTTCAATAGTTCCACGGCCTCGGTCTTGCGCACCAAGGATACCAAGCGCATTCTTCCCGCGAAGGCTGCCGGAAGGTCACCCGTGCTGTCCGCCAGGACCAATGATGCGCGCTGTTCAGCGACCTCGGCCTTCAAGCTGTCCGCTGCACTGGTCCGGCTTTGAGCGGGCAATACCAAAGCGCAACCCACACAAAGGAGGGACAGGAACCATCGCCGTGCTCGGCTTGAAAGGGTGCGGACCATGGGGCGAATCTATCGCCAAGCGGCACTTGTTCAGCTCGTACGCCGTGTGGTGCAAGGCCGTAGCTTTCCGCCCGGTCTGACCGCACCCCATGGGCACCTTCGCCACCTTCTCCTTGCTGATCGTCATCGCGGCGCTCTTCGCCTACGTGAATTTCCGGGTGCTGAAGCTGCCTTCTTCCATCGGCCTGATGTTCCTGGCGTTATTGTTCTCAGTGCTTCTGGTGGCGGTCGGCAAAATGATGCCGCACGTGTTGGGCGACATGCAATCACTGGTGCAGCATCTTGATCTTTCCCGCCTGCTGATGAACAACATGCTGGGTTTCCTGCTTTTCGCAGGGGCGATCCACATCAAGCTGGACGTGCTTCGGCAGGAAAAATGGGCGGTGATGGCACTTTCCACCGTGGGCGTGATCACGAGCACAATGCTGGTGGGCACCGTGATGTTCTACCTGTTGGCGGCCTTCGGCATCCCGATGGAATATCTGCACTGCCTTCTGTTCGGCGCGCTCATCTCCCCCACCGATCCCATCGCGGTGCTCGGTATTTTGAAGGAGGCGAAGGTGCCGCCCTCATTGGAGATGAAGATCGCGGGGGAATCGCTCTTCAACGATGGCGTGGCGGTGGTGGTGTTCCTCACCATTCTGGAGATCTCCGAAAGTCCCACGTCATTCGGGTGGTCCGAGGTGGCTGTGTTGTTCGTACAGGAGGCCTTCGGCGGCATCGCGTTCGGCCTGGCCATCGGCTACATCGCTTTCGTGATGATGCGCAGCATCGACAACTACAAGGTGGAGGTGCTGCTTTCGTTGGCGGTGGTGATGGGCGGGTATGCGCTGGCCCAAGCGCTGCATGTCTCCGGGCCCTTGGCGATGGTGGCGGCTGGGATCCTCATCGGCAACCATGGCAAGAAGCACGCGATGAGCAAGATCACCGAGGAATACGTGGACAAGTTCTGGGAGCTGATCGATGAGATCCTCAATGCCATGCTCTTCGTGTTGATCGGGCTGGAGCTGCTGGTGGTGAAGCTGGACCCGATCCACTTCGTCGTTGGCGGTATCGCCATCGTGCTGATCCTCGTGGTGCGCTACGTCTCAGTGTGGGTGCCCGCACAGCTCATCCGGTTCAAGGAGCGGATGACCCCTCCCACCTTGCTGATGCTCACCTGGGGCGGCCTGCGCGGGGGCATCTCCATCGCCATGGCGATCTCCTTGGGCGACACGTTCGATCGCGGCCTGTGGATCACGCTCACGTACATCGTGGTCACCTTCTCCATTCTTGTGCAAGGCCTGACCATCGGCAAGCTGGCACGCCGGTTGGCGAAGCGTCAGAAGGTGCAAAAGGCTATTTCACCACGAAGCGCGCGGTAGTGCGTGAGCGCTGTTCGATCAGTGGCTCCTTGCCGTTCAGCAGGCGCTTCAGCGTGGCCTCGTCGTAGTGGCGCACGGTGATCAGCTCGCAGCCCTCGTTGTAGCGCACCTCATAATCCTTCCGCAGTTCCTCGATCAGTTGTCGGGCACGGGGTGAATCATCCACCGCAACACTGAAGGCCAAGGCACTGTTCTGCATCAGCTCGATGCGCACCTGCCGATCAGCGAAGCATTTGAAGATGCCGCTCAAGTTCTCCTCCACTATGAAGCTGAGGTCGCGCGGGGTGATGCTGATGAGGAGCTGCTTCGGCTTCACGATGAAGGAAGGCACGAGCGTGTCGCGGTCCGTGGCATCACTGATGGTGCTTCCTGCGACCTCCGCATCCAAGAAGGAGCGCACGTAGAGCGGAATGTTCTTGCGCTGCAGGGGCTGCAGGGTGCGGGGGTGGATCACGCTGGCACCGAAGTAGCTGAGCTCGATCGCCTCGCGGTAACTGATATGCTCCAACAAGGTGGTTTCGGCGAACCGGTTGGGATCGGCATTGAACATGCCTGCTACATCCTTCCAGATGGTCACGCTTTCGGCATCCAAGAGATAGGCGAAGATCGCTGCGGAGAAATCTGATCCTTCACGGCCGAGCGTGGTGGTTGTGCCGTCATTCGCCCCGCCGATAAAGCCTTGCGTCACCACACGGAACGGGGCGTCCGGAACATGGGCGCGCAGGAAGGCGACCTCTTGGGCGCTTGCCTCCCAATCCACTCCGGCGCTGCGGTGCCTGCCGTCTGTCCGGATCACGGTGCGGGCATCCCACCACGCGCTCGTGATCCCGGAGGCGTCCAAGTGGGCCTTGACGATCACGCTGCTCCAGAGCTCTCCGAACGACACCACTTGATCATAGTGCAGGTCAACATCCTTCTTGGCTGGTTGCTTCAGGATGGCCCGCAAGGAATGAAAGTGGTTGGTCAAGAGCTTCCCGGCTCCCTCATCATGCGGAGCGACCTCATGGAGCACTTCGGAATGGGTTTGTTCCAATTCGTCCACTTTGTCATCGGTCGGTCGCCCATCTATCCAAGCCCATAACACCTCCTCCAGCGCATTGGTGGTCTTGCCCATCGCGCTCACCACGATCACAAGATCATCAAGGCCGTACCGCTTCACCACCTCCGCCAGATTGCGCACACCTGCCGCATCCTTCACGCTGGCACCACCGAACTTAAAAATTCTCATTGCGCCGCAAGTTTACTGAGCTGCGCCTTGTCCAAGCGGCCGTTCACCCACTGTCCGTCCAGCTCTGCGCCCAAGCGCTTGTAGAAGCGGATGGCACCTTTGTTCCAGTCGAGCACCTGCCAGGTCATGTGGTGGTAGTTGCGCTTCACCGCTTCTACCGCGATCGCCTTGAACAACAGTTCACCAATACCGAGTCCTCGCGCATTTTCCGTCACCACGATATCCTCCAGATAGCCCACGCGCCCACGCCAGGTGGAATAGCGCTCATAGCACATGGCGATACCGACGATCCCATCTTCTGATCTCTCAGCCACCCAACCCCACCAGGCGGGACGAGGCCCGAAGCCTGCATCGCGCATCTGCTCTTCCGTCACTGTCACCGCTTCCGGCTCCTTCTCGAATACCGCCAGCTCCTTTACCAAAGCCAGCATCTGCGGCACATCCTGCGCTTCCGCCTTGCGGATCGTGATCTCCATAGTGCCCAAAGATCGCGCACAGCCGATATTTGCAACGGATCGATCATCCACGATCATTTTCTGATCTTCTGATTCTCTGATCTTCTGATCAACCATGGCCAACATCACCACCCTCTCGGAATTCATCATCGAACGCGAAAAGGATTTCCCTTTCGCCACGGGCGACCTCACCCAATTACTCACCTCCATCCGCTTGGCCGCCAAGCTGGTGAACCGGGAGGTGAACAAGGCCGGACTGGTGAACGAGATCCTCGGCGAGACCAACGCGCACAACATCCAAGGGGAGCGCCAGCAGAAGCTCGACGTCTACGCCAACGACCGCTTTATCAGCGCGATGCGCAACCAGGGCGCGGTCTGTGCCGTTGCCAGCGAGGAGGAGGACGAGCACATCGTCTTTGACAATCCTGCATCACTGAACGGCAAGTACGTGGTGGCCATGGACCCGTTGGACGGTTCCAGCAACATCGACGTGAACGTTTCCATCGGCACCATCTTCTCCATCTATCGTCGGCTGGACCCGGAGAAGGTGACACTGGATGATTTCCTGCAGCCCGGCAATCAGCAGGTGGCAGCGGGCTATGTGGTCTACGGCAGCAGCACAATGCTCGTATACACCACCGGGAGCGGCGTCAACGGATTCACGCTCGACCCTAGCATCGGCGTATTCTGCCTCAGCCATCCGAACATGCAGGTGCCCAAGGACGGCAACATTTACTCCGTGAACGAGGGCAACTATTTCGATTTTCCGGAGAACGTGCGCAACTACATCGACGGCTGCAAGAAGCAGAAAATGAGCGCGCGCTACATCGGCAGCCTGGTGGCGGACTTCCACCGCAACTTGCTGAAGGGCGGCATCTACATGTACCCAGGCACCGCCGACAAGCCGAACGGCAAGCTGCGGCTGCTCTACGAGGCCAACCCCCTCGCGATGTTGATCGAGCAGGCCGGCGGCAGCGCCACCGACGGCACCATCCGGATCTTGGACCTTAAGCCCACGGAACTGCACCAACGTTGCCCCTTGTTCATCGGCAGCTCTGCGATGGTGGAGGAGGTGATGAAGGGGTGAAAAGAGCGAAGGGTGAACCCGGTCTCCCTTGATCATTTCCCTACTCCACCATCATCCGTGCGATCAACGCCCGCACACGTATCCGGTCGGTCATCCCGGAAACGCGGTACTCGGTGCGTGCCGTGAAGTTGATCACCAGGTCCATGTCGTCCGCCACGGCCAAGGTGAAGGGCCTTCCGCCGGACCAGCCCATGGCCAGATGCTCCAGGCCAGGTAGATCACGGAAGATGTGCCGAGCCGGCGCATAACTCTTCATGGCTTCACCGGCGGTGCTCATCTGTTGCCCTTTCACCACGGTGCAGGGGACATGGCTACGGTATAGCTTCCACGCCATAGCGTTCGCAGAGGCCGAGGTATATTTCCTTGGCGGAAGCTGTTTGAATACGTGGATGCTGTCGATGCGCTGGGCTAGTGCATCGACAGTCCCTATCAGGAAGCTGAGTCCGAACAGAAGATAACGGAGCATACGTGCCATCGGTGGTGCGAAGCTACCGGCATTACTTCCCGATCGGAAGTCCGGACCGGACCTTTTTGTTCCATTCATGTACTTGGTCAAGCCCATCTTTGTGGTCGATATGAGAAACACCCTGACATTCCTGCTCTTCGCCGCGTGTACCGCGACCTCTGCCCAGCAATGGGAACTCGTCACGCCCATCAAGACCACCAGTGAATTCAAGAGTCTCGTGATGGTGAACGACCTGGTGGGTTATGTCACCGACTGGCCCAATGGCGCGGTATTGTGCACGGAGGATGGCGGCGCGACCTGGCAGCGGCGCCTGAACTTGCTCCAGAACAAACCGCTGGCGCTCCACATGTGGGATGATGTGCGCGGCATCTGCGTGGGCAACAGCGGCACCGTGTACCGCACCACCGATGGATTCCGCACGGCCACCTCTTCTTTCAATCCCACGTACGGCCACCTCAACTGTGTGTTCTTCCTCAACGATACGCTGGGCTGGGTGGGCACGCAGACCGGCAAGATCTACCGCAGCACCGACGCCGGGGTCTCATGGACGCTGATGCAGAGCGGCCAGAGCACATCCAACTACATGACAGCGATCCAGTTCCTGGACCCGGACACCGGCTATGCCAGCTGCTACGCCGGTGAAATGTTGAAAAGCACCGACGGGGGCCTGACATGGCTGAACATGGGTCCCTTCGACCAGCTGGTGCTGATGCGCGACATGCACTTCTACAACACCCAGGAAGGCGTGGCGGTGGGCAGCGCAGGCGAAGTGATCCGCACCACCGACGGCGGGGCGACTTGGGATTCGATCCCTTCCAACACCACGTATAGCTTGAACGCCGTGGCCGTGCAAGGCGATGAGATCGTGGCCTGTGGCTGGTGGGGACGCACGATCCGCAGCACGGACCGGGGCCAGACCTGGACGGAGATCCAAGTGGGCAGCTCCGAACACATGAGCGTGGCATTGACGCCGAGCGGCTATGGCTTGTTGGGCACCAACGGGCGTATCCAAGTGACCCACAACGCAGGTCTGAGCTGGGCGGTTTTGTTCGAGGGCACCTCCGCCGGTAGTGTCAACAAAATGAGCTTCGCGAACGACAGTGTAGGCGTGGCGGGCAACGGGCTGCGCACCACCGATGGTGGCCGCAAATGGATAGCTGCACCCAGCGGTGGCCTGGGTGTTCATTTGCGCGCCGATGGCTTCGGCTGCCGCGGTGGTGGCAGCGGCAGCTTCGGGCGCACCACGGACTACTTCGCCACAGGCATCAACGGCACCGGACCCAACGTGGCCATCCGCTGCACGTGGAGCCTTGGACCCACCACCCACATCGTAGGCGGCGGTGCGGTGTACGGCGGCATCTATCGCACTACGAACAACGGTTCCACTTGGACGCATGTGCTCGACGTGGGCAACATCACCATCAGCGACCTCTGGTTCGTGGATGATCAGCAGGGCTATGCCGTGGGCGAGTACGGCGACAACTACCGGACCATGGACGGCGGCGTGACGTGGCAACCGCTCCCTCCCATGGGAGGCAGCATTACCGTGTACTTCAGTGATGCATTGCACGGCTGGACGAAATACTGGCGCACCACCGACGGTGGCGATAACTGGACCCAGATGGGCGGCACGCCACAAAGCACCGTGAGCATCTTCTTCACCGATAACGACACAGGTTACGCGGTGGGCAGCACCGGGCAAACGGTGAAGTCCACGGATGGCGGTGTGACCTGGAACAATGCACTGCCGGACATCTTCAACGCGGGGATCACCGACGCGGCATACGTGGATGGCTACATCGTGATCGGCGGTGCGTACGGAGACATTTACAGGGCGCAGGTGGGCTGTTCAAGCACGCCGCAAGTGCCGGTCGTCACGGTGGACGGGACCACGCTCTGCACAGATCTCACCGGACAGGCGCAGTGGTACCGCAATGGCATTCCATTAGCGGGGGACACGACACAATGCATCACTGTTGAACAAGGTGGCGACTACCATGTGATCGTGGTGGACGGGTTCGGATGTACTTCCGCTCCATCGGTAGCCGTACCGGTGATCTTCACCGGGATCGCTGGCACCAACGCATCCTCCGCACGTCTCTTCCCGAACCCGGCGAACGGAATGGTACGCATCGAGCGCTCGGACAACGCACCCGCCATGCTGACGCTCACCGATCTGCAAGGACGGATCGTGCGGCAGGAAGCCATCAGCCGAAACCTCTGCACGCTCGATCTTGCCGACGTGAGACCCGGAGTGTATTTGGTGCGCATCGCCACGGCGAACAAAGTGGAAACGCTGCGTTTGGCAAAGGAGTGATCGCACTTTTCGGCGGACCGCTCTTTCGCTACCTTGGCATCTCTGCGACCATGCCACAGCTCCAACTGCCCTCCACCTCCCGACCGGCCACTGAACGACGTTCGCAAATAGCGCGCTGGTTCAATTCACGCGGCTTCAGCACTGCGGCTTTTGAAAAGGGAAAGCTTCGGGTGAGCACCTATCGCATGGGTGAACCGATCTACTTCAAACTGATCGACCGCACGGGCCACGCTACCTACTACAAGGAAGCCACCGGCGGCGCACTGATCGTCTTCGAGGTGATGGCGGATGAGGAGCATATCTCCTACGAAGGCTATTGCCCGATCCTCCTCTTCGGCATCTGGCCCAAGAAACTGGCCTTCAAACAAGGTGCGAGCGGCCTGTTCAAGTACCGCGATGAAGGCTACCGCATCGAACAGCAATTCGTGGAAATGCTCCATAAGCTCTGATCCGCCTGAATGGCAAAACCCACTACCTACCTCCTTCTCTTCCGTGGCGTGGGAGGTGCTACACAATTGCCCGTGGCCCCTCTTCGCGAAGCTTTGACCCAGGCCGGCTTCACCGGGGCCACCACCTACATCAACAGCGGCAACGCATTGGTCCGAAGTACGCTCTCGCGGGAAAAGACCATTGCCAAAGTGGCCAAGCTGTGCAGGGAGCACTTTGGATTCGCCAAGCCCATTTTCGCTCCTACAGCTGCGGAATGGCAAGCTGTGATCGACAACAACCCTTTCCCGGAAGTCACCGTGGGCAAGCTTCTGCATGCTGCGCTTCTGGCCGCCACCCCGAAGCCTGAAGCCGTGGAAGCGATACGTGCGGTAGCCGTTGAAGGCGAACGCTTGGCCATCGTGAACGATGTGGCCTACATCCACACGCCGCACGGTTCCGGCACCTCCATGTTGGCAGCCAAATTCGATAAAGGCATAGGCGTGGTGAACACTGCGCGCAACTGGAACACTGTGCTGAAAATGATGGAGCTGGCGCGGGGGCTGGAGGGGAAGTGAGGGACGAAGCCACAAGTTACCTTTGCACACTCCCGAACCCGATACCCGGAATTGCCGGTATCGGGTTTTCGGGGTTTCCTGTTTCCATGAGCTTGACCTCCCTCACCGACCTCCTCTCCCTCTTCGCCAACGACCCACGCAGCAAGCAAGCAGCGGAGGCCCTAGCAGCACCACATGCCCGCATCCGCGTTGGCGGCTTGGTGGGCAGCGGCCGCTCGCTCGCCGCCAATGCCATCCGCGAAAAGCGGGGCGGTACGCACGTGTTCATCCTCAGTGATAAGGAAGAGGCTGCATACTTCATGAACGACCTGGAGGCGTTACGGCCGAAGGATGAAACGGCTCCCCGGAAGAACACCATGCTGTTCTTCCCCGCCCCCTCGCGCTCGCCCTATGATCCCGAAGGCCACCAGGACGGCGATCGCGTAACCCGCACCGAAGTGCTGGAAACGTTGATGAAGAAGCCGGACCAGCTCACCATTGTCACCTATCCGGAGGCCTTGGTGCCTTTGGTGGTGGGCAAGGAGACGATGCAGAAGAACACGTTAGCGATCAAGCGCAACGAGGAACTGCCCATCGACACCTTGGAGGAATGGTTGCATGAGACCGGCTTCGAGCGCGTGGAATTCGTTTACGAACCGGGGCAGTTCAGCATCCGCGGCGGCATCGTGGACTTTTTCAGCTACGGCAACGACAAGCCTTACCGCATCGAGCTCTACGGCGACACCGTGGAGAGCGTGCGCCGCTTCGACCCGCAAGACCAGCTCAGCGTGGAGCGCCTCTCCGAGGCGGTGATCGTCCCGGACTTACAAGATGAAGACGCGGCGAAGCAACAGACCTTCTTCGCGCAATTGCCGGAGGAGGCCGTGATCTGGCTGCAGGACCCGAAGGCGATCAGCGATACGGCCGTGAAGTCCTTGCAGTTGATGAACGATGTCTATGCGCGGACTCCGGAGAAAGCGAAGCATGCCAAACCGGAGGAACTCTTAGCCAGTGATAGTGAACTCATCAAGGGGTTGTTGGGATCCCGGAAAGTGTTCTGGGGTCCCGGCCTCAAGCCTCAAGCTGCAAGCCGCAAGCTCGAGGCTGACGGCTTGCAGCTTGAGGCTACCGAGATAGACTTCGGCCAAAGGCCTCAACCACCTTTCGCCAAAGACTTCAAGATCCTCAGTGGCGACCTGCACAACAAGCAGAACGCGGGCTTCACCAACCTGATCGTGTGCAACGGCGCCAAGCAGAGCGAAAGGCTCTACTCCATCTTCCGCGACCTGGAGCACGAGGTTTCCTTCACGCCCTTGGTACTGGACCTGCACGAAGGCTTCATCGACGGTGAGCTGAAACTCGCGCTTTACACCGATCACCAGATCTTCGAGCGCTACCACCGCTTCCGGTTGAAGGAAGGCTTTCGCAAGAACTCGCAGGCACTCACGCTGAAGGAGCTGACGCAACTGAAACCCGGCGACCTCGTGGTGCATATCGATCATGGCATCGGCGTGTTCAGCGGCTTGGAGACGATCGATGCGGGCGGGCAGATGCAGGAAGCGATCCGCTTGAAGTACCGAGACAACGACATCCTCTACGTCGGGATCCACAGCCTGCACCGCGTGAGCAAATTCAGTGGCGAGGAAGGTGGCGCAGCGCCGAACATCAGCAAGCTCGGCAGCCCCGCTTGGAGGAACCTGAAGGAAAAGACCAAGGCCAAAGTGAAGGCCCTCGCCTTCGACCTGATCAAGCTCTACGCGCAACGCAAGAGCAAGCCCGGCTTCGCATTTCTACCGGACAATTACCTCCAAACGGAACTCGAGGCCAGCTTCATCTACGAGGATACGCCCGACCAGGAGAAGGCCACCGCGGACGTGAAGATGGACATGGAGAAGCCACGTGCCCATGGACCGCCTCGTTTGCGGCGACGTCGGCTTCGGCAAGACGGAAGTGGCGATCCGCGCAGCGTTCAAGGCGGTATGCGACAGCAAGCAAGTGGCGGTGCTGGTCCCGACCACCATCCTCGCGCTGCAGCATTGGAAGACCTTCACGGCACGCATGGAGGGCCTTCCCGTGCGCGTGGATTACATCAACCGCTTCCGCAGCTCTGCCGACCAGAAACAGATCCTCGCCGACTTGAAAGAAGGGAAGATCGACATCCTCATCGGCACGCACCGCCTGGTGAGCAAGGACGTGAAGTACAAGGACCTCGGCCTACTGATCATTGACGAGGAGCAGAAGTTCGGCGTGAACGTGAAGGACAAATTGAAGATGCTGCGCGCCACGGTGGATACGCTCACGCTCACCGCCACGCCCATTCCGCGTACGCTGCAGTTCAGCCTCATGGGCGCGCGCGACCTCAGCATCATCAGTACGCCGCCACCGAACCGTTATCCCGTGCAGACCAACGTGCATCCGTACGACGAGGTGGTGATCAAGGAAGCGATCGACTACGAGCTATCGCGTGGCGGGCAGGTCTACTTTATCAACGACAAGGTGAAGAACATCGAGTACGTCGCGGACATGATCCGCAAGCTGGTGCCCGGGGCGCGCGTCGCCGTGGGCCATGGACAGCTCGAAGGCCACAAGCTCGAATCCGTGATGATGGACTTTATCGAGGGAGAGTCAGACGTGCTCGTTTGCACCACCATCGTGGAGAACGGCTTAGACATCCCGAACGCCAACACCATCATCGTGAACGAAGCGCAGAACTTCGGCCTCAGCGACCTGCACCAACTGCGCGGCCGCGTGGGGCGCAGCAACAAGAAGGCCTTCTGCTATCTGCTCGCGCCCAGCCCGCACCTGCTGCCCGACCTCTCACGCAAGCGCCTGCAGGCCATCGAACAGTTCAGCGATCTGGGCAGCGGCATCCACATCGCGATGAAGGACCTCGACATCCGTGGCGCGGGCGATCTGCTCGGTGCGGAACAGAGCGGCTTCGTCAACGATATCGGCTTCGAGACCTACCACAAGATCCTGGAAGAGGCCGTGCGCGAACTAAAGGACGAACATTTCAAGGAGCTTTTCGAGGACCGCCAGTTAGCACGCGGTGCCACCCGCTACCGCGCCGACGACTGCGTATTGGAAACGGATCAGCGCATGATGATCCCCAACGATTACGTGAGCGAGACCGCTGAACGCCTCGCGCTCTACCGCGCATTGGACAATCTGAAGGACGCCGAGGAGCTGGAGAAATTCAGCGCGTCCATCGCGGACCGCTTCGGCCCGGTCCCGGCACAAGTACAGGACCTGATGGAGGCGATCCGGCTACGCTGGAGCGGAGAACGCTTAGGCTTGGAGAAGATGAAATTAAAGCGGGGCAAGCTCATCGGCACCTTCATCGTGGACCAGAAGCATCCCTTCTTCGGGAGCGAGATCTTTACTGCGATTCTGCGCGCCGTGCAGCAGCAGCCGCGGAAGTTCAAGGTTTACGAGAAGAACGGCACGTTGCGGCTTTCCGTGGGAGAAGTCACCACATTGCAACAGGCGAAGGAGGCGCTGGAGGGGGTGCTGGCGGTGGCGGCGTGAATTGTATGCGTGCCTTTCACGCCAACAACACTTCCAACCTTCCAATGCCAACTCTCCTCAATGAACCAACACACGCTGCACGATCATGCCCTTGCCGTGCATGATCCGGAGGATCATCACACCTTGAGCACCCTCCGCAGGAATGCGATCCAAACCCTGACCGTTCAACCGTCCGCTGGCGATCCGCGCTCCACGCGTGTCCAGGAGCTGATAGGTCGGGTTCTCGAGTGATGTCGATCCCATGTCCACGAGGATCGCATCATTATCCACGCGAACGAGGATCCCGGAAGCTCCGACGGTGGCCACCTCCGTACTCAGCTCCACCACGATACCGACCGGTACCGGTGCGTAGAACGGCGAAAGGGTCACGACACGGATCCGGTAGTCCGTTCCGGGTAATGTACCAGCGGGGATCGTACATGGAATGCTGCCGGTAGCGGAGATGCTGTTCATCGTCCCGATCACGGTGGCCGAGGAGAAATCACCGTTCACGTCGGATAGCTCCACGGTGAAGTCCGTCGCCGCAATAGGTTCTCCGCTCGTGGTATAGGCCACGTTCAGGTCGAAGCCGGAAGTGGCGCTCACATAGGCGATCGGTTCATCAGGGGTTGCGTACAGGTTGTAGATCAAGCCCATATCATCGAACCACGCCTCCGTTCCAACCACACTGTTCGTGCTGTCACCACAGGACATGGCGAGCAACACATGTTCCGGCTGGCGGTTGTCGAGGTACACGAATGGAACGGAGAAGCGCGTCCATTCCGTTTGATCGACCTCAGGGCCGACCCATGTCGCAGCACCGACCCAGTTCGGATAGGTATCGAACATCGGCAGCTTGCCTTGGTCCACGTGCATCAACGCCGTGATCTTCGCATGATCCCCGGGTTCAGGCATGGCCTTGAACCAGCCGATGAGGCTGTCCGGGCGGGAACCACATACCGTGTTCCAATCGGCATTTGCGAGATCGGAGAAGACGTAACTGTTCGCAACCGTGAACTCCGCATGCACACGTCCATTGGTGAGCAGCCCCGCAGCTGGGCCAGCAATGGAACTCACCGTGCGAAGGTTCGCCGAGAACGATCCGGTATGCGCATCGGGATCCTGCCAGCAAAGTTGAGGAGCGAAGTTGTTGATGACGGTCCCTCCATCACTCGTCTTCACGGAACTCCATTCCAATGGTTCCTCCGTAGCCGTTCCCACATTGTTCCAATCCTCGAAACCGGCGTTCTCCAATTGTGGCTGTGCCCAAAGCAGGGTTGCAAGGCATAGTGTGCCAATCAGCGAAATGTTTCGGTAAAGCTTGTTCATGGGGTAAATCTAAGCGTGGGACCGAGGTCTTATCCCTCGAAAGAATTCAAAGCCTGTCAAGTTGCGGAAGGATCGATCGTGATGTGTGACGTAGGCAGCGTTCAGGCCACATTCGCTGTCCACTATACCTAACTTCACTTCAACGCTTCCAACATGAGAGTCTCGATACTCCTGTTTCCGGTCCTCTTCTCCTTGACATTGCAGGCACAAACACCGTTCGCTCCGGTGGGCGCGCAATGGACCTACACCCAGCACCACATTTCCGGGCCGGACTCGAATTTGTTCGTCATCCGCTGTATCCGTGATACGGTCATCCAGGGTCGCACCTGTTCCAAATTGGCCTACATCGAGGGAACGAACGACTGCATGCCCTTTCTCCCCGCGCTGACATGGCAAGGGGATTCCGTACTGGCCTACCAACCCTACTACGATGTCTTCACCACGCTATACGTCTTTGGCCAAGCCCCGGGGTTCAGCTGGGAAACATTGATCGAATATCCCTTTGGAAGGGACACGCTCACGTGGACGGTGACGGACACCGGGCACGTGAGCGTCGACTGGATGGAACTGCGAAGTCAGCAAGTGACGGCCACGGCCAGCGGACCGTACAACACCGTTGCACTGACCAGCGGGACGATCACAGACCGCCTTGGCGACCTTCATTATTTGTTCCCGTGGATATATGGAGCTTGTGATAGCGAGAACAATTTCCCACTTCGCTGCTATGAGGAGGGCACGCTGCCTGCACCCGGGCCTCCGCCTTCCATCTCCTGGCTCAACCCGCTATACCCGCAGTGCGCACTTTCAACCGGGATCCAAGAAACAGGAAAGGAAGCAGCCTTCACCATTTCCCCATCTCCTGTCTTGGCTGGTCAACCGATTACCATGACCCTGCGGTCCGGGGCGAAGGATGCACAGGTTCGGATCTTCGATGCCGGCGGGCGTGCTGTATTTGACCGAAAGGCTCATGGCACGGGGACGTTCAGCCTGGCGCAAGCGGGCATGTATCTGGTGCAAGTGCTTGATAACGGGATGCCGGTCATTGCGCAACGGTTGGTCGTGCAGTGAATTTCGAAAGCCGGATCTTGTTCACAATGGTGTGAAGGAGATCCAGAAAAACCAATTCCGACCGGGGCATGCACCGCGATACCTTCGCGCCATGCCTCCCAACCCTAGCGATCGCTCCAAGATCGACCTCAGCTTCCTCAGCGGTCCCCGTTCCCGATGGAAGGAATTCAAGACGCTTTTTGCGATCGTGCAACAATTCTTCTATGGTTTCCGCAGGCTCCATTTCGTGGGGCCTTGTGTCACGTTCTTCGGGAGTGCGCGCTTCAAGGAGGACCATCCATACTACGAGGCAACGCGCTCATTGGCGCGACGCGTGGGGCGCGTGGGCTTCACGGTAATGACCGGCGGCGGACCCGGCGTGATGGAAGCGGCCAACCGCGGCGCGCGTGACGTGGGCGCCACCAGCGTGGGCTGCAACATCGTCCTGCCGCATGAGCAGTACGCCAACCCCTACCTCGATGTCGACCTCACCTTCGACCACTTTTTCGTGCGCAAGGTGCTGCTGCTGAAGTACAGCATCTGCTTCGTGGTGATGCCGGGCGGCGCAGGGACCATGGATGAGCTGTTCGAGACGGTGACCTTGATCCAGACCGGAAAGGTGAAGGGCTTCCCGATCATCTTGTACGGCAAGACCTATTGGGCTCCTGTACTGGAGCAACTGAGGCAGATGATCGCGGCCGGCACCATAGGCGCCGAAGAACTGAGCTTCGTGCATGTGGTGGACAACGTGGAGGAAGCTACGGAGGTCCTGCAGGAGCAATTAGTGACCATGTGGCAGCAGCAGAAAGGGAAAGGTGCCCATTTGCCGGAATGGTGGTTCCTGGACCAGCCGATCAAGGGCAAGACCTTCAGGGACCGGAAGGTCTGAAGGCCACCCGGATAACGGAAGCATAACACGGGGCAAACGCGGGAGTTACAGCGGGCGGAGACCTTTGCTTCCACGTTCAGCGCAACAATGCGCCGGACGTCATCCCGATGATCCGCATCCTCCTTCTGACCTGCTTCGCACTCGCCATATTCCCGCTCCTGGCACAAAATGGCACCATTGTCGGAACAATCACGGCCTTGGAGAACGGCGTGGCCGAACCGCAGCCCTTTGCCAATGTGCTCATCAAAGGCACGAGCACTGGCGTCAGCACGGACCTCGATGGACATTATAATCTGCCAACGGAGGCGGGATCTCAAACCGTGGTAGTGAGCATGGTGGGGCATGCGAACGTTGAACGCGACGTGACGGTGATCGCCGACCAAGCTGTGCAGCTCGATATTCCGCTTGACGAGGGAGTGCAGGAGATGAAGACCGTGCAGGTCGTGCGCGAGCGGAGGGTGGATTCCGAGGTCGCCGTGATGCAGGCCGTGCGCAACAGCGACCAAGTGGCCAATGCGATCGGCCGCCAACAGATAGCGAAGGGTCAGGACCGCACCGGGGCGGATGTGGTGAAGCGCATACCCGGCGTCACCATCATCGGCGACCGCTTCGTGATGGTACGCGGACTAGCGGACCGCTATAACACCGTTCAATTGAACGGCGTCACCGCACCAAGCCTCGAGCCCGATCGCCGCGCCTTCAGCTTCGACCTACTGCCAAGTGGAGCCTTGGACCGCGTGATGGTCTACAAGACCGGTGCCCCTGAGCTGCCCGGCGAATTCGCCGGCGGGGTGATCCAAGTGACGACCACCGGCGTGCCGGAGAAGAACGAGGTCAAGGTCAGCTACGGACTTGGCGTGCGCAGCGGAACGACCTTCCATGACATCCAGCAGGACCAGCGGAGCTCGACCGATATCCTCGGCTTTGATGATGGTTCTCGTCAACTCCCCTCGGACTTCCCTGAGCACCTCAACACCGTCACCAGCGCGGAACAATTGGCAGCCTATGGCCGCGAGCTCCCCGATACATGGACGGCATCCACCAGCACCGCCGCGCCGGACCAGCGCTTCGGCCTCATGATCGCCCGACGATTCGGCAAGGACGGCGCAAAGAACCACTATGGCAACATCACCTCGATCGACCTGTCGAACACGAATGCGACGTATACCTCCAAGAATTACAACTACAATTCGTACGACCCCGTGGCGCAACGCAGTGATACCATCTACAACTACACCGACCAAGAGAACATCCGGACCGCGCGCCTGGGCGTGATGCACAACTGGAGCGCTTTGATCGGGCCGAACACCAAGCTTGAGTTCCGCAACCTCTTTGACCAAGTGGGCGAGAACCGCACAACAGCGCGCACCGGCAGGAACCTGGAAGAGGGCTTCGACGTGCGGAACTATGCCTATCAGTATACCGAACGGACCATCTATAGTGGACAGCTGCACGGTTCACATGATCTGATGAAGGACCGCACCCACGCGGACTGGACCTTGGGCTATGGCCGCGCATGGAGCAAGGAGCCGGACTTCCGGCGCGTACGGACCGTCCGCAACATCGGGGCCACCGATGCGCCCTATCAAGTAGTGATCGCCCCGACGGCCTCCACCCTTGATGCAGGCCGCTTCTACAGTGACCTGAACGAAAGCACTTACACGGGGAAATTGGACCTGTCCCACGACTTGGGCAAGGAGGACGCGAAGTTCAGGGCCACCGTCAGGGCGGGCGGAATGGCGGAGCGCAAGGAGCGCGAGTTCAACGCCCGATGGATGTCCTTCAAGAAGGCGAACACGGGTCAGTTCGACAACTCCTTGGGACTGCTTCCCTTGGATGAGATCTTCGCTGATGCCAATATCAACGGGACCACTGGCTTCAAGCTGGAGGAAGGCACGAATCCCAGTGACCGCTACACCGCCTCGAACAGCCTCTTTGCCGGCTATGTGGGCACCACGATGAAATGGGGGAAATTGTTCGTCCTGAGCGGCGGTGTGCGCGTGGAGCATAACCGCCAGCAACTGAACAGTGCGACTTATGGCGGCGCCAAGGTGAGCGTAGACAACCCGATCACCAGCGTCCTCCCTTCGGTGAACGCATCCTGGAACATCACGGAGAGATCCTTGGTCCGGGTGGCGTGGAGCAATACCGTGAACCGTCCTGAATTCCGGGAACTCGCCCCGTTCTCCTTCTATGACTTCAGCTCGAACAACGTGCTTTACGGCAATTCCGCGCTGACCACCGCGACGATCCGCAATTTTGATGCTCGGTGGGAAATGTATCCCAGCTTAGGCGATGTGGTGAGCGTTGGTGTATTTCAGAAGTCGTTCACGGACCCCGTGGAAATGTTCTTCGTCCCCGGTGCCGGATCGGGAGGAACGCGCAACTTCACCTTTAAGAACGCTGAAAGTGCGGAAAGCATCGGTGCCGAAGTGGAGGTGCGCCGCTCATTGAACGGGATCTTCACGGAGGGTTGGCTTAGCCGTCTGGGTGTTCTGTTCAACGGCTCGCTCATCAAGAGTTCCGTGACCCTCGGGGCACAGGCCGTCGGACAGGACAATGAGCGGCCGATGATGGGACAAAGCCCTTACGTGGTGAATGCCGGCCTGTTCTATTTGGACACGGACAGGAAATTGCAGTACAACGTGGTGTTCAACACCTTTGGGAAACGGCTCTATGCCGTGGGCAGCTTCGGCACCCCGGATATTTACGAGATGCCCTCCGGTGCATTGGATGCGACCCTGAGCAAAGCCTTCGGAGAACACTACAAGGTGAAGATCGGAGCGCAGAACATCCTCAATGCCCTGACGCTGTTGCAGCAGGACAGCAATGCGGACGGCAAGATCGGGAGCAATGACGAAGAGATCATGAGCTATCGGCGGGGCGTCTACTTCAGCGGTGCCTTGAGCTATACATTCTGAGGAAGTTCCACGGAAGACATGGTGGTGGTCCGTTGATCGCCGGACCAGTGGAATTTCCTCCGCAGGGTAGTCCATGCATACGCTGCGACCATCATCCCTCTTAACAAAATGATGATGCCTGCCAACGATAGGATAAGATCCACCTGACATGGAGGCAATGTTCCGACGGTCCCTTTGTGGCGTGAAACAAACAACATAGAAAACACGCATGAACCACTGGAACAATAAGCCGATCTGGGCGCTGCTCATTGGAAGCGCACTGCTCGCCACCACCGCCTGCAAGAAGGACGACGAAATCGTAACACCGGAACTTTCAGCCCCGACAGCCTTCACGATCACCGATATCGGCAACAACACCAACAAGGTGGAGGGCGCGGCCAGCAGCGACTTCACTTTCACTAATGACAAGCAATGGCTGTTGCAAGGCTTTGTCTATGTGAACGACGGCGCCACTTTGACCGTCGACGCCGGCACGGTGATCCGCGGGGACAAGAACAGCAAGGGCACACTGATCATTCGGCGCGGTGCCAAGCTCCATGCCGTGGGGAACAGCGCCCAACCGATCGTATTCACCAGCAACCAGCCCGTTGGCAGCCGCGACTATGGTGATTGGGGCGGCGTCGTCCTCTGCGGGCGCGCGAACAACAACCAGCCTGGTGGGGAGGCGATCATAGAAGGTGGGCCCGATGCCTCCTATGGTGGTGGCTCAAGCCCGAATGATGCCGACAACAGCGGGATCCTGCAGTTCGTCCGCATCGAGTTTCCCGGCATCGCGCTCCAACCGAACCAGGAGATCAACGGTCTCTCGTTGTGCGCCGTAGGCAGCGGAACAACGATCGACCACATCCAAGTGAGCTATAGCGGCGATGACAGCTATGAGTTCTTCGGAGGTACGGTGAACATGCGGAACATCGTGGCCTTTCGCGGCTGGGATGACGAGTTCGACACGGACAACGGCTATCGCGGCAAAGTGCAATTCGCACTTTCCATCAGCGACCCGGCCATTGCGGACCAAAGCGGCAGCAACGGTTTCGAGAGCGATAACGATGCAAGCGGTTCCACCAGTGCGCCATACACAATGCCGATCTTCAGCAATGTGACTTTCTTCGGGCCGTACGCCGTTGCCGGGGGAACTCCGAACGGACAGTTCAAGCGTGCCGCGCATATCCGCCGCAACAGCCGTTGCAACGCCTATAACACGGTCTTCGCGGGTTATCCGACCGGCATTCTTCTGGATGGATCCCTCACCGAAGCGGACGCGACCAGCAATACCCTCCAGATCCACGGCAGCATCGTGGCCGGTTGCTCGTCCGCATTGGAGGTGGTGGCCGGAAGTTCCTTCGATATCGCTTCCTGGTTCAATACCAGCGGGTCCGGTAACAGTGTGATGGCCAACCTCAGCGACCTCGGAGTTTCCACGCCCTTGGTCATGAATGCCCCGGCCCTGTTGCCCAATGGTGGCTCTCCCCTGCTGAGCGGAGCGGACTTCAGCGGGAACGCGAGCGATCCGTTCTTCCAACAGGTCGCCTTCCGCGGCGCGTTCGGCACACAGGACTGGACTGCAGGCTGGTGCAACTGGGACCCGCAGAACACGGCTTACTGATCCAGGCCCTTCCCTTGGTCATCGGATCAGGGGCTGTCTCAAAACGAGGCAGCCCCTTTTCCCATGGTTGTTGGTCCTTGGTCCAAGCAACCGGCTTCCTCAGTTGGCAGCACACGATACGGGCCGGTCAATAAATAGGACCTCCATCCTGAGCGGCGAGGGAGTTCTGTCCGTTCAGCGTGCTTTGGGAAGCGTGAAGGAGAACGTGGCGCCTTGTCCCTCCTCGCTTTTTACGGTAATGGTACCTCCGTGCGTCTCCACGATATGCTTCACGATGGCGAGGCCCAAGCCGGTGCCTCCTTCGTTCCGGGCCCTGCTTTTGCCCACCCGGTAAAAGCGCTCGAATAGGCGCGGAAGATGTTCCGCTGCGATCCCTGGCCCGTCATCGGAAACTTCCACGAGCACCATTTCGCCGATGTCGAAGGCGTGTACCGAACAATTCCCGCCTTCGCGTCCATAGTGGATCGCGTTGTTGAGGAGATTGGAGAATACTTGGGCCAGGCGGTCCCGGTCCGCATAGGCCCAGATCTCATCATCCATGCCGTTTATAAGGGTGATCTGCCGCGTTTGCGCTGTGACCCTCAGGTCATCCATGATCTCGTTCACCAATTTCCTCAGGTCCATCCGCTTGGCCGCGATCTCGATCACACCGCTTTCCAAATGCGTGATCAGATCAAGGTCTTCCACGATGCGGATCAAGCGCTCCGTGCCATTGCTCGCACGTTGAAGGAACGCCCGGTTCACTTTGGGGTCCTCAAGGCCACCTTCAAGCAGGGTCAGGATGTAGCCTTGAATGCTGAATATCGGCGTACGCAGCTCATGCGCAAGGTTGCCGATGAATTCCCTGCGGAAGCGCTCGCGCTCGCGCAGTTCCACGATTTCCGCCCGTTTTTCACCGGCCCATGCGGAAACACCCGCATCCACCTCCAAGAGGTCCGCATTGTGCCTTTCGGCATTCGGGTCACGACCGCCTCGCGCGCCATGCATCGTGCGATGGATCAAGTCCACCTGCTCCTGCACGAAACGTTTCACGAGAAGGAACGAAGAACCGCCGGCGACGAGGAAAACGCAAACGGCCATGATGGCGGCTTCATGTGGCCTGACCGACACCTGCCCACCGGTCCCGAACAAGACCGCCACGGCCACCAACGCCGCCAATGTGGCGACGACCAATGCGATGCGTAGAGGTGAACGTGGCGCCATGCTCTGCAAAGGTAGCCGCGTGATGCCGCGAAGAGAAGTGCCACCGCAGGCGATCATGTTGGTCCTGCCTTAACGTTTAGGCAACATCGGCCAGGTACTTTCGCAGTCATTTTTCCACGGAATGGACTTCGGCGTAGTGCAATTCCTGATGTTGGCCGGTTCGCTGGGCCTGCTCGTCTTCGGCATGAAGCTGATGAGCGAGGGGCTCCAACAAGTGGCCGGTTCGCGCATGCGGCGCGTATTGAACGCCATGACGGCGGACCGTTTGCGAGGGGTGTTCACAGGCATCACCACCACTATCGTCGTTCAGTATTCCTCGGTGGTCTCCGTGATGGTGGTCAGCTTCGTCAATTCCGGTCTGTTGACGTTGCGTAAAGCAGTACCGGTGCTGATCGGGGCCAACATCGGCACCACGTTGAAATTGCTGTTGTTTGCCGCAGTGGGCTTTTCGGCCCTTGAATTACCGTCCATTGCACTGCCCCTGCTCGGATTGGCGCTTCCATTGCTGCTGATGCGCGACCCGAAGGTGAAGGCGGTAAGCAACATGCTCGTGGGCACTGCATTGTTATTTCTGGCGTTGGGGCTATTGAAGGACAACATACCGCCGCCTTCCGCGGAGGCCTTGGGTTTTTTGGGGTCGCTTCAAGGTATGGGCATTGCCTCGGACCTGGTATTCGTGGGCATCGGCGCATTGCTGGCTTTCACCATTCAATCATCGAGCGTTGCACTGATGCTCACCTTGGCGCTGTGCGAGGCGGGCACGATAGGCTATGTTACGGGAGCGGCACTGGTCCTTGGCGAGAACATTGGGACCACCTTCACGGCGAACATCGCCGCACTTGCCGGGAACGCTTGGGCGAAGCGCGCGGCTCGTGCCCATTTGCTGATCAAAGTGTTCGGCGTGGCCTGGGCGTTGGTCTTGTTCAGGCCCTTCCTTGCAGGGATTGCAGGGGTCACCGAACGGTTGAATGGCGGCGACCCGTACAACGATGCCTCCGTCCTGAAATGGGCGCTCACCTATCTGCACTTCGCGTTCAACGTGATCAATGGGGCCATTTTATTGCAGTTCATTCCCTGGGTGGAAAAAGCGGCGACCCGCATGGTTCCTGCGCGCAACGCCCCGGACGAGGAATTCCGATTGGAATACATTGAGGACCCCATGATGTCCGTTGCCCCGGAGCTTTCGTTGATGGAGGCCCGGATGGAGATATTCAAACTGGGCAAGCTCTGCCAGCGGATGCTAGGCATGGTGCGCGATCTGTTGTTGGAATCCGATACAAATCGCCGTGCCGTACTACTTCAGCGAATCGCGAAATACGAGACCATTACGGACCGGTTGGAACTGGAGGTGGGCCGATTCCTCACACGCACCGGCACGGACGTGCGCGATCGTGACAACAGCGCCCGCATCCGCGCCCTTTTGTCCGTTGCCAAGGACTTGGAGAACGTGGGGGATGTCCTCTTCCAGATGAGCAAGACCTTGGAGCGCAAGACGGATGAACGGCTGTGGTTCGCGCCGGAACAACGCCAAGACCTGCTCGACATGATCGCTTTGCTGGATACTGCCTTTGAGGTAATGGGCCGCAACCTGCAGGCGGACGAGGAGCTTATCGCACGCGATGAGGCCATCTTGGCGGAGCATAACATCAATCGACAGCGCAACATGTTGCGGCGCGTGCAATTAAAGAACATAGAGAGCGGCGACCACAACATCCGGACAGGGATGGTCTACACCGACCTGTTCAACAGTTGTGAAAAGGTGGGCGACCACCTGATGAATGTCACCGAGGCGCTCTCGGGAAGGAGTTAACCGGTTGAGAACCGCGAGTTCAGGCCTCGAACCTGTAGCCCATGCCTTTTACCGTACCGATGCGGTCGTCACCGATCTTCTCCCTCAGTTTGCGGATGTGGACATCGATGGTGCGGTCGCCCACGAAGATGTCCGTGCCCCAGATCCGCGAATAGATCTCGTCCCGCAGGAAAACCTTTCCGGGCTTGCTCATGAGCAACGCCAGCAATTCGAATTCCTTCTTCGGCAACTGAAGCGTCTCTGTGCCCTTGGTCACGGAGATCCGTTCCAGGTCTATGCGGATGCCGTTCGCTTCGATGATCCGATCGTCCTGTGCGCTTTGGCCGGATCGCTTCAGGAGCGCTTGCACCTTGGAGACGAAAACCTTGGGCCGGACCGGTTTGTTAATGTAGTCGTCAGCACCGGCATCGTACCCGGCGATGTGGGAATAATCCTCCGTGCGCGCGGTGAGGAAAACGATCAACGTACGCTCCATGCCTGCGGTCTTTCGCAATTGGTCGCAGACCTCCACGCCGTCCATGCCGGGCATCATGATGTCCAACACCACGAGATCAGGTCTTTCGGATCCGGCCAACTTCAAGGCCTCGCGTCCATCCTTGGCGGTGAACACGCGTATGCCTTCGCGTTCAAGGTTGTAGCGCAGAAGATCCAGGATATCCTCCTCGTCGTCCACCAACAACACCTTCTTGGCCATAGCGTTTGTCATTTTCGTTCCACTGAACGGCACTGCAAATTGAAGCAACGCTTTGAGGTCGAAGTTAAGCGGGTGCGAACAAATTGTTAGCGATGTTGCCCACTTGGGCCGACCTCAGCACTGAAAGGGACCCGAGGTCAGGTCCACCATCCCCGCACGGCAGCGACCAGCACCGCATACCGCGCCGCCTTGCCCATGAACATCAACATGGTCACCGGCCAGAGCCGTGCGCGGAACAGGCCCAGCGCGATGGCGATCGGGTCGCCGATCACGGGCAGCCAGCACAGGAGCGCGCACCAAACCCCGTAGCGTTGCACCAACGAGCGCCAGCGTTCGGCCTTGGCGGGATCGATCTTCAACTTGCGCATCAGCTTTCCCTCCGGCAGCCAGCGACCGAGACCGTAATTGGTAAGCCCGCCCAATGTGTTGCCGATGCTCGCTGTAAAAAGCAGTGGCACGGTGCCCCACGGACCCAATGCCATGGCGAGCAACAGCGCCTCGGAGCTGAACGGAAGAATGGTGGCGGCCAGAAAGCAGGCGAGAAAAAGTGCCGGCAGACCCGCATCAGCCCAACCCGTGAAAAGCTCCATTTGGCGCGAAGATGCGAAGATCGGCACGGGATCCGTTATGGAGGAGGGAAAACACCACCGACATGCGCGCACTTCAACTCCTCTTCTTGGCCTCGTTCGTGCCAACATGCGCGATCGCACAGGGCAGCGGCTATCAGGGCAACCTCGGCGGCACCGTCGGGATCAGTGTGCCTACGGGCGAGTTCGCCAATACCTGGGGCAAGAACACCTTTACGTTCGGCGGTCAGTTGGCTTTTCCGTTAGGTCGGCTTCCCTTCCAAGGTGGCTTCGCGTTCGACTATGGCATCATGGGCAAGAGCCTCGCCACAGTCCCTGTTTACGACCCGGCCCTTACTGCGACCGAAGGTTCGCTCGCGGTGAGGGCCAAGATGATCAGCTACCATCCCTTGCTGCGCTTCAGCCCGTTCAAGGGAAAGGTGAGGCCCTATGTGGACGGAATGTTGGGCATGAGGCAGTTCACCACTACAAGTAAAGTCACCGTGGAAGGCCTGGAAGATCCGATCTCACGCGAGCGCAATGCCAACGACTTCGCCTTCAGCGCCGGATGGGCGGCCGGCCTGATGGTGGGCTTGGGCGGGATCGGTTATATCGAAGCACGGGTGGAGCGTTTCAACAGTGGAAAAGCCACCTACGTCGACCCGAATTCCATCGCCGTTGACGCTGCCGGGAACATCCAGTACAACACGCTGAACAGCAACACGGACGCGGTGAACGTGTTGTTGGGGATCGGGCTCAGGTTCTGACATCCGAGTCGTTCCGAAAGGCCCTCTTCAGCCTGAACTGGAGATCGATGACGTAGGGAAAACTTGGCGATCATGCCCTGTTCGGCAACATCAAACTGTTGGTAACACTGCTGAAAAGCCTTGGCCCAGCACTCATTTCCTTCCGGTGATCACCGGTAAACTTGCGCAACCAAAGCCGGGCATGGTCGACCACAGCAAGCGCATCGAGAGCGCATTGATCTCCGTATTCCACAAGGACGGCCTCGAGCCGATCGTGCGGGAACTGCACCGGCTGGACGTGCATTTATACAGCACGGGCGGCACCCGTGCGTTCATCGAGGGCCTCGGCATTCCGGTCACGCCCGTGGAATCCCTCACCACTTTTCCGAGCATTTTGGGCGGTCGCGTGAAGACCTTGCACCCCAAGGTCTTTGGTGGCATTCTGGGGAGGCGGGGCCTGGAGAGCGATGTGGCCCAGTTGGAGGAGCATGCCATCCCGCCGATCGATCTGGTGATCGTGGACCTCTACCCCTTCGAGGCCACGGTGGCCGCGGGTGGAAGCGAGGAGGAGATCATCGAGAAGATCGACATCGGTGGTATTTCGTTGATCCGTGCCGCAGCGAAGAACTTCAACGATGTGCTGATCGTACCCGCACAGAAGCACTACGCGGAAACGCTGCGGATCCTCACCGGACAGAAAGGCGCCACCACTTTGGCCCAACGCAAGGCTTTCGCCACGCATGCCTTTGCCGAAAGCGGCTACTACGACAGGGCCATCCACGCTTGGTTCACCGGTGGAAAGGCCGATGGCCCAGCTGCCTCCGGCCAGCCCGAGCATGCCTTGCGCTACGGCGAGAACCCGCATCAACCGGCCAGTTTCATCGGCGACCTGGACGGCCTTTTCGAGCGGCTCAATGGCAAGGAGCTCAGCTACAACAACCTTTTGGACCTGGACGCCGCAGTGGAATTGGTGGACGACCTGGCCACGGTGGAAGGCATCCCCTTCTGCATCCTGAAGCACAACAATGCGTGCGGTGCGGCCATCCGGCCCACATTGAAGGAAGCTTGGGAGGCGGCCTTGGCGGGCGATCCCGTGAGCGCCTTCGGCGGCGTGCTCATCACCAACGTCACCATTGACCTTGCGACCGCCACGACCATCGACAGCTTGTTTTTCGAGATCATCTGCGCGCCGGATTATGAGCCCGCAGCCCTTGATCTGCTCCGCAAGAAGAAGAACCGGATCATCCTGAAGCGGAGCGCAGCACCAAAGCCGGAGCGGAAGTTCCGCACCGCGTTGAACGGAACCCTTTCCCAGGTACCGGACCGCGTGATCGACCGGGCGGAGGGCATGCAGGCGACCACGAAGAAGGTCCCTACGGATTCGGAGCTCGCCGACCTCGTCTTCGCGAACATCTTGGTAAAGCACACCAAGAGCAATGCGATCGTGCTGGCAAAGGCCGCACAATTACTGGGCAGCGGCACCGGCCAGACCAGCCGGGTGGACGCCTTGGAGCAGGCCGTCGCCAAAGCGGGCAAGTTCAACTTCGACCTTCACGGGGCAGTGATGGCGAGCGACGCCTTCTTCCCCTTCCCCGACTGCGCGGCCATCGCAGCGAATTCGGGCATTACGGCCATCGTACAACCCGGGGGCAGCATCCGTGACCAGGACAGCATCGACGCGTGCAACGAGCTTGGCATCGCCATGTGCATCACCGGCAACAGACACTTCAAACACTAACTCCCCCCATGGGCTGGTTCTCCGGATTTTTCACTCAAGAGATCGCGATCGATCTCGGCACTGCCAACACCCTCATCATCCACAACGACAAGGTGGTGGTGGACGAACCGAGCATCGTTGCGAAGGACCGCACCACCGGCAAGGTGATCGCCATCGGCAGGCAGGCCCAGCAGATGCATGGGAAGACCCATGAGAACATCAAGACCGTGCGCCCGCTGAAAGACGGTGTGATCGCCGACTTCCAGGCCGCGGAGGACATGATCAAGGGCATGATCAAAATGATCAACCCGAACCGGCAGCTCTTCACGCCCAACATCCGCATGGTGATCTGCATCCCCAGCGGCATCACCGAAGTGGAAAAGCGCGCGGTGAAGGACAGTGCGGAACATGCGGGCGCCAAGGAGGTCTACCTGATCCATGAGCCCATGGCAGCGGCGATCGGCATCGGCATCGATGTGGAGGAGCCCATGGGCAACATGATCATCGACATCGGTGGCGGCACCTCGGAGATCGCGGTGATCGCGCTGGGGGGTATCGTCTGCGACAAGAACATCCGCGTGGCGGGGGACGAGTTCACCAGCGACATCGAGGAGTACATGCGCCGCCAGCACAACATCCTGGTGGGCGAGCGTACGGCGGAGCAGATCAAGATCGAAGTGGGCAGCGCCCTGGTGGAACTGGAAGATCCCCCGCCGGACTACGCCGTACGTGGCCGGGACCTGATGACGGGCATCCCCAAGGAGATCACGGTGACCTATTCCGAGATCGCCCAAGCGCTGGACAAGTCCATCAGCAAGATCGAAGAGGCCATCCTCAGCGCGTTGGAGAGCACGCCCCCGGAACTGAGCGCGGACATCTACCGTACGGGCATCTACTTAGCTGGCGGTGGCGCCCTGCTCCGCGGCTTGGACAAGCGCATCAGCATCAAGACGAAATTGCCGGTCCACGTCAGCGAGGATCCCCTCCGCGCGGTGGCGCGCGGCACCGGCATCGCCTTACGCAATATCGACAGGTTCCAGTTCCTCATGCGGGAGTAGGGGCGATGCATGCATCACCCCACTACCGCATAGCACGGATCGACCAAGCGCCGGGCATGGTCCATGTCGCCCCAGAACTGGGCGAAGCCCACATGACCAACGGGCCGGGCGTGATGATGCGGATACCCTGAGAGCACCATGCGCGACCTTTTCCGCTTCCTCTTCCGTCAGCGCAACAACTTGCTTTTCCTGGCCCTGATGGGGATCTCCATCTCCCTGTTGATCAATGGGAACATGCATCAGCGCGCCCAGGCGATCAGCAGCAGCAATGCGGCCGTGGGCCAGATCTATGCGTGGCGGAACGAGATCACCGAATACGCGGACCTGCGCACCGTGAACCAACAGCTGGCCCAAGCATTGGCCGTTGAACGCAACAAGGACCACAACATGCCCCCCCGCGCGGACAGCACCCGCACAGTGAACGACAGCGCGAGGGCGCAGCATTACACGTTCATCACCGCACAGGTGATCAACAGCACCACGCAGAAGGAAAGGAACTACATCACCTTGGGCAGCGGCGCATTGGCGGGGATCAGACCGGACATGGGCGTGGTGGGCATGAACGGGCTGGTCGGCATCGTACGGGACGTCAGCCCGCATTTCGCGCTCGTCACCAGCGTACTTGGCAATGAGTTCCGCACCAGCGTTCAGCTCAAGAACACGGGCCATTTCGGCCTGCTCGCCTGGGACACCAGCGATCCCGCCACGGCCTCGCTGACGGACGTGGCCAACCACGTGCCGGTGGCACCGGGCGACACGGTGGTGACCCGCGGCGGTGATGGCATCTTCCCGACGGGCATGCCCGTGGGCACGGTGACGGAGGTGGAGGACGACCCCGGAAGCAACTACCACGACATCAAGATCCACTTGAGCGAGGACCTCACGCGCACGGCCTATGTCCACGTGGTGACCGACCTGATGAAGGCCGAGCGCGACACCCTACAAGCCAAGGTCATGCAGCCATGATCAACATCGTCACCCGGAATATCACGCGTTTCGTGCTGCTGATCCTCCTGCAGGCGCTGGTGGTCGATCATTTGGACCTGGCCCACGGCTGGGTGTTGCCCTACCTCTATGTGTTGTTCATCATCTCACTGCCGTTCGACACACCGCCTTGGGCCACCTTGGTCCTGGGCTTCGTGCTCGGCATGGTGATGGACTTCTTCAGCAGCACACCGGGCATGCATGCAAGTGCTTGCGTACTGATGGCCTTCACCCGCCTGCTGATGCTGCGGCTCCTCGTTCCCCGCGATGGGTACGACCCCGGAAAACGGCCCATCGTCCAGCACATGGGCCTCACGTGGTGGATCACTTTCGCCGGCGTGCTGATCCTCGTACACCATCTCTGGCTTTTCTTCGTTGAAGTGTACCGCTTCGATGACTTTTTCTCCACACTGCTCCGAGCCGTGATGAGCGCTGTTGCCACCCTGGTCTTATGCCTTCTGGCACAAGCGCTCACCTCGCGCGAGATCCGGCCGCGATGAATTTGGATGAACGCAAGTATGTGCTGATCGCGGCGGTGGTCTTCATCTGCATCGTCTTCATCCTGCGCCTCTTCTGGATCCAGGTGGTGGACGACAGTTGGACGGCCCGCGCGGCGGACATCAGCGAACGCAAGGTGACGGTCTTCCCCTCGCGGGGCCTTATCTACGACCGGCACGGCGAATTGTTGGTGGCGAACACGCCGGTGTACGACATCATGGTGGTGCCGCGCGAGGTGAAGGACCTGGACACGTTGGGACTCTCCACCCTGCTCAATGTGCCCATCGACCAAGTGCGTGAGCGGCTCCGCAAGGCGCGCGATTATTCCGTGTGGAAACCAAGCGAGTTCGAGCGGCAGATCACCTCCCAGCAATATGCGGCGGTCTCGGTTCATCTCTACAAATACTCGGGCTTCTACGGGCAGAGCCGGACCTTGCGCACCTATCCGCCACACCTCGGCGCCCACATGCTGGGCTATCTCAGCGAGGTGAACGCCCGCAAAGTGGAGCAGGACCCGTACTACAAACCCGGCGACGTGATCGGCGTGGGCGGGCTGGAGAGTTATTACGAGAAGGACCTCCGCGGAAAGCGCGGTGTGAAGTACGTGGTCGTGGACGTACACAACAACGTCCAAGGCCCCTTCAAAGGCGGCCAGTTCGACACCTTGGCTTATGCCGGAAAGAATCTCTACACGAGCATTGACGCGAAGATGCAGGCGCTGGGCGAACGGTTGATGCGGAACAAAAAGGGGAGCATCGTCGCATTGGACCCCAGCACGGGAGAAGTACTGGCTCTGGTGAGCTCGCCTTCCTACGACCCGGAGCTGCTGGTGGGCCGCGTGCGGAACACCAACTATCGCATGTTGCAGCAGGATTCCTTGACCCCCTTGTTCGACCGGGCGTTGCAGGCGCAATATCCGCCGGGCTCCATCTTCAAGCTGGTACAGGCTGCCACAGCCTTGCAGGAAGGTGTGATCACCCTGAACACCGGCTTTCCCTGCAACAAGGCGCTGGTGGGCTGCCACAACCACCCCAATGCACGCACTGTCGAGGAAGCGGTGCAGATGTCCTGCAATCCCTATTTCTATCAGGTGTTCAAGCGGGAGGTTGAACAAGGGAGGAGCCCGGACCGCTTCAAGGACGCGGCCATGGGCATGGCTGAATGGAAGCCTTTTATGGAGAGCTTCGGGCTGGGGCATCCCCTCGCTTTGGACCTCCCTGCGGTGAAGGGCGGCAGCATCCCGGGGGTGGCGTACTACAATAAGATGTACGGTGAGCTGGGCTGGGCGTTCAGCACCATCTATTCCCTCAGCATCGGGCAGGGTGAAGTGCTGGTGGTACCGATGCAGATGGCCAACCTCGCGGCGATATTCGCCAACCGCGGCCACTACTATGATCCGCACTTGGTCCGTGCCATCGGGTCCCCGGACAGCCTGAAGACCGGGATCGAGCGCCACGAGACCCTGGTGGACGACAAGTGGTTCCCGCCGATCGTGGAGGGCATGCGGCGCGTGGTGAACGAGCCTGGTGGAACGGCGCGTGCGGCGCGTATTCCCGACGTCACCGTATGCGGCAAGACCGGCACCGCACAGAACCCGCACGGCAAGGACCATGCGGTCTTCATCGCCTTCGCACCGATGGACGACCCGAAGATCGCGATCGCCGTGTACGTGGAAAATTCCGGCTTCGGCGGTACTTGGGCGGCCCCGATCGCAAGCCTCTGCATGGAGCAGTACCTCACCGACACCATCACGCGCCCGGACGTGATGAAGAAGATGCTCGACGCTGACCTTATCGCCACAGAGGGCAACTACAAGAAATTCGTGAGCAAGCGCCGCAAGCAATGAACCGCCGGGAGAACGTAGTGCGCAACATCGACCTCCCCTTGGTGGTGATCTACCTGGTGCTGATGGCGATGGGTTGGGCCAACATTTACAGTGCGGCGTACGACCCGGCACACGCAAACCTCTTCGACCGCACCCGGGAATACGGCGCTCAGAGCGTGTGGATCTGCATCTCCCTGCTGATCGGGGCCGGCATGCTGATGGTGCGCGGGGATTTCATCCGCCACCTGTCTTATCCCGTCTATGGCTTTGTACTGTTGCTCCTGATCCTTGTGCTGCTGGTGGGCAAGGAGGTCAACGGGGCAAAGGCCTGGTTCGGCGTGGGCGGCTTCGGCATTCAGCCTGCTGAGTTCAGCAAGTTCGCCACCTCATTGGCCCTGTCCAAGTATTTGAGCGGCCTTAAAACCCTGAAGGAAATGCGTTCCCGCGTGATCGCGGCCGTGCTCATTCTGCTTCCTGTGGCCTTCATCATGCTGCAGCCGGACACGGGCACCGCGCTGGTGAGCGGCGCTTTTGTACTCGTGCTCTATCGTGAGGGACTCTCCGGCAATATCCTGCTCATCGCCATCATGGCGGCCATTCTCGCCGTGCTTTCCCTGATCATGAAGGAAAGCACCTATGCCATCCCCTTCACGCAGACCGTGCTGCACGGCCAATATTTTCTCGTGCTGCTCATTGCCCTGTTCTGCTTGCTGGTCTTCTTCGTCGTCCGCAAGTTCGTCCTCAAGCACCGCAGGAAGCGCATCCATGCCTATCTCCTTTTCATCTTCTTGGGTTCCGCGGTCTTTATCAGCAGCGTGGACCAGATCATCGACCACATGCCACAGCACCAGCAGACCCGGATCAAAGTGCTGTTGGGCCTGGAATATGACCCGAGAGGATATGGCTACAACGTGGAGCAGAGCAAGACCGCGATAGGAAGCGGAGGCCTGCTAGGCAAAGGCTATCTGGAGGGGACGTTTACTAAGTACAAGTACGTGCCCATGCAGAGCACGGACTTCATCTTCTGCACGGTGGGCGAGGAATGGGGCTTCGTGGGCACTACCCTGCTGGTGATCCTGTTCGGCGCGCTCATATTGCGATGCATCCAGATCGCGGACAGGCAGCGATCGAAGTTCACGCGCATCTATGCGTACTGCGTGGCCAGCATCTTCTTCCTGCACCTGATGATCAATGTAGGCATGGCCATCGGTCTCGCGCCGGTCATCGGCATCCCCTTACCTTTCTTCAGCTACGGTGGCAGTTCCTTGATCGGCTTCACACTGCTCTTGGCCATCCTTGTGCGATTGGACGCGGAACGGCTGGTGCAGTTGCGCTGAACACACTGGCCCACTATTTAACAGGAAGGGGGAGCCGCGGCTCCCCCTTCCTCAAACCGGTCAAGGCCGGGATCAATAAAACTTCGAACGGTTGTCCTTCACGTCAGCCGCCTCCTTCAACGCATTGAAGACCTGGCCCGCGGCCCGGTTCCGCACCCTGTCGGTAAGCGCTTTGGGGTCTTCCGCACCTTCCGGCATCGCGCCTGCGGCCGTCAGCTTGTTCATGTGCACGACATAGACGGCCATGTCGCCTTTCAAGGGAGCACTGGTGGCCGCACTGTCCAGACCGAAGATCTCACCGATCACCGCGATATCGCTGTATCCGCCGGAAATGGTGTTCGAGCTGAAGGGCATATCCCCTGAGCTCTGCACATTGCCGTTCAATTCCGTCGCCAACGCCTGGAGGTCGGTCTTGCCCTTCATCTTCTCCGCGAGTGCGTCCGCCTTCTTTTCTTTCCGCACTTCCTTGGTGAAGGTTTCCCGGACATCGTTCAGTTTCGGCACGCCTTCCTCGCGGATCCCGGTGAGGGAGCAGACCACGTAGCTATCGCCACTGTTGAGGGGTTCGCTGCTCTTGGCGTCAGCGGCGGCATGGTCCACCCAACGGACCACCTCGTCGGCTTCCTGCAGACCGGGCACGAAGCGCTGGTCCGCGCGCAGTTCGGGCACCGGCGTGTAGGTATGGCCATTCTCCTCTGCCGCCTTGCGGAAAGAGGCCGTATCGGGGTTGTTCAGGGAGAATTCGTTCGCGGTCTTCCAAGCGGCCTTCATCGCCTGTATCGGTGCGATCTTCCGGTCGATGGTCAACACCCGGCGTTCCTTGCGGCTCCGTTGCCCCAGTACCTCCACGATGTGGTAGCCGTAATCAGTCTTGGCAATGGTGATGGCACCGATCCTCTCATCAAAGCTTGCCTTGGTGAACTGAGGCACCATGCGCGTGCGGTCGAACCACTCGTAGACGCCGCCGGTGCTCTTGCTACCGGGGTCGTCGGAGAATTTGGTGACCAAAGTCTCGAACTTGGTGCGGTCCCTTTTCACCACGGCCAAGATGCTGTCCGCCCGTTGCTTGATGGTGGCTTCCTCCTCGGGACTCTTTCCTTGGGTGCTTAGCAGGATGTGGCGCACACGGGCCTCTTCCACGTCCGCGAGCTCGGCCACCTTTACCAGCTTCCACGAATTTCCTTCCCGGAAGGGCCCCACGACCATACCCGTATCGGCATGGATGATGAGCGAATCGTTCAACTGGTCGGCGGTGCCGTCCTTGTACGGGGTGGGCATGGCGTTCTTTGAATCGGCATAGGCCATCACCAGGGCGCTGTCGGCCTTGGTGCCGCGGGCGGCCACAAAGTCCGCCTTCAGGTCCATCATGTCCCCACGGGCGTTGTCCATGTCCTCTTGGGTGGGGGTAGCGTTGAAGCGCACGTAGGCGAAACCGCGCGATGCGGTTTGGCGGTATTTGCGGTCGTCCTTGTGGGCGTCATAAAAACGACGGAGCTCAGTGTCGTTCACCGGATAAAGGCTGTCCGGCTCGCTTTCCATGCGCTGGGCCACGAACTGGAAATCCGCCTTGGTGTTCCTCGCCGCCCAGTCATCCTGTACCTGCGCACTGTTCACAAAGCAGCTTTTCTTCACCAGGTCGTTGTACTTGGCGTAGATGCGCTGGGGCACGAACGTGCGCTTCTGCATATCGAACAAGGCGAGGTTGTTCTCCTGCACATACTTGAAGTATTGCCGCAGACGGTCTTTGTCCAGTTCGCCGGTCTGCGGGTCCTTGAAGCTTTGGTTGTTCTTGAAATCGGGCAGGACGTTATTTCCGAAGCGGATATCGTCGTATTCCTCCCGGCTGATGGAATTGCCGAAACCGGCCTCTTGCGCCTCCACCTTCAGCGTGTGATCCCGGAGGAGGTCGTTCCATACCCCGTTGCGGACCTGCTCCTGTAGCTCGTTGTCCACAGTGGTCCCGTTCTGGCGGTAGAGGTCGAGCTGCTGGTCCACCCGGGTGGAGAACTCCTGCATGCTCACCTCATTCCCGGCGATGCTTCCCACATTGCGTTCCTGCCCGCCGGAGCGGTTTCCGATGAAATCACCGACCACGAACAGTACCAATGCACCGCCCACAATGATCCCCAACAGCGTTCCACGCTCGCGGATATTTCCAATTACAGCCATTTAGTTGATCTTAAAAGGGTGGCAAATATAGGCGGGTAGGCGCTTCGCCGGGCGGAAGTGGCGGAATCCTAAGGCATCCGGGCGGCCCGGCCCGCCGGATGCGGGTTGCAGTATGGAGCCGGCCTCGGGGCCATTGGGGTTCCGATCAATGCTGAAAAAGCGGAAAAACCCACCGATCAGGAACTCCCCCTATGGATCTTTCGCTGAGTTTCCCTGCTGCGGGCCACCTGTTCAACTTTCTTTGGGAGGCGCACCCTCCGTGAAGCCTTCCTCCACATCCTTCACCAGCAGGTTAACCAGATCGATCCGGCCGTGGGACACGTTGGTGACCGTAAAGCGGAAGGGGCCGTCGTCCACGATCTCACCCGGCTCGGGCACGGTGCCGGTGCGGTGCATGATGTAGCCCGCCAGCGTATCGTATTCCTCACTCTCCGGCAGGTTGAGCCCGTATTCCTCCGCCAAGTGCTCTACCTCCAAGCGTGCACTGAACAGGAATTCGGTGGGGCTTATACGCTCCTCCACGGAATCCTCGTCGTCGTGCTCGTCCTCGATGTCCCCGACGATGGTCTCCACCACGTCCTCGATAGTGAGAAGGCCCGCTGTGCCCCCGAATTCGTCCACGACCACCGCGATGTGGGTTCGTTCCTTCGTAAAAAGCTTAAGCACCTCGTCGGCCGGCATAGTGCCGGGAATAAAGTTCACCGGGCGCAGCACGGCGCGGATGCTGCGTGGCCTTTTGAACATCTCATAGCTGTGGACATAGCCGATGATATTGTCAATACCGTCCTTATGGATGAGCAGCTTGGTGAGCCCGGTGGCCAAAAAGCGCTTGCTCAGTTCCGCGATCGGCTCCTCCACGTCCAGCGCTTCGATCTCCGCACGGGGCACCATCACATCGCGGACCTTGGTGTTGCTCAGCTCCAGCGTATTGCGGAAATATTCCACCTCGGCATCCAGTTCCTTGTCGGAGGACGTGGGCTCGCTCACCTCCTGAAGAAAGGCATCGAGGTCGATGCGCCCGAAGCCGGCCTTACCCATATTGGGCTTTACCCCGAAAAGACGTAGGATCCCTTCGCTGATCGTGGTAAGCAACACCGTGGGCAGCCATAGTACCATGTAGATAAACCCGAGCGGCAAGGCGAAGAGGCTGAGCACGCCATTGGGGTCGAGGCGGAAAAGGGCCTTAGGCAGGAATTCGCTCACCACCAGGATCACCAATGTGCTCAATATCGTCTGCATCACCAGCACGAAACCTTCATGCGGATAAAGCGCACGCAGGCCGGGCTCCAGCATATGGGCCATCACGATACCGTATGCCACCAAGGCGATCGTATTGCCCACGAGCAACGCACTGATCACCCGGGCGGGCTTTTTCATCAAGGAAGCGATGACCTTGGCCCAGATCGCGCCTTGTTTCCGCTGCAGCTCGATGTAGAGCTTGTTGCTGCTCACCAGCGCGATCTCCAAGCCGGAGCACAGGGCCGAGGTGACCATGGCCAATAACAATATGGACAGGTCAGGGGCGCTCAACATCGGACCTCTGGTCTTAAAAACAATTCAGCGGTGCGACCGCGCCAACTATCACCGTCCATCAAGCTCCTCTTCGGTGCGTTGCTGCTCCGTCCATCGGGCCATCCTGCCGCGCATGAAGCGCCGGTATCCGAACATGGCCGTGCACACGGCGGGGAACAGCAGCCAGACCTTGCCGGCCTCCCAGCCATGGACATACAGCACATAAGCCGCCCAGCCTGTGGTGATCACCGCCAGAACGAGCCAGAACATCTCCATGAAACGCGCGATCCTTTCCATCAATGGGCTTGGTTCATTGGTGCCAAGGTATCGCTCCGGTCGATGAAAAGCGTACCGGTGATCTTCCGGATGGTGTACCGGCTGAAATCCTGGGCCGCGTCCAAGCCTTGTCCATAGATGATATCCCGCGCCCGGGTGACCTTCACGGGCCGGTCCGTGTACACCCGGTCACTATCCTGGCTCCAGGTCAATTGCTCCGTCTCCAGTTTTTCCCCTCGCGCGTTGACGAAGACCACCTGTTCCTCCACTACCATGCGGTTCCGTTCCGGCTGGATCTCTCCGCGCCGCGCTGTCAACTGGCTGCCCGCACGCCCTTGGGCATCAAAGAAGGTGAGTTCGACGCCGTCGGTCATCTCCGTGCGGCGTTGTGTACCATTGAATTCTGAGATGGTGCCCGCCCTCACCCGGTTGCGCACTTTCCCACTGTCGGAATAGAGGTATTCAGCACCCGTGGTGATCCGATCGGGGCCGTTGGCAGGCACCTCGATGGCGGCCACGCGGTCCAAGTCGTTCTTGCAGGCCAGAAGCAAGCATGCGCCCGCGAAGAGCAGGAGTCCCCTCCAAGGCGTCATTGGATCTTGGGGGCCGTGAACCAACGTTCGCCCCGCCATGGGGTGAACGCCAATCCGACCCAGAGCGCGGCATAGCGTTCTAGGACCAGACCATCGTCCGTGGAACCGCGTTTTCCGAATTCCCCTCCCACATGCACCCAACTGTTCGTTTGCATCGCGTTGAGGGGGAAGGAAATGCCGACTGTTGCGGCATCACCGGACAAGCCAAGCCCGCGGACCTCCTGTGGTGCATCGGTATGCCGATAGCCCAAGCGGTACACCGCACGGTGCAGGATATTCCCCTCCGCGGCAGGTTGAAAGCGCACGGCGGCGGCGGATGTGAGCGCACTTCGCAAGGCAGCGGGCAGACCGTACCCGGGAACATCAACGCGTACGGCGCTCCAGTCCTGTTGCTTCACTTCCGCGGTGAAGGCCCATCGCGCGTTCTGCACGCCAAGGCCGAGGCCGAACGCAACAGGAAGGTCCACTTGGCCTTTTATCCCTTGTTCGTTGGCGGTGGTATCACGCACATACTCGATGTTCGAGTTCACGGTATAAGTGGTGACCAGATCAGTATACTTGGCCGAGAAATTAGTCGGCAGGTTGACCGAGGCACCGACCGACCAACGCCAATTATCCGCATCTTTCACCTTCTTCTTGGTGAGGTCACCCTGCCAGAGCAGGCTGGCATCCACCGTGGGTGCGCGCAGGACTAAAGAAGTGAAAGCCCTTGTGTTGTAATACCCCGCGTTCGGGTCATACACGGCATCGCGGGTCTGTTCAATACTTCCAAAGACAAAGTTGAAATCGGCACCGAAACTGACCTGCATGCCCCTGTTACCTACGGAATCGGCCCGCTGGCCATAGAGGGTGCGGCCGAGGCCGAGGAAAGCACGGTCGAGCCCACCGCTACCCGTATATTCATACCTTACGTCACCTCCGTCGAAGGCCACTTCCCGTGCGGTGGAATAGCTCACATCAGTGAAGGGTGTGAGCCCCATGGCCAGACCCCATTTCCCTTTCGCGAAAGGCACGCCGATGCTGAACCCCGTGAAATTCGCGTCATTACCGGAAGCGCTTTTCACCGAGGAAGTGGAACGGGTGGAACGAAAGGCGATACCGGCCTCGAATACCGGTCTTGCGAGCGCCGAATAGCTTGCAGGGTTTCCCAGCAACACACTATACGGCTCGGTAATGGCAAGGCCGGTCCCGGCCATCAAAGCCTGTGAGACCTGTCCTGTCGGCAGGAGGTCTCCGAACCCGTAAGCGCTGTATGGGGAATCACCGGTACCCTGGGCGGAAGCCGTGGCAAGGCTATGGTCAAGGACCAACAGCAGGGCTGCGGTCCGGATGAAAGTGCGAAAGTGCATGTAGGCCGATAAGTGTCAACGTAGGGTGCGCAAAGATGCCGCTTTTCAGCGCCCTGACGAACCGAAGTGCGTCACCACCGGTGAGCACAACGGCCAAGCCGGGGTGTTGTTGCCTGAGAACAGCGATGTGGCCTTGCAATTCCATGAGCAGGCCATGATGAACGCCGGCTGTAAGGCTGGATGCAGTATCCGTGCCCAAGAATGGTGGATCCTCCTCCGGTCCCACCTCGGGAAGCCTTGCGCTGTAGGTATGCATGGCGCGGGCCCTCATGCGCATGCCCGGGGAGATGATGCCGCCTTGGTGCACGGCCAGTTCATCCACCAGGTCGTAGGTGATACAGGTGCCGAGGTCGATCACCAATACGGACCGCCGTGGAAAGAGCAAGGCCCCGCCCGCAATATTCGCCAAGCGGTCCACACCTAAGGCACCGGGTGCGGAGTACAGACTTCGAACGGGTGACGGGGAGTTGCCGGTGACCTCCACCACGGGCGCCACGCGGCGCAACGCTCCCAAGAAATTGTCATCCGGGGCCGCGACCGATCCGATCGCGATCTGACCGGGCGGCCCTTCGGGTATGAACCGTTCCACCGCGGCGAAATCGCCATGGGAGGCCACAGCTCGGTCAGTGACCTTACCGGCCGCGAAAAGACCCATCTTCATGCGGGAGTTCCCCACATCGATCACCAGTTCGTACGGCAGATGCTTGACCATGGGCCCGACCAGCTATATTTGCCGCCCCTCAGCGCGGTTCCAGCCCGCAAAGATGGCAACGATCTCCTTGGTGCCTTAGCTCAGCTGGTAGAGCAATGGATTGAAAATCCATGTGTCCCCAGTTCGATTCTGGGAGGCACCACAGACGCGAAGCCTCCGACCCCCCGGGGGCTTCGCCCGTTTTTTGACCTATGGATTGTCCCGCAACCATTGCCGGACCCACTCCAAATGCTCCTGCTTCGTCGGCTCACGGAGAGCACGGGACGTTTGGGTAAAGTAGGAGTGCTTGGAGATGAACTCCTCCTGAAGGAGGTTCCATTCCCTTCTTGTGGAAAGCCCCCCATGGGCTTTCATCTCATTGAACAGCAGATCCCCCACGAAGAAAAAATCCCTGCGACCGAGATAGTCCAGATCCGCATCGCAAAGGATCTCGCTCAACCGGTCCATTGGCTTCTGAGGGATCTTCGTGGCCATGATCATCGCGCATATCTCCTTGACCTGCCGATCGTCATAACCGTAACCGGGCAAGTTTTTCCGAGCGATCAGGCATCCACCGTGCTCATGGCTGTCCGGCTCAACAAGAAATCCCGAATCGTGGTACAAAGCTGCGGTCTTCAGCAGTTCCAAAGGCTCCCCTCCGACCCCTTCTTCCTCAGCGATCGTGATGGTCGAAGCGTACACGTCCAAGGTATGTTCAAATGAATGGTATGTGCGATCTATCGGCAGTCCGACACGCAATTCCGCGAGAATGAAGGCCTTAGCCGCTTGGTGGTCCATCAACAAAACCTGAGTGCAATGTAAGTTCCTCCGAAGAATCTCATTAAAATACCTTCAATGGATCTTTTTCATCCTTCTGATCGGTCCCAAGGGGAGCATATGGATCGTTCGGTGATCGAAGATCCGGTCCGAATGTAGGGCTTAGCACGAAGACTGGGGCCGGGGCTGGGTTCCTGTCAGGACTTCGTGGAATTCCGGGCGGAAACTATTCGCGCGGCCAACACACGTAATTTTGGCCCATGGCCCGCCACGCCCCCCGCACGCCTGTGCTGCTCTTCGGATTTCTGGCCTTCTACATCCTGTTGCAGTCGGTCTGGTGGATGTGGCTCCTACTGAGTAAGGACAGGGACATCATCTCCCTTCAGCAGCAATTGATCTTTGAGGGGGTGATCCCACATTTACCGGTGCGGTTGCCCAAGCATACGCTGATGATGGTGATGGGTGAAGGGCTGGTCTTCCTGATCCTCTTGTTGCTGGCCCTGTGGGTCACCTTCCGCACCCTGCGCCAAGAGCTGTCGCTCGCCCGCCAACAACGTGATTTTCTCATGTCCGCCAGCCACGAGCTGCGTACCCCGATCGCCGCATTGAAACTGCATCTCCAGACCCTTCAACGACAGGACCTGGACGCCGGGCGGCGCGAGACGCTTTCACGCAATGCACGCCATGACGTGGAGCGCCTTCACTTGCTCGCCGAACGGATCCTGTTGGCCAGCCGCTTGGAGGAGCATGCCGTGCAGCCCCAACTGGACATGGTGGACTTGGCCAAGGAATCACGGATATTGATCGAAGAGGCCCGTGCTACGTATGGCCGCGACCATCTGATCGAGGCACGGCTACCGGATATGGCCGTGTTGAGTACCGATGCCGCTGCCTTTCGGTCCGTGCTGGACAATCTGCTGGAGAACGCCTGCAAATATGCTCCTCAAGGCTCACCGGTTTCCGTGGAAATAAAATCCCTGGACCATGCCACGCAGCTTCGGGTAAGCGATCAGGGGCCGGGGATCCCCGAAGCAGACCGGCAGCGCATCTTCCAGAAATTTGTCCGTGGCGGCAATGAGGAGGTCCGCGCGACCAAGGGCACGGGCCTTGGTCTATTCATCGTTGGCCGCCTGATGAAGGGGCTCGGCGGCCACGTCGAATTCGCTCCCGTCCTTCCGCACGGATCTACCTTCACGGCCACATTCCCGAACCGCACATGACCGAGAGCAAGGCCGCACTGATCATCTTGGACGGCTGGGGCATCGGTGCCGGGGACGGTACCGACGCCATTGCACAGGCCGACACACCGTTCATCGACAGTCTCTTTCGCACAGCGCCCCACGCCCGCCTGCGCACCGATGGCGAACATGTGGGACTCCCTCCCGGCCAGATGGGGAACAGCGAAGTAGGGCACCTGAACATTGGCGCGGGCCGGGTGGTGTATCAGGACCTGGTCCGGATCGATCTCGCGATCGCCGACGGGTCCTTGGGGAAAAATGCCGTGCTTCAAGAGGCGTTCACTGCTGCTTCGGCACCCGGCAAGAGACTCCATCTGCTTGGGCTTGTCGGCAACGGCGGGGTGCATGCCACGAGCGCGCATCTGGTCGCGCTTTGCAAGCTGGCGGAGGCTGCCGGGTTGAAAGACGTGTTCATTCATGCCATCACGGACGGGCGCGACACGGATCCCCGGAGCGGCCTTGGCTTCATCCAACAATTGGAGCAGGACATCGCCGGAACACCGGCACGGATAGCTTCGATCTGTGGCCGCTACTTTGCCATGGACCGGGACAAGCGCTGGGAACGCATCAAGAAGGCGTACGACCTGCTGGTGCATGGCCGGGGGGATCATGCACCCAGTGCCAGCTGGGCCATCGAGGCGAGCTATGCAAAAGACATCACCGACGAGTTCATCGAACCCTGCACGATCCTTGGCACGGACCAGCGACCGTTGACGCACATCCGCCCGGGCGATGTGGTGATCTGCTTCAACTTCCGCACCGACCGGTGCCGCGAGATCACGGAAGCACTGACCCAACAGCCTTTCCCTGAACAGGACATGAAGCCCTTGCCGCTTCATTATGTCACCATGACCCAATATGACCATCGCTTCAAGGGGGTGAAGGTGCTCTTCAGAAAGGACGACCTGGCGATGACCCTGGGCGAAGTGGTGTCAAAGGCCGGGGGTGCCCAGGTGCGTATGGCAGAGACGGAGAAGTATCCGCACGTCACGTTCTTCTTCAGCGGAGGGCGCGAGCAGCCTTTCATTGGTGAACGGCGGACGATGGTCCCCTCGCCCAAGGTTGCCACCTATGACCTGCAGCCTGAGATGAGCGCTGAAGGTGTGACCGAAGCCGCCGTGGCCGAATTGGAGACCGGCGATGCACGCCTGATGGTGCTGAATTTCGCCAACCCGGACATGGTGGGCCACACCGGCGTGTTCGCCGCGATCGTGAAAGCCGTTGAGACCGCCGATAGCTGTGCCCGACGCGTGGTGGAGGCTGGTCGGGCCAATGGCTGGTCCTTTGTCATCATCGCCGACCATGGTAATGCGGACAAGGCCGTAAACCCGGACGGGTCGCCGAACACAGCGCACACGCTCAATCCGGTCCCGGTCTTCGTGCTCACCGACCGGACGGTCCAGGTACACGATGGCATCCTTGCCGATGTGGCGCCCACATTACTGGATCTGATGGAGATCGAGCAGCCCAAGGAGATGACCGGGCGGAGCTTGATCGGTTAGAGCCTTCGTCCGATCAATTCCTCTGTTTTCAGCGGTTCCTCCACAAGAGGCCCGGCGACAGAGGTCTACTTGCTCCCCAGCACCTGTAGGTGCCCATGGTACTGCTTGTCCAACACGCGGACAGCATAGAAGTAGACACCGTCGTGGAGGTCGGTCGCGGAAAAATTGTTCCGATAGTTGAACGTGTTCAACACTTCCTTGCCCCAGCGGTCCCAGATCTGCACCTGATTATCCCGTCCCTCTATGCCCTCCACCACGAACTTGTCATTGTGTCCATCGCCGTTCGGGGTGATCACGTTGGGGATAATGACCTGGCAGCCATCGTCCACATGGATGTCCATACTGACGGTCTTGGGGCATTGATCGGTGGCCGACACCGTGTACGTACCGCTTTCCATGCCGGGCACATAGATGTGGTCGGAGTAAAAGGAATCGCCCCATACCATGGACGTGCTCCCAAAACCTCCGCTCACACTGGCGTAGATGGGAACCGAATCCTGATCGCAGTGCAACAGGACGGGTGATGGGCTATGGATCTCCATGGGCGTGTAATCCAGTATCGCCAAGATCACGGAGTTGATGAGCGAATCACCGCAAGCATTCACTATGAACACGTTCATGATGGCGGTCTCCACGCCTTCGGGGATACCGTCCTCCATGGCTTCAAAAGAAAGCACGACCGAATCCTGACCGGCAGGTATGACGGCAGGGTTGGGCATTGGATCAAAGTCCACGGCGGGCGTGGCGGTACCGGTAAAGAAATAGTCAATGGTAAAAGTGCTGTCGGAACCGGCCGGGCGATAGATGGTGAAATGGCCACCCAAGCATCCCTCCGCAGCCGTGCCATCACCGTTGAGCGTGCTCGCGGTCAACGTTGGTAGCACGTTGGACTGGAAGCTTCCGGCCTGAAGGAACACGGCGGAGTTATAACCGCTGTCGCCGGCATCCCCGATGGCCAGCTTGATGTGGTAAGTCTCCCCACAGGTCACCGCTGCTTCGGCCCGCAGCACGGTGGTGAAACCATTGAGGGCGATCGTGGTCCCATTGGCATTGCTTACATAATAGGCTTGGTTGGCCGGTGTGCAGCTCGCATTCTCGGACCCGTGGATGTTGGCGATGCTCACAGGAAGGGCGGTTCCCTGCACCAAAGCGATGTTGTCGGCATTGTTGGTGTACGGTCCAGTAATCCCGGGTCCGCTCAGGAAGAAGCCGAAGACATCATTATAGTTCGGGCTACAATTGAAGTTGGGGTATTCTTCTGAACCGAAGACGTAATTGAATTTCAGCGAATCGCCGCTGGGAATGAAGTCAAATTCGAGCACGGCCTTATCATAGATGGTGTTGCCCGGGCTTGTGATCGCCAGTAGGTCCGGATCGGAGCCGGTATCCAGGGGATCACTACCGAAATCGGAAGCCGGACCCGGTACGGAGGTGGCCAACCCCGATGAAAGGATCAAGCCGGCATTCAAGCCCAAGTTCGTGGAGTTCCCGTTGGTGAACGAACCGGAGCCGTCCTGTGGCATGGTCACGGCCGTCCCATTGTACGTGACATTCGATATGACCACGCCCCCCCCTACCAGAACGTTCTGAACAAGCGCAGCCGGGGTCATGGCCGTATTCACGTTCAGCTGTGCCATGGCCGGAACCACAGCAGTTCCGGCAAGGAATACGAATAGGACCAGGTCACGGACCATGAGGGATCGTTTGAATGTCATCTGCCGTTGGTACCGCGCACTAAAGTAACATATCCGTACTTTTCGTTGGCTTCGTAATAATGTCCCTTCGCCCGGTACTTGTACACATAAACACCGGTTGTCGCATCCGTGCCCCCGTTGACCTTTCCGTCCCATGGGGTGTTGATGTCGTCTGTTTCGAACACCACATGGCCCCATCGATCAAAGATGGTCATCTGGAATTCGCTTACCGAGGAGTATACCGGGAAGAAGACATCATTCACCCCATCACCGTCCGGTGTGAAGGCATTGGGGAAGAATAGTGTTCCCGGAGGCTTGATCAGCAGGCTGTCCACCGCTTTGCACCCTTCCTCGCTCACCGTGTGCAGCGTGACCCAATGGTCCTCCAGGTCGGTGTAACTGTGGGTCACCGAGGTGGCCTTCACATGGGTGCCGTCCCCCAGGTCCCAGATCATCACGGGCACGAAGTACGGGTAGGTGGAGGCTTGGAACAGCCAATCGTCCTGGCCTTGGTTATAGATCAGGATCTGCGCAGTAGGGTGTTGAACGGTCACATTGGTGACGGCACTGATGAACTCCCCGCAGTGGTCGAACACGTCCACCGTGAAGGAGGCGTCCTGATCGCCGGTGTACTTCAGTTGGGGGTCGCTCCATCCCCAGCCCTCCCAATCGATGGTGTGTACGCCGGATCCGCCGGTGATATTGGCCCACAGGGTGATGGAATCCCCGGCACAAATGATGCTGTCCGGGGTGAGGTCGATCCGGAAAGGCTGATAGTGCGGGATGAAAGTGGTGAACAAGCTGTCCGCTACATATCCGCACTGATCATGCACGCTCAGGGTGTATGAGGCATTTGCGGGCACACCCACCAACAGGGTGTCCGCCGTGCTCAAGACCGCGCCGGTGTCATTCGCCCATGAGAAGCTGTACACCCCGTTTCCGCCGGTGACATCCCGTGGGAACAGCAGAACCGAATCACCGGTACAGAACACGGTGCTGTCCCAGGACAGGATCTGGATGGCCGGCAAAGGTGCCGTGCTCACCAGCACGGAATCAGAAGCCGTGTGCAAGCAGCCGTCAACCGCGGTCACCACATACCAGATGGGATCGCTGGCAGGAACGTTGAGGGTCGTCCCTATCCCGGCCAATGTGCCGTTCTGGGTCCAGGCATAGTTGTAGTCCCCGTTGCCACCGACGGTATTGAGCACGCTGATATCCGCGTTGCCTAAGCACGGTATGGCGGTGTCCGGGCTGGCGGTGACGACCATCGGCGCGTACGCCGGAATGAACACGGTGATGCTGTCCTGTACCGGCAACACACTGCACGTATCGGTCACCGTCACGTAAAATGTCGTAGTGGTTTCCACGGAGACATTGATCGTCGGTGTGGTCTCCCCGGTGTTCCAGAGATAGTCGTACTCCCCGGCACCGGCGGAAACCACCGGGCCGATGTCATAGGATTGGCTACAAGCGCCGTTCACATCATTGGTGACCACCTGCAAAGGTGTATATTGATCAATGTAAAAGGTGTAGTTGTTGACCACTTGGGTGCCGCTGCACACGATGTTCTGGGTGATGTTGATCGTCAGCGTCTCGATGCCGTCGGCGTCATAGGGTACGGTAAGCGGAATAGTGATCACCGTGTCCCCGGGCTGGTAGATGAGCTGTGTGGGGATGGGCGGGTAGTAGTCCACCCCGGAGGTCGCCGTACCACCGATCACGACATCCACGGTGTCCACGTTGGTGGTATCCCCCATCCGGAAGAAATTGAAGGGAATGATGCCGCAGCCCTCGAACATGGTGGTATCGTTCACGCCGATAATTGCATTGCCGGTGGTCAGTGACGGGACGATCTGACCGGTGCTCGTGAAGCTACCCGCCTCTAGGAACACGCCGGAATCGAAACCCGAATCACCCGCATCACAAATGGCCAATTTGATGTGGTACGACTCTCCGCATTGCACCAGCGCCCGTGCCTGAAGGATCGTGGTAAAGCCGTTATAGACCACCGTGGTGCCGCTTTGATTGTCGACATAGTATTGGGCATTGGCCGGAGCGCAGCCCGCATTCTGGTCTCCATGGATGTTCGCGATGCTCACAGGAAGTGCCGTGCCCGGCACCACCGCGATATTCATGGCATTGTTGGTAAAGGGTCCGGTAATTCCGGGACCGCTGATGAAGAACCCGAACACATCGTTGTACTGGGGCGAGCAGTTGAAGGAGGAATACTCCTCGGATCCGAACACGTAGTTGAATTTCACCGAGTCGCCCGTGGGGATGAAGTCGAACTCCAACACGGCGCGGTCGTTGCTCTCCGGAGAGGTGGGGTTGAGCACTGAAATAATGGACAACAGGTCGGGGTCGGACCCCGTGCCGTTGTCGTCGCTGGAAAAGTCGCTGGCGGGTGCGGATATGCTGCTGGCGAGACCGGACGACAGGATGATCCCGGCATCAAGGCCCAGATTGGAACTTACCGTGGTGAAGGAGCCACTACCGTCCTGCGCGGTGCCTACCGCGACCCCGTTGTATGTGATGTTGCTCACGGACACGCCTCCCCCCAGCAGGACATTCTGGACCAGCTGCGTCGGGGTCATGCTGGAGCTCACGTTCAACTGGGCCTGCACTAGACCGAAGGACAGTGATAGGGCGGCAAAAAAAGCGGCACGTATGTTCATAGCTGGATGGTCGTGTTGGGCAAGATAGGGCTGCTTCCGTGATGACCCGAAAGCAGCCCCGCCGGTTGCCTCAGCACCGTTCCGGGGCAACATTTCTTCACGGAAGAGCCCAATAGCCGCCTGCTATCTTTGGCCACTTTCATCAATCAAGCCCCTATTCACATGGCATCCGTGGACGAGCACATCGAGACCAATAAAGACCGTTTCCTCAATGAACTTCTCGACCTGCTGCGGATCCCCAGCGTGAGCGCCGACCCCAAGTACAAGGCCGACGTGGCCCGCTGTGCCGAGGACGTGAAGAAGCGCATGGAAGAGGCCGGAATGGAGAAAGTGGAGATCTGCTCCACCAAGGGCCATCCCATCGTTTACGGCGAGAAGATCATCGACCCGGCCAAGCCCACCGTGCTGGTCTATGGCCATTACGATGTGCAACCGCCCGACCCGTTGGACCTGTGGGACAGCCGGCCCTTCGAGCCGGTGATCAAGGACGGCATGATCTATGCCCGCGGCAGCGCCGACGACAAGGGCCAGTTCTACATGCACGTGAAGGCCATGGAGGCCATGATGAAGACCGGCGGCCTGCCCTGCAACGTGAAGGTGATGATCGAGGGTGAGGAGGAGGTGGGATCCAGCAACCTCGGCATCTTCGTGAAGGAGAACAAGAAAAAGCTGGCTGCGGATGTGGTGTTGATCAGCGACACATCGATGATCGCCAACGACGTGCCCAGCATCAACACCGGTCTGCGCGGACTGAGCTACGTGGAAGTGGAGGTGATCGGCCCGAACCGGGATCTGCACAGCGGCGTCTACGGTGGTGCGGTGGCCAATCCGATCAATGTGCTGTGCGAAATGATCACCAGCCTGCACGATGAGGACCAGCGCATCAACATTCCGGGTTTCTACGATGCGGTGCAGGAACTGAGCGACGCCGAGCGAAAGGCACTGGCCAAAGCGCCCTTCGACGAAAAGGAGTACATGAAGGAACTTGGCGTGAATGCGGTCCGCGGCGAGAAGGGCTACACCACCGAGGAGCGCAGCACCATCCGGCCCACGCTGGACGTGAACGGCATCTGGGGCGGCTACATCGGCGAGGGCGCCAAGACCGTGCTCGCCTGCAAGGCCATCGCCAAGATCAGCATGCGCTTGGTGCCGAACCAGAAGAGTGACGCCATCACCAAGCTCTTCCAGCGACCATTTCAAGAAGATCGCACCTCCTTGTGTCACCGTTACCGTGAAGCCCCACCACGGCGGCGAAGCAGCGGTGACGCCCATCGACAGCGTGGCGTACATGGCGGCCAGCAAGGCCATGGAGGAGACCTTCGGCAAAAAGCCCATCCCCACGCGCGGTGGCGGCAGCATTCCCATCGTGGCGCTCTTCGAGGAGGAACTGGGCCTGAAGACCGTGCTCTTCGGCTTCGGCTTGGACAGTGACAACATCCACAGCCCGAACGAGCAGTTACGGTGTGTTCAACTACATGAAGGGCATCACCACCATACCGAAGTTCTACCGGAATTTTGCGGAGATGAGCAAGTAAGGGGAAGAGAAACCACGGAGACACGGAGGCACCGAGGCATTGGGAGACTGATAGGACGCAGAGGCGCGGAGAATTGTGATCGGAGTTTCCGGTACAGGGTACCGAGTACTGCCGACTGCCACTGCCAACTGCAACACTGTTGCTCTCGTTTCAGCTTTCAGGTTTCCGCTTTCAAGTCTCGGCTTTCAAGTTATCAAAATGGCAAACCATCTTCTCGCCCTCCTCTCCATAGCCCTCCTCACCGGCTGCATGCGCTACAGCGAAGTAGAGATCGTAGGCGTTCAGGATGTACAGGTCACCCGCTTTGATGCGACCGGCCTGTCTGCCACCGTCACCGTGGAGGTCAACAACCCGAACAATTACCGCATCTCGGTGACGGACCCCGACGTTGACCTGTACATCAATGATGTCGCCATGGGGAAGGCCACCTTGGACAGCACCGTCACGCTGAACGCCAACAGCACCCGTGCATATACCTTGCCGCTGCATGCATCCTTCATCAATGGCCAAGGCGGCATGCTCCCTTTGCTGATTACCGCGGCGCTCACCGGCTCCGTGAAGCTGGGCCTCAAAGGCACGGCCGTTGGCAAGGCGGGAATGCTGCGGAAGCGCTTTCCTGTCGAGGTGGAACAGCGGGTCGAATTTCGCTGATCGCGGTCATTTCAGTTCACCTCCAAGCGCAACACGTTTCGCCGAGGTGACCACCATGTACCCGAACATTCCCTCGGCAAGCCCATAGACAACGTCCCCATGGCCTGCGGTGGCCATTGCAACACGGTCTTGCTCCGGATCGCTCCCGAAGTCCGCGGGCCAGGGCAAATGCGGTGGCAGCGCCTGGTGCTCCTGCCAATAACCATGCAGGTCGAGATCGCGCCCGGTTTTAACGAGCATCTTCTGCTCCGGCCCGTGCACGAAAAAATTCAGCAGCATGCACGCACAAAAAAGCATCGGGCCTACCCCCAGTAGGTTGAACCAGAACCATTCGAAGCGGTCCATCGCGAAGCGCTCGGCATACCATCGCCTCGGCAAGAGGTTACCCGCGAAAGCGAAGAGGGCGAACCAGCGGAACAGGTCGATAAAGCTGATCAGCGTGCGCTGGCCGATGGTCCAGAACAGCACGATGAACAGCAGGATGCCCACGGCCATCATCGTTGACGGCCATTGCGGATCCGGCGGCCCGGCATCAACGGTACGTTGTTGACGAGCGCGCGCCCCCGGCGGCCTCAAGCGCCATCCTTCACCGCTACTTTTATCCATTCATGCGCATCCTCATACGGGCATCGCGCGCCCTACCGTTCTACTTATACCTGCTTCCGGGCTGCGGCACCGGGCAATCACCCGTGAAAGATACCATGCACGCCCATACCAACCGGCTGATCCACGAGACCAGTCCCTACCTGCTTCAGCATGCGCACAATCCGGTGGACTGGTTCCCTTGGGGCGATGAGGCGTTCGCCAAGGCCAAGGCGGAGAACAAGCTGGTACTGGTGAGCATCGGATACAGCAGTTGCCACTGGTGCCACGTGATGGAGCACGAGAGCTTCGAGGACGAGAGCGTGGCCAAGCTGATGAACGACCATTTCGTCTGCATCAAGGTGGACCGCGAGGAACGCCCGGACATCGACCAGGTGTACATGGCCGCCGTGCAGCTGATGACCGGCAAGGGCGGCTGGCCGTTGAACTGCTTCACCCTGCCGGACGGACGGCCCATGTACGGCGGTACTTACTTCCCGAAGATACAGTGGACACAGGTGCTCGAACAGCTCGCCGACACGTGGAAGAGCGACCCTGAAAAAGTGAAGGAGTACGCCGAAAAGCTTCATGCCGGCGTGCAGCAGAGCGAGCTGGTGGCCTTGAACACGGCGCCACCGGACTTCACGCGCAAGGACGCCGAAGAACTGGCCGCAGGTTTCGCGAAGCACTTCGACACCACCTGGGGCGGCCCGGACCGTGCGCCGAAATTCCCGCTGCCCAACAACTACGAGTTCCTCTTGCGCTACGCGATCACAACCGGCGACAAGGCCATCACCCAGCAAGTGCGCCTCACCTTGGACAAAATGGCCGAGGGCGGCATCTTCGACCAAGCGGGCGGCGGCTTTGCGCGCTACAGCACGGACGAACGCTGGAAGGCACCGCACTTCGAGAAGATGCTGTACGACAACGCGCAGCTCATTTCGCTATACAGCCACGCGTACCAAGCATTTCATGAAGAGGCCTACCGTGACATCGTAGAGCGCACCATTGCCTGGGCAGAGCGGGAGATGCGATCGCCCGACGGGGCGTTCTACAGCGCGTTGGACGCGGATTCCGAAGGCGAGGAAGGGCGCTACTACGTATGGACGAAGGAGGAGCTGGCCGCCGCATTGGGCGACGACATGGACTTCGCCACGGACTACTACAACGTGGGCGGTGACGGGCTGTGGGAACACGGACGTAACATCCTGCTTCGGAATGAGAGCGATGCCGAAGTCGCGGACAGGAAAGGGATGACGATCGGTAAACTGCGCGCCATGGTGGAACGCGTGAACTCGAAACTGTTGGCCGCGCGGGAGAAGCGTGTGCATCCCGGCCTCGATGACAAGGCGCTCACCTCTTGGAACGCGATGATGGTGACCGGCCTCTGTGATGCCTACAATGCCTTCGGCGATAGCGCGCACCTTCAACAGGCCGAACAGACCATGCGCCTGCTGCTGAAGCAATGCCGTCGCGAGGACGGCGGGCTTTGGCACAGCTACACCAAAGGCAAGGCCAGCATCAACGGCTACTTGGAGGATCACAGCTTTACCATCGAAGCATTGACAACGCTCTACCAGACCACCTTCGATGAGGCCTGGCTGAAGGAGGCGCACACCCTTGCGGAGTACGCCATCACACACTTCCACGACGGCAAGAGCGGCATGTTCTGGTTCACCAGCGACATCGACCCGCCCTTGATCACGCGGCGCATGGAGGTGAATGACAACGTGGCCCCGGCGTCCAACTCCAGCATGGCCAAGTCGCTCTTCACCTTGGGGCACCTGTATGACGACCAGCGCCTGTTAGACATCAGTAAGCAACAACTGAACAACGTCCTTGATGCGATGGTGGACTATCCAAGCGGCTATTCCAACTGGGCGCTGCTGCTGATGGAACATGTGTACCCGTGGTACGAGATCGCCATCACCGGCCCGAAGGCCATGGACCGCAGGCGGGAATTCTCCGCGCATTACATCCCCGGGCTCGTCTTCTTAGGCGGCACAGGGAAAAGCGATCTGCCGCTGTTGGAGGATAAATTCATGGGCGATGTCACCACCATCTTCGTCTGCGAGAACAAGGTGTGCCAATTGCCGGTGACCACGGTTGAACAAGCACTCGAACAGGTGCGATGAAGAGAGTCCTTCTGCTTTCCTGCGCCGTTCTCACCGCAGCGATCGTACACGCCCAGATGCTCTTGATGGAGCCAGGTGCTGACGACCCCATGTTGCTGCGGTTCAATCCGGAATTCATCGCGCGCAATCATGTCACAAGCGTGAAAGGCCAACTCTGGACCAAGCGGGACGGACGGCCGATGATGCCGCAGGACCGCTTCTTTCTCTACCGGTTCGGCGATGGCGGACGGCTCGGCTACTCCAACAACTCCTTCGGCAAGCCCGGTTCCGGCATCGACACGGCCAGTGTGATGTACAGCTACGGTACGAAGGGCGACCTGCTACAGGAACTGCACAACGACATCAATGGCTACTATGCCTTGCGCATGGAATACGACGGGAAGGGGCTTCCCGTGCATGTGACGAACGTGCGGATGGAGAACCTCAGCAGTGACCGTTATCGCTTCGTGGAAGGCGCCAGCACTGTGATCAGCGACGAGCGCTATGAATACGCAACGCTCAACGATACGACGTGGCGCAAAACCTTCCTCAACGATCGGGGCCGCCCCTATCAGGAGGAGACCTTCACCAAGGACAAGCTCGGCTACCTCCGGGAGATCGAAATGCACAACCTCATCACCCAGCGGCGCGGGCGCACCACCTTCACCTATGACACAAAAGGCAGGCTTGCGGAACGGGCGGAGCAGCCGGACCTCGGCGTCCAACACTGGACCACATGGGCCTGGACCTATGACCCGGCCGGCAATCCGCTCACGCGGGACCTCTACCGGAACGGTGCCTTGGTGCGGCACAGCGAATACCTCTACGCGGAAGGAACGCTCTTCCTGAAGGCGATCATCACCAAGAACAACGAGACCGGCTTGATCGACATCGTACGGTATGTGACGGAAAGGTGACGGAACTTTGTTCCGGCCCACAACAACCTGACGACCATGAAATTCAATCCTTGGCACGACGTGGAACTCGGAGCGGACGCCCCGGACATCGTGAACGCGATCATCGAGATCCCCAAAGGCAGCAAGGCGAAATACGAGCTGGACAAAGCCAGTGGCATGCTGCGCCTGGACCGTGTGCTGTACTCCTCCGTGCACTATCCGGCGAACTACGGCTTCATGCCGCGCACTTTAGGCGACGACCACGACCCGCTGGACATCCTCGTGCTCTCGCAGATCGACATTGAGCCGTTGTGCATTGTACGCGCCAAGGTGATCGGCGTGATGCGGATGCTGGACAACGGCGAAGGCGACGACAAACTGATCGCCGTGGCGGCGGATGACATCAGCGTGTCGCACATCACGGGCATCGCCGACCTTCCCGAGCACCTTGGCTCCGAGATCATCCAGTTCTTCCGCGAGTACAAGCGCTTGGAGCACAAGACCGTGGAGGTGGACGAACTACAGGATGCGGAAATGGCTAAGACGATCCTGCGGAAGGCCATTGTCGATTATAAAGCGAAGTATGCCACAGGAGCCTAAGGCACCTCCAGGTCCCGAGGCGGAGACCTTGAGGGAACAATGAAGGCCCTCACGCGCACCGTCTGGGCCTTATCGCTCATCAGCCTGTTCACGGATACGGCGAGCGAGATGCTCTATCCGGTAATGCCGCTCTACCTGCGGCAGATCGGGTTCTCCGTGATCCTCATCGGCGTGCTCGAAGGCTTGGCCGAAGCTACCGCCGGCTTGAGCAAGGGCTATTTCGGGAAGCGCTCCGACCTAATGGGAAAGCGTGCTCCCTTCGTGCAATGGGGCTATGCGCTCAGCGCGGTGAGCAAGCCGATGATGGCGCTCTACATCCTGCCGCTATGGGTGTTCTTCGCACGGACGGTGGACCGCTTAGGCAAAGGAATCCGCACCGGCGCGCGCGATGCCATGCTGAACGATGCCTCCACACCGGCCACCAAGGGCACGGTCTTCGGGTTCCACCGCGGCATGGACACCTTGGGCGCGGCCATCGGACCTGCGCTGGCCTTGGTATATCTGCACTTCCACCCCGACGATTACCTACCGCTGTTCTTCATCGCTTTCATCCCGGGCGTGATCGCGGTGATCCTCTCGCTCACTTTGCGCGACCGTGCATCGAAGCCGAAAGCAAGTTCCGCGAAGGGCGGCTTCCTCTCCTTCCTCGGCTATTGGAAGACCGCGCCTGTGGGCTATCGCAAGCTGGTGATCGGCCTGTTGTTCTTCGCGCTCTTCAACAGCACGGACATGTTCCTGATCCTTCGCGCGAAAACCGCCGGGCTCAGCGACAGCGGCACCATCGGCGTGTACATCTTCTACAACCTGGTGTATGCCCTGGCCGCGTTGCCGTTGGGCATGCTGGCTGACCGCATCGGGCTGAAGCGCATCTTTCTCTTGGGCCTCGCGCTGTTCGCAGCGGTCTACTTCGGCATGGCGCACGAGGCCGGGCTGATCTGGTACGGCGCGTTTTTCCTGCTCTATGGCCTCTACGCAGCGGCCACGGAAGGCATCTCGAAAGCATGGATCGTCACGGTCGTTGACCCTTCGGACGGTGCCACGGCGATAGGCTTCTTTGCGGGCTTCCAGAGCCTCTGCGCCTTGCTTGCGAGCTCGTTGACCGGATTGGTGTGGTACGCGTTCGGCGCACAGATCGCGTTCATCGCCACGGGAGGCATGGCGGTACTGGTACTTGTTTACATGGCCTTGTGGGTACCTCCGGCGCTCGCGACCGTCCCTGAGGGAGGCGGGCACGCGAGCGTTGACCAGTGATCGTAACACTTCGTCCCGCAACGCGGGGCCATCTGCGTCCATCCGCGGTTTTTCCTTTCATGTTCGGGCTCCGATCCGGTGGGGACATCCGTCCGAGGTCCTGTCAGCAGCGGACGAGGTCACCAGGAGCACTTACTTTCGCTTCCCTTTTTCAATTGGCGTTCATTTTCCGCTCTTCGGATCTGTGATGCTTTTTCAACATCATCCATGCGCCCCTACATCCGTCTCTTCGACTTCCAGCAGAAGGTGAATTACCGCACCGAGGTGCTTTCCGGTCTCACTGTGGCACTGGCGTTGATCCCGGAGGCGGTGGCCTTCGCGTTGATCGCCGGCCTCTCGCCGCTCACCGGCCTGTACGCAGCCTTTGTGATGGGCCTTGTCACCAGCATCCTTGGCGGCAGGCCCGGCATGATCTCCGGGGCCACCGGCGCCGTAGCCGTGGTGATCGTGGCATTGGCGGCGAGGCATGGCGTGGAATACGTCTTCGCCGCCGTGGTGCTGGCGGGCGTGCTGCAGATGCTCGCGGGGCTGTTCAGGCTCGGCAAATTCATCCGGCTGGTACCGCAACCGGTGATGTACGGCTTTGTGAACGGCTTGGCGATCGTGATCTTCATGGCGCAGCTCGCGCAGTTCAAGACCATGGACGGTGCTTGGCTCGGCGGCTCTTCCATGTGGGTAATGCTCGGGCTTACCGTGCTCACCATGGGCATCATATGGGGCCTTCCGAAGTTGACCCGGGCAGTGCCATCGTCCTTAGTTGCGATCGTGACGGTCGCGGCGCTGGTGATCGGCTTCGGCATCCACACGCGCTCCGTCGGCGACATCTCCTCCATCAGTGGTGCCTTCCCGCCTTTCCATATCGCCAAGGTCCCGTTCACTTGGGAAACATTGATGATCGTGCTCCCCTACGCGGTCATCGTCGCAGGCGTGGGCCTTATCGAAAGCCTGCTCACGTTGAACCTGATCGATGAGATCACCGGGACGCGCGGCCGCAGCAACAAGGAGTGCGTGGCACAAGGCGCGGCGAACATGCTCAGCGGCTTCTTCAGCGGCATGGGCGGCTGTGCGATGATCGGCCAGAGCCTGATCAACATCAGCAGCGGCGCTCGGGCAAGGCTGAGCGGGATCACGGCATCGGTGATGCTCCTGATGTTCGTGATGTTCGGCGCGCCCTTGATCGAACGCCTGCCCATGGCGGCATTGGTGGGCGTGATGTTCATGGTGGCCATCGGCACCTTCGAGTGGACCAGCCTGCGCACTTTCGGCCGCATGCCGCGGCACGACGTCTTCGTGATGGTGACCGTGGCCGCCATCACCGTGGTGTTCCACAACCTTGCCGTCGCGGTACTGATCGGCGTGGTGATCTCCGCACTGGTGTTCGCGTGGGAGAACGCCAAACGGATCCGCGCCCGCAAGCATGTGGACGAGGACGGCGTGAAGCACTATGCCATCTATGGGCCGCTCTTCTTCGGCAGCGTGCAGGCGTTCAACGATAAGTTCGACATTCCGAACGACCCGGAAGAAGTGGTGATCGACTTCGCCGAGAGCCGCGTGGCGGACATGAGCGCGATCGAGGCGCTGAACCGCATCACCGAGCGCTACCGTTCCGCAGGGAAGAGGGTCCACCTGCGCCACCTGAGCGATGACTGCAAGCAACTGCTGCGCAACGCCGGGGACGTGATCGACGTGAACATCGTAGAGGACCCGCGCTACAAAGTTGCGGTGGACCGACTGGGTTGAGGTGACTTTTCCAGTAGATTCACTCCGGCCCCGGACATTCCTATGGCGCCGTCGCCCCTGGCAAAGAGGACATAACCTTCAGTGCGTAAGACCGTTATCGGGAACCATTGCCCGCGCAAAGGCATCTTGACCTCATCGGCAGTGCGCACCAGCAGGTGCGTCACGTCGTACTTGGCCAACAAGGCGCCTTGATCAGCACGTCCCGTCCTTAGGCCGTCCATCATGGCATCCCGGTCCACCACGCGTGGTGCAAGGTCCACATACGGGTTTGCCATGGTGCAGACCGTGGCCACGGCCTTACGCGCGGAAGGCATCAGGGGAAAGACGCTGAGGTCGTCGTCGCACAGCACCACATCCTCCCAAGCCAACTTCTCCCGCAAACAATGGTACATGGCCACTAGGTCCCGGTCTTCACTGAGCTCGAGGCTTCGCGTGCGCATGCCATAAAGGTCCATACGCCCGGAGAACCCGGGATAGACGATGGCGATGGGCAAAACCCAGACCAGCATGGCGAAAGCACGGGCGTTCCCGGGGGCCAAGGGCAATCTGCGCGCCATCCGGGCCATGGCCACTCCCGCCTGCAGCACCAACGCAGCCTTCATGTAAAAGAAGTAATGGAAGGACGGTGCGGTCCCCGGCAAATGGACACCTAGATACGCGTTCAGTATACTGACCAAATAGGCGTAAAGGAACAGCGCCAGGCAGATCAGGAACCACCACAGTTCGATCCTGGGCCGGAGGATGCTCCTCCTCCGCACTTCGTTCATCAGGAGCGCCACCCCGGCAAGCCCGGCGACCGTTACCCAGGTGATGTTGTAGAAGAGGAAGAGACGTATGTGGTGCAGTGTGAGCAGCTCGTAGGTATAGAGGAACGGTGCCCGGTTGATCATTCGCATGCCGTAATCGCCGACGATATAGCGGAGCAGTGGCAGAGCGAACAGCATGAACATCACGGCAGCTCCCAGACTTAGACCTGAAACCCTCCGCACCTGTCGCCAATTCCCTTGGAGCAGAGGAATCCACAGAGCGTCTACCGTCAATATGGCGATGATCGCCACCAGGATCAAAGCGGGCGCAGCATGGGTCATGAAGATCACTCCCGACAGCGCCCCCATGCCTAGGTATGCGGCCAATCGGCCGCTACGGAACGCCCTGTGGACGGCGATCAAGCCGAGGTAGAAGAAGCCCTGGACCAACGAGATGGGGATCAGCCAGGGTGTATAGGTGGGCACCGCCCATGCCGGCTCGTCACCGATCAGGAAGAACAGATAGATCGCTGTGGCGGCCACGGCGGTCACGGTCCCCCGGAAGTACCACGCCATGATGAAGAAGCACACGGGTGCCAAGAGGTTCAACCAAGGACCCGCCTGAACGAGGAGTGTTTGCACCGGAAGCCCGGTGACCTTGACCAGCAGGGCCTCCAGCCCGAAGATCAGCGGTGTGTACCAAAGGTGTTCACCCTTGAACTGGGGGTCCTGTCCGTAGTGTCCCTCCAAGATGCTGTGGACATAGGAACCGTCGCGATAAAAATCCATCACGGGTCCCCATTCCAACCCATGTACGGCACGGAAGGCGGGAACTGCAGAAAGCACCAGCATGAAAAGCAGCATCAATATGGCCACGCTGCTCTCGGCCTTGCCTTGGCCTCCAAGCCTTTCGCTGATCCCTTTTCGCAGGTCGCTCATTCCATGCGCTTGAATGTGACGACCTGGAACAGGCCCCTTCCCACCGGTGAGGCTACTTTCAGCACGGGGCCTCCCCAACCATGCACCCACCGCACCCGCCGGTCCCAAGCCGGATCGTCGAGCCGGAGCGCATGTACCTTTTCGTCCCAATGCCAAGGTCCTTCAAAACGGACGTTACCATCGCTGTCCTCCAATCTCACTTGGTGGTGGGGCAGGAACCGGATCACACTGGGCCAATCACCATGCCTCGGGAAGATCTCCGGCACGTAGTGATAATTTCCAGTGGCCTGTGCCTCCGTGATGGGCTTCAATGCCTTTCCGATAAGCAATGTCGCCAACAGCGCCAGCCCAAGTGCCACAGCGACCAGTCCCTTTGGACGGATGGACGCCTTTGATGCATCTTCTTGTGCCAATAACGGCTCCGTCCTGCCATGGTCTATCTGGTGGAACGGTTTATACCGTGGGTTTGTGGCCAACGCCAGCATCGGCCGATCCGAAGGCGTGTCGCCATAGGCATAAATGTGTTCGTACCGTGCCGGGTCCAGGATCTTGCGCAAACGGCGCACTTTCTCTTCGCCCTTGCAATTGGGCGTGGACAATTCACCTGTGTAGTGTCCATTCCTCACTTCGAGCCCGGTGGCGATCAGTTCCAATGCTTCCGCAGCGCACCACGGAACCAGCCAGACGTCACATGAAGCGCTGACGATGATGGTGCGATGGCCTTCCGCCACGTGCCAACGCAGACGCTCCATCGCCCCTTCACGTATATAGCCCGGCATTTTATCCTTGGCAAATCGTTCGGCGTCCCGTACCACATCGCCCGTTGCCACCCCCGCGAAAGCCGCCCTCATTAATCGCCTCTTGCCCGCGTCGACAGGCAGTATGCGGATCCGCCCCAGCGCATGGACGACCGCTGCGGGTATCAGCATCCACAGGTACTTCCAAGGCCCCGATCGGGCCCGGATGAACGCCAGCATGGTGTCACCACGTGCTAAGGTGCCGTCCAGATCAAATAGCGCCAGTGTGCTCACAGCTTGGTCCGTTTGAAGATGAACTCCGGCAGGTTGCGCACCACGGCCATCACCCAACGCCAGCGTCCCAGCACGTACACCGTGTTCCGCTTGCGGCGCATCGCCTTGATGATGGCAGCGGCGGCCTGGTCGGCGGTGGCCGTCAACGGTGCGGGCAGGGGAAGGCCCTCTGTCATACGTGTGCGCACGAAGCCCGGCTTTACCGTAAGCACAGGAATGCCCGACTTGTACAAGCGGTGCCGCAGCCCGCTGAGATAAGCCGAGAAGCCAGCCTTGGCGCTTCCGTAGATGTAATTGCTCGCCCGCCCACGGTCGCCTGCTACGGAGGAAATGCCGACGATCTGCCCCGTTCCCCGGCTTTCCAGATCGGCCGCGGCCAGTTCCAAGATGCTTACCGCACCTGAATAGTTCACCATGATGGAACGCAATGCCAGCGCAGGGTCCTCTTGGGATCTTATTTGGTCCGGCAGTTCGCCGAACGCACACACCACGGTCCCCGGCTTAGGGTCCAGACTCTCGTAAAATGCACGGTGTCCCTCTGTGCGTGTGGCGTCGAACGCCATGGGCACGCAGACGGCACCATGCTTTCGGCCAAGATCTTCAGCCATGCTGCGCAGGCGGTCCATGTCGCGGCCGGCCAGAATGAGCATACGGCCCTCGCGAGCGAACCTGTCGGCCATGGCGGCGGCGATATCCGATGTAGCGCCAAGTATCAGCACAGCCTTGGGATCGAAGCGAGGGTTGTCCATTTGGTTGTTTTGCAAGGCCATGCGCTCGGCAAGGGCGGAGGTGAAGCGGCCCTGCCCCTCTTTGGCCACGGTGCGCTGGAACCCGGGGAGCCCGGCGTAGGTGGCGCGAAGGGTGCTGCCTGACATGCGGGCGTCCTTGGCCAAGTAGATGCGCCCGCCCGCTTCCGCTACCATCGCGTCGATGCGGTCCAGCACAGCGAACACCCGCGCCGAACGCGGGATGTCCAACGCCAAGGTGTAGCCTTCAATGGGGAAGCTCATGGGCGACCTTTCATTGCCGGGGCCGAAGCGCTTAAGCACCGCGAGGAAGCTGGCCACGCGCGCATTGGACAGCTCCTCGATGATCGTCCGCATACGCGCCTCGCCCCCTTCCAGCGGGACCACTACTTGGTATTGCAGGAAGCCCCGCCTGCCATAGATCCGGTTCCATTGGCCGACGGCATCAAGCGGATGGAAGAAGGGGCCGTAATGCACCACGCTTTCCCGTGCGCCGCTACCGTGCTTACCGTAGAACAGTTCGTTGAAGACCCGCACAGTTAAGTTCGAGAGCGCGAAAGCCGGGAAAAAAAAAGGGACGCCCACTTTTGCTTTTGAATGCACTTTTAAGGGATCGCGCCGCAGCTTGGCAGGAAGGCGTTCCTCGGGTTCGTGCTCCCCAAGCAGCAGCACGCCCCGTCCCAGCTTTTTGCCCCTGGCCAGCAGATCGATCCAGGCCACGCTATAGGTGGCGTCCGCGTGTTCCTCAAAAGCCGTAAAGAGCTCCGACAGGTCCTTGCACTTGATGCTGCGTTGGCGGATATAGGCCGAGCTGATGCGCTTTAGGGCGATGGTGGCGCTGACGATCATGCCCGTCAACCCCATCCCGCCGATAGTGGCCCAATACAATTCCACGTTCTGCTCCGGTGAGCAGATGGCCGTTTCACCATCACCGGTGACGATGTGCATTTCCAGCACATGGGCCGAGAAACTTCCGTCGCAATGGTGGTTCTTGCCGTGTATGTCCGCCGCGATGGCCCCGCCCACGGTGATCAGCCGCGTGCCCGGCGAGACCGGGAGGAAGAAGCCCTCAGGCACGATCCGCAGCAGCAGCTCGTCCAAGAGCATGCCGGCGCCGCAGGTCACCGTGCCTCTGTCGGCGTCCAGTTCGAAGGCAGGAGGCAGGCTTCTCCCGTCCAGCATGCGTGCCCCCAAGGAGGCGTCGCCATAACTGCGTCCGTTGCCGCGCGGGGTCCACTGGCCACCTTCCCGCAGCAGGGCCTGCGCTTCCTCGGCGCTTTCCACGGCGTAGGAACTGCTCGTGCGAACGGGATAGTTGCCCCAATTGCTGAAGCGTCCGTTTTCAATGCGCATAGATGATGATGGCGAATGAGATGAGCCAACCGCCGATCACCGCCTGCAAAGGCCAGTCCTCCATGACCAGTTTCGTGGGCGAGCCGGTACGCTGCTTCACCAGTGCCAATTGCAGGTAGCGCAGCATGCCCATGAGCACGAAGAACCCGGTGTAGTACAGATAGGGGCTACCGATGCGGGCCATTACTTCAGGGCTGACGGTATACATGACATAGGCCACCATTGCGACGGAAGCGATCAAGGACATGCTGCTGTTCACCATCTCCAGGTTGTACCCTTGGATACTGCGCCGCATTCCGTTGCCGGACCCGATGGCCACGATCACCTCGTCGCGACGCTTGCCGAAGGCGATGAACAAGGCCAGCAGGAAGGTGAGGATCTCCAACCACATACTGATCGGCACATTCGCCAAGGCTCCGCCCGCATGGATACGAAAGAGGAAGCCCAAAGCGATGATCATCACGTCCAGTATCGCCCACCTCTTCAGGTACAGGCTGTAAGCCAGGTTCATCACACCATATCCCAAGGTGATCAGGCCGAACATCGGTTCCAACAGGAAGGCGCCTGCCAGACCTATGATGGCCACCACGGATGCGATCGCGATCGCGGCGGAAGGCTTGACCAGGCCCGCTGTGATGGGGCGCTTGCACTTTCGGGGATGCAGTCTGTCCGCCTGCACATCCCGTATGTCGTTCACGATGTAGATCGCCGAGGCTACCAGGGAGAAGGCGGCCATCCCCAGCACCATGCGCAGGAAGACGCCAGGTTCCAGAATATTCCCCGCGAAAAAGCCGGGAAGAAGCAGAAGTCCGTTCTTCACCCATTGCTTGGCGCGCAGAAGATCACGAAGAGTGCCCCATTTCATTTTTCACGGATCGAGCCGGGATACGGGCGAACAATGCGATTAGTTCCTTTTACCCAACGAGGAGGTGCTGAAAGTTAGCATAAATGGCTTCCTTGTGATAAACAAGCCCAGACCAACCCGGGGTCAGGGGCTAAGATCCGGCCTAAAAGACGTTATTGCCGGTCACCAAGGTCAGATCACCCCGAGCTCCTCGCCCACCTTCTCGAACGCGACTAGAGCCTTGTCGATGTGCGCTTCCGTATGGGCCGCGCTCAACTGTACGCGGATGCGGGCCGTGTCTTTCGGGACCACGGGGAAGAAGAAGCCGATGACATAGATGCCCTCATCCAGCAGCTTGTCCGCCATCACTTGGCTGAGCTTGGCGTCGCCGAGCATCACAGGAACGATGGCCGCTCCGGAACCACGGGTCCTGAAACCGAGCTTTTCGATACCCGTGCGGAAGCGGTCCACGTTCTTTTCCAAGCGGTCACGCAGTTCGGTGGATGCGCTCAGCAGGTCGATCACTTTGATGGACGCCCCGACAATGGCCGGTGTCAATGAATTGCTGAAGAGATACGGACGTGAGCGTTGGCGCAGCATGTCGATGATCTCCTTCCGGCCGGTGGTGTAACCGCCCATGGCCCCGCCGAGCGCCTTGCCCAAGGTGCCGGTGATGATGTCCACGCGACCGGTGACACCACAATGCTCAACACTCCCGCGCCCCGTTTTGCCGATGAAACCCGCCGCATGGCACTCGTCCACCATTACCAAGGCCTCGTACTTATCCGCAAGATCACAGATGCCTTTGAGGTCCGCGACGATGCCGTCCATGCTGAACACACCGTCGGTGACAATGACGATATGGCCAGCACCATCGGCGCGGGCCATTTTTAGCTGCACCTCCAGATCGGCCATGTCGTTGTTCGCATAGCGGTAGCGCATGGCCTTGCACAGGCGCACCCCGTCGATGATGCTGGCATGGTTCAGGGAATCACTGATGATGGCGTCCTCCTGGCCCAGAAGTGGCTCGAACACGCCCCCGTTGGCATCAAAGCAGGCGGCGTAGAGTATGGTATCGTCGGTGCTGTGGTACTTGGCCAGCTTCTCCTCCAGTTCCTTGTGTATGTCCTGCGTACCGCAGATGAAGCGCACACTGCTCATGCCGTAGCCGTGCGAATCCAGCGCATCGTGCGCCGCCTTCACCACTTCGGGGTCCGAGCTCAGGCCGAGGTAATTGTTTGCGCAGAAGTTCAGCACGTTGCGACCGTTCACGGTGATCTCCGCGCCCTGCTCGCTGGTGATGATGCGCTCACGCTTGTACAGGCCGGCCTCTTCGATGGCGGCGAGTTCCTTGATCAAATGGTCTTTCAATTTTTCGTACATATTGCTTTGGGTTATGGGCACCAAGAGGCAGCACCCCGTTGCGCAATGGCCGCGCGGCGAAGGTAATTCGTGGGTGGTGCGCGTCCGGCGTTTGTAACAAATGGCATTGACGAGCATCCGGCTTTTCCATTATCATTGTACCGCTTGATAAGGCCGATGCGCGCTTTCATCACCCGTTTCCCCGTGCTCACGTTCACGGTACTGACGTTGGGCTACCAGTTCATGATGGTTGGCTTCATTTCCTACAGGCTGCATGATGGCCTACGGATGGATGACGACCCCGTAGCGCACATGGTGTTCCGCTTCCGTGTGTTCGGGCCGCTCGGCTTTGCCATGTTGATCTCCTATTACCTTCAAGGGTCGGACGGGCTGAAGACGCTTTTCGGCTCCTATTTCAGATGGAAGGCACCGGTCCGGTTCTATGCGCTCGCATTCTCTTGGAAATTCCTCTATTTCTACGCGGGGATCATCGTGATCACACTGCTCGGGCTTGCACCTTGGCCCGGTTGGGTCATCGAGGATTTCTTCGGCGGAACGAAGCAGGCGGCGATCGACCTGATGCACAATTTCGCCTTCATCGTCGGCATCGCATTCGTGGAGGAGACCGCCTGGATGAAGTTCTCAGTGACCCGCCTTCAAGGCCGCTTTTCCGCCTTGGCCTCCTGTGCCGTCGTGGGTGTTTCATGGGGCTTGTGGTACCTGCCCATGCTGCTCTTGGGCGAAGGTGTCCCGGACGGTTTCCCCATTCCTGTATTCATGGCCAGCATGTTCTCGCTCACCATCCTGTTGGGCTGGATCTTCAACATGACGCGTAGCGGCACGACCCTGATGATCGCACAGATCGTGAGCAATTGCGCCTTCTTCATTGTTCCCGTGTTCCCCGCGAACGGCGGCCTGGACCCGATCTACATCAACGGCTTCGTGGCGGCCAACTGCATCGGGTCCGCACTGCTCGTGCTGATCTACGGCTGGCGCGAGCTGGGTACGCGGAAACGTGCGGTATGGGGCGAGGAACGTTTGGCAGCGCCCATACCAGTGCTTCAGCCGTTGCCAATCACCCGGGGCACCTTGAAGTAATCACTGTCCTTGAGCGGAGCGTTACCCAGGGCTTCCTCCTTGGAGATCTCCAAGGCCGGCGTATCGGCACGCAGTACATCCAGCTCCTCGTTCAGGAAGACCAGCGGCTCCACGCCCGTGGTGTCCACTTGGTTGAGGGCCTCCACAAAATCGATCACGCGCTGCATGTCGCCCAGCATGGTGGCGCGGACGGCGGGGTCGCTCATGTCCAACCGCGCCAGTTCGGCGATGCGGTCCAATGTGGCTTCGTCGATCTTCATGATCCGGGATATTCCGCACGCAAAGGTGCCTCAATGATGTCGAACACGTGCCGGCGCAAGGTATCGATATCCGATACGGCCAGCCCCTTTGTGGGCACCGCTGGGTGGACCACGGCGCGCGCGATGCCCGGATGGCCCCTGCTGGACCACTTCTCCGGATCGCCCAGGAGCCGCCAATTATCAAGAAAGGTGATGGGCACGATGGGCACCTGCTTTTCAATAGCTAAGCGGAACGCTCCGTCCTTGAAGGTCTTCATGCGGGGCGAGCTCTGCGGTATGGTGGCCTCGGGGAAAATGCTAACGCTCACGCCAAGGTCGATAGCGCGTCCGGCCTTCATCAAGGCCCGCGCGGCTTCCGTGCGGCTGCCACGGTTCACCGCGATGTGCATGTCCTTGAAGAAGATATTGAACAAGGGCCACTTCAGGAGCTCATACTTCCCCATGAAGAGGAAATAGTCCGGTACCACATTGAAGGTGTGGACGATGTCCAAATAACTGCTGTGATTGATACAGACCACGTACGGCGGCGGGGGCAACACGCCTTCCCGTCTCACGCGTATCGGCATCAGCATGAAAAAACCGAGGAATCCGCCCCAGAACCGCATCAATACAAAAGCTCGCGGATAACGCGATGGTTTGCGCAAAAGGACCCGGAAAGGGATATAGAGCAGCACCAACGAGAGGGCGAACACGAGCATGAACCACAGCTTGAAGATCAGCCGGGGCAGGAGGAAGAGCCACTTCAGCAAGGGCCGCCGCAGGCGCTCGCCATCGGCCACCATGGGCCGGGATCGCTGTTCTTGGGAAAAGGACACGTTGAGGGCTGGCAAAAAGAAGGGCGAAGCTACCCTCTATATTCGTGCCCTCACCGTTGACTTTCCCGTTTTGGGGTCGATCGTGGCCAACATGCGCGTTCTCACTGGAATACAAAGCACCGGGGTACCCCATCTGGGCAATCTTCTCGGAGCGATCCTGCCGGCCATCTCCATGGGCCGGTCCGCAGGCAATGATGCCTTCCTCTTCATCGCCGACATGCACACCTTCACTGCAGTACGTGATCCCGGGGTGTTGCGCGAGAATACCTATGCCGTCGCCGCGGCCTGGTTGGCCTGCGGGCTGGATGTGGACAGCGTGACCTTCTACCGGCAAAGCGACGTGCCGGAAGTGGCCGAGCTCACCTGGTACTTGGGATGCCTCACGCCCTACCCCATGCTGGCGAACGCCCACTCCTTCAAGGACAAGAGCGCCAATGTCAGCCAGGTGAACGCAGGACTGTTCTACTATCCCGTGCTGATGGCAGCGGACATCCTGCTGTACGATACCAACATGGTGCCTGTGGGCAAAGACCAGAAACAGCATCTGGAGATCACCCGCGACATCGCCAGCGCGTTCAACCGGGCCTATGGTGACGACACCTTCGTGATGCCGGAGGCCCGGATCGATGAGCAACTGATGACCGTTCCAGGCACCGACGGCCGGAAGATGAGCAAGAGCTACGGCAACACCATCAACATCTTCCTGCCCGAAAAGGAGCTGAAGAAACAGGTGATGGGTATCGTGACGGACAGTAAACCACTTGAAGACCCCAAAGACCCGGAGACGGACAATGTCTTCCAGCTTTTCAAGTTGGTGGCGGAGGCAGCGGACGTGGAGGCCATGCGTGAGAACTACGTGCACGGCGGTTATGGCTATGGCCACGCTAAAAAGGCGCTCTTGGAGGTGCTCCTCACGAAATTTGCGAACGAGCGTGCCTCTTTTCATGAGCTAATGACGGACAAGGGCCAGCTGGACGAACGGTTGCGGATCGGGGCGGAAAAAGCACGGATCGTGGCCAATGCCACGCTGGATCGGGTGCGGGTACGTGCAGGCTACACATCAAAAGGGTGAAGTGCTCCATCTGTTCGTTGCAAGGGCATTGTTGATAACACGCTCCGGGACTTGCCTGTAGCGCATGTAGCCCGGTTATTACATTGCACTGAACCCTCCGGGTGTTTTTGTCCGGAATAAAAATCCATTACGATGGCAGCAGCAGTTGAAGCCTATTGCGTGAAGTGCAAGGCAAAGCGCAACATGAAGGACGCCGAAGAAGTGACAATGGCGAACGGTCGTAGGGCCATGAAAGGCAAGTGCCCCGAGTGCGGCACGGGCATGTTCAAGATCTTGGGGAAGGCCTGATCATTCGGCGCCGTCCTTGGAACGGGGCGGCGCCAGCCTTTCCTACCAAAGCCCCAAAGCCGCTTGCGATCCACCATGCACGGTATCGTTCTCGATCCCAAGCGCACCACGCGGACCCTGTTCACGGTGCTGGCCATCTTCTTGGCCCTCAGTCTGTTCACATCCTTCTGCCACCTCGTGCTGCATTGGCGCGTGGAGGCCTTGACCATGTTGGCGGACCTCGACACCGAGGCCAACTTGCCGACCCTTTATAACGTACTGCTATTTTTCCTCGGTGCGGTGCTGTTCCTTTTGCATGGTCGCGAGGTCCCTGCAAAAGCCGCGCGCGGGTGGAAGACCATGGCCGGGGTGTTCCTTTTCCTTGGTGTGGACGAGGGTTCGCAGATCCATGAGAAGTTCCTGCAATTCACCAAGCGTCTGCTGGAAGGTTCCGGTGGGGACACCGTGGGAGGATGGTTCTATTATGCCTGGGTGATCCCCTACGGATTGGCCGCCATCGCCCTGGCGTTGGTTCTCTCCCGCTGGATCATGGGCCTTTCCCCCTCGTTGCGGAAACGCCTCATTGTAAGCGGTATCGTCTACGTTTTCGGAGCCGTGTTCATGGAAATGGCCGGTGGAAAGGTCATCGAAAGCCTAACTCCGGTCGATCCCGCCAATTACCCGTGGATGCCCTGCCAGGTTTTCGGTGATGTGAGCGATTGCTGGGTTTTCATGGAACCGCGCTACATCGCCATGTACACGGTGGAGGAAACCTGTGAAATGGCCGGATTGATCTTGTGCATCCGCGCCCTCTTGAAGGATTTCGAGGCCAAGCGGATGCAGGTTCAACTATCCGTGTCGGAGCAGGATGTGACCACTCCGGCCGCCTAGGGCACCAAGCGCCTTACCACCTTTCCGGAACTCGTGCGCAAAAACGAGCGTAACGCCGTCACCCTCCGTGGAAGCTCATGTTCCGACAATACCGTGAAAAGCGCCTGCAACACCTCGTCGAGCACTTCTTCCGAGCCCCGTTCCGTCTCCAATACCAACGCCACGGCCTCGCCCAATCGGTCATCCGGGTAGGCCACGAAGAAGTGTGGCCAAGGGATCACCCCGGCGGTCTTCGCCTCCAACTGTTCCGGATAGATCTTCTTGCCTCCGCTGAGGATCACGTTGTCGATACGGCCCAACCAACGGAGGTGCGTGTCGTCGATCAAGTCCACGAGATCATTGGTGACGTGCTCCTTGCGCTTAAGGTGCGGTGTGCGGACCACGAGACAGCCGCGTTCATCGATGCTAAAGGACACGCTTCCGATCGCGGTGTAGCGATCGCTCCTGTCCTTCCCGTTCAACTTCCGCAAGGCCACGTGCGTCACCGTCTCGGTGCTTCCGTACCCTTGGTACACAGCGGTCTTCAGGCCTTGCAGATCTTCCTCCAACGCAACGCTTACCGGGCCACCGCCGAGGAGGATGGTGTCGAATTGCCTTTCAACGCGGGCATGGTCCTCTTGAATGGCGCGGTGCAGTTGCAGTGGCACCATCGCTGTAAAGCGGAAGCGGTCCTTGATATCGCCGAGGTTATCCAGCACGCTGCCGCGCGGATCGATCACATGCAGGTCGAGGCCCAATGCCATCGCACGCACCAACATCATCTTGCCTGCGATGTACTGGCACGGCAGGCACAAGAGAACACGGTCGCTTTCCTTGATGTTGAAGGCCCCGGCGGTAAGGCGTGCGCTGTTCACCAGATCGCGGCGGGGAATTGTCATGCGTTTCGGCGGGCCGGTGGTGCCGCTGGTCCACGCGGTCATGGACCTGCTGTGGCGAATGGTGAGCTGGAAGGCAAGCGTGGCCAGATCGCTTTTTCCAGCTTTCGTCGGATTTCCGTTTCAAGGCGAGCTTGTCGAAATAGGCGTATGCAGCGATGCCGCTCAGCCGCTTGCCGTCCAGCAACAACGAATCGAACGCGCCTTCGATGGTCCTCGCGTGCTTTCTACGGGCGGTCATGGGGCGAGCCGTTCAAGGTCCCATGCCACTTCGGGAAGGTAGCGCAACTCACCGCCCTTCACGGTCAGCGGGGAAGGGATATTGTCCGCGTAGACGCTGCCCGTGCCCAAGCCTTGGGGAACGGTCACGTCCAAAGTGGCGGTCCATTGCGCGATGGCGTTCAGTCCGATGCTGCTTTCCAGCGCCGAGGTGATCCACCAGCCGATGTTGCGTTCCTGCGCGAGGTCGATCCATTCCTGCGCTGCGCTCCATCCGCCCACCATGCTTGGCTTGATGACGATGTGCTGGGGCATCACGTGGTCCAACAGGTCTTTCCTGGCCTCGGTCGTATTGATGCCGATGAGGTCCTCGTCCAACGCGATCGGCAGCGGACTGCTCGCGCACAGCTCGGCCATCACTTCGTACAGCCCGGGAGGCACCGGTTGCTCGATGCTTTCCACTTCCAATTCCGCGAGGCGCTCCAGCACGGGCATCACCGTGCTGTTGGTGAACGCGCCATTCGCATCCACGCGTAAGGTCAGTTCCTTCGCGCCGAATTCCCGGCGCACATCGGCCAGCAATTCCAGTTCATCATCGATGCCGATCGCGCCGATCTTCATCTTCATGCAGCGGTTGCCGCCATCGATCTGCGCCTTGAACCGTTCGCGCATTGTGTTCTTGTCGCCCATCCACACCAGACCATTGATCGGGATGCCCGCGCGCCCCAATGTGAACTCGGACGGAAACAGCACTTTGCTGCCGCTCACTTGCAGGTCGCGCAGGCATTGCTCCACGGCGAAGCGCACGCTGGGCACATGGACAAGATCGTCGTGCAAGCGTTGCTCCCAGTTGGTAGTATCCGCGCAGAGCTCCAACAACTTGGTGCGTACGTCCGCCGGGAATTCCTTGCTGTGCCCGGGGAAGAGCGCCGCTTCTCCGATGCCCCGCACCTTGGGGCGGTCGTTGTCCCATGCGATCAAGTACCACACGGTGCGCACGTTGATCACACCCTTGCTGGTACCGAGCGGGAAACGCGGGGTGAGCGTGAGTTCCTTCCAGGTAGCGTGGATCATCGGAAGAAGCCGCTAAGGCGCGGAGACGCGGAGGAATACACCCGGGTTGGGAAAAACCGCAGATCGCGCAGATGAACACAGATGAAATGCCGTTGCCGCGATCTTCGGCGAAGATGTACCTGATAGCACCGCAGATAAACTCCCTCGGGAGATTCCTCTCTTGGGACCGGCTTTAGGATTTCTATTGTCGGCTCTTGCATGGCTGGTTTCCAGCCGATCTATGCGGCGAGGACCAACCCCAAAGAAAAGAGCAATGCGGTTACGAGCGTCGTTAGCGCAAGGATCTTCATGTGCGGATCCAATGCCCGGGGCGCTTTGTTCTTCAGCACGAAACGCAAATGGCGGTCCAGCGCGAGGAAGGAAAAGACGAACAGGTACTGCCACCACGTGTGGAAATGCATGGCGTTGAAGAGCACCAAGCAGGCAAAACCGATCAGAACCAAAGCCGCGTGATATCCCTTCGCGCGTGCCGCCCCCAGCCGCACGACCAATGTTCGCTTGCCATTGGCAGCGTCACCGTGGATGTCGCGCATGTTGTTGAGGTTGAGCATGGCGGTGGACAACAGCCCGATGCCCAATGCAGGGAGGAGCGTGCTCGCCGAAAACGATCCGGTGTGCAGGTAGAACGTACCCACCACGCCCACGATGCCGAAGAAGAGCAGCACGCTTATATCGCCGAAGCCCGCATAGCCGTACGGATTGCTGCCGTATGTGTACTTCACCGCCGCGCCGATGGCCAGCAGACCGATCAACAGAAAAACAAGCGTAGTGAAAGAAAGACCCAAGGCGATGACGATCAACGCGATACCTGAAACGAAGGCCAGAAACCCGCAGATCCACATGGCGCGCTTCATAGCGGCCGTGGAAATGGCTCCACTTTGCACCGAACGCTGGGGGCCTACGCGCACCTCGTTATCGGTGCCGTGCAGGTGATCACCGAGGTCGTTGGCCAAATTGCTCAGCACCTGTAGCAGCACGGCGGTCAGCAAGGCCAGAACGAACACCGGCCATCGGAAGGCCTGATGGAATGCGGCCAACGCACTGCCCGTGACGATGCTGCTCATCGCTAAAGGCAATGTGCGCAGGCGGAAGGCGTGGAGCCAATGTTTCATCTATTACCCGAATGCGCAATCGCAAGAACTATTGAACCATTGAACTGCAATCCTCTGTGCTCCCTGTGCCTCTGTGGTGAACCCTTCAAGGAAACTTCGGGAACTTCTTGAAATCCGGCTCGCGCTTTTCCATGAAGGCGTTACGTCCCTCCTGCGCCTCGTCCATCAAGTAATACATCAGCGTGGCATCGCCGGCGAACTCCATAAGGCCGCGCTGGCCATCGAGCTCGGCGTTGAGGCCGCGCTTGATCATCCGCAGGGCCATCGGGCTGCGCTGCATCATGATCCGGCACCATTCCACCGTGGTGTCCTCCAGCTCGGCGAGCGGCACCACCTTGTTCACCATGCCCATGTCCTCGGCCTCCTTGGCGGTGTATTGGTTGCAGAGGAACCAGATCTCGCGGGCCTTCTTCTGGCCGACGTGCCGCGCGAGGTAGCTGCTGCCGAAGCCGGCGTCGAAGCTGCCCACCTTCGGGCCGGTCTGGCCGAAGCGCGCATTGTCCGAAGCGATGGTGAGGTCGCACACCACGTGCAGCACGTGCCCGCCGCCAATGGCGTAACCGTTCACCATGGCCACCACGGGCTTGGGGATCTCGCGGATGCGGCGGTGCAGGTCGAGGATGTTCAGGCGAGGCACACCGTCCGCGCCGATGTAGCCGCCGCGCCCCTTGAAGTTCTGGTCGCCTCCGCTGCAGAAAGCCTTGTCGCCTTCACCGGTGAAGACCACCACGCCCACCTCGTTCATCTCACGGCACATATCGATGGCCTCGAGCATCTGCATGGTGGTCTCCGGGCGGAAGGCATTGTAGACCTCGGGCCTGTTGATGGTGATCTTGGCGATGCCTTCGAAGAGCTCGAAGCGGATGTCGGTGTATTGCTTGATGGGGGTCCAGGTATGGGACATGATTCGTTGTTTTTTTCACCACAGAGGCACAGAGGGGAGTAGTGAGCATTGATTGGTGATTGGTGATTTGAGGTCTTCGTCGCGGCTATGCCTGACAACTGATAACCAACAACTGACAACTCGGTTCATACGGAACGCAGTTGTTCAAAGTACCCGCGCAGCACCTTCGGCGAAACAAGCGCATCGGTGGTGATGTGCAACACGGCCGGGGTGTCGTGCGGTTTGTAGAGGTCGTCCAGCGCAGACTTCAGGGATGCTTCGTCGCTGGCGGAATAGCATGGTATTCCGAAGCTCTTCACCATTGCCGGGATGTCGCGCTGGTGCGGGGATTCGAACCACGAGAGCAGACCGGGGTCACGGTCAGGGCCATCGATATAGCGGAAGATGTTGCCGCCGCCGTTGTCGATCACGATCACCTTCAGCTCCGGGGAGAGATGCTTATTCCAGAAGGCGTTGCTGTCGTAGCAAAAGGCCACGTCGCCGGTGATGAGCGTAGTAGGCTTGCCCGTTGCGAAGGCGGCTCCCACGGCGGTGCTGGTGCAGCCGTCGATGCCGCTGGTGCCCCGGTTGCTGAAAAAGCGTTGGCCTCGTGCGCGGTCGAAGAGTTGCGCATAGCGTGCTGCGGTGCTGTTGGCCAAATGAATATCACTGCCTTCAGGAATGCGCCCCAACAGCATTTCGAAGACCGTGAGATCGCCGAAAGGCGTTTCCTTGAGAATACCCTGATGTACCTCGCGCATCCGCGCATCCACCATGCGCCATGCTTCGCCGTAGAGGCTTTCATTGCCTTTCACCTGGCCCTCCAGTTGTGCGAGGAAGATGTGCGGCTCCACGGCGATGTCGTGCGTGAGGCTTTGATAGGTATCATGGTAGCGCTCCCCGGCGTCGACGTGCCAATGCTGTTCTGGCTTCCATTTCCGCAGCAGTCCCTTGATGCGCTTGCTGACCATGGCGCCACCGAAGGTGATGAGCACATCGGGCTTCAAGTCGGCCTCATTGCTCGCGTTCACGCCTTCGATCGCGCGGTCGATGCAGGTGATGAAGGCGGTGTCATCCAAATTCGAGGTAGCCTCGGTGAGAACTGTGAATTGCGGTAATGCGGCCAGCTGTCGCAATTGGACCTTCATGCCCTCGCTCCACACGCCCTGACCTACGATCACCATCACCTTCAAGCTGGTGGAGAGCTGGTGTACGCGCCAACCCTTGTCGGGTAACAGGAAGGCCCCCACCGGCATGGGCGCGATCAAGCGAGCTTCCTCTTTCACTTCCGTCGTGCCGTACAGCGGCTCATTGAAAGGCACGTTCACCTGCACGGGGCCGGGCACAGGAAGCAGCGTGGCATCGATCGCCTCATTGATCAAGCGCCCGCAATGCCATTGCGAAAGTTCATCCGCGTTCCGTGGAAGTTGCACGCTCTTCTTCAAATGTGGCGCGAGCACATCACGCTGTCGGACGGTCTGTCCTTCACCTTGATCGATCCATTCCTCGGGCCGGTCGGCGGAGATCACGAGCAGGGGGATGCGCTGATAGAACGCTTCGGCGATCGCCGGACCGTAGTTGAGCACCGCGCTTCCGCTGGTGCAGATCAACACCACCGGCTGATAGCTCTGCTGTGCCAAGCCCAAGGCGAAGAAGGCCGCGCTGCGCTCGTCGATCACCTGCAGGCACTGGATCTCCGGGCGTTTGCTGAAGGCGATCACTAATGGCGCATTGCGCGAGCCGGGGCTGATCAAAGCATGGCGTACGCCCTTCGCCGCACAGAGGCGGGCAAGTTCCGCGGCGGCGAAATGATCGGATGTTACCATCGCTCAGGTCGCTGCGCGTGAGGCTTCAACCAGACGCAGCCAAGTTTCCGCCTTTCGCACGGTCTCCGTCCATTCCATCTCGGGATCGCTCCCTGCCGTGATCCCGGCACCGACATACAGTTGCGCCTTGCCCGGCTGATGGCAGATACAGCGCAGGTTCACGAAAAGCTCAGTGGGACCTTCGGCATTCCACGGGCCCCAGAAGCCGGCGTAAAGCGAACGGTCGTGCCGCTCATGTTCGCCAATGAATGCGCGGGCCGCCTCCGTTGGTGATCCGCACACGGCCGGCGTGGGATGCAGTTCGAGGATGAGGTCGCCCAGCAAGGTCTCGCCCAAGTCGGCTTCCAACACCGTGCGCAAATGCGCCACCGGCCCGGCCTGGATCACTTCCGGCCCGCGTACCACGATGTTGCCCACATCCTTCCGGACAAAAGCCCGGTGCACATGGCGTGTCACTTGGTCCTGCTCGTCAAGCTCCTTCCCGCCCCAAGCAGAAATACGGTCGGGCACTTTATCGCTGGGCCGCGTTGCCGCGATGGCATCCACGCGCACGTGATCCAGTTCCTCATGTACCAAGCGTTCTGGCGATGCGCCCATCCACAGCCCGCGCCCGGGAGTGTGCGCCATGGCGACGAAGGTCTCCCCGCTTGCTTCCATGGCACGGGTGAAAAGCTCCGGAAGGAGGTGCGCTTCAAGCTCTGCATCCATCACGCGGGAAAGCACCACTTTGTCGATGCCGCGCGAGGTGCAGGCCTGCTTGGCCGCCACCACCGCCTGAATAAAGTCCGCCTTGGCCGTGGCCGAGGCCGGGGCCGGTGGTTGCGGTGGCACAGGGCTGCCTTCGCACTCCTCCAAGTGCGTGATGTCCGGGTCGATCTCCGGGAACATCAGCTCGATGTCGGACCGAATGAAGGGTATATGCTCTCGATCGAGATCGAACGGTGCGATCAAGAAGACCTGATTGAGTTCCAACAGCAGCGCGCCGTCCACGGTCTCGAGGTCCGGCGTGCGTTGCGCCCACAGCTGCACGGGCTGTCCCGGCGTGCGGAAGGCCGCGAACGTGAGGCGCTCAGCGATGCATTGTGCCAAGGCCTTCTTCAGAACTGTATGTTCGCTCATGGCTTTTTTGTGATCACCACATTGGTAAGCCGGCACACGGCAATGAGTTCACCGGCGTCGTTGTGTACGCGGATGTCCCACACGTGCGTGGTGCGCCCCTTGTGAAGCAGCGCGCCCGTGGCGGTGACCTGCCCGGAGCGCACACTTTTCAAGTGGTTAGCATTGATCTCGATGCCCATCACCGCGTACTTCTCACGATCCACCAACAAGGCCGAGCCCATACTACCTAAAGTCTCCGCCAAGGCAGCGGTAGCACCGCCATGCAGGTGGCCCATGGCCTGCACCGTGCGATGGTCTACGGGCATGGTGGCGGCAAAAGTGCCCGGGGCACTGGCGATGAAGGTGATGCCCAGACCGTCCACCATGGTGTTCTTCCTTTTGGAATTGGCCCATGCCAACAGTTCCTCGTCAAACATGCCGCGAAAGTAGCCTTGACCGATCTTTGCGGCACGATGGACGAAGAACGCAGGAAACGCTTGCTGTTGGTGGAGGACGAGGAAACGCTCCGCTCCACCTTGCGGATGAACTTCGAGCTGGAAGGTTATGATGTGACCACGGCGGTGCGAGGCGGCGAGGCTTTGGAGCGGATCCGGGGCGCCCGCTTCGACGGCATCGTGCTGGACGTGATGCTGCCTGACGTGGACGGTTTCACCATCTGTGAGACCATCCGGTTGGAAGGCGACCGCACGCCGGTGCTCTTCCTTACGGCCCGCTCCACCTCTACGGACCGAGTGCGAGGCCTGCGCGCCGGTGAGGATTTCCTCGGGAAACCCTTCGACCTGCAAGAGCTGCTGCTCCGGGTGGAAAAACTGGTGTCCCGAGCAACGGATACCGGTGCGACCGGCCCCTCACGCTACAGCTTCGGAAGCAATGTGGTGGATTTCGACACGTATGAGATCACTGGGCAACGGGGTCTTCAAAAGCGGATCACGCAACGCGAGATGATGCTTCTTCGCCTGCTCACCGACCGGGCCGGGGATGTGGTGTCGCGGGAGGAGATCCTGCAGAAGGTCTGGGGTTACGATGTCTTCCCCACCACCCGGACGATCGATAATTTCATCGTCTCCTTTAGAAAATATTTCGAGGATAACCCGCACAGTCCCAAGCACTTTCGTTCAATTCGAGGAGTGGGGTACTCCTTTACGCCATGATCTTTTCAACACGGAGGCAACCCCCTACCACCACAAGCGTCTTATTCCCAGATCCAAGGTTCTTCCTTGATCTGGTTCCTAATCCTTGCAGGTTTACCGCGCAGGGGCCCCATCCGGGCCCCTGTTCGGTTTTTAGGGGGGTCCGTAGTGACCGCCCAGGCTGGAACCTACGCGTCGCCGGCCAGGCAATACGAGCAGTACTTGCTCTGGGGGTCATGCTCGATCGGTATCGCCGGGTCCATCATCTGCCGGACCGCTTCCGTGAGCAACTCATCGATCCCGGGCAATGCCTCCCGCGTGACGGTCGTTCCCTCTGGCAGTTGCATCAATAAGGGCTTACTGCTGGCCGCGCGCTGAAGTGGTAAAATTCCGGTCTGCACAGCGGCCACCTCCGGGTGCTCCTGAAGATAGAGCCAAGCATAAACCAGCAACTGCGCGGCATATCGCTTCTTCCCGAGGAGCGCGTCCAGCGTCATTCCCTTTACGTACAGATCAGCGGGATCCACCTTGCCGGACTTGAGGTCCAGGATGCGTACCATGCCGTCCAGTTGGTCCACACGGTCCAAGCGGCCTTTCATCAGTACCGGCGAACCGATCGCCTGAGCGGCCCTACCCAAAGCGTGTGTCAGGCCGACCTCCAGTTCAAGCGCGGTGATCACTGCCCCTTCACCGACGGCATCGGCCTCATTCTGCAGGAAACGTTGCGCCGCATGCACCGCCATGCGAACTTGCAACAACGGCTGGCCTTGGCCCAGTTGATCCTCCCCCACCTGCTTCTTCAGTTCGGCCACGATCTTCCCTTCGATGTTAGCGGCCGCATCCAACAAGTGCCCGGCCTGCAAGGGCTTTCCGAGCAACGGCCGGTATACCGTTTCCATCGAGGCGTGCAGCGCTTCCCCAAGGATATTGGGGGCGATGCGCACCTCGACCTCCTCGCTTTCCTTCAGCTTCAGGACATGCTTGAAATGGAAGTCCAACGGGCAGCGCAGCCAATCGCCCAAGGCGGAAGGGGACAGTCCACTTTCCAGCTTCATCCGCAGGGCCTTCAGCACGGCATCATCCTTCACCACGCTCACGCCGGACGTGTGGACCTCTGGCATGCGGATGCGTGCATCGAAGGCTTCCATCCGCTCTTCCTTTCCCTTGAAAAGCTCATGTTGAAGTTGCAAGATGAAGCGGCTCGGGCCGGTGGGCTCGGCGCCTTCAGGCCAGATCAATACGGCCTCCCGGGCACGCTGCAGCATCCGTACAAAATTGTAGGCCTGCACCGCATCGTTGCCATCGCGCAAAGGCATGCCGTGGGCGAGGCGCAGCTCGAAGGGAATGAAGGAGCGCTCAGCCCCTCCCGAAGGCAACGAACCTTCCTGTGCCCCCAGCACGATGAGGCGCTCCGGGTCCAATGCACGGGCCTCAAGCATCCCCATTATTTGTACGCCGGCCAAGGGTTCGCCGAAAAGCCCGATGCGGGCCCCGCCCAACAAGCGATGGAACAGGGCCGAATACGCTTTCAGGTCCAGTTCATGCGCATACCTGTCCAGCAACAAATGGATGCGGCGCAACACCAACGAGGCCTGATAGATCTGTTCGGTGGCCAGCTCGTCCCCGGCCATGGTGTGCATGGCCCACGAAAGTGCATGTGCTGTGACCACCGGCATCTCAACCCGAACGTCCATCACTTCGATAAAGACCTTGGCAGCATCCGGAAACAGCCCCGAGCGTTGGAAAGCGTCTTGCAGGAACGGTGCGGGAACGAATGCACGATGGGAACTCCTGATCGCAGTTGAGATCTGCGCCACGGCCGCCGCCACGGCGCCTTGCCTCAGGAACGGATGCCCCAGAAAGCGCTCCACATCGGCATGGAAAAAGCCGGCACCGGGACGTGCGCCGGCATGCAGGCGGTGCAGCGCATCGAGATAAGAACCGATGGGCAGTTGAGCCACCGGCAGGCCCATGGTGATGTTCAGCGGACCAAGGTCCGGAGGAAGGGCCTCCAACAACGGCTGCAGCAGGCTTTCATCGGCGAGGACCACCGCAGTGCGGGCGCGGTCCTCAGCGCTGGTATTCTTCAGCAGCTCGGCGGCGCACCATGCCTGGGAAACATCACTAGGGGCGCGCACGGTTTGCAAACGAAGATCGCCTTCGGCCAAGTTGTTCCCCATGGGAATGAGGCCCGGTCCGAAAGTGCCGATCGCCTTGCGAAGATGCTGCCCGGCCTCCTGTTCCTTCCGATCGAAATAGTAGTGGTCCGCATCCCAGGCCAAACGGGCCGACCCCGTGCTTTGGAAGTGTCGCAGCACGGTTTCTTGTGCGGGTGTCAACGCGTTAAGACCGGCGAACCAGACAGCTTTCCACGAGTTCTTCACTTCGCTTGCGCGGGCTGCGGCCGTACGTTCGATCAGTCCCGTGGTGCCGGCCTTTTGTTCCAGCAGGCGTGCGTTCAGCTCGGCATGGAGCTTCCCTACCGTGGCCCAGAAACGCACCATGCGCTGCTGGCCTTGGCTCAATGGGTTGTCGTTGAAGGTCCATTCGATCTCCTCCCAGGAACGCAAGTCGCGGTAGTAGCTCTCCAGAGGAACAAGGTGTGCATCGGCCTCGCTGATATCGGCCAAGGTGGTACCGGCCCACTGTAGAAAATCACCGAATGTTTGAGCCTTCTCACCCTCTACCTTCCGGTACGCCTCGAAGCCTTCGAAGAGCAGCTCTTCAGGCGCCAAGCGACGCAGCCCGGACAACTCCTCCATGAAAGTGCCAATGGTAAATATCTGCGGGCTCCATAGCGGCTGCCCAGCTTCCACGCTCACCCATTTCCGCAGGTACAGACCGGCCCGCTGGCTGGGCAGCACCACCGCCACATCGCGCAGCGCAGGGCCATGCTCGGCCAGAAGGGCCTTAGCAACTTGTTGAAGAAATGCTGTCATAGATGGAACGCTGATGATCGCTGATGGTTAAGATGGGCACTGATGATCACGACATCCCTGACCACGACCTTCCCTCGGTCCATTCCGGTCAAAGGCCTTTGTGTCCTTCGTGTTCTTCGCGGTAGAAAATTCTGGTCATCCTCATCGATCTTTGCGCAAAGTAGCCCCCATGGACGAAATCCGCTTTCCCTTGTACCGGCGCTCTTCGAACGGCCTTAACTGGTATCGGATCGACTCAGCTACTGAGTTCACCGAGGTTCAACAGGTGGGCAGCCGATATGTGTCCCACCGGGTGAAAGCGGTGATCTATCCGGAAAAAGTACGGGTGATGGAGCTGATCGCGGCGGATGATGGGCATGTGGTCGCTTGCGGGGCCGATGCCTTCGAAAGGCATTTGTCGCAATGCTCCGCTCTTGAATAACAGAGACACCGGCAACCTTATACCCGATCCGGGGCCATCCGAATGCGCACCACCCGCTTCACGGAACCGTGACTCTCATCACGATGCGTCCGGCAATGGTCTGGATCACCAAGATGTAGGGGCCGGCCTCCATGTTCTCCACGTTGATCCGGTGATCTGCTTGGATGCCGCCCTGCCTTTCCGCGCAGACCACTTTCCCAATGGCATTCGTGATCACGATACTTTCCAAGGGCGACGCACTTTCATTCATGATCTGGATGAAGTGCTCAGCCGGATTCGGATAGACGCTGATCCTCTCAGCCAGCATATCACGGACGCCTGTGCCATTATCGATCCTGAATTGGACCACAGGGCGAAGATCATCGATGCTCGTATTATTGGTCGTGCTGGACAATGAGGCCGGCAGGGATGTATTGCCCATGCCATAGATCCTGTCGACCACGACCGTGTTCACCAATTCGAACGCCCCGGTAGCTATGGGCGCTGTAGGTGCTGAGATGTCCCACTACGTCAGGACCTCCAACGATCCTCCCGTGTATGTATAGGATGAAGTGAGCGTAAAATCAATGTAATTGGGGCTTGCCGTGGCAGGAATGGCTTGGGCCGGGTCCGTGTATACCAATGTTGCATCGCTGCTCAAATTGGCCCAAGTTTCCGACCCCAGTGCATATGCCGTTGTACTTGAATTCTTCATGTATATGCTGAACACTGCGGGTCCCGCTGCAGAGTTTGCAGTATTCTTCATCCATCCCACCGTTGTGATCTCCGTTCCCGGCGTGAATCCGACCGCTTCCAACTCCGATTGGGTGTACAAGTAGGCATAACGGCTATAGCGATAGAACAAGGTGGAGGACATGTAGATCGGGCCCACGGCATACAGAGGTGTGCTTGGCGTTCCCGTGTTGATCTGGACCACCTGAGCATCTGCCTGATATGCGCCCAAGGAAAAAGCGGCGAGCAGTATCGTTACCAGACCTCGGTTGTGTAATGGTGTCTTCATGGCTTCACGGTGATCAGGGTTGATCTATTTTCCGCTAACAACACGATCAAGCGACCTATACAAACTAATACTTTCCATGGACATGTGGTTACAGATCAATGCTAGGCCCCGCGTTGATCATGATACCGGTCGGGAATTTCCCGGTCTTATGGCTACGAACGTGGCCGATGCTTGAACGGGGTCGAAGGGTTATTGGGGTGAGGCCAGCCAACGAAATCAGCTACCTTGTCGTCCTCTCCGCAGATGCGCACTATCCTGCTCACCCTTTTCTTGTCTTGTTCACTGCACGGCTTCGCCACGCACATCCTAGGCGGTGAAATGTACTACACCTCGCTCGGCAACGACGATTACCAAGTGACCCTGCGCCTTTACCGGGATTGTGGACCTTCCAACACCAACAATACCGCGCTGGACGCGCAGGCTGCCATCGGCATTTTCAACAGTGCCGGTGTATTGGTGAACACCGTGCATTTCAACCTGCCTGCGGAAACGACCTTGCCGGTGGTGGTAAGTAACCCCTGCCTGACCATCCCGCCGAGCATCTGCACCAAGCAAGGCATCTACACCGGCGTGATCCACCTGCCCTCTGGCACCGGAGGATACACCTTGGCCTATCAGCGTTGCTGCCGGTCCCCTGCCGTGATCAACCTGAGCAACAACCCCAGCTCACAAGGCATGACCTGCACGGTGCAGGTGCCGGACCCGGATGTGACGGGGCCGAACAGCTCACCGGCCTTCGAGAACGACCCGCCCATGGTGCTTTGCCTGGACCAGACCATGACGATCGATCAATTTGCGGTGGACCCGGACGGTGATTCGCTGGTCTATGCCATGTGCGCACCGCTGCAAGGCGGGGACAATACGATCAACATCATGCCCGACCCGCCGGCCGCTCCGCCATACCAGCCGGTGGTCTGGGCCCCGGGCTACTCCACCTCGAACCAATTGAATTCCAACCCGCCGGTCATCTTCGGTTCCAGCAATGGCCTGCTGACACTTCATCCCACCACGCTCGGCAATTTCGCCGTCAGCTTGAGCGTGACCGAATACCGCGATGGTGTCGCCATCAGCCAAGTGATCCGCGACTTCCGCTTTTTGGTGGTGAATTGCACCCAAGCCATTGTCTCGGAGTTCCAGGACCAACAGAACACCTGTGACGGCCTTGCCGTGCAAATGACCAACCAGAGCACGGGTGCGAGCTTCTATCACTGGGTTTTCGGCGTACCCGGCACTGCTGCGGACACCTCGAACGCAGTGAACCCCGCCTTCACCTACCCTGCGCCCGGCAGCTACACCATCACTTTGATCGCAAATCCCGGTTGGCCCTGTGGCGACACTTCCTACAGCACCTACAACGTCCACGACCCTGTGCAAGTGGAATTCACCGCGCCGCCCACTTTGTGTACCGATCAGCTGCCGGTGCAGGTAACGGCCTTCGGAAATTTCACCGCCTCAGCGAACGTGCAGTGGGATTTCGGCACCGGCGTATCACCCGATCCGAACACAGCCAGCACCACCGTCGGTTTCTCCACCTTGGGGAGCCATGCCGTATCGGTTTCCGTGGACGACGGCGGCTGTACCGATCTCTTCACCGACACGATCCGCGTGTTCCCCTTGCCTGTTCCCCTGTTCACTTCGGACACGAACGGCTGCGTGCCTTTCGGTCCCCACTTCACCAACAGCTCCACCGCATGGACGCCCTTGTACTACAACTGGCAGTTCGGTGACGGGGAAAACAGCGCGGACAGCCTGCCGGATCATATCTATACTGCGCCCGGCATATATGATGTCACCCTTTCGGTCTCCACGGATTCCGGCTGTGTGGCCACCCGCTCGCTCACCCTTAACGACCTGGTCTCCGTGTGGCCCCAACCCACAGCAAGGGCCACGGCCATTCCCTCGGTCACCACGGTGCTTCATCCGGAAGTGACCTTCTCAGACTATTCCATCGATGCGGAGCAGTGGGATTTCATGGTGGAGGGCATCCATTACGACACCACGAAATTCACGCACACCTTCAGCGATGCTGGCTGGTACACCGCCTATCTCACCGTCACGAGCGGCGTGGGCTGCACGGACACCACCTCGATGCGCATCTTTATCGGCGACCACCTGTTTTTCGCCCCCACGGCCTTCAGCCCGAACGGCGACGGGATCAACGAGATGTGGACGCCCAGCGTGATCGGAGCGAGGGAATACCAGCTTGATATTTTCGACCGCTGGGGACATTCCGTGTTCAGCACCACCGACCCCTCTAAGGGTTGGGATGGCAAGAACGGCCTACCGGGAATGTATTCCTACAAGGCGTGGCTCACGGAATACGGGCCATTGGAGCAGGAGTACAACGGGAGCTTCGTGCTGATCCGGTAAAGAGAAGAGGGGCCGCTGAGGCACGGAGACGCAGAGAAATCCGGATAGCCTTTCACCGCCACGACGCAAGAGCGCCAAGATCACCGGGGCGCGGAGGCAAAGGCTGAAGCTTAGCTTTCATTCAGCACCATGTCCACGTGTGGGATGCCGTCCCAGAGGTAGTCGTCGCCGGTTCTTACATAGCCGAGGTCCGTATAGAATTGTTCCAGATGCGTCTGTGCCGCTAAGGCGGAACGCGTGCTCCCATAGCGTTGACGCAGCACTTCAAATGCTTCCTGCATCAACCGTTCTCCAAGACCGGTGCGGCGATGTTCCTTCGCCACCACCACGCGACCGACATGCGGTATACCATTAGCTTCCGGCGGAAGGATCCTTGCGTACGCGACCAACGCCCCGTCCGCTCGCCGGCCCACTATATGCAGGGCGTCCGGATCTTGGCCATCCACTTCGGGATAAGGGCAGTTCTGCTCCACCACGAAGACGTCAATACGAAGCTTCACGATGTCGTGAAAAAGCTGTGCACCCAGTTCGGAGAAATCGTACACCGACCATTGGAGTTGTTCCATACCGTTCATGCTTCCACTGGCACCAGTGTGCCGTCGCCTACATACAGCAAGTAGCCTTCCACTGGTCGGCCTTCCACTGCGTGCAGCAGTTCCGTGTAGCCCCGCACTTGTTCCTTGTGATGTTCGGAAGGCGCGCCGGTCTTGATGTCCAGCACGCGGAACACATCACCTTCTCGCACCACGCGGTCCGGTCGCACAGCATGGCCCTCGGCATCAAGCAACGTGGATTCCGTATGCACTTCGAGGCCTTCGCGGAAGAAGGGTGTGAGTTCCGGCTTGGCCAACAGCGCTTCCAATTGCTTCGCGATGGTGGCGGTGATGCCCGGGGCCAGACCCCAGCTCGTGCTTTCCATGGCCACGGCTTCAGGTAGGTCTTTCGGCGTATGCACGCGAGCGAGCATGGCATGGACGGCGCGTCCGTGGCTGCGGTAGGGATCGGGGTCCGCGGGATCCCAGCCATCGGGTGCTTCACGACGGAGGGCCAATTCACGCTCGCCCTGAGACGCTGCGGAGGAGAGTTCGAAAGCTGTCGGCTCATTCGGTAAAGCACCTCTCCGCTCCTTCTCGATCCGCGGGCCACGCATGCCAGCGGTCCACATGGTGCCCGCTTCCAAACCCAAGTGCTCGCGCAATGCCTTCGCCAAAAATTCGTTCCCACTTCCGGCCACGCTGACGTACAGCCGTTGTTCCGGGCGGGTGAGCGCCACGTACAGCACGTCCAACTGATCGAGCTTCGAAAGCCGGTCCTCCTCCACCAGTTCCGGAATACCGAGGTCGGTCAACGCCGTGACCTTCTTCACCAGTGCACTGGGCGGACCTCCCAAAGCGGGATCCGGCGCTATCCAGATCCGTTCGCCGTTCCCGCCGCGCGAACTCTTGCCCGCCTCAGGCACGATCACCACGGGGAACTGCAGGCCTTTGGCTTTGTGGACGGTCATCACTTGGATGGCGTCCAGGCCGGGATTACCGCCTACGGAGCGGCCGTTGGCGGCACGGTCCCAATGTTCCAGAAAGCCGGGGAGGTCGTCGCCGCCGGTTTTCGAGAATGCGTGAGCTTCGTTCACCAGGCCCATGATGAAGACGTCCGAGGCAGGGTCGTGCCCTATCGCTTCAGCGATGCGACAGACCAATGTGACCAACGGCGATCTTGCACTGATGCGCGGATGCTCGGAACGCCAGCGGCGCAGGATCTCCTGAGGCTTCAGACCTTCGGGAAAGGGGTCCACCGTTTCCGCCTTCGCCCGAATCGAAGCAATGGACTGCGCGGCAAGGGCGGCGTTCTCGTCCACAGGCCGTTGTAGCCAAGCCAAGACATGCACCACCGCGCAGGCAACGGGATTCGCACCGAGGGTAAGGCCGTCGGGGGATACCACCTCCCAGCCCGCTGTCGTCAAGCGGCTGCTTGCCTCGGCACCTTGGGCTTTGGTGCGCACGAGCACGGCAATGTCGCCCAAGCGAAAGCCGTCGGCAAGGCTATCGATGACGGCTTTCGCCATCAGATCCCATGGCCCGTCCCCTTCGGATCCTTTGTCTGTTGTGTAGCAGCTCACCTCCACGTAGCCTTCATCCTCGCGCACCATGGCCTGCTCATGGCGGTCGTACACGTTGCGTTCCTGTTCGTCCAACTCCAACTTCAGCCTGCCGGCCACATCATTGTTGAAGGTGATGATGCTCCTTGCCGAGCGATGGTTCGAGGCCAACGGCTCCACCGGCACGTGCGCACGAACTAATGCCGACTCGAACGCATCACCCCGCGCCAACACTTCTTTCCTGAAAATTTTCGGAAAGGCGACGAACTGCCGCGCCTCGCCATTGCGCCAGCGGTAGATGGCCTGCTTGGCATCACCGACCAACAGCACGGAGCCGCCCGTGGAAAGCGCGTTCTCCACCAAAGGCAACAGCGCGTGCCATTGCATCAGGCTGGTGTCCTGGAACTCGTCGATCAGAAAGTGGCTGTATTTCTCGCCCAGCCGTTCATAGAGGAAGGGGGCGGGTTCGTCCTGCACGATGGCCATCACCTTGCGGGTGAGGTCGCTGAAGAAGGAGACGCCTTCCTCCCGCTTCAGTTCCTCCAAGCGTTGATCGATGGAATTAAGGCTGGCGGTGGCGAGCAGATCGTGCGTGATGGCTTCGACGATGAAGTAATCGCGCATCTCCGTATCGCGGAGCGCCTCCACCGTTCCGATGGTCATGCGGAACAGGGGCGCAAGGTTTTCGATCGCGTATACCGCGGAAGGTGTGGCGGAGCCGGAATGCCATTTGTCGCTTTCCAATGCCTTGGTCACATTCTTGCCCATGTCGAACGGGCCATCGAAGTCACGCAGCTTCCTCAAGTAACTGATGAAGCCGCCCTTTCCGTTGGCGAGATCCTTATCGGTGAGCGCGGCACGTTCAATGGCATCGCAGGCATCGGTACCGAGCTTCCGCATGCGTTCGCGGAACTCCTTGGTACGCTGGCGCAAGCGTTTGTACAGTTCGAGGAACTGATCGCTGTCCATTTCGCGCAGCGTGGCCAGATGCTCCAGCGCGTTCTCCTTGGTGAGCTGCGCGGAAAGCTCAAGCAACGGCGTATCCGGCCGCCAGGAGCTTTCGTCCTCCAGCAATTGCTCGCAGGTGGCCACGAGCATCTTGGTGAGCGCGGCGTCACGACCGGCCTCTTCCAGCAGCAGGTCCACCGCTTTGGCGCGGTAGTACGGCTCCTCGGTGGTCATGCGCAGCTCATGGTCCAGCAGCAGGTCGCGGGAAAAGGGCATCACCACGCGGCGCGTGAAGGCATCGATAGTGCTGATGGCCACCTGCGACCAATGGTGAAGCATGTGCGAGAGCATGGCCTTCGCACGGCGGTGCAGTTCCTCCGCCGTGATGCCCGCTTCGGCCATCACGCTGTCGCGCACATCGGCCTTGGCGCCGTCCATTGGTTTCTCCGAGGCTAGAGCTTCGAGGTACACCAGCACGCGCTCGCGCATCTCAGCCGCGGCCTTGTTGGTGAAGGTGAGTGCGAGGATGTGTGAGTAGGCCGCAGGATCGGGACCGTGCAGGGAGAGCAGCAGGTAGTGCTTCACCAAGGCGTGTGTCTTGCCGGCACCGGCGGAGCTGTGGAGGACCTTGAACATGGATGGCCGAAGTTAGTGGGCGACAGATACCTCTCAGTAGTCAGGCCTGCCTTCCGTCGGCGGATCTGGATCCGAAATTCCTGATCCCTAATTTCGACTTCCGACACGGCTGCTCGGAATCAGGGATCACTAGCGTCCAGGATAATTTCGGTCACACATTTTCGCGACCCCGGCTCGAAGGCCGGGGTGACAACCAAGGGAGGAATGGATGCTTGAATAACTGCGCCGGGCGCAGCTATTCAAGCATCCATTCCAAAAACAAGTGTCATTCCGGGCGCGACCCGGAATCGCGAAGTTGAGCATTCCATCTCCTCGCATGATCAGATGCTTTTGTATTGCGAGTTGGTGTTACCAGCTCGCGCGCAACGCCACCATCACGTTCCGGCCCGGTGCGCTCACGCCGCTGGCAAAGACCCGGTAGTTCCGGTCCAGGATATTCTCCACCCCGGCTTGAACGGAAAGGACCCGCGAAAGGGAAAATTCACCGCGCACGTTCAACGTCCACCACGCGGGCATTCCGTCCGGTGTGGCACTGTTCAAGTTGTCCTCACCGCTGCCGCTGTAATCGGCCAACCGTTTCCATCCGTTGTACAATGCGTAGACCTCCGCATGGATCCGCTTGGCGGAATAATCCACCGCCGTGCGCCCGTACACCGGCGGCACGTGATCCAGCGGCGTGGCAGAGCTGTCCGTGCGCACCCGCCCATAGGTACAGGTGATGCCGCTTTGGAGCGACCAGCGCGCGGTGAACTTCGCGGCCAACTGCGCACTGCCGCCGCTGATGGTAGCCTTGCCCGCGTTGGTCATGGTCGTCACCCGGCTCATCATGCCGTCGTACAGGATGCTGTCGCGTCCGTTCGCTGTGGAGGGAGCCACCACCAGCGCATCGGTGTACCACGTGTGGAAGGCCTGCGCATCGAGGGTGTAGCGTTCCGCGAAAGCCTTGCTGATGCCCGCCTCCACGTTCAGCGTTCGTTCCGGACGCAGATCGGGGTTGGGCACGATCACTTGGCCCGGTGTGCTATCGAACACTTTTCCGAGATCGTCCACGTTGGGCGCGCGGAAGCCGGTGCTCGCCAAGGCCGTGACGCGCCATGCTTTTCCCGGCGACCACACCGCGCCCGCCCGCCAATTGAAGGCCGTATTGTTCTGGGCCACCGTCCCGTTGAGGAACTGGAAGTCCTCCGCGTCGCTGAAGGTGCTGCGCAAGCCCACGTGCGAGAGCCGCACCCCTTCGCTCAGCAGCCAACGGCGGTTCAGCTCCACGGTGTGCGTGAGATAGACCGCCGCATGCGTCACGGTGCTGCTGCCCGGATAGCGCGTACCGAGATAAGAAACGGCACCTGTTCCGATGTTCTCCGCAAACGCCGAGGAGGTCACCGCGTCGCGCGTCAGCTCCAATCCGTAGCGCAGCTCGTGCTTGGCGATGCGCTTCTCAAAGTCGGCGTTGAGGCCGAAAACGGTCACCTCCTCGGTGCGGTTCTTCAGGGAATTGCTGCCGAAATTCCTGTTGTGGCGGCTCTGCACCACGCGCTGGCCGTTGGCGGTGATCTGGCTTTGGTCGAATAATCCGTTCCCTTCCAACTCCAGCGTATAGGCGGCCAACAGCCGCTGTTGCGGACCGTAGTACCATTCGGCGCTGGCGGGAAAGATCGCCCCGGCGCTGTCGGTGGAATAAAGGGAAAGGCGGTCGTAGCGCGGCACATCACTGCTGGTGCTCATCTGCAGGTTCAACTGGTGCGTGGTACGCGGTCCGCTGCGGAAGCGTAGCTTCTCCAGCAGGTCCAACTGTTGGTAACCGGTGCCGGTCTGCACGTCCGGGTCCGGGTTGGGAACGGCCACGTCGGTACCCTCAATGCGTTCCACGGTGAACGGCTTTTTCCCGAAGTCCGGATAAGCGGAAAGGCGCTGCTGCCCTTGGCGCAGGTCCCCGAAATCGCTGGCGGTGATGCTCGTGAAGCTGGAGAACTTATGACCGCCCAAGCTGATGTCCGCATGTGCGGTGCGCTCGTCGTTGGCAGTGCTGTAGCGCGCATAGGCCCCACCGTGGAAGAGGCGTGTTCCCGCGCTGTCTGAAAAAGGCGCACTGCGCGTCATCAGGTGTACCACGCCGCCCAATGCATCACTTCCGTAGACCACGGAGGCCGGGCCGCTGATCACCTCGATGCGTTCCAACGCGTTGGGGTCCATCGTCATGATGTCCTGCAAATGGCCCGCGCGGTAGATGGCGTTGTTCATGCGCACGCCGTCCACCACCAACAGCACGCGGCTGGCTTCGAAGCCTCGGATCACGGGGCTGCCGCCGCCCATCTGGCTCTTCTGCACGAAGACCGTACCGCTGTTCTGCAACAGGTCGCCGGTGCTTTGCGGGGCATCGAAGGCGATCTCCTTGCGCGCAAGCACGTCGATCTGTTCGGGTATATCCTGCCGGGGTTCCTTGAAGCGGCTGGCGGAGAAAACGAAGGCGTCCAGTTCGGTGGTACGGGGCCACAGCAATAGCGGACCATCCAACTTTCGCAAGGCCGACGCGCGGATCCGCAAAGGCTCGTAACTGATATGCTCTACGCGGACCTGGGCACTGTCCGGGAAACCGGCAAGGCCCACACTGCCGGTGCTATCGGTGGCGGCCTGCCGTGCCGGGGCCTTGGAGGAAAGCACCGCGCCGATCACCGGCTGGCGGCTTGTGCCGTCCAAGACCTGCAAGGCTTGCGCCGAGGCAGGCGATACCATCAACACGTAGCTGAACAAGGCGAGAAGGGCAAAGGGTGACTTTCGTGCGTCCATCAACTGATCAGCTCGTCCTCTTCCCGATGGAATATCGGGGCCGCAAATCTATCGCATCACCACCAAACGCACCGCCTGCCTGCCGCGCTCCGTGGCCACCACCGCCGTATACACGCCGGGCGGCTGCGCGGTGATGTCGATGGTGTTGCCGCTGCCTTGCCAGATCTTTTGGCCGCTGGAGGGATACACGGCTATGTTCTTGGCCAAACGGGGATTGTGGAGGGTGAATTGGCCGGTTGAGGGGTTGGGCCGTATCGCCAGATCGGTGATCGCATCTTGCTCATCCATGGCAGTGATGACGAAACACTCCCCAATCCGTCCTCCGTTAATGCCATACATAATTGTGCCATTGACACTCATGCATTGTAATTCCGTGGAACCCGAAACTGAAGTGCAGGCACAAGTGCTTAGAAGGCCACCTGTGCCACCTATGCCTTGTATCCAATAACCAGCGGAAAAGGCACTCACCGCATTCAAGTTCACACCAATGCGTTTTCTTGGACCACCACCCGCAAGGATTATGGTATCAACCGAAGACACGACCATGTTGTTCCCCGTAGAATTATCCACGAATACGTTAAATACCGTATCACCGGTGGTCAAACCCCCTATTAATCGGACAACGTTGTTTGGTCGATGTGAAAGTAGGTATTTGGTGCCATAGGTTTGCCTCAGCAGGAGACGACCGAAGGTGACTGCGTTACCGATGGCGTCAAAAGTGGGCCGGGCCCGGACACTTTCTTTGTGTGGTGTGATCCCTGCGGGATCAAGCAGGAGACTCCCTTCAGGCTCCTGCACCCCGATAGTAGTTCCTGATAGGGAACGAGCAGTTTGAACTTCACGCGGTGGCGGTTGTCCACGTTGCGCTGGATAAGGCCTCTGTGCCATGCTTGCTCAAAGAGGTCGCCCCCGCTCTCGCAACTCTACACTTGCACCGACAGACTTCTGAAGGACCGAGCAAGGTCACAGGTGAACCAATCCCGCAACAGGCTCAAGGCCTATAACACTTATTGGACCTGTGACCTTCCGGACCCGAGACTCAGATAGAATACCAGGCGTGAGGGCCTATTAGAGTTGTCGAGTTCAGGTTCGGTGCTCAGTTCCCCAGAAGTCACTTGATGAACTTCAAAAGTAATGGAGGAATGAAGCACTGGATAGGAATTGATGTAAGCCGTGCCACCTTGGAGGTGGCCCTTACCGACGACACGGGAAGGATCAAGGGTTCGATCAGCGTGCGCAATGGTAGCAAGCCCTTGTGTGCCTTGATCAAGCGCTGGATGAAGGAGTTCGAGTTGGACAAGGAGGACCTGATGATCTGCTTGGAGCCGACGAGCCATTATTCCAATGGCCCGGTCCGTTGGCTGGTGGAACTGGGTATGCGTGTTTGGTTAGCGCATCCTAGCGACATCCAGCACAGCATTGGTGTTACTCGGGGCAAGAATGACCAAGTGGATGCTCTGCGTATAGCGGAATATGCCCGCAGGTTCCAGGACAAGGCCCGGCTCTTCACCGCCGACAGGCTCCAGCATGATGCGCTTCGCCAGCTGATCACACGGCGTAACCAATTGGTGCGTGACCGGGTGAAGCACAAGAAGCAGCTGGGGGATCTGAACCGCTATGTGGAAGGCGAGTTGAAGAAGTCCTTTGATCGATTTGATAAGCTCCATCTTCGCCTACTGGACAAGCTCATCAAGGAAGTTGACGGCATGATACTGGAGCAGGTCAACAAACAACCCGAGCTCAAACGCATGTATGAGCTGTTGCTTTCGGTTCCTGGCGTGGGACCTGTTCTGGCGGCAAATCTTTTGGCGATCACTGAAGGCTTTACACGGTTCAGGAACCCGAGGGCGTTATCCTGTCATGCTGGAGCAGCACCCTATGAATTCTCCTCGGGGTCTTCGATACGAGGGCGCACACGCGTGTCCCCAAAAGCAAACAGGGGCCTGAAGACATTACTGCACATCTCCGCTTTGGGATGCATCACCCGCCCCGGTGAACTGAAGGATTATTGGACAAGAAAATGTGCCCAAGGCAAGCCCAAAATGTCAGTGCTCAATGCGTTGCGGAACAAGATCATCCATCGCGTCTACGCAGTGATCGAAAGGGGTACGCCTTACGAAGTGAACTACCATTTGCAAATGGGATAGAATAAGTGTTCCGACCGCTCCGCAACTGTGCTCCCCGTCCAATGGCCGGGTCACTTGTGAGCGCGGGGTGTTCAAAATCATTTGATGGCATGATCCGACATCGAAGCAATCAAAAATAACGCAACCATTTTTGCAATTGCGAAAACGTTACTCTGCTCTTCGGACGTTCGGTGCGTGGATCATGGAAGCTGGACCCCCCATTCCGCTTCGTTCTACCGTCCGCACTTCGAACAAGCAACCGATGGAGGTTCTATGAACACGGACCTCCGGAGTTAGGTAGTGACCGGATGTTGAAGATCGGGTATGGGCCCGTGAACCCGGAACCTTTTGGATCATCGTAATTTCGTACGGCTGGAGCTGAACCTCCAAACAGCCGGAACCCTCGACCACATGCCCCGACAACTGTACTTGTTCATCGGCCTCCTGTTGGCCGCCATCCTGATCCTCCCGGCCTGCAATAAGGACCCGGAAGTTCCTGGACCGGTACTGCACTATACTCCCGTGAAGCTCACGGTAAAGCCCGTCTGGAACGGCGCCCCGTTCAACCCCGCGACCCATTATCAAACACCTGCTGGAAACCAAGTGACCGTGAGCTTGGTGAAATTCTATCTCTCCTACTTCACCGTGGTCGAAAATGGTGCGGAGGACCGGCTCTTCGACGCAGACCTGTTCGACGTGACCAACGGGCCATTGACGCGCGTGCTGTCCATGTCCGCCAGTGATCCGCATGAGCTCAGATTCGGCCTGGGTCTTCCGCTGGCGATCAACCACATCGACATTGCCACCATCCCGCCGAACGCCCCCACCGGCAACAATAGCGGCATGTATTGGACTTGGGCATCGATGTACCGCTTTGTGCTCCTCGAAGGGCATTTCGATACGGACCTGACCAACACCGGTGATCTCCCTTACAACTTCTCCCTTCATACCGGTCTGGACACCTGCTATCGTGAGCGTTCCATTCCGGTCAACCTGCAACCCGGTGCTGACGATACCGCGCGGCTCACCCTGTTGGTGGACGTTTCGCGGTTCTTCACGAACGGCACCGACACCTTGGACCTGACCCAGGGCGCATCGTGGCACGGCGAAGTGGACAACCTCGGCCTGGCCCTGAAGTTGGCGAATTTGCAAAGCGCCGCGTTCAGCGTGGAATGAGATGAGATCGACGATGCGGATCGGCGCCCCGTTGCTAGTGATACTGGCTAGTGTGTCCTGCACCAAGGATGAAGCGACCATGGCGGTTGCCGACGCTCCTTTCACATTTCAACTGCCGCCTGGTGCCCCCGCACCTCCCGTTCCTGCGGACAACCCGCTCACACTGGCTTCGGTGAAGATTGGCAAAGCCCTGTTCTTCGATGAGCGCCTTTCACTGGGCCGTGGCATTTCGTGCGCCTCGTGCCATCATCCGGACCGGGCCTTCAGTGATACCGTGGCCTTGAGCATCGGCGTTGGCGGCCGCAGTGGTTTCCGCAACGCGCCGACCTTGGCCAATGTGGCCTACCATCCCTTGCTGATGCGCGATGGTGGTGCGCCCACGTTGGAGCAGCAGGTGCTGATCCCGTTACTGGACAGCGCGGAGATGAACGCCACGGTGGATGCGGTGGTCGCGGCGCTGCGCGATGTGGAGCCGTACCGCTCCGGGAGCATGGCGGCTTACGGCAGGCCCTTCGACCTGTTCGTGCTCACCCGGGCGCTCGCCTCCTATGAGCGCACGCTGATCAGTGGCACCTCCCGCTTCGACCGCTACTTATACCAAGGCGATGCGAGCGCACTGACAGTGGAGGAGCAACGCGGCTGGGCGATCTTCAACGGCGACCGCGGGAAATGTTCCGTCTGCCATTCAGGCTTCGACCTCAGCGACCACGATTTTCACAACATCGGGACATCGCTGGACCATACAAGCGACGCAGGGCGGCAGCGCCTCACGTTGCAACCCGGCGACCGCGGCAAGTTCAAGACGCCCACGTTGCGCAACATCGCGCTCACCGCGCCGTATATGCATAACGGCAGCATGGCGACCTTGGAGGAAGCGGTCGAACACTTCAACAGCGGCGGCCTTGCCGACCCGAACAAGGACCCGTTGCTGGTGCCGTTGCAATTGAGCAACCAAGAGAAAGCGGATCTCGTCGCCTTCTTACGGTCGCTCACGGATGAGCGACCTTTGGACACCGTGGAATGAACCGATCCACCCTCATACACTTCGCATTGGTGATCGCCGTGATCACCTTGGCGGGATGCCGCCGTGACAAGCCAGAACCGACGCCGACCGCGATCGGTACGCCCTATCACTTGGACATTCCCAGCAACCTGCCGCCGATGGACATTCCGGCGGACAATCCGATGACCGTGGAGGGCGTGGCCTTGGGCCGCTTCCTGTTCTACGACGAGCGACTGAGCGGTGACAACGGGATGAGCTGCGCGAGCTGCCATGCCCCATCGTTGGCGTTCACGGACGGAAAAGCCGTTTCCAAGGGCATTGACAGCATCGCCGGTAACCGGAGCGCCATGCCGTTGATCAACCTGGGGTACGGGCAATTCTTCTTTTGGGACGGCAGAGCAGCCAGCTTGGAGCAACAGATCCTCCAGCCGGTGAGGAACCCGATCGAGATGCACGAGACCTGGCCCAGCGCAATGAGCAAGCTACAGGCTGATGCGGCTTACCCCACGCTCTTCGGGAACACATTTGGGACGGACCAAGTGGATTCGCTGTTGGTGGCCAAGGCCATTGCCCAGTTCATCCGTACGATGATCAGTGGCAACAGTCCCTTCGACAAGTTCCGCAGGGGTGAGGCCACCTTGCCAGTGGATGCGCAGGTAGGCTTCGACCTGTTCAAGAAAGAAGGTGGCGCCATAGGCCAGATCATACCCGTGGCGGGCAGCACTCCGGTGGTGGGCCAAGGCGGTGCGGACTGCTTCCATTGCCACACCGAAGCCGCAGGGCTTTTCACCGATGAGCAGTTCCACAACAACGGGCTGGACACCGTGTTCGCGGACGCCGGACGTGCCGGTGTGACGAACAACCCTGCGGACATGGCGAAGTTCAAGACGCCGACCCTGCGGAACATCATGGTGACGGCGCCCTACATGCATGATGGCCGCTTTGCCACTATCGACCAGGTGTTGGACCACTACAATTCCGGTGGCCATGCCTCATCCACGGTGGACCCGTTCATGAAGTTCACGGACCCGGAAATGCAGTTGGGGCTGGATCCCACGAAGCGCCAGCAGATCATCACCTTTCTGAACTCGTTGACGGATGATGAATTCCTGACGAACCCGGCTTTCACGGACCCGGGACCGCCGCACTTGTAGAAAGATGCTGTGGCTCAGAACCAATGCACCACCCCTTTCCCCTCCTTTCTACAAGGAGGGGAAACATCCCTGACGTTCACGCCGCCTTTTCCGCCGCGTTCGGCCTCCAGATCCCGCAGTGCATGCGGTCGTTGAGCACTTCCGGCTTGAAGATGCTCGTGCCCAGCAGCATGCGCGCGCATTCCTGCACCCCTTCCGTAATGCTTGGATGGGGATGCATGAGCGAAGCCAGCTCGCGGATGCCCATGCCGGAGCTCATCATCAGGGCCACGGCCTGTATGGCGCTGCTGGCGTGCTCGCCCACGGCACGCATGCCCAGCACGGTCATGTCGTCATCGTCGGTGACGATCAATTTAAAGAAGCCGTTCGTTCGCCGCATGGCGATGGCCCTTGCAAGGCAGGAGTAATCGATGCGGGCCGTGCGGTGCGCGATGTTCCGCTTCCTGCAATCCTGTTCGTTCAAGCCGACTCCAGCTACCTCGGGGTCGAGGAACATGATCGTGCTCACGTTCGCATGGCTGAGCGTATTCCGGTGTACGTCCCAAATGCGTTCCACGGCATGCCTGCCTTCGAGCTCACCGATATTGACCAGCATATTGGCGCCCATGGCATCACCGACCACATGAATATGCGGTTGCGTGGTGGTCGTCTCCGTCAGCACCACATTCCCCTTGTCATTCAGTTCCACGCCGGCAAGATCAAGTCCCAAGCCCTCCACGTTCGCCACGCGGCCCACGGACAGCAGTGCTTTCTCCACGGCCACTTCCTCCGTGCCACCATTTTCATATCGCAAGAGGTAGCGTACGGCATCCGGTTCAGCGGCGATCCGCTGAAGCTGGGCCTGGTGATGGATGACAACACCTTTACGCTCGAGGTTCCGTGCGACAAGCTCGGAGACATCCTCATCCTCGAACGGAAGTATTCGCGGCGCCCGGTCGATCAGATGCACTTTGGTCGATCCGAAGTTGCTGAAGATGGTGGCGAACTCGCAGCCCACCACGCCGGCACCGATGATGACGATGCTCTTGGGGAGTTCCTCAATGCTAAAAATGCCATCGCTGGAAAGGATCCTTCGTTCATCCACGGCGATCCCCGGCAGGCTTCTCGGTCGGCTTCCCGTGGCGATGATGTAGTGGTCCGCGGAAATACAAGCGGACGTGCCATCGCGGGTCACCAGCACGTTGTGCGGGTCCACAAAAGCTGCACTCCCCCGGATGTGCTTGAACATGCGGCCCGCTTCGCCGGGTCGTGCGGCCAGCATTTGCATGTGGCACGAGAAGAGGTATTTGCGTTCGAACTGCGCTTCGTTGAGCGCCTTGGAGATCTCCTCCCAGGAAAGCCGGAAGGGTTCCTTGCCCCTGCCGAGCAGCACTTCGTTCGCGGTGGCCACGCGGTGGCTCAGCTCCCACAAAGTCTTGGAGGCGAGCGCCCCGTTGTAGATCCCGGTCCCACCGATGCGGTCCCGCTCGATGAGGGCCACCCGCTTACCGAGGTCGATGGCGCGCATGGCCGCGGCATAACCCGCAGGTCCGCCACCGATGACGCAGAGGTCGAAGTTGCCCATGTTCCCGTGGTCCAGGATTTATCCGCCCTGATACGGCCCTCCGCTCAATTTGTTCGACACGTCCGGGAACCGGCCATCGACCCGTCATCGCTGCTGAACGGCCCGCTCGGCCTCTTCGTCAGATCTTTTGCCGGCTTTGGTATCCAAACCGGTCGTGCCCGCGTACAGATGCACGATGAGATCCCCCATGGCCATCCGAAGATCGCTGCTATTATCGGCCTGCATTGCACTATCGGTCGCCTCCATGGCGCAATGCCCACAGTTGTTCGACAGCCAAGGGAATCCCAGCGACGCACCGGTCTGGATCAGTTGTTCCGGGGGCAATTTCACGTTGCTCGTGGCTTCAAGCACCGCCACCGGGGCTTACACGATCGATTGGGGCGACGGAAGCGCCGTGCATAGCGGCGCCGGGCTGGCACCACCCCAAACCGTAAGCCATGTGTATGCCGCCGCCGTGGCCGTGTACACGGTCAATTTCACGGATATCGCCAGTGGATGCGTGGTCACCGGTACGGTGACGATGGAGCAGAGCACCAGTGCCTCGATCCAGATCCCCGTGGGCGGTCTCACCCAGGTCTGTGCACCGCAGAACGTGGACTTCATCAACAGCAGCACCAACACCTCGCCCAATACGGTCTTCCAGTGGAACTTCGGTGACGGCACCACGTGGGACACCTACGACTATACGAACCTGGGCCAGGTCCTGTCGCACACCTACCTGCCCGGAACCGTGGGTTGCGAGACGACCGTGCGGCTCAGCGCAGAGAACGCTTGCAACACGTTGCAAGGCGGCCCCAGCATCGCCACGTTCAACCCGATCCGGGTCTGGGACATCGACACGGCGAACATCTCCCCCAGCGCCACCTTGCTCTGCTGGCCGGACAATGAGGTGACCTACCTCAACACCACCAACAGGAACTGCCTTACCCAGGGCAACATCTTCCAGCGTTACGAATACTGGAACTTCGGTGATTACTGGGGTGCAGGCCACGACTCCATCATTGACTGGACCCCTTGGCCGCCGACCTTTCCGCACACTATCGCCTACCCGGCCATCGGCACCTACGAGGTGATGATGCTGGACAGCAACTATTGCGGGATCGACACGGCATACGTGACGATCAACATCGTGCCACCACCGTCCGTGACCTTGACGGCCAACCCCACCCCGGTATGCGCCGGGCACCCGGTACATTTCAATGAGACCACCAACGGAGGTGCCAACTATTTCGAGTGGGACTTCGACGACGGCAACGGATTCAACTGGACCTCGGCGGGGGATCAGGACCACACGTTCAACACCCAAGGCACTTACGATGTACGCTACGCTGCGAGCATCCAAGGGGCCACGGCGGGCTGCTCGGACACGGCCATGGCGACCGTGACGGTATTGCCGAGCCCCACTGCGCAATTCACCCTGGACGAGCATGCCGCCTGCACCTCGCTCACCACCGACCCGACCAACACCAGCATCAATGCGGCGAACTACCTGTGGGACTTCGGTGACGGTACCACGGATACACAGCCAGACCCACCACCGCACACCTATTCAGCAGAGGGGGACTACGTGATCACCCTCACGGCCTCCAATAACCAAGGCTGCGATAACACCGCGACCGATACCGTGCATGTTTATGGCGTACCCCAGCCGGTGATCGGTGCGCAGAATGTGTGTGAAGGAGCACCCGCGCAGTTCGCCGACCTCACGGTGACCGCCCCGGGGAACCCGGTCCAGCAATGGCTTTGGGACTTTGGCGATGGTAGCACCGATACACTTCAAGGGCCCGAGCACCTCTATGCCGGAGGTGCCACGTACACCGTGACGCTCACGGTCACCACACCTTACTGTTCCGGTACGGGAACCTCCACGATCACGGTAGAACCGAAACCGGTGGCCGCGATCAGTGCGGATCCGATGAGCGGCTGCTCCCCGATGGACGTGACCTTCACCAATGCGAGCACGGGTGCCACGAACTATGTCTGGTACTTCGGCGACGGCGGAAACAGCAATGCGACCGACCCGGTGCATACCTACCTGAACCCGGGGGCCGTGGACAGTGTGTATACCGCCCGCGTAGTGGCCAGCACGGCCTCCGGTTGCAGCGATACGGCGAACACCGTCATCACCGTGGCCCCCACCGTGCTGTCCATGTACACCCATGATGCCCTCCCGGGCTGCGCACCGCTGGACGTGAATTTCACAAACAACAGCACCGGCGCAACGAACTTCCAATGGGACTTCGGCGACGGCACGACCAGCACGGTCAATTCACCTTCGCACACCTACATCAACCAGACCGGCGTGCTCCAAGTGATGACGGTGACGCTCACGGTAAGCAACTGGGCGGGATGCAGTAGCTCCAGCCAGCAGAACATCACGGTATACCCTGCACCCAGCTTCACCTTCAGCGCACAGCCCGACAGCGGATGCACGCCTTTGCTGGTGACATTTCCTTCGGTGATCGGGGCGGTGAACTATCAATGGAACTTCGGTGATGGAAGTACCGGCGGAGGCCCAACGCCGCAGCATACTTACCTCAACAGCACGGACAGCATGCTCCACTTCAACGTGAGCTTGGTGGCAACGAACGCCTTCGGATGCGTCGACAGTACTTCCGGCGTGATCGTCGTGTATCCCTCGCCGGTGGCGGCATTCACCATCGCATCCACGTCAGGATGCCATCCGCTGACCACCAACTTGACCAATACTTCCCAAGGTGCCAGCGCCTACCATTGGTCTTATGGCGACGGGCAATCCTCCGATACGCTGGCCTCTGTGCACGGGCACAGCTGGTACAATTACCAAGGGCCCGGAGCAAGCTCAAACCCGGTGTCCCTCACGGCGACCTCCGATGAGGGCTGCATGAACACGGCCACGGCCACCGTACAAGTTTTCCCACAGGTCCATGCGGCGTTCGTAGCGGACAGCGCTGGATGTTCACCGCTAAACCCCCACTTCGTGAACCTGAGCACGGGCGCGGGCAGCTATCTCTGGACCTTCGGTGACGGCGGTGGTAGCGCCTCCACGAACCCGGCACACCTGTACTCGCACAACGGCTTGGCGGACACCTTGTTCCATCCCGTCCTGATCGCCAACTCCTCCTTCGGCTGCAGCGACACGGCCACGGCCACGGTGCTGGTACACCCGGCACCGATAGCACAGTTCACCGCCGCGCCGGCCACCGGTTGCGCACCGGTCACGATCAACTTCCAGGACCTTACGATCGGCGCGGCCTCCATGATCTGGCAGTTCGGCGACGGCACGTTCCAGAACGCGGTGCCGGGCAACATCTCGCACGACTATGTGAACAACGGGACCGGCCCTGTGCAGTATCCGGTCCGTCTCACCGCGACCTCCGCCTTCGGATGTACGGACACCAGCACCGTTCCTGTAACCGTGTATCCGGCCATCGAAGCCATTTTCCAACTACCCTCGGAAGCCTGTTCCCCGGCGATGATCAACCTTACGGATGAAAGTACCGGGACCACGCAGGCGCTCTGGAACATGGGTGACGGCGTGACCCTTGTGGGCGCGGACATCACACATACCTATGTGAATCCGGGCAATTCGGACATCACTTACACCGTGACCCTGACGGCCACCTCCGCCTATGGATGCACCCGGATGCTCCAGCACGACATCGTCATCCATCCAGCACCGACAGCCTCTTTCCTCGCCACCCCTTTCAGCCAAGTGTATCCGAACGCCACCGTCACGTTCAACAACACCACGCCGAACGGTCAATGGGGCTATTCCTGGTCGATGGGGGACGGCAGCACCTCAACGGCGGAAGACCCCGCAGCGCACACTTACTCCACATGGGGAACGTACACCGTCCTGCTCACGGTGAGCACCGGTATGTGCACCGATACCGCAAGCCAACAGGTCACCATCGTCCCGCCCTTGCCCACGGCCTCCTTCATCGGCAGCGGTGACGGTTGCGCGCCCCTCACCATTTCGTTCACGAACACCTCCCTGCTTGCACAGGGCTATCAATGGCAGTTCGGGGACGGCGCCACGAGCATCGCGGAAAATCCGGTGCATGAGTACTACACACCGGGCACCTACACCGTATCGCTCACCGCATTCGGCATGAACGGGGGCACCAGCACCATGGTGAAGGTGGACTCGGTGATCGTGCATCCTTCCGCCATGGCCTTCTTCACCCTTCAGCCCGCCGAAGTGGTGGCACCGACACAGCCGCTGTTCACGTACAACCTCAGCACCAACTCCTCCAGTTACGTCTGGGACTTCGGCGATGGGAGCTTCAGCAATGACGCGGCACCGGTCCACTATTACCAGTCCCCGGGCGTCTTTGACATCTCGCTGATCGCGAACAACGTTTGGAATTGCCCGGACACCTTCAGCATACCGGGCGCTGTGACGGCGATCGCCGGAGGGGAGATCTCTTTCCCCAACGCCTTCACGCCGGGTAACAACGGACCCACGGATGGCGTATACGATCCGAACAGCTTCGACAATGACATCTTCCATCCGCTAAGCAAAGGAGTACAGGAATACAAACTACAGGTCTTCAACCGTTGGGGCGAGCTGTTGTTCGAGACAGAGGACATCAACAAAGGTTGGGACGGCTACTACCGAAGCCACCTGTCGAAACAGGATGTATACGTCTGGAAGGCCTACGCCAAGTTCGTGACAGGGGATGAGAAACGCATGACAGGTGACCTTACACTATTACGATGAAGAAAACGCAGAGACTGCTCCCTTTGCTGCTCATGGCCATTTCGCTCAGCGGAACGGTACAGGCACAGCGTGGATACAACCGTGCCCAGTACAACATGCTGGACGAGGCCCGAACGCTGATGGAGGCCGGGCAATGGACCGATGCCTACCGGATCTACAAGCGCCTGATAAACGTGGACACGACATTCGCGGAGACCTATTACGGCATCGGAATGTGCGAAACCAACATGCCGGACAAGCGTGATCTCGCCCCCCCGCATTTCGAGGTGGCTGCACGATATGGCAGCATCGAGGGCACCTACCAGCTGGCGCTCGCCCGGCATCGGCAACAGCGCTTCGCGGAAGAGATAACATTGCTGGACCACTATCGCAATGAGGTCGGCCGCGACGTGCCGAACCAGGAGGTAGACCGGCAGATCGCCACCGCGAACACCGCCCGGGACATCACCGCGGACCCCGTGCACCTGCGGATACGGAACATGGGCGCGTCCATCAACTCACCCGCACACGACTATTGCCCGTTGGTGACCGCCGAGGGGAGCACGATCTACTTCACCAGCAGAAGGCCCGGCTCCATGGGTGGCCAACAGGATGAGAGCGGTCAGTATTATGAGGACATCTACACGGCCCAGCGCAAAGACGAGATATGGACGCGCGCCATCAACATCCAGGCCCCGGTGAATTCCGCCATGCAGGACGCGACCGTTGGCCTCAGCCCGGACGGCAATGAAATGATCATCTACCGGGCCAGTGACCTGGTCCCGGATGGTGACCTCTTCCTCACCCAACGGGCGCAAGACGTGTGGAGCACACCCGAGCGCATGACGGACCAGATCAACAGCAAGGCCCATGAACCCAGCGCGACCATCTCCCCGGACGGCTCGGAGATCTACTTCTCCAGCGACCGGCCCGGTGGGTCCGGTGGCCGGGACCTCTATCGTATCCGGCGCCTGCCCAACGGGCAATGGAGCCTGCCGCTGAACCTCGGTCCGAAGATCAACACCCCATATGACGAGGACGCACCGTTCCTGCACAGTGATGGCACCACGCTCTTCTTCAGCAGCAATGGCCACAAGACGATGGGGGGTTTCGACATCTTCAAGGCCGCACTGTTGGACCCGGACATGAACGGATGGGGCGAGCCGGAGAACATGGGCTTCCCCCTCAATACCGTGAACGACGACATCTACTTCTGCCTGAGCGAGGATGGCCGTACCGGCTACTTCAGCTCCGAGCGGGCCGGTGGCCTTGGAGGCCAGGACATCTATGAGGTGGTCTTCCCGACCAGCCAAGTGGAGTACCTCTTGGTGCGTGGCGTTGTCACCGACGGCAACGAGGCACCCCTGAAGGCGAGGATCATCCTCACCCGGTCGGGTGAGGACGATGTATTCGGGATCTACAACACCAATGCGAGCACGGGACGGTACGTAATGGCGATCCGGCCCGGCCATGATTACCATGTAGAGGTGAGCTCTGAGGGCTTCGCGCCTTGGGTTTACGACTTCCATGCCGGTGATGAGGACGCCACTGGGGAAATGATCCTTGATGTTCCCTTGACCCACAACGAACGCACCGCCGGCGCAACTCCCCAACACTGAGCACATGCGCGTGCGGTACGGCTTTTCAACTGTTGCGATGCTCTGCATCCTGGTCCAGGTCATGGCCCAGGATCCGCATTTCACGCAGTTCTATGCCGCACCCACATACTTGAGCCCCGCCTTCGCGGGCACCACGATACAGAACCGCTTCGCGCTCCAGTTACGCGACCAATGGCCTTCCATACCCGGCGCCTTCGTGAGCTACAACTTGGCCGCGGATCAGTATTTGGCCAACCTCAATAGCGGCATCGGCATCATCGCCACGCGCGATCAGGCCGGAAGCGGGGCCTTGAGCTCCACGAGTTTCGCGCTCCAATATGCCTATGAGATCCGGCTGAAGCACAAGGTGTTCCTGCGGCCTGCACTGCAGCTCGGTTATGCCAGCCGCTCGGTGGATTATTCCAAGCTCGTGTTCAACGATCAACTTTCACGGGGCGGGGAGGTCGCGACCTATGAATACTACGATGGCCGCAAGAAAGGATACTCCGACATCGGTTCCGGCTTGTTGTTCTTCACGCCGAAGATGTGGTTCGGTGTGTCGCTCCAGCACATGAACCAGCCCAACCAATCCCTGTTGGAAAGCGAGGCCGTTCTGCCCCGTCAGCTGAACATGCATGGCGGATATCGTTTCAAACTGCGCTCCGGCGGCATGGTGCGGAAAGATCCACAGTCCATCGTTGCCGCGTTCAACTATCGGGCACAGGGAAAGTTCGATCAGTTGGACATCGGTGCCTACTACGAACGCGATCCCGTCTTTGCCGGTCTTTGGTACCGTGGGCTGCCCGTGAAATCCTATCAGGCCGGCTATGCGAACAACGATGCCATCGCCGTGCTCGTCGGTTTCAAGGTCGGCGATTGGCGCTTCGGATACAGCTACGACATCACCATCTCGCGCCTCGCGTTGAACAGCGGTGGAGCACACGAGATCACCACGATCTTCGAGCTGGCGGACAAACGCAAGAAGCGCTCGATGGCCCGCAGGCGCGTGGTGCCCTGTGCGAAGTTCTGAGTAGCCGGAAAAGTTCTTGTCGATCCTTCCACAGGAGTGACCGGATCGGCCCGGATGCTACTTTCGGTGCAGAAAATCCCACCGCATGAAGCATTCGACCCTCACTATCACTGTGGTCATTCTCCTCAGTGGAACCTGTAGTGCGCAAACCTTGATCGACAGTATCCCCTACCCCGGGATCAACCAGGGCTTCTGGGGGATCCATGTGAGTACGGACACGATCTTCCTCGGCGCTGACTTCTCGGGTGCCGTCTATTTCTCCGACCACGAAGGCACCATCCTCGGGCAGCAAACCACAGGCCAAGACTTCGATCACGGCCTGATCCGCCGACCGGGATCCTATCTGATCGCGGAGGACTACACCTCTAATGGAGCCCACCTCTACGAGATCTCCTTGAACGGTGCCTTGATCAACACGTGGACCTTCCCGGACGTGATCGGAGGGCACTCCTCGGGCATCGGCGATCTTTGCGCTGACGGTGATGCGGTGTGGTACACCATGTACTATCCCGATTTCGACGTTTACCCGTTCGCTTATGCCTACAAGTGGGTGCCCGGTGATCCCGCGCCCATCGACACAGTGCCCCTTCACGGCGAGCAACCCTATGGGGTCGCACTGAAAGGCGACACCCTGTTCTATGTCACGGATGATCTGAACGGCGATGCCGAGCGTATCTACGCGTACAACCTCACCACGAAGCAGGACATTGGCTTTGTGGACCTTCCGGACCCGGACGGCGACCAATCGCCCCGCGGCATGTATTACGATGGCATGTATCTCTACCTCGTGGCGAACCGCATCGGAGGAAGTGCGTTCGCGTATCAAACGGTGTACATCTATTCATTCGAGCAAGGTGTGGGGGTCGGAGAGCGGGAGTTGCCCGACATGCAGATCCACCCGAACCCTGCAGAGGGCCACGCCATGATCGGGACCACTCAGGAGGGCCCGGGGAAAGTGCAGCTGGAAGTGTTCAACATCACCGGCGTATTGGTCCATGTGGAAGCCTCGGTTGAAGGTCGCCATTGGATCAACACTTCAACCTGGGGCAATGGCCTCTACTTGGTGAAGACCACCGGAGGCGACGGCTCTGTTGCTACCGGCAGGTTCGTGGTGCAGCATTGAGCGTGGCGATCACATAATTCCATACTTGAGCATTCGGCGGTTGCTCAATAACCACCACTCCCACCTTGCCCGCGCTCGATCGGGTGCCAAGTGGTCTTCACCTCCTGCGTGTCGAGGATCATGTAGGGCGTGCGGCTCTCCTCCATCATCCAGTCCTTCACCTTGGGCACCACCACACGCTTCATGTTGGTGGCGGCCTCGGTGTCCAGTGCCAGCTTCTCCTCTTTGGAGGGATCCGCGCATACCACGGCATTGATGTCCATGTGCGTCATCAATGGCTTGAGCAGTTCGCTGCGCAGTCCGGTGATCAGGTTCACCACGCCGCCGGGGAGGTCGCTGGTGGCGAGCACTTCCGCGAAGGTGACGGCGGGCAGCGGATGTTCCTCGCTGGCCACTACCACGGCTGTGTTGGCACCTGCGATGATCGGTGCCACGGTGCTTACCAGTCCGATGAGGCCGGAGGTTCCCGGTGCCATCAGGCCCACGACGCCGGTGGGCTCGTACACGCTGAAGTTGAAGTGAGAGCTGTTGGTGGGGTTCACGCTGCTGAATATCGCTTGGTACTTATCGCACCAGCCTGCGTAGTAGATCCAGCAGTCGATGGCGGCGCTCACCTCGGCCTCGGCCTGCTTGCGCGTTGCGCCGTGCAGTTCCAGCTCATGCACGAACTGGGCGCTACGGCCTTCCAGCATCTCACCGATGCGGTAGAGGATCTGTCCCCGGTTAAACGCGCTGCGGTTCGCCCAATCACCTACGGCCTTCCGTGCTGCTACTACGCTGTTGCGGATATCCTTGCGGCTACCCCGGCAGATGTTCGCCAGTGGCTTGCCATCCGCGTCCTTGGGCTGGTAGTAGCGGCCGCTCTCGGTCCTTGGGAACTTCCCTCCGATGAAGATCTTGTACGTCTTCATCACAGGAAGGCGCTCGGCTTTCTTGGCGGCAACGGCACTGTCGTGTCCGTTATGGGAAGGCTTTTCAGCCTTGACGGAAGTGGGTGTAGGCTTGGTCGCGGTCTTGGCCATGGAGATGGTAGTTCGTAGCCAAAGTTAAGCCCATGCGCTGAAGTGCCTGTGTCGGCGGGAAATACGGCTGAGTATCAGTCCAATTTCATCGCTCAAGGCAAACTCGCCAAAAGCTCCCGGACCGCCCTTTTCGCCTCCCGTAGCAAGCGTCTCCGCAGCAGGATGCGCATGGCCAAAGGCCGCATCATGTCGTGAACGACCACGTAGCAATAAGCGGCCGGCAAGAGGAACGGGAGTGCCAGGATGAAGAGGATGCGCTGGCTGGCGCGCAACTCCGCGAAATCATCTTGGACGAAGATCCTGATCGCAAAAATGATCACCAATGGAGCGAGTAAGATGGCAACTCCAAGCAGGACCAGCTCTTGACGTGTCGGAAGATCGAAGGCACTGGGCTTCTCATTCCGCAGCCAAGGCCGGAAGTACTTCAAGGGAGCCCGCAACTCGGAGACTTCACCTATGGTTACCACGGATCGCATGTGATCGAAGGTAGGCGTGGAATGTCTTCTTTTAATACTGTCGGTGAAGTCGGAGATCGGTGGTGCAAAGGCACGAGCTTGGACGTTCGCTCCAGAGCTGGGGAGATGTTCGCGAATGACATAGATGAGCACCAGCTCGAGCAACCGGAACCTTACCTTTGGTTCTCAAGCCGATCGACCATGAGCGCTATTGACCTCCGCACCGAGATCTTGCAACTGTTGCAGAAGGAACGGAACGAGAGCATTCTCACCACCATCCGCTCCCTGCTCAAGCGCAATGAGAAGGGAGAGCACTTCGACATCACCGATGATGAGCTGGCGGAGTTGGAGGAGATCGACCGCAGGCGCAAGGCCGGGTTGGATACCTACGTCAGCTTGGACGAAGCCATGCACATGATCCGCCAAGGGCGGCGGGCATGAACTACAAGCTGATGATCCGCGTGGCCGCACGGGACGAGGCGACCGAGATCCACGACTGGTACGAATCACGCAGTAAAGGTCTGGGCACCCGATTCGCGGATGCCTTGGAGGATTGCCTGCGGAGCATCCAACAAAACCCAAAAGGCTTGCAGATCAGGAAAGGGAAGTTCAGATATGATCTGGTGTCGCGGTTCCCATATCGCGTAGTCTTCACGATCGATGGCGATACCGTGTTTGTGTATCAGATCCCCACACCAGCCGCCGACCTAGCAAACGCTTTGGTCCTTAGCGCTGCTTATCTGTCTTGGCGGTGCGGGGCGGGTAAGCTCGCGAACGACATCCGGAAGACCCTTGTATTGGCCATGGCGGTCCTTCTTGCCATCTACTAACGATTGGTTCAGTTGTAGTGCGATGGGGCTGCGTAGATCCTCGCAGAAATCAGGAGGCCGACTCGAGATCCTTCAAAGTGCGTCCCTTGGAGTTTTTCCAAGCGATCAGTCCATTGGCATGGCCACCATGAACTACTGTTGCGGCCGCGCTTGGACTGGTGAATTCAACATCCTTCTGAAACTCCAGATGATCCGCCATCACACTCAATGTGCCCTCGTCCTTGAGCTTCTGACGCATGTGGATAGGCCATGGGTAGTTTTTGGCTGAAGGCCGTTCCGACAATACGGCTTGCGACCCCGCCAGCACTACCATGCCATTGGGGGTCAATCGTCCAGACGCTTTCAAGCCTTTAATCTCACAGGTCAGAAGTCCAATATCATCCGTTGCTGTTGTTTTTGTGGCGACCGGAACAAAGACCTCCACTCCAAGGACTGGAAGCAACTGATGGATCTTCTCGAGAAAGGTCTCCATGTCCGCAAGATCAGATTCGGGCAAACGAGCCCCACTTCCTTGACCATTCTTGACCTCAGCACGACCAACCTTTCTTGCCTCATCGATCAAGCGACCCTCCAAATAGCGGATGTGCGCCTTGGTCAAATCCTCGTTGCCAACGAAAAACACGATGTGATTCCAGAAGTCCTTGTCCAGATGATTCTTGATGCGATCCCGAATTGATTCCGCTTCTCCCACATAGATGGCCGGTCGGCCCGTCTCTGGATCGGCACCCGTCAAGAAGTACACGCCAGAAAGTCCAGACTCTTCTCGAGCTAATACACTATCGAACTCACTGCGTGGACCCGCAACAGCTCTTCCGGTCCAATTGATGATCCCGGCCATTCGCAATCGCTTCGGATCGCCATGAACCAGGTGCATCTTAATTGTTGCTGATGACATTATCCTTAACGGTCAGTTGACACCAATATCCGGATCAGTCAAACCCTTTGACCAAAGCCAAGCGCGGAACTCATCGAGCGAAGGCTCGGGGTCCATGGGCTTTCCCCCGAGACTATCAAGAGGTGTCATTGTCACCACCGACTCGTAGAATTTCTGAGCCTCCTCTCTTGTATCGAAGGAATCAATCCTAGTTGGTGGATAACCCGGGACGTTGCGTCGAGTAATCACTGACCATTGGTCAATAGCCGTGGCTGCCACCGCTCCGCTCTTTGTTCGCGTGACCTCCATGACGAACTGCCTGTCATCATGGAATAGCATGTTGAAGATCAATGGGCGCATGTTAGGGCCGCAATCATTGCTTGATGTAGGCTCTCATTCGCGTGAGGGATAGAAGCGGAAAGCCCACAGGCGGCTGAGGAACGAAGCCGCCGAGGACTTGCAGCGGATAGCTCGACGGCGCTGCTCCCGCAGCATTGCGGGATGAGCGCCGGCACGCGCAAAAGCCGATCAGAAGATCAGACAATGAGATGATCAGACGATCCCGATCTGCGCTCATCTGCCTGATCAGCGTCATCTGCGTTCCTCAATTCAAATTCAAGTACGCCCCCAAGCCATGCACGCCTCCTTCTCGTCCATACCCACTTTCCTTGTAGCCGCCGAAGGGTGAGGTGGGGTCGAACTTGTTGAAGGTGTTGGCCCAGATGACGCCGGCGCGGAGCTTGGTGGTCATGTTGAAGATCTTGCTGCCTTTGTCCGTCCACACGCCGGCGCTGAGGCCGTAGGGGGTGTTGTTGGCCTTTTGCAGCACTTCGTCCATGGTGCGGAAGGTCTGGATGGCGAGTACGGGACCGAAGATCTCTTCCTGTGCGATGCGCGCGCTTTGCGCCACGTTCGTGAAGAGCGTGGGTGGGCACCAGAAGCCTTTGCTGGGCAGGTCGCAGGTGGGCTGATACATATCGCTGCCTTCCTGCTGGCCGATCTTGAGGTACTTGTTGATGGTACCGAGCTGTTCCTTGCTGTTGATGGCGCCGATGTCGGTGTTTTTGTCCAGCGGATCGCCCACGACGAGGCTCTTCATGCGGTGCTTGAGCTTGCGGACCACTTCGTCGTACACGGCCTCTTCCACATAGAGGCGGCTGCCGGCGCAACACACGTGGCCTTGGTTGAAGTAGATACCGTTGACGATGCCCTCGACCGCTTGGTCGATGGTGGCATCGGCGAAGATGATGTTGGCTGCTTTGCCGCCGAGTTCGAGGGTGAGCTTCTTGCCGGAGCCTGCTGTGCTGCGCTGGATGAGCTTGCCCACGTTGGTGCTGCCGGTGAAGGCGACCTTGTTGACATCCGGATGGTTGACCACCGCGGCGCCCGTGGCCCCCGCGCCGGTGACGATGTTGACGACGCCTTCGGGAAGATCGGCTTCTTGGATGATCTCGGCGAGTGTCAGCGCGGTGAGCGGTGTGGTCTCGGCGGGCTTCAGCACCACGGTGTTGCCGCAGGCCAGTGCGGGCGCGAGTTTCCACGAGGCCATGAGGAGCGGAAAGTTCCATGGGATCACCTGGCCGGCCACGCCGAGCGGGCTGGTCTGCTTACCGGGGAAAGCGTAGGGGATCTTGTCGGCCCAACCGGCGTAGTAGAAGAAGTGCGCGGCGGCGAGCGGGATGTCAATGTCGCGGCTTTCGCGGATGGCCTTGCCGCCGTCCATGGTTTCGATCACGGCGAGTTCGCGGGCCTTTTCCTGCATCAGCCGTGCGATGCGGAAGATGTATTTGGCGCGTTCGCTGGCGGGCATTTTGCCCCACGGCCCTTCGAAGGCTTTGCGGGCGGACTTCACGGCGGCGTCCACATCGGCGGCGTTGGCCTCGGCGATGCGCGCGAGCTTCTGCTCGTTGGCCGGGTTGATGGTGTCGAAGTATTTCCCGGACTTCGGCTTCACCCACTTGCCGCCGATGAAGAGTTCGTATTGCTCCTTCAATTTGAAGTGGTCCTTGCTTTCGGGAGCGGGAGCGAGTGCCCAATCGATGGTTTTCTTCTTTGCCATGGGTCGTAAAGATAGATGGCGGCCGTTCTGAACTTCTTCAGCTTGAACTACCGCGTCCTACAACGCCCCCACATCGATCTTGAACAGCTCCGCGGCGTTCTTCCACAGGATCATCTCCTTGCGGTCTTCGGGCAGGTCCAGCTGCTTGATGAAGTTGAGGTAGGAGCTCATGTTGGAGATGGGCCAGTCGGTGCCGTATAGGAGGTAGCGCGGGTTGCCGGCGTAGGTGATCATGTTCTCCAACTCCGCCTTCATGAACTTCTCGAACTTGTCGGTGAAGTCGCCGAGCACGAGGCCGGAGAAATCGGCATAGACGTTGTTGTTCTTGTACACCACTTCCATGCAGTCCTTGATCCAGGGGTTGCCCACGTGGCAGATCACGATCTTCATGTCGGGATGATCCACGGCTACATCGTCGATGTGGAGCGGGTGCGAATACTTCACCCTCCCGGTGGGTGCATAGGTATCGCCGGAATGGAACATGACCGGTACGTCGAATTCGGTGGCCATCTCGTAGATGACGCGCATACGTGTGTCACTCGGGTAAAAGGGCTCGTACCCCGGATAGAGCTTGAGGCCCTTTATGAGGCCTGATCGCAGGTAGTCGCCGATCTCGCGCAGGTCGTTGTGGTCGTAGTGCAGGTAGCTGATGCCCGCCACCACGCCGAGGTTCTTCCGGTCTTTGATCGCCTCCACCACCTTCTTCGTGCTGGGGCGGTGCTCGTTCACTTTGTACGAGGTAAGCACCAAGGAATAATCCACCTTGTTCTCGGCCATGGCGGCGACAAGGCGGTCCAGGCATTCTTCCAAGGAGACCACGCGGTCTTCGTGGTAGTTATTGATGTGGGTGTGAACGTCGATGATCATGGGTTGCTCGGCGGGTTCGGCCTTGGTAGTGCGCGGGATGCCTTCCGGGCAAAGAAACGCAGGGGGGAATTAGTTCCCTCAAGGCCTTCCGGATATTCGTTCCTGAACGGCCCATCGCTTCCATCCGCTGCCTACCTTATAGCGGCGCGTTTGACGGCTTCACCGTCGATCGTGATCATTCATGAGCGACCAACGCACCATCGTCCACCTCGACCTCGACAGTTTTTTCGTGAGCGTGGAGCGGCTGAAGAACCCGCAGCTGTGCGGCAAGCCCGTGCTGGTGGGCTCCGACAGCGACCGCGGCGTGGTGGCCTCGTGCAGCTATGAGGCGCGGCACTTCGGCGTGCGCAGCGCCATGCCCATGCGCACCGCCAAGCAGCTCTGTCCGGAAGCCATCATCCTCCGTGGCGACAGCGGCGCCTACATGCGAAAGAGCGACGAGGTCACGGAGATCATCAGCGGGCGCGTGCCGCTTTTCGAGAAGACCAGCGTGGACGAGTTCTTCGTGGACCTCAGCGGCATGGAGAAATTCTTCGGCGCGATGAAGCTGGCGAGCGAACTGCGCCAATACATCGCCAAGGAGACCGGCCTGCCGAACAGCTTCGGGCTGAGCGTGAACAAGACGGTGAGCAAGGTGGCCACCAACACCGCCAAGCCCAACGGGCAGCGCGAAGTGGAGCGAGGCACCGAAAAGCCCTTCCTCGCGCCGATGCCCATCGAGAGCATTCCGGGCGTGGGCGGCAAAACAGCGCACCTGCTGCGCAGCATGGGCGTGGCCCGCATCCACACCATGCAGGAGCTGCCGATCGACCTGATGCAACGCCTGCTGGGCGAACACGGCCCGGTGCTGTGGCGCAAGGCCAACGGCATCGACGACAGCCCGGTGACGCCGTGGCACGAGCGCAAGAGCATCAGCACCGAACGCACCTTCGAGCGTGACACCATCGACATGGTGAAGCTGCGCGGCCTCCTCACCGCCATGGCGGAGAACCTCGCCTACCAACTGCGCAAGGGCGACAAGCTCACCAGCTGCATCGCCGTGAAGATCCGCTATGCCGACATGAACACCCACACGCGCCAGCTCCGCATCGGCTACACTGCGTGCGACCACATCATCCTGCCCACGGTACACGAGCTCTTCCGCGCATTGTACGACCGCCGCCAGCGGATCCGCTTGGTGGGCATCCGCTTCAGCCATCTCGTGGGCGGCGGCCACCAGATGGATGCCTTCACCGACACGCAGGAGGCGATGAACCTCTACCAAGCCATGGACAAGGTGCGCCAGCGCTTCGGCGATCGCATGGTGATGCGTGCCACAGGCATGGGCGCCAAAAGCATCGGAAGGATGGACAACCCTTTTGATGGGAAGGCCCCGGTGCTGCTGGCGAATAGACGGAGTTGATCAGATCGGAATTACAAAAACCAATACGCTATCTTTGAAAAGCAATGACCCAAGTATTCGACCGTATTACTGTTGACCCTTCCATATGCGGAGGGCGCCCATGTGTGCGCGGCATGCGCATCCGGGTCAGCGATGTACTGGACCTGCTGGCTTCCGGGCTTAGTGCGGAGCAAGTGCTCGTTGAACTGCCGGACCTGGAACGCGAGGATATCGATGCCGTCCTGCGTTTCGCAAGCGTCCGCCTCGACCATCCCATTCTCGCAGCGTGATCCTTTGGATCGACATACACTTGCCACCGGCCTTGGTGCCATGGCTTGTTGACCATTTCAACATTCAAGTGATCGCCATGCGGGAAAAAGGCATGCAATGCATGGCCGATGTGGACATTTTCCAACAAGCACGCGATGCGGATGCAACCATATTGACCAAGGACAAGGACTTTGTTGATCTGGTCCAACGGCTTGGTCCTCCGCCGAGGGTCATACGCCTCACTATGGGCAACACTTCCAACGACAACCTCCAACGGGTGTTGGCTGTCACTCTCCCGGACGCTTTGCGGTTATTGAACGATGGGGAGGCATTCGTGGAGATCGGTAAAGGTGTTTAACCCTTTTTGCAGCCTGTGCTTCACCTATCCCCATACCGCGGATCCGGTTTCCACGGCAGCTTCTCCAGCCATTGTGTGCGCAGGCTCACGTGGCCGAACTCCTCCTCCACCACGCCGGTGAGGCGGTATACGCCGCGACCACGGAACGGAAAGCGCGCCGCCACCGACGGGAACTGCGTACTGTCCCAGAGATCACCTGCGGTATCGATGAAAGAGCCGAAGGTCATCCGCTGGCCGCGCTGCGTATCCGTGGACTTCACATGCACCATGTAACCGAGCATCAGCACCCGCTTCCCGATGTGCTGATGCATCTCCCGCTGAAGGATGGTGACTGATGAAGTACCGGCTCTCCCATTTTCTGATTTTCTGATCGTCTGATCATCTGATCGCATCTCCACCAACGTGAACGGATCACACAGCGGGAAGCCCAGCAGATCCAATTCATCATAGGCATCGGCCAGCGGGAAGTGGTGCAGCTCCGGCAACATCGGCTCCTCCACCTTGGTGATGAAGAGGTCTGTCATCGCGGCAGCATTCACCGGCCCGACATGCAACAGAGCAAGGTCCCACAGCAGGCGCGGCTTGCTTCTTCCGGTAAAGCGCAAGGCGCCCACGCGAATGAGTATCCGTGCTTGTTCCAAGGGAAGCGGAACGCGGTGCAGCAGGTCCTCCAAGTCCTTGAAGAGGCCCGTGCGATGCCGCTCATGGAGGATCAAGCGCACCGTATCATCGGTGAGGCTTTTCACATTCGCAAGGCCCAAAAAGATCCGCGTACCCTGCAGCGAACAGAGCTGCTCGCTTGCATTGATGCACGGCGCCTCGATCACGGCACCAGCGCGCTTCGCCTCGTGCAGATAAAATTCCGTGCGGTAGAAGCCGCCGAAGTTGTTCGCCACGCCCACGAGGAATTCCAGCGGATGGTGCGCCTTCAGGTAGAGGCTCTGGTAACTCTCCACCGCGTAGCTGGCGCTGTGGCCCTTCGCAAAGCTGAAGCTGGCGAAGCTTTCGATCTGCCGCCAGATACTCCTCGGCCTGCCCTGCGGGATAGCCACGTGCCTTGCAGTTGGAGAAAAACTTATCCTCCACCGCCTTGAACTCGGGCCGTTCGCGGAAGCGTGCCGTCATGCCGCGGCGCAGCAGGTCCGCCTCCTCCAGGTCGAGGCCGGCGTAGAGGTGTGCCACCTTCAGCACATCCTCTTGGTATACCATCACGCCGTAGGTCTCGGGCATGATGTCCAAGAGCTCCTTCGGCGCCTGCTTGAGGCGTTCGGGGTTGTTGTGACGCAGCAGGTATTCGCGCATCATGCCGCTTTCGGCCACGCCCGGCCGGATGATGCTACTGGCCGCCACCAGGCTCAGGTAATCCTCCACCTGCAGCTTCTTCAACAGCATGCGCATGGCCGGGCTTTCCACATAGAAGCAGCCCACGGTATCGCCGGTCCGCAGGATCTCCTTGATCGCGGGGTCCTGCTTGAAACGCGGGATATCATGAATGTCGATGGGAGGAACCTTCATCTGATCTTCTGATCGTCTGATCTTCTGATCGGCACCAGCCTCCACCAACTCCACCGCATCCCGGATATGCCCCAGCCCGCGCTGGCTCAGCAGATCGAACTTGTGCAGGCCGAGATCCTCCGCTTCCAGCATGCTGAACTGCGTGACGGGAAAGCCCTTCGGCGGCCGGTGCAGCGCGGTGTAGCATGTGATCGGCTTCTCGCTCACCAGCACGCCGCCTGCATGGATACCGAACTGATGCGGCATGCCAAGAAGCTCGTGCCCGTAGCGGATCACCGTCCGTGCGATCCGGTCCAACTCGCCGCGCGCACCTTCCGGCAGGCTCGGATCGCTTCGGTAATGTCCACGCGCTCCTTCGCTTAACGCATCGATCTCCGCCGGCGGAAGTCCCAAGGCCTTGCCCAGCTGACGGATGGCACCGCGCCAGTGGAAGGTGGTATAGGTAGCGATCTGTGCCACATGGTGGCGCCCGCCCCGCCCCTTGTTGAACTCAGCGAACACATACTTGTAAACCTCGTCGCGATCCTTCCAGCTGAAGTCGATATCGAAGTCGGGCGGCTTCTTGCGCGCGGTGCTGATGAACCGTTCGAAGTAGAGGTCCAGCTCGATCGGATCCACATCGGTGATGCCGAGGCAATACGCCACCAAGCTGTTCGCACCGCTCCCGCGCCCCACATGGAAGAAGCCCTTGCTGCGAGCGAAACGCACGATGTCCTGGTTGATCAGGAAGTAGCTGATGAAGCCCATGCGCTCGATCACGTCCAGCTCGTGTTTCATGCGCGCAACCACTTTCGGCGAGGCGTTCGGATAGCGGTAACGCAGTCCTTCCAGCGTGTCGCGGTGCAGCTTTTCGCGATCATGGGTGATGCTTTCGCCAAAGACCTTCAGCGTTTTGTCCGTACGATCGAAAGCGATGGTGCATTGCTCCAATAAGCGCTCGGCATCATCCACCAGTGAAGGATGATCGCGATAGACGCGCCGCACTTCCTCCTTGCTCCGGAAGATCTCGTCGGGCTCCGCAAGCTCTTCCTTCGGCAACAAGGTCACCAGCGTGTTCCGCGCCATGGTGCGCAACAAGCCGTGCGTATTGCGGTCAAGCTTGTTGCGAAAAGTGATGGGCAGCAGCGCTACAAGGTCCTCCGGTCGTTTCGCCCATGGGCTGAAGGGCAGCCGCGTGAGTTCCGTTGGCTTGATGCCGATGCGCTCATTCGGCTTCAACATGCGCGGTGGCGTATTGAAGGGCAGGATGAAGAACACATCCGGCAGTTCCGGCGGTTCTTCCGGCAGCGCTTCGCCATCCAGCAAATGCGGACTCAGCAGTTCGTTCAGTTGTTGGAAGCCGTCGTTGTTCTTGGCCAGCCCGATGTAGAGCAGGCGTGCTCCTTGGCGGAATTCGATGCCTGCTACGGGCCGGATGCCGTGGCTTTCGGCAAGGCGCACGAAGTCGGGAATACCCGACGTGCTATGGATGTCCGTGAGCGCGAGGGTGCGCACGCCGGCCTTGTGCGCTTCCTCCAAGAGCACCTCGGGCTTCATCACCCCGTACTTGAAACTGAACCAGCTGTGTGCGTTGAGAAACATGATCGACGATTTTATTGGCGATCTTGTGACGCATAAGATAGCAGATCTTGGTGTCCTCGGGATCCTCCTCGGGAGATCGCTGAGCCGGTGTCCTCGGGATCCCCTTCGGGAGATCGCTGAGGGCACTAGTTCCATTTCAGAATGCCGCCCGTGGTGAGAGTGCTACCTTGGCCCCCAACGCGACTGGAAGGGAAGATCAACATTCCGGTCATCAACCGAGGAACCATGTGAATCCTTTCACTGGACCGGTTCAATAAGCACCATGGAAGAGCTAGAAGAAAAAATACAGCAGGCTATTGAATTGCTGCGAGGCCATCTCAAACAGGTATTGATCGGAGGGTTCGTCCTGCTGCTCTTATTGACCGCCGTGAAGACCATCGGCCCGGAAGAGGAAGGTGTAGTGCTGCAACTGGGCAAGTATGATCGCACGTTGCAGCCCGGGCTCAACTTCATCTTGCCCTTCGGCCTGGAAACGTTGTACAAGATCCCTGTCCAACGACAGTTGAAGCACGAATTCGGGTTCCGCACGGCAGCGTCGGATACACGCTCCACCTATGAAGATGACTCGTACGGGGATGAGAGCAGCATGCTCACCGGCGACCTCAACCTGGCCGATGTGGAATGGGTGGTCCAGTACCGCATCGTGGACAGTTACCGGTACCTGTTCCGGGTCCGCAATTCCGAGAAGACCTTCCGCGACATGAGCGAGGCCGCCATGCGCAAGGTGGTCGGCGACCGCACGGTGAACGAGGTACTTACCGTGGGCCGGCAAGAGGCCGCCAGCCGGATGGAGGTGCGCTTGCAGGAAATGTGTGATGAATACGAGAACGGTATCCGTGTGGACCAAGTGGTCTTGCAGGATGTGAACCCACCGGAACTTGTGAAGCCATCCTTCAACGCAGTGAATGAAGCCCAACAGGAACGGAGCACCTTGATCAACCAAGCAGAGAGCCAATACAACCGCGTGATCCCAAGAGCACGGGGGGAGGCGGAAGAAACCATACAACTTGCCGAAGCTTACGCGCTTACCCGTGTCAATGGTGCCACTGGAGAAGCCGACCGTTTCAATGCCGTTTATGAGGAGTTCGTAAAGGCTCCGGAAGTAACGCGCAAGCGCCTCTATTTGGAGACCTTGGAACGCGTGCTTCCCAAAGTGGGCAACAAGATCATCGTGGACGAGAAGAGCAACAATGTGCTACCGCTGCTGAATATCGGAACCCTTGAAAAAGCAAAATGAACATGGGCATCCGCAACATCATACTCCTTGTCTTGACCACAATACTCGCTGCCGTATTGTTCAGCGCAATTTTCATTCTCGACGAGACCCAGCAAGCCATTGTAACCCAGTTCGGCAAACCTGTTGGTGAACCGCGAACGGATCCTGGCATGCACTTCAAGGTCCCGTTCATCCAGAAAGCCCAGTTCTTCGACAAGCGCTATCTGGAATGGGATGGCGATGTGAACCAAGTGCCCACGAAGGACAAGAAGTTCATCCTCGTGGACACCTACGCCCGCTGGGAGATCACTGATCCCCTGCAATTCTTCATTCGCCTGCGCGATGAGCGTTCCGGGCAATCCCGCTTGGACGACATACTCGACGGTGAGACCCGCAATGCGGTGGCAAGCCACAAACTGATCGACCTGGTGCGGAGCAGTAACCGCACCCCTGAAGTGGTGGAGAACTACATGGAGACCATCGATATTTTGGACAGTATTTCCGTGGGAAGGGGCAAGATCGAGGCGGAGATCCAGAAGAAGGCCAACGAGCGGACCAGCGACCTCGGGATCCGCATCCTCGATTTCCGTTTCAAACGGATGAACTATGTGGACGATGTTCGCCAGCGTGTATATGAGCGCATGATCAGCGAGCGCAACAGGATCGCCGATCAGTTCCGTAGTGAGGGACAAGGAGAGGCGCGCAAGATCGAAGGCGACAAGGAGCGGGATCTGGCACGGATCCAGTCGGAGGCGATCATGCAGGCCGAACGCATCCGGGGCCGTGCCGATAGCAGTGCCACCGCCATTTATGCGCGGGCCTATAACCGGACCGCCACATCGCGGGAACTCTATGGTTTCCTTAAAAGCTTGGAGGTATTGGAGAAATCCATGGATGGCCAAAGCAGCGTGATCCTTTCCACGGAAAGCGAGCTGTACAAGTACCTGAAGAAGATGAATTGAGCGGGCATTGTGTCCTCAGGGTCTCCGCCGCACGGCGGAAGACCGCTGAGGGAGCTAGCTCCATCAATGTCTCACGCAGTGGACGTTGATGCCCCGTGTCCTCAGGCCCCCCCTCCGGGAGATCACTGAGGGAGCTGGTTCCAGATGCCGGGAAGATCAGAGTACGCCCCGCACCCCGTTACTTTGCGGCAATGGCCAACGCACAAGACCATCCGCTTCAGCTTACCAATACGCTCACGCGGAAGAAGGAGCAATTCATCCCGTTGAACCCTCCGCATGTCGGCCTGTACGTCTGTGGACCCACGGTGTACAGCGATGTCCACCTCGGCAACGTGCGGAGCTTCCTCACTTTCGACATCCTCTTCCGCTGGCTCACCTACTTGGGCTACAAGGTCCGCTATGTGCGCAACATCACCGACGTGGGGCACCTCGTGGACGACATCGACGAGGGCGAGGACAAGATCGCGAAGCGCGCCCGCATGGAACGGCTGGAGCCGATGGAGATCGTGCAGAAGTACACCAACGGTTTCCACGATGTGATGCGGCTGTTCAACATCCTGCCACCGAGCATCGAGCCCACCGCCACCGGCCACCTGATCGAGCAGATCGTGATGATCGAACGCATCATCGCCAACGGTTATGCCTACGTAGTGAACGGCTCGGTGTATTTCGATGTGCCGAAGTACGCCGAAACACATGACTATGGAAAGCTGAGCGGCCGGAAGACCGAGGACCAAATGGCCAACACGCGCGGCACCGAAGGCCAGGAGGAAAAGCGCAGTCCGCTGGATTTCGCGCTGTGGAAGAAGGCCGAAAAAGGCCACCTGATGCACTGGCCTTCCCCTTGGGGTGAAGGCTTTCCCGGCTGGCACCTGGAGTGCAGCGTGATGAGCACCAAGTACCTCGGCCTCACCTTCGATATCCATGGCGGCGGGATGGACCTGAAGTTCCCGCACCACGAATGCGAGATCGCGCAGAGCGTTGCAGCGGACGGTGTGGCGCCGGTGCGCTATTGGATGCACGGCAACATGCTCACCGTGGAAGGCCGGAAGATGGCCAAGAGCGAAGGCAACGGCTTCACGCCGGAAGAGCTCGTGACGGGCAATCACAAGCTCTTGGAACGCGGCTACTCCCCCATGACCGTGCGCTTCTTCATGCTGCAATGCCACTACGCCAGCACGCTGGACTTCAGCAACGCCGCCATGCAGGCAGCCGAAAAGGGCCTGCAACGCCTGATGGCCGCGAACGACACCCTCGCCAAGTTAAAGCCCGGTATGGAAGGCACATCCTTCGATGTGGATGCGTTGGTGAACGCCTGCAACACCGCCATGAACGATGACCTGAACACGCCGGTGATGATCGCGCACCTGTTCGATGGCGCACGCGCGATCAACGGCGCGAACGATGGCAATGTGGCACTGTCGCAAGCGGACATCGATCAGCTACGGAAGCTCTTTGGTGACATGCTCTTCACCGTGCTCGGCTTGCAGCCGGAAGCCGAAGCGAAGGCCGGTGATGACCTGAGCGCAGGGCTGATGAACGTGTTGCTCACCATGCGGGCGGATGCGAAGAACCGCAAGGACTTCCCCACCAGCGACCTGATCCGCGACAAGCTCACCGAGCTGGGCATTGCGGTGAAGGACACGAAGGACGGACCGGTGTGGGAGCGGGCGTAGGTTTTTTACCGCCAAGACGCTAAGAGCGCCAAGGAAATTAAACTCACCGCAAAAGGCGCAGAGACATCAAGAAATATGTTCCACCGCCAAGACGCTAAGGAAATGAGGTCTTCCGCCAAGGCAAGTAACCCGCTGAAGGTGCTACATTGGCATAAATGGATGTCCAATGGTCGAAGATGAATTAGCCTCTATTGCGGTGGATGCCATGATCGAAGTTCATCGCGAACTGGGACCCGGACTATTGGAAAACAGCTATGAGCATTGCCTACTATTCGAGTTGGCCAACCGGGGATTGAAGGTGGAGCGTCAAGTCCCATTGCCACTTCGGTATAAGGAGGTCACCTTGGAAGTGGGTTATCGCATTGATCTTTGGGTGGAACGAAAGCTGATCATCGAAGTGAAGGCGGTCGAGGAATTGCATCCCGTGCATTTGGCTCAGGTCATCACCTATCTAAAGCTCACCGACAATCGCCTCGGGCTGTTGGTGAATTTCAACGAAAAACTGGTCAGTAAAGGCATTCGCCGTGTGGCGAACAAAATGCCGGTGTAGTGGATATCATTACCCCACATTGAAGCCTTCTTGTCGAGCTGTACGTCCACCAGATGCCGAATGCATCCTTGGCGTTTGAACTCAACGCAATACTTTCTTGGCGTGCTTTGCGTCTTGGCGGTACCCACACGGCATTACCCTCTTGGCGTTCTTTGCGTCTTGGCGGTACCCACACGGCATTACCCTCTTGGCGTGCTTTGCGTCTTGGCGGTACCCACACGGCATTACCCTCTTGGCGTTCTTTGCGTCTTGGCGGTACCCACACGGCATTACCCTCTTGGCGTTCTTTGCGTCTTGGCGGTACCCACACGGCATTACCCTCTTGGCGTTCTTTGCGTCTTGGCGGTACCCACACGGCATTACCCTCTTGGCGTTCTTTGCGTCTTGGCGGTACCCACACGGCATTACCCTCTTGGCGTTCTTTGCGTCTTGGCGGTAAACCCCTCTCGATTCTTACCCGATCTTTACCCCCATGCAACGCCTTTCTCACCGCGTCCTCGGCCTTGGCCTTATCGCACTATTCTTCGCTGCGTGCCAGCCGGAGACCTCCCATACCACCAAGCCTGAGGCTACACTTCCCGCGCTTCCTCCTGTTCCCTTGTTCAATGGCGACAGCGCTTATGCCTATGTGGCGAAACAGGTGGCCTTCGGGCCGCGTGTTCCCGGTTCAGCGGAACACCGCGCCTGCGGCGATTGGTTGGTGGAGAAGCTGAAGGCGTTCAGTGACACGGTGATCGAACAGCATGCCAAGGTCACCATCTACAACGGGCAGCAGGTGCCCATGCGCAACATCATCGCCAGTTGGCTTCCGGAGAAGCAGGAACGCATCCTGCTCTTCGCCCACTGGGACACGCGCCCCTTTGCCGATCAGGACCCCGAGCGGAAGAACGAACCGATCGACGGGGCCAACGACGGTGGCAGTGGCGTGGGCGTGCTGTTGGAGATCGCGCGCCATCTCGCTCAACAGGCTCCGCAGGTGGGCGTGGACATTTTCCTCACGGACGTGGAGGACATGGGCGAACCGCACGGGGCCATGGGGCTGGGCCAGGAAAGTTTGAAGACCTGGTGCCTGGGGACCCAGTACTGGGTAAAGAACCCGCATGTGCCCAACTACAAGGCCCGCTTCGGGATCTTGCTGGACATGGTGGGTTCCAAGGATGCTAAATTCCCACGCGAAGGCTACAGCATGCGCTATGCCGCAGGTATTGTGAACAAGGTTTGGAAAGCGGCCGCAGCCGCCGGACATGGCGATCGCTTCCTCAGTGAAACCCGCAACCACGTCGGCGTGGACGACCACGTGTTCGTGAACGAGGCCGGCATCCCCAGTATCGACATCATCGCATACGACCCGGCGACCGGTGGCTTCCCCGCAACGTGGCACACCCACGCGGACAACTTGGCCAACGTCGACAAGGAAAGTCTACAGGCCGTGGGGGCCACGGTGGCTGAAGTGGTGTGGACCGAACGGTAAAGCGCCGATCAGCTGATGTGACGAATGCTTCCACCGATCCCGCGGTGCGTTCCTGTTCTTCAGAAGACTTTTAAGAGCAACCGTGCTCACTAACCAATACCGTAGGCCAAGCCCACGGTGAAAGCAAAGGAGGTGGTTTCCGTGTATTTGGTCTTGGGAGTAGCGCCTGGCGGCGTGTACAACCTCTTGCCGCCGCCTACCTGATAGCCCAATGCGGTGTAAAAGCCCACGAAGCCACCATCCGTTGAGCCGCGCACCCCAAAGCGTAGGCCCAGTGGCACCAGTATCTGCGAGACCTGCTTGTCCACCCTGCCTGCATTGTCATTATAGTTGGACGAGTACACATCACCGCTCCACTTCTGTGAAATTACGCCGGAGTCCGATAAAGGTACCAAGGTAGAAGTGGACTCCATCATTGTCCGAAAAGGCGAATTCGGTATGGTAGTTCAGGCTAAGCAGACGCGGATCTACCTCGTAGTTGGAACTGACTCCGCCATACGAGCTGTAGTACCCATCCCCCGGACCCGCAGTGAGCAAACCCACAATGTCATAGTTCACGTCAAAGCCAATGGTAAGGCGTTCATTGAACGTCCGGTCGACCCCGAAGCCCATGCAGTAATTATCGAAGATGGGATGCTTATAGACCTTGTGGGTCTCACCTAGGCCGGAGCAGCGATCAAGCAACCGAAAGCCAAAGTGATGAGCATCTTTCTCATGGCCTCATGAATTCGATGTTCATCATCTCCAACGCCGTGCTGATGGGCACGCCGAAGCCGATCCCCTCAACGCCGGTGGCCTTCACCTTCATCGTTGCAATGCCCATGACCTTCCCTTCGGAATTGATCAACGGCCCTCCGCTGTTCCCGGGGTTTATGCTCACATCGGTCTGTATGTATTTGCGCCCGTCGATCTCACGCTTACCGCTCATGATGCCCCTTGACACGGATTGTCCAAGCTATTCATCGAGCGGTGTGCCGATCGCGAAGATCTCCTCTCCCAGCACCAACGCACTGTCCTGGCCTAGGGCCAGCGCCGGCAGGTCATTGCCGGCCACCTTCAGCAAAGCCACGTCGAAATCGCGGTTCACCTTCACCACCTGTCCGTCCAAGGTGAATCCTTGATCGAAGCGCACCTTCACCGTGGCATCGGTTCCGACCACGTGCGCATTGGTCATGATGTAACCGTCATTGGTGATGAGGAAGCCGCTGCCGTGGCCATTTTTCATCTCCACGGTCACCACCGCTTTCACCAGGGCGGGGATCATGCTGCGCCGGTCCGGAAATGAAACCGGGGCCGGCATTTTCAGCTTTACGTCGCTTCCCTTGGAACGCAACAGCCCGGCCGCTTGCACGGCAGCGATCCGGTCATACAGCCCGTCCTCGTCCAGCAATTGCCGGGCAGGGTCCTGCAGCGCGTCGGTGAGGACATCCCGCTTGGATGCGGCATAGACGGGCCAGTCGGTGCCCTTGCTGATGGTGAAGAGGAGACTGTCCTTATCGATACCACTGAAAAAGCGCCGATCCACTTCCACGTGTACGGCCCCATAGGCCCGGTGGGACGACTCTTCCAATTGCATATCCGGATCTTTCAGGACCGGCCGCAAAACGACCTTGGCCCGCCGCGCACCTCATCGCCCTTCCGGGTCCCATGCCGGATTTCATGAACGTTCAGGGCCGGGCCGTCCAAACCTCGAATGATGGCCGTCGTCGCGGTCTGCGGATAGCGCAGGTCCCCCAGCTCCCTACTATCGATGGTGAGCACATGGCTCCCCAACTTGCCGAGCTTGGCTTTTGCGCCCAGTGCATTCTCCAGCACGATGATCGGCAGGTCCAACCGCTGTACATCGGTGGCGGGCGCTTTGTACATGTTCACAGCCATTTCAGGCATCGGGAAGGAGTAGAGCGCTTTGCTTTTCCCGTCCACGATATAGGGAATGCCCAGCAGCATGGCATCAGCGAACAGGATCCCGTTCTTCTTCTTGGGACGCAGGTTGAAGGTGACCGGCTGGAAACCTTCCTTGCGCAGCTCCATGCTCACTTCGCCACCATCGGGTTTGTCGTAAGTGTACGTGTAGGGCGTACTCCCCACCTCGGCTCCGTTCTCGTACAGCATAGCGCCGGGAGGTGAGCTGTTGAAGGTCAAGCTCCGGTTGCCTTTGTTGAGCATGGAGGCACAGCCGCTGAACAGAACCAAGACAGGAAAGGCCAAGGTCGCTCCGATGGATCGATCGTGCATAGTAGGGGGTTAATGGCCCGCGATGTATTTTTTAACTCCGAATGCCTTCCAAGAATGTTACACAAAGACTATGGCCATGTCCGGACACTAGTTACCTTGATCCTTCAAATCCCTTCCTCATGAAAAAATTTCTGACCCTTTCCCTGCTCCTGCCCACCCTCGCCTTTGGCCAGGCCTTGGTCGCTACATCGCCGGAGGACCGCACCGCGCTGCTGGAGGACTACACGGGCATCCATTGTGTGAACTGCCCGGACGGACATGTCATCATGGCTTCCATCGCCGCAGCTAACCCGGGCCTGGTCTCCTTGGTCGGCATCCATGCGGGCGGCTTTGCCGTGCCCAGCGGAACGGAACCCGACTTCCGCACTGCGGAAGGCAATGCGCTGAACTCCTTCTACGGGGTCTCCAGCTATCCATCAGGGGTGATCAACCGGCATGCCTTCACCGGTGGTACCGTCCGGAACCGTGGCTATTGGGTGAGCGATGTGGCGGAGATCCTCGCGCTCCCCAGCCCCGTGAACGTGGGCGTGGAAAGCAGCTACGATGCGGGCAGCCAGCAGCTGACCGTCCATGTGCAGCTGTACTACACCAGCGACAGCCCCGGAGGCGATGACCATATTTCGGTGTTGGTCACCGAAGATCATATCATTGGTCCCCAAACGGGAGGTTCGGCCAATTACGACCATATGCATGTGCTGCGTGACTACCTCACCGACATCTGGGGCGAGGCCGTGAGCACCACTACCACAGGCACCACCGTCGACCGCACTTACACCATGACCGTGCCCGCAGCGTGGAACATCGCCAACTGCGAGGTCACCGCCTTCGTGGGTGAATACCAGAGCGACGTGTACCAGGCCCGGACCGTTGCGGCGGACGGCGGACAGACACTGGTCGCGGGTTCGCTCGGCGAAGTCACCGATCCGTACCAAGGCGGAGCAAGCGCGTCCACCACGACCTTCACTACCGGCCTGTTCAACCAAGTGGGCAACAGCGCTGATTACATGATCAACCTCACCAGCACCGATGCCCCGGCCTCTTGGGGAACCGCCTTGCAGGTGGACGGGAACCCGGTCGCCAACGGGGCAACTTTCACCGCGGGCGATGGTGCCACGGCCCAGATCGCCGTGCAGATCACCCCGGACGCCACGCCCGGCGTCGGCAACTACCTCATCACCATCACCTCCGTCGACTTCCCCGACGCGGCGTTGATGCAGCAGGAGGTCCATGTGATCAGCGGGGTGCATGACCTGATCGTGACCAACCCGGAGGCCGAGCCTTGGAAGGCGCTGTACACGGCATCCATGGTGCAGGCCGGTGAACTCGCGTACGCCCATGCCACGCGCGAACAGTTCACCAAATTCGGCCAGGCCAGTGCCCTCGGCGGTGTGCTCAACGTGTATCGCAATGTGAGCTGGACCTTCCCCAGCCTGACCAATGACGAGGTGGCGGTGCTCACGACCTTCATGGACAACGGGGGCAACCTGATGATCGCCGGGCAGGACATCGGCTGGGACCAAAGTGGGGATGCCAATGCCTACGGAACGCCGACCACGCAGGCTTTCTATGCTGGCCACATGCTGGCCACCTATGTCGCCGACGGAAGTTCCGCTAATAATGTGGTGAACTTCACCGACGCCGACCCCGTGTTCGGTTCGCTCCCCAATTCCGGTATAGCCAACATTTTTTCAAACAACACCTATCCCGAACAGATCACCCCGATCGCACCCGCCACGGGCATCCTTACTTACAACACCGGTTCCCTCATCGGCGGCCTCCGCGCACAGACGGCCAACTACAAACTGGTGTATTTCGGCGTGGGGCCCGAGCAGATGGCCGATGCCGCCACGGGCCGGATGATGATCCAACTGAGCCATGACTGGTTCTACGGGACCGTGGGGATCGCCGGGATCGATGCCGCCATTGGGGCCTTGGGCCAAGCCTATCCCATACCCGCCGACAGCCGGCTCACCATTCCCGTGAGCGGCCTGCAGCACGATGCCACCTTGGAGGTCTTCGATGCCACGGGCCGTTCCGTGTTCGAGCAGAACACCTCGAACAACGCAGGCAAGATCGTCCTCAACACCAGCGGACTTTCCGATGGTGTGTACAGCTACCGCCTCCGCACGGTCAACTCGGCAGGTGCCGCCAAGTCCTTCGTGGTTACGCATTGAACCGGGCCCGCGCCGGGGTCGAAGGTAGCCGGAAAGCCTAGGTGCCGACCGAGGACCCGCAAGTCCCTTGCAGGGTCGGTGGGACGTTCGTGTGCCGTAAGCGTCCCATCGCAGGGTCCGCTATTGTCGGAGATGCCGATCGCCGTGACCCGACGGGAACGGGAAGCCACCAACAAGGCCGGACCACGTTTTTGAGAAAGGATCTTTTTGGATTGTCCTGATCTTTTCCTATTATTGTACGGCCACCCGGCCCCACGGTCAACAGCAGTTGGAGTGAGGTCGTTCAAAGCCTATTCGTCAACATCAAGCAACCATTCCCATTCCTTCCGTCTACTCACTGCATGCCTCGCGTACGTACCGGCCCACATCCGTTCGGAGCCGTACGCACCGGACACCGTGACCCCGTTCAGATCTCTTTTGGCGCAACGTCCTTCCTACCCTGTAAACCCCAAAAACCCAGATAAATGAAACATTCAAACCCAACATCACCACAGCGGCGAACGTCGCGGTGGTTCAAGTATGTTGCAGCGCTCGGCGTTGCAGCTTTAATGGCGGTGCCCAGCGCACAGGCCCAAACGCTGATCATCGGAACCGGAACCGCTGTTACGGGTTCCACTGGGTCCGACCCGATCAACGGTTACTACGAAGCCATGCGCTACCAAGTGGTGTATCTGGCAAGCGAGTTGACTGCCGGAGGAATGTCAGGAGGTGGAAGTTTGACCGGTCTGGGTTGGTCCATCGATGCGGACTACGCCGGTGGTGTACTTGGAAACTACACCATCAGCTTGGCGCATACCGCTGCGGTGAACAGCGCAACACATAATTCTGCGGCGCTGACCACCGTCAAGAACGCATTCAGCTATAACCCAACTGTAACGGCAGCCGGGGTGTTCGATATGATCACCTTTGATACCCCATTCGTTTGGGACGGTTCCAGCAATATCCTCGTGGATATTTGCACCGGTACAGCCAACGCGTACACCAGCCCTTATGGCTCAGTGAGGACCACATCGTACACCAGTGGATCGCGTACCAAGCAGCAAGATGGTGGCACAAGCCAGTGCGCGTTGTCCACAACTGCCACCAACAGCAACCGCCCGAACGTGCAGTTCAGCTATTCAGCTGGAGCCGCTTGCTCCGCTCCTGCACCTGGTGCCACAACTGGACCAAGCTCTGTTTGCTCCGGCATTGGCTTCTCCCTCGGCCTGACCAATGCCACAACAGGTACTGGTGTCAGCTACGTGTGGTACGCCGATAATGGATCCGGCTATGCCGTTGTGGGTGGGAATACACCTACACTCTCGACCAGCCAATCGGTTGCAACCAGTTACTACTGCGATGTGACCTGCTCTACAGGCCCCACCACCACTTCGAGTGGTGTGCTCAGTGTGGCGATGAACGCACCTGCGGCTTGTTACTGCACACCAGCTCCTTCCAGTGTGGATGGATCGGGGATCACCAATGTTGTATACAGTACCGTGACCAACCCAACAGGGGCTGAAGCCGGCAACTATGGCAACTATTCCGCCTTGATCGGTGATGTTGCGCAATCCACTACGCTCAATGTTGACATTACGTACACCACAGGCTATACGTACGATACCAAGATCTGGGTGGATTGGAATGACGACGGTGATTTTGATGACGTTGGAGAAGAGGTGTACAGCGGTACTTCAGCAAGTACCAGCCCCACTACACTGCCTGCATCTTTCGCCGTTGGGACCAACCCACTCGGCAACCACCGGATGCGCATTGGTGGCCAGGACAATGGCCCTTGTGTGCCTTGCTACACGGGTGTTTATGGTGCCTATGAGGACTATACCATCAATGTGACCGCGCCACCAGCTTGCTTACCTACTTCAGCGCTTACTGCGACTTCCATCACCACATCCGGTGCCGACCTCGGTTGGACGGAGAACGGCAGCGCAACTGCATGGGACCTGGAGATCGGTGCCAGCGGTTTCACCCCCACCGGAATACCTACGTTGGATGACGTTGGTGCCAACCCGTACACATGGGCTGGCGGTTCCGCGAACACGGCATACGCCTTTTACGTTCGTGCCGATTGCGGCATGGACAACGTGAATGTGAGCAGCTGGTCCGGACCGTACGCGTTCAACACGGCCTGTGGAGCATTCGCCATTCCGTTCGCAGAGGGCTTTGAAAGCACGACCGGATCGGACTTGCCGAACTGCTGGAGCATTGAGGATGTGAACGGCTTGACCACATGGACCTCTGCTGCTAGTGCGGCATTCGGTTCCACGCGTGTAGGCCGGTACACATACAGCAGCACTCAGGGTGGTGATGATTGGTTGTATACGCCAGGTCTTAACTTGACCGGAGGTACATCGTACACCGTGGAGTACAGCTTCAATGCGGAGAGCGCATTCTACCCCGAGGATATGGATGTGTTCTGGGGATCTTCTGCTTCTGCTGGTGCAATGACCAACCTATTGGGCGACCATACGGGGATCTCGACTACGCCCAGTACTGTTTCCTACGCATTCACCCCAGGAAGCTCAGGGACGTATTACATCGGTTTCCATGCGAAGAGCGCGGCCGATCAGTTCTACCTGAACCTGGATGACATCAGCGTAATCGTAACACCTGCTTGCCCTGCCCCAACGGCAGGGGGTGCCACCAACGAAACCGGAGTTGGCGCAGACCTGAGCTGGACGGAGAACGGAACGGCCACAGCTTGGGACATCGAGATCGGGGCCACCCCTTTCAGCCGCCACCGGCATACCGACGTTCAATGATGTTGGTGCAAACCCTTACACCTGGAATGGTGGTGCAGCCGTTACGACGTACGAATTCTACGTGCGTGCCGATTGCGACTGGACGATGTGGATGTGAGCACCTGGGCAGGACCGTTACACCTTTACAACGGCCTGTGCAACGTATAGTGCCGGATTACACGGAGAATTTCGGTACCTACGTGCCGAATTGTTGGGAAGAAGCGACCGGACCCATTACCGGACCCACTGCCTTCGGATCTTCCGGATGGAAGAATGACGGTTTCGGGAATGTCGGGAGCACAGGCAGCGCCGCCGTGGAGATCTATTTCACTGGTGGACAAGAGTGGTTACTTACCCCCCTCTTCGATCTTTCCGCTGGCGGTTACGAACTGAATTTCGATGTGGCCCTCACTGCATGGGCTAGCACCTCCTCCGATGTCATCGAAGCCGATGATGCCGTGTACCTGATGCAATCCACGGACGGTGGTACCACATGGACCACGATCAACACTTGGAACGCGGGGAACTCCCCTTCCAACACCGGTGACAACACCACGATCGATATCTCCGCCGTGACCAGTGCCACCACGCAGTTCGGCTTCTTCATGTCGGAAGGAGCAACTTCGGGCGGCGATAAGGACTTCTTCGTGGACAATTTCCAAGTGCGAACACCTCCGGCTTGTCCTGATGTGTCCGGCTTGGCTGTTATGAACCTGAGCTTGACCAATGTGGACATCTCATGGAACGCTGCTGCCGGTGCGACCAACTACCTCTGGGAGATCCAGGATTCGCCAAATGCACAAGGAACCCCTGGCCCAATTGCCAGTGGCTCAGGTGCAGGGACATCTGCTGCTGCAGCAGGCACCTATGTAGATGGAAACGACTACATCCTCTACGTGAACTCCGTTTGCGGAGGCCCAGCGGGTAACTACCAGTCGCATGCGTTCACCTTGAACATCCCTCCTGCGAATGACGATTGCGCTGGAGCGTACGGATTGACAGTGAATCCGGACTACGCTTGTGGTGTAACTACCGCAGGTACCGTTGAGAATGCAACGGCATCGCCTGAGAGCGCTGCGGCATGTTTTGGAACTGAGAACGATGATGTCTGGTTCTCCTTCGTGGCGACCAACAGTACGCATCGGATCCAACTCCTGAATATCGTTGGTAGTGAGACGGACATGTACCACAGTGTGTGGGAAGGTGGTTGCGGATCGCTGACCTTGCTGGCCGGCTCCTGTAGCGACGCCAATACCAGCGATCCGACTGGCATGACCCCGGGCAACACCTACTTCGTGCGCGTGTACAATTATTACAGCGGTGCTGAGAATACGACCTTCGACGTGTGCGTGGGAACACCTCCTCCGCCACCCGCGAACGACGAATGCGCGAATGCGATCATGGTGGGTGCGAACTCGGTGACCCCGGGTACCACGGTGAACGGCACCACCAGCGGCAACCCCGGCACCTGCACAACGAGCCTGAGCTCGGCACCGGGCGTATGGTACAAGGTGGAAGGCATTGGCGGCATGATGACCGCGGACCTCTGCACCGGCACCACCTATGACACCAAGATCGGCGTCTTCACCGGCCCCTGCGGCGCTTTCAGCTGCGTGGCAGGCAACGATGACTTCTGCGGGGCGCAAAGCTCCGTCTCCTGGACGGGCCTGATCGGCACCACTTACTACATCTACGTCACCGGCTATTCGGCCAATAATGGTCCGTTCACCCTGACGCTGAGCAGCGTGCCCGGCAACTCCGTGGTGGTGGCCATCAACACGGACGCCAGCCCGAGCGAGATCGGTTGGGAGATCACCGATGCGAGCAATACCGTGATCGCTACCGGCGGACCTAGCACTATCAGCGGCTTGGACTTGGAGACCGTCCTCTTGGACGTCAACCCGGTCTCCGCCTGCTACGGCTTCACGCTGACGGACAGCTACGGCGATGGCATCAGCGGCGGTAGCTGGCAGCTGCGCAGCTTGAGCGGCAGGGTGCTGCTGGGCGATGATTTTGACAACGGGTCTGATTCGCCTTCGCTCACCCCGGCCTATGCCGGCTACACGGAGCACAGCTTCTGCCTGCCCTTGGGGAACTCGCACACTGCGGCCAAATCCTGCGGACGCTTCAACTTCATCATGAACAGCAAGGTGTATTGCAACAACGCGCCGGGAGCCACCAGCTACCAGTTCGAGTTCTCGGACCCGGACGCCGGCTTCATCCGCCGCATCGCGGTGCCCTCCAACTCCGTACGCTTCAGCCAAATGCAGACCAGCCCACTAACGCCCGGCGTGAAGTACTTCGCCCGCGTGCGCAACAACGGGTCCGGAGCGATGGCCAGCGCACACTTCGGTGGTGGCTGCGAGTTGGGCATGAACCTACCGGCGACGGTACCCTGCACAGAGCTGATCAGCGCGCCTACCTATGGGCATTCCTGCAACGAGACGCGCGCCTTCAACACCAACAACAGCTTCATCTATGCGCTGCCGGTGACGGGTGCCACGGAATACCAGTTCCGCGTCTACAACACCAACGAGGGCTACGATGAGACCTTCATCCGCAGCACCTACATCCTGCAACTGAAGTGGAACATCGGCGTAGCACCGCCCTTGGCCAACGGCTCCACCTACAATGTGACGGTGAACGTGAAAGTGGGAACGCTATACAGCGGCTTCTGCGGGAACGTCTGCACCATCACGATCAACAACCCTGCCCGCCCCGACGCGAGCATGACGCAGACCGCGGGAACGGCGACCATGTGGCCGAACCCGGTGCGTGAAAGCCAGGTCAACCTGAGCATCGACGGCATTCAGGACGCGGACCAGAACATCACTGTTGACATCCAGGACATCTACGGCAAGCAGATCTTCGCCAAGGAGTTCGGGAACAGCGGTGAGCGCTTCACCACCATCCTCGATCTGCCGAGCAACATCGCCAGCGGCGTATACATGGTGAACATCACCGTCAACGGACAGAAGACCGTCCAGCGGTTGAGCATCATCAAGTAGACGGCAGGTCCCGGCCGCCTCCTCGATGGAGGCACTGGACCCAAAGTCTGCGCAGAACGCAAAAGCCCCTCCGGAAACGGGGGGGCTTTTTGCGTCCGTCCCGGGCACAAGTGGGCGGTAACAAACATCTTTCTATCATTGGTATTCGACGACCTATCGAAAATAAAACACCATGTACGGCCCGTATCCCCTACTTTGCTGCCTGCTTCAAAAATACTGACCCCCGAACATGAAATTGGCTCCGCTCAAGCTCCGCTCGCTCCAGATCTCCTTTCTGTTCCTTGCACTCTCCATCTCATCCGGACCGCTCCAAGCCCAGGATGTCATCCCCACGTCCGTGGATGTGCAACTGATAGAAGGAGCGTCTTCAAACCAGCTCTTGGTCCAGATCAAAACCCACAGCACTGCGGGTTTCGGCGGAGTTCTGAGCGCGCTCACCTTGACCATCCGCTATGACAACGCATCCGGTGCCGCCTTGGGCGGCGGAACAACCTTCTGTAACGGATGGAGTGCGTTCAGTCCTTCCCCGGTGGTGGTGGATGGCGGCATTGCCTACCGCACCTACAACGGGTTCGGCCTCAATCGTCTGGACGATCTAGCCTTTGATGGCGGGTGCGAAACCACCATCCCTCCGGAAACCTGGTTCACCATCACCACGATCCCCGTGGCGGGAGGCGGCTGCACGGCCTTCACCTTGGGCAATGATGCCTTCACCACCAACAACAACCGCGATTTCTACATCTCCATGGGGGGCCAAGAAGTTACCGGGGCGGTGACCAGCGGAGCCGTTAACGGAGGGGTCTGCGCGCTCGACTGCCTCGGCGTGCCCGGCGGAACAGCGACCATCGGATCCTCCTGCGATGACGGAAACGCCAACACCGGCAACGATGTCTACGATGCCAACTGCGATTGCGTCGGACAAGCCCTCGACTGCCTCGGCGTACCCGGCGGAACGGCGACCATCGGATCTTCCTGCGATGACGGAAACGCCAACACCGGCAACGATGTCTACGATGCCAACTGCGATTGCGTCGGACAGGCCCTCGACTGCCTCGGCGTCCCCGGCGGAACAGCGACCATCGGATCCTCCTGCGATGACGGAAACGCCAACACCGGCAACGATGTCTACGATGCCAACTGCGATTGCGTCGGACAGGCCCTCGACTGCCTCGGCGTACCCGGCGGAACAGCGACCATCGGATCTTCCTGCGATGACGGAAACGCCAACACCGGCAACGATGTCTACGATGCCAACTGCGACTGCGTCGGTTCGCTGAACGACTGCCTCGGCGTACCCGGAGGAACGGCGACCATCGGATCCTCCTGCGATGACGGAAACGCCAACACCGGCAACGATGTCTACGATGCCAACTGCGATTGCGTCGGACAGGCGCTGAACGACTGCCTCGGCGTACCCGGCGGAACAGCGACCATCGGATCTTCCTGCGATGACGGAAACGCCAACACCGGCAACGATGTCTACGATGCCAACTGCGATTGCGTCGGTACAGGCCGCTCGACTGCCTCGGCGTACCCGGCGGAACAGCGACCATCGGATCTTCCTGCGATGACGGCAACGCCAACACCGGCAACGATGTCTACGATGCCAACTGCGATTGCGTCGGACAGGCCCTCGACTGCCTCGGCGTCCCCGGAGGAACGGCGACCATCGGATCCTCCTGCGATGACGGAAACGCCAACACCGGCAACGATGTCTACGATGCCAACTGCGATTGCGTCGGACAAGCCCTCGACTGTCTCGGCGTACCCGGCGGAACAGCGACCATCGGATCTTCCTGCGATGACGGAAACGCCAACACCGGCAACGATGTCTACGATGCCAACTGCGATTGCGTCGGACAGGCCCTCGACTGTCTCGGCGTACCCGGCGGAACAGCGACCATCGGATCTTCCTGCGATGACGGAAACGCCAACACCGGCAACGATGTCTACGATGCCAACTGCGATTGCGTCGGACAGGCCCTCGACTGCCTCGGCGTACCCGGCGGAACAGCGACCATCGGATCTTCCTGCGATGACGGAAACGCCAACACCGGCAACGATGTCTACGATGCCAACTGCGATTGCGTCGGACAAGCCCTCGACTGCCTGGGCGTACCCGGCGGTACGGCGACCATCGGATCTTCCTGCGATGACGGCAATGCCAACACCGGCAACGATGTATACGATGCCAACTGCGACTGCGTCGGACAGGCGCTCGACTGCCTCGGCGTCCCCGGAGGAACGGCGACCATCGGATCTTCCTGCGATGACGGCAACGCCAACACCGGCAACGATGTCTACGATGCCAACTGCGATTGCGTCGGACAGGCGCTCGACTGCCTCGGCGTACCCGGCGGAACGGCGATCATCGGATCCTCCTGCGATGACGGCAACCCCAACACCGGCAACGATGTCTACGATGCCAACTGCGATTGCGTCGGACAGGCCCTCGACTGCCTCGGCGTACCCGGCGGAACAGCGACCATCGGATCTTCCTGCGATGACGGCAACGCCAACACCGGCAACGATGTCTACGATGCCAACTGCGATTGCGTCGGACAGGCCGCTCGACTGCCTCGGCGTACCCGGCGGAACAGCGACCATCGGATCTTCCTGCGATGACGGCAACGCCAACACCGGCAACGATGTCTACGATGCCAACTGCGATTGCGTCGGACAGGCGCTCGACTGCCTCGGCGTCCCCGGAGGAACGGCGACCATCGGATCTTCCTGCGATGACGGAAACGCCAACACCGGCAACGATGTCTACGATGCCAACTGCGATTGCGTCGGACAGGCGCTCGACTGCCTCGGCGTCCCCGGAGGAACGGCGACCATCGGATCCTCCTGCGATGACGGAAACGCCAACACCGGCAACGATGTCTACGATGCCAACTGCGATTGCGTCGGTTCGCTGAACGACTGCCTCGGCGTCCCCGGAGGAACGGCGATCATCGGATCCTCCTGCGATGACGGAAACGCCAACACCGGGAACGATGTCTACGATGCCAACTGCGATTGCGTCGGTTCGCTGAACGACTGCCTCGGCGTCCCCGGAGGAACGGCGATCATCGGATCCTCCTGCAATGACGGCGACCCCAACACCGGCAACGATGTCTACGATGCCAACTGCGATTGCGTCGGACAGGCGCTCGACTGCCTCGGCGTACCCGGCGGAACGGCGATCATCGGATCTTCCTGCGATGACGGCAACGCCAACACCGGCAACGATGTCTACGATGCCAACTGCGATTGCGTCGGTTCGCTGAACGACTGCCTCGGCGTACCCGGAGGAACGGCGACCATCGGATCTTCCTGCGATGACGGAAACGCCAACACCGGCAACGATGTCTACGATGCCAACTGCGATTGCGTCGGACAGGCCCTCGACTGCCTCGGCGTACCCGGCGGAACGGCGATCATCGGATCCTCCTGCGATGACGGCAACGCCAACACCGGCAACGATGTCTACGATGCCAACTGCGATTGCGTCGGACAGGCCGCTCGACTGCCTCGGCGTCCCCGGAGGAACGGCGATCATCGGATCCTCCTGCGATGACGGCAACCCCAACACCGGCAACGATGTCTACGATGCCAACTGCGATTGCGTCGGTTCGCTGAACGACTGCCTCGGCGTACCCGGCGGAACAGCGACCATCGGATCTTCCTGCGATGACGGAAACGCCAACACCGGCAACGATGTCTACGATGCCAACTGCGATTGCGTCGGTTCGCTGAACGACTGCCTCGGCGTACCCGGCGGAACAGCGACCATCGGATCTTCCTGCGATGACGGAAACGCCAACACCGGCAACGATGTCTACGATGCCAACTGCGATTGCGTCGGACAGGCCCTCGACTGCCTCGGCGTACCCGGAGGAACGGCGATCATCGGATCCTCCTGCGATGACGGCGACCCCAACACCAGTGGCGATATCTACGATGCCAACTGCGATTGCGTCGGACAGGCCCTCGACTGCCTCGGCGTACCCGGCGGAACAGCGACCATCGGATCTTCCTGCGATGACGGAAACGCCAACACCGGGAACGATGTCTACGATGCCAACTGCGATTGCGTCGGACAGGCCCTCGACTGTCTGGGCGTACCCGGCGGAACAGCGACCATCGGATCTTCCTGCGATGACGGCAACGCCAACACCGGCAACGATGTCTACGATGCCAACTGCGATTGCGTCGGACAGGCCCTCGACTGCCTCGGCGTACCCGGAGGTACGGCGACCATCGGATCTTCCTGCGATGACGGCAACGCCAACACCGACGGTGATGTCTACGACGCCAACTGTGACTGCATCGGACAACCTATAGGTACGTTGGACTGCGAAGGAGTGCTTGACGGACCTGCACTTCCCGGAACTGGGTGTGATGATGAAAATGCCTTGACGACGAACGACACTTGGAGCGCCAATTGCACCTGCGTAGGGACCCCTGTGGGACCATGCACCGGTGATCAGGTGGTCGTAGCGATCAACACTGACGGCAACCCTGACCAGCTCACTTGGGATATCACCGATGAGAGCAACGTCGTGATCGCTGCAGGAGGACCAGGCGCCATTGAGAACAACATGCTGGTAAGTGAGACCGCCTGCTTGGGCGCAGCACCCGCAAGTGCCTGCTATGGCTTCCGCCTGTATGACAGCTTCGGCGACGGCATCATCGGGGGTAACTGGCAGCTGCGCAGCTTGAGCGGCAGGGTGTTGTTGGGCGATGATTTCCCCAACGGGGGTAACTCGCCTTCGCTCACCCCGGCCTATGCCGGCTACACGGAGCACAGTTTCTGCCTGCCCCTGGGGAACTCACACACCGCGGCCAAGTCCTGCGGACGCTTCAACTTCACCATGAACAGCAACGTATATTGCAACAACGCACCGGGAGCGACGAGCTACCAGTTCGAGTTCTCGGATCCGGACGAAGGCTTCATCCGCCGCATCGCGGTGCCGACCAACCGGGTGCGGTTCAACCAAATGCCGACCAGCCCACTAACGCCCGGGGTGAAGTACTTCGTCCGCGTGCGCAACAATGGGTCGGGACCGCTGGCCAGCGCACACTTCGGCGGCGGCTGCGAGTTGGGCATGAACGCAGCGATGACGGTGACCTGTACGGAACTGATCAGCGCGCCCACCTACGGGCATTCCTGCGATGAGAGCCGCGCCTTCAATACCAACACCAGCTTCATCTATGCCCTACCGGTGGTGGGCGCGACGGAGTACCAGTTCCGCATCTTCATCCCGGGGGAGGGTTACGACGAGACCTTCATACGCAGCACCTACATCCTGCAATTGAAGTGGAACGCCACCGTGGCTCCGCCCCTGGTCAACGGCTCCACGTACAATGTGCAGATGAACGTGAAAGTGGGTACGCTCTACAGCGGTTTCTGTGGGGACGTCTGTACGATCACCGTCGACAACGGCAGCAACCGTCCCGAGGCCGGCATGGCGCAGTCCGCGGGAACAGCCACGATGTGGCCGAACCCTGTGCGTTCGGGACAGGTGAACCTGAGCATCGACGGCATTCAGGACGCGGACCAGAACATCACCGTGGACATCCAGGACATCTATGGCAAGCAGGTCTTCGCCAAGGAGTTCGGGAACAGCGGCGAGCGCTTCATAACTATCCTGGACCTGCCGAGCGACATCGCCAGCGGTGTGTACATGGTGAACATTACCGTGAACGGACAACGCACTGTTCAGCGGTTGAGCATCATCCGGTAAGCTCAATGCTTCCCCTTTGTGGGGGAGCCAGAGTCCACGATGTACGGAAAGCCCATGCGGAAACGCAAGGGCTTTCTGCTTCTACTCTAACATTTTTCCCGAAATGGAATATCCCTATTTATGGGTATTGTCAAAAGCCCGGACATGCTGTTGCTTCGCACCGTGGCACTGACCCCGCTTTCCCGCTTCCTGTTGAAGGAGCACTTCAGGCGGCACTTATAAAGGAAAGTCGGACCGTCGGCCACAATAGCGGTAGCGCGGCAGAAGGCAACGGACGCGCCCACTGCGAAGGCCCCTTCGGCAACGAAGGGGCTTTTCGCTTTTCCTTTTTCTCCCGTTCCGTCCCGAACATGCTTTCTTTGACCGTCCATGGGCACCCTTGGCTACTACCTGATCCTTCCGTTGATCTACGGCATCTCGCTGCTGCCCTTCCGTGCCCTGTACCTTCTGAGCGACCTGCTGGAGTTCGTGCTCTTCCGGATCATCGGCTACCGCCTGAAGGTGGTGCGCGAGAACCTGCTGAACAGCTTCCCGGAAAAGTCACCGGACGAATTGTCGCTGATCGAACGGGAATTCCGCCGTTGGTTCTGCGACCTGATGCTCGAGACGGTCAAAACCCTGACCATCCCGACGGCCACGCTGGAGCGGCGCGTCACGGCGGAAGGGACGGAAGTACTGAAGCGGTATTTCGATGCGGGCACGAGCGTGATCCTCGTGATGGGGCACTGGGGCAACTGGGAGCTCGGCGGGGCACGCTTCAGCCAATTGCCCTATCACCGGTTGAACGTGATCTACCACCCGCTTGCGAACAAGCACTTCGACGGCCTGTTCATCCACATGCGCACCCGCTTGGGCAATGGACTCTATCCAATGAAAGAAACCGTGAAGTGCATGCTCCGCGACCGTCAACAAGTGACCGCTACGGCATTCATAGCTGACCAGACCCCGGCCCCGGAACATGCCTACTGGACCACCTTCCTCGACCAGGCCACACCCGTTTTTTGGGGTACGGAGAAGATCGCGCAGAAACTTGACCGGCCCATCATCTACTTGGGTATCGATCGGCCAAAGAGAGGGCATTACGTAATGCGGTTCGAACCGCTCGTCGCAGACCCGAAGAGCACCCCGGAGGGCCTCATCACCGAATTGCACACCAAGCGCTTGGAGCAGGACATTCGCACACGCCCGGAGATCTGGCTTTGGACCCATCGCAGGTGGAAGCACAGGCCTCCGGCGTCAATGCCATCCCACCCGGCTTAACTTTGCACCATGCTTCAAGGCAAAGATCTCATTCTGGCCACCCGTGCCTACGCGAAAGAATATCGCGGCCGCAGTTGGTGGCATGTCATCATCACTCTTGTGGTGCTGGCCGCCGGCTATACCGGCGTATTCCTCCCCACCCCCATTTGGGCCAAGGTGATCTGCGGACTATTGGTGGCCCTCACCTTGGGCCGCATGTTCGTGATCTACCACGACTTCCTGCACCAGAGCATCCTACAGCACTCGAAGGCCGCCCGCGGGATCTTCACCGTCTTCGGCTGGTACATGCTGGCCCCGGTGAGCATTTGGGAGCGTAGCCACAACTACCACCACGCCCACAACAGCAAGCTCTACACCAGCAGCATCGGCTCCTTCCCCATCGTCACCAAGGAGAAGTACTTAGCCTCGCCCAAAGGGGAGCGCACCATCTACATGTTCATCCGCCACCCGATCACCATCGGCTTGGGTTACATCTTCATGTTCCTCTACGGCATGTGCATCCGCTCCTTGGTGAGCAACACGGGCAAGCACTGGGACAGCATCGTGGCGCTGGTCTTCCACATCGCCGTGGGCACGGGCATCTTCCTGCTGGCCGGCTGGCCGGGGCTGGTGTTCGGCTTCTTCGCCCCCTTCGCCATCAGCCTCGGGCTGGGTTCCTACCTCTTCTATGCGCAGCACAATTTCCCCGGTGTGCAATTCGCCGAGAAGGACGGCTGGACCTACCACGATGCCGCATTGAGCAGCAGCAGCCACATGCGCATGAGCGGGGTGATGCGTTGGTTCCTTGCCAACATCGGCTACCACCACATCCACCACCTCAACCCCCGCATCCCCTTCTACCGGTTGCCGGAGGTCTACAAGGCCATCCCCGAACTGCAGAAGGCAAAGGTCACCAGCCTACTGCCTTGGGATGTGATCAAGTGCTTGCGCCTGAAAGTTTGGGACACCGCCAAGCAGCGCATGGTGGGGCGGCGCGAGATCTACGCATAGAACCGTTCCCGGCGCCTCGCCGGTCGAACGGTCCGCCCGCTCCACGGGCGGAGGCCATCCTCTGAACGCAGGCGGCTACCTTCGGCCCGTCCGTAAACCGAAAACCCGGACCCGACGGCATGCTCGCAACGGAAAACATCGTTAAGAAATACGGCGACCACCTCGCGCTGGACGGCGTAAGCCTGGAAGTCCCGACAGGCAAGGTCTTCGGCCTGCTCGGCCCCAACGGCGCCGGTAAGACCACATTGATCCGCATCATCACCCGCATCACCGGCCCCGACAGCGGCAAGGTGCTCCTGAACGGAAGGCCCATGACCGATGCCGACGTGGCCACCATGGGCTACCTGCCCGAGGAGCGCGGGCTCTACAAAAAGATGAAGGTGGGCGAACAAGCTCTTTATTTCGCCCGCTTGAAAGGGATGGACAAGAAGGAGGCCACCAAGCGGCTGAAGGAGTGGTTCGAGCGTTGGGACATGGCCACCTGGTGGAACAAGAAGGTGGAGGAGCTCAGCAAGGGCATGGCCCAGAAGGTCCAGTTCATCACCACCGTGCTGCATGGCCCGCAACTGTTGATCCTGGACGAACCCTTCAGCGGCTTCGATCCCATCAATGCCGAACTGATCCGCACGGAGATCCTGCGCATGCGCGACGAGGGCGTCACGGTGATGCTGAGCACGCACAACATGGGCAGCGTGGAAGAGCTCTGCGAGCATATCGTCCTCATCGACCGCAGCAAAGTGGTGCTCCACGGCAGCGTGAAGGACATCCGCAAGCAATACAGCGATTCCACCTACACCATCGAGTTCAAAGGCTCGAAGGTGGCCTTTGCCAATGCTTTGGCCTACCACGGCGAACTGATAGACCCCAAGGAGGACGGCGAGCTGTGTACCGCACGGGTGAAACTCCTGCACGGTGCCACACTGAACAACGTATTGGCGGCGACCATGCCGGTGGCACAGATCCTCGGTGTACACGAACTGGTGCCCGGCATGCACGACATCTTCATCAGGGCCGTGAGCGAAAAAGCGCCGGAGACCATTACCACGGACATGACCGAATAAGGATGGACAATCGCAACATCACCACGGCAGATCACAACGCTTCCTGAACCATGGGCAAGACCGGATTGATCATCTGGCGGGAATTCATCACCCGCGTGCGAAAGCCCAGCTTCCTCATCATGACCCTCTTGGGCCCGTTGTTGCTGGTGGGCGGCATCACCTTGGTGGTCTACTTAGGCATGCAGGAGAGCGGCATCCAGAACATCGTGGTGGTGGACAAAGCGCAGCTGCTGACGAACAAATTGCCGGAGACCGAGGACATCAAGTTCTTCTACGAGCCGCAGGACATATCCGACTCCGTGTTCAAGGCCAGCCCCTACACCGCCATGGTGGAGGTGAACCCCTTGATCCTGGAGAACAACACCATCCAGGTGTTCTACAAAAAACTGCCGAGCCAGAGCGTGCAGAACTACCTCTCCACGCAGATCGAGAAGGTGATCGAAAAGGAAAAGCTGCGCGTGAACAACGTGGATCCAGAGGTCTACCAGAAGATCAAGACCGCTTTGAACATCCAGCTCTTCGACATCGACAAGCAGGGAAAGCAAAGCTACGACCAGGCCAAGGCCGGCATCGGCTTCGCGTTCGGCTATCTCATCTTCATCTTCATTTTTCTCTATGGCGTGCAGGTGATGCGCGGGGTTATGGAGGAAAAGCAGAACCGCGTGGTGGAGGTGCTCATCAGTTCGGTGAAACCGTTCCAACTGATGATGGGTAAGATCGTCGGGGTGGCCATGGTGGGCCTCACCCAGTTCCTGCTTTGGGTCGCCATCTCCTTGGTGCTCGGGTCCGTGGGCATGTCCTTCGCCAAGGACGCTATCTCCAGCTCCGCACTGGAAAAGGGCAACGTTCAAATGACCACGCAACTGCACACCCAGTTCGAGCAACAGGCACAGGTGCAGGACCAGGAAAGCCCGAACGAACAATTGGGCGTGATCATGGACATCTGGAATGACCTGCCCGTAGCGGCGATCCTCGGTCTGTTCCTGTTCTACTTCCTCGGAGGCTATCTTCTTTACAGTTCGCTCTTCGCTGCCGTAGGCTCGGCGGTGGATGCCGAGACGGACACGCAGCAGTTCATGATGCCCATCACCATTCCCATGATGATCGGGCTATTCATCGCACAGACGGCGGTGTACAATCCGGACGGACCGGCCGTGTTCTGGTGCTCGATCATTCCGTTCACCTCACCGATCGTGATGATGGTGCGAGTGGCCACCGGTAACGCCTTCGAGCATCTCGGCGAGCTGGCCCTGAGCATGGGCCTGCTGATCGCCACCTTCATCTTCACCACCTGGCTCGCAGGACGCATTTACCGCACGGGCATCCTGATGTACGGCAAGAAGGCCTCATGGAAAGAGCTGGGGAAGTGGTTGTTTTATCGCGGATAAATGTGAGTCGTGAGTCTGTGACTCTTGAGTCGCGGGTCAGGCTCATGGCTCACGACTAAAAGCCCCATGACCACACTCATGAAGGTTGCTGTCATCGACCTCGGTACGAACACCTTCAAATTGCTGGTGGCCGAACAGCATAGCGGAAGCCGAACGGGCCTTCGCGTAGTGCATGCGGAGGAGCTCTCCGTTTTCCTGGGCCGGGGCGGAATTGAAAAGAAGGAGATCACGGCAGAGGCATCCGCTCGCGGAACGGAGACCTTGCGCATATTAATGGATATGGCGAGAGAGCTTGGTGCGGAACGCGTGAGCGGATTTGGCACCTCGGCCTTGCGGAATGCACGGAACGGCGAGGCCTTCGTGGAACAGGTACACAAGGAGCTTGGTCTGGTGATCAGCATCATTCCCGGTGAGGAGGAAGCAGGTTTGATCCTGGACGGCGTTCGCCAAGCAGTACCGTTCGGGAAGAAGCCCATGCTGGTGATGGACATCGGCGGGGGAAGCACGGAGTTCATCCTGGCCACCGATCGATCACTGATGTGGAAGCACAGTTTCGAACTCGGCACCACGCGCCTCTTCGAGCGCTTTCCTGCGATCGACCCCATGGGCATGGACACCCAAATGCGCATGGCCCAGCACATCGATGCGCAATTCGAGTTCCTGTGGTCCGTAGTGGACCGGCATTGGCCCACCACTTTGGTCGGTTCCGCAGGCTCATTCGCTTCCATCGCGGCCATGATCGCCTTGGAGCGGGGCACGCCGATCGCAGAGGATGCGATCACCTTGATCTTCGATGCCACGGAATTCGACGCCTTGAAGGATAAGTTCTTCGCCATGACGCGCGATCAACGCTCAGCCATGCCGGGGCTGCCCGCGCACCGCGTGGACACCATCATCCCTGCGCTGGCGTTGATCGAGCGCGTCCTTTTGCACGGGATTCAGCAACTGCAGTGGAGCAAGTATTCCCTGAAGGAAGGGGCGGCGGTACGCATCCTCCCTTGAGGAAAAAGAAAAGGAGGCGGGGCCGCCTCCTTTTCTTGTCCGATGATTGCTTACTGCTTCACGAAGGAGCGCATGTTACGCCTGCCATCGGCCATGCGCACGCCAAGGAGGTAGCGACCGACAGGAAGATCGGACACGTGCATTTCCACTTGTGCCTGTCCCGTGCTCATGGTCTTCACGGAGCGCCCCGAAAGGTCCAGTATGGTTAGCTCGGCCATCGGGATGGCCGTGGTCACGGTAAGCAGGTCCGTTGCCAAGGTGGGCCGGACGGTCAGCTCAGGTAGGGCGTTGGGCTCATCGATACCGGTAAAGTTCCCGAAGCCCAGTTCGTCCAACGAAAGGGTGCTTCCCGCAATACCCGACCCGGCGCTGGACATAATGAGGATGATCGCCTTGTCAGGCATATCCGAACTGATGTAGGTGATCGGCATGCTGAAGGATTGCCAAGCAGCTTGGGTACCCGCCACACTAATACTTCCGACGCCCACGGCCTCATCGCTTTGGCTAGTGGTATTGAATTTGGTCAACGTTACCGTGATGAAGCCGGCATCACCGGTCTGAATGGCATGTTTCCACATACCGTTCAAGGCCTCGGGCCGTGCCGCATAAGGAAAACCGGTCATCCCGTTGGCATCCACGGCCGACAGTTGGCCTGGTATCACGCCAACGCCTGCCAGGGCAAGTGATGTCAGCTTCACATAGCTGTTTCCCACCGCGCCGGGTGTTCCCTTTTCACAGGAAAGCCCCGCGCCTTGCGAAGTGGTCGTCTGATTGATCGTTGTCCATTGCACCGGGTCCTGATAGCTGCCTACCGTGATCCAGTTCTCGAAGCCCGCATTGGGGATCTGTGCCATGGCCGGCACCGTAACAAGAAAGGTGGCGGCGAGAAGAATGTGTAGTGGTGTTTTCATGGTGTGTCGATTTGTATCAAAGCTGGTCATTTTAACCTTAGGAACAAAACCTGACCAAGCCCGTCCGCACGCAGAATGCTTTCGCTATAAAAGGAACGGACCTGACGAGCTCCGTTGGCCAAACGGATCCGCACCTTATGGCATCCGGGCTTCAGCCCGCCATATCATGGCGACGTGCTCCGCGTTCACGCCTTTCCGTAGCACGGTCCGAGCGATCATGTCCAACACGGTAATTGCCGAAATCCGGTACGGGATACAGAAGTTCAGCAGTTGACAATGATCTGCGCAACATGCTGAGCCGGGGGACGGTGCTCAGAACGCACTGTGCTTAGCGCTTTAGCGGAAGTAGACCACCATGCCGGACACGAAAGCGGCGATAAGCTTTGAGCTGGGCAGTACACGCGTGCTGGAAAATTTCACCCTGTGCGACACCGATGACCTTGAAGGAAACCTTCGCATCGCCGCTCACCTCGATGCGCAACGGAACTGCTTTGGGTTGCGATGGACACGGAGACGATCCAGCTCGCTGATGGCGCTTAGAAGCGACACAATACCCGGCACGGCACAACGGCGCCTATTGGGGGTCGTTTCCGGAATAGCTGTCCGGTTCGGGCCTTTGCGGGGCCCTGAGCACACGGAAGAAGAAATAAGCAGTGACGACCATGACCGTCAATTGGGTCGCCACCATTAGGATCAACGCAGAGGCGTTCATGGGTTGGTGTTCCTCAATTCCGTGGACGTTGTTGAAGCACGCATTCTCCGGACCGAAGCTAAGTAAACCAGCGCGGCCAGGCCCAAGAAGGTGCAACAGAGCATGATGCGTGCAAAATTGGTGTAATACAGGCGGTCCTTCAACTGGGCTACTTCCGCCGGGCTGGTAGCTGCGGCGAGCTGTTGGTGCAAGCCGCTGTTCGCAATGGTCTTTACGATAGAGGCATTGTCCAAGGTCCAGCCTCCTCCACTGATGAGACTGTGAAAAGCACCGCTCCAATCGTTGCCAATGGGGGTGAACAGTGCTCCAAGGAACACCAACAGCAACATCAATGGAGTGATGTACTTAATGATGAATTTGTAGACCATTGGCACCTTCAGATCTGCACCGGAAAGCAATTCCCTCCATCCCTTGTCGATGCCGAAGACCCAAGCGAACAGTATGGATTCCGCGAGTGCAAAGACCACAAGGCTCACAGTACCTGCCCAATAGTCGTATTCGTCGAATACACCATATTGGAAGTAAAGAACGGTAGGCAATCCGAGCAGCAGCACTATACCGCCAAAGCTCCAGGCCCCTTTCATCCTGCCCCACCCGAATTCGTCGCGCATAAAGCCCATCCACGGCGTGCCCATTGCCAAGCTGCTGGTGATGCCTGCGAAGAAGAGCAAACCGAACCACATTACACCAGCCACCATACTTAGCACGGGCCCCCACTTCTCAAAAAGGAAGGGCATGGTTTGAAAGGCCATCCCGAAGCCGGCATGCTCTTTCACCCAATCGAGGCCCAAGTATCCCGCGGCAATGGGAATGACGATAGAGCTACCCAGCACCACCTCCACAAATTCATTCATGAAGCCCGCGCTAACGGCATTCAAAGCCACGTCGTCCTTACTGCGTACATAGGCTGCGTAGCAATGGATGGTGCCCATGCCCACGCTAAGCGTGAAGAAGATCTGCCCGGCTGCGGCGAGCCACACCTTGGGGTCGCTGAGGCTGGAATACTGCGGGGTCCACAGGAAATTAAGCCCGTCCCATGCGCTTGCGTCAGGCACTTCAGCACTGGCGCCGCTGGTGCCGAGGGTGAGGCCCCGGAACGCCAAGAAGGCTCCGAAAATGATCAGCATGGGGATACCGATCTTGGCAGCACGTTCCACCCCGGCCAAGCCGCGCGAAAGGATGTAGGTGTTGAGCAAGAGGCACAACACGAAGAAAACCACAGCTTCGTACGGAATTCCAGTTAAGCTCTTCCCGACATCCACATATTTATTGAAGAAGTCGGCCACTTGCAGCTGGGTCATACCATCGAAGGTCCCGGCGATGCTGTGCCACACGTAGCTCATGGTCCAGCTTTCGATGTAGCAGTAGTAGGAGGCTACAGCGATGTTGGTGAAAATACCGAAGACCCCGAAATACTTCCAGAAGACCTTCTTGGTCATGCTGTCCAAAATGAAGGGGGTACTGTGGTTGTTGCTGCGCCCTCCAAAACGGCCCATGCTCCACTCGATCCACAGCAGCGGAATGCCCATCAGCAGGAAACACACCAAGTAGGGAATGATGAAAGCCCCACCCCCGTTGTTCACCGCCTGTACGGGGAACCGCAAAAAATTACCCAAGCCAACGGCGTTGCCCGCCATGGCCAGAATAAGGCCGACCCGCGAGCCCCAGGATTCGGTTTGTTTGATGGACATTCTCGTTTCGGGGCGCGCACAATGTAGGGTTGCTACCCTTCGCCAATGAAAATTGGCACAGAAAACTCATTCTACTGTAGGATACTGATGCCCACTGCCGGCACTCGCGACACGCGAGTGCCGGCAACCAGGTAATTTCGCGCCCTCCATGGCCGCACCGGCAAACCGCCCTTCCGCTTTCGCGCAACGCACGGTGGTCCCCGTCCTGATCGCCATCAGCGCGTCGCACATGTTGAACGACATCGTGCAGTCGCTGATCCCCGCGATCTACCCCATCGTCAAGGAGAAGTTCACGCTGAGCTTCACGCAGGTGGGCATCATCACACTTTGCTTCCAGATGACCGCCTCGATCCTGCAGCCCTTCGTGGGGCGCTTCACTGACAAGCGGCCACAGCCCTATTCACTGATGGTGGGCATGTGCTTCACCCTGGCGGGGATCCTGGCACTGTGGGGCGCAGGCAGCTTCACCGCCCTGCTCTTCTCCGTGATGCTCGTGGGCATGGGTTCCTCCATTTTCCATCCGGAGGCTTCCCGCATCGCGCACGCCGCCTCCGGCGGAAAACGTGGCCTTGCACAATCCGTGTTCCAGCTGGGCGGCAACTTCGGATCCTCCTTGGGGCCATTGCTTGCTGCGCTGATCGTGGTACCGTTCGGTCTGCACAGTCTGGGCTGGTTCGCGGTGATCCCCCTGATCGGGATCTTCGTGCTGCAGCGCGTGGGGACCTGGTACAAAAGAAGTTCAGCGATCCGTGCACGCCGCCCGGCCAAGATGGTGGTACCCCATGGCATCCCGCGCAGCACCGTGAGGCGCTCCATCGTGATACTGCTCGTGCTGATCTTCTCCAAGCAGTTCTACCTCGCGAGCATGAGCAGCTATTACACCTTCTACCTGATGGGCAAGTTCGGCTTGTCGGTGCGGGATGCCCAGGTCCACCTCTTCATTTTCCTCTTCGCCGCCGCCATCGGCACACTTATCGGCGGCCCCATCGGCGACCGCTACGGGCGGAAGTACGTGATCTGGTTCTCCATCCTCGGCTCGGCGCCCTTCACTCTGCTGCTGCCCCATGCGGACCTGATGTGGACCGGTATCCTTTCAGCGGTCGTTGGCCTGGTCCTCTCCTCCGCTTTCTCCGCCATCCTGGTCTATGCGCAGGAATTGGTGCCGGGCAAGGTGGGCATGGTCTCCGGCCTGTTCTTCGGTTTCGCGTTCGGCATGGCCGGCATCGGTTCGGCGTTGCTAGGCGCGCTGGCGGATCACACCAGCATCGCGTTCGTCTTCCAGATCTGCTCGTTCCTGCCGCTGATCGGTCTGGCGGCGGCCTTCCTGCCGCGTGTGCACGAGCGGTACCTGAATCTGGAACAGGCGAAGCAGGGTGCTTGATCACCACGGCCAGTTGTTCGCTATCTGTTTGACCACGCCTTTCCGCCCATTGCGGTCGTTGCGGTTAAGCCCTCACCACCTCCGGCCCATCATCTGCGCACATTTACGGTCCGATGTGTGTCGGACAAACAATGCCATCTATGGCGGCCCAACCGTATTTCTCCGTGTCTCCGTGCATCTGTGGTGAAAAATCACATCACCCCCATCTTTGCGCTTCACCTACGCTAAAGCTCCGGCGCAACAAAGCATGGCCAAGATCCTCATCATCGACGACGAAAAGGCGATCCGCAATGCGCTCCGCGACATTCTGGAACATGAGAAGCACAAGGTGGAAGAGGCCGAGGACGGTGCTTCCGGCCTTGAAAAAGCGAAGAAAGGCGGCTTTGACGTGGTGCTCTGCGACATCAAGATGCCCAAGCTGGACGGCATGGAGGTGCTTGAAAAACTGATGGCGCATGACGATTCCATCCCCGTAGTGATGATCAGCGGGCACGGCACCATCGACACGGCCGTGGAGGCCATCAAGAAAGGGGCGTTCGACTTCATCCAGAAGCCACCTGACCTCAACCGGATCCTGGTGACCCTGCGGAACGCCTTGGACCGCGGCTCGCTGGTACAGGAGACCAAGGCCCTCCGCCAGAAGGTACAAAAGGGCAAAGCCGATGGCCGGATGGTGGGGTCCAGCAAGGCACTGGAGGCTATCCGCGAGATGGTGGAGAAAGTGGGCCCCAGCGATGCACGGGTCTTGATCACCGGCGGCAACGGAGCAGGAAAAGAGGGCGTGGCCCGGATGCTGCATGAAAAGAGCAGCCGAAAGGGCGGCCCCTTCATCGAGGTGAACTGCGCCGCGATCCCCGGGGAACTGATCGAAAGTGAGCTTTTCGGCCATGAAAAAGGCGCTTTCACCAGCGCGGTGGCCCAGCGCAAGGGCAAATTCGAGCTGGCCGATGGAGGTACGCTCTTCCTTGACGAGATCGGGGACATGAGCTTGGCCGCCCAGGCCAAAGTGTTGCGGGCCCTGCAGGAGAACCGGATCTCCCGGGTGGGCGGCGACAAGGAGATCAAGGTCAACCCGCGGGTGATCGCCGCCACCAACAAGGACCTGCGCAAGGAGATCGCGGAAGGCCGCTTCCGGGAGGACCTGTTCCACCGCCTCAGCGTGATCCCCATCCATGTGCCCGACTTGAAGGAGCGGATCGAGGACATCCCGGAGCTGGTGGAGCATTTCATCAAGATGATCTGCACTGAACAAGGTTCCGCCCCGAAGAAGGTCTCGGACAAGGCGATGAAGGAACTACAGAAACTACCCTGGACGGGAAATGTGCGGGAACTGCGAAATGTGGTGGAACGCTTGGTGATCCTGGGCGGACCGGAGATCGGCGATGCGGATGTCAAACGCTACGCAAGTAGCTGAATTCCAGTACAATATATCGCCAGAACGAAATGCCCCCATCCATCTGTTCACATTCCTTCCGAAGCAACGGACAGGCGGGAGGCAACCTCCCGTTCTTTGAGGCGTCTACAAGGTAGAAAACGCGTACTAATTACGCTTGGGGGGGAACCATAAACCACGCCGCCATGGAAATGCTGCACCATATCTACAACTTCATGTATAGCAATCTCGGGGACAGCATGTACTACATCATGGGCTTCATGATGGTCCTTTCCGTGGTGGCCCAATGGCGCCTGTATGAAAAAGCCGGGCAGCCCGGCATCGCCGCCATCGTGCCCATCTGGAATTTCATCGTCTTTCTGCGCATCGTAGGCAGGCCCGCCAGCCATCTTTGGCTCTTCTTGATCCCGATTTACGGCCAGCTGTACATGATCCCCAAGGTCTGGATCGAACTGTGCCAGAGCTTCGGCAAGCGCTCCACGCTTGACCATGTGCTGGTGATACTGCTCAATGGCCTGTACATCTTCAACCTCGGCATGAGCTACGACACGGTGTATACCGGCCCGGTTTATGGACGGCCGGCCCCGGGCGAACAAGACGCCAACCGGGAGCACAGCCCCAGTTTAGCCTAAGGGCCTGTTTAGAATCTCTTCGAACGCGGTCCCCGGCCTCTTTTCCGCCCATGCTTCGCCGGAAAATAATTCCGTAGACACCGCTACGCGATGATTTTTCTGCTTCGCCTGAACGAAAAATAGACTCGCGGTCCATCGCCCAAGAGATTCTAAACAGGCTCTATCAGCGTAACCGCTTTTTTCAGCGCACGCGGCAGGCCCTCGGGGTTCTTGCCTCCGGCAGTAGCGTAGAACGCCTGCCCTCCCCCGCCGCCTTTGATCTCGCCTGCCAGCGCCTTGATGATCTGCGGCGCTGCAACGCCCTTGTCTAAAAGCGCTTGACCCACCATAACGCCCAACAAGGCTTTGTCACCTTGGCGCGCGCCCATCACCAGCAACAAGTCCGGGTTGCCGTCCTTCAGCCGGAATGCCAGGTCCCGCATACCGTTGGCGTCCAGGTCCACTTCCTCGGCGATCACGCGCGCACCATTCACTTCCACGGCTTTGGACAGGATCGTTTCCTGCAAACGGCCCACCCGCTCGTGCACGGCTTTCTCCACCTCCTTCGTCAAGGAGGCGTTGTGATCGAGGATGTGTTTCACGGCCGTGGTAAGGTCTGCCGGATGCTTCAGCAGGTCGTTCAGCGTGCTGAGGGTGTTCAAACGCTCCTCTATGTACTGGTCCACGGCCTCGCTGGTGATGGCCTCGATGCGCCGGATCCCCGCTGCCAAAGCCCCTTCGGAGACGATACGGAAGCCGCCGATCTCGCCTGTGCGCGGTACGTGTATGCCCCCGCACAGCTCCACGCTGTCACCGAATTTGATCACGCGCACGGTGTCGCCGTATTTCTCGCCGAACAGCGCCATCGCGCCCATGGCCATGGCCTCCTTCACCGGGGTGTCCCGCATCTCCTGTAATGGCAGGTCGGCGCGGACGAGGTCTTTCACTTCAGCCTCCACCTGGGCCAGTTCCTCCGGAGTGATCTTGGCGAAGTGGGAAATGTCGAAGCGCAGGCGGTCGGGTGCCACCATGGACCCTTTCTGCTCCACATGCGTGCCCAGCACCTTTCGCAAGGCATGGTGCAGCAGATGCGTCGCGCTGTGGTTGCGTCGGATCAGTTTACGGCGGTGCTCATCCACTTCCGCCGTGAGCGGTGCGGAGACAACCGGAGGAAGCTCCGTGGTGAAATGCACGACCAACTGGTTCTCCCTCCGTGTGTCCAACACGGCCACCTTCGTTCCTCCTTGGACCAACCAGCCTTCGTCACCGACCTCACCACCACCCTCTGGATAGAACGGTGTGCGGTCCAGTACCACTTGGTAGCGGTCGCCCGCCTTGTCCTTCACCTTGCGGTAGCGCAGTATCCGGGCCTCGGTAATAAGTTCATCATAGCCGACGAATTCCGTGGTACCTACCGCCAGCTCCGTCCAATCCCCCGTGGTGATGGCGGTGGCCGCACGTGAACGGTCCTTCTGCTTCTTCAGCTCCTTTTCGAAACCCTGCATGTCCACGTCCACGCCCTGCTCACGCGCCATCAGGCGGGTGAGGTCGATCGGGAAGCCGAAGGTGTCGAAGAGCTCGAAGGCCTTGGCCCCGTCCAAGGTGCCCTTGCTTTCCGCGACCAATTGCTCAAGCCGCTTCGTACCCAATTCCAGGGTGCGCAGGAACGAGCGTTCCTCCTCGAGCATCACGCTGGTGATCAATTCCTGCTGCTTCACCAGTTCCGGGAACTGCTCCCCCATCTGCCCGATCAACACCGGCACCAACGCATGGATGAACGGTTCGTGCAGTCCAAGAAAACTGTACCCGTAACGCACGGCACGGCGCAGGATCCGCCGGATCACATAACCCGCGCCGGTGTTGCTGGGCAATTGCCCGTCGGCGATGGCGAAGGCGATGGCCCGCAGGTGGTCGGCGATCACGCGCATGGCGATGTCCGCTTTTTCCTCCTTGCCGTACGCCTTTCCGCAGGTCTTCGCCAACGCCTGGATCAGCGGTTGGAACACGTCGGTATCGTAGTTGCTGCGCTTGCCTTGCAGCACCATGCACAGGCGCTCGAAGCCCATGCCGGTGTCCACGTGCTTGGCAGGCAAAGGGTGCAGCGAGCCTTCGGCCTTGCGCTCGTACTGCATGAACACGTTGTTCCAGATCTCGATCACCTGCGGATGGTCGTTGTTCACCAGGTCCTTGCCGGGTGCCTTCGCCTTGTCCGCTTCAAGGCGCACATCCACGTGGATCTCCGTACAGGGCCCGCACGGTCCGGTCTCGCCCATCTCCCAGAAGTTGTCCTTCCTTCCGAAAGGCAGCACGCGGTCTTCAGGCAGATGGTCCAGCCAGAGGTCGCGGGTCTCGTTGTCGGCCTCCAGTTTGTCCGCAGCGTCACCACCGAAATAGGTGACGTAGATGTTCGCGGGATCGATCTTGTACGTGTCCACCAGCAATTCCCACGCCCATTGCATGGCCTCCTTCTTGAAGTAGTCGCCGAAGCTCCAGTTGCCGAGCATCTCGAACATCGTGTGGTGGTAGGTGTCGATGCCTACCTCCTCCAGGTCGTTGTGCTTGCCGGAAACACGAAGGCACTTCTGCGTATCCGCGATGCGCGGTTCCGTCACCGGCCTGTTGCCCAGAAAGAGGTCCTTGAACTGGTTCATGCCCGCGTTGGTGAACATCAGCGTGGGGTCGTCCTTCACCACCATCGGTGCGCTGGGCACGATGGCATGGCCGCGCTTGGCGAAGTGGTCGAGGAAGGCTTGGCGGATCTCGCGGGAGGTGGGCATGGCTGTGTTGCTGGCTTGAGGCCTAAGAATGAATGCGCCGCGAAATTAGGTGGCGGCTAACTTCGCACCTCCCTGCCCGGACCCGATGGCTGAGCACAAGTACCGCTTCAACCCCAACACGCTCAACTTCGAGCGCATCCGCACCAGCGGCTGGAAGAAGGTGAAACGCGTTTCATTGGCGCTTGCACCGGGCCTCCTCCTCGGCGTGATCGGCATCTTCTTAGCCTTCCAGTTCATCGATTCACCCAAGGAAGCCACGCTGCGCCGCGAGAACCAGCAGCTACAGGTGGAATACGAGCTGATCAACAAGCAATTGGCGGACATGGAGAACGTGCTCAGTGACATCGAGCGGCGCGATGACAACGTGTACCGCGTGATCTTCGAGGCGGACCCGATCCCGACAAACGTGCGCATGGCCGGTATCGGCGGGGTGAACCGCTACAAGGACCTGGCGGGCTTCGCCAATAGCGAACTGGTGATCGGCACCCGCAAGCGCTTGGACAAGATCGCCAAGCGGATGTATGTCCAAAGCCTCTCGCTGGACGAGGTGGGTTCGCTCGTGCTGCGCAAGCAGGAGATGCTGGCGAGCATCCCTTCCGTGGAACCGATCCCACAGGACCAGACACGTGTCAGTTCCGGCTTCGGGGAGCGGATGCATCCCATCTACAAGATCGAGAAGCCGCACATGGGCCTCGATTTCACCAGCCCCATCGGCACGGAGATCCACGCCACCGGTGATGGCACCGTGGACTTTGCCGGGTACAACACCACCGGCTTCGGCATCCATGTGATCCTCGACCACGGCTTCGGCTACCAAACGCTTTACGCCCACATGTCCGAAGTGAAGGTGCGCAAGGGCCTGAAAGTGAAGCGCGGTGATGTCATCGGCGAAGTGGGCAGCTCGGGCCTCAGCACCGGACCGCACCTGCACTACGAGGTACACAAGGACGGCGTGCCCATGGACCCGGTGAACTTCCTCTTCAACAGCCTCAGCCCGGAGGAATACGCGCGCATGGTGGAGATCGCCGGCAATGCGGGGCAATCGATGGACTGATCATTACATTCGCCGTGATGCCCCTGAAGGAAAAAACCATCGAACGGATGTACTGGCCCATCGGCGAGGTGGCACAGGAACTGGGCGTCAACACCTCGCTGCTCCGCTACTGGGAGAAGGAGTTCGGAACGTTGCGGCCCAAGCGCACCAACAAGGGCGACAGGCTTTACACAAAGGACGACATCGAGCAACTGCGGCGCATCCAGCACTTGGTGAAGGATAAAGGCTTCACGCTGCAAGGCGCAAAAGACCAGTTACGCAAACCGGAACCGCAGGAGGCTCCGCCAGTACCAGAGCTTCCTTTGGACGAGGTGCGCTCCAAGCTGAAGCGGGTGCGGGAACGATTGGTTGAATTGCGGGAAGGGTAGGCATTTGGCAGCAGTTGGCAGCAGTCGGCAGCGGCAGTTCGCAGCCGGCAGTGGCAAGCTCTTACCGCTTCAGCAGAAAACTTTTCACGTAATCGTCGATACCTTCTTCCAATGTGTGGAATGGCGCGTCATAGCCGATACCGCGCATTTTTTCCATCGGCGCTTCGGTGAAGTACTGGTACTTGTCCCGGATGTCGATCGGCGTGTCGATGAAGCTGATCTGCTCGGGCTTTCCCATGGCCTTGAAGACGCCGCGCGCGAGGTCCAAAAAGGTGCGGGCCTTGCCGGTGCCGAGGTTGTAAATTCCTGAGTTTTTGCGGTGCTCCATCAGAAAGATGCAGACGTTGCACAGATCCTTTACGTAGACGAAATCGCGGAGCTGGCCGCCGTCGGTGTATTCCGGTTCGTGGCTGCGGAACAGCTTCATTCCACCGCCGGCGCTGATCTGGTTGAACGCATGGAAGATCACCGAGGCCATGCGGCCTTTGTGGTATTCGTTCGGGCCGTACACGTTGAAGAACTTCAGCCCTGCCCAGAAGTAGGGTTTGGCCTCCTGCTGCAAGGCCCACTTGTCGAATTCGTTCTTGCTCTCACCATACGGATTGAGCGGCTTCAATTTATAGGGAAGCGCATCGTCGGTATCGCCATAGCCCAGCTCCCCATCGCCATAGGTGGCGGCGGACGAGGCGTACACCAAGGGGATGGCGTACTTCGCGCAGCGCTCCCAGATCTGTTGGCTGGACCGTACGTTCAGCTCATCGAAGATCGCCTTGTCGAACTCGGTGGTGTCCGTGCGGGCACCGAGGTGGAAGATGAACTGGATCAGCTTCTCGTTGGCGTCGATCCATGCCGGGAATTCCGATCGCTCCACGCGGGCGCTGAGCTTCACGCCTTCGAGGTTCCTGTCCTTCTCATGACGGGAGAAATCGTCCACGGCCACCAGGTCCGCATAGCCGCGTTCCTGCAATTCCACCAATAGTCGACTGCCGATAAAGCCTGCAGCACCCGTGACGATGATCATGGTGCAAAAGTACCCAATAGAGGTATCCCGCATCCCCGTGGGTGTTGAGGTCTTTTGTACAATCGTTAGGAAGTCATCGGTATCTCAGCACCCTATCCAATGTCCTATCCATCCTCCCTGAACACGTCCGAGGGACAAGCACTATGGGACACGCGCGCAGTGCCCGCCGGCCTTTACCAAGTGGAACTCATCAATGCGGGTACACGCCTCGGCGTACAAAAACTGGCCGTACAGCCCCCATACTGATGCGTGCCTCTGTCCTGATACTGCTTGCTACGGTGGCCGCACCCCTTACGGCGCAGGTGCCGCTTACCGTGGACACCAGCTTCCGCTTCTACTACCCCGCGGCATTGGTGCAGCATTGGGACACTACCGCCGACCGCTCTGGGATGCCGCGATCAACGACCTGGTGCTACGGCTGGACGGGAACATCATGGCCATTGGGCCGGACCTGATGTCGCTGGATGATGCTCCTCACGGAAACGGCAGTGCCGTCGTCCTTTCGGAAACGGGAAACCCGCTGCTCTTTCCGCCCCCCGATCAGTGGGGGCAAGACTGATCGAGATCCCCTCCACCAACCAGTATCTCAATGGGAATGGGCGGCGCTTCAATTACGACGGAAGCATTGATTGGTCCTTTGGCGGTTACAGTCTGTTCTCCGTCGGTGCGCGATATGGCAATGATGGCTGGGTGGTCTTTGATGATCGCTCCTGCCTGATGAGCGGTATGTTCAAGCTCAACGCGGATACCTTCTGCCTGGTGAAGCGGGACGAATGGGGCCAGGTGGATACCAGCGGCTTCCCGCTCCGCCGGGTTACTGGCCGACCGAACATTTCCGGTCATCGGATCTTCAGCTTGGCCAATGGCCAATACCTCTTCACCGGCCGCAATTGGACCCACTAAGACGGGCATCCGGCCGGTTGCGTGGTGCGGCTGAACGCGGACGGTTCCTTGGACACCAGTTTCCACTTCAATTCGTTCCAGTCGGCGATCCCCGCGATCCATGAACAGGCGGACGGAAAGATCATCATGGCCGGCATCATCTGGATGAACGACGATCCGGACACCTTGGACGTGGTGCGGATCAACCTGGACGGAAGCCTGGACAGCACCTTCAACAACTACACGGATTTCCGCTACGGCCCCAACCCGATCAGCGACCGCTTGGGCGAAGTGCTGGTCATTAAGCCGCTGGACGAAGGGCGGTTCCTCGTGGGTGGCCTTTTCGACCGGGTGGAAGGTCAGCCCCGCGGCAGCATCGCCTGCATCGACACGGCGGGCAACCTGCTGGACTGCTGGGCCGGTGGAGGGCTGCACCCTACAGGCGGCCCTCCCTATCCCTCCGCCGTCCTGTACGGATTTGAATGCTTTGGCGATCAGGGCTGCTTCCTGTACGGACATTACGCGGGCATAACGGATGCCAACGGCTGGCACCCGGACCAGTTGTTCATTTCCAAGCTCCACATGCCTACGTTGGGCGTGGCGGAGAACGCCCCGCAGGTGGAAACGGTGCAGGTGTGGCCCAACCCGGGCAGCGGAGAGGTGCGCCTGCAATGGGCCGGCATGCACACGGCGCAGGCGGAGGTGCGCGATGTGCTGGGCCGCACGGTAAGGGGCCCGCTGCGGCTGCAGGCCCCGTTCACCTTGGACCTGTCCGCCCTGCCCACCGGCCTGTACCACCTGCTGCTCACCGCACCGAACGGGCGGCAGGCGGCTGCCAAATGGATGAAGGAATGTGTTCTGAACATCAACGTCCACTGCGTGAGACGTTGATGGAGCTAGCTCCCTCAGCGATCTCCCGAAGGGGATCCTGAGGACACGGAGGCATCAACGTTCACTGCGTGAGACGTTGCTGGAACTACTTCACCTCTTTCACCAGGATCACATAGACCGGGAAGTGGTCGCTGTAGCCGCCTTGGTAATTGTCGCCCACAAAGGTGCGGAAGGGATAGCCGGCGAAGTTGCCTTCATCCTGCCGGAGATAGGGTTGGTTGAATACGCGGGTGCCGTAGTACTTGAGGTTTCCGCCAGCGCCGGAGACCAAGGCGGGGGAAAGGATGATCTGGTCGAAGAGGTTCCATGAATCACGCCATGCTAAGGAGCCGATGCCCTTCTTGTAGAGGTCGTACATCGGATTAAAGAGTTTCTTTCCCGTTGCCATGTCCTTGTCACCGGAGGTGTTGAGGTATTTGCGGACGGCGGGGTCCACGGGATCGTCATTGAGGTCGCCCATGTACATGATGTTGGCCTCGGCATTGCGGGCCATCAGCGAATCGATGATGTGCCTCCCCAGTTCCGCAGCGCGGATGCGGTTGGGCAGCGAGCGCTTTTCACCGCCGTAGCGGGAAGGCCAGTGGTTCACCAGGACGTTGACCGTGTCGCCGTCCATCAGGCCGGTCACCAGCAGCAGATCGCGGGTGCGGAAAAGGCTGTCGGAGGATCGCGAAGTGGATAGGTCCGCTCATGGAGGACGGTGAAGTATTTCGGGTTATAGATGAAGGCCACGTCGATGCCGCGACGGTCGGGGCTGTCGTGGTGGATGATCTGATAATGCCGCTTGTCCAACGGGGACGTCTTGACGAGGTCCTCGACCACGCCACGGTTCTCCACTTCGGCGAGGCCCAAGCACACCAGGCCGTCGGGGTGGATGTCGGTGGCCATCTCCCCGATCACGCGTGCGAGGTGCTGCAGCTTCCGCTCATACCGTCCGGTGTTCCACAGCTTGTCGCCGGTGGGCAGGAACTCGGCATCGTCGTTCGGGCCGTCGATGGTGTCGTACAAGTTCTCCACGTTCCAATAGCCGATGCAACGCGGCTCGTATCGGGCATCATCCTTTTGGGCGGCGGCGCCGTGGATGAAGAGAGCGCTGGTGACCAACAATAGGAGACGGGAAGGAATGCTCATGGCGTCGTTAAAGGGGCGGCAAGTTATCCAGTGTGCTGAACCGAATAGCCAAATTCCGTACCGCAATGGCTGATGGCCGTTCAATGGACCGTTCCTTTGCGGGATGAAATGGTATCCGTCCGGACATTTCGTGGTCATGTGCATGCTCGGCACGGCCACCCTGTCAGCGCAAACAATTGCCGATGCACGCAACGCCACGCTCGGCAGCAGCGTCACCATCAGCGGCATTGTCACCTCCGGCCCTTCGCTTGGCGGGGTGCGTTATGTGCAGGATGCCACCGGGGGCATCGCCGCCTTTCCGGGCAGCGGGTCCGTACCCGGCTTCACTCCCGACCCGGGAGATGCCATCACGCTTTCCGGAACGCTCACAGAGTACGGCGGCCTGTTGGAGATCACGCCGATCAGCGCGTTCTCCGTCAACAGCTCGGGCAACACCTTGCCAGATGCGGAAGTGATTCCTCCGGACGGGCTGGATGAATCCGTGGAGTCGCACGTGGTGCGCATCGAAGGGGTCTACTTCAGCGGCACCGGGGTCTTTTCCGCCGGTACATGGCCTGTTCAGGCCGGTCCGTTGACGGCCAATGCCTACCTCCGTTCCGGGCATCCGTTGATCGGGACCGCAGTACCGACCGGTCCGGTTGACATCACCGGCATCGCCTCACAGTATGATACTTCGCCGCCATACAACAGTGGCTACCAGTTGTTACCCCGCAGCTCCGCTGATATCGCCCCGCATCCGTTCATCAGCATCATTCCCCCGGTGGAACAATCGAACCTCGTGCCGGACGGATTCCATCTCACTTGGCTGACCAACCTGCCTGGATCTTCGCAGGTGTTCTATGGCACCACCCCGGCACTGGGCTCAATTGCCGGCGGCGGCATCGCCACGGAAAACCACGACGTGCAGCTCACCGGCCTGCAGTCCGCCACCTTCTACTATGCACAGGCATTCTCCGTGGCCAATGGCGACACCGCCTTCTCCCTGCCCGGCTACTATTCCACCGCCTCGACCTCCTCCGGCGCCATCGCGGTATACTTCACCCAAAGCGTGGACCATAGCGTGAGCAGCGGCGTGGATGCGGTCGCGCTGTTCCAGGCCACGGACGACACCATCAATGCGTATATCGACCGCGCGCAGCAGACGTTGGACATCGCCATCTACAACACCAACAGCACCATGCTCGTGGCTGCGGTGAACGCGGCGGCGGCACGCGGCGTGCAGGTGCGTTGGATCGCCGAGGGAAGCACTTCGAACACCGCGCTTTCGGGCCTGTCCCCAAGCATTCCGGTGCTTTATCGCACCGACGGGCTGGGCAGCGGCATGCACGACAAGTTCTTCATCGCAGACGCCGACGATGCGCTGCGCGCCACCATCATGGGCGGCTCCAGCAACTGGACCGTGCAGGGCTTCTTCGACGACCACAACAACATCCTCTTCATCCAGGACCAGGCCCTGGCGCGGTGCTACCGCTTGGAGTTCGAGGAGATGTGGGGCGGCAGCGGCGCACAGCCCGTGCCTGCGCTCAGCCGTTTCGGGCCGGACAAGACGGACAATACGCCGCACCTTTTCAACGTGGGCGGCAAGGAGGTGGAAAGCTGGTTCTCACCCACCGACGGCGTCACAGACCACATTGTTCAAGAGCTGAACGCCGCCCAGAGCAGTGTTCGGCTCGCCCTGTTCGCCTTCACGCAGAATGACCTCGGTGACGCCGTTGTCGCCGCCTACCAGCGCCCCGGAGTGCTGGTGGAAGGGGATATTGAGGACGTCGACGGCATAGGCGCCGAATTCAACTACCTCGTGGGGCAAGGCATAGACCTGCATTCACACCTGGATGAACCCGGTCTGTTACACCATAAGTACGCTATCCTGGATGAAGGCGTCACCGGCGACCCGCGTGTGATCACCGGCAGCCACAACTGGACCGCGGCGGCCGAAACGGTGAACGATGAGAACACCTTAGTGATCCATGATGCCACGGTGGCCAACCTGTTCTACCAGGAATGGTACGCGCGCCATAATGATGCAACAAGCATCGCAGAGACCACCTCTTCCGACAACATGCGCGTTTGGCCGGTTCCTGCGAACAATTGGATCAAGGTGCGGCCCGCTGCCGATGGGACGGCGCTGATCACTGTTCATGATGCGACCGGCAGGGAAGTACGGCACACCGAAGCGAACGGGACGATCACGGTGCCGACCAGCGATCTGCCTTCAGGCTTGTACGTGGTGACCTGCTTGCAGAACGGAGCCCGCTCCCAGCGGGTGATCACGATCGCAAGGTAGGAGTCAACCGGTGAGGTACTGAATTGTCTTATGTCCGCTGTCTTATGCCGGTGACGCCGCATAAGACATTGGACATTCCCCCTCACCTCGGAAAATAAAGCGGGTGCCGGTCGTTGTACCTCCGCATAAAGAGGAAGACCGTCTCCGGCTTCTTGCGTTGCTTCCGCGACAGCGCGTCAAAGTCCTCCTTGAGGATCGTGTCCCTGCCGATGGCCTGATAGATCCCGCCTGCGGTGACGGGCAAGAACGCGCCGGTCTCCATGTCGAGAAAGCGCTGTTCCTCCACGGTATACGTGGAACCACCATTATACATGTACGGGTCGAAATTTCGGTAAGTGGCGTCGAACACGAGGTGCGCCAGCGTGCCCATCAGGCCGATGCGGGAGAAATCATTCCCGGCACGGACATACACGATGCCTTTGTCGCAAAAGCCCCAAGTACGGTCCAGGTCCAAGCGTGTGGACTGTCCCGCGCTGTCCGGATAGAACAATTTGCCATTGGTGCTGGCGAGGTCCGTGAAGCGCTGGCCTTGCGCGGTAGTGAGCGCTGCCATGGGGATGCTCGGCGCATTGTTCCGGAATGCCGGAAAATCGAGATAGATGCCGTCGTGAAAGACGAAGCCACCAGAGTAGCGCACGCTGTCACGTTGCTCTTGCGCATGTGCAGGCGATAGGAGCCAACAGGCGGAAACCAGCAACGCAATGGATAACCTCATGCCACGGAGCGAATGAAGTCCATCACCTCATCGGGCGCCTGTGCATGCACCCAATGGCCTGCGAACGGAACGGTCTCCACCTGGCTGTTCGGGAATTGCTCCTTCAACTGCGGCAGGTCCTCCCGCGTGATGTAGCCGCTCTTGCCTCCGCGGATGAACAACGTCGGAACGCGCACGGTCTCCGGCCCCATCGCCGCAAGGATGTTGTCCATGTCGCGGTGCAGCACGGGCACGTTGAAGCGCCAAGCCAAACGGTCCGGCTTTTCCCAGTACAGGCTCTTCATCAGGAACTGCACCACGCCTGGCTCGGGAACATAGTTGGAAAGATAGACCTCCATTTCCTTGCGTGAACCTTTGCTTGCGGGATCGCTTGTGCGCAAGGCTTCGATGATCGCGGCGTGGTCACCGATGGAATACTGGCGCGGGCCGATGTCGATCACCACCAAGTGCTTCAGCAGCTCCGGCCAGCGCTGCGCGAAGGTGATCGCCGTTTTTCCGCCCATGCTGTGGCCTACGAGCACGATGTCCTTCAGGCCGAGCTTCGTCACCAAGGCATGCACGTCTTCCGCCATCAGCGGGTAGGTGATGTGCTCCGTATGCGGCGAACGCCCGTGGTCGCGCTCGTCCACCAGCACCATGTCGAACTCACTGCTGAGCGTGCGCCCGATGCTTCCGAAATTGTCGCTACTGCCAAAGAGTCCGTGCAGGATCACTACGGGGGTGCCGGCGCCTTCCCGGCGGAAAAAAAGGTCCACGCTCATCGCAGTTCACGGAGATATAGTTGCACGGTGTTCTCCATGCCGTACCACAAAGCGTCGCAGACCAGTGCATGGCCGATTGAAACCTCCTGCAAGCCCGGCACCTGCGCTTTGAACCAAGCTAAGTTCCGGAGATCGAGGTCATGGCCGGCGTTCAGGCCCAAGCCCAGCGCCACGGCCTTTTCCGCCGCACGGGTGAACGGTGCCACGGCCGTGTTGCGGTCCGCGGCATACTGGTCCGCAAAAGGCCCGGTGTAGAGTTCAATGCGGTCGGTGCCCGTGTCCATGGCGTGCGCGATCAACTCCAGGTCGGTGCCCATGAAGAGCGAGGTACGGATACCTGCTTCCTTGAAGCGCGCCACCACCTTTTTCAGTTCGGCCTTGTGGGTGCGCGTGTCCCATCCGGCATTGCTGGTGAGCACGCCCGGCGGGTCCGGCACGAGTGTCACCTGCGCGGGCCGCACCTCCAGCACCAGGTCGATAAAGCTTTCGTTCGGATAGCCCTCGATATTGAACTCGGTGGTGAGCACCGGCTTCAAGGCCCGCACGTCAGCGTACCGGATGTGGCGCTCGTCCGGTCGCGGATGGACCGTGATGCCCTGCGCCCCGAAGCGCTCGATCTCCAGCGCGGACTTCAATACGTCCGGCCGGTCGCCGCCGCGTGCGTTGCGCAATGTGGCGAGCTTATTGATGTTAACACTGAGCTTGGTCATCCTTCAACGCCACATAACTTGGTCCCCCGGTGGCGCAACAAAAGTAGCGGCCAAGCTCCGCAACACCGATCGCATGCAAGCCATAGACCTGATCTCCAAAGCCATACTCCCGCTGAACCCGCGCGATCCCGTGGCGCGCGCCTTGGACCTGATGGACGAGTTCAAGACGAGCGTGCTGCCCGTGGTGGCCAACGGACGGCTGTTAGGCCTGATGAAGGACAGTGCGACATTGGACAACAGCAACCCGGCGGCCACGGTGGAAAAACTGATGGACCGGGTGGAGATCCCCTATGTGCGCGACCGGCAGCACCTCTATGACGTGCTGAAGCTGATGGCCGAGCTCAGCCTTCCGGTGGTGCCCGTGCTGGACATGGGCGGCAAATACCTCGGGGTGGTCAGCGAGCACGAGGCGATGCGCCGCATGGCGGAACTGGCCAACGCAAGCGCGACGGGCAGCGTGCTGGTGCTGGAGATGGCGCGGAACGACTATTCCCTGCAACAGATCGCCCGCATCGTGGAGGACGAAGGGGCCCGGATATTGAGCGTGTACACTTCGGACCTGCCGGACAGCATGCGGATGGAGGTGACCCTGAAGGTCAACCACGACGACGTCCGCGCGATCCTCCAAGCCTTCGAGCGGTTTGAGTACACCGTGCACACCACCTTCCAAGGCTCCCGGGCAGAGGACGACTTGCGCGACCGTTATGAGGACGTGATGCGCATCATTAAAATGTGATACCAATTCTTTATTGGTGTCCGGAATAATATGCACAGCTATTCGATAAATGCTGATATCAGAGACATCGGAGGGAAGCCTGAGATCATTGTCCTGCGTTCAAAGAAGAAGCATCGCCGGCCTTTTCGCGACCCCGGCTCGGGGGCCGGGGTGACAACCACCGGAGGGCTGGAAGCTCGAATACACGCGCCGGGCGCGTGTATTCGAGCTTCCAGCCAAAGAACAAATGTCATTCCGGGCTTGACCCGGAATCGCGAAAGTGTTCCCAGCTTGTCTTAGCTCCTGTGACCCATGAACAGCGGAACCGGATGATCGCCGTGCCTCACGCCAACGCGGGACCTCGCCACCACCTGCCGCTCCGGGGCCTGCTCTTCCCGTTGCTCCTCTTGGCCACCATGGGCACTTTCGCGCAGCAGCGCGTCATGGACTTCACCGGCCCCTTCGGCGTGTCGGGCATCCTGGTAGAAGGGAACCGGCGTACCAAGGAACGGATCATCCTGCGCGAGCTCACCTTCCAGCAAGGGGATACGCTCACCGCCGACGAACTCTACGAACGGCTCGCTCGCAGCAGCGAAAACCTGCTCAACCTCGGCTTGTTCAACACCGCCACGCTGCTCCCCACCTACCTCGGGCCCCACGAGGTCTTCATCACCATCACCCTGAACGAACGCTGGTTCTGGTGGCCCACGCCCATCCTGCGCTTCGCCGACCCGAACTTCAACACGTGGTGGCTCACCAAGGACCTTTCACGCCTCAACGTAGGCGCTTGGTTCTTCCGCTACAACATGCGCGGGCGCAACGAGACGCTCTTCGCGAAAGTCCAGTTGGGCTATTCCAAGGAATTCGGCCTCAATTACCGCGTGCCCTTCGTGGACAAGCGCCAGCGCTGGGGCTTCGAGGTGGGCGGTGCTTATGGCGAACAGGACGAGATCACCATTGGTACGGTGGACAACAAGCGCGTGCTGCTGAAGACCCCGAAGGACAACATCTACCACTATTGGAAGGCCGGTGCGAAAGTGATCCTGCGTCGCGGACATGACGTCCGGCACTACCTCGGTGCCTCCTGGACCGATGCCACCGTCCGCGATACCGTGGTGCGGCGCAACCCGGATTATCTCATGTCCGGAATGCAGGGAATGGCCTACCTCAGCCTGAACTATGCGCTGGTGTTCGACCAACGGGACTCACGCTCCTTCCCGCTCAGCGGCAGCTATGCGAAGCTGCTGCTGGACCGCAATGGCATCGGCCCCGAGCAGCCCGACGTGACCTCCCTGCGGGCCGTGGTGCAACGCAGTTGGAAACGCGGCGAGCGCTGGAGCTTCGGAGGCAGGCTCAACGGCAAAGTGTCCGCAGGCAGCGAGAACCACTATTACCTCCAAGAAGGGCTCGGCTACGATGAATACCTCCGCGGATACGAGTATTACATCATCGATGGGCAGCACTATTTCCTGGGCAAGGCCAACGTCTTCTTCGCCTTGGTAAAACCGCGCACCTTCCAAGCGGACATCATCCCCTTCCGCGCCTTCCGTACGCTCTACCTCGCGGTCTATCTGAACGCTTTCAGCGACCAAGGCTTTGTGTGGGATGAACGCCACAGCGCCCTGAATCCCTTGGCGAACCATTGGCAACAGAGCTATGGCCTGGGGCTGGACATCGTGACCAGCTATGACCAGGTCCTGCGCTTGGAGTATGCCGTGAACGGCCTATCGGAAACCGGATTGTACCTACATTTCACCCAACCCTTCTGAAAGCACGGAGATGCGCATCGGAATACTCGGCCGGTTGTACCCGGAGTCAGCGGCGGCCACCATCAATGACATCCTGGCGCGCATGGTCAAGGCCGGGGCCTCGCCCTTGGTGGAGCGGGGCCTGGCGGAACGCATGGCCGCAGCCCAACGGCCCACGGTAGCGGACACGGAAGTGATGGACCGCGCCGAGGATGCCCAACTGGATATGCTGGTGAGCATGGGCGGCGATGGCAGCTTCCTGGACAGCGTGGATTTTCTCGGCAGCTGTCCGGTGCCCCTGTTGGGCATCAACCTGGGAAGGCTCGGCTTCCTCAGCAGCACCCGCCTGGAGGATGTGGACGCAACGCTGAAGGCGATCATGGAACTGCGCTACACCATCGCGGAACGGGCCGTGCTTGCGCTGGAAGGATGCCCGGGCTTCGGAACGCATAACAAGGCCCTGAACGAGGTGAGCCTCCACAAGCGCGACGGCGCTGCGATGATCTCCATCCATGCCTACCTCGACGGGCGCTTTCTCAACACCTATTGGGCGGACGGCCTCATCGTGGCCACGCCCACCGGTAGCACCGCCTATTCCCTCAGCTGCGGCGGCCCGCTGTTGGCACCGGAGTGTGACGCCATGGTGATCACACCCATCGCTCCGCATAACTTGAACGTGCGGCCCTTCGTCGTGCCGGGCAACAGCACCCTCACCCTCCATGTGGACGCCCGCGGCGAGAAATACTTGGTGAACCTCGACTCCCGCAGTCAAGTCCTCGAACATTCCCCGGCGCTTCAGGTTCATCGGGCGCAACATCGGTTACAGGTGGTGCAGCTGGAAGGACAGGATTTTCTGAACACCCTGCGCTCGAAGCTTTCGTGGGGGTTGGACGTGCGGTCCGCAAAACCGGGGTTTGAAGTGAGGTGAGAAAGGCGGGTTGGGAAAAGGTGGAACTCGAAGCCACGAATGGGCCAGCTCGTCGGGAGCTCAGGTTGCTGTCCCGATATGAATCGGAACGCTGTAACTCTTGCGATAAAACTCCCGCAGGGTCTCTCGTAGAGGACCCTGTGGTCTCCGCACCTCGATCGTCCTGAATTGGATCTGTTCATTTGCACCCCAGAGGACGCAGAGTCCCGAAGTGGCCTTCGCAAGGCTATGGCCGCTGAAAGCGGAGGCCCTGCTGAGGTAGTAGGTATTTATCCGTGTGGATCCGTGTGCATCCGTGGTTCCCCTGTTTGGGCCGCCCGCGCCGCCAGGCGCGGCTGGAAGATCCGATAGCCCTGAGCGCCGGATCAACCGCTGCCTCTGAACGACTAATTTCGCGCCCGTGCCGGGTACGGATCTGCTTCCCGCGCCGTTGTTCCACCCGATGATGCGAACGTTCATCCTTCTCCTGCTGCTTCCAATTTGGGGGAGCTCGGCCATGGCGCAGGTGAGCGAGCTGGGCATCACGGGGGGCACCACCTTCTACATCGGCGATATCAATCCCACCAAGCATTATCCCAAGCACACCCACTTGGCGGGCGGCCTGATGTACCGCTACAACTTCAACGAGCACTATGCCGTACGCCTGCAAGGGCTGTACGGCAAACTGGAGGCCTATGACCGGGAGACGGACGAGCCCTTGCAGCAACTGCGCAACCTGGGCTTCCGCACGGTGATCTTCGAGGCTTCCGCAGTGCTGGAGATCAATTTTTTCAAGTATCGCGGCATCGCGAAGGACAGCAAGAATTGGACGCCCTTCGTCTTCGGCGGTCTCGCCTATTTCCACTACAATCCCCAAAACCTGCTGAACGATACTTGGTATGACCTGCAACCGCTGGGCACGGAAGGCCAGACCATCGGCGGCGGAAAGGCATACAGCCTCAACCAGATCTGCATTCCCTTTGGTGTGGGGATCAAGCTCGCCATCACCGATAAAGTGGACGTGCAGCTGGAATGGGGCCTCCGGCGGACCTACACGGACTATTTGGACGATGTGAGCGGTGTTTACGCGGACAATGCCACGCTCTCCGAGCAGGCCGGCCCCCTTACCGCGGTGCTGGCCGACCCCAGCGTATTGCGCAGCACTGGCGACAACACCGGCCGGGCACGCGGCGACAGCCAGACCCGCGATTGGTACCAGTACAGCGGCATCACCGTTTCCCTGCTGTTGACGCGCTTCACCGAGTGTGATGCCATTTGGGACAAGATGAAGCGCTGATGGAGCGGAGGAACGAGAGAACCGGTGCTCGGAATATTCATCGCTCCAAACGTGCGCGATTCCGGGTCAAGCCCGGAATGACATTCGTTCTTGGGTCGGCTGATCGGGTCATCGGCTGCCCTCTGGTTTTGAAAAATCCTGAATTCCACGTGGTTTAGGACGCAATGCCGTTGAATTCCGCCGCTGGAATGCATCCAATGGCGACCTTCGCACCCCCGTGAAAGAATCCACCCCATCCATCGAGGAGCAATTGCGTGCGCAGATAGACCCTGCACGCGTGCCCGCGCACGTGGCCGTGATCATGGACGGCAACGGCCGTTGGGCCGAAAAACAGGGCGAGCAACGGATCAGCGGCCACCTGAACGGGGTGCAGCCGATCCGCGAGACCCTGACCTCCGCGACGGAGATCGGCATAAAATTCCTGACGCTGTACGCCTTCAGCACCGAGAACTGGAGCCGGCCGAAAGCCGAAGTGGACGCCTTGATGGAACTGCTGGTGAACACCCTGGCCAGCGAGGTGGAGGAACTGCACGCGAACGGCGTGCGCCTGCACACCATCGGCGACACGGACAGCCTGCCGCCCGGATGCCGGTCCGCCCTGCAAAAGGCCATGGACCATACGGCGAAGAACGAGCGGATCACGCTCACCCTCGCGCTGAGCTACAGCTCCCGCTGGGACATTCTGCGCATGGTGCGCAGCATCGCCACGGACATCCGCGAAGGCCGGATCGACACGCATGCGGTGAACGAAGAGCTGATCGACGAACGCCTGAGCACGCACGGCCTGCCCGACCCGGAACTGCTGATCCGAACCAGCGGTGAGCAGCGCATCAGTAATTTTTTACTCTGGGAGATCGCTTACGCCGAGCTCTGGTTCACCCCCGTCCTCTGGCCCGATTTCCGCAAGGAGCACCTATTCCAGGCCGTGCTCGACTTCCAGCGCCGCGAACGGCGCTTTGGCCTTACCCGCGAACAACTTCCCGCCTCTTGATGCGCCTTTCCTTTCCGATGTTCCGCGCCAACAGGCACATCCTCACACTGATCGGTGCATTGTGCCTCGCCCTTCCCGGAGCGGCCCAGCAGCTCGACGTCCCCAAGATGGACTACGGCTACCCGAAGGAATACACCATCGGGGGCCTCACCGTGAGCGGCTGCGTGACCCGCGACCCCAATGCGGTAAAACTCTTCAGCGGCCTGAAGGTGGGCGACAAGATCACCATTCCCGGCGAGCAGATCGGCAAGGCGATCCGGGCCATCTGGGACCAGCGGCTCTTCACGGACGTGCGGATCGAGGAGGCGGAGATCCGCGGCGCCACCATCTTCCTGAACATCATCGTGACGGAGAACCCGCAGTTGGCGAGCTACGGCTTCGCCGGCACGGTGACCCGCAGCGAAGGCGACAAGCTCCGTGAGGTGATCAGCATGCAGCGCGGGCAGCAGGTGAACGAGGCGGTGAAGGCCAATGCGGCCCAGGCCGTGCGCCACTACTTCCGTGAGAAGGGACACCTGAAGGCCGAATGCCGCATCGTGCAGACCAGCGACACCTCCTTGGAGAACAGCGTCCGGTTGCAGGTGTTGGCGGAGAAAGGCCCGCGGGTGCGGATCAAGAACATCAATTTCAACCAGATCCGTTCGCAAGAACTCCAAAAGAATAAGTGGTACCAGCTCTTCAAACCGAAGGAGCAGCTCTCGGAACGCCGCTTGCGGCGCGCCATGAAAGGCACCAAGCGCAAACGCTGGTACAACATCTTCGGATCCAGCAAATTCAAAAGCACGGATTACCGCGATGACAAGGCCAAGTTGATCGACCTCTACAACGAGAAAGGCTTCCGCAACGCCACCATCACGCACGATACCATCCGGTACGTTTCCGCCAGGAAGATCGCCATCGACATCACCATCGACGAGGGGAACCGGTTCTATTTCCGGAACATCGATTTCACGGGCAACACCAAATACAGTTCGGACACGCTGGTCAAGCTGCTCGGCATCAAGCGCGGCGACGTCTACAACAAGAAGAAGCTGGACAGCCGCCTCTACATGAACCCGAGCGGCGTGGACATCAGCTCACTGTACATGGACCGGGGCTATCTCAGCTTTAACCCGGACCCGATCGAGCGCGTGGAGGGCGACAGCATCGACCTGGAAGTACGGATCCGCGAAGGCAAGCAATACCGGGTGCGCGACGTGATGGTCCATGGGAACACGAAGACCTTCGACCATGTGATCCGGCGGGAGATCCGGACGCGACCGGGTGACCTCTTCGACCGCAGCGAGGTGATCCGCTCGCAACAGCAGCTTATCAGCCTCGGCTTCTTCGACCCGGCACAGGTGGGCGTTACCCCCACGCCGGACCCGCGCACCGGCCTGGTGGACCTGGACTATACCGTGGCGGAAAAGCCCAGTGACCGACTGGAGCTCAGCGGTGGCTATGGTGGCGGGAGAGTGCTCGTTTCGCTCGGCCTCTCCTTCACCAACTTCAGCGTGCGCAAAATGTTCGACAAGAAGGCCTGGACGCCGCTGCCCGCCGGCGACGGCCAGACGCTGAGCCTCCGCGCGCAGACCAACGGCAGCTACTACCAGAGCTACAGCCTTTCCTTCGTGGAGCCTTGGTTGGGCGGCCGCAAGCCCACCTCCCTGAGCTTCGGCGGCTACTATACCCGGCAGACCAATGGCGTCTCCAACGAAGATCCGCTCTTCCAGCAGCTCGGCATCGTCGGTGGGAGCATCGGCTTGGGCAAGCGCCTGAAATGGCCGGACGATTATTTCTTCATGAACCTCACTGCCAGCTACCAGCAGTACAAGCTGCAGAACTGGAACTCGTTGTTCGCTTTCAGCAACGGCACCAGCAACGTCTATGCGCTGCAGCTCCGCTTCGCCCGGCGCTCCATCGCGGAACCGTTCTGGATCACACAGGGTTCCGAAACGGGCTTCACCGTGAAGGCGACCCCGCCTTTCTCGGCTTTCAACCCCGGGACGGACTATACGTTGCTGCCCGCGGCCGAACGGTACAATCTGGCCGAATTCCACAAGTGGAAATTCACCAGCCAGTGGTTCACCAAGCTCACGCGCAGCAAGACCAAGCACGACCTGGTGCTGATGGGCCGCATCGGATACGGCTTCATCGGCCGCTATACCGAGCGAAAGGGGGATTCGCCCTTTGAGCGGTTCTATCTCGGCGGCAGCGGACTTTCAGGCTTCCAGCTGGACGGGCGCGAGATCGATCGCGCTGCGCGGCTATGACGACCTTTCCCTCTCGCCCAACTACGGCAGCTTCTTCTTGAACAAATACACCGCCGAGCTGCGCTTCCCGGTCTCGCTGAACCCCTCGGCCACCATCTTCGCCTTGGGCTTTGTGGAAGGCGCCAACGCTTGGGATTCCATCGACCGCTACAACCCCTTCAAGCTCTACCGCAGCGCGGGCGTCGGGCTGCGTCTCTTCCTGCCAATGTTCGGGCCCATGGGGCTTGATTACGGGTGGCGTTTCGACGACGTGCCCGGCCAGCCCAACATGGCCAAGAGCCAGTTTCACTTCACTATTGGCATGGATCTTGGCGAGCTCTGACCGCGATCGCCTATTTTCGACGGCTTTCCCATGACACGACACCTCCTCCGTACAGCCCTCATGGCGCTCCTCCTCACCGGGGTCTCCGCCCATGCTCAGCGCATCGCCTTCGTTGACACGAAGTACATTCTGGAGCAGATGCCCGAATATGCCGCCGCACAGCAGGAGCTGGACATGAACAGTAAAAAATGGCAGGACGAGATCGACGACCGCTGGGGCCAGATCAAGCGGCTGCGCGAGGCCTTCAACGCCGAAGCGATCCTGCTGACGGAGGAGATGAAAAAGTCGCGGCAGGAAGAGATCAGCAAGAAGGAGCAGGAGGCGCGCGACCTGCAGCAGAAGCGCTTCGGCGTGGGCGGCGACCTGTTCAAAAAGCGGCAGGAATTGATCCAACCGATCCAGGACCGCATTTTCGACGCTGTGAAAGAAGTGGCAGGTACCAGCTACGTGGCCATCTTCGATATCGGCGGGGTGGGAAACAACGTGCTTTACGCCAGCGAGAAATACGACAAGAGCGACAGCGTGCTTCGGAAGCTGGGCATCCGGCCCGGAAAGGACGGCAAGAACGCCGGCAACCTACGCGGCAATGACGACGACGACGACGACGGGAACACCACCCCCGAAGATGACGGCGGAAAGATGAGCACGCCTAGCAAGGGTGGCAAGACGACCATGCCGGAGAAGGGCGGCTCCGACCTTAGAGATCCCAACGTGAAACCCAAGAAGTGAACCCTAGACCAAGATGAGGAAATTGATCATGACCCTATGCGTGATGTTCGCGGCCTCCACCGCCATGCAAGCGCAAGCAACCATCAAGCTCGGCCATATCGACCGCCAAGCCCTGATGCTGATGCTCCCTGAGCGCAAGGCCGCCGAGACCAAGATGCAGGACTTTGCCAAGACTTTGGACGAGCGCCTGAAGGCCATGGGCCAAGAATACCAGAACAAGGTGACCGACGCACAGTCCAAGGCGGAGAACATGACCAAGACCGAGCAGCAGGTGGCCATGCGCGAGATCCAAGAGCTGGAGCAACGCATCAGCGACGCGCAGGACAAGGCCAAAGAGGACCTTTCCCAGCAGGAGAACGAATTGCTCGCGCCGATGATCGACCGGACGAACAAGGCCATCAAGGACGTGGCGGCTGAAGGGCATTTCACCTACATCTTCGACACCAGCACCGGCATGGTGCTTTACAGCGATGGGGGCACGGACATCCTGCCCTTGGTGAAGACCAAGCTGGGCATCCAATAAGCGGTCGGCGCATGGGCCCGGCCCCACGCATCGGCATTTTCGACTCCGGCATCGGCGGCCTCAACGTCGCTGTGGCCATTCGGCAGGCGCTCCCCCGGGAGCGCCTGCTCTATTTCGGGGACAACGCCCACGTGCCATATGGGGAACGTACCGCCGAGGAGATCCTCGCATTCAGTACCGCCATCACCGGGGCGTTGCTCGCCCAAGGCTGCAGCTCCATCGTGATCGCCTGCAACACTGCCTCCAGCGCAGCGCTCGGTCCCTTGCGAGAACTGTTCCCCGATGTGCCTTTCATCGGCATGGAACCGGCGGTGAAGCCCGCCGTGGAGCATACCCGCACCGGCGTGGTGGGCGTATTGGCCACGCGGGCCACCGTGGAAGGCCGCGCCATGGCCGACGTGGTGGAACGCTTTTCACACGGCGTGGAGGTGATCCGGCAGGCCTGTCCGGGGCTGGCACAACGCATCGACGCCGGTGACTTTGACGGGCCGGAGACCGAACGGCTCCTGCGCGGTTGGATCGCACCGATGCTGGAACGCAACATCGACGCGCTGGTACTGGGCTGCACGCACTATCCGCTGGTGCGGACCTTGATCGAAAAGATCGCAGGCCCGGGCGTCCGCGTGATCGAGCCTTCGGAAGCGATCGCGCGGCGTGTGGCAAAGGTGCTGGAGCAGCGCAATTTGCTTGCACCCAATTCTCCCTCGTCCTCACCCGCAGGGTCTCCGCCTCGGGACCCTGAGCATACAGTTTACCTGCAATGTTATACCAGCGGCGACCCGGAGTCCTTCCGCTCGGTACTTGAACGGCTCGGGATGGAAGATGCGCCGGTGAAGCAAGGCGTTTGGGAGGAGGACGGATCTTTACTGTTGGCGTAGACAGGCCGGAGGCCTTATGCGCCTATACACTCGGCAAAACCGAGCGTGTGCATGCGGTGTGGATCCCGATCCCGTGAATCCTGTGATCCTGTCCAAAATATATCTCCACCAAGCCTCAGGGTCCCGAGGCGGAGACCGCTGAGGGAACTCATTAAGGCTTGTACCAGCTAGCGTACATCCCATAGTTCTTCGCGATCCGTTCGATCTCGCCTTCGGAAAGGTCCTTGCTCACCGCAGCGATGCGCTTCGCCGGGACCCCGGCCATCAAGCTTCCGGGTTCCACCACGGTGCCTTGCGTCACCACGGCGCCAGCGGCGATCACACTGCCTGTGCCGATCACCGCTTGGTCCATCACGATCGCACCCATGCCGATGAGCACTTTGTCCTCCACCGCACAGCCATGAACGATCGCGTTGTGCCCGATGCTCACGTCATTGCCTATGGTGAGCCCGCACTTTTGATAAGTGCAATGCAGCACCGCGCCGTCCTGGATGTTCACCCGGTGGCCAATGCGGATAGTGTTCACATCCCCGCGCACCACTGCATTGTACCACACGCTGCAGCCGTCGCCCATCACCACGTCCCCGATCACCACGGCGGTCTCCGCGAGGAAGGGATCACGCCCGAACATGGGCGTGATCCCTTTCAATGTGCGCACCAAAGCCATTTGCTCAGTGTTGTGGTTCAGTCGGTTCCACTGGAGCAGCAGGAGGCGCAGCGGGCTCCTCCGGCGCGGCGGCGGGTGGTGCGGGAGGCATTGCTGGTGCAGCTTCCGCCTTCTTCTCCCCCGGCAGGCCGCATCCCTCGGCCTGGCAGCAATCCGGCAATGCTTTGCGCGCCTCCGCGTCGGGCATCACGTTATCGGCCATGTAGCCCAGCTTCGAGATCGCTTGCCGCAACTTGTCCGGATCCGTCTTATTCGCTTTGTAGTCCACATGGATCGTGTTCGTTTCCAGGTCCACCTTCACGGTCTGCACGCCCTTCACGTAGAGCATTTCCGTCTGGATGGTGGTCTGGCACATGTCGCACACGGCGTTGGAATGGATATCCACCGAGGCGAACTTGGAATTGTCGGCATCCTGTGCATAGGTGCGTCCGGCCAAGAGCAGCAGCAGGAAGGCACCTGTTTTCAGTAGGTTTTTCATGTTCAATGTGTGGGTGTTTTTGCTTTTTCTTTCAGGGTGAAACGCAGGCCGAAGTAGGCCATCTGCGTGTTGGTGGGGCCCCAGATCATGGAGGCGTCAAAGTACGGGCCGAACGGATCACCGGGGTCGAGGATCTGTCTGTTCTGCAAAGTGCCTGTGAGATTCTCTCCGCCGAGGTAGAGTTCCCAAGCTCCCATCACCCGCGTGACCTGTGCGTTCAGCGTGGCATAGGCCGGTGAGCGGTCGCCGATGCGGTATTCCTCCGGGTTGCTCGCGATGCTCGGCAGCCGGGCCGTACCAAATCCGTTCAGCGTGATGTCGAAGCGCCACTTTTCGTCCTTGGCGATGTAGCCAAGATCGAGCAGGCCGCGGTGTGAAGGGACCAATGGCCGTTCACGCAACACGCCGTCGTAAGTGGTCTCGGCGTCGTAGTAACGGTAGCTCGCCTTCATCTCCCAATGCTTGCTCAGTTGCACATGTACGTCCGCGAGCACGCTGTTGGCATAGCTTGGTCCGTCCAGCATGTAGAACGCCAAGGTCTGTGGGTCGCGGTCCATGTCCGCCACCACCTGGTCTGTGAAATCCGAGCGGTAGACATCCAGCCCAAGGCTCCATTTTTTGCCGAACCATTTGAACTTGTGCAGCAAGGAAATGCCGGTATTCCACGAGCGCTCAAAGCCGAGCGGGCCATCGAATTCCACGTGGCGCGAGCTGGCCATCGCAGCAGCATTCTCCATGATCGGGTTCGCGCTGCGGAAGCCGCTGCCCACGGAAAAGCGGATGGTGGTGAGCGGTGCGATGTCGTACTTCAAGTGCAGCCGCGGGCTGATCGCTTCACCGTATTCGCTGTTGTAGTCGGCGCGTAGGCCTGCCACCATGATGAAACGGTTCCGCGTGCGGGTGTATTCGGCAAAGACGCCCGGCATGCGTTCCGTGCGCCCGAGGTCCAGCCGTTCATCCACGGGCTGGTGGAAAAGCTCCTCGTAATCATCGAACTGGAAGCTGGCACCGGCCTTGATCTGGTCGTCGTGCTTCAGCAGTTGCTGGTACACCACGTTGGCATAGGCGCTGCGCTGCGCACCTTGGTAGTTGCGGTCGCCGAAGACGGAGGTGATGGTGTTGTTCCGAAAAGCCGTGAGGATCCCGATGCTCTTTGCCGGGGTCGTTCAGGATCCAGCCGTTCTTCACGATCACGTCCGTCATTTCGTTATCGATGTCCACACCGTAAGCGCCGTCCCGTCGGGGTTCTCGCCTATGCGCGCATCGTTCATCTGGCCACCGTCGCGCAGGTCCGTCACATAGCGCAGGATCACCTGTGTGGTGCGCTTCTCCGTGCGCTGCATCCAGCGGTCCATGATGTTGAAACGCTTGGTGAGCGGCTGGTCGCGGAAGCCGTCGCCGTTGTCGTCCAGTTCGCGCTGCATCAGGTTACCCTGCACCATCAGGATGATTGTCGCCAGCCTTGCCGAGGTGCTGCGCGGCATTCACGTTCAGCTCCGTGCGGCTCTGGCTGTTCACGTAGAGATTGGCGAAGAGCGTAGGCGCGGAGGCTGGGTCCAGCAGGCAGAGGTCGATCTGGCCGGTCATGGCGTTGGGGCCGTTCACCGCCGTGCCGATGCCCTTGCTCACGTTGATGCTTTGGATCCACGGACCGGGGATCAGCGTGAGGCCGGAGTTGGAGGAAAGCCCTCGCACGAAGGGGATGTTCTCCATGCTGATCTGCGCATACTTGCCGTCGAGGCCGAGCATGCGGATGGTCTTGGTGCCGCTGATGGCATCGCTGTAGTTGATGTCCACTGTGGCATTGGTCTCGAAGCTCTCGCTGATGTCGCAGCAGGCCGCACGTTTCAGTTCACGCGCACCGATGGATTCGATGGCCTGCAGCGACGAAGGCTCACGCGGGTGCTGGCCTGGCGTTCGCTCACTTCGGCGGCAGCGAGCTGGACGGAGCCCTCCACGGTGATGGTCAACGGCTTGTTCGGCGGCCCATCCAGGCGAAGCGAATCCGGCGTGGTGGAAAAGGAGGAGGTGACGAGCGTCGCGGGCCATGCGGTCGGCATTGGCAGTGCGAAATGGCCGTCGGGGCCGCTCATCACGGCAGCGCCTCCGGCCCAGCCCACGCGGGCATCGGGCAAGGGCGCGACACTCTTGTCGGCTGCGTGTGTGCGCACCACGCCCGTCACGCTGTCCTGCGCAAAGAGCGCGCTGCCCATTGCGGACAGTGCGAGAAGGAAGATGACTTGTTTGGTTCTCATTCAAAAATGTCTTCAGGGTGAAACAACACGAACAGGCCGCAGCAGTTGCCGCAGCCTTCACCGAAAAGACCGGTCTAAATGAGGAAAACGCCCGTAGTGGCCAAGCGCTGGGAGCGCGCCAAGGGGGGCGGCCGCGAGAAGATCGCATCACGACGGACAACAGGCGCCGCTATTTCCGCAGGAATGATCACCGCAGGCAGGACCATCGCAAAAAGCACCGGCACCATGGCACTGGCGACCGTGACGAAATCCGAACGCTGTGGCCGCGCCTGCAACACCTCGCAGCAGGTGGCCTGCACCGTGGTGATGGGATGCGAATGGTCCACCGGCGAACAATCCTCCGCTTGGCCGAAGCTTACAATGCTGGGGCCGCCCATCGTGCAGGTCATGCGCGCCAAAGCGGGCGCCGCCGTGCCCAAGAGCAGCAGCAGCATGGCCAGTACGGAAAGACCTTGGGAACGAAGAGGATGCATCAGGCGCATGCGGTCAAAGATACGCAGTTGGTGTTCAGCGGTTTCCGGAAGTGATGAACCTCGGATGTCTTGAACCACGGATGGACACGGATCAACACGGATGAATGCCCAGGATGCTCAGGATCCGTGCCGGTCCTTGGGAAATGGGAAACCGCGTTCGCGTGTGATGCCGGGTCAACGCCCGGCATGACAACTTTCATGGAACGAGCTGTTCGGATCCCCGCGCCAGCGCGGCGGATCCGAACAGCTCGTTCCTCCCCCCATGTCACCCCGGCCCCCGAGCCGGGGTCGCAAAAGCCAGCAATTTCAACTGATTCCGGACGCCCGTGGTTCCAAACCTGAGCAAGCGCGAAGAGCACGGGCTACCTTTGCATTCCATGGAAACCACTGAAAAACGCATTCCCGTCTCCGTCTATGCCGAGGCCACACCGAACCCGGCCTCCATGCGCTTTGTGACCAACCGCCCCTTGGTGCCGGAAGGACGCTTGATGGAATTCACCTCGCCCGAGGAGGCCGAGGCGGTGTCCCCGCTCGCGGCGAAGGTCTTCAACCTGCCCTTCGTCACCGGCGTGTTCATCAGCGACAATTTCATCTCCGTCACCAAGAACGACAGCATCGAGTGGGATATGGTGCAGATCGAAATGCGCGAGTACATCCAGGAATACCTCAATACCGACGGCCGCGTGGTGCTCGCGGACGCCTCCGCACAAAGCCTCGCCGATGCCAACGAGCGTGCCGTCTCCCACGCAGCCCCGAAGAGCAAGGAAGAGGAATTGATCATCTCCGTGCTCGAAGAATACGTGCGGCCCTCCGTGGAGGGCGACGGTGGTCACATCGCTTTCAAGTCCTTCACCGACGGCGTGCTGGCCGTTTCCCTGCGCGGCAGTTGCAGCGGCTGCCCCAGCAGCATGGTCACGCTGAAAGGCGGGATCGAGAATTTGATGAAGCAGATGGTGCCGGGGGTAAGAGAGGTGGTTGCGGAGGAGCTTTAGGGGACGAGTCCGATAGTCGGGAGTCTTGAGTCCGGGGACCAAGTTCCCTTTATGCATTCCCGCCGCTTCGTGCATCTTCTTGTGGAACAACCGCAACGACGATGAAAAACACGAAATGTATGATCGCATTGCTGGCCTTGGGTTTTGGAGCACAGGCATCAGCACAAGGCTTTGGAGAGATACATGGTAAAGTGTTCGACCCCGATGGACAGCCTGTTGAATTCGGTATCGTGCGGGTGGAGCAGGGCGGATCGGTCACCGGCACGGAGACGGACGTCGAGGGCCGCTTCATCCTGAAGCCGTTGGCAGCAGGGGAATACGACGTGAAGGTGCAAGCCATCGGCCTTCAACCGGCGGAGATCACCGGTGTGCGCGTGGATCCAGGGCTGATCGCTCGCCTGAAGGATATCCGGCTCAACTCCCTGCTGGGCACCGTGACCGTGGAGCGCTTCAAATGGGAGGAACCCTTGATCCGACCCGACGATCCCTCGCGCATGGTGATGACCACCGCACAGATCAAGACCAACGCCACGCGCAAGGACCCGGTGAAGATGATCGCGAGCATGACGCCCGGCGTCACCAAGTCGGCGAACAGCGATGAGCTGTATTTCCGCGGATCACGCGCCGGGGCGATGGCCTACTACGTGGACGGCGTGAAGGTGACCGGCACGAACCCCGGCGTGCCTTCGGAGGCCATCAGCAGTGTGAGCGTGTACACCGGAGGACTGCCCGCGAAATACGGGGATGTGACCGGAGGCGTGGTGGCCATTGATACGAAGAGCTACTTTGATCTTTGGCAGCAGCGGAATTGCCGGAGGTAGGTTTGAGTCGTGAGTCCTGAGTCGTGAGTACGTGAGTCGGAGTCCGAGTCCGAGTCGTGAGTCGGGTACCCAGTCTGAGTCCTAAGTCTATTGCATTAGTACAAACTACGGCATGTTCCTCCGCAGCAAAACCACTCCAAGCCTCACCGATGAGGACCTCGTCGCCAGGCTTAAAGCTGGTAGCGGGTCCTCGTTGGGTGCGTTGTGGGACCGGTATGCGCACTTGCTGTTCGGCGTGGCGATGAAGTACTTGAAGGATGTGGAGGCCAGCAAGGATGCGGTGATGGGGCTTTTCACGGAGCTGCCTGCGTTGCTGGGCAGGCATGAGGTGAAGGCGTTCCGGCCCTGGGTGCATGCGGTGATGAGGAACCGTTGCCTGATGGTGTTGCGGAAGAAGGACCCGCAGGTAGCGTTGGATCCCGAACAGCTTCCGCATGAAGGTCCGAACGATGAGGCTGAGCTGCATGAATCGTCCCTGCAAGCGCTCGAAGCGGCGATCAGCCAGCTTCCGGACGGGCAACAGACCTGCATTCGGTTGTTCTACTTGGAAAAAATGAGCTACCGGCAAGTGGCCGAACGCACCGGCATGGCTTTGGAACAAGTGCGCAGTAACCTACAGAACGGCAGGAGGAACCTGCGCATTTCATTGGAACGCCATGGCACACAGCACTGACCCCTTCACGCCGCGCTTGCCGCTTTCCCTCGAGCTGCTGGAACGCTATGCCCAAGGCCGGCTCTCGGACGAGGAACGCCACGCGGTGGAACTTCATCTGGAAGGCGACCCGCTCCTGCGCGAGGCGATGGCGGGACTGGAGCTACCCGGGGCCGTCACCGCCTTCAATGCATTGCGCAAGCCCGGCTCTTCATCCGGTTGGGAATGGGCCGTGCCGCTCACTGCCGTGGTCCTGTTGATCGGCGGGGTCATCTTGTACCGGTCCACCCACGACCCGGCCCCGCAGCGAAGCGAAGCTGTAGTGGAGGCGCGGCAGCAAAAAAGCACCGGTACGGAAGCGATTCCGGCCGTGGTGGAGAGCACGTTGCAAGTGGTGCATGCGGAGATCGATGCACGGGCGGGTATGGAAGCACGAGCGAACAACACAGGAGCCGATCGTTTTCAGAAGACCATCCCTGCGAACCAATCGTTGGAACGCAAGTCCATTGAACGGATGGAGGCGCAGCCTGTGGCATTGGACCGCACTTCGGAACCACCGGCACCGCATGCGGCACACAACGCCAAGTCTTCACGCCAACTGGTGTTCCTGCACGACCTGAAATTGGTCCATCCCAAGGAGCTTTACGGTGATGGACCGCCTCGGCTTCATTCCCCCGGCGTGCCTGCGAATGTCGATCCCGTTCAACCGGAGCTGAACATCGGTGCAGGTTCCACACAGCAATACTTGGATTTCATGGACGTGGCCCTGCAAGCGATCTCAACGGGCGACAACCGCCGGGCCTTGGACGATCTTTACTTCCTACTGAACCAGTATCCGGACGATGTGAACGCCCAGTTCTATGCCGGACTGGCTTGTTACCGGCTCGGGCTCTATCCCCGAGCACTTCGTTTACTAAAGGCAGCCGCGGAGAATGGCGTGGACAGCTTCCGCGAGGAAGCCTTGTGGTATGAGGCGCTTGCCACGACCAAACAGGAAGGAAAGGCCGCAGCCCGGCCTGCCTTGGAGCGGATCGCTAGCAGCGGCGGGTTCTATGCGGCACAGGCAAAAGCACTACTGGAAGCACGTTGACCGGATGCGTTAGGGATTTCGGTTGAAGGGAAGTTGCGGGAGCCCGCCGGAGGCGGATGAAAGCGACGCACTCGGCAAAAAGCCGAGCGCGGACGAGGAAGGCCCGGTTTGAAGGGAAGTTACGGGAGTCCGCCGGAGGCGGATGAGAGCGACGCACTCGGCAAAAAGCCGAGCGCGGGCGTGGGCAGGCCCGGCGTGTTACAAGACAAAGCCCCCGGAAATTCCGAGGGCTTTGATAGTTTCTTGTTGGAGCGGCTTACTTGCCGCCGTTGAGTTCGTCCTGCCACGCCTTCAGCTCGTCCCACTTGCCGGCGGCAGCGAATTCAGCCTGCTTGGGCCAGGTGCCGGGGTCGTGCGAAGCGAAGTGGGGACCAGCGGCCTCCAGGATCTCCTTCAGCTTGTCCACGGAAGTAGCTGCCAGCTCGGCGAAGCTGTTGATGCCTGCTTCGTTGAAGAGCTCGGCGATCTTCGGGCCAACGCCTTCAACCTTCTTCAGGTCATCGGCCTTAGGAGCCTTGGCGGCTTTCGGAGCCTCGGTTTTCTTGGCGGTCTTCACGATGGCCTTTCCGCCACCGTTCAGGTCCACGCCGACGGGAATTATGCTCACGTAGCTCTTGTTGTCGCGCTTGCGGCGGAACTCCACTGTGCCGTCCACGAGGGCATAGAGGGTGTGGTCCACGCCGATTCCGACGTTCTTGCCCACATGGTGATGGGTGCCGCGCTGGCGGACGATGATATTACCTGCGATGGCTGCGCTGCCACCGTAGATCTTCACGCCCAGACGCTTCGAGTGCGACTCGCGACCGTTCTGGGTACTACCTGCTCCTTTCTTGTGTGCCATGGCTGAGGGGGTCTTTCAGGATGAAACCTGGTGACACTTATTTCTTATCGTCTTTTTTCGGAGCGGCCTTCTTGGCTGCCGCTTTCTTGGCCGGTGCTTTCTTCGCTGCCGCCTTCTTGGCCGGGGCCTTTTTGGCAGGAGCCTTCTTCACCGGAGCGGCCTCGGCCGTCACGCGGGTCTTCTTCACTGCCGGAGCGTAGGGGATCACGGCAGGTGCGGTGCTCTTGCTGGCATCGAACTTCTCACCCTTGGCGAGGATGGCCTCCACCCACAGCTCGGTGAGGTATTGGCGGTGTCCGTTGACCTTCTGGTAGCCCTTGCGACGCTTCTTTTTGCCCACTATCACCTTGTCGGCCTTGCTGTGTACCAGCACTTTGGCGGCGATGCGGACACCGTCCACCACCGGGGTGCCGATGCTGGTCTTGGTGCCATCGCTCACCATGAGCACGTTACCAAGCTCTACATGCTTGCCTTCCTCGAGCTCGAGGCGGTGGACTTTCAGCTTTTGGGGGGCCTGCACCTTGAATTGCTGGCCGGCGATCTCTACGATGGCGTACATGGTTCCTGAAAAATGGGGTGCGAAAGTAGTGCTTCTTTATGATCCCGCAAACAGGGCGGTCAGTTGTCAGTTGTCAGTTGTTCGTTGTCAGGGGGTTCCGTGCCTCGTGGAGGACCCTTTTCAACTCTCCCGACCGTGCGAATGGCAGGTTTGGGAACCGGTGATAGGCGACAGGTGATCGGTAAATAGACCGCTGCCTACTGCCACTGCCTGCTGCCACTGCCTACTGCCTGCTGCCTGCTGCCGCTACCGACTGTCAACTACTTGATCCCGAACGCCTTCTTCACCGCCGGCACGGCGTCCAGTTCCTCCCAAGGGAATAGCTTCACCTTCACGGTAGCCTTCCGGCCCGCGTTATCGAACTTCTTGGTCACGGTGCGCGGCGTGCGGCCCATGTGCCCGTAGGCTGCGGTCTCGCTGTAGATGGGCGTGCGCAGGTTGAAGCGCTTTTCGATGAAGTACGGGCGCATGTCCAGTTCCTTCATCCCCGCCAAGGTCTTGGCGATGGCGCCATCGGTCTTCTTCACTTTCGCGGTGCCGTAGGTGTTCACGTAGAAGCCGACAGGCTTAGCTACGCCGATGGCATAGGCCACCTGCACGAGCACTTCGTCGCAAACGCCCGCTGCGATCAGGTTCTTGGCCACGTGCCGGGCGGCATACGCGGCGCTGCGGTCCACCTTGCTGGGGTCCTTACCACTGAAAGCACCGCCACCATGCGCGCCCTTGCCGCCGTAGGTGTCCACGATGATCTTGCGACCGGTGAGGCCTGTATCACCGTGCGGTCCGCCGATCACGAACTTGCCGGTGGGGTTGATATGGTACTGGATCTTGTCATTGAAAAGCGCCTGCACACGCTTGGAAAGTTTCTTCTTCACCCGGGGGATCAGGATCTCCAGTCACATCCTTCTTGATCTTCGCCAACATCTTCTGTTCCGTGTCGAAGTCGTCATGCTGGGTGCTGATCACGATGGCGTCGATGCGCAATGGAGCATGGTCGTCGCCGTATTCGATGGTCACCTGGCTCTTGGCATCGGGCCGCAGGTAGGGCATCTTGGAGTTCTTCTCGCGGCGGATCGCGGCGAGCTCCTGCAACAGGCGGTGGCTAAGGTCCAAAGCCAGGGGCATATAGGTGTCCGTGTCGCGGCAGGCATAGCCGAACATCATGCCTTGGTCGCCGGCCCCTTGCTCTTCAGGCTTTTTGCGCACCACGCCCTGGTTGATGTCCGGGCTTTGCTCGTGTATGGCACTGAACACGCCGCAGGAATCGGCCTCGAACATGTATTCGCTGCGGGTGTAGCCGATGCGGCGGATCACTTCCCGCGCGATCTGCTGCACATCCAAATACGCGGTGCTCTTCACTTCGCCGGCCAGCACCACCTGTCCTGTGGTCACCAATGTTTCGCAGGCCACCTTGCTCTCGGGATCGAAGGCCAAAAAGTGGTCGATGAGCGCATCGCTGATCTGATCGGCGATCTTGTCGGGATGGCCTTCGCTGACGCTTTCTGAAGTGAAGAGGTATGGCATGGTCGAGATTTCGTTGGTGCTCCCCAGAAGGGAAAAAACAGGCCGCAAAGAAACGGTTTTGCTCCATACGGTCGTTCGCACCTTTCTATAGCAGTGTGTTTTGAGCCCGGACCTCAGGAGCTACAGAAGCTATCCCCCTCTCAAATTGCGCGGGCGCGGTGGATCCGAACGGGCCAAGCCGCCCAAGCCAGTGGATCAACGTCCTGTCAATTCCTTGAACACCGCCTCCAGATCGCGCTCGGAGCGTTGCAGCGTGAGCACCTTCAGGCCCTTGTCCACGGCGAACTGGAACACGGCGGGGCGGATGTCGTGCTCCTCCCGGAAGGTGATGGTCCATGTGTTCCCGTTGCCCCGTTCAACACCCTCCACGCCCGGTAATGCGAGCAGTTCCTCAGCGGTGGCGCGGCCGTCGAACTCCACGAGGATGGCCTGCCGCTGATCGCCAATGCCGCGCAGGTGCTTGGCATTGTCATCCGCCACGATGCGGCCCTTGTCGATGATGATCACCCTGCTGCAGATGGCCTCCACCTCCTGCATGATGTGCGTGCTCAGCATCACCGTGCGTGCCTCGCCGATGTGCTTGATCAAGCCGCGGATCTCTTCCAACTGGTTCGGATCCAGACCGCTGGTGGGTTCATCCAGGATGAGCACCTTGGGGTCGTGGATCATGGCCTGGGCCAAGCCCACGCGTTGGCGGTATCCCTTGCTCAGCGCGCCGATCTTCTTATGCGCTTCCCGCTCCAGCCCCACCGTGCCCACCATCTCCTTCACACGGGCGGCGATGTTCTTCATCTTGTGCAGCCCGGCGACGAACTCCAGATATTCCCGCACATAAAGGTCCGTGTACAGCGGGTTGTGTTCCGGCAGGTAGCCCACGTTGCGGCGCACGTCCATGCTTGCTTCCCGAATGTCGAATCCGCACACGCTGGCATCGCCCGACGTGGGCGGAAGGAAGCAGGTGAGGATGCGCATCATGGTGCTTTTCCCGGCACCGTTCGGTCCAAGGAAACCGACCACCTCGCTACCGCCGATCTCGAATGAAACATCGTCCAGCGCTTTCTGCGCACCGAACTGCTTGGTGATGTGGCGGACGGAGATGGACATGATGCGCGAAAGTAGCGGGCGCTTCTCGGACCAGTTATGCGTGCTTGGTAAAAGGAGTGAACGTTCGATCCCGTCAATGCATCGGAAACGCGATTATTGCTCCATCAAGGTCTCCTGAAAGGGACCTTGATACTGACCATGTCGCGGGAATATTGGACTCGATATTAGCACACACGCTCGCAAACGATCTATCTTGGCAGCTCACTTACGGCAGAATTTCACGGACACGTCAGTCTGAAGGTCAAAACAACCAACCCGTTGGACGCTATCTTTGAGGACAACCAACTGACTGACAACGCCTCCAAGCTTAACAGCACGAAGTAGTGTATGGTCAATTTGACCATACACGATCGTAGTATTCGATCTGAAGAGCCTAGAAAAAAGAACCCCAAAACAACCACCATGATGAAAAATGTTTTAATGACCGGCTTGCTCGGTTTTGCCGTATCGATGACCAGTGTCGCACAGAAATTGCCCAAGTTCGGAGCGGACATGGGCATGAAGTCCGCGATGGGAAAAGAGGTGAGGGTGCCTTACACCGATCTCACGAGCTATTATGGCTATGTGGCAGCGGACGCTACGCCGGATGAGGAACGGGATGGTAAGAAATTCTACTACCTCTACCTATGGGTGCCTGTTGCGGCCCCTGAGCTCGGCATCCGGATGATCTCTCCTATTCCTTCGGGCATGGAAGCCGGAGAAGGCGACTTTACAGGTGCTGACTATGCGGCGAACAAGGCCGATGACAAGAACTACTTCGACACCTGGATCACACTTGAGAAAGCCGTCGGTGTTGCCAGCGTGGATGGCATTGCCGAGAGCGCTGGTGCCGACTGGAAGACCTTCGGGAAGAATGATGATTCCAGCGAATTGCCCGAACAACCCTCCGGCAGCAAGTACAACTCGCAGATGCGCATCACCAGCGACGTCAGCGACCCCCTCAAAGCATTGAGCATGGGCCTTTATCGGATCGGCTTCACCACCTACAAAAAGGGTGAAGTGCAAGGCAGCTTCCTGGCACAGGTCGGCGCGCCGGTGAAGCTTCCGGGTTCCGCCATTTCTGCGACGACCGCAGGCCTTTTGGAGCAGGTGAAGAAGTAAGCCCACCCCTTCGTACATGGCAAAGGCCATGGCGCGGGAGTCAGGCACTACAGCACCTCCGGCGGTCGGCCGTCCTCCCGTGTCCTGGGCTGGACTCCATATGATGGCAACGCGGGAGACGATCGCAGGCCTGGAGGGCACCAATACAGGCGATCGCAGTCGGTAAGGAACGCGGGATTATTTCAAACCCGGTATCTCAAGTGGGTTGCCGATCATTTCGCAAAAAAAAGTCTGCCAGTTCACGGTGTCATCCAACTGCGGACCGCCTTTGGTTCTTCGGATTGAGGTAGATGGCATGGTTACCTCCTTCCCGCAACAGGATGCATCCGTGTTTCTCCAAGTGTTGGATCAACTTCAACCGCTTCATGTACGCCGACCGTTGCGCTTCAGGCCACCTTCAGGCTCTCCCGGAAAACAGTTCTATCTACATGTTCATCCTCTACCTGCTGCTTGTTCGCTATGAACAATTGGTGCATGGCATCTCGCAAATTGTCCATCAATTCCTCCAAGGTGCGCCCTTGTGAAAGCACCTCGGGGAGTTCCTCCAGTTGGCCTACATACCAACCGTCTTCGGATCGTTCGACTATTGCTGAGAGTTCCATGGTTCTTTTCTGTTCTTCAAAGATAGCGGATCCGTTCTCCAACCTCCACCCCATCTTTGGCCCTCGCCTTCGCGGATTGAAACCTGACATCCGCTGCTTCGGCGAAACAAGCAATGCCCACCGGCCTCCTCATGCGCTCCACCGGCAGCCGCTACATCGTGCGCGGTTCCGATGGCGTGCTGCATACCTGCATCGCCAAGGGCAAGTTGCGCATCAAGGGGTACAGCACCACCAACCCGCTGGCCGTGGGCGATATCGTGGAGTTCGACCCGGCGGCGGAAAAGATGGGCAACGAGATCGTGGGTGCCGTGACGGAACTGCACCATCGCCGCAATTACTTGGTGCGGAAGTCCGTGAACCTCTCGCACCACAAGCATGTGATCGCGAGCAACATGGACCAATGCTTGGTGCTGGTGACCTTGGCCCGCCCACGCACGTCATACGGCTTCATCGACCGGGTGCTGGTGACGGCGGAGGCCTACCGCATCCCGCCGGTCATCATCTTCAACAAGGTGGATGATTACGATGACGACGAGCTGGGCCTGCTCGCGGAATACGAGGATGTGTACCAAGGCGCAGGCTACCGCACGCTGATAACCTCCGCGCTGAAGAACGTGGGGATGGAGGAGGTGAAGGAACTGCTGAAAGGCAAGGTTTCGCTGCTGGTAGGGCACAGCGGTGTGGGCAAGAGCACGTTGGTGAATTCCATTGATCCGTCCTTGGACCTGCACACATTGGAGATCAGTGCTTCCACGGACAAGGGGCAGCATACTACTACTGCGGCTGAGATGTTCGAATTGCAGTTGGCCCTAGTAGTCGGAAGTCGGGAGTCCGGGAGTCGGGAGTCCGCGTCGGGCCAATCACCAATCACTATCCACCAATCACCCCCCCCCCACTTTCATCATCGACACGCCCGGCGTAAAAGGCTTCGGTCTGGTGGACATGACGCAGGAGGAGATCGTGGACCAGTTCCCGGAGTTCTTTGCGCTGAAGGGGGAATGTCGTTTCGGGGACTGCAAGCATATGAAGGAGCCGGGCTGTGCGGTGCTGGAAGCGGTGGAGAAGGGCGAGATCGCCGGGAGCCGTTACAACAGCTACATCGACATGGTGGAGGGCGTGGATGAGGCGACCTCCTACCGCTAGGATCGACTTTTTACCGCAGCTGTCGCAGATGGCCGCAGACTTATGGTGCCGGTTCATTGGCATAATGCCAAGAGAAAGGGACACCGCCGAAACGCCTCACTTCACAGCCTCCACCCTTACCACTTCCGGTGCCACGCGCTTAATGGCCTCCTCAACGCCGGCCTTCATGGTCATGGCGCTCATGGAGCAGCTACTGCACGCTCCATGAAGACGCACGCGCACCACGCCTTTATCGCTGATTCCGACCAAGGTGATATCACCGTTGTCGGCTTCCAGAAAAGGGCGCAATTCGGCCAGTGCTTTGTTCACGCGCCCCGTGAGCCGTTCAAGCTCCTTGGGTCCGATAAGCGTCGTGCTGCTCATGGCTTCACGGTCATTTCGTCGGCCGGGTCGGCGACTTTCTTCTTCGGCGGCGCGGCCTCCAGTTCGGCCAAGATACGCTGCATGGCGTCCAGCATGGGCGCGAAGGCCTGTGCGGCCGGCGTATCGCCTTGAAGCACGGCGGGGCGGCCTACGTCGGCGGCCTCGCGGATGCTCTGCACCAATGGCACTTCAGCCATGAACGGCACCTTCAGCTCCTCTGAAAGCGCGCGTGCGCCGCCTTTGCCGAAGATGTAGTGCCGCTCTTTCTCGGGAATATCTGCGAGCTTCCGGCCCGCTGCGGCTTCCGCAGGAATGAACCAGGACATGTTCTCCACGATGCCCAGCACGGGCACGTTCACGCTGGGCATATTGAAGAGGCCCACGCCCTTGCGGGCATCGACCAGGGCCACGGGCTGCGGAGTGCTCACGATGACGGCCCCGCTGAGCGGCACGGCCTGCACGAGCGAGAGGTGGATATCGCCGGTGCCGGGTGGAAGGTCCACGAGCATGATGTCGAGCTCGCCCCAGTCGGCATCCTTGAAGAGCTGGTCGAGCGCCTTGCTGGCCATGGGGCCTCGCCACGCGATGGCCTGCCCGGGATCGGCGAAGAAGCCGATGCTGAGCATCTGCACGCCATAATTTTCCACGGGGACAATGAGGTTCTTGCCGTCCACCGCCTTCACGCGGGGGCGCTCCTTCAGCACGTCGAACATCAGCGGCATGCTGGGGCCGTAGATATCGGCATCCACGAGGCCCACTTTATATCCACGTTGCGCAAGGCCGACCGCGAGGTTGGCGGTGATCGTGCTCTTGCCCACGCCACCCTTACCACTCGCGACGGCCACGATGTGCTTCACGAAGGGCAGCACCTTGCGCAGTCCGCCGCGCGCACCGCTGATGGGCCTCACGCTCACATTCACTTTCACTCCGTCGCCAAAGGCCTTCTTCACTTGGAAGATCACGGCCTCCTCCATGCGCTTGCGGCTGTGCATCGCGGGATTGCTCACCTCCACGATGATGCTGATGGTGTTCTCGTCGATGACGACCTCTTGGACGAGGTCCAGTTCCACGATGTCTTTCTTCAGGTCGGGTTCGATCACCCGGCTCAATGCCGCTTGCAGGGCTTCTTCGGTAATTTCCATTGCGGTGCGAAATTACCCCTGAAAAAGGAGGAATGGGATACCGATCGTCAGGTGCCGGAACCGGCGCCGCTCATACCTGCGTCCTCGATGGCATCCCGCACGGGCCTCCGCTCCAGCAACCAGAGCATGGCGATGGAGGGGTCCTCAAAGAAACGGACGGCGTATGGTGCGTCGGCCGGGGTGGCGGTCACGAACCGGTCCACGGCCGCTGCGTTGCCGGGGTCCTCACTGCCGACGATGGCGATGCGCTCAATGCCCGCCTGCATCACCTGCGGAGTGAACTCACGCATGGTCCACGCTTGGTCCGCTTCCGGTATTGCCCCGGCCTTGCGGCCATCGGTAAGCCAATAGCGCAAGCCATCACGCTCCACTACGTCCATGACATGCTGCAACAACGAGCGGTAGACATCACCGACGAATACGCCGCTCCATGTGGACCGCACGAACCGCTGCACCGGCTGCACTTCCAGCAACAGGTTCTCGCATTTATGTTCGGTGTGGATCAACATGAGGTGCAGCCTTTCGGCACGATGAAGGTACACGGCAAAAAAGAACTGAAGGAACGGATGGGGCAATTTCCCTATTTATGGGTACGCCTCGCTGGTCAGAACCGCAAGCCTTCCACCGGGTCCCAGAACTTCTTGGCAAAGTCCTGTACTTGGTCCATCTTCACCGTCACGCCTTCCTTCATCAGCAGTTCCCCCATCCGGCCGGGCGTGGCGAAGTGGTGCTTGCCCGTGAGCAATCCGTTGCGGTTCACGACGCGGTGCGCCGGCACTTTGGGCTTCACGGTGTGGGCCCGGTTCATGCACCAGCCCACCATGCGGGAACTGCGCGCGGCACCGAGGTAGCGTGCAATGGCGCCGTAGCTCGTCACCCGGCCGCGCGGGATCTGCCGCACCACGTCCATCACGTCGCCGAAGAAGTCGCGCTCTTGGACGGCGTCTTCGAGGAGCTGTTTCTTTTTCGCCATGATCTATAGAGCATCCTTATCGAGCCAGCCCTCCTTCACCAAGATCACTCGGGTAAGTTCCTGCCGTTTGCGTGCATCAAGATCACTATGCATGTCGATGTTGATGGCGAAGTAGGCGGTGCGGCCCGCATGTTCCACCCAGCCCACGTACCAGCCATATTCTTCATCCACGCGAACGGCCCACCCCGTTTTCCCCCGGATGCGCCATGTGGCGGTGCTATCCCCCGGGAGGATGCGCTTCACCGCACGTTGGTAAGCGACATCGAACGGAAGTTGCTCTTGGTTCAATCGTTCCAGGAATCGCACTTGTTGGAGCGGCGTGATGCGGATCCCCCCTTGCAGCCAGAAGAGATCGATAGAATCACCGATGACATGGTTTCCATACTCGGCCGTGTCAAGCCAATGCTGCATGCGGTCCGTTCCTGCGCGCCTTGCGACCTCCTGATACCACGGGACGCAACTTCGCTGAATGGCGGTGGCCATGTCCATGTCCTCATTCCATCCGGCGTTCTGCCGCACAATGCCGTCCCATGGGATGATGGTGTGCTCGTCGGCCACGGCCTTGGTCTGCAACGCCACCAAGGAGTTGAATATCTTGAAGGTGGAGGCGGGCAGGAAGTCTTTGACTGCGCTGACACTGTCGGATGCCTGCAAGCGGTTGCTGTCCGGCTCCCAAAGCACGAAGGTGCCAACGACCGCGCTGTCGTTCATCAGCCGGGCCCAATCGCTGCGTTGCTCGAAGACCGGCGGGGAGAGGCCTATGCGGGTGGTGCCCGACGGATCACCCCCGCACCCGCAGAGGAGGATGGGAAGCACGAACAGATAAGAGCGCATGATGGCAATTTAGCGTGCATCTCGATCGGTCGATATGATCCTTGAAGATCACCTGCAGGCACCTTCAAATTCCGAAACGTACGTAGTGGATCGTCCGCCCTTCCTCCAGCCACATGCTTTCATAGAATGTGCGGATGTTCAGCACGGCCTGTTCCTCCGGTGAAACGCGCGGCACCAGCTCGGCATAGACGTCGGCGCTGCTTTCCTCGGTGCGCAGCTTGTGCTCGGCGATCTGTTCCAAGGTGTATTCATAGAGCAGCGGGCTGTCTGTCTTGAGGTGGATGATGCCGCCCGGCTTCAGGATCTCCTTGTAGCGGGCCAGGAACAGCGGACTGGTGAGGCGCTTGCGGGCTTTCCCGATCTGCGGGTCGCTGAAGGTGAGCCAGATCTCGTCCACCTCATGTTCACCGAAGCAGCGCAGGATGTGGTCCACGTGCGTGCGTAGAAAGCCGACGTTGTCCAATCCTTTTTCCTTGGCGGTTTTCGCGCCGCGCCAAATACGTGCCCCTTTGATGTCCACACCGATGTAATTCTTCTCCGGTCGCAACTGCGCGAGACCGACCGTGTATTCACCGCCACCACAGCCCAGCTCCAGCACCAACGGGGCATCACGCTTGAAGAATTCACTGTTCCACTTGCCCTTCTGTGGCAGGTCAGCCGCCTGAAGCTCGGTGAACGAGGGCTGCACCACGTGATCGAAGGTGGCGTTCTCGGCGAAGCGGGAGAGCTTGTTCTTGCCCATGGAATGGCTGCGAAGATCGTGGGATCGGTGAAAAAGTCCGCGAAAGAACGAAGAGTTGCGGGATGTGGCATGGATCGGATGACCCTCCTCCCCGAACTTCGCCCCATGTTCCACGGTGCACGCATCCTGGTGGCCCCGCTCGATTGGGGCTTGGGACATGCCGCGCGCTGTGTGCCGATCATCCGCGCTTTGCAGGAGCAGGGGGCGGTGCCGGTGATCGGCGGTGACAAGGGGCCGCTGGCATTGCTCCGGGATGAGTTCCTGCAGTTGCAGCACGTGCGCATCCCCGGCATGGAGGTCCGCTATGCGAAAGGCCGCACACAGGCTTGGGCCATGGCGAAGCAATTCCCGGCGATGCTGCGGCAGGTGCGCGGGGAACAACGCGTGTTCGAAAGTCTCCGGCGCGAGCTTCGCCTTGATGCCGTGATCAGTGACCAACGCTTCGGCATTCACGCGGCAGGGCTCCCCAGCGTACTCATCACGCATCAGCTCTTTCCCTTCGCACCCTTCGCCCAAGGTGTTGCACGGCGGATCAATCGGCGGCACATCGACCGCTTCGATCTTTGTTGGATCCCCGACCATGCGGATCCACCGGGGCTGTCCGGAGCTCTTTCACATGGTAAGGACATTCCGGGGCAAGCAAGGTTTATCGGGCCGCTCAGCCGTTTTACCGATGGGGAGCCAGCCCGCTCGGACATTCACTATCACGTGGTGGCCGTGATCAGCGGGCCGGAACCGCAACGCACCTTGTTGGAGAACAGCATTCTGGAACAGTTGCAGAAAACCGAAGGATCCCACTTGGTCGTTTCAGGGACACCGGGATCCGATGATGTCCAACGCGGGAACATCCGGACCGTAGGGCACTTGAATGCCGCAGCGCTTCGCACTGCGATGAAGAACGCCGAGCTCATCATCAGCCGCACCGGCTATTCCACGTTGATGGACCTCGATGCGATCGGACGTGGCGCGCTTCTTGTTCCCACGCCGGGCCAACCGGAGCAGGAATACCTCGGCAGGCTGCACCGGCAAGCGGGCATTCATTGCGTTCAAGAGCAACATGGGCTTGACCTTGCCGCCGCATTCCTCAATCCGCCGGGCCGGTCCCCTTCACCACAAAAAACCTCGGCACTTCTCCCGGCTATGAACGAACTTGCACGCTTGATCATCCAACGGCGTAACGCCATTCAATCCCACGCATGACCGTCCGTACCACCGCACAATTGATCGCGCTCCTCGCCTTCCCCACTGTTTTTGCACAATCCGAACAGACCGGGACCCTGAAGGCCGTGCAGCAGGAATACACAAAGCTGCAGGACCAACTGGAACAGGTGCGTGGCAAAGTGGAGAAGGCCAAGCTCGCCGTGATGCAGCACGACCTCGCCCAGTGGGGTTATCCCGCACTGGCGCCCGGCGACTCGGTTGTCGTACACCCCGGCCACACGCTGGTGTGGAACGATACTTACAAGGTGCCGAAGTGGACCGCGCACATCATCATGCCGGACATCATGGAGGGTAATCTCGCACGGATCGACACCTTTCTGCCGGACCCGTTGATCAAGACCAATACCGCGTTGATCACCAGCTATTGGTACAGCGGCTACGACCGGGGCCACATGGTGCCGAGCGCCGACATGCGCTGGAGCATGGATGCCTTGAAGGCCACCTACCTCTACAGCAACATATCACCTCAAAAACCGGAGCTGAACCGCGGTTCTTGGGCCGACCTGGAGGACTGGATGCGCCGCTATGTGCACTATTCCGGGCATCGCGTGTTCGTGGTCACAGCACCTATTCTTGGCCCCGACATGCCCCTGCTGAACAAGCCGAAGGCCGAGGCGGACGTGAGCGCTCCACCTTACTTCTTCAAGGCCATTGTGGACCTTGATGCTCCCGTGAAGAAGGGCATCGCCTTTGTGATGAGCAACGGGTTGAACGACCGTGGACTGCTCACCTATGCCTGTTCCATCGACAGCGTGGAGAAACTATCCGGGCTGGACCTCTACCCGGCGTTGGACGATACCCTGGAGAACCGGATCGAGGCGATGCACAATACGCAGGACTGGTACGGCGAGGGCGACCGCGCTATGGGCGAGGTGGCCCCGCTGACCCCGCCGCTGCCCGGTGGCCGGTTCAATACCACGCAGGCCAAATACCACATCGGCAACAAGGCTACCATCTGTGGCACCGTGGTGAGCACGCGGCGCACCAAAAAGGCAAATGCGCTCTACCTCAACTTCGATCGCATGTATCCCAACCAGGATTTCTATGCCACGGTCTGGGACTCGAACAGCCCCAATTTCTCATACGACCCGGAGACCTTCCTGCAAGGTCGCAAAGTGTGCGTCACCGGCATGATCACGACCTTCAGTGACATCGCGCGGATCAGCATCAACAACGAGGACGAGATCACGTTCTGGGAGGACGTGGTGAAGGGGGAGGATGAACGGTAGGATGGAACGCTGATGACACCGAAAGAGTGGATCAACGCGGATCTGAGGTGAAGAGTGGAGTTGGTACTGGGTATCGAGTACTGCCAACGCACACTACCTCCGGCCACTGCTGACTGCCAACTGCTACTGCCGGCTGCAATCTGCACCCTCTACTGCACCACGATCGCGTCCGTGAACACGGTATTGCTCTCATGCAAGGCGCGGTCCGCGATACGCACGCTGAAACGCACGGTGTCCCCGGAAGTCTGCGGCAGCACCAGCGAGCTGACCTCCACGGCGATGTCGCCTTCCAACGCTTTGTTCTGGCCGGTTGGCGTGATCACCGGGATACGGTAGTACAGCGGTAATGTGAACTGCTGAAGCTCCCACTGGCCGTTCTGCATCTTGTAATAGTCCACGAAAAAATTGTGGTACCACTGACTGCCGGGGTTGTAGGGTGCCAGCGTATCCCCCTGGTCCAAGCCGATGTCACCGTCGCCATCAGTGAAGGAGATGGTGAGTTTGGCGGATTCCAAGGATCGGGTATAGGATTTAAAGTCGATGTGCGGCTCCTTGGGGAATTCCTCCGTTTTCAGGCAAGCCGACATCAGCACCACCATCAGCAGCACGGCCCCTGATACTTTTGTCCCCATCCTCCGTTGGTCCCACATCGTTCCGCAAAAGTATGAACGGCGCAGCGCCCTCCCCCATTGTGCCGCAAGCACTGCTTGAAAAGCCGTTCCTGGTGGACGGGTCGGAAGCCTTTTCCGCCCTGGCGCTGCAACTGTTCGCGTTGCATGCTGCCCACAATCCCGTGTATCGCGAATACCTGCAGGCATTGACCATCGACCCCGCCAAGATCACCAAGGTGGAACGTATCCCTTGCCTGCCCATCGGCCTGTTCCGTAACCGGCGGATGCTACTGGACGGGCTCGAGGCTTCATTGCAGTTCACCAGCAGCGGTACCACCGGGCCCGTTACCAGCACCCATCACGTGCCTTGGCCGGAACTCTATGAGCGTTCATTCCTGACATCCTTCAGTGCTGAATATGGGCGACCGGCGCGGTGGCGCATCCTGGCTCTGCTGCCCGCTTACTTGGAAAGACCGGGCAGTTCCTTGGTGTACATGGCGGAAAAGCTCATCACTGAAAGCGGCGATAAACGCAGCGGCACTTTCCTTCACGATCTAGAAGCTCTGGCCGGGCTATTGCGCGATGGAGAAACCGATGGCACGCAGACCTTGCTGTTGGGCGTTCCGTTCGCCTTGCTTGACTTGGCGGAGAAACACCCGATGCCATTGAAGCACACGTTGATCATGGAGACCGGCGGCATGAAGGGAAGGCGGCCGGAGATGGTGCGCCAGGAATTGCACAGGGTATTGAAGGAGGCGTTCTCCGTGGATCACATCCATAGCGAGTACGGCATGACGGAATTGCTGTCCCAAGCATGGTCACAGGGCGAAGGAATGTACAGATGCCCGCCGTGGATGCGGGTGTTGGCGCGGGATGTGAACGACCCGTTCACGCGTGTGGCGGAAGGTCGCACCGGCGGCATCGACGTGATCGACCTGTGCAACATCGCCAGCTGCCCGTTCATTTCCACGCAGGACCTGGGACGCATGCATGCGGACGGGAACTTCGAAGTGCTGGGGCGCTTTGATAACAGCGACCTGCGGGGGTGCAATCTGCTCGTCGACTAACGTTACACCGCCTTCACCAGGAAGTAGTTCTTCTTGCCACGTTGCAGCAGGATGAATTTTCCAGACAACAGATCGTCCGCGTTCACGGTGCGGTCCTCGTCCGCCTTCACTTTGTTCACGCTGATGCTGCCTTCTTTCAGTGCGCGTTTGGCTTCGCCTTTAGATGGCAGAAAACCAGTGTCATCGCTCAATAGATCGATGATGCCAATGCCTGTTGCGATCGTCTCCGTGGGCACATCCGCCTGAGGAACGCCGTCGAACACGTCCAGCCATTGCTTCTCGCTCAGCGTGCCCAAGCCGTCCGCCGTGTTGCCAAAGAGGATGGTGCTCGCTTGGCTCGCGGCCTCCAATTCCGCCGCACCATGGACCAGGGTTGTGATGTGGTCTGCCACAGCTTTTTGCAGCACTCTTTTATGTGGTGCTTCGGCATGCTCGGCGCGCAGCTTCTCCACCTCCAGTTGCGTCCATGGTGTGAAGATGGCTGCGAATTTGGATGCGTCGGGATCGCTCGCGTTCAACCAGAACTGGTAGAATTTGTAGGGTGAGGTGCGCTCGGCGTCCAACCAGACATTCCCGCTTTCGCTCTTGCCGAACTTGCTGCCATCAGCCTTGGTGAGCAACGGCGTGGTAATGGCGTAGGCCTCGTTGCCGCCCATGCGCCGGATCAGCTCCGTGCCGGTGGTGATATTGCCCCACTGGTCGCTGCCGCCCATCTGCACCGTGCAGTTCTCATGCTGGTTCAGCCACCAGTAGTCGTAGCCCTGCACCAACTGGTAGCTGAACTCCGTGAAAGAAAGTCCCGTTTCCAAGCGGCTCTTCACGCTGTCCTTCGCCATCATGTAGTTCACGGTGATGTGCTTGCCCACGTCGCGGATGAAGCGCAGGAAGCCCATGTCTTTGAACCAGTCGTAGTTGTTCACCAGCCGAGCGCCGTTCGCTGTATCGCCGAAATCGAGGAAGCGCTCGAGCTGTTCCCGTACGCAGGCCTGATTGTGGCGCAGCGCATCCTCATCGAGCAGGTTGCGCTCGCTCTTCTTGCCGCTGGGGTCGCCCACCATGCCCGTGGCCCCGCCCACCAAAGCCACCGGCTTGTGGCCGCAGCGCTGGAAATGGACCAGGATCATGATCTGCACCAGATTGCCCACGTGCAAGGAATCCGCCGTGGGATCGAAGCCGATGTAGCCGCTCGCCGGGCCCTTCATCAAGTGCTCCTCAGCGCCGGGCGTGCTGTCCTGCAACAATCCGCGCCAGCGGAGCTCCTCTACGAAATTTGTTACCGCCATGATTTTTCTACCGCGAAGGGCACAAAGGACGCAAAGGAATGCGATTTTCTACCGCAACGTTCGCAACGGGAGCAACGAACACAAAGAGCGGAAATTATTGATCTTAAGATGGCGCAAAGAAATGCAAGTTCCAGGCAATCACCGATGTCGTGCTCACAGGCCCATGCGGGATAACTTGCACCCGCGCCAATCGGCACATAGATGGATCTGGTAACGGGAGGAACGGGGATCGTGGGCGCACACGTACTGGACGCGCTGCTGGCGCAAGGCCAAAGCGTGCGTGCGCTGCTCCGCAAAGGCAGCGATATCTCCATTGTTCAACGGATCTTGGAACACTATCACGCGGACGGCGCGGAACGTTTCCAGCGGATCCAGTGGGTGGAGGGCGACCTGTTCGATGTGGATGCCTTGCGTGAGGCGATGCAAGGCGTCGATCACGTGTACCACTGCGCTGCGATGGTCTCCTTCGATCCACGGGATGAACGCGAGCTGCTGCGCACTAATGTTGAAGGCACCGCGAACGTGGTGAACGCCGCGTTGGAAGCCGGTGTGAATCGCCTTTGTCACGTGAGCTCTACGGCCACCATCGGCGGTGGTATGGACGGCGGCATCGGCGATGAGACCAAGCCCTTCGTGCAGGACAATAACTCCTCCGGCTATGCCGTCAGCAAGGCAGATGCGGAGCTGGAGGTACACCGAGGGATCGCGGAAGGGTTGGACGCGGTGATGGTGAATCCCTGCGTGGTTATTGGCCCTGGACAGCACGGGCGGAGCAGTATGACGATGATCGACCGGGTCCGCAAGGGTTCGCGTTTCTTCCCCGGTGGCACCAATGCGGTCGTGGATGCCCGCGATGTGGCAACGGCGATGATCCGCTTGATCACGGAGGGCGGTACCGGCGAACGCTATCTGCTGGTCGGCGAGGAGATCTCCTACGAACGGCTTTTCACCTTGATCGCAAAGAGCGCAGGGAAACCAGCGCCCTCGGCGAAACTGCCCGCTTGGGCGCTGGAGTTCGGATGGCGCGCTGAGGCCCTGCGCACGTTCTTCGGCGGAAGACCCTTGATCACGCGCAACACGGCCCGCACGGCTTCACGCATACGGCATTATGATGGATCCAAGGCCGCACGCCTGTTGGAGCTGCGTTTCCGTTCCACGGAAGAGGCGGTCACGAACGTGGCGGATTTTCTCCGTAGATGAACGCAGATGAATACCGGAGCTCGCTGCTTGCTCAGTGATGAAGGCCCGATCCTCAGTGGCCCACGCTGTCCGCACGCTGCTGTAAGTCGTTCAGCACGTCCTGATAAACCGACTTCAGCTCCTCCGGCTGCTTGAGATACGCGTCATATGTAGCACGGAAATCAGCCTTGGTGACGCCCTGTTTCTTGAACATCTCGTCATAGTAGGCCGAGGCCGGACCGTCAACGCGCTTGTCCACCGTCAATTCCTGGCTCAGCCGTGCCTCGATCAGCATCGACTCCATGAGCACCTCTTCGAATTTCTCACGGTCCAGCGGCCCTGATGGCGGCTTTTCCTTTCCACCACATGCGACCAAGAACAACAGAAGGAAAGCAAGGCTGATCCTCATCGGTCGAACGTTGCGCGCATTCCGCGAACGGAACGGTCCACTTCGCCATCGGCATAAGCAAGCTGACCGTTCACCCAGGTGCGCAATACGCGGGACCGGAAGCGCTGCCCTTCAAAGGGTGACCAATCGCATTTGTACAATAGGTTTTCCTTGCCTACCGTCCACGGCGCATCGAGGTCCACGAGCACGAGGTCCGCGTGTTGGCCTTCCCGGATGAAACCACGGTCCTTCACTTGGAACATCCGCGCCGGTGCATGGCACATTTTTTCCACCACTTCCTGCAGCGTGAAGACGCCTTGATGCATCAGTTCCAGCATGGCCGGTAGCGCATGTTGCACCAAAGGACCACCGCTCGGGCAGCTTGTGTACGGGTTCTCTTTTTCCTCCGTGGTGTGCGGCGCATGGTCGGTGGCCACTATGTCGATACGGCCGTCCCTCACGGCTTGGCGAATGGCGTCACGGTCATCCGCCGTCTTCACCGCCGGGTTCCATTTGAGGAGCGTTCCCTTCTTTGCATAGTCGGCATCGGTGAACCAAAGGTGGTGTACGCAGGCCTCCGCCGTGATGCGCTTTCCTTCCAACGGACCCGGTTCGAAAAGCTCCAGCTCGCGCGCGGTGCTGATGTGGAGCACGTGCAGCCGGGTGCCATGCTCTTTCGCCAAGGCAACTGCATTGCTGGAGGAGCGCCAGCAGGCTTCCGCACTGCGGATCACCGGATGCCGTGCGATCGGGATGTCATCACCATATCGGGCTTTGGCCTCCGCCATGTTCCGTCGGATGGTCGGCTCGTCCTCGGCATGCACGGCGAGGATCATGTGCGCTTCCCTGAACAGCCGGTCCAATGTTTCTTCGTTGTCCACCAGCATGTCGCCAGTGCTGCTTCCGAGGAAGGCTTTCAAGCCACAGACGGTCTTGGGGTCCGTGCGCAGGACTTCCTCGATGTTGCTATTGCTCGCCCCCATGTAGAACGAGTAGTTGGCCACGCTGGAGGCTGCTCCCATCGCATACTTCCGCATTAGCAGCTCCTGTGTGAGCGTCTGCGGGACGGTGTTGGGCATCTCCATAAAGGTGGTGATGCCGCCAGCTACTGCGGCCGCGGAGCCGTGGGCGATGTCTTCCTTGTGGGTGAGCCCCGGCTCGCGGAAATGCACTTGGTCGTCAATGGCGCCCGGCAGCAAGTGCCTGCCTTTGGCGTCGTGCTCCTTCAGCGCCTTGGCGCTGCCGATCCCTTCGGTCGCTACCCGCTCGATGAACCCGTCGCGCACCAGCACATCGGCGGGCGTCACGCGGCCTTCGTTCACCACTTTTACATCGCGTATCAACCAGCTGTTCATCTGGTGGTGGCCGTTTTCCGTTTCGGCTTGATCGTGTAGCGCATCATGAGCACACCGAGGAAAGCCTCTTGGAAGATGTTCGCGCTCATCTTGCTCTTCCCTTTCACGCGGTCCTTGAAGGTGATGGGGACCTCTTGGATGCGGAATCCGGTGAGTTTCACGCGGTACTTCATCTCGATCTGGAACGCATAACCGATGAAACGGATCTGGTCCAGCGCCAATGCACGCAAAGTACCCGCTTTGTAACAGACAAAGCCTGCGGTGGTGTCGTGCACATTAAGCCAAAGCACGAACCGCACATAAAGTGAGGCGCACCGGCTGAGGAGAACCCGGTTCCAAGCCCAATCGCTGACACGACCTCCTTTGACATAGCGGGAGCCCACGCTCATGTCCGCACCCCCTTCCGCACAGGCCGCATACAGCCGCAGGAGGTCGTCCGGGTCGTGGCTGAAATCGGCGTCCATCTCGAAGATATAACTGTAATTGCGCTCCAAGGCCCACTTGAAGCCCGCGATGTAGGCGGTGCCCAGCCCAAGTTTGCCCTTGCGTTCCAGCAGGTGCAGGCGATCGGGGTCCTTCACCTGTAATTCGCGAACGATGGCCGCCGTGCCGTCCGGTGAGCCATCGTCCACGATCAGGATATGAAAAGGCGGGTCCAACCGAAGCACATGCGCGATGATGTCGCGGATGTTCTCCTTTTCATTGTACGTGGGAATGATGACAAGACGGTCGTTCATGCGGGATCGGGACGGCCGCAAAGGTCGAGGAAAAAGGTGTGACAGGCCGTTCCTATCGCACAAGGGTCACATGACCGATCTGCTCGAACCGTGTGTTGGAGATCATGTCCTGCGCGGTGAGCTTCCATACATACACGCCGATGGGTGCGGGCGTGCCGTTCCCGAAGTTGCCGTCCCATTTCGCATTCATGTCCTCCGTGGAGTACACCGGGCTTCCCCAGCGGTCCACGATGAGGAAATGGTAATCATTCGGGTCCAAGCCGAAGGATACCGGCGCGAACTCATCGTTCCTTCCATCGCCGTCCGGTGTGAACGCATTGGCGGTGAAGACCGAGGCGCTTGCCGGGACCAACAGGTCCGAGCAGATCGTGTCCGCGCAGGTGGGCGAAGCATAGGCGATCAGGCAGATGGGGTAGATCTCCTCCACCTCATAGGGGAAGGTGAACTGCGGGTCCAAGACCGTAGAGGTGCCCAAGCCACCGAAATCCCAAAGGAAGTTGCCCGCACCCGAGCTCAGGTTGTCGAAGGCGGCGACGGGGCTGTGCGTGCTGGTGTTGGATACAACGATGGTGAACGCGGCCGTGGGCCGTTCGACCACCTGCACCACATGGTCGGCCTGCACTGTGACGGCACAGCCATTGCCGGGGTCTACCGTGAAGTGGACGATATAATTTCCGGGTTGATCATAGGTCACGGTTATCGGCCCGCAAGCGGTGGTGTCCGTACCGTTCCCGAAATCCCAGAAACAGAAGCCGTTGCCCAGATAGCCACTGTTGAACGTGACATCGATCGGCACACATCCTTGGCTCATGGTGAAGGTGGGCGCGACGACCGCTACGGCGGTCACCGTGACCTGTACGGTCGCCACTGCCAGCGGACAGGGTGCAGGGGCGGTGACACTATAGACATAAGGTCCGCTGACGGCCGTGGACGGGTCCAAGATGCCTGCGGGGCCGATCGGGCTTGGTCCGGACCAGATGCCACCTGCATCCGGCGTTCCGCTGAGGAGGGGAAGCAGCGCGAAGGGATCGGCATTGGAGCATATGGTAGTGTCCCCGTTCCCTCCGGCATTCGCAGCCATGGCCACATCAATGTCCACACTGGCCATGTCCGCCGAGCAGCTTGCCACGGCAGGCAACAGGTAGTGATAAATGCCCGGAATGGACATGCCTGGATCAAATACGGCGCTGGTGTTGTTCCCGTCCGGATCCGTCCATGAACCGCCGGGGTCGGGTGTTCCGCCCAATAGGTTCATCATGTTCACGTTAGGAGCGGAACTGCACAGTGCCGCCGTGCTGTCGTTCCCGGCATCGGGGGCCTGGGTGACCACCACGTTCACCTGGGCCGTGGCGGACGGGCACGGGGCCATGCCCGCCACCGTGTAGATATAGTTTCCCGAGGGGTTGGTCGCCGGATCGAGCACGCCGCTGAAGGGGTCGTTGTTCGGGGGCATGGTCCATGTGCCTCCCACATCCGGGGCGCCTCCCAACGCTCCGAAAAGCGCGACCGGGGATCCATCGCTGCACACGTTCAACGAGCCGTTCGAACCGGCATCCACCGCATGGTTGATGGCGAGGGTCACCACGGCCGTCGCATCCGGGCAGGAAGCGTTACCGATGACCGAGTAGGTATAGGGACCCTGCGCTGCCGTGGCCGGATCGACCAAGGAGGTGGTGGGCAGACCGTCAGGACCGGTCCATGAACCACCTGGTTGCGGGTTGCCGGATAAAAGCCCCAATAAGTTCACCGAAGGCCCGGCATCACACAAGGCCACGGCATTGTCCTGGCCTGCATTCGGTCCGGGCAATACGGTCATCTGCACTGTGGCGGAAACATCCGCACAAACCCCGCCCGTGAACTGGTAGGTGTAGGTCCCTTGTGCTGAACTTGCCGGATCAAAGACGCCGGTTGAAGCACTGCCGCCCGGGCCTGTCCATACTCCGCCCATATCCGGACCGTTGCCGAGCAAGGTGAACAAGTTAATGGGCGCATTGCCTGTGCATACCGTATCGATCCCGTTGGTGCCCGGGTCATGCACCGCCTCGACCGAGACCACTACCTGAGCGATCGCATTCGCACATGGTGCCGTGGCGTTCAGCGTGTACGTGTACGTGTTAGCAGCGTTCACCGCGGGGTCGAACATCCCACCGACAAGACCGCCGCTCCACGTGCCGCCGACATCGGGGCTGCCGCCAAGCTCTGTGAACAGGTCGATCGCAGCACCGCCCTCGCACACCGTCACCGCGCCGTCCGTGCCCGCATCCGGGCTGCCCGTCTCGCTCACCGTTATCGTCGCTGTCGCGTTCCCGCAAGGGCTGGTACCGGTCACCGTGTAGATGTAGGGGCCGGGTGCGTTCACAGCAGGGTCGTACATACCGCCTACCAGGCCGCCGCTCCATGTGCCGCCCGCGTCAGGGGTGCCGCCCAAGGAGTTGAACAGGTCCACCGCAGCGCCTTGGTCGCATACCGTCAGATCAGCGTCAGTGCCTGCGTCAGGGGCGGGTGCTATCGTCACCACCACTTGTGATTGATCGGACGTGCAGGGTGCCGTGGCGTTCAGCGTGTATGTGTACGTGTTAGCAGCGTTCACCGCGGGGTCGAACATCCCACCGACAAGACCGCCGCTCCACGTGCCGCCGACATCGGGGCTGCCGCCAAGCTCTGTGAACAGGTCGATCGCAGCACCGCCCTCGCACACCGTCACCGCGCCGTCCGTGCCCGCATCCGGGCTGCCCGTCTCGCTCACCGTTATCGTCGCTGTCGCGTTCCCGCAAGGGCTGGTACCGGTCACCGTGTAGATGTAGGGGCCGGGTGCGTTCACAGCAGGGTCGTACATACCGCCTACTAGGCCGCCGCTCCATGTGCCGCCCGCGTCAGGGGTGCCGCCCAAGGAGTTGAACAGGTCCACCGCAGCGCCTTGGTCGCATACCGTCAGATCAGCGTCAGTGCCTGCGTCAGGGGCGGGTGCTATCGTCACCACCACTTGTGATTGATCGGACGTGCAGGGTGCCGTGGCGTTCAGCGTGTATGTGTACGTGTTAGCAGCGTTCACCGCGGGGTCGAACATCCCACCGACAAGACCGCCGCTCCACGTGCCGCCGACATCGGGGCTGCCGCCAAGCTCTGTGAACAGGTCGATCGCAGCACCGCCCTCGCACACCGTCACCGCGCCGTCCGTGCCCGCATCCGGGCTGCCCGTCTCGCTCACCGTTATCGTCGCTGTCGCGTTCCCGCAAGGGCTGGTACCGGTCACCGTGTAGATGTAGGGGCCGGGTGCGTTCACAGCAGGGTCGTACATACCGCCGACCAGGCCGCCGCTCCATGTGCCGCCCGCGTCAGGGGTGCCGCCCAAGGAGTTGAACAGGTCCACCGCAGCGCCTTGGTCGCATACCGTCAGATCAGCGTCAGTGCCTGCGTCAGGGGCGGGTGCTATCGTCACCACCACTTGTGATTGATCGGACGTGCAGGGTGCCGTGGCGTTCAGCGTGTACGTGTACGTGTTAGCAGCGTTCACCGCGGGGTCGAACATCCCACCGACAAGACCGCCGCTCCACGTGCCGCCGACATCGGGGCTGCCGCCAAGCTCTGTGAACAGGTCGATCGCAGCACCGCCCTCGCACACCGTCACCGCGCCGTCCGTGCCCGCATCCGGGCTGCCCGTCTCGCTCACCGTTATCGTCGCTGTCGCGTTCCCGCAAGGGCTGGTACCGGTCACCGTGTAGATGTAGGGGCCGGGTGCGTTCACAGCAGGGTCGTACATACCGCCGACCAGGCCGCCGCTCCATGTGCCGCCCGCGTCAGGGGTGCCGCCCAAGGAGTTGAACAGGTCCACCGCAGCGCCTTGGTCGCATACCGTCAGATCAGCGTCAGTGCCTGCGTCAGGGGCGGGTGCTATCGTCACCACCACTTGTGATTGATCGGACGTGCAGGGTGCCGTGGCGTTCAGCGTGTACGTGTACGTGTTAGCAGCGTTCACCGCGGGGTCGAACATCCCACCGACAAGACCGCCGCTCCACGTGCCGCCGACATCGGGGCTGCCGCCAAGCTCTGTGAACAGGTCGATCGCAGCACCGCCCTCGCACACCGTCACCGCGCCGTCCGTGCCCGCATCCGGGCTGCCCGTCTCGCTCACCGTTATCGTCGCTGTCGCGTTCCCGCAAGGGCTGGTACCGGTCACCGTGTAGATGTAGGGGCCGGGTGCGTTCACAGCAGGGTCGTACATACCGCCGACCAGGCCGCCGCTCCATGTGCCGCCCGCATCAGGGGTGCCGCCCAAGGAGTTGAACAGGTCCACCGCAGCGCCTTGGTCGCATACCGTCAGATCAGCGTCAGTGCCTGCGTCAGGGGCGGGTGCTATCGTCACCACCACTTGTGATTGATCGGACGTGCAGGGTGCCGTGGCGTTCAGCGTGTATGTGTACGTGTTAGCAGCGTTCACCGCGGGGTCGAACATCCCACCGACAAGACCGCCGCTCCACGTGCCGCCGACATCGGGGCTGCCGCCAAGCTCTGTGAACAGGTCGATCGCAGCACCGCCCTCGCACACCGTCACCGCGCCGTCCGTGCCCGCATCCGGGCTGCCCGTCTCGCTCACCGTTATCGTCGCTGTCGCGTTCCCGCAAGGGCTGGTACCGGTCACCGTGTAGATGTAGGGGCCGGGTGCGTTCACAGCAGGGTCGTACATACCGCCGACCAGGCCGCCGCTCCATGTGCCGCCCGCGTCAGGGGTGCCGCCCAAGGAGTTGAACAGGTCCACCGCAGCGCCTTGGTCGCATACCGTCAGATCAGCGTCAGTGCCTGCGTCAGGGGCGGGTGCTATCGTCACCACCACTTGTGATTGATCGGACGTGCAGGGTGCCGTGGCGTTCAGCGTGTACGTGTACGTGTTAGCAGCGTTCACCGCGGGGTCGAACATCCCACCGACAAGACCGCCGCTCCACGTGCCGCCGACATCGGGGCTGCCGCCAAGCTCTGTGAACAGGTCGATCGCAGCACCGCCCTCGCACACCGTCACCGCGCCGTCCGTGCCCGCATCCGGGCTGCCCGTCTCGCTCACCGTTATCGTCGCTGTCGCGTTCCCGCAAGGGCTGGTACCGGTCACCGTGTAGATGTAGGGGCCGGGTGCGTTCACAGCAGGGTCGTACATACCGCCGACCAGACCGCCGCTCCATGTGCCGCCCGCGTCAGGGGTGCCGCCCAAGGAGTTGAACAGGTCCACCGCAGCGCCTTGGTCGCATACCGTCAGATCAGCGTCAGTGCCTGCGTCAGGGGCGGGTGCTATCGTCACCACCACTTGTGATTGATCGGACGTGCAGGGTGCCGTGGCGTTCAGCGTGTATGTGTACGTGTTAGCAGCGTTCACCGCGGGGTCGAACATCCCACCGACAAGACCGCCGCTCCACGTGCCGCCGACATCGGGGCTGCCGCCAAGCTCTGTGAACAGGTCGATCGCAGCACCGCCCTCGCACACCGTCACCGCGCCGTCCGTGCCCGCATCCGGGCTGCCCGTCTCGCTCACCGTTATCGTCGCTGTCGCGTTCCCGCAAGGGCTGGTACCGGTCACCGTGTAGATGTAGGGGCCGGGTGCGTTCACAGCAGGGTCGTACATACCGCCGACCAGGCCGCCGCTCCATGTGCCGCCCGCGTCAGGGGTGCCGCCCAAGGAGTTGAACAGGTCCACCGCAGCGCCTTGGTCGCATACCGTCAGATCAGCGTCAGTGCCTGCTTCGGCGGGGCTATCTCGTCACCGTCACCGTGGTTGTCACCGTTCGCGCAGGGTGCCATGCCAGTGCAGCGTGTAGGTGTAACACACCGGGCAGCGTTCACCGCGGGGTCGTACATCCCACCGACAAGGCCACCGCTCCACGTGCCGCCACCACGGGGGTGCCGCCAAGGAGTCCGTAAAAGGTCGATCGCAACGCCGTTCGAACAACGTCACCGATGCTGTCCGTGCCCGCATTCGGCGGCGTTGCTCCGCTACCGTTACCGTACGCCGTCGCGTTCCCGCACAGGGCTGTGCCAGTCACCGTGTAGGTGTAGGGGCCGGGAGCGTTAACAGCAGGGTCGTACATCCCGCCGACAAGACCGCCGCTCCATGTACCACCAGCGGCTGGCGTGCCGCCCAAAGAGTCCAGCAGGTTCATCGCAACGCCGTTCGAGCAAACGCTCACCGAGCTGCTCGTGCCAGCGTATGCCGCTGTCATCTCGGTCACCGTCACCGTAGCTGTCCCGTTCGCGCATGGTGCCACGCCAGTGACCGTATAGGTGTAAGCACCGGGCGCGTTTACAGCAGGGTCGTACATGCCTCCGACAAGGCCACCGCTCCATGTGCCGCCACCAGCGGGAGTGCCGCCCAAGGAGTCCAAAAGGTCGATCGCAACGCCGTTCGAACAAACGCTCACCGAGCTGCTCGTGCCAGCGTTCACCGGCGTTTGCTCGGCCACCGTTACCGTAGCCGTCGCGTTCGCGCACGGTGTCGCGCCCGTTACCGTGTAAGTGTAGGGACCAGGAGCGTTAACAGCAGGGTCGTACATCCCGCCGACAAGACCGCCGCTCCATGCACCACCACCGGCTGGCGTGCCGCCCAAAGAGTCCAGCAGGTTGATCGCAACGCCGTTCGAGCAAACGCTCACCGAGCTGCTCGTGCCCGCGTTCGCAGGGGCCACCTCGGTCACCGTCACCGTAGCTGTCCCGTTCGCGCACGGTGCCACGCCAGTGACCGTATAGGTGTAAGCACCGGGCGCGTTTACAGCGGGGTCGTACATGCCTCCGACAAGGCCACCGCTCCATGTGCCGCCACCAGCGGGAGTGCCGCCCAAGGAGTCCAAAAGGTCGATCGCAACGCCGTTCGAACAAACGCTCACCGAGCTGCTCGTGCCAGCGTTCACCGGCGTTTGCTCGGCCACCGTTACCGTAGCCGTCGCGTTCGCGCACGGTGTCGCGCCCGTTACCGTGTAAGTGTAGGGACCAGGAGCGTTAACAGCAGGGTCGTACATCCCGCCGACAAGACCGCCGCTCCATGCACCACCACCGGCTGGCGTGCCGCCCAAAGAGTCCAGCAGGTTGATCGCAACGCCGTTCGAGCAAACGCTCACCGAGCTGCTCGTGCCCGCGTTCGCAGGGGCCACCTCGGTCACCGTCACCGTAGCTGTCCCGTTCGCGCATGGCGGCGTGCCCAGCACTGTGTAAGTGAAAACCCCGGGTGCGTTCACTGCGGGGTCGTACATCCCGCCGACAAGACCGCCGCTCCATGCACCACCACCGGCTGGCGTGCCGCCCAAGGAGTCCAAAAGGTCGATCGCAACGCCGTTCGAACAAACGCTCACCGAGCTGCTCGTGCCAGCGTTCACCGGCGTTTGCTCGGCCACCGTTACCGTAGCCGTCGCGTTCGCGCACGGTGTCGCGCCCGTCACCGTGTAGGTGTAGGGACCAGGAGCGTTAACAGCAGGGTCGTACATCCCGCCGACAAGACCGCCGCTCCATGCACCACCACCGGCTGGCGTGCCGCCCAAAGAGTCCAGCAGGTTGATCGCAACGCCGTTCGAGCAAACGCTCACCGAGCTGCTCGTGCCCGCGTTCGCAGGGGCCACCTCGGTCACCGTCACCGTAGCTGTCCCGTTCGCGCACGGTGCCACGCCAGTGACCGTATAGGTGTAAGCACCGGGCGCGTTTACAGCGGGGTCGTACATGCCTCCGACAAGGCCACCGCTCCATGTGCCGCCACCAGCGGGAGTGCCGCCCAAGGAGTCCAAAAGGTCGATCGCAACGCCGTTCGAACAAACGCTCACCGAGCTGCTCGTGCCAGCGTTCACCGGCGTTTGCTCGGCCACCGTTACCGTAGCCGTCGCGTTCGCGCACGGTGTCGTGCCCGTCACCGTGTAGGTGTAGGGACCAGGAGCGTTAACAGCAGGGTCGTACATCCCGCCGACAAGACCGCCGCTCCATGCACCACCACCGGCTGGCGTGCCGCCCAAAGAGTCCAGCAGGTTGATCGCAACGCCGTTCGAGCAAACGCTCACCGAGCTGCTCGTGCCCGCGTTCGCAGGGGCCACCTCGGTCACCGTCACCGTAGCTGTCCCGTTCGCGCACGGTGCCACGCCAGTGACCGTATAGGTGTAAGCACCGGGCGCGTTTACAGCGGGGTCGTACATGCCTCCGACAAGGCCACCGCTCCATGTGCCGCCACCAGCGGGAGTGCCGCCCAAGGAGTCCAAAAGGTCGATCGCAACGCCGTTCGAACAAACGCTCACCGAGCTGCTCGTGCCAGCGTTCACCGGCGTTTGCTCGGCCACCGTTACCGTAGCCGTCGCGTTCGCGCACGGTGTCGTGCCCGTCACCGTGTAGGTGTAGGGGCCAGGAGCGTTAACAGCAGGGTCGTACATCCCGCCGACAAGACCGCCGCTCCATGCACCACCACCGGCTGGCGTGCCGCCCAAAGAGTCCAGCAGGTTGATCGCAACGCCGTTCGAGCAAACGCTCACCGAGCTGCTCGTGCCCGCGTTCGCAGGGGCCACCTCGGTCACCGTCACCGTAGCTGTCCCGTTCGCGCACGGTGCCACGCCAGTGACCGTATAGGTGTAAGCACCGGGCGCGTTTACAGCGGGGTCGTACATCCCGCCGACAAGGCCACCGCTCCATGTGCCGCCACCAGCGGGAGTGCCGCCCAAGGAGTCCAAAAGGTCGATCGCAACGCCGTTCGAACAAACGCTCACCGAGCTGCTCGTGCCAGCGTTCACCGGCGTTTGCTCGGCCACCGTTACCGTAGCCGTCGCGTTCGCGCACGGTGTCGTGCCCGTCACCGTGTAGGTGTAGGGACCAGGAGCGTTAACAGCAGGGTCGTACATCCCGCCGACAAGACCGCCGCTCCATGCACCACCACCGGCTGGCGTGCCGCCCAAAGAGTCCAGCAGGTTGATCGCAACGCCGTTCGAGCAAACGCTCACCGAGCTGCTCGTGCCCGCGTTCGCAGGGGCCACCTCGGTCACCGTCACCGTAGCTGTCCCGTTCGCGCACGGTGCCACGCCAGTGACCGTATAGGTGTAAGCACCGGGCGCGTTTACAGCAGGGTCGTACATCCCGCCGACAAGGCCACCGCTCCATGTGCCGCCACCAGCGGGAGTGCCGCCCAAGGAGTCCAAAAGGTCGATCGCAACGCCGTTCGAACAAACGCTCACCGAGCTGCTCGTGCCCGCGTTCACCGGCGATTTGCTCGGCAACCGTTACCGTAGCCGTCGCGTTCGCACATGGCGGCGTGCCCAGCACTGTGTAGGTGAAAACCCCGGGTGCGTTCACTGCGGGGTCGTACATCCCGCCCACTAAGCCGCCGCTCCATGTGCCGCCCGCAGTGGGCGTACCGCCCAAAGAGTCCAGCAGGTTGATCGCTATTCCGTTCGCGCAGACACTGATCGAGCGGCTCGTACCAGCGTTCGCGGGAGGAACCTCCGTCACCGTTACCGTGGCCGAGGCCGATGCACATCCGCCTCCTCCAGGCACGGTGTACACGAATACTTGCGGGGCCTGCGTGGCAGGATCGTAGTTGGGCCCCACGGCTGCGCCGTTCGATTGCCGGGTCCATGTACCGGTCAGGTCCGGGGTTCCACCTAACCCTGTGATCAGCGCGACAGGAGCGGAATTTCCGCAGACTTTCAGCGTGCTGTCCACCCCGGCATCAGGAGTGCCCGCAGTGAAACTAACGGTCAAATTGGCGCTCACATTCATGCAAGCATTCCCGACCGTGTACGTGTAGACGCCTGCCACATCGGTGGTCGGGTCGAACTGTGGGCCATGGATGCTATTGTCCGGGGCATACCATATTCCCACTGCACCCGGCGTTCCGCCCAACTGATCGATGAGGTTGAAGATGTTGGCCGTGGGGCAGACCTGCACGGAAGCGTCCGTCCCTGCATCCGGGACTCCCGCAGTCGGAAGGATCGACGTGATATTCACAGCGATCGTGGTAGTGTTCACGATCGGGCAGGCACCATCGTTCACCTGGAACAGCACGTTTACCGGGCTATGGGTGACATCCCCGGTCCAACAGACGGTCACCGTGGTAGGGTTCGTGCCACTGACCGTGAAGGTCGCTCCGGGAAGAAGGGTGGTGACCTGGGAGGCGACCACCAGCACATCCGCGGGGTCCATATCCTCGAAAACCAGACTGAAGCAGACCGATGAACCATTGCAGATCTGGATGGCGTTCAGCCCGGTGACCAAGCCACCGGCGGCGGGCGGTGTTCCGGGGCCTCCTGGGCCGGTGAGCGCTGCTGGCCCTTGTGCGAAGGGCGCGGTGCCGGAGCATGGTAATGCCAAGACAGTGATGTCCCGCATAACGGTACCGATAAGAACCCCGCTCGCATCATACTGTTCGATCTGGATCACGAAAACATATTTACCGATCGCCGGTGGCGTGAACACCAACTGTCCCGTAACCGGGTCCAAGGAGGTGCCGTTCGCAGGTTGATCGCTGCTGAAACCTGGGTCGTAACCTATTGGTGCAGAGCTGTTCGCAAAGCCCCGCGCCGAGATCAACGAATAGACCAATGAGTCACCGTTCGGCTCGGTGACCCCGAAATTGTAGTTCGTCTCTTGACCCACACAGACATAGGGCACGGAATATTCCGTGAACACCGGTGAATCGTCGCAAGCCGCGAGGTCGTTGCGTAAAACCGCCTCCAAATACATGCCGGCCGAACCCACCAAGGTCGCCGTGTTGGCGCGGCAGCAGATCACCCAGGAAAGGGTCCAGCCACCCGGGCAAGGGGGCAGGTTCAACACGGTTTGGAAGCTGTACAGGTTCACCCCTTGCAGCCCTCCGCCATTGCAGGTGCTGTTCACCAACTGGCTCGGGCAGATCTGGCTCACCTCCACCGGGGCAGGCGCCGGGATCACCACGTCAAAGGAACCACAGGCGCTCTCGTAGTGCAGGGGCTGGTCAATCGCAGGGGTGCCGCTGCAATCATAGAACAGGTCCATCGTGACCAAGTAATTATTCCCGCCCTGGCACTCATAGGTGATGTTGCCGCCCAGAAAGTGGGCCGCATGCGCATGCAGGCCGAACACGACCGCAAGAATGGGAAGGACGTGCCTCAGCCATTGAAGACTGCAAAAGCGGTGGGAGGACTTCACGATATTCACGTCGATTTTGCTGTGTGCAACCTTCAAAATTAAGCGATCCGGTGCGGAACGGGACTCTTATTTCCTATTGACGCCTCTTTGCCTCGATCCGGCGCACGGGGCGGGATCGTTGTATGCTCAGGGATCACTTGGTGTTCCCCGTTGAAAGCACCATTGTCCAACTTCTCCTACCAACGATCATGGACACTACTTTTGACCCCCTTTCCCCGGAACGCCCCGGAGCAACCAACGATCAAGGCTGATGCGAAGACCCTACCCCTCGACCTTCCCCGTTCCGAGGATCGCCCTTTCACTCACGTTGGCCCTGATGCTGCCTCTGGTGGCCTCCTTCCCGCTCCAAGCACAATCGGACACATCCGGTACCAGCCGGAAAGACAGTTCCCTGCTGATCACCAAGCCGGACACGTCCACCGTTGAACAGGACATCCGCGCCGGGGGCTTCACCGTTTCGGCCACCGACCTCGATGCCGAGATCGCCGGGCAGGACGTCTCCGGTATCTTACGCTCCTCGCGGGACGTGTTCAACAATACCGCCGGGTACAACTTCGGCGCGGCCCGGTTCCGCGTCCGCGGCCTGGGCGGTGAGTTCAATCCGATCAGCGTCAACGGCATTCTTATGAACGACCTGGAGAGCGGCTATGCCTCTTGGTCGCTCTGGGGCGGGCTGAACGATGTGACACGCTGGGCCGAGACGGGCACGGGCGTCAGCGCATCGCGCCACAGTTTCGGCGGCATCGCTGGCTGGTCCAACCTCGACCTGCGCGCTTCCCAGTTGCGCAAGGGCATCCGCATTTCTTATGCCCGGACCAACAGGACCTACCGCAACCGCACCATGGCCACCTACAATACCGGCATGATGGCCAATGGCTGGGCGTTGAGCGCAAGCGGATCCCTGCGCTGGTCCGATGAAGGCTACGTGCCCGGCACGTTCTACAATGCCGGTGCCTACTTCCTTTCCGTGGAGAAAAAACTCAACGCCAAGCACAGCTTCGGCTTTGTCGGCTTCGGGGCGCCGATCGTTTCAGGCAGGCAGGGCCTGGCGGTCCAAGAGGCACAGACCCTCACCGATGACCATTACTACAACCCCAACTGGGGCTGGCAGGACGGAAAGAAGCGCAATGCAAACGTGAGCAACGACCACAAGCCCGTGCTCATCCTCTCCCACTATTTCAAGCCGGACGACCACACCACCTGGAACACCAGCTTGCTGTACACCTTCGGTCGTGACGGCTACACGGCGCTGAACTGGTATGATGCCCCGGACCCCCGTCCCGACTACTACCGCTACCTGCCCAGCTACTATAGTGCTACCGACCCCGGCATTGCGGCGGACCTGACCAATGCCTGGCACAACGACCCCAACGCCAGCCAGATCAACTGGGGCCAGCTCTATTTCGCCAACGGCAAAAACCTCTATACCGTGCAAAACGCGGAGGGCGTCCAAGGCAACAACGTCACCGGAATGCGCAGCAAATACATCGTGGAGGACCGCCGGGCCGACCCCACGCGTATCGCCTTGAACAGCGTGTGGAGCCGGGAATTGAAAGATCAGCTGCACCTCACCGTCGGGGCCGGCTATAACAGCCAGAAGACGCATTACTTCAAGGTGATCGAGGACCTGCTGGGCGGTGATTTCTGGGTAGACCTGGACCAGTTCGCGGCGCGCGACAGCGACGACCCAAATGCGGCCCAGAACGATCTGAACACGCCCAACCATGTGGTGTACACGGGCGATGCCTTCGGCTACGACTATGACATCAAGACCAATTTGGTCAACGCCTTTGGCCAGGTGGAAAAGAAATGGCGGAAGGTGGAAGGCTATTTCGGGGCCAGCCTTTCTAGCACCTGCTTCTGGCGCGACGGCCATTACCAAAAAGCCCTGTTCCCGGACAACTCCTTCGGGAAAAGCGAAAAGCAGCGTTTTATCCATGGCGGGGTGAAAGCCGGTGCGGTCTACAAGATCTCCGGCCGCCAGTACATCACCGCCAATGCCGGCTTCATCTCCAACGCACCTACCGCGCGCTCCGCCTACCTAAGCCCTCGCACCCGCGACGCCGTGGTGGACGGCCTCACCACCGAGAAAGCCCTAAGCGGGGACCTTGGTTACGAGGTGCGCATGCCCCGGGTGAAAGGCCGTGCCACACTGTACTATGTCCACACCACGGACGGCATCTGGTCCCGCAGCTTCTACCATGATGTGTACCGCACCTTCGTGAACTATTCCATGACCGGGGTGGCGCAGAAGAACGTGGGCCTCGAACTGGCCGCCGAGGTAAAGCTCTCTCCCACGTGGCAGCTCACCGCCGTATACGCCGAAGGGCAATACCTATACGATTCCCGGCCCACCGCCACGGTGACCCGAGACAACAGCGACACCGCGCTGGCAACGGGCCGTACCGTGTACTGGAAAGACTACAGCGTGGGCGGCATGCCGCAGCGCGCCGCCTCCTTGGGCCTTCGTTACAATGCGCCCAAGTACTGGTCCATCGGCGCGAGCATGAACTATTTCGGCAACATCTACCTGGACCCCAACCCGGACCGCAGGACAGCCGAGGCCTTAGGCAATCTCGTCATCGAAGACCCCCAGTGGAACCAGTTGCTCGAACAGACCAAGTTGGACGACGGCTACACCGTGGACCTCTTCTTCACCAAGAGCTGGCGCCTGAAACACAAATACCGCATCGGCTTCAACCTCTCCATAAGCAACCTGCTGGACAATACGGACCTGGTCACCGGCGGCTACGAGCAACTGCGCTACGTGCCTATGGAGATCGACAAATTCCCGCCCAAGCTCAGCTACATGTACGGCCGCACCTTCTACGCCCAGGTCAACCTCAGCTTCTGACAACACGAACATGCAACGCATCTCCAACGCCCAACGCATCGCCCTGCTGGCCTTGCCCCTGCTCTTAGCCACGGCCTTCGGCTGCAAAAGGGAATTCGATACGCCACCTGTGCGCTCCATCCCGGAGGGCAGCGTGCTGACCATCGCCCAGCTTAAGGCCATGTACCAAGGAACACCGGTACACTTCGCAGACAGCTCCGCGCAGTCCGTGTACGCCGTGGTGACTGCGGACGAGCAGAACGGCAACCTGTACAAGAACATTTACGTGCAGGACCATACCGGTGCGATCGCCATCCGGCTGTTGTTCTCGGGGGGGCTTTACCAAGGGGATTCCATCCGCATCTATCTGCCCGGCACGGTGCTGAGCCCTTACAACGGTCTGATGCAGATCGACAGTGTGGACGTCGACAACAACGTGGTGAAGCAGGCGACGGGGGTTGTCATCGCTCCAACGGTCACTACGATACAGGCCCTTAGCTCACAGGCGGGACTCGGCGGCAACCTCCAGAGCAAGCTGGTCACAGTCAGCGGTGTGCAATTCGTGGACAGCACCGGCAACCTCACGTATGCCGACCCCGTGAACCAGATCACCGTAAACCGCCAGATCGAGGACTGTAACGGTAACACCGCAGACGTGCGCACTAGCGGCTACTCCAATTTTGCCAGCCAGCACCTCCCTACCGGCAAGGGCACCTTCACGGGCATCGTCAGTTGGTTCGGAAGCGCTCCACAGCTCTACATTCGCGATATCAACGAAGTGCAGATGACCGGACCACGTTGTGGTTCGGCCGCCAATTGCACACCGGTGAACAGCTTGTCCGAAGCCTTCAACTCCGTTCAAAACAACCTACCGGTCGTACTGGATTGCTGGACGAACACGTTCACCCAAGGCAGTGTGGCTTGGCGTGGTAAACAGGATGGATCCGACTTCAGTGCCGAAGCCCGACTTTCGCTAGGTCAGGCAAGCACGATGTGGCTGGTCACACCGGAGATCACGTATTCCTCTTCACAGAATCTCTCCTTTTCCTCGGCACGGGTAAGCTGGGTGCATGATGGATTGACCGCATGGGTGAGCACCGACTTCGCCGATGATGTGACCACGGCTACATGGCTACCAGTGACCGGAGCGACCTTCGCCGGGCAGAGCGATGCCGACAACGCATGGGTGCCTTCCGGGAACATCGCGCTTTCGGGTGTGCTGCCTTCCGGCTATAGCGGTACCTTCGTGGTCGCCTTCAAGTACCAAGGTGATGCAACCAACTCCACCACCTACCGCTTGGATAACGTACAAATAAACTAGACCCCTTTCCTTTGACCCAGAAACCCAAAGACCATGAGAACAGCAGTACTCCTTTCAACCCTCGCGATCGCCGGCATGGCCAGCGCGCAGATCTTACAAAGCGGATTTGAAGACTGGACAGGTACCACACCCGATGGCTGGGTGGGTACCAAGACGAGCATCGCCCTCTCCGGCGTAACCCAAGTAACGGACAACGTGCATGGTGGCATATTCTCCGTCCGTTTGGAGAACACGACGAGCAGCCACAAGCGCTTCACCACACAACCCCTTGCGGTCACCAACGGGCAGAACTACGAGATCAGCTTCTGGGTGCGCGGTAACGGCGAAATTCGCGTAGGGCTTTTTGACGGCCGTTCCGGTTCCAGTGCCGGATATGCCGGTTATACCCCGTATACAACGGTGGCCTCACCGAACGTTTGGATCCAGGTGACACAGAGCATCGCTGCCGCCAATGATACGGTGGACGCGGAATTCATCCTTTCCCTGAGGAACACGGTGGCACCGGAACACTTGGTGGTGGATGACGTGACCATCTCGGAGGCTGCACCGCTCACCCACACCAGCATCTACAACATCCAGTACACTACCGACCCCAGCGGTGATTCACCATTGAGCGGCCAGACCGTATTGACCGGTGGCATCGTATCGGCCGACCTTCCCGGTGCCGGTGACGGATACTTCGTGCAGAGCGGTAGTGGACTGTGGACCGGTGTCTACGTCTATGACCCCGACAATGCACCAGCGATCGGTGACAGCATCACCTTCATCGCCTCCGTTGTTGAATATTTCGGTCTTACCGAGCTTTCGAGCGTATCGGCTTACACCCTCATCTCCAGCGGCAACGCCGTCCCCGAGCCTTTCGATGTGGCTACAGGCGATGTCTCCTTGGAACCCTTGGAAAGCGTGTTGGTACGTGTGCTGGACGCCACCTGCACGGAGGAGCCCGGAGGTGCGAACTTCGGTAAATACAAAGTGGACGATGGCACCGGTGATGCCGTGATCGGCAAAGTGATCTATACCACCGATCCCTCCCCGGTGCTCGGCAATACCTACAACATCACCGGCGTGAACTACTATTCCTTCGAGGAATACAATATCCTACCGCGCATGGAAAGTGATGTGGACTTCATCACCGGCATTTCCACAGTAGGGGTGCTCGCCTCCGTGCAAGTAGGCCCGAACCCCGCCAAGAACATCTTGAACGTAAGCCTCGGCCAAGCTGCGGGCAATCAGGTGGACTACATCCTCACCGACATGCAGGGCCGTGCGGTACAGAGCGGTCAGTTCTCCGGAGCCCAAGGGCAGTTGAACGTGAACGACATGGCCACGGGCCTGTACCACCTGACCCTGCGCAGCAGCGAACTGGTGAAGACGTTCGCCGTGCAGGTAGCACAGTGATCTTGCTTCATCAGGGTCTCCTTCGGAAGACCGCTGATGGAACTTCATTCGTCTAACAAAGGCCGCCCTTCCGGGGTGGCCTTTGTAGTTCATGGGCATCAGTCAGGGCATGGGGGCATCCGTTCCCTACGGAAGACCCTGATGGAGCGATCTGACCCCAACGGTCCTTGAGGCAGCTTTCCGGCTGAATGAACACTTGGCCGTGCGAACCCGTTGTGCGGCAATACGATCTTCAAACCCGACCAAAACACTACAGAAGAGCATGAGCAACACCGAACTGGCGTTCCAACGTGGAAAGGAATTGATCCTGGTCTATGGCCCGAAGGTCATCGGTGCCATCGTGGTGCTCATCGTGGGCCTGTGGGTGATCCGCATGTTGGTGGGCGCGATGGCCCGCATGATGAAGAAGCGCGAGGTGGACCCCTCGCTGATCCCTTTCGTCCGGGGCTTAGTGGGAGCGGTGCTCAAAGTGGGCCTCATCATCAGCGTGATCCAGATGATCGGCGTGGAGACTACAAGCTTTATCGCCGTACTGGGCGCAGCGGGCCTGGCCATCGGCATGGCGTTGAGCGGCACCCTGCAGAATTTCGCCGGCGGGGTGATGCTCCTGCTCTTCAAGCCCTACAAGGTAGGCGACTTCATCGAGGCACAGGGCCACACGGGCACCGTCCACAGCATCCAGATCTTCAACACGGTGCTGAAGACGCCGGACAACAAGACCGTGATCCTGCCCAATTCGCCCGTGAGCTCCGGCGCCATCGTGAACTTCAGCACGGAGCCGCAACGCCGGGTGGACATGAGCTTCGGTATCAGCTACGATGATGACATCGATGGTGCCCGCGGTGCGATCACGGAGTTGATCAATGCGGACAAGCGCGTCCTGAAGGATCCCGCTCCACAAGTGGTGGTAGGCGAGCTTGCGGACAGTTCGGTGAACTTCACTGTGCGCTTATGGGCCAAGTCCGAGGACTACTGGGGCGTGTTCTTCGACATGCACGAACAGGTGAAAAAGCTGTTCGACGCGAAAGGGATCAGCATACCCTTTCCACAGATGCAGGTACACTCGAAGTGAGGCGGGGGATCAGATCTTCGGAAGACCTTGATGGGACTACTACATCAAGCCCCCCTTCGGGAGATCGCTGATGGGACCCTGAGCGGGACTCTTAGCGCTTTCGGGCTACGATGGCGATGGCGCTCATGGAATCCTCGTAGCGCCGGAAGACCTTGCGCATGGACAGGATCCGTTTGCGGGCCATGGGGTGCGTGAGGATGTTGAAGGCGATCATCAAGGTGCGGAAGAAGCCTTCGTCATCCACGATCCGTGCAGGTTCCAAGAGGTGCATCGGATTGGTCATGACGCTCTCCACGGTAAAGCCCTCGGCCTCGAGCATGGCCGTCCATTCAGCTTGGGTCAATGGCCGGGCGTTCACCTTGATGGTGGTGGCCAGATCATGCTGGATCTGTTTTTTGCCCGCCTCCGGCATGGAATCCGGCGTGAGGGAGATCTCGTGGATGCCGTAGAGCCCTCCTGACCGTAAAATGCGGTAAGCCTCCCGCACGATCTCCGCTTTCCGATGGTCCGCTTGCATGGTGAGCATGGCCTCGCCGTACACTTTGTCCGCCGAGTCGCTCTCCAAGGGGCTGCAGCAGGCATTGCCGACGACGATCTCGCGTTCGGGACCATGGATTTTCTTCCGCAGGATGGCCGCCGCCTCCTCGTTGAGCTCGACGCCCTTATAGCTGCGTGGGTTCTTGGCCAAGGCGATCCCGGCCGTAAAACCGAGGCCGGGGGCGAATTCCACGATGTCATCCTGGGTTGTTACCGCCAGCTTGCCCATCAATTGCAGGGTAAGCTCCTTGCCGCCTGGCCGCAGCACCTTCTTGCCCATTTTGGCCAAAAGCCAGTGGCCCTGCTCCTCGTTCAATGTCTGGTTGGCCGTTGAACGGTGCGGTGTGACCAACTTCGGTTCTGCGGTCGCGACCGGCTCCAATACTTCCTGTTCTTTCATTTTCCTTATTTGGAACAATTCCAAACAAGGGTAATGCCTCAACAAAAAGCCCGAACTGAGGATCGTCAGTTCGGGCCGAAAATGATGCGCCCCGGCAAACAGCCGGGGCGCATCTCCCATCTACCCAACCCTACTTCGAAAGCACCTTGAATTCGGTACGTCGGTTCGCCTGATGCTCGGTCTCGGTGCATTTGGTGCATGCGCAGGTCTCCACAGGCTTGGTCTCGCCGTAGCCCTTGGCGATCAGCCGGTCCTTGGCGATGCCCTGCTTGATCAAGTAATCCACCGCGCTCTTGGCCCGCTTCTCGGAAAGGGACATGTTGTATGCGTCCTTGCCGCGGCAGTCCGTGTGCGAGCTGAGCTCGATCTTCACCAAGGGGTTGTCGTTCAGCGTCTGCACCAGCTTGTCCAGCTCCACGGCCGCATCCGGGCGGATGTTCCACTTCGCCAGGTCGTAATAGATGTTGTCCAAGCGCACCACCTGGTCCACTTTCAGCGGGAACAGATTGAAGTCGGTATGGATGATCGTATTGGTCTTGCCCTTAGTGGTGATGCGTGCGCTTTGCTTGAAGAAGCCCTCTTTCTCCACCTTGAGGCGATAGTCCTTCTCGCCCAGAAGCGCGAACGCGTAATGTCCGTCAGGGCCGGTGAGCATCTCCTCCACCACGTTACCGTCGGCATCGAGAAGCTGGACTTTGGCGCTGTCCAGCGGAGCCTTGGTCTCGCCGTGCATCACAATGCCCTCGGCACCGTAATCGTACTTCTCCATCTGCACCACCACATTGTCAAGGTCGTCGGTCCCGCTGTCCACCGTGGTGCTGCCCTGCCTGTATCCATTGCGGCTGGCACTGATGGTGTATTTCTCACTGTACGGCAGGTCGATGGTGAAACGTCCACCGTCCAGCATTTCCACTTTGGCCCCATCGATGAAGGCGCCTTTCGCGTCGCGGACGTCCAGCTGTGCCCCTTCGATGCCTTCCTGTGACAGCTTGTCGACCACGATCCCTTTGATCTTTATGCGTGGAGGATGGACCGTGCAGCCGTAGATGTCAAGGCTTCCCATGCCCCCCGGGCGATCGGTGACGAAGAAGCCGGTGCTGTCATTGGCGAGCAGGATCAACCCCTGATCGTTCCAGGTCGTGTTCATCGGCGTACCCAGATTGAACACACGACCGGGACCGGAAGCAGTGAGGCGCACGGAGAAGATGTCGTACCCGCCAAGGCCGGGGTGGCCGGTGCTGCTGAAGTAGAGGGTACTGTCCTTGGTTGTGAACGGGTACATTTCACTGCCCGGGGTGTTCACCTTGCTTCCGATGTTCTTCGGCGCGCCCCATTCCCCTGCATTGTCGTCGCAGTACCAGATGTCCGTGCCCCCGCTTCCGCCGGGCATGTCGCTGACGAAGTAGAGCCGCTTGCCATCCGGCGAAATAGATGGCTGGCCCACGTTGTACTCGGGGTCGTTGTAGTCGAACGGCGTGAGGGCGCCCCATTCCGACTGCCCGAACTCGCCCTTCGCGATGTCCGTGTAGTAGATACCGAGCTTCACCTCGCCGCTGGCGGCCTTCCAGAGCTTGCCGTAGTAGTAGTTGTCCCGCGTGAAATAGAGGCGTTGACGGGTGGAGTCGAAGCTGGCCGTCCCGTCATGATAGCGGCTGTTGACGACCTTCCTCATCACCATGGGATCTGTCGCGGTCTCCCCCTTCAACAAAGCGGAATAGAGGTTCAAGAAGGGTTCGCTGTCCCATTTGTACTTGGTCTTGCCCCCGACTCCCTCACCCCTCGCGCTGCTGAAAAGGAGCAGATCGTCCATCACAGCAGGGCCCAGATCGGCCTCTGCGGAATTGATCGGGAGGCTCCTTATCACATCCTTCGTGCTGTCACGTTCCAGTTTCTTGAGGAACTCCCCGTTCTTCAGATATTCTTTCACCCATTCATCATCGGGTGCTTGTTCCGCGTAGGTCTTGTACCACGTGAGGGACTCCTCATACTTTCCTTGTGCGCGCAATTGATCGGCATAGGCCAGCAGGTCGTCCGGCGCGGGGCTGCCCAGGTCGATCAACCGCTTGTAGGTCTCGGCGGCCTTTGCATTGTTTCCCATCTTCTTATAGGCGAAGGAGAGCTGCCGGTAATCGGCGGGCTGGGCCTTCTTGCCGGCGACGATGTCCTCATAGACCTTCGCCATGTTGGCAAAGTCGAACACCGCGGCATACTTCTCCGCCATGAGGTGCTTGAACTTCTGCGCCTGCGCGGCCGGGGATGCCAGCAGCAAAAAGGCGGTCGCGAGGATGAGGTACCGTGGGCGCATGGGAATGGATAGGTGCATCTGGCTCAGAAGTAACGCGGTGAACGGATCCCCTTCGGCGCTTTGCCGAATTCGACACCAAGCATGAACTCATGGCTGCCGCCGCTGTAATTGCGCAGCGGGGACAATGGATAGTCGTATGCGTAGCCCACGGAGATCCCGTCGGTGAGGTTGTACTGGACCAAGGCCCCGACCGCATCGGTATAGCGGTACATGGCGCCGAGCCAAAGTTTATCGTAGAGCAGGAAGTTCGCGCTGAGGTCAAAGCTGATGGGCGCGCCTTCCACCGCCTTCACCATGGCCGTGGGCTTGAATTTGGTGTAAGTGCCCAGATCGAACACGTATCCGCCGGTGAGGTAGTAGTGCGCCCGTTGCCCGGGCTGGCTCACGAACTGGAGCGAATCCTCATCGAAGAAGTCCGTGCGCAACACCTTCGGCGAGCTGAGCCCGAGATAGAAACGGTCGCTGTACCACATCACCCCGAAGCCGAACTGCGGATCGGTCTTGGTGCTGACGTTCTGCTGGAACACTTGGTCGTTGGCCTCCAAGGGATGCAAGTCCGCGAATTTGCCCTGGAAGAGGTTTAGGCCACCCTTGATGCCAAAGGCCAGCTTCTGGTTGTTCCCGAGGAAGATCCTGTAGGACAGGTCCACGATCAATCCGTACTGGGTGACTGGCCCGTGCTCATCGCGCATCACGGTGCCGCCCAGCCCAAGGCTCTGCACTAAGAACGGGCTGTGTACGGTGAGCGTCTGCGTAGTGGGCGCTCCCTCGAAGCCCACCCATTGGTGGCGGCTGAGCGCTTTGATGCTCACGCGGTCCGCGCTGCCCGCGTATGCCGGGTTCAACGCCAGCAGATTGAACATGTACTGGGTGAACTGCGGGTCCTGCTGGGCCTTGGCCTGCTTGGGAAGCAGGGCCGGGCCAGCGATCAGAAGCGCGAGCAACGCCATTTTCCAACGAGAGGCTTCGGATGCCATCGGCGTGGTTGTTTTCGTGAGTGCGTTCATGATCAGCGGCGCAGGTAGATGTAACCCGTGATGACCTCTTTGTCATTACCCGGATCCAGGATGAAGTAGTAGGTGCTTTCCGGAAGATCGGTGCCCCAGTTGAGCTTGCCTTCGTTGGTGCCGTCCCACGTATTGCGGTACGGGCTCCGTTCGTAGATCTTCGAACCCCAGCGGTTGAAGACCTGGAAGGAGTTGTCCGGATAGTAATCCAGGCCTTGGATCACATAGGTGTCGTTCACGCCGTCCTTATTCGGTGAGAAAGCGTCCGGCACCACCAAGATGCTGCAGTCGCGCAGGGTGATCACCACCGTATCCGCCGTGCTGCCGCACACCCCGTTGTCCAGCACCCACTGGAAGATGTTGGTACCGGGCTGTAACCCTGTGACCTCGGTGTTCGGCTGGTCGGGGTATGTCAGCTCACCATGCCCTTGGATCAGCTCCCAATGGCCTGTAGCCGTGCTCACTGCGGGTTCGGCAGACATTACCGTGGTGGTGGTGTCCTGGCAGATCTGCTGGTCCGGGCCACCGGCTGCGGGCGGTACGTTGATGTCGAACACGGAGATGAGAACATCGTCCGAGGTCGTTCCGCAGACGCCGTTGTCGATGGTCCACGTGAGGCTCGTGCTGCCGAAGCCGATACCTGTCACGGTCGTGTTCCTGTTGCTCGGGTCCGTGATGTTGCCGCTGCCGTCGATGGTCCAATATCCCGTGGCGGGGAATACCGCCTCATTGGCGAACATGTCCGCATCGATCGCACCGGGCTCGCAGAACTGCTGGTCAGGCCCTGCGTCCGCCGCCGATTGTGCCTGTCCGTCATACACGGTCACCACCAAGGTATCGGTGAGCGGACCCGTGTTGCATGGGCCGTTGCTGATGGTCCACGTGAGCACCGTTTGGCCGGGCGTGAGATCGCCGAGCGTGGCGTTCGGGTCCGCAGCATCGCTCAGGATCCGCTTCCGCTGATGATGCTCCACGAACCCGTGGCCGGTGCGGTAACACCCGTGGCTGCGAGCGGAGTGCTCTCCAGCGGCCCGCAAATGTCCTGGTCGGGTCCTGCGGTCGCACTGGTGACAGTACCATCGAACAAGATCACCGTGACCTGGTCGACCAGCGTTCCGCAGGGGCCGTTGTCGATGGTCCAAGCGTACTCGTTCACCCCGGCACCGATGTCGGATACGTCCGTCGCCGGGTCACTAGCATCAGCGAAGGTTCCGCTGCCGCTGACCACGGACCATTGGCCCGTGCTCGGGTACGTGGCGGTGGAGGCGGCCATCGGCGTGGATGCGATCGGGCTGCACAGCTCCTGGTCGTCACCAGCGTTAGGATCAGGCAACGCCGAGTCGAACACGCGCACCCGTACAGTGTCCGAGGATGTTCCACAAGGGCCGTTGTCGATGGACCACACAAAGATGTTGTCCCCGACCTCAGTGCCTGACACGGTCGTCTGTGGATCACTGGCATCCGCGATGATGGCGGATCCGCCCACCTGTGTCCATGTCCCGATGCCCGGGAAGACCGCGTCGTTGCCCGCGAGTGTCGCACCCGCGTCAATTCCGCAGATATCCTCGTCCGGGCCGGCATCTGCCATGCTCGCATTGTTGTCGTAGACGTATACGGCCACCGTGTCCATCGTGGGCGGTCCAAAGCCGCAATCACCGTTGTACACGCTCCAAGTGAAGACGTTGATACCGATGGAGAGCCCGGTAATTGCCGTGGCTTGGTCGGTGCTGTCGGCGATGGTGCCCGTGCCGCTCACTAAGTGCCAGGTACCGGCGGCCGGGAAGAGCGGGATGTCCGCCGCCATCACGGTGCTGTCCTCCGGCATGCAAAGGCTGATGTCCGGACCCGCATAGGCCACCGGCCCGAAGGGATCGATAAACGGTGATCCTGAGCGTGTCGGTCATCAAGCCGTTGTTCGGGCAGGGGCCGTTGTCCAAGGTCCACACCAGCGTGGTGATGCCTATGTCGAGGTCATTGATGGTGGTCGTCGGGTCGGTGGGGTCCACCAATGTGCCCGGACCGCTGAGCACGCTCCACGAACCCGTGGCGGGAAGTTGTGGCGTGGCGGCCTGCAACTGTGCCGAGGTGAACGGTAGGCACACTTCAAAGTCCTCACCCGCATCGGCGGCCGAGGTGCTGTCACTGAAGATGACCACCGTCATGGTGTCCATGGTGATGGCGTTCGGGCATGGTCCGTTGCTGGTGGTCCAGACGAAGGTGTTGGCCCCGATGGCCATGCCGACGACCTTGGTGGATGGATCGCTCGCATCGGCGAAGAGGCCGGCACCGTCGATCACGCTCCACGATCCGCTTGCCGGGAAGATCGGCGTGTTGCCCTCCAGATAGGTGCTGTCCTGCGGTGTGCAATAGGCCTGGTCGGGCCCGGCGTTGGCGTCCGGATTGTTCTCGTCAAAGATGAAGACGCTCACGTTGTCCGCAGTAAAGCCGCACACACCGTTGTCGAAGGACCAAGTGAGGATGTTCTCACCCACGGTCAGGCCGGTCACGGTGGTGTTGGGGTCGTTCACATCGACAAAGAAGCCCGTGCCTTGTGCTACCGACCATTCTCCGATAGCGGGCAGGGTGGCCGTGTTGGCCGCCATTACCGCGCTTTCATCCGGGGTGCAGAAACTCTGGTCGGGACCTGCGGCAGCCGGGGGAGCATTGAGGTCGAACAGGAAGATGCTGACCTGGTCGCTGGTCCTCCCAGCTCCGCACGGCCCATTATCCACCGTCCACTCGAAGATATTTTCACCCACGCCCAGATCGGTGATCTCCGTGGCCGGATCGTTCGCGTCAACGATCGTGCCCTGGCCGCTCACCAAAGTCCATTCGCCGGTGGCCGGGAAGGTCACGGGGCTGCCCGCCAAGGTGGTACCGGTCAGGGGCGTACATACCTGCTGATCCCCGCCGGCATTGGCATCCGGGTTCGCATCGTCAAAGACGAAGATGCTCACCTGGTCACTGGTCGAAGGACCGCAGGGGCCGTTCCGTACGGTCCATTGGAAAACATTCTCCCCTACCGCCAGTCCGCTCACGGACGTTGTCGGCGACGTCGGATCGGCGATATTCCCGGACCCGCTCAACCGGATCCATTCACCGGTGGCCGGGAAGATCAACGCGCTGCCCGCCATGGTGGTGGTGGTGTTCGGCGTGCAGAGGTCTTGATCAGGGCCGGCGTTCGCGACAGAATTGGTCTCGTCGAACAAGGTGATGGTGACCTCATCGAAGCTCAGCCCGCTCTCGCAAGGGCCATTGGATACGGTCCAGCGGAGTATGTTCACGCCCACGGCCAGGCCGCTCACCGTTGTGCTGCTCGCATGCAGATCAGCGAACACGCCGGTGCCTTGCACCACTGTCCAGGTACCTACGGCCGGAGGGATCACATTGCTTCCTGAAAGCGATGCGCTCGTTCCCGGTGTGCAAAGCTCCTGGTCCGGGCCGGCATTGGCTGGCGGATTGTTCTCGTCGAACACGCGCACCTCCATCGTATCGGTGGTGATGCCGTTCGCACAAGGCCCATTGTCCACGGTCCATACAAACACGCTAGTACCGACCTCCAGATCGATCACCGCCGAGTTCGGTGAGTTCGGGTTGCTGATCACGCCCGTGCCGCTCAACAAGGTCCATGTGCCCACGCTCGGGGAGATCACGGCGCTTCCAGCCATCGTCACCGTATTTGCAGGCGTGCAGATCTCTTGATCGGCACCCGCATCGGCCGCAAGGTTGTTCTCGTCGAACACCTCAATGGTAACCTCATCGCTGCTGCTGCTGCACAGGCCGTTGGACAAAGTCCAACGCAACACATAGGTGCCGACGGTGAGGCCGGTGACGTCGGTGGTCGGAGAGTTCGGATCTGCGAATACGCCACCGCCGCTGACAACGGTCCAGGTGCCCACTGCGGGGTAGACCACCGTGCTGCCAGCCAATGTGACAGTGGACGCCGGGGAGCAGAGTTGCTGATCCGGGCCCGCATCGGCGTTCGGGGTGTTCGAGTCGAACAGAACAATGCTGACGGCGTCGCTGGTGATGCCATTTCCGCAAGGGCCGTTGGACACGGTCCAAGTAAAGATGTTCTCGCCCACTCCGAGCCCGGTCACGGTGGTGGTCGGGTTGGTGGGGTCGGTGATCACGCCTGTGCCTTGGGTGAGCTGCCAAGAACCCGTTGCCGGGAAGGTGGGCACGTTGCCCGCCAGTGTCGTGCTCTCATCGGGCGTGCAAAGCGATTGATCGGGACCTGCGGCAGCGTCCGCATTGTTCTGATCGAACACGAAGATGCTCGTCTGATCGGTCGTGCGGGGATCCGCGCAAGGGCCGTTCATCACCGTCCATTGGAAGATGTTCTCGCCGACGGCCAAATTGCTGACCGCTGAAGTCGGCGAGTTGATGTCAGCGATATCGCCACTGCCGCTCACCAAGGTCCACGTGCCCTGGGCCGGGAAGATCACATTGCTTCCGGCGAAGACGGTGGAAGTGTTCGGTGTGCACAGCTCCTGATCAGGGCCGGCGTTCGCCACCGGGTTGTTGGCGTCATACACGAAGATGGTGACCAGATCGTTCGGCGGGTTCACCGGACAGGCACCGTTGCTCACCGCCCAACGGAAGATGTTCTCCCCGACGGGAAGGTCCGTGATCGTGGTCGCCGGGTCATGGATCGAGGTGATGTTGCCGCCGCCGGTGACCAGCGTCCACGTGCCTTGGGCCGGAGCAGGGGCCGCGCTGGCCGCCATGGTGGCCGTAGTGTTGGGCGTGCAGAGGCTTTGGTCCGGGCCTGCATTGGATCCGCTCACCGAGCTGTCGAACAAGGTGATCGTGACCTCGTCCGTAGTGATGCCCGCACCGCAAGGCCCATTGCTTACGGTCCAGCGGAAGACGTTCGGTCCGATCGCCAGACCAGTGACCTGACTGGTGGGTGAAGCAGGGTCGGTGACCGTGCCCGTACCACTCACCAGGATCCATGATCCGGTGGCCGGATAGATCAGGCTGCTGCCTTCCAAGGCGGTGGAGCTCGCCGGGCTGCACAACTCTTGGTCATCGCCGGCATCGGCATCCGGGTTGGTGGCATCGAACACCTTGATCGTGACCTGGTCGGTGGTGGTGCCGCAAGAACCGTTGTGGATCGTCCATGTGAGCACGTTGTCACCCACCTGCAATCCGCTGGCCGTGGCTGTGGCGGCGTGCGTGTCGGAGAAGGTGATGCCCGCTCCGGCCGTCCATGTGCCCTGTCCGGGCCCTACCGCGATATTACCGGCCAAGGTGACGGACGCTGCCGGTGTGCAGATTCTTGGTCCGGGCCCGCGTTGGCCGCTTGCGCCGTGCCGCTGAAGACGCTGATGGTGACCTCGGCGAAGGTGTTCCCGTTGAGGCAGGGGCCGTTATACACCGTCCAACGGAAGACGTTGTTGCCCAACCCGAGACCGTTCACTTGGGTGGTGGGGCTGCTCGGCGAAACGATGTTCCCGGTACCGCTCACCAAGGTCCATGTGCCTGTTGCCGGCGCGATCAACGCACTACCGCTCAAGGTGGTGGAGGTGGTCGGGGTGCAGAGCTGCTGGCCCGGCCCGGCGTCGGCGATCGGGTTCGCATCATCAAACACGGTGATGTTCACCGGGTCCGAGCTGGTCCCACAGGCACCATTGTCCAATGACCAAACAAGGATGTTCACCCCGAGGGAAAGGCCGGAGACACCTGTGGTCGGTGATGTTGCGTCACTGAAGGTCGCGGTGCCTTGTTGCACGATCCACGAACCGGTGGCCGGGGCCACTGCCGCGTTCGCTGCCATCACCGTAGTGGCGGCATCGTCGCAGAGCTCTTGATCCAGACCGGCATCCGCCTGTTGCGCATTGCCATTGAACACTGAAATAGTGACCTCGTCGGAACTGGGCGCAGCGCAAGGCCCGTTCTCCACGCTCCACTGGAACACGTTCGATCCGAGGGAAAGGCCGGTTACCACCGTCGCGGGGTTGGTGGCATCCACGAACACGCCCGTGCCGCTGACCAGGGTCCACTGTCCGGTGCCCGGTACGATCAGGGCGCTACCGGCCAAGGTCGCATTGGTGATCGGTGTGCAAACACTTTGATCCGGGCCTGCATCGGCCGTTAGCATGGCCGCATTGTAGACGGAGATCGATACTTGTGCGCTGTTCGACGGGAAGGCGCATGGTCCGTTCATCACGGTCCACTGGAACACGTTCACGCCATACCCCATGTCGGTGATGGTGGTGGAGGGGCTGTTCGGTGAGGTGATCGTTCCGCTGCCGCTGATCACGGTCCATTCCCCGGTGGCAGGCGAAACGGGCGTCGTGCCGGTCACCGTGACCTCGTTCGCCGAGGTGGGAACGCAGATGCTCTGGTTTGCACTGACCGTGATGGCCGGATGTGTGCTGGAGTAAACGATGATGGACACATCGTCCTGTGTATTGCCATTGGGGCATGGGCCGTTGGACACCGTCCAGCGGAACACGTTCACGCCTACGCCCAGACCGGTCACAGCCGTGGTGGGGCTGTTCGGTGTTACGATGGCGCCGGTGCCGCTCTCCAAGGTCCAAGTACCCGAGGCTGGCAGGATGATGTTACTTCCGGTCAAGGCCGTGCTATTGGCATCGGAACAAAGTTCCTGGTCCGGACCCGCATTGGCCACCGGATTGGCGCTGTTGAACACGCGGATGCGCACATCATCGGTGGTGAGCGGGTTGGCACATGCACCATTGCTCACTGTCCAGCGGAAGATGTTGTCCCCCACACCAAGGCCGGTGACCTGGCTCGTCGGGCTGTTCAGCGAGACGATCGTGCCCGATCCGCTCACCAAGGTCCATGTACCGGTGGCCGGCGCGATCACCGTGCTTCCTGCCAAGCTCGTGGTGGTGGTCGGCGTGCAGAGTTCCTGGTCAGGACCGGCGTTGGCCACAGCGTTGGCGGAATTGAAGACCGTGATCGAAACATCGTCCTGGGTCACTGGATTGGAACAAGGTCCGTTGTTGAGTGTCCAGCGGAAAGTGTTGACTCCCACCCCAAGCCCGGTGACCGTGGTGGTCGGGTTGCTCGCATTGGTGAAACTGCCGCTGCCCGCCGTAACGGTCCATTGGCCCGTGGCCGGGAATACCGGTGCATTCCCAGCGAGTGTCGTGGAAGTGGCCGGGGTACACAATTGTTGGTCGGGGCCGGCGTTGGCGGCCGGTGCATTGGAATCGTAAATGAAGATGGACACCACATCGTTCGGCGGGTTCACCGGGCACGGTCCGTTGCTGATGGCCCAGCGGAAGATGTTCTCGCCGACGGTCAAGCCCGTGACGGACGTGGTGGCGCTGTGGATGTTCACGATCGTGCCCGTGCCACTGACCAAGGTCCACGTGCCTTGCGCAGGGGCGGCAGGAGCATTGGCCGCAAGATTGGTGGATGTCGTGGGCAGGCAATAGGATTGGTCCGGACCTGCATTGGAGCCACTGACGGTCTGGTCAAAGGCGGTCACCGTTACTTGATCACTGGTGATCCCGTTGGCACATGGCCCATTGCTCACCGTCCACTGGAAGACGTTCGCGCCGATACCCAGCCCGGTCACCGTGGTACTGGCCGAAGTGGACGAGGTGATACTGCCCGTCCCGCTCACCAAGGTCCAAAGACCGGTGGCCGGGAAGATCGGCGTGCTGCCGGAAAGGGTCGCATTGCTCGGTGTGCAGACCTCTTGATCAACTCCGGCATTGGCATTCGGGCTGGTCGCATCAAACACGGTCACCGTCACGTCATCGGACGTGGACGCGGGTGTGCAAGGTCCATTGCTGATGGTCCAACGGAACACATGCACTCCAACGGTCATCCCAGTGATGCTCGTGTTTCGGCTCGTCGGGGTCACAATGGTGCCTCCGCCGCTCACCGAGGTCCATATCCCGCTTGCCGGAGCTGGCGCAGCATTGCCGTTCAAGGTCACCGAGCTGGTCGGTGTGCAGATCGAGATGTCAGCACCTGCGTTCGCGACCGGCTGTGCGCTGTTATAGATGGTGATGATCACTTCATCCTGAGTAGGCGTACCGCAAGGGCCGTTGTTGATGGTCCAACGGAACCTGTTCGGTCCGATACTCAGGCCCGTGATCCCGGAAGTCGGGGAGTTGGGCGAGGTGATCGTCCCCGTGCCACTGACCAAGGTCCAGGTGCCCACGGCGGGCACCACTGCCGTGTTGCCGGCCAAGGTCGCCGTATTGGTGGGCAGGCAGAATTGTTGGTCCGGTCCGGCGTTCGCCGCAGCCTGTGCCGGGCTGTAGCTGGTCACCGTCACTTGGTCCGTGCGCGTGCCGCAAGTGAGGTAGTTCACGCTCCATTGGAACACGTTCGCCCCTTGGGAAAGGCCGGTGACCGTGGTGGTGGGCGAATGATTGTTCGTAAAGGTGCCACTGCCACTGATCACCGTCCATGTGCCTTGAACACTTGGGTAAGGCAACACCCCTGCCATGGTGGCCGAGGTCCCGCATACGGAGAAGTCGCTCCCGGCGTCCGCATCAGTGGCCGGTGGCGTCACTTGTATGGAATATCCAAAATCATTTGAAGCCGTCACCGGACACCCGTTGTCCTGCACGTGCACGGTGAAGGTGTTGTTGCCGATGTTGGCCACCGTAGGGGTCCACGTGAACGTCCCGGAGGGGAAAGGTGATCCGGAAGTGGTGAACGTGCCGCCCGGGATACCACTGTTCCAGCTCATGGTAACGGTCTGCCCGGCATTGGCATCATTGGAGTTGATCGTGAAGGACACCGGAGTGCCTGCGCAGACCTGCATGGAGTAGACGGCCGTCCCGTTGATACCGGTGGCGGTCGGCGAGGCGTTGCCGGTACAGGCACGGATCACGAACTGCACATCGCGCGTCACAACTCCGACAAGGACGCCGTTACGATACTCCTTTACCTGATAGGTGACCACCGCCACCTGTAGGACACTAGGGGTAACCGTCATGGTGCCGGTCTGTGCATTAAGGGTCACCGCGTTCGCACCACCGCCGTTCCGGATAGGCTGGCTGGCTGAGTAGTTCGCGTTGTACGGGATGTTCACCCCGCCTGCCGTCCGTGCCGGGATCAGGGCGTAGACCAAGGAATCCCCGTCCGCATCGACCGCCCCGGGGTTGTAGCTGATCGGTTCGCCCAGGCAATAGAATGCCGTGGGCGAGTTGGTGAAGTTCGGCGAGCTGTTGCAGAGTCCGGTCGAGTTGTTCAATTGCGCATCCAAGTACAGCTCCCGGTTCCCGGGATTGTTCAACGAGGTGATCGCATTGTTCCTGCAGCAAAGTGACCAAGCGAAGAACCAGTCCGCCCCGCCACAAGCGGCATAGGCACTGAGATCGACGACCTTCGTATACGTATATCGCTCCACGCCGTAAGTACCATTGGCGTTTACGCAACGGTCTACCTCTGAAGGGCAGATCGGCGTAATGATCTGTACTGTGGGATTATTGTCGAAACAGAGGTTGAAGTTCGCTCCGCAAGTACTGGAACGAATATTGAAGCTGAGGCCGTTGTTGCAATTGGTCGGCGCAGCCACACCATTGCAGTCCCTGTAAAAGTTGAGGGTGACCCTGTACTGGTTGTTGCCTAAGCAGACATAGCTGAGCTCGCCCCCCATCGCGTGCGTGGCATGTGCCTCGCCCTGCCACAACAGCATGGCTGCGGCAACGATGATGAGTTTCTGTAGGAAGGACCGGACCTGGCGCATTCCCCGCCAGCCTTGTTGGTCCGAAGTGCCCTGTGCGTTTATCTGTTCAGCCATGTAACTGCGATATAGCGGTAGTTGACATCCCGGACTTAAGAGACCAAGGCACCGGTCCATTCCGGCGTTGCGCTGATCGTTCATGACACGGCAGCATGATCCCTGCCCGAACGCGTTCACTGTTGCCTTTGCCTCTCAAGGTCCGTTAGCTACCGGGCCAAACATAGCCCCGCTCGGAACCTGAATTTCCCGCAACTGGATTGCACTTGTTAACAGCAACTTGTTGGCTTGCACGCACGCTTCAACGCACGAAAAGCCAATAGGAATTCGAGAGTCGCCGGGTTTGTGTTCACCGGACGAAGCACCCAGATCATCGTGCGCACATGATCGGCTCAATGCTTATTCCGGATAGGACCAACTACGCACGGTGATGATCAGCTTCCTTCTAACAAACGAAAAGATGTACTGAACTTCTACCGGATGCGCCCCGTGTATCCATAGGGGATCAACCGCTCCTCGAACCGCTTCAGAAAACCCTTTGGTATATGCGGATCGTTCAAGGTCCCACCACGGCTCATCAAGGATGATTTCGCCTCAAGATCCCCGACAAGTGATCCGCGTAATGGGCTCAGAGCCCTGCCAGCACAGCCCCGGGATCCTTCCCGCCCAGCACCAGCTTCGCGGGATCTTCCAGCATCTCTTTCACCTTGAACAGGAAGCTCACGCTCTCCTTGCCGTCGATGATGCGGTGGTCATAGCTCAGCGCCACATACATCACCGGGCGGATCACCACTTGGCCGTTCACCGCGACAGGGCGCTCCACGATGTTGTGCATGCCGAGGATCGCGCTCTGCGGCGGATTGATGATCGGTGTGCTGAGCATGCTGCCGAACACGCCGCCGTTGGTGATGGTGAAGGTGCCACCGGTCATTTCCGCAAGGCTCAACTTTCCGTCGCGCGCCTTTACCGCAAGTTCCTTGATCGCACCTTCGATCTCGGCTAAGCTCATCTGCTCTGCGTTGCGCACCACCGGTACCATCAGGCCCTTGGGCGAGCTCACAGCGATGCCGATGTCCGCGTAGTCGAAACTCACGACCTCCTCTCCGTCCAGTTGTGCATTCACATTCGGGAATAGGCGCAGGGCCTCGGTGACGGCCTTGGTGAAGAATGACATGAAACCGAGGCCCACACCATGCTTCTCCTTGAACTTATCCTTGTACTGGTTGCGTACGGCCATCACCGCGCTCATGTCCACCTCGTTGAAGGTGGTGAGCATGGCCGTTTCGTTCTTCACGCTCACCAAGCGCTCCCCTACCTTCTTGCGCAGGGTGCTCATCTTGGCACGGCTGCTGTTGCGGGACCCGCCCCAGCCGTTCATCAACGTGCCGGCAGACATGCCACCGGCGATGTACGCTTCCACGTCGCCGCGTGTGATACGGCCATTGGGGCCGGTGCCTTTCACCTTATCGCTGGCGATGCCCTTTTCGGCCATCATGGCCTTGGCGACGGGCGTGGCGTGAGCAGCGACAGCGGGTCCCTCCTTCGCTCCCTTCTCTTTCTTCTCTTCCTTTACGTTCTTCACCACCTTTTCTTCCTTCACCTCTTTCTTCTCCTCCTTCGCGGGCTTCACGCTTGTATCGATCTTGGCCACAACATCACCCACGTTCACCGTCTCGTCGGCTTTGGCCAGCAGACTGATCTTGCCGCCTTCCTCGGCGCTCAGCTCCAAGGTCGCCTTATCGCTGTCGATCTCGGCGATCACCTGATCCTTCTTCACCATGTCGCCATCGGCCACCAGCCATTGCGCAATGCGCACTTCGCTGATGCTTTCACCGGGGCTGGGGACTTTTACTTCGAGGTTGGCCATGAGAATTGAGGGATGTATGATTTTGGGGCCGCAGTGGCGCAGAGGCGCGGAGAATGCTTATCGTGGATGGTGATCAGTGCAAGTTGATCGGTGATCTGACGGCTGTCGGCTGCTGACTGCCGCTGCCTGCTCCCACTGGACTTTACAGCCCGACAACTGACAACGAACAACTGACAACTACGCCCCGCCATCAAGCACGCACTTTCGTCCTCACCTTCTTCCCGACCGGTGCTGAAGACCGACCGGCGAACGCATCTTCCAGGATCCGCTGTTGCTGCAATGCGCTGCGCACGCCGCTGCCCGTGGCCGGTGCCCCGCTCGCACGGCGCGCAACGAAATTCAGCGTTTCCAAGGAAGGTGCCCCGTTCACTTTGTGCAGGTGCTTGAAGATGTATGGCCAAGCGCCCATGTTCTCCGGCTCTTCTTGCACCCAACGCACTTCCTCCACATTCGCATAGCGCGCGAAGACCGCTTCGAGCTGTGGTTCCGGCAGCGGGTGCATCTGTTCGATGCGCACCAAGGCAACATCGTCAGCGACCACCTTCTCCTTGCGCTCCAGCAGTTCATAATAGAGCTTGCCGGAGCAGAGGATCAAGGTTCTTACGTTCTTTGGATCTGCCGTCGGATCGTCGTACACCTCTTGGAAGCGGCCCTTCGCCAGATCGTCCATGGTGCTCACGCATCTCGGGTGGCGCAGCAGGCTCTTCGGCGTGAACACCACTAAAGGTTTGCGGAATTTCCATGTGAGCTGGCGGCGCAGCAAGTGGAAGAAGTTCGCCGGTGTGGTCGGGTTGGCCAAGATCATGTTGGCGTCCGCGCACTGCTGCAGGAAACGCTCCATGCGTGCGCTGCTGTGCTCGGCGCCTTGGCCTTCGTATGCGTGCGGCAACAGCATCACCAGGCCGTTCATGGCGTTCCACTTTTCCTCGGCGGCGCTGAGATACTGGTCGATGATGATCTGTGCCCCGTTCACGAAGTCGCCGAACTGCGCTTCCCACAAGGTGAGGCTGGCGGGCGTGGCGAAGGCGTAGCCGTATTCATAGCCCAGCCCCGCATACTCGTTCAGCGGCGCGTTGTACACCTGCATCAGGGCCTGTCCCTCTTGCAGGTGCTTCAGGTGGATGTATTCCTCCTCGCTGTCCTCCACCTTCACCACGGCGTGCCGGTGGCTAAAGGTCCCGCGTTCCACGTCCTGCCCGGTGAGGCGGACGGAATGTCCTTCGCAGAGCAAGGACCCGTACGCGAGCAGTTCGCCCATGCCCCAGTCCAAGCGGTCCTCGGCCACCATCTTGGCGCGCTCATGCAGGATACGTTCCAGCTTGTTGAAGAACTTCTTCCCGGCTGGCACCTCGGCAAGCTTGGCAGCGATGTCCAGTAACAATTTCTTCTTCACACCGGTCTCCGGCGAGCTTTCCAGGTCGGCATCATCGGCGCGCTCGTAGCCCATCCAGCGGTCCGCGAGGAATGAGGTGATCACGGCCTTGGGCAGCTCCTTGGAATCCGTGAGGCGCTCCTGCAACATGTTGTTGAAGCGCTTCTGCATCTCCTCCGCCAAGCTGGCCTCAATGGCCCCACTGGCCTGCAACTTCTCGCTGTAGATCTCCCGCGGGTCCTTGTGCGTGGCGATGGCCTTGTACAGGATCGGCTGGGTGAACTTCGGCTCGTCGCCCTCGTTGTGCCCGTGCCTGCGGTAGCCCAACAGGTCGATGAAGACGTCGCTTTGGAAATGCTGGCGGAAATCGAGCGCGAGCTTCATCACATGGCACACGGCCTCCGCGTCGTCACCGTTCACATGGAACACCGGGCATTGCGTCACCTTGGCAACGTCCGTGCAATACGTACTGCTGCGTCCGTCCACGTAGTTGGTGGTGAAGCCCACCTGGTTGTTCACTACGACATGCAAAGTGCCACCGGTGCTGTACGGCTTCAATCGTGCCATCTGCGCCAGTTCATAAACCACGCCTTGGCCTGCGATCGCCGCATCACCATGGATGATCACCGGGCAAAGCTTCTCCGGCGCAAACGCATGGTCCTTCTCGATCAGCGCACGCGAAATGCCCTGCATCACGGGGCCCACGCTCTCCAAATGGCTGGGGTTAGGGCACAGGATCAGGTTGACGCCCTTGCCCTTATTGGTCACCACACAGCTGTTGAAGCCCATGTGGTACTTCACGTCGCCTTCCACAAAATTGTCCTCATAGTCGCGGCCCTTGAAGTCGGCGAAGATGGATTCGTAGGTCTTGTTGAAGGTGTTGGCCAGCACGTTCAGGCGCCCGCGGTGGGCCATGCCGATCACCACGTCGTTGATGCCGTGCGCATCCGCGCCGTGCTCGATGATGGTGTCCAACGCAGGGATCAGTGTTTCGCCTCCTTCCAGGCTGAAACGCTTCTGTCCGATGAACTTCTTCCCGAGGAAACGCTCGAACACCACGGCCTGGTCCAGCTTGCGCAGGATCTCCTTCTTCTCTTCCAAGGTAAAGACCGGAGTGTTGCGGTCCTTTTCCATCCGCTTTTGCAGCCACTCTACGCGGTCCACATCACGGATGAAGCGGTACTCCACACCGATGCTTTGGCAATACGTGGTCTTCAAATGCTCAAGGATGGCTGCCAGGGTGGCCTTGCCGATGCCCAGCTCCGACCCGGCCTCGAACACGGTTCCGAGGTCATCCTCGGACAGCCCGAAATAAGCCAGTTCCAAAGGGGGGGTATAGGTACGCCGCTCACGCACGGGGTTGGTATGCGTAAAGAGGTGACCACGCTCACGATAGCCGTTGATCAGGGCGATCACCTTGAACTCCTTGGCCACGTTCTCATTGCTCGGCCCGCAGTCCATGCCGTTGGCGGATGGTGCCTGTCCCGGAAGTTCGGGATAACGGGTCCGGGCAAGGTCGAAACCTTCAAAGAACCGCGCCCAATCCGGCGATACGGAACCGGGGTCCGCTTTGTACCGTTGATACACCCCGTCAAGTGCTGTAGGGTCGATATTGCTGAGGAACGTGTTCTTGTCCATGGCCGGGCAAAAAATACCGGGCCTCAAAGGTAGCCACGGTTTCGGGCATTGTTACGGGGGAATGAAGGTGGTAGTTCGCCCGGAGGGACCGATTTCTGCCGGACCTCCAATGGCCTCAGCCCAACCCGGCGTAACGCTTGCGGCTCAGCACCTTCTGCAGACAACGCAGCACAATGGCCCCCGCCAGGCCGAACAAGCCGTCCGCGCCCATCGCAGCACCCACCTGATGCTCTGTAAGATCAACGCGGTTCACCACCAGCCCAAAGGCGTGCGCCCCCTCCCGGTCCCGCGCTTCGATCACCGCAAGCACTTGGGTACGCAGTTCCTCAAAGGCACCCTCGCCCACCTCGGGCAATGTCAGTGTTTCCTCCCGTAGGTCTTTGCGCAACTGGGCAACGGTCTCCTGCAACACCACGGCCTCGTCCAACCGCTTGCGCAGGCCGCTGGCTCCTTCACCTTCCGCACCTCTTTTCGACAGCCCTTCGTGCATCGCGATCTTTGATACCGCAAAGGTGGGGATGGCTTGGCACTATTTTCGCCATGTCCATCGACCCTCCGGGTCGACGGACAAATGCCTCTCACAAACCAAACTACTTGTCGGCCTCTGGGTCGACGGACATTATGCGCAACAACCTCCTCCTCGCGGCCATCGCCGTTTCCGTTTCCGCCAGCGCCCAGTACGGCACGTTCGACAAGAAGGCCGTCGAGGCCGCGAAAAGCTCTACCACCATCGTCCTGCGCGATGCGGCTGACTCGCCGTTCAACCGCGATCTGCTGAACGCGGTGAAGGCCAACTGGAAATTCACCGCCAGCACGGACTTCGGCACCATCACGGACCTGGCCTCCACACCCATCGATCCCACGACGACCTACCTGATGAAGATCCGGAAGGTCGACAAGGAAAAGCACGATGCCACCTTCCTCGCGCTGGTGCAAGGCTGGAAGATGAAAAAGGGCGAAGTGCTGAACGTGGAAAGCAACGCCGTGACGAACCTGCCGCCTGCACAGGAATTGGCTTCCATCATGATCGATGTGGAACTGCTCAACAGCGGGAGAAGCGCGATGCTGAACATCTACGTGAAGAATCTTCAGGACTACCTCAAGCAGGTGGAGGCTGGAAAGATCAGCGACAAAGCCACCGCCGACCGCCTGTATGCCAGCCGCAACCGACAGGTGAAGGAGATTGAACTCTGGGTGGCGAAAGATCAACTGGACAAGAGCTTGCCGGATCTGGCCGCGATCCAAGAGACTTATAAGCAAGAGGCGAAGCTGATGGACTATTCGCAACTGATAAGCGCTGCGTCCCAAGGCACACCGAACGTAGCTGTTGCGGACGTGGTGATCACCGGCGAATACAAGACCAAGTGGTGTTTCCGCCGCGTGTTCAACGCCAGCACGGGTGAGTTGATGTACCAGCGCGACGAGGCCGCGCTCTTCGACAAGAAGATGGGCTTCATCAAAGAGGACTTCCGTGTGCTGGAGCAGTCGCGTTGATGGTCCGTCGACCATTCTGGTCGACGAAAGACGACCACCGCGAAAGTGCAAGTGGCGGATAAATGGATCTTTGATGGATGGATCGATCGATCATGGGCCTTATTCGTGGTCCATCTGCGTTCCTCATACATGAGAGCCAGACCCACCGTCAGCCTTCTCCTGCTTGCCGCTACGCTGCCCGTCCTCGCCCAGCAACTGCCGTTCGACAAGCGCGTGGCGGGTGACCGCTAGAACAACCTCTGCCGCGCCTGCCTCTCCGCCATGCGGGACAAGCCGAAAGAAGTACAGCTCGGACTGTTCGCCGATGAAAATGGCGACGTCCGGTTCAGCACCAGCGACGAACGTTTCTTCAACACCCTCTTCACCGGGCCGTGCGACGGCATCGCTGTGGATGTGATCCCGCGCTCGCAGATGCGCTCTGCGGCCATGGGCCTGCTCCACAGCGCCATACGGTGGTGAGGCAGCAATGATCCCGCTACCGTTCGGCCCCGGGAAGCGGCCCGGCGCTACTTTCGCCCGGCACACACCACAACGCACGGATGCATTTCGGGATTTTTGAGTTTTTACGACTGGTCGGAGCGTTGGGCTTCTTCATCTACGGCATGAAGGTGATGAGCGAAGGCATCCAAAAGGCCGCCGGTGGTAGCCTGCGCCGGATCCTTCGGGCCATGACCAAGAACCGCTATTTCGGCGTGGTCACGGGGTTTCTGGTTACTGCATTGGTGCAAAGCTCTTCGGCCACCACAGTAATGACGGTGAGCTTCGTTAACGCTGGCCTGCTCAGCCTGACGGAATGCGTCGGTGTGTTGATGGGCGCCAATATCGGCACCACCATCACCGCTTGGCTCATCTCACTACTGGGCTTCAAGGTGAAGGTAGCCACGTTCTCCCTGCCGGTGATCGCCATTGCCCTGCCCCTGCTCTTCGCGAGGCCGAAGAAATGGAGGTCGTGGGGCGAATTCCTCATTGGATTCGCGTTTTTATTCATGGGCCTGGATGCCCTTAAGGACGCCGTACCGGACCTGCGGCAAAACCCCGAGGTGCTATCATTCCTGGCCACCTATGCCGACATGGGCTTGCTCAGCACGTTGCTGTTCATTCTGGTGGGCACGGTGCTTACCGTGCTGGTGCAATCCAGCAGCGCCGCCATGGCCCTTACCATTACCATGTGCTACCAGGGCTGGATACCCTTCGATGTGGCAGCGCCCATGGTGCTGGGCGAGAACATCGGCACCACCATCACCGCGCAAATGGCCGCGCTGGTGGGCAACGTGCATGCCAAGAGAGCTGCTGCCATCCACACCATTTTCAATGTATTGGGCGTGGCTTGGATGATCCTGGCCATGCCACTGTTCCTGAAGGCCATCGCATCGCTCATGGTGGCCGAAGGCCTTGGTGACCCCTTCACCACGGCAGCTTCAATCCCGTTCGGCCTCGCCTATTTCCACACCGCATTCAACCTGGCCAATGTGCTGTTGCTCATTTGGTTCGTGCCCACACTTGTACGCATCGCCGAGCGCATCGTGAAGCCGCACGGAGAAGAGGATGAGGATTTCCGCTTGGAATACATCACCACCGGGCTCATGGGCACACCGGAACTCTCCGCGCTTGAGGCGCGCAAGGAACTGGCCAAATTCGGGGAGATAACCACCCGCATGAGCGGTTTCATTGAGCAACTGCTGAACGCCGACGACCCGAAGAAGCAGCGCAAGATGCTCAAAAAAGTACGCAAATACGAGGAGATCACCGACCGCCTGGATGTGGAGATCGCCGCCTATTTGGCCAAGGTGAGCCAAGGCGATCTCAGCGAGGACCTCTCCCAACGCATCAGAGGCATGCTCTCTATCACCAACGACCTGGAACGCATCGGTGACATCTTCTACCAAATGTCACTCGCAATTGAACGGAAGAACGAGGAACAACACTGGTTCTCCCCGCCGCAGCGCCAAAACTTGATGGAACTGTTCACCTTGGTGGACGAGGCCTTCGGAGTGATGAACGACAACTTGGGCGTCGATAGCCCCTCCAGTGCCGATCTCGCCAAGGCCATGCGAGCGGAAGAAGCGATCAACCACAAACGGGATGAGCTGCGCAGTGCCCACCTGGCAAGCATTGAGCGAGGCGATTACAATGTACGCGGTGGCATGGTTTACAACGACCTCTTCTCAAGTGCCGAGCGCGTGGGAGACCACATCATCAACGTGAGCGAAGCGCTGGTAGACCAGGACTGACACGCTGGAACATGCCCCTGCAAGCAGGGCCGATGCTTTCATCGGCCCTGGATCGATGACCTTCACGGGGACATCCATGCTCCGGTCATCTTCGATCTGAACGTTCCATTACCTTACGGCGATCATGTCCACGATCCTCATTACCGGCGGCAGCGGCCTCATTGGTGGCCACCTCACCAAGCTCTTGCTGAAGGAAGGCTACACCGTGCGGCACCTCAGCCGCAGCCCGAAGCCGGATGCGCCAGTGCCCACGTTCCAGTGGGACATCGCGAAAGGCTTCATCGATCCCCGTGCGTTGGAAAGCGTGGACCACATCATCCATCTCAGCGGTGCGGGTATCGCCGATGAACGGTGGACGAAGGAGCGCATGCATGTGCTCTATGCGAGCCGCGTGGATGCTGCGGAATTGCTGAAGCGCGAAGTCGAAAAAACCGGTGCTTGGCCCAAGAGCTTTATCAGCGCGAGCGGCATCAACTACTACGGTGCATCAACCTCGGAACACATCTTTACGGAAAGCGATCCGCCGGCCAACGATACCATCGGCAAGTTGACGCAGGCCTGGGAAGAAGCGGCGGATGCATGGGCACCGCATTGCCGGGTAGTGAAGCTGCGCACCTCCGTAGTGCTCGCGCAAGAAGGCGGTGCGCTACCGAAAATGGCAAGGCCAGCACGGTGGGGGCTTTCCGCGCCATTGGGTTCAGGCAAGCAGTGGATGCCGTGGGTCCATATTGAAGACCTTGCACAGGTCTACTTGCACGCCATTAGGAACAATGCCATGCAAGGCGCCTACAACATCGTTGCGCCGGAAGAAGTGCAGAACCGCGACTTCATGCACGCACTGGCAGAGGTGTTCAATAGACCCTTCTTCGTCCCGAACGTACCAGCGTTCGCCATCCGCGCCATGCTCGGGGAATTGAGCGGCTTGATCCTCGAAGGTTCACGTGCTTCCAATGCAAGGCTGGTCACCACCGGATTCGAGTTCAGGCATCCGAAGTTGCGAGAAGCGTTGCAGGGGTTGCTTCAATAGCTCCGCGCCATCAGCTGCGCGGAAAGTGCCCGCAGTGGATGCTTCCGATCCTCCGGGACTTCGATCGCATCCAGTGCTGTCATGGCCTTCGTCTCTTCGGCCTGAATGGTGCGTTCGGCTTCTTCAGGCACACCCAATTCATCCAATGTTTGCAGCATGCGCGCCACATCACGCTGATCTGCGGACTTCGCCAATTCCTCTCGCAATTCGCTTCGCCCATTGAAAGCACTCAGCTCCAGCCCACGGATCAACAAGAACGTTTTCTTCCCGGCGCGGAGATCACCGCCTTGTTGCTTGCCGGTCTTGCTGGGATCACCGAAGGCATCTAACAGATCATCGCGTAGTTGAAAGGCCAGTCCGATGTGTTCCCCGAACGCGCCGATGCGTTCACTATCCACTGCGGATGCACCCGCGATCGCCGCGCCCACGCGCAGCGCGCAAGCCAAGAGCACAGCGGTCTTCAGGCGGATCATGTCCGTGTACTCATCGGCATCGACATCATTCCGCTGCTCGAACTCCATGTCGAGCTGCTGGCCTTCGCACACTTCCAACGCATAACGACTGAAGATCGTGGAAACATCCGGACGCTTCGCCATCAACTGATAGGCCTTCACCAACATGGCGTCGCCGCTGAGGATGGCGGTGTTCACGTTCCACTTCTCATGCACGGTGGGCTGGCCGCGACGCAACGGTGCGGCGTCCATGATGTCGTCGTGCATCAGCGTGAAGTTGTGGAAGAGTTCAATGCCCAAGGCTTCGTCCAAGGCATCATCAGCGCGGCCTCCGAAAAGCTCGCAGGCCATCAACACCAATGCAGGCCTCACGCGCTTCGCAGGAAGGCCCATGAGGTAGGCCATCGGCGCATAGAGGCCGCCCTTGGGGAGTTCGTCCACCCAAGTTGTGATGTGCTTGTCGATCAAGTTGCGATGGAGCATGTGGTGGGAACGTGCGTCCTGACAACGGACAACTATCAACTGACAACTTAGGTCAAGCGATCAGCTTCATCAGATACTCACCATATCCGCTCTTCACCAAAGGCGTGGCCACAGCCTTCAGTTGCTCCGCATCGATCCAGCCTTTTTTGAATGCTACTTCCTCGATGCAGCCGATGCGCAAGCCTTGTCGCTCCTCGATCACCTGCACGAATTGCCCGGCCTGCATCAGCGAAACGAAGGTGCCGGTATCGAGCCATGCCGTGCCGCGATCGAGGATCTCCACTTTGAGTTTTCCGCGCTTCAGGTATTCCTTGTTCACGTCGGTGATCTCGTATTCGCCACGCGCGCTGGGCTTCAAGGCGGCGGCCACTTCCACCACGCTGTTGTCATAGAAATACAAGCCCGGCACAGCGAAGTTGCTGCGCGGCTTTGCGGGCTTTTCCTCAATGCTGAATGCGCTACGTTGTCCGCGTCGAATTCCACCACGCCGTAGCGCTCCGGATCACTGACGTGATAGGCGAAAACGAGGCCACCATCGAGCACGGTGTTCGAGCCGAGTTTCCGCCCCAGTCCCGCGCCGTAGAAGATGTTGTCGCCGAGGATCAATGCCACGGAGTCCTTTCCGATGAAGTCCCGCCCGATGACGAAGGCCTGGGCCAAGCCGTTCGGCACCGCTTGTTCGGCATAAGTGAATTCACAGCCGAGGTTCTTTCCGTCGCCGAGCAACTTTTCGAAATGAGGGAGATCGTGCGGTGTGCTGATGATGAGTATCTCACGGATACCCGCTGCCAGCAAGGTGCTCAGCGGGTAGTAGATCATCGGCTTGTCGTACACAGGCATGAGCTGTTTGCTCACCGCTAGCGTAAGTGGATGCAGTCGTGTGCCGGACCCGCCAGCGAGGATGATGCCTTTCATTGTCCTTCTTTCGTTTCGTCCTTATGGCGCTCCACAGTGAGCGCACCCATGTCAATGTCGTCCTCTTCGTCCAAGATCTCCAGCAAGGGTTCGCTGAAGGCCTTCGACATGATGCGCCTGTTGAGCGAGAGCACCAGCGAGGGTAGCACTATTAGGTTGGTGAGCATGGCCGTGAGCAACGTCATGGTGGTGAGCATACCCAGCGCCTGAATACCACCGAAGCGGGAAAAGGTGAACATGCTGAAGCCTGCGAAAAGGATGATGCTGGTGTAGATGATACCGACGCTCACCTCGCGCACGGCATTGTCCACCGCCTTGGCCAAGTCGCCGCCTGTGAGTTTCACCTCCAGCCTGTATCGCGCTAGGAAATGGATGGCGTTGTCCACCGCGATGCCGAGCGCGATACCGAACACGAGCATGGTGCTGGGCTTGATCGGGATGTGCATAAAGCCCATCAAACCTGCGGTGACGATGAGCGGGATCATGTTCGGTATCAACGCCACGATGAGGATCCGGAGCGAGTTGAAGAGCAACGCCATCAGCACCACGATGATGATGATGGCCCAGAACAGGCTGGTGATGAGGTTGCTGATCAGGTAGCTGCTGCCTTTGAGGAAGACGACCGATGTGCCGGTAAAGACCACGTTGTACCGGTCCACGGGGAAGATGCTGTCGGTCTGCGCGCGCAGCTTGGTGAGGATCTCATCCATGCGCGAAGTACCCACATCGGCCATCTGCACCGTAAGGCGCGTGATGCTGCGCGTGCTGTCGATGAAGGCCTTGCCCGTGGTGGCGTTTCCGTTGCCTTTTCCAGTGCCGATATGCTCCAGGTAGGGCAGCATGAAGCGCTTGTCGGTACTGGTGAGCAGGCCATAGCGCGAAGGATCACCGCCGTAGAAGGCCTGCCGCGTGAATTTCACAGCGTCCACGATGCTGATCGGACGGCTGAATTCCGGGTATGTGGCGAGCGTGTCCGTGAGCTTGTCGATGCGCTTCAACGTGGCGTCCTTCAGCACGCCGCCCTTTTTCTCGGTGTCCACCAAGATCTCCAGTGGCATCACGCCGTTGAAGTTCCGCTCGAAGAAATGCAGGTCGGTGATCACCGGATTGTCAGCCGGCAGGTCGTCCACGATGCGACTTTCGTCCTTCAGCTTCGCCATGCCGAAGCAGGCCAGCACCGTAACGCAGAACGTAGCGATGTAGATGGCCGTGCGATGCTCTTTCGAGAGCATCACGATGGTCTCCACCGCGCGGTCCAGCCAGCGGCGCTCCAGATGGCTGAGGTGGCGTGTTTTCGGCGCGGGCATGTAGCTGAAGATTATCGGCACCAGCAGCAGACCGAAGACCCAGAGCGCCATGATGCCGATTGTGGCGATGAGACCGAACTGCTTCAAGACATCGCTGTAGGTGACGCAGAAAGTGGCGAAGCCCGCGGCCGTGGTGGCGTTGGTCATGAAGCTGGCCGCGCCCACCCTGCTGATCATGCGCTGCAAGGACTTCGCCTTGTTGCCATGATGCGCGTATTCGTGGTGGTAGGCGTTCACCAAGAACACGCAATTGGGCACGCCCACCACGATCACCAGCGGCGCGATCACCGACTGCAGCACCGTGACACCGAAGCCGAACAAGGCCATGCATCCGAAGGCCCACACTACGCTCATCAGCACCACGCCGAGGCAGATGAACATCACGCGCAACGATTTGAAGAAGAGCAACAGCAGCAACGCGCAGATGGCCAAGCTCAGGAGCATGTAGCGCGGCATGTCGCCCTTGATGAGCTGCGTATTCTTCACGCGCACCCAGGGCAGTCCGCTTTCATGCACCGGCAGGCCAGTGGCGGCGGAAAACTCATTGACGCGCTTTTCCAGGGCGTCGATCACCTGCTCCCGGTCGTTCGTGTCGAAGAGCTTCGCGTTCACGAACAGCATCATCAAGCTGGCCTTGGTGCTGTCGTTGTAGAGCAGGCCCTTGTAGAATGGCAAATCGTCGATCTGCCGCTTCAGCGATTCCATTTGGGTCTGCGTGGTCGGCAAGGCGGTCATCAACTTTCGCACGTCGAACTTCTGGAGGCTGTCGTTGCGCACCAAGGTGAAGAGGTTCGCCTCGCTGAATACGCTGTCGATGCCGGGGATTCTTTCAGGTCATTCCCCAGCTCGTACCACTGCTTGAAGTTCGCAGGCGTGTACAGTTCTTTACCCTGGGTGGCCACGACGATCACATTGCCGTCCGCGCTGAAGGTCTTCAGGAAGTGCTCGTACTCACCGTAGGCCGGGTCGGACTTGGGCAACAGTCCGCCGTGCTTGTAGTTCATCTGCACCTTCGTAGCCTCGTAGCCCATGAAGGCCGTGAGGACCCCGACCACCGTGAGGATCCCGATACGATTGCGCAAAACGCGGCCAGCCAGCCAAGACCACATGTCCGTTGAAGGGTTTCCGCCAGAAGGGGCTGGCACGAATAAGCGACAAAAGTGCGAAAAGCAGGCGTACCCCCGTTAAAAACCTACCGTTACCGCCAACTTGAGCGCCACATTGTCCCAAGCCTCCGCAAATGCGTAAGGCCCTATGCGGTAGAACGCGCCCACGCCCAAACCGATGAAATTCGCCTTGTAGAGGTCATCAATGCGGAGGCCGGTCTCGAAATAGCCCTTCTCCATGGCCGAAAATTCCAAACCCCGATGGTTTTCCGGGGACTGCATTTCCCCGAAGGCGGCGCTGGCGAAAATGCTCGGCTTCGGCCTGAAATGCTTGCCTTTCAACAAGAGCGTGCCGAAGGAATGCCGCACATGGGCCGAGACGTAGCGGTCCGCCAAGAACTCATTCGGGCGCATGGTCTGGAAGGTATTGTCCGCTGAGATCTGGAACAGCTTGCCGCCCGTGCCGCGCAAGTTGTAGAGGAAGGGCATCGGAGCTTCCGTATCGGCCATGCCGCCCAAGAGCTGTACCGAAAGGTCGCCCACCAGCCGGAGCTTGAAGGTCTTCTCCACCATGGCGTTCACGCGCCACGTCTCCCATTCGCCATCGTACAGCCCTTGGAAGGAACGCATGGCCTGCACGTAGACGATGGGCCATTTCGTCCCCAAGGAGATCTCCCGGTCCGGCAGGCGCGCCAAGCGTTCATGCAAGGCCCAGCGCAGGGCGAGGTTGACCGAGCCGGTGAGGAAGTCGTTGCGCAGCAGGGTCACATCCTCTGCCGCGGGTTCCACATACCGGTACCCGACGTCGTTCACCCGCAACGCCCGCTCGGTGCCCGCCCAAACTTTCAGGGAGCTGCCTAAGCGGAACATCACCTCCCCCGCCATGCGCTCCACACGGTCCATGCGGTCCAAGTAATACATCCGGTAGCTCTCCGGGGTGAACATGCTGACCCGGCCCGGGAAGTCCACGCCACCGGTTTCCGCCACATCGTTCTCGTAGCTGAATTTCACATGAAAGTCCCTACCGAACAAGGGCTTCACGGTGAGGTCGCCGCCATACTTCCAGTTCTTGTCCCTGAAGCCGTATGCGAAGTAGCCGCCGAGCGAGGCGTACTTGGTGATCCGGTCGTTCGTTGCCAGCCCGGCGCCCAAGCGGAAACCCTCATAGCCGTTGTAATTCAATATCCGGGTCAACAACAGGTCCACCGAGCCGATCGGCAGTCGGCCGGAGACCAAGGCATTGAGCGCTTTCAGCTTACGGTCGAAGTGTTGCTCCTCGCCCAAGCTGTCCATCATCGTATAGGTGCGCAGGTCCTTGGCACCCAAGGAATCCGAGCGCAATCCCTTCCAGTAGGCATCGTCCTTGCGCATGCTCAATTTGTCCATCACCAGCTCCGGACCGCGCACCTCTTTCCGCGCCACGTCCACGTCCAGTTCGATGTCCTTCAGGTAGATGCGGCCCTCACCGTAGATCCCCAGACCGTTCAGGCTAAGGCCGCTGAAGTAGACGAACGTGTTGAGCTGCACCGGGAACCAGGCGGTGCCGCCGTCCGCCGTGGGCAGCCGTTCGTGCTTCTGTTGAAAGCGGATGCTGATGCCGTCTTTCTCCACGGGTTCCGCGGTCACGTTCTGCACCGCATAGCCGTCCGTATTGATGTAGAGCAAGCCTTTCAGTCCTTCGAACTTGGTGCCCGTGCGTGGCCGGTAGCTGATCACGAAAACACTGTCCCTCCCCCGGTAAAGCGTGTCTTCCAAGTGGTAGTAATACTTGTTGGTGCTGCCTGGGCCGATGGGGCCGAGGTAGCTTTTATCACCGATGTCGATCTGCGGCGAATAGATGCTGAAGGTGGCGGTCTGCGCCGCGATCGCCAGGAACGACGGGTTCTTCAGGCCGCTGACGCGCATGGCCAGCACGGTCTCCTTCTCGGCCGATGGTGGCTTGAAGCTTTTCTGCGTCGCGCTTTCAATGAGGAAGAGGTGCTGGTGCTCAAGAAGCTCCAACAATTTGGTGGTTGAGCTGTCCGTTTTGGCGGTGTCCGCGACCGTGGTGTCCCGTGAGGCGGCCAAGAAGGTGGTGTCCGGCCCCGTATCGGCCATCGTGTCCTTGGGCATCACCTTCTCCATGTCCGAGGTTGCATCGAACACGCTCTTGCTGTAGCTCGTGTACCGGTAGCTCCGATAGCGCATGCCATCGTTCTCCTTGCGGTCGGCGTACACCTGGCGGATGATGCGGTGCGCGGGGTTCTCCGTGGGTGCGATCTCCACCACGTGCAATTGGATGTTGCTGGCGTTGAGCATTACCATCACCGGTTTCTCGTCGTTGATGGTGACGATCAAGGGATCATAACCCACGTAGCTGGCCCGGAGCGTTATTGGAAGCTGTGGCACGGTCAGCGTGAAACGGCCATCGATCTCAGAAGTGGTGCCGGTGCGCGTGCCCTCAATGACGAAGGGTACGAAGGCCAGCGGCTCGCGCGTAGTGGCATCCAGTACGCGGCCTGTGACCACCCGTTGTGCCGAGGCGAACAGCGTTCCAAAAAGTGCAAGGCAAAGTACAAGTGACCGGATCAAGGGCATAACGTGGTTCCAATGGGTATGTGACGGGGAAGTCGGGGAAAAGTAACAGTATAGTTGTCAGCTGCCAGTGGTCCGTTGTTAGGCGTTCGCAAAGGGGGACTACGCCCGAGGGATGACTCGCCTTGCTCGTCAGGTGGAGCTTGCTTGATCGGTGCTGTTTGAGGGACGCTACACCACACGCCCGATCACCTTCCACCGATCACTAATTGACAACTGCACCAGTACCTTGCGGCCATGCTCCCTCAATTACGTGATGCCCGTCTCTGGTCCCGTGCGCTCACCGCACACCGCGCCCGGAACGCGTATGGCATCTGGAGCAGTTTCCGCGAGGCAAAACGCACGAAAGTGCCGCAGATCAAGGGGATGCCGATCAGCATCAGCATCGAGCCCACCACAGCGTGCAACCTGCGCTGTCCCGAGTGTCCAAGTGGGCTGCGTGCTTTTACACGGCCCACGGGCAACCTCAAACACGGCCTTTTTGAAAAGGTGATCGACGAGCTGGCCAAAGACCTATGGGCGCTCACGTTCTATTTCCAAGGCGAACCCTTCATCAATCCCGGCTTTCTCGATATGGTGAAGTATGCCAGCCAAAAGGGCATCTACACAAGCACCAGTACCAACGCGCATTTTCTGGATGAAGCGAAGGCCGAGGCCACAGTGCGCAGCGGGCTTTCCCGGCTCATCATTTCGCTCGATGGCACGGACCAGGACACCTATTCCGCCTACCGTAAGGAAGGGACATTGAGCATGGTGATCGAAGGTGCGGAGCGCATCGTGAAGTGGAAGAAGCAACTGAAGAGCAGCACGCCGCATGTGGTGTTCCAATTCCTCGTGGTGAAGCCGAACGAGCATCAGATACCGGAAGCGCGCAAGCTCGCCAAGCAGATCGGCGTGGACGACCTGTGGCTGAAGACCGCGCAGATCTACGACCCGAAGGACGATCATCCGTTGATCCCGACGCAGGACAAATACTCACGCTACCGGCGCAACGCGAACGGCATTTGGGAAGTAAAGAACGCGCTGGACGACCACTGCTGGAAGATGTGGCACAGTTGCGTGATCACTTGGGACGGCCGCGTAGTACCCTGCTGTTTCGACAAGGACGCACACTACGTTCTGGGCGACCTGAGCAAGCAGAGCTTCCGCGAGGTGTGGAACGGCGACGCCTACAACGCGTTCCGCGCTACGCTCTTGCGATCACGCAGCGACATTGACATGTGCCGCAACTGCAGCGAGGGCAGCCCTGTGTGGGCATAGTATCGGAAACCTTCATCAATTCGTGATCACCTCCCTCGGATCTTTAGGTTCGTGAGCACCTGGCTGCACCTATATTCGCGGCTCAAAACACAAACCCTGCTCAAGACCAAATTTCCGATGATTAACCTGAGATCCCCCCTGATGCTCGTGGCCGGTCTGGTCGCCTTCAGCTGCATGGCGCAGAAAATGAAAGTGGAGAAAGGCGACCTGTCCGTTCTGAAAGGACAAAAAACGGTGAACGTTGAATTCGTATATGACAACTTGAAATTGTTCAAGGACGATCGCTCCGAAGCGGCCTACATTGAAGAACGCAAGAGAGAACTCAATGAGAAGGGCGCTGACAAAGGGGAGACCTGGGAGAAGAAATGGATCGCCAGCCGCGAACTGATCTGGGAACCGAAATTTATGGAACTCATCAACCGGACGCCGGGGATGAAGTTTAAGCAGGGCGATTCCGACGCCAAGTACACCTTGATCGTGGACGCTGTATGGCTCTATCCTGGATACAATGTAGGCGTCATGAAGCAGGGTTCAAAGCTGAACACCGACCTCACGATCGTACAGACGGACGACAAGAGCAAGGCCTTGGTGAAGATAAGCGCGACGGATGCGCCCGGCGATACCTACCAAGGCACCTTCAGCAATGAGGACCGCATCGGTGAGAGCTTTGCCAAGACAGGGAAGACCCTTTCAAAGATGATCAGCAAGAAGCTGAAGTAGGCCGGGGCAGCGAAAGCTCTCTTGTTGAACCCAAAAAAAGAAATGCCGCAAGGCTGCGACCGGTCGCTGTCTAGCGGCATTTCCCGTTCCTGAGTTGACCCATGCGGCTTGCGGTGGACCACATCCAGAGAACCTTTATACAATGCGGGGCAGAACGGAGTGGCGGAGTTCAGCTCTCCTGTACGACCAACAAATCGGGTGATCGTCCTCACACCTTCAGGATATCCGTCTCCTTCGCCTCGATCAAGGCGTCCACCTTCTTGTTCCAGATGCCGGTGACCTTTTCCACCTCGGCCTCGGCACTCTTGGCACCATCTTCCGGTAAGCCGTCCTTCTGCAGCTTCTTGATGCCCTCCATGGCCTTCTGACGCGCCCCGCGTATGCTCACTTTGGCATGCTCGCCCTCGGCCTTTGCCGCCCTCACCAGGTCCTTGCGCCGGTCCTCGGTGAGCATCGGCACGAGGATGATGATGTTGTCCCCATTGTTGCTAGGGTTGAAGCCGAGGTTCGCGGCCTGGATCGCCTTCTCGATCGGATCGATCATCTTCTTCTCCCACGGTTGGATCAATAGCGTACGAGCATCCGGCGTGTTGATATTGCTCACTTGGCTCAACGGCACCTCGCTGCCGTAATAGTCCACGCGGATGCCCTCCAGCATGGCCGGATTGGCACGACCGGCGCGGATCTTCACCAGTTCATTGTCCAGATGGTCCACGGCCTTGCGGTCGAGGTCCTCGCATTGGGCTATCAGGGATGCTGTATCACTCATGTTCTTCAGGAAAGGAAGCGCGAATTTAAGGAGTATGAGTTGGGTTGGTACAGGGTACCGAGTACTGGGTATTGAGTACAATGCCGTGCGGCGCATCGGCTACTCCGCTACTCGGTACTCGGTACCCGGTACCCTGTACTTGTAAAACGTCAGAACTCCACGATCGTCCCCAACGGCTCCCCGCTGATCAACTTCCCGAGGTTCCCCGGCTTGTTCATGTCGAACACGATGATGGGAAGCTTGTTCTCTCGGCACAATGTGAAAGCCGTCATGTCCATCACGGTCAGGCCTTTCGCATAAACTTCCTCAAATGAGATCCGCTCGTAGCGGGTGGCGGTCTTGTCCTTTTCGGGGTCGGCGGTGTAGATGCCGTCCACGCGGGTGCCTTTGAGGATCACGTCCGCTTCGATCTCGATGGCCCGCAGGCTGGCTGCGCTGTCCGTGGTGAAGTAGGGATTGCCGGTGCCCGCGCCGAAGATGACGATGCGGCCTTTTTCCAAGTGGCGCATGGCGCGACGACGGATGAACGGCTCCGCGATCTGCTCCATCTTGATCGCGCTGAGCAACCGCGTCTTCTGCCCTGCTGCCTCCAACGCGCTCTGCAAAGCCAAGCTGTTGATCATGGTGGCCAACATGCCCATGTGGTCGCCCTGCACGCGGTCGATGCCGTTCGCTGCCGCCTGTATGCCGCGATAGATATTCCCGCCGCCCACCACAATGGCCACTTCCACCCCCGCACGCGATACCGCCACGATCTCCTCGGCATACTGCTTCAGCCGGGCACTGCTGATGCCGTACGGTTGTTCACCCATGAGGCTCTCGCCGGAAAGCTTCAACAGAATGCGTTTGAATTTTCGTGCGGGGGTCGGGTTGATCATCGGTGCGCGAAAATAGGCGGATCGGTGCAAATGCCCTGGTCCAGTTGTCAGTTGCTCGGTTGTCAGGACCCTGGGATAGTTCATCACTTATCCGGGTTCCATCGCGCCCGCTTGAAACGAAGCCATGGGCCAAGGTCGGAGAAAGCACGCCGTCGCGCCTGCCTGCCGAGGCACGGAAGCGCTATGGCGCGGGCACCCCGACAACTGAGGTCGGCCAACTATCGCAACGGCACCATCACATATTGGTACCGCAGGTCCAGCTGGCTTGCATCCAAGGTATCCAACATCGCTTGCGTAAGCCGGATGGGATACAGTGTAGCGTTCACCGGCTCGCGGATCATCTTCGCCCATTGCTCAACCGGAATGCTGGCAGGCCGTTGCGCCATCAGCAGTTTCTCCGTGAGCGGCGTGGGGTCCAGTCTCTCACTCAGGGTCTCCTGCAAGGGACCCTGAGCAGAGGAGACCTCTTTTACAGGCCCCTGCGCCATCCCCAACACCGGCACAAAAGCCAGCATGAATGCAAGTTTCCTGACCCTCATGGTTCCGTTAGAATTACCCGCGTAGTGAGCACTTGCATGCCCCACCGCAGCGTACAGTTGTACATCCCCGCTGCCTGCCCAAACAGCTCCACGGCATGCACCGTGCTCCACTGCGGTATGCGTTCCCGCAGCACCACGCGGCCTGCAATATCCCGCACCTCCAACCACCCCACGCCAGCATGGGCCGGGTAGCCCAGCACAAAGCGCCCATCCGCACTGGGGTTTGGAAATGCACGCATTTCCCCCCTCTCCCCGGGAGAGGGGCCGGGGGTGAGGGCAGTACTCAACCCCAAGCTATCGCAAACACTCCCCGCCACCGCACCCAAGTGGTAGTTGGGGTGGTTGGGAAGGGAATTGGCATAAAAATGCGGCAGCTCCACCCCGTGCTGCACCAGGTTGCAGGCCAAGCCCGGCTCATCGGGGTTGTTGATCACATGCAGGTGCAGGGTGCTGTTGCCGGTGCCGATATAGATCTTTCCGTCCGGGGCCAATTGGGCCAAGTCGAATTTGGTGGCAAAGGGCGGGTAGGGGGAGTAGAACCCGTCCCAGGTGGCCACCAGCATCTGGCTCCCGGCCACGTCCGCCGTTTCCGTATCGAACTGGTACACATCCGTGGATGAGGATGCGTACACGAAGCGGCTATTGGGAGAGAAGGCTACGCCCGAGCCCCCCCGGTGCTTACGATAGGGATGTGTACCGGGTTGGAGAACAGCCCCGTGCAGCGGTCGAAGTCGAAGATCTCCAAGCCCCGCGGGCCGGGCCAGTAGTACGCGAAGCGGCTACCGTCCGGCGAAAAGCACACTTGGCCCACGTCCCCGCTACGGGACACTCCGATGGACTGCATCCCCTCCACACTGACTCCCTCCGGTGTCACCAGTAGCCGGTAATAGTTATTGGTTTCCTGCTTATGGCAAAACACCCACCAATCCCGTCCATTGGCGTGTCGCACGGCCGTGATCTTGCCCGAGTTCAAGGTGTCTTGGATCAAGATCTCGTTCTTGCTTACCACGCCCCCCTTGTCGCTGTCCAAGGAGGTGTCGATGGTGGTCAGGTAGAGGTAATGCCCACTCGCATCTGACGCACCATCAACTGTCCCGTGGAGGAGGTAATAGATGCCCGGATGATCGGGTCTGGGGAGGACCAAGCCCCCCTGCGACAGGTTCAGGCCATCGGGGTATTGCGAGGTATAGGAACTCGGGTTCAGCCCCCCGCCATTGAGCATCTGCTCACCCGTGGCATTGGCCAAGTAGGCCCCGTTGGTGCTGAACAGCAACTGTCCATCCGCATCCGTGATGTTTGTATTCGTGCGGTAAAAGCTGATCGCGCGATCCTCCGCGCTTACCACCCGCACCCCGCTGAAGAATTCCAGGTCCACTCCACCCAGCAGCGTGTCGGGGTTTTCGTAGTATCCTCCCATCCAGAGGTTGCTCAGCCCTTGCTGCGCTGCGGCTTGGTGCAGGGCGAATCCTTGCACCAAACACAACAGCAAAGCCAAGCGGCCAATTGAAATGCGATTCATTATCGGGATGCAAAATAAGGGGGATCACCACAAAAAAAGAGGGAGGCCGAAGCCTCCCTCAATTCCACGGTTCAATGATGATCAAGCTCCCAACGCGTGGCGCTTGAAGCCGGTGACCTTCAAATCCTTGTCGGCCTTTTGCACGTATTGCTCCACGTTCATCTTGTTGTCCTTGATGAACTCTTGAGCTAACAGCGTGCTTTCCTTGAAGAATTTGTTCAGGCGGCCTTGGGCGATCTTCTCGGCCATTTCCGGGGCTTTGCCCTCTTGGATGGCGAGGTCCTTGCCGATCTCCAGTTCCTTGTCCACCACGCTTTGGGGCGTGCTGCTCTTGTCCAAGGCGATCGGGCCCATGGCGGCCACCTGCATGGCCACGTCCTTGGCCACGCCTTCGTGGCCGGCCTTGTTCAATCCCACTAAGCTCGCCACGCGGTTGCCCGGGTGGTTGTATGCGTAGACGAATTCAGCCTCAAGCGGCTGGCAGTAGTTCACGTCGATCTTCTCGCCGATCACGCCGGTCTGCTCGGTGAGCTTATCGGCGACGGTGAGGCCATTGCTAAAAGGCAGGGCCTTCAGCGCGTCGGCGTCGGCGGCCATGTTCTTCAACGCGATGTCGGCGATGGTCTCGGCCATGGTGCAGAAATCGGCGTTCTTGGCCACGAAGTCGGTCTCGCAGTTCACGCTCACCAGCATGCCCTTCTTGGCATCTTCGGTGATCTTGGCGAGCACCAGCCCTTCGGCGGCGTCGCGATCGGCGCGCTTGGCGGCTACTTTCTGGCCCTTCTTCCGCAGAATATCGATGGCGGCATCGAAGTCACCATTGGCCTCCGTGAGGGCGTTCTTACAATCCATCATGCCGGCGCCCGTCATTTGGCGCAGCTTGTTCACTTCAGAGGCGGTAATGGCCATGGTCGTGCTCATGCTTAAATGTTGACGTTTAATAAAACCGGGGAACCTTCGGGCCGCCGTTGATCAGGCCTGTGGCTCTTCAGCCTCTGCTCCGCTGCCCGCGTCAGCAGCGCTATCTGCTTTCTCAGCGACCTTCTCCGTAGCCGCGGCCTCCGGAGCTTTGGGTGCTTCAGCGACTGGCTCCGATGTTGCAGGAGCCTCAGTGGCAGGCTCCGGAGCTGCGGGTGCTTCAGCGGCAGCTTTCGGTGCAACCTCGGCTTGGGGTTCTGCGGGCTTCTCAGCGGCTTTCTTGCCGGTATGCTTCCGGCCGTGCTTTTCAGCCACTGCCTCGTCGCCTTCCTCCTCAGTGTCCTCGTCGGGTGTGGCGGTGCCACTGTCCTTGTCGCGCTTACGCTCTTCGATGCCCTCCTGGATGGCGGCGATCATGGTGTCCACGATCAGCTCGATGCTCTTGGTGGCGTCGTCATTTGCGGGAATAGGGAAGTCGACCAAGGAAGGATCACTGTTGGTGTCCACCATGGCGAAGGTGGGGATGCCCAGCTTGCGGGCTTCGGCCAGGGCGATGTGCTCCTTCACAATGTCCACGATGAACAGGGCGCTGGGCAGACGGGTGAGATCGGCGATACTGCCGAGGTTCTTCTCCATCTTCTCCCGCTGGCGGCTCACCTGGAGGCGCTCGCGCTTGCTCATGTTCTCAAACGTACCGTCGACCTTCATACGGTCGATGTTGGACATCTTCTTGATGGCCCGGCGGATGGTGCCGAAGTTGGTGAGCATGCCGCCGCTCCAACGCTCCGTAACGTAAGGCATGCCGGTAGGCTTCACCTTGGCGGTAACGATGTCCTTGGCCTGCTTCTTCGTAGCCACGAAGAGCACCTTCTTGCCACTGCGCGTGATCTGGCGCAGGCCGTTGGCGGCCTCCTCCAACTTGACCGCGGTCTTGTTGAGGTCGATGATGTGGATCCCCTTCTTCTCAGCGAAGATGTAGGGGGCCATGTTGGGGTTCCACTTGCGACGGAGGTGTCCGAAGTGTACGCCTGCGTCGAGCAGGGTGTCAAATTCAATACGAGCCATTCGAGGTACTGTTGTTTGGGTTCACTTTCCTTTTTCCCGTTGTGCAGGCATTCAGCGCGGTAGCCGGTTTCCCGGGTCTGGCTGAATTGGATGCTGAACCCGCCTTCACCGTGGCTCTGGCGGGCATCAACAAGCGTGGGATATCAACGCTTGCTGAACTGGTAACGCTTGCGTGCCTTCTTGCGGCCGAACTTCTTGCGCTCCACCTCACAGGGGTTTCGCGTCATGAGGTCCTCTGCCTTCAATGCGGGCTTCAAGGTCTCGTCCATGGCAACCAAGGCACGGGCGATGCCCAAGCGAACAGCTTCCACCTGGCCGGTGATGCCGCCGCCGCGCACGTTTACCGTGACGTCGTACTTGCCCATGGTATCGGTGAGCTTGAAGCACTGATCGAGCTTGAACTGTTGGGTGGTGATGGGGAAGTAGTCCTTCCCGTCCACGCCATTTACGAAGATGCTGCCGTCGCCCTCGCTGAGGACCACGCGTGCCACGGATGTTTTCCGGCGGCCAAGGCTGTTGATGGGCTCCATGCTTACTTGATGGTGTTGAGGTCGATCTTGCGGGGCTTCTGCGCGCTGTGCTTGTGCTCAGTGCCCACCACAACGTGCAGGTTGTTGAACTGGGCGCGGCCAAGGCGCGTCTTGGGCAGCATGCCGCGAACGGCGTGCTCCAACAGAGCAAAGGGCTTGCGGGCCATCAGCTTCTCGGCCGGCTCGCGCACCTGTCCACCTGGATAGAGGCTATAGCGCTGGTACTCTTTGTCAGCCATCTTGTTGCCGGTGAGGCGGACCTTCTCGGCATTGATCACGATGACATGGTCACCGGTATCGACGTGGGCCGTGAAAGTGGGCTTGTGCTTACCGCGCACGAGCATGGCGATCTTGCTGGCGACGCGGCCGATGACCTCGTTCTCAGCGTCCACCAGAAGCCATTCCTTCTGCGTGGTGGCCGCGTTGGCCATGGATGTGGTGTGAGTCGTGGATGCCACGGTACTGGGGGTGTTGAATGAGTCTAAGCCCGGCTAAGGGGGCGCGAAGATAATGGCTTTTCCGGAAAACCAACAACGGATCGTGGAAACATGGTAGGTTCACCACAGAAGCACGGATGAGTGAGTTCGGGATAGTGATATGTGATAAGAGATAGGTGATTGGACGTTCTCCGACGCAGAGCCTCAACTTATGGACTCAAGACTCACGACTAAAAGACTCCCGACTACTCCACCCCCCGCTTCTGGGCCACGTTCGCAGGCTTGCCGTATTCCGGCACCAGATAGGCCAGATCGCCGAAGCGGCCTTTCCGGCAATAGCGTTCCGCGCAACGCGCTAACCCCTTGACGCCCGGTCGGATATGCGGGACGTACGTGATCGCCGGGTAGGCTTGCCAGAGGGCCGTCGCCTTGTCCGCGCCGTTGCCGAAAACGATTGTACGCCCTTCCTTCGGTCGGGGCTCGCACCAAGCTGCGTCCAGGATCAAGGGTGCTGTTTCCTCCAATGGCTTTTCATCCGCCCCGAACGCGCGCGTGTACACTTCCATACGCCGGGCGTCCACCATGGGCATGAGCACGGCACCCGGACCCTGTTCTTCTTGTTCTTCAAGGAATTGGGCCAAAAGCACTTCCAGCGTCCCCATGCCGATCAAGGGCTTGTCCAACGCAAAGCACAGGCCCTTTGCTGCGGACAGGCCGATCCGCAATCCGGTGTATGAGCCGGGACCCGTGCCCACGGCGACCGCGTCCAAGTCCTTTAAGCCCAATCCGGCTTCTTCCATCACCTCTGCGATGAACACGTTGAGCCGTTCCGCATGCGAGAGTTTTTCGCTGGTGTCCTCACGCCAGGCCAACGGACGGGCACCCTCGCTCAGCACCACGGACAGGTGCGAGGTGGCGGTATCGAAAGCGAGCAGCAATGCCACGGTCAAAGGGTTACCGGAATGCCTTGCAGGATGTCGAGCGACTTCTGCGCCATGAGGTAGGTGTACTTGGCATTGATCAGCTGCGAGGTGCTCTGCTGGAGCCGGGCCTTGGCGACGTTGAGGTCGGTGGCCGTGATCACATGCTGGTCAAAACGCTCATTGGCCATGCGGAGCGATTCCTCCGAGGCGTCCACGGCGAGCTTCGCGCTGATGTATTGCCGATAGGCGCCGCGCTGGGCGGTCAGTGCGTTCTGCACGTCCACTTGAAGGGCGTTCCGGCGCTTCAGGAGGTCGTTCTTGGCCCGCTCCTGCTGGATCCGCGCTTGGTCCGTGGCATAGCGGTTCTGCATGTTGTTGAAGATGGGTATGCTCAAGGTGAAGCCTACGGATTCGTTCAGGTTGTCGTTCAGCTGCTGCGAGAAGGATTTCACACGGGTGTCCTGACTGAAGTTGGGCGCATAGACCGGCTCACCGCCCCCGGTGGCACCGATCAGGATGGACCCGTCCGGAGCGGGATCGCCTACAGCCTCCAGATTGCGGCCCGAGTAACCCGTGCCCAATGAGGCATTGAAGGAGAGCGATGGCAGCGCATTGGACCGGGCGATCGCGATGCCGCGCTCGGCGCTCTGGGCACTAAGGTCCGCCTGTGCATAAGCAGGGTTCGTCGAGACCACCTTCGTCAGCACCTCTTCGTCGGTAGCCGTGGGTTCCACGATGTTCAATTCGCTGATCGCCGGGGCGGTGACGTCGAAGGCCTTCTCTTCTTCCGGGGTCAACTGCATCAGCTGGCCCAAGGTGAGCTTGGCCTTTTCCGCCTGAATGTTCAAGTTCTCCGCTGTGTATTCCTCCTGCGCCAACTGCGCCTGGATGTCCAAAAGGTCGGCGCGCGCCACCCGGCCGGCATCGAGCAGGTCCTGGGTGACGGTGGACTGCTGACGTGTGGCAGCAGCCTGGTCGTTCGCGGCACGAAGCTGTTCCCGCAGGCCGAGCAGGTCCAAGTAGGCCCGTACCACCGCTGTGCTGACGTCATTGCGCAGGGACTCCAGACCCTTCTCCGCCGCCTGCTCGTCGAGCGCGGAACGCTTCAGCACCTGATGCTTCCTGCCGCTCTGGAACAGGGTGACATCGCTGTTGAGGTATAGGTTGTTGGTGCGGACACGGTCCGTCGCGAAGGTGTTCGTGTACTGGTCGATGGTCTTCCCCCAGTTGTAGCCATGGGTGGCGGCTCCGTTCAGGTTCGGCAGGAAAGACCAGTAAGCCTGCTCGTGGGCATTCGATGCGAGGCCCACGTCCAGCGTCGCGTTGCGCAGGTCCAAATTGCGTTCATGCGCCCGTTGCATGCACTGGTCCAGCGTCCAAGGCTGCTGTCCCACCGCGCCAAGTGCAAAAGTGATGGACAAGAGAAGAAAATTGATCCGCATAGGTCGGGTTCGGCCATTGGAAAGGCCCGAAGCAAAAGTAGCCGCGTAGGAATGCGGCATCAAACCTATGGGATGAGCGGTAAAAGAACCGTGCGGGTGGCCTATGTCAGTGCCTCAACGCACAGGGGTAGCGGACGCGACCGCTAATATTGGGCTCACATGCCAACGATGCGGACCTCCACACGGCGATTGGCCTCGCTCTCGGTCCTGTTCTTCGGCTCAGGAAAAAGCATGTGCGAATTCCCCAGACCCACGTACGAGAGACGCGAGTGATCCACATCGTTGATGAGGAGGAAATTATAGACCGTCTGTGCCCGTTCGGTGCTCAATTCCACGAATTCATTCGTGTTCTTTTTGTAGGTGGGACCGTTCACATGGCCCTGGATCTCCACCTTGGTGGTGGGGTTCTGTTCCAGGAAATGCAGCAGCAGGTAGAGCGAACCTTCGGAATTCCGCATCACCTTGCTGTCATTCCCCACAAAGCGGATGTCGTCCAGCACCACCTGTACTCCCGGCTTGATGGGGGTAAGCTTGATGTTCACCTGCAATTGCTCATCGCCGGAAGGCTTCACCCGTTCGGCCTGGAACATATAGCCCTTGCGCAGACAATTGATCAGCAGGTTGCGGTAGTTGTCCATTTTGAACTCGTAATGGCTCTTCCCCTTGGCCTTCACGATGGAATCGAAGCGCATGCCCTCCACCGTGAGGGCAGCGTCCACGGGGGCGCCTGTGGATGCGTCAGTGATGTCGATCAGAAGTGTTTGGGGCAACACTGCCACTACTGGTGGAGGTGGCGGTGGATCATAGTGGAAGTGCAGGGTGAATCCGTCCCGTGGCCGGTCCTGATAGTCCACCAGCAGATAGAGCAGCTCGCCATCTTCCACCTCGATCGCCCGGCTGTAGGAACTACCCACTCCGGAGCGCACGAAGTCATCCACGGCGTCCTCGCTCAGGCCGCACATGGAGTTCAGGCTCTTGTCGTTCCGTGAAATATTGCTTCGCACAGGTTGTACTTCCCTCTTGGCGATCTTGTCGCAGATGTCAGGTACGGCCCCTTCAAAGAGAAGAAAATCGATGTCATCGTCGGGGTCCTTCGGAATGATGTCGAAAGTGAGCGTGGTCTTTACCGGTGCACGGAAAACATACCAGGTGGAGTGGTGCTCGCGCTCCAGCCATTGCAGGTCGGCCGGCGGATTCTCCTTGATCTCCAAGACATTCCCGAAACCACGGCCGGGGCGGTCGCACACCAGGATGGAGTCCTTGATGAAGATCGCTCCCACGCAATCACCCGGGTCCGCTGGACGGACCTGGGCTTGCACCGCCGACATCAGCGGCAAGCAAAGGAGCAGGGTGCGATATGGTGCTGTAGAACGCAACGTGTAAAATTGGCAACGCCCTTCCTACGCAGGTGTGTAGCTGAGGTTGCTTCCCAGCCACCGCTCCATCCATGCGGTCTCCTGTCCCTTTGCGGCGGCAAGGTCGCTGATCTGGTCTTTGCCCACGCGGCCCACGCCGAAGTACTTGCTGCGCGGATGTGCGAAGTACAAGCCGCTCACCGCGGCCGTAGGGCCACATCGCCAAACCTTCGGTGAGCTTGATACCCGTGTGCTTCTCCGCATCCAGCAGGCGGAAGAGCTCCGGCTTCTCGGTATGGTCCGGGCAGGCGGGATAACCCGGCGGCGGGACGGATACCGTCGTACTTCTCCTTGATCAGCTCCTCGTTGGTCGAGGTGCTCCGTGCTGGCATAGCCCCAGATCTCCTTGCGCACCATCTCGTGCAGCTTTTCCGCGAAGGCCTCCGCCAATCGATCGGCCAGGGCCTTGCAGCATGATGGCGCTGTAATCGTCGTGCGGCGGCCTCGAATTGCTTCACCCGTTCATCCACGCCATGGCCGGTGGTAACGGCGAACCCGCCCATCCATATCAGCGATGCCACTTTCTTTCGGCGCGATGAAATCGGAGTTCCAGGCGATGTAGGCACACCCGGCGCCTTCTTCGATTGTTGGCGCAGCGTGTGGAAGCGACCGATCACCTCCTTCCGGCGTTGCATCCTTGTAAAGCTTCGACATCATCGCCCACGGTATTCGCATGCCAGATGGCCGCCACGCCGTGCGCCTTGCAACCACTTCTCCTTCACGATGCGGTCCAGCATCTTCAGCGCATCGGCGTGCAGCTTGGTGGCTTGCTCCCCACCACCTCATCGCTGAGGATCTTCGGGAATTTGCCCGCCAGCTCCCACGCCATGAAGAAGGGCGTCCAATCGATGTAAGGCACGAGGTGCTTCGATCGGGAAGTTCCGGAAGGTGAAGACGCCGGTGCTCTTCGCGGTGTCACCGGTGGTTCGGCATTCCAGTCGATGGTGAACTTCTTCTCTCGTGCCTCGGCCATGGGGATGTATTCCTTCTCGCGTTGCTGCTTCGTAGTGCTCGCGCACCTTCTCGTATTCTCGGCCTTGATCTCCGTTTCACGAAACGCTCGCGCTCGTTGTCGCTCAGCAGCTCGCTCACCGCAGGCACACTACGCTGGCATCGATGACGTGTACCACGGGCTTGCTGTAGTGCGGCTCGATGCGCACGGCGGTATGCACGCGGCTGGTGGTGGCACCACCGATCAACAACGGAACCTCAAAGCCTTCGCGCTCCATCTCCTTCGCCACGTGCACCATCTCGTCCAGCGAAGGCGTGATCAATCCGCTGAGGCCGATCACGTCCACTTTCATTTCGCGTGCGGTCTTCAGGATCGTCGCGCTCTGCACCATCACGCCAAGGTCGATCACCTGCCAGCCGTTGCACGCGAGGATCACGCCCACGATGTTCTTGCCGATGTCGTGCACATCGCCTTTCACGGTGGCGAGCAGGACCTTCTTGCGCGCCTTCCTGGTGGTGTGCCCGGAACGCCGAAGCTGTCCTTCAGGCTTCGGCAGCAGCGCGTCGTGTCCTTTTTGGCTTGCAGGAACGGTTCGAGATAGGCCACGGCACGCTTCATCACACGGGCGCTCTTCACCACTTGCGGCAGGAACATCTTGCCGCGCCGAAGAGATCGCCCACCACGTTCATGCCGGCCATCAGCGGACCTTCGATCACCTTCACGGGATCCTCCAACGCCAAGCGCGCCTCTTCGGTATCGGCCTCGATGAATTCCGTGATGCCATGCACCAGCGCATGTTTCAAGCGTTCGGCCACATCGCCTTCGCGCCAAGCTGCCTGTCTGCGCGATCACTCTCTGCGGAGGGCGCGCCCTTGAACTGCTCCGCGAAGGTGACCATGCGCTCGGTGGCATCCGGACGACGCGCGAGGAGCACGTCCTCCACGTGTTCCAGCAGGTCCTTCGGGATATCGTCGTACACGCCGATCTGGCCCGCGTTCACGATGCCCATGTCCATGCCCGCTTGGATGGCGTGGTACAGGAAGGCGGTGTGGATGGCCTCGCGCACCGGTTCGTTGCCGCGGAAGCTGAAGCTGACGTTGCTGACGCCACCGCTCACCAGCACGCCCGGCAGGTTCTGCTTGATCCACTTCACCGCCTCGATGTAGTCGATGGCGTAGCGATCATGCTCGCTCATCCCGTGGCCACCGTGAGGATGTTCGGATCGATGATGATGTCGTGCGGCGCGAAACCGGCCTTCTGTCGTGAGCAGATCGTACACGCGTTGCGCGATCTCGATCCGGCGTTCGTAGTTGTCGGCCTGGCCTTGCTCGTCGAAGCACATCACCACCACGGCAGCGCCCAAGACGCTCGCACGATCTGGCCTGGCGCAGGAACTCCTCCTCCCCTTCCTTCAGGCTGATGCTGTTGGCGATGCCTTTGCCTTGCAAGCATTTCAGCCCGGCCTCGATCACGCTGAACTTGCTGCTGTCCACCATCACCGGCACGCGTGCGATGTCCGGCTCGGCGGCGATGAGGTTGAGCAATTTGGTCATGGCCTGCACGCCATCGATCAGGCCCTCGTCCAGGTTCACGTCGATCACCTGCGCACCGTTCTCCACCTGTTGGCGGGCCACGTTCACGGCCTCGTCGTAGTTGCCGTCCTTGATCAGCTTGCGGAAGGCCGCACTGCCGGTGACGTTGGTGCGCTCACCGATGTTGACGAAGTTGCTACTCCGGGAAAATGCGGAGCGGCTCAAGGCCGGAGTAGGTGGGGATGCTCATTCGGATCTGAAGATCAGACGATCAGAACATGGAATGCCTTATGCCGTGACAGGTTCTGGGGTTGAAGTCGGAGTCTGCAATTCAGGAACGTCTGATCACCTATCACTACTCACCAATCGCCGTTCAAACGATAACAGGAACCTGACGTGGTTGATACTTCCTCGCTTCTGCAGCCAGCGCCGCGATGTGCTCCGGCGTGGTACCGCAACAACCGCCCACCACATTCAGCCAAGCCGTCCTGTCATGAACTCACCCACCAGCTTGCGCGGTGACTTCCGGCGATTCGCGGTATTCGCCCATCTGGTCCGGCAGGCCCGGCGTTGGGGTATACGCTCACCCGAGCAGGTCGCTTGTTCGGCGAGCACTTCGAGATAGGGACGCATCTGCGCCGCACCCAATGCGCAGTTCAGGCCCATGCTGAAGAGCGGCACGTGCGCCCATGCTGATCATGAACGGCATCGATGGTCTGGCCGCTCAAGGTGCGACCGCTGGCATCGGTGATGGTGACACTGCACATGAGCGGTACACGCGTGTTCCGCGCTTCTCGAAGACCTCTTCGATGGCGTAGAAAGCGGCCTTGGCATTGAGCGTGTCGAAGATGGTTTCCACCAAAAGCAGGTCCACGCCGCCTTCCATCAGCGCATCCACCTGTTCTTTGTACGCCACTACCAATTGATCGAAGGTGACGGCGCGGAAACCGGGGTCGTTCACGTCGGGACGAGAGCGATGCGGTCTTGTTCGTGGGGCCGATGGCACCGGCCACGAAGCGCGGCTTGCTCGGGTCCTTCGCTGTGAATTTTTCGCACGCGGCCTTTGCCAACTGCGCGGAACGCAGATTCATGTCACGCACCAAATGCTCGCACTGGTGTTCGGCTTGCGCGATGCTGGTGGCGCTGAAGGTGTTGGTCTCGACGATGTCCGCACCGGCTTCCAGGTACTCCTCGTGGATGATGCGGATGGCCTCCGGTCGTCGAGAGCGAGAGCAGATCGTTGTTGCCTTGCAGCAAGATCGCCATGGGCTTCCATTCCCGGCGGATGGAAGTCCTCCTCGGTCAGCCCCAGGCGCTGGATCATGGTGCCCATGGCGCCGTCCAGGACGAGTATGCGCTCTTGCGCGAGTTGTTCGACCGTCTTCATGTCTTCTGCATGCTCTTCTCCGACGGACATGCACCGCCTTAAAATAAGATCACCCCATCCGATAGCCGGATGAGGTGTCAGTGCTTTGGGAAGCGCAGGTCTCGATCGCGGCTCATCTTTCCCCTCGTACCGGAACTTTTGCCGGTGCTCGGAGCTGGATTTAGCACCTTCTCGATGGTGGGCCATCGAACGGTTGCCAAGGCTTCACAGGGCCAGTCCCTCTGCCTTTCTTGATAAGCTCAATGGAAAAGAACGAGGGGCAAAGATAGGATGGGGGCCGCGGAAGAATGCAAGCCGTGGAGGAATCCGGATCGCAGATGGTTCCGATCGGCGGGAGTTTGAGAGAAAGCGTTCAGTGCAATATGCCCAGGTCAATAGCTCACCGCTAACAACACCGTCAACACAGCTCCGGGGGCCATGCCGATCAGCCAACGCGCACCCAGCTCATCCTTGCGCATGTAGGCGTAGGCGGCCTCGCAGATCGCGGAGAAGCCGAGCACCATCAAGACAAGCGAACGGGCATGGAAGGTCAACCCTTGCTCCGAGATGATCGTGAAGGTGCACCAAATGGCGATCAGCACGGCGAAGAACCATTGTGCGGAGATGGCCATGGCACGAAGCCGGACTTCACCGGACTGGTCCAATGCCGCACGGCAATTCGCCGTGACGAACAGATTGGCAGCAGCAAGCCCTTCCAACCAGATCGGCACGGGCTTGCCCAGCGCGAGCAAACCCGTCCATCCCAACAACATCAGCATTGCCACCGGCCACGCGAATCTGCGGACCGTGGGATCGTAGAACCGAGGGAGTGTTCGCATCGATGCAAAGATCACTTCGCCCCGCCTCCGATATGCTTCTCCAGCCAGTCGAACACCGTGTTGTGCCACATCATGGAGTTCTGCGGCTTCAGCACCCAGTGGTTCTCTTCGGGAAAGCGCAGGAACTCCGAGTCGATGTTATTGGCCTGGCATGCGGTGAATACGCCGATACCCTGTGAGAGCGGTATGCGATAATCCTTGTCGGAGTGGATCACCAGCATCGGTACGGACCAGTCCTTGGCGTGAAGCAACGGGTTGAATTCATCGTACTTCCCCGGATGATGGAAAACGTCGCCGCCGTTCTCCCAGTGGGTGAACCAAAGTTCCTCGGTGGAATAGCCCATGGCGCGGGTATCAAAAACACCGTTGTGGGAAACGAGGCATTTGAACGCATCGCGCCATACTCCCGCGATCCAGTTCACCATGAAGCCGCCATAGGACGCACCCAGGGCCGCTGCGCGATCGCCGTCCAGGAAGGGGTAGGTCTTCAGCGCATGGGCCCATCCCTTCTGCAGGTCCTCCAGTGGCCGGTCGCCCCAGTGCGTGGAGATCGCATCCGTGAAAGCCTGCCCGTAGCCCGTGGAACCATGGAAGTCGATCATGACCACCGCATAGCCCTCACCAGCGTAGCTCTCCGGATTCCAGCGGTAGCTCCATGAATCTCCGAAGCTGCCCTGTGGGCCGCCATGGATCAGGAAGGCAACGGGATACTTCTTGCCTTCGACATAGCCGACGGGCTTGATCACGTACCCATGCACCGTCTCGTTGTTCCAGCCGGGGAAGCTGAACTGCTCGAACGCACCGAACTCCATGTCCTTCAAGTTCGCATTCACGCCCGTCAGGTTGGTGGCATCCACATCGATCAGCTTGGCCTTAGGCTTGGCAGCGTAGAGCTGGCTCGGGCTATTGAGCGCGCTCTTCAGAAAGACGAAACCCTTCGGTGTTTCCACAAAGGCATCGATATGACCATCCGTGGACAGCGGCGTGACGGAACCCGTCTTCACGTCCACTTTGAACAGTCGTGTTTTTCCCACATCTCCAGCTACCACATAGAGACTCTTGCCGTCCGCGCTCCACTTCATGTCATCCACGCTGCGGTCCCAGTCACCAGCGACAGTGGTCACTTTCCCGGAGGCATCGCGCAGCTGGATCCAGAAGCGGTCGGCCTCGAAGCCCGGGTGTTTCATGGCCTTGTAGGCGAGCGTCTTGCCATCGGGCGACATCCGTGGTGAAGCGTCCCATGCCTTGTTGCTTTCCGTGAGGTTGGCGATCGCACCACCCGAAACCGGCACGCTGTACACATCGAAGTTGGTGCTCCAGGGTTCGGTCTTTCCAGCCAAGCGGGCACTGAAGTAGACCGTTTTGGAATCCGGGGAAATGGAGTAATCACCTTCATCGCCCCATGGCTTCGAAGGCACGTCACCGTCGTAGCCGTCCATCAGGGAAACAGGTGCCACCTCACCTTCCAGCGGCAAATAGAACAGGTGGTTCCGCGTGCCATCACTCCACGTGTCCCAGTGGCGCATGAAGAGCTTGTTGTAGAGATCGCCCGTTGCCTTGTCGGCCTTGCGCGCTTCATTCTTCTTCACCGTGCAGGCAATTTCATCGCCCTTGCATCCAGGGAATACAGCCAGCGAGAATACCAGCCCCTTGCCGTCGGGTGTGATCCGATAGGAACCGATATCCAATGGCAAGTGCGTCACTTGCGTGGCCGTGGCACCGGTCACGTCCGTCTTCCACAGTTGCGAGGTTTCGCCTTCGCTGCGCGAAGAGAGAAAATAGATCGTTTTGCCGTCCGGGCTCCAGGCCGCGCTGCTGGCCCCGCCTTCGGAAACTCCAAGCTTCACCTCCGGTACGGCGGGCTTGCTCAGGTCCTTCAACCAAAGTGTGGTGACGCCCTTGTTCGCTTCCATATCGGTGGCACGCACATTGAACACGGCGTAGTGGCCGCTGGCGTCCACGCTGAGCCCGCTCATGCGGTCCAGCATGAGCATCTCCTTATAGGTGAAAGGCGTCATGGTTTGGGCGAAGGAGGTTCCGCAGAGGAGGGCTAGTGCGCCAGTTCAGGCTTCGCAGGCTTCGGGAAAATGAATAGTGGTTCATGGTTGGCGTGTCGCGCATTTTTGAGCCTCATTGGATGCCGCACGAAGCGTGCAAAGTAAGTTGCACAGGGATCGACTCAAAGACGACGTGTTCTGAGTAGTACCAGTTTCTCCCGCGCCTTGTTTCAGTTCATTGGTACACCGGTGTTCGGCGACCAGTTCGATCCGCGGCAGTGCGGGCCTGTCTATCCGGGCAACGATGTGGTCTGTGTGTGATGAGGCTCGTGGCATAGGTCGTGGCCACAGATCGTCCGCGCCGTTCGGTTCACCCTAAAAACCGTTCAAAAGTCCCGTTATTGATCACCTCGAACGTAGCCTTCGGATAGGCATCTGTGAAGGTCCGCGGGGGATGCGCCTTCGCTTTGGGCGACCACTTGATCTCCAAGGCACGCAGTTTTCCATTATTCTCCTCTATCAGATCGATCTCCTGCTGCTGCACGGTGCGCCAATAGTAGAGCCGTGCTCCGGTGCCGGCGTAGATGTTACGCTTGTGCAATTCGGACACGATGAAATTCTCCCAGAGAGCGCCGGCATCCTGACGTTGGATGAAAGGGGATCGATCGCCGATCACCGCATTGCGGATGCCATTGTCCCAGAAGTAGACCTTCTGCTTTGAACGTAGCTCGGTGCGGAGGTTCCTGCTGAACGGCCCGACACGGAACACGATGTAACTCTGCTCCAGATACTGGACGTACTGTTCGGCGGTCTTCATGTCGATGCCCACCGTGCGGGCCACCTCGCTCATGGATACCTCCTGCCCCACCTGCCACGCCAAAGCCCGCAGCAAGTCCACCAAGGCGCGTGGTTTGCGGATCCCCGTCAGCGCCAGGATATCCTTGAACAGATAACTGTCCGCGAGTTCGCGCAACACCCGGTCGCGGTCGGCTTCCGCCGTAAGCACCTCCGGGTACGTGCCCGAGATCAGGACCTCCTTCAGCTTTCCACGGGCGGTGAGCAGGCCGTTGTGCTGCACCAGCTCCTTCCATGTGATCGGTAAGAGCTGATAGGTCCACTTGCGACCGGTCAACGGCTCTTGGATCCGGTTGTTCAGCTCCAAAGCCGAAGAACCGGAGAGGATGACCTTTTTGCCAAGCTCATCGATCATCATCTTCGCCGTAAGCCCCACGCCATCGATGCGTTGCGCTTCGTCGATCACCACCACGGATGCGTTGCCAAGCAGCTGTTTCAGTTCTTCTTGGCTCGCGTCCGTCAAGGCGCGTTGAGCGGCAGGGTCATCTCCGTTGAAGCGGACCACCGCAGGCAGTTCCCGCGTCAATTCGTTGATGAGGGTGGTCTTTCCCGTTTGCCGGGCCCCGAGGAGCACAATGGCCTTTTCCCCCTTCAACCGCTGTAAAAGCTCCGGAAGTAGCGTGCGCTCGATCATGTTTTAGAGGATTGTATTCCGCAAATATCACGATTTTCTCGGAATACGTTCCTTGAATAATGAAATGTAAAGGCTGTGAAAATGGTGAGGTTGATCAAGACGGCGGGGCTACACCGTGCTCGCTGTTCCTACCGTTCAACTCTTCCTCGGCGCTTTCTTCCGCTTCGCCTTCTTCACCTTAGGCGGAAGCGTGAGCACATGCTCCAGCGAAAGCTTCACCCACTTCTCCATGGCCTGTCGGCTTTCCACCGCTTCCGCATCCACAAGAAGGACACCCTTGCCGTCTCCTCTTCCCATGGTGAAGGGTTTGGCACCGGGCCATTCACTTGCCTCCGCATGTCGTTCCGGATCGAACTTCACCAGGAAGTCGCCCTTGCTGGTGATGCCCACGCTCATGTTGCCGCGCACCATGAAGATGATGCCGCCGAACATTTTTACGGGTTCGGCTTCGATGCCTTGGGCGAAAAGGACTTCGGCTATACGGAACTCGAACTGGGTATCGTACGCCATGTTTATCGATTAGCTGATCGACCTCACGCTGCGAGCGCGAACTGGACCCGCACCATCTCCAACAGTTCCAGCACGATGCGCGGGTCGTTCTCCGTCACCAGCTTCATCCTGTGCTCCTTGAAATTCGGAAGACCCTTGAAGTAGTTGGTATAGTGGCGACGCATCTCCACAACGCCCTCGTGATCACCTTTCCAAAGCAAGCTGCGCTCGAAGTGCTCACGGGCGGCATCCACGCGGTCATCTATCGTGGGCGGTGGTAAGTGCTCACCGGTGGCGAAGAAGTGCTTGATCTGGTTGAAGATCCACGGTGCACCTATGCTGGCGCGGCCGATCATCAGGCCGTCCACGCCGTAACGGTTCCGGTATTCCAGTGCTTTCTCCGGTGAATCGATGTCGCCGTTGCCGAAGATGGGGATGTGGATGCGCGGGTTGTTCTTTACCTCGCCGATCAAGGTCCAGTCCGCAGGGCCTTTGTAGAGTTGGGCGCGGGTGCGACCGTGGATACTGAGCGCTTGGATGCCGATGTCCTGCAGGCGCTCGGCCACCTCCATGATGTTCTTGGTGTGGTCGTTCCAACCCAAGCGGGTCTTCACGGTGACGGGCAGCTTCACGGCCTTCACCACCTTCTCGGTCAGGCGCACCATTTTGTCCACGTCCTGCAAGAGGCAGGCGCCCGCGCCCTTGTTCACCACCTTGTTCACGGGGCATCCGTAGTTGATGTCGATCAGCTCCGGTCCGGCGCGCTCGGCGATGCGGGCGGCCTCTTCCATGGCATCCTCACTGCCGCCGAAAAGCTGGATCCCCACGGGGCGTTCCTCCGGGAAGATGTCCAGCTTCTTCATGCCCTTCGCGGCTTGGCGGATCAGCCCTTCGCTGCTGATGAACTCGGTGTACATCAGGTCGGCACCGTGCTTTTTGCAGAGCGCACGGAAGGGCGGATCGCTCACATCCTCCATGGGAGCGAGGAGCAGCGGGAAATCGCCGAGTTCTATGGGACCGATGCGGGGCATGGGGGAAAGGGGCTGCGAATTTACGGGATCTCCCTCAGGGTCTCACGCAGTGGACCCCTGAGCATACAAATCATCTGACCGGATCTCAGGATCAACAGGATCCGCCATTTGGCGAGCTGAGGCAGTGTGAGAGCATCCCCATTTAGGAGCAAATAAAGAAGCCCGGAGATCGCGAACGATCCCCGGGCTGGCCGAGGCGGTATAAACGTAGGCTCCACTACGAACACCTCAGCGTACGGTCATGCATTGAAGCCAATGCAGAGTCCCAGCAGGGCGATCAATCCGATGAAGAGGGCACACCAGAATAAGATGTGGTGGTTGGAGGGCTTGATATGTGACATATCAATGGGCGATAGGGGGCTGCTGTTCATGTGTATAACGGGTTCACTGCTCGATCACCGGATCCCCAATGGAGGACACTATTGATATGGTTTTTTGAAAAAGGATACCACCCCCTACCTTGCCACGCTCATGGAGCCCACCCTCCAACCTACGGCCAACACCGAACATGCTTGGTACCGTGCCCTGTACAAGGAACACCGGAACCCGTTCGTACGTTGGGCCCAACAGCGTTGCCATGTGGAGGATGAGGAAGCCCACGATGCCTTCCAGAAAGCCGTGATCGTGCTTTACCGGAAGTCGAGCGATGGTGAACTGGCGGAGCTGAACTGCTCGGTGCGGACCTATCTCTTCGCCGTGGGCAAGAACCAACTGCTGAACCGCATGCGTGTGGTGCGTAAACAGGAAGCGCTTCCCGATGACTTCGATGGTATCCTAGCGGTGGATCCGGGTACCAATGGTATGAACGGGCAGGAAAAGGAAGCCACAGCGGTACTGGTACGCCAACGTTTGGCCGAGCTGAAACCGGACGATCGGCGCGTGCTGGAGCTGTACTACTTGGAGGGGAACGACATGGATGCCGTGGCCGAGGCCATGGGACTGAAGAATCGCAACGTGGCAAAAAGAAAAAGCACTACGCGCTGCAACGCTTGATCGCCTTGGTACGCGTTGTCAAAATGCTTGTTCTGTGATGGAAGAGCAGGAGAACGACCCCGCCATTGAACGCACCATCCGGTACGTGGAGAATGACATGGACGTGGTTGAACGCGCTGCTTTTGAGCAGGAGTTGGCCAAGGATCCGGTGATGCAGGATAACCTCGCCGCTGTGCGATCCACGATCGCCGCACTGAAGGACCTGGGCGAGGAACGACTACGGAAGCAACTAAGCGATGCCGAGCTGGATGGGAGCGGTAGAACGGGAGCATGGCGCAAATGGTGGTGGGCCGCTGCCGCCGTGGTGCTGGTCGGGGGTCTTGGCTGGTGGCTGATGCCGGGCGAAACGCCGCAGGCACTGGCCGATCATTATGCGATCAAGGAGGAAGGCTTGCCCGTGCTGATGGGTACCGATCCACAGGTGCTGGACGCGATCATGAACGCCTACAAGCAGGATGACCTGGCCACGGCCGATCAATTGCTGGAACTGGCCATGCTCCGGGACCCGGATAACGACACGCTACTATATTTCACAGGGGTAGTGCTGGACCGGGAGAAAAAATACCAGGAAGCCGAAGCGGCCTATGCCCGGATTCCCGGAGGTTCCGCTTATGCGTTGCGGGCAATGTACCGAGGCGCATTATGCGCTTTGCAGGAAAACAGAACGGAACAGGCGCGCGCCTTGCTCCAAAGTGTGGCAGCCGGCACCGATACTCAACTTTCGGAGCGCGCGGAGGAGCTCTTGGAGCGCCTCAACCGTCTGTAGCCGGCCCCGGCGCTTATCACCACGATGAATGCGCCGCCCATCCACCAGTAGGGCCGGTTTGAAGCTCTCTTGGGCGCCGGTCGTACCTCCACCCCCGTGGTCACGATACCGGCCCAGAAGAAAGGATTGGCCAATGCTCCATCCGCATGTTGGCGCAAGTGATCAGCCTTCGCTGCCGATAAGGCGTCACTGACGGTGCGGCCTTCCTCCATGTAGGCGTACATCCGTTCCAGCACTTCACTGGTGGACTGATCATCCACTGGCCAAAGCGTCTGCACCACCGCTTGTGCCCCGCCCCGCAGAAAGGCATTGGCCAAGCTCATCGCACCTTCACCGATGAAGACCCGCCCATCACCACTGGAGCAGGTGCTCAACACCACCAACGGCGCAGCGCAACCGATGCTGTCGATGTCGTTGAGCGTAAGAAAACCATCGGCCAAGAGCATGTGTGGAACAGCGTCCGGTTTGTCCAGGGCCTCGGCATGTGTGGCGATGTGCAGCGCGATCTCAGCATGCATCCATGTACCCAACCGAGCACGCGTGAGCGGTGCAGTGGAATGTGGCATATCGGTGCGCTCCTCATGCCGCCGCACCAACCGGGTTGCAAAAGGCAGATAGGAAAGGCCTGGCACATCCGCCACCACGTAGTTGAACTTGCCGCCGTCCAAAGTGATCGCAGGTTTCAATGCCCCCCGGATCGATCGTGCATAGCGCACCTTCGTGCAGTTCCGGAGGTAAGGCAGATCGCCCCAGGTACTTCCGGTCACCGTATCCGTGACAAGTGCCTCGAAAGGCAGAAAGGCCATCGCACCGTCGGGAATGATGATCAGTTCCTGCACCTTTTCCCCCTTAAGAACATCCTCCAATGTGTTCGCATAAATCACATTGCCGATATGGCGATAGTCCTCCACATTCCCCTCCTTCATCGCTCGGCGAAGGGCGGAGCCAAGCTGTGCCAGATCGCCCCCATTGAGCTTCTTGGTACCGGGCCGGATGATCCGGGTGCCTTTGTGGTCGATCACAATGGCCATGAGCCACGGATAGGCGTGGAATGCAACGAGCATGGTACCTTCAGGCAGTTGGGATGGCCCTCTATTTTTCGTGCTTATGGCTGCTTCCACGGAAGATGCACCGGAGCGTAGCAGATCACGTTGCTCCAATGCACCTTGGTCCAGATCGTACCAGTTCAATGCTTGTTGAAGCCGGGCAGGATCTCCATTGAGGCCGTAAAGTTCGGCGGCCAAGTGGGTGCCGTAGCGGAACGGGAAGTGGCTGTAACTGCCGAGCACCTTCTGTAGGTCGCGGCTGCGGTATTCGCGTAACATGGCCCACCAATACGGCACTGCAGCTTCGAGGCTTTTGAGCGCCAGTCGCAAGCGCATCGTATCCGTATGCTCGTGGTATTGATCGGCATAAGAGAGCGCTCTCTGGAACAGCAGCTCCAACATTTGGGCCTTGTTGGCAAGCCTCGGTTCGAAGTGCAGCGGATCTTCACGCTTTCTCCCCTCATATGGCGCGAGCATGGTGAGCAACGCCTCGTCAAATGCTGCAATGGCGACCTGCGAACTATCCTGACCATATGCATACTTGTACAACAAGGCGGTCGTGAAGTGCTCCATCATCATTGCTTCCGATGAGCCTTGGCCCATAGCGGCCAACAGATCCATGGATCGCCGGTAGTGCATCAGGGCACTATCCACAAGGATGCGAAGTTCCCGTGGGGAAGTGGGCCCATGCGGACCGTTGACCTGATCGGTGAAGGTGTTGCCGATGTCATGTGTGACCTGCGCGACCCATAGGGTGTCCTTGGCGTGCTCCGCGATCCGCAGGGCATCCTTGAAGCACGACCGCGTGCGTCGATACCCGGTACCTGGATCCTGTTGGGCCACCACATTGAGGAGCTTGTACGCGTATGCGAATTCACGCAGCACGAATACGCGATCGTCGGTCTTCACTTCCCCCTTCCGTGTTTCCAGTAAATGCTTGGCCCGAGAGGCTTCGGTATAGGCAACAGCTTGATGGTCGAGTTGGGAGCTGCTCATGTAGGCGTGATAGCGCGCTTGATAGGCATAGCCCGATCCGGCCTCAGCAGAACTATCCCCAAAAAGCTGCTGGCGCAGCGAGAGCGCCTCGTTCCAAGTCCGCCAAGCCTCTCCGATATCGCTGAGCCGGTAATACTGTTCACCCTTCAATTCCAGCAACCGCGCCCGCTCCAGACTGGGCCGGCCATTGATCAGCAAGGCGCTATCGATCAAGGCGAGGTTGCGAACGACATCACCTTGCAGTGTGATGGAAGCAGCACGCACATGCGCTCTTTGGCCCTGAAGATGGACCGCGCATAGTAGGAGCACAATGGAGAGCAGATGTCGCACAGGATGCAATATAGGCGGCCGTTACGCCTGAAGATCGGTGCTTGGAGCGAGCTCCGTTGAATATGTCAAGAGAGGGATTGCGCGAGGCGCGCTTTCCCGGTGGGGGTGGCTTCGATCGGCGACCCGCTGTGCGGATCCTGCATGAAGACCGAAGGCCACTGATCCAAGCAAGCTTGGTCGCGGTATTTCTGAACGGGATTGCGCAAGGCACTTTTCCGCCGTACGGCGGAGGTGGCTTCAACGCTGCGGCCGCTTTGCGCCCTTTGGTCCCAAGCTTGGATCTGGTGCGGAGCTTGCTCCAAGCGCCAGATCCAAGCTTGGGACCGCCCGCTGCGCGGGCAGCGTTGGCGGAGAAGGAGGGATTCGAACCCCCGTTACCTTTCAGTAAACACACTTTCCAGGCGTGCGCCTTAAACCACTCGGCCACTTCTCCAATACACCGCATCCGGGGATGCGGGCCGCGAATGTAACAAGGCCGCGCCTTACTGAGCAGCAATTTCACCGCACAGCGCCTCGCCCATGCGCTGCATCACCTCTTCCGACCCCATCCCCTGCCCTAGCAGGAACATCAGTTTGGTGATGGCCGCCTCGGTGGTCATGTCCATTCCGCTCACCACGCCCATTTCGGCAAAGGCGCGGCTGGTCTCATAGCGCCCCTGCTCCACGCGGCCGCCAACGCATTGGGTCACGTTCACCAGCACGATGCCGCGCTGGCGGGCCTCGCGGAGCACGTCGAGAAAGTCCTTGTCCGTGGGGCCGTTGCCGCTGCCGAAAGTGGTGAGCACAGCGGCTTTCAGACCGGTGTCGTTCAGCAATGCCTTCACCCAAGAGGCCCTGATCCCGGGGAACAAGCGGATCACGCCAATGCCATCGTCCATGCGCGTATGCACATGGAACGGGCCCGTGCGCCGGGAAAGCAGCGCCGCTTGGTCGTACCGGATATGGACACCCGCCTCGGCCAGCACGGGCCAATTCGGTGACCGGAAGGCCTCGAAGCGCTCCGCATGCACCTTCACCGTGCGGTTGCCGCGATAGAGGCTGTACTCAAAGTAGATCGCCACTTCCGCCACTTTCGGCTTGCCGTTCTCCTTCGCTGCGGCGATCTCAATGGCCGTGAGCAGGTTCTCCTTGCCGTCCGTACGAATGGTGCCGAGCGGAAGCTGGCTACCGGTGAGGATCACGGGCTTGCTGAGGTTCTCCAGCAAAAAACTCAGGCCGCTGGCGGTATAGGCCATGGTATCGCTGCCGTGAAGCACCACGAAACCGTCAAACTCCGCATACCGTTGGCCGATGGTCTCGGCGATGCGCACCCACTGGGGCGGATGCATGTCGCTGCTGTCGATGGGCGTGCCGAAGGACACCGTTTCCAGCGCAATGCCCATGCGGGCCAGCTCCGGCACCTGCTCTTCCAAATGATCGAGGTCCATGGCCTGGAGGATGCCACTGCGCGCATCGGCCACCATGCCGATGGTGCCACCGGTGTAGATCAATAAAACCTTGGGCGTGCTCATTCGGCGAAGAGCAGCTCCGCGTTGGCGGTGGTAATGCGCGCCACTTCCTCCACGGAGATGCCCACGGCGGCCGCGAGCGCTTCGGCGATCAGCGGGATATAGCTGCTTTCGTTGCGTTTACCTCGATGGGGCACCGGGGCGAGGTAAGGTGAATCAGTCTCCAGCACACAGTGAGCCGCACCGACCTCCGCCATGGTCTCCGCGAGCCCACCCTTCGGGAAAGTAATGACGCCGCCGATCCCGAGCATGAAGCCTCCGACATCGATGATCCGCTTCGCCTCTTCCGCTGTTCCGGTGAAGCAATGGAAAACACCCTTGAGGTGCTCATCCTTCTCCTCCTCAATGATCGTGATCGTTTCCTCGAAGCTCTCACGGCAGTGGATCACCACGGGAAGCGCGAGCTCCTGGGCCCAGCGCACTTGTTGACGGAATGCGTCCTGCTGCTGCGTGAGCCAGGTCTTGTCCCAATGCAGATCGATGCCGATCTCACCCACGGCCCAATACCGCCCGGTGCCGAGCAGGCGCTCCACCTCGGCGAGATCACGGCTTGGGTCCTCGCCCACCGAACAAGGGTGAAGGCCCATCATGGGGAAACAGGTCTCGGGGTGCTCATCACAAAGCGCATGCATGGCCTCCACGCTGGTGAGGTCGATGTTCGGGAGAAAGAGCTTGCGGACCCCCGCGTCCAAGGCGCGTTGCACCATTTCGGCGCGGTCGTTGTCAAACTGTTTGTGGTAGAGGTGGGCGTGCGTGTCGATGTACATCTCAAGTTCCAAAAGGCGGAATGCTGCAAATGTGCGGCTTTCCGAACAAGATACGCGGATGATGGGTCCGCGGAGTCTTTGGATCACCCTTGACCATTGAATATCCAGAGGGAAAAGCCGCAGATGCCGCAGATGAACGCAGATGGTCCGATGGATATGGGTCCGATCCGGCAGGTACGCCAGCGGGCAATCCTGCGAGCATTCCATTAGCGGAGAACAGCTCTTTCCAGCGTTATCTGAGTTCCATCCCGGCCCCTACGGCTACTTTCGTGCCCGCTCTCATGAAGGTCCTCGTTATCCGTTTCAGTTCCATAGGCGACATCATCCTCACCTCGCCTTTGCTGCGTTGCCTGAAGCAACAAGTGCCCGGCGTGGAGGTGCATTTCCTCACCAAGGACTCCTTCCGTTCCCTAGTGGAGCACTCTCCCTACGTGGACCGTGTGCACCTGCTGGGCGACGACTTGGGCCATGTGCTGCGAACATTGAAGAAGGAAAAATTCAACCTCGTTGTGGACCTGCACCGCAACACCCGCACTTTGCGTGTGAAAACGGCGTTGGGCAAGGCTTCCAAGAGCTTTCCCAAGCTGAACTTCGAGAAGTGGCTGCTGGTGAATTTCAAGAAGGACAAGATGCCACCGGTGCATATCGTGGACCGCTACCTGACCACCGTGGCACATCTCGGCGTGAAGAATGACGGGCAGGGCTTGGACCTTTTCATCCCCAAGGAGAAAGAAGTGGACCTGGCCACGTTGCCGGCATCACACAGGAACGGATACATCGCCTTGTGCATCGGCGCAGGGCATCTCACGAAACGCCTGCCACCGCACAAACTGGTGGAACTGGCCGGCAAACTGAAGGGGTCGCTGGTCGTGATCGGCGGTCCGGGGGACCAGGCCATTGGCCGCATGATCTGCAACGCCGTGGGAGGTCGCGCATTCGACACCACGGGGAAATTCGACCTTATGGGCTCGGCCTCCTTGATCCGCCAGGCCACCAGTGTGATCGCCCACGACAGCGGCGCGATGCACGTGGCCAGCGCGTTCCGCAAGAACACGGTGAGCGTTTGGGGCAACACGGTGCCGCAATTCGGCATGGGGCCTTACATCCCTCAGCATCCGGAGCGGGCGCACATCAGCGAGGTGCTCGGGCTTTCGTGCCGGCCTTGCTCAAAGATCGGCTTCGACAAATGTCCGCGCGGCCATTTTCGCTGCATGGAGAAGCAGGACCTGGACCAGATCGTGGCTTGGGCGGAGGAGGGATCACCGCAAGTATCGTAGGTAAAAAGCTGCGGAGGCGCAGAGGTTGATTGAGTCGTGAGTCCTGAGTCCGTTTGTCGTGGGTCTGCGTCCGATCTACGCGAAGAGCGCCTTCAGTTCGCTAGCTTCTCCGGGCTTCATTTTTCCGGCAAGGATCAAGCGTAACTGCCTGCGGCGCAACGCCCCGTCGTAGCGCAGCTTCTCTTCATCCGTCACCGGTACCACCGCCGGTATCGCCGTGGGCTTCCCGTGTTCATCGATGGCCACGAAGGTGTAGATGGCGCTGTTGCACTTGGTGCGCTCCCCGCTGAACTGGTTCTCCGTCCATACGTCGGCCCATACCTCCATGCTGGTGCTGAAGGCGCGGCTCACATGGGCTTTGATCGTTACCATGTCGCCGAGCTTGATGGGGACGTCGAAACTGACGTTGTTCACCGCTGCGGTCACCGTGATGCGGTTGCAGTGTCGATGGGCGCTGATGGCGCAGCTCATGTCCAGCCACTTCAACAGTTGGCCACCGAAGAGGTTGTCCATCACGTTGGTGTCGTTGGGCAACACGAACTGGGTGGTCTCGGAATAGCTGGCGGTCGTCGGCTTGGGATCCATGGAACGGCGTTTATGGCCGCGAAAATAGCGGCTTCATCCCCGTTACCTTGCGCTCACCCATACGGGAAGGCACACAACACTTGACAGATGCTGAAAGTCGGTTACCACGCGCCAGAAGTTGAACTGGTCGACCAATTCGGGAACTTGTTCCAGCTTTCCGCCTTGCGTAACAAAAGCCAGGTGGTGCTGTACTTCTACCCGAAGGACGATACACCGGTCTGCACCAAGGAGGCGTGCACCTTCCGCGACCAACATGCCGAATTCGCGGGGCTGGACGCGGTCGTCGTCGGCATCAGCGATGATGATGTGGCCTCGCACAAGCGGTTCGCTACGGCGTATCGCCTGCCTTTTGCGCTCCTTAGCGATGTGGACGGCAAGGCCCGTGCAGCTTTCGGCTTGCGGACACTATTGGGGTTCACGGCGCGGGCCACTTTCGTGATCGACACCGAAGGCATCATTCGTGCGGTGGTGATGGACCGCCTCAGCGCCAAGCGGCATGTGCGCAAAGCCTTGGCGGCGCTGCGCGATCAAGGCTTGGCCAGTTCGTAGAAGAGCACGCGGCCATCATCCGTGCCTGTGATGAACCGATCGTTGTGAAAGAGGCATGGCGCCCTGTAAAGCTTGTCCTTGTTCTCGGAGAAGGTCAGTGTTTGCAAGGCATTCCCATCGGGATCGGTGAAGATCACGGTTCCTTCCTTGTCGGCATGTGCGGCCAGGTCCCCATGCTCCGCCTTGCCTTGCTGATAGAAGCGGTCAAAGTCCGAGTTGCCCTTTTTCAGGCCAAGGTCACGTGTGCGGATCGCGTCCGGGATCCATTTGTACATCGCGAGCCGTTTGTCCTGCTTTTCGGTCTTCACATCCCACACTTCCCGCGTGCCTGCGAAGCCGATCAGCACCACGAACTCCCCGTTGTCGTTGAACGCGCAATGGTATACCGTTTTACTGCCATTCTCGTTGTAAGGGAATTCCGCCACACGCTTGCCGGTCTCCAGGTCACGCAGTTCAGCACCACGATCGGATCCCACCAAGATCCGGTCACCCTTGGGCGCGATCGCCAAGCAGGTCACTTGGCCCTTGCCCAGATCGATCACCTGTGCCGGAGGGTCCAAGACCACTTGGGCGGAGGCTTGGAGGGTGATCAAGCCCAAGGCAAGCGCGCTAAGGGGAAGCTTCATGAAGTTTCGATGAGATGATGCTGTTCGCCGAGCCAGACCAAAGCACTTTTCATGTCCGGGAACAATTTGGTCGGCCGCAGCGGGCGGTTGTGCCGAACAAAGGCATTTGCGGCGAGCTGATGGCCGAAATCACGCAGAACTATGGCATCCGCGGCAAGCACCCTGTCGCCCTCGGGACCACTGGCCAATGCCCGTGCCTCATTGGTAAGCGTGCTCCGATCGCCTACGGTGACCAGCAGCAGGCCCTTACGGTCCTTTCGTTCCCGGCCGATGGTATCGAAAAGCTCATGCACGTCCTCCACACTGCCCAACACGTCCTTCTTGAAGTGGGCATGCAAGACATCCCCTTCCAGAAAGGAAAGTTCAATGGCTTTCATATCGATCGTGCGTGTCATTCCGTGCTGAGCTACGTACGCAAATTTAATGCCAATGGAGCGCGGCGATCACTTCACGAGCATCCAAGCGTCCGGAGCTTCCTCCTTGCGGACGGCCTCCAAGGCTTCCGCGGCCGTGGACCTCAAGGGATAGCTGCCATACGCAACACGGTACAGTCCGCCTTTCCGATCGATCAATGAGGCTGCAAAACCCTTGGCCTGCAGTTCGGATATGAAGCGGTCCGCGTTCTCTTTCTCCAGAAAACATCCCCCGATGATGTGATAGCGGGAACGCACCGCCGGGGTGTCCACGGCCGTACTCTCCGGTTCAGCCTTTGCCGGTGGCTGCCCGAAATCCACCACCACAGCAGCCACGTCCGGCCCCGCAATGGGCATTTCATGAACCCCTTGCATGTCCACCGGTGCCGACCATATCGATGCTTCCACCGGAGCTTCCAAGTGTCCGGGTGGCGCTCCCGGAAGGACGTAACGTGCCGGCTCATTACTGCGCAAAATGTCGAAACCGCCCCATGCGATGGTTTTCGGTCCGGAGGTGCCCACGACCCACCAAGTAGCGGCGGTCAGCAGGATGGCGATGGTGGCCGCCGCGGCCAAGAAGGCCGGGGTCCGCCTACCCTCCTCGGCTTCAGCCTCTGGTTCAGCCACGGGCAGCGAGGCTACTTTCGGCAGAATGTCCGGCCGCACGACGGGCACCGCCGCCACGGGACGCAGGCCGTAGGCATCCTTGAGGAAATTCACGCGCCGGTCCGGCTCGAACTGTAGATTTTGTTCGTGATCAAGGTAGAACGTTCCGACCTGAAGCACTTCCAAGCGGCCTTGCCGTTGCAGCTTCCCTCTCCACTCCGTCACCTCCTCCTCGATCCTGTTCTTGGCCTTTTGAAAATCCAGCCCCTCACGCCGCACGAGCTGGTCCACGAGCAGGCCGTCCTGCCGCACGAGGTGCTTGTTGAAGCTGAGGTCCTTGGACGGCGGATGCACCAAGCGGCGTTGCTCGTCCAAGCGCGCTGGGCGATAGTGGGTCAAGAATCCGCCGAATCCGGGCACGATCACGCAGTCATGCTGGAAGAGCAGGCGGTGTATGTCGCGATCGAGGGCCATGTATCGGGTCAAAACTAAGCCAATGCGTCGGCCGGGGAAACCTTGGCCCCGGGTTCATCTGTGCTCATCGGCGATCTACCGCCATCCTTCTCGCACGGTCCAGGTCCGCCGGCGTGTCCACACAGAACGAAGGACGCTCCGTAAGGCCGACGCGCACCGGCACTCCGTTCTCCAACCAGCGCAACTGCTCCAAGGATTCGGCAAGCTCCAGCGCCGAGGGCGTCAATTGCACGATCTGCTCCAAGGCCACGGCGGTGTAAGCATACAGGCCCACATGCTTCAAATAGCGGAACTGCTGGTGATGCGGTGTCTGGGTCGGGTTGCGAAGGAAGGGGATCGCCGCGCGGCTGAAGAATAGCGCGTTCATGTTCACATCCACGGTAATGAGCACCTCTCCCGGGTCCTCCAGGTCACGGTCGTCGGTCACACGTTGCGCCAGCGTGGCGATGGCGACCCCGGGCTGCCTGAGGCAGGCACAGACCTCATCGATCTGTTCCGGCTCGATGAACGGCTCATCACCTTGGATGTTCACCACGCCTTCGAAATTTGCGGCACCCATACGCTCCAGCGCTTCCCAGCAGCGGTCCGTTCCGCTCGGGTGGGCTGCGGATGTCAGTACGGCCTCGCCCCCGAACGCTTGCACATGGTCCACGATCCGCTGGTCGTCCGTGGCCACCACCACGGCTTGGAGGCTGGCGGAACACTTGGCCTGTTCCACTACGCGCTGCACCATGCTCTTCCCTCCGATGTCCACCAAGGGCTTGCCGGGCAGCCTGCTGCTGGCAAATCGGGCGGGGATCACGCCAAGGATGCGCTCCACTCCGCTCATATATCGAGCGCCAACATGACCTGGAAGTTCCGTGGCGCCTCGATCGCCATGGGCCGGATGGCATAGACCTCATTGCCGAGGTTGTTCACGATGAAGGAGGCCTTGATCTGCGGGGTGAGAGCATAGCCGACCCGCACATCGGTGATCCAATCGCCGGTGGTGTGCGTGTCCATCCATTTCTCAATGCCCACATCACCAAGATACCCGTACTTCTCGAACGTGATGAACGCCTCATCAATGTTGCGCACATGGCTGTTGTACCGCACGCTGACTCCTGCGGAATACCGCTTCCAGTCGGCCCCGACATCGCTGCGGAACAGGTCCTGCACCCGGAATTTGAGGACCTCGTCCTTCGTGTACGAACTGGTGTTGGCATAGCTCACGTCCTCTACCGCGCCCGTGGTGGTGGTGTACCGGGCATAGGCCTCATCCGGTGTGGTGCTCACGGGCAGGGTGTGGGTATAGCCTAGCAACAAGCCCAGCTCCACGGCCCCGACATTACCCTTGCCGGCCAACTCCAATTCGGTGCCCGTGATGCGTGCACCGCCGGTATTGACGCTCTTGAAACCGAGCCCCACCAAGTTCGCAAGAGATCGGTCCTCGCCCCACTGGCCGAAGGTGAATTCCACATACCGGTCGAAATCCTGCCGGAACGCCACCAGGTCCACATAACCGGTGACGTTGCCGATCTTGAAGCCCTGCTTGACCCCGGCCTCCATGTTCACGCTGGTCTCCGGCTGCAGGTCGGGATTGGGATAGATATGCAACGAACCCACCGAGGTGAGGATGTAGCGTTCGCCGATGGTGGGGAAACGGAACCCTTGGCCATAGCTGGCCCGCAGGAAGGTGCCTTCGAACATCTGGTAGGTGGCCCCCGCGCGGAAAACCGGTTCCGCCTGCTGGAAGTCGTTCACTGTGAACTGCTCGTAGCGCACCCCGGCGCTCACCGCCACTTTGCCCATCAGCTTCTTGTCCACCTGCAGATAACCGGCAAGGTTGGTGGCGGTGTTCTCCCCATCTCCGCCCCCATCGCCCACGTACAGCACTGAATGGCTGGAAACCTGCTGCCCCGTGACGCCCAAGGTCACCGTGGTCGGCCCGAAAAATTCGAATTTCTCCTGATACTGATATTCGCCGTAGAGCATGTCGTTGGCATTGCTCTGGTCGTTGTCATTTTCGAAATCCTGCCGGTACCAGCGGCCGTGCAGGCTGTGCCGTGTGCCCTTCGGGCCGGTGTATTCCACAAAGGGGTCGAGGTAGAACTGGGTACCGATCGTGTTGGTCATTGTGTTCGGCATGGGCCGGTAGAGGCCCTCGTTCAAATTATCCCAGAGGAAGACGCTGGTGCTGTGGCTCTTCATCACGTTCCCGTTGAGGCCGTAGTTCAGACCCTTCAACTTCTGGTTGCGCCAGCGCGTGGCGAAATTGAACCGTACGCGATGGTCGTAGCCGCCGTTGCCCAACCGATAGGGGTCCATCTGGATCGTATCGACCGGTACGCGCTCAGGTCCTATATATCCCTGATCGCCGAAGACATTGCCCCCGATCACAAGGTCGAATTTTTTGAAGCGCTGGGCGTGATGGAAACTGGCGCCCGTGGTCAACGGCGGGCTGGGTCCCCACCACTTGGAATCCGGGTTCCCGGGCGTGTCATAGACACCGCCGAAGACCGTCGCACGTGTTTTGGAAGAATCGGTCGGCCAACCCGTGCGGACATTGATGACGCCACTGAGGGCCGCGCTGCCGTAGAGCACGCTGCTCGCGCCCTTGATCACCTCCACTTGTTCAATGTCCTCGATCGGCAGCAACGACCAGTTCGGGCGCCCGATGTCCCCGCTGAGGATCGGCATGCCGTCCACCAACATCATCACCCGGCTCCCGGCACCGTAGCTGAAACCGCTGCCGGCACGGATCTGCGGGTCTTCATCCACGATCACCACGCCGGGTACCTGATCTAGCGCACTGTTCAAGTTGGTGGTGTTCTTGTCCCGTATGATCGAAGCAGGCAGAACGCTCAAGGACTGGGTGACCTCGCCCACGCGTTGCTCGAACTTGCCAGCGCTCACCACCACCATGTCCAACTGCGAAGTGGAGGGAGCAAGCAAGACGTTCAAGCTCACTGTGCCCCCGGCAGGGACGTCCACTGGCAGGCGGTGGTCCGCATAGCCGATGAAACGGGCTACGGCCGTATAGCTCCCGGCGGGCAGGCTGATGGCGAACTGCCCGCTGTCATTGGTGCTCACCGCCTTGCTCCCGCCAAAGGAAACGATCGCGCCCGGTATGGGGGAATGGTCCTTGATATCCCGGACAGCCCCGGTGACACGCCCCATCGGGGATACGTCCGTCTGGGCTTGCAGGGTCAATAGACCGAAGGTGGCCACCACCATCGAAAAAATCCTCATCAAGTGTATTTTGGGCGACGTGCGTTGACGGCGAATGTAGCGATCGCCAGCATGCAAACATGGACGACCGCCAACTGATCCACCGCATTGCGCTCTCGTTGCTCAAAGGCATCGGTCCGGTGAACGCGCGCAACCTCGTGGCATATTGTGGTGGCGTGGACCCGCTTTTCACCGACAAGGCGGTGCGGCGCTCGTTGGAAAAGGTGCCCGGTATCGGCAGGGTGCTGGCCGGTTCGATCCTCGGCAGCGCCGTGATCAAGGCGGCCGAACGGGAGCTCGTATTCGTGCACAAGAACAAGCTGCGGATGCTCTTCTACTTGGATGAGGATTTTCCCAAGCGCCTCCGCCATTGTACTGATGCGCCGGTGCTGCTCTTCGTGAAGGGGAAGGCGGAACTGGACCCGCCGCGCAGCGTCTCCATCGTGGGCACCCGCACGCCCACGGAACACGGCAAGCGCTTCTGCGAAGAACTGGTGGAAGGCTTGGCCCCTAGTGGCGCGATGATCGTGAGCGGCCTGGCCTACGGCATCGATATCACCGCGCACCGCTCGGCCTTGCGGAACGGGCTGAGCACCGTGGGCTGCGTAGCGCACGGCTTGGACAAGCTCTATCCGGGTGAACATGCCGCCACGGCGAAAGAGATGTGCGGCCAAGGCGCCCTGATCAGCGAGCTCACCAGCGGCTCCACCTTTGCGCCGGGCAACTTTCCCGCGCGAAACCGCGTGATCGCGGGCCTGAGCGATTGCACCATCGTGGTGGAGAGCGGACCCAAAGGCGGTTCGCTCATCACCGCCGACATCGCCGACAGCTACGACCGCGACGTGATGGCCTATCCCGGCAGGCCTACTGACACGTACAGCATTGGCTGCAACCGCTTGATCCAGCAGAACAAGGCACACCTGATCACCTGCGCACAGGACGTGCTGAAACTGATGGAGTGGCTACCCGAGACTCAGAAGAAGGTCGCTGTTCAGAGCGCGTTGTTCACGGACCTGATGCCGGACGAACAGACGCTGGTGGATCTGATCAAGGCTCAGGGAAGGATCGATATCGACACGCTCTGCTTCCGCAGCCAGATGCTGCCGCACAAGGCCGCTGGGATCTTGTTGAATTTGGAGTTTAATGGTGTGGTACGAAGTCTTCCGGGGAAGGTTTATGCGTTGAATTGAATTTGTAGTGCGGAGACGAAGTATCCTATATGCCGTTGCCGGATCCGCTCAAAAGCACGGGACATCCGCCCCTTAAAACGTAGCGTAACGGAGGCGGAATTCTCGCGCCAGATTGTGCTTGACCCATAGCCTGACGTACATCAGAGCCCGTATCCGATGAATGACGACTTTTGGTGCGCATGCCCATCCACCCCTTCCACGAAATGAAGCGAACCATTATAGCCGTCACGATGATGCTCCTGTGCAGCCTTGCCTCTCAGGCACAGAACATTACAAGTGCGGCCAATGGCCTCTACTACATGCCCTCGACGTGGGACTGCTTCTGCCTCCCGACGGCGGGTATGAACATCACCATCAACCATCAGGTGACACTGAACAATGACCTGGGCCCAGTTTCAGGTTCGATCACCATCAATGCTGCGGGGGCGCTGGTCCAGGATGCCGCTCCACGCAACATGCTCATGACCGGTGGCACTTTCTCCAACAGCGGAAACTTCAGCATCGACCTCCTGCTGGTGCAAGGGGGCAGCTTTACAAACTCGGGGACCGCACAGATCAGGGCCTACTCCAACTATGCCGCTTTTGAGAACACCGGCACCATCAGCGGCACGGACAGCTTGCTCAACATGGGGACGTACACCAACAGCGGCGGATTGGAACATTCGACCATCTACACCGGGCTCACCTTCAATAATCTGGGCACCGTAACGGGGGTGGACAGCTTGTACAACCAAGGCACCCTGACCAACGGGCCGACGGCGCACATTATGGCAGACAGCCTGTACAATGCTGGGAACCTGACGAACGACGGGACCATGGAGCATGGAGCCTTCACCAATGCGGGCGCCTACATCAATAATGGTGAGGTCCAGTTCAATGACATGACCAATCGCGCAGGGGAGTTCCACAACTACGGGACCCTCACGGGAACTGGCAGCATGACCAATGCCGACGATTTCTTCAATTACCCCGGAGGTACGGTGTCATTGGCAATAAGTTTTCTGAACCGATCGCTGACCGTGCCACCCTTGCCGGCGGCCGTGTTCACGAACGACGGAACGGTGACCATCGGTGACAGTTGGTACAATTTCGATCTGGTGACCGGAGCCACCTCCGGTTTTTGGAGCGTACAGGACTCATCGGTCAATGCCGGGAATATGACCGGTGACTTCCAGTTCTGCGACCAGACCCCGTTGTCCTTGACCTTCCCGGTGGTGGACTACAATTTGGGCACAGTAGCCTCCACGGTCCGGTTCTGCCAATTGATCACTTCGGTCGGTGTTGAAGAAGGGAACATGCTCCGTGTCTTCCCGAATCCCGCAACAGATCTCGTCTCTGTGCAAATGCTCACTGGGAAGCGGTCTTCAGCCGTGATCGTGACGGACATGGCCGGTATGCGTATACCAGCGCCGATCGTCCGCACCTCCGGACCCGAAAAGCTGAGCATCGATCTGACCGGCCTTGCGCAAGGGATGTACTTGTTGGAAGTCCAGGCTGAAGGCCAGCGCTACAGGACGATGGTGATGAAGCAGTAGTACCTGAAGCTCCGAAAGGGCTTCCGATCCAAGGGGCGGAGACTGAACAGATCAATCCACGCTGAAGTAGTCTGCGCTCTGGTACCTGCCGGTGGCCTCCTTCTCCAACTGCATCAGGATGTCGTTGGCCAAGCTACTGGCGCCGAAGCGGAACCAGTGATTGCTCAGCCATTCCGGGCCAAGCTCCTCCTTCACCATCATCAAGTAGTGCAGTGCCTGCTTGCTGGTGCGGATCCCGCCAGCGGGCTTCATCGCGATCATTACGCCGGTCTTCAAGTAGTGGTCGCGAATGGCATGCAGCATCACCAGTGTTACTTCCATGGTGGCGGCGGGACTGATCTTGCCTGTGCTGGTCTTGATGAAGTCGGCTCCGGCCGCGATGGCGAGGTCGCTCGCCAAACGCACCTTGTCGTAGGTGCCCAGCTCGCCGGTCTCCAGGATCACCTTCAGGCGGGCCTTGCCGCAGACCTCCTTTACCGCGGCGATCTCATCGGCGACGAAATTGTATTCACCACTGTGGAAATGGCCGCGGGAGATCACCATGTCGATCTCGTCCGCGCCTTCACTAACGGCGAACTTGGTGTCGGCGATCTTCACTGCTTTTGGTGCTTGGCCGCTGGGGAAGGCGGTGGCCACGGCGGCCACTTTCACGCCACTGTTCACCGAGGGCTTTCTTGGCTGCCTTCACCAGGGTGGGATACACGCAGATCGCTGCCACGGTGGGCAGACCGGGGAGTGAATCGTGCAGGTGCATGCCCTTGTAACAGAGCTGGCGGCACCTTGCTCGGCGTGTCCGCGCCTTCGAGCGTGGTGAGGTCGATCATGCTCAGGGCGAGCTTCATGCCCTGCACCTTCGGTCTCCTTCTTGATGCTGCGCGTCTTGATGCGGGCGACGCGCTCCTCGATGCCCACTTGGTCCATGGAGGGGACATGGCCGGAGACCGGGACAGCTATGCCTTTTTGTAGGATATTGCTCATGGCTACCGCCAAAGATAGGTAGGCCCTGCACGTGATCCATGGCTCCATGGTCAATGCCCCGTGCTTGGGCATTCGTGATCAAGCAGGACTAAGGTCGGGGTCTTACCCGACAAGGTTTTTGGACAGGATTTTACGATTGACAGGATAGGAGCCCGCCTTGCGGCAGGCTTGCATGCTGAAAAGGCATGTTGCCTATTCCGCTTACTTTCCTCAAGAGGCGGTACCTTCGCGGCCCGAAAAATGAAACCTCAGGACCGCCATATCCACCCCATGCTGATCGCCTGCTACAGCGGGCCGACAAGGAGTCTCTGCTGGGACAGCACGGCACCGTGGTGTGGATGACGGGACTAAGCGGCAGCGGCAAGAGCACCATCGCCATCGGGCTGGAGCGCTGTTCCACGAAAGGGGTCCTAGCCAGGTGCTGGATGGCGACAACATTCGCGCCGGGATCAACAACGACCTCGGCTTCAGCGATACCGACCGCAGCGGAGAACATCCGACGCATCGCGGAAGTGGCCAAGCTGTTCGCACAGAACGGCGTGGTGACCATCTGCTGCTTCGTTAGCCCCACCATCGCCGTCCGCGAGCAGGCACGGACCATCATCGGGGAGGCCGACTTCTCGGAGGTGTTCGTGGACACACCGCTGGAGGAGTGCGAGCGCCGCGATGTGAAAGGACTTTACGCCAAGGCCCGTGCCGGCGAGGTGAAGGACTTCACCGGCATCAGCGCACCCTTCGAGGCCCCGCCCTCACCCGACTCCTGCACTTGACCACCGTGGGTCGGCAGTGCGGACGTGGCGGCGGAGAAACTGTTCGAATACTTGCTTCCCGCGCATCAAACGGAATTGACACACATGCATTCCTACCGACTTACCCATTTCAAGGAACTCGAGAGCGAGAGCATGCACATCCTGCGGGAAGTGGCCTCGCAGTTCGACAACCCCACGCTGCTGTTCAGCGGCGGCAAGGACAGCATCCTCTGCTTCCACTTGGCGCGCAAGGCGTTCTTCCCCGCCAAAGTGCCCTTCCCGCTGCTTCATGTGGACACGGGCCACAACTTCAGCGAGACCATCGAGTTCCGCGACACGTTTGGTGAAGGAACACGGTGCAAAATTGTTGGTGGGCAGTGTGCAGAAGAGCATCGATGAAGGCAAGGTGCAGGAGGAGACGGGCTTCTACGCCAGCCGCAACAAACTGCAAACAACACGCTGCTGGATGCCATTGAAACGCACAAAGTCGATTGCGCCATCGGCGGTGCCCGCCGCGATGAGGAGAAGGCCCGTGCCAAGGAGCGCGTCTTCAGCCACCGCGACGAGTTCGGCCAATGGGACCCGAAGAACCAGCGCCCGGAACTCTGGAATTTGTACAACGGCAGGAAGCGGCCGGGCGAGCATTTCCGCGCGTTCCCCATCAGCAACTGGACGGAGATGGACGTGTGGCAATACATCCTACTGGAGAACATCGATATCCCGAACATCTACTTCAGCCATGAACGCGAAGTGTTCGAGCGCGACGGCGTGCTCTATGCCAACTCGCCCTTCATGCACCTGAAGCCGACTGAAAAACCCTTCATGAAGCGCGTCCGCTTCCGCACCATCGGCGACATGAGCTGTACGGGCGCGGTGGATTCGCCGGCTTCGACACTCGAGGAGATCATCGAGGAAGTGGCTTCCACGCGGACGACCGAGCGCGGTTCACGCATGGATGACAAGCGGAGTGAGGCGGCCATGGAGGATCGGAAGAAAGAAGGATACTTCTGATCAGTCGATCAGAAAATCAGAAAATCAGAAAATGACAGATCACAGTAAGGACGGGAGATCTCCCGCCCCAACGGGATATCTCGACATGGACCTGCTTCGCTTCACCACGGCGGGCAGCGTGGACGACGGCAAGAGCACATTGATCGGGCGCCTGCTGTACGACAGCCGTGCGATCTTCGACGACCAGATGGAGGCCGTGGAACAAGCCAGCTCCAAACGCGGCAGCGGTGACGTGGACCTGAGCTTGCTGACCGACGGCCTCCGCGCCGAGCGCGAACAAGGCATCACCATCGATGTGGCCTACCGCTACTTCGCCACGCCCAGGCGCAAGTTCATCATCGCTGATACGCCCGGGCACATCCAGTACACGCGCAACATGGTCACCGGTGCGAGCACCGCGAACCTCGCGATCATTCTCGTTGATGCACGCAAAGGCATTCAGGAGCAGACCAACCGCCACGCCTTCATCGCTTCGTTACTAGGCATTCCGCATGTGGTGTTCTGCATCAACAAGATGGACCTCGTGGACTATGACGAGGCGGTCTTCAAAAAGATCCAGGGCGAACTGGAGGACTTCAGCAGCAAGCTGGAAGCCCGGGACCTCAACTTTATCCCCATCAGTGCGCTGAAGGGCGACAACGTGGTAAACCGCAGCACGCGGATGGACTGGTACCAAGGCTCCACCTTGATGTACCTGCTGGAGAACATCCACATTGCGGGCGACCTCAACCACATTGACCGCCGCTTCCCCGTGCAGCATGTGATCCGCCCAATGACTGATGAGTGGCATGACTTCCGCGGTTTCGCAGGCCAGATCACCGGCGGCATCTTCCGCACGGGGGACGCCGTGCAAGTGCTTCCCAGCGGATTCCAAAGCACCATCAAGAGCATCCATCTGGGCGAGCGTGAAGTGGAAGAGGCCTTCGCGCCGCAAAGCGTGGTGATGGCGCTTTCCGACGAGATCGACATCAGCCGCGGTGACATGATCGTTAGCCCGCACAACCTGCCACAAAGCAGCCAGGACATCGACGTGATGCTCTGCTGGCTGAATGAGCGCCCTTTGCAGCCAAATGGTAAGTATGCGGTAAAGCACACCACCCGTGACGCACGCTGCATGGTGAAAGAGGTGACCTACAAGATGGACATCAATACCTTGCGCAAGAATGAGGAGGACAAGGTGATCGGCATGAACGACATCGGTCGCGTGCAGCTTCGCACCACCGTGCCCCTTCACTTCGACAACTACACGCGCAATAGGAATTCCGGCAGCTTGATCCTCATCGATGAGGGCACCAACGAAACGGTGGCGGCTGGGATGATCCTGTGATCCTACCTCCAGACCCGCCAGCTCAGCAAACCGTAGCCCAGTAGCGCGCCCGCTGCGTCCGCCAGCAGGTCCAGAACGTCCCCGTGGCGGCCTGCGCACATGCCTTCCTGCAACAACTCGATCACACCACCGTAGGCGATCGCCAGCACGGCGCCAAGGGCCAGTGGGCCGATGCGCGAACGCCATGAACCCAAGCCTGCCAGAGCCACGCCCAGCAACAGGCTTTGCATCCCGAAAAGGAAGGCATGAATGAACTTGTCCAATTGCACCTGCTCGGCCCAAGGCCATGCGGGCACGTCACTGGCCGGCATCAGGGTGAGCGCGAGCACCGCCACGGCCCAGAGCGCAGCCAAGAGCCACGCGTGCCGCCGGATCAGCGCTCGCATGGGGCAAGCGCGAAATGAGGCATATCAGCCAATTGACTCTTGGTACTGCTCGGCGGACAAGAGACCCTCCATCTCGGCGGCGTCCTTGATCTTCACCTTCACGATCCAGCCGCTCCCGTAGGGGTCCTTGTTCACGGCCGCGGGGTCGTCCGCCAATGCTGCGTTCACTTCGGTCACCGTTCCGCTGACGGGCATGAAGAGGTCGCTCACCGTCTTCACCGCCTCGATGGTGCCGAACACTTCCTCTTTAGCCACCTCCTGCCCTTCCGTGTTGATGTCCACGAACACGATGTCGCCGAGCTCGCTCTGGGCATGGTCGGTGATGCCGATAACGGCCACATCACCTTCAACGCGGACCCATTCGTGGTCCTTGGTGTACTTCAGTTCAGCGGGGATATTCATTGTCTTGCTTGGGGTCGGTTTGATTGATCAGGAAGTGCAAAGATGCTTTATTGGGTCAAAGTGAAGCGCAGGCTGATGCCAATATTGGTGTTGGAACTGGGGAACGAGGTGCTGATGACCGGCTTGTTGATGACCCGCTCATAGAAGACGCGCAGGCTTAGGCGCTCGCCGATCACATAATCCACGCTCGCTTTCATCGAGATGATGTCCTGCCCGGCGGTCACCTGGTTCTGCTCCTCTTGGAGCTTGCGGATCACGGTGTTGTTCTGGCGCCAGCTGAAGTCCAGCCGCAGATTCAGGTCGCTCTTGGGCGTTTTTCCACCGATCGAGACGGGGAACTTCACGTTCTTGAACCGGTAGCCGCTACCGATCACATATTCCTTCCCGCGCACTTCGGTGACCTGATAGTTGGTGAGGCCCATGCTGAGGTTCCGGTCGCGGTTGTACTCGAACTTGGCCAACAGGCTGTTCTGGAGCGTGGCGTCGAAACCGATGAAGGGGTGCATGACCTCGGCCAAGGTGACCACCGAGATCTGCCGCTCGGGCAGGAAGTTGCCGCCTGCGTCCAGCACACTGCCTCCCTCTTCATACAACAGATTGGTCTGGTATCCGCCGATGTTGAACGTACTCCGGTAGCTGTGCTTCACGCTGAAGGTGCGGAAGAGCTTCTTGAAAAGGTCAAGCTTGGTGAGGCCGTCGTAGGTGAGGTCCCAGTTCGGAAGCGGGATCAGCTTGAAAGGGTTGAGCTGCACCTTGTTCGGGCTTTTTCCGGTGTAGGCCGAAAGGAAGGAAGCGATCACCACGTCCTGGCTGGTGGAACCGTACCCGATATAGTAGAGGCTGTCGGTGGGGCCGCTGCGCCCGGGGTCCAAGGTGCCAAGGCGTTCGCTGATCACCGGCCTTGCGGCGAGCATGTTGCTAAAGTTTCCGTTCACGAAGTTGTCGTCGTCATTGCTGAAGGTGGTGGCCCAACTGATGGTACTGACGCTGAAATTGCCGAATTCGCGCGGGCTGTCATTCACATAACGCTGCTCAGTCGCGTTCCAACGGAAGAAGGAACTGCGGTTCTCGCTGAGCGTGCGGGTGGCGAGCAGCTCCACGCGCATGCCCTTGAACGGTTCGAGGGAAAGGCGACCGTTGATGGTCTCGGTACGCGTATTGGTGTACGGATTGTAGATGCTCGGGGTCTCCACCAACCAGCCCTTGCTCGCGGCCTCGCTGGCGAAATCCCGCACGTAATTACCGCTGAGGTCCTGGTTCTGCTCGCCCAGGATGAAGCCGAAGCCGGGCGCCCCGAAGCCGCGGTCCATGCCGATCACGTTGGCGCCACGCCCCCAGCCGGGCAACAGGATACCGCTGTTCTGGCTGTAGGTGAACGTGCCGGTACGCACCGTCATCAACAGGCGCGCCAGACCTTCCAAGGGATTGATCTTCGGGCCGTCCTTGTCTTTGCCCTTGTCCTTGTCATCGTCCTTCTTCGAGGGGCTGCCTCTTTTTGCCGACCTACTGCCTCCGCCCCGGGCCTTGTCGTTGATCTTCTTGAAATACTTGATCTTGTTATACAGGCTCACGAAGTTGAACTGGCCGTTGAGGTTGATGTTCCTCGAGTTCTGGATGGTGTTGCCCACGCTGTCCTGGGTCAGCGGTGCGCGGTCCCACTGATATCCTGCGCCATAAGTGGCGTTCGCGGTGATCCAGTCGGTGATCGGCAGCTTGTCGAACGGCAGGGTGTAGGTGAGGTTCACTATGTGGTTGTAGGTGGTGGTCTCCCCGAAGTTCTTCAGGCTGGTGAGCACGCTGTCCTTCCACAGCTTGTACTCGTCGTGGTCGTCGTTGTTCACCCGGCCTGCCGGCTCCCCGATGATGGAATTGTTGTTGGCGTTGAAATCAAGCTTGAGGCTCTTGGTCAGCTCGTAGCGGAAGCCGTACTGGTTGGTCCAGTTGAAGCTCTTGTTGTAGGTGGGCGCCGGGGGAAGGCTTTCGATGTCCGGGTTGGGCCGGATAAGTCGCTCCATGTAGCTGCGGTCGATCGCGGTGCGTGCGGTGAGCTGCTTGAAGCCCAGATTGAAGTTAAAGTCCTTGATGAGCCGCAGCCATTTGCTTTTCCCGAGGAACGCGACGTTCTCGAACGGCTTCACCGGCCGGGGCTTCGGATTGTGCTGATAGTTCAGCGAGCCGCGATAGGTGCGCGTGTTCTCGTACTGCGTGTTCACATCATGGAATTCCTGGTCGCCGTAAGCATAGGAAAGACCGAAGTTGGACACGTCGAAGAAGTTCTCTCTCTTGCTCCCGGCGGCCTTTTCCTTGTGGATGTTGGTGAAGTTGATGCTCCTTCGCCGGGTGTACGTCCGCAATTCCTTCAGCCGTTGCTTCTTCTCCTCTCGCGTCAGCGAGCGGGTAGCATCGTTCCACTCGATGTCCGGGTTGAGCGGGTCATACTGCGGATTGATCACTTGCTCGGAAAAGCCTAGGTACATCGGCACTTTCACGCCGCTCTTTTCCGGGAGGAACTTGCTCATCTCCAGGTTGGCGCTCACGTCGATACCATAGCGGGTGTCGCGCTGCCGTTCGCTCACCTTCTTGTCGATGCCGCCCCAGCCCGGCGTGCTGTAGTTGCCCGCCACGCTCAGCGTGCCCAGGTCCGCCAAAGTGGTGTTCACACGCGCGATGGCCGCCCAGCCGCCGCGCTGGTCGAAATCCGTGAGACGCAGCTCGTTCACCCACACCTCCACACATTTGGAGGAGCCGTCATCATTGGCCCAGGGATTGGCCTGGTCCCCGTCCTTCTTCGGGTTCCTGATGCCGATCATGATGGTGTTCATCTGGCTCAGGTTCGGGTTGCCCACCACGGTCACGCGCCGGTCGCCGTCCATCTGCGTGTAGCGCTGGTTCACTGGGTAACCTGCCTGGTTGCGCTGGATCTTCACGTCGTTCAGCCGGGCGAACTCAACGACCATGTTGTTCGCCTCAGGCCAAACGTTATAGGGGTCGTTGTTGTAAAAGGCCGAGGGCACCACCGGCACCTCATATTCGTAGTAGTTCTGCGCGTAGTCGTTGCCGAGCCGGATGAAGACGCTCGCATCGCCATAGGCCAATGGACGTGTCGGATCGCCGGATTCCGCGTGGACGTACATCTGCAGTTTCTTGTAGCTCCTGATGTCGAAGTTCACATTGCGGAACGCGGCCCGCGCATCGCCATCGCTCAGCCCGCAGGTGTTCAGCTCCAGGGACTGCTCGTTGAGGCTGCGGAGGTTCGCACTGGCGATATCGGTCTCTTGATTGATGCCGGGGGGAAGCACGTAGTTCACCGGGGTGCGGTTGCCGTTCTCTTCGATGTTCACGGCCGCCACGTCGAAAGTGGTCTGGTCGGGATCGCCGCCGATGATCTCACCGGGCGCCTCCATGCCCTGCGTGTACTTGCGCCATTCCCCGCGCACGAAATCCAGCCGTGCAAAACGCAGCACCACCGGCTGTGCCCAGCCTTTCACAACGAGCCGCATGAAACGGATCGAACGAAAGTCCTGGATACCGTTCACCGCCTTCTGCGGTTGGCGCACCGGCACTTTGAACTGGTACCAGTACACTTCCTGCCCGCCCGGGGCACGGCCCAGGATCCGGTCCGTGATGAAGTTCTCGCCCACTACCATGTCCGCCGGCCTCAGCTTGATCCGGTACTGGAAGTAGCTCTCGCTCTCGCTGAGGTTCTGGTCCTGATTGAGGTCCTCGGTGGTGGGCAATGTGGTGGCCTGGGAGGGATAGCTCTCTGGACTGTCCTCGTCGGTGATGGAGTTGCCCTCCAGCCCGTTGAACCGCTTGTAGCGCTCCAGAATGGAACGGGCCGGGTTGTCGTAATCGCCGCCGCGGAAGTAGTGGTAATTGTCCGCAGAAGGGTCGCCGTTCCACCGCGCGCGGGCACCGGGATCCAGGAGATCCAGATAAGATCCTTGGAAAAAGGTCTGTTCGTTCAATCCCGGCTGGAAAGCATTGGCATCGTTGTCGCTCAACCCGTCCATCCCCACGTCCTGGTAGCGATAGGAGTTCTGGTCGCTGATGGCAAATGCGTTCACCACGCTCTGGGTGGTGGGCACCACGCCCCAGTTGGTCTGATCGGTGGTGGCCGCCTGGTCGCTCGGGTTTTTCGGCAGTCCGTTCTCAAAGCTCTTGCGACTGTCCCGCAGCACGTCCTCACTCAGGTTCCCCAAGTTGATGTAGAGGTCGCCACCGGTGGTGTTCTGCGCATTCACGTTACTGGCGGGCTCCCCTTGGGAATTGCTCGAAGCCGGATTGAAGGGGTCCATCATCCAGAACTGCACCGTCTCGATGTTGCTCGCCTCGAAGTCCGTGGTGGTCACGCGGCGCTCGATACCCGCCCAGTTGTCCTCGGGGTTCGGCAGGTCACCATTGGCGTCCAGGTCCGGGTTGTAGTTGTAAGGTCCGCGCTCGGCCGGGTAGTAGGCCAGATCGAACACGGGGATGTTGCTCGGCGTGCCGGTGGCGAGCTGGCGGTTGGGGAACACCTCGCGCTCCAAGATCTCGCGCGATCGGTTGTCCGAATCGGAGCCGTCCGGCAAGGGCGGCTTCAGGTTGTTATTGTTGAAGAACAGCGGGTCGATGACGTACCAGGCGATCAGGGCGCGCTTGAAGCCGGTACGGAGGTCGTTGATGTATTCGCCCTCGGGGAAGAGGTCGCCGGTCTGGCCCATGGGCGTCGGTGCCAGGAACCATTGGCTCTGGGTGCGCATGTCGATGTTGCTCACACTGCCCTCGAAGTCGTCGATATAGCTGGTGCCCGCCGCGCCGATGGCCTTGCTGTGGCCGGGGATGAGGTAAGCGGCCTCACCGCTGGCATCGATGGAACTCGTCTCCTTCGTGTCGAAGAAGGGCAGCTTGTCCACCAAGCGGGTGATGAGCCCGCTCTCGCTTTTCCAGTTGGCATCGAGCCCCAGAATGGTGTTGGCGATCGGCTCATCACCTACGTTCACCTTCTGCGTGAGCGGACGCTCGTAGAGGTTCATGATCGTGGCGCCGATCACCAGGTCCTTGTTCACCTTGTAGTCGAACCGCGCGCCGGCCAGGGTCTTGGTCTGGATGCTGAAAAGCGAGTTGCTCTCCAAGCTCACATTGATCGGCGTGCCGCTTTCCAGGATGCCCTGGTTGAGGATCTTCACCCGGCCCAGGTTGTAATCCACCGTGTAGTCCTGGTTCTCCACCAGCTTCACGCCTCCGGCGGTCACGCTCACCGAGCCTTGCGGGATGTTCACCGAGTTGAGGCTGATCACGTCGCTGCTGGCGCTCTTGAAGCTGCCCTTGAGCTTGAACCGGTTCAGCTCCGGCAGGTTCTCCGCGGCCGTTTTCGTGCTGTCGTAGAGCGCTTGGAACACGATGTTCTGCCTTACCATCGCAGGCTGCACGGGGCTTGCCGGGTTCGGGCCGATGAGCTGCCGATCAAGGTAGCTGCCGAACGGCTCCAGCACCGGGAAGAAGATGCGGCCGTTCTGGGAGTTGATGGTGCCGCCCATGGTGGCCGCGTTGTCCTGAAAGTCGAACCATCCGTCCGGGTTGGGCCCGCCCTGTTGGTCCAGCCGATCCAGGCCGAGCGCTTGCAGCAACGGGATCTGGTCGATCGGCGGCTTGGGGACATAGTTGAGGTCCACGCCGGTGGTGGGGTTGTTGTACAGCAGCTCCAACCGGAAATCCTGCGGATTCACTTGGAAGGCGCCCAAGGAATAAACGTTCTTCATCATCAGGTCCCACAGCGGTAGCCGCGGGTCGGTGATGGTGGCCTTCAGCAGGCGCAGCATCAGCGCTTTGGGCGGCGCGATACCGTCCGTGCTGAACTCGCCCACTTGGTAGGTCTGCCCTTGGTAGGTGTACTGATAGGCGACGGCGAGCACCTCGTCGTTGTTCAGGTTCTGGTTCAGCCCGATGAAGCCCAATCGCTCGTTCAAGGTGTATTCGTTCAAACTCAGGAGCCGTGCGCTCTCCAGCTTCTCATAGTTCTTGCTGGCCTGCATGCCCAACAGCTGCAAAGAGGCTGCCGCCGCGGTAAAGGACCGGATCCCTCCATTGCTGGACACTTGTGCGTACAGGCTGTTGGCACCGTTCGAGGCCTCGTTGCCCTGCCCGTCGGTGATCAGGCCCGCGTTCACCAAGTTCGCGCTCACCCGGTTGGCCGCAACACTGGCCGCGCTGGCGTCCTCGCCCAGGTCGGTGAAGGCCACGATGTTCCGGTTGTTCGTGTAGTCACTGCGGGTGTTGGTGACCCACACCTCCACCTTGGTCACCTGCACACCGCTGCTCACCGTGGGCAGGGTGCGCATGGCGTTCTCATAGTTGTCGCGGAAATAGTAGCTGAGGAAGTAGTACTTGTTGGCCTCGTACTCGTCCGCCTTGATGTTGAAGTTGGTGGTCTGTGCGCCGCCCGCCACCGCGATGTTCTTCCGCTGGCCCTTTTCCTGGCTGAAAATGGCCGTGGCCGTGAGCCTCCCGAACTTCAGTTCCGTCTTCAGGCCGAATAGGCTTTGGCTGCCCTGGATCAACTGCCCGGTGAGCGGCAGGCTCACGTTGCCCGCCTCGATCTTCTGGATGATGTCGTCGTCGTGCCCGGCGAAATTCAATTTCACCTGATTCTCGAAATCGAAGGTGGCCTCGGTGTTGTAACTGGTGTTGATCTTCAGCTTGTCGCCGATGTTGCCCACTAAGTTGAGTTGGATCTTCTGGTCGAAGTCGAAGGTGGTGATCTTGCGCTGGTCCACCGGTATCCGCGGGTTCTCCGTCTTGCTCGTGTTCACCCCGAAGGTGATCTCGGCGCTGCCCTGTGGCCGGATATCGATGTTGCAACCGCCGAAGATCCGGCAGAAGGCATCGTTCCGGATCTGGATGCTGGGGATCAAGCTTTTCGCCGCACGATCGGTCTCCTCCTGGTTCTTTTCCGCCCAATAGGTCTTCATGGACTTCGACATGTCGTAGTTCATGTACTCCTCCAGCGTCATGCTCTGCTGCGGGCGGTAATCGATGTTATCGCCCATTGTGCTCCGCAGGATGTACTCGCCGGTCACCGGGTCGTACACCACGTCGTTCGTCACGTTGCTGGGCGTGCCCAGGTCGATGGTGCCCGTGTTCTCATCCCCGGTGGCGGGCGGATCGACGATCGGATAGTGCAGGTCCGTCTGCGGGCTGTCCACCTGCAGCAGGGTGTTGAAGGACCAGTTGGCATGGGCCGCCTGTGCGGCGATGATCATAACGATGAACAACGCCAAGAAGCGAAGCAGGGGCCGAAGCGTGGTGGATGCGGTCATCAGTCGCGCCAAAGCGTGCTCAGCTGTTCTTCAGGGTAAGCCTGATCAATTCCTCCACCTCCGGCGGATCGTTCTTCCGTTCATCCAGGACCCGCTGCAGCGAACGCTCGGCCTTGGCCCGGTCCAACCCCAAGGAGATCAAGGCCGATAACGCCTCGGACCTCAGGGTATTGCCCCCTCCCAATGCCGGCCCGGCGAGTTTCTCGATCGGGTCCATGGAGAGTTTTTCACGCAGTTCCTGCACGATCCGCTGGGCCAGCTTGGGGCCGATCCCCTTCACGCTCTTCAAGGCCGATTCATCCCCGTGCATGATGGCCGTGCGCAGGTCCGCTGCACGGCGCGCGCCCAGAATGGCCAGCCCGATGGTGCTGCTCACGCCCTGCACACTGATCAACTGGCGGAACAAATGGCGCTCCTCTTGGTCCACGAACCCGTACAGGCGATGCTCGCTCTGGCCACTGCGAACGTCCATGGAAACGGTGTAATGGATGAACAGCTTGCACGCGCCGCGCTGCGGCAGGTCGCCGTAGGTATTGGCGGTGATGTGTACCAAGTACCCAACGCCGTTGCATTCCACCACCGCATAGGAAGGGGTCCGTTCCGCGATCTCGCCGCGCAGGCTGTCTATCATACAAGGCCTCCCAACGCTTCGGTTATGCGATCGTGGGAGGAGGGTAAAAGTGGAACTATGGGCGAGGGGGTTTGGCTAAAAGGGCTGCAAAATAAGCGGAACTCCCGAACTGCCGCATTCCATTCGGCCGGAGCCTCAGAAAAACCGCGAATGCCAGAAATGAAACCCCCTAACTGTGTACCAACACCACCCGTGTTCCAACAATGAGGGATCCTCCCACCTTTGTCCCATGCGTATCGTCTTCTTCACCGGCGCGGGCATCAGTGCGGAGAGCGGCTTGCGGACCTTTCGCGACAGCGACGGCCTGTGGGAGGAGTACCGCATCGAGGAGGTGGCCGCTCCCGAGGCGTTCGCACGGGACCCCGAACGGGTACTGCGCTTTTATGACGAACGCCGGGCACAGGTGCTCAAGGCGGTACCCAATGCGGCCCATCTTGCGATCGCCGAGCTGCAAAAACACCATTCCATTGGCGTGGTGACGCAGAACATCGATGACCTGCACGAACGGGCAGGAAGCAGGGAGGTGCTTCATCTCCATGGTGAGATCCTCAAAGCCCGCAGCACATTGGACCCCGAGATGGTGATCCCGCTCACAACCGGCCCTCTGAAGTTAGGCGACCACTGCCCTTTGGGTTCCCAATTGCGGCCCCATATCGTGTGGTTCGGCGAGGAGGTGCCGTTGCTCGGGGAGGCTGCTGCGATGGTGGCCCGGGCGGATGTGCTGGTGGTTATAGGCAGCTCTTTACAGGTCTATCCCGCCGCTGGGCTGCTCCATGCCGCTTCACCCCATGCACCGATCCATCTAGTGGACCCGCAGGATATCGGTACCACTGGGCCGCGCATCAGGCACTGGAAGGAAAAAGCCAGCATAGGCGTACCCATGCTGGCCCAATTTCTGAAAGAGAACGTGCGTTCGTCGTAGTAAGCCACTACAGCAGCCCATCAGGCGCCCAAGCGGAGCAAGCCTGAAAACAGCCAACGAACAACTACCTCACCGCACCACCACCACACGCTTGGTGGCCAAGGTCTTGCCATTGCGCTTCAACACGGCGAACCAAACACCGCTGTTCAAGTCGCCTTCGCTCAGCGTCACCTTGCCTCGGGCAGCACTGAACGGTCGGACCAGCTTGCGCTCGCCCAGGACGTTGTACAGTTCCAATTGCGTACCTGCAATGGCCCCGGCCAGATCGTGTTCGATGGTGATGTCGCCACCTGTGGACGGGTTGGGGAAGATCTTGAACGTAAGCACATCGGCCACCTCGGCAATACCGCTTCCTTCAGCTCCAATATTGAACAGCAGATCCACCCAAGTGCTGTCGCTGGGGTTGGCCACGTCATACCACACATAGCGGAAGGTGGCTTCTCCAACGACCCCATTCGGCTTGTAGTAGCCATGGAAGCCGTTCACCGTTTGTCCATCCGCCATGTAGATGGGGTCCAACGCGGTCCACACCGGCCTTAAACCTGCGAGTACTACATCGTAGCAAACGTCCCAGCAGAAATAATTGCCCGTTCCGCCTGGAACCGATACCTCGTACCGCTTCACGTTTATGGTACGATCGCTGCCGGAGGTATTCTCCGCTGAAAGCCCAACTCCCGGCGTTTGGCCTGGGTCACCCGAAAGGGGTTCATTGACGGCGATCACGGTCCCGTTCACCAAGGCATCCGAGGCATCCCTGAGGGTGACCACTTGTGCTTGTGCACCTATGAAAGCCCCGCAGGACAGGGCGAGCAGGAAAAATGAGTAGGGTTGCTTCATGGTCCGGTTTATTCAGTGTCTGGTCGTGTAGATGCAAAGTTAACCCGGTCACGGGTCAGACCGACGCCAAAATCGGGTACTTTTCATCCGATTAAGATCCCAATGATGGACGAAGTGATCGACGGGGCGCACCTTGCTTCCCATTAGCTTAGCGATCCGAAAAACCCAACCCCCTGAACATGAAGAAGCTACTACTCATCTCCGCCTTGGCCATCCTCGGCGGCAACACGGTACAGGCACAGTGCCCTACGGGCGAAGTTCCTGTGACCGTTTCCATCTGGACCGACGCTTATGGCACCGAAACTACTTGGACGCTCGTGAGCGCAGGCATAACGCTTGCCTCCGGCGGCCCATACACTGACCAAACCACGGCCGGAGCGTTCGCACAGACACCTGTCACTGTTTGCGTTGCCCTTGGCGTCTCTGTCGTTTTCACCATCAATGACGCTTATGGTGACGGCATGTGCTGCGCTTATGGTGAAGGCTACTATGACGTTTCAATGAACGGTTGCACCACCGTGGCCTCGGGCGGGGAATTCACGACCAGCGAATCCACCACCTTCACTACTGCGCCACAGGTCCCCTTGGACCTCGAAATGATCTCGGTGAACTTGACGGACGTAGCGCTCGGCGGCTCGCCTGTCACCATCAGTGGCCAGATCAAGAACGCGGGTGCTACTGACATCACCTCCTACGACCTGAGCTACAGTGTTGACGGCGGTGCGCTCATTACCCAGGCCATGACAAACACCATCCCCTCCTGCAGCAGCTACGATTTTACGCATAATACCCCATGGAGCGGCGATGCCGGCTACCACACGGTCGTGATCTCCGTGAGCAATGTGAACGGGACCACCGATGGCGTGCCGAGCAATGACTCGAAGACCATCACTACTTCCATGGCCACCCAAACGGTATCGCGCGTTGCCACGGTGGAAGAGTTCGGTAGTTCAACCTGCCCCCCGTGCTTCCCGTTCGCGGAAAATTTCACCCCTGCCGTTGAAAGCTTCAATACGAACGAACCAGGTTCCAACGTGGTCACTGTGGAATACCACATGAACTGGCCCAGCCCCGGTAATGACCGCAGCTACAACCCTGACGGCATCTCGCGACGCGGGTATTATGGTGTCTCCGGCATCCCGTCCCCATGGATCGACGGCCGTGAAATGGGCGGGTACACGACCGCCGAGATCACCGGGGATATCAATACCGCCTTGAACGTGCCCGCCTTCATGGACCTCGAGGTGAGCTACACCCTCAGCGGCACGGACATCACGGTCACCACCGTGGTGACCCCGCACTTTGACGTCCCCAGTGGCTATAAGCTCTATGTGGCTGTCACCGAGAACCTCTATACGGGTTCCACCACCGTTAGTGGATACAATCCTTACGATTTCCACGACACCATGCGCAAGATGCTGCCCAATGGCAACGGGACCACCCTGGGTGCCTTCACGGACGGTGTTCCGCAAACGTTCACGCATAGCTACACCTTGACGGAGGGCGATCCCCAGCAGGGCAACTACAACCTGTGGGGAACCGTGGATGGGATCACCATCGTGGCGTTCGTGCAGAAAACCGCTACCCACCAGATCTTCCAAGGTGCGATCGCCACTCTCTCCTCCGGTGTCACCGATCTGGGGCGTGACAACAGCTTGGTCAGTGTATGGCCAAACCCGACTTCCGGCACCGTGAACCTGCGCTACGGAAAGGCCACCAACAGCCCTGTGCAGGTAGAGGTATACAATGTGCTCGGTGACCGCGTGATGGACACCCAACGCTCCTTCACTACCGGCCAGACCCAACTGCTCGACCTCACGAACCTTGACAACGGCATGTATCTGCTGAGCGTCACCGCCGACGGTGTTCGTTCCACCAGCCGCGTAACGGTGAATAAGTGATCCGTTCCCACCGCCAACAAGAAAGGCCGGCGGACCCGCAAGGGACCGTCGGCCTTTTCTTTGGCCCGGGGTTTGAATGAACGCCGACACCCGGCAATAGGCCGCCCACAATACGAACCACTAACCTGACCCGCATGAAGAATACCATCCTTTCCATCGCCCTGCTGCTCCCCGTGCTCCTCTCCGCACAAAGCGGGAAATTGCCGTCCGTGACCGTGCAGGACATGAACGGACAGAAGGTGAACACCTCTACCTGGAGCAACGACGGCAAGCCCATGATCGTGAACTTCTGGGCCACTTGGTGCGCGCCCTGCAAGCGCGAGCTCAACGCCATCAACGACCTCTATCCCGACTGGCAGAAAGAGACCGGCGTGAAACTGATGGCCGTGAGCATCGACGACACCCGCAGCATGAACCGCGTGAAGCCGTACGTGAACGGCCAGGCCTGGGACTACGAGGTGTACTTGGACCCGAACGGCGACCTGAAGCGCGCACTGAACGTGAACAACGTGCCGCACACCTTCCTCGTGGACGGCAAGGGCAACATCGTTTGGCAGCACAACAATTACGAACCCGGCGACGAGAACGAATTGTACAAGCAAGTGAAGTTGCTGGCCGGGAAGTGAGCATCACGATCCCTGTTCTTGATCTAGCCGCCGAGACGCGGAGGCACGGAGAACTCCATGGCCGATGGTCCTCTCGTATGGTTTCCAATGGTCAAGAATGAATGTTGCCGGCTGGACTGAAGAGGTGCTGTATTTTGCCCCTGCGGCCATGGGGTATCACAGACTTCGCCCAAGGTCGTTCCAATATTGCATTTCTCCGCGCCTCTGCGTCTCTGCGGCCCATACCTCCCTATCACCCACCCATGCATCCACGCCATACTCACGGCATCGTCCTCGCTTCCATTGCCCTCTGCCTCTCCGGCTGCCTCCTCGCACAAGGCGGGGGCGCGATCCACGGCAACTTCAGCATGGACGGCCAGCTATACAGTGATGACGAACAGATCGGCGCGGTGAAGCCCCCGGCGGACTTCGGCTTCAACTCCTGGTCCAACCTCAACTACCGCAACGGCAGTTTCGATGCTGGCCTGCGTTTCGAAAGCTATGAACCGGCCTTGCTGGGATACCCTGCTGGTGCGGCCTACAAAGGCACGGGTCTCGGCTATCGCTACGCCACCTTCCGGAAAGACGGGCTGGAGGTGACGGCCGGCAACTTCTACGAACAATTCGGCCAGGGCCTGACCTTCCGCAGCTACGAGGAACGCGCCTTGGGCGTGGACAATGCCATGGACGGTGTACGCGTGAAATTCAGTCCGGACACTGGCATCTACCTCAAGGGCATCTTCGGTACCCAGCGCTTGGCGTTCGACAAGCGTGCCACCCAAGGCGTGGGCGTGGTGCGCGGCATCGACGGCGAGATCTCCTTGGTGGAAGCCTTCCCGCGCCTCTTTCCCAAGCTGGCTGAAAAGGGGAACAACCTCACCGTGGGCGGATCCTTCGTCAGCAAATTCCAAGCGGACCAGGACCCCCAGTGGAATTTTCCGGAGAACGTGGGTACTTGGGCAGCACGCGCCCATTACACCAACGCCAAATGGGACCTGTACAGCGAATACGCCTATAAGATCAACGACCCCAACGGCAGCAATTACAATAACAATAAATACGTCTACAAGCCCGGCCAGGCCCTGATGGCCAATGCCACGTACAGCGACACGCGGCTTAGGCATCAGCGTCGGTGCCCACACCTATGACAACATGGTGTATCAGAGCGACCGGGGCGCGCCCAGCCTGTTCGACCTCAACATCAATTACCTCCCCACCTTGGCCAAGCAGCACTCCTATAACCTGCCCGCCACGCTTTATCCCTACGCCACCCAGCCCAACGGCGAGGTGTCCTACCAAGGGGAGGTGTTCTACAAATTCAAGCGCGGCAGCAAATTGGGCGGAAAATACGGTACCAAGCTCACCCTGAACTGGAGCGGTGCTTGGAGCTTGGACAGCACGGCCATACCCAATGATACCGTGCATTTCAACGGGTACCGCACCAACTTCTTCTCCATGGGCGACCGCCAGTACTTCAGCGACCTGAATGTGGAGATCCGCAAGAAGTTCAGCGCGAACTTGGAATTGGCCCTCACTTACTTGAACTTGGTGTATGATATCGAAACCGTGCAAGGCAAGGTCGGGCAACCCGTTGTTTATGCGGACATGTTCATTCTCGAAGGCTTGCAGCGCATCACCGCAAAGACCTCGCTCCGCTTTGAGCTACAGCACCTGAGCACCAAGCAGGACCATGGCAATTGGGCCACGGCCTTGGCCGAGTTCACGTTCAGCCCGCATTGGTTCATTGCCGCTATGGACCAATACAATTACGGTGGTTCCGTGGAGACCGAGCAGATCCACTACCCCATCGGCAGCTTCGGTTATATCCGCGGAGGCAGCCGCTTTTCCTTCAGCTACGGGCGCCAGCGCGCTGGCATCTTCTGCGTGGGCGGTGTATGCCGCGTAGTGCCTGCGGCGAACGGTCTAACGGCATCCATCACCACAACATTCTGAACCATGCGCAACCTCATCATCCCGATCCTCCTGATCGCTGCTTTTTCAGGTTGTGACATCATTGATCAACCCAAGGGCGAAACGGCAAGTCCGGTGGTGCCGGGCGGTGGCGTTACACGTAACGTGTTGTTGGAGGATTGCACTGGGCACCTTTGTCCCAATTGCCCGCAGGCGGCACTGATAGCGGATCAATTGAAGGGGGTCTACGGCGACCGTTTGGTCGTAGTGGCCGTACACATGTCCTCCACGTTCGCCGCCCCCCAAGTACCGCTCGGCGACGGGGTCTATGACACAGATTTTCGAACACCGGCAGGGAACGAGTATGAAACGACCTTCCAAGTCAGTGGTTTGCCAAAGGGGCTGATCGATCGCACCCCGTACAACAACCTCATACCCGTTTCCCGGAGCAGCTGGAGCAGCGCAGTGGCCCAATTGATCGACCTGCCCGCAAGCGTTGACCTCTGGTTCGACACGCTCAGCTACAACAGCTCCACGAACATGGTATCCGCCACCGTAAAAGCGGCGGTGTTAAACACGATCCCATCTCCGCAGCACCTCACGATCTACCTTACCGAGGACCACATCATCGATTGGCAGGAGGACGGCAGCCAGCCGTTGGGGCAGCAGGACATCGAGAACTACGAGCACCGCCATGTGCTGCGTGCAGCCTTGAACAGCCCATGGGGCGAGGCCTTCATTCCTGCCGACGCGCAACCCGGCGATACCTTGGTAAGCACCTTCACCTACCCCCTTCCAGCTGTTGGCGCGGTGAACCAAGTGCTCAACACGGACAACTGTGCCCTCGTGGCCTATGTGTCCAATAGCGCTGGTGCCGCCCAGTACGAGGTACAACAGGTGACCGAACGGAAGTTCGTACCCTAGTGTGCTAACCCGTACGTTGGTGGACTAATACTTTGCCTGAATTTCTTCCTTATGCAAGGCGGAACATGCCCGGCGTAGTGGTAGCTACGGCGAAATGTTCCAACGCCGCAGAAGGGAGAAAGGGAGGTGAAGGCAGTTCAGGAACTTTCGGGTTGGTACACTATAGGCACCCCCGACTTCCGCCCACATACGGATCGGCCCATCTGTTCGTTTATGCTCCTTTGGGGCTGGTCCGATCCAACTTGGCAAGTTGTAAACGATCGATCCCGGGGTGTTGCAGAAGATGCTCAGAGCACTTATCTTCATCCCACGTATCGGACCTGCAAGCCGTTGCCAAACGAAGAACCGTGATGAAGGAAAATGGTAGGAAGATGCTGGAGCTCAGCCAGCAAGTGCTTCAAAAAGTGAGCTTCGATCCCCGACTGTTCCGGAAGGAACTGGTGAAGGCCGCAAGCTGGGTCGGCGACCGTGATCAACTGCTCCTTAAGGCGTGGTGCTTGGCCACCTTCGGCCACATGTACAAGGACGTGATCCTGGAGGTGTTCCAGCGGTCAATGCGCGCGTGAGATTTTTGACGCAGAGGCGCGGAGGCGCGGAGAAATTTGGATCTTGTTGGAATGGTATTGAGTACAGGGTACTGAGTACCGGGTACAATGCCGCGTGTGACAGCGGCTACTCGGTACCCTGTACCAGTGATCTGCGACAGCCACTCTACCGCCTTCTCTTCTCTGCGCCTCAGCGGCCCATTACTCTTTCACCCCTCCCAAGTATCTCAAGTTTCTCTTCAGCCCATCGTACTTCGTGCGCTTCACCGGGCTTCCCTGAAAGAGCTCGTCGAAGAGCACTTCGGTCATGCCGTGCCATTCATCCGCTGTTAGGCTCATCAATTCCGGCCTTAGGTTGAAGTCCGGCTCTTGGTGCGGTGTGCTGAAGCGGTTCCATGGGCAGACCTGTTGGCAGATGTCACAGCCGAACGCCCAGTTCTTGAAGTCCCCGGCATCCGTGGGAATGGCGTCCTTCAGTTCGATGGTGAAGTAGCTGATGCACTTGCTCCCGTCCACACCGTAGGGTGTGATCGCATCGGTGGGGCAGGCGTCAATGCAACGTCGGCAGGTACCGCAGTGGTCCGTGGCAGGCGCGTCCGGTGCAAGCTTCAGGTCCAGGATGATCTCACACAGGAAGAAGAACGAGCCGTTGCCCTGTCGGATCACGTTGGTATGCTTCCCGCGCCAACCTACGCCCGCCTTCTGTGCCCAAGCTTTCTCCAGCACCGGCGCGCTGTCCGTGAAGCAGCGCATGGCCACCTCACCGAACTGCTCCGTGATGAAGGCCATCAAGGGTTTTAGGCGCTGCTTCACCACTTTATGGTAATCACGGCCGAAGGCGTACGTGCTGAGCTTCGGCGCTTCGGGGTCTTCCTGCTTGTCCGGGGTGAAGTAGTTGTACGCGAGACTGATCACGCTCTTGGCGCCGGGAACTAGTTTCCGGGGGTCCAGCCGCATGTCAAAGTGGTTCGCCATGTAGCTCATCGCGCCATTCCTTTCCTCGTGGAGCCAGCGTTCCAGCCGGGGAGCTTCATCCTCCAAGAACCCGGCCTCAGCAATGCCGCACGCGAGAAAGCCCAGCTCACCGGCCTTGGTCTTGATGCGTGCCGAACGTTCCGTGGTGTCGATCATGCGGATAAGGTACAAGCACCGCTACCGGGCGCTTCACTCGAACAGGCCTCCCGACTTGGCCTTCGGTGCCTTGCCAAGATGCTTGTATGCGCGCTCAGTAGCCTGCCTGCCCCGCGGGGTGCGCATGATGTAGCCCTCCATGATCAGGAACGGCTCATAGACCTCCTCGATGGTGCCGCTCTCCTCGCCCACCGCCGTGGCCACGGTGTTGAGGCCCACGGGACCGCCCGCAAACTTATCGATGATGCAGAGCAGGATGCGGTTGTCCATTTCATCGAGGCCGTGCGCATCCACGTTCAAGGCCTTCAGCGCATGCTTCGCAATGGCCATATCGATGCTGCCGTCCCCTTGGATCTGCGCAAAATCCCGCACACGGCGCAGCAGTGCGTTGGCAATACGGGGCGTCCCGCGGCTGCGACGGGCGATCTCATGTGCCGCTTCCGCGGCAATAGGCACGTGTAATAGGCTCGCAGAGCGTTTCAGGATGCCCGTAAGCGTTTCCGCATCATAATAGTCCAGTCGGCTGTTGATCCCGAAGCGCGCACGTAGCGGGGCCGTGAGCAGGCCACTGCGCGTGGTGGCACCCACCAAGGTGAACGGGTTCAGGTTGATCTGCACCGTGCGCGCGTTCGGGCCCGCGTCGATCACCAGATCGATGCGGTAGTCCTCCATGGCGCTGTAGAGATATTCCTCCACGATGGGGCTTAGCCGATGGATCTCGTCGATGAAGAGCAGGTCGTTCGGCTCCAGGTTGGTGAGCAGGCCCGCAAGGTCGGCGGGTTTGTCCAGCACCGGGCCGCTTGTTACACGCATGCCCACGCCCATTTCGTGCGCGATGATCCCCGCCAAGGTGGTTTTTCCCAATCCTGGCGGTCCATGCAGGAGCACATGGTCCAAGGCTTCTTCGCGCATCTTGGCTGCCTGCACGAACACTTTCAGGTTGTCCGTTACGGTCTTCTGCCCAGCGAATTCCTCGAACCGGCGCGGGCGCAGCACCTGCTCCATCTCCTTATCGGAGGCGGAACGCTGTTCATCGCGGACGTCGAACTGTTCAGGCATGGGCGAGGCCAAAGTTAACCGCGACGGTCATCGCCGCAGGTCCTTCCACAGGTCTCCGAAGAACACCTTCAGGCCAAAGAGATAGATCGGAGCTGTAAGATTCTCCCCAAGTCCTGCATTGGTGAAGGCCAGCCGATATCCCCAGCCGGCGTTGATCCCGAAGTAATGCAGGAACCGGTATTGGACGGTCATGGACGGTTCATAGAGGAAGACAAAGGCACGGCGCAACCGGTGTCGGCGTCCGTCGGCATCGTTGTACAGCAGCGACCCACCACCGATCCCGAACTGCACGGGGATACGCGCCTCCCAATGCCCGCGTTGGTAGAAGGCATATTCAACATAGGGCGTCACATAACCAAGGCGTAGTCGCACTGGCAGCTCTTCCCCTTCGCCCACTCGCATAAGGTGCTCAACGCGCGTGGTCAGAAAACTGTAGCCGATACCGTACTGTAGACGGCCCGCGTGCTCCAGGCCCACCTTCACGCCCATGAGCTTCACGTTCTGATTGCTGATGAACGAGCCCCGGGAGTCCAACTTCACAACGAGCCTGGAAGGTTCATGGGAGAAGAGCTTCAGGCTGTCTATCAATTGCGCCTTCACCGGAAGCACCACCACGAGCATGCAGCAGGCCAAGACCCGTCCCGCAGCACGGCTCTGAAACAGGAAAGTCCGCACATGCCGTGCGGACCTTCCAAAAGACCTGGATCTTCCAAGGTCCATTTTACGATGCTCAATGATCCTCTTCCCCTTCTTCCAAAGGAACGTTCTGGGGCACATAGTCCTCCAGCTTTCCGGGCTTGCTGTAATCGTAGGGCCAGCGGTACACGGTAGGGATGGCACCGGGCCAGTTCCCATGCATGTGTTCCACCGGGGCGGTCCACTCCAAGGTGTTGCTGTGCCACGGGTTCTGCGGGGCCTTTTGCCCGCGCCAGATGCTGTGGAAGAAGTTATACGTGAACACCAGCTGGGCCAAGCCGCCGATACAGGCAAAGATGGTGATCATCACGTTCAGGTCCATGAAGTGGCCTTGGAACATGGGGAACTCGGTGTAATCATAGTACCGTCGAGGGCCACCGGCCAAGCCCACATAGTGCATGGGAATGAACACACCGTATGCGGCGATCAGGGTGACCCAGAAATGGAGGTACCCCAGCTTGTTGCTCATCATCCTGCCGTACATGCGGGGGAACCAATGGTACACCCCGGCCAACATGGCGAAGATGGCGCTTACGCCCATCACCATGTGGAAGTGCGCGATCACGAAATAGGTGTCGTGTACCTGGATGTCAAGTGCACCGTTGGCGAGAATAATACCGGTGAGGCCACCGGCAATGAAGGTGGACACCATGCCGATGCTGAAGAGCATGGCCGGGGAGAAGATGATGTTGCCCCGCCAAAGCGTGGTGAGGTAGTTGAAGACCTTCACCGAACTGGGGATGGCGATCAGCACGGTGGTGAATACGAATACGCTGCCCAGGAAGGGGTTCATGCCGGACACGAACATGTGGTGCGCCCAGACCAGGAAGCTCAGGAATGAGATCGCCATGAGCGATCCGATCATGGCACGGTAGCCGAAAATGGGCTTGCGGCTCATGGTGGAGATCACTTCGGAGCTGATGCCGAACGCAGGGAGGATCACGATGTACACCTCCGGGTGGCCCAGGAACCAGAAGAGGTGCTGGTACAGGATCGGGCTGCCGCCCATGTTGTCGAGCGCCTCGCCCGCGATGTGGATCTCACTGAGGTAGAAGCTCGTGCCGAGCATGCGGTCCATGATCAGCAAGGCGACCGCGCTCACCAATACCGGGAATGCCAGCACACCGATGATGGCGGTGAGGAGGAAGGCCCAAATGGTGAGCGGTAGCCGCGTCATGCGCATGCCCTTGGTGCGCAGGTTCAAGACGGTGACGATGTAATTGAGGCTTCCCATCAAGGAACCCGCGACGAAGAGCACCATGCTGAAGAGCCAAAGCGTCATTCCGGCACCGGACCCCGGAATAGCCTGGGGCAATGCGCTCAGTGGCGGATAGACCGTCCATCCACCGGAGGCCGGGCCGCTCTCCACGAACAGGGAGGCCAACATGATGATGGCCGCCACCAAAAAGAACCAGAAGGACAGCATGTTGATAAAACCGCTCGCCATGTCACGCGCACCCACTTGGAAGGGTATCAGCAGGTTGCTGAACGTTCCGGAAAGCCCGCCTGTAAGCACGAAGAACACCATGATCGTTCCGTGGATAGTGACCAACGCGAGGTACATCGAGGAGTTCAGGACGCCATCGGGCGCCCATTTGTCGCCGAGGAAGAAATGCGTGAACGCGAAGCTCTCACCCGGGAACGCGATCTGCAGGCGGAAGATGATGGACATGATCATGGCCACCCAAGCCATGACGATGGCCGTGACCAGGAACTGTTTGCTGATCATCTTGTGATCATGCGAGAAGACGTACTTCGAAATGAAGCTCTCCTTATGGTGGTGGTGCTCCTCGTGGGCGTGGCCGCTATCGGCCGCCTGCGGATGGGCTACGACGCTCATGATCTCAGTTCGGTTGTTGGTTCTTGCCTTCGGCAGCCTCCGCCCCGGGGGCGGCTTGGGTCTCGGCGGGCTCTGCATCGGTCACTCCCTCGGATGCCTGGGGGGACTTCTCAAAAGCCGACAGTAGGATGTTCCACACCTTGAAGGCTCCTGCGTTTTCCACGGTCAAAGGCGCCTGCATGTTGTAGTGTGATATCCCGCAGACCTTGTTGCACATCAGGATGTACTCGAAATCCGGGTTTCCCGTGACGGTGCGCATGCTGTCCGTGGTGATGGTGGGCACCAAGTGCATCCGGGTGGTCATGCCGGGCACGGCGTTCATCTGGGCGCGCATGTGCGGCAGGTAAACGCTGTGGATCACGTCCTGGCTCCGGATCACCAGTTCCACGGGCACGTCCACGGGCAAGTGGAACTCCTTGGTGATCTTGTCATCGCCGCCGTAGAGATAGGTGCTGTTGTCGCCGTTGTCGGCAATGTCCTGTTCCATCAGCGTACGCAGGTTCATGATGCCCTCGGACATGCGGCTCAAGTGCGCGATGTGCTCATCCTTTTCATCCTTAAGGTCCTGGGGCAGGATCTCCGCCTGCGCATCCCGATCAGCCTTCTCCTGCAGCATCTGGTCGTGCAGCTCCGCCAATCGCTTGGTAATGGTGTTTCGAGTAACGACGCCCAGTGGGTTGTCCCCGTTGATCAACCGGAAATCCGTGGCACCCAACTGGCCATCCTTGCCGGGATAACGAAAAGTCCAGTCGAACTGCTTCGCATACACCTCCACCTCCATGGTGCCGGGTTCCGGAGCGGCCGTGATCTTCTCCCAGATGACCAGGCCATAGATGATCACACATACCAGGACGAATGCGGGCACAACGGTCCATAGCAGCTCCAACCGGTTGTTGTGCGGGTACCAGTACGCCTTCTTACCGGGCCGGTGGTAATAGCGGCCGGCAAAATAGAAGAGCGCGATGTTGGTCCCGAAAAAGACGATGCCCAACATGACCCAGTTGAAGTAGTACATCTGGTCGATCCATACTCCTTGCGTGCTGGCAGCGGGGGGAAGGAACACATCGCGGTATTGGAGAGGAAGCCAGATGAAGAAGGCCATATACGCCACACCAAAGGCCCACATCAACCGCCCGGACATGCGGTTTTCACGCTCGGGGATGTGCTCTTCCCGCTCGCCGCGTAATTTAGCCGTGAGTTCGGCCACCCGGCTCAGGCGGAGCACCACCATGAAGCCAAGCACCAGGACCGCAAGTATCAACAAGGTCGTCATGCTATTCGATTATGATCTGTGATGGTCCAGTGGTCAGATCTGATGGTGAACACTTTCCTCCAGGAACGGATGGGCCACCACCGTGAGGGGCGCTTTTGCCAAGGTGGTCAGTACCGTGTGGATGAAAAGGCCGAGGAAGGCGATGAAGAAACCGATCTCCAGCGTGCCGATACTATGGAAATGATCGCCCAGCGAACCCGGCATGATCATCTGCACGGTGTCCAGCCAATGGCCGATGAAGATGAGCGCGGCCACACCGATGAGATAGCGGGGGCTCCGCTTGGAGTCCCGGCTCATCAGCAATACCATGGGCAGGGCGAAGTTGATGAAATACATGCCCCAGATCAGCCAAGGATGATGGTCGATACGGACCATGAAATAAGTCCCTTCCTCGGGGATGTTCGCATACCACGTCAGCAGGAATTGAGCGAAGTATAGATAGCTCCACAGGAAGCTCACGGCGAAGACCCACTTGCCCATGTCCTGGATGTGGCTTCCGTTCACTTGTGGCAGATACCCTTTGCCTTTGAGGTACAGAACGATGAGCAGCGCCACGATCATGCCTCCGATCCACATGCCGGAAAAGACGTACCAGCCGAAGAGCGCGCTCTTCCAATGCACGTCGATGCTCATGATCCAATCCCAGGACAGGACCGAGCTGAAGAAGGCAAAGAGCACCATGAACACCACGCTGCGGCGGTAGTTCTGCCAGTGCGAACGCATCAATGTCTCTCCGGTCTCCCCGTCCATGCGCAGGCTGTGCGAGCGGAACCAACGTGCGAAGAATACGAACGTGGCCATCATGAGGATGGCGCGGACCCAGAAGAAGGGCTTGTTGAGGTACGGCGACAGCAGCGCGATGTGGGCATCATAGTGCGCCGGGTCCGAAGTGTCCAGGGTGCGGGTGTCCATCCATGGCCAAATGTGGTTCAGCCCCATCGAACCCGCCACTAGACATACCAGTACGAACAGGGCCCCCCATGGCAGATAGCCGATGATGCCCTCGTACACCCGCTTTACCAGCACCGTCCATGCCGACTCGGTGATGTGGTTCACCGTATAGAAGAACAGGGTGCCCAAGGCGATGAAGAAGAAGAACAGGGCGTTGGCATAGAAGGCCGCCCAAGAGTATTGTTTGTGGTCGGTATGGTCGCCCACCACGCCGATCCCTGCCATCACCAGACCGATGATGATCAACGCCAAGGTGACCGTCCGGGCCCGTTTGCTAATGGTGAAATTCATCGCTGCTTGTTTGATCACTTGGCGCCGGCGGTCGCCGTCATTGTAGTGTCCGTAGCCGTGCCCTCCCCGGGCATCTTTCCGTCGTGCTGCAAAAACTTCACATATTGGATCACCAACCAACGCTCCTTATGGTTAAGCTGGCTGGCATGGCTGCCCATGGCGATGTTCCTCCCGTACGTGATCGAATGGAACATCTTGCCTTCCGACATGCTCCCGAGCTGGTTGCCGTCGTAGGCCGGCGGAGGCGGATAATTCCCCTTGGTCACTACCGGCCCGTCCCCTTTGCCGGTGGAGCCATGGCATTGGGTGCAAAATATCTCATAGAGCACTTTACCCTGCTCCACCGTGGCCGTGGTCATGGGGATGGGGCTGTGCAGTTCGAGGCCCGCCTGCTCGTAACCTTCCGTGGTGTTCGGGTAGGGATAAGGGAAATTGTAGCTGGCATCGGCCTCGTTCTCCGCGAACGGGATGGTCCCTGCGGCCGGGATCCGTGCGCTGGGCGTTACGCGTTGGGCCTCGGCGATGCTGTCACCGAAGTAGTACGGGTCCTTACCGTAGTCCACATAAGCCTCGATGGCCGGGCTGCGGTACATGTCCGGCATGTATTCGAGACCGGGACTGTCCGGTGTGCTGGAACAGCCCAAGAAAAGGGCCGTGCCGCCAAGGGCGATCACAAGGAGAAGCAGGTTCTTCGTGTTGCTCATCATCCTCAGCATTGGCGTTCGTTGATCTCGAACACGGTGGTCTCACGCAACATGCCGGTAAGGGCCTCGGCCGGATGGCCATGATTGTCCTCCGTGCGCAGTTCGATGATGAACTTGTCATCCGTGCTGCGCGGATCCGGGTTCCGTGGTGACATACCGGGAAGTGTCTTGTTCCGGATGAGATAGGTGATCGCCATACCGTGCGCGGCACAGAGCACGGTGAACTCGAACAATACCGGTACGAATGCAGTGACGCCCTGGTAATAGAACTGGTTCGGCTTGCCGCCTACGTTCATCGGCCAGTCGTATATCATCATCCACCAAGTGCCTAGGACGGCCAGAGAAAGGCCGAAGACGCCGAACATGAAGGATACGATGCCCAAACGAGTGCGCTTGAGGCCGATGATGGGGTCGATACCGTGGATCGGGCACGGACTGAATACGTCGCGCACCTTCACGCCCGCCGTGATCAGCTTGCGTGCCGCGGACTTCAACAGTTCCGGGTCCTCGTATAACGCGTAGATGACTTTATTGGACATGCCGCTCAGTGCTGTGATTTGGGTAACACCTCACCCTTGTAGCTCTCGCCGCTGGACTTGAGGATGGTTTTCAGCTCATTCAACGCCAGCACCGGGAAGAAGCGGGCGAAGAGCAGGTACAGGGTGAAGAAGATGCCGATGGTGCCTACGAAGGTCCCCACGTCCATCCATGTGGGATAGAACATGGTCCAGCCTGAAGGCATGTATTCGTGGTGCAGGCAGAGCACGATGATGTCAAAGCGCTCGAACCACATGCCCACATTGATCACGATGGCGATGGCCCAGGCCCAGAAGAAACTGGTGCGGATGCGACGGAACCAGAGCATCGCGGGGATCAGGATGTTGCAGAGGATCAAGGCCCAGAAGGCCCACCAGTACTGGCCCGTGGCCGCACCGACGGACATGTAGGTGTAGTATTCGTACTCCACACCGCTGTACCAGCCCATGAAGAACTCGGTGGCATAGGCCACGGCCACGATGCCGCCGGTGACCATGATCACGATGTTCATGTACTCGACGTGCTTCCTGGTCACATAGGCCTCCAAGTTCATGGCCTTGCGCATCACCAGCAACAGGGTCTGCACCATGGCGAACCCGGAGAAGATGGCCCCGGCAACGAAATAGGGCGGGAAAATGGTGCTGTGCCAACCGGGGACCAACGAGGTGGCGAAGTCCATGGACACCACCGAGTGTACCGAGAACACCAGCGGCGTGGCAAGGCCCGCGAGCACCAAGCTCACTTCCTCGAAACGTTGCCAAGCCTTGGCATTGCCGGTCCAGCCGAAGGAGAGGATCCCGTACATCGTCTTCTGCCACTTCTTCGCGACGCGGTCGCGGATGGAGGCGAAGTCGGGAATGAGGCCGATGTACCAGTATACCAAGGACACCGAGAAATAGGTCGAGATGGCGAACACGTCCCAGAGCAATGGCGAGTTGAAGTTCACCCAGAGGGAGCCGAACTGGTTGGGCAACGGGAACACGAAATAGGCGAGCCAGATGCGGCCCATGTGGATCATGGGGAACAGGGCCGCCATGATCACGGCGAAGATGGTCATCGCTTCCGCCGAACGGTTCACGGCCATGCGCCATTTCTGGCGGAACAGCAGCAGCACCGCGCTGATGAGCGTGCCCGCATGGCCGATGCCCACCCACCACACGAAGTTGGTGATGTCCCAGGCCCAGTTGATGGTCTTGTTCATCCCCCACACCCCGATACCCTCGCTGATCAGGTAGAGGATGCAACCGACGCCGTACGCGGCAATGATGGACGCGATGGTAAGGAGTACGTACCAAGTGCGAGGGGCCTTGTTCTCGATGGGACCCACCACGTCCGCCGTGATGTCCCCGTAAGTGCGGTGGCCCAAGATGAGCGGTGGGCGTATGGCTGCTTCCTGATGCATGTTGCCGATCTTCTCTTAGGCTTTGTGGTGTTCGTCCTTCTCTTCGATGTTGCGCACCTTCACTAAGTAGGTCACGTTGGGCTGGACCCCGAGTTCCTCAAGCATCTGGTAGCCGCGTTCATTGTCGCGGCCAGCAAGCACCCGGCTCCCGCTGTCATTGAGGTCGCCGAAGATGATGGCCCCGGTGCCGCAGGCGGCGGAACAGGCGGTCTCGATATCGCCGTCCTTCACCGGCCGGCTCTCCTTTTTGGCATCGAGCTTACCGGTCTGGATCCGCTGCACGCAAAGGCTGCACTTCTCCATCACGCCGCGGCTGCGTACCACCACGTCGGGGTTCAGCACCATGCGCCCGAGGTCGTCCCAAGCAGGGTTCACATCCCCGAACTGTTCGGTGACGTAGTTGAACCAGTTGAACCGGCGGACCTTGTACGGGCAGTTGTTCGCGCAATAGCGTGTACCGATGCACCGGTTGTAGGTCATCATGTTCAGGCCCTCCTCACTGTGCGTGGTGGCTACCACAGGGCACACTGTTTCACAAGGAGCATGATTGCAATGTTGGCACATCACCGGCATGAAGATCACCGATGGCTGCTTGCTCGGGCGCTCCATTTCCCTCAATCGTCCGGCCCAGCTCAGGCCCTCGGTATCGGTGTGCGTGTCCGAGCTGTAATAACGGTCGATCCTCAACCAGTGCATTTCGCGGCTCCGGCGCACTTCGTCCTTGCCCACCACGGAAATGTTGTTCTCGCTGTTGCAAGCGGTGATGCACGCGCCGCAACCGATACAGCTATTGAGGTCGATGCTCATACCCCAACGATGGCCCACCTCTTCAATGGGTTGGGTCGCCCACAGATCGATCGAGGTGGCGGGCACGCGGTCCTGCGCGTCCACCTTGCCGTCCTTGTTCACGTCCTCATGGACGGCCAAGGTCTCCATCTCATTGTAGGTCTCCCGAGGCTCATGCAGCGCCCACACGGTATAGGTGGTCTCCTTCACGATGCTCTCGCGGTCCATGCCCGTCATCTGGGTCTGGGTGAGGGCGATGGCATATGTTCCGCCGGTGGCTTCCACGGAAGCTGGCGCGGAATAGCGCACGGTGTTGTCTCGAAGGGACGTCCACGGATAGGCGTTCTTACCTACCGGGGCCGGGCTGCCGTCCGCATTGCGCATGCAAGCGGCGCGGCCGACACGCTCCCCGTTCGCGCCACGACCGTATCCAAGGGCCACTGCCAAAGTCTTGGGTGCCTGGCCGGGGCTCATGATCGCCGGCAGTTCCATGGCGACCCCGTTCACCGTCACTTTCAACACCTGTGCCGGGCTTTCCTGGCCGATATAGAGCTGTTTGAAGGTCTTGCCGGTGAGGGCGCTGAGGTCCTCAGGGGCGATACAGACGTAGTTGTCCCACGTGGCCTTGGTGATGGGGTCGGGCAGTTCCTGCAACCACGGGTTGTTCGCGTGCAAGCCGCTTCCGAGCGCCTCGGAGGTGTACAGCTCCAAGTCCCATTCACCGGCACCTTTGGCGTTGTCGCGCGCTTTGGCGGCAGCTTGGGCCACATCGGCACTGAAGGCCGTGGGCTCGGCCGCCACAACGGGAATGCCGGAGTACGCTCCGTCATGAACGCTTTGGTCCCAGTTGTTCAGGGTGCCGCCAAATGCAGGAAGGGTGTCCTTGCAGACATTCTGCACGAAGCTGTGCCAATCGGTGTCCACGCCGCTCCATGCCAAGAGGCTCTGGCCCCATTGGCGGGTGTCGAACAACGGTCGGATCGTTGGCTGGGTAAGCGCGTAGTGCCCGGACGTGGGGACTTGATCGTTCCAGCTTTCCAGCCAATGGTGGTCGGGCGTGATCCAGTTGCACAAGCTGGCGGTCTCGTCGGCATGCCCGCTGAAGCTCACTGTCAAACCGGTCTTCTTTAGGCCCGCTTTAAACTCCTCCGCATTGGGCAGCGTGTAGGCGGGATTGGTGCCTGCGATGAGGATCGCGCCGACCGAGCCGGCGTTCATGTCCTTCACCAACTGGGCCATCACCGCGTCATTCCCTTGGAAGAAGGGAGAAGCGTTGTGGATATCGATGGTGCTGCCGTAGTTGCCCAGCATGCTGTTGATGCTGTTCACCAATACCTGCGTGCCTTCATCGTTTGTCCCGCACATCACTACGCTCTTGCCTTTGGCGGCGAGAAGCTCCTTGGCGCACTGGGCGATGGCGGCGTCGGTGTGTGGGTCCACCTTCGGGGCGGAAACCGCGGTCCCTCCGGTCTGGTCGGCGATCGCGTCGTGAAGCCCCATGACCACAACGGGCAGCATACTGTTGCGTACGGCGGTGCGCTGATCGGCATTGGCGCCGGTGAGGCTCATGCGCGCCTCGAACTGCCAATGGCGGCTCATGGGCAGGTCCTTCGTTGCACTTTCGGGCTTGCGGCGCTGGGCATATTGCCAAACGTTCTCGGTGTTGCTGCCCCAGTTGCTGATGAAGTCCGCACCGATACCCACCACCACATCGGCCTTGGTGAGGTCGTATGTCGGGAAGGCCCATTTGCCGAAGCTCTTGAGGTTAGCGCTGGCGATGCCGGCGTAGCTCACCGCGTCGTACTGTACATGGTCCACGGCACCGCCCACGTTCACGGTCATGTCCGCATCGCTGCTGTTGAGGCGCAGGTTGTGCTTGGCCTTGAAAACATCGATGGCCGCCTTGATGCTGGGGCTGATCACCGTGTTGGTAAGGATCACGACGCGCTTGCCTGCCGCACTGGCCTTTTCCAGCTCACCACCGATGGCCTTATCCGCGTCGGACCAGGCATGCTGGGTGAAACTACCGTCCTTCACCGCCATGGGGCCGGGCAGGCGCTCGCTGTCATACAGGCCCAGCACGCTGCTGTTAATCCTTGCATTGACGGTGCCCTTGCCCACTTTGGGGTCGCGGTTGATGCCGAAGCGGGGATTCCCTTGGATGTGGATGGGACGTCCTTCACGGGTCTTCACCAGCACACTGGCGAAATCCTCCCCGTCATAGTAGGTACTGGCATACCAGTTGGCCACGCCCGGTGTGATCTCCTCGGGCTTGTTCACGTAAGGGATGCTCTTGATCACCGGGGTCTCACAGGCGGCCAAAGTGGCGGCACCCACGGAGAAGCCCAGGAATTTCAGGAAATCGCGGCGGCTGGTCGTGGAGCCGGTGATGCTGCCGTCGGCAAGCACCTGGTCCAGGGGCATGGGCTCATTGAACTCGTTCGCCCCGGCGGCCGGTACGTGTGCAGGGTCCGTTTCGGAAAGGTCCTGCCAATATCGTTTCGTGCTCGACATCTGTCTGCGCTGATCGGTCTTAGTAATGGCACTTGGCGCACTCATAGCCGCCAAGCTCACGAACGGTGATCTTCTCGTCCTCCAAGTATTTCCGGAGCTCCCGCTGCCCCATCGGTGTTTGGGCCAGGCGGCGGTGGATCTCCTTATAGTATCCGTTGTCGCTTCCGGCCACCTTTACCTCCGTGGTGTTGTGGCACTCGAGGCACCAGCTCATGGTCAACGGGGCCCATTGCTCCACTTGGTCCATCTCGGTGTCCACTGGACCGTGGCACTTCTGGCACTCGATCTTCGCCACGGCCACGTGTTGAGAGTGATTGAAATACACGTGGTCGGGCAGGTTGTGAACTTTGTTCCAAACGATGGGCTTCTCCTGGCCGGTGTAGGTCATGGTCGCGGGGTCCCAGCCTACGGACGCATAGATCTTGGCGATCTCTACCGTACCGGTCTTCGGTCCCTCACTTATGGCCTTGTGGCAGTTCATGCAGACGTTGGCGCTCGGGATACCGGCGTGGCGGCTTTCCTCCGCTCCGCTATGGCAGTACTGGCAATTAATGGCCAAGTTGTCCTTGCCGGCATGCGCCGTGTGGTCGAACAGGATGGGTTGCGAGGGCTTGTAGTGGGCCACGGTATCACCGCCATACACACCGATCCGGAAGAGGAAATTCCAAGTCAGCACAGCGCCCCAAACCAACAAAAGCAGCACCGCCACCGAGGCCCATCCCTTGTTGCGGCCGGCCCAACCGCAAATGCGGCCCCAAACGCCCAAGGCGGGTTCCGCCGAAAGCCCTTGCTTTTCACGGACCGCGTTCGAAAGCTGATGCCGGACACCACCTAGGGAGAGCAATACCAAGAGCAACAACAGCCCGGTGATCACCAACCATTCCCAGTTGCTGGAAGCAGCCTTTTCCGCAGGAGCCTCGACCTGTGGCTTGGCACTGGCAGGAGGTCCGTAATTGTCCGCATAGTACAGAATGGCGACGATGTCTTCATCGCTCACAGCCTGCGGCGGCATCACGATCTTGTTGTTGTCCTCGAAGATCTGCTTTGCGTGCGGATTGCCGCTCTTGATATAGGCCTGACTGTTCTTGATCCAGGCGTAGAGATCACCCTTGCCTTCCCAACGCTGCGTGGCACCCTTCACCGCCGGGCCGGTCATGTCCTTGTCCGGCTTGTGGCAGCTGGCGCAGTTCGCTTTGAAGATCTTCTCGCCGGAGTCGTATTGAGCCTGATCCACCTGAGCGGAAGCGCTGGTGACGATCAGCAGGAAGGCGGTGAGGGCGCTGAGATGGAGCAGACCGATGGAACGCTTGAGAAGCCTGGGTACAAAGGACATTCCGGACAAATTTATTGGTGGATCCCGATGGATCATCGCCGCGCAAAAATAGACGCCAAGCCATACGACGGTAGCCATACAGCCAACGGATAGGGGGGAAATGCCCTATTTAGAAACGTTCTAAAGTTGTTGATGCACCGCAAAGCCACAACACCATTGGTGAAAATCATGTCATGGGGGTGTAATTTCCGCACTCGCTCGATCGAGCATCGCCCGTTGCAAAATGGCGGTTCCAACAGCTCGCGTTTTCCCCAAGAACCGTAAGCACGATTCTTGTGCAGTGGTTTTGTGCCGGTACATTTGGCCCACACATGCGCATCGCCATCCCGTCCCTCCTCCTACTTCTGGGTATCCAAGTCTCCGCGCAGGAGGACATCCGCTTGTTCCAGCCTTCCATCACTCCTGTGGACAGCACCGCCACGACCTCCGCAGTGGTCCGAACGAACGACAGCTTAGGAACGGATAGCGTATCACCCGGCATTGTCACCGTGCAGGAAGACGATCGGATCAAAGCCCTGATGACGGATTATACCGCGCACAAGCGTCCCTTGGACGGATACCGCGTGCAGATCTTTCTCGGCGACCGCACCAAGGCAGAGAGTACCCGGCGGACCTTCCTACTGCAACACCCCGAAATTCCGGCCTATCTCAGCTACCTCGCACCCAACTTCCGTGTTCGCGTTGGCGACCTGAGGGACCGGATAGAGGCCGAAGGGCTCCGAGAAAACCTGAGAGGCGATTTCCCGGGGCTGTATGTGGTGCCCGATCAGATCGAACTGCCGAAGCTGCCCACTGGAGACAACTGAGCTGTAGACGATCCAAGGTATTCGCATGATCCCAAGGCCCGCTTCGCGAGACCGCTGTGAACCGCTTACTGCCAACTGCCCGCTGCCGACTGCAAACTGCACCTGCTACCCCTCCAGCGTCCGCTTCACCTCCACCATTTCGAAGGCCTCGATGTTATCGCCGACCTTGATATCGTTGAAGTTCTTGATGCTTAGGCCGCACTCGTAGCCGTGCGTCACCTCCTTCGCGTCGTCCTTGAAGCGCTTGAGGTCACTGAGCTCGCCGGTGTACACCACGATGCTGTCGCGGATCAGGCGGATCTTGCTGTTGCGGGCGATCTTGCCGTCCAGTACATAACAGCCGGCCACGGTGCCCACTTTGCTGATGCGGAAAGTATCGCGCACCTCGGCGGTACCGATGACATTCTCCACCTCTTTCGGGGCGAGCATGCCCTCCATGGCGAGCTTCAGTTCCTCGATGGCATCGTAAATGATGGAGTAGAGACGGATCTCGATCTCCTCGTTCTCCGCCAGTTTCCGCGCACCCACGGTGGGCCGTACCTGGAAGCCGACGATGATGGCATTGGAGGCGGAGGCGAGCAGCACATCGCTTTCCGCGATGGGGCCCACGGCTTTGTGGATCACGTTCACCTTGATGTTCTCGGTGCTGAGCTTCAGCAAGGAATCGGTCAAGGCCTCCACGGAGCCGTCCACGTCGCCCTTGACGATCACATTGAGTTCCTTGAAGTCCCCGATGGCCAAGCGGCGCCCGATCTCGTCCAGCGTGATGTGCTTGTGCGTGCGGATGCCCTGCTCGCGTTGGAGCTGCTGACGACGTGTGGCGATCTGGCGCGCCTCGCGTTCGTCCGCCATCACATGGAAACGATCGCCCGCGTTGGGGGCACCGTCCAAGCCGAGGATCGAGACGGGCACGGAGGGTCCCGCCTCTGGTACGGCCTGACCGCGTTCATTGAACATGTTCCGCACGCGACCGCTGTATTGGCCAACGAGCAATATGTCGCTCTTGTGCAAGGTGCCTCCTTCCACCAAAAGCGTGGTCACATAACCGCGGCCCACCTCCAGTGTGCTTTCGATCACAACGCCGGTGGCCCGCTTCTCCGGATCGGCCTTCAGGTCTAACAGGTCGGCCTCCAGCAGCACTTTGTCCAGTAGCTGTTCAATACCGGTGCCCTTCTTCGCGCTGATCTCCTGGGTCTGGAACTTGCCGCCCCATTCCTCCACGAGGATGTTCATCTGGGAGAGCTGATCGCGGATCTTTTCCGCATTGGCGCCCTCCTTGTCGATCTTGTTAAAGGCGAAGACCATCGGCACGCCCGCGGCCTGCGCGTGGTTGATGGCTTCGCGGGTCTGTGGCATCACACTGTCATCCGCCGCGATCACAATGATGGCGATGTCGGTAACCTGTGCACCACGGGCGCGCATGGCGGTGAACGCCTCGTGGCCCGGGGTGTCCAGGAAGGCGATGCGCTTCCCGTTGTCCAAGGTCACGCTGTACGCACCGATGTGCTGGGTGATGCCGCCGGCCTCGCCCGCGATCACGTTGGCCTTGCGGATATGGTCCAGCAGGGAGGTCTTACCGTGATCAACGTGGCCCATCACCGTGACGATCGGCGCGCGGGGGACCATGCGCTCTTGATCATCCACCTCTTCGACCATGGTGTCCTGTACATCGGCGCCCACGAACTCCACCTTGAAGCCATACTCGTCTGCGATCACCGCGAGGGTCTCGGCGTCCAAGCGCTGGTTGATGCTCACCATCATGCCCAAAGAGAAATAGGCCTTGATGATGTCGGTGACGGGCACGTCCATCATGGAAGCCAGCTCACTGGCCGTTACGAACTCGGTGACCTGCAACGTGCGGCCTGCGAGCTGGCGTGCCTGGTTCTCCTCCTCACGGCGTTGGTAGCGCTCCTGCCGCTTGTCGCCCTTGCGTTTTGCGCCCCGGCCTTTGCCACCGCCACCGCCGGTGAGACGGGCGAGGGTTTCGCTGACCTTGCGCTTTACTGCGTTCTCGTCAAGCTCCCCGGGCCGCCCGGACGGGGCATTGCGTTGTTCCTGTTGTACCACGCGGCCCACGTTCACGGGGCCGGGTTTCACGATGCGCTTGCGACGGCCGCGGTCCTTGTCCCGGTCGCTGGGCTTGCGCTCACGCTCTTTCGGCAGCTCGATCTTGCCGACCGTCTTCGGCCCTGCAAGTTTTTCCACGTTCACCCGGATGGTCTCGGGCTCAGGGGCGGCCGGTGCGGCCGCTTTGGGCGCCTCCACTTTTGCGGTGGGCTTTTCAACGGGCTTGTCCACAGGTGCCGGTTTCTCCGGCTCAGGCACCTTCGCGGCCGGACGTCCTTTCTTTCCGCTTTCGAGATCGATCTTCCCTACGGTCTTGGGGCCGGTGACCCGTTGGGTGGTGGCGCGGATGACGTCCGATACCGGGGTGGTCGGCTCTGCGGGTGCGACAGTTTCTGTTGGCTTGGCTTTGGCTGCAGGCTCCTTCGCCTCCCGTGCAGTGGGTGCTGCCGGGGCTTCCGCCTCAGGAGGAGCACTGGCCGTGTCCGTTGGTGCGACAGGGTCCGGCACACTGGCCAAGGCGACCACTTCACGCTCCTGGCGCTCTTGGATCACCTGCTTGCTAGCCTCTTTCTCCGCCTTGTCCTGCCCGAATTCCTTCTCCAATAAAGCATAGAGATCTCCGGGGATCTTCGCATTGGGGGACTCCTCCACGGCATGCCCCTTCTCGGCGAGGAACTCCACCACAGTGTGTACACCGAGGTTGAAGTCCCGTGTCACCTTGCTCAATCGCACCGATTTTCCTGCCGTTTCACTCATTCGCTCCCTAGTTCTCGTTTTGCCCGACTGCCCACTGCCACTTGCCTACTACCCAATGCCAACTGCCGACCGCCAACTGTCCCTACTTCGTCAATTCCAGCTTCAGCACGCGCAGCACTTCCGTCACTGTTTCCTCTTCCAGATCGGTGCGCTTGGCCAGGTCCTCCGGCGCGATCTCCACCACCGAACGGGCCGTGTCGCAGCCAATGTTCTTCAATGCCTCGATGATCCAAGGCTCGATCTCGTCGCGGAACTCGTCCAGATCGACGTCGTCGGTCACCTCGTCGCTGTCGCGGTACACGTCGATATCGAAGCCGGTGAGCTTGCCCGCCAGCTTGATGTTGTGCCCGCCCTTGCCGATGGCCAACGCCACCTGGTCCGGCTTCATGTAGACCTCGGCGCGCTTGTTGACCTCATCGAGCTTGATCTCGCCCACTTTGGCGGGGCTCAATGCGCGCTGGATCAGCAACGAGTCGTTGGTGGTCCAGTTGATCACGTCGATGTTCTCGTTGCGCAGTTCCCGCACGATGCCGTGGATGCGGCTGCCTTTCATGCCCACGCACGCGCCTACCGGATCAATGCGGTCATCGTAGCTCTCCACAGCCACCTTGGCGCGCTCACCGGGCTCACGCACGATGCGTTTTATGGTGATCAGGCCATCGGCCACTTCGGGCACTTCCTGCTCGAACAATTTCTCCAGGAACTCAGGTGCTGTGCGCGAGAGCAGCACCACCGGGCTGTTGTTGCGCATCTCCACTTTCCACACCACAGCGCGCACCGTGTCGCCCTTTTTGAAGAAGTCGGTCTTGATGTGCTGGTCCTTCGGCATGATCAGCTCGTTGCCCTCATCGTCGAGCACCAAAGTCTCACGCTTCCAGATCTGGTAGACCTCGCCGGTGATGATCTCGCCCACGCGCTCCTTGTACTTCTCGTAAATGTGGTCCTTCTCCAGCTCCATGATGCGGCTCTGGAGGTTCTGCTTCAGGGAAAGGATGTTGCGGCGGCCGAAATCGGGGATTTTCACCTCTTGGCTCACCTCCTCGCCTACCTCGAAGTCGGGCTCGATCTTCAGGGCTTCGCTGAGGGGGATCTGCAGACCCTCGTCCTCCACTTCGCCGTCGGGAACGATCTCGCGGTTCAGCCAGATCTCCAGATCGCCCTTGTCCGGGTTGATGATGATGTCGAACTTGGCCTCTTCGCCATATTTCCGTTTCACCACGCCGCGGAACACATCCTCCAGAATGCCCATCATGGTCACCCGGTCGATGTTCTTGATGTCTTTGAATTCCCCGAAGGATTCGATGAGGTTCACTGTGCTCATTGCACTGCTTCAGTTGAGGTTGATAGTGGCCTGGGTGGACTTGATGCCGGCGAATGGGATCACCGTGGTCTCGTCCGAAAGTTTAGGCTGACGGCCCTTCACCTTGGAGGGTTGAAGGATCTGCAGCGATAATCCATGTTCATCAAAGGTCTTCAGCACGCCCTGCACCAAAGTGCCGTCGACGAGCGTGACTTCCACCCCTTTTCCAATGCGCTTGCGGTACTGGCGCTCCACCTTGAAGGGCTTGCCCAGACCGGGGCTGCCCACTTGCATTTCCATGTCGTCCATGGCCTCTCCAAACTCCTCTTGGAGGCCCTTGTTGATGCTGGTGAGGTCGCCCAAGGTGATGGGAGTCTCATCATGATCCACCTCCACCACGGCCTTTCCGCCCGGACGCACTTCGGCGCTCACCAAAAAATGGGGAGTGCCGTCCAGCTGCCGCCGTAAAGCCTGTTGAAGTTGGTCTGTGGTGATCATCATCGGACTGTGCTGATACGGGGAACAAAAAAGAGGGGCGGTCCCCTCTTCCTCACTTCACCGCCTCCAAACGGCTGCAAATATAGCGGTTTCGGGGGAAATACGGACAGGTGTTATTTAACGGGATCAGCGGGATCCAAAGGATCGAGAGGTGGTCGTCCCGTGCAGGACAGGATCTGACCGGACGACCGTCTGAGAGGATGGATGTCGGCCCGCAGACAACACATGAGGTCCGCTGCAATTCGTTCAGTGGTCTTTATCCCCCTTCCTCCACACTACTGAACTGCAGGAAGGAGCACGGCCGCCCCGGTGCGTTCCATGTGCTTGGCCTCATCCAAGAAGGCCTCTATTGCCGCTACTTCCTTCCTATAAAAATGTCCTCTTCCCCTGCAAGGCCATAGCTTGGATAGTCCTTGGAGATATTGATGCGCTCCACCTTAAACCCGGCCAACGTTAACCGGTCCGTATAATCCTGGCCATAGATCCGCACATGGTCGAATTGGCCAAAGGCCCGTTCCCGTTCTTCCGGCGTGGTGACCGACCAGTCCTCAATGGTCTTCGCCGAATTCTTTGAGATCGGCACCTGCAAGATCGCTTCTCCGCCAACTTTCAGTACCCTGAGCAGCTCTTTCATCGCGTCCATGTCATTCGGCACATGTTCAAGTAAATGATTGCAGATCACCAGATCGAAGGAGTTGTCCGGAAAAGGGATATCGAGCACGTTCATGTTCTGGACGTACTCCGGCCGGATATATCCATCCAGGAGCAGATCTCCGCAGATATAACTCCCGAATCCCGACCTGACGAGAACCTTTGACAACCTCAACTCCGGCGCGAGATGAAGCATGCTGATCCGCTCGGGTTTCTCGAAAATGTTCAGCTTATGCTTCAGGTAGGTGTAAACGAGCCTTTCCCTGTCGGAGGAGTCACATTGATAACATGCCCCGCGCCTGATGCCCGCCCCGATAACCTGCTTTTCGACAAGGACCGGATAGTCCTTGCCGGTCAGGGCAAAATCCTTGGATCGAAAGCCGCAAAAAGGACAGACGTACCTACTTCCGCGATGCATCGCGAGAATGACGCTGCGCTTCATGGCATTGGGAATGTACTTCTTGATATGGAAACTCATAATTCACATCCTTTTCTGAAGCAGGGGTCGGAAATGCACATGTTACCGCTCTTCTTCCAATAATGCGGCTGCAAGGACCAGGTCGTCCGGTGTGGTCACCTTGAGATTGCGTTCATCCCCTTCAACAAGGCTCACAAGGTTGCCCGTGCGTTCCACGAGCGTGGCCTCATCGGTAAAGGCCGGGTCATAAGGCAGCTCGAAGGCCTTCCGCAGCAGTTCCACGTGGAAACACTGTGGCGTTTGCACAATGCGCAATCGGCTGCGGTCCAGTGCACGCGATCCTTCCCCCACAAGCTCCCGCATGGACGAACTCACCGGCACAACGGGTATCGCGGCGCCATGCATTTCCGCAGCCGCAAAACAGCGTTCGATCAGCTCCACGCTCACCAATGGCCTAACGCCATCATGCACTGCCACAAGTCCGTCGTGTGCCACTTCCTTCAACCCTTCGCGGACGGAATGAAAGCGCTCTTCACCCCCGGCCACCACGGTGTGATCGATCGTAAAGCCATGCCCGATGCAGAGCACTCGCCAACTGTCGATCTGCTCCTTGGGCAGCACGACGATGAGCTGCATGGCCGGATCATACTGGTGAAATGCGGAAATAGCGTGGCAGATGACCGGTTTGCCCTTCACCAGCATGAACTGCTTGGGCACCGGGGAGGCCATGCGCTTGCCAACGCCACCGGCTACAATGATCACGGAGCGCTCCATGTTCATGGCCGCTGAGGCGCTGAGGCGCGGAGAAGAGCATCTTCCATTGGGCGGAACAAAATAAGACACTGGGCGAGCACCCTTCCGCAGTTACTATGACGGCACTCCGATCCGCCCTCTTATCCCAGTTGGATTGACAGCCTTCGCATTTCTCCCCGCCTCTACGCCTCCGCGGCAAATAAACGGTGTCTCGCCTCTCACCCTCAGATGATCAGCATCGCGTCCCCGTAGCTGAAGAAGCGGTACTTCTCCTTGATGGCCACTTTGTACGCGTTCCACACGTGGTCGTAACCTCCGAAGGCCGCCACCATCATCAGGAGCGTGCTTTCAGGCATGTGGAAGTTGGTGACCATGCGGTCCGCCACGCCGAAGTCGTACGGCGGGAAGATGAACTTGTTGGTCCATCCATTGAACGGCTTGATGTGGTCGTCCGTGCTCACACTGCTTTCGATGGCGCGCATGGTGGTGGTGCCGATGCTGCACACGTGCTTCTTGGCGTCAACGCTGGCGTTGATGATGTCGCAGGCCTTCTGGTCGATGATGACCTGCTCGCTGTCCATCTTGTGCTTGGTGAGGTCCTCCACCTCCACCGGGCGGAAGGTGCCCAGGCCCACGTGCAGGGTGACGTTGGCGAAGTTGATGCCCTTCAGCTCCGCACGCTTCATGATCTCCCGGCTGAAGTGGATGCCTGCGGTGGGCGCGGCCACGGCCCCTTCATGCTTGGCGTAGATGGTCTGGTAGCGCTCGGCATCGCTGGCTTCGAGGTCACGCTTGATGTAGTGCGGCAGCGGGGTCTCGCCCATCTCGGTGATGGTCTGCTTGAACTCCTCGTAGCTTCCGTCGAAGAGGAAGCGCAGGGTGCGGCCGCGGCTGGTGGTGTTGTCGATCACCTCGGCGACGAGCTCGTCGTCCTTGCCGAAGTAGAGTTTGTTGCCGATGCGGATCTTGCGGGCGGGGTCCACCACCACGTCCCAGAGGAGGCTGTCGCGGTTTAGCTCGCGCAGCAGGAACACCTCGATCTTGGCGCCGGTCTTCTCTTTGTTGCCCCACATACGGGCAGGGAAGACCTTGGTATCGTTGGCTACGAAGGTGTCGCCTTCCTCGAAATAGTCGAGGATGTTCTTGAATTTCTTGTGCTCGATCTTGCCCGTCTTACGGTCCATCACCATCAGCTTCGCGCCGTCGCGGTCTTTGGTGGGATAGAGGGCGATGAGTTCTTTGGGGACGTCGAATTTGAACGAAGTGAGCTTCATGGATGTAGGTTAGGGCTTACAGGCCCATTTTAGGAAATCGGGGCGCGAAGATAGGGTGATCGGGCACCCTGTGGGGAGGTGATCGACTATACCACAGGTCTGTCGCGCTTGGAAGCCCACCGGTCCAGCCATTCCGACCATTGCTCCGGCGTACGTGCATCGCGGACATGGAAAGCTCCGCTGGCCGTGCGACGCAGTCCCACCAGATGGGCACCGCAGCCCAAAGCCTCACCGATGTCATGCGCCAGCGACCGGACATAGGTTCCCTTGCTGCAATGCACTTCGATGGTGACGTCGCTGCCCTCGATCCCGATCAGTTCCAAGCGATGAATGGTTAGCGCAACAGGCGGCAGTTCCACCTCTTCCCCCGCGCGGGCCAAGCGGTAGGCGCGTTCCCCTTGATAGCGTTTGGCGGAGAAATCCGGTGGCCGTTGCATGATCTCCCCGGTGAAGCGGGGGAAGACATCACGAATGGCGGCCTCGTCGATGTGCTCCCACGGCCGCTCCACTTCCACGTCGGTCTCAGCGTCGTAGCTCAGCGTGCTCTGGCCCAAGCGCAGGGTGGCGGTGTACGTCTTGTCCTCATCGGCCAAGACTTGCAGTTGCTTGGTGTGGGTGCCAGTTCCGATCATCAATAGTCCGCTGGCCAAGGGGTCCAAGGTGCCGCCGTGGCCTACCTTCACCCGATGGCCACACACGACAAGCAGCCCCACCCGGATCTTGGCCACCACGTTGAAACTGGTCCACGTGATGGGCTTGTCCACCAAAAGGATCGCCCCCGTTTCCGGGTCCAGCTCCGCGGTCATGCCATGCTCAGGTCCACGCCGGAAAGAATGAGCACGAGCAATACCAAGCCGATGATGATGCGGTACCAGCCGAAAGCCCGGAAGCCATGGCGCGTGAGGAAGTCGACAAAGCTGCGGATAGCCAGCAGCGCTACTACAAAGGCCACTGCATTGCCCAGCAGGAGCAGACCTATGTGGTCGCCGCTGAAGATCGTCGGATCCGCTTTCCATCCCTGGAGCATCTTGTAGCCTGAAGCAGCGGCCATGGTGGGCACGGCCAGGAAGAAGGAGAACTCGGCGGCGTGCTTGCGCGTGAGGCCCAAGCTCATTCCGCCGATGATCGTGGCGGCCGAGCGGGACACCCCGGGTACCAAGGCCAAACATTGAAAAAGACCGATGCCGAAAGCACGGGGATAAGAGACGGATTCCACGCCCTTCGGCTTGAACCAATTGTCGACGAAGAGCAGCACGATACCGCCCAGCAACAGCGCAACGGCCACCACGGTCACATTCTCCAGCAACTGGTCGATCGTATCGCCCAGGAGCAGACCAAAAACGGCCGCGGGGATAAAGGCAACCAGCAGCTTCCAGTAGAAATCGAACGTGCGGAAAAAACGCTTCCAGTACAACGCCACCACGGAGAGAATAGCGCCGAACTGGATGTTCACCATGTAAGCCTTGGTGAACTCGGTGGGCTCCAAGCCCAAAAGCGCCTGGACGATCACCATGTGTCCCGTGCTGGATACGGGCAAAAACTCGGTGAGCCCCTCAACGACGGCAATGACAATAGCTTGAAAAACGGTCATACTGCTCGGCCCGGTCCCTTCATGCTCAATTCAACCCGGAAGACGGATCACTCCGTTTCCCGCGGTTTGCGCATGATCGCGTAGATCACGAACACATATCCGAGGAGGCACACGATCGGCGCCACGGTGATGCGCCGCGCGCTGAAGATCTCCTCGGCGTCGAACACTTCGGGATCCCCGCTGCCGCCACCGCCCATCAGGATGAAACCGAGGATCACGACCCCGATGCCGATCAGCAGGAGTTTGTAGTTCATGCTGTCGAAGGCCAATGCATCATCCGTGTTCGCCGCCATTTCAGGTCCAGTTGAGTTCGTCGGTGTTCATGCGAAGGTAACGCCTCACGGCCAGCGCCGTGGACAGGAGGGAGATCAGCAGGCCCAGTGCGACGATGCCACCAAGCAGGATCGCTAAGGGCATGGGCTGCACCAGCGTCCGCAGGTCCGGCTGCCAGCGCACCAGCGTTTGGATGCTGCCCACGAGCAGGCCGACGGCCAGGATGGAGGCCACAATACCTTGCCACAAGCTGTTCCCCAGGAAGGGCTTCTTGATGAACCAGCTCGTCGCACCCACCAGGTGCATGGTGCGGATGAGGAAGCGCTTGCTATAGATCGCCAAGCGGATGGTGTTGTTGATCAACGCGACGGCGATCACCAGCAAAAGCGCGCTGAAACCAAGCAGGATCCATCGCAGCTTGCCCATGTTGGCATCGATGTTCTCCACCACCACGGGATTGTACTTCACCTCGTGGACGTTGGCGTCCTGCCGTAGGTGGTCTGCCACCCATTTCAGGCTGTCCGGCCCGGCATAGGCCTCCTTCATGCGTAGCTCGATCGAGGGCAGCAGCGGGTTCGCACCCAGCACGCCGAGGAAATCCTCACCCATATCCTCTTTGAGCTGTTCCGCGGCCTCATCGGCCGTGACGTAGCGCGTCTCCAGCGCAAAGGGCTCCGCGTCCAATTGCTTGCGGAACTTCATCACGTCCACCTCCTTCAGGTCGCGCTTCAGGTAGATGTCCACCTTCACGTTCTCCTTGAAATGCCGCTCCAGCTCCCGGGCGTTCAGCAGCATGAAGCCCAACAGGCCCAGCATGAACAACACCAAGGTAATGCCGATGATGGTGCCCACGTTGCTGCTGCGTGTACGTGACTTGATGAAGCGCTGCTCGCTCATGTGTTCCTCCGGGCCAGAAAGGGCCGCTCGGGCGGCGAAGTTATCCGAGCAGCCGCATCATCGGCCCCGTCTTTAAGCAGTTTTCCCAAGGAGTGATCGTGCATGGCCCTTCACCTCCCGGTCCAGCGGGCTAAATTCGCCCACCATTGAAGGGGAAACATGGCTTACGACCACAAGGGGATCGAGGAGAAATGGCGGAATGAGTGGCGCAAGCGCGGCACCTATCGCGTGGAGAACGGCACCGCGAAGCCGAAGTACTACGTGCTGGACATGTTCCCCTACCCCAGCGGCGCCGGCCTGCACGTGGGGCATCCGCTCGGCTATATCGCCAGCGACATCGTGGCCCGCTTCAAGCGGCACAGCGGTTTCAACGTGCTCCACCCGATGGGCTACGACAGCTTCGGCCTGCCCGCGGAGCAGTACGCCATCCAGACCGGCCAGCATCCGGCGAAAACCACGGAAGAGAACGCCGCACGCTATCGCGAACAACTGGACCGCATCGGTTTCAGCTTCGATTGGGGCCGTGAGGTGCGCACCAGCAACCCGGACTACTACAAGTGGACGCAGTGGATCTTTCTGCAGCTCTTCAATAGCTTTTATGATCCCCGAACCAACAAGGCCCGGCCCATTTCCGAACTGATCGAACGTTTCGAACATACCGGCTGCCAAGGGCAGGATGCTGAGGTACTGACCGGTGATGTGGAGGAGGTGATAGGACCTTTCACCGCAGCGGAGTGGAAGGGCTTCAGTGAGCGCACGCGACAAATGGTGCTCCAGTACTTCAGGCTGGCCTACTTGAGCGAGGCCTGGGTGAACTGGTGTCCAGCATTAGGCACGGTGCTCGCGAACGACGAGGTGAAGGACGGCGTGAGCGAACGCGGCGGCCACCCCGTGGAACGCAAGCGCATGCCGCAATGGAGCATGCGCATCACCGCCTATGCACAGCGCCTGTTGGACGGGCTGGACGAACTGGACTGGACCATGTCCATGAAAGAGGCGCAACGGAACTGGATCGGCAGGAGCACGGGGGCGAGCGTGAAATTCACCGTGGACAACGACTTCATTGAGGTGTTCACCACACGCCCGGACACGCTGTTCGGCGTGTCCTTCATCACCTTGGCCCCGGAACATGTGCTGGTCAGCAAATACACCACCGATGCCCAGCGTGCCGAAGTGGAAGCTTACGTGAAAGCCGCCACCAACCGCAGCGAGCGCGAGCGCCAGGCCGAAGTGGACAAGGTGACCGGCGTGTTCACCGGCTCATACGCCAAGCATCCCTTCACCGGAGCCGATATTCCCGTTTGGGTGGGCGACTATGTGCTTGCGGGCTATGGCACCGGCGCCGTGATGGCCGTGCCCGGCGGCGACCAGCGCGACTGGCGCTTCGCGAAGCATTTCAACCTGTCCATCATTGCGGTGACGGAAGGTGCGGACATTGAGAAGGAAGCCGACGAGCGCAAGGATGCCGTGATCTGCAGCGAAGGCTTTTTGAAAGGGCTGAAAGTGGCCGACGCCATCCCTCGCGCGATCAAGGAATTGGAGAAGTTGGGTGCCGGCGAAGGCCGCATCAACTACCGGCTGCGCGATGCCGCCTTCGGCCGCCAGCGCTACTGGGGCGAGCCGATCCCGATCTACTACAAGGACGACATTCCCTATCCCCTGCCGGAAAGCGAACTGCCGTTGGTACTTCCCGAGGTGGACAAATTCCTCCCCACCGAGACCGGCGAGCCACCGCTAGCACGGGCCAAGAACTGGACGTACAAGGGCAATCCCCTGGAGACGACCACCATGCCCGGCTGGGCCGGCAGCAGCTGGTACTACCTGCGCTACATGGACCCGCACAACGAGGGCCGCTTTGCCTCACCGGAGGCGATCAACTACTGGCAGCAGATCGACCTCTACATCGGCGGCAGCGAACACGCCACCGGCCACCTGCTCTACTTCCGCTTCTGGACCAAGTTCCTCTTTGACCGCGACTGGATCCCTTTTGATGAACCGGCGAAGAAGCTGGTGAATCAAGGAATGATACAGGGGGTGTCGGCCTTTGCCCCACTGGTTGCGAAGATTGAGGTGAGAGGACTTGACACCAGCGACATGGTTGATTGGTTTGAAGGAAAGCGGCCAGAGGTCTACGTTTCGCGAGGACTCGCTAAGCGCTTAATCGCGGATGGCGGTCTCATGGATACCCTTCAAGAAGTGTATGCGAAAACGGATTCTACGGTGAACCAAGGCACCTTCAGTGCGTCTTTAGGGCAACGCCACGTACCAGTGGGAATGGTTGGCTCCGGCGACATTCTCGATTTGCACGCATTCAAGCCATGGCGTGCTACCATGAGTACCCGTAAAACCGCGGAGTTTCTGTGCGAGCCGAATGGGACTTTTGAATGCATTCGTGAGGTCGAAAAGATGTCCAAGTCGAAGTTCAACGTAGTGAACCCCGACGACATCATTGAACGCTACGGCGCTGACACGCTACGCCTCTACGAAATGTTCCTCGGCCCGTTGGAACAGAGCAAGCCCTGGGACACGCATGGCATCGAAGGCACCAGCCGCTTTCTGAAGAAATTCTGGAACCTGTTCTTCGAGAGGCGATATCATCAGCGTAAGCGAAGTGGCCCCCACCGATGCCGAGCAGAAAGTCCTGCACGCCACTCTGAAAAAGGTGACGGAGGACATCGGCAAAATGAGCTTCAACACCAGCGTGGCGCAGTTCATGATCGCGGTGAACGAGCTGGGCGCGCTGAAATGCCACAAACGCGACATCCTGGAGCCGCTGACGATCGCACTCGCGCCCTTCGCGCCCCACATCGCTGAAGAACTGTGGAGTTTGTTGGGGCATGCGGACAGCATCACTACGGCCAAGTGGCCAGAATGGCATGCCCGTTTCCTGGAGGAAAGCAACTTCAGCTATCCCATCAGCTTCAACGGAAAGACCAGGATGCAGTTGGAATTCCCCGTGGGGCTTTCCAAGGAAGAGGTGGAAGCCGCTGTGCTGGCGAATCCCGAGGTGCAACAGCGTTTGGAGGGCAAAGCCCCGAAAAAGGTGATCGTAGTACCCAAGCGCATCGTGAACATCGTGGTGTGATGCTTCTTTCCCATGGCACTCGTCCGGCTTGGTACGCCAATTGCAGGAGAAGGAGCATGGAACAGCGATCAATGGTCGCCCTTGCGGCGGCATGTCTTTTTTCCTTCGGCTTCGCACAAAGCGGCGGTGCCCCGGCCCCTACGGATGCGGATGCGGTCTACCCGCTCCGTACGCTCGACCAGCACGTCTTCCGTGCAGGTGAGAAGCTCAGCTATGTGCTGCACTACGGTTGGCTCAACGCAGGAATAGCCACCTTGGAACTGAAGGAGGCCGATCGCAAGATCGACGGCCGCGAGGTGTTGCATGCGGTAGGCGTGGGCCAGAGCACCGGCGCGTTCAAGACCTTCTACAAAGTGGACGATCACTACGAGACCTATTTCGACAAGAAGGGCGTGTTCCCATGGGTCTTCGTCCGCCGTGTGGACGAAGGCGGGTACACCTTCAGCCAGGACTACCTCTTCCTGCAGCACCGCCGCACGGTGACGACGCAGGAAAAGAAGACCTTCGATGTGCCCGCCCATGTGCAGGACATGCTCAGCGCCTTCTACTTCGCCCGGACGTTGAACTATTCCAGCGCCAAAAAGGGGCAGGAATTCACCATTCCCTGTTTCATGGACAACGAGGAATGGAACCTGCGCATGCGCTTTGTGGGCAAAGAGACCATCAAGCTCCGCAATGGCAAATACCGCTGCTTGAAGTTCCAGCCTGTGGTGCAGGAGGGACGGATCTTCAAGACGAACGAGGACTTGAACGTGTGGATCACCGATGACGCGAACCACATTCCGGTGCTGGCGCAGGCCAAGGTGCTGGTAGGCTCCATCAAGATGGAACTCTCCAGCTATGAGGGATTGGCCAATCCCATCGCCAAGGAGTAGCGTGCCAGCACTGCGGTTCTCACGCCCGCGTTGTTGAAAATACGCGACTGGCGGGCAACAATGTCCTGCTGGCCATCGTTTCTTGCGCCGAATGAGCAGGAAAACGGGCGTGGCGATCAGTGGGCTGGTGCTCGCGGCGGCGGTGGGGACATACCTCTTTGTCGGCGTGGACCTCACCCCGCACGAGGAGTATGTGGAGCTGCAAACGGTTGCGGCGGACACACTGCCAGCGCCGCCCAGCGCCTACGGCATCCCCTTGGCCGGCTTCCATGTGGAACGAGACCAAGTGAGATCCGGATCCAGCTTCAGCCAGCTATTGGCACCGTTGGGGATCAGTGCTGCCACCATTGACAGCTTGGTACAACTGGCCGTGCCGGTGTTCGATGTCACGCGCATCCGTGCAGGGCACCCGGTGGCGTTCATCTTTTCCGATGATGCCACGTGCGGTCCGGCCTACTTCGTCTATGAGTCCGATCCCGTGGACCATGTAGTGTTCGACCTGCGCCGTCCGTATTCGGTACACATGGAGAAACGCCCGGTCCACGCCGAGGAAAAAAGCCTGAGCGTGGCCGTGACCGGGGCGCTTTGGAACGACCTTGTGAATGCCGGGGCCTCGCCGGCACTGGCCGCCGAGCTCAGCGAGGTGTTCGCTTGGACCGTGGATTTCTACCGGATCCAGAAGGGTGACCGCTTCACCATGGTCTACCGCCAGAACACCGTGGACGGCAAACCCTACGGCGGACCAAAGCTGCTGTGCGTCCGGTACGAAGGCCTCGACACCAAGGAGGCGTTCCTGTTCGATAGTGCCGATACCAAAGGTGGATACTACGATGCCGAGGGCAAGAGCCTGCGCAAGGCCTTCCTGCAGGCCCCGTTGAAATACAGCCGGATCTCCTCGGGCTTCAGCCTGCGGCGCTTCCATCCGGTGCAGAAACGCTTCAAGGCGCATTTGGGTACGGATTACGCAGCACCCTACGGAACGCCCATCCAGGCGGTGGGCGATGGCGTAGTGGAAAGGGCCGGTTACAGCGGCGGCAACGGCAAGTACGTGAAGATCCGCCACAACAGCGTGTATGAGACGCAATACCTGCACATGCGCAAGACCTTGGTGAAGACGGGCCAGGTGGTGAAGCAGGGGCAGGTGATCGGAGAGGTGGGCAGCACCGGGCTGGCCACGGGGCCTCATGTGTGCTACCGCTTCTGGAAGAACGGCAAACAAGTGGACCCGCGCAGGGAGATCCTGCCCAGTGCCGACCCGCTGAAACCCGCGGACCTCCCCGCGTTCGACCAGGTACGGGACGAGTTTCTCGTGCGCATGGACGAGGCGGAAAGCGAGGCGAAGCACCTTAGTGTCGCGACGTTCTAGCTCTCTGACAACCGACGAATTTCCCGATACGTATAGCGGTGCACGCCGCCCTGGGGATTGATCGAAGCCTCCACCAGCGCCCTCGCCAGCACGGAGTGGGGCATTACGCGCAGCCGGGCCAACGGGCCCAAAAGCAAGGGGCCAAGCAGCTTCATTGCAACGATACCCACCCGCTCGCCGAAGCGCTTTTCCTTTCGCGGGCCGGAAAGAACGGATGGCTGGAAGATGGACAAGCTGCTGAATTGCATCGCTTCAAGCTCCTGCTCCACCTCCCCTTTCACACGGCTGTAGAAAACACGGGAACCGGTATCCGCACCGATCGCGCTGATGATCACGTAGGTGGGCACCCCTTGTGCCTTGGCCCAACGGGCGATCCCCAACGGTAACGCCTTGTCCACGGCGAGGAAGGCCGCTTGGCTACCCGCATTCTTGATGGTGGTACCGAGGCAGCAGATCACTGCATCCACTTTTACCAGCTTCAGTTCTTCCTGTAGATCATCGCCCACCCATTGCTCCAATTTGGCATCACTTATCGGCAGTGGTCGGCGTACGAGGGCGATCACCTTTCCCGTGCGTTCATCGGCCAACAACACTGGGAGGCAGGCACTGCCCACCAATCCCGTGGCACCGGCAAGGAGGATGGTCTTTGACATGGAACAAAATTCGACATTGTTTTTTGTTTATACTATAAACTTGTCTATGTTTGCACCGTCGAAACAATTCGACCACCAACACAAGATACGATGGAACAGGAACTCACCCCTTCGGAAAGCCTGAAGCTGATCGAGACGATGATCGGCCAGGCCAAACAGCAGCTTTCACCGCAATAGCTATTACTTCCTGCTATGGGGCGTGTTGCTCATCGCCGCCATGATCGTCAACTACTGTCATGGCCATGAACGAGTGATTCACGAGGCGCGTATGCATGGGCCGTGGTCGGCATCGGTGGCGGCATCGTCAGCTGCGTCCATGGGGCGCGTGAAGGGCACAAAAGCATCAGGTCACCAACCCCATGGACCGGGTGATGATGTGGCTGTGGATGGGCTTTGTCGTCACGTTATTGATCACCATGATTGTAGCGGCGTACAGGGAACTCGATGGCGGTCGGTTCCATCATCGTACTCACCGGCCTGCCCACTTTCCTCACCGGCCAGCTCATCCGTTTCAGGCCGTTGATCCTGGGTGGTATCCTCTTCTGGGTATTGGGCGCCATCTCCTACTTCGTGGTACACAGTCCGTGACGCTTTGGCTTGTACATCGCCGCTATGTTCTTCGGGTACCTCGTTCCCGGATACCTGCTCAAGCGACAAGAGGATGGCCTTCGCACCGCTTGATCCGGTACTGCACAACCAGTTACGGCTGGCGATCGTGAGCCTATTGGTGAGCGTGGACAGTGCGGACTTCAACTTCCTGTTGGAGAAGACCGGCGCCACACGAGGAAACCTCAGTGTTCAGATCACGAAGTTGAAAGAGGCGGGCTACGTCACCGTGAAGAAGACCTTCAAGGACAATTATCCGAACACGCGCTGCTCGCTTTCGGCGAAAGGGCTGAAGGCTTTTGAGGCTTATGTGCAGGCGATCAAGGAATACCTCGGAAGTGCGGAAAGTTGAGCTGAGCGTCCCGTTGCAGAGGTCCGCTATTTTCGGAGATGCCGGTCGGCGTGACACTGCGAGGACTTCAGGCCATGACCGTCCGAACAAGATCTTCTTCGTGTCCTTAGCGGTATGGTCACGCTGAACTACTCCGCTTCCACCCAATCACCACCCTGCTTGATCAGTTCGATCAGCTCATCCACCGCTCCGGCAGCAGGCACATTTCGTTTCACCACCTCCTTTTCCTTGTACAAGGTGATCACGCCAACACCGGTGCCTACATATCCGTAATCCGCATCGGCCATCTCGCCGGGGCCGTTCACGATGCAGCCCATGATGCCGATCTTGACGCCTTTCAGGTGACTGGTCCGCGCTCGGATCTTGGCCGTGGTCTCCTGCAGGTCGAAGAGGGTGCGCCCGCAGCTCGGACAGCTGATGTACTCCGTCTTGCTGATCCGTGTTCGCGTGGCTTGAAGAATGCCGAATGCGGTGCGGCACACTAGGTCTTCACGGCCACCATCTTCATCCGCGATGAAGATGCCGTCGCCCATGCCGTCCAGGAACAACGGGCCGATATCCGTGCTGCTATGGAGCACGAGTTTCTCACGACTGATATCGCCGTACGCGCGGCCGAGGATTACCGGCACGTCGCAATCCGCTTCCATCAGCTCGAACAGCAAGCGGCGTTCTTCGGCCATGCCGTGCGCGTTGTAGGTATCGATCAACAGCACGGCCGTGGGGTCATCGCGAAGTTTTTCGATCAAGGTGGCATCATGGTCAGGGAGCGTGGCGTAGACGAGGTTGAATTCGTCGTGCTGCTCCACGCCTGCACGGTAGTCGTTGGTCGTGATGAACGGATAATGCCGGGGCTTGGCGCGGTCCTTCAGCCATACGGCGTGGTCTTGGATGATCCCCAGCGTTCCGGGAATGGCGAAATGGATGCTGTTCTTCCCGACGAAGGCATAGTCGCAGGCCTGATCAGCGATGTTCCACTTGTCGTTCGGTACGCTGTAGCGATAGCCCCAGGCGAAGAAGGACGCCGGCGTGATGGCGGTCTTGCCGCTCATGTCCGCGATCACCACGGGAACATGGCGTGCGCCGATGTTGAGCGTTTCGCGCGTATGCCGTCGGGCATAGCTGAAGGGGTCCATCGGCACGTGCTCCACCGGCGGGATGGGATCATGCGCCTTGCGCGGGTAGCGGGCCACCAGTTCCTCCGCCACAGGCATCTCCGCTTCGGGCTCCTCGGTGAGCGAGACGCGGATGGTATCGCCCAGCCCATCCTCCAGCAAGGCCCCGATGCCCACAGCGCTCTTTACGCGGCCGTCCTCACCATCGCCGGCCTCCGTGACGCCCAAGTGCAGCGGATAATTCCAGCCCAGCTCCATCATCTTGTTGACGAGCAGCCGGTAGGCCTGCACCATCACATGGGTGTTGCTCGCCTTCATGCTCAGCACGATCTCGTGGTAGTTCTCGTCGCGGCAGATGCGCAGGAACTCGAAGGCGCTCTCCACCATGCCGAGCGGCGTATCGCCGTAGCGGTTCAGGATGCGGTCGCTCAACGAGCCGTGGTTGGTGCCGATGCGCATGGCGGTGCCCTCTTCCTTGCAGATCTTCACCAAAGGCAGGAAGCGTTTCCGGATGCGGGCCAGCTCCTCGTTGTACTGCGCGTCGGTGTATTCGCGCACATCGAACTTCTTCTTGTCGGCGTAATTACCGGGGTTCACGCGGACCTTTTCCACGATGCGCGCGGCGATCTCGGCGGCATTGGGCGTGAAATGGATGTCGGCCACCAGCGGCGTGCGGTAGCCCTTGGCACGCAATTGCTTCTTGATCTCCGCGAGGTTCTCCGCCTCTACCTTGCTTGGCGCGGTGATGCGCACGATCTCACAGCCCGCCTCGATCATGCGGATACTCTGGGCCACGGTGGCCGCTGTGTCCATGGTATTCGTGGTGGTCATGCTCTGCACCCGGACGGGGTTGGCACCACCGATGCCCACATCACCGACCATCACGCTTCGGGTGTGCCAGCGCTCGTAGTGCGTCAGTGAGGGACAATAGGTGGTGGGCGTGATCAGCAGGTCCTGTGGCATGGGGCTGCGAAGGTAAAGGGGGCACACTCTTCATGGTTCACCACAGAGGCACAGAGAACACAGAGGGAAAAGCAAATTAAAAGATGCCCGGTCCGCGCTCGGCCTCGGCAAGCACTCGCGTGCCTGCCTCCCGCAGGGACGATCGCGAGTGCTTGTCGACACCACACTTCCGGCACGCATTTCGCGTTCATGTTGAACATTCACCTGTGGACGATCCCACGCCCGTTTGCTCCCCCCCATTGCCGCTTCCCGGTACTTTTCGACCTTGCCCATGTTACGCCTGATCCGACGCCTCGCCCTGTTCACCATCGCCGCCCTGGCCGTGGTGGTCTTGGCATTGGCGGCCGTCGCCTATTTCTTCCAGTATGAAGTGAAGGCCAAGCTGGTGTCCGAACTGAACACGCACCTCACCGCCCCGCTGCACCAGACCGGCATCGAGCTCACGCTGATCAAGCGGTTCCCGCAGGCCTCCCTGCGCATCCACGATGCCTTCATGCAGGAGGTGCGCACAGACGGAAAGGAACCGGACACGCTGCTCTATGCCAGGAACCTCTACCTCGAATTCAGTGTGTTCGCCCTGCTCACCGGCAACTACACCGTCCGTGAACTGCACGGCTCGGAGGTGAAGCTCTATCCGGGGCTGGACGCCAACGGCAACGGCACTTGGGAAGTGTGGAAAACCGATACCAGCGCCACAACGAGCGGCAGCAACACGGACATCGACCTGCGGCGAGTAACCTTCGACGGGTTGGCAGGCCGCTTCCGCGACGACCGTTCGGGCTTGGAAGTGGCGATCAGCAGCAAAAAGCTCGCGCTCGGTGCGCGTTTCCGCAATTCCGGCTCCACCTTGACCACACGTGGGGATATCCGGTTGCGACACTGGAACAATGACGAGGGCATCGTCCTCGCCGACCGCAAGGCCGCGGTGGACCTGAAGATGGCCTTTGGTGGCCCGGAAGGCGGGTTCCGCATCGAAAAGGGCGAACTGCTTTTCGGCAAGACGCCGCTGAACGTGACCTTGGCCGTAACGGCGGAAAAGGCTGGTCATGCGCTCGATCTGCGCGCCAATGGCTTCGCGCTGGACCTCGCCAGCGTGGTCCAACTCCTTCCGGAGAACCTTCGCAAAACCATGGGCCGCTACGGCATGGACGGCAGTGCGGACATCGCCATCCACTATGCCGGCCCATTGGATGCGCCGGGCCCGTCACTTTCCGTGGGCATGAAGTTGAGCGATGGCCGCTTCACGGAGCTGGCGTCCAGGACGGTGTTCCGCAAGGTGCAAGGTGAGTTCTCCGCCGACCTCACTCCGAAATGGGCGCCCAGTAGGCTCGTGGTAAAAAACTTTTCCGCAGCATCAGCTTCCGGCTCGGTCGGAGGAAGCATGGACCTGGCCGGACTGAAGAACGCCAAGCTCGTCGCTGACCTGCACGGCAACCTCGGCCTCGCGGATCTGCTGCGCTTCGTAGGACTGGACACGTTGGAACAAGTGACCGGAAACATGAAGGCCACCGCCCACATCCAAGGCCGGCTGCGGGATGTGGAGGATTTCAAGGCGGCGGACCTGCACGGGCTGGCCATAACGGGTAGCGTAAAACTGACCGATGCCAGCCTGAAGATGAAGGGACTGCGACACCGCGTCTCCGAGCTCAACGCAGAACTCGCCTTGGCCGGCAACGATGCCTTGGTGCACGGCCTCCGCTTCAATCTTCAAGGCAATGCGATGGAGCTTACCGGCACCTTGCACAACCTGATGCCATATGCGCTCTTCAACAACCAACGGCTCACCATCGAAGCCAAAGGAAGCTCACCTTCACTGGACCTCGCATCCCTGCTCGCCGCGAAGACCAAGGCCACAGCTGCGCCGGCTTCCACCTATGCCTTCACACTTCCCGCGTTGATCGACCTGGACCTCAAGGCCACTATTGGGGAGTTGAAGATGGAACTGTTCAGGGCCACCGACATCGCCTGCAACCTGCGGATGACGGGTCAAAAGCTTGCGTTGGAACCACTCACTTTCAAAACGGCGGAGGGCAGTGTGAGCGGCAGCCTGAAGCTCGATGCCCGCCCCGCGCCTGCCTATCCGTTGACCATTAACGCGGATCTCAAAGGCATTAATATCACCACGCTGTTCTCGGAATTCCAGAATTTCGGACAGACCTTCATCACCTCGGCAAACGTGAAGGGCCACGGTGATGCGCAGCTCACTTTCACGGCACCGCTGCGGCCGGATCTTCAGTCTGGACCAGAGCAAGCTGCACTGTGTGGCGGACATCACGCTGTTGAACGGCGAACTGAACGACCACGCCTCCCTGATCGCAGTGGCGGACTACCTGAAAAAGAACACGCTCACCGCACCATTCGTGGACACGGACGCGCTGAGGAAGCAGCTCGCACAAGTCACCTTCGCGAAGCTGGAGAACCGCATCGAGATCAAGGACCGGTCCGTTTACCTGCCACTGATGACCGTGAGCAGCTCCGTGATGGATCTGGAGGTGAGCGGCACGCACGGCTTCGATGGCGAAGTCGATGACCACCTCAACTTCCGCTTGGGCGACCTGTTCCGCACGGCGCAAAGCAGCGGCGACGAGTTCGGCCCGATCATCGACGACGGTACCGGACTGCGGATCTTCCTGCACATGTTCGGCACCACGGACAACCTGCAGTTCGGCAACGACGGCGCCGTGGCTGCGGCCCGCCGGAAGGAACGCATGCAAGCGGAGACCGCCCAGCTAAAGGGGATACTGAAGGGCATCGTCACCGGTGAAAAGACCGCGTCCGCCGCGCCACCACCGCAGCAAGGAAAAGTCACCGTGGAATTCGGCGATGAGAAGAGCGCGCCTCCACCGCCCGTGGAGAAGCCGAAAAAAGGGCTGGGGCGCTTGCTGCAGAAGAGCGACAAAGAGGAACCGCAGGTGATCATCGGCGTGGAGTGAGGTCATGCAGGAAAAGAACCACGGATGAGCACGGATGAACACGGATAAGATCCTTTCAAGCTGCTGGGAAGCGGGCATTTCAGCATCCGTGTCGATCCGTGTCCATCCGTGGTTCAACTTTGAGGTCCTTCATCCGGAATGAACCTCTACTCTCGGAAACAACGCTGGAAGCTCGTGCTCGCACTGGTGGCCATGACCATCGTGGGGGCATCGCTGTGGTACAGCAGCCGCATCGTGAACAAGGTGCGCTTGGAGGAGCGCCGCAAGGTGGAGCTCTGGGCAGAGGCGGTGCGCAACCGGGCACAGTTGGTGAACTACACCGATTCGCTCTTCCACCGGCTGCGTGAAGAGGAGCGCAAGCGCGTGGAGCTGTGGGCGGACGCCCAGGTGCATCTCGCCAGCGACGACGTGAACGACCTCAGCTTCTACCTGAAGGTGGTGAGCGACAACACCACCATCCCCGTGATCATCACCGATGACAAGGGTCGGCCCACGTCGAGCCACAGAAACCTGAACCCGGGGATCGAGGACGACCCGGACTCCCTGCTCGCCGAGGTGAAGCGGATGGATGCCGTCCATGAGCCCATCCCCATCACCCTCTTCGGCGACCACAAGCAATACCTGCACTACACGGACTCACGTATCGTCACCGAGCTGGAGCAGGTGATGGACAACATCATCCGTAGCTTCATCAGCGAGACCGTGATGAACACCGCCGCCGTGCCGGTGATCTACACCGACAGCACACGCACCCATGTGATCGAGCACAGCAACATCGAGCAGGAGACCATCGGTGACCCTGTAAAGCTCGAAGCCCGCATTGCCGCCATGGCACAGGCCAACCAGCCCATCGAGGTGTCGCTCGCGGGCCGCGGCCGCAATTACATCTTCTACGAGGAAAGCCGCGTGATCACTCAGTTGCGCTACTTCCCCTATGTGCAGTTGATCATCATCGGGCTGTTCCTGCTAGTGAGCTACGCGCTCTTCAGCCTTTTCCGCAATGCCGAACAGAACCAGGTGTGGGTGGGCATGGCGAAGGAGACCGCCCACCAGCTCGGCACGCCGCTCAGCTCCCTGATGGCGTGGATGGAACTGATGGAGGCGAACGGCACGGACCCTGCGGCCGTCACCGAAATGCGCAAGGACGTGGCGCGCTTGGAGATGATCACCGAGCGCTTCAGCAAGATCGGCTCAACACCCGACCTCGTACCGGAGAACATCGACCTTGTGCTCCGCGACACCGTGCAGTACCTGCGCCCGCGCCTGCCAAGCCGCGTGAAGATCGAAGTGCATTCCCCGGATCCCGACATCACCGTCCCCGTGAACCGTGCGCTGTTCAGCTGGGTGCTGGAGAACCTGATGCGCAATGCGGTGGATGCCATGGAAGGCGAAGGGAGCATCACCATCACCACGGAAAAGGACGGCAACGAAGTACATGTGGACGTCACGGATACCGGCAAAGGCATTCCTGCAAGGCAGCTGCGCACCGTGTTCCAGCCCGGCTTCACGACCAAAAAGCGCGGCTGGGGCCTCGGGCTTTCGCTCACCAAGCGCATCATGGAGACCTATCACAAAGGCAAGATCTTCGTGAAGCGCTCCACGGTTGGGAAAGGGACGACGTTCAGGATCTCGTTGCGGGGGTGAGGGGATCGTAAACTCGATCGCATTGAGATATGTCCGGCCTCTACTTCCATATCCCTTTCTGCCGCAAAGCCTGCGTGTACTGCGACTTCCACTTCAGCACGTCCTTGGCGTCGAAGGACCGGGTGCTGGCGGCGATGCGCACGGAACTGCGATCACGGATGGATGAACTACACTCGCCACAGGTGAGCAAAGACCCATCGTCGGGCTCCATCTACTTCGGCGGCGGCACACCGAGCTTGCTTTCGCCGAAGGAGCTCGGCATGTTGCTTGAAGATGCGCGTTCGCTTGCAACCGTTGAAGCCGATGCCGAGATCACCATCGAGGCCAATCCCGATGACATCTCTGAAACGGTGCTGACGGCCTGGCGCGACATCGGCATCACCCGCGTGAGCCTCGGCGTGCAGAGTTTCCGTGAAGATCGTCTGCAGTGGATGGGACGCGCGCATAACGCGGAACAGTCACTTCGAACGATCGAACTTGTGGCCAATGCCGGGTTCGCCTCGTGGACCATCGACCTGATCTACGGTCTGCCGGGCATGACGCTGCCGGAATGGGACGAGCAGCTCACCATCGCGTTGGACCACGGCATGCCGCATTTATCCGCCTATTGCCTCACGGTGGAAACACGCACCGCTTTGCACAAGCAGGTGCAGACCGGGCGCATCGTGCCGGCAAATGATGAAGAGCAGGCCACTCAATTTGAGCACGGCATTGCGCGTGTTGCGAAGGCTGGACTGATACAGTACGAGATCAGCAACTTCGGCAAGAAGGGCCATTTCGCAAAGCACAACACAAGCTACTGGCAAGGCGTGCCCTACCTCGGCATCGGACCTTCGGCGCATTCGTTCGATGGCGCGAAACGTCGCTGGAACGTAGCGAACAATGTGCGCTATTCCATGGGCGTAGAGAGTGGTGAACGGTTCTGGGAAGAGGAGACGCTCACGCCTGTGCAGCGCATCAACGAGCAGGTGCTCACCGGCCTGCGCACCATGTGGGGCGTGGAGCTTTCCACGCTCGGCGAGGCGTTCCGCAAGGCGAATGCGAAGACGATTGAACGCTATCTTGCGCTGGATGAACTTCTGGAGCGCAATGGACGCTTGATCCTCACCCAAAAAGGTAAAAACTTCGCCGACCGTATCGCGTCGGACCTCTTTCTCCCCGAGCCATGATCGCCGAGATCACCCACCAAGGACGCTCTTGGCGCATCGCGCTGGACAAGCCCATCGACCTCTCGCTGCCTTTGGACGCGAACAGTGCCGGACCGCGTGCGTGGCATGTGGTTGCACCCACCTTCACACCTGTGCAGGAGGGGGACAAGACTTACGCCGTAGCGGCTGGAGCACCCGTGAATTTCCGCGACGTGGCCTTCAACCCGCACGGCCATGGCACCCACACGGAGAGCGTAGGGCACATCACAGCGGAGGTTCAGCCCGTGGGCCCGGTCTTCCCGCGCTATTGGTTCGCGGCGCAGTTGGTCAGTGTGCTTCCGGAGGAACGTCGCACGACAGATGGTGTGGACAAGGTGATCACGCTGGGGCAAATGCGGGGAGCGATCGATGAGCACGTTCCCGAAGCGTTGGTGATCCGGACTTGGCCGAACGACGGTGACAAACGCATCCGCCAATGGACCGGCACGAACCCGCCGTACATCGAGAAGGAGGCCTGTGCTTGGCTGCGCAGCATCGGCGTGCTGCACCTGCTGTTGGACGTTCCCAGCGTGGACCGCGAGCAGGACAAAGGCGAGCTCGCCGCGCACCATGCCTTCTGGGACTATCCGCACACGCTGGACCTGCGGCGCACGATCACCGAAATGATCCATGTACCGGACCAGGTGCGCGACGGCGAATACCTGCTTGAACTGCAGGTGCCCAACTTTATCAACGATGCCGCGCCGAGCCGCCCGGTACTCTATGCCCCGTTGCCATGAACATCGAGTCTTTTCGTGAACTCTGCCTGAAGAAACCCGGCACCACCGAAGAGACACCCTTCGGCCCGGATACGCTCGTGTTCAAAGTGATGGGCAAGATGTTCGCCCTTACCGACCTCAACACCTTCGAAAGCGTGAACCTGAAGTGCGACCCGGAACGCGCGGTGATGCTGCGCGAAGAGCACGAGGGTATCACGCCCGGATACCACATGAGCAAGGTGCATTGGAACACGGTGACCACCGATGGAAGCGTGAAGGATGCCTTGATCCGGAAACTGCTGGACCACAGCTATGTACTGGTGGTGGCTTCGTTGCCTAAGAAGTTGCAGGCGGTGTTGGAGCAGATGGCGTAGCGGTCCGGATCACTGCTTTAAGATGCGCTGCACCATACTGCGGCCAGCCGCATCCAGGGTGTGTATGAGGTAAACACCGCTTTCTCGGTCGCGCAGATCCACATGGGCCAGTCCGTGCCCCATGGTGACGGGGACGGGTACTCTACGGCCGGTGGCATCAAACACGGTGATGCGCTGCGATGCAGCTTCTGGGAGCACGATCGTGCAAGGCCCATAAGTGGGGTTCGGAAACATGCTCGTTGCACCTTGTTCCGCTTCACCGACACCATTGGTGATGCAGCCTGTCCAGAGATCCATCACCACCGGTGCCACCGTTATGGTTTGCGGCGCGATAGTACCGTACGGCGTGATCTCCACGACCGGGGTGCTTACAACAGGCACCAGATCCGTTACGACGATATCCAACTCCTGGTCCACGCAACCGGCTATTCCATTCCCTTGCAGATCCACTTTCATCAGCAGCATCTGTTGGGTAGCGTTGCTCTGGGGCCGCATGGATCCAACGGCCCAAAGTGCGAGTGGCCCTTCTGGTGTGTCCGCGATGCACAGGCCGGCGAGGTCGCCGGTGGTTTCTCCCGCTCCGTACTTGCGCGCCCATACCACATCGCCTGCGGGCGTGCATTGCATCAGCACGGGGCGACTGTCCACTTGGGAGAATCCGACCCTTCCGGCCAGGAAGATGCCACCATCATGGTTCTGGATTCCTGCGAACTTGAGATTGGGCAGCGATGTATCCACGAACTTCTTGCACCACACCAGTTCTCCATTTTCCGCCACATGGAGTAAGATGCCATTGAGCGACTGCAATAGGAAGACCGAACCGTTCCCGGCCACGGCAATGTCGATGGCCGAGTTGTACATATTCCCTGGCACATCGTAGCTGCGCGCCCATTGAAAGGTCCCGTTGGCGTTGAATTTCAAGAGGGACAAGACAGCATCGTACGGCTGCCCATCCACCGGAACGTGCGTTGAGCCCACCATGTAAATGCTACCGTCCGGTGCTACGGAAAGTCCTCCTGCAGTGTGACGACCGGTACCGACATGGGCCATGATCCCCCAGATCGAATTGAAGGACGTATCGCAGCGCAATAGCAGGAATGCCGGGTGATCTACATCGTCATAATCCGTACCACCCAGCACGATCAGGTCGCCGCCATAAGGGATCAGGTCCGTCATCTTCTCGGTGGAATCGGGGGTGCCCCATCCGTGGATCTCCGCTTGGGTTCCCGTCGCGCTGGTCTTTACCAAAACCATGTCGCGCTCCGGTTGTACCCCCAGCCCTCCACTGTTCCCTCCGATGATCATCCTTCCGTTCCCCAGGTCCAACACGCGCTGCGCCGCATCGGCCACATCGGTATCCAGCGAGCGTATGCTCAGCGGAACGCCATTGGGCGCGATGGTCAGCACCGTAATGTCCTGCACGAGGCCCGCAGTGGAAATGCCACCGGCCACGAACAGGGTACCATCCGGCCCAGGCGAGAGGGAACTGCCGTAATTGAAATCGCCGGCCTGGTAACCGCGGAAGAAATGGACTTGCGCTTCGGAAGGAACACTAACAAGTGCAAGTATGAACAAGAAGGTAAGCTGCTGTGCTACCCGCATGAGGTGTTTTTCAGTCTATCGGGATCCGCGGAAAATGTGAACAGTCGCTAGGATCCTATTTCATGGAATAGCACCTTACGGGAATATCTTCGCGGCATGAAAGACCAGCGGAACATAGGCCGCGCCCTATTGGGCTATTTCTTCCGGGGCCTGCTGCTGATCGTCCCCATTGCGGTGATCGGGGGGGTTGCAGTGAAGGCATTGACCTGGCTGGACCAGATCGTCCAGGTGGACATCCCCGGTCTGGGCATCGTGATCGTGCTTACCAGCATTGTCCTGATCGGTTGGCTGGGCTCCACCTTCTTCTACCAGCGCATGGCGGAGATCGGCGACGATATCCTGCGGCGTGTCCCCTTCCTTAAAACGGTCTACGATGCACTGAAGGACCTGATGGAAGGACTGGTAGGCAGTAAGAAGAAGTTCGACCGGCCGGTGATGATCACGCCATTGGACGGCTCCGGACTGGCGCAGTTGGGTTTTCTCACACAAGAGGACCTCACGCACTTTGGCATCGACAGCACGCATGTGGCAGTTTACGTACCGTACAGCTTTGCATGGAGCGGCCGCCTGTTCATCGTGCCCGCATCCAGCGTAACCCCCATCGATGCCAAGGCCGCCGAGGTGATGAAGTTCATCCTCAGCGGTGGTGTAACCCGTGTGGACGACGAATGAAAAAGGGATTTTTCGCACTGCCTGTGCTGATCATCGCACTGCTTGCTTCGGCCACGGTACACGCCCAATCCGCGCCGGGCTTGAGCGCCTACCAGTTCAGTGACGGTGTGCATCCCACGTTCGACGCCACCTTCGAGGATGCGCGGGATAGGGACGTGGCGTCCTTCTGGCGGAACGAGCTGAAAAGCATCAGTGTGAAGGTGACGAACAAGAAGGAACTGATCGGGGCCGCGGCCCGCATCCCGGCCGCTTCTCCCGATACCATGCGCATCCTGATCGCGGTGGACCGGCCCAAAGGCGGCTTGTACACCACGGCGCACATCGCGTTTCTTTCCACCGCCGGCTATGTGGGGCCGGATTCCCCGGAACGCGAGCTCAATGGCTGCACCCAATGGGTCCAACAGCGTACCGTGACCTTGCGGAAGCAGTTCGCGCAAGCCGCACTGGAGCTGGGCCGACGCGATCTCAGTCGGCTGCAACGGGACCTTGACTTGTTGAAGCGGGAGAAAGACCGCGCCGAAAACAACATCCGGAAAGCACAACAACGGAGCGAAAAGGCCGGTCGGGACAAGGAAGCCAGTGAAAAGCAGCTCGGCGAAATGGATGACCCCGCATCAACCGCCCCAGCGGACAGCACGAGCGACCCCGACGTGGAAAAGAACCGTTTGAAGCAACAAGCAAAGCTGCGAGACAAGGCCGCCCGTGCCGCCAGGACCGCCCAGGACATGGAGAAGAAGACCAAGGACCTGGAGTGGGCGATCAAGCAGAACGACAAGGACCAGGTGTCGAAGCAGGAAGAGATCGACCGTCAGCGAACGGTGGTGAACGGATTGCAGGAAAAGCTACAGGCCATCCACTGAATGTGGGCTTCTCGGCTAAGCAACATGATGGAAACCCGGTAGCCATGTCCGGGAAGGTCGACCTTTCATCTTCACCGGCTATACTTGGGGAGGACCCGCGGCTACGGCGCAATGCGCTGCTGCTGCTGCACCTCACCGTGTTCATCTGGGGCTGGACGGGCATTCTAGGTAAGTGGATCGACCAAGGTGCATTGCAGATCGTCTACATCCGCTGCGCGATCGCCTGCATCGGGCTTTTTGTGGTGGCTCTTTGGATGAAACGGTCGCTCTCACCGCGCACGCCGGACCTTGGCCGGTACCTATTGACAGGTCTGATCATTCTGGCGCACTGGGTCACCTTCTATCTGGCGATCAAGCGGGGCAGCGCCTCGGTGGCAGTGGCCTGCCTCAGCACCAGCACGTTCTTCACCGCGTTGATCACACCCTATTGGACGAAGCGGCGCATCAGCGGCTTCGAGCTGGCCTTGGGCGTGGTGATCGTGGCGGCGCTGCTGCTGATCTTCGGCTTGGAGACTGAATACCGCGAGGGCATCATCCTGGGCACCATCAGTGCCCTGCTGTCCGCGTGGTTCAATGTGGTGAACGGCAGACTTGTGCAGCGCGGCGACGCGATGTCCATCGGATTCTATGAAATGTTCGCGGCCATGGTGGTGCTGGGCCTGTGGCTGGCATGGAGGGGCGAGCTCCCCGAGCCGATCTGGCGCATGCCAACGCACGACATTATCGGCCATTTGATCCTCGGCATCGTCTGTACCACATTCGCCTTCACCGCCGGCATCCACGTATTGAAGCAGCTCTCCCCGTTCACCGTGATCCTCACCGTGAACTTGGAGCCGGTCTATACCATCCTTATCGCATTGATGATCTGGCCGGAAAGTGAGCGTATGCACCCGGGCTCCTACATCGGCATCGCCTTGATCCTCGCGTGCATCTCGCTCAATGGCTGGCGGCAACGGCGCATGAACGTGAAAATGATGAAGCCGCGGCCGATGGCGCAGGGGTGACTGAAATGCCAGTAGGCAGTGGCAGTAGGCAGTTGGCAGATGGCAGACCGACTCTTGCCCCTGCCTACTGCCGACTGCCTACTGCCGACTGCCGACTGCCGACTGCCTACTGCGCCCTATCACTTCGGATCCAAGCTGATCTGCTTGTCACCCGGCTTATAGTCCACGTAGTTCACGAAGAATTGCAGCATCTCGTCGGTGGTGCGCATGTTGCCGGTGAGCGGTTCGCGTGCCATGCGGGGCGGATCATAGGGGTTGTTGCGATTGGCCGCAGTGTTGTCGAACGTGGCGACGACCTGGATCACCGAACCCTTCGGCACGTGCAGCATGTGCGTGAAGGTGTATGCGAACTGCCAGCGGAAATCCCAGTCGTTGATGCGGATGAGAGGAATGGTGTCGTTGCGCGGGGTAACGGCATAGGCCAGGAAGTGCTTACCCAACAGGTGCATGTGCGGGTTGATGGTGAGCACGCTGATGTCCTTGGCCACGGTGTAGCTGGACCGGAAGGTCATCACGGTGTCCTGGGGAATGATGAGCGGCGGGACGATCGGGCTCATGCCGAGGGTGCCAAGCGCCAGTTCGTGCATCGGTCGTCCGGGCGGTGTGCTGGTGAACCACAGGTTGAAGCGGGATCTGTCGATAGTATCCCGCATGGACGGACCGTAGTGAAGGTTGTTCATGAGTAACGCTCCCTTGCGTGGAATGCGATACCCCCCGATGCCGGGCGGATAGATCGGCGGCGCAAGGCCCGGCAGGTAATTCACCATGTTGGGCGTGAGCGCGGGCCAGGTGCCATCGTCGTTCTGAAGGTGCAGTTCTGCGAAAGCGTTCAGGCTCTTGGTGCTGTCCGCGTCGATGTAGACCGCACCCTCGAACACGTCCTTCTTGGCGCCTTCCGCATAAGAGATCATCGCCCCGTTCATGTGGTGGATGCCTTGCATGTTGCCCGGCACAAACTCCACGCCGCTGAGGAAGGTGTCGCGAGGCAGCTCGAAAGGTGCTTTGGCGATCATGAAGCGGTCCCGGTTGTCGCCTGGAATGTCGAACGTGTCCGGCAGCCACACTACGGCGTCCGGTTTTCCCGTCCCGGCGGACATGCCCATCAAGGCACCCTCCGGGAAGACCGGCATGGGCGGCAGGTGCACGGTATCACCGACGAGGCCGCCCTGGTCCACCCATTTCACGATCGTTGCGATCTGCCGGGCATTGAGCGCACGGGTTCCGAGGAAGGTGCTGTACGCGGTGTCCGCAGGCCATGGCGGCATCCAGCGGTGGATCACCATCTTGCGGATGGTCTTTGCCTTGCGCCGGATCTCGTGATAGCTCACCAACGGAAAAGGTCCGGCCTGTCCTTCGCGATGGCAGGGCATACAGTTGGCCCGGATGATCGGCGCCACCTCGGCGAAGGTCACCGTATCCGGCAAGCCTTGCACCACCGGGAGGTCCGCATCCACATCGTGATCTTTCCCAGTGACTCCACACGCGGTCATGGCCGCCACAAGCACCACACCGAACATAGCCAGACCGATCGTTCGTGCAGATAAGCTCACGCACATCACTCTTCACATTCCACGATGCAGCCCACGGCAGCCACCTCCGCTTGCGGCTCGCCAGTTGCCAGAAAGGCATTGATCGCATCAGCGAGGTAATGTTTCTGCGCCTCGTATTTCTTGCGTCCTTGCCGAATGGCCCGGTCATCATAAGCACCGCGGTAAACCACCGTCCCCTGCGCGTCGGTGAGGAAACATTCCGGGGTCACCCGGGCCTGCAACGCAAGGGATAGCACGCATCCATTATCCATCAACTGCGGGAAATCGAAGCCTGCATTCGCCGAGAACGTGGCCGCCTCTTGCTGCTCCATGAACGGCCCCGCGTACACCCCTACTACCTTCACGCCTTGTGTAGCATACTTCTCTGAGATCCCTTCGAAAGCTTGCGTGTAAAGCTGGCAGAACGGGCACTCAGGATCCAAGGTGATGAAGACCGTGGCCGTCTTTCCCATCAAGGAACTCAACACGACCTCTTCCCCCTGTGCGTTGGTCCAAGAGCGGTCCGCAACGGAGGCCACACTGGCGGGCCGAGGGTTGCAACCTGCCAGCACGATCAACATCAACGCAAGTGCGCTGCGTGCGATCCGTGATACGAGCATGGTACAAAGCTATGGCCCGCATGAAGGATCATCAGGACAGCGCACGGAAAACCCGGTCCGTCGCTCCTATTCACTCCCTTGCGACAACCGAGTCCTGCGCCCGCCACGTTCCTCCTTGGTATCCTTGGGCACGTCCTTCATCTGCTTCAACCAGGTCACCTCCTTTTCGGAAAGATGGCGCCACTTGCCACGGCCCACGTCCTTCTTGGTAAGGCCTGCGAACATCACGCGGTCGAGCTTCACCACTTCGGCCCCGAGCGCTTGGAACATGCGGCGCACGATGCGGTTGCGGCCCATGTGGATCATCAGGCCCACCTCGCGCTTGGTAGCACCCACGAAGCTCGCTTCGTCGGCGTTCGCGGGACCGTCATCCAGATGGACCCCATCAACGAGCTTATGTAGCTCGTCCACGGTCAATGCGCGGTCCAGTGTGGCATGGTAGAGCTTTTGCGCACCGTGGCTCGGGTGCGTCAGCTTCTTAGCGAGGTCGCCATCGTTGGTGAGCAGCAGCACGCCGGTGGTGTTGCGGTCCAAGCGTCCCACGGGATAAAGCCGTTCGGGGCCGGCCTTCGCGATCAAGGACATCACCGTGTGACGCTCCTGCGGATCGTCGGTGGTGGTGATGGTGTCCTTGGGCTTGTTCAACAGGACATATCGCTTCTGCTCCACGCTCAGCTTCTGCCCGCCAAAGTGAACAATGTCCTCCGGTTTCACCTTGGTGCCCAACTCGGTCACTATTTTTCCGTTCACGGTGACCACGCCGGTGGTGATCAGTTGGTCGGCCTCGCGGCGGCTGCCCACACCGGCCTGGGCCAGGTACTTGTTCAGCCGGATCAGCCCGTCATTGGCCGGGTTCGGCAGGCTGAAGCGGTTGCTGCGTTCCCCTCTGCGGAAAGGGCGTCGCGTCAAGGGGTCGCCCTCGCGGAAAGTGCGCTCGTCCTGGCTCTGCGTCTTCCACGGCTTTGGCGGCCGGCTCTTGGCATGGCCCGGTCCGGTGGAACGCGGTCCAACTGTACGGTCATCGCGGCGAGGGCCTTTTGGTCCTGAGGAACGTTCATCCCGGCGCGGGCCTCCGGAGTCGCGGCGGGGGCCTTTTGGCCCTGAGGAACGTTCATCCCTGCGAGGGCCTCTTGCACCGGCATCACGGCGAGGTCCTTTCGGCCCGGCTGCGCTGCGAGGGCCGGCGCTTCTTCCTTCGCCATCACCTCCGCGCTCGTCACGGTCACGGGCGGGGCCTTTCGACCGGCCACGTGCGGGGCTTTCATCCCGGCCCGGCCGTGAAGGCCGTTCACCGCTCTTCCGGGGCTTGCCGGTTCCTTTGGGGCCAGGGCCCTTGCTTCCCCGTGCGGGGCGCTCGCCTCTCGGGGAACGGTCGTTGGTGCGCTTGCTCATAACGTGGGGTAAAAGGCGTCGGGGATGTGCAGGACCTCAGGCCCTGCGGGCGTATGTGTGATGCTGACCACGTCGAAGCGCAGTTCCAGTTCTCCAGGAATGGTGTGTACAAGTTCGGTGGCTGCGCGCATCAGATGGCTTCGTTTGGCCGGGCCCACGGACAGCTCCGGATCGCCCCATCGTGCAGTACTGCGGGTCTTCACCTCCACCACCACGAGAAAATCACCGTCACGGGCAACAATATCGATCTCATCGCGGCCATGGCGCCAGTTGCGGTGCAGGATGGAAAAGCCCTTGGCCTCCAGCCATTGGCATGCCAATTGCTCCCCCTGTTCGCCTGTGCGGTTGTGATCAGCCATGGAACCAACGTTGTGTTGTGCGTAACCCCGCATGGGCCTGCCCCGTTGGAAGGGTCAAAGTTCAGCATCTTTCGCCGTCAGGCACCGATAGAAAAATATACACATGCGTCGATCACTCCGCTACCTTGCCATTACCGGCACTATGCTGGCCGCCACGGCCGCCATCCAAGCCCAAAGTTTCGAGGGCACCATCGAGTTCACCAAGACGACCGGGCCGGTGGTCACCAACTACAAATACTACATCAAGGGCGACCATGTGCGGATCGAGGAGCTCAGCTCCCGCAGCGCCGTGCAGGGCATCATGCTTGTGGACAACCACGACAAGACCGTGACGGCCTTGAGCCCGGACCGCAAGCTCTACATGGACGTGCCCAACATGCGCCTGCCCAAGGAAGTGAAAGCGGATGTAAAAAAGACCGGAGAGATGAAGGACATGGCCGGCTACAAGTGTGAAAAATGGGTGGTAAAAAGCCCCTCCGAAGACCGTATGCTCACCTATTGGGTGGCGCAGGACGCCTTCGATTTCTTCGTCCCCATGCTGGAAACGCTCAATCGCAAGGACGAGCAGGCTCTGTTCTTCCTGAAGATCGACGGTGCGAAGGGCGTGTTCCCCATGCTGGGTCTGGAACAGAAAATGGACGGCAGTGAAGTGAGCCGCCTGGAAGTGACCAAAGTTGCACGCAGCCCCCAAAAGGCCGACCAGTTCGAGATCCCCGCAGGGTTCACGAAGTTCGAGCGCAACTGATCTGATCGTGCGCCTTCCGGATACAGCGCACCAAGCCCTTGCTAACTTTTCACGAAGCTCAGCGTGGCCCCTTCGGTGGTCACGCTGAGCTTCACGTTTTGGCCCAAGGCCAGCGCCCGGTTGTCGGTGATATGCCCGGCCGGGAAATTGTAACAGACCGGATACCCTTTGTCCTGCACCGCCGTTGCGAAAATGGCCTCTGCTGTCAGCCCGAAGGGGTCGGCGGGGTTCTTGTCGTGCATGTCCGTCATAGTGCCCAGCACTAGTCCCGCGCAATTCTCGAAGAGGCCGCCCAGCTTGAGGTTCATCACCATGCGGTCCACGTGGTAAAGCAGTTCGTCGAGGTCTTCGATAAAGAGGACCTTGCCCGTGGTGTCAAGGTCGTAGGGCGTGCCTCGGAGGGCATAGAGGATGGACAGGTTCCCTCCCACAAGCTGACCTTCGCAGGTGCCCAAGCGGTCTGTCGGCATACCGTCCCGTTGGTCGTATGGTGGCCTACTGATGGCCTGAGGCGTGCCGAACAGGGCCGCTTTCAACGAATCCACGCTCTCAGGGGTCTTGCCGGTAATGTTGAACGGCATCTGCGCATGAAGGGAGCATGCACCAAGGTTGTGTAACGCGGAGTGCAGCACGGTGACATCGCTGAAGCCGACGATCCATTTCGGCCGCTTCAACAGCACGGAAAGGTCCAGCAGCTCCAGCAGGTGGACGGTCCCGTATCCGCCACGTGCGCACCAGATCGCTTTCACCGCATCATCGTCCAAGGCGGCTTGCAGGTCGGCCGCTCGTTCCTCCGCTGTGCCCGCCTGCTGGAACCGCTTTGTGCCCACCCCGGCCCCAAGGCTCACCTTCAGGCCCCAGCTTTCCGCCAGGGCGATGCCTGCCTGAAGTTCCTCGCTTGTGATGGCACGGGCCGTGGGGATGATGGCGATGGTGTCGCCGTGACGGAGCGGTGGTGGAATGATCATGCTGCGAAGGTCGTGCATGACGGACAGGTCCCTCCTTTCCCACGGGGTTCAGCAGGTGAAAACAGCTTGTAGGGTATCACGATCACCCCAAATGGATCAGCATTTCCAGTGCCGGCCCAGACCTTTGCCGTACCTTCCAACCACGATCGGGCAACTTTTCGGCCCGTTATCGCATCATAGCAAAAGCAAGGTCATGACGGATGAGCAATTGGTAGCCGGCTGCCTCAAGGGGGATCCGATCGCCCAAAAGGCGCTTTACCAGACCTATGCCGGAAAAATGATGAGCATTTGCATGCGCTACGCCCCCGACCGTGAACAGGCACAGGACATCCTCCAAGATGGCTTTGTGAAGGTGTTCCAGAAGATCGGGCACTTCCGTGCGGACGGCCCCTTGGGCGGGTGGATCGCGCGGACGATGGTGAACACCGCACTGGACCAGATCCGCCGGAACAAGCCTTTCGACCACAGTCTGGACCTTACCGAGGCCGAGCACCTGCATGCCACGGATGAACAGGCCGTGAGCGCCATGAGCACCGCCGAGCTGATCGCGTTGATCCAGGAGTTGCCCACGGGCTATCGCACGGTCTTCAACCTCTTCGTGATCGAAGGCTACCCGCACAAGGATATCGGGGAGATGCTCGGGATCTCGGAGAACACCTCCAAGTCACAATTTATGAAGGCGCGGGCTTACCTGCGCAAACTGCTGCCGAAGGAAACGGCGGACATGTACGGACACTGAACACATGGGCGATCAACTTACAGACCTGCTCCGCGAGCGCTTCACCGGCCACGAAATGAACGTGCCGCCGGGCGCATGGGAGCATGTGAGCGGGCAATTGGCCGCAAACGCGAGCGGGGAAAGCCTCCGTGAAGGCCTCCAGGACAAGTTCCGGGGGCACGTGGTGGAAGTGGACCCATCCGCCTGGGCGTACATCAGCGGGCAATTGGGCCATGGGGCCGCCGCAGGTACCTCCTTCAGCACCGGTTGGATCGCCGCCGGGGTGGCAGCCGTGGCCGTTACCGCGACAGTTTTGCTCTGGAACAGCGGCAATACGGAACAGAAAGCGGCCGTTCCCGCGAAGGCCCCAATTGAGATCGCCGAGGTGCCCACACCGGTGAGCGCCCCTGCAACGACCCTTCCGATACTTCCGGAACCGGAACCTGTGCACAAGGAAAAGTCGGACCGCCCAGTTGCGGTGAAAGCCATAACACCGGTGCCCCATCAGGAAGAGCAACCAGTGACACCTGTGCCCCTTCCAGCGCCCAAGCCGGTGTTGGTGGAAGTCCTGGATAAGAACCCAACCACGAACAGCGCCCCGGCACCGGATCAAAAGCCTGTGACCGTGCAGCCGAAAGCGACCGCTCCCGTGAACCAGGCCCCGGAACAGGAGGCCGCGCCGGATACGAACGCAGGAACCGACAACCCGGAAGCACGTCCGGATGACGACCAGTCAGGCACATCCTCTACAGCGTCCGCTCCGGAAGGAGATCGACCGGAGGACGATCCTTTCCAGACCGCCGCGACCAGCGACATCTTCATCCCCAACGTGTTCAGCCCACAAGGTGACGGGGTGAACGACAAACTGGAGATCGTTGCCGTCGATCATGAAAAAGTGGACGTGCGGATCTTTGCCGCAAAAGGAGGGGCACTGATCTTCCGGTCCAACAACCTCTCGAACATGTGGGACGGCCGCTTGCCCAACGGCAACATCGCCGAAGAAGGGTATTATAAATGTGTAGTAATGATGACCGATGCCGATGGACGCCCCCGTGTAAAGAGCGAGGTGGTCCGCCTATTCCGATAACCCGATGAAGACCTCCCGCATATTGCTGCTTCCCGCGTTGGCATTGGCCACAGCACTGTTCGCGCAGACACCTCCTCCGACCATCACCAACCACGAGGAGTACGACACGTGGAAGATGCAGTTCGCAACACCGCAACCGCCGGCCACACACTCCGACACTCCGCCGACCACCGGAACGGAGGACAACTCGCGCGGGGGCAGCGCCTCGTGTGATTGCTGGGTGACACCGAACACCAGCTATACCACCATCAACAACGACACCCAGTGGAACGCCTCGGGCTTCGGCAACGGTGACGACGGCTCCTACGGGCCGATCAACCTGCCGTTCAACTTCTTCCTGTACGGCCAGAATTTTACAACGGCATACATCAACATCAACGGGAACGTCTCGTTCGGCAACTACATCGGCACGTTCAGCTCCAGTGCCTTCCCCACCACCGGCCCCACGATGGTGGCGCCTTTCTGGGCTGACGTGGACCTGCGCGGCGCGGGGATGAACAACAACATCGTGCAGTACAAGGTGACTCCCACCGCGCTCTACGTGAACTGGACGAACGTGGGCTACTACAGCATGCAGACCGACAAGCTGAACTCCTTTCAGGTCATCATCACCGACGGGACCGACCCGGTCGTGCCCAACGGGGCGAACGTGTCCTTCTGTTACGGTGACATGCAGTGGACCACTGGTAGCGCATCCAGCGGCACGAACGGTTTCGGCGGCACGCCCGCCACCGTGGGGGCGAACAAAGGTGATGGGGTGAACTACATCCAGTTCGGGCGTTTCGACCATGCCGGAACGGACTATGACGGACCGTTCGGGGCCTCGGACGGGGTGAGTTTCCTGGACAACAAGTACTTCACCTTCGCTACCGACCAGACCACGGGCAACGTGCCACCGGTGGTGACCGGCCAGAGCGTGTGCGACTCCCTCACCGTCTGCACCGACCAGACCACGCAGCTCAGTGTGAATTTCCTTTCCCCCGAACCCACACAGGTCACCGTGCCTTCCTCCTATGCCAATACATTGAGCAATTACACCGTGGTCGATTCCGTGGCCGGATTGAACGCCTCCATCACAACGCAGTTCACGCCGTCCATCGCGGACACGGGCTATCACGACGTCTACTTCCAAGGGACCGATAATGGCAGCCCATCGCTCACTTCCACGCTTCACATCGTCATCCAGGTGCTGCCCTCGCCACAACTGGTCTCCGACAGCATGCTGGTCTGCGACAACGCGGTGCCCTTTGACATGGTAAGCGTACTGGGCGGAAACGCTCCACCCAGCGGTGACTGGAGCGCCCCCGACGGCAGCGCCCATAACAACATCTTCATCCCCGGAGTGGACATGAGCGGTGAATACACCTATTCCGTGGGCATCGGGACCTCCTGTTCTGCCACGGGTGTGGCCACCATCACCAACGTGCCGCATGTAAATGCCGGTGGGGACATCGCGTTGGCATATTGTTCCTGGGACTATCCGGACAACATCTTTGGGCAGATCCCGGATTCGCCGGAGATGGGCGGGGTGTGGATCAGCCCCAGCGGAATTGCGTTCAACGGCACCATTGACCCACCGACCTCCGCTCCGGGCATTTACGAGTACATCGTCTCAGGCAGTACCCCCTGCCCGAACGATACGGCGTTCATATCCGTGGCCATTCCTTTGGCCGTCCATGCCGGCACCGACAGTTCCATCACGCTCTGCCGTGACATCGCTCCCTTCAGCATGCGTAGTAAATTAGGTGGTGCTCCCGACGCCACCGGAACATGGACGGATGTGAGCGGCGCCGCCGTGCCCGACCTGTTCGATCCCGCCACCGGCACCATCGGCGTGTACACGTACGCCGTGCCCGCCTTACTCCCCTGCCCGGACCAGAGCGCCGTGCTCACCATCAACCTGGACCCGCTGCCCCAGGCCGGGCTGGACAGTTCGCTGGTGATCTGCGCCAATGGTGGCAACAGTCCGCTCTTCCCACTGTTGGGCGGAGATCCGGACATGGGCGGTCATTGGCTCACCCCCGAGGATTCGCTGCTCATCAACGGCATCCTTGACCCCAGCTTGGAGCTTTCCGGGGACTACATCTATGTCACCATCGGCCCCGGCACATGCTCCCACCTGTCCGACACGTCCGTGGTGAACGTCCGCATCAACACCCTGCCGGTGATCTCCTTCACCGCCGACCCCGACAGCGGCTGCAACCCGCTGGAAGTGACCTTCACCAACACGACCGACCCGATCTACGTGGGCAACTCCTGCATTTGGAACCCCGGTGACGGCACCGACACGGTGGGCGCATGCGGTAGTTTCACCCACACCTACGCCGAAGCGGGCTGGTACCATGTGAAGCTCCAGGTGACCACCCCGCAAGGCTGCACCGACCAACTGATCACGCCCGGCGCGGTCCTGGTGGACCCTGTTCCCGAAGCCACCTTTGTGTTCACCCCGGATCCGGGCACGGCGGCCAACAGCACGGTGGTGTTCTCGGCCACGGACCCACACGCGGTCGATCTCCAATGGTCTTTCCACGACGGTACTGTCCAGAGCGGCCGGCAGGTGGCCTACACCTACCCGGACGAGCTGGCGGACAACTATCCAGTCTGCCTTACCGTGTTGGACCGCTACGGCTGCGGGAACACTTGGTGCGACACCATTTCCATCCTGGTGCCCAACCTTTGGGTGCCGAAGGCCTTCACGCCCGATGGCAACGGGATGAACGACACGTTCAAACCGATCATGTTGGACATGGCCCCCGAGGATTACCACCTGCGCATCTTCGACCGTTGGGGCCAGCTCGTATTCGACAGCACCGACCCGGACAAGGGCTGGGATGGTAGTGGGATCAGCGGAGGGCGAACCGCCACCGGGGTTTATGTCTGGAGGCTTACGTACAGGCCCTTATACGCAGCCGACAAATTGGACCGCTTCGGGAACGTGACCCTGTTGAGATAACCACCCCTGCACTGCATTCACCTAAATGGCACCGTTGTTCAAGGCCCGAAACAAAACCAGCAGCCCGCTGGTTCCGAAGGCCATTTGCCCCGTCCGGATTATCTTGGCGGACTATTTTTTAAGAATCGGTCCTCCCTTGACCGAACAGAACCCAACATGAAGAAGCTCCTCACCTTGGCTTTGCTTGTCTGCGCCCTCAGCGTCCAAGTGCACGCACAACGCGTTGAACTCACCGTGGACCAGTACCAGGAGATGAAGGCCTCCGGCACCTTGCCCTCGGATTTCCATGTGGCCTATTCCACCCTGCCCCCGCCTCAGGTGCAACCCTTGAACTTGGCGAAAGGCGGTGGTGGCGGCACCGGCGGGAACTGCAACTGCTGGATCGAACCGGACAACACCTACACCCTTGCGTTGCAGCCCAATGACGACGGTTCCTCCGGGCTTATCAGCCTGCCTTTCACCTTCGATCTCTACGGTGAATCCTACACCACCTGCTACGTGAACAACAACGGGAACGTCTCCTTCCAGACCCCTTACGGCACCTATTCCGCAAGTCCCTTCCCCGATGCCAACTTCAAGATGGTAGCCCCCTTCTGGGCCGACGTGGACACGCGGCCAGGCGACGACGGCACGCTTGGTGGTACGGTGAAATACAAGCTCACACCCAACGCGCTCTATGTGAACTGGACGGACGTGGGGTACTACAGTGCGGAGACCGACAAGCTGAACACCTTCCAGCTCATCATCAGCGACGGCACCAACACGGACGTGGGGATCGGCAGCACCGTGTCGTTCTGCTACAAAGACATGCAATGGACCACCGGTGCCGCCTCTCAGGGTGTCAATGGCTTTGGGGGCATACCTGCCACGGTGGGCGCCAACCGCGGAAACGGTGTGGACTACATCCAGTTCGGGCGTTTCGATCATGCTGGCATCGACTATGACGGCCCTTTCGGGAACGCCGACGGCGTCAGCTGGTTGGATGACAAGAACTTCGTCTTCACCACGGCGGTGAGCACCCAGAACATCCCACCCATCGCCAGCAGCACATCGCTATGTGATACCGTTGATGTTTGCGTCAATGAATTGGTGGAGCTTGATGTCAATTTCCTCTCTCCCGAGCCCGGCCAATTGACCACGGCGAGCTATACCATCGATCCGCCGCTGAACGGGACCGTCACCGAGACGAACTCCGGTCCGATGAACACCGCCAACCTGCACCTCACGTTCATTCCCACCGTGGGCGATACCGCCAATGGGGGCGTACACACGATCACCTACACGGCATCTGATGACGGAACGCCGCCACTGACCTCCACGATCTCTGTTGTGATCCGGGTGTTCTATGTGGGCGCGCCGCCGCCAATGATCACCGGCGACACGGTGGCCTGCGCGGGTCAAGGCGTACTGCTCACGGCCTCCGGCGGCTATGACCACTATGAATGGGCAAACGGCTTCAACGGGACCACCGTGCTCGTGGGGCCTGGTACCTACTACGTGGAGGCCAGCACGGGTGCGTGCATCCTAGTGTCCAATTTCATCACCGTGCATGAGGCCCCGACACCCGAACCTGAGATCACCGGCGTACTTTTCAATTGCGGGGGTGAACCCTCGGTGCTTTCCACCACGGAGCCCTATGATGGCTACTCCTGGAGCACCGGGAGCCAGGACCCCACCATCAGCGTAGGCACCGGCACCTATACCGTGACGGTGACCAACGACGAAGGCTGTGAAGGCACCTCTGCCGCGGTTAACGTTCTGAGCGCGAATTCGCCCACGGCATTTTTCCTGGGCACCCCCAACGGGGCGGTCTTCCCCGGTACCACAGTGGAGTACACGGACCAATCCAACGGGAACGGTGGGTCCATCACGAACTGGTCCTGGGATGCAGACACCTTGGGCAACGGGTCCGGTACCACGTTCGCCCCGACCTTCAATGTGCCGGGCAGCTATCCCATCACGCTCACGGTGACCACGGCGGACGGTTGCACCCACACCTATACGTACTACCAAGTAGTGATCCCGGTGGAGATCATCGTTCCCAACGTGTTCAGCCCCAATGGCGACGGCCAGAACGATGCCTTGACCTTCGAAGGTGCGCAGTACTATCCGAACACCTCGCTTCAGGTGTTCAACCGCTGGGGTAATGAGGTCTACTCCAGCAGCAACTACAAGAACACCTGGAAGCCGAGGGATGTGCCCGACGGGACCTACTTCTACATCCTGAAGCTCAGCACGGGCAAGGAATATACCGGCAACGTGACGTTGTTGCGCTGACCTCCGCCACAAACAAGCTTGGAAGCCCCGCCGGTCGGGGCTTCCGTTCATCATAGCCCGTCCATGAAGGTCATTGATCACCTGCGGAAAAGCGACCGCACCCTCTTCTCCTTCGAGATCCTGCCCCCGTTGAAAGGCAAGGACATCCGTTCGATCTATGCGGGCATCGACCCTTTGATGGAGTTCAAGCCGAGCTTCGTGAACGTGACCTACCACCGTGAGGAGGTGATCTACAAGGAGCGCGGACAGGGGCTGCTGCAGAAGATCCGCCTGCGGAAACGACCGGGCACCGTGGGCATTTGCGCGATGATCAAAGCGAAGTACGAGGTGGACACCGTGCCCCATCTCATCTGCGGGGGCTTCAGCAGGGAGGACACCGAGGACGCGCTGATCGAACTGAACTTCCTGGGCATTGACAACGTGCTCGCCCTGCGAGGGGATCCCATTAAAAGCGAACCTCATTTCATCCCGGAACGACAGGGCCATGCCCATGCCGAAGAGCTGATCCGCCAGATCGCCGGGCTCAACAAGGGGCAGTATCTGTACGACGAGGAACAGGAAGCCGCGCCCACCAACCTGTGCGTGGGGGCCGCCTGCTATCCGGAGAAGCACGCCGAGGCGCTGAACCCGGGCACCGACCTCGCCTACCTGAAGCGAAAGGTGGAAGCTGGCGCGGAATACTTGGTCACCCAGATGTTCTTCGACAACGCCCGCTACTTCGATTTCGTGGAGCGCTGCCGCAAGGAAGGGATCAACGTGCCGATCATCCCCGGGCTGAAGCCGCTGACCAACTTCCGCCACATCTCATTCATCCCGAAGACCTTCAACATCGACCTGCCGGAGGCCTTCTCCCGTGAATTGGAGAAGTGCAAGTCCGACGAGGACGTGAAGACGGTCGGCATTGAATGGACCACCCAGCAGGCCAAGGAGCTGCAGGCCCAAAAGGTACCCAGCCTACACTTTTACACCATGGGGCGCTCGGAGGCGGTGAAGGCCATTGCCTCGCAGTTGTTCTGACGTGGCAGCTTTGCTGTCCAATGTCATATGTCCAGTACTTGAACAGCATAAGACAATACAAATAAGACAGCCCCCACTGCGTAACTTGCATCCCATGCGCTCCTTCCTCCTTCTGACCTTGGCATTATCGACTTTTCCGGCCCTTGCACAATTGAACTACGACGAGGCCGCATTCGACGAAACCGTCCGCAGCGAACGGCACCCCATCGGCGATCTGGACCGGAGCGGAGATCCCCCCACACGCGGCTACGACATGAAGTACCTGCGTTGCACGTGGGACCTGGATCCCGCCGTCCGCTACATCAGCGGCAGCGTCACCTCCTATTTCACCGCCACGGCCGATCTGGACCAGCTCATCTTCGACCTCAGCGACAGCCTCACGGTGGACGACGTGACCATGCACGGAAATGCGCTCGCGTACTCCCAAGACCCCGGGGACCTGCTGGTGATCACGCTCCCCGCCAGCATTCCGGCCGGACAGACCGATTCCATCACGGTGACCTATCACGGGGTCCCGCCGAACACCGGCTTCGGAAGCTTCATCACCGACGAGCACGACGGCGCGCCCATCGTATGGACCTTGAGCGAACCTTACGGCGCCAAGGATTGGTGGCCTTCCAAACAGGACCTTAACGACAAAGTGGATTCATTGGACACGTATGTCACCACGCCGATGAACAACCGGGCCGCCGGGAACGGCGTGCTGATGGCGCCCGACACCACGGACGACCACGTCACCTGGCATTGGCGGCATCGCCATCCGATCGACTATTATTTGATCGCCACGGCCGTGACCAACTACCAAGTGGACATCCAATACGTGGTGCTGGACGGTGACAGCATGCCGATGGTGACGTACGCGTACCCGGAGGACTTCGACGCGGCAGTGACGAACGCCACCGGGCTTCTCCCGAAAATAACCCTGTTCAGCCAGCTGTTCGGCACCTATCCCTTTGCTAACGAGAAATATGGCCACGCACAGTTCGGCTGGGGCGGCGGCATGGAACACCAGACCATGTCCTTTCTCGGGGTCTACCATCCGGAGATCTCCGCCCACGAGCTGGCACACCAGTGGTTCGGCGACAAGGTGACCTGCGCCAGCTGGCAGGACATCTGGCTGAACGAGGGCTTCGCCACCTACCTCAGCGGACTGGCCTATGAATACCTGTCCCCGGTGTACTGGCCCATCTGGAAACGGGGCAAGATCAACAGCATCATCAGTCAACCTGACGGCAGCGTGTTCTGCACGGATACTCTGGACCAGAGCCGGCTTTTCAGCGGAAGGCTCAGCTACAACAAGGGCGCGATGGTGGTCCACATGCTACGCTGGATCTGCGGTGACAGCGCGTTCTACCAAGGTGTGCGCAACTACCTGGACGACCCGATGATCGCCTACGGCACAGCCACCACCCCGGACCTGCAGGCCCACCTGGAAGCCACCTCCGGACTGGATCTCACGGGCTTCTTCGCCGATTGGTTCACCGGCGAGGGCTATCCTTCCTACACCAACGTCTGGTCCCAGACCGGTGACGGCGAGGCGCATGTCACCCTCTCCCAGACCACCTCGCACCCTTCGGTGGGCTTCTTCGAACTGCCCGTGCCTATCCGGTTTTATGGCGGAGGTACAGATAGCACGGTGGTATTGGACAACACGGTGAACGACCAGCAATTCAGTTTCCACCTGCCCTTCTCCATCGACAGCGCAGCCTTCGACCCCGACATCTGGCTGATCAGCGGCCACAACCTCACCACCTCAGTGAGCGAGCTGGACCGCGACCGACCGTTGCTGGTCCTCTACCCGAACCCGGCGGAGGATATCCTCCTTTGGCGTATTCCCGGCTCCGGGCCACGACAGCTGGCACGGGTAGTGGACGCGCTCGGCCGGACCGTATTCACCGGGGATGCCGCGAACGGGAGCATCGATATCCGCAGGCTTTCTCCCGGCGGCTATGTGCTGGAGCTGAGCGGAGGTGGGGTGGTGCTGCGTTCGCGGTTTGTTAAGCGGTGATCCGCCCACCCAGCATCCGGGCCACGTACTTCCCCACCACGTCGAACTCCACGTTCACCCTGCCTCCAACGGCCAACGTGCGGAACGTGGTGTGCTCATGCGTGTACGGGATCACCGCTACGCTGAAGGAGCGGTCATCCAACGCGGCAATGGTGAGGCTCACGCCGTCCAAACAGACAGAACCTTTTTCCACCAACAGCTCCTTTTGCTCCGGCAGGGAGAACGAGTACCACCAGGATCCTTCGCGCTCTTCCACCCCACTGCAGGCCACCACGGTGTCCACATGGCCTTGCACCATGTGACCGTCCAAGCGGTCGCCGATGCGGAGGCAGCGTTCCAAGTTGACCGGGGCGCCTACCTGTAATGCACCGAGATCGCTGCGTTGCAGGGTCTCCTCCACCGCCGTAACATGATAGCGGTCTTGCATCAACTCCACCACCGTGAGGCAGACGCCGTTGTGCGAAACGCTCTGATCCACGCGCAGCTCCGGGGCCATGCGCGCCTTGATCACCAACTCCATGTTGCTGCCAGCCGCGCTCACTTCAAGCACTTCGCCCACCTCTTCCACGATGCCGGTGAACATCAGTTCTGCTGGGCGTGGTTGCCGCCGAGAATGTGAACGTAGCCTTTCAGCACTTCCGGCACGATGCCGTTCAGCCGTTTGAAGAAGACCTGACAGACATAGAAGTAGACACCGTCCGGCACCGGCTCGCCGTCGTTGTTCAGCGTGCCGTCCCACTGGATCGCGGGGTCCTGCGTGGTGAAAACGACCTGGCCCCAGCGGTTGAACACCTGCAGATCGATCTCCTTCACGCCGCGGTACGGGAAGGGAATAAAGAGGTCGTTCACGCGGTCGCTGTTGGGCGTGAAGACGTTCGGCAAGGTGTATTCCGGACAATTGTCGCCGCATACCTGGTCGCTGAAAGCGCTCTCGTTGCCCACGGAGTCGATGGCAGTGACCACGTAGCAACCGGCCACGGAACTGCCGTCGGTGTGCGTGAACGTGGTGTCCTCGGCACCGGTGATAGTGTGGATCAGGAGCATTTCCCCGCCCAAGCTGTCGGTGAAGTAGATGTTGTAGCGCCAGGTGTCGCTCGCGCAGCTGTTGTTGGGGTTGTTCCACGTGAGCGTGTTCAGCGGCAGCTCGCAATTATTGACGATGGACAACGTGGGCGGGCATGGCGGCGTAAGGTCCACCGGCGTAGCGCAGGTCTCTTGGCTGAAGTTGATCAACGGTGCGGCGATGGCGGGATCGTCGTATGCCCCGGTGGTCTTCACATAGTAGCAATAGGACTCCCCGTTCACCAAGCCGGTGTCCACGTATGTGGGTTCCGTGCTGCTGCCGATATAGGTGAACACCCCGCCGATCTGCCGGTAGACATCGAACTGCGTATTGATCCACGGCGTGTTGAAATTGATCTGCAGCGTGACCTGCTCATCGTTCGGCTCCGGGACGATGAAGACGCTGGAGGCCGTGTTGCTTGGGCCGATCAGCGTGTTGCCATCGTCGCCATAGAGGTCCACGCGATAGGCATGGCCGGTGGTGCGCGTGTCCAAGCCTTGATCGATAAAACTGGTGTCGGGGTTCGCCAGAAACGGCGAGGAGGCGCTGGTATGAACGAGTTCGGTCGCGGAGGTCAGGCCATTCCCGCGGTACACCTTGAACAGATATGGACCGGTATGCTGGATCGTGTCCAGATCGTAGGCGTTGCTCCAGCGCACGGTGTCCACGCCGTTTGCGTTATCGGTCACGCCCACGCTTACGTGCGTCATGATGGGCACGTCGCGCTGCAGCAGGTTGCAGAACTCCACGCTGGCGTAGCTCTGCGCGCCGTCAGGGAAAACGGCCACCACCATGTAGCAATAGGTGATACCGAAAGCCAGTCCAGCGTCCGTGTAGTTCGTGTTGTTCAGGCCGGTGGTGCTTCCGATGTACTGATAGCCAGTGTAGGCCGGCACACCCGTCTCGCAGGGGCCGTGGACGAAACCGTACGAACCCTGCCGCCGGTAGACGCGATAGCCCGTGGCATTGGAGCAGGTGCTCGGGTCCCAGGCCAGTTCCATCACACCGCCGTTCGGTGTGGCACTGGGATTCTGCGGCGCCGGGGCCACCACGGTGATGAACATGGTCTTATAATCCTGCAGCTGCACCATGTTGTAGTTGTCGCGGGCATTAAAGACCACTTGGTAGGGCTGTTGCCGCACGTGCGAGCAATTGGTGTTCCAGGAGAACGTGCCGAAAACGATGTTCTGGGACGGCGATGAGTTGAACAGCGCGGGGGAACTGGCCACTTGGAACGGCCCGCCCAGTGCGCTCAAGGTGATGGTCTGGCCCGCGTCGGGGTCGGTGGCCTGCACGCCGAAGGTGAGGAAAGTGCCCGCTTCCACGCAGGTGTCGTTCACCTCGGCGATCACCGGTGGCCGATCGTTGCATGTGCCCACGATCACCTGCATGTCGCGTTCCACCCAGCCGATGTTCACCCAATGCCCGTTGATCATCCGCCACTCCCTGACGATGAAGGCGATGTTGTAAATGCCCGACTGCTGCGGGGAATCCCACGTGATGGTGCCGGTGACCGGATCGATGGAATACTGGTTGTTCGCGCCGGGCGAGATCTGGTTTGGGAACAGATAGCCGGGAATAGGGTCACCTATACCATCGGGCGGATTGCTCAGATCACCTCCCAAGCAGACTACCGGTTCGAAGGAAAGGCTGTCGCCATCGGAATCGTACGCGCCCGGATTGTGGATCCAAAGTTGGCCCAAGCAGGCGTTCTGGATGGGCGGATTGAGGAACTGCGGCGTGCAGTTATTGCCTGCAGTGCTGATCACCAACCGGGTCTGCACGCACATGGGCACGTTCACCGAGCCGGGGATGTTCACCACATCGGCCACCCGGTTGGGGTCGATGTACTGAAGCAGGAAAACGCCCGGGCCGGGGTAGACGTGCTGGTTGACGTAGAGGTTCCGTTGCGTGTTGATCCCGGCGATCTGCACCAACGTCGCAGAGTCGCGTTGGATGGTGTCCAAGGCTGTCCCGTCGCCCCAATCCACGATGAACTCCGGCCGGTCCGCCTGGGAATTGGGATTGGTGTAGGTGATGATGGTCACCTCGTAGGTGAGGCTCCCCGGCCCGCCGACATGGCACACCAAGATCTCCCCCGCCTCGTTGTGCGTGGCCCGGGCCGTAAAAGCAAAGCCCAACAGGAGGCTGGCACATAAGGTGCGGAAAAGGCTGTTCATCAGAGTTACAAAGTACGGGAATTCCGGGCCTTGTCCATCGTTCCGGGCGGACCGTTGCAGGACTCACCGCTGCCTTTGGTCGGTTTTCGCGGGAAACACAGAAGGATTTAACCGCAAAGGACGCAAAGAAGCGGTCGACTGCGGAGGGCGCAGAGAGGGCCCACGCGATCGCATCAGCCTTGCGCCCCCCCGGCCCGAACGCCTTCCCTTCTTTGCGGTCTCCGTGTCCTTTGCGGTTAAACCCCCGCATTCCCAATTGCGGTGGAAAACCTTTGAGCCTGTTGGCAGGAAGTTATCTTCGGCCTCCATAAACCGAGAACTGCTCCGTCCATGCTACAGATCATCAAGACCACCCGCGCAGCCGGCGCCAAGGACATGTTGGTGATCCTTGCGGATCCAGCACAATTGCGGAGCATCGATCTGGAGCGCAACGACCGCCAATACCTGCTGGAGCAACTGAAGGATGACGCGTTGGTAGCGACCTGCGACATCAGCGGGCGGTTAGTGATGGTACACCAGGTGCGGAAAGGAACCTCTTCCAAACAACTGGAGAAGGCACGCCAAGCGGGCAATGCCATGGCCTTGAAATTGATCGCCGCCAAGCGGGAAGAAGCACAGACCGTGAGCTTGCAGGATGATGCCAGCCTCACCTTGGCGCTGGTGGAAGGTGCTACGCTCGGCGCGTATGCCTTCAACCGCCACAAGACCGGGAAGCAGCCCCGCACACTGAAAAAACTGGGCCTTCTCGCTCCCGAGGTAAAGCCTGTGGCCCTGCAGGAAATGCTGGACATCTGCGAAGCCACCCTCACCGCCCGCGACCTTGTGAACGAACCCGCCTCGCACCTCAGCGCCGTGCAGCTGGGTGAGGCGGCCCAGAAGCTGGCCAAGAGCAGCGGCTTCACCGCCAAGGTGATGAACAAGAAGCAGATCGAGGCCGAGAAGATGGGCGGCCTGCTCGCGGTGAACCAAGGCAGCATCGACCCGCCGGTCTTCATCGTGATGGAGTGGAAGCCGAAGAACGCCGTGAACAAGAAGCCCGTACTGCTGGTGGGCAAGGGCGTGGTGTACGATACAGGCGGCCTCAGCCTGAAGCCGACGCCCAACAGCATGGATTCCATGAAATGCGACATGGGCGGTTCCGCAGCGGTGATCGGTGCGATATCGGCCGCAGCGAAGCAGAAACTGCCGTTGCACGTGGTGGCCTTGGTGCCCTCCACGGACAACCGCCCCGGTGGCAAGGCCTTCGCGCCCGGCGATGTTTTGAAGATGCACAGCGGCCTCACCGTGGAGAACCTCAACTCGGATGCCGAGGGCCGCTTGATCCTCGCCGATGCCCTGAGCTACGGCGAGCGCTACGATGCCGAAGTGGTGTTCACATTGGCCACGCTCACCGGGGCCGCCGTGCGCGCCATCGGAACACAAGGCACAGTGACCATGGGCACCGCCAGCGAGAAGCAGTTCGCCATGCTGCATGCCGCAGCCGACACTACATTCGAGCGCGTGGCGCAGATGCCGTTCTGGGAGGAATATGAAGAGGACCTCAAAAGCGACGTCGCCGACCTGAAGAACATCGGCGGAGCGGCGGCCGGGCAGATCACCGCCGGGAAATTCCTCGCCCGCTTCACCACCAAACCGCTCATCCACTTGGACATCGCCGGCCCCGCCTTTCTGGACAAGCGCGACCAATACCGGACGAAGGGCGGTACCGGTGTAGGCGTGCGTTTGGTGTATGAATTCCTCAAGCGCCGCGCAGCGGCCAAGTGACCATGATCGAAGGACCTGTGCGTGTGGGCATTAGTTGCGGCGACCTCAACGGCATCGGCCTGGAGGTCATCCTGAAGACCTTCGAGGACCCTCGGATGTTGCTGGAGCTGACCCCTGTGCTTTATTGCGGTGCCCGTGCGGTGAGCACTCACCGGAAAGCGCTTGGAGGTATGGAGCAGATGCCGATCAACGGGATCGCCGATGCCCAGGACGCCATCCCCAAGAAGCTGAACGTGGTGCATGCATGGGAGGAAGAGGCACCTATCGAGCTCGGCATTCCGTCCGGCAAAGAGGCCAGCTTCGCAATACGAAGCCTGGAAGCCGCGGCGCAGGACCTCAGCTCCGGAAAAGTGGACGTGCTGGTAACGGCGCCGATCGACAAGCACAGCATGGAACTGGCCGGCTTCGGCTTTCCGGGACACACCGAATTCCTTGCCCACATGGCGGGAGGCGATGCGGAAGTGCTGATGCTGTTAGTGAGCGAGAACCTGCGAGTCGGCACCGTCACCGGGCACATTCCATTGAAGAACGTCGCGGAATCGATCACGGTGGAACGGATCATGGTGAAGGCGCGCCTGATGCACCAAAGTCTGGAGCGCGACTTCGGCATCACCGGTCCCAAGATCGCGATCCTGGGGCTGAACCCCCATGCCGGCGACGGTGGCACGCTTGGCAGCGAAGACAAGGAACGGATCCTGCCGGCCGTCCGGAAGCTCAACGAGGAAGGCATCCTGGCCATGGGCCCCTACCCGGCCGACGGCTTCTTCGGAAGCGGCACCTACAAGCACTTCGATGGCGTGCTGGCGATGTACCACGACCAAGGTCTGGCACCGTTCAAGGCGCTCAGCTTCGGGCATGGCGTGAACTACACGGCCGGCCTGCCCGTCGTACGCACAAGCCCGGATCATGGCACCGGACTGGACATCGCCGGGAAAGGCTTAGCCGACGAGGGTTCTTTCAGGCACGCTATCTGGCTCGCCTGCGACATCCTTCGGAACCGCGAAGCCTACAAGGCGATGACGGCGAACCCGCTGCAACCGCAGAAACGGGAAAAGGGGAGACGGGACGAGTGATCGCTGCTGGACGGGATTGAAGGCGCCGGGACACGGGTTTTAGGACAGGATCTCAGGATTGACGGGATCCACTGACCCCGCGGGTCCGATAGGCATTACCGTCCCCGAAGGGTCACGCCAACAAGTCTCTCCGACACATAGCGGACCCCTGCGATGGGACGGCCTGAACGCTTCCACCGCGCGGATCAAAAGTGATCCTTGACCCCAGGGATACGCCGAAGCACTGGCAGGAAGAGAAAGGTCATCCATAGCGCGTTGAACAACGAGCCGAAGACACAGACGGCGATGCCTACGCTCACAAAGATCTTGCTCACAGAGATCAAGGAACGCGGCACCTTGCTCACCACGGATGTTCTCGAAGCGCGATTGCAGGGTGAAGGTGGAGCGTGCGCGCAGACGGACGATCTACCGCATCGCCTCCAAGCTCTCCTTTCCTGCATTGAAGATGGGATCGAGGATGTTGACACGTTGCACACGTCGCTCGGCCAAAAAGGCCAACTCCTGGAACACCTTCTCCAGTGGATGCTTGTGAACCCTATGGGTGGTCAGGTCGCGATGTGCGCAGAAAGCACACCGGTAGGGGCAGCCGCGTTTGGTCTCCAAGCGGGCCATGCCGGCACCCAGATGCACGGGAAGTTCGCCTGTGAGGTAGGGTGAAGCGAGTTGGGCAAAGTCCACCGGTGCAGTTACGAAAACGGGTTCATGCGCATGGCGATGTTCCGGCAATTCCGCGAAGGCCTGTTCAGCCTGCCCGGAAACGAAGACCTGGCAATCGGGGTAGCGCCGCAGCAATTCAGCCTTGTTCCCGTAGGTTACCTGATAGCCGCCAAGGACCACCTTGCCACGGAACCCGAGTCGGCGGAGCAGCGCGATGGTGCCGTTGATGAGGTACTCGTTCCAGATGTAGGCGGAGAGTGCGATGGCATCGAAGCGGCCCACATCCAGCCGTGCGAATTGCGCCTCGAACAGTTCCGGGGTGGCCGCACCGCCATGGTCGAGCATATTGATGGAGAAGTGTTCCACCTGCATCCGTTCGCTCACCTCAACCTCGCTCCGCTGATGCGCCAACAGGGAGGCGATGGCCAGTGAAGTGGCCAGTTCCCCGGGGCGTACCAGATCGAAGGAGATAAGGAGCGTGTGGATCATGCGATGGCTCAGTTGAGTTCGGCGTCCGCACCTTCGGTCAAGGCTTCCATGGTGTGCCCTGAGATGCCGAGTATGGAGCCTTGCAATTCAGTTGCGCTGCTCACCAAGGCTTCCAGCTGCTTGTCCCTTGCCGCCCATTGCTTCTGCATCAGGCGCTTCTCCTTGTCCAATTGCAGTTTCATTCCGCCATAGCCTTCCACGATCACCTGCATGCGCCGCTTGAAATCCGGGCTGGTGAAGTAGGCATAGAGCACCTGGGCCTTGTCGTCCTTGTTATCCTCTTGGCCCCGGACCATGGCGAGGTTGAGCACACTTTGGCGGAGCACTTGTGCCAAGCCGCGTACTTCCCCGAAGCTGCAGACGAACACCCCGTCGCGCATGCCCATGCAAGGCATGTCCTTGGGCATGGTCTCCGTTACGATCACGCCGATCTCGGCCTGGTGCCGCTGCATGTCCTCCTTCAGCTTGGCGATCCACTTGTCGCTGAATGCCTTGGTCCGCTTGCTCTCGTAAGCAATGGTACCGCAGGAACGCCCCAGCCTATCCTGCACCATGTGTAGGACATCGGCACCGTTGGCGCCCTTGGCCACCTCCTCGATCACATCCTGCCTGAACAGGTCCTCCAAGAGATCGCGCAGTTCCAGTTCCTGTGCTTCGCCCTGCACTTGCATCGAGCCCTGTTCCACTTTCCGCTTCAGGTCACCGATCTGGTCGGTGAGGCTTTTCACCAGCTCCTGGTGCTCGCGATCCGTCATGCGGTGGGCTTCTGCCTCGCGCTGCTTCACATCGGCCTCGATGCGCTTGCGCTCCTTGTCCATGGCCTTCTTCGTCTCCAGCTCGATGTCGGCCTTGGCCTGCTCCAACTTCTCCTTCAGCTCAAGCAATTCCAATTGCTCCTTCTTCATCTCGGAGAGCTTTTTGCCTTGCTCTTCGGCCTTCTTCTGCATGGCCTGTAGCTCTTCGGCTTGCGCTTGTTGTGCCTCCTTCATGGCATTTGCCTTGATCTGCACGCGCTCCTCCTTCACGCGGAGGTCCACACGTTGTTGGATGGCGACCCGCTCCCGTGCGACCTCCTGCTGCTGCAGTTCGATCGCCTCGCGTTGCTTTTGGAGTTCGTCCAAGGCCTTCTGCTGCCCCTTGGCCAGATCCGCTTTGAGACTTTTCTCGATCTGCTTGGACAAACTAGCCTCCACATCGAATACGTGGTGGCATTGTGGGCATTCTACATTCAAGGCGTGGGTGTGCTTTTCCATGTCGGATAGTGCTGTTAAGCCCGTCGGGGATGATCCCCTTCCGTCGGCAACGGCACAAAGGCAAGACACAGCTGTGCAGTCTATCTGCACAGGTCAAAATCCATAGCTCTCGGCCATAGCTTTCGCCCTTCCCTTCAGGGTTTCCCGGAGGGCCTCAGGCTTGATCACCTGAACATCTTCGCCATATGAAAGCAACAACGTCTCCAGCTCATAGTTGAGCTTCACCCCCAGCTGTACATGTATGCCGGACTCCGTTTGCGCCAGCACTTTCTGGGATCCATGCAGCGGTTTGGTCTCGATGTATGGCCAACGTTTCAGGGAGATGATCACTTCCACTATCTCCGCTTCACCCGGTTGCATCGACACACCCACAATGTCCTCGAAATATTCCGAGTAGTCCACTGTGTTCTTTCTATAGTGGCCCGCCGTGGCACGATGGCATGGATACGGTCCAGCGCCATGGTGGTCAGTCGCGCTCCCTCTTCCTCCCACCCGAACAGGAACCAGCGGTTGTTGTACTGCTTCAGGTAATAAGGATGGATCCGGTGTAGCACAGGCACCGGTTGTTTGGATCCTTGACAGGTCACGTGCAACACCTGCTCCCCAAGGATGGCGTGGAAGAGCGTGGTGATGTGTTCGCTGCCTTTCAAGTACGGGTTCTCCTCGAACTCAATGATGCTACCCGCACCCTGCTGCAACCCAAAGCCGGACTCCAAGCGAGCTGAGAGCTCATCCACCCATTGGAACTGGGGCATGCCCTTGAAGCGACTGAGCGTCATCAAAGCCGCTTTCAGTTGTTCGGCCTCCTCTTCATTCAGTGGTCGCTTGCTGATGGAGAATTCCGGATCGTCGTAACGATACCGGACCCGCATGCCTTCATGGTGCCGCTCCAAGGGTATGGACCAACCTTGTTCACTCTCCATGAACGTGATGTCAGCCTGCAACTGTCGCTTCTTAATGCCCTTCCCGACTCCGGAGATCTCCTCAAGTGCTTCATTGCAAGCATCCAACAAGTCTTCGATAAAGTAGCGCTTGCCTTTGTGTGCAAAGCATCTGTCCAAGGCGTTGTAGCGGACCTGTGCGTGCTTGTTGGTGGCCATGGGTGGAATGCTTGAGCAAAGTAACGCGTCCGATATTTACCGGAATACAAGCATCGGAGGCTGCTTGCAGCAGTCAGCCCGTGCCTTCAGCGGTTCACCCTCGCCGGTCCACCACAGCAGCCTTCTTCCTCCCCGCACCTTGCAATCCGGCCATCACTTCCGCATCCACGAACTCCAACCTGGGCACCACGCGCAACGTGGACCGGATGTGCTCCTTCAACTTGTCCACCAGGGCATCGCTGCGGTGGGCGCAGAGGATGTTCACCACGACCTCGTCGTGGCCGAGCTCATCGCGGTCGATGATCACCACGGAGGCTTCCACTGCGGTGAAGCTGGCCAGCAGATCGTTCAGCACGGGCGGGTAGAGCGTGGTGCCTTTGTACTTCACCATGTGCTGTTTGCGCCCGAGCACGGGGCCTAAGCGCATGGTGGTACGTCCGCAGGCGCAGGCTACGTGATGGGCTTCTACGATGTCGCCTGTGCGGAAGCGGATCAGCGGCATCGCCTCCACGCCTAACGGGGTGACAACGAGTTCGCCGGCTTCACCGGGCTTTACGGGTGCGCCGTTCTCGTCCAGTATCTCGGTGATGATCAGTTCAGGGCGAAGGTGGCCGCCGTGGAATTGATCGCACTCGGTGAAGGCCGTGGCCATTTCGGTGGAAGCGTAGGTGCCGTGCAGGGCGATCGGCCATGCCGTCCTGGATCCTGCGGGCCAATGCGTTGGGTGCGAGTTGTTGGTCGCGCACCGGCTCGCCGATGCAGATGATCGACCGCACGGAAGTGGCCTTCGGATCGATGCCGTTCTCCTCTGCGTATTGGAGCATCTTCAAGAGGAAGGAAGGCACGGCGACGAGGTGGTCCGGGCGTAAGTGTTGGATGGAGGACCACTGCAATTCCGGTGATCCCGCCCCGGTACGGATGATGCCGGCGCCGAGCTTCCGTGCACCCAGGAAATACGCTAAGCCCGCCATGAAGCGGCGGTCCATGGTGGCCATGAGCTGGATCACATCACCGGGCTTCACTCCTGCACAGGCGAAGGAGAGCGCTTCGTTCCGTGCCAAGCGGTCCAGGTCACCCTCGCTCAAGGCGATGACGACCGGCTCGCCGGTGGTGCCGGACGTGGCGACAAAGTCGGCCACTTGCGCGCGCGGCACGCACAGGAAGTCCATGTTGCGGTCGCGCAGCTGGTCCTTGTCCGTGCAGGGGATCCGATGCAGATCTTCCAGTGAACGGATCGATGCCGGATCGATATCGTGTTGCTTGAACAAGTTCTTGTAGAACGGCGAGTGCGCTGCCACATGCGCGATCTGCGCACGCAAGCCTGCCTCTTGCACATCCTTCACCCGTTGCGGCGAGGCGGTATCCAGTTCAGCGTTCAATGCTTGGCTTTTTTGCGGCTCTTGCGCAGGAGCTTCCCGATCTGCTCGCGCTTGTGGGTGTACGGTATCGGAAGTTCCAGTGCCTGCGTCAATTGTTCCTCGGCCTTCTGGTATTCGCCGTGGGCATAATGGTACGCACCGGAGAGGTAATGCGCTTCCCAAGAGCCGGGGTTCAAGGGCACGATAGCATCCGGGTCCGGCACTTCATTGCCTGAACGGTGCGCCTTCTCCAATTCGGCACGCTTCACCCGGAACTGTTCGTAATCCGCAAATTCCTTGGTGCGTTCAAAGGGATCGGCGGGGATCGTGAGCGAGTCGATCACGAAGGATCTTATCGTATCCGTTGCTTGCATGTCCTTGAACACCTCATCGAGGTCGTATGCGATGAGATCGCCGAGCTGGTAGGGCGGTGTGGAGATCCACACCTGGCGGCTTTCCGGCTTGAAGATGATCGAGTGGTGCGCCAGCAGTTGGTTGATGGCGAGTTCGTTCCCGTTGCCCAAGGGCGCATCTTTCAAGCCTTTTCGTTCCCGCAGGAAGGCCGCCGCTGCGGTCGGGTCCATGCAGGGCGTTTCGCCGAACAGTTCCTCCAAGCGCTCAAAGCGGTACATGGAATGGCTTTCCTCGATCTGCTGCCTGTTGCGGCGGTCCTTGGCGTAGGCCTCTCCTTGAAAGTGGTTGGTGCAGACGAGGTGGTCCGCGCCCGGCACGTGGAACACGTCCATTTTCTTCGGCGATTTTTCGATCACTACGGCCCGGCCGTCCTTGGCGCTGCCGATCATCAATGACTCGGAAACGAAGACATTGCGCTTCTTCGCGATCGCGACAGCCTCATCGATGTTGCTGGCGTACTGCATGATCTCCAAGGCCAGGATGCTGATGGGCGTCTTCGCCTGAAGTGGAATGCTGGACCTCCCGGAGTTCATGGTGACGGTGAGCCCCTGGTCGTTCATGCCTGATAAAACGCCGATGAAGCCCGGCCAGGAGACCGACATAAAGCGGTGCCCGTGCGCGGGTGCGATGAAGGACACGATGCGGTTCTCCGCGAAGGCATCACCGGCATAAAAATCGAAGTTGCGCCCGATGATCAGCTCACCGTCACAACTGCTTTCACCCCAAGCGGCGAACGAGCTGCATTCCACCAAGGCCATCTGCTGCACGGCATGGCCGATGTCGTGCGCGCCGTGCAGGTAGAGCGCACGCATATAGGCCGGTGCCACATGGTCGTACGTATGCCCGTCATAGCGTGAAAGTCCTTCGATCTCCGCGAGGTATTCATTGGTGACATGCTTGTACATGTTGCGGTTGAACCAGCCCAGGAACTTGATCAACAGCCGTTGCTTTCCGGGCTTCGGGACCAGGTCCTTGATCTTGTCAAAAAAGATGTTCTCCTGTTGCCGGTACAGGTCCCCTTCCAAGGCGCCTTGATAGAGACCGAGTTCCAGTGGATCCCCTTGCAGCCGTAATTCCCACAGACCATGATCGTTGCGGAGCAGGGTTCCCGTACCGCAGCGGCGGATATCACCGGCACTGTCCAGTACTTGCACCTGCGGGATGCTATCGTTGTAGCCGCTGAGGTCCGGCATGTGGTGCAGCGCCTTTCGCACACCACAGGAGCTTAGAAGCACGGCCAGCAGACCAGCTCCGATCAGACCTTTCACCGAACTGCGCATCACTTCAAGGGCGTGCCTCCTTCAGCCATTTATCCGTGCGTTCCTGCGCCCAACGGTTCTTCTTGTCCAGCCACTTCTGTCCTTGCATCTTGCGCATGATGTTGTCGAAATGGCGCATCACCATGACGTTGTACAGCATCATGGCAGCACGCTTTGGCTTTCGAGGAAGCGCCCGTAGAGTCAAGGAGAAACCGGCGTCCAAGTACTTGATGTAATGCCAATAGCCACTGGGCATGTAGAGCGCGTCACCATGTTTCATTTGGGCGTGCTGGCCCCGTGCATGGCGCAATGCCGGGAAGCGGTCGAAGTCGGGAGCGTCCATGTCGATGCTCTCCAGGTTGTGGATTGCGAAGGGCACGCGGTAGAGGTATTTCGTCTGCTCCGGGCCGAACAGCGTGACGCTCTTGTTGCCCTGGAAGTGGAAGTGCATGCTGTCCGGCAGGTCGATGTCGTAGTGCATGAACACCTTGGATCGGCAGCCACCGAAGAAAAGTGCGGGCAGCCTCTTGAAGAACTTCAGGCCGATGTCCGGGTATTCGAAGTCCTTCAGCATCTCCGGCTTCCGGTCCAGGATGTTGTAGAAGAAGATGCGCAGGTCTGTGGGCCCGGCCTCCAGGATGTCGATGTATTCCGCCAGCGGCATCTCCGCCACCGGGGCATAGACGCTTTGCTTTCCGGTGGCGGGCTTGTTGTTGTACAAGGGCACCACTTGGTCCCCGGCTATTGAACGCATATGGTCCAAGTTCCATTTTTCACGCGCGGGCCAATCCCATGTGAGGCGCTCGATCAGCACCGGGAGTTGGGGCCGATAAAACTCCTGCACAAAAGCCTCCTTGCTGATGGTCTTCACCCGCGGCACATCGGTCAGCTGTATCCGGTCCATGTAGATCACTTATGCTGATCGTGTGGAGCCGCTTGCAGGACCTTCTCCAGGATGCTCCCCTTCCCCAGTATGTCGGAGCACGTGAGCATCGCGGAAATGGTAACGCCCAGGATGCCGTGCATATTGGTGCATTGCCCGGTGATGAACAGGTTGGGCACCTTGGTCCGCGAGGAGATGAAGGAGCGGAGCGGGGTGTTCACGTCCTTCACGTAGCCGTACATGCCCCCGCCGTCGCAATGGATGTAATCGCGATAGGACAACGGGGTGGATGAATGCACTTCGGCGATGCAGGCGCGCAAGGCAGGGACCCGCTTGTACACCTCTTTAAGCAACCGTTCGGTATGCTCCGCTTTGAATTCCTCATAACTCTGCCCGCGATCGTTCACGTCGATCACGGTATTGGTGCTGCCCGCCCACGGGGTCATGGCCTCGAATTTCATGTAGGTCATCACCGTCATGCTCTCGGCCCATTCGTCCTTCACGGGCTTTTCCCCCATGGAGATCATGAAGCCGCGCGGCCAATCATCCTCGCGGTAATCCTGCCCCTTCCACACGTCATCCAAGGTACGGAAGTGATAGATATTATGGTCCATGTACGGAAGGGAACGGGGCTTCAGCACGATGTAGAGACAAAAGGCGCCGATGGTGGGTTCGATGCCGTTCACCCGTTTCACAAAGGACTTTCTGAAGTGCTCCGTCCCGGCCATCGCGATGGTGCGTTTGGGGTCCAGATTGGAAATGAAGACCCCTCCTTCCACCAAGGTGCCATTGCGGCAGCGCGCGCCCTTGATCCGATCACCGTCGAACTCGAACCGCTCCACCTCGTGGTGCTTGAGGATCTCACCGCCGTGCTTTCGCAGTTCACGCACGAGGAGCTTGGTGATCTGGCTTCCGCCGCGCACGACCCGATGCGAGCTTTGAATATAGGAGTACACCGAAAGGGCATGGACATAGAACGGTGAACGGTCATGGTCCCCGGCGTAGAGCAGGTTACTACCGCCCAGCACCGCTCGCAGGACTTTGTCCTCCGTAAGGGAATCGATGTATTCGCGCGCTCCCAGCGTAAGCAGTCCAGGCTCGTCGGCATACGGCGCGCCGGGCTTCAGTTCATACATCGGGAACTTGGCGCAATACTCCCGCAACTTCGAGCAGTACGTATCTATGGCTTGCCCTTCCTTGGGGAATTGCTCCTTCAGCACGGCCGCAAAGCGTTCCAAGCCCTGCGCATGCCGGTATCGCCGATCATCCCCATCGAAGGAAAAGACGTCGAAGCCGTCCATGGCCAGCTGCCTGACCTCCAACTGGTCCATGATGCCCAAGTACTTAAAGTACCGGTGCAGGTTATGGCCCGGTGCCAGCCCGCCGAGATAGTGAACGCCGGTGTCAAAAATGGTCCGGCTCCGCACGAAGGTCTGCAGGTTGCCGCCGAACTGGTTGTTCTTCTCCAGTACGCACACCGAATGCCCCTCCTTGGCCAAGGTGATCGCCGTGGCCAAGCCGCCCATACCGCTGCCCACTACCACATATTCGAAATGCTTCTTCATGCGTGCATCCACAAGTTGTCGGGGAAGCGTGCTCGCAGCGAAGCCAGCTCGTCCGGTGCCAACGTCCCCTCTTCCACCAATATGATATCCGCCTCCTGAAGCAAGGCTTCCTCCTTGCTCAACAGCACCGTGATATGGTCATGCGTATGGTCGATCACCCCGTTCATCACGACGGCGCGGTCGCCTTCGTGATCGATGAATGTACGCAGCTTCCTATTGGGTCCGTCCAACGCCAAGCACAGGTCGAGGTGCCCACCCCTCCGGGAAAGGTGGAGCACCGTTGCGCCCAAGGGATCTTGACCATCAGTTCGTGATAGGCTTCGGCCTGCTTTTTCAGCAGACGCTTCAACGCCCTGAAGCGCGCCGGGGCCCTGTAGCGATATTCATCCAGTACTTCTTTATGGAAGTAGGCCGGGCCTTCCGTGCTTCTGCGCAGTTGGAGGAATTCCTTCTTGAACGCGATGGAGATCCGCTTGGTGGTGTCCCGGGCGTCCGTGCCGAATTCAGGTGATCCGTATACGATGCGCGGCAGGATGCTGATGTCGATGCGCCCGTCGCGGATCACGAAGGTGCCCTTGGGAAGCACCTCGGAATTTCCATGGATCAGCACGGGCACGATGTCCATCTTGAACTGGTGCGCGAGGTAGAACGCGCCTTTGTGGAAGCGGCGCAAGCCCAAATTCCTGGAACGGGTCCCTTCCGGGAACACCATGAGGGAGTACCCTTGCCGCATCTTTTCCCGCAGGTGCTCCAGGCCGTTCTCAATGCCTCGCGACACCGGATATCCACCGGCCAACTGCACCACCTTGCCGAAGATGGGCGAATCATGCACCCAGTCGTTCACCAGGAAAATGACCTTGGGATGCAACATGCCCATGGCCAGAATGTCCAAGAAGGACGTGTGGTTGGCCACCATGATGGCGGGGCTATCGAAATTTTCCCCATGGGGGTTCAACACCTCTTTCCGCACGAAGGGATTGCTATAGAGCACCGACATTTTGAAGGCCGAGATGATGCGGTGGAACCAGCCCATCTTCACCTTCTTGCTCACGGGGATGATCGGCAGCAGGAAGGTGGCGAAGAAGGAAAGGAACAGGCCGCCCAAGCCGAAGTAGGTGAAGGACAACACAGAGTGCAGCAACATCCGCAGGCTGACCGGCCTGCTCTTCGGGCCGCCCACGAGGAGCCTGAACAGCCAGGGCTGCACGATGAAGGACACCAGCATGGCGGTGAGTATGCCGATAATGGCCACGGTGGAAATGGAGTGCAAGGCAGGATGCTTCGCGAACACCAGCACCCCCACACCGAGCAGCGTGGTGATGACCGAGAGCACGATGGAGGTCTTGTGCGTGCTGATATGATCCGTGCCCGTGCTCAGTTGCAGCAATAATCCCCGCGTGATGAAGATGCTGTAGTCGATGCCCATCCCGAAAATGAAGGTGCAGATGATGATGTTGAAAATGTTCAGGTGCAGCCCGGTCAGGCCCATCAAGCCGATCGTGATCAGCCAAGTGAGCACGATGGGCAATGCCGTCACAAGGACGAGGGTCCCGCTGCGGAAGTAGGCGAACAGGATCAGTACCACAACTAAGAGGGAGTACAGCACCAGCTTGTTGAAGTCCGTCTTCAGGTCCTTCAGGAAGCTCTCCATGGTGTGCTGCCTGTCCAACGTGAGCACATGCGGCATATCCGCGAACCGCGCCCGCACGGCGGCGGTACCGTCACGCTCCACGCGCACGATGCTGGCGACGGTCCAGAAGCCGTCCTGCCCGGAAATGAAGTCCCTCGGATCCAAAGCCCCGATGGTGGCCATGGGGTTGCTCACACTGTCCACTTGGGCATGGTCCAACCGATCGAAAAAGGGCTGGTAAGTGGTCGGCTTCAGGCCGATGGCATTGCCTGATGCGATCAATCCGCGCTCCACGGTATCCTTTCGCGCCGTGGTCCAAAAGCTGTTCCAACGCTCAATGTGCCGCGCCCGCTCCTGGTCGGAATGCAGTACGGTGGCGATGGAGCTGAAGCCTTTGATCAGCTTCTTGTCCTGTAGCTCCTGCAGGTCCTTGAACACCCGATCGTTCACCTGCATGGCCTCCTGCAGCCGCGGAGCGAAGGCCACCACGTGGATGGACTGCGTAGCGAGGTCGGAGATGCTGTCCAGATCATCCTGCGCCTTTTGCTGGTCGGCAGGCATGTAGTTCATCTTCGAGAGGTCGTTGTCGAAACCGACCTTGGAATAGGTGAAGCAGCTGATCACCAGCAAGGCCAGCAATCCTCCGAGAAACCAGCGGCTGCGGTGAAAGGGGAAGGCGGCGACGCGGTCGAGCAAGGTCTCCTTAAGGATCGACTTCTTCCCCGGCCGGTACGCCAGCGGGATGAATACGAGGGCGAAGACCGAAGCGGACAGCACGGCCACGGCGCAGAAAACGCCGAGGTCCTGCAGCGCTTGCGACCGGAGGAAGATCAGGCAGAGGAACGCACACGCCGTGGTGAGACTGCTGACGAGTATCGGGCTGGCCACCTCGCGGTAAACGCCCTGCACCGATCCGCGTTCGCGCAGATGGGTAAGGATGTGGAGCGAATAGTCCAGCGTGCAGCCCAAGATCGACCGAGCCGATGCCGAGCGAAATGGCCGAAACGCTGTCCCGCAGGAAGTAGAGCACGCAAATGCCCAGGAGGCCGCCGAACAACGAGGGTACGAACAGAATGATGCTGACCGAGGCACGCCTGAAGAAGAAGAGCAACAGCGCGAGCAGCAGCACCACCGCGATGACCATCGAGTTGCGCACATCGGCCTTGATGCGCTCGGCATTGGCTACCGCGATGAGCACGGAGCCGAAATATTCCGCAGAGACCTTGCCTTGGTAGTCCTTGTTCAGGCCGGAGTTGATGGCGTACAAGGTGTTGACGAACACGTCGTTCTCCGCCGTGCGGTCGGAGCTGATCTTGGGCGTGATGAAGAGCAGCAGGTTCCGGTGGTCCTGGCTCAGCAGATAGCCGTTGTGCAGGGTGAGCGCGTCGCCCACGCCCATGCCCTTGAGCTTGCTCAATCCTTCGAACGTCAAGCCTAACGGATCCTGCCGGATGATGTCCTTGGCGATCAGTCCCGAAGGCGAGATGAGCGTCCTGAAGTTACGTTCGTTGATCGCCGCGAGCGAATCATGGCGGATCACCCCTGCGAGCTTTTGATAATCCGCATCGTCCAGGAACTGGGGCAGGTTTTCCTGCACGTAGGCCATGGTGCGGGCCAGATCGTCGGAACCCACCTGGCCTTGCACGGCCTCTACAAAGGGTTCACAACGAGCGTGCAGACTGTCCAAAAAGCGGTCGGCATATCCGGTGAGGTCATTCTCATCTCCGTTCCCTTGTAAGGCGATATTCACCACGATCTTGTCCGTGAAACGCACCGTTCGCAGCACGCGCTGCAGGTCCTGATCCGCGTCCTTTACCGGAATGAGCTTGGTGACATCCTCTTCCAACGGGATGCGTACGGCCAGGTAACCCATGCCCGTGAAGAGGAGCAACAGCACGGCCATGCTCATCCAACGGCGCTTGGCCAGGAAGGTGTGCAGGGTGTAAAAGCCGTTCACCATCTCTTCAAGCTGCGCGCCACTTGAAGACGCGCAAAATGGCGTACGTGATAAGACCGGCCAGCACTCCGCAGATCGTGGCCAAGGCGATGCTGCCGACCACATAGACCTTCAGCTTCGGCAGGAGGTTCAGGTGGTTGAAGTCGATATGGTCCAGATCAATGGCCATGGAGACCGTGTCGCCGCCCAGCAGGAACTCGCCCAGCCTGATGCTCCCCAAAATAACGACCGGTATCATGGGCGGGATGCTCACGTTGGACCCCGCGAAAGCCAAAGCGCGATTGAGCCTGAACATTACAGCGGCACCGACAGCGATGAGGGTCTGTAGTCCCCACAACGGGCTGATCCCGATGAACACACCGATCCCCAGGGAGAGCGCCTTCTTCGCATCGCTGTCCCGGGGACCGATCAGTTGTTCACGCAGCGAGCGCTTCCACCCCTTCTGTGCGAAGTAGGCATAGATATCGCGGGGCTTGATGTAGAAGATCATCATCAGCACCAGCACGGTGTTCATCACGCTGATGCGTCCGAAATCCGCTCCGGGCCTGAAGTGCGACACGCGTTCCTCGATATCGTATTTCACCCTGACGGGAATGTTCCGTACCGTGACCCCGTCCCAAGCGGCACGCACGATCACCTCGATCTCGAACTCGAAGCGGGCACTCCAGAACGAGATCCGCTCCAAGGGTCCCAGTGGATAGGCCCGGAATCCGCTCTGGGTGTCCTTCAGCTTGATGCCCGTTTCCACCCAGTACCAGAAATTGCTGAAGCGGTTGCCAAAACTGCTTTTGCGCGGCACGCTTGTCTGGCCCATGTTCCGCGCCCCGATCAACAGAAGGCCTTCCGGTGAAGTGTGCTGCTTCATCTCCTCCAAGAAGATGGGAAGGTCCTCGGGATAATGCTGGCCGTCGCTGTCGATGGTGATGGCATACGCGAACCCAAGTTCCCGCGCCTCCTTGAAACCGGCGCGCAGTGCTGCGCCCTTGCCTTGGTTCTGCGGAAAATGCACCTGCCGGACCTGGGGAAAGTCTTTCAGGATATCTGCCGTGGCATCCGTGGAACCGTCGTTCACCACGATCACGTCATCGCAGTAGTCCAGCACACCCTGGATCACCCTGCGCAAGGTGCCCGCGTTGTTGTACGTGGGCATCAGCACGCAACATCCCAGTTGCTTGAAAGTGGCGAAGTGCTCGGGCAAGGACATGGATGGGGAAGCCGTGCGGATCGGAGCTTCCATGATAGCTTGCGAAAATAGGCGGTGACTATCGAACCGGCAGCAGCTTCGCCTTCTCCTCGTCCGAGTACACCGAGGAAGTACGGGCATGGGTCCGGATCATCTTTTTCAATCCGGCATCCTTCTCGGCCGTGAAATGTGCGAGAATAAAGTCCTTGTCCTGTTGAAGGTCACCCTTGTACAACAGGAAGCCGGGGGCGTTTTCTTGGACGGTCATGCGCAGGAAACGGACCTCCATGCTCTCCGGGGCGGCTTCGGCGGCCTTGGCCATCAGGTCCTTGCCCTCATTGAAAAGCTTCAATTTGCCGCTGATCCCGTTGGCAAATTGGGCAGCTATCATCATCGCAGCGCCGCGATAGGCCTTTTGCATCGGCACGGAGGTATCCGCATCGGCCGTTAGCTGCATCAATTCCGTGGATGCCCGCTCGTCCGTATGGGCCATGGGATAAAGCTCCCGTTCGGCCGCGAGGTCCTGCGCCAGCACCATCACGGGGAACAGAAGTGCGATCAACCAAGCGGTCCTCATGGCAGCTTCAATTTGTGCTATGCACTCTGGAATTCCGCGCTCAGCTTCACTGCCAGCGTATCCTTGAAGTGGACCTTGGCCGTCACTTTCACTCCTTGATCCGTGGGTGTTTGCGTGAGATCGAAGTCGAGGTCCGGGTCCACCCTGGGGTCGATCAGGGCCATGAACTTGATGTTGGACGCTTTGGTGAGCCGGAGCGGTCGCCCCAAGTGCTGCTCCAGCAACTCCTGCACGACCTGCAAGGAGCAAACCCCCGGCATCACGGGCTTGCCGGGAAAGTGGCCTTTGAACACGGCGTGGTGTTCATCCAAGTGGACGGAAGCGGTGATCCGGTCGCCTTCCTGCGCGGTCCGTGTCACGGTGTAGAGTCCTTCGATCAGCATGCTTGGCTTCAGTTTGGGATCCTGTCCAGGTCGATGGTCAGAGGCCGTGTCAAGTGGGTGATGGTGATGTGTGAGGCGGCTTTTTCGGCACCATTGGTGAATTGCAGTTCCACGCGCTCCTTGCCATATCCCCTCCGCACGATGCGTTGCAGCACGTCGCCCTGCGGGGCAAAGAAAAGGTATCGGCGCCCTTCACCTTGCCGCGACAGGAATACCTGTTCACTATCCGTTCCGAATGCTTTGTCCACGGGCACGTGCTCTTCCACCATCATTCCAAAGTCCGTGGCCAGCACGTGGATCAGCATGCGCTTGTCCAACTCCTTCATGGCAAAGTTCTTGATCGCCTTGCCCTGGCCTAGGGTAAGGTCCATAAATTTATTCCCCATCTCCCCCATCAGCACCACGCGGTGTTGCCGGTCATTGATCTTTTTCACCACCAACAAGCTGCCGAATTTGTGATCCCCGAACTGGATGTCCATCTTATACAGGTAGTCCACATCGGTGCGGCTGAAATACGGGTTGCGCACGGTCGCCACTGCGGGCCGCTGCTCCGTCATTCCCTTGGTGGTGGCGGGCGAACAGGCCTGGACCAGCAGCGCGGCAAGAAGGCTAATGAGCAAAAACCGCATCGCCCAGGACGGGGTTTATCTTGAGGTTGCTGATGACGATGCGCGTATGGTCGTCGCCGGGCTCGATGATCTTCAGCTCCACGATCTTCCGATCTTTTTTCCCGAAGTTGAGCTCCAGTTGTTTGACGTATCCGGCCAGCACCTTGTCCTTCGGCTTCAGCACCACCACGTCGTATTTCACCCCGGAAAAAAGACCGACGTTGAACGCTGGGTCCTTGAACAGGTCGCCGCGCACGCTCTTGGTCATCATATCGTTGAGCTGGGCCAGCAACTTGTGGCTTCCGATATCCACCTCGCTTTTCCGGCCTGCGTCGTTCACCTTCATTTTGCCATCCTTGAAGATGATGATGTAGTCGTAGGGCTTGGTGTACGCCCACTTCACGGTGTTCGGGCTGCGGAAGGACATGGTGCCGGAAGACACGATGTCCTTGGTCAGCAGGTCCATGTGCTTGTACTGCGTGAAATCACTTTGCAGCGTTTGTGTGTCCGCGGTGCTCTTCAGAAGTTCCTGCTCGAACTGCTCGCCCTGGGCTTTCGACATGGGCGTGCCCTGCGCGAAAGCAGCCTGCACGAAGCAGCAGGCCATCAGGGTGATCAGAACGGTCCTCATCCTCGGTTGGGTTTGATGCCCAATAGCTGGTCCACGGGTACGCCGGACATGTTGTTGGCGCGCATAAAACTCAACAATCGTTCCAAGACCTCCACGCACTTTTCCCCGGTGTCGTGCAACAGGACCACTTCACCGCCTTTCAACCTGCGCACGACCCGCTTCCACACTTGGTCGGCACTGCGCCGCGTGGTGTCCAACGAGCGGATGCTCCAGCCCACGCACACCAGGTCCTGTGCCGCCACGGCCCTTGCGATCTGTGGGTTCGTCACGCCGAACGGGGGGCGGAAGAGCCGCATCCTCAGCCCGGTCTGCTCCTGCACCGTCCGTTCGGTGTCCTGCAGCTCCTTGATCACCGCCCAGGTGGACTTGAATCCGAAGGCATTGCTGTGTGAAAAGCTATGGTTGCCCAAGGTGTGGCCTTGGCCGATGATGTCCTTCACGATGCCGGGATGCTCCTGCACCCGCTTGCCGATGCAGAAAAAAGTGGCCTTGGCGCCATGGTCCGCTAAGAGCTTCAGCACCTGCGGGGTGATCACCGGGTCCGGACCGTCATCGAAGGTGATCGCCACCCGGTTATCGCGCTCCCGCGGCGAACGGAAAAGCACGGGAAGATGGTACTGCCATCGGAGCAGGGAAGAACCTGCCACGGCCACGACAGCCCAAGCCGCGACCAATAAGGTCCACGCCCACCATGGCGCTTTCAGCAGGAAGAACGCGATGGCCAGCACCGCGACCGAGAGGATCACGTAGCGGTGCTTCATCGGCTCAACATTTCCGCAATAGGGTGAGGCTATGGTCCACGCCGCGGTACTGGTCGTACTGCAGGATGGTCCTGATCGTGCCGCTTGGCGGGTTCTTCAGCAGATACGCTGCTGGCAAGGCACCACGTTCCAACACCCTTGCCGCCAGGTACATGGCGAAGGTCGGTGCGGTATGGAACTCGCCCGTACGATGCTTGTACGCGAGCTGCGTGTGCTGCTTGAAAAGCCCTTCGCCCAGTGTGTTGTAGTATCCGTCATGATCGCCGTCGCCATTGCGGCCCAGCACCACGGCGTCCACATCCCCGGGGCTTAGTCCGTTCGCGCGCAGAAAGCCCAGCACATGCTGCTCGATACCTTCCGCACCGGTCTTATGCCAGGCCTTCACAGCTAATAGTTCGGCATGCGTCGCAGGCCCCTTTACGGTACCCAGCACGAAGAAGCCGGCCCCTTCGCCGAAGAGGGTCCCGCTGGTGGTGGAGGCCAATAATCCCGCTGACGGCACGGGTTTTCCTTTGATGTGCCCGTTCCTGCGGTGCAGTTCGGTTGAGTGATCGCCCAGCTCGTCCACCCCGCCGATAAGCACGAGCTCCGCATCCCCATTGCGTAGTTGCATCACGGCATCGATCGCTGTGGAGGCGAAGGAGTTGCTGCCGTGTACATAGGTAAAGTTGTAGCCGGTGCAGGCGAGCATACGCGCCAAGTGGCCCGCCACGGAGTTGTGCGTGGATTGGATGAATGGTGTGGGCGTGAGGAACTGCTCGTCATTGTCCAGGATGGCCCGCAGGAATTTCTCCGAATCCCGGATGCACCCCATGCCGGTGCCGGTGATCACCGCGTCCACCTGTTCTACACCCGCCTGCTCCATGGCCGCCTTCGTGGCCGCGATGCTCATCTTCATGCCGGTGGAAAGCCGCCGTGCCTCAGAGCCCGGAATGATCGTGCGGTAATCCGGGGCGATGGCATGCCAAGCATCCGCATCGTACAGCACGGGTTCGCTAAAGAGGCGTTCGGGGTGGTGCGTGCCCTGCGCCGTCACCGAGCCCATGCCGTTGATGTAGACCGGCTTCATCATCACGCTTTCAGAAGGACCAGGGAGGAGCAGTTACCGCCGAAGCCCAATGAGTTACTGAGCACGCTTTTCAATGGCATCTCGGTCAACTTCGTGGTCGGCCGCAGGTCGAACTCGCTCATGCCGCCACTGAAATTCAGCGTGGGAAATACCACCCGGTGCTGCATGGCCAAAATGGAGAATACGGCTTCCACCGCCCCGGCAGCGGCCAAGGTGTGCCCCGTATAGGGCTTGGTGCTGGTGAACGGGGGCACACCTTCCCCGAAAACGCGCTTGAAAGCGCGGCCTTCGCTGAGGTCGTTGTTGGGCGTGGCGGTGCCGTGCGCGTTGATGTGGTCAATGTCCGAAGGGGAACGGCCGGCAGTGCGCAGGGCCTCCAACATGGCGGCGGTGGCACCGTCGCCGTTCTCCGAGGATGCGGTCTGGTGGTGGGCATCATTGGCGTTGCCGTATCCCGCCACATAGGCGATCGGGGTGGCATTGCGGGCCTTCACACTGGCATCGGATTCCAGGACGAGGTATGCCGCGGCCTCGCCGAGGTTCAGTCCGTCGCGGTCCTCGCTGAAGGGCCTGTTCTGCGAGGCGGAGAGGATCATCAAGGTGTTGAAGCCGTTCAGCGTGAATTTCGAAAGGCAGTCCACGCCGCCCACGAGCACGCGGTCGAGCATGCCGGCCTTGATCATCCGCGCCCCCAGCATGATGGCGTTGGAGGCCGAGGAGCAAGCGGTGCTGATGGTGGTGACGAAGCCGTCGGTGATCCCGAGATGATCCGCGATCATCTGCCCGGTGTGCCCGGCATGCAGCGTGTCGATCGAGTCCAGATGGTCATCCGATGTGAGGTACTCGTAGAAGTACTTCTCGGTGACGTCCATGCCGCCCACCGTGGTGGCCGTTATCAAACCGAGGTCGTGGCGATCGACGCTTATCAGGCCCGCTTGGCGCAGTGCTTCCTCCGCGGCCACGCATCCCAGCAATGAGGTACGTGTGTGCGGTCCCTCGGAAGGGTGGCCCAGCAGATCGGCCAGTTCCTCATCGCTCAGCGCGATACCGCCCACTTGAACGGTCCCCGCCAAGTGCGTTCGCAACCGGATGATGGGCCCGATGCCCGGACGGCCTTCCCGCAATGCGGCGAGATTGCCGGGCACATCCGCACCGATGGCGGATATGATGCCCATTCCCGTGACCGCCACGCCCTTGGTCATCGCCAGTTGCTGAAAGCCCTACTTGGTGCGATGTTCCTCGATATAGGCCGCCATCACGTCCACCGATTCGAAAACCTTCCGGCCTTCCTTGGGATCGGTGAGACGGATGCCGTAATCCTTGTCCATCATCACGATCAGCTCCAGCGCGTCGATGGAGTCCAGGCCCACACCTTCCCCGAACAGCGGGGTGCTGTCCTCAAAATCCTCGATGGCCACATCCTCCAGGTTCAGTTGGGTGATGATCTTCTTCTTCAGTTCCTGTTTCAGTTCGCTCATTGTTCCTTTTGTGTCTTCAGTAGTATCGCGTCGCGGGCCGTTCCGGGATCCGCCCGGTCCAGCAGGTATGCGAAGGATGTGTAATGATCGTCATTCTTTTCCACCCATGCGCAGAGCACCTGCCCAACGATGCCGCTTTGCAAAAGTGGGTCGGCATATCGGTTCATGGTCACCGGGTCGAATTCCTCAGCGATAAAGAAACAGCTTTCAGTGAAAAGCCGGTGTCGGATGCTGATCTCCCCCAGGCAGATGTTCGGCAAGGTATATACGAACACCGCCGGGCTGGGCCATTCATTCCCCGGGTCGTCGAGGCTCTGCTGGTGTTTTCTGTCGCTGTCCACACAGGAGCTGCGGTTTGCGAACACCAGCGCGGTCCCCGTGCTGAAGCTGCCGTCACGCTTCGCCTCGCCCAGGATGACCTCCGCGGTCAGGAAGGCCAGCTTGCTCAAGGGGTCCATCTTGTGGAACTTGGCATGGTCGATCCCCAAGGCTTTGTAGGTGCTGCGCATCACCTCGCGGAAGCTTGGCGCCGGGGCTTGATGGAGCAATTTCCCGTTCAACATCACGCGCCCTTGGCGGATGCTGCACCAGCTCCGTATGCCGTGCTCACCCATCATGCTTCGGGTCGTTCAAACACCACGGCCGTGTTGCATCCGCCGAAGCCGGAAGCGGTCTTGAGGAAGCGGCGCATCACCACGTCTTCGGACCGGGTGATCACGTTCAATGGTTGCGACACGCCGAGCTCGGCGAAACCGGCCGAGGCAATAGTGCGGCCCTGGTGCAGGCATTGCGCGGCGATCAATGTTTCCAAGAGGCCGGCCGCGCCTAAGCAATGGCCGAAATAGCCCTTCAGGCCGTGCATGGGCACGTGCGAAAGGCCGCTCCGCTGGAAGGCGATGGATTCCATCTCGTCGTTGTAGAGCGTGGCAGTACCGTGGGCCGAGATCAGCTGGATGTCGTCCGGTGTTACATCGGCCTCTTTCATCGCGAGACTGATGCTGCGGAGGAGCCCTTCACCGGTGCGCGAAGGCCCGGAGATGTGGTTGGCGTCGTTGCAGGATCCGGCGCCGACGATGCGCACATGGTCCTCCGAAAAAAGGGAGGGATCGCGAGTGACCAGCGCCGAGGCCACCGCTTCGCCGAGGTTGATGCCGCTGCGCCGGGCGCAGTAGGGCCGGCACGGTTCGGCACTGAGCGCCTGCAGGGCATTGAAGCCGGAGAGCACGAACTCGCTCAGCAGGTCGCCGGTAGTGACCAGCACGTGATCATAAGTCCCGTTCTCGATAAAGCGCCGCGCAACGACCAACGAGAGCACGCCGGAGACGCAAGCATTGGAGAGTATCACGGGCGTGTTCGCGATGCCGAAATGCGATGCCACCTGCTTGCCTAATTCCGCCAGTTCGGCCCGTTCAGCCGGGAACTCCGAGGCTTTGGCCAATGCGTCGATGTTGCCCTTGGTGGTGGCGACGATCAGGCCCGTGCGCCCCTCCAACCTTACTCCGGAACGCTGGATCACATCATGCAACGAGGCGATCATCATCTGTTCCAAGCGGGTCTTGCCGGGTCCACCTCCGGCAGCTTGATAGCGGTCCTGCAACAGGTCATCCTCGATCCGCGAAAAGCACAAGGGCATCCGGAGCCGCTGCCAACCGTCGTATTGCTGAAGGCCGGTGCGGCCCTCGCTCAACGCTTGGAACACCGAGCGGACATCCGCTCCCAATGCATTGATCGTGTTGGAGAAGGAAAGGCGGACATCAACCATTCAGCAAGCCCATCTTACGCTTCCAATCCAGGAACTTCTCAGGCGCGGTGAGGGCCAGGTCCCCGCCGGTGAACACGAAGACCTGCACGGACCGGCCGGTGCAGGCCAGCCTCCCTTGCGGGTCCCGGACCTCATATTCAAAGATCATCTTGGCGGCCAGGGAATCGCAGAACCACACGTTGACCGTAGCCACATCACCGTACTTCAAGGGTAACTGGTGGTCGCACTCCATGCGGACGATCGGTGAGGCATAGCCCTGCTCCTGCTGGCTGAGATAGGAGATGCCGTGCTCCCGGCCGAAGGCCTCACGACCATCCTCGAAGTAACGGATGTAGTTGCCGTGCCACACGATGCCCAAGGGATCGCACTCGTCAAAGCGCACACGCACGGTGGTGCTGTGGGTGATGGCCGTGCGCGGCTCACTGAACGCTCTTCTTCGCATATTGGTGGACGGCGATGGCCGCCGTCACTGCAAAGAACAGCAACAAAGCCGAGAACCAGAGCAAAAGGTCGGTGAGCGTGCCGTGGCGCAGCAGGACCTCATGGAATGCGGAGAGGCCCCAATTGAGCGGTGAGAACATGGACAGCTTCTGCATTACGGGCGGCATGGCGAACACCGGCACCCAGATGCCGCCGATGGCGGAAAGGATCACAACGAGCGTGGCCCCGAAGGGCGCGGCCTGTTCGTGGCTCGTGGACACCGCGCCGATCAACGCCCCCAGCCCGATCGCGGCCAGGCCGATCATCAGCGCCGTGAAATAGAGCAACGGCAGATACCCGGCCACGGCCAACCCGGGAAGGCCCAGATAAGGGAAAAGAAAAACGCCTAAGAGCAGGATGGACGTGAACTGGAGCAGGGCCACGCCCAAGTACACCACCACCTTGCTGAGCATGAAGACCATAGTGGACGTTCCGGAAGCCTTCAGCCGGATGTAGGTGCGTTGTGCCTTCTCCTTCACCAGTCCGATGGAAAGGGGCACGATGAGGAAGAAAATGGCAAAGACCGTCCACGCCGGCACGTTGTGCTGGGTGGAATCGGGTTCCGGCCCGATCTCCTGTTTCACGGCCTGTTCTTCCAAGGGAATAAAGCCGTTCATCTCCACCGGGGCTGCGTCCGGCTTCACATCCATCTGCTCCTCCAAGCTGGTGATCAGCTCCTCTGTCTCCACCCGCAACATCACTTGTTGAAGACCCATTTTCACCGCAGCGCGGAAGGCGGGTTGCGTGGCCGGATCGAAGATCAAGAGCACCGGTTCAGCATTTCCCGGCAACGGTCCGGGCAACGTGTCGGTCGATAGCTCCATCCTTACCAGAAGCTTGTTCACCTGCGCCCGCACCAGGCCGTGCGTGTGCTTCGTGAGCTGTTCCGGGAGCAGGATGGCCAGCTGTGCCTTACCGGCGAGAACGACGGCTTTCGCGGAATCGGCATCGCCGACCACTTGGATGTTGAAACGCCCGGACCCGGTCAATGCGTCGCGCAGGTGCTGCGCCACCTTCCCATGGTCCCGGTCCACGAGCACCGCGTCCACCTGCACTTCGGTCATGGACTTGAAGGTGCCGTGCTGCACCATGCTGATGCAGATCACCAACAGCAAGGGCATGACGAAGAGGATGATCAACGCGCCCACGTCCCTGCGCAGCAGTAGGGCCTCCTTCACCAATGATGCCCGGAACTCACGCATGCTCCTGGACGGCCTGTAAGTACACGTGTTCCAATGTGGTGGCCTGGGGCCGCGCCTTTATCAGCTCCGCGGGACTTCCTTGGCACACCATGCGCCCCCGGTTCAAAATGGCGACCTGGGTGCAGAGCTGCTGAGCCTCCTCCATCAGGTGGGAGGTGTAGAAGATGGTCATCCCTTCCGCGTTCAGGTCCTTGAGCAGCGCCACGATGCGGTTGCGCGAATCCACGTCCACGCCTACGGTGGGCTCGTCGAGAAAGAGCAGCTGAGGCCGATGGAGGATCCCGGCGATCAGGTTCACCATGCGCTTCATCCCGCCTGAAAGCATGCTGACTTTTTTCTTCGCATGGCCACCAAGGCCCATTCGCTCCAGCAGTTTCGGCAGGTCGTTTTGCAACGCGACGCCTTCCACGCCGTTCATCTTGGCGAAGAATTTCAGGTTCTCCTTGGCCGTGAGGCTCGGATAGAGCGCGATCTCCTGCGGAACGATACCCACCTTGCCGTGCAGCGCGCGCGTGCCGGAGGTCTGGTCGGCGCCAAGGATGGAATAGGTCCCCGAAGTGGGCTGCAACAGACCGGTAAGAATGGAGATCAACGTGGTCTTGCCGGCGCCGTTGGGCCCCAGCAGTCCGAAGAACTCGCCGGCTCCCACGTGCAGGTCCAGGTCCTGAAGCGCGGCCTGCTCGGCCCCGGTGTACCGCTTGTTCAGCGCCTGTGTGGAGATCAGCTGGTTCACACCGTTTTCTTCAGGTCTTGGAAAAACAATTTCTCCTGCTCCGCCAGCGCGTCCAGCATGCCGGCCACTTCGTCGTACGACCCGGCCGGCGCGTTGCGGTCCCTGTAGATGCGGGATGCGGCCAGTGCGAAATCGCGCCATTGATCGCCGATGGCGGTCATGCGATGGCTCATCGGCATCCATTCCGGATGTTCGGCGAGCTTGGAGGCTTCCTGCAGGAAAGCGGCGAAGATGTAGCGGAAGCCACCACCCCCGGTGCCGATCTCCTCCTGCATCCGCACGATCTGACCGAGGTAATGGTTGGCTTTTTTGTTGCCCACTTTGCCCGGCCACTTGCGGATGAGATTCGCCATGTAGTGGATGCCCCGATAGCCTACCACGGGCACCGGTGCGAGCATGGTCCGGGAGGTGCGTGACACGCCTTTGCGGATGGCCGTTTTCCAGTCCACCTCTTCCGGGACGGACACAGGGAAGTACATCTGGCCCTTGGGCGCGAAAGCTCCTTTCGCGAAACGCACCTTCTCCAGCTCGGCCTCGCTCAGCTCCGTCACTACCTCCATCACCGGGTCGCTGATGAGGTAGTGATCGCCGCGCTTGCCGTACACGATCAGGTTGTGCGCATTGAAGTGGAAGCGGTATTCCGGAGGGAAGTAGGGCAGGTTGTACACGCCCACTTGAAGGCCCACGGGCCGACCTTGGTCCAAGCTGGCGTCCAAGGCGCGTTGCGCTTGCTTGGGGTCCTTGAATTTCCGCTGCTCCATCTTGATGCCGGTCCTTTTGGTGAAGGTGCGGAAGATCTGGCCAGGCATCGATCGGTAGGTGAAGGCGGGTGCTTGGTCCACCATCAGAAAAGGGATATGGCAGAAGAGCAGCCCGGAGCCGATCCCGAAGACCATCGGCTCGCTCACCGCCTCTCCTTGGTACCGCAGCAGGCCGGAGATGACGCCGTTCTCACAGTGCGCCGATTGTTTGTGGGGGAACTGCTCGCTCATGCGGCGGGGACGGGGTGTTTCAATTGCTCCACCGTGATGTTGAAGGCATAGGCATACTTGCGCAGCAGCGGATCCTTTAACCGGCCGAACCGCTTCGGGTCGAAATGCCGTTTCACCCTCCACCGCCACAGGCCCACATGGGCCGCCAGCACCGTCAGGTCCATCCGGTTCAGTTCCATGTAGTACGCGATGGGGCTTGCCTTTCCTTCCTGCATCCGTAGGCGGGCCTCCTCCGTCCGCCGGTGGATACGCTCCATGGCGTTGGAGAGCGCGGCGGCCTTGACCTCCCAGCCGGTGCTGTTCTCCGTGACGTAGTTGCCTTGCTCATCGGTGGCATAGCAGAGCTCGCGGAAGTTGGCGTTCGCCAGATCGCTCTCGTCCTGGGGCACCTCCGATTTTTTCATGGTTCGCGCTGCTCGATCACAAAGTTCATGCTGCAGCTGAGCACGGTGCGACCGTCAACGGTCGACTCCACCTCCATGACGCACAGGCTCACCGGTCCGTTGGGCACGTGCGTCACCAACGTGGTACGTGTGGTGATCGTCTGGCGCGCCCGTGGCAAAGTGCCGATCTCGATGTTCTTCACTGCACTGATGAAACCCAGTACCGGCACCCCGGCCTTGGCCTCCGGAAAAAAGCGCCGGCCCACGACGGCCGTGCTGGTTTGCGCCGCATGCTCGATCAGGCCCGCGCCGCTCAATTCACCGTCCTTCACGAAGAGGCAGCTATCGGCGATATGGAACCGGCAACTTGCGGAACGCACATCGAGGGTGACAAGCTCGTCCACCATGAGCATCGGTGCCCGGTGCGGCAGGAACTTCCTGATATCGAACTCCTCCGGAATGACCATCAAGGCTCGGCGATCACGGTTTTCATCGTACACGCAGCGATCACCTTGTCGTCCACGCGCACTTCGGTCTCCACCAAGGTGACCTCCATGAACTGAGTGACTACCCGGGCCGTGGTGCTCAGAACAGCGCCCACGGGCGGCAGGGCGTGGATCACCACGTCCTTGATGGCGCCTATATATCCGGTGGGCGTGGTCAGTTGCTTCAGGTGGAAGTCGTAGCCGGTATGCAATGCGATGGTCTGCGCCATGTGCTCAATGAGCCCCGCCGCCGTGAACGCCCCGCCCTGCGCCAACAGGTTGTCCTCCCGCACTTCCAGCCCCGCACATACCTCTTGCTCGGAGAATGACGTGAGCCGGTCCACCATAACGAACGGTGCGCGCTGCGGGATGAGCCCTTGGATGAAGGCGGGGTCCGTGATCGGTGCCTGCAACAGGTTCATTCAGCAGACCGTCAAATGCGCGTAGAAGTACGAGAATCGGGCGCTTTCCGGCACGCTCATCAGGATACGGTCGCCTTTCTTCAACCGGCCCGAGGCCTGCAGTTCCTCCACCATCAGGTAAATGGATGCCGCGCCCACGTTGCCCACGGCATGCAGGTTCAGGAACCACTTCTCCTTGGGTATCTCCAAGCCCTGCTCCTTCATCCGCGCATACAGGTCCTCCTCGAAATAGTAGGAGGAGATGTGCGGCAGGAAGTAGTCGATGTCATCCACGGAAACCCCATGGCGCTTCAGGGAAAGCCCCATGCTGTCCACGCCTTTTATCAAAATATTCTCCCCGAGCAAGCGCACATCCTGCTTCATGGCGAAGACCGACTGCTCCGCCCATAGGCGTGCCGGAACCTCGCTCCACGGTTCCAAGTTGCCGTCCGCCCGCTTTTCGGCGCCGGCATACATGCAGGTCTCCAGTTCGAAGGCGTAGGAATGGCCTTCGATCCAATCGATCCGGATCGGACATGGCCCTTCTGGATGGTCCTGCAACAGGAACGCGCCGGCCCCGTCAGAGAGCATCCAACGCAGGAATTCCTTGCTGAAGGCGAGGATGGGCTCCTTCTCCAGTTTCAATTGCGCGTCCACTTCCAGGTCGAACACCTCCGAGCGCATCCATGCCGAAGTGCGTTCGCTACCGGTGCAAATGGCGTTCTTCACTTCCCCGGCGCGCACGGCCAAGTAGCCGTAACGCAAGGCGTTCATGCCGGCGCAACAGGCACCGGAGGCGGAGTTGATCTCCATGTCGTGGTCCTTCAAGAGGCCATGCACCATGGCGGCGTGCGAAGGCATGATCTGGTCCGGGCTGGAGGTGCCGCAGGAGAGCAGGTCCACCTTGGCGTGCAGTTCCGCATCATCACCGATGAGCCGATCGACGGCCTCTTTGGTGATCTCCGCATTATTGTGCGTTATGTTCCGTTCGGCGTCGATGGCATAGTAGCGGGTCCGTATACGGTTCTGCCGTAGGACCAGCCGACGCACCCGGGAGGCTTTCCCGTTCAGGATGCCCAGCCGGGACTCCATCTCCTCGTTGTCCACCGGGGCATTTGGAAGGAATTTCGAAATGCGATTGATGAAGACGTCATTCATGGGGAGCGAACGGTCGGACCGTGGAGTAATATGCCTTGTCTCTTTTCAACCGTCCTGCGGTAAAGGGCCAAAGCAGCACGAACACCACCATGGCCACCGGTGACAACAGCCAAATGGCGGCGTTAAGATAACACCTGAACACGGGTACCCATGCGGAACGGGCACGGGAGCCCTTCGGCCCACGCGCCTTGATGAAGGGCGCCCACTTGGAGAAAATGACGTTGCCGCGCTTGTCGATCACCATCAGCACCGCGCGGATCCGCACCGCTCCCAACGCCAGCAGCTCGTTCTGCAGGCCTTGGAAAGACGGCCCTAGGAGCGCCCGCCGGATCGGTGCGCCGAAACGTGCCGAAGCCTCGATATCCTTTTCATCCACGCCCGGTTTGGGGAATATGCCCAAGTAGCGGCTCTTTTTCCCGCTGAACATCCAATGCGCGATGGTGATCACGCTGATGTGGTTGATGTGCCGGTCCACCAACGCGATGTGCCCGACATGCACGGCCTGCACAGCCGCCAACCGGGCCTTCAGCTTTTCCTGGGCCATCAACCACATGTTGCGGCAGGCCACCAATGTCACCACCGGCGTATCCCGGAAAAGCTCCTTGGCCACGGGGTGCATCAGGAAGGAGTTCACCGGTATGGCCGGCGTAAGGAACCAGACCTGGTAGCCGAGGATGATCAGGTCGTAGCGTTGGTGAAGCAGAGCTTCGTCACCGAGGTCCAGCGCACAGGGCTCCTGCAAATGGGTCTCCGGGAAGGTGTCAAAGAACTCCTTCGCGCCCCATGGGAAGGGGAATGCGGCTTCCGGCCGGATGCGGTAGTGGAACAGCTCAACGCCCTCGCCCGCCAACGTTCCGCATACCCGGTCGAGGATCTCCGTAAGCTGGCCCGATTGGGTGTAGTGCAATACCAATACTTTCTTCATGCCTCCGAGCCTTGCCCCCAAAAGTCATAATAATTGAACCACTGCAGGGGGTAATTACGCACCATGCCTTCGAGGTCTTTGATATACTTTCCCAGCAGGTCCATCGCATCACCGCGCACCACATCGGTCTGGCGCGCGTAGAGGTGATAGTGCCCCTTTGGCTCCTTCATCACATGGACGAACAAGACCTCGGGACGGATGCGCGAGCCGAGCATGAAGGGCCCGGCCGGGAATCGCGCGGTGTGGCCCAGAAAGGGTGCCTGCAAGTACTTCATGCCCGCTGAATACCGATCGCCGGTGAGGACGATGAGCTCGTTGGCCGCCAAGGCTTGGCTCATATGAAACACGTGGCTCATGTCCTCTTGGTAGAGGATGAACTTCACGTTGGATCTTTTGGTGACCTTCTCAAGGTATTCTTTGATCTCCGAACGCTCACGGTCGTTGGTGAGCAGGTTGATCACCGGCTGTTCCGAAAGTCCGCCCAGGAAGTGCTCTGCGATCTCGAAGTTGCCTATATGGGCGCTGATCAAGATCCCACCTCGTCCCTTCTTCAAAAGTTCCAAGATCCGCTCCACGCCATCCATCTGGAACGTGAACTGGTCCTGTAGCCCGGAGGAGATGGCGACCTTGTCGATGATGGTCTGGCCGAAGGTGAAGTAGCTCCAATAGACCGAGGTGGCGCTATGGATCGCCGAGCGGCCGAGCCCGTGCCTGAAATAGCGATACGTGCTACGGGTGCTGGTCGGCGAGAAGAAGCAGTAGTAGAAAGCCACAAAGACAAGCAGTCCGTATGCCGCCTTCACGCCGAAGGTGTGCATCAGCCATACAAAGATCCGATGCCCGGTCACCGTTCCCTTGGATCGGCCTTGCCATTCCTCGGCCATCTTGGGTGTCACGGCCCTCAGGCCAATTTTCGTTCGATCAGCTCATAGAGGTCCTGCAGGGTCTTCACCCCCACGAAGTCCTCGCCCACGAGCTTCACTCCGAAACTGTCCTCCACGGCGACCACAAGATCGACCAGGTCCAGACTGTCCAGCTCCAATGTCTCCCTCAGGTCCGCATCAGGCTTTAACTGGCCCGGCTCCACCTCGAATTCCTCGATCAGGAACTTGTCTACGTTCTTCGCTATTTCTGCCTTATCCATGCGCGTGCATTCCTTTCAATACCAGAGCTGAATTTGTGCCACCAAAGCCAAAGGAATTGGACAAAATTACGTCGACATCCCTTAACATGGCCGATCGCACCAAGCGCAGCTTCGCCGAGTCCTCGTCGGTGTGCTCCAGATTGATGTTGGGCGCCAGGAAGGAATGCTGCATCATCAACAGGGAGTAGACCACCTCGCTGGCCCCTGCCATCCAGCATTCATGGCCGGTCATGCTCTTGGTGGAGCTCACGAACGGCCCCTTGTCGCCGAAGATGCTGAAGATGGCCTTGGCCTCATTAGCATCACCGAGGGGGGTGGAGGTGGCGTGGGCATTGATGTAATCCACCTGTGCGGGGTCCATGCCCGCCTGTTCCAGGGCCATGCGCATGGCCCGCGCGGGGCCTTCCGCATTGGGGGTTGAGATGTGGTCGCCATTGGAAGAGAAGCCATAGCCCACCAGTTCGGCCAAGATGGGCGCACCCCGCTCCATGGCGGACTCATAGCTTTCGAGTATCAGGGTAGCGGCACCTCCACTGGGGATCAGCCCATCGCGGTCGCGGTCGAAGGGCCTGCACGCTTTGGTGGGGTCCTTTTCGTTCACCGAGAACACACCCAGCCCGTCAAAGCTGCCCATGGCGAACTCGTTCACCTCCTGCGCACCACCGGCGATCACCATTTTCTGGAGGCCGTTCGTGATCAACAGGTAGGCCATGCCCAGCGCATGGGAGCCACTGGCGCATGCGGCCGAGATGGTGCTGTTGATGCCCCTGAGCCTGTAAATGGTGCTGAGGTTCATGGTCACCGTGGAGTTCATGGCCTTGAAGATGGCCCCCGATCCCACGAGGCTGGTGTCCTTCTTTTCCCTCACCTTATCCCACGATTCGATCACCGACTTCGCCGTGCTGTCGTTCCCGAACAGGATGCCGACCTCGTTGCGGTCAAGGTATTCCTGATCGATCCGGGCATTGGCCAAGGCCTCCTGGGTGCTCATGAAGGCGTACGCGGTCTCCTCGCCCATGCTCACCCGCTGCCTGCGCGAAAGGAACGGTTTCAGGTCCGGCTCGTCCACCATGCCGGTGAGGCACGAACGGTAGCCGTAGGCCTCCCGGGCCGCGTCGCGGACAATGCCCGAGCGCCCGGCCATCAAGGACTCCTTCACTTCCGCGAGATCCTTCCCGATGCAGGACCAGATGCCCATGCCGGTGATCACTACCCTGTGCATGCCCTGTGCCATCAGGAATAGATACCGCCGTTGATGTTGATGACCTCCCCGGTGATGTACGACGCCTTGGGCGAAGCGAGGAAGGACACCAAGTGCGCCACTTCCTCCGCAGTGCCGAAACGGTTGGCCGGCACGAGCTTTTTCAGGTTGGCCTCGTCCAGGTCCTTGGTCATGTCCGTGCTGATGAAGCCGGGCGCCACGGCGTTCACCGTGATGTTGCGCTTGGCCACTTCCTGGGCGAGCGCCTTGGTGGCCGCCACCACCGCCCCTTTCGCGGCGGAATAGTTGACCTGACCGGGCGTCCCTTTCACGCCGGACACGGAGGCCATGTTGATGATGCGGCCGGAGCGGCGCACGATCATGTCCTGTATCAGCGCACTGGTGACGTTGAAGAAGCCGTTGAGGCTGGTGTCCAGCACGGTGCTCCATTCCTCCGGCTTCATCCACACGAAGAGGTTGTCCTTGGTCACGCCCGCATTGTTCACCACCACCTCGATCACGGCGTCCGGATGGGCTTCGCGCCAAGCGTTCAAGGCGGCGTTCACCTCCCCGGCATCGGCCACGTCGAAATGGATGGCCTCCCCGTGGCCCCCGGCGGCGGTGATCTGCTTCACCACCTCCGCGGCGGCGTCCTTGCCGGACCGGTAATTCACCAGGATGGCCAATCCGTGGTCGGCCGCCAGCTGCTTGCAGATGGCACGGCCGATGCCGCGCGATCCGCCGGTGACCAGCGCATACTTCGTCTTTGGACCTTCGCTCATATCTCGTCGATCAAGTACGGGGAGCTCACTTGCTGAACACCTCCGCGTTCTGGTACCAGTGGCCGCCGATGGGCTCGCCCTTTTCATTGATGTAGCCCCAATCCTTGCCTTTGCGCACACGTGCGACCCCATCATTGAAGCCCTTGCTGGATAACATGGACTTGAAATTGAACGTCGCGCCCACACTGATCACATACTCCGCCGGAAGCACCATCACCCCGGAGGTGTTGATGAAGCCCCACAATTTCTGCACCTTCACGGGGGCCAGCCCATTATCGCCGAACACCTCGGCGTCCGCGTAATTGAAAGGGATCACCAGTTTGCCCTCCATGTCGATATAGCCCCAAAGGTCGCCGCTCGATACCGGGGCCAGGCCCTTGTTGAAGGCACGCACCTTTTTCCATTGGGGCTGGATCACCCACTCGCCTTGGGTGTTGATGAAGCCCCAGCTGTCCCCCTTCTTGGCATAGGTGAGGTTCGAGCCGTCGTGGAATTCCCAGATCTTGTCCGTGCCGGGAACGGCCTTGAACTCCCCGTTCACCAAGATCCCGTTCGTCTCGCCCCTTGTCGCGACCATGCCCTTGGGGTCATAGCTGGACAGTTTGTCGTACTCGGCGGGGATGGTCACCTTCCCCTGCTTGTCCAACATGCCCCATTTACCGTTCTGCTCGAACTTGGCCTGTCCGTTCTGGAAGTTCTTGATCTCCTGGTAGGTGGGCTCGATGATCGGCTTGCCGTCCGTTCCCAAGAGGCCCACTTTGTCCCCCACTTTATACATGGCGACACCGTCCTGGAAATCATAATACTTTTCCGCGGGTGGCACCGGAAGTGTCTTGTCGGCCTTGTCGATAAATTTCCAAGTTTCGCCGTCGAGCACCATGGCGTAGCCGGAATCAAATCCTTTCACGCGTTTGTACTTCGGCTGGATCACCCAGTTCCCCGTCCCGTCGACGAAGCCCCACAGGCCGCCCTTCAGCACCGCCGCCGTGCCGTTGCTGAAATCGCCGCATTTCTCGTACTGTGGCATGATCACCTGGTTGCCGGAATGGTCGATAAAGCCCCACAGATCGTTCTGCCTCACGCGTGCGAGTTCCTGCGCTTGGAGGCTTCCGCACATCAGGAGCAGAAGCAGTGGTGTCATTGATAATTTCATGGTGCAATGGAGGGATTGGAGCGAGTAAAAATAGGGTTCCCGGGGAGAAATGCGTCACCGTTCTACGCCATGGTCGTGGTAAGGGAGGGTATGGGCGACCGCAGGACCAGCTCCTTCACCGCTTGGATGTCCGGCTGCAACACCCGGTCCAGGACCACGGGCGCAAAGACCTTGCGTACCTCGTCATACATCCTGCCCGTTGCCGAGGACACCTTGTCCCGGAGCTTCAATTGATCGATCGCCTGAACGATGCTCATCAGTTCGATGGCAAGCACCTCCATGGAATTCCCGATGACCCGCTGCGTGGCCAATGCGGAATTGGTGCCCATGCTCACGATGTCCTGGTTGTCGTTGTTGCAGGGGATGCTGTGCGTGGAAAGCGGGGTGGCCAAGGCCTGATTTTCAGCCGTGGTGCTGGTGGCGGTGAACTGCGCGCCCTGAAGCCCGAAGTTCACGCCCAGCTCGCCCAAGTTCACGAAGGGTGCGAGGACCTGGTTGAGGCTCGGGTTCATCAGGTAGTTCAGCTGCCGTTCGGAAAGCATGCTGAGCTTGGTGACTGCGATGCGCAGCTTGTCCATTTCCAGCGATACATAATCGCCATGGAAGTTACCGCCGTGCCACACCTGCTTTTCCTCGGGATCCACGATGGGGTTGTCATTGGCGGAATTGGCTTCCTCTTCCAGGATGCGCTCGGTCCATTGCAGGGTGTCCAGCACCGGCCCCAAGATCTGCGGCACGCAACGGAGGGAATAGTATTCCTGCACCTTTTCCGGAAAGACGGTCAGGTCGCCTTGCGGTATGTACAGGTGGTGTTCGCGCTTCCTCACCAATTGGCTGTCCGCCAGATGTTCCCTCATCAGCGCTGCCACGAGACGCTGTCCCGCATGCCGTTTGCTTTCGTTCAACCCTTTGGAAAGGTGGTCGTCATATGCCTCCACGATCTCATTGATCGCGGCGGACGCCTTGATCATCCAATGGACCAGCTGCCGGGCGTGGAACACGTTGAGCATGCCGATGCCGGTCATCACCGAGGTGCCGTTCATCAGCGCCAATCCCTCCCTTAGCACCACCGAGATGGGCTTGAGCCCGAGTTCCGCGAACACCTCTTGCGTGGGCCGCCGTTCACCTTTGTAGATCACTTCCCCTTCGCCGATCAGCGCCAATGCGATATGCGCCAATTGCACCAGGTCGCCACTGGCACCCACGCCCCCATGGGCATATACCACGGGCGTGACCCCTTCATTGATCATCCTCACCAGCAGCTCCACCACGGAAACATGCACCCCGGAACGCCCTAGGCACAAGGTGTTCAAGCGGGCCAGCATGGCCGCCCTCACCGCCTGTGGGTGGATCATCTCCCCCGCTCCCGTGCAGTGGCTGCGGATCAAATTGTACTGCAGCTCGGTCTTCCTGTCCTCCGGAATGCGGTACTGGGCCATGGGGCCGAAACCGGTGTTGACGCCGTAGATCACCTTGTTCTCCGCAAAGGCGGATAAAAACTCAAAACTGATCCGCACCCGTGTCCGTACCGCTGCCGATATTTGTACGGATCCCCCCTCTACGATGACCTTTTGAAAGTCATGCGTTCCCAAATTCCCGTTAAGTTCGATCATTGATGTATGGTGGTCCGGAGCAAGAAATGCAAATATGTCCGGGGACCAAAGAAGGAGGCAAATGTAAATTAACCACCTGAAGCAAAAGCCATGAAAGACACGGACGTATTGATCATCGGGGCAGGCCCTGCCGGTTCCGTCGCAGCAGCCTATCTGCATGCCAACAATGTGCGCACCCATGTGGTGGAAAAGCGCCACTTCCCGCGGTATGTCATCGGGGAAAGCCTCTTGCCGCGGTCCATGGAGCACTTCGAAGCCACCGGCCTGTTGCCTTGCTTGGAGGCCCGTGGCTTCGAGGTGAAGACGGGGGCCCGCTTTGTCCGGGACGGGGTGGTGTGCCTGTTCGACTTCAGCCAGAAACACAGCAAGGGATGGGACTGGACATGGCAGGTGCCGCGTGCGGAGTTCGACAAGGTCTTGATCGATGAGGTGGCCAGCCGGGGCGTTCCCGTTGATTTCGGCCAAGAGGTGGTCGAGGTGGTCTTCGATGCCGACGGCTCCTCCACGGTCACCCTGAAGGATGAGGGCGGTGCCACCTCCGTCATTAAGGCGGGCCGCATCCTCGATTGCAGCGGCAACGCCCGGATGGTGGGCCACACGCTCGGACTGGACGCCCCGGCGGGCATCGAACAGCACACCTCCATCTTCGGCCATGTGCAGGACATACGCCGCGATTCGGACCCGAACCCGCGCCTGATCAGTTTTGACATAGACGACGACGATACGTGGATGTGGTCGATCCCCTTCTCCAACGGGGTCAGCAGCATCGGCTTCGTGGGGCTTGCGGCACGTATGGCCGCGATGAAGGGAAGCCCGGAAGAGCGCATGGCAGAGCTCCTGAGCCAGTCCGAAATGTTCCGCGACCGCTATCAGGGACTGGAGTTCATCGAGGGGCCGTACGAGGCGAAGAGCTACTCCCACGGAATGACCAAGCTGTACGGAAAGGGCTTTGTGCTCGCAGGCAACAGCGCCGCCTTCTTGGACCCCATCTTTTCTTCCGGCGTGGCCTTTGCCACGGAATCCTCACTATTGGCCGCCCGCCTCATCCATCGGGAAATGCAGGGCGCGGCCGTGGACTGGGAGGTCGAGTACGCCCAGTACATCAAGGACGGGGTTTCCGTCTTCAAGACCTACGTACAGGAGTGGTACACCGGGAACCTGCAGAAGCTGTTCTTCCACCGGCCGGAGAACCCGGAGGTGAAAAGGCAGATCTGCGCCGTGCTGGCCGGCTATGTGTGGGACCGCACCAACCCCTTCGTCACCAAGCACGACCGGATCGTGAAGAACCTGGCCCATATGATAGACATGGAAAAGGCGGCTTCGTCGGCGAAGGGGCCGGGCGCCTAAAATTTCCGTAGGCCCCGAAAATAAAGGAGATCAGCCTAGGTGGCCGCTCGCAGGCGGCCATTCTGCACCCAACTTCCACCCTCTCTTGCCGGGCGGATCCCGGATTTCCTTACATTTGCCGGTCCTTTCCGGAAAAAGGAGCCTCCTTTCCGCCTATGGAAGCATTGCAAGAACATACCATACTCTTCAGCGGCCTGAACGACGGCACGCACGAATATGACTTCGTGCTGGGCCCGGATTTCTTCACGGCCACGGGCGTGGAGGAATTCCTCGGCGGTGAGGCCACGGTGCATGTGACCTTGGAGAAGAGCAGCCACCTGCTGGTGACGTTGATCCACGTGGACGGCCATATCGACATGCTGTGCGACCACTGCAACGCGCCGATGCAACAGCCGATCAACGGTGACCAGCGGCAGATCTTCAAGCTCACGGGCGAGGACGAGACCGATGACGGCGAGCTGGTGAGCATCGACCCGAACGCCCACGAGATCAACCTGACGCACTACATCTTCGAGTGCATCAGCCTGCACCTGCCCATCCGCCATGTACACGCACCTGGCGAATGTGACCCCGAGGTGGAAGGTGCCTTGGAAAAAGTACAAGTACACGAGCCCACCCCCGACCCGCGCTGGGCCGTGTTGAAAGACCTCAAGAACAAGAGCGTTTGAACGCATTTCATTCCCTAGACCATGCCAAATCCAAAACGTCGACATTCGAAAACCCGTACGGCCAAGCGCCGCACGCACCAGGCAGCGGGCACGCCCACGTTGAGCACCTGCGGCACAACCGGTGAAACGCACTTGCGCCACCGCGCCTACAAGGTCGGCGACGACCTGATGTACCGCGGCAAAGTTGTGAGCACCAAGTCAGTCGAAGAGTAACCCTGTACCGTGACGTCCCCGCAACCTCGCATGAGGATAGGAGTGGACATCATGGGGAGCGACCACGGTCCGGTCGTGCCCGTGCGTGCCTGTGTTCTGGCGGCCAAGGAGCTGCCGGAAGGGGTGCGCTTAGTGCTTATCGGCAATGAGGAGGCCATCCGTGAAGGTCTTCGTGCGGAACAGGCCGATCCGGCCGACTACGATATCGTGCCCAGCCGGGACGACATCACCATGAGCGACAATGCCACCAAGGCCTTGCCCGCCAAGCCGGAAAGCAGTATAGCCTTAGGATTCAAACTGTTGCAAGAAGGCAAGCTGGACGCCTTCGCCAGCACGGGGAACACCGGTGCCATGCTGGTGGGCAGCGTGCTGGTGCTGAAGCCCATTCCCGGTGTGCTCCGCCCCTGCATCACCAGCATTTTGCCCAAGGCCGACGGCAGTTTCGGCCTGATGGTGGACGTGGGCGCCAATGCTGATTGCAAACCGGAAGTGCTCTTTCAGTTCGGCCTGCTCGGCTCGCTTTTCGCGAAGCATGTGTACCATATCCCCGCACCGAAAGTGGCCCTGTTGAGCATCGGGGAGGAGGAAAAAAAGGGCAACGCCCTCACCCTTGCCGCCCATGCCCTGATGAAGGGGACGGACCGCTTCAACTTCATCGGCAATGTGGAAGGGCGCGACCTGTTCCATGACAAGGCGGACGTGGTGGTCTGCGACGGATTTACGGGAAACGTGGTGTTGAAAGCTCTGGAAGGCTTCCATGACATGATCAAGAAGCGCGGAGGCAACGACCCTTTCCTGGAACGGTTCGATTACCAGAACTACGGAGGAACACCGGTGCTTGGTGTCAATGGGAACGTGGTCATCGGTCATGGCATCAGCAACGCGGAGACCATCAAGAACATGCTGTTGTTCTCCCACGAAGTAGTGGAAAGCAGATTGCACGAACGCATCAGGGAAGCGTTCCAGTGACCACCTTGCGCCCCCAAGCGAACCGTTCGAAGCTGGCAACCCGACCATGAAGACCACCGCTGCCATCACCGCCGTTCAAGGCTACGTTCCCGACTTCGTATTGAGCAACGCCGTCCTGGAAACGATGGTGGACACGAACGATGCGTGGATCACCGAGCGCACCGGCATCAAGGAGCGGCGGATACTGAAGGGCAAGGACCAGGGAATGAGCGTAATGGCGGTGGAGGCCGTGAAGGGCCTTTGTGCCAAGCGCGGCATCGACCCGATGGAGATCGACCTGCTGATCTGCTGCACGGTGACGCCGGACATGCAGTTCCCCGCCTCGGCGAACATCGTATGTGATAAGGTCGGCGCCAAGAACGCATGGAGCTTCGACCTCAATGCGGCGTGCTCGGGCTTCCTTTTTGGCTTAGTGACCGGTGCGCAGTTCATCGAGACCGGCAAGTACAAGAAGGTCGTGGTGGTGGGCGCGGACAAGATGAGCAGCATTATCGACTATACCGACCGGGCCACCTGCATCATCTTCGGGGACGGTGGCGGAGCGGTGCTGTTGGAGCCGAACAACGAGGGCTTGGGCGTGGTGGACAGCATTTTGCGTTCGGACGGGAGCGGCTGCCAGTTCCTGCACCAGAAGGCCGGCGGATCCATGCGCCCGGCAAGCATCCAGACCGTGGAAGCAAAAGAACATTTCGTATTCCAAGAGGGCAAGGCGGTGTTCAAGTTCGCCGTGACCAACATGGCCGGCGTAAGCGCGGAGATCATGGAACGGAACCAGCTCACCAGCGACGATGTGGCCTGGTTAGTGCCGCACCAAGCGAACAAACGCATCATCGACGCGACCGCGCACCGCATGGGCCTGGACGAGAACAAAGTGATGCTGAACATCGAGAAGTACGGCAACACCACCTCCGGGACCATCCCCTTATGCTTGTGGGAATGGGAGGACCGCCTGAAGAAGGGCGACAACCTGATCCTCTCCGCGTTCGGCGGCGGTTTTACCTGGGGTGCCATCTATCTCAAATGGGCCTACGGCGGCTGAGCCGTTGACTTTTCTACCTTGGCCCTCCGTGGCCCGAACCGATTCCATAGAACCCATGACCATCACCCAGATCCAGGACCTGATCAAGTTCGTCGCCAAAAGCGGCGTCAGCGAGGTGGAGATCGAGCAGAAGGACTTCAAGATCACCATCAAGACGGCCAGCAAAAAGGAGGTGCAGGTGATCGCACAGCCTCAATACGCCGCACCCCCTCCGCAAATGGCGGCCGCGCCGGCACCTGCAGCACCTGCTCCGGCAGCCGCACCAGCGGCCGCCCCGGAGGCCGACGCCAAGTACATCACCATTAAATCCCCGATGATCGGCACTTTCTACCGCGCTGCCGGGCCGGGCAAGCCCATCTTCGTGAACGTGGGCGACGAGGTCAAGGCAGGCAAGACCATCTGCATCATCGAGGCCATGAAGCTCTTCAACGAGATCGAGAGCGAGGTGAGCGGCAAGATCGTGAAGGTGCTGGTGGACGACGCCAAGCCGGTGGAATACGACCAGCCGTTGTTCTTGGTCGATCCATCCTGATTTTTCGCCGCAGAGACGCGAGGCGCAGAGAAGAGGATGATGGAGGCCCTCACATACATGTCACCCCGGCCGATGTTGAGCAGAATGACTTCCCCGGCATTCTCTGCGCCTCCGCGCCTCCGCGTCCGATCTTCCCCAGCATTCTCTGCGCCTCCGCGCCTCCGCGTCCAATCTTCCCTCCCATGTTCAAGAAGATCCTCATAGCCAACCGCGGCGAGATCGCCCTGCGCGTGATCCGTACGGCCCGCGAAATGGGCATCAAGACGGTGGCCGTGTACAGCACCGCCGACCGGGAGAGCCTGCACGTCCGCTTCGCCGACGAGGCCGTCTGCATCGGGCCTCCCCCCAGCAAGGACAGCTATTTGAACATGAGCCGGATCATCGCTGCGGCGGAGATCACCAACTCGGACGCGATCCATCCCGGCTACGGCTTCCTCAGCGAGAACGCCAAGTTCAGCCGCATCTGTCAGGAGCACGGCATCAAGTTCATCGGTGCGCTGCCGGAGCAGATCGAGGCCATGGGCGACAAAGCCACGGCCAAGAGCACCATGATCGCGGCCGGTGTGCCCTGCGTGCCCGGCACTGAAGGATTGGTGACGGACCTCGATGTAGCGAAAAAGGAGGCCAAGAAGATCGGCTATCCGGTGATCCTGAAAGCCACGGCCGGCGGCGGTGGCAAAGGCATGCGCTTGGTGTGGAAAGAGGAGGAGTTCGAGGAGGCGTTCGAGAAAGCCAGTCAGGAGGCCGGGGCCGCCTTCGGCAACGCCGGCATGTACATGGAGAAGTACGTGCTGGAGCCGCGCCACATCGAGATCCAGATCGCGGGCGACCAGTACGGCACCTTCTGCCACATGAGCGAGCGCGACTGCAGCATCCAGCGCCGCCATCAGAAACTCGTGGAGGAGACGCCCAGTCCCTTCATGACCAAGACGCTGCGCAAGAAGATGGGCGAGGCCGCCATCAAGGCCGCGGCCAGCGTGAATTACGAAGGCGTGGGCACGGTGGAGTTCTTAGTGGACAAGGACCGGAACTTCTACTTCATGGAGATGAACACGCGGATCCAGGTGGAACATACGATCACCGAGGAGGTCATCGACTTCGACCTGGTGCGTGAGCAGATCAAGATCGCATCGGGCATCCCCATCAGCGGCCTCAACTACGAGCCCACGCGCCACAGCATCCAGTGCCGCATCAACGCGGAGGACCCGTTCAATGATTTCCGGCCCAGCCCCGGTAAGATCCTGAGCTACCACAGCCCCGGCGGCCACGGCGTGCGCATCGACACGCACGTCTACGCCGGCTATACCATCCCGCCGAACTACGACAGCATGATCGGCAAGCTGATCGTGAGCGCGCAGACCCGCGAGGAGGCTTTGGCCAAAATGGAGCGCGCACTGAGCGAATACGTGATCGAAGGCGTGCATACCAGCATTCCCTTCCACCTGCAGTTATTGCAGAACGAAAAGTTCCGCGCCGGGGAGTACACCACGAAGTTCTTGGAGGATTTCGAGCTGAAGAAGCCTTGAGGTCAGGTGTCGATGCAGATCGCTGTGCTCAGGGGTCCACTTCGTGAGACCCTGAGGGGGATCTGCGATACATCCTTCAGCATTAACGGTGCCGCAGTCGCATCTCTGGCCATTGCCAGCAGCCCAAGTTTTATCTGTGCCATCTGCGCCATTTGCTGTTTTTCCCCTCATTCTCAGCGGTGATCCGCTCTTTCAGCGTCATCTGCGTTCCATGCACTTACCTTGGACGCAACTTGATCGGCCATGAAGTGGTACACGAAGGTCCTGCTGGTGTTGTTCCTGGTCTTGCTGATCGCAGGCTGGTTCCGCTTTTTCTGGGTGTTCGGTGAAGGCGCCAAGGCCGGGCAGCTCAACTACGTGGTACACAAGGGCGTCCTCTTCAAGACCTACGAGGGTAAGCTGATCCAGACGGGCATCCGTGCCCAAGGCGCTTCCCTGAATTCCTATGAGTTCGAGTTCTCCGTGGCGAACAAGGAGATCGCCGATGAACTGATGGCCCGCAGCGGCGATCAGTTCACGCTGCACTACAAGGAATACTTGGGCGCGTTGCCATGGCGCGGGCATTCCGTTTACGTGGTGGACAGCATCATGTCATCGGAAAAGGTGGATCATTGACCCCGGTGAACACGGCTGCCTGAACAGCATGCAAAAGCGTTCCCTGCTCACGGTGCTGTTCTGTTGCGCGGCGCTGTTGGTATTGCGCGTTTCCGCGCCTCCGCAAAAGGCGCTCACATGGGATGTCTTCGGCTACTATCTCTATCTGCCGACCACCTTCATCCACCACGATATTGCGTTGCAAGACCACGCTTGGCTGGACGATGTGATGGTACGCTATGAGCCGTCGTCCACCTTCTACCAGCTCGTGGACGGCCCCGATGGCAAGCATGTGATCAAGTACAGCGCGGGCATGGCTGTGCTTTATGCACCGTTCTTCGTAGTCGCTCATTTGTCCGCGCCGTTGCTGGGCTATCCCGCTGATGGCTTCTCCCTGCCATACCAGTTCATCATTGCGTTCGGCTGCCTGCTCTATGCGTTGCTGGGGCTGTTCGTCCTGCGGAAGGTGCTGCTCCATTTCTTCAGCGATGGATGGACCGCGGTGCTGATCGCGTTGATCGTCCTAGGCACGAATTACCTGCAGTTGACCGTGTGGGACGGGACGCTGCTGACGCACACGCCGCTCTTTCTGCTCTATGGCCTGCTCCTGTGGGCGACCATTGAATGGCACGGCCGGCCCAGGGTCCGAACGGCCTTGCTGCTCGGTGCCATGGCCGGGCTGATCACGCTCGTACGCCCTTCGGAAGGGATCTGCCTGCTGATCCCGCTGCTATGGCTTCCCACAGGCCCGAACGGATGGAAACAAAAGTGGGATCTGCTGAAAAAGCGCTTCGGCCAAGTGGCGATCGCGGCATTGGCATTCATAGTGGCAGCATCCCCACAGCTGTTCTATTGGCACGCCGTCACCGGTGACTGGATCTTCTATTCCTATGTGAACCCCGGCGAGGGCTTCGACTTCTTTCCCCCGCACATCAAGGCTTTCCTGTTCAGTTTCCGAAAGGGCTGGCTGCTTTACACACCCTTAATGGTGCTTGCCTTGGCAGGCATTCCGATGCTCTGGCGGCAGCGGCGGGAAGCATTCTTGGCCGTGCTGCTCTACCTGCTCGTGGACCTGTGGGTGATCTCCGCATGGAGCTGCTGGTGGTACGCCGGCGGCTCCTTCAGCTCGCGATCGCTGGTGCCGGCCTATGTGGTGCTTGCCATTCCGCTGGGGATCTGCCTACAAGCGATCTTCCGCCGGAAAAGCTTGCGTTGGCCTGCGGGTATCGTCATTGGCCTGTTGGTGCTGCTGAACCTCTTCCAAACGTGGCAATGGAAGCGGGGCATTCTGCCGAAGGACCGCATCACCAAGGCGTATTACGGGGCGATCTTCGGCCGGACCGGCGTACCGCACGGAGCGGACGCCCTGTTGATGGTGGAACGCAGTGCGTCTTCCGAAGAGCACTTCACCGATGAGGCGCGCTACACCGGGCACGAGCTCTGCCATTACACCTTCGACGACCGGCCCGACAGCAGCTTTCATTTCACACCGGAAGTACCGTGGACGCCGGGACCCGACGCGGCCTTTTCCGAACTCACCGGGCAAGACCATGCTTGGTTGCGCGCATCCGCCCGTTTGTGGGTGGGCGACAGCCTCCCCTCGGCTCCGCCGCCCGTGATGGTGATGACCTTCCACCACAAGGGGGAGACCTACCAGTACCGCACCGGGGAGTGGAAGATACCGCCGGGCACCCGGAACGCGTGGGTGCCGATGACGATGGACTACCTCACCCCGGAAGTGCGTTCCCCCAAGGACAACCTGAAGGTGTACGTATGGAACGAGCACGGCGGGCCGTGGCGTGTGGACGACCTGAAGGTGGGCGTTTGGGAGCGGAAATAAGGAGGTAGATCACGGCTTCGCGATGCGCCATCCAAGAAACCAAGCCCTGACCTTTACCTTTGCACGGATCGCCGCGCACCCGTAGGTTCGCACGGAATTTCAAAAGACCCCATGAGCACCCCGCACGACTATCTCCCGATCATCATCCAGGTCCTCATTGCCGGTGGCTTTGTGGGCGTGGCTTTGGGCGCGGCGGCGTGGGCCGGTCCCAAGCGGGCCGGCAAGCGCAAGGACGAAAGCTTCGAGTGCGGTATTGAGCAGAAGGGCAATGCCCGCGCACCCTTCTCGGTGAAGTACTTCCTTATCGCCATCCTCTTCGTGCTTTTCGACGTGGAGATCATCTTCCTCTATCCGTGGGCGGTGAACTTCAAGGCGCTGGGCTGGTTCGGCTTCGCGGAGATGCTGGTGTTCATCGGCTTCATATTGGCGGGTTTTTTCTATGTGATCAAGAAAGGCGCCCTGAAATGGGAGTAGGGGCGATGCATGCATCGCCCCGTGCGACGTCATCGCCCGAAACGACCATGAAGGCCCAACAACAATGAGCGACAAAAAGGATCAGATCGAACAAGCCGCCAAGCGGGAGAAGCCCACCTTCGTGGAGCCGCCTCCCGGCCATACCGGCACGGGCTTTTTCGCCACCAGCATGGACAAGGCGATCGGCATGGCCCGCAAGAACAGCCTCTGGCCCCTGCCCTTCGCCACGAGCTGCTGCGGCATCGAGTTCATGAGCACCATGAGCTCGCACTACGACCTCAGCCGCTTCGGTATGGAGCGCCTCAGCTTCAGCCCGCGCCAGAGCGACCTGCTGATGGTGATGGGAACGATCGCGAAGAAGATGGCCCCCGTGCTGCGCGAGGTGTATACCCAGATGGCCGAGCCGAAGTGGGTGCTCAGCATGGGTGCGTGCGCCAGCAGCGGCGGCATTTTCGACAGCTACAGCGTGCTGCAGGGCATCGATCGCGTGATCCCCGTGGACGTCTACATCCCCGGTTGCCCGCCCCGCCCGGAGCAGGTGATCGATGGGATCCTGAAGATCCAGGAACTCGCCCAGAACGAAAGCCTCCGCCGCCGCTACAGCAAGGAATACGAGGATCTGCTCACCAAGTACAAGATCGACTGAGCCGTGCCAGCATTCACCATCAAAGCAGAACGTGACCAGCTCACCACCGACCGGCTCCTCGAGCGGTTCGGCACGGACGCCGTCACCCATGAACGCCTCTACGACACCATGTGCTACGTGGTGCCGAAAGAGAAGATCCACGGCGTACTGGCCTTCCTGCGCGACGAGCTCGACTTCAACTTTCTCACTTCCATGTGCGGTATGCACTTCCCCGGCCTGGAACTGGAGCTGGGCGCGGTGTACTTCCTGCACAGCATGCGCAACGGGCACCGCATCCGCGTCAAAACGTTCGTCTCGCTGAAGGAGGCCACCCTGCCCACCGCGACCGACCTGTGGCCCACGGCGAACTGGATGGAACGCGAGACCTATGACTTCTTCGGGATCCACTTCAGCGGCCACCCGAACATGAAACGCATCCTCAACATGGATGACTTCCCGGCCTTCCCCATGCGCAAGGACTATCCGCTGGAAGACCCCACGCGCGAGGACAAGAACGATACCTTCTTCGGACGATGAGCGAGACCACGGCACGACCGGACCTTTGGAAGGAAGACCACGTGGAGGGCGGCGGCTTGAACGAGCTGACCACGCTCAACCTCGGCCCTACGCACCCCGCCACGCACGGCATCTTTCAGAACGTGCTCACCATGGACGGGGAGATCATCCTCGATACCGAGCAGACCATCGGCTACATCCACCGGGCCTTTGAGAAGATCGCGGAACGCCGCCCGTTCTACCAGATCACCACGCTCACCGACCGGATGAACTACTGCAGTTCGCCCATCAACAACATGGGTTGGCACATGGCGGTGGAGAAGCTGCTCGGCATCGACCTGCCCAAGCGCGTGGAGTACATGCGCGTGATCGTGATGGAGCTGTCGCGGATCACCGACCATATTGTCTGCAACACCATCATCAGCCAGGACGCCGGTGCCACTACGCCATTCCTCTACTATTACCAGTGGCGCGAACGGATCTATGAGATCTTTGAGGAGATCTGCGGCGCACGGCTCACCACGAACATGGGCCGGATCGGCGGTTTCGAGCGGAATTTCAGCGACCTCGCCTGGGAACGTACCCGCGCCATCATCAAGGAGCTGCCCGCAGCGCTGAACGAATTCGACGATCTGCTGGTGCGCAACCGCATCTTCATGGACCGCACCATCAACTGTGGCCCGTTCCCGGCGGACCGTGCGCTGCAGTACGGCTTCACCGGTCCCAACTTGCGCGCCTGCGGCGTGGACTACGATGTGCGCGTGGCCGATCCTTACAGCAGCTACGAGGACTTCGATTTCAAGATCCCCATCGGGAAGAGCGGCGATGTCTACGACCGCTTCACCGTGCGCCAGGAGGAGATGCGCCAGAGCATTTCCATTATCCGCCAAGCGCTGGATAAGCTGGACAAGATCGCCGACAAAACCACCTACCACGCCGACGTGCCCGACTGGGTGCTGCCGCCGAAGCAGGAGGTGTACAACGACATGGAGGCGCTGATCTACCACTTCAAGATCGTCATGGGCGAGGTGGAAGTGCCCGTCGGGGAGATCTACCACTGCGTGGAAGGCGGCAACGGCGAGCTCGGCTTCTACATCGTCAGCGACGGCGGCCGCAACCCGTTCAGGGTCCACTTCCGCCGCCCCTGCTTCATCTATTACCAAGCATTCCCGGAGATCATCAAGGGCGGCATGCTCAGCGACGCCATCCTCACCATGAGCAGCATGAACGTGATCGCCGGAGAACTCGACGCCTGATGGACTACGTCAAAAGCTCACATACCGCCACGGAAGGCACCACGCCTTTCACCTTCAGCGAAGAAGGTCTTGCTGAATGCCGCACCATACTTGGCCGCTACCCGGCCGAGCACGGCAAAAGCGCACTCATCCCCATCCTGCACATCACGCAGGCGGAGAACGATGGCTGGCTCAGCGTGCCCGCGATGGACGCCGTGGCCAACCTGCTGAAGATCCAATACATCGAGGTCTACGAAGTGGCCACCTTCTACAGCATGTTCAACATGCGTCCTGTGGGCAAGCATGTGCTGGAGGTGTGCCACACCGTGCCCTGCATGTTGCGCGGAAGCGACGACGTCATCGCACACATCGAAAAGCGCCTCGGGATCAAACCGGGCGGCACCACGGAAGACGGGCTCTTCACACTGAAAACAGCGGAGTGCCTCGGCAGCTGCGGCACCGCGCCCATGTTGCAGTGCGGGGCTAAATACCATGAGCACCTCACGATCGAGAAGGTGGACTCCTTGATCGAGAAGCTGCGTGCGGAACCCAAGCGCAACAATTACACAGACCGTTGATGGGACGACAGCTTCTGCTTGAGCATATTGACAAGCCCGGGATACGCGGCTTGGAAGCGTACCGTGCGAACGGTGGCTACCGCAGCGTGGAGAAAGCGCTGAAGACCCTAACGCCGGATGAGGTGTTGGAAGAGGTGAAGAAGAGCGGCCTGCGCGGTCGTGGCGGTGCCGGCTTCCCTGCGGGCATGAAGTGGAGCTTCCTCGCAAAACCCGAGGGCGTGCCCCGCTACTTGGTGGTGAACGCGGACGAGAGCGAGCCCGGCACCTTCAAGGACCGCTACCTCATGGAGCACATCCCCCACCTGCTGATCGAGGGGATCATATCGAGCTGTTTCGCCATGGGGGCGAACACTTCCTACATCTACATTCGCGGGGAGTATTTCCATATCGCCCGCATCCTTGAGCAGGCCATTACTGAGGCCCACGCGGCAGGCTGGTTGGGCAAGAACATCCAAGGCAGTGGTTTCGACCTTGATGTGTATGTGCATATGGGTGCCGGAGCGTATATATGCGGCGAGGAGACCGCCCTGCTGGAAAGCCTTGAAGGCAAGCGTGGCAATCCGCGGATCAAGCCACCCTTCCCTGCTGTAAAGGGTCTTTGGGGTCGACCCACGGTGGTGAATAACGTGGAGACGATCTGTGCGGTGGTGCCCATCGTGAACGAGGGCGGAGAGGAATATGCCAAGATCGGCGTCGGCCGGAGCACCGGCACCAAGCTGATCAGCGCGGGTGGCCACGTGAACAAGCCCGGTGTGTACGAGATCGAACTGGGCATCCCTGTGGAGGAATTCCTGATGAGCGATGAATACTGCGGCGGTGTCAGTGGTGGGCGACCATTGAAGGCCTGCATCCCTGGCGGATCCTCCGTACCCATCCTTCCCGCTGAACTGCTCTTCCGCACGGCCAAGTTCGAGACGCGCCTGATGACCTACGAAAGCCTCAGTGACGGTGGCTTCCAAACGGGAAGCATGCTTGGCTCAGGTGGCTTCTACGTCTTCAACGATACCGCCTGCATCGTACGCGCCACGTGGAACCACAGCCGCTTCTATCACCACGAAAGCTGCGGACAGTGCAGCCCCTGCCGCGAGGGCACCGGTTGGATGGAAAAGATCCTCTACCGTTTCGAGCACGGCCTGGCGCGAACCGACGACATCGACCTGTTATGGGATGTGCAACGCCGCATCGAGGGCAACACCATCTGCCCCTTCGGCGATGCCGCCGCATGGCCTGTGGCCGCCGCGATCCGCCACTTCCGCGACGAGTTCGAGTTCCACGCCACGCACCCTACCAAGGTGAAGGATCCGAAACACTTCGAGAAGGAGCCGATGAAGCGGGTGGAGCGGTCGTATGCGGGGTGAAGACCAACCGCAACGGCGCTAAGACGCAACGGTTCCGCAACGTACTTATCACCCGCCCTTGAATGTTCAGGCGTCGCGTGTATTTCGTGGCGCCGTTGTGGTGAAAAACTCAGAGCCGGTGCGCCAGCACCACCGACTTCCGGAATTTCTCCACGTTCCCGTTGAGGTCATACGCTTCCGTGTAGACGATGTACGGTCCGATCCGTGCGAGGTCATTGCCTTCCATCAGTCCGTCCCAAGAGACCGCGCCGCTGGTGCCGAGCAGTTCATTGTCCATCAACGTGCGCACTTCGCGGCCTGCGAGATCGAACACCTTCATGGTGCCAACAAAGCCCGGCTCATCGAACTTGTAGGTGATGGTGAGCACGTCCTGGTAACCGTCATTGTCCGGTGAGAAAATGGCGGGATCGATGGAGATGCTGCCATTCGGGGCAGGGGCCGGAGCATACTGTGAGTTCTGGTAGCCCGGCGTGGCGAAATTCACGGCCTCCGCCGCACTGTGCCAGTTGCTGTTGTCGCTGGTGGGGCGGTCGGGGTCCACACGTTCGAGGCTCACGCCGTCCACGCTTTTCAGCAGGGCGAACTGCAGATCATCGCTGTAGTCGAACAGGTCGAGCATGTCGTCGTTCTCCGCCAAGAATACCACCCTGCCGCTGCCGTTGTTGAAGGTTGGCAATGCCATCTGAAGCATCCGGTCCGCATGGCCCAGTGGATAATTGTCAAGCACGTTGGCCGGATCGGTGGCGACTGCCACGTGTTGACCGGGCAACAACAGGTAAGAGTCGGCAGTGATCAACAGTGTGTCATTGACGTTGGCCAATTGCAGACCTGCGAGGCTCACCACCTTCTGCGATCGGTTGTACAGCTCGATGAAATCGCTGCCGCTGCCGCGTGGGTCGTACAGCACTTCATTGATCACCACGTCTCCCGCCTCAATGGGTTCGGGCAACGCGAATGTCAACGTGTTCCCCGCTTCGATCGCATTACCCGGGCAGTCACTCACATCGGTGATGGTGATCGTTCGCAACTCACCTGCCACCAGTTCCGTGGCCAATGTGATGCGCACCCTATCAAGAGCAATGATCGACACGTTGGTAATACCGCTTGCCGGCTCTATGTTGTAGTCCCCGGAAAGCAATGTGCCTTGGTCCATGTTTTCGCTGAAAAGCACGTCCACGGTGACGCTGTCGATCACGAACACCTGCGCGATCGTAGGGGGAATGGTATCCGTGAGAATGGCGAAGACACTGTTCTCTGCACCAGGTGTGCCACCAATGGATGCCGTGGAGGCCGTCCAGTTGGCGGCGCTTGAGCAGGGCGTGAACGGGTCGATCCGCTCCAAGGTCCATCCGCCGTCGGCCTTGGCCGGATCGTGGTACCATGAATCCGCGTATTGCACAGCGTCTATCGTCATCCCTGCTGCATTCCAGAGTTCCATTGGATCACCACTATTGTTCAATGAAGGGAAGGATGTAACGCCAATGGACGTACCGAAACTGTCGAACAAGGTGGCGCTTCCGGTGGTGGAGAGGATCAAATAACCGCCCGGGGGGATCTGGGCCGAGGACAATGTGCCGGTGGAACTTCCGTCGGTGATCTTCCAGCCGGTGAGGTTGAAGAACTGGTCCGTGGTGGTATTGAACAGCTCCACGAACTCCGCGTTCGGCAGGCCCACCACCGGGTCCGGGTCGGCCATCAGTTCGTTGATGATGACGTCGCCGGGTTGCGCAATTCCGAAGACCGCGTACGTGAAGTTCATGGTGCCGTTCGCAATGGCATTGCCGGCCAGGTCCTGCACGCCGTTCACAGTGAGGGTATAGGTGGTGCCGTTCACCATGGGAGAGGCCAATGCCAAGTGTACCAATGCGGGGTTCGCTCCGTCCAAGGCGGCCGTGGCAACGCTGTTGGACGGGCTGAGCGCGTAGTTGCCAGCAGCTTCGGCAGAGGTCTGTTCCACCGGCTCATCGAAGAGGAGGTCCACGTGCTGGTCGTCCGTCACTGTTGCGGAAACGATGGAAGGTGGCGCCGTGTCCTGGATGATGGGGCCAGCGTAGAAATCGTCGTAATAAAAACTCGTGGAATAGGTAGATGCATAGGTGCATACCACCCCAATAAACGAGCTGGTCGTTGTGGAAGTTTGTATTCCTGATGCTTGGAATACATAGTTCGTTCCTCCGGTTAGATCAACGTATAGCGACCAAAGTCCGGCAGCATCCCGTGTAACCTTCACCCGAAGTGTAAAGCTGGTTGCGATGGTGCCATCAGGGCCCCGGCAGACAGAGACGGAACTGGTCGCAGATCCGCTTTGGTAGAACAATTCCACCGCGTCGGTACTTCCCGTTTCACCGAACTGCAGGTAATAGCCGTTCAACGAACCGGTAAGGTCCGCTTGGTTGCTAACCAAGTACACTCGGCCATAGCTGCTGCTGCTTGGTGAAAAACTCTGTTTCACCCAAACATTCCACTCCTGCCCACCGAGGTCGGCCATCGTGTTGGGACTGCTGAGCCGAGCGGTATTCGCCTGTGCGGGCACCTGGTTCAATTGCAATTGCTTCGCTGCATTTACTTGAAAGAGCGCATCATCGCCGCTCCATGCGGGATTGGTGGTGAAATCACCATCACTGAAATCATCCGTGAACTGGGCTTGTGCGGAAAGTCCGATGAGAAGTGCGGCAACCAAGGGCTGCAATGGTCGAAGAGCGTGGAGCATGGCTATGGTCAAGGAAGGAAAGGTAGTAGTTTTGTAAGGCTGACAAAGTAATTGCGGAAATGAAGGTTGCGGTAGTAGGTGCCACCGGCATGGTGGGCGGGGTGATGTTGAAGGTGCTGGAGGAGCGCTTGGGACACTTGGTGGACACCGTGCTTCCCGTGGCCAGCGCAGGAAGCATCGGCAAGATGGTGCGCTTTAACGGACGCGATATATCCGTGATCGGCATGGCCGAAGCAGTAAAGGCCAAACCTGATCTGGCGTTGTTCTCCGCCGGGGGTGGCACTTCCTTGGAATGGGCCCCGAAGTTCGCGGACGCGGGCACCATCGTGATCGACAACAGCAGCGCTTGGCGGATGGACGAAAGCAAATTGCTCATCGTACCGGAGATCAACGGCGCCCTTTTGGGCAATACGGACTTTTCCAAGGGCGGCATCATCGCCAACCCCAACTGCAGCACCATTCAATTGGTGATGGCGCTTGCCCCGCTGCACGCCCGCTATACGGTGCAGCGCGTGGTGGTGAGCACCTATCAGAGCGTTACCGGTACCGGCCTGAAAGCCGTGCAGCAACTGGAGGATGAACGCCAAGGCCGCGATGGTGAGCGCGTGTATCCCTATCGGATCGAAGGCAATGTATTGGCGCGTTGCGACGAGTTCCTTGACAACGGCTACACGAAGGAGGAGATGAAGCTGACGTGGGAGACAAAGAAGATCCTTGACCCTGCGATCCGCGTCACAGCCACCGCAGTTCGTGTTCCCGTTACCGGTGGCCACAGCGAGGCGGTGAACGTGCAGTTCGCGAACGACTTCGACATCGCCGAGGTTCGCCGGTTGTTGGGCGAGGCCCAAGGCATAGAGTTGGTGGACAACCCCGACATGGATGCCTACCCAATGCCACTTCACGCCAAAGGGAAAGACTCCGTTTTCGTGGGACGGTTACGCCGCGATGAAAGCCAGCCCAACACGTTGAACATGTGGGTGGTGGCGGACAACCTGCGGAAAGGTGCGGCCACGAACGCGGTGCAGATCGCCGAAATGCTGGTTGCGAACGGGGCCGTCAAAAAGGCAGCGACGCTGAGCTGAACCGCGCTACTCGGATTGGGGCAGTGCCTCGTGCTTCTGCTTTTCGGTCTTGCGCATCCGGCGTTCCTCGAAGTTCTGTACGAGGATCAACATCACCACGCCCACGCTGATGGCAGCGTCTGCGATGTTGAACACCGGCCGGAAGAACTCGTACTCCTCACCGCCCCAAATGGGCAGCCAATGCGGGAAATGGCCATGGGCCAAGGGAAAGTAGAACATGTCCACCACGGCACCGTGCAGGAAGGAAGCGTAGCCGCCTTCAATAGGGAAGAGCACCGCCTTTTGGAACGGTGTGCTCGCGTCAAAGATCAGCCCGTAGAACGCGCTGTCTATGATGTTGCCCATGGCACCGGCGAAGATCAACGACAGGCTCACCACGAGCCCTGTTCCGCGCTTGGCCTTGACCGCCTTCCACAAGAGATAGCCGATCCCTACCACGGCCACCATGCGGAAAAGCGTAAGGGCCACCTTGCCGAACTCACCACCGAACTCCAGCCCGAAGGCCATGCCCTTGTTCTCCACGAACTGGAGATAGGCCCATGTGTGCCCTTGCCCGAAAAGCGGGACGGATTCCCCCAAGAAGAAGCCGAGCTTCACCCAGAACTTCAAGGCTTGGTCGGCCACTAGGACCGCCAGAATGATCAGAATGGGACGCTTCACGGAACGAAGGCGGGCCTCAGTTGCTCATTTGCTGCTTGGCCTCGATGCTCAAAGTGGCATGGGGGACCAAACGCAGGCGCTCTTTGCTGATCAACTTACCGGTGACCCGGCAGATGCCGTAGGTCTTGTTGCGAATACGCAACAGCGCATCCTCCAGGTGTTTGATGAACTTCTCTTGACGACCGGCCAGTTGGGCGGTCTCCTCGCGGCCGAGGGTCTCGCTACCATCCTCGATCATCTTGAACGAGGGGCTGGTGTCCTCCGTACCGTTGTTGTCGGTGTTGGCCAGCGTTTGCTTCAGCAGGTCATAGTCCTTGCGGGCTTCCTCCAGCTTGTTGTTGATGATGCTGCGGAACTCTTCCAGGTCCTGGTCCGTGTATCGGGTCTTGTCGCCGGCTTCCAGTGTGCTCACCTGCTTCTTCACCATGGGCGTGACGCGGGGCATGCTCGGCCCCACACCTTGGGTGACCAGGGGTTTTGCCGGTGCTTTGGGTTCGGGCTTCGCCTTGGCACGCTTTCGCGCTTTCGGCTTGGGTGCCGCTTTGGCGGGTGCTTTGGGGGCGGGTGCCGCTACGACCTTCTTGGCCGGGGCCTTGGGGGCGACCGGCTTGGCAGCGGCTTTCTTTACCGGTTTGGTGGCTGCTACTTTCTTGGCTGGCTTGGCCACGGCTTTCTTTACCGGCTTAGCGGCGGCTTTCTTCACCGGCTTGGTCGCTGCTTTCTTCGCCGCTACCTTCTTGGCCGCGGGCTTTACGGACGTCTTCTTCACGGTCTTCGGAGCTTTCTTCACCGCCTTGGCGGTTGCTTTGGTTTTTACATTGGCTGCTTTCTTGGCTGGTGCGGCTTTTTTCACCGCAGCCTTCTTAGCTGGAGCAGTCTTTTTCGCCGTTGCCTTTTTGGCGACGGGTTTCTTCGCAGGGGCCTTTGGTGCCGCTTTTTTCACGGTCGCCTTTATCACGGTCTTTTTGGCGGCTGGTTTTTTAGCTGCCTTGGAAGTGGGCTTTTTCGTTGCCATTGCAGGACCCCTTTTGAATTTGGTCCGCGAATATAGTCAATTTTGAGGCTCACTTGACCGCTTTGGCCAAGGCCAGCAAGCACTTCCCGGCACCTTCCAGTTCCACCTCGACCGGCGTGCCGAAGGCAGGGTCCAGTTCCAACACAAGTAGCTGGTCTTCAGTGGTCAACGCCAGCGTTTCGGCCAAAATATGCCCGGCATACGCCTTCACGGCCTGCTCAAAAGGTCCTCCCCCGTTACGCTGGATGTGCAGCTCGATCCGGTCCGTTACTTCCAATCCGCTCTCTTTCCGGAGGGTCTGGATGCGGCTCACCAGCTCGCGGGCCATACCTTCCTGAAGCAGTTCATCGTCCAACGTGATGTCCAAAGCCACGGTCAATCCGCCTTCGGAGGCCACGCTCAGGCCCGGCACGTCATCGGCGGAAATCTCCACTTCTTCCAGTTGGATCTCCAACGGTCCGCCGTCCAGATCGAGCGTGATGCGGCCTTCACTTTCCAGTTCAGCAATGCGGTCCTGATCGAAGCCGTTGATAGCGGCAGCGGCGGACTTCATCCGTTTTCCAAGGCGCGTGCCGAGCTTCTTGAAATCAGGCTTGATCTTCTTCGTGAGCTTGCTTTCGCTGGGATCGAGCATCACCAACTCCTTCACGTTCACCTCGCTGAGCACCAGGTCGCGGATGGCATCGAGGTCGTTGCGCATAGTATCATCCAGCACGGGCACCATCATTTTCCGCAGCGGCTGGCGCACGCGATGGCCTTCCTTCTTGCGGATGGAAAGCACCAAGGACGTGAGCCTTTGAGCCAATGCCGTACGCTTTTCCAGCACGGTGTCGATCAGGGCTTTATCCGCCTTCGGCCAATCGCTGAGATGGACGCTTTTTCCGGTGAGGTCACGATACAGGCGATCGCTGAAGAACGGCGCGATGGGCGCACTGAGCATGGCCACTACTTCCAAGCACCGGTGCAGCGTTTGGAACGCGGCGTTCTTGTCATCGCCCTGTTCTCCTTTCCAGAAACGTCGGCGATTCAGTCGGACGTACCAGTTGCTGAGGTCTTCCACCACGAAATCCTGGATGGCGCGAGCGGCCTGCGTGGGCTCGTAGGTGTCATAAGCCTCCTGCACTTGTAGGAGGAGGCTGTTCAAGCGGGAGAGCACCCAGCGATCCATTTCGGTCAATGCCCCACCACCCCGGATGCCGTTCTCGACTGCGCTCGAACTGACACCCGGGAGAGGGATGCCGACCTCGAACTTATCGATGTTCGCATACAGCGCGAAGAAGCCGTAGGTGTTGAAGAGCGCGCGGAAGAATTTGCGCTGCACCTCGGTGATGCCTTCAGCATCGAACTTCAGGTTGTCCCACGGCTGCGCATTGCTGATCATGTACCAGCGCACGGCATCGGCTCCGTAGGTGTCCAGCGTGGTGAACGGGTCCACGGCATTGCCGAGGCGCTTGCTCATCTTCTGGCCGTTCTTGTCCAGCACCAGACCGTTGCTTACCACGGCTTTGTAGGACACTTGGTCGAACACAAGCGTGCTGATGGCGTGCATGGTGTAGAACCAACCGCGCGTTTGGTCCACGCCCTCGGCGATGAAGTCCGCCGGGTAGCTCACATCGAAAGGCGCGTTGAATGGACGTGGATCGCCCGACTTCAACTTCTGGTAGTCCAAGCCCCATTGTGCGTAGGGCATGCTGCCGCTGTCGAACCACACGTCGATGAGGTCGCTCTCGCGCTTCATCGGCTTACCGCCCGGGCTTGCCAACGTGATCCTGTCCACGTAAGGCTTGTGCAGGTCGATGGCGTCGTATTGCGCGGCTGAAGGGCTTTCGGGATCGAAATCCTTCAGCGGATCCTCGATCATTACGCCGGCCTTGATGGCGCGCGCGATCTCCGTTTTCAATTGCGCCAACGTGCCGATGCAGAGCTCCTCGTCGCCATCGGCGGTGCGCCAGATGGGCAGCGGGATGCCCCAGTAGCGGCTGCGGCTGAGGTTCCAGTCCAGCAGGTTCTCCAGCCAGTTGCCGAAGCGGCCCGTGCCGGTGCTTTCGGGCTTCCACGTGATGGTCTTGTTCAGCTCCACCATACGCTCCTTCTTGGCGGTGCTGCGCACGAACCAGCTGTCCAGCGGGTAATAGAGGATCGGCTTATCGGTTCGCCAGCAATGTGGGTAGTTGTGCTCGTACTTCTCCACTTTGAAGGCGCGGCCCATCTTCTTCAGCAGGATGGAAAGCTCTACATCCACGCTCTTCTCCGGTGCGGCACCGTCCGGGTAGTATTCGTTCTTCACGTACTTCCCCGCGAACGAACCCATCTCCTTGGTGAAGCGGCCTTGCATGTCCACCAGCGTAAGCGAGCCGATGCCGTGTTGACGCGCCACGCGCATGTCATCCGCGCCGAAGCTCGGTGCTGTGTGTACCACGCCAGTGCCGTCCTCGGTGGTCACGAAATCGCCGCCGATCACCTTGAAAGCGTCGCCGTCGTTGGGCTGCGCGAAGTCGAGCAATTGCTCGTAGCGGATGCCTTCCAACTGGTGGCCATAGAACTCGCCATCGATCATCCAAGGGATGTTCTTTCCGCTCTTGGCATAGGCTTCCGCAGCGGTGTTCCAGTCCTTTGCGTCCACGGCGTTCTTCTCGTTGAAGTAGGCCTCCAGTCGCGACTTCGTGAGCACCACGGTGTTGGGTTCGTGCGTGTAGGGGTTGAAGGTCTTGATCCGCACATATTCCAGTTTCGGACCAACGGTAAGCGCGGTATTGCTTGGGAGTGTCCAAGGGGTGGTGGTCCAGGCGAGAATGAATACGCCCTCATCCCCCGGCCCCTTCTCCCGGGGAGAAGGGGGGGCGCTATCGGAGAAAAGAAACTCGGAGTTGGCATCGCGGATCACCTTGAACATGGCCACGGCCGTCGTGTCCTTCATCGGCTTGTAAGTGCCGGGCTGGTTGAGTTCGTGGCTGCTGAGGCCGGTACCGGCCGCAGGCGAAAACGGCTGGATGGTGTAGCCCTTGTAGATGAGGTCCCGCTCGTGCAGCTGCTTCAGCAACCACCACACGCTTTCGATGTAGGAGGTCTTGTAGGTCACATACGGATGCTCCATATCGAGCCAGAACCCGATGCGCTTCGTGAGGTCGTTCCACACGTCCGTGTAGCGCATCACCGCCTCCTTGCATTTGCGGTTGTAGTCTTCCACGGAAATGCTCTTGCCGATGTCCTCCTTGGTGATGCCCAATTCCTTCTCCACGCCGAGTTCCACGGGTAGCCCGTGCGTATCCCAGCCCGCCTTGCGGTCCACGCGCCTGCCCTGTTGCGTTTGGAAACGGCAGAAGATGTCCTTGATGGTACGGGCCATCACGTGGTGGATGCCCGGCAGGCCGTTGGCGCTGGGCGGACCTTCGTAGAACACGAACGGCGGCGCGTCCTTGCGCAGCTCCAGGCTTTGGCCAAAAGTGTCCTCCGCCTCCCATTGCTTCAGAATGTCCGCCGCTACCTGTGGCATGTCCAACTCATCGTACTGCGGGAAACGCTTGTCCATGGCCATTTTTGAAGGGTGGCAAAGATAACGGCTGCCTGTTCCTTGATTTTGACAAGGAGCGTGAGTGTGCCGGGGAAGAATCTCAAATTGTCGCGATCAGTCCCCGACAGTTTTCAGTCAACACCCAATTCAAGATGCACGCACCGAGAACTGTAGCCCCTCGGCCTGTTGGAGCGAATGAAGGATCGCGAACAAATTTTTAGAGGTGGGGTTGCCTGCAGATGAAAGGCTGCGCATGATACTCTTGGAGTTCATCTTCGTCTTTTCCGCGAGCGCCTCAAAGCCGATCGTTGCGTTGATGTAGTCCCGGATGAGGGCTTTCCCTGTATCCAGATCGTCGTTCAAGAGGCATTCAATAGCCTCGGTCAAAAGTCCGTGGCGGAACTCGGGGTCGCGTTGTGCGCGTGCCAACACACGCTGCTTGAAATCTGTTGTCAGTACCATGGGGTCATCCGTTTGTTCGTTCTTTATGGGTCTTCCAATAGACCCTTGCCTTTTCAATATCTGCCTGCTGCTTCTTCTTCGTTCCTCCCGCAAGGAGAATGATCAACCTGTCGCCTTCTTTTCCGAAGTACACCCGGTACCCCGGACCCTGATCGATCCTGCATTCATGCAATCCGCCTCGTAAGCTTTTGCACTGTCCAAAATTCCCCCGAAGACATTCGGTTCAAATAAGAGACCACCTTCAACGCAACCCCTCTATCCAACTCGTCAAACCATTCTCCGAAAGGTGAGCGGCCATCGTCCCTGTGGAATTCGTGCAAAGGTATCATAAATGTTACTATTGCGCAACTTGCAGATCAATCATGCTTCGTGCATTTCCAACTCATCGTACTGCGGGAAACGCTTGTCCATGGCCATTTTTGAAGGGTGGCAAAGATAACCCGTGCAGTTGGCCGCAGGTGTCACCGAAGTGGAAGGGGCGGTAACTCAGATCTATTATCCACATTCCCACGGTGGAAGGAGAATATTGATAACGTCTGAACGGCAGGAAGAAATAGACCTGTAGCCTGAATAGAATGATTCCAGATAGGAGATCACAACCCATAACCCTTTCAGTCCATTTTCCCCGCAGCTACTTTTGCGGCGGACCAACCGGCGAACTACCGCCAATCCCACGCATGGCACGACAAGGACTCTTCGGCTCTTCACTCGCTAAGAAGTATTGGATGGCCCTGACGGGCCTTTTCCTTATCACCTTCCTCGCGGTCCACGCTGCGATCAACGCGATGATCTTCTTCAACGACGGCGGCGTGACCTTCAACACCTGGGCGCACTTCATGGGCACCAATCTCATTATCCGAACGATGGAGATCGTGCTCTTCCTCGGCCTCATCCTCCACGTGGTGGACGGCCTGATGCTCTGGAAGCAGAACCGTGCCGCGCGCCCTAAGGATTATGCGTTTGCCAAGCACAACGCGAACAGCAAGTGGTATTCGCGCAGCATGGGCATCCTTGGCACGTTGATCCTGCTCTTCCTCATCGTCCATCTCTGGCACTTTTGGGTAAAGACGCGCATTCTTACCGGCAGCATGGAGCCTTATGGCGTGGACGCCATCGGTCAAGAGAATCTCTTCGCCTTGATGGCCGACGTCTTCTCCAATCCCGCCGCGGTAGTGATATACGTGCTGGGCTGTTTCTCGCTGTTCTGGCACCTGCTGCACGGCTTCAAGAGCGCGTTCCAGTCCTTGGGCCTGAACCATCCCAAGTACAACGGCGCCATCGCCTTCCTCGGCGCGGCCTTTTCCATCATCGTCCCGCTACTCTTCGCTTCCATGCCGGTGACCATGTACTTGGGCTGGGTGAAGTAACCCGGGCCATGATCGTATTCGCCACAATTGAACCGCAACTGCAATGAGCATCCTCGACGCTAAAGTCCCCGCCGGTCCGATCGAAAAGAAATGGAGCGAGCACAAGGACCATATCCGTTTGGTAAATCCGGCCAATAAGCGCCGCATCGACGTCATCGTGGTGGGCACCGGGCTTGCGGGTGCCTCCGCGGCGGCTTCACTGGCGGAAATGGGCTACAACGTGAAAGCCTTTTGCTTCCAGGACAGTTCGCGCCGCGCGCACAGCATCGCCGCACAGGGCGGCATCAACGCCGCGAAGAACTACCCCAATGACGGTGACTCGGTGTACCGCCTTTTCTACGACACCCTGAAAGGCGGCGACTACCGCGCACGTGAATCGAACACCTGGCGCTTGGCAGAGGTCAGCGCCAGCATCATCGATCAGTGCGTGGCCCAAGGCGTGCCCTTCGCCCGTGACTACGGCGGACTGCTGGACAACCGCTCCTTCGGCGGTGCGCTCGTGAGCCGCACGTTCTACGCCCGCGGGCAAACAGGGCAACAGCTGCTTCTTGGTGCTTACAGCGCGTTAATGCGCCAAGTGGGCAAGGGCAAGGTGAAGATGTACGACCGCCACGAGATGCTGGATCTGGTTGTTGTGGATGGCAAGGCACGCGGCATCATTGCGCGGAACCTCGTGACCGGCGAGCTGGAACGCCACGGCGCGCATGCCGTGTTGCTCTGCACCGGCGGCTACGGCAACACCTTTTTCCTCAGCACCAACGCCATGGGCAGCAACGTTACCGCCGCATGGAAAGCACACAAGCGCGGTGCCTACATGGCCAACCCGTGCTACACGCAGATCCACCCCACGTGCATCCCTGTGAGCGGCGACCACCAGAGCAAGCTCACCTTAATGAGCGAAAGTCTTCGCAACGACGGTCGCATCTGGGTGCCGAAAAAGCTGGAGGACGCCAAGGCGATCCAAGAGGGCAGGAAGAAAGGCAGCGACATCGCCGAAGAGGACCGCGACTACTACCTCGAGCGCCGTTACCCCAGCTTCGGCAACCTCGTGCCGCGCGACGTGGCCAGCCGCGCCGCTAAGGAACGCTGCGACGCGGGCTTCGGCGTGAACAAGACCGGTGAGGCCGTCTACTTGGACTTCGCATCAGCCATCGAGCGCTACGGCAAGTCGGAGGCCAATGTCCACCACATCGATAACCCTTCACCGGAGAAGATCCGTGAGCTGGGCATGAAGGTGGTGAGCGCGAAGTATGGCAACCTCTTCGACATGTACGAGAACATCGTTGGGGAGAATGCTTACGTGCATGCGATGAAGATCTATCCCGCAGTTCACTACACCATGGGCGGCCTCTGGGTGGACTACAACCTGCAGAGCACTGTGCCGGGCATGTACGTGCTCGGGGAGGCGAACTTCAGCGACCATGGCGCGAACCGCCTCGGCGCATCGGCCCTGATGCAGGGTTTGGCGGACGGCTACTTCATCCTGCCATACACCATCGCCGACCAGCTCGCCTCGGAAATCCGTACTGGACCGATCAAGACCGACACCGCGGAATTCAACGAGGCCGAGAAGACCGTGCGTGAGCGCATCCACAAGTTCTTCAGCACCAAAGGCACCGAGCCGGTAGACCACTTCCACAAGCGCCTGGGCAAAGTGATGTGGGAGAAGTGTGGCATGGCGCGCAACGCAAAAGGACTGCAGGAAGGCATCGAGGAGATCCGCAAGATCCGCGAGGATTTCTGGGCGAACGTCCGCGTACCGGGCAAGCCGAATGAATTTAACCAAGAGCTCGAAAAAGCTGGTCGCGTCGCTGACTTCTTGGAGCTGGGCGAGCTGATGTGCAAGGACGCGCTAAACCGGAACGAAAGCTGTGGCGGTCACTTCCGCGAGGAATACCAGACCGAAGAAGGCGAAGCACTGCGCGACGATGCCAACTACGCCTATGTCGCCGCGTGGGAATGGACCGGCGAACCCGGCAAGGATGTGATGCACAAGGAAGTGCTGGAGTTCGAGGCGTTGAAATTGTCGCAACGTTCATACAAATAGAAGTAGCGTCGACCGCGCGGCCGACCTCAACAAATACCAAGGCAGATGGGCAACATGAAATTGACATTGAAGATCTGGAGGCAGGCCGGTCCCGACGCCAAAGGCGCCATGGTGAACTACCCCGTCACCGACATCTCCGAGGACATGTCCTTCCTCGAGATGCTCGATGTGCTCAACGACAAGCTGGTGCGTGAAGGGCAGGAACCGATCGCCTTCGACCACGATTGCCGCGAAGGCATCTGCGGTGCTTGCAGCCTGTTCATCGATGGTCGGCCGCACGGCCCGAGCCGCCACATCACCACCTGCCAACTGCACATGCGCAAGTTCAAGGATGGCGATGTGATCCACGTGGAACCATGGCGCGCCGGTTCATTCCCGGTGATCAAGGACCTCGTAGTGGACCGCGGCTCGTTCGACCGCATCCAAGCCGCCGGTGGTTTCGTGAGCGTGAACACCATGGGCAACCTCGTGGACGCCAATGCCCAGCCTATCGCTAAACTGCGATCAGACAAGGCTTTCGACGCTGCGGCCTGCATTGGCTGCGGTGCCTGCGTGGCCGCCTGCCCGAACAGTTCCGCCATGCTCTTCGTGGCCGCCAAAGTGAGCCAGTACGCCCTGCTGCCCCAAGGTCGCCCCGAAGCGAAGGAGCGCGCCCTCAACATGGTGGAGCAGATGGACAAAGAAGGCTTTGGCAACTGCACCAACATTGGCGCCTGCGAGATCGAATGCCCGAAGGACATCTCGCTGGAGAACATCGCACGGTTGAACCGCGAGTATTTGGGGGCGAGCGTGACGAAGGAATAAGCGGGTTCACTTCACCCGCTTCAACGCCTGCTTCGGCGTAAGCACGGGCACCAGCTTTTGCTGCTTGAAGTCCTTGTCGTTGCTTACGATGGCATCGATAGGGCCTGAAACAACAGCAGCGTGGAACTGGATGGCATCCTCAATGTCGGTCCACTCGCTGTTGATACCGGCACTGAGTTCTGTCGCAGTTACTTGAGCGACCTCCAAATGTGGCAAGATCTTGTTCAGTCGACCGATGATCAATTCACGGGGCAGCTTGTACCGCTGCAAGGAATAGATCATGGTCATCACGGAAGCGGCGGTAACAACGAGTTCAACATGACCCAAGAGACCTTGCTTCACCAGCCGGAACGAATCCCTGTGCGAGGGTCGTTCCTCTTCGAATAGGTCGAAGAGGACGTTCGTGTCAAGGAAGAACCTCATTCCCTCTTTGAGGCTTTCTTCTTCGGCTTGTATCCATATGCATAGGCCAGTCGAGGATCTTCCTCTAAGTCCTTGATCGAGATCTTCCCTGAAAGCCACGTCCCCATCTCCTCGAGCCAAGCGAAATCGTCCTCCTTAGCCTTCTCCTTCTTCTCCAACTCTTCCACCAGCTCATCCACAATGGCGCTCATGGGCTTGGCCCGGCGCGCACCCGCTTTCCTCAGCATCGCCACGGTGCGTTGGTTCAGACTGAGAGTGACCTTCTTCTTCATGGTCCATCAAAGATACGTACAATGGCAGTCGCTATACATACACCGTCCGCTTCGTAGCTTCGACCCGATGTCACTGAAAAGCAAGCTCCCCAACGTCGGCACCACGATCTTCTCCGTGATGAGCAAGCTGGCGCAGGAGAGCGGCGCCATCAACCTCAGCCAGGGCTTCCCGGATTTTCCGATCGATGAGAAGCTGAGCGAGCTGACACATGCGGCCATGAAAGCGGGCCACAACCAGTATGCACCGATGCCGGGTTTGCCCGCATTGCGCGAAGCGATCACTGCGAAAGTGGAGCGGCTTTATGGCTTCAGTTATGATCCGGACATGGAGATCACGGTGACCGCCGGGGCCACGCAGGCGCTCTTCACTGCGATCGGTGCCATCGTGCAGCCCGGCGATGAAGTGGTCATCATCGATCCCGCTTACGATTGTTATGCGCCGACCGTGGAGCTCTTCGGTGGCAAGCCGGTGCACGTGCGCTTGGGCAATGACATGAAGTTCAATGCGGACGTGCTGCGCCAAGCGATCACACCTCGGACGCGCGTCCTGATGATCAACACGCCGCACAACCCGGCAGGCACCATTTTGCGCGCTGCGGACATGCGTGCGATCGCCGATATCCTGCGCGGAACCGACATCATCCTCATCAGCGATGAAGTCTACGAGCATCTGGTCTTCGACGGAGAGCCGCACGCCTCCGCGATCCGCTATCCGGAACTGCGCGATCGAGCCTTTGTAGTGTACAGCTTCGGCAAAGTGTTCCATGCCACCGGCTGGAAAATGGGCTACATCCTTGCAGCGAAAGCGCTGATGGCGGAGTTCAGGAAAGTACATCAGTTCAACGTCTTCAGCGTAAATACCCCGATACAATATGCACTGGCGGAATACCTGAAAGACCCCTTGCACTACGAAACGATACCTCAGTTCTATCAGGCCAAGCGCGACCGCTTCCTCATCGGACTGCGCGCTTCGCCGTTCGAGCCATTGGCCTGCGAGGGCAGCTATTTTCAATTGGCGGATTACAGCAAGATCAGCGACGAGCCGGATCTTGTTTTCGCGAAGCGCTTAGCTACCGAGCATGGTGTGGCCGCGATCCCGCTCAGCCCGTTCTACAAGGACCCGCCGCCGGGCCAGCGCCTGCTAAGGTTCTGCTTCGCGAAGCAAGATGAAACATTGGACAACGCCATCACCAAACTATGCGCGATCTAAGAGTGACACTGGTACAGAGCATGCTCCACTGGGAGAATGCCACCGCCAACCGCAACTTATTCTCCGGTAAGTTGGAAGGCCTGAAAGGCGGTACCGACCTGATCGTGCTGCCGGAGATGTGGACCACGGGCTTCACCATGAACACCGCTTGGGCCGAGGCCATGGGCGGTGAAACGATGCGCTGGATGAAAGAACAAGCTGCGCATACGGACGCCGCGGTCTACGGAAGCGTGATCATCGCCGAGGGTGGCAAGACCTTCAACCGCGGCCTCTTCGTCACACCGGACGGCAGCGTAACGCACTACGACAAGCGGCACCTGTTCCGCTTCGCGAACGAGACCGACCACTTTAGCGCTGGCAAGGACCGCGTGGTGGTGGAATGGCGCGATTGGCGCATCCTGCTCCAGATCTGTTTCGACCTGCGCTTCCCTGTTTTCGCGCGCAACAAGGGTGATTACGATGCCGCACTATACGTGGCGAACTGGCCCGAGGCACGCAGTTACCCATGGAGCCAATTGCTGATCGCACGCGCCATTGAGAACCAGTGCTATGTGGTGGGCGTGAACCGCGTAGGCATGGACGGCAAGGGCATCCACTACACCGGCGACAGCGTTGCGCTCGATCCGAAAGGACAAGTGATCGCATCATGCAAACCGGCCAACGACTGCGTCTCGCACGCAACGTTCGATGCGGTCGCATTGATGGACTTCCGCACGAAATTCCCGGTGGGGATGGAAACGGACGGCTTCGACCTGAAGCCCTGATCAGCGCAGCACTTGCACGTGGCCCAAGCGGCTCTGCTCGAATCCGAGATGGCCGTCGGTATTCTCGATCAGGCGGTAAATAACCCGGAAGGCATAGACCTCGTTCGGCACTTGTTGCCCATTGATGGTGCCGTCCCAGCCCGTGTTGACGTCCTTGGAATGGAAGACCACACCGCCCCAGCGGTCGAAGACGTACATCTCATACTCCCCGATGTTGTTCCCCACGGGAAGCCATACATCGTTGCGTCCGTCACCGTTCGGCGTGAAGGTGTTGGGGATGAAGATCGTTGGTCGGCAGAACTCGTTTACCATCGCGCTGTCCGTCAACGAGCATCCATAAGCATTGGTGATGGTCACGCTTCTCCATCCGTAGCCGTTCGCATGTACCACCGGCGTGGTCTGTCCGTCACTCCACAGGAAGGTGCTTCCGGGATTGCCGGCATCGATGTCCACGTAGTGGGGGTCCTCGTCCAAGCAGGTGAAATACTGGTGCGTGGACAAGCGGTCCGGGGTCGGATTGAAGCTCACAAGGACCTCGTCCGAAGTGCTGCAGTACCCGTTGCTCACGTCCACGGAATAGGTGCCCGTGCTGCCCGCTTGGATGGTCCGGGATGTAGCACCGTTGCTCCACAGATAGGTCTGACCCGGGTTGCCCGCGTCCAACAAGAGCCATTCGCCGGAACAGAGCACCGAATCCGAACCAAGGTCCACCACGGGCGGGCTAACAAAGGTCGCACTGGCCTCATAGCTGGCCTCACAGCCGTTGGCACCGGTGATGGTGACCGCGTATTGGCCCTGGGCCGACACCGTGATCGCTTGAACGGTCTGGCCGGAGCTCCAAGCGTAGGATGCACCAGGATTGCCTGCATCGAACGTGATGGTTTGTCCGACGCATGCCGTATGGTCGGTGAGGTTGTCCACCGGTGCAGGATTGAAGACCACGGAAACCGTATCCGCGTCCGAGCAATAACCGTTCGTCGCGTTCACGATATAGGTGCCGCTGACCTCGACGTTCAACACGGAGGTGGTATCACTGGTGTTCCACAAATAGTGGACGGGAGCGGGTCCTGCGTCCAGCGTCACATGCTCGCCAGCACATCGTTCAAGGTCCGGTCCTGTATCCACGGAAACCCTGGGCATCAGGATCACCACGGCATCAAAAACGGCGGAGCAGTTCTGCGGCGTTGTCACCGTGACGGAATAGGTTCCGCTGGTCAGGGGAACAATGTCCGCGGATGTTTCAGCCGTGTTCCACAGGAAGGTGCTGCCCGGATTGCCCGCGCTTAGTGTTGGAGGTGTCAGCTCGCAGGAAGTCACGTCCTCCAACATGTCTATGGGAAGAGGAGCGAGCGAAATGTGCATGGCATCCATCGCCTGGCAGCCAGCGGGCGTAGTGACCGTGGCGCTATAGGTCCCGGTCGCGTTCACGGTGATCTGGCCGGTGGTCGCGCCCGTGTTCCACACCACGCTGTTCCCCGCATTACCAGCATCGAGCACATGCTCGGTGACACCGCACAGGGCCTGGTCCGGGCCAAGGTCAACGACGGGCAATGGATCGAAGGTGGCGAAGAAGGTCAAGATCGCTTGGCAGGCGTGGGTATCGGTGATCGTAGCCGTGTATTGGCCGGCCTGCGTCACGGAGATGGTCTGTGTGGTCGCGTTGGTGTTCCAGTCGTAGGTGGAACCGGGGAAACCCGCGTTCAGCACCAAAGGCTGTCCTGCGCAAGCGCTTACGTTCGCGGGCTCGATGAAGTTGTCAAAAGCCACGGTGATCGTGGTGGAGTCCACTACGCTACAACCGTTCTGGTCGGTCAGGGTCACCACATAGGTTGTCGTGGTGTCCAGGAGAATGGTCGGTGCGGCGATGTTGTCCGCGTTCAAATGACCGGTCGGTGACCAAGTGATCTGGTAGGGCGCGGTGAGGTCGTGCATGACGTGCATCTGCATGCCTAATGCCGTGCAGACCGTGGTATCATGCGTCAGCTCCACTGAATAGGCCGGGTTCACGTTCACGGCGACCTGTGCGCTCTGGGCGCATCCTGTCGGGGTGTCCGTCACCGTGCAGATGAATGTGGTCGTGTCGTTGGGCGTGGCCGTGGTATTGGCGGCAGTGGGGTCTTGAACGATCCCGGCAGGCGACCAGGAAATGGAGTATGGCGCAGTGGAAACAATGTTGGCGGAAAGTCCCACCTGTTCCCCGTGGCAGAGGGTGAGTTCGGTGGCTGCGACGGTCGCCGAGGTCAAGCCGCTCACCCCCACCATCACATCTTCCGTATCGGTGCAGCCCAAGGAGCTCGTAGCGGTAACAGTATAGTTGGTCGTCGCTGCCGGAGTGGCCACGGGGTTTGGAACAGTGGCAGAACTGAGGCCGGTGGCCGGTGCCCATGACCATGAGATGCCCGACCCGGAGGTTGTTTGTGCCTCCAGCTGGGTCCCGGCGACCCCGCAACGCGTGGTGTCGCTGATCGGCAGAATGCTGAAGGCCGGAGCCACGGTGACCCGCACGGAATCCACATAGGTGCATCCGGACGCGTTCGTTGCTTCCGCCTTGTACCAAGTGTCGCTCGTCGGGTGTGCGGTGGGCGATACAGTGCTGCCTGAGCTCAACGTGGCCGATGGCGTCCAATTGAGCGGTTCCACGGGATCCTCGTACCGGGTGATGAGCATGTTGTCCATGCACCAGTTGTCCTGGTCGGCCCCGGAATTCGCCAATTGCCTCCAGCGCAACCGGGTGCTGCTGCCGGATACGCCCAATGTGGGTACGGCCACGTCCATCTGCGTCAAGGAGGGGTATGCGTTCTCGGCGAAAGTGGCCAGCACCGTCCATGAAGTGCCATTCGTACTGTATTCAAGCACCACGTCCTCACCCGGGTCGGCATCGTCGCAGGGGGCGGAACCTGAAGCGATCTTCAGGGCGAAATGCGCCATGCCGCCTTGGCTCAGGTCAATTGGGGGGGATGTCGCATTGCGGGAACCGGCGCCATTGAAATAGAGGGCCGTGCCCGATACGGAGCCACATGCCGCACTGGCCGTGGCACCCGTCACGCTTTCCCACCAAGCGGCCCAATTACCTTCAAATGCGTCCGCAAAGAGGACACGCTCCACTTGGGCATGAAGTACAGCACCGTTCCCGGAGCAGATGGTGTCATCCGAAACCGTGGTGCGCAACGAGAAAATGGTGCTGGGTACCACGGTGACGAACACGCTGTCCACGGCGGAGCCGCAGCCCACAGGGCTGGTCACCTGCAGTTTGTACCAAGTGTCCGCGATGGGAAAGGCCACCGGGTCGGGAATGTTGGGGTCGGACATCTGGGCCGAAGGGCTCCAGCTCAGGTCGAACCATTGCGCATCAAGGATGGAGCCCGTGCTGAGCTGCACCGAGGTGAACTGACAGACCGAGGTGGTGGCCGCACCGTTCACGGCGAGGTTCAACTGCGGCTGCACAGGCAGGCCCACCTGGAACTCGAAATGCTTCGGGCATCCGCTTGGTGACAGCTCCCCGTCGACGCGGTAAACATCATTGTGGTCCGGGGTGAACGTATAGCTGTTACCCGTGGCCAATACTGTGGAGGGATCGCTCGCGGTGGTCCATTGCGCGTTCGCCAGCACGATCGGGGAGGCCAACGTGATCGGACCTGACGAGCAGATCGACCGAATCCTGTTGGTCGGGAAGCGTCATGTTGTTGGAGAGACCGAACATGTAACTCTCACCGGAGGCCAATCCGTAGGCATAGGCCAGAAAACCCGTTGCGGAACTAAGCCGGTGGGTGCCGGCCGTGATGAAGACCTTGGCATAGGAAAGGCCCGAGCAGGCGGGATAAGTGCTGAACATCGCTGGGGACACGGGGCTTCCGTCCAGCATCAATTGGGAGACCGCACCGGTGGGTGTCACCACGCTGACGAAGTGGCCGATCACGGACTGTGTGGAGAACAACGTGGTCCACTGGACCGATGTGCTCATCCGGTCGTCCGGCATTAACATCAACAAGGAGGATCGACCGATTCCTGCGCAAGTCTGGCCTTGCATCATCTGAGTGACGCTGATGGGCTTGTCACCGTAGATGCAGACCGGCTGCACGGTGTTCAGCACCTGATGGGATCCCCCGGCGTTCAGGTTGATCGGAGCTCCACCGTCCACGGTCACTTGGGTGTTGTCCTCGCTCGCAAGAATGCGGTAGCCCCATGCGGTCAAGTTTCCCAAGGGGACCGTATGAAAGACCGTACCCCATGTGTTCACCGGCGTCATCTGCTCGTTGGCATGATCACAGGCAGCACAGTTCATCACCGCGCACATGCTTCCCCCGAAGACCACGAAAGGCCGGCACGGGCCGCTCATAACGGTACCCTCTACCAAGGTACCGGTAAGGTCCGCGAGGCCATTAAGCGCTTGCACCTGATAGGTCTGCCCGGCATCGAGGTCCACCGTGAAAGGGACGTTCGGCGCATGCCCGGCCGTGGTGGTGGTGGTGGGCGTGATGTTCACCGAGGTACCGTCCTGAGTGGCCACAATGAGCAGCTCACTACGGAAGATATAGGTACCGTTCGGGAATGCCGTGGAGGTGCCGGGCAAAGCATCCACCCGATAGGAAGTGCCCAGACCGTTCACGGGCATGACCTGCGTCGCGTCAGTGGTCTGGTTCTGATAGTTGACGGCCGTTACGGTGACCGGTTCCACAGAAGTGATGTGGACACCGCGGTCCAGTACGGTCTCCGATCCCGTTACCTCATAGATGTTGGGGACGGTCACTGAGGTCACGCCGTTCGCGGCAACCGTGAAGGGCGTACTCCAGCCGGCCAGCGGAACGCTCACCGTGCCCGAGGTGGCTTGTGCCGAGGCGATCTTCACCGAGAGCTGCTGCGTGCCAGAGGCATTCTGCATAAAGCCCAACCAGAACTCGCGGCCGCGTGTGTCCAGTTGTTCCGCCTGCGCCGAAGCGACAGTCGTAACAAGCAGCAGAAGGACACTGAGCAGTGGACGCATGCAGGGTTGATTCAAAATCGGGGCCGACTTAGGATTTTCGACGCCTTGTTACGGGAGTGGCGCCAGAAGGTTCGTTTCGACGAACGCACAAATTTAGTCGACGAAACCGAATCGACAACTATTTTTTTACCGCCGCCACAGTACAGCAAATGCCTTGCCAACAAAGGGAGTCCCCGATTCTCAGACGCTTAACGGCGCCTTGAAGCACAAAGTGCGGTTGGGGTGATTTCTTCGACGAACGGGATCAGGGGTGGTTTTTCACCTCCCAATTCGTCTCCACCACCCAACCTGCCCGTAGCACCACCGGGTCCTTAAGCAGGAAAACACGCTCCGGTTGTCGGCCCTCAATGAATGAGCCCGTGGTCCATCTTCCGTTGCCGTCGCCGTCCTCGATCAGCTTCAGATCGTAGCTGCCCGGCCGTAGATCGGACCATGCCACTTCGCCCGGCAAGGAATCCAGCACGGCTTCCCGCGCGATGCGCCCTTGGGCGGTGCGCAGCTGAAGCACCAGCGGACCGGGAAAGGCTGTTCCGCTATCTGCCGATATCATCACTTTCAATTTCCCCAACGTCCGGAGATCGATCGCACCGAAACGGAGCCTCGTGGTGTCGTTAGTTCCGCCCATCACGCCTCGGATCGCCTTGGGGTAAAGCACCAACGACGCGGATCTCCCACTGGGAAGCTTGAAGTCCAGCCCGATGATGCGTCGCTTCATCGTGTCCAAGATCGGCCTAAAAGGCACCCGCACGCTGTCCATCCGTAGTTCAGCATGGGCGGTATCCATCGCCGCCACCGGGCGGGTGCTCAAAAGCCGCATTGCACTTGTTACAGGATCGCGGCCTGCTGAAACGGCCAAATTGAACGGCATGGCGATAGTGATCCGGTAGGTTAGCGTATCCAGCACAGCGCTGTCCTCGGTGATGATGAAGCGCTGGCTTTTTAGCAGGTTGGTATCCGATGGCCAGAAGATCACCGTGTCCCGTCCCGTGTTCCATTCCGGCCACCACGTCAACTCTCCGCCTTCGCGGTCCATGGAACTCAGCGTCAGTTCACCTGCACGGCGGGCCAGTACCATCTGCCATCCGCGGTCGTCCAGCACCTTCGCGCTGGTTACGAACTGGCTGGCGGACACCGGCTGAAAGAGGAAAAGCTCCTGCTCCGTCGAGTCCCGGGGATCGATGATGCTGTCTATCAAAGCGACCTGCTCGTTCGGCAGATCGAATCGGTAATTGGCGTTGCGGTCCTGTATGGCGTTCAATTGCATGGGGCCACCGCGCAAGTGGGCCAATAGGAAGCTGCCGTCCATGGCCGTGCGGGTGAAATAGGCGGGTGGCGCCGTCCGAACGTCGCCCGTATCGTTCACATCGTGCAGCAGCACCAGCACGTCCGGCGCCGGCAGTCCGCTGAAAGCGTCCAGCACGCGGCCTTTCACGGAGAGGCTGTCTACGTGGTCTCCCGTGGAGACCACGAACGAAAGGCCCGCCGCCGGATTGCCCTCGCTGAGGTCCTGTACCGCCTCGCCGATGTTGAAGGTATAGGTGGTATTAGCCGCCAAGGGCGCGTTCAAAGTGATCACCACGTCCTTGCTTCCGCTCACCATCACGTCCGGTGCTTTGGCCAAGGGGGGGGATACCAGCAGCCGCTCACGGACGCGGTCCAATTTCACACGTTCATCGAAGTGTAGCACGATGCGTTTACCGGAGAACCGGATACTTCCGTCCGCTGGCTCCGCGGATAGCAATTGGGGCGGCTCCGTGTCCTTGGGGCCACCTTGGGGTTCCTTCACCTGCGCACATGCGGCAAGCAGAACAAACGACAGAAGGGCCAACGTGCTCTTGGTCATGGGAGCAGGGGCTCGATCAAGCTGCACAACTCGGCCAGTCCGCGTTCATCTTCCGGGCCAAAGTCGTTCAGCGCGGCACTGTCCACATCGAACACGGCGGACACTTCGCCACTACGGCCGCGCAACGGCAGCACGATCTCACTACGGCTCCCGGAACTGCACACGATGTGGCCCGGGAACGCCTCAACATCCGGCACCGTGATGATGCGGCCCTCCGCCCAGGCCGTGCCGCAAACGCCCTTTCCATGGGCAATGGGGCTGCAAGCGATGGGACCTTGGAAGGGGCCTACCACCAGTTGCCCGTCCACCACACGATAAAAACCGGCCCAATGCCACTGAAAGACCTGCTGGACGGCGGCACAGAAATTCGCCATGGCGGCCACCGGATCGCGCTCGCCGGCCAACAACGCCTTCACCTGCGGGAAAAGCGCTCTGTACAAGGACGCGCGGTCCGTGGTTGAGGGGATCACCAGTTGCTCGGCCATGGTCGAATGAACGGCACGAAGATACCGGAGACGAACGGCAGCAGTGCCGGTCCGATGACCGACGCCCTTCGCCAGTGCCCTCAATTGGAGGGCAATTCTTCCGTGGCCATCCGTGGTTTTCCCCTTGGCGTCGCATTGCCGCATCTAAATCCCACCTTTGCGCAGTACCATGGCCGAGCCCCACCGATCCGACAGCCAGCGGCGCAAGGCCCGCCGGAAGCAGCTCATGCGCAAGCTGCGCAGTAAGTACCGCGCGGTGCTCATCAACGAGTCCACCTATGAGGAGCGCTTCAGCTTGCGGCTGTCCCGGATCAATGTGATCCTGCTGGCGATCGTGCTGTTCATCGTGAACGCCCTGTTCGTCTCCGCGCTCATTGTCTTCACGCCCTTGAAGGAGTTCATTCCCGGCTACTCGAACCAAAAGGTGAAGGTGAACGCCTACCGGGCCATGGCCACCGCCGATTCCCTGGACCGCGCCATGGCCATCCGCGACGCCTACATCGACAACCTGCGCAACGTACTGAGCGGAAAACTGCCTGCGGACAGCATCACCCTCACCGTTCCCACTGTGAAGGCCCCCGCAGCAGCCGAACTTCAGCCTTCTGTTGCCGACAGCCTGATGCGCGAGAAGATCCGGGCCGAAGAGGCTTACAGCGTACATGCCACCGGGAACGCAGCGACACTGGACCGCTTGGGCCTGCCCGGCCTACTGTTCTTCCCGCCCTTGCGCGGGGTGGTCACCAGCACCTTCAATGCCGGTGAAGGGCACTACGGCATCGACATCGTCACCAAGGCGGACGAGGCCGTGAAGGCCTGCTTGGACGGGACTGTGATCCTCGCTAGCTGGACCAGCGACGCCGGCTACGTGATCCAGATCCAGCACACCCTCGACCTGGTGAGCGTGTACAAGCATAACGCCGTGCTGCTGAAGAAGCTGGGGGACCGTGTGAAGGCCGGCGAGGCCATCGCGATCGTGGGCAACAGCGGTGAGTACACCACCGGGCCGCACTTGCATTTCGAGTTGTGGTCCGGAGGCAAGGCCGTGGACCCGGAGACCTATATCGGCTTCAAGTGATGTCGCTGAAGGGCTTTGCCGCAAAGCTTCTGGCACGTCGGTCCGTTGCGCGCGTGATGCACGCCGCCATGGACCCGTTGGCCACACAGCAGGCCGTGCTGCGGAAGTTGGTCGCCGGGGGTAAGGATACCGCCTTCGGGAAGGAGCATGGGCTGGAACAGGTGAAGGACCACGCAACATTGGTCAAGTCCGTTCCGCTGCGCGATTACGAGGCTCTGCGCCCGTGGATCGAGCGGATCGTGAAGGGCGAACGTGACGTGCTCTGGCCCGGACTTCCGCTCTACCTGTGCAAGACCAGCGGCACCACCAGCGGCGCGAAGTACATCCCGATCACCAAGGAGAGCCTGCCCAACCACATCGATAGTGCGCGCAACGCGCTCTTCGCTTACATCGCACGCAGCGGCAACACGGCCTTTGTGGACGGCAAGATGATCTTTCTGCAAGGCAGCCCCGTGCTGGACCGCAAAGGCAAGGTGCCCAGCGGCAGGCTCAGCGGCATCGTGGCCAACCATGTGCCTTCCTACCTGCTGAAGAACCGCATGCCCAGCTTCACCACCAACAGCATCCCCGACTGGGAAACGAAGGTGGAAGCGATCGTTGGTGAGACCATGTCCGCCGATCTGTGCCTGATCAGCGGGATCCCGGCGTGGGTGCAGATGTACTTCGAGCGCTTGCTCGCCCGCACCGGCAAGGCCACCGTGAAGGAGGTCTTTCCAAATTTCTCGCTCTTCGTCTACGGTGGGGTGAATTACGAACCCTACCGCAGTCGCATGGAAGCACTGATCGGTGGAACGGTGGACCGCGTGGAGACCTTCCCCGCCAGCGAAGGCTTCATCGCATACCAGGATCAAGGGTCCGGCGAAGGCCTGCTGCTCGTGCTGGACAACGGCATCTACTTCGAGTTCATTCCCACCAGCGAGCTTGGTAAAACCGACGTTCGCCGCTTGTCCATCGGCGGAGTGGAACTAGGCGTGAACTACGCGCTGGTGCTGCACACAAACGCCGGGCTTTGGGGCTACGAGATCGGCGATACGGTGAAGTTCGTTTCGCTGAAACCGCCACGCATCGTCGTCACCGGGCGGACGAAGCATTTCACCAGCGCCTTCGGGGAACACGTCATCACGGAAGAGGTGGAAGGCGCGCTAAAGGAAGCCGTGGCCACATTCCCGTGCGAGGTGACCGAGTTCACCGTAGCGCCGCAACTCTCACCGGCGGATGGCCTGCCTTTCCATGAATGGCACATCGAGTTCGCCGCACCACCGAAGGACCTGGCGGGATTCGCACAAACGATCGACGCGGCACTACAACGGCGCAATCCCTACTACAAGGACTTGATCACCGGTCACGTGCTGCGACCTTTAGTGATCATACCCGTAAAACGCGGGGGCTTCGCGGCGTGGATGAAAGCGCGCGGCATGAACGATGCGCAGAGCAAGGTGCCGCGCTTGGCGAACGACCGGAAATACGTGGAGGGCTTGGGAGCATAATGGACTCCTCCGGCAGAGCTACCGCTTCTTGATCTGCCGTGGCCAAAAAGCAATGGCCTGATCCGTCGCAAGGCGGTTATCAATCCTGTAAATCCTGCAATCCTGTCCTAAAAGCCTTGTCCCGTGCGGTGACGATCACCGGCACCGTCACAACTGCTGCACCACCTGCTCCTTGCCGATGTAGCCAGTGTTCTGCCAGGTCAGCTGCTTGTTCTTGTACACGTGTAGGACGGGCAAAGCTTCCACGCCCAGCGCATGGCAGAGGGCGGGGTTGGCGTCAGCATCGACGCGCACCACGGTCACCTTGTCGGCCATGTCCTTGCTGATCTCGTCCAAGTAGGGCTTCATCCTTTTGCACGGGGCGCACCAGTCCGCGTAGAAGTCCACCAACACCACTTTATCCGTGTCGTACAGCGCTTCGAAATCGGCTTTTGACATGCCTGCAGGGGCATCGACACCTTCCGTGGTTTCCAACGGCAGGCCAGCGGCGTTCCACTTCATGATCCCGCCTTGCATCTCATACACCTGCTGGAAGCCTTTCGAGCGGAGCGAGCTCACGGCCGCGCCGCTGCGACCTCCGCTGAGGCAGTATACGAAGACCGGCTGCGTCGGGTCCAGTTCCCCGACCATTTTCTTGAACTGGCCGTCCGTCCAATTCCAGTTCTTGGCATGGGCCAGATGGCCTTTGGAGAACTCCTCCGGCGTACGCACATCAAGCAGCGGTGCCGAGGGCAGTTCCGTTATTTTCTGTTGGAACTCCTTGGCGGGCAACGTGGTGCCAGTGCCCGGCGTTTGGCCGCTGGTGCAGCTGAAGAGGAACAAGAGCGGAGCGAGGAGAAGGACGTGGGATGTGGGCATGAGGAACTTGGAGTTCAGTGTGGTGGGCGGGCAAGGGTCCTGATCCGCCGTTGATCGGCCAAAATTAGCCCCGGCATCACGGGGTGGGCGTGACGGATGTCACTGAACCCAAGCATGGTCCGAGAGGAGAGTCGTTGCAGTCAGTTTGTATACCCTCATGCCTAGTAGGAGACGGATCACTTCCGCAAGCTGCACGTAGGAGGATGACCTTCATTCCCCGATCTTCGCGCCTCGCCTCCGCGTCACGAAGAACTTACTCAGGGCTGCGGCGAACCAAGCATGCCCATCGGCACCAACGTAAACCACGCCGCAAACCTCCTGCGCAAAGGCGAGGTCGTGGCCATCCCCACGGAGACCGTGTACGGCTTGGCGGCGAACGCCTACAACGAGGCTGCGGTGCTGAAGATCTTTCAGGCCAAGCAGCGCCCGGCTTTTGATCCGTTGATCGTGCATGTACACAGCTTGGAGCAGGTGAAGGAAGTGGTATCGTTTTTCGGTCTCGCACGAGAGGACACCCGAAAGGAGGCCGAGGCTTTAATGGAGAAATTCTGGCCAGGGCCGTTAACGCTGGTTCTGCCAAAATCTGACCGCGTGCCCGACCTCGTCACTAGCGGCTTGAATACGGTGGCAGTGCGCATGCCCGCGCATCCCATGGCGCTGGAACTGCTGCGGTCGCTGGAGTTCCCGCTCGCCGCGCCCAGCGCGAATCCCTTCGGATACGTGAGCCCCACCACCGCGCAACATGTGGCGGACCAGCTCGGCGACAAGATCCCGTACATCCTCAATGGTGGCCCTTGCACCGTCGGTGTGGAGAGCACCATCATCGGCTGGGAAAGCGACGCGGACCAATGGGTGCTGTACCGTCCCGGAGGCACGCCGGTCGCGGACATTGAAGCGGTGATCGGCCAAGTAGGCGTGGCGCAAAAGCAGGTGCTTCCCGCATCGCCCGGCATGCTGGAAAGCCATTACGCACCACGCAAGCCAGTATACCTCGGTGACGTGCCAGCGCTGCTGAAAGTTCATGAAGGAAAACGCATTGCGGTGATCTCCTTCGCGAAGCGATATGAGGCGAAGTACAACGAGGTTCTTTCCGAACAAGGCGACATCGCCGAAGCCGCCCGCACCCTTTTCGCCGCATTAAGAAGGGTGGACGGAAGCGACGCGGAGGTGATCCTTGCGGAGGTCTTTCCCACGGAAGGATTGGGTGCCGCCATCAACGACCGTCTTCACCGCGCTTCCGCCAAGCGCAGTTGACCTTCACATTGGGAACAACCGCATTTCTCTGCGCCCCGGGCTGCTGAAAGCATGTCCCGCGCCTCCGCGGCCCAATATCATTCCACTCGTAACCCCGAACTTCGCACACCAATACCAACGCTCGTGGCCACGGATATCGAACCCAAACGCATCGCCATCCTCGGCAGCACCGGTTCCATCGGCACGCAGGCCTTGGACGTGGTGCGCGAGCAATCCGCGCACTTCACCGTGGAGCTGCTCACCGCCGGGAAAAACGCGGAATTGCTGATCGCGCAAGCGAAGGAGTTCAACCCCAACGCTGTGGTGATAGGCGACGAGAGCCGCTACGACGAAGTACGCGATGCCCTGTTCCCATTAGGCATGAAAGTCTTCGCGGGTGCGGAGGCCATTGCGCAGGCGGTGCAGATGGAGACCATCGACACGGTGCTCACCGCCATGGTGGGCTATGCGGGCATGCGCCCCACGCTGGCCGCGATCGATGCCGGGAAGGCCATCGCCTTGGCCAACAAAGAGACCTTGGTGGTGGCCGGCGAACTGGTGACGAAGCGGGCACAGGCGCAGGCGGTGAACATTTATCCGGTGGACAGCGAGCACAGCGCCATTTTCCAATGTTTGGCCGGTGAATGGGAGAACCCGATCGAGAAGATCGTCCTCACCGCCAGTGGTGGCCCGTTCCGGGGAAAGTCCAAAGCCGAACTGGGCGCAGTGACGAAAGCACAGGCACTGAAGCATCCCAACTGGGACATGGGTGCCAAGATCACCATCGACAGCGCCAGCCTGATGAACAAAGGCTTGGAGGCGATCGAGGCCAAGTGGCTGTTCAACCTGAAGCCGGAGCAGGTGGAGATCATCGTGCATCCGCAGAGCATCATCCACAGCTTGGTGCAGTTCCGCGATGGCAGCATGAAAGCCCAGCTCGGCCTGCCCGACATGAAATTACCGATCCTATACGCGCTAGCCTACCCGGAGCGATTGACCACCACGTGGCCGCGCTTTGATTTCTCGAAGTACCCCAGCTTCACCTTTGAGCAACCGGATCTGGAGGCCTTCCCCAACCTGGGCCTTGCACTGGAAGCCCTGAAACGTGGCGGCAACGCGGCCTGTGTGCTGAACGCGGCGAACGAAGTGGCCGTGGAAGCGTTCCTGCAGGAGCGCATCGGATTCCTGGAAATGAGCGACATGATCGCGGATCGGCTTGCAAAGGCGACCTTTGTGGCTTCACCTACGCTTGAAGAACTCGAAGCCAGCGATGCGGAGACGCGGCGTGCGGCACACGAGGCCCTGAATTCCCCTCAATGGAGATCTTCGATCTACGCCGGACAACTGATCCTCGGCCTGTCCATCTTGGTGGCCCTGCACGAGTTCGGCCACTTTCTGCCCGCCAAGCTGTTCGGCATGCGTGTGGAGAAGTTTTTCCTCTTCTTCGACGCCCCCTATGCATTGGTGAAGAAGAAGATCGGCGACACCGTGTACGGCATCGGTTGCCTGCCCTTCGGCGGATATGTGAAGATCGCCGGCATGGTGGACGAGAGCATGGACGCCGAGCAGAAGGAGCGGATGCAGAAGCCGCCCGAGCCGTGGGAGTTCCGCGCAAAGCCCGTGTGGCAGCGCCTCATCGTGATGGTGGGCGGCGTAACGGTGAACCTCCTGCTGGGCTTCGCGATCTACGCGATGGTGCTGTTCGTTTGGGGCCGGGAATACCTGCCGGTGCAGAACCTCACCTACGGCATAGCCCCCAGCGAGTTGATGAAAAGCGAGGGCTTCCGCGACGGCGACCAGATCATCGACGTGGACGGGCGCGACCCCAAGACGCTCGGTGATGTCTCCTTGGCGATCCTCATTGACGGTGCGCGCCAAGTGACCGTGGAGCGCGAGGACAGCACCGGTAATCCGGAGAAGAAGAAGATCGCATTGAGCGCGAACATCCAAGAGCAGATCTTGGAAAGCAACGATAAGATGCTGTTCAGCCCGCGCTTCCCGTTCTATGTGGATTCCGTACTGGCTGGCAACAATGCGGCGAAAACCGGCAGCTTCCGCAAGGGGGATCGTATCGTGGCAGTGAACGGCAAGCCTGCCCGCTATTTCCAGGATTTCGTGGAGGCCGTGAAAGGCCGCAAGGACCAACACGTGGAGGTGACGCTGCTGCGCGAAGGCCATGAAGTGCGCGTACCGGTGGAAGTGGATGCCAACGGCATCGTGGGCCTGCAGCCACGTTCCCCTGCGGACTACTTCACATTCGCCACTGAGAAATTCAGCTTCCTCGGCAGCATCCCGGCAGGATTCGCCTATGGTTGGCAGCGGCTGAAGGACAACGTCTCCTCCTTCAAGCTCTTGGGCAGCAAGGCGGGCATGAAGCAGATGGGGGGCTTGATCGCCATGAGCAAGGCTTACGGCCCGCACTGGGTGTGGCAGCGCTTCTGGGAGATGACGGCCTTTCTCTCCTTGGCCTTGGCCGTATTGAACATCCTGCCCATCCCCGCGCTGGACGGCGGCCATGTGGTGTTCCTGCTCTACGAGGCCATCGCACGCAAACCGGCGAATCCCAAGGTGCTGGAGTACGCCCAGATGGCCGGCATGGTCTTCCTGCTCACCGTGATCATAGCCGTGAATGGGCACGACATCGTGAAGCTGGTGACCGGGAATTTGTAAGGGAGCGGACGCGCAGAGACTCCGAGAATGCGGCAAGAGCGTCCGTGTGGCTCCGCTTGGGATGTGCACCAGCTACCCATTCGCCTTGTTTTTTACGGCGTCCCTAGCTGCCGAGGGCATGATCCGCGCCTCTGTGGCCATTTCAGATCACTCGTTATTACACCGCTCTTCTCCGCGCCTCTGCGGCCCATTCTCACGAACCTCCGCGACTCCTCTTCCGTAGGAACGTGCAAAACCTCCTACCATGCCACATGTCATGCTTGTCGAGGACGACGCTTTGGTCCGCACGTTGATCGCCCACCACGCCATGGATTCCAACTGGCGGGTCACCACGTTGAAGGACGGCCGCGAGCTGGAGCGGATGATGCTGGACGAACCGGTGGACCTGCTGCTGATCGATCTGGGCCTGCCCCACGTGGACGGGCTTTCCTTGGTGGAGGACCTACGCGCCAAGGGCATCACCACGCCCGTGCTCATCATTACCGCATACGAGCTGCCACACCTGCTGACGACCATCACCGGTGCCGGCGCGAACGACCTCTTGCAAAAGCCGTTCGATCCGGACGAGCTGATCGATCGCATGGAACGGTTGCTGGCCGCTTGAACAAGTTCTTCGTGCCGAACCGCCGTAACTGAGGAGTTGCGCTGAAGCGGCCTTGCTACTACGGCAGTTGCTCGTAGCGTATGCTGGTCGGCGTGGAGCCCCCGATGTTCACCAAGATCACGTCACGGTCGTTGGCAGCTCCGGTATAGCTCACTACGCCGTTCATGTTGGTGTCCTCGGTGAAGTAGCCGTTCACGGTGGCGTTCGGTGATGGATCATTGATCCGCCCAAGGATCGGGTCCCTGTCATTTGAAGCCCCCGTGTACGAGACCCGATGGTTGACGTTGGAATCACCGGTCCACATGATGTTCTTGCCGCTCATCTGGGTTTGAGCCGCAGTGCCGTAAGTAGCGGTGCCGGTCGAGGTAAAGTCCACCGAGGTCGGCGAGGCCGAGAGCGCGACGGTCGATGCGGTCATCACACCCAAGTGGTTGCGATGACGCACAGCCACGTGATAGCTCCCCGGACTTTGCATGAAACTCACGGGGGAGGTGCCGTCCAATGCGACCACGTCCCCGTCCCGCTGCACCAAGGCCGCACAACTGGCGACCACGGTGGCCGGGGTCGTGGCATCACGCAACTCGACCGCCACCCAGTCCACAATGGCGTTATTACCTGTGGCGGAGAGCACGCCCGCCCCCAACGTGCCACCGGCCCCTGGCGACCCAACGAAGGAATAGAGCAACGCCGAATAAGGCTCGGTGGTCGGCACCAGCGATGCTGCCCTCAATGCATCGCTCATGAGTCCTGTACCGCTATTGTATGGGCCTTCAAGGAACATCTTAGGAGATACGCTGATGTTCGGGGAGGAAAGCGTGGGGATGAGGCACCAGCTATTGATGGTGCCGACGTCCTGTCCCGCGACGTCCTGAACGCTCAGTGTCCAAATGCCTTCGAATGCTTCGCCATTGAAGGCGCTCAGCGCTTGGGCGGGAACAGCGAAATAGTCGTGTATCGGGCACGAGACGGAACCCACTGCTCCGTCCACGCCCGTATCATCGAATTCCGCCCGGATATCGTTATTGCCGCCACAAAGTGCGGATGAGATCAGGCTCACCGTGGTATTGGCCGGACTTGTCAGTGAAATGCGGAGATCGGCGGAATAGGTGTGGGAAATGTCCACGTACACATTGAGGTCCGTGAGCGTGGAGCCGCCCTGTGCCGACACGGTGATGGGGCTGGTCGTGGTGGATTGATCGGCGATCGGCGTGGCCGTATTCATGGAGTACGCTCCACAGCCCGCACCCGGCGAATTACAATTCTTCACGAGATCATCCACTTCCACCGAGCATTGGGGGAACAGGTTGTGTACGAGGATCACGTTCACCGGCGAACCGCTGGCGTAATTGCCGAAAGGACCATAGATGCCGGGTGCTGTAACTGTTTGCACGGTCACTGGAAGGCTGGGTCCGGAGGCATCGGGATCGATCTGGATGGCGATGGAGGTGGCGCTGCCCATTGATGTGAGGTCCACATTCACATTGTAGTCGGTGAGGCCCGCGCAGGTGCCGGTGATCGTGGCGGTAGGGGCGGTGCAGCAGGAAGAGCCCGTGGAGGTTACCGCCCCTAACGTTTGGTCACATGCGCTATTGCCATTATGCCGTACTTGGATCACGACACTATTACCGAAAGTGTAGGTACCAACGACATATGTGCCCGCCGAGCGGGTGCTGTTGAAGGTCTGCCCACCACCATCGACCGAGGTGTACACGTCATAGTTCGTGGCATCCCCGTCCGACCCGATGTTGACACTTACGGTGAAGTTCCCCGCACCGCAATTGTCCACGAAACTCGTCGAGACGGTCGGTGGTATGCATCCGACAATGGGAAACGAGAACTTGAACATCCGTGTTCCCCAGGATGACGCGGGGTTGTACATGGCTGTGCCATAGAACGACGTACCGTCCACGGGATCGACGGCCAGTGAATTATAGTCGCCGTAGCGGTTGCTGCTGTTGCTGGCGGTCCCGGCCACGATCGAGGTTTCCGCGAAGGTCATTTGGTTCAGGGGGTCGTTGCGGTAGCGACCGGTATAGCGGATGCTGGGATAAACATTGCCACCGGTGGTGCCTGCGATGTTGTATGCGAGCCCGATGTCGCCGTTGTTATTGATGGAGATCGTCGGCATCCAGCGATCGTTCGCGTCCGGTGAAAAGCTGCCTTGCTGATTGATGCCCCAAGCACCTCCACTTCCCCCGGTGCGGTGCAGTTCATACCACCGTGGGCACGCCCTGTCCGTGTTGTTCAGGTCCACGGCATGCGTGCAGACCAGGGTTTCATATCCCAAGCTCTCCAAGTTCCGGTAACAGATCTGGTTCATGAGCACCTCACGTATCGGGTCCATGGTCTGTGAGCCCGGTTGGGTGATGCAGTTGAGCGTGGTATAGCCGCAGAGGTCGGAGTCGAACGCGTCCGTGGGGATCGACGTGGGACCTGTGATCGTTGAACTCGATGGTAGTTGAGGCGTTGTAGTTGATGTTCCACAGCTCCAAGCGGTCCACGTCGGCCGCAGCGGTCCAGGCATCATCCACCATGCGCATGAACATGGCCGGTGCCCCGGTGGGCGGCGGGGTACCGCCGCCGAAACCCACTGGTGTCGCGGCTTGGAACCCGATAGATGCGAGCGAACTTATCGTGAAGCGCACGGCCGTTCCCCCTGTTCCGGCCAACATGTTGGCCCGCGGGCAGGGCATAGATCGCCGGAGAATTCTCGTTCGTCGTCACCACATAGCAATCGTTCCAGACCGCGTACTTCGGATAATCCGGGAAATTGGTGGCCGTATAGCTGTATGCATACCAGGATCCAGTTGGGTCCGCTCCGATTGAAATAGCCACGATCAAGCGGTTCCCACTGTTGGAAAACTCGGACATCAGCCACCGACCCGCCAGTGCATCATACAAAATGATCGGGTCGCCAAGGCCGGTATATGAGGAAATACTCCCGATGGAATTCACGAAATTGTCCATGTAGGTCTGTGAACCCGGATTCGACAGGTTCTTATCATAGATCCGGAAGTAGGCACCCGAGGAGCCGTTGATCATTTGGATCACATGGTTCGCTCCCACGGCCAAACAGGGGTCGGCCGGACTCACCGAAGTGTATCCCATACCGTTCACACTGAGATCCACGGCGCGATCAAAGCCATGGATCGGCTCTGCGGTCTGCCATGCCGGGTCCGTGCCGTGCGGTGAGGGGTCCGGGTCCAGCCTGGGGTGCCCGCGACGACCTTCGGTCTCTTCTTCTGCCTCCGTATTCTCCCTGATCACACCATTCTCGTCACGCACCTGCTCATCCGTGAAGCGCCTTGTGTTGTCCCAAAGTGTGAACGGCTGGATAACTCCGAGAAATTCCACTGGAATTGTCCGTTCCACGGAGATCTTGAACTTCCCGTCCGGCAGGCGTTCGGTCAACGGCTCGGGATTCGTTTGGGCCAGTGCCATACTAGCGGCGAACAGAAGTAACGGCAACAGGGTGGAGCGAGCGTTCATATTGTACTGGCGGATCAAGGGTTCGTAGAAGCGCGGCAAATTATGGAATTGGCGACCATTAGACGCTTCCGCTTCGATGAAGAGGCCGGAGGAGTCGTTGTACCCGCTAAAACAATTGAGAAAGAGCCCTCTTTACCGGAGAAGGTCCCCGGAAAGGACGAACATGACGCTGGATCTGTTGGGAGGCGAGGATGAAGTTCAACGATCCGGATCGGATGTGAACGATCGGTCCGACCTTCGCGCACCTTGGCAACTCAAACGGACATCCTCATCCTTGGCCGCGGCATCGCCGGTGCAGTGCTCGCGGAAAGCTGCCGCTCGCGCGGTTTGTCCATTCATGTGTTCGATCAAAAGCGCGATGGGAATGCCTCGATGGCATCCGGTGGTGCCGTGAATCCCGTGGTGCTGCGCCGTGATGTACCGAGCTGGCGGGCCGCGGAACTGATGCTCTTGACACGGTCGTTCTACAGCAATTGGGAGAAGCACCTCGGGGTCCATTGCTGGCACCCGAAGCCCTTGGTGAAGATCTTTCCGACGCCGAACGAAGTGAAGCAGTGGGAACGCGCAATGGCGGACCCGGGAACGGCACCCTTCATCGCCAGCAGGCCGGAACCAGAGATCGACGAGGCCCCGCTGCGAGTTCCGCATGGCTACGGCACGGTGACCGATGCTGGGTGGCTGGATATCCCCATGCTGCTCGCCGCCCAACGAGAGGAACTGCTGCGCAACGGAGCGCTAACCGAACGCGCTATGGACGAGGCTGAGATCATGGCCGTACCGGATGGCGTACGCATCGGCGAAGTGCATGGCCAATGGCTGATCCGCTGTACCGGTCCCTTCGCTAACCTTCCCGGACTTGTTCCCGTGAAGGGCGAAACATTGACCGTCAGGATACCGAACATGTACCTTACGCGGATGGTGCACGGCAGTGCCGGTCTGCTGCCTCTGGGCGGCGATCTCCACCGGGTTGGTTCGACCTTCAAATGGACGGAGGTTTGGGAAGGACCGACGGAAGAAGCCCGCACTTTGCTCTTGGGGAAACTGGCAACCCTGGTGGAAGGTCCGATCGAGGTGGTCGGGCAGAATGCCGGTGTGCGTCCAACCACACGCGATCGCCGCCCGATCTTGGGAAGGACCGGACCGAGCACGGCCGTGATCAATGGTCTCGGCGCACGCGGCGTGATGCTGGCCCCATGGTGCGCGGAGCACTTGTTGGAGCACCTGTTCGACGGAAAGGACCTAGCCCCGGAAGTGGATCGCGGGCGCTTCGATTAAAGCCTCTACCATGTTGGAGCGCGTTCCGTCTCGATCACCTCAGCCAACGACTGCCGGTGGAACTTCACGCTGATGTCCCCGAAGCGAAGACGCACATCCGCATTGACAGGCTTGGCCAGAGCACTGAGGTCCCAATCGAGCTGCGGATGCCGCTCCGTGAATGCCAAGAGTTCCTCGTGTACCACGAACTCGGCATGTTCAAAGCCTTCGGGATACGGGCTTCCGGGCTTTGGCGCGGGCAGTTCCAGCACATCGATGCTTCGTTCCTCGAACCGAATAGGGTTGTTCAACCGGTACGTGGCGATGAGCCTTCCGCCGATGGTGCTTTCCGCGAGAAGTATTCCTTCCTCATCCAGCTGTCCACGCAGTTCCATGTAACGACCAAGGTCTTCCACACGGTAGCAGAGATGATCCAGTTCAAGGCTTGAAACATCCACCGAGCAATTCGCTAATTCCGCGAATAGCTTTTGCAGGAATGGTGTTGGATCGGTCATGACATCAATTGCTCAACGCCGACCTCTATTCGGTTCCCAGTTAGGCACCTCGTTCAACTTGGCCTTATTCTCTTCAACATCCTGGTTGGCCGCATCCGAATTATAGGCACTGAACCAGAGCATTACCTCAAGGAGCTGGAATGTGAGTCTATAAAGAAGAACCAGTTTGGGCATGCGGTCAACTAGCTTTTGAGTTTCTATCCTATCGTAGGTCGCTGAGGTCGTTTTTGAGTGATTGAACCCGTTTGTAGTATCTCGTATTACGTAGATGAGGTCCTTAATAAATGTGGGGGCATGAGGGGCGGTTGGCCCAATACCGCAATTGTCAACAGCCATTCCACAAATTGACCGAACACAGGCGGTAATGTTCACCTCTCCGTCCTTCAAGCATTTATCAGAAATCAGACCTTGTTTGATAGCCACCCGGAACATCTGTTCAAGCGCAACGCGAAGATGTTTGGGATAGTCCTCTGAGAGCTGACCGCTGTTGCCGTGAAGGTCTCGAAGAATGGCTTTGATATGACCCAACGAAACCGTGTCCAAACCCGCTATCCGGCAAGCTTTGAACACTTCTCCATACTTCTGCTCCACATGATAGGCCGGAAGATCCGAGACCAATTCTTCCAAGTGGTCCACAACAACGGAGACTCCATGCACCTTGTCAAATACAATGACCTCTGGGTCAACATGCTCCCTTACTGCGGGATAGCCTGTGTACACGCAAAACGGTAAAATGCGGCTATGCCGACCGCCCAACTCCTTGATGCCCGATATGCACCTGTTCAGCGCTTGAATATTATTCTCTTTTGCGTCAGGTGCCGAATCCAACTTCCCCATGGCATCCAGCACCACCGCATCGAAGTCCCAGTATTCCTTGCGAAGTCGCTCCAAACCACTTTCAGCCGTGAATTCGGGCACCATTTCCACATCGCGCTCCGCCGCTAGAGCAATCGCATCTTCATTCGTTTGATCATCTATCCACAGGATCCGCATCGGCTTGGTGTTTGACTACTCGTTTGAGCATAATACTGAAGAATACCCGCATGGGAGGATCACACTTCCCGAAAAAGTCACCCATGGCACCCAAATATCTCTCATCAAACTTACCACCCATCCCTTCGATCCACTTCTTGGCCATGTGCAAGCCCAACCCTGTTCCTTGGCTCTTCGCTGATCGGGAGCCTCTTTTCACCGCCTCGGATCGAGCCATGGTCATCGGCAAGCCGTTGTTCGCAACGACCAAGTCCGCATAGCCGTTTTCATCTTCCCCCTCCACCTCCCCTACTCCCAAGATCAAGGGAACCTCATCGATCTTTCCATGACATAATGCATTCTCTACCATATTCTCCAAGATCTGCTGGAGCTTTGAGCGATCTGCCCATACCGCGCACCCTTCCACATGATTCAAGAGTTGAAACCCCGGTCGATCACTGTACCACCTGCCAATATCTCCCACCATTCTACCCAGATCAACCTCTTCCAGCCGATACACCTCGCTCGCATTCGCCCTGTCCTGCTCATCGATCAGGGATTCGGCCCGTCCCCGAAACTCTTCGATCCTTGCAAAAACTGCATTCACCTCATCCTCCATCAAATTAAATGGAGCTTTCTCCCGCTTTAACTCATATCGCTTCACTACATCACCTAATTTCCCCATAAGAGGTGCGAAATTGTGCCTGAAATCAGCAAATGATTCCCGGGTACCTTCAAGCGAGTTTTCCCGTTCCACCCGCCGCACTTCGTTGAGGATAAATGACACGTTGCGATTGCATCTCTCGCTGTTCTTCTTGTGCAACTGTATGTTGTCTACAAAGTCCGCCACCCAATCCTTGGTTCTCTCTCCTCCTTTCCGGAAGGGGAGCAAGCCCCATGAATTCTCCCGCAACCTGATCTGCTCTTGTTGGTCTTCCAAACGTGGGGCTTGAACATAGCAATCCAGAATGCGCTCTCCACCCCAATGCGCATCCATTAGTGTCAACTGTTTCTGGACATAGGGCTTACAGAACTCTTGCTCCACATATTTAGGAATGGCTAAAACCGGGTCCAACATTCCCAGCACGGATTCCTTGTCCATGGGTTCCTGCGCTGATCGTCCATCTGCCTTCAACAGCTCATCGACTTTTCGGAATTCCCTTAGCTCATTTAAGCTATGTTCTTCGCAGAGGGCCGAAAATGGTTGAGAAAACGCCATACGCACCATAAGTGAGCATCGCTTGATGCGGAGCAGTTCTGAACAGGGGAGATGCACGGTGACGTTTTTTACATGCGTCCTTTCTTCCGAGAACAACTTCTGTTGTGCTCTAAATGCCAATACTTCAAGTTGCTCTGGGCTTTCACTTGGGCGAGTCTCCGACTCTTCCATCTCTGTGATCCTGAGGTTATTCACTGCACGATCGAAATAGACAAAGCCCTTGGATCGGTCGGGCTTCTGATTGTCCAACAGGATCAATGCTAGATCACTTTCCGAGTTATGCTGCTTACCTGGGAGTTGGATCACACAATCCAGAATGTCCCGCTCAAGCATATCCGTTCGCAACTCAGCCCAAGGGCCTTCATCCGTCAAACTTGTCTTCGGCAGCACCATGAACACCCGCAGGCGTTCCGGCCGATGCCCAAGTTCGAATAAGTAGGCCCTTAATTGTTCCTGATCACTCAGAGGTGTACCTGATGAAGCATGAAACACTGTTTTTGCCTGTTTCGGTATGTCCGATGGAGTTTTGACATCACCCACCCACAGATCATTCTTCACGCCCTCAACGGAGAACAACAATTTGAGCGCATCACGTTCGTCTTCATTTTGACATTTTCCAGTAACATGGATGTTCCGCCCACGCCAGAAATTTTTGGACCTACCGAAAAAAACCAAAGAGGCCGTCCGTATATCCGGAAAGTATAGTTCGCCGTGGGGTGGCGTATTTGCCAACACCCATGCATCATAAGGGAAGGTTGCAATGGTGGTGGAAACCTTGTGCAGTGGATCTTCTACTGAAAGGAAGCCATCGCCAAGTTCACCTTCCTTCCTGGGCACCCCGTTTGCGATAAGGTATAGGTCGCCCTCGCTGATTACGTCGGCCGTCCCTTTTAGCCGGAAAATGATCACAAGCCGCAGCAAGCGACCGATCTCCAATGCACCGCGTCTGGGCCATTGACCAACTTTGATGCGTTCGGCCAACAAGGCTACTCCTTCAGCTCTTCCAACCCAATTGAACAGCGCCTCCAGATCGGTCAAGGTCATACCCGGTTTAAGAAGCCTTCGGAGACTTCCGACCTGCCCACTGTGGGCTTCTCGAACAGCCCTATCGACCACCGCTTTCACTGCCGATACGCAGAGGAGCGGTAAGGCACCGGTGGCCGCCGCTAGTGCTGCATGAACCAAGTTCCTTTGAAATGCGGCGGAAATGATTTCCGGCTCACTTGTATCCACGTTTCCGACAAGCTTTCCATCTGCACCAATATCCTTTTCCGAAATGGAAGCGATTACTTCTTCCACGGATAGCGAGGAACCTACGTAGCTCTCGTCCGCATGGATGTGGGCAACTAATTCTTCTGCCGAAATAGGATGGTCATATTCCAGCAGAGTGTATTGAATTGCGGAATCCAAGTCGTTATGAAAATAAGTCATGTGGTCGGTTTGGCTATCGATGTCAATTTTCAGACTTGATCTTGATAGGTGGAGCACATCGATGTTGTGCGTTCACGTAGCAAGGACCTTAGCTTGCTTGGCTTTACCACTTCCACTCCTTCGCCAAAGGAAAGCAACAGGCTTTCCAGTTCGTAATTCAGCTTAACGTCGAGACGGATCGTAGTGCCGGCTACGGCTTCCGTTACCACCTTCTGAGACCCGTGCATGGGTTTGGTCTTGATGTACGGCCAGAGCTTAGGACTGATCAGTAGCTCCACTACTTCCGTGGAAGTTTCTGGCACGGTCACCCCAACAACATCTTCAAAATATTCTGTGAAGTCAATGGTGGTGTTCGGTCTGTACTTTCCGCGAATGTGTGTGACAGCTTGGATGCGGTCCAACGCTAAATTGGTGATCCCTGCGGCGAGTTCATTCCATCCGAATGCGAACCAGCGATTATTGTACTGCTTGAGGTAGTACGGATGAAAATTTATGCGATCCGGTTCCGCCTGCTTGAAGCCCTGATAGGTCAATCGCAAGACTTGTTGCTGCCGGATGGCATTGAACAAAGGGGTGATGTGTTCATTCCCTTTCAGGTAGGGGTTCTCTTCGAACTCAATGATGTGGCTAGCACCAGGGTCCAGATGAAAACCGCTCTTCAATCGTGCTATCATCTCATCAAGCCACTGGAATTGTGGCATGCCCTTGAATCGCCCAAGGGATAGCAAGACTTCCTTGAGCTGGTCGGCCTCGCCCGGAGAAAGAGGTTGCTTATTGATGGAGAACTCCGGATCACTGTAACGGTAATACACCCGCTTCCCGTCCTTGCACCGCTCCAAAGGAATGGACCAACCTTGGTCGCTCATCATGAACTTGATGTCCTCGAATAGCTGACGACGACCGATCCCTCTTTCATTTCCGGAGTACTCGTAAAGGTCCGCATTGCATGCCGCGACAAGGTCATCAAGAAAGAAGCGCTTACCCCGGTTGGAGAAGCAGCGGTCCAATGTCTGATAGCGAATGGTCGCATTCTTGTTCGTTGCCATTTGGTTCAGTACCTATCGGGTTTCAAGAGATAATGCTCGAGATCGCACGATCCTGCGTGAGGTCGTTAAATGACCTTGTTATCGCATCCAGTTGTATTGCGGCCCGTTGTTCCGTGCCGGTCATCCGGGCTTGTTCCAAATAATTCGTCGCCTGCATCCGCGCGATCGTTTGGGCCCTTTGTAGTTGAATGCTATCAGCCAACTCCATTTCCATTTCATAAGCCGTCTTGGGAAAACCGGCTTTTGCCAACAGAGGTGAGAGCTCCACAAGAACAAGGATCAGCGTGAGGAGGACATATACAGAAAGCACCATGGTATCTGATGCAATGTAGCGATGCAGTGCATGGAGCCGCTCGAACAACCCGCCGGTGCTTTGGGCTACAGCCAACCTATTCTCGCTTGCCGAAATGTCCTGCATTTCGCGTCTCTGGATACCGTCCTTGTTCCGTCGCGCAATTTGAAGGTCATTACGCCGCTCCGATACTAAACGCTCCTTGGCGCGCGCAACGTTTCCATTACCATACAATCCACTTCCAGAAGAATCTCCATTCATCTCTGCTTTCCAATCCTGCTCCGCGTCTACCAGTGCATTTTTTGCTGA